>NZ_CP048267.1:0-2297075 GCF_019469245.1 Apibacter sp. ESL0404
ATTTGCTTCAATAGGCTTCTTGAAATTACTAAAAGATGATGAAATTTAAGTTATTGTATTGGATACTTTTTGTAAATCAGGTAATATTTGCGCAAACTATGATCTATGGTTATCTCAAAGGAGACCAGGATAAGCCTTTGGATCAGGCTGTCGTTAGCTTAGGTGAAGATCGTTTGATACAATCTAAATCCGATAGGGTAGGATATTTTCAATTTAAAGATGTAGCTGCCGGAACTTATCAAATCATCATTAATAGAGTAGGTTATGTGCCTTTAACTCTAACGGTAAAAGTTTTTCCTAAAGAAACGAAGAAAGATTTAGGAGTGATAAAATTAGAATATAATCCTTCTCAAGAGGATGAAGGTTTATTGACATTGATGGAAGATGATTTTTCGCCTGATGAAGAGAGTTCTCAATCTATGACCGGAATTGGATTATTACAATCTTCTAAAGATGTATTTTCTAAAACCGCCTCTTTTGAATTAGGATCTTACTGGTTCAAAGTAAGGGGAATTGATAACAGTTATGCAAATATTATGTTTAATGGTATTCCAATGTCTAAAAATCATACAGGAAAACCTGATTTTGGAAATTGGGGTGGTTTAAATAATGTTATTAAATATCCTTACGAATTAGCGGAAAATAATACCATCTCTGATTATTCTTTCAGCAATTTGGGAGGAACAACCTATTACGATACACGTTCTTCTTCTTACAGGAAAGGATTTCAGCTAACCTATTCTTTCTCAAATCGTACGTATCAACATAGAATCATGACAACGTATTCCTCGGGAATGCTACCGTCGGGATGGGCTTTCACTTTTTCAGGTTCCAGAAGATGGATGGAAGAAGGAGTAATTGATGGGACCTATAATAATTCCTATGCGTACTTCGCATCTCTTGAGAAAAAAATTAATGATAACCACAGACTAAATCTTACTGCATTCGGTACTCCAACAAGAAAAACAGGAATGAGTCCTAATACACAAGAAGTATATGACCTAAGAGGTAAGAATTATAATTCATATTGGGGCTGGCAAGATGGAGATAAAAGAAATGAAAGGGTTAAAAGAATTTTTGAGCCGATATTTATGTTAACTCATTATTGGAATTTAAGCGATAAATCAAAGTTAACAACTACAGCCTCATATCAATTTGGATATAATAAAAGTTCCCGTCTAAATAGGTATGAAGCCGATAATCCAACTCCAACTTATTATAAAAATTTACCTAGTTACTGGCTTAGTCAGGAAAATATGACGGAATATGAAAATTTTCTTCATGCTTGGAAGACTAATGATCTCAACGTGACTCAACTCGATTGGGGATATTTATATAATACAAATTATCATGCTCCAACATATCAAGATCCCTACAGCGGGCAAATAGGCAGAAGAGCTTCCTATTTCCTGGTGGATGATGTTTATAAAGATAAAACCTTTAATGCTGCCACTCATTTGCAGACTTTTTTGAGCGATAATTGGAAATTTTTTCTCAATTTAAATTATCAAAATTTAGTTTCAGATAATTATAGAGAGGTAAATGATTTATTGGGAGCAGATTTTGTCGTAAATAAAAGTTCATTTATAAAGGGTGATGGTTCCGGTTCATCTACCGATGATTATAACAGCTTAAAACCTGGTAGTGTAGCAAGGAAAGGCGAGAAAACGGAATATGATTACCGAATGTTCAGGCAGGAAATAACGGGAAATGCTACCTCAAGAGTGACGTTAAACCATTGGGAGATGGCAGTATCATTAGTATTCGGTTGGAATGAAGCCTATAGAAACGGAAAATTTAAACACGGATTATATCCGAATAATTCGTACGGAAAATCTAATAAAGCCAATTTTACAGAATTGGGTCTTAGAACAGGAATTACTTATAAGATTAATGGAAGAAATTTCATTATAGTAAACTTAGCCTATTTTGAGTCTTCACCAACTTTAAATGAAATATTTGTGAATTCCCGATTAAATAATGATATAACACCTCATATATCCAATCAAAGAATAAATACTAATGATTTAACATATATTTTAAGGTCTCCTTTTGTGAAAGCCAGGATTACCGGATACTATACAAAGATAAAAGATGCGGTAGAAATAACTCGTTATTATGCTAAAGGAGTTAGTTTAGATGAAAGTGAAGACGCGTTTGTTTCAGAAGTTTTAGCAGGTGTTGAAAAAGAATATTTAGGGTCCGAAATAGGGTTGGAATGGAAATTAACACCATCTTTAACCCTCTCCGGAATAGCATCTATAGGACAATATACATATAAAAATAATCCTAATTTGTACATACTTAGTGATAATTCACCGGGTGTACATAATTACGGATCTTCTTTCATTAAAAATTATAAGATTACGGGAACACCACAAAAAGCATATGTTGTAGGAATTAAATATGATTCGCCTAACTATTGGTGGGTAGGAGTTAGTGGTAATTTTTTACAAGATAATTATTCGAATATATCTTCTCTATCAAGAACCAAAAACTTTGTTATGAAAGATGATGCTTTTCCATATGAGGGAGCTACTCAAGAAAATGTTAAATCAATTATAAAACAGAAGCAATTTCAAGATGTTTTTATGTTAAATGCTTCTTTGGGTAAATCCCTTAAAATGGGTAAGTATTCCTTGAGTTTAAGTGCTTCGATAAATAATATTTTAAATGAAAGAGGATATGTTACCGGATCATTTGAACAAGGAAGATATTCCAATTATGAACAATTGGAAAAAGATAAATCGTTGGCCTATCCGCTTTTTGGAAATAAGCTTTTTTACGATAGAGGCAGATCGTATTTCATAAACGTTTCTTTTAGATTTTAAATTAATGCTGAAATAAACGATAAATTTTAAAATTGAAAAAATGATTAAAAATAGTGTACTATTTATATTTATATCTTGGTTTCTCTTGGCCTGTGTACATGATGATGATTATAAAAATCCGTCAGTAAATCAAGGTCGGCTAATGCAAGCGACTGTATACATTTCTGATCTTTTAAAAACAGCTCCTGTTTTTACCGGAAAAAATGGTATAGAGGCACAAGCTTTTACAAATGGCGAAATTTTAGAGGGCTATGTTATTTCAACAGATCATGCCGGAAATTTTTATAAAAATTTATTTTTAGTTACTGAAGATGGAACTCAAGGGATTGTACTCAGCATTAATAAATCCAGCTTATATACTTATTATCCGCTTGGATCTAAACTATATATTAAATTAGATGATCTCTATTATGGTAAGCAAAACGGTATGGTTCAGATTGGTATGCTTCCCACTCAGCCGGAAAAATATATCGTCGATCAAATATCTCCTTCAATTATGAAATCGAATATTATCTTGGGTAAAGATCAAAAAAAAGAAGAAGAATTGGTTATTAAAAGAAATTCAGCCGGTAAATTGTTAACTGCAAGAGAGGTCAATAATAATGAAAAATATTTGTGTACTTTGGTTGAAATCAGCGGAGTAGAATTTAATGAACCGGGAAAAACATTTGTTAGAAACAATTCTAGTACAGACAATCAGGTAAATACTATAAATCTCAATTATTTTGCTGTACCTATAAGTAATTATGCTTCTTTTGCGGGATATAAAATTCCCTATGGAGAGGGTAAATTGAGAGGAATTATGACCCGATATGATGGAAAGTATAAAACCTATAGGTTGAACCTGAGAACTATAGAAGATGTCAAAGATTTTCCACTTACTCAACCTTTTTTTATTGAAACTTTTAATAAGGTTTCAAATGTATCCGTAAGACCTAAAATAAATAATGCAAACGGTTTTGATAATTCTCAATCGGTCGCCTATAGTGATCCTTATGGAAAAGCAGATATTAGAACTTCAGGAACTTCATTTCCTTCCCCTTTGGTATGGTTTCCGGCAAATACTAATGCTTCATTAATTATAGACCATATCAATACATCCGGTCATAAACAAATGGTTTTATCGTTTAAACTCAATGTAGGCATTTTTAATTCATTGGATATTGGCTTTGTGGATGATTTAATAGTGAAATGTAATGATGTTGAAGTGGAGCTGCCCCATATTGCTTTAGATATAAGCAACAATAAAAATACTTTTTATACTGTGCGAATTCCTATTCCGGATGGTACTCAAAAAATTGAATTTTTTGGATCGGCAAGTAAAAATAAAAAAGGAATTAGGATTGATACGATACAATTGGAAGATTAATTATTGAAATGATGAAATTAAAATACACATATTCACTTATAATAATTGGATTAGTGGTTAAGGGGTTTCTTATCTCCTGTGTTGATAATGATGACTACTCAACGCCACCGATTCCTCCTAGCGGATTTTTTAAAGAAACTTTTAATAAGGTAACTAAAGTCAAGGGAGGAATAATTATTTCAAGTCCATGGCCTAAAGTATCTGCGGTTACTAATTTTGATGGAGAGGCTGAAGGAGCAGTTTATTCGGATCCATTTAGGTTGGCTGATATTAGAAAATTAAACGGATCCAGTGAAATTGCCAAGAAAGAATTTTTTATATGGTTCCCGGCAAACAAAGAATCATCTTTAATCATAAGTAATATCCCATTAGGAAACCGAAAAAATATAGCCTTGAGATATAATTTCAATGCAAATATTTATAACTCAGATGAAATTTCTAATACAAACAAGCTAAGAATTAGATTTAATGAGAAAGAGCTGACATTACCCGATATTGAACTCAATGCATTCAACAATAGAAACAAATACAAAGGCGTAATGATCAGAATTCCTGATGAAATTTTAAAAGAAATTTCAACCTTAGAATTGTTCAGTGAAGCGGCAAGTAATGATAGAGGTTTTAGAGTTGATGATATTGAATTGGTTGAGAATTTTCCGAATTTTGAATAAAGGTAAATAATAAACAAACTGTTTTTTATAAGCTATTTTAATTGGAATAATTTTGTATATTTAGTAAGTTAATTCTTTAAAAATAGTATATGCAAAAAACAGCTTTAATTACCGGGGCTACTTCAGGTATAGGTCAAGCTACGGCGAAAATTTTCGCTGAAAAAGGAATCAACCTTATACTTTGTGGAAGACGAAAAAGTAGATTGGACGATATAAAAAAAGAATTGGAAGATAAAGTGAAAATAACCACTCTTTCATTCGATGTTGGAAATAGAGAAGCGGTATTTTCTGCTATAGGAAGTTTGTCTGATCAAAACAAGAAAGATATAAATATATTAGTAAATTGTGCAGGAAATGCCCATGGATTAGACACATTTTTGGATTCTTCAATTGATGATTTTGATTCGATGATCGATTCGAATGTTAAAGGACTTCTGTATGTATCCAAAGCCGTCGTGCCTATTTTAGTTGCCAACAAAAGAGGGCATATAATAAATATAAGTTCTATTGCAGGAAAAGAAACTTATCCAAAAGGAACGGTTTATTGTGCTACCAAACATGCCGTGGAAGCAATCAGTAAAGGAATGAGAATGGATTTATTAACTCAAGGGATAAAAGTTACCAATATTGCTCCGGGTGCTGTTGAAACTGAATTTTCCTTAGTTCGATTTAAAGGAGACCAAAAAAGAGCAGACTCTGTTTATCAGGGTTTTGAGCCTTTAGTTGCAGAAGATATAGCGGATGCTATCTATTATGCCGTTTCTAGACCCGACCATGTACAAATTGCGGATATGACCATATTTCCCAAAGCTCAAGCTTCCGGAACGTTATTTGACAGAAAATAATTATTTAGTTACTTATTTTCATACCAGATATTCCAGGCATGATCAGCTTGTAAATGGAGCATTTCCAATCCATTTTTAGTTTGTGAACCTGCTTTTTTTCCCAGCTGTAACAATTTAGTTTCTTCCGGATTGTATATCAAATCATAAATTAAATGTTCAGGGGTAAAAAAATGAGCTGGTATGGGGGGACAATCATCTATATTAGGATAAGTTCCTACCGGTGTTGTATTTATAATTAAATTGTGAGATGAAATTATTTCTTGGGTTAATGAGCTATAGGTATTTATTCCGTTTCGGGATATGATTGTATAAGGTATGGAAAGATGGTGTAATATATAAGCGACCGCTTGGGAAGCTCCACCGTTACCGAGAATTAAAGCCGATTGATGATGGGGTTTTAATAAAGGAACTAATGAGTTTTTAAAACCAATAGCATCGGTATTATAACCTATTCTTTTTTTACCTTTAATTTTAACCGTATTAACAGCTCCAATTTTTTCAGCCTCAGGACTTAATTCATCTAGAAAATCTAGTATATCTTTTTTATAAGGAATGGTAACATTAAAACCGATTAAATCTGGCGTGTTAAAGAGTTTTGAAATATCATTTTTGGAAGGAATATCAAATATTTTATAGGAAAAATCTTTTAATCCCAGTAATTTAAATTTTTCCGTGAAATAATTTTTGGAAAAAGAATAAGAAATATTTTTCCCTAATAAACCTAAAATCATATTTAATCAACTTGAAGTTACTAACAAATATATAAAAACCCAAGTTTATATTATACAAATTAAATAAAGATATGTATTTTTGTAGCGTTTAATCCTAATTGGATGTTTGTCGAACCAAGTAATCGAATATGAAAAAAATAATTATTGTTATAATAATTTTGTTTTTATTATTTTCGTTGGGATTAATTATAGTAGGCGTTCCTTATTACAAAAAATATTACAGCTCTAATGTTATTCAGGAAAAGCTTATATATATTCCAACTCGAGCTAGTTACCATCAGGTAAAAAAAATGCTTGCTCCATATCTTAAAGACATCGAATCTTTTGACAAAGTAGCTTATGCCGAAAATTATCCGGATAAAATAAAAGCTGGGAGATATAAATTAAATGTAGGAGAAAATAATAAAGATTTAATCAGACGTTTATTACTGGGCAAGCAAGATGAAGTTCATTTAAGAATTAAATCATATGATGACATTTATGAATTAGCTTCCGATTTAGGTAAGAATTTAGAAGATGATTCTTTACATTTTATAAATTATTTTAAAAAACAAGCATCGTTAAAAGGATATAATGATGTGGAAGAACTGAAAATATATTTCACTCCTGAAACCTATTATATGGACTGGAATACTTCGCCTGAAAAATTATTTTCAAGATTTGAAACTATTCATAACCGTTTTTGGAATGAAAAAAGAAAAGCAGAAGCCGATAAATTAGGGTTGTCTGTTCTAGAGGTTTATACCTTAGCTTCCATAGTTCAAAGGGAATATGTTAAAAAAGACGAACTGCCTATCATCGCTAGCTTATATCTTAATCGTCTAAAAAAAGATATGAAATTACAATCGGATCCTACCGTTCAGTATGCTGAAAGAAAAGTATATGGCTTTAAGGTTCAAGTTAAGAGAGTAAAAAATGTATCTATTGATTCTCCGTACAATACCTATAAGTATAAAGGTTTACCTCCTCTACCTATTTGTATTCCTAATGATTTTGTAGTCGATGCCGTTTTAAATCCGGCTAAAACTGATTATTTGTATATGTGTGCCATAAGAAATACCGGCAGACATGCCTTCACCTCCAATCCGACAGAGCATATGAAAAATGCCAGAGACTACATTGATTGGTTAAATTCGCTCAAAATAAACTAAAATAAATATTATGAAATTAAATTTACTTAGTAAATACAGAACCTTATTGATGGGTTTTGCCATTTTATGGGTTATGTTTTACCATTCTCACGTGTATGTAGGTACATCAAAATTTTTAGAATTCTTTAAACGGATAGGCTATGGTGGGGTGGATATTTTTATATTAGTATCTGGTTTTGGTGTCTATTTTTCTATCCATAATGATGATTCAATTAGACATTTTTATAAAAAAAGAGCATTACGTATATTACCTTATTATTATCCAGTTGTTTTAATAGTTACTATCATAGCGATAAAATTAGGGATTTGGAATACAGATTCATTATTTTATAATTTAACTACTTTAGGCTATTGGAGAAATGTGGGTTTAGGAAAAATATATGATTGGTATATTCCTGCACTTTTGTTTTTATACCTTGTAACACCTTTATATTACAAGTTTTTTAAAATAAATAAGACTGCAACTACACTATGTGCCATAGCAGCAGCTTATATTTTTAGCTATTCAACCTATAATACGTACGAATATCTTTATAATTTAACATTTAGAATACCTCATTACGTTATAGGTTTTTGGCTAGCCGATTTCTTAATTAGAAATAAGGAATATGAATTTAATAAATTTACAATAGTTTTGTTTGCATTATGTCTAATAGTAGGAGTAAGTCTTCTTTATTATTTTTATTATTATACTCCCTATTTTGAAGAGTATGGAATTTATGTAGCCCCTTTCATTCTTATAACCTTGCCATTGTGTATGTTCTTATGTTATTTATTTTCTTTATTTAAGTCGTATAAATTTCCGATTCTTACATTTTTAGGAATACATAGCCTTACCTTATTTATATTTCATGAGAAAATCCTCTATTTATTTCATCTGTTTTTGCCTTCCAACATTGAAAATATATGTGCATTCATTTTAACATTTATTTTAGCGTATGTATGGCAAAAATTAATTGACAATATTGTAAATAAGATAACTATAAAGAAAAAAAAAACTTTCCAATAGGAAAGTTATAATAACAAATATTTAAAGCATTTTTAAAGTATTAACTTCGAGGTCTGTGAGAATTCTCCAGTAACCTCGTTTTAATGCTTTTTTTGTTAATCCGGCAAACATGACCCGATCGAGCTTTTCTACCTCATAGCCTAACCTTTCAAACATTCTTCGAATAATACGATTCCACCCGATATGGATTTCAACTCCTACTTCGTTTTTTGGAGCTCCTTCAATATAGGATATCTTGTCAACCTTAGCTATTCCCTCTTCAAATCGTAAACCTTCCAGCAATTTGCCAAAATCTTCAACCGATACTTTTTTATTTAGTGTGACATGATAAATCTTTTTAACTTCATGGGAAGGATGGGTTAATTTTTTAGTAAGATCTCCATCATTAGTTAAAAGAAGTACACCGGTGGTTTGCCTATCCAATCGTCCAACAGGATATAAACGATAAGGAGAAGCATTGGCGACTAAATCCAATACGGTCTTTCTGGCCTTTTCATCCTTAGTAGTTGAAATATAACCTTTGGGTTTATTCAAAAGTACGTATACATTTTTTTCAGGACGAATATATCTCCCGTCAAAAAATACTTCATCGCCCGGTTGTACTTTATACCCAAATTCTGTAATAATTTTTCCGTTAACTTCAACAACTCCATTTTGAATGAATATATCCGCTTCTCTTCTGCTGCAAACGCCTGAATTTGCTATATATTTATTGAGTCTTGTTCCGTCATTTTCTTTAGGAGATTTAGGTAATCTTTTTCTAAATGGAGCAGCGGATGCGTACCTTTTTTTATCCTCGAATTTATTTTTTTTGCCGGATTTATTTTCCTTTTTATCATTGGCTTTGAAATATTCTTTTTTATGAGATTTTTCATTTCTTCCAGAGCCTCTTCTGTCGTATGATTTATTATTTTTCATTTGTTGCAAATCTATGTTAATATACCTTTATGATATACGTGCGTATAAATAGGGTAGAAAGCTATTTTTAAACAAACTTCATTAAAAGTGCAAAGTTAAGGGATTCCCATCAATAAATACTAGAGAAATAGTGCCTAAAAAAATCCAAAATTTGATCATAAATATTAATATCTGAATATATTGAGGTTTACTTAACCAGATAACCACAATCGAACAAACGCATAATAGTATGGTTAGTAAATAATAAAGTCGTATTTCATAAAGATGAGGTTCGCAACTTAATTGAAAGGAAATACCTAATAATAAACAAAATAATATATTTAATATAATTTTGGTAGGTATAATACCTAAAGTATTAGGCAAAGTATGGTAGTTAAATAGATGATCATATTTATAAGAGAGAAGATCTTTACAAATATCTTTTATGAATATGATAAAGAATAAAAATCCAGAAAGATATAAAATGTAAGAAGAAAAATTTTCATAAAATAAAAACAGCGCTAAAAAAGGAAAAAGCATGATTGCAGAATTAGTCAAATTATTGATAAAAACTATTCGACTTAGTTTATGGCTGTAAAACCAAATGATAAATTGATAAATTAGAAAAAAAATAAAAATACGATAAGATAACACTATGGCAATAGTTAAAGATATGAAATTGAAAAAAATGTAAAATCGTAAAGCTATTCCATTACTGATAAATCGTTGCAATATAGAAGTTATCGGTCTATATACCATATCTTTTTCCTGATCGTAAAAAAAATTTATTATATAACCGGCCATGGCGCTTAGTGAGGAGGATAAGACTATACCATGAAGCTTTATATTTTTTAAATTCTCAACAATATTTTTTTCATCACCAAATAAATAGATAGCAGAAATATACATGGCTAGAATTAGCATAATTACATTAAAAATTCTAACTCTAACCAAAAAAGAGAGGTTAATTAAAATTATTTTTTTTCCTGAAGAGTACATCCATTAAGGATATTAACCAGGTAAAAATACAAAAAAAATTAAGGGATTTATAATTAAAAACGGTATACGACTTCTTTTTTGTAATTTTTTAACATTTTTTCAGTAGCTTCATAATCCTGGGTAAAGCCTAATATATATCCGCCTCCTCCGGATCCACAAAGTTTCAAATAATAAGTATTAGTATCAATACCCTTTTTCCAAATTTTTAAAAATTTTCGAGGGATCATAGGAGTAAAATGATTTAAGGCCCACAGAGAAAGATGTTTCAAGTTTTGAAAAAAGGATCCCATGTCCCTATTTAGGAAAGAATCTATACAATTGTTATTATATTTTATAAATTCTTCTTTTAAAGTTTTTCTAAAACCTTCATTTTTAAGTTTTTCGAAAAATATCTGAACCATAGGTTCTGTTTCACCGGGCATACCGGAATTAATTAAAAAAACAGCTCCTTTTCCATCTTTACTCTCAGTTAATCCTATTTTGTCAACATCTGCATTAGGCTGAATTAATAACGGGATATTCATATAACAGATAAGAGGGTCAATACCTGAACTTTTTCCGTGAAAAAAAGATTCCATTTGTCCTAAAACGTTTTTTAAATCTTTTAAATCAGTTTTTAGAATCTTATCAGATGAAATTTTATTTACAGAATATTTATCGAAGATAGCAGCTACCAGAGCACCGGAGCTACCAACCCCATACCCTTGAGGAATATTAGAATCAAAGAACATTCCTTTTTCAATATCTTTTTCAAGCTGAGAAATATTAATCGAAAATTTTTCAGGTAACGATAAAGTTTTCAAATAATCTGCAAATTTATGCAATGATTTATTTGATTTTGATTCAATTTCATTAAGTTCTGATGAAAACTGTAAGGTTCCTTTGTAGGCATTGTAGGGTAAGGTTAACCCTCTTGAATTTTCAATAATTCCATATTCTCCAAAGAGTAAAATTTTTGCATAAAATAAAGGATGCTTCATATTTTAATATTCTTCAAAAAACGTTACAAATTTACACATTATATTAATTTTATAATTAAAATTTAACTAATATTTTTAAAAACCTTTGACAGTTTCTTATTTTAAAAATTATTTCAATCGAATGGCTTTATGAACAAAATAATATTGCTGAAAATGAATAATTTGACATAAATTTTTCAGTAACTTGAAGATTAACTTAATCGTATACAAATTTTTTGATATTGCATACGTATCAGTAATTTTTTTAGGTTTAGATATAATTGCTATTATTCATCTAATTAGCGAGTTACCTTGTTGTAGACGGTTTTTTAAATAAGAAGTTAAATAACTGTAATGTTATGGGTAAAAATAAATTCAACAAATAACGGTATAAATATAAAATAAAGAATATTCTAAAAATCAATTGAATAATTTAAAATAAAATAAAAAAATCCCGGAATTCCGGGATTTTTTATTTTTATAAAGAAAAAATGTGATTGTTACATCATTCCCGGCATTCCTCCACCCATTGGTGGCATTGCAGGTTCATCTTTTTTAATATCAGTAATTACACATTCAGTAGTTAATAACATTCCGGCAACAGAAGCCGCATTTTCTAATGCAACACGAGTTACTTTAGTAGGATCAATAATTCCGGCACTGAACATATTTTCGTATTGTTCAGATTTAGCATTGTACCCGAAATCATCTTTTCCTTCTTTAACTTTATTAACAACAACAGAACCTTCACCACCGGCATTAGCTACAATTTGACGAAGTGGTTCTTCAATAGCTCTTCTAACGATTTTGATACCGGTTTCTTCATCTTGATTAATACCTTTAAGAGATTCAATTCCGTTAATTGCGCGAACTAAAGCGACACCACCTCCGGCAACAAAACCTTCCTCAACAGCAGCACGAGTTGCATGTAATGCATCATCTACTCGGTCTTTTTTCTCTTTCATTTCAACTTCTGAAGCAGCCCCTACATATAAAACAGCAACTCCTCCTGCTAATTTAGCAAGTCTTTCTTGAAGTTTTTCTTTATCGTAATCAGAAGTAGTATTTTCAATTTGAGCTTTAATTTGAGCTACTCTTTGTTTGATGTTTTCATCACTTCCAGCACCGTTAACGATGGTCGTGTTATCTTTATCAATAGATACTTTTTCAGCAGTACCTAACATTTCTAATGTTGCTCCTTCAAGAGTTAATCCTGCTTCTTCAGAAATAACGGTTCCTCCTGTTAAAATAGCGATATCTTCTAACATTGCTTTTCTTCTGTCTCCAAATCCTGGAGCTTTAACAGCAGCAATTTTTAAAGACCCTCTTAACTTATTTACTACTAAAGTAGCCAATGCTTCACCATCTACTTCTTCAGAAATAATAAGTAAAGATTTACCATGTTGTGCAACCGGTTCTAATACAGGAAGTAAATCTTTCATGCTGGATATTTTTTTATCGCATAATAAAATATATGGATTTTCCAGCTCAGTGATCATTTTATCTGTATTAGTTACAAAGTAAGGAGATTGGTATCCTCTGTCAAATTGCATACCTTCTACTACGTCTACGTAAGTATCTGTACCTTTTGCTTCTTCCACAGTGATAACACCTTCTTTTCCTACTTTACCGAAAGCTTCAGCAATAAGTGAACCGATAGTATCATCGTTATTTGCAGAAATTGATGCAACTTGTTTGATCTTTTCTG
The DNA here is from genome assembly GCF_019469245.1 of Apibacter sp. ESL0404. Taxonomy (NCBI): domain Bacteria; kingdom Pseudomonadati; phylum Bacteroidota; class Flavobacteriia; order Flavobacteriales; family Weeksellaceae; genus Apibacter; species Apibacter sp. ESL0404. Next base: position 13,171 of record NZ_CP048267.1, read on the forward strand.
AATCAGAACCAACTTCTTGGGATTGTTTTTTTAATTCTTCAACAACAGCTGCTACTGCTTTATCAATCCCTCTTTTTAAATCCATTGGATTTGCACCCGCAGCTACATTTTTTAATCCTTCTCTTACAATAGCTTGTGCCAATACAGTTGCTGTAGTTGTTCCATCACCGGCAACATCATTGGTTTTAGAAGCAACTTCTTTAACCATTTGAGCTCCTAAATTTTCAATAGGCTCTTCTAATTCAATTTCTTTTGCAACAGTAACACCATCTTTAGTTACATGAGGAGCTCCGAAAGATTTTTGTATAACTACATTTCTTCCTTTAGGTCCTAAAGTAACTTTAACAGCGTCAGCTAAAGCATCTACCCCTTTTTTAAGGGCATCTCTAGATTCAATATTAAATTTTATATCTTTTGCCATTTTAATTTTTTTAAGATTTGAGTATTTGGTTTAATTAAACAATTGCTAAAATATCAGACTCTCTCATTATAAGATAATCCTTTCCATTAAGTTTTAGTTCAGTTCCGGAATATTTACCATATAAAACTTTATCACCAACTTTAACAGTTAACGGTTCGTCTTTTTTTCCGGCTCCTACTGCAACTATAACCCCTTCTTGTGGTTTTTCTTTAGCACTATCAGGGATAATGATTCCTGAAGCTGTTTTTGTTTCAGCAGCTGCCGGCTCTACTACTACACGGTCAGCCAATGGTTTAATTGATAGTTCTGACATATCTATTATTTTTAATTTTTATATTATTTTTTTAAACTAATTGGTAATACCCTTTTCTTTTTTCTAAAAATATGCCAAATAAAAGTTTTATGACAAAAAGAAAGTAAACGCGTCAAGGTGTCAGATGACTTATATATATTGTTTAAGTGGGGTATTTATTTTTATAAATAAGTATTTGTAATATAGTGCTATAAGTTTAAAATACGTTTAAAAATCTTATGTATAAATGAAAAAACCTTTGATAAAATAAAAATATCAAAGGTCTATAATGAAATATAGATAATTTAAAATTAAACTATATTATTTTTTATTTTTTTAACACTAAAAGATAAACTGATGTAATAAATTCCTAAAAACAACATAGATATGCTAACCCATATTAGCAAAGCGGCTAATCCTATTGGAGGGAATACCACTATTACAAATGAAAGGATAACTTCCAGTATACCTAAAGTTAATAACCATCCCCAATTACTTAACCCCATGTTCTTAATATCAAACGAGTGGCCAATTAAACTAACTCCTTTAAATAACAGCCAAAAGCCAATAAAGAAAGATAAGATTCCCATTTGAGTAAATATATTGGAGGATATTAATATAATCCCTACCAATAAATCTAAAATACCACCGGCCAAATACCATCCCCAATTGCTGGTATGAGTATTACTTAATGAAAAAACAATTTCGAAAATACCAAAAACCAGAAAAGAGACAGAAAAAAATGTTGTTAAGAAAATTAGTGATGGAGTAGGAGACACCATTACTATAATACCTGCTAAAATGAACAATATGCCTAAAAGGAGCATAATCCACCAATTTTTTATAAATGATTTCATATAAATTTTATGTAATTATTAGGATAAGATAATTTCAAAAATAATGCCATGAAATTGTTATATACAAATGGAATAAAGGTTGATAAGTACTCATATAATAAGTGTAACTATTAAATTTTTATTTTTTTAATTAGGTATTATTATTGTAGATTGTCAACTAAAAAAGAGAATAATTTCAAATTGAAAAATAAATTAGATCTATTACAGCTAATCGAAGAAGCAAAAAATTCCAGGCAACAGGCTCAAAGTAAAATAGTAAATTTATTTTGGAGTGATATTAAGTCCTATATTTTTTCTTTAGTGAAAGATGAAAATTATTCAGAAGAGCTCACTGTTGAAACCTTTACAAAAGTTTTAAGTAAGTTAAATTTATACAATTCTGATTTTGATTTTAGAACTTGGGTTACTTCCATTGCACATAATTCAGCCATAGATTTTTTAAGAAAAAAAAATAAGGATAAAAACAAATTTTTAGATGATGACTATCAACAGCCAAGAGATTGGGAACCATCGCCTGAGCAGTTGTTTATTGATAAACAAAATTTAGAAGCATTTGAAAAAAGATTAAATAATCTTCCTGAAAATTATCGAAAATTAATTTATTCACGATATGTAGAAGGAAAAAAGCTTAAAGATATAGTTGAAGAAACAGGTTTATCTTTAGCTAATGTAAAAGTAAGCTTGATGAGAGCACGTAAGCTTTTATCTTAAAAAAAATTTACTTTAATTACCTGACAAATACCAAACTTTTTTCTGTAGATAATTGATCTGAATATTCATATCCGTCCTCATTATACGTCTTGATATCCTCCCAATGGGTGATAGAGTTTTCAGCGCACCAACGAGTCATCTTTCCACGGGCATTTTTAAAATACATCATAATGCTTTTTAAAGATCCATTTTTATAATCTTTAAATTCAATATCCATAACTTGACCTTTCAACTTTTTTAGGTCAATTACTTTAAAATATTCTTTACTCGCAAGGTTTAGTATAGGTTCATCATTTTCAAGTAAGTTATTCAAATAAGTATTCAATATATCTTTCCAAAATCCATATAAATCGTTGGCCTGTTCGGTTTTAAGTTTTTTGCCCATTTCCAATCGATATAACATAATATCATCTGAAGGATGAAGCAAACCGTAAAGGCCTGAAAGAATTAATAAATTTTTTTGTAGATAATCTAAGGCGGATTTAGATAAGGATTCGGCATCTAGCCCTCTGTAAACTTCTCCTTTAAATGCAAAAATTGCCTGTACACACTCCTTTTTTAAAGGATTGGGAGTCCATTTCTGAATTCGTTCCCAATTTTCTTCGGACAATTTTGATGAAATATTCAATAGATTTTCTAATTCAGATGGAGAATATTCCTTTAAAACAAATTGTAATTTTTTACTATAATCAATGAATTCGGGTTGAGTGTGTTGATTCCAGCTTGAATTGGTTTCCAAACTCATAATTTTTGCCGGAGAAAGAAGTATTTTCATTTAAAATTTATTAGCGATGTAGCTAAGTTATTAAAAAAGATTGATGTTTAAACGTTGAATTTAACTTATTTAAATACGAAAGGTTAGGAATTAATCCTAACCTTTGAAAAAAATTATATATATTTTTTATATTTCAAAATCAGAATTTACGTCTAATTTGTGAGCAATAATCTTGTTTATTTTATTTTTCAAATAAGGAATGGAAACAGATTCCATTACATCCGCACAGAATGCGAACATAAGTAAAGCTTTAGCTTCTTTCTCATGTATTCCCCTTTGTTTCATATAAAACAAGGCATCTTCATCAAGTTGCCCTACGGTACATCCATGGGAACATTTCACGTCGTCTGCAAAAATTTCTAACTGAGGTTTCGTATCGATGCTCGAATTTTCAGATAGCAAAATATTATTATTTTGCTGGAAAGCATTCGTTTTTTGAGCTATTTTATTTACTTTGATTTTTCCGTTAAATATGCCATGTGCAGAATCTTGATATATCCCTCTATAAAGTTCATGGCTTTCACAATTAGGTTGGTTATGTTTAACAAGTGTATGATTTCCCACTTCTTGTCCATCTCCTATAAGGGTAACCCCTTTTAATGTTGAATTGATATTTTTTCCTTTGTGATCAAAAGATAATTCATTACGAACCGTTTTGCCGCCAAAAGAAAAAGTATGCACAAAAGCGTTGCTGTCTTTTTCTTGTTCAATATAGGTAGAGTCTATTAAACAAGAGGAATGTTTATCATCCTGAATTTTATAAAGGCTGAAATTCGTATTTTTTCCAACAAAAATTTCTGTAACTATATTATGAAAGAAGTCCAATTCAGAAAGCGTATGAATTCTTTCAGAAATTTGAATTTGAGACTGATCTTCAATGACAAATAAATTACGAAGGTTGCTAATGGCCTTATATTCTTGTTTTGAGCTTATATAGATTAATTCAATTAACTGATTCTCTATTGTATGTTTAGGCACATAAATAAAAGTTCCTTCTTGATATGATGCCGTATTTAATACGTTAAAATAATTCTCATTATTAGAAATGGAATTTAGCTTAGAGAGAATAATTGTTTGATACGTTTCATTTTGTAATGCTTCAGAAAAAGGAAGCACTTTCCATGAATCCTGTGGGTAATTGGAATACATTGGTGAAATGATTCCATCAATCAAAACTATTTTAAAAGGATTCGATTCATTACCTAAAATACTCTCTATAATCTCTTTAGAAACAGGGTTGTTTTTTGCAGCTTTATAAGTTTCCGGATTAAAATCTGCTATTTTAGAAAATTTCCAATCTTCATTTTTTGAGGTTGGAAGACTGCTATTCTCTAATGTTTGTTGAGCTTGTTTTATAATTTTTACTAATTCTGTATGTTGTGGAATGTTCATTTTACTAATTTTAGTTAAGAGGATGACTGATTGGCGTATTTGAAAATTATAACCAATCGTAACCTTTTTCTTCTAATTCCAATGCTAATTCTTTAGTTCCCGATTTTATAATTTTTCCGTTCATTAAAACATGTACAAAGTCAGGAACGATATAATCCAATAAGCGTTGGTAATGAGTAATAACTAAAACGGCATTATCTTTATTTTTTAATTTATTAACCCCGTTAGAAACAATACGTAATGCATCAATATCAAGCCCTGAATCCGTTTCATCCAAAATGGATAATTTAGGTTCTAACATAGCCATTTGGAAAATTTCATTTCTTTTCTTTTCACCACCTGAAAATCCTTCATTAAGAGATCGGGAAAGAAAATCTTTTCTTATTTCAAGCATTTCAGATTTTTCTTTAACTTTTTGTAAAAATTCCTGTGCCGAAATATCTTCCTGTCCGCGAGCTTTGCGGTTAGCATTAATGGCTGCCTTTAAAAAGTTGGAAACGCTTACACCAGGAATTTCCACGGGATATTGAAAAGACATAAATATACCGGCATTGGCTCTTTCTTCAGGAGCAAGGTCTAACAAATTTTTTCCGTCTAAAAGAATAGAACCTTCGGTAACTTCATAATCTTCTCTTCCGGTAATTACATTGGAAAGCGTACTTTTTCCCCCTCCATTAGGCCCCATAATCGCATGTACTTCTCCTTTGTTAATTTCAAGATTTATTCCTTTAAGTATTTCTTTTTCTCCAATTCTTGCGTGCAAATTTTTTATTGATAGCATTTTTATCGTATATTATCTTAAACTTATTCAAAAACAAATATACTACCTTTATAACTGCTGTAAAAAATAGGTTATAAATTTTATTGATTTCAAAATTGATTAACATTATTTAAATAAATATTTTTCAAAGACTTACTAATGCAAAGGTTTCCTATTAAATGGAATATTTCACAGAAAATCTCTCATTTTAAAATACTTCTTATATAAAAAAGTATGTTTTAATAAATTCAATAAATTCAATTGATGTTGATTTTCTTTAAATTAAGGGTCTTTATCATCAATATCCAGTTTTTTACTTATAATTTTCTTTAAAGCCGATGGAATCCACTTTAAAAGTTGTTCAATGCCATCTAAAATTTCTCCCGTATATGCACCGGTAAGCATACATAATACGTATATAGTATTGTGGGATACATCGGTAAATTCTTGCATCAGTATCCCCATGGAAATTCCTATTATTATGGAAATGGGTGTTTTGATTAGAAGTCTGCATACCGAAGTTCCTTTATATAAGGAACGAGCGATCATACTGATCACAGTAACAAAGATCACACCTTTGTTTTGGATAAAAAAATCAAATAGTGTTTCGTTAATTTCTTTACAATATGGTATCATATGGGCTTTTTAAAGGTTGTTATTTAAGGTTTTAATATGAAATACACTTTAATTATATCATATAAAATATTAATTTTTAGGGTGTCTAGTTTCGATAACAAAAATTATTAGCTTATTACTTCTTGAAAATTAAGGGATAAGAAAAGCTAATAATAAAGAAGCTTTCAATAAAAAAGAATAAAAAAAGGAAATTCTTACAAAATGAAATCGGTAACATATCAATAGATAAATCTTAAAAAAAGAATATTTTCTTTCATTTTATTTGTATTCTCGTAATATGGTTGCTTTCTCTTTCAAAATGAAACTCAGGTCGTTTCCATCTTTTTCGACGTATTTCATCTAATTTATCTTCAATTTTATTAATGAGATCGACGGGTATTTCTAAAGGGTAAGACCACTCTAAAATTTTAATTTGATTATGATGGATGATACATCTTTCCTTTAAACTAAGAAATTTTCGAACTTCAGAATCATAGCTTAAACAGGTTCTTAAATCATGGATGTTTAATTTTCTTTTTCTCATGGTATGGTGTATTAATTGGTGAATTGCTTCTTTTTAATTGCTAAATGAGACCAGGCTAAATCGGATTATAATTGAATATTAATAATTGGATCATTCTAAATTCGCGCACTATATTTAACTAAACCGTTATAATTCGTGGAATCAATCTTAAAAATGGTATTTTGTTCTTAATATTCATATAATCATTTATTAGTTCCTATTTAGTTAACATCTTTCTTGTTTGTTTGTAAATCGAAATAAAAGTTTCGATATCTAATAAATTAATTTTCTGGTAATTATATGGGTTTTTAAAAAAATAATGTATATTTACGTTATAATACAAAACAAACATACAAACATATTTGCAAAAAATAAATAAAATATGAAAAATAACACAAATTTCTTTGAAAGAATAGCTGAGATCATTAAATATAAAGGATTTAGAAGTGTTCATGATTTTGCAATTAATGGGTTGGGATATAGTTCTTCGGAAAAATTAAACCGATTAAAAAGGGAAGGAACTAAGCCTTCTTATGACATATTAGAAGATATTGCCAATAAGTTTGATGAAATAAATGTAAATTGGCTTCTTACCGGAAGAGAATCTATGTTAAAAAGAGGATCAGGATTTCCGAGAGGAAAAGAAATTATTACTGTTCCGATAAATGTGCACCGTAAAACGGCGGATCCTGTTAGAGAAATACAAGATGTCCCATTATATGATTTAGAAGCTACAGCCGGTTTGGTTGAGCTTTTTAAGGGGACTTCCAGTGAAGCAATTCTGGATCGAATTCGTATACCGGGTATAGCTAATTGCGATGGAGGAGTATATGTGAAAGGAGATTCCATGTATCCATTACTGAAAAGTGGTGATATAGTATTATATAAAGAAATAACTTTAGATAAAATTTTTTGGGGAGAAATGTATTTACTATCTATAAAAATTGATGATTGGAGCGAATATATTACCGTTAAGTTTGTCCAAAAATCCGAATTAGGAGACAATTATATAAAGCTGGTTTCACAGAATCAACATCATCAGCCTAAAGATATGTTAATGGAACATATAAATGCTATTGCTTTAATACGAGCAAGTATACGGTTGCATAATTAAATTACTATATTTAATACGTTTGAGATTTTATACGGTTAAGTAAAATTTATCTGAAAACTTCATAAAGTAACTTTTTTTACTTTAACCGTTTTTTTTAAACCTGTAGATATTATAAATTTTTATAAATAAATAATATTGTGATCAATAGTAATTAAAAGCTTATTAATTCAAAATTATATAAGAATATAGATAATCCTCAAATATAAATAGGAAGAAATATTTAATCCCTGTAATAGATGCGCTTTACTCTGGGCGAAATAGAGGTTAAGACTTCATAAGGAATTGTTTGATACCAGTCAGCATATTCTTTCAAACTAGGATTTTCACCAATTATAATGACTGGGTCACCTTCCTTACAAGCAATGCCCGTTACATCAATCATCATCATATCCATACAAATATTTCCAATGATAGGAGCTTTCATTCCATGTATCGTTACATATCCTTTACCATTTCCTATGATTCTACGAATACCGTCTGCATAGCCAATAGGTAAAGTTGCAATAGAAGAATTTTTTTCAACAACATAATGTCGGCCATATCCAACCGTTTCTCCGGGTTTAAGATTGTGAATATTAGAGATAACAGTTTTTAAAGTAATTACATTTTCCAGCATTTTTAAAGCCTTTTCGTTATCAATATATCCATACATACCAATACCTAAACGAACGGCGTCAAATTGATATTCGGGATAATTAAGAATACCGTTTGAATTTGCTATATGAAGAAGAGGTTGATAACCTAATATTTTAACTAATAGATCAAATGAATATTTCAGTCTCGTCGCTTGCAATCTGGTAAATTCTTCTTGCTCTAACACATCGGACACTGCAAAATGACTGAAAACCGATTTTACCTTTACATAAATATTATCTTTTAATAAGTCACCTAATTTTTGAGCTTCATCGGGTTGGAAGCCTAAACGATGCATTCCGGTATCTATTTTAATATGAATAGGATAATCCGATAAGTTTTTTTCTTTTAATTTTTGTGTAAATAAATCAAGTTCCCTAAAACTGTATATTTCCGGCTCCAAGTTATATTCAATGACACGATCATAACTGCTGATTTCAGGATTCATAACCATAATGGGTAAATAAATCCCCCGGTCTCTTAATTTAATACCTTCATCCGCATAAGCTACGGCCAGATAGTCTATATGATAATATTGTAAAACTTCTGCAATTTCAAAATTTCCCAAACCGTAAGAAAAAGCCTTAACCATGGCAATAATTTTAGTTTTCGGTTTTAATTGACTTTTGAAATAATTTACATTATTCAAAAGTGAATTCAGATTAACTTCCAGTATGGTATCATGAGATTGAACTTGCAGTAATTGAGCAACTTTTTCCAATTCAAACGCACGGGCCCCTTTAATTAATAGGGCAGCATCTTTTATAGATCGACTTTCTAAAAACTTAATAACTTCTGCCGTGGTCAAAAAGCTTTTTAACATAGCATTAAATAAGCTTTGATATTGGTGCATTTTTTCTCCTACTAAAAGGACATGATGTAAAGGAAAAGAATTAACTAAGTCAGCAATTTTTTTATACAATGCAGCTTCAGGAAGACGAGATTGGAAAATATCTGATAATACCAATACTTTTTTAGGTTTATTTTGCTGAAAAAGAAACTGTAAGGCTATTTCCAATGATTGATAATCCGAATTGAAGGTATCGTTTATGATAGTACAATTGTTAATTCCCGATACTTGTTCTAAACGCATCGATACCGGTTGCAAATGAAAAATTTTTTCTTGTATAAAATCGTATTTACAACCCAATTCAGAAAGTACGGCTACTAAACATAATACATTTTGAATAGAGGCATTATCAGTAAAAGGGATAGTATATGTTCTCTTTTCCCCCCAAACGGAAATGCTCAATTCTGTTGTATTACCGGTAAGAGAAATATCTAATAATTGGATGTCTGAATTTTCCTTTCCGAAAGAAATTAATTTTTTATTGGGATACGTTTTTTGAATTATTTTTGAAATAATCGGATCACTTGGATAAATAATTACCCTTGAGTGTTTAAAAAGTTTTATTTTTTCTATAATTTGCTCTTCGCGATCTTTAAAATATTCGGAATGAGCTGCCAGTATATTTGTGAGAACTCCAATTGAAGGATGCAAAACATCTTCCTGTTTATCCATTTCACCGGGTTTGGAAATTCCGACTTCAAAAATTCCTAAATTGTGTTTAGAATTAATTTGTAATAGAGATAAGGGAAGTCCAATTTGTGAATTAAAACTCTTAGGACTTTTTATAATTGAAAATTCATCCCATAAACATTGGTCAAGCCATTCTTTTAGTATGGTTTTACCATTACTTCCGGTAATGCCTATGGTTAGAAGATTAGGAAAAGAAGTTGCGTGATGACGAGCCCATTTTTGCAACGCTGAAACGGTATCATCTACTATCAAATACGTAGCATCGGGATGCATTGAGGGAATATGTGACGCTATAAAAATTCGAACCGATTTATTATAAGCATCTTCCATATAAGTATGTCCGTCTCGAACTCCTTTAAATGCAATAAAAGTACCATCTGCAGGAGATACTATATTTCGGCTGTCATAGAATACAAGTTTAATTATTCTATCAGGATTGCCGATGAGTTGGGCATCGATAATTCGGGCCAGTTGAGATGCTGAATATTTCATCGGAAAATCTCTAGTTAAATTTCATCCTTTTTCTGTACTTTTTCCTTATTCATTATCTCCCAAAAAGCTTGCCTGCTTAGAGGTTCATACTTGTCCTTTTCTCCTAATTCCACCAAGTTTTCACCGGATGAAATTCGATGGGAATAATTAGCTAAATTTCCGGTTTTTACGCAAACAGCATGAACTTTTGTTACGTATTCGGCGGTAGCCATTAAAAAGGGCATCGGGCCAAAAGGTCTGCCTTTAAAATCCATATCCAAACCTGCAACTATAACTCGTTTTCCTTGATTCGCAAGTAGATTGCAAACTTCCACTATAGTATCGCTAAAAAACTGAGCTTCATCGATTCCTACAACATCGCAATCGGCTGCCAAAAGAGGAATTTCTAAAGGATTATCAATAGGAGTGCTGGGATAAGAGGTTTGATCATGGGAAACCACCAATGTTTCATCATATCTTACATCCATGGCAGGTTTGAAAATTTCAACCTTTTGTTTTGCAAATTCTGCACGTTTAAGTCTGCGTATAAGTTCTTCAGTTTTACCGGAGAACATGGAACCGCAAATTACTTCAATCCAGCCAGTTTGTTGAGTGCTATTTGTTGTATTTTCAAGAAACATTTGTAAATTTCGGGTCTTTAATAAAAATTTTTACAAAAGTAGAAATTAACGAACATATTAAAAAGCAAATTATGAATGCTAAAGAAATATTTCAAAAGGAAGTTCTAGAGGAAATAAAATCCATTGCCGGAGAAATTAGCCGTGTGCAAAGCTTTTCAGGTCTTTTGTCGCATCAGCAGAAAATTCAAAATTTATACGAAAAATTTATTTTTTTAAAACAATTATCTACTTCTAAATATCAGCAGATTCTTGAAAATTTAGAAAGTAATGGTAAAGTTCAGGAAAAAAAAGTAGAGGTTAGAGATTTTTATGAAACGGACAATGAGACGGCAAGTGAAGTGTCTGATCCTATAGTCTCAACAAAAAATGATAAGGTTGAAAATAATGTAATTACAGAAGAACAAAAAGTTGATGATCCCTTTGTAGAAGCAGTTGATACAACTGAAGAGATGAGAAAATCAGAGGAAGAAAATTTAAAAAAAATGGATTCTCTGAATATCCATATTGCAGAAATAAAACCTCAAGAAAAGAATAGAATTGTACGACCAATTAATTTAGATTTTAATGATTCCATAGCATTTATCAGTCAATTGTTTAAAGGCAGCAAATCAGATATGGATAATGAATTTGCCCAATTGAACCAAACGCAAACCATAGAAGAAGCAAAAAGATGGATGGAAGAAATGTTCGTAAAATATAATTGGAAAAACAAAGAAGAATATGTGGAACGTCTATCCGGTTTAATAGTTCACAGGTTTGATTCTTAAAAGTTTATAAAATATATGAGTGGAAAGCTATATTTAATTCCAACTCCTATTGGAAATCTGGAAGATATAACTCTGCGGGCTTTACGGCTTTTAAAGGAAGTAGACTTAATTTTGGCTGAAGATACTCGTACTTCCGGAAAGCTTTTAAAGCATTACGATATCCAAACACCTATGCAATCATATCATATGTTTAATGAACATCAAAAAACAGAGGGGTATACTCAGCAAATTTCTGAAGGACGTGTCATTGCTTTAATCACGGATGCCGGAACGCCGGGAATCTCGGACCCCGGATATATGCTTGTAAAATCGTGTATCGAAAAAAATATATCGGTAGAATGCCTTCCAGGGGCAACGGCTTTTGTTCCTGCCCTGGCTATCTCAGGTCTTCCTTCTCATGAATTTATTTTTGTAGGCTTTTTACCGGCCAAAAAAGGAAGGCAAACAAAACTTAAAGAGCTATCTCAAGAGAGCAGAACTATTATTTTATATGAAAGCCCCCATAAAATAAATACTACTTTGGAACAAATCTCTGAAATTTTCGGAGAAGATCGAAGAGTTAGCATAAGCAGAGAACTAACCAAAATGTATGAAGAAACATTGCGGGGCAGCGTAGGCGAAATAGTAAAAATATGCAAAGAAAAGCCTTTGAAAGGCGAAATAGTTTTACTAATTGAAGGAAAATAAGTATCTTTAGATTTATGATTTCCAACCGGTGTAAATACGCTTTAAAAGCTTTAATTTATATAGCAAGACAAGATAAGGATAAAAGTATATTATCGACAGAAATCTCTAATGATGAAAATATTCCCAAAAAGTTTTTGGAGAATATTTTAAGAGACCTTAAGAATGCACAATTTTTAACCAGTAGAAGAGGAGCAAAAGGAGGGTATCGATTGAATAAAGATCCCGAAAAAGTAACCTTGATAGAAGTGATTCGATTAATGGATGGGCCGATAGCTTTATTGCCTTGTGTGTCGATTATGTACCATCAGCCGTGTGATACATGTACAACAGAAGATACTTGTACCATACGCGATGTATTTATAGAAGTTCGAGATGCAACCTTAGAAATATATAGAAAAACAACCTTAGCAAGTTTGGCAAAAAAGAAAAATAAGTTATCTTTGTGATCGAAAATTCGGGGCTGTAGCTCAGCTGGCTAGAGTGTTAGACTGGCAGTCTAAAGGTCGTGGGTTCGAGCCCCATCAGCTCCACAAGATTAAAATTCAAATATCTGTAACACCGAATTATAATATTCGGTGTTTTTATTTTTAGGCAATATCCATAAAGCCGGTTTGATTTTTTATTGAAAATAAAAAGAATAGGTCATACAGGCTTCTTCTTTATATAAGCTATTGGGTTTTTCCTTATTTTAATTACTCAATACCTGCCAAACGCATTTTTTCACTAGAAAACAAGGAATCAACGTTAGAGGGAGAATAAGTACGGATTCATATTTACAACCTGCTGGAAACTTCTAATAACCTTATTTCAAAATTAAATTTGAATTTTTGAATAGAGAGCCGAGGTAGTTTTTAATAAAATTTAAAGAAGATAGTAAGTAAATGTTTGTTTTATTAAACTAATAAAATATTCTAAATTTAGTTTTATTTTTTATCAATTTATTATAATATCCATTATTCCAATGTCTTGTAATATAAACATCTTTAGTTAATTTTTTAGTATTATCTACCTATTCAATCTTTAAATTAATCTAAACTTTTAAACCTTTATATCTTACACATATATCTACTATGTTCCTTTTAACTACCTTAAAAATAGAGTATAATTTTTTGGTTTTGCCTCAATAGTTTCCAGTAGATTTATTATTGCTTTTTTAAACGTTTTATACAATTCTTTAACTTTTTCGGATTTATTTTAAAAGTGATCTTCTTATAAGTAAACAAAAATTCCCTTGATTATTTTACATATTTTATTGTCATTAAATTTAAAAATTATTCGCCTAAAATCATTTTTTCAACTTCTTGTTTGGCCTGCTCTAATATATTTTTTGCTTCTTCCTGTAAGTGTTTTGCCCGGCTACGCAATTGCTGTATATGTTCGGCAATTTCGTTTTGTTTTTCAAAATTTACTGAATTATCTTGATTTTTAGGTATAAGTATTGTTTGATTAAAATAATTACTCATTATTAAATTTCTAATGCCATTTGTTTGACTTTGCATAGATTCTGTTAATTTAATATTGTAGATTGTCTTTAAATAACTAAATAAATATTTCGGATTTATTAGTTTTTCATTAATTCTAATTTTATGTATAAAATTAGAATAACATATTATATTTTCATTAATTATCTTATTATCTAAGATTGCTATTCTTCCAACTGGCTGGTCAGGGCTACCACCTGATTTTTCTATTAATAAATCATTTTCCTGAATATCAATTTTTTTCAGTTTTTCATTTTTAATTAACCTAAATTTTATTCTTGGATTAATAAGATTCAAATTATAATCATTATCAAATTCTGTAGCTCTTATTACGAGACATTTTTTGTATTTTTGTTTGTCAAAATCATCTACTTTTTCACTTCCCCAATCACCCGAAATACTTTGAACTATTAATTTTTTTAGTGGATATTTTATAAATCTATTCTCATCTGTATTATATAAGGATCTTTTCAACCTCGTTGTATTAGTATCATATAATTTTGGATCCAACCTTCCTCCAGATATCTCACTAAGCATAGTAGTAAAAATCCTATTTTGTAAAGAGTTATCTTTTTCGGGTAAGGCTATTCCTAATTCTGTAAGTAGATACGTATCTATACTTTCTAATAAAGCCTGGGCTTCGGCTTCTTTTTGTTGTTTTTGTTGATAAGCCTTTTGGTAATAGTCAACTATTTGTTGTTGTATTTCTAGCGGGGGAAGGGGAATGATTATATTACCTAATTCTTCTTGAGTTATTGCAGGATAATTACCTCCACTGCTACGTTGACCCATTTGTTCTAATAAAATTGGTAATCTCAATACATAAAACAAATATTCTCTAAGAATAATTTCTTTTTTTATATTACGTATTATGGAAAATCCTGTAGATGCTATATTTATTTTTCCAATATCTTTCAAATAAGAAACTGCTCCTCTAGTTGGTCGTGTTGTAGAAATAAGTATATCATAAGCTCTTGCTACCATTTTAGCCCTACTAGGAGCTCCTGATATTGGTATTTCCTTTATTGAGTTAATATATCCTGTTTCGAGATTAACTTCTCCGATTTCTATATATGGAAATTGGTTTTCAAAAAAATCAATTTGGTTCCAAGTTTCATTTGAAAATTTAACAATTTGTTTTAACTTCAAACATTCTTTTTTACTTATTTGATATACTAAATTAGTATATTTAGGTTTATAAAAATTAGGATCTAATCTTCCTTCCAACTCAGAACGGTTTACTAGAAAGAGTTTATCGGGGTCTATATGCGAAGATACTTTGTATGTTTTCATTACTCTATAGAATTAATAAATTTAGTAAGTTCTTCGCTTATAAAGTCCAATTCATTAGTATTAGTAGCCTTTCCGGTAGCATCATATCCTATATTTTCGGCAATAGCCATAAAAATAGGATAATCGGGCAATTTGCTTTGCCTTTCCTTAGTAAAAGCTTCCTGTAACTCTTCTTTTAAAAGGTTTATCTTTTCGGTAATGCTATTTTTAATTTCGGTTTTCTCCTCCTGCATTACTTTATTCAGGGCTTTTTTATCTAAATCGGGATGTTTTTTTTTGTACTCTTTTTCCCGTTTTTTAATCTCCTGTTTTTTCTCTTTTTCGTATTGAGTTACTTTTTCTTTATATTGTGAAGACGATAGTAAACTAAACCGGGAAGAATCTTTTATTTGTTTTATTTTTTCAGTAGTTTCCTGAGTATGCTTTTTAAGAAACAACACGGAGCTTTTTACACCTGCACCGGTAGCGGTAAAGGCTGTTTGTGGCAAGGATACCACTGCCACAATACGAAACATTTCTTCTATAGAATCGCGTACATATTGAAGGCTGCTGTTGGTAAGTATACCGTCGGGCAATACAATAGCCATATAGCCTCCTTCTTTAAGAAAACGGTAATTTTGTTCTATAAAGAGTACTTCAGTACTTTGGTTTTCTCGATTGGTTTCGGGCTTTGTTTTTAACGCCAGCCAATCGGCCTCTTTTTTTCCGAGGTTAAATTCTTTCACATAGGCCTTTTCGGTCTGTCTTACAATGCTTCCAAACGGGGGATTGGTAATAATAAAATCAAAACGATCATAAGTAAACCCACTGTTTGCCGTGTTTTTTTTAATTTCGTTGGGATGTAATAATCCGTCGGAAGTAATTACATTGGTATGCCCGTCGTCATGAATAATCATATTCATTTTGGCTGCCCTGGAAATTTGTTCGTTTATTTCTATTCCAAATAAATTCTTCTCAGCAAAGTCGTGCCAATATCTATAATGCTTGGTACCTTGTGTACTGTCTATTTTATATTTGGGGTAAAATTCCGAAGCCTGGTTTCTTACTTTATTCAGTGCATACAATAAAAACCCGCCACTTCCGCAAGCGGTATCCAATACTAAGGAATCCTTGTTAATAGGCAGCACATCAGTAATAAATTTCACTATAGGGCGCGGAGTGAAATACTGCCCGAAATTGCCTCGGAAAAATGAACTCATAAAGGTTTCAAAGGCACGTCCTTTACTATCCAGGTCGGTTTCTCCTAAATTAATTTCCTGCAAATAGGCAACCACGGTTCTTATACGTTCGTTTGCCAGGCGTATATCGTCTCTAAAAACTTCGGGATCTTTTTTTCTACCCTCTCCATATAAGATTTTTATCCTTTGGGCCAATCGGTTATTTTCTTCTTTTCTAACGGCTTCCTCTAAGTCTTTATTGGGTAATTTATAGTAATTTTTTATTTCAGAAGGTTCAATGGTAATAATTTGAAAATCATAAGGTTCTCCGGGTTTGCGGGGTTTGCGTTCATCCCATATTTTGCAGAAAATAAGTTTATCGAGCTCATCAAATGCTTCTGAAGGGTTTAAATGCCCTCCACCCCAAAGGGCATCGTGAGCCTTTTTAAACTGACGGGTAAGTTCTTCTTCGGAAACAACTTTAATGTCTGAAAATTTTTGTTTTCCCGTTTCAGATTTCAGGCTATCTGCTTCATAAACAAATTTATAATTAGCCAGTTTTTTTACTCCAAACTGAGGTATGTCGGGCTGGCTTATTTTACTGTTTTTATTTTTATTTACTTCAAAATATTCGTTTTTTAATCCTGAAGTTACCCATACAAACTTAACATTGTTGGGCAAGGCATAGGCATAGCTGTATGCCTGATTTATTGCCTGGGCAAATTCGGGCTCGCTAACCTCTTCTTTTTTACATTCTACCAAAATGTAAGGCTCTTCGCAATCGTCATCGTTATAAACAATTAAATCAGCTTCTTTTATACCCGATCCCATCGTAACAGAAACAAAAAGTTTTATCCGTTCGGGTTTGTATCCGTAATGTAAAATAAGTTTTAAAAAAGCTTCAGCCTGTACCTTTTCTTCCGGGTTAGCATAGTTTCTTTTTTTATTTTGGTGTATATAGGTTATTGTATGTGCTTCTTTATCTAATTTGATAAGGTTTTCTTTTATTCCTCTTTGAATTAAATCAGATTCCATATAAAAAATTTTCTAAGCGAATGTAGTTTAAAATCTAATAGTATCCAAAGTAAATGAGTATAGGTTAAATCTTTATACGTATGCTTTCCAAAATATGAGTCCAATAAAATAAATGAAAGGTTGATTAAAAAAAAGCTCTGATATTTTACTATAAATAATTAACTTCTATTAGGATATTATACAAGTAAATTCACCCTTTATTTTTTCCAAAATCAACTGAACTTTAAAATTTATAAGAATAGATGCCGGTTTTTGAATTTTTGCTGTTTAATCTGAAGTAAGTTTTTGCCTTAAATCAGCATTAAATCAGAAGAGGTAAAGTTTAATCAATATAATAAAAATCAATATAAGTATTTTAAATATTAAAATATAAATAAATAGTTTGTTCGAACAATAAAACAAATTTATTAAAAAAAATTATCTTGTATAGTTAAATTAATAAATAATTTTATATTTTATACAACAATTTATAAAATAATCTGTTATTTAAGGTATAGTTATAAAAATAAAATATTTTTATATGAAAACCACTGCAAACAATGAGGAAGGCACAGGCTCATCATTTCAATTAAATCCGCTTGCAAAAGAGGTCCGTTATTATGCCAAATATGGCGGAACAAAAGAAGACATATACGAGAATTCCCATATAATTTCGGTAAAAATACAGATAGACGGGATAGAGTTTTTCACTCAAACCAATATTCAATTGGAAATCAGACAAAAAATTAATGAACTGCATGAATTTACATTAACCTGTGTACCTGAAGAATTTGGAGAAAATGCTAATACCTATTTATTACAAAATTCACGCGCCTACTTAGGGAAAAGGATAACCTTTCAATTTCGACAGTTCGGCAAGGCTTCCTCGATGTTTACGGGGATCATTACCCAAATTTCCTCCCCTAATAAAGGAGGTATACGTCAAATACTTCTTAAAGGAAAATCCCCATCTGTTTTAATGGACAACGGACAACATTGTCGCAGTTTTGAAAATAAAAACTTTGAAGATATTATCAAAGAAGTCATCAAAGACTATCCTCAAAACCTAATCAATTTTCACATCAATCCTAATTATAAAGAAAGAATAAACTATGTAGTCCAGTATAACAGCAGCGATTTTGAATTTTTACAACAACTTAGCCGTCGCTTTGGAGAATATTTTTACTATAATGGGGATCAATTTTGTTTTTCTTCTTGGGGAGGAAAAATAATTGAAATTATGGAAGGCGAAGACGTATACGACTATGAGCTGAAGATGGAGGTTCATCCCCAAAGTTTTTCCTATACTGCTTACGATGCCCAACAAGGAAAAGATTATTTATTGGATTCAAGAAGTTATGGCATGCAACCCTCTCAAAATCCTTTCCAGCAGTATGCCTTCCAAGCCTCGGAAAACCTGTATAATGTATCCCCGACCAGTCATTACGATCAAAGTTTATTATCTAATGGCTCAATGGATATTCAACGTTCCTTGGAGAGAGATAAGAAAAAAAGGCAAAATTTGGTATACTTGGAAGCAACGAGTAATAATCCGAATTTACGCTTGGGTGATGTTGCCAAGATGATGGTATGGATGCCCGGTCATGAGATTTTTAAAAGCGGACGAGTTCCCATTGAGTCGTATAAAATTACTGAGCTGATTCACAGATTTGTAGACGGAGAAGGATATACGAATACTTTTGTAGGGGTACCAAAAGATATACCGGTTCCTCCTTATTATGAAATAAAAGATACTCCCAAAGCCGATATCCAACATGCACGAGTAACAGATAATAAAGACCCGCAGAAAATGGGCAGGGTACGGGTACAGTTTGCCTGGCAACGAAACACAAACAGTCAAACTCCGTGGATACAAGTCATACAACCGCATTCGGGGAATGGAAAAGGTACGTATTTTAATCCTGAGATTGGGGAAACGGTTTTATGTGCTTTCCAAGGCGGAAATGCTGAAGCGCCGATAGTATTGGGAACGGCCTACAACGGAGGAGAAATAGCCGCTTATTACAGTGAAGGAAATGACCTGAAAGTGATACAAACTCGCAGTGGAACTAAGATAATATTTAACGATGCAGAAGAACAGGGAAGCATTATAGTGGAAGACCCGAGCGGAAATAAGATATTTTTGGACGGCAAAGGGAACATGAAAGCCTATGCGCCCAAAGATATAGAAATGATTGCGGGCGAAAATATGAAAATACAAGTAGGCAAAGATTTGCATTTTTCGGTAGGCAACCAAGCAACCCTGGATATAATGCAAAAAATTTTGATAAACACCCCGTTTATGCAACAAATGATCAGCAATTTTTACCATACCCAAGCGGGCAAGGCCCTTATAAACTCGGAAAATCAAATAAAAATTGAAAGCCCGAAAACCTTTGTGCAAGGAGGGGAACGTTTGTTGCTTCATTCCGATGAATTGGCTACCCTAAATTCTCAAGGAATTGCAGAAATGAAAGGAGAAACTAAAAATTCTTTGAGTAATAAAAGTAATGATTATGAACCACACCGAGATGAAATAAAGGCAAAATGTTTAGTCATGTTCAGGCCTCATGGTAATTGGAAAGGAGAATATGGATTTGACTGGCTTAGATTAGGAGATAGTGGATTGAATTCAGATCCTAAATGGTTTGGAGAAATAGTTGGAAGGCATTATACAGATGCATCTTATACAACAATTTTTCCTAATACAAACTCTTGGAGTGTATTTTTTAAACAAGATCGGAACTTATATGATAAAATATTAAGATCATATAAGTCAATCATAATACCATGGAAACCAAAAATAAATGGAAATCCGTATTTATATCCCATACCAATAATGACTATGCTAAAAGGAGGAAATCATAAGCTAACTCTTAAAATAGAAATCTCTAAGAAGCCTAAAAAGCTATTTGTAAGACAACAAAAATCAGACTCAAATTATTTTAACCTCAAAAATTCGAACTTAGAAATAAGGGGTGATAATCAAAATTATAGTATATATAACAAATTGGAAATAGAATGCATTAAAAGTTTTAATAAGGATCAAATTATAGAAGTAGTTGCGGATACAGAAATATGTGGAAGACTTAAAATTTTAGCTAATGATCCTTCTAGATATAGATTTATTCCTATTGTATTTGTAGAAATTAAAACTAAATTTGGTGGTAAAGAGATTCAAGGTTCAGCTGTACGTGGTGGAGAATCATTCTTTTTACAAGGATTGAAGCAAGCATATACTTTTCCTAAGAATGGCAAAGTTGAATATGTAGGGATGGATATGAAATCTCATATCGAAAAAGAATATTGTAATAAAGAAGGAATAAAAAAAACTACAGGTAAGTTTAATAAAATGAAAATTGAAGATTTTTTAGATAAGTACCTAAACAAATTATATAATAATAAATATAATGATTATTTTAAATTATACTTTCTAGATATTTATTATCCTGGTCCTTATCCTGGTTCTATTGTGCAAGGATATTCTCCTTCTTTGAACTGTAAGCATGTAATGCTTTTTAAGGGGCATGATAAATCAACCCTTGCCCATGAAACTATGCATGCAATGGGATTACCACATACATTTGATGGACTAAGAGGAGAATTTACATATAAAGCTCAGCAAACCGATAACTTCATGGATTACTGTCATTGGGACCAAGATATTGAGGGTAACGCTAGGACTCCAGTAGAAGGAAGAACACTATTTAGGTGGCAAATGATTAAATTAAATTCTAATTTAAAAAATACTCATTAAAATGAATTATAATTATATACTATTACTTTTTTGTTTTTTATGTTATTCATGTCAAGGGCAGGTAAACGAAAAAACAGTAAAAATGAACTCTGAAAATATGATACAAAATATGGATACCATACAATATTATGAATATTTAAAAATATTAAATTTTAAACCAGATACTTTTAATAAAAAACTGTTTGATAAAGATGCCAAATTTGGAAAGTACATTTATGCAGACAATTTGGGAAATAAAGTAATAGAATCGGGTGGGGAGTATTTTAAATCAATTGGAGAAGGAGAATCTGAATATGTACAAGTAACTATTTTAAGAGATAATCCTTTACTTTCATTATATAAAGAATTTTATCCAAATTGTATAATAAAAAGAAAATCACTATATTTTTTAGATAATAATTCTATTGGTATCACACAAGAGTTTGATAGAAATGGGAAAATGATTAGAGAAATAAATGAAGATAAAAAATATAATAATATAAGATATAAAGATATAATTTCATTTTTGATAAAAGAAAATATATATAATGATAAAACTAAAGAGTTAAAAGGAGAATTGTCTGTTATTTTTATAAAAAAAGAAAAAAATAATCAAGAAACAAAACAACTACAAAATAAAGATGTTTGGATTATAAAGAATTTTATTTCTCCACCTACATTTGAAAATATTTATTATATAGATGCTCAAACAGGAGATATATTAAGTCATCTATATAAAGGGAAAGAAATGATACAGGATAAAAAAACTTCTGGAGTTTATAAAACCTACAAAGGAAAAGAGTATACCAAAAAAGAATGGGAAGAATTAGAAGAAAAACTATATGAAGAATATGCCCGTAAGAATAATATTTCAACTGCCAAAAATGACAATCAAGATAAAAATAATAATGGATTTGCCTCCCGATTTTTATTAGATGATTAGATCGTATATATATAATATTAGAATCAAAGGAAAGTTTTTAAAATTTCTGATCTTATTTATAATCAGTGGTTTTATTTCATGTAAAGAGCTGCAACCTCAAAAAAGAATATCCTATAAAAAAAATACTACCATGATAGAAAAATTTGATTTTAATATATATGAAAAAACTAATAAAGGATCTGATGAATATACTTTACCTAATGGTAATACAATATTTTCTATAGGATTTATTAAGAATAAAAAAGGATTTCAATATGAAAGACTACCTCCTCCTTCCTTTTTAACTATATATAAAGAATATTATGCCAATGGAAATTTAAAGTTAAAAGAAACCTATATAGGTCAACAAGTGAAAGTGGGAATTTCTCAGTATTACGATGAACAGGGAAATCTTATAAAGAAGGTAAATGAAGACCAAAAATTTGGAAAAATCAAACCCCAACAAGTATTGGAATTTTTACAGGAAAAAGGGTATATCAATCTGAAAACAGGTAAAGGACGAGTAGATGAGGAGGGGCGCCCCGTATTTAAACTATATTTTGGAGAAAAGAATAAAGAAAAATATTGGGTCATATCCATAGTTAAAGGAATCCCTAATACCGATCCCAAAAACTTTCCAAAGTTTGGAGAACCTCCGGCTTATTTACCGTTAAATTATGTAATGGATGGAGAAACAGGAAAAGTTAAAATAGATGGAGCAGAAGATAAAGACACCATCTCGGTGTATAAAACCTATAAAGGCAAAGAGTATACTCAAAAAGAATGGGAAGAATTAGAAGAAAAATTATATGAAGAATATTCTCGAAAGAATAATATTTCACCTGCCAAAAATGACAATCAAGACAAAAATAATAATGGATTTGCCTCAAGATTTTTATTAGATGATTAGATCGTATATATATAATACTAGAATCAAAGGAAAACCCTTTAAATTGTTGTTAATCTTTTTTATAGGTAGTTTTTTTTCGTGTAGCGGACAGAAAAAAGAAATTATAACACCCGAAGAAATGTATGCAACGGAAAAATTTAATATTGAAAAATTTAATCAATCTCGAAAAACAATTGGGAAAACCTATAATTCAAGTGAAGACAAATATGTTGAAGTTAATAAAATGGGAGATAGAATTATTGATTCTCTTTCGGATGGTACTAAAATAATATATGAGGTTTTAGAATATGTTGATACGGGTATAATTGAATATAATGAAAGTATTACTCCTCCCCCTCCTGGAATGTTTTGTATTTATAAGATCTATTATCCCAATGGAAATTTAAAAACTAAATATACAAAAATGAATATCGTAGGAGGAGATATATCATTTGGATTAGAATACCATTATAATGAAAAGGGAAGGCTAATTGACAAAGTAGATAATAATAAATTATATAATGATGTAAAAATTAATCCAGAAGTATTATTTGATATTTTGGATAAAGAAGGAATATACAGTAAAAAAGAACGACAAAAAGGTATTTTATCAGTACAATATCATTATGATAAATCACCAAAAAACTGGACATTTTTTTTAACTTTTAAAAAAGGTGATACACCCTTTTGGGAAGTAATTAGAAGCTATTACTTACATGATGGAAATCAACCTTATGCAATAGTATATAAAGTAGATGCTTTAACAGGTGAAATAACACCGATTTATAAGTATATGTTAGATAGAGCAGGTGCACCTTTTGAACTAATTCCCTTACAAAATAATAATAAAACTTCAAGTGTGTATAAAACCTATACAGGCAAAGAGTATACCCAAAAAGAATGGGAAGAATTAGAAGAAAAGCTATATGAAGAATATGCACGTAAGAATAATATTTCATCGGCTAAAAATGATAAAAAAGACCCAAACGATCCAAATGGATTTACTTCCCGATTTTTATTAGATGATTAAATTGAAACAAAATGTCACAAAAAATAACAGAGAAAGCAGTATTACAATGCGATAAGGGAACTATTGAAACACAATTAACGGTAACAAGTCAAAATTTTTTCTATATAGAAAATAAAGCGATAGCCACAGAGCGAGATAAAGAACCCAATATCAATATACATCCTTTAGGTTTGTGCAAATTAAAACCTTTTTCCGGAGGATATCGTCCTTGCATGCCGGCACCACTTTTATGGAAGCAAACTGCGGAAAAAGATGAACTAAACGGCCATAAAATTTTATTGGATACTTCTTTTTGTCCTTGCGCAACAGGAGGCACTATTAAAGTTGTTGATAAAGGGCATAAAGAAAGTCATGAATTAGAATGATATAAATTTTAAGTGTGACAGAAAAACAAAGATGTTTAATTTTTATTTTAGTAAATAGATAGTAGAAAAGAAATCAATTAATCTAAAAATATAAAAACAAGCACCAAATTATTTTTTTGGTGCTTTTATTTTTTTAATAACTCTAATTTCTACACCTATAAGTACCTCCTCTCTTTTGAAAATCAATCCATTTAAAAATCAGTTATATTGGTAGAAATAAAGGTAATAGATATACAAATTAACGTAGTTTAAAATCAGAAATTTACATTAGCTCTATCAATGTTTATAAACATGATTATCATTAAAATAATTTGTTTATGAAATAAAAAAAGTTTAAAAAAATACCATCGGTGTCTTTATCAACGATTTAAAAATTATAAAGGTATAATCATTGCAATTAGAGTATAGGTAGAGATGAAGTAATTAAATTTTAGAAGATTCTTGTTAACAACTGCATGTATTTAAAGGATGAAAATAATATATTATAAAACCATACTGTTTTTATTTATTGTCATTGGTATGGTTAGCCATCTTATATCACAATATAACAATAAAATACAGGATCCTCTTTTGAATTCAAGGCAGCAAAGTATAATAATTATATCGAGCTATACAGCTAAAGGAGACTTATCTCAACTTAAAAAAGCGTTAAATAATGGGCTTAACTCCGGTTTAACAGTAAATGAAATCAAAGAGATCTTGGTACATTTATATGCCTATTGTGGATTTCCGCGAAGTATTCGGGGATTACAAACCTTTATGGAAGTGATTGAGAATCGTAAAAATCAAGGCATAAAAGACATAGATGGAAAAGATATTTCTCCCCTTAAGAGGAACGAAAACAAATATGAAAGAGGAAAAAGGATACTGGAAGAATTGACTAAAACCCAACAACCTGAAAAACTTAGTGGTTATTCAGCATTTGCTCCGATAATTGATACCTTTTTGAAAGAACATTTATTTGCCGATATTTTTGAAAGAGATATTCTTACTTATGCTGAAAGGGAGTTAGTTACCATTTCAGCTATTAGTGCAATTGGAAAAGCAGAACCTATGCTTCGTTCTCATTTAAATATCTGTCTTCATTTAGGATGGTCTTCACGACAACTTCAACAATTTACATCCATAATAAAAACAACTTTAAAAAGAAAAGAAGCTGCCTCTGTGCGAAAAATTGTAAATGAAATAGTTGAACAGCAAGAAAAAAAACATAACATTTTAATCATGAATAAATTAACCTCAATATTAGCTATTGCAACATCATTAGTAGGAGCTGATGCAATACAAGCACAATCGTCTCATAAAAATGATCAACTAAATCCGTTTACCTTAGTTTATGAAGGCGCGATCGGAAAAAATGAACCGGGGAAAGTAAATATACATCCGGTTACCTATAAATTACATGGAATTGAAATAGCAGCTAATGTTTATACTCCGGCCCATTACGAGTCTTCAAAAAAATATCCGGCTGTAGTTGTAGCCCATCCTAACGGGGGAGTGAAAGAACAAACTGCCGGACTTTATGCGCAAAAATTGGCAGAAGCAGGTTATATTACCATAGCTGCCGATGCTGCCTATCAAGGAGCCAGTGGGGGAGAGCCTCGTCATACGGATAATCCGGCCTATCGCACCGAAGATATTCATGGCATGGCAGACTACATTTCTCAATACCCCGGAGTTAACGCCAATCGTATCGGAGCTCTGGGAATTTGCGGGGGCGGTGGGTATACTCTTAAGGCGGCTCAAACAGATAAAAGATTAAAAGCTATAGCCACTCTTAGTATGTTTAATTCGGGAGAAGTACGACGCAATGGATTCCGGAACTCACAAATCAGTACGATTCAAGAACGATTAAAACAAGCATCCGAGGCTCGAGCCCAAGAAGCATCCGGAGGAAAAATTTTGTATTCGGGAGTAGCTAGTGTTACAGATGAAGAGATTAATAAAACTCCTACGGATTTATATCGTGAAGGATTTGTATATTATTACAGAACTCATGCGCATCCCAATTCAACTTTTCTTTATACTACTAGTAGCCTTATATATTTAATGGCGTGGGATGCGACCGATCAAATAGAATTACTTAATCAGCCATTAGTAATGATTGCTGGAAGTAAAGCAGATACCAAATACATGACCGAAGAAGCTTTTTCTAAGGCTATTAATGCAAAAAATAAGAAGTTATTCCAAATAGAAGGGTCAACTCATATACAAACCTATTGGAAGCCTGAATACGTATCTCAAGCAGTAAATAAATTAGTTGAATTTTATAAGAAAAACCTTTAAAAAGTAGAGGATAAATCGTTGAGTTTTTTAAATTTAATAAACCATGAATCAAATTAGGAGCTCATTTTTTCAAGGAATACTTTTATGTACTTTATTATTATTAATGGCGTGTAGGAGTACCCATCAAAGTAATAGATTGGAGGATGCACGGGAAGTGTCGACGATTTTTCTTAAAGGAACTAAGGTTTCCAATGAGCATTTTACAGGAAACGTATGGTTAACATATTTAGCTCCATCCGATAACGTTTATAATGTTGTAATTGGTTCTGTAAGTTTTGAGCCGGGAGCAAGAACTCATTGGCATTATCACCCTGGAGGTCAAATATTATTGATAACTGAAGGGGAAGGATGGTATCAAGAAAAAGGGAAGCCCGTTGAAATTATTAAAAAAGGAGACGTAATAAAATGTCCGCCTGATATTGAGCATTGGCATGGAGCTTCAAAAGATCAGTCCATGACACATATTGCCATTGGAACTAATAGCAATTTAGGCGGAGCTGTGTGGCTTCATCCGGTTACCGATAAACAATATTTTAGCGGGGATAAATAAATACAAGGATAAACTTTTTGAATTTTTAACAACTAAATCTTATTTATAAATAGAATATTCTCTATTGGAAAAATTTGTAAAATTTCAAGATTAGGTAAATATAAATCCACAATTTGTTTGATTAAAATACACATATCTGAAACGGTATAATTAATAAAGATAATGACCAACAATATTCTAAAACTTATAGGGCATTTATCTAATAGGAAGTTAATTGCCTGTATTGCAACTGTAAAGAGGAATTCATAAAATTTAAAATATTAATTACTTTATGAATTTGAATAATAAAGTAGATGTTGAGAATTAAGAATTTAGTCAATCATTTTTATAATTTAAAAATAATATAAAATTTTTAAAAATATAAAATAAAGTTATTGATTTAAGTAGTAATTTTTATAAAATAGGAATTATTTGAATAAAAAAAGTTAAAAATAAAATCTAAAAATAATAAATTTTAAAATTAAAATTATATAATTAGGTAGAATCAGAATTCTTATAAAATAAGAGTAATCAATTAAGTTAATTTAGTAAAAAATGAATTGTCAATATTGACTATAGAGTATAAAAAAAATAATACTAATGAAAATATGTAAAAATGTATTGTTGATTAAAAAGTATAAATAATGTTTATATAAAACAAAATGTTTACTTTTTTGTGTATTATTTATTAGGATAATTTTTGTTTTTTTAATTATAAATATAATATCAAAATAATTACTAAATTTGCTTAAAATTTGATTTTACTAATAATAAAAATTATTTTATATGAATATTTCTGCCAAATATGATTTATTTTATGGATTATTTTTTTATCTAATCAAAAAAAATGAAAAATTTTATATTGATAAATTCAGAGAAAAAGAAAGCTATGAAAGTTCGTTCTTGCTTTCAAGTTTGCCTCAATTTATTAATAGAAAGGAAAATCTTATCAATTTTCAATTAAATTTAAATAATAAGATAATTATTAATAATCATAGTAAATTTTACAATAATTATGATATCAATTTTCATAAAGTAAGTTGTAAGTCTTCTTATGAGAAAAAAAATATTGATTTAACATTTATAAATCAAAATAAAATTTTCGTTTCTACTCAATCGAAGTATCTTATTTGTTATTTTTTTCACAAAAGCTGCTATTTAGAGAAAAATTTCATTTTTAAGTTATATTGCAATTAATCTTCATCTTATTCAGAAAGAAAAAGATCTTAATGTTTATAATTCTTTATCATAATTTTTTATTAAAAATTAAATTATAACTTATTAATTACGAATATTTAAAAGTTGTATTAATAAATAAATTTAGTTATTTTAAACTAATTAGATTTTTAAGATGCAACGACATTAATAGTTTCTTAAAACTGATCTTATACGTTGTAAAATGAATAAAATTGTTTTATACTTAAAAGTTTGGTTAAGCTAAAGAAATAATATCGTTATAATTATCTTATTGATAATGCTTCTATATAGGCTAAAATCTTAGTATTAATAAATGATACTTATAAATTTTTGGGTTTCCAGTATTTAAATATTGGATTTAAAAATATTAGGAGAAATATTGAAGTATAATCATGCTTTATTTCTTTGATATGTTTCTTTTGTTAATATTATTTTAAATATCGTAATAAGTATATTTATTATAAATAAGAAGATGTAAAGGTTTAATTTAATCTATGATAATTATTTACTAAGGGTAAAACTCTTAACAAAAGCTATGAAAATAAACTTAATTATTGCAATTCTTATCGTATTCCTATATAATTGTAATGAAGATAAAATCAGTTATTCTAAAAAGAATAAAACACGAGAAAAGAGTATGGTGGAAGAAAGAAAAGGAGCAAAAGAAAATAGAAAAATTAGAAATATAAAAGAAATTCCTGATCTTTTAAATACTTTAAGAAATCAAGTTAAAATTGGAGCTAATACAAAATTTTTCAGTAATTTTTATTCTAAAAAAGATTTTGATGTTTTAGTATCAATAGAAGAAATAATACTAAAAAGTAGTGGATTTGAATTTCCAAATCAAGAAATATTTGATGAAAAAATTAAATCAATTTTTGGTAAAGTTATAGATTCTCAATCAGAAAATTCCTATTTAAAAATTAGTAGTCTTAAAGAAAATGATAAGTCATCTAAATACCAATATGATTATTCAAATATTAATAGTAATGTATATATAGTTGATAAAAAAAATTTTATAACATCATTTTTACCATTACCATACATTTTAGATTATCAGAATATATATCGCGATATTCCATTTGAAGAACCCCCATATATAATTGATTCTATGGGTGAAATTACGATGACATTAAGATGGAAAGATATTGAAGAATTGCCTCAACAGGTAAACATAAATCAAAAAGTATTAATTTCTCGTAATAAGTATTTATTTAATGATGATTCAAGTCAATTTTCTTGGTTAATTAAACATGATTCACGCTTCATGAGAAGCTTAGTGATTGATTTTGGGTATACGGAAGATAAAAAATTATTGAAATGGGTAATAGAGAATACTAAATTGCCAAATTTTTATAAGCATGCTAATGATAATGATCTTGAGGAATTAGGTAAATTATTATGGACTAAAGATTATGATGGGAACGTACATATCAATCAGAATACGTTGGACGTATTCAAAGAGCTGTCAACTCCTAATAAAAATTTATATATCATGTATATTGCAGAATATCTTGCCAATAAATTAGAACATGAAAAAGAATTGAACATTTCATTAAAGGCAAAAATTGCTGCTTATCTTCTATACTGGGGAGAATCATTTAAATACGATAAATGTTACAATTATAATCAGATGTTTATGGGGCACTTTTATCGTTATAAAGATGATGGTAGATATGAAAAAGAATTTAAAAAAAATAATTATTACGGATTGCATAAATTTAAAGAATGGTATGAAGCTTCTAAACGAGAAAAAAATATATTTAATCATTATGATTATTATTTAGAAGGTGTTCCGCAACCGATAGATTATTATTTGTATAGTAAGAATAATAAATATGTAATTTAAAATTTAATTAAGTAATAGATTAATAGGAAAATATTTCATAAAAATTGAAGATATAGTTTCTTATACTTTAAGCAATTAATGATTCATAAGAATTATTAAAATATAAGCTTATAATTTTATTATGATGATTTAAATTTTAAATAATAAGAGTTTTAGCATATTATAAAATCAATATATGCAATAAAAATGATAATTTAAAAATATTAAATTCAGCTTAATGGTTTCAACAGTGATGTAAATATTTTAAAATTTAAGAAAAAAATATTTTTGTCATTAATTAAAAGCATTAATATTCAATATTATAATAATATATAATTATAATGTTTATTTGTATGTTAATATTATATAAATATACTAAATATAAAAATTGTAATTTTAGATTCTTCAAATTGTAATATATTTTTATTCATTTATAGTATTTAGTATATATCTTAGATTATTAGGTAATTTTTTTTTAATATGATTTTTTTCATATTTCGATTAAATTTATATTTAAAATTAAAATTATAAAATAAATTTATAATGAATTATATTATACGTGAATAAGCTATAATAAAGAAGATTTATTGTATAATGAAATTTTTTTTAATTAAAAAACTATATTTTGATAAAAAAAAATCAATAAAAAAAATAATTATTACGGGATTCCTCAATTTAATGTAGTAATAATAGAATATCTTTGCTAAGTACAAATTTTAAATATTTAAGCACCTATTGTTATAGCCAAAACAACTAATTAGTGTAGTTTAAGCTCTCTTTTTTTTAAAAAAAAGAGAGCTTTTAATTGAAAACTCAAATAAAATTTAATCGATTAAATAAAATTATTTTTTGTTTGTTTAATGCTTTAAATTTATAGGCAAATAAATCCGTTTGTAACACTAGAATAATTTAAATATATGTTAATAACTTCCTCTTTTATTTAATTATAGATAGTTTTATAGTGGTTTTAATTAGTCATATTTAAATATTAATAAATGTGTATAAATTGAATAAAAAAAATAAATTCTTATATCAAATAAATTTATATATAAAAAGCTTTATTTAATATAATGCATGTAATATATCTTAAAATTATTTAGAATCTTTATAAATATCTGTCAAAAAATTAAAACATCATATATATTGATTTTAAAATTGTATATTTAAAAACCTAGCAGATAAATTTTCCTTTAAAAATACTTGTTTTATTAAAAGGCTGTCATTAAACAGCAATAGTAAAGTAAAATTTAAATGTTACATAAAATTAACAAAGCAAAAAATAAATTTACTATATGATTTTTGATTTAGATATGATAAAAGCGGTGTATAATCGCTTTCAGTTAAAGGTTGGAATGGCGCGAAAAGTAGTGGGGAGGCCTCTGACATATTCTGAAAAAATATTATATTCACATTTGTTTGATGGAAATCCATCTGAAGCATATAAAAGAGGAGAATCTTATGTAGATTTTGCACCGGATAGAGTAGCTATGCAGGATGCTACTGCACAAATGGCCTTATTACAATTTATGCAAGCCGGTAAGAAAAAGGTAGCGGTGCCCTCTACCGTTCATGCCGATCATTTAATTCAGGCCAGAGTTGGAGCCGATAAAGACTTGCAAGAGGCAATCAATAAAAATAACGAAGTATATAATTTTCTATCATCAGTTTCCAACAAATACAATATAGGATTTTGGAAACCCGGAGCGGGAATTATACATCAGGTAATTCTTGAAAATTATGCATTTCCGGGAGGAATGATGATAGGAACTGATTCCCATACTCCTAATGCAGGTGGTTTAGGAATGGTAGCCATAGGAGTTGGAGGAGCTGATGCGGTCGACGTTATGGCGGGAATGTCTTGGGAATTAAAATTTCCAAAATTAATTGGAATTTATCTTAAAGGTAAACTCAATGGCTGGACTGCACCTAAAGATATCATATTGGAAGTAACAGGTCTTTTGACCGTAAAAGGAGGTACCGGATGTATCATAGAATACTTCGGAGAAGGAGCAGAATCATTATCGGCTACTGGAAAAGGAACTATTTGTAACATGGGAGCGGAAGTAGGAGCAACTACTTCAATATTTGCTTATGACGAAAATATGTCAAAGTATCTAAAAGCTACCGGACGTACAGAGGTTGCAGACATGGCAGATAAAATTAAAGAGGAACTTCGTTCCGATAAAGAAGTTTATGAAAACCCGGAAAAATATTATGACCGGGTTGTTGAAATTGATTTAACTTCTTTAGAGCCTCATCTCAATGGTCCATTTTCTCCGGATATAGCAACACCTATATCTCGAATTAAAGAAGTAGCTGAAAAAAATGGATGGCCTTTAAAAGTAGATGTCGGATTAATAGGTTCTTGTACCAATTCTTCTTATGAAGATATTTCAAGAGCAGCCTCGATAGCGAAACAAGCAGCAGATAAAAAGATTAGTCCTAAAGCAGAATATACCATAACACCGGGGTCGGAATTGGTACGTTATACCGTAGAAAGAGACGGATATTTAGCTGTTTTCGATAAAATTGGAGGCAAAGTCTTTGCAAATGCATGTGGACCATGTATTGGACAATGGGCTAGAGAAGGGGCAGAAAAACAACAAAAGAATACTATAGTGCATTCTTTCAATAGAAATTTTGCCAAAAGAGCAGATGGAAATCCTAATACATATGCTTTTGTAGCTTCTCCGGAATTAGTTACTGCATTGGCTA
The DNA here is from genome assembly GCF_019469245.1 of Apibacter sp. ESL0404. NCBI lineage: Bacteria > Pseudomonadati > Bacteroidota > Flavobacteriia > Flavobacteriales > Weeksellaceae > Apibacter > Apibacter sp. ESL0404. Next base: position 45,812 of record NZ_CP048267.1, read on the forward strand.
TTGCAGGAGATATAAGTTTTGATCCTAGAAAAGATAAATTGATAAACGATCTAGGAGAAGAGGTAATGTTGGACGAACCTCAAGGATTTGAGCTTCCACCGAGAGGATTTGAAGTAGATGATCCGGGATATCAAAAACCTGCCGAAGATGGTTCCGGAATACAGGTTCAAGTTTCACCTACTTCAGAAAGATTACAGTTGTTAGAAAGCTTCCCTGCATGGGACGGCAAAAATATTACCGGAATGAGATTGCTGATTAAAGCTTATGGAAAATGTACTACAGACCATATTTCTATGGCCGGACCTTGGTTAAAATACAGAGGGCATTTAGACAATATTTCAAATAATACTTTGATTGGTGCTGTAAATGCTTTTAACATGGAAACAAATAAAGTTAAGAATGAAGATACGAGGGAATATATGGCTGTTCCTGATTCGGCAAGAAAATATAAAGCAGATGGAGTTCCTACTATTGTTGTAGGAGATTATAATTATGGAGAAGGATCATCAAGAGAACATGCAGCTATGCAGCCACGTCATTTAGGAGTAAGAGCTGTTTTGGTTAAATCCTTTGCAAGAATACATGAAACAAACTTAAAAAAACAGGGGATGTTAGCTTTAACTTTTGGTAATCCCGAAGATTACGATAAAATTCAGGAAGATGATCTATTTAATTTTTTAGATTTAGATCAATTTGCTCCCGGAAAACCTATTACTATTGAATTAGTTCATTCTGATGGAACTAGAGAAAATATCATAGCCAATCATACTTATAATAATGGACAAATCGAATGGTTTAAGGCAGGTTCAGCATTAAATTTAATTAAGAAAAATGAGGGTAAGATCTAAAATAAAAAAACAATCATAACAAAATACCGGTTCATTCCGGTGTTTTTTCTTTTAATAATATAATGATTGACCACTGAAATTTTGTCATTTTTAAATAAACATTTAAACGTGTAAACAAAGTGTACGTATCATTATTCGTTAAACTTTTCTTTTAAAAATTGTCCGGTATAAGATTCTTTACATTTAATAATTTCTTCAGGAGTGCCTTGAAAGACAATATTTCCTCCATTAATTCCGGCATCCGGCCCGATATCAACCAGATAATCTGCACATTTGATGATATCCGGATGATGTTCAATAACCATTACACTGTGGCCTTTCTCAATTAATGCATTAAATGATTTTAGTAATTTATTTATGTCATCAAAATGCAAACCGGTACTTGGTTCATCAAAAATAAATAAGGTATTTTCGGAAGAATTACCTTTTACCAAAAATGAAGCTAATTTAATTCGTTGAGCTTCTCCTCCGGATAGTGTACCGGATGATTGTCCTAATTCCAAATAACCTAAGCCCACATCTTGTAAAGGTTGCAATTTGGTTGCAATTTTATCCTGATTGTGTTCGTTGAAAAAGGCTATGGCCTCATCAATGGTCATTTCTAAGACATCAGCAATATTTTTACCTTCATATTTTACTTCCAAAACATCTTGCTTAAATCTTTTGCCATGACAGGTTTCGCATTCTAATTCAATATCTGCCATAAACTGCATTTCAACAGTTATAAATCCTTCTCCTAAACAAGTTTCACAACGTCCGCCCTCTACATTGAATGAAAAATGTTTCGGTTTGAAATTGTTAAGCTTACTTAGTTTTTGCTTGGAAAATAAATCGCGTATATCGTCAAAAGCCTTAACATAGGTAGCAGGATTAGATCGAGAAGATTTTCCGATTGGATTTTGGTCAATCAGTTCCAGATGTTTAATTTCCTTCCAATTTCCCTTTAATTCGGAAAAATTACCGGGTTTATCACCGTTTATTCCCAATTTTCTTTGTAATGCAGGAGTTAAGATATTTTTCATTATGGTACTTTTACCTGAACCGCTTACTCCGGTTATAACCGTTAAACAGTGTAAGGGTAATTTAACATCAATGCCTTTTAAATTATTTTGTCTGGCTCCTGTTATTTCAATAAATTCTTTAGTTTTTCTTCGAGTTTTAGGTATTTCAATTCTCTTTTCACCATTTAAATATTCGGCGGTTAATGTATGGGTTTGCATCATTTCCGAATAAGTGCCCGAAAATACGACATTTCCTCCCAGACTACCGGCTTTTGGTCCAATATCAACCAAATAATCGGCAGCTTTCATAATATCCTCATCATGTTCAACTACAACCACGGTATTTCCCAGATCTCTTAATTTTTCCAGTACAGTAATTAAGCGGTTGGTATCTCTTCCATGTAGTCCGATACTAGGTTCATCTAAAATATAAATTGAACCTACTAAACTGCTTCCTAATGACGTTGCTAAATTAATTCGTTGAGATTCTCCCCCTGAAAGGGTATTAGAAGCCCGATTTAAAGTTAAATATCCCAAGCCAACGTCTAAAAGAAATTCAATTCTACTATTAATCTCAAAAAGTAATCGTTTAGCAATTTTTTGTTGATATTCATTAAGCGTTAAATTTTTTATTATACCGTGTAATTGGTCAATAGGTAAATCAATCCAATCGTTAATCGAATATCCATTGATTTTAACGTAATTGGTTTCAGGTCGTAAACGTTTTCCTTTGCATTCCGGGCAAATAGTTTTGCCTCTATATCTGGAAAGCATTACCCTGTATTGAATTTTATACGTATTTTCTTCAACCATTTTGAAGAAATGGTTCAGGCTGGGAAAACTATGATCCCCTGTACCTTTCCATAAAATATCTTTTTGTTTATCTGTTAATTCAAAATACGGTTTGTGAATGGGAAAGTTGAGTTTAGATGATTTTTTAATAAAATCATCTTTCCATTCACTCATTTTTTCTCCTCTCCAAGCAACAACAGCATCTTCATATATGGATAAATTTTTGTTAGGAATTACCAGGTCTTCATCAATACCTAAAATTTTTCCATATCCTTCACAAACCGGACAAGCTCCATAAGGATTATTAAAGCTAAAAAAATGTATGGTAGGCTCCAAAAACTTAATTCCGTCCAGTTCAAATGCATTAGAAAAGGTTTTAATTTCTTGGGTATCAACATTTTTAATGGAACAAGAGCCTTTGCCTTCGTAAAAAGCAATTTGAACACTATCAGCAAATCTTTGTAAGAATTCCTCATTATGTTCAACGGAAAAACGTTCAATAACTAAATTTATAGGGGTATTGCTATCCGGTACAAATCCAAAACTTTCCAAATCCTCAATAGTAGCAATATTTCCACCAACTTCCAACCTGACATATCCTTGGCCTTTCAAAGTATTTAAAAATACTTTAAAATCTTTATCTACCGTAGTAATCGGAGCAGATAAGATGTATTTACCACCTTCCGCTAAAGAGAGTATATAATCGATAACATCTGTAACCTCATCTTTTTTTACTTCTTGTCCCGATATGGGCGAATAGGTTTTACCTACACGAGAAAACAATAGTCTTAAATAATCATAAATTTCAGTAGAAGTTCCTACGGTTGATCTAGGGTTTCCTGAAATAACCTTTTGTTGAATGGCAATTGCCGGAGCAAGTCCCTTAATGTCATCTACTTGAGGTTTCTCTAATTTTCCTAAAAATTGCCGCGCATAGGAGCTTAGGCTTTCCACATATCGTCTTTGACCTTCTGCGTATAAGGTATCAAAAGCCAGGGTAGATTTTCCACTTCCGGATACACCAGTTATTATGGTTAATTTATTTTTGGGAATGGAAACATCTATATTTCTAAGATTATGAAGATGTGCATTTTTTATGAAAACCACATCTTGATCTGGATGTGTTTTAATTTTATTATTTGTTTTCAAAAGTTTGTATTTGATTAGCTAAATTGAAAAGTAACGCTATTTTACTATAAATATAGTATATACAAAGGTAGGGAAATAAATAATTTTTTAAAAATGTAATTAGTATCGTATTAATTATAAAAAAAAACCATCCAGCGGATGGTTTTTTCATTTTTTGATAACAATTTATGGAATCTATTATTTTGACAAGTCAACTGTTTCGGATACAGGTGCAGTTTTCATTACTGTTCTTATACCGTTTTTAGCATCGGTTTCAGAATCAAAATAAGAACTGGTCCCTACTAATTGTCCGTTTCCGGATTTTAAACTAAACATCCATTTTTTATTGGAAGCTTGTTTCACTTCAAAACGATCTTCATTTTTGGAATTTCTTTTTACTGAACTGATTCCTTTTTGACAATTTGTTTTTTGTGTATATCCATCACTTTCAAGAATAATTTGACCATTTTTTTCTTTTAATCTAAAGAAAAAAGCTCCTTCTTTGTCTTTGAAAATTTCAAACATATTGTTATACTATTTAGTGTTAATATGGCATAAGGTAGGAAAAAATCATGCCATTATTTTATAAACAAAACTATTCTGTATTTTTTAACAATAGATAAAAAATGTGATAATATCATAGGATAGGCTAAAATAAAGGATTGTAGCTTATTTTGAATAAAATTTATAATTTAAAATTTAACATTTTTTAAGATAATTTTTACAATGATGTACACAAAATTGTATACTGACATTTTTGCATTTTTCACCAGTAGCATGCAATTTTATATGATTTTAGTTTATCTTATATATACTTATAATGGTTATATTTTTTCTTTGTAACTTTTATGTGTATAAAAATATTGTATTTTATCCATTATGTTATACTGTTAAAAAGTTATTGTAATTTATGTTATTAAATTCATTAAAAATATGTGTAATTAAATTTTTGATAAAAAAAATTTCTTTATAATTTGCTTTATAGAAGACATTTTATATAATAGAATGTAAATGTTATTAAGTTTAAATGTCCTAATTATTAGTTAGATATAATGCCATTTAATGGTAATGATTTTTTAGAAACGAATTATATTTGTAAAGAATAATATAAAATAATGGAGATACCCCCTTTACTTGAAGATTATATAGAAAAAAACAGTACAGAAGAACCGACTTTATTAAAAGAATTAAGGAGAGAAACGTATTTAAAAACGACACAACCACATATGTTGTCCGGTTTATTGCAAGGAAGACTGTTAAGTATGATTTCGAAATTAATTTCTCCTCATTTAATAGTTGAAATAGGAACTTTTACCGGATATTCAACTTTATGTTTAGCTGAAGGACTTTCAGAGTCCGGTAAAATAATTACAGTAGATAATAATCGCGAAACGGCATATATACCAAAAAAATACTTTTTAAAATCTGAATACTCTAAAAAAATTCATTTTATTTTGGATGATGCTATAAATGTTTTACAAGAAATTAATCAGGAAATTGATATGGTTTTTCTGGATGCCGATAAAAAGAATTATAGTAAGTATGTTGAGATAGTCAAGCCAAAGTTGCGTTCAGGGGGAATAATAATAGCAGATAATATTTTATGGAAGGGAAAGGTAGTCCAAGATTTTAAAGACAAAAAAACGGAAAGTATAAGGGAATTCAATTCTTTTATAAGATCGGATTCATCACTAGAAGTGCTAATTTTACCTATCAGAGATGGTATAAGTATTGTTAGAAAAAAATAAATTTGCATTTATGAGTAAATCTATTTGCCAGGTAAGTGTTGCCCCAGTACGAAAAGAACCGTCTGATTCTTCAGAAATGGTTACTCAATTGTTGTTTGGAGAGCTATGTGAGATTTTAGAAGTGAAACAACAATGGGTTAAAATTAAAATTTATTTTGATGGTTATGAAGGATGGGTAGATTATAAACAGGTTTCCATTCTAAGTGAAATAGAATTTGCTAATTTTTCTCAAGATCATTCATATATATCAGAGCCTTTCAGCCTATTAATTTTAAATAATCAACCTTTTCCGGTTACCATTGGTGCAGAGGTTCACGGTGCAATTGAAAATAGTGTTTTTAAATTAGCTCCAGATAAACATTTTTTTATTGATGAAACTTTGTTAAAAGGAAAACAAAAAAAAGATCAAATTTTAGAATTGGCTTTTAAATACATAAATACTCCCTATTTGTGGGGTGGAAAAACAACCTATGGTATTGATTGCAGTGGTTTGGTGCAAATGGTATATAAATTAGCCGGGTATAAATTACCAAGAGATGCCGGTCAACAAGCATTAGAAGGGCAAGTATTAAGTTTTATAGAAGAAGCAGAACCGGGAGATCTTGCTTTTTTTGAAAATCAGGATGGAAAAATTATACACGTTGGGTTTATACTTCCTGATCGGAAAATTTTACATGCCCACGGAAAAGTGCGCATTGACAATTTAGATTATACAGGGATATTTAATTCAGACCTTAATAAATATACGCATCAGTTGCGTTTTATCAGAAGAATATTCTAAATGAAATTAAAATATTCAAAATATAAATTTGAAGTTGCACTGGATGAAGTAGGAAGAGGTTGTTTGGCCGGTCCTGTAGTTGCAGCAGCAGTCGTGCTTCCTGAAGACTTTTTTAATGAAGAAATCAATGATTCCAAACAGCTAAGTGAAAGGAAAAGAAAAGAATTAGATAGTATTATTAGACAAAATGCAATTGATTATGCTATTGCAGAAGTTTCTCCACAAAAAATTGATGAAATTAATATTTTAAATGCCAGCTTTTTAGCTATGCATTTAGCTGTAGATAAATTAAAAGTTCAACCCGAATTTTTATTAGTTGATGGAAATAGATTCCATAAATATAAAGAAATACTGCATTTTTGTGCGATAAAGGGTGATGCTAATTATATGAATATAGCTGCTGCATCCATCTTGGCTAAAAATTACAGAGATTTTTTAATGGATAAATTCCATGAAGAATTTCCTGATTATTTATGGAAAAAGAACAAGGGGTACCCAACGATTGCTCATAGGCAAGCAATAAAAAAATATGGAATTACTTACCTTCATAGAAAGACTTTTAAACTGTTAGACAATCAATTATTCTTAAATTTATAAATTATAGCTTTTAAAGCTCATTGTATAAAGATATAATTGACATAAATTTTTTATCTTTACAACTTATATATTCAAGAACATAAAATAAAAGTGGATTATTTAAGGTTAATAAGGATCAAGCAATGGTTAAAAAATCTTTTTGTATTTCTTCCTATATTTTTTGCAGGTAAGATTTTGGATTTGCATTTATTGTTAAATTCAATAGTCGCTTTTTTTTCGTTTTCATTTATAGCCAGTTCAATTTATATAATTAACGATTATATAGATATTGAAAAAGATAAAATGCATCCTGAAAAAAAAAATAGACCTCTGGCCGCCGGGAAGATACGAATTAATCATGCAATTATTGTTTTTCTATTTCTAGTTCTTGCATCCTATTTTATGGGGTATCTTATTCATTCTTGGGGAGTAATTTTAATAATTTCGGTTTACTTTGTAATGAATTTAGCTTATAGCTTTAAATTAAAGCAAATTGCTATTATAGATGTAGTGATTATTGCCTTAGGATTTTTACTAAGGATTTATATGGGAGGATTTGCAACAAATTTACCCATTACTGTATGGGCGATATTAGTTACCTTTTTTTTAGCACTAGTTATGGCTTTAGGGAAAAGAAGGGGAGAATTAATAAACGTTCAATTAACCGGCGAAACTAGAAAAGCATTAGACGGATATAATCTTCAATTTATAGATATTGCAATTACGATGGTTTCTACCTGTTTTGTCGTTTGCTATATTATGTATACCTTAGATCCTGTAATAAAAATGAACTTCCATTATTATATTGTATATACTTCTTTGTTTGCGTTAATTGGTATACTAAGGTATTTACAATTAACTTTTGTATATAATAAAACAGAATCTCCTACCAAGGTGCTTTACAGAGACTTATTTCTCCAAATAGACTTGGCAATTTGGGTTGTGATGATTTTTATACTAAAATATTTAAATTAAAAAGATGAGTGAAATTGAAAATAAAATAAATATAACTAATTGGGGGAAATATCCGGTAGTTAATACTAATTTTCATGTAACATCTGACGTAAAAGAAATAGTAAAAATAATAAAAAATAGTACTTCAATTATTGCAAGGGGAAATGGGAGGTCCTATGGTGATAATTCGTTAAATAGCGATCATATTTTATCTACTCTGCGATTAAATAAATTTTTATCCTTTGATAGAGAAAAGGGTATTTTTGAATGTGAATCTGGAGTTATTTTATCCGATATACTTGATGTAATTGTTTCGGAAGGTTATTTTTTACCTGTAACACCAGGTACTAAATTAATTACGGTTGGAGGGGCTATAGGATCTGATGTTCATGGAAAAAATAATCATTCTGAAGGTTGTTTTGGGGATTATTTGATTGATTTTAAAATAATCACCCAAGATGGAGAAATAAAAAAATGCTCCCGTGAGGAAAATTCCGATTTATTTTGGAATACCATTGGAGGTATGGGATTAACCGGTATCATTATTTCTGCTAAATTTACTTTAAAAAGAATACAGACGGCATATATTAAACAAAAGGTTTTAAAGGCTGAAAACCTTGAGGAGATTTTTAAATTTTTCGAGGAATGTGAAAATTGGACGTATAGTGTAGCATGGATTGATTGTCTACAAAAAGGCAACCAAATGGGGAGATCAATATTAATGGTGGGTGAACATGCAAAGTTGTCAGAATTACCCACTCAATGGAAAGAAAATCCATTACAAACTAAGAAAAAATTAAAATTAAATGTTCCTTTTGATTTTCCGTCATTTGTGTTGAATACATGGTCTGTTAAGGCTTTTAATTTTTTATATTATTTGAAACAAAGAAAAAAAATCATAAGTAATGTAGTAGACTATGATACATTTTTCTACCCTCTAGATGCGATCAACAATTGGAACAGGATTTATGGTAAAAATGGGTTTATCCAATATCAATTTATAATACCTAAAAAGGTTGGTAAAGAGGGAATGACAGAGATTTTAAAAACCATAGCAAAAAGTGGACAAGGTTCATTCCTTGCAGTTTTAAAATTATATAAAAAAGGAAATATAAATGCTCATAATTCGTTTCCTATTGACGGATACAGTTTAGCATTGGATTTTAAAATCAATAAAAAATTACCATTTCTAGTTAAGGAATTAGATGAAATAGTTGAACATTATGGGGGAAGGATTTATTTAGCCAAAGATTCCATGTCCAAAAAATCACTTATAGACTATGTCAAAGTTCCTGAAACGGGTAAATTTGATTCTTTACAAAGAAAAAGAATTACCAATTATTTATCTTGATAATGGCGGATTATAAGAAAGTTAAATATTGGACTCTCATCATAATTACATTATTAAGTATTACTTTATTACCTTTGTTTTTACCGTTTGGTGGTATTACACCTGATTCATTGTCTTATTTTAAGATTGCAAAGGAAATACCGAATGGTAAAAGTAATTTGTTTCCTATCGGATATCCAATAGTTTTAAGAATTGGATATTTTTTTACAAATGAGTTTTATTTTAGTTCTCGAATTATTAGTTGCCTAAGTTTTGCTGTTATAATTAGCTTCTCATATTTTAAAAAATTTTATTTTAAGGAGACGGCTTTACTGGTTACTTTTAAATTTATTATTTCTCTCTATATTCTTTCTATTTCTGAAAGTATTTTCTTAACGCTTTTTTATATTTTAATCTTTAATTTAAATAAATTTTTGACAGAAAACAAGTTAAAATTTAAAATTATTTATCCGGCAGTTATCTTAACTGTATTTTTAACTTTAGTACGATATACAGGCCTATATATTTTTATAGCAATAACAATATACTTTATATGTTATACAATTAAATATAAGCTCTTCGATAAACTTATCTCTAAAAATTATTTTTATTATTTGTTATTTTCATTTTTAGGAATTGGTATATACTTAATTTATAATTACCTGGAATTTGGAAGTTTTTTTGGTGAGCATATAAGATCAGCTTCCTCATTGGATAGCCTTTGGAAACATACCTTAGATAATTTGTTAGGTGTACTAAATGTTGTTAATCCTATATTTTCAATTAAAATGCTGGAACCAACGTCGGCAGTAATTTTTATAATGATAGGTATATTGTTAATTGATTTATTCTTTCTACTAACCTATATTTGGTTTTATCAAAGGCCTTTTAAAGGTAAGGTTACCACATTTCATCAATTATTAATGACTATAGGATGTATATATCTCATTTTAATGTTTATTTCAGAATTTACACAGGGAATAGAATCATTAAACACAAGAATGTTGGCTCCGGCATCTTTCTGTTTTTGTTTTTCATTTCTAATATTATTTTTTAAAATTTATCCTAACAAATTGCATTATATTTTTATGTTAAGTATTTTATCGTTAGCAATAAATATAATATATCAACTGAAATCGCCGGTAAATTACCTTTCTTATAGAGTAAAAGTGATAAAAATTTTAAAAGAAAGAAAAAATCTAAAATATTTTTTAAATGATACGGGTAACGATCATGTTTCGATATATAAAATTCCATTACTTAATAAAAAATTTGAATACTTTCATCCTTATTTACAATCAGGTTATATAAATTCTAATATTGTAAGATCAATTAATCCTGATATACAAACCATTCAAAAAGACAATTCAATTACAAATAAAAGTTTAATATTATACAATTCCGAAATAAAATGATAATTCTAGGAGCAACTTCAGACATCTCTCAAGCATTTATTAATAAATTATTATCTGAAAATATAAATAGGTATCCCAAAATATATTTAATAACGTCAAACCCGGAAGAAACCCAACGATTATCAAAGCATATTTTAATTAAGTTTAAACAAGATTCCGAAATTATAAATTTTGATTTAACTAAAGATGTTGATTATTCTGTATTTGATTCTATTGATTCAGATTTGTTATTTTGTGCGACAGGTTTTTTAGGAAAAAATACAGAAGCGGGATTATATGATGAATATAATACACAAAGAATTCTTGAAATAAATTATTCTAAACTTGTACCATTAGTAAATTATTTTGCTCAAAAATTTGAAAATAAAAAATCAGGAACTATCATCGGATTATCATCTGTTGCCGGACTTCGGGGTAGGCAAAGTAATTTTATTTACGGGAGTTCGAAAGCCGGATTTATGGTTTATTTAGACGGTTTGCGTAATTATCTTTATCATAAAAATGTTCATGTTATGACCGTTCTTCCCGGATTTATGGATACCAAGATGACTTTGGGAATGGCTTTACCTAAACTCCTAACCGCTTCACCGCAACAAGCCGCAGACATTATTTATAAAGCATATAAGAAGAAAAAAAATAAAATTTATATTACGGGCATCTGGAGATATATAATGCTAATTGTAAGAAATATTCCTGAATTTATATTTAAAAAATTAAAGATGTAAATTATGATCATTTAAATTAATGAAAAAAATTTTATCATATTTTTCCTTAAAAGAAATTGATATATATTTAATTGGCTTTTTATGTATATCAACCTTATTTTTTAATTTTTTACTTATAAATTTATGTTTAAATCTCAAGATAGAATCTAACTTATTTGTTTTTCCTTTAGCTATAATTCTGTCCTATTTTTTAGCATTATTTAAATTTCCAACAAGCAAGGTAAACGGAATCATGTTTTGCTTTACTGCTTTTGTATTAATTACAATAGTCATTAATAGCTTTATCATTGATTTTAGTCAGGATGGCATGTTATATCATAAAGGTATTATCTTGGAAATTAATAAAAAATGGAATCCTATATACGAAGAGATGACAAAAGATATTCCTTTTCAATATGTATATAATCATTATGTAAAAGGAATTGAATTTTCGCAATATTCTGTTTACTGTTTAACTCGTAATATTGAATCTTCCAAGGTTATCAATTTTTTATTTTTATTATCATCTTTATGTTTTACATATCTTAGTATCAAGAAAATATTTAATAAAAAAATATTTTCAGTAGTATTTACTTTGTTTTTAAATGCTAATCCTATTGTAATTAATCAACTATTTACCTTTTACGTAGATGGAATAATTTATTTATCATTATTAATAAGTTTGTCATTATTACTCTTAAAATCCTTTAATGAGAAATGTCCTTATTTAAACTTATTATTATTAATGATCGTTGTTTTATTTGTTAATATTAAGTTGACATCCTTTGTATTAGTATTTTTCCTGTTCTTTTTTTACTTTATTTACTTATTAAATAAAAAAAGGATTAAAGAAATTATATCTAATTTAAAATTATTAACACTTTCAGGAATAATAATAGGAATTGTTTCCTGGTATCCTTTTGGGCAAAATTTACTTAAAAAGGGGAATCCCATATATCCTATTGTTGGAAAAAATAAAATTGATATTATTGAACATCAAAGACCGCCATCATTAAAAGATGATTTATCAATTATTGCTGCTTTTAAATCTCTATTTTATAGAGTAAATCATGCTCCACATTCTTGGTCAAATGGTACTATAAATGAAAATATCGAAGAATTTAAAATACCATTTACCTTTAAATTTTATGAGATTAAATATTCATCAATAGCATGTGCTAGAATTTCAGGATTCGGTTTCTGGTTTAGTGGAATTTTTGTACTAGCAATTGTTTTGTTTATAGCACTATGCTTTTATCTAAAAAAAGATCAAAGAAATTTAATGTTATTCTTTGTGATGTTTATTTTTATTAGCATCCTACCCTATATACAAGGGGCATGGTGGGCTCGTTTTATACCACAATTATGGATTTTTCCGATCTTTATTTTTTTTATAACTTATTATTTCGGCAATACAATATTAAAAGTTGTGAGTCAAATTAGTTTAACTTTGGTTGCCATTATGATATTCATTATAGGAGGATACAACTATAGTAAAACAATATATAATAGTTATGAAAAAAGAAAATGTCTGTCTATGTTAAAAAAGTGTTTTGGCGATAAAACTATTAAAATAAAAGTCGATTATGATAGTGAAGAATTCTATTTTAAAGAATATGGGGTAAACGCCCAAGTTGTTTCGATAAAAGATTTCGAAAAAGATAAAAAGAATTATTATTTATTTCAAAAATATTATTATATTAAAAAAGATGGAGAATAATTGTTTATATATATTTGACTTTGATGGAACGTTAACAAACAAAGATACTTTATTTGATTTTTTACAATTTTCTTTTCCTCATAAATACAAAAAAGTCTTTATTAAATTTATTCCTTTATTTATATTGGTAAGATTTAAAATATTAAATGCAGGAAAAATTAAGCAAAAATTTATCTCTCAATTTTTAAAAGGTAAAACACGTTTAGAATTAGAAGAATTAGCTCAATATTATTTTGAAAGTAGGAAAAATACTATTATCAGGCCCAAGGCATTGGAATACATACGAGCGTTATCAAGAGAACCCAATAAATATATCGTCACTGCTTCCTTAGATCTATGGGTTAAACCTTTTGCAAAATATTTAGGATTACGTTTGATTTCAACAGAAGCAGAATATATTGATGGAGTTTTTACCGGTAAATTTGCTACACCCAATTGTAATTATAAGCAGAAAGTAGTTAGAATAATTAGTGAAATACAATTAGCCCATTATTCCAAAATATACGCATTTGGAGATAGTAAAGGAGATAAAAATATGTTAGAACTTGCGACAGATCCTTTTTATCGTCATTTTGAATAAAAATGTAGAAAGTTCAGAAGAAAAAATCTACTAGTAAAATTCCTGATTTAATCTGATATTCTGTATATTTTTATAAGTTTATAACAACTCCAATAGAACCATGGCTGCCTAGCTCTGCAAATGCACCAAATTTATCATCGAAGAAATACCGATACCCAATATGTGCACCTATACCAAAACCGTCATTTCTTCCTCCTATATTTATTCCGGGATATAAGTCCATAGTATGGGGAAGATCTAAGAGATCATTTAAATGAAAATTAGCCCGTCCATAAATAAAAAAATTATCATCATCTGCGCTCCAATAAAAATCGGTACCCCCACCAATGGAAAGCCAATCCATAATTCCGTAATCATAAGTAGCAGTAATTCCGGTTCCATATCCGAAAGCATTAATTCCTAACTGTACTTTTTGGTCTCCAATACCTCTAAAACTCTGAGCATGGGTAAAGGAAATCAGCCCTAAAAAATAAAAAAGTACTATTAATTTTTTCATTATATATGGTTCAGGTTATTCATCTATTTCTAAGATATCGTTGATAAATGAGCAAGATACTTTAAATCGTAAGGGTTCTTCTTGAGTAATAAAATCTTCACAATAGCCTTGCCATATAAGTTTTAAATTACCCTGTTCATCTTTACCGAATTTCAATTCATTATTGTCAGTTTCCAAATCCTCTTCATCATTTAAATTCAGATTTGTATAATATAATTCTTCTGCTTCGCCATTTTCATTTTCTTTTTCTTCATACGAAGGTATTTGAAAAGATTTTCCACAAAGTTGCTGTATAGTTTTTACTGGAATTTCGAAATCTTCAATGGAAAAAGACACTTGCGGGTATTCATTTTGATATGAGTCTTCTTCTACGTGATCTAAATCATCATCTGATTCTATTTCAACTACTAATGTATTTTTCTTGTTAAGAAAAACAACCTTACAAAAACATTTCCTGATGTGATACACTAAGGTTTCATCAGGATGATAAAACTTAATAAGCCCTTTCATCTATTTGTTATATAACGTGTTGCAAAAATATATATTGTGTTATTTTATAAAATTTATTTACTTAAAATAAAAACTATTTTATTCAATTCCTTTAAGGATAAAATATGATTTTTTTCCTCTTTGAAGTAAAACGTATTTTCCTTGAATTAAATTTGATTCATTAATAATAAAATCATCGTTAACTTTTTCTTGATTAACAGAAATTGATTTTTCCTTAAGAGCTCTTTTAGCTTCATTTTTTGAAGATAAAAAACCGCTTATTTCTGATAATGCATCAAGAATTGAAATTCCGTTTTTAAGAATATTTAAAGAAACTTCTTTTTGCGGAACCCCTTCAAATAAAGATAAAAAAGTAGTTTTATCTAAAGATAGGAAATCTTCCTTAGTTGATTTTCCAAACAAAATAGAGGAAGCTTTTATGGCCTTATCCGTTTCTTCCTTACCATGAACCCAACGGGTAACTTCTTCAGCTAATTTTTTTTGTAAAATCCTAAGGGATGGGTTTTCATTATGATTTCTAATTAATGATTCAATTTCTTCCTTGGAGAGGAATGTATATATTTTTATATATTTTTCAGCATCAATATCTGTTATATTTAACCAGAATTGATAAAATTTAAAAACGGAAGTTCTATTTACATCTAACCAAACATTTTCACCTCCCTCACTTTTACCGAATTTAGTACCATTAGCCTTTGTAGTTAGTGGACAAGTTAAAGCAAAAGCTTCTTCACCGGTTTTTTTTCTAATGAGCTCAGTTCCTGTAGTCAAATTTCCCCATTGATCGGAACCACCCATTTGAAGTTTAACTCCTTTTTCTTTGTATAAATGATAAAAATCAAAACCTTGTAAAAGTTGATATGTAAATTCTGTAAAAGACATACCCTCTTGATATTCACCGTTTAATCTTTTTTTAACGGAATCTTTAGCCATCATATAATTAACGGTTATGTGCTTTCCAATATCACGGGCAAAGTCTAAAAAAGTAACATCTTTCATCCAGTCATAATTATTAACCAGTATGGCAGAATTTGACTTGTTACTATCAAAGTCTAAAAATCGTTCTAATTGAGATTTTATTCCTAAAATGTGCTTTTGTAAAGTTTCACTATCCAGTAAATTACGCTCTGCGCTTTTTCCGGATGGATCGCCGATCATACCTGTGGAACCACCCACTAAAGCAACAGGCTTATGACCATGTCTTTGAAAATGAACTAAAAGTAAGATAGGCACCAGGCTTCCTACATGAAGAGAATCTGCAGTCGGATCAAAACCAATATAACCCAGCGTCATTTCCTTATTTAATTGTTCTTCTGTTTCCGGGATTATATTATGAATTAATCCCCTCCAAGTTAACTCTTCAATAAAAGAATTCATATGTTAGATTTTTCAACAGGCAAATTTATAATTTTTCGATGAATATGTTCCATTTATAAGCATAAATTATACTTTTTTTACGGTTTTAACTAAACAAATTAAATATATATTATAATATTTAATATCACATTGGTTTACTTATAATGAATACCCATGAGCCGCTGTATATTCAGAAAAGAAGGCGTAAAAACTATTTATTGTATTTTTGATCCAAAAAAAATGAGAATGTTATTTGTAGATAATAAAAACAATTACAATCCCGAAATTAATTTAGCTATTGAAGAGTATCTTGTAATGAACTTGCCAATTGAGGAAAATTCATATCTTCTTTTCTATATAAATGATCCTTCCATAATCATAGGTAAACATCAAAACACTATAGAAGAAATCAATACAGAATATGTAGAAGAAAAAAACATTAAAGTAGTTAGGAGGTTATCGGGAGGAGGAGCTGTGTATCACGATAGAGGTAATTTAAATTTTAGTTTTATTACCAAAAATGATGGTAATAGTTTTTCAAATTATCAAAAATATTTACATCCGGTACTAGAAGCGTTGCAGCAAATGGGAGTCAATGCAGAAATTAAGGGAAGGAATGATATAGTAGTGGAAGGAAAGAAAATAAGCGGAAATGCTCAATTTGCCACTAACAAAAGAATGTTTACCCATGGAACACTATTATTCAATAGCAACATGGATGAAGTTGTTAACTCTTTAAAGGTAAGAAAAGATAAAATTGAATCGAAGGGAATTAAATCAATCAGAAGCAGAGTAGCCAATATATCTGATTTTGTCACAACAGATTTAACCATAGAAGAATTTAGAGATAAATTACTACTTTCAATTTTTAATGTAGATAAAACAGAAGATGTTAATAAATATGAATTGACGGAAAAAGATTGGGAACAAATAAATAAAATTTCACATCAAAGGTATTCAAATTGGGATTGGAATTACGGACGTTCTCCCAAATTTTATATGGAAAGAAGTCAACGGTTTCCAATAGGTTCCATTGATTTAAAATTAAATGTCGAAGAAGGAAACATTACTGCAATTAAAATATACGGAGATTTTTTCGGAGTGGGAGACCTTGAAGATATAGAGAACAGATTAATAGGAAAAAAATACACAAAATCTTCCGTTGCCGATTCATTAAAAGATATTGATCTATCAACATATTTTGGGAAAATCACACTAGATGAATTTCTTACCCTAATATATTGATAAGTCGGTAATCTTAGAGAAATGTATAATTCTATATATTTTGACACAATTATTATCCAATTCAGGATGCGTTAAATCTATCATATAATTAGTGTATTTTTGTAAAAAGTTAAAAAATAGAAGAAAAACAGATGAAAAATTGGATTGAGGCCGCTAGATTAAGAACGTTACCGCTTTCATTAAGTGGAATTATTTTAGGAGGATTACTTGCCAAATGGAAAGGAAATTTTGATGGAATTATTTTTGGACTGTCTTGTCTTACAACCATATTATTTCAAATCTTGTCCAATTTTGCCAATGATTATGGAGATGGAACCAAAGGAACCGATAATGAGTTACGAGTTGGTCCGGTTCGTGCTATTCAATCGGGAGCTATTACGCAACAATCCATGTTTCGTGCAATTTTAATTACTGTATTTCTGTCCCTACTTTCTTCGGTAGTTCTTCTTTGGTATGCTTTTATCCCCAATTATAAAAGTGAATTTTTTATATTCATTGGTTTGGGAATTGCTTGTGTATTGGCAGCTATATTTTATACTATGGGAAAAAAGCCCTACGGATATATGGGATTAGGGGATTTTTTTGTTTTCATTTTTTTTGGATGGGTTTCTGTTTTAGGAAGTGAATTTCTTTATACAAAGTCTTTTACTTGGGATAATTTGCTTCCCGCCTCTGCAATTGGCTTATTTAGTGTAGCCGTTTTGAATCTAAATAATATGAGAGACATTGAATCGGATAGAATCAGTCATAAAAAAACGCTGGCATTACGATTAGGATTTCAAAATGCTAAATATTATCAAATGGTGCTAATGAATCTTCCTTTTATACTTTGTCTCATTTTCCTGTTAATACATCAGAAAGAATTTGTTATAAAATTAGATAGTTGGTCATCATTAAAACCATTTTTATTTTTTATACTATTTATTCCGAATACTATAGTACGCAGAAAAATTCTTTACACCCAAAACCCCAAAGATTTAGATTTATACTTAAAACCTACAGCATTGTTAGCCTTATGTTTTTCCGTTTTCTTTGGAATGGGATTAAGCCTTTAAAAAAACTATACATGAAAAATAATATAAAACACATATTCTTTGATCTTGATAATACACTTTGGGATACGGATAAAAATTCAAAGTTAACTCTTAAAAATATTTATGAAAATTTAAAAATTGAAGAAAAGTATCAATTACAATTTTCAGATTTTTATATAAGTTATTACAACAGGAATGAAAATCTATGGTCCTTATATAGGCAAGATAAGGTAAGCAAAGCAGATATATTGGAAAAAAGATTCAGGGATACGTTTTTGGAATTTCATATAAATGACCCTGCAATTTGGGATTATTTTAATGCCAATTTTTTAACTCAGATCATGGAAAACAATAATCTAATCGAGTATGCAGAGGAAATTTTAAAATATCTAAAAACAAAAGGTTATCAATTACATGTTGTTTCCAATGGCTTTATACTACAAACCGAACAAAAAGTTCAAGAAACTTGTATTAAAGATTATATAACCACTCTAACCAGCGGAGAAGAAATAAATAAAAGAAAGCCGGCCAAAGAAGTATTTGAATTAGGTCTTAAAAAAGCCCATGCATTAGTGAATGAATCCGCGTTTATCGGGGATGATTGGGAGGCAGATGTACTAGGTTCTCAAAGAATAGGGATGTATCCGATCTATTTTAATTACAAAAAAGAAGATCATTATAAAAATGCAGAAATTCCGATAATTAAAAATTTGTTAGAATTAAAAAATATCTTTTAAATAGATTAAATAGATATTATGATTGAGGTTTATACAGACGGAGCTTCTTCTGGAAATCCGGGAAAAGGAGGGTATGGCATTATAATGAAGCTGAAAGGAACTTCATATGAAAAAAACTTTTCAGAAGGATTTCGCTTAACTACCAACAATAGAATGGAATTATTGGCCGTAATTATTGCTTTGGAAAAAATTAATAAACCCGATCAAGAAGTTGAAATATATTCTGATTCAAAATATGTAGTCGATGCCGTTAATAATAAATGGATTTATGGTTGGGAGAAAAAAAGATTTGAAAAAGTTAAAAATCCGGATCTATGGATTCGATTTATTAGAATTTACAAAAAACATAAAGTAACCTTTCACTGGGTAAAGGGTCATCATGGGCATTTTTATAATGAAAAGGCGGATCAATTGGCAACTGCTGCAGCTAAAGGAGAAAATCTGTCCATTGATATAGGGTATGAAAATCTTATATCAGACAATAAAAATATTTTTTAATTAAATAGTCTAAACCGTTAGAAAAATAATTTGTTAATAAATTAGTAAATAACATGTTAAAAAAAATGTTCATAATTTTATAAATTAGCTCAAGGATTATTAAAAAATAAGATATATGAAAAGTAAAATTGTAATCTATGTGTTCGGATTGATGTTTTTATCATTTATAACATCTTGTGTATCTTACGAGGCAACTTCTTCATATAAAAAATCAAAACATCCTCATTCGAAAAGATATACTTATAATTCCAATAAAACAAATAAACATATTTCAAAATCAAAACCATCGCATAAATCACCCCATATTTCCAAACCGATAAAGAAAGATTCGAATTTAGAATCAAAAAAATACGGAGTTAATAAAAATATAAAATCTACGGATGTTATTTTGGTTTTGAAAGAAGCAGAGAAATATAAAGGGACTCCTTATAAATATGGAGGAAATACATTCAGTGGCATAGATTGTTCCGGTTTAGTTTGCAATGCTTACCAAAGAATAGATGTAAAATTACCAAGACGTTCCATAGATATGTCTAATGCAGGAAAAGATGTAAGTATCTCTCGAATAAAAGAAGGCGATTTATTATTTTTTAATACAGGGGGGAGCTCAATAAATCATGTAGGTATAGTCTATAATATATCCGGTTCAGGCGAAATTACATTCATACATGCCTCAACATCTAAAGGGGTTATAATTAGTTCTCTCGAAGAAACTTATTGGAAAAATAAATTTAAAAAAGCACAAAGGATTCTTTAAGTTAAAGTAAAATATTGTTTAGAATAACACGCTTGCCAGCCGGATAATTCGAAGTTTATTATATAAAAAAACCTTTTAATCATCTTAAAGATTAAAAGGTTTTATAGTATTATCATTTTGGTGAAATAAAAATCTTTACGATTTAAATTTCGCCCAATAATTTCTTAGCTATAATATTGCGCTTTAAGTTCTTTAACTTTTGCGTCAGATAAGTACTCATCATAGCTCATATAGCGGTCAATGATACCTTTAGGGGTTAATTCAATGATTCTGTTACAAACAGTAGATAATAATTCATGGTCATGAGAAGAAAGTAAAATAGTACCCTTAAAATTGGTTAACGAGTTGTTAAGAGCCGTAATACTTTCCAAGTCTAAATGGTTGGTAGGCTCATCAAGAAGTAAAACATTAGCTTTAAATAACATCATTCTTGAAAACATACAACGCATTTTTTCACCTCCCGAAAGAACTTTGCAAGATTTTAAAGCTTCATCACCACTAAATAGCATTTTACCTAAAAATCCTCGAATATATTCTTCATGCCTTTCCTCATCTGTATTCACATACTGACGAAGCCAATCTACAAGGTTATCGTCCGATTGAAAATATTTTGTATTATCTAAAGGAAGGTAACTTTGCTTAGTAGTTATACCCCAAGAATAACTCCCTTTATCAGGTTCTGACTCTCCGGATAATATTTGAAAAAATTCTGTAATAGCCAAAGAATTTCTGGATAGAACGGCAACTTTATCTCCCTTTTTTAGGTTCAAGTCAATATTGCTGAATAACAATTCACCATCTTTAGTTTTTTCCAATCCTTTAACGTCCAATATTTGATCCCCGGCTTCACGTTCTTGTTCAAAAATAATTGCCGGATATCTTCTAGAAGACGGCTTGATATCTTCAATATTTAATTTTTCGATCATTTTTTTACGAGCCGTGGCTTGTTTTGCTTTAGCAACATTAGAACTAAACCTGGAAATAAACTCTTGAAGTTCTTTCTTTTTTTCCTCAGCCTTTTTGTTTTGTTGAGCTCTTTGACGGGCAGCTAATTGACTGGCCTCATACCAAAATGAATAGTTACCGGTATATAAATTTAATTTTCCGAAATCCAAATCGCAGGTATGAGTACAAACTGCATCCAAAAAGTGACGGTCGTGCGAAACAACAATTACAGTATTTTCGTATCCCGCCAAGAAATCTTCTAACCAAGATATGGTTTCAATGTCTAAATCATTCGTAGGCTCATCAAGAATAAGAACATCAGGATTTCCGAATAAAGCTTGAGCAAGTAATACTCTTACTTTGTCAGCATTTTCCAATTCAGACATCATTTTATAATGTGCATCGTCTTTTATTCCAAGATTAGATAATAAAGTTCCTGCATCAGACTCAGCATTCCAACCTCCCATTTCTTCATAAATAATACCTAATTCTCCCGCTTTAACTCCATCTTCATCAGAAAAATCAGGTTTGGCATATAAAGCATCCATTTCCTCCTTTATGTGGAAAAGTTTCTGATTCCCTTTAATAACCGTTTCCAGTACAGGATATGCATCATAAGCAAAGTGATTTTGTTCCAATACAGACATTCTTTTATCTGTTTCAAGGCTTACACTTCCTGTAGTTGGTTCAACATCGCCGGATAGAATTTTCAAAAATGTAGATTTTCCTGCTCCATTAGCTCCAATAATTCCATAACAGTTTCCTTTCGTAAATTTTACATTAACCTCATCAAAGAGTACTCTTTTTCCAAATTGTAAAGATAAATTTGATACTGTAAGCATATACTTTAATAAATTTGTACAAAAGTAGTAAGAAAAACTTTGATTATGAAATTTGAAAATAAAGTAAATATACTGAATAGAAAAGCTAGATTTAACTATGAATTATTAGATAAATATGATGCAGGTATAGTTTTACATGGTACTGAGATAAAATCTATTAGATTAGGGAAAGCAAGTATAGCAGAGAGTTTTTGTCAGATTATTAATGGCGAATTATATGTAATAAATATGACCATTGACGAATATTATTATGGAACTCGTTATAATCATACAATAAAAAGGGAAAGAAAACTGTTATTACATAAAAAGGAAATTAACAAACTGTTAAGAAAAACTAAAGAAACAGGATTAACGATTGTTCCTACAAAATTGTATATCAATGAAAAAGGAATTGCGAAGATCCAAGTATATCTTGCGAAAGGGAAAAAATTATATGACAAAAGAGAAGCGATAAAAGAAAGAGAATCCAAACGAAATATTAACAGAATGGTAAAGAAATATTAATTTTTTCTTGGGAGTTAGATAATAAAAATGTTACTTTGCAACCTAAAAATTAGATTTTTATATATGAAAAAGTTCAATTTGTTACTTACAGGATTGGCTACAACGTTAGCAACTACTGTATTTGCTCAAAACATTTCGGATAAGTGGTATATCGGGATTGGAGCTCATGCGGTAGACTATACTTCTGTTCGTGGTATCTTTGACGGATATTTTGATACCGATGATTATAGTATTGTACCACCGTTGTCTAAATTAACAGTAGCTAGAAGCATAGCTAAAAACTTTGCAGTTGACTTGCAAGCTTCAATTGGAGAAATAGACAATAAAAGATTAAAAATTAAAGATGAATTCTTTGTTTTAGCTGGCTTAGGTATTAGATATACCCCATTAAGTGAATCCAAATCTTTAAAATGGTTAGATCCATATGTAAGAGTAGGGGCAAATTACCACAAATATTCTTATAAAGGAATTAAAATCGTTGAAAACGATCCAACCACTCACTTAGACGCTTACGATGATGATTATAATCCTAAGAAAAATTATAAACTAGGAGGTAAATTTACCGGTCATGATAATAATTTCATATTAAATGGTGGAGTAGGTATTAACTTCTGGTTTACAAAAAACTTTGGTATAAATCTAGAATCTCAATATAACTGGGCAACAGCATATTCTAAAGATTACATAAATTTCTTCCAACATTCAGCATCGATTATATTTAAATTCGGAGCTAAGAAAGAAGAACCACTTCCGCCACCTCCACCGGTAGAAGAACCAAGTGATAGAGATGGGGACGGTATTCCAGACGATCAAGACAGATGTCCGGATACACCGGGATTACCACAATTCCAAGGATGTCCTGATACAGACGGAGACGGTATTCCGGACGACCAAGACAGATGTCCGAATGCAGCAGGACCTGCACAATTCCAAGGATGTCCTGATACAGATGGAGACGGTATTCCTGATGTTGATGATGCTTGTCCAACCGTAAAAGGGCCAATTGAAAACAAAGGTTGTCCTTGGGAAACTAAAGACGTTACTTTCAGGTTAAAAAATATCAACTTTGAATTTAACAGCTCTAAATTAACAGCAGAATCCTTACCATTAGTAAAAGATGCAGCTAAATTATTAAAAGATGAAAGTTTTGATGGTAAAAAATTCTTTGTAGACGGACATACCGACAGAGTAGGATCTGTAGCCGTAAACAATAGAATATCAAAACAAAGAGCACAATCTGTAGTTAACGAATTAGTTAATGAAGGTGTAGAAAAAGATAGATTGATAGCTAGAGGCTTTGGAAAAACAGAATTATTATGTAAACAAGCAGATATCAATACTAAAAAAGACGAAGAAGGAAATATACTATATCCTGACCAAGAATCTTGTGATAGATCTAACAGAAGAGTGGTAGTTTTAGATCAGGCAGGAGATAAAGTTTCCGTAACAAAAGAAGTGAAAGTTAAGAAATAATTGATCTACAAATAAAAAAACCATCCTTATTAGGATGGTTTTT
The DNA here is from genome assembly GCF_019469245.1 of Apibacter sp. ESL0404. Lineage (NCBI taxonomy): Bacteria > Pseudomonadati > Bacteroidota > Flavobacteriia > Flavobacteriales > Weeksellaceae > Apibacter > Apibacter sp. ESL0404. The sequence goes on from NZ_CP048267.1 coordinate 69,829, forward strand.
TTATATATTGGAATAGAATTTGTTTAGTAGAATAAAATAAATCATAGTAGTAAGAAATTAATATGAAAAAATTTAAATTATTGATTACAATAGGAGCTGTTATAATGGCCATTGTAACTAAAGCTCAAAATACTACAGAAAAGTGGTATGTGGGGATAGGGATGCATGCAACTGACCATACGTCAGTGCGTGGTATCTTTGACGGATATTTTGATACCGATGATTATAGTTTTTCTTTTCCATTATCAAAATTAACTGTAGCAAGAAGTATTGGTAAAAACTTTGCAGTTGATTTACAAGCTTCAATAAGTGATATGGATAACAAAAGATTAAAAATAAAAGACGAATTTTTTGTTTTAGCAGGTTTAGGTCTTAGATTTACACCACTTAGTGAGTCAAAATCATTAAGATGGCTGGACCCATATGTGAGAGTAGGTGCAAACTATCACAAATATTCTTATAAAGGAATTAAAATTGTTGAGGATGATCCTTCTACTCACTTAGATGCTTATGATGATGATTATAACTCAGATAAAAATTATAAGTTAGGAGGTAAATTTACAGGAAAAAATGATATGTTCGTAGTAAACGGGGGTGTAGGTATTAACTTTTGGTTTACCAGAAACTTTGGTTTAAACATAGAATCTCAATATAACTGGGTAACTAATCAATCAAAAGATTATTCTGACTTCTTTCAACACTCAGCATCCTTAATATTTAAATTTGGAGCTAAAAAAGAACAACCATTACCACCACCTCCGGTAGCACCGAGCGATAGAGATGGCGACGGTATTCCAGATGATCAAGACAGATGTCCGGATACACCGGGATTACCACAATTCCAAGGATGTCCTGATACAGACGGAGACGGTATTCCGGACGATCAAGACAGATGTCCGAATGCAGCAGGACCTGCACAATTCCAAGGATGTCCTGATACAGATGGTGACGGTATTCCTGATATAGATGATGCTTGTCCAACAGTAAAAGGACCAATTGATAACAATGGTTGTCCTTGGGAAACTAAAGACGTTACATTTAAATTAAAAAATATCAACTTTGAATTTAACAGCTCTAAATTAACAGCAGAATCTTTACCATTAGTTAATGATGCAGCAAAAATGTTAAATGACGGAAGTTTTGATGGTAAAAAATTCTTTGTAGACGGACATACAGACAGAGTAGGATCTGTAGCCGTAAATAATAGAATTTCAAAACAAAGAGCACAATCTGTAGTTAACGAATTAGTTAAAAACGGAGTAAGCAAAGATAGATTGATAGCAAGAGGATTCGGTAAATCAGAATTGTTATGTAAACAACAAGATATCAATGCTAAGAAAGACGATAAAGGAAATATTCTTTATCCGGATCAAGAAACTTGTGATAGAGAAAACAGAAGAGTTGTGATCTTAGATCAAACCGGTTCAAAAGTATCAATCACAGAAGAAGTTAAAGTAAAAACTCCTAGTCACAGAAGAAGATAATTTACTAAACAAACTTTTCTAATAAAAAAGTCATCCAAATTTTGGATGACTTTTTTTATTCATTATTTATAAAAGCATAATAAAATAGTACAATTATTAAATAATGATTTATAAAAAAAATAATAGCTGTTAAAGAAATTTTAAAGATAAAAAATAAGCATATTTAAAATGTTTTTTTAATAGGGATAATACCGATTAACAAAAGCTATTTTAGTTAACTTTGTAATTAAATTATAAATAACGTGAAAATAATAGCAGTTATTCCTGCAAGATATGCAGCCTCTCGTTTCCCTGCAAAGCTTATGGGAATGTTAGGAGAAAAAACAGTCATACGGTCAACCTATGAAAATGCAATCAAAACCCGGCTATTTTCAGATGTATTTGTGGTAACTGATTCCGAAATAATTCATAATGAAATTACCAGAAACGGAGGTAAAGCCATTATGAGTAAAAAGGAACATGAGACAGGAAGTGATCGAATTGCAGAAGCTGTTGATAATTTAGAATGCGATATCATCATAAACATACAAGGAGATGAACCTTTTGTAAAAACCGAACCGTTAGCAAGGCTAATTGAAGTATTTAAGAAAGATCAAGATAATAAAATTGATGTTGCTACTTTGATTCGTAAAATGGACGATTGGAATTTAATTGAAGATTCAAATTATGTAAAAGTAGTTAAAGACCAAAATGACTTTGCACTATATTTTTCACGTTCAGTTATACCTTATCCTCGTGAAAAATCATTTCAAGCGGATTACTATGAGCATGTAGGTGTATATGCTTTCCGTAAACAAGCCTTACTAGATTTTGCAAAATTACCGATGTTACAAAACGAACAAGCAGAAAAGGTTGAGTGCATACGATATTTAGAATATGGCATGAAAATTAAAGTAATAGAGACTGATTTTGTAGGAGTTGAAATAGACACTCCGGAGGATTTAGAAAAAGCAAATGAAATATTAAAAAAACAGATAAACGAGAAAAAATAAAAATATGAAATTCAGAAATTTCCCAATGGTTCCCCGTGTAATTTATGGACGTGGAAGCTTTGATCAAACTTCAGAAATTATTGAAGAAAAAAGAAATAAAGATTATCCATTTATTTTTTTAGTAGATAAAGTGTTTGAAGGAAAAGAATTAGAAAAAAGAATTCCCTTAAAAGGAAAAGATAAAATTATATTTATAGATACTACTGATGAACCCAAAACCAAAGGAATTGATGCGATCAGAGATTCATTAAAAGAGGAATATGGAACCGTTTCCGGAGTTATTGGAATAGGAGGAGGAAGTGTAATGGATTCGGCAAAAGCTGTTGCAATCATGATGAATAGTGAAGGATCTTCTTCGCAATATCAAGGGTGGGATTTAGTGAAGAATCCGGCTGTTTATCATGTAGGTATACCAACTATTAGTGGTACAGGAGCAGAAGTTTCCAGAACTTGTATATTAACCGGGCCGGAAAGAAAATTAGGTATTAATTCAGATTTTACCCCTTTTGATCAAGTTATTTTGGATCCATCTTTAGTAAAAGGAGTAGAAAAAAATCAGGCATTTTTTACCGGTATGGATTGTTATATTCATTGCATTGAGTCTTTAACAGGAACTTATCTTAATGCTTTCAGTAAAAGTTACGGAGAAAAAGCATTAGAGCTTTGCCAAAAAGTATATGTTCATAAATCTGAATGGGATGATGAGTCTGATGAAGATTTAATGATGGCATCTTGGCATGGAGGAATGAGCATCGCTTATTCACAAGTAGGAATTGCTCATGCGGTGAGTTACGGACTTTCTTATTTACTAGGAACTCATCACGGAGTAGGTAATTGCATTGTTTTTGACCGATTAGAAGAGTATTATCCGGAAGGAGTTAAGGAATTTAAATATATGGTTGAAAAAAATCAGATTGAAATCCCGCAAGGTGTATGCAAAGGATTGTCTGATGAACAATTCAATACTATGATTAATGTTTCTTATGGAATGGCACCGCTTTGGGAAAATGCTTTAGGTAAAGATTGGCAGAAAATAATGACTAAAGAAAAATTAAGAGTACTTTACGAAGAAATGTAAATACTATTATTCGAAAAATAATAGTTCAATTAATGCAAAGATATAAATTGAAGAAAAATGATAATTCCAGGATAACTTTAAAGTTGCCTGGAATTTTTTTACAGTCAACCCTTTTTTAAATCATATATGAAGAAGCTTTTTTTCGCTTTGCTGATATTCCTTTTGAACATATGTTATTCTCAGACGGTAGAACAAATAATAAACAAACATTTAGAAGTTACCGGAGGAACACATCATTGGAAAGAATTGAATTCGATAATAATTAGAGGAGATATAATTTTAGGATTAAATGAGTCATATCCTATAGAAATTTATCAGCAGAGACCGAATCTTAATAAAACTTGTATAGAAATACAGGGAAAAAAAATTATTTTAAATGCTTACAACGGAAAGAAAGCTATACAATATAACTTTCAAACGAATTCCCTTGAAAAAAAAAATAATTACGTTCCTGAAGCATTTGAATCGGATTTAATTGATTATTCTGCAAAAGGGTTTCTTCCGGTATTTCTTGGAGAAGAACGTATTGATAACAAGAATTGTTATAAAATTAAACTAACTAATAACAGAGAATCAGAAATTTATTACTTTGATAAAATCAGCTATCAATTAGTTAGAGAAGATACTTCAAACGAAAGTAAATTATATTCAGATTTTAAATTAGTCTCCAGACTAATCTTTCCTTATCGTTTAGTAGTCAAAAACAAGGAGGATGACTCAGAATTTATTCTTGTATTTAAATCGCTTGAAATTAACAAGATCATTCCTGAAAAAGAATTTAAATTTTAAGAATAAAGAAAAATTTAAAGCACTCTCATAAATATATAAAAGAGTGCTTTATTTTATTTTAGCTTAAAGGATTACTTCTTAATTACATTTTTGGATATAGAATTACCATTCCCCGTAATATTTATGGTATATATACCCGCAGGATAATTAGTAAGATCTATAGAAAAAAGCTGATTTTTTTCAACTTTTGAAAATAATAAGCTACCAGCCAAATTATAAACTTTAACGTGGCTTGTATTTCCTCTAAATTGAATAGCACCTAAATCGATAGTAAAAACTCCTTCAGAAGGATTAGGGTAAACTTTAAATGTTGGGGTTTCTGAAAAAATTTCATCGGTTTGGAGTTGCTTGTAATTTAAACTGCATACATTTAAAGAAAAAGATTTTAAAGTACCCGTATTTTTAGGATAATGATCTGCTACCCCTAATAGCCATTGCCCGCTATAATTTTTCTTAAATAAAGAATGAAGTGGATTATAAGGTTTTATTGTACCTATAGTTGGAGAGGAACAATTCATTGTAATTCCAACATCATCAAAGGTTGCATTTAAACCTGAATTATTTGGGCACGAATGATTCCACAAAACCGCAGATTTATAATCATTTTGACCTGGAGTTTGTAATACAATAAATAAATCTTCAATATTTGGATGATCTACATCAACAGTAGCTTGTAGTTTAATCAGTTTATCATAATTCTCATTATCAGGAACAGTAACTGCCATAACAGCATACTTCGAATTTGAATGATCACCATTCCCGTCAGGTATAGCAATCGGATTAAAGGTTGAATTATATTTTTTACAGATTACTTCTGATTCATATCCTATTGAAAAATATTCGGTTAAGGCAAAATAGATATTATTACTTGCCTCAATCATTATTTTTGCTTTTTTAGCGATAAGATCAGCAGGTAAATTCACGGTTGCATTTCCTGAATTCGGAATTTGATCAGCCAAAGGAGTTATAGTTTGCCCCTCATCTGTAACTAATGAAATATTCACATACTGTGTATTAAATGGCTGTGCTGTTGTATTAGCAACATTCCATAATACGTTGATTGAACTTCCTTTCTTAGCTATATAATCAGCTGTAGGAAATGTTGCGATAAATGGTCCCCCACTATCAGAAACCATAACTTCTTTAGTTTCAATCTTAGTTTGAGGTTTATTAGGATTATTATCTCGCACGGTTACAGTAAAATTCAGGGCTCTTTTGACGTTGGAAACAGTCTCCCATGTATTTGGAGAGTAAATACCGGTAGTTAAAGCGGGAAAATATCTCCTTGTAGAAGTTGTCGGTAGAAAAGATCTGAATATAGGACCGTATGTTTGTGAAGAATCGACACGAATAACATCCTTACGAGCATTATCAATTTGTTCCCAACAAAAAGTCAGCTCATCCCCATCAGGATCTGTTGTACCTTCTGCATCCAAATAAAACCGTGTACCTATAGGAATGGTCACACTAGAGGGGCCTACATTTACTACGGGCGGATGATTAGGAATTTGATTGATTGTTCCACAGGTTTTAGGCTGTAGATTTTTATAAATTTGCTGAATACTGGCTGAGTGAAAATAAGCATCTGAATTTAATTGCACATTGGCTGAAGTGATACCTGCGTATCCCATTATCGTACTTCCGCTTCCCGGTTCAATATTAACTCCTGTATTTTCAAGCCAACAGGAAAAAGTATGATTAGCTCCCAGCTGATGTCCCATTTCATGAGCTACGTAATCAATATCAAAATGATCACCGGAAGGATTATTATTTGAAGGAGAAGTTATCCCACTGCCTTTTCCTGCAGAAGTAGGAATTCCGTTTGGATCCATTTTAGGACTAATACATATACAACCTATGCAACCGGCATTTCCCCCTCCACCATTGCCGCCAAAAAGATGACCAATATCATAGTTATCTTCTCCAACTACTACTGTTAATGTTTTTTGAAGTTCCATATTCCAGTTATTTATAAAAGAAGCATCAGAATAAGGATCTGTATTTGGATCTTCATATATAAGAGAAATATTATTAATCATTTTAAGATTTACAGACAGATCTCTTTCCAAAATACCATTCACCCGGGTCATGGTGATATTTATCTGCTGTAAAGCTCCGGTCACCCCGCCAAAATGCTGAGTATATTCACCGGTTACTGATAGAGCTAATCTATACGTGCGAAATTTTCGATCACTCGATATAATTTTATAAGAATTTGATTCTTCCGAAATAATTTCATCAACTGTATTACAATTGAAATCATTAAAGCTATTTTTCTCTCTAATACGAACTGAATAAACTTCTCCATCGGTTGTATAAGGATCAATGAGCTGAATGGTGCCCGTATTATCCATAATCATTGAATTGAATTGATTGGGGGAAATACTGAATCGAATATATTTGTTCGTATCGTCTAAACCGATTCCTGCATATGAATACATTTCGTATTTATTTTCAATTTCTTCATCCATTACAGGGGCATGATAAACCGAAAATCTTTCTATTTTTCCTTCCGATGTGGGAACGTATACTATGGTAGGAGCTTGGTTAGTTTCTCTTAATACGGAAGATTTTAATTGTTTTTTTAAAGAATAAAAATCAACGGTATATAGTTCTTCAATGCGTAAATTGATATTTTCACTTCTAATCTTTTTTCCTGTTAAGCTTGTTCTCTTCCAATAATTTTGTGCTGAAAGAGATATGCTAAGCAGAAAAATACTAATAGTTAATAAAAAATTTTTCATATATCTCTATTTTGTATGTTATAATAATAGCAAAAATATACATTATAAATTAATAAGCAATAATATCATTAATTATTTATGATTATTAACTATAAAATATGAATTATAATTTTCCTATCAATAGTTTTTATAAAGAGAAAAATTGAAATAATATTTTAGATTTATAGTATAGTATAAAACAAAATTATCGAGGTGAAAAATTTAATAAAGTCAATAAATGGGGAAGTGTTTAATTTTATAAGATAAAATTAGTTTATTTATTAAAAATAAGGTATATAGTATCTAAAATTATTTTAAAAAGAGAAATTATTTATTGAGAAGCAACTAATATCGCGTTTTAATAAAATGAAAACCTTTTATAAATAAAAATTACATAAATATTCTTGCCCAGCTTTCTTTAAGAGGAAGTCTAAATTTTTCATCGAATTCTTTAGAAGTACTTATAGCAAGGTTATAAATATAGGTTTCAGGAGAAATTTGAGCGGATTTGATTTTTTCCTTGAAAGAATTCATAGGAACAGTAGTTATTTCCCCTTTATCATCTTCATAGCTTATCCATAATCGGTTTAAAAGATCTAATTGATATTTTTGATCAATTTGTCTAATGCATTGATTCAATTTATCGATAGAACATCCGGTGGCTTTCGCTTGATTTTCATCAACCGCTATAATTATGAATTTATTTTTAATAATCGTAAGCTCAGATTTTAAATCAGCACCATGTGCCGCCCATGTTTTCAAAAAGTCAGAAAGAATTTTGTTGATATCTTGAATTTCTTCAAGGGTAAGAAATCTTCTAGATTGAAAAACCCAGAGCTTAGAAAAATTATTCATAATTTATGTTTTAGGTAAACTTTACCTGTATTATTAATGTGAGAATTAGGATACAAATTTAAAAATTAATTTCTCAATTAAGAGTAAACTATTAGAAATAAATAGTAAATTTATAAAGAGATTTGCAATGTGTCATTAAGGTAAGCAAAGTTTTCAAGAGTAGATAAAATTTAATTAAGGGCTATATATATGGATTTTGATTTTCATAGAATTAATAAAGATTTTAAAAAGATTAATACGAATATTAGAGTCTATAGTGATCTTCTTATAGAAAAATCTTTAGATGTTTGGAATATAAAAACTAAAGTTGGTTTATTCTTTTTTTCATTAGGTATTGCATTATTAGGTACCTATTTTCTTTCACCGCAAGAATTTACTAAAGCTCAAGAATACACTCTGTTTATTCTGATGTTTTCAATACTTCTATGGGTTACCGAAGCAATCCCCCCCTTTGCCGTAGGGATTCTGATCACAGGTTTTCTCATATATACTATGGGGAATATAGAAGGATCAACAATTGATCCGAAAACTATTTCTAATACATGGTCTGATAGTGTTATATGGATTTTCTTGGGAGGTTTTTTTCTTAGTGAAAGTATGAGAAAAACAGGAATAGATATTTCTTTATTTAGGGGTACTATATCTATTTTTGGTAGTAAGCCGTCGCATATGTTGTTAGGAATTATGCTAACCACTTCCTGTTTATCATTAATTATATCCAATACGGCAACGTCAGCTATGATTTTGGCAGCAGTTATGCCCTTTTTAGACAGAGAAGGGAAAGATTCGCCCATGACAAAAGCAATATTAATAAGTATACCGGCCTCGGCAACTTTTGCAGGAATGGGCAGCTTAATATCTTCTCCTCCCAATTTGATTGTAGTAGATGTTTTAAAATCCAAAGGTATTGAGGTTTCTTTTTTTGATTGGATGATCTTGGGTTTGCCAGTAGCAATAGTTTTGTTGTTGTTCTTTTGGATTCTGCTAAAGCAAAAATATACTTCTAAAGTTGAAAAAATTAATTTAAATTTCTTAGAAGAATTAGCCCCGATTCCCAAAAAGATTAGATTGCAGAGGTTTTTTGTAATACTAATTTTATTTATAACCGTTTTCTTTTGGATGATGGGTTCAAAATTGAAAATCCCAAGTGCAGCCACTTCAGGAATTCCTATTGTTTTCCTTCCTATGTTAGGGATTATAACGGCTGAAGATATAAGAAAGCTTCCGTGGGATACCTTAATGTTGGTCGCCGGTGGATTATCACTAGGGATTGCAATAAAGGAATTGCTGGCGCCCTATTATTCCGAATTATTGGGAGATGCATCGTTTAATGAATATTTAATGATGATGATTTTTGCTATAGTGACTGTGATTTTTTCTAACATAATGAGTAGTACGGCAACAGCAACCATCGTCATAAATATTGCTGCGGTAGTACTTCCTCCGGAACAAATACTGCCGATTGGTTTAGTAATTGGTCTTTGTGCTTCGTGCGGATTATTCCTGCCCGTGTCAACGCCTCCCAATGCAATAGTATACAGTACAGGGATGCTTAAACAATCAGACTTTTATTTTGGAGGTTTTTATGCAGCAATAGTAGGAACTATAGTAATCATGACCTGGGTATTATTTTTGCAAAATTTTACAGGGTATTTTGAGATGGTCTTAACAAGCAGATAAATAAAATTATATTTACTTAACATATATTTTAAGAAATATTTAAAACAATAATCTGTCAACTTGGCATATAAAGTTTTATCTTTGCAGACTATTTTTATTTTGATTTAGTAATATCCCGGTACTTTTTTTCGTAGGGAATGTTTAAATATGGAAAAAGAAATTATAGAAGGAAGACAAGGAGAAATCTTAATACAAGAAAGTTCTTTTAAAAACACCAAAAAAATGTTTTTAGAAAGCTATGGTTGTCAAATGAATTTTTCTGATAGTGAAATAGTAGCTTCAATACTTAGTAACGAAGGATATAATACTACCTCTCAACTGGAAGATGCAGATTTAGTTCTTCTCAACACTTGCTCTATTCGTGAAAAAGCGGAGCAAACGGTTAGAAAAAGACTTTCTCAATTTAATGCAATAAAAAGAAAAAAGCCGGATCTGGTTATAGGCGTTCTCGGCTGCATGGCAGAAAGATTAAAAACAAAGTTTTTGGAAGAAGAGCATTTAGTTGATCTAGTGGTAGGTCCCGATGCATACAGAGATCTTCCGAACTTATTGAAAAATACGGATGATGGAAGAAATGCCATTAATGTACTTTTATCAAAAGAAGAGACTTATGCAGATATAAGTCCGATACGCTTAGGCGGAAATGGAGTTACAGCTTTTGTGTCCATAACCCGAGGATGTGATAATATGTGTACATTCTGTGTGGTTCCTTTTACAAGAGGAAGAGAACGCAGTAGAGATCCACATTCAATTCTTAAAGAATGTAAAGAGTTGAGAGAAAACGGATATAAAGAAATTACACTTTTAGGACAAAATATAGATAGTTACTTATGGTATGGAGGAGGTCCTAAAAAAGATTTCTCAAAAGCTAGTGAATTGCAAAGGGCAACAGCGATAAATTTTGCACAATTATTGAACATGGTAGCTGAAGCTTGTCCTGAAATTAGAATACGATTTTCAACGTCTAATCCGCAAGACATGCATGAAGAAGTATTGCACGTAATGGCTAAACATGATAACATTTGCAAATACATCCATTTACCTGTTCAAAGTGGGAGCACTACAGTTTTGCAGCGAATGAATCGTCAACACACACGCGAAGAATATATTAATTTGGTGGATAAAATAAGGGAAATCGTACCTGACTGCGCGATTTCACATGATATCATAGCAGGTTTTTGTGGAGAAACGGAAGAAGAGCATCTAGAAACCTTATCTCTAATGAAATATGCAAAATACGATTTCGGATACATGTTTGCTTATTCTGAACGTCCCGGTACGTTAGCTCATAAAAAAATGAAAGACGATGTGCCTACGGAAATAAAGTCAAGAAGACTTAAAGAAATTATAAATCTTCAACAAGAACTTTCATTAGAAAGAATGAAAACGTATACTAACAAAGTACACGAAGTTTTGATAGAGGGAACCAGTAAAAAAAGTAAAGATCAATGGTACGGAAGGATTTCTCAAAATGCAGTGGTGGTTTTTACTAAAACAGATCAAACAAAAGTTGGAGATTTTGTTAATGTATTGGTAAATGATTGCACTTCAGCTACCTTGATAGGAGAAATCGCATAAATAAATATTATGGATTCATTACAGGCAATAAAACAAAGATTCGGAATAATTGGAAATAACCTTGCACTTAACAGGGCTTTAGAAAAAGCTATGCAAGTAGCATCTACAGATATTTCTGTTTTGGTAATTGGAGAAAGCGGGGTAGGAAAAGAGTTTATTCCTAAAATAATTCATAATCTTTCACCAAGAAAACATAAACAATATATTGCTGTTAATTGTGGAGCAATTCCTGAAGGGACCATAGATTCAGAACTTTTTGGTCACGAAAAAGGAGCTTTTACGGGAGCAGATAAAGTTCGTAAAGGATATTTTGAAGTAGCAGATGGAGGAACCATTTTTTTAGATGAAGTAGGAGAATTGCCTTTGCAAACGCAAGTTCGTTTATTAAGAGTATTGGAAAGTGGTGAATTTATGAAAGTCGGATCATCTACTATTCAAAAAACAAATATAAGAATTGTAGCTGCGACTAATGTTAATTTATTGGAAGCAATTAAAAAAGGCAGATTCAGAGAAGATTTATATTACAGGTTAAATACAGTACAGATTGATATACCTGCTTTAAGGGAAAGGAAGGATGATATTCCTTTACTTTTCAGAAAATTTGCAGTTGACTTTTCAGAAAAATATAGAATGCCTTCAGTGAGTTTATCAGAAGAAGCCATGTCCTATATTCAAAATTATTATTGGCCGGGAAATATCCGTCAATTAAGAAATTTTACCGAACAAATTACGGTGGTGGAAACCAACAGGAATTTGTCTATAGATAAGGTAAAAGAATATTTAAAAGATATTCCACAAACCACGTCTATAGTAAACTTTTCCAAGCAAAATGAAAATCATTCCGATTTTTCCAGTGAAAGGGAAATATTATATAAGTTTTTATTTGATATGAAAAAAGATCTCAACGATTTGAAAGCGTTGACTTTAGAACTCATTAAAAATAAAGGCGATTTGATGCTAAACTCAAATGATCAGGATCTTTTCCAACGAGTATATAAAGATTATGATATTCCTAAATCGGGAGATTCTCTTGTTTACTACGATGAAAAACCCGTTATACCGACAGTTCCTTCATCAGTTAATGAGTATCACGAAATTTTGGATGACTACGAATATGAAGATGTGTCCAACAATTCAGAATCTTTATCTTTACAAAGAAAGGAAGAGGAACTTATTAAAAAAGCTTTAGAAAAGTATAATGGAAAACGTAAATTAGCAGCAAAAGAGTTGGGAATTTCGGAAAGAACATTATATAGAAAAATAAAACAATATGATATTGAAGAATAAAATCATATTACTCATAATAGGAATTTTTTTTATATCTTTGTCCGGATGTTATTCATTCACAGGGGCTTCTTTGGATCCCGATATAAAAACTATAGAAATAAAATCATTTCCTAATTATTCAGCTTATCAAAGCCCGAATTTAAGTGTAGATTTTACTACCGCCTTACAAAGTAGATTTAATCAAAGAACGAAGCTTGTAGAGACTAATATAGATCCGGATATCATTTTAGAAGGAGAAATAACAAACTTTTCAACCAGTCCGGTAAATATACAAAGTAATTCCGACGAAGCAACGCAAAACAGATTGACGATAAGCGTTTCTGTTAGATACGAAAATAAAAAGCAGCCTGAAAAGAGTTTCGAAAAAACTTTTTCCGATTATGAAGATTATTCCAGCAAAGAATTATTGATTAACGTTCAAGATGATCTTGCCCAGAAAATCAATCAAAGAATTATTGATCAAATATTTTTAGCGATAGTAGCCGATTGGTAAATTATGGATAATAGTAGAATTATACAGTTAATAGAAAACCCTGAAAAACTTAAATTTTCCGATAAGAATTATTTGGAAGATTTAATAACTCACTATCCATTTTCTCAATCGTTTCATTTAATTTATTTAAATTGGAAAAATAGATATGTATCAGAACCGTTAACTAATGAAGATATTAAAAAGGTTTCAATTTATACGAACTATCGAGAATTAATAAAAAAATCCATTGATACTAACAAGAAGTTAGTAGAACCAATTACAACAGAGGAATTAATCGATAAAAAAGAAGATGAAATTTTACAAGCAGATGATAATAAATTTGAAGAAACTATAGTTCTTGAAAATATTGTTAGTAATGAATTTATGGAAGAGGATAGCAGTTTAACCCAATTGAAAGCAATAGATTCAAATTCTGAAATTATAAATGAACAAAAAATATCCGAAGAATTAGTAAATAACAACAATATAGAAATTGAACCTATAGAAGATCATTCTAAAATTCAATTACTTTTAACTAATGAAGATGCTAAGGATAATAAGAAAATCTTTTTAAACAGTGATGTCACCTATACCAATATAGAAAAGTTAGGAATATCACATTTATTTACTTCAAGCTTAGAAAAAGAAAATGAAGAAAATTTCGAGAATAGGGAAGAAAGTACTGAAATTGAACATTCGGAAATTGAAGAAGAAGAAGTAAAGGAAGATTTGGTTGGAAATGAAATCAATGAAATTCAGTTAAGCGAACCAAGTATTGAAAACAAGCAAGAGGAAATTACTTTGGAATCGGACAAATTAACTTTTAATCAATGGATCTCACTTTCCAAGCAAAAAAAAGCTTTAAAATCTGAAAAAGTAATTCCACAACAAGAAAAACAAAATAGCATTATTTCAAATTTTATTGAAAATAATCCCAAGATAAAACCGGTTGCAAAAGACACGAAATATAGTAAAGACGTAGAATTTAAAAAAGAAGAAATTCAGGATATTGCAAATTTAATGACTATTACCTTAGCTCAATTATATGTAGAGCAAGGTAAATATGATACAGCATTAACAGCTTTTAAGATATTAAGTTTGAAATATCCAGAAAAAAGTAGTTATTTTGCCTCGGAAATAAGAAGAATAAAAAAGATAAAAAATTCAAAATAATATGACAGCAGTATATGGAATACTAATGATATTTATCATTATCGCATGCGTTTTGCTAATATTAGTTGTTTTGTCGCAAAATCCAAAAGGAGGAGGTTTAAGTTCAACTTTCGGAGGTAGTGGAACACAAATGTTCGGTGTTCAGAAAACAAATGATTTTATGGAGAAGGCAACTTGGACCTTAGGAGGAGTAATAGTAGTATTGTCAATTTTTGCATCGGTATTGATTGCAAAGCCAACTATATATACATCAACTCCAACCCAAAACTCAAAACAGTCTTCAACCCCTCAACAAGAACAGGCTTTGCCTAAAACTAACGTTAAGTAAAATATACTTGTAATAATTAACACTAAAAATATAGTATTAACAAAGTTCTTAAAAATTTATTGTTGTGTTAGGAAGAAGGCAAATTAGAGAAAAAATTCTACAGGTTCTGTATGCGTATAATATAAGTGGGAATGAGTTAGAATATGTTGAAAATAGAATGTTTCAGTCTATAGATGAGATATATGATTTATATATATATCAATTAAATCTTCTATTGGCTGTGAGAGATTATGCTCTTGAAGTAATAGAAAGGAAAAAGCAAAAACGTTTTGCCACAGATGAGGAAAAAAATCCTAATCTTAAGTTTGTTAATAATAAGATATTTGACCTGTTAGAAAAAAACAAAGCAAGAAAAGAGTATTCGGACAAACATTTAGAATTATCGTGGCATTTAAATAATAATTATCCGGCAATTATCTTTAAAAAATTTCAAACTTCGCGAAGTTATTTAGAGTATATGCAAAGTAAAGCAACAGATTTTGAGTCGGAGAAAAAGGTATTGCTTAAACTGTTTTTAAAACATATAGCAGATAATGACATCATGTATGAATGGTTTGAGGAATTAAAACTTTCTTGGGCAGATGATGTTCATATTGCCAATAATATGACCCTGAAGACTATTAAGTCTATTGAGGAAGGAGCACCCTTTGATACATTAATTCAAGTTTTAAAATCGGATGAGGGTATTTTATTTGCAAAAAATCTATTCAGGACCACGGTTAAACACTATCCGGAAAGCTTAAAATTAATTGAAAAAAGATCAAATAACTGGGAGTTGGATAGAATTGCGGAAATAGATAAAATCATATTGGCAATGGGATTTACAGAACTCAATTATTTTCCTCAAGTTCCGGCTAAAGTTGTTATTAATGAATGTATTGAATTAGCAAAAGTTTATTCTAGTGCTAAAAGTAATGTATTTATTAATGGTATTTTAGACAGATATGCTAGAGATATGAATAAAGTTTAAACATCCTGAAAAATGAAAAAGTCAGCAGTAATATTTTTATTAATAGGTATGTTATTTACCATCGGTTGCAAAAAAGAAAATTCTTCTCAAAAGCAAATCAAAAGTACTATACAGGATAATACGAATACTAAAAATACTCATGGTGTACCCAAAATAACCGAAGAATCTATTATAAAATTTAATGAAGATACGTATGATTTTAAGGATATAAAAAGAGGACAAGAAGTTTCCCATGTTTTTAAATTTACCAATGTTGGAAAACGTCCTTTATTAATTTCAGAAGTACGTCCTTCCTGTGGGTGTACCACTCCAAAATATACTAAAGAACCTGTATATCCGGGCAAGAAAGGAGAAATTACAGTTACTTTTGATTCTTCAAATTTTGAAGGAGAAGTACTTAAAACAATAGCTGTTTCAGGAAATTTTGAAACTAAAGTAATTAAATTTCAAGCAAAAGTTAATTAAAAATAAATTTAAATAAAAATGTTAACAATAATTTTACAAGCAAAAGGAGGTTTTATGGAACAAGCAGGAGCATTCCTTCCCCTAGTCCTTCTATTTGTGGTGTTTTACTTCTTTTTTATTAGGCCGCAAACAAAAAGACAAAAACAAGAAAAGAATTTTCAAGATAATATAGCTAAAGGAACAAGAATAGTTACCACTTCCGGTATTCATGGAAAAGTTGCGGAAATAATGGATGATGGACTTATTATTGAAACTATGGCGGGAAAAATAAAAATCGAAAAATCAGCAATTTCCAGAGAATTGTCTATAGCAAGATATCCGGAAAATGCACCTGCAAAGAAGTAAACGATTATAAATAAATCATAAAGCATATTCTATATACCATAGAATATGCTTTTTAATTATATAAAATGAAAGTAGTAGTAGGTTTATCGGGAGGAGTAGATTCAAGTGTTGCAGCATATTTATTGCAACAACAAGGTCATGAAGTTATAGGTCTATTCATGAAGAATTGGAACGATTCTGAATTTACACTGGAAGATGAATGTCCATGGGTAGAAGATAGCAATGATGCACTGCTAATAGCTCAAAAACTTAATATTCCCTATCAAGTCATAGACCTTTCTGAAATATATAAAGAAAGAATTGTTGATTACATGTTTCATGAATACGAATCAGGACGTACCCCTAATCCGGATGTATTATGCAACAGAGAAATCAAGTTTGATATATTTCTTAAAACGGCTTTATCTTTAGGGGCAGATAAAGTGGCAACCGGTCATTATGCACGTGTTCATTCATTGAATAACGAAGGCCAAACAATTTATCAGCTTTTAGCAGGTATAGATTCCAACAAAGACCAATCCTATTTTTTATGTCAACTTAATCAATACCAGCTTTCCAAAACCTTATTTCCTATAGGAAATTTAACCAAGCCGGAAGTAAGGCAAATTGCAAGTGAAATTGGTTTAGTTACTGCAAATAAAAAGGATTCTCAAGGATTATGCTTTATTGGGAAAATAAGATTGCCTGACTTTTTACAACAAAAATTAAAACCTAAAAAAGGTAATCTGGTTGAAATTTTTTCAAATAATCCTATATACAAAAAAGAAGAACAATCATTTTCAACTAAAAAAGAAGAATTGATTTATTTGTCAACTCCTTTTAAGTATACTATAGAGGATGGCAAAGTGATCGGTGAACATTCAGGAGCGCATTATTATACCATCGGTCAAAGAAAAGGTTTAGGAATAGGAGGGCATATCGAACCATGCTTTGTATTAGATACCGATGTGCAAAATAATACAATCTATGTAGGTGAGGGTAAAAATCATCCCGGATTATTTAGAAAGGCCTTATTTATAGATCAAAAAGAAGTGCATTGGGTTAGAGAAGATCTGCAAATGAAGATAGGAGAAACAATGAGAGTTCGAGTTAGGATAAGATATAGGCAATCTTTGCAAAAGGCAGTTTTGTATCAATTTGAAGAAGGAATTTTCATTGAATTTGAAAATTTGCAATCAGCAATTACCCGAGGGCAATTTGCGGCTTGGTATGTTGAAGATGAATTAATCGGAAGCGGAGTAATCTCTTGATTTTAATTAGTAATATTTAATCAAAAATTAATTTTAAAATATCTAAAGAAATAGGTTTTTTAAAATTAGACAAATGCATTTCAAAATAAGTTATTATTTCTGAAAGCATCTGTTTACGCTCTGAATTAGTAAAGCAATTTTTTAGAGAGTTAAAATCATAAGAAAGTAATTGCTTCCATAAGTGAGCATTTTCTTCCCTTGAAACAGTATCAGCTTTTAAAGAAAAAACACCCTCTTTAATATTAAAATAAGGAAATTCTGAATCTTTTTCTAAGGGATAAAACCCAATATATTTCGAAAAATGCAGTAAAAAATAAAGATGAAAATCAGAAAAGTAACTGTCTTTTGCATCTAAATCAATTAAACTGCTTTTAATAAAATTATATAAAGATGTGTCCTGTGCTTCCTCGTTTTTTAGCGTTTGGTTCACCATTTCTCCAATAAATGTTATTATCGAAGACTTGATAATATTTGTATGAATGGTATTGAAAAAATGAGCTTGATGAATTTCTTTAATCAACTCTAAAGAATGGTTTTTTTTAGAATAAAAAGTAACTTCAATTTCATTAAATAAAAAGATAAAATGGCTTTTTCTATTTTTTTTAGAAAAAGAATTTTTTAAAATAAAACTCTTATAACCAAAATTTTCGGTATAGCATTTTACAATAAGGGAAGAATCTCCATACTTTAAAAAAGACAATACGATAGCTTTAGTAGTTTCAATCATTTCTTTTAAGCTTAACGAATAATTGCAATTTTGGTTGTAGCATGTTTTTTTCCTTCAGAATTGCTCATTAAAACTAAATAGATCCCTGAAGCAACAGGTTTTCCATTAAAATTAGCTCCATTCCAGGTTGCAACACCTCCTGGCGCTTTAGTCTCATATACCAGGTTACCCGCTACATCAGTAATTTTAACAAAAGCATCATGGGCTAATCCGCGTATCGTGATATTTCCTGTATAACCGGGTCTAACCGGATTAGGATAGGCAACAATTTCTCCAAAATCATCTCCAGAATCAATAATGTCTCCTCTGTAAGAAACAATACCTGAAGGAGTAACAAAATAAACTTCTCCGGTCTTATCGATTTGTATATCCGTAATAAGATTAGAAGGTAAAGGAGAATTTTCTTCCGTAAATCTATTTAAAAGAGTTGTTCCGTCTTCCGATAAGTAAAAAACTCCTGAACTATGTGTACCAATCCATTTTCTGTTAGCGCCATCGGTTTTTATTGCCGTAACCTTAGTTTCTCGTAAAACTTCTTCACCTAAACCGTTTTGAGTAATAATAATTCTTTCGGTATTATAGTTTCCTGATTCTAATGATTGATAAGGATTTCTAAAAATACGAAGACCGCTGTCGGTTCCTATCCAAGCAGTTCCGAATTTATCTAATTCTACGCATAATATATTATTAGAAGGTAAGTTTCCGCTATTTTTATTGGAATCAATTAAATAAATTTTATCATCAGACGTAATAAGCGGAGTTCGGTTATATTTATATACAACCAGTCCGTTATTTCTTGGAGAAGGAACCCATATATATCCTTGGGAATCTATATATGGATTCATAGCTCCTCCGGCTAAGTGAAATCTTTTAGGTAAAAGACTTAAAAATTTAAATTGATCATTAGGCGTTTTTATGATAATGGCATTATTAACACCATTGTTAGATTCTGCAGCAAATGATTGAACCATAATTAAGTTACCATTGGAATCAAAGTCTCCGCCAACTAATCGCTCGTGTTCAATTATAGGTGAATTGGTACGATTATAAATAATTTTCATCTGATCATTTACCATTTTTATCAATCCATTACTGTAGGAGATAACAAAAACTTCATGAGTATTGTTAATATTAGGTATAACTTTCATAATATAATTTTCATCGTTAATGCTCTTAGAATCTATATGATTCCATTTTTGACCGTTAAAATGATAAAAACCATAGGAATTGGGATTCGATTGGTAATAATTATCAATGTTCCGTCCTCCCGGGGCGACCCATAACTGATTATCATAGATAGTTAATGAATAAGAATGGTTATTAAAGGGTCCGTCCGGAACAAGATACGTGCTGTTTCTAATAAGGCCTTTTAATTGAGTTCCTGCATAAAAAATTCCATTAGAGTAAAGACCGGTGGTAAGGTCATCAGAAAATTCAATAGATTTTAAAATTTGAAAAGATTCATTTAGTATAACTAATTTATTTTTTTGAACCAATAAATAGCCCCCATCAATAGAAATAATATCTTTTAAATCAATGTAATTGCCTTTATTTTGCCAACTAATTCCATCATCATCACTTTTATAAATAGTTTGGTTGGAGCTTATAAGTAAAGATGTATTATTTTTAATTATTTGATTAAAATTATTTCCTGAATTGGTAAGATTCCAAGCAGTAAAATTTGGAATTAAATGATCGATGGGATGAGAATAAATACCATTAGTTGAAGCGGCAAATATTTTATTATTAACAATTACGCTTTCCTGTACTTTATAATAGTTAAGACCTTGTTTAAAATAACAAGTTTCTTTAAATTCAAGCTTCTTTAAATCAAATAAAGTAATTCCAAAGTCCATGGAAAGTACCGCATAATCACCTTCAGTATATATATGATTAATTCTTTTATTTCCTTGATAATTTTTATCAAAAGGAATATCTACAACTAACAGTATCTTATCTTGCTTTACTATGTCCAATTTACCGGATTTATAACCAACGAGTAAAACTTTATTATCGGAATTATAAGCGAAAGCAGTAATATTAACTTCGTGAAGACCATTAGCTTTTGAAAATTTCTTAATTTCTCCGGTTGATTCATTATAAGAGTACAAACCGTTTTGAGTTGCACTGAAAATAAGATTGTCAACTTTTTGAATTGCTTTAATATTAAAATAAGAAAAATAATCTTTCCATCTGGTATTTTGACTATTGCAAAGACCGGTAAAAATTAATAAAATTAAAAAACTAAGCTTTTTCATAGAAATTATATGTAATGCTTGTAAAATTACTAGATTTAACGTAAAAATGTCGTATTAAGAATTTATTTTATTTAAAAAATTTAGTTGGATTATAATTTTTGAATTTTAAAAATTTCTTTTCAATAAAATGCCATGAAAAATATGCATAAATAGAAGATAAAACGATAGTTAGTATTGCTAAAATCAGAGGGTTAATTACAGGAAAGAAATTAATGATAAATTGTTGAATTACGAAAGCCGAAATATAAATTCCATAAGAAAGATCCCCTATAATATGTATTCGGTTAAATGGGTATATAGACAATAATCCAAAGGATATAATAATAAATGGAAGTAAAAAATATTGAAATAATGAATAATAAGGTTCATGCAGAGTATTTATGACTATTAAAAACAATGAAGTTGAGATAAAAAATGTAATTTTAATATGTTTATTATTCAACTTATGGAAATTGAAAACAGTTAATAGAATACCTGAGATAAATGAAATAGAGAGAGTCGTAAAATGAAGTTTAATTGAGGTAGGAATATGAGTTTGAAAATATAAAAATAAACCGAAGTATACAAATAAAAGACTTATTAAAAATATTTTAATAAATGAAATTTTTTTTTTAAAGAAAAACAAAATTGAAATTAAAAAATAAAAGAAAAATTCATAACGTAATGTCCATAATGACCCATTTATGACCTTGGGAAAAGGATTATTTTCAAAAATTCCCGCTATTTCATATTGTAAATTAAATAAAGACAAATTGTTAGGAATATAAGTATAAACATCTTTATTGCTAAGATAATTCGATAAACTCTTATCATAAGCAAACGGTAACAATAAAATTGTAAGACATAGCATAACTAGTAGCCCCGGATATATTCTTAAAAATCTTTTCCAGTAAAATTTGAGTAAAGAGTCACTCTTTAATAAACTGCTATATATTAAAAAACCGCTAATAATAAAAAAACTTTTTGAACGTAAATTGCCGAAACCAAATTTAAAAAAATCTTCCAATAAGTAGTAAGTATTATTATTTATTAAATCATACGAATGATTTATAATTATTGAAATTGAAAGTAGTAAACGTAAAAAATCAAAATTATTTTTATACATTAAAAGTATTTAGTTTTAGAATAATAAAATTATAATTAAATATAATATTAAAAGGCTATAAATTTAAATAAAAAAGATAATTAAATTATCAAGCTCATCTTTGTTAAATAAGATGATTGGGCATATAGAAGATCTAATGAAATAGAGCTACATACAATAACACAAATAAAAACGATAAAATGTTCAGGAGATATTTGTTAAATTAAAAATATTTTTTAAATTTGCAACCCTATTTAGGGCGATTTTTTAATAAAGGAAAAATAAGAAAAGTGAATACACTAAGTTACAAAACCATATCGGCAAATAAAGAGACTGCAAATAAAGAGTGGTTACTTATTGATGCAGAAGGACAAAAATTAGGTCGTTTAGCTTCTAAAATAGCTAAAATTTTGCGAGGGAAACACAAAACAAATTTTACTCCACATGCAGATTGTGGTGATAATATTGTTGTTATCAATGCAGGAAAAGTTGTTTTATCTGGAGATAAAACAGATCAAAAAGAATATGTAAGACATACAGGATATCCCGGTGGACAAAAATTTTCAAGTGTTGCCGAAGTTAAGGTAAAGGATTCTAGAAGATTGTTGGAGTATGCAGTGAAAGGTATGCTTCCTAAAAATAAATTAGGAAGAAAAGTACTTAAAAATTTATACTTATATGAAGGAGTAGAGCATGAACAAGCAGCTCAACAACCTAAAACATTTGATATTAACGCTTTCATCTAAAAAATAATGGCAGTTACACATAAAATAGGAAGAAGAAAAACATCTGTTGCAAGAGTATATCTTTCTGAAGGAAAAGGAGAGTTTACAATAAACGGAAAAGACTATAAAGTTTACTTTCCTACAGAAGTATTACAATACAAAATTGCACAACCTTTCCAATTAACTGAAACTTTAGGTCAGTATGATATTAAAGTAAATGTATATGGAGGAGGAGTAACAGGACAAGCTGAGGCTATCAGATTAGCAATATCTAGAGCTTTAGTTTCTTTAAATGAAGAAAACAGAACAGTTTTAAAACCAGAAGGTCTTCTAACTAGAGATCCTAGAATGGTTGAAAGAAAGAAATTCGGTCAGAAAAAAGCACGTAAAAGATTCCAATTCTCTAAACGTTAATCTGACTAATAACGATACTTATAACCACTATTTTGTAGTGGTTATTTTATATTAAAAAATAACAATTTTATAAATAATTTAAACTTGCCGTTTAGTTTAGCATCCAAACTTTAAAGTTAAACTTTAAGTTGATTGCAAAAACTGCGGAACGTAAACTAAAAAAAGTATGGCAAAAGTAGATGTAAAAGACCTTTTAAATGCCGGAGTGCATTTTGGTCACCTTACCAGAAAATGGAATCCACATATGGCTCCTTACATTTTTATGGAGAAAAATGGAATCCACATTATTGATTTGCACAAAACCTCTGTAAAATTAGATGAGGCATCAAACGCTTTAGGAAAAATTGCTACATCAGGAAGAAAAATCTTGTTTGTTGCAACCAAAAAACAAGCAAAAGACATTGTTGCAAAACATGCAGAATCTGTAAATATGCCTTATATTACAGAAAGATGGCCGGGAGGAATGTTAACAAACTTTGTTACCATCCGAAAAGCTGTTAAAAAAATGAATTCTATCGATAGAATGAAAAAAGACGGTACTTTTGAAACTCTATCTAAAAAAGAAAAATTACAAGTAGATCGTCAAAGAGCTAAACTTGAAAAAAACTTAGGATCTATTGCTGATATGACTCGTTTACCATCTGCTCTTTTCGTAGTAGATATACTAAGAGAACATATTGCTGTAACAGAAGCAAAAAAATTAGGTATTCCTGTTTTTGCAATCGTTGATACGAATTCAGATCCTCAATTGGTTGATTTCCCAATTCCCGGAAATGATGATGCATCCAAATCAATTGATTTGATTTTAGAAACTGTTACTAACTCTATTAAAGAAGGGTTAAGTGTAAGAAAAGCAGAAAAAGCGAAAGCTAAAGAAGAAGGTGCTGCAGAAGAAGAAGATGTTTTAGTACAAGACACTAATGACTCTGAAGTTTCTGAAAATCAAGAAGAAAATAACGCAGAATAAAGTTAAATTTAAATAAAAATAAAGATGTCATATTCACCAAAAGCAGCTGATGTAGCAAAACTAAGAAATGCTACAGGAGCAGGAATGATGGACTCAAAAAAAGCTTTAGTTGAAGCTGAAGGAGATTTCGACAAAGCGGTTGACTTATTAAGAAAAAAAGGACAAAAAGTTGCTGCAAACAGAGCAGATAGAGAAAATCTTGAAGGAGCTGTAATAGCTGCAGTTAACGAATCCAATACAAAAGCTGTTGTAATAAAATTAAGTTGTGAAACTGACTTTGTTGCAAAAAACGAAGATTTTGTAAAATTAGCTAAGGATTTTGCAAATCTTGCATTAAATTTCAATACAAAAGAAGAATTATTAGCAGCCGATTTCAATGGTATTCCTGTAAGTGAAAAGCTTATAGAACAAACAGGTGTAATCGGTGAAAAAATTGAAATATCCGGATTTAAAACTTTGGAAGCTCCATTTGTAGGTTCCTATATACATGCGGGAAATAAAATAGCTTCAGCAGTTGGTTTATCAAAGTCTTTTGATCAGGCAGCAGAAGTAGCTAAAAATATTTCTATGCAAGTTGCAGCTATGAATCCTATTGCATTAGATGAAACTCAGGTGGATTCAAGTGTAATTGAAAAAGAACTTGAAATTGCTAAAGATCAATTACGTCAAGAAGGAAAACCGGAAGCTATGCTTGAAAATATAGCCAAAGGAAAACTTAACAAGTTCTTTAAAGATAATACTTTGTTAAAACAAGATTATATTATGGGTGAAAAAACTTCAGTAGAAGATTATGTAAAATCAATTGATCCTGAAGTTAAAATAACCGGATTTATACGATTATAATTTTAAAATAGTATATATAAAAAAGACTGCATATTGCAGTCTTTTTTATTTTAAATAAGGATCTTCCACAATTCTAAAAATTAAAACTTTAATTTAAGATTGATCCTTTTTATCAATTGATTATCTATATAAATAAGGATAAATTCTAGAAATAAAAACAGCAATACAATAGCTCCCGTATTCAATAAAGCTTGAAATAAGCCTATTTTACCTGCATCCAAAAATGGATAAGGATACATATTGGTGAAATGACCTCTTATAAAAATATATATGACATAAATTAAAGGAGGAATAATCGCAAAAAAAGTAGTTTTTTTATCCAATAATTTTCTAGGACCGTATAATAACCAATACAATACAGCCAAAAAAGGTATGAATACATGCAAAGCTTCATTGGTAAATCGCATAATTCCTTTTACATTATGATCATGCCTGAGCATTAAATTATAAACGATGCATGTAATAACTATACAAATAATACCGTCTATTCGTAAAATGCGAAACCATTTTTTAGAATAATCAGGTTTAAAAAGTAAGAGTAAAGAGCTAATACCTACCGCAATATTAGATTGAACAGTAAAATAGCTGTAATAATAAATCAATCGGTTCAATTTGGATTTTTCATTTAAGATCGATGGGTGAATGTCTCCATAGACGTAATTATAGGTTTCTGTACCAATACTGAAAAACACAAAAAAAATAAGTATTAAATTAAAAAATATTCTCATGAATGGTAAATTTACTAAAGATTAACTCGTGTAAAAATTTTATAAGATAAGTTTCATAAAAAGTTAGAGTTCGTTTTTACAATTGATTTAAATAAAATATAAACACTTTTAAATAATTGTAAAACCATGTATGATGCGTGAAATGATCATTATAAAGCTAAATATAGAAGTAAAATATTATAAATTCTATATTTAGACTACTAAAATAGGAACGTTCGTTTTATTGCTTAATCGATTAGCCATTATACCAAAAGTAAAGTCTGGGATTCCCTTATATTCATGTTTTGCCATTAGTAAGACATCAACTTTAGTATCATTAATTAATTTAGGAAGTGAAATAGTAGGATTACCAAATCCTAATTTAGTCTCGACATTCATATATCCTTCTTTTAGTAGAAAATTTTTATAATCATCCAATTTATTTTGATCGAATTTCACTTCGTAATCATTCGCTAATTTACCGTTATAGTTTGCAGAAGCACTTTCAGTAACATGAAACAATACAATTCGAGAACTAATATCAGCGAAAATTGGTAAGTAATTCAGAACCCGCTGATCGCCTTTAGTAAAATCCAATGCTATACCAATAACTTTGAATGGATGTAATTTATCTATACTCTTTTGAGAAGGTAATTGGTGAATACCAAAATTTATTTTTTGGGACTTTTTTATCCAAGGATATAAAACAATACAAATCAAGAATAATAATAAGCCTAAAGATATAATTCCCAAAATAATTTTTACACTTAAAATTATATCCTCATTGTAATAAACATTAATTTCTTCATCGTAAATTAACTTTATATTTAACAAGATAATGATTGTACATACGATCCAAGATATAATTTTTAAAGGTAATTTAATGGCAAATTTTCCCATTTTTTCTTTATCACTAACAAAATGGATAAGAGGGATTACGGCAAAACCTAATTGCATACTTAAAAGCACTTGACTAAAAATAAGCATTTCATCAACGGAACTTTCCCCCAATAGGCTTATTACAATCACAGCCGGAATAATAGCTATAATACGTGTTAATAACCTTCGTAAAGCAGGATTCATTCTAAAGTGCAAGTACCCTTCCATAACAATTTGACCGGCAAGCGTTCCGGTTACGGTAGAGCTCTGACCGGCAGCAATTAAAGCAATAGCAAAAAGAACAGGAGATAGAGGACCTAATAAATTGGATAGCATTTTATATGCATCATGTAATCCTTCTATATCATGTAATCCGGCACTGTAAAAAGTTGAAGCAGCAAGAACTAAAATGGCAGCATTTACAAAAAAAGCCATGTTTAATGCGATGAGACTGTCAAAAAAATTATATTTAATAGCTCGTTTTATGGATTCATAATCTCGTTTAATTTTTCTGGTTTGAACCAAAGCGGAATGAAGATACAAATTATGCGGCATAACAGTTGCCCCAATAATTCCAATTGCAATATATAAAGCCTCAGTATTGGGAAGAGTAGGTTTAAATCCTTTAGAAACCTCAATAAGATCAGGCTTAGCTAAAAACATTTCAATAAGAAAACAACCTCCTATAATAGCCACCAAAGCGATGATAAACGCTTCCATTTTTCGTATACCAAACCGTTGTAAAACAAGTAACAGCAATGTGTCCAACGCAGCCAACCAAACACCCCAAATAAGATCAAGTCCGAAAAGAAGCTGTAGACCGATGGCCATTCCTAAAACTTCGGCTAAATCTGTTGCAGCTATCGCTATTTCAGCAAAACCATATAAAATATAGTTCATCCATTTCGGATAATACTCCCTGTTAGTTTGAGCCAAATCTAATCCGCGAACAATACCTAAACGAGCACTTAATGCTTGAAGCAATAATGCCATAATATTGCTCATTAATAGAACCCAGATTAAAGCATATCCAAATTTGCTGCCTCCGGCAATGTCAGTTGCCCAGTTTCCAGGATCAAGATATCCAACGGCCACTAGGTAAGCCGGTCCGAAAAAAGAAAGTATCCTTTTCCATCTTTTTGGATTTTCGGTATTAATACTTTCATGAACTTCTTGAAGAGATTTCTTACTCAATTGTTAGGCTTTTCTAATATTTGCAAATTTAAATAAAATTTTTGCATTGTAAAATATAATATCAATCATTTTCAGGTATCCATAAATAATCTTTAAAATTAATGATCTTATCGTTTTTAATTGGGATTCCTTCATTTTCTAAAAGTTCTTCCATAAGTGTAGGGGTGGGAAAATGGA
This sequence comes from Apibacter sp. ESL0404, assembly GCF_019469245.1. Lineage (NCBI taxonomy): Bacteria > Pseudomonadati > Bacteroidota > Flavobacteriia > Flavobacteriales > Weeksellaceae > Apibacter > Apibacter sp. ESL0404. The sequence continues at coordinate 97,273 of NZ_CP048267.1, forward strand.
ATTTTCCCGTTAACATTCCGTTTCGGTTTACAACTCTGTGAGCCGGAATGTCTGATATTGAATGGGAAGAATTCATGGCATAACCTACCATTCGGGAGGAACTTTTAACTCCCAAATAAGCCGCAATATGTCCGTAAGTAGTTACTTTACCGTAAGGTATTTTTCGTACAATTTCATATACCCTTTCATAAAAATTGGTAGATTCCATGGAATAAATGAAAAAAATAATTTTCAATAATTAACTAGTGTAAGCAAATAAAATGCGATGCAACTAAATTTTTTTAAAACATTTTAAGTACTGAAAAGTAAGAAAAAAAGATAATACGTTTTGTGTTCTTCTATTAGTAATTTTACAAGTAAAGAATAAAATTTATTGATTATTATTAAATTATTTGCTTTAAATTTTATATATAAAATATAATTTATTATATTAGCAGGACAGGAAGTTTAGGCTTCAAACATATCAAAAAAAATGAGAATTTGAGATTTTTACTTTCTATAAATAATTATTGTTTTTTATTAAATTTGAAAGTAAAAATAAAGAAATGATTCTAATTTAATTAGAATCATTTCTTTTATAGACTTGTTTTTTAATTATAGTGGTTTAAAATTTAATATAAAATTAATAATCAAAATACCGATACGCTTTCATAATTTACAAGAAAACAAGTATACTTAAGATCCCTTTAAATTATTTTTCAAAAGAGTTAGCGTTTTCTTGTGACTGTCAAAAGCAATTTCATTAAGATCTATATCGGATAATTTTTTCCACACATATCCTTTTAATTCAATCGGATCATAATCTCCGATAGATAAATTCTCATCTTTATAAAGAAAGAATAAATCAATGGTATTGTATAAGATGTTTTTGTACAAATAAGTATTAGGATGGGAACATATATATTCTAATTTAGACAAATCAATCGATATATTTAATTCTTCTTGTAACTCCCTAAAACTTCCATGTTCAGCAGTTTCTTCGGCTTCAATAAATCCTCCTGCCAGATCTAAAAAGCCTTTTTTAGGTTCTTTGTTTCTAATAGTAAATAATATTTCATCATTTTTCTGAATAACCACAGCGGTTGCTCCGGCTGTATTGTGATAGTATTCAAAATTACAATCTAAACATACAATTTTAGATCCATGCGGATATTCTAAATGATCACTTTTACAATTTGGGCAGAATTTGAAAATGGGTTGCATATCACATAAGTTTTAATACCCAAATTTAATTAAGTATTTTAAAAATATAGATATCAAAAATTATTTTATATGAAAATAATAGAAAATACTTTTCAAAATAAATAGTAACATTTAAATAGAAATTATTAATAAAAGAATTATATAATATAATATTTTACAAATCTTCAAAATTAATATTATTTCATACATTAGTCTTTGTAAATCTTTCATAGTAATAATTAACCGTAAATAAAAATAATACAATGGCAACAATAACATTAAAAGGAAATGAAGTTCATACATTGGGAAACCTACCATCAATAGGAAGTAAGGCTCCAGATTTTATATTAGTGGATACGGATTTATCAGAAAAAAAATTATCGGATTATACAGGAAAAAGAGTTGTTTTAAACATATTTCCAAGTGTGGATACAGACACATGCGCTATGTCTGTCAGAGAATTTAATGAAAAAGTATCTGAAATGAAAAACACTGTGGTTTTATGTATTTCAAAAGACCTTCCTTTTGCTCAAAAACGTTTTTGTGCCGCAGAAGGTTTAGATAATGTTATTCCGCTTTCTGCCTTTCGTTCAGATTTTGGTAAGGTATATAATTTAGAATTTGCAGATGGCCCGTTAAAAGGATTACTTAGCAGATCAGTACTTGTTCTTAATGAGTCAGGAGAAATTATTTATGAAGAACAAGTAGCTGAAACTACTCATGAGCCTAATTATGAAAAAGTAACAGCTATATTAAAATAAAAAAATCTATCAAAAAAAGGAATGCCTTGTATTTTTCAAATATGAGGCATTTGTATTTTTTTCTAATTTCTCCAAATGAAAGATTTGTATGATAATTGAGAATACTAATTATTTAAATTCAATGTAAAGTAAAAAAAGGTACTAACTATTGAAATAGTAACCAAAATTTATATTTTAAAAGAAATATAGTAAATTCTAAAAAAGTATTAAAGTTTTTATAAAACGTTAGATGTATAATGAGAAATTAACCCGATAATTTCAATAAAATTATAACTTTTTGTTAAAAAAAAAAAACATGAGAAATTTCAACATAAAATAACTCTTTGGGATATAAATAGTTTTTACATTTACAATTTAAAAAAGTATAACAAAAAAAATTATAATATCATGAGCAGAAAATTTCCAGCAGGAGTAGCAACCGGTTCGCTAGTAAAAGAAATATTCGATTATGCTAAAGAAAATCAGTTTGCTTTACCGGCATGTAACGTTATAGGATCTAGCAATGTAAATGCAGCTCTTGAAACAGCTGTTAGAGTAAATGCTCCCTTAATTATACAATTTTCAAACGGAGGATCTCAATTTAATGCAGGTAAAGGATATAAAAACTCTTCCCTTAGAGCAGATGTTTTAGGGGCTATAGCTGGAGCAAAACATGTCCATACGTTGGCAGAAGCCTATGGGGCAACTGTAATTTTACATACAGATCATTGTGCAAAAAAACTATTACCTTGGGTTGACGGGTTATTAGATGCATGTGAAGAATTCCATAAAAAAGAAGGAAAAACACTATACTCTTCACACATGCTAGATCTTTCAGAAGAGCCCTTAGATGAAAATTTAGCAATCTCTTCCAAATATTTTGAAAGAATGGCAAAATTAGGAATGACTCTAGAAGTTGAAATAGGGATAACAGGTGGAGAAGAAGACGGAGTTGACAATTCAGATATAGAAAGCTCAAAATTATATACACAACCTGAGGATGTTTATAAAACGTATAAAGCATTAAGCGCAATAAGTCCTAATTTTACTATTGCAGCAGCATTTGGTAATGTACATGGAGTGTATAAACCGGGAAATGTTAAATTAGAGCCTAAAATACTTCACAACTCACAAGAATACGTTCAAAAACAAGTAGGCGGACCTTCAAAACCGATTAATTTTGTATTTCATGGAGGATCAGGTTCTTCCTTGTTAGATATAAGAGAAGCTATTAGCTACGGAGTAGTAAAAATGAATATTGATACAGATTTACAATTCGCTTATACCGAAGGTGCAAGAGATTATGTAGAAAAAAATATTGATTATTTAAGAACTCAAGTAGGAAATCCAACCGGAGATGAAGCACCAAATAAGAAATTTTATGATCCAAGAGTTTGGATGAGAAAATGTGAAGAAGGTTTCTCAAAAAGATTGGAAAAAGCTTTTGAAGATTTAAATAATATCAACACATTATAGTAAAAAAATATAAATTTTATTTATAAAAAATGAAAGCACCTTTATTTGAGGTGCTTTTTTTGTATATTTGGAAAAAAGAGAGTATGAAAAATTATCTAATAGTATCAACATTACTAGCGTCCATTTCAATCGTTCTTGCTGCTTATTTTTTAGGTAATTCTTACCAAAAAAGAAATCAATCCAATACAATAACAGTAAAAGGATTAGGCACAAAAGATTTTGAATCTGATTTAATAGTATGGAAAGCCGATTTTTCTAAGAAAAATCTCGATTTAAAACAAGCTTATGCCGAATTAGATGCAGATAGAAAAAAAGTAAGAGAATATCTGATTTCCAAAGGATTTTCCGATAAAGAAATAGTTTTTTCCTCAGTAGAAATAAGTAAACAATATGATAGTAGATACAATGAAGGAATAAATCAAAATATATTTACGGGGTATGAATTAAATCAAACCATAACCATAGAATCTAAAAATGTGAGAAAAGTAGAAGATCTTTCCCGTCAAATTACAGAATTGATTAATAACGGAGTAGAGCTCTATTCCCGATCGCCTTTATATTACTACACTAAATTATCTGATTTAAAAATACAGATGATTTCAGATGCAACCAAAGATGCAAAAAAAAGAGCAGAAGAAATAGCAATTAACGCCGGTTGTAAATTAGGCAAATTAAAAAATGCCAATCAAGGGGTTTTTCAAATAACTGCTCAAAATTCATCTGAAGATGATTACTCTTGGGGAGGTGCATTTAATGTATCATCCAAGAAAAAAACAGCAAGCATTACCATTCGTTTAGAATATGAAATTAAATAATAACTACGATATAAATTAAAATGGTACATAAATTATTTCAACCGTTTACATCAAAAAAACTGTCATTAAAAAACAGAATAGTCATGGCGCCTATGACCCGATCATTTGCTTATGATGGAATACCCGGTAAACAAATAGCTGATTATTATCAAAGAAGAGCACAGGCCGAAGTGGGCTTAATTATAACAGAAGGAACCGTTGTTCGCAGGGCGGCATCTTCCAATGATCCCAATATTCCTGTATTTTATGGAGAACAAGCCTTAGAAGGTTGGAAAAAGGTGGTTGAAGAAGTTCATGCTAAAGGTGGTAAAATAGCTCCGCAACTTTGGCATATGGGAATAATACCGGCCCATAAAAACTGGAAACCATCAGAGCCTTTTGAGGGACCATCCGGACTTTTAAATCGGGAAACAAAAGGCGGAAAAGAAATGAGCGAAAGTGATATTGAAAATACAATTGAGGCTTTTGCAGAAGCAGCTTACCAAACCAAAAAAATAGGTTTTGATGCTCTGGAATTGCATGGAGCGCACGGATATTTGATCGATCAATTCTTTTGGGATAAGCTCAATAAAAGAAATGATATATGGGGAGGAGCTACCCTGGCCGAAAGGAGTCGTTTTGCCATTGAAGTTGTAAAAGCGGTTCGAAATGCGGTAGGAGAAGATTTTCCTATAATATTACGCTTATCACAATGGAAACAACAAGATTATTCCGCTAAATTGGCAAAGACACCGGAAGAAATGGAAGAATGGTTACTACCGTTATCAGATGCCGGAGTTGATATTTTTCATTGCTCGCAACGAAGATTTTGGGAGCCCGAATTTGAAAATTCCGATTTAAATTTTGCAGGATGGGCAAAAAAAATAACGGGCAAACCTTCCATAAGTGTAGGATCTGTGGGGCTTACCGGGGATTTCTTAGGGGCATTCAAAGGACAAAGTTTTGAGGCTTCTAATAATTTTCTTAACGAATTAAATAGAAGATTAGATGCGGACGAATTTGATTTAATAGCAGTAGGAAGAGCGCTACTTGCAGATCCTGAATGGGCATTAAAAATTAAAAATGGAAACTTATCTGAGTTTAAAGGATTTTCTAAAAATCAACTTAAAGAATTATACTAATAAAAACATAAAATAGTAGTAAAATAAAAACAAAAACCAAGTTTTAATTTTTATTTATTTTAATAAAGAAATAAAAGCAAAGGTTTTTTATCTTTGTATATATAAGTTCTTTACTTAATTTCTTTATCAACAAGAATAAGGTGCTGTGTAAAAACGACTTAATAGGGAATCATGTGTGAATCATGAGCTGACGCGCAACTGTAAGTAACCTAAAAAAAATTTTATCAATAAAAACCATTGCCGATTTAAACGGTGAGAAGGTAGATAAAATGTTATAAGCCAGGAGACCTGCCTATTCTTAATTGACAATGCTTTCGCGAGTAAAAGCAAGATCACAAAAAATATAATTGGGCTACGAGAAACTTTAAGATCATTAGAATAATTAGTTTACTTGTATGTCAAAAATTGTTTTGAAATTTGATTTTATTTAACAAAGAAAGAGAGCATTGTGAAGTTTAGCAATAAGAGCTTTTTATAATATAATCGTTTAAAAAGTTATAAAAATGCAAACACACAATCTTGGCTATCCGCGTATTGGTAGTGACAGAGAACTTAAAAAAGCCTGTGAAAAATATTGGGCAGGTAAAGCGTCAGTCGAAGAACTGATGATAACAAGTAAAGATATCCGGCACCGAAACTGGGTAACTCAACAAAAATTAGGGATTGATTGGATCCCATCTAATGATTTTTCTTATTACGATCAGGTACTTGATATGTCACTAATGGTCGGGGCTATCCCTAAAAGATATAATAAGGTAATACTGGATAAATCAAATACAGAATTAGACTTATATTTTGCCATGGCAAGAGGACATCAAAAAGAAGGTATTGATATAAAAGCCATGGAAATGACCAAATGGTTTGATACCAATTATCATTACATTGTCCCTGAATTTGAAAGTAATCAGAAATTTTCCTTGTTTTCAACAAAAATTATTGATGAATATTTAGAAGCTAAAAATGCAGGAATCCATACAAAGCCGGTTATAATAGGCCCTGTATCTTATTTGTTGTTGGGAAAAGAAAAAGAGGAAAACTTCAATAAGCTGGATTTACTAAAAAATATTCTTCCTGTCTATATAGAAATCCTAAATAAATTAAAGACAGAAGGAGTTGAATGGGTGCAGTTTGATGAGCCTTTCTTAGTTTTGGATTTAGATGAAAAAGCGAAAGAATCCTACCAATATGCCTATAAAGAAATACATAAACAATTTCCTTATATAAATAAAATACTAACTACCTATTTTGACGGATTGAAAGACAATTTATCACTTGCTTTTAATCTACCCGTACAAGCATTACATATAGATTTGGTACGTTGTCCGGAACAATTAGATGAAGTTTTAGATAAAATTCCGGAAAAACTTATCCTTTCTTTAGGGATCGTTGATGGAAGAAATATATGGAAAAATGATTTCGAAAAATCTTTGAAACTTATTCAAAAAGCTGTTTCCAAAATTGGTAAAGACCGAATTTTAATAGCTCCTTCTTGTTCACTTCTTCATAGTCCGGTTGACTTGGAATTGGAAACAGATACAAAAGCCCTTTCATCGGAAATTAAAAATTGGTTGGCTTTTGCAAAACAGAAAATCGATGAAGTAGTAACCTTAAAAAAGCTTGCGTCTAAAGAAGATTCCCCGGATTTACAAAAAAAATTACAGGAAAATATAGCGGCTGCAACCAGCAGAAAAACATCAGCTTTAATACATAACGAAAAAGTAAAAGAAAAAATAAGGAATATTGAAAAAGTAGAAGATAAAAGAAATTCCGTATTTTCAGAACGAAAGAAAAAACAATCTGAAGCCTTGCAGTTGCCTTTATTTGCAACAACTACGATCGGCTCATTTCCTCAAACATCCGAAGTCAGAAGTTGGAGATCTAAACTAAAAAAAGGATTGATAACACCTTTAGAATATGAAGAGCTGATTAAAAAGGAAATTGAAAAAACAATACGATTCCAAGAAAAAATAGGTATAGATGTATTGGTTCACGGGGAGTTTGAACGAAACGACATGGTGGAATATTTTGGAGAACAATTAGAAGGAGTTGCATTTTCCAAAAACGGATGGGTACAAAGTTATGGAAGCCGTTGTGTGAAACCACCCATCATTTATGGCGATATATTCAGGCCTAATCCTATGACTGTGAAATGGTCTTCCTATGCACAATCGTTAACAAATAAAAATGTAAAAGGTATGTTGACCGGACCGGTAACCATATTGCAATGGAGTTTTGTACGAGACGATCAACCGAGAAAAGATACCTGTTTCCAAATTGCTTTAGCCATTAGAGAAGAAGTAGTAGACTTGGAAAAAGCGGGGATACGAATTATTCAAATAGATGAACCGGCCATAAGAGAAGGGCTGCCGTTACGAAAAAAAGATTGGCAAACCTATTTAGAGTGGGCTATAAAAGCTTTTAGAATTGCATCCTGTGGGGTAAAAGATCAAACACAAATTCATACCCATATGTGTTACTCTGAATTTAATGATATCATACAAAACATAGCAGATATGGATGCGGATGTAATTACCATAGAATGCTCTAAATCAGATATGAAGTTGCTAAACATTTTTTCAGAATTTAAATACCCTAATGATATTGGTCCGGGTGTTTATGATATACACTCTCCGAGAATACCGTCCAAAAATGAAATGGTTTCCTTATTGAAAAAAGCAATTAAAAGTATACCGGTAGAGCAATTGTGGATTAACCCGGATTGTGGACTTAAGACAAGAGGATGGGAAGAAACAGAAAAAGCATTAATTGAAATGGTAGGAGCAGCAACAGAAATGCGAGAACAATACTAAACGATCTTTTTTGTATCGGTCGGTATAATACGTACAAATGTTTTTAAATATAATCGTAACGTCTTAAAAGTCGTTTAAACCAAAGGTTAGAATTCAATGAAAATTTAAAAAATTCTAGAGTTCGATAAATTAAAACTTAAAAATGATTTATTAAAACAAAATTATAATTATCTTAGTAGTATTTTAATTTTAAATAGCTAAAATAGGATAAGAAACAAAAGTTGATTATACATTTTGTGTGTTAAGAATAAGCTGAAAGCATTAAGCTTTCAGCTTATTTTCATTTTATTATAATTTTATATGTATATATTTCTTTAAAATAAAATAAGAAACATTTAAATAATTATACATTAATATATTAAATTAATTTATATTTTTGTATATAACACTAAATTACAAATATAGAATATCATGGATTTAAAAAATGCAGTTTTCGGAAGCTTCAATATATATGATAACATATTTATATCGATAAAATTAGTAGTAGCATTTATCGCTGTTTTAATTTACATTAAATTAGTAGGAAGAACCATTTTAAACCAAGTTTCCGGAATTGATCTAATTCAGAATATAGTCTTAGGGGGCTTGGTAGGTGGAATTATATATAATCCGAATATTTCTATTATGGAATTTGCCTTAGTGTTGTTTATTTGGACATTCATTGTGTATTTAATAGCATTTCTCACAAAAAAATATAGTCGTTTAAGAGGGTTAGTAGAAGGTCCTATTATACCTTTAGTATTAAAAGGAAAATTTAATATAGAAGGATTTAAAAAAGCAAAGATTGATATAATGACTTATGCCAGTGTACTAAAAAATAATGGTATATACGATATATCTAAAGTATATTTTGCTCAAATGGAACAAGACGGTTCCATTACCGCATTTACGGATGATTATGATAAATACGCAGTCTTACTGGTTATTGATGGCAAAATTAACCATGTCTATTTAGAAGGAATTGATAAAACAGAAGATTGGCTAAAAAATGAATTACGAAAACAAGGATATGATGATGTGTCCAAAATTTTCATTGCACAGTGGTCTCCGAATAAATTTTTTATTGTACCCAAAAGTCAGGATTATAAATTGAAGGTTAATGATTAAAACTATTACCTGATTTTAATCTCAAAAAACTTCTCATTTTCAATAAAACCTTCCAAAAAATCATTTTCACTAAGCTTTGAAACTCCCGATGGCGTTCCGGTAAAAATAATATCGCCCATTTTTAAAGTGAAATATTGAGAAATATATGAGATGAGGTAATCAAATGAAAAAATCATTTCTGAAGTATTTCCTTTTTGCTGAATATTGCCGTTTTTTACTAAAGAAAAATTCAAATTATCTAAATTAAACTTCTCTTTACTTACAAAATTTCCAATTAAAGCAGATCGATCGAAAGCCTTGGATTTTTCCCAGGGAAGCCCTTTTTCTTTTAATCGATCTTGTAAATCTCTAGCAGTAAAATCAATGCCAAGTCCAATTTCAGAGTAATAATTTCCGGCAAATTCCGGTTGAATGTATTTTCCAACTTTAGAAATTTTTATAAGAACCTCCACTTCATGCTGAAGGTTTTCAGTGAATTCTGGAATGTACCAATCATCACCGGGTCTGGCTAAAGCGGTATCCGGTTTAATAAATAAAACCGGATCTTTAGGTATTTCATTGTTTAATTCTTTCGCGTGATTGCTATAATTTCTTCCTACACAGATAAATTTCATAAAACACTTTTTAATTTTGCTCTTGTAAAAATTTTTTTCGAATATAAAGGAAAATCAGCATTCATTAACCAGGAATAATAACCTAAATCACTTAAAAACACATTTTTCAATTTTTTACCTTTATATTTTCCAAAATTGAAAACCTCGTCTTCATCCTTATCTATTCCAACAAATCCTGCCAAATCAGCATTTTTATTTTGCATGGTAAACTCATGAAGGAATTTCACATCGTTTTGAATATCCTCATATTTTTCAAGTTGAGCTTTTAATATTTCATACGTAGCATAAGTATCTGCAGAAGCAGAATGAGCATTTTCTAAATTCTTATCGCAATAAAATTTGTAAGCTGCGGAAAGATTTCTGGGTTCCATTTTATGAAAGATTACTTGAACATCAATCGGGCGGTGTTTTTTTATGTCAAATTCAAACCCGTTTCGCAAAAGTTCTTCCGCAAGTAATGGGATATCGAATCGGTTGGAATTATATCCTGAAAGATCAGAATCTTTAATCATTTCGAGAACCTGAGGAGCAATTTCTTTAAAAGTAGGAGCATCGACAATATCTTTATCATAAATTCCATGAATTAAAGACGATTCTTTTGGAATTGGAATTTCAGGATTAACTCTCCAAGTTTTACTCTCTTTTGATTGGTCAGGGTTTACTTTAAATATACTAATTTCAACTATCCGGTCTTTGCTGATATTTATTCCGGTAGTTTCAAGATCGAAAAAGCAGATTGATTTATGTAGTTTTAGTTCCATTTGAAATAATTTTTTTTCGAAATATAATTGATAAAATTAAGTAAATTAATATAAGTATTGGTATAGCTGATATTTTAAGGAAAATTAATAATACTATGCAAATTATAAGGAAAGAGTATACAAGAGAATTATCTTTCCAGGTTAAGTTTTTAAATTTAAAAGCCAATAAGGGAATATTGGCAACCAGTAAATAGCTTGATAAGGCAGTAATGAATAACAAAAACCAAGAATTATCCAATAATAAATACGTATGATTTTGATGTAAATAGTATAATGAAAATATCAAGATAGTATTTGCAGGAGTAGGCAATCCTTTAAAATAATAACTTTGTTCCTCATCTAAATTAAATTTAGCAAGACGCAGAGCAGAAAACAAAGTAATCAACAATCCAAAAAATGGAAATAAAACGATGTATTTATTATGTATAAATCCGTTTGAAAACGTACTTATACGAGAATAAAAATCATCTCCTCCCAACATGGTAAACATAAATAAACCGGGCAATACGCCAAACGTAACAATATCTGCCAAACTATCAAGTTCCTTACCAAAAGGACCGGAAACCTTTGCAAGACGGGCGGCAAAACCATCGAAAAAATCAAAAATCAAAGAACATAAAAGCAGGATTAAAATATATTCAATGGGAGCTTTTATTATAGTTAAAATACACGCAATGCTACCACAAAGTAAATTAGCAAGAGTTAGTGTATTAGGAAGATATTTCATTTTCTCAGGTATTTATGAATAATGTATTGTTAAATACAAAGCAAATTAAGTTATAAAAGTAATAATTATTTTTAAAAATCCGGGGTAGCTCAAGTAATAAAAAACGGTTTTCAACGTTTATACGATAGTTTGTTTATACAAAAAAATACTATTTGTTGAAAGGGAAAATTCTAAAAAAAATTACTTTAAGCTTCATCATTTGGGCTGTTCATTTTAATATAAATCTTCATGCGCAAGCATTTAGAAAGTATTCAAATGAATTTCTAAATATAGGAGCAGATGCTCGTGCATTTGGGATGGGTAATTCAGTGATAGCTAGTGTATCGGATGTAAATGCAGGATATTGGAATCCGGCAGGGTTGACGGAAGTCAGAGATGCTTGGCAAGGAGCTTTGATGCATGCAGAATATTTTCAATCCATCGCCAAATATGAATATGCTGCGGCAGCAATTCCTTTAAACAGTGGAACGGAAGGAACGATTGGTTTTTCACTCTACCGATTTGCGGTTGATGATATTATGAATACTACTCAATTGATCGATAATCAAGGGAATATAGATTACAATAAAATAAGTCGATTTTCAACGGCAGATTATGCTTTTATGGCCTCCTATGCCGGTAATTTATTCAATGACCCTAATCTTTCGATAGGAGCAAATGCAAAAATAGTATATAGGCATATCGGTAAATTTGCTAATGCATTCGGTTTTGGATTAGACGCGGGATTGCAATATCGAACCCAAGATCAATTTTATTTTGGAATTATGGCCAGAGATATAACAACCACTTTTAATGCATGGTCCGTAAATGAAAAAAAATTAAATAAATTAGAATTAGACGGAGAAACACTTAATGAAGCGCCTAAAGATAAAATAGAGTTAACCATGCCTAAATTAAAATTAGGCGCAGCCAAAAAATTCGATTTAAATGATAAATTCGGATTGTTGGCTGAGTTAGATTTAAATTTTGAATTTGATAAAAATAATGATTGGCTTTCATCAGAAGCGCTGAGTATGTCCCCATCTTTAGGGATAGAATTAGATTATGATCATGTAGTTTTTTTACGAGCGGGTTTAAATAATATGCAATATGAAACCCGTTTTGACGATTCAAGAAAATTAACAATTCAGCCCAATGCAGGTATAGGGTTTCGTTATAAAGGAGTAACGGTAGATTATGCACTTACTAATATCGGAAATTCTTCAGTCGCATTATATTCTAATATATTTTCAGTTAAAATCGATATGGCTGAGTTTATTAAATAATCTTATAAAATATAAAACTGTAATTATCTTATACATAGAGAGTATAATTTTATTATTTAGAAAATAAGTATTACATTTGTAAAGTTTTTGGGATTTAAAAGATTATTAAAAGCCTATCTACAAGGGCTTTTTTTTGTACTTTATTCTTAGAAAAAATAGTATAGTAAATTATTGTTAAGATTTAGTTGTTTATTAGAGGGTGTTATTATGGCATTGGAAGAGAAAGTAAATGTATTATTAGAAGAATTTCTTCAAACTAGAGCAGATTTGTTTTTAATATCTTGTAAAGTTTCTCAAACTAATAAAATTGAAGTTACCATAGACGGAGACGAAGGAGTTTCTGTGCAAGATTGTTTAGATTGCAGTAGAGCAATTGAAAATAACTTAGACAGAGAAGAAGAAGATTTTGAATTGTCAGTCTATTCTTACGGTATAACCAATCCTTTATTATATCCAAGACAGTATGTGAAAAATAAGGGAAGGGATCTACAGATTATTACTATAGAAAATAGAGAGCTAAATGGAACTATAGTTGATGCAGACGAAGAAAAAGTAGTTCTTACATGGAAGGAAAGAAGGGCTAAAGAAGTAGGTAAAGGAAAAGTAACTATAGAAGTCAACGAAGAAATATTTTACAGCAATATAAAAAGAGCAACAATTAATATAAAATTTTAATTTAAATTAGAACGGACCGATGGATAGTATAGAGTTAATAGAATCATTTGCAGATTTTAAAGACGAGAAAAATATAGATAGAATTACTTTAATGGCAATCGTTGAAGAATCAATGAAAACCGTTTTAAGAAAGAGATATGGTTCAGATGATCATTTTGATGTTATTGTTAACCCGGATAAAGGGGACTTGGAGATATATTTAAATAGAAAAATCGTTGAAGATGAAATGTCTGAAGATGATTTGTTAGAAATAGAAATCAGTGAAGTTAGAAAAATTGATCCAAGTTTTGAAGTAGGAGAAGAATATACCCAAAAGATTGAATTAAACGAATTAGGAAGAAGAAATATTCTTGCATTCAAACAAGTATTGAACACAAAAATAGCCGAATACGATAACTCTAATTTATATGAAAAATTCAAATCAATAGAAGGAGAAATTGTAAGCGGTGAAGTCCATTATATTCGTCATAAGCAGGTTATCTTAATGGATGAAGATCAAAATGACATGATACTTCCCAAAGAAAATCAAATACCATCCGATTTCTTCAGAAAAGGAGAAACCGTAAAAGCCGTGGTAGAAGAAGTAGGCTTTAAAGGAGGAAAACCATTAATTATCCTTTCAAGAACTTCACCTAAATTTTTGGAAAAACTGTTTGAATTTGAGATTCCTGAAATATATGATGGATTAATTACCATTAAGAAAACTGTTCGTATACCGGGAGAAAAAGCCAAAGTAGCAGTAGAATCCTATGATGACAGAATAGATCCGGTAGGAGCATGTGTCGGTATGAAAGGATCTAGAATTCATTCAATTGTAAGAGAATTGAGAAATGAAAATATAGATGTAATCAGTTATACCAACAATCAGCAATTATTTATCCAAAGAGCTTTAAGTCCCGCAAAAGTATCTTCTATGGAATTAGACGAAGAAAACAAACATGCAGTAGTTTTCTTAAGACCGGAAGAAGTGTCTAAAGCGATAGGTAAAGGTGGACAAAATATTAAATTGGCTAGTTGGTTAACAGGATATGAGATTGATGTCCGAAGAGATGAGCCGGAAGAAGAAGATATTGAATTGACAGAATTTTCCGATGAAATAGAAAGCTGGGTTATTGAAGAATTGAAAAAAGTAGGATTAGATACAGCACGATCTGTATTAGAAAAAGATGTAAATGATTTATTAGAACTTACGGATTTAGAAGAAGAAACCATTATAGATGTGATCCGTATTTTAAAAGAAGAATTTGAAGAATAATGTAAATTTCTTTCAATAAATTATCATATTTGTAAAAAAAATAGAATAACAACAAAGTATAATATGTCGGGTATTCGATTAAGTAAAGTATTAAAAGACCTTAATATCTCTCTTGACAGAGCAGTAGAATATTTACATTCTCAAAATGTCGGGATTGAGAAAAACCCTAACGTAAAGTTAGATCAAAAAGCGTATCAGCTCTTAGTTACTGAATTCTCAGAAGATAAAATGAAAAAAGATGCGTCTTTAGATGTGGTCATAAACAAAATTCCGGAAAGAAGAAAGGAAGAGAAGGTGGAGCAACCGGAAATATTTAAGGTTAAAGCCGATGAAATAGCTGCACCTAAAACAATAGGTAAAATAGACCTAGATGCTCATAGAAAGACTAAAAAAGATTTTAGAAAAGAGAAAGAAAAAGAAGAAGAAAAAGTAACTTCCTCTCAAAATGTTGAGCAAAAAGAAACTAAACCTGTAGAAGAAAAAAAATCGGGTATTAAAATAGTTGGAAAAATATCTCCTGAAGACCTACAAAGAGCTAAGGAACCTACACATCCGGTTAAAAAACAGAAAGAGAAAAATGCAGAAGAGCAGCCGAAACAGGAAATCAAAGAAGAAAAAAAATCAGAAAAACCACAGGTCGTTTCTTCTTCACCGGTAGTTGAGGAGAATGAAAAAAAATCACAAGACGACGAACCTGAAAAGTTAGAAACCCAATACCAAAAGTTGGACGGACCTAAAATTACAGGTCAAAAGATTGATTTAACACAATTTCAAAAACCTAAAAAAGTCAATAAAGAAAATTCAAATTCTGAGAAAAAGAAAAGAAAAAGAATTGTTAAAGACTCTAAAGTTGATGTAAATGCGGTTGCTAAATCAATAAACAACAACGGAGATAAAAAAGGCGGATCAGGTCAAGGACAAAATAAAAACTTTAAAAAAGGCGGAGGAAACAGACGTCCAAATTCAGGCGGAGGAAACAGAAATGTTCGTCCTGCAGAATTAACAGATGAACAAGTAAAAAATCAAATAAAAGAAACCTTAGAAAAATTAACATCCAAAGGAGGAAAATCTAAGAGTTCAAAATTCAGAAGAGATAAAAGAATTCAAAGAAGAGAGCAAGAAGCTGAATTACACGAACAAGAAAGAAAAGATAACACCCTAAAAGTAACTGAATTTATCACAGTTAACGAGTTGGCGAGTCTAATGAATGTTGCAGCAACTGAAATTATTTCTGCATGTTTTTCCTTGGGTGTTATGGTAACCATGAATCAACGGTTAGATGCTGATACCATGGTATTGGTAGCCGATGAGTTTGGTTATAAAATTGAATTTACCGATTCTGAAGTAGATGATTCTGCTATTGAAGAAGAACAAGATAAAGAAGAAGATTTGGTTACCAGAGCTCCAATCGTTACAGTGATGGGACACGTGGACCACGGAAAAACTTCTTTGCTGGATTATATAAGAAATACCAATGTAATTGCCGGTGAATCCGGAGGGATTACACAACATATAGGGGCTTATAATGTTAAGCTTTCCAATGGGCAAAAAATCACATTTTTAGATACACCCGGACACGAAGCCTTTACCGCCATGCGTGCAAGGGGTGCTCAAGTAACCGATTTAGCAATTATCGTAGTTGCAGCAGATGATAATGTGATGCCTCAAACCAAAGAAGCGATCAGTCACGCTCAAGCAGCGGGAGTTCCTATGATATTTGCAATTAATAAAATTGATAAGCCTAATTCCAACCCTGATAAAATCAAGGAAGAATTATCGCAAATGAACTTATTAGTAGAAGATTGGGGAGGTAATATTCAATCCCAAGAAATTTCCGCTAAGTTTGGAACCAATGTTGATATTCTACTTGAAAAAGTATTATTAGAAGCTGAAATATTGGATTTAAAAGCCAATCCTAACCGTTTATCTAATGGAGTGGTTATTGAAGCAGCCTTAGATAAAGGAAGAGGTTATGTATCAACCATATTAGTACAAAATGGGACTTTACGAGTTGGAGACTACATTTTGGCGGGAAAAAATCACGGTAAAGTTAGAGCTATGATGGATGAAAGAGGAAAACCGATGAAAGAAGCCGGTCCATCAGTTCCCGTTACGGTTTTAGGTTTAGATGGAGCGCCAACTGCTGGGGATAAATTTAGGGTATTTGAGGATGAGAAAGAAGCAAAACAAATTGCTAACAAACGAGAGCAATTAATCAGAGAACAATCCATAAGAACTCAAAAACATATCACCTTAGATGAAATTGGAAGAAGAATTGCGTTAGGTGATTTTAAAGAATTAAACATTATCCTAAAAGGAGATGTAGATGGTTCAGTAGAAGCACTAACAGATTCTTTACAAAAATTATCTAATGATCAGATACAAATCAATATCATCCATAAAGGAGTTGGACAGATTACAGAGTCTGATATCTTATTAGCAGCAGCTTCAGATGCCATATTAATTGGATTTAACATTCGTCCAAACCAAAGTGCCAGAGAATTAGCAGAAAGAGAAGAAATCGAAATTAGAACCTATTCCATTATCTACGACGTAATTAACGATGTTAAAGAAGCTATGGAAGGTATGCTTTCTCCTGAAATCAGAGAACAAATTATTGGAAATGTTGAAATTAGAGAAACCTTTAAAATTTCCAAAGTGGGTACTATTGCAGGATGTATGGTTTTAGATGGAACTATTAACAGAAACTCTAAAATACGTATCATTAGAGAAGGCATAGTAGTATATACCGGTGAGCTTGAAAGCTTAAAAAGATTTAAAGATGATGTAAAAGAAGTAAGCAAAGGATACGAATGTGGATTGAATATTAAGAATTATAATGATATTCAGATAGGAGATTTATTGGAAGTATACGAAGAAGTAGAAGTTAAGAAAAAATTGAAGATTTAAATTTTAAAATTATACATAACTAATATAAAAGCTGTATGAAATTTCATACAGCTTTTTTTATTTCCAACCATCTTATATTATAGTGTTCTTTCAATGAATTACGTCTAATTTTTTTATTATTTAATATTTACATAATAATTTAACTATATTTATAACAAAAAGCTATTATTTTAAGATAATTTAATATTATTTTTGGATATATTAAAAAAATGTTAGAATTTTGTTGTTTAACTAAGTATATATTATTGTATGAGGAAAGAACTTAAAATTTTAAGTGTGCTAGGATTGTGCTTATCCGGTCAATTTGCTTTTGGGCAAATTAAAGGAAATGTACAAGAGGCTGATGGTGAACCTGCCATAGGAGCAAAGGTCGAAATTAAGGGAACGAATACTTTTACAAGAACCGATGATGACGGTAATTTTGAATTATCAGCAGGAAAAGTTGGGGATGTTTTAGTAATTACGAATTTAGAAGAAGAATCTGAAGAAGTAATAGCAAAAGATGATTTAGCATTTAAATTTTCTAAAAAAATCGAGAAAAAAGACGAAAAGGAAATTGAAGAAGTAGTTGTTTTAGGATTCGGTAGAATAAGAGATGCTAAAGATGTGGTAGGAACAGCATCTGTGGTAAAAGGATCAGATATATCAAATGCCCCGATTGCATCATTTGATAAAGCCTTAGCAGGAAGAGTTTCAGGTTTGTCAGTAAACTCCTCCACAGGTCAGCCGGGAGGACTTGCACAAATAAGATTGAGAGGAGTTACCTCTGTAAACGGAAATAACAATCCGATTTACATTATTGACGGGGTAAGAATTTCTTCAGGTAATTTAACCAATAATCGTAACAAATCCGAAACAGATCCTTCAACGAATGTTTTAGCAACCATAAATCCCAATGATATAGAATCCTATACGGTCTTAAAAGATGCAGCAGCTACCTCTTTGTATGGTGCTGATGCAGGAGCGGGGGTTATTGTGATAACTACCAAAAAAGGAAAAAACGGGAAAGCTAAATTTTCAGTTGACTTGGAAAGAGGTTTTGGAAAAAAAGCGGTAAAAGGACCAAAATCAATCACTCCGGGAACATGGAACAGAGTTTTAACGGAAGCGGTTAGAAATAAAAGAAATTTAACAGAACAAGAAGCCATCGATTATATAAATAATGAATTGGCTCCAAAAGAAACCACTTTGCCGTTATGGGATGGTAAAACTGAGGTTCCTGATTGGACTAAACTTGTGGAAAGAGATTATACCTCTCAAAACAGTCTAAATATTGGAGTAACCGGAGGTTCAGATAAATTAAAATATGCTTCGTCTCTTAATTATTTCTCACAAGAAGGTACTGTAAGAAGTACAGACTTTGATAGAGTAAGTGGGAGATTAGCAACTGATTATAAAGCTACAGATCAATTAACCATCCGTACAGATATCAATGCGGCTTATACCAAACAAAATAGTGTTTTAAACGGAGGATATTTTTCAAATCCGTTATTAACTAAATACTTTATGCTGCCAACTGACCCTGCTAAAAATCCGGATGGAAGTTACAATTTAGGAGAAGGCGGAAGAATGTTTAACGGTATGTTTAATGCCGCGTATTTATTGGAAAATAACTACATAACCACTAAAACAGCCAGAGTTTTTGCTAATATACAAGGTGAGTACAAGATTATTAATAATTTAAGATATGTGATAAATTTCGCGCCTGAGTATATAAACATGGAAAGAGATAAATATGATAATCCAATTCATGGAGACGGAGCAAATACAAACGGAAGAATGATTAATGAAAGAGTGCGATATTTTAACTGGAATGTTCAGAATATTTTAAATTACTTTTTCACAGTAGGAGAAAACCATCACTTTGATACACGAATTATACAAGAAGCTTATAAAAAAGACTATAAATACTTAAGCACTTCAAATACTACATTAGGAAGACTGGGGTTATATTCTACAGATAATTTTGTTAAAAATGAAGAAACCACCGGAAATGGCTATATCGCTACTAGAAATGCATATGCAGCGAATGTAAGTTACGATTACAGTAAAAAGTATTTTCTGGACGGAACGATAAGAAGAGAAGCATTAAATAACTTTGGTTCAGGTAATAAATGGGGGACATTCTGGTCTGTAGGAGCAGCTTATGATATTTCCAATGAAAGATTTTTAATCGGATCATCCATTGATTTATTAAAAATCAAAGCTTCATATGGAGAATTAGGAAATCAATTACTATATGACGATTTAAATTCATTTGCACAATATGGATATGATTTAAATTATAATGATGCTGCGGGAGGATATATCTATCAATTAGGATATAAAGATTTCACTTGGGAAAAAATTAGACAGTTTGATGCAGGTTTCGAAACAGAATTTTTTAATCACAGATTGAATTTTTCAGCTTCATACTTTCACAAAAAGACAAAAGATTTAATATTCCCTAAAGGTATATCATTAACCACAGGTTTCTCTACCGTATTAGTTAATGCCGGAGATATGGTAAACAAAGGAATTGAATTAGATTTAGGAGGAACAATAATAAAATCAGATACCCCTGACGGGTTCAACTGGTATCTATCCGGTAATTTCACTTACGTAAAAAATGAAGTAACAAATCTTCCGTTAGGTGAATCTATCACAGGAGTAAATATTGTTAGAAAAGGAGAAGCCGTAAAAAGTTGGTATATGAGGAAATGGGCGGGAGTTAACCCTACTACAGGAGAAGGACAATGGTATGTAAATGGAAAAGGAGGAGAAGTAACTACCGATTATAATAAAGCAGAAAGAGCCGTTCAAGGAACTACACTTCCAAAATACATGGCAGGGCTTTCAACAGATCTATCTTATAAAAGAATATCTTTATCTGCAACCTTCAGTGGTAATTTCGGACATAAAATATATGATGGATGGAGAAATTACACTACCAGTGACGGACAATATATACATATATATGGAGGATATGAAGAACAAGGCGATTTCTGGACGCCGGATAATCCTCATGCTTCAAATCCAAAACCAATACTTACCAATTCTTCAAAATCCAACTATTCATCAACCAGATTTTTATATGATGGCGATTTCATCAGATTAAGAGACTTAACCATCGGATATACTTTTTCAAAATCAGTATTAGATGATATAGGATTAACTAACCTTAAAATATATCTACGAGGAACCAATATTTGGACCTATTGTTTTGACAGTAAAGTAAGGCATCTGAAAATAGAACCTGAACAAAATGTCAATGGAGGAGGAAGTAACTTTGAACAACCTATAATAAAAACATTTACTGTTGGAGTTAATGTTGGATTTTAAAAATTAAGAAGATAACCATGAAAAAGATTATATTATTAGCAACTGTTTTATCATCATTAATTTCAACCGTATCATGCTCAGATGATTTTACAGACCCACAATTGCAACAAACCGATGTAATAGATGAAACGCCCATTACTACTTTGGGTCAGCTGGAAACATTTATGAACGGAACTTATGCCTTAATGAGATCCCAATATTATTACGGATGTAATTATGTAGTTTTCGGAGAAGTTAGAGGAAGTGATGAAATGTTCTCAACAGGTTCTTCCGGAAGATATCAGACAGTTTCTCAATTTACCATGAATGCAACCGACAGTTATGCAAGTGAAACATGGAAAAGAATCTATCGAGTAATATCCAATGCAAATATTGTCATAAACGCAACTATAACAGATGGAACTTCGGAAGAAAAAATTGACGAAATTAAATCACAAGCCTATGCAATCCGAGCTTGGGCATATTTCGATCTCATAAAATTGTTTGGACAAAAATATACACAAGACAAAAATTTAGGTGTTCCCTTAATTTTAGAAAATACAACCAATCCGGCAACATTCGCTGTATCAAGAGCAACCTTAGATGAATGCTATGCTCAAATCGAATCTGATTTTCAACAAGCCTATGAAAAATCAGTATATAACATTGATGTTAAACAAAAATTAACTAAAGGAGCGATAGCCGGATTAATGTCGAGATACTATTTATACAAAGAAGAGTATAACAATGTCTATAAATATGCCAGTGAAGTTACCGCTCAGTATGCACCTATTGACAAAGGTTTATATGTAACCAGTTGGAGAATAGAAGGACTTAACTCAATATTTGAATTAGCTTATGGCGTTGCAGGGGCTATTGGTACTTCAAGTGTAGGTTATATTTTTTCATCAGAAGGATACGCCAATACCCGATTAAATCCAAGTTTAGTTGCAGCATACGATCCTGAAGATATCAGAGCTAAAATCAAAAAAGATAGTAAAGACAAAACCGGAATGTTGCGTCAAAATTCTTCCAAAAATGCAACCTACATAGAAGGTAAATATCCGTTATTAACAGGAGAATCCAATCAAAAGTTAGTAAGATATGAAGAAATAGCCTTAAATCAGGCAGAAGCCATATTAATGGGAGGAGGAGGTTCTACTGCTGAAGCCTTAGAATTAGTAAACGGCATTAGAGCTCAAAGAGGAATTACTCCATTAACAACAATAACCATGGATGATGTAAAAGAAGAGAGAAGAAAAGAATTAGTAGGAGAAGGATTCAGAGTTTGGGATTTGTTAAGATGGAATAAAACCTTAACAAGAATAGACTTAACAGGAGAACAAGATGTTACTTTCCCAGTTGGAGACTTCAGATTAGCTTTTCCGATACCGCAATCCGAAATAGATAATAATGCAGGAATGAACAAAGATCAACAAAATAAAGGGTATTAATAGATTATATACACAAAAAACCACCTTATTTAAGGTGGTTTTTTTATAAATAGCTTTTTATTAAATACTAAAATTATTTTAAATACAGAACGTAAATAATGATATTCGGCATTATTTTAACAAATATTAAGAACAATATAACATATATAATAAAAAGTCGGTTTTTTTGCCGTTTTTTTATTTTTATATTTGCATATTGTTTACGTACATGAGTAGAATTAGAATATTTTTTATCTGTTTTTTTTCAAGCATAGTTTCAATATTTTCTTTTGCTCAGGTTTCAGAAGGGAACACAAACGAAATGCCTGTAACAAACAGTAAACCTATCTCTTCTGATTCAATTAAAATTTATAACCCAACCATTCAATCCTATAAATATTGGACGGAAGACCATGCGAAAAAAATCTTTGATACGGTTTTAACTATAGATAAATACTATAGCAATAAAATGTACAATCACAAAGATAGTTTTGGCGCCATGCCGTTTTCCAATATTGGACATACTTTTAATCCTTTATTATTTTCAACTAAAATTAACTCGGGAATAGATTTAATTCCTACGGGAAAATCTTTTAACCTAATAGAAGCAGATGAAGTAAGATATTTTGATGTTCAGACCCCGATGACCGAATTCCAATACAACAATGGATATAATCAAGGCCATTCATTATCAAGTTTATTTACACATAATATCAATTCAAGGCTAAATTATTCCATACAATACAGAGGATTACGTTCAGAAGGAAAATATTTAGAACAATTAGCTTCCAATAATTCACTTTTATTCACACTTGCCTATCATACCAAAAATCAAAAATATAATTTGTGGACTCACTATATAACAGCTAATGTAGACGATGAAGAAAACGGAGGAATTCAATTTCCAAAAAATTTCGAAGATGGAGACAGCCGATTTAAAGATCGGGACCGAATGGAAGTAAACCTTACAGGAGCGCAATCAAAATATGGAAGAAGAAGATTTTATGTCGGTCAACAATTAGGAATACTTAATTCGGGACATAACACCTATCCTTTATCTATAAAAAATATTTTTTCGGCAGAATCTTCCCATTTTACCTATGAAGAATTTAAAAATCTAAATTCCTATTTTTCAGATAAACAAGGTATTTTTGATGTAGACAATTTGAAAAGTCATTACAACACCAAAAAGCTTAGAAAGATTACCAATCAATCCATGGCAGTTTTTGATTGGAGCGATAAATTACATTTGGAAACAGGATTTAAATATGAACATTTAGAATTTAATTTTGACCGAATAGTTGATCCAAGTATTTCCTTTCCCAAAAATCTCAAAGACAATCGAGTGGGAATAGCCGGAAAACTTGCATTTAACTGGAAGAAAGAAATTGTTTTAAAATCACAAGGAGAGGCAATGACGGGAGATGAATTTAAAAATTCGTATTACTTAGACAATCATTTAATAGTCAGTCCTTTAAAAGATTATTATTTAGAAGCTAATGTAGGAGTTAAATCCCAGATACCGTCGTTAAACTTGCTGTATAATCAAAGTTTTTATAAATCCATGAATTATTTTATGGATGACCCTAAAAAAGAAAGAACAGTTCAAGCAGGAGGAGAATTACATATAAAACCTTATAATACAAGAGTTTTTACACAATTTTATAATATAAAAAATTATACCTATTTAGATAGTGATTATCTTCCTAAACAAGCCGGTTCTTCAGTGGATGTAGTACAAGTAGGTTTGAAAAACAGTTTTCAATATAAAAAATTCCATTTGGAAACTAATTTAGCATATCAAAATGTTACCAGTAATAAACAACTCTTACCCTTGCCGGATTTCATTGGTAGAGCAACCATTTATTACCAATCAAAAGCATTTAAAAATAATGCAGAATTCCAATTAGGATTAAATGCTTATTACTTTAATAAATTCCAATCCAGACTCTTTTTACCGGTAACCAATGAGTTTAGATTACAATCAAAAACAGAAAATTATAATATTGGAGAATATCCCGTATTAGATTTATTTCTGCATTTTAAAGTCAAAAGAATGTTGATTATACTAGAAGGACAACATTTCAACTCCAGTTTTAGTGGTTACAAATTCTACAGTTCGCCACTTAATCCATATACAGATTTTCGTTTAAATATAGGAATACTCTGGTATATATTCACCTAAAAACCATGAATAAAAATCTTACAATCCCTTTTTTATAAGCGAAATTTTTCATAAATTAGAGTTTACTATTACGTATAAAAAATTAAATTATGAATACTCCTCTTTTTGAAATCGATTTAAAAGTACGAGATTATGAATGTGATGCACAAGGCATCGTAAACAATGCAAATTATCAACACTATTATGAAGTAGGCCGTCATGAATTTCTAGAACATAATGGGCTAGATTTCTATGATTTACACCAAAAAGGAATCGATTTAGTATTAATAAGCATTCATGTACGCTATATGAGTTCACTAAAAGGAGGAGAAAAATTTTTATGTACCATAGATTCATTGGAAAAAGAAGGAATCCGTTATATATTTAATCAAAAAATTATACGCAAGTCCGACAACAAAGTATGTTCTGAAGCAAAAGCAGAAGTAGTAAGTGTAGTCAATGGACGTGTAAGTATGCCGGCGCTATTAGATGAATCATTTGCTATATACCTTCAAAAATAAACAGAATAAACTCTCATAATTTGAGTATTTTACAAAAATTTAAAAGTAACGGTAAATTACTTTTAACCGGAGAATATACGGTACTGGATGGTGCCTTAAGTTTAGCCGTACCCACTCGATTAGGACAATCTCTTCAAATACACCAAACTCAAGAATTTTCTAATAAATTGGTATGGACTGCCTATAAAAGTGATGGAAAATTATGGTTTAAAACCGTTTTAGATATTAACAGCAATAAAATCGATGAAACGACGAATATAAATTTTTCAAAACAATTACTCCTTATTTTCCAAGAAGTACAAAAATTAGGAAGCACAAAATTTGAAAATAAAGTAGGATACGAATGTATAACTCGGCTGGACTTTCCCGAAAATTGGGGCTTGGGAACCAGTTCAACCTTAATCAATAATGTAGCACAATGGACAAAAGTAAATCCCTATAAATTATTAGAAAAAACTTTTGGAGGAAGCGGTTATGATATAGCCTGTGCCGAAGCCTATACGCCTATTACCTATCAACTAATAGAAAATGAAGTAAAGAAAATTGAAAAGGTAGAAATATCTTCCGCAATAACGGAAAATCTTTTATTTATTTATTTGAATCAAAAACAAAATTCAAGAGAAGGAATACAGCATTATAAACAAAAAACGAAGTCGGAAAATCTCATAGATGCCGTTTCAAAGATAACCCGAGAAATTATAGACCCAAAAATTACCTTTAATCAATTCAGAATTCTTATTTCAGAACATGAACAATTGATTTCAGAGTTTATCAATATAGATACAGTAAAAAAAGTTTTATTCAGTGATTATCCGGGGGTTGTTAAGAGTCTGGGAGCTTGGGGAGGAGATTTTATTATGGCTGAAAAATTAGAATGTTCGGAAACCTATTTCAAAAACAAAGGATATGAAGTAATCAAAAGTTACAAGGATCTTATACTATAGCATTTAAAATTTCAGTATTTCATGAAATTTACTTACACTTAATTGAAATAAATTGAAAATTTATAGCTGAGAATTATTTGGTTTCTTAATGGTTTGATATATAATTGCTTAGGTTGGTGGTTGGTAAGGATATGTAATTTAGAGTTTTGAAAAAATTGATACTTATATTTTTTATGAATATCTTTACATAACCAAAAGTTTAAACCCAAAACGATGTTAAAAATAGGGGATAAGATTCCTGATTTTGAGGGACTTGACCAAGAAGGAAAAATAATTAAATACTCAGATTTTAAAGGAAAAAAACTTATCATATATTTTTATCCCAAAGCAAATACTCCGGGTTGTTCAGCTGAAGGATGTAATCTTAGAGATAATTATGCAAATCTTCAAAAAGAAGGCTATCAAATCATAGGAATAAGTAAAGATTCAGTAGATAAACAAAAATCATTTCATGATAAATATTCATTTCCTTTTCCGCTTATAGCAGACGTTGATAAAAAAATAATAGAATCATTTGGAGCATGGGGTAAGAAAAAATTTTTGGGAAAAGAATACGAAGGTATCTTATGATATACCTATATAGTTGATGAAAATGGAATAATTAAAAATATTATTACCAAAGTAAAAACAAAGAATCATGCAGAACAAATTCTTAAAACTATGAATCTGTAAGATAAACATTAATTAACTTAGATATTCTTAAACGACGAATATTTTAAAGGATTAAAAACAATTGAAAAATTAAATATATATATAAAAAGTAAAACAAATAATGGCAGAAAAAGAAAGCAAAGACGCAAACAATTCAGAAGCAAAGAAGAAGGCGTTGAATCTAATTTTAGACAAATTAGACAAGACCTATGGTAAAGGATCAGTCATGCGAATGGGAGATAAGCCTGTTGAAGAAGTAGACACTATTCCTACCGGATCTTTCGGTTTGGATTTGGCTTTAGGGGTCGGAGGCTATCCACGAGGAAGAATTATTGAAATATTTGGTCCTGAATCATCGGGTAAAACAACACTTACGTTACACGCAATAGCAGAAGCTCAGAAAAAAGGAGGAATAGCAGCATTCATTGATGCAGAACACGCATTCGATCCAACCTATGCTCAACGTCTGGGCATCAATTTGGACGATCTGATTATTTCTCAGCCGGACGATGGAGAACAAGCATTGGAAATCGCCGATAATCTGATTCGATCAGGTGCTATTGACATTGTAGTTATCGATTCAGTAGCAGCATTAACTCCTCGAGCAGAAATAGAAGGAGAAATGGGAGATTCTAAAATGGGTCTTCATG
Source organism: Apibacter sp. ESL0404 (assembly GCF_019469245.1). Classification (NCBI taxonomy): domain Bacteria; kingdom Pseudomonadati; phylum Bacteroidota; class Flavobacteriia; order Flavobacteriales; family Weeksellaceae; genus Apibacter; species Apibacter sp. ESL0404. The sequence continues at coordinate 124,394 of NZ_CP048267.1, forward strand.
CACGACTAATGTCTCAGGCTCTTAGAAAACTAACCGCTACCATTAGTAAAACTAAATGTACCGTAATATTTATCAATCAGCTTAGAGAAAAAATTGGAGTAATGTTTGGAAACCCGGAAACAACTACCGGAGGAAATGCATTAAAATTCTATGCTTCAGTACGAATTGATATACGTAAATCAGGCTCACCGATCAAGGATGGTGATAATGCAATAGGAAGCAGAGTAAAAGTAAAAGTCGTTAAGAATAAAGTAGCCCCACCATTCCGTCAAACAGAATTCGATATTATGTACGGAGAAGGAATTTCCAAAGTTGGAGAAGTCCTGGATTTAGGAGTTGAAATGGGAATTGTCGGAAAATCCGGATCCTGGTTCAGCTATCAAGATACGAAACTTGGACAAGGAAGAGATTCTGTTAAGCAGTTATTAAAAGATAATCCGGAACTATTAGAGGAAATTGAAACCCGCATTAAAGAAAAATTGGCGGAACAATAATATGTAAAATAGTTATTAATTATAACACTCATAAAAAAACGATGAATTTCTTGAAATTCATCGTTTTATTTTTTTATAAGAAATAAATATTTTTAAAAATAAGAAACTTAATATCCGAAACCACTTTACAAATCTTACCAAATTGGATAATAGAATTTCTTAATTAAATAAAAATACATACTATACGTGTAAATTTAATTTAAACCGATAATTCAGTTATTAATTCCGATTAAAAGATTTTTAATCTTAAATCCATTCATTAATATGCTCTCCGGTTCCCATTTTAATACTCTTAGCAGAAATAGTAAAAGTTTCCGTCAGAGGAGATTTACCGTAAGAATCAAAATTTTCTTTATATTTCACAACATATCCATCAAAAAAATATAATTCTTTTAAAGTAGAATTGTTGTCTCTTTTAATGAATACTATTTTACCATCTTTTCTTTCAAAGCTATTTGTCATCCACTCAAAAATATCAGTTTCACCGGTAGATTCAATTGAAACTTCAATCCTTCCCCCTCTGGTTTGAGAAGACGGGCGACCGGTCGGATCTGTTTCTTGAGCTAAAGAGTAATTAATATTCAAAACATTATATGATTTCCCTTCTACTTCTAATTTCGCTTTAAATGACATAGTGATTGTTTTACGATTATCTTAATAAAATTGTGTTAATTGAATTTATAACGCAAATATAGTACATGAAAGTTGTCTTATTTTTAAATTAATGTTAAATTAATTGTAAAATATAAAAATATTAATATATCTTATTTTCAGTAAAAAACTCCGATGGATATTAATTTTTCAAAAATCAATTGAAAATATCGAATCTTCCTATGCGTTTTAAGGTATAAAATACTAGATAATTTATGTTTATAATTTATTAATAACAAATTATAATGCAATTTATGCAATAATTTATATTTATAATTATTACTTTTATAACTTAAAAAAATCTGAGTAAAAATTATGTGGAAAAGTGAATACTGTAAAAAAGGATTATATGATCCGGAATTTGAGCATGACGCGTGTGGAGTAGGTATGATAGTCCACACCAAAGGTGTCAGATCCCATTCAATTGTTGAAAACGGACTTCAAGTTTTAGAAAATATGACCCACAGAGGAGCTGAAAGCGCCGATAATAAAACCGGAGATGGAGCCGGAATTATGGTACAAATACCTCATGAATTTGTTCTTCTTCAAGGAATAGCAGTTCCGGAAAAGGGCAGATATGGGAGCGGGTTGTTATTTTTCCCTAAAGAAAAAGAAGAAGAAAAAAAGGCATTTGAATTACTGTCCGAATTAATCAAAAAAGAAGGATTAAGTTTTCTAGCCTTGAGGGATGTACCTGTTAATAGTGATATACTTGGAGAAATATCAATGGCAAATGAGCCGATTATAAAGCAGATATTCATAAAAGGAGAAGAATATTCACAAGAAGTATTAGAATTAAAACTGTATTTACTTAGAAAAAAATTTGAAAAATCACTATTAGAATCAGATATAAAAAATAAACGCGGGTGCTACATAGTAAGTTTGTCAACCAAAACCATTGTATATAAAGGAATGTTAACATCTTTACAACTAAGACATTATTTTCCTGACTTATTACATCCTAATTTTACCAGTGCCATTGCTTTAGTTCATTCAAGATTCAGTACCAATACTTTTCCAACCTGGGACTTAGCTCAGCCTTTTCGTTTAGTCGGGCATAACGGAGAAATCAACACCATCAAAGGAAACAGGTTATGGATGGAAGCACGAGAAAGCGTTTTAAAATCAGAAAAAATAGGAAATATAGAAGATATATGGCCGATTGTGCAGCAGGGGATGAGCGACAGTTCATCTTTTGATAATGTATTAGAATTTTTAGTAATGTCGGGCAAGTCATTGCCTCATGCATTAGCCATGATGGTTCCGGAATCATGGAATGATAAAAACCCGATCTCATCCGAACTGAAAGCTTTCTATGAATACCACAGCATTCTTATGGAACCGTGGGACGGACCGGCGACCATTTTATTCAGTGACGGGCGATATGCCGGTGGATTGTTGGATAGAAATGGATTACGCCCCGCACGATATCTCATTACCCATCATGATATGATGGTAGTAGCTTCAGAAACAGGAGTAGTTACCTTTGATCCTTCAGAAATCAGGGAAAAAGGAAGATTAAAACCAGGAAAAATGGTATTAATTGATACTATGAATGGTACTGTTCAGTATGATAAAGAATTAAAAGAAGAATTAGCAAATGCTTATCCGTATAAACAATGGTTAGATAAAAACAGAATTTCTTTAGATGATATATCTTCGGGAAGAAGCGTGAAATATGAAGTTCCGAATTTGGATGTCATGTTATCAGCATATGGATATTATCGTGAAGATATAGAGAAACTCTTAATTCCGATGGCGAAGGACGGAAAAGAACCGGTGGGCTCTATGGGAAACGATACCCCTTTGGCCATATTATCCAAAGAACCCAATCGTTTATTTTCCTATTTCAGGCAACATTTTGCGCAGGTAACCAATCCACCCATTGATCCTATAAGAGAAGAATTAGTAATGTCCCTAGCGGGATATATAGGCTCTTTACATAAAAATATATTAGAGCCCATGCCCGAACATTGTAAAATGGTCGGACTGGCCTATCCCATTATAACTAATAAAGAATTGGATCTGCTTGAAAATTTAGACTATAAGGGATTTAAATCGACAGTAATTCCTATAACCTTTACGTATCAACCGGATGAATATGCTTACGGGTTGAAAAAAGGTATTGAAGAACTTTGTAAAACTGCAGAAGAAGCAGTGGACAAAGGAAGCAATTATATTATTTTAAGTGATAGAAAAGCTGACCTGGACCATATAGCCATTCCTTCATTATTAGCAGTTTCTTCTGTCCATCATTATTTGATTAAAAAGAGAAAACGTATGCAAATTGATTTGGTGGTAGAATCAGCAGAACCGAGAGAGGTTATGCATTTTGCCTTATTATTTGGATACGGAGCCAATGCGGTAAATCCATACCTGTCATTTGCCATGTTGAATGATTTGGTTGAAAAAGGAGAAATACAAATGGTATTTTCAACAGCAGAAAGAAATTACATGAAATCCATACATAAAGGATTATTGAAAGTTCTTTCAAAAATGGGAATATCAACCCTTAAAAGTTATATAGGAGCTCAAGTATTTGAGGCGATCGGAATAAGTTCAAAAGTATTGTCCGATTATTTTGGTCACACCATTTCAAAAATAGAAGGTATAGACTTAGAAGACATAGCATACGATACCATCCAATCGTTTAAAGAAGCATTCGAAGGGGTACATGATTCAACCATATACGACAATTTAGGAATGTATGCATGGAGAAAAGGTAGAGAGGCCCATGCTTGGAATCCGGAAACCATCGCAAAACTTCAGATTGCCACACGAACCGGAGATTACAATAAATTTAAAGAATTTACTCAAGAAGTAGACAACAAAGAGGATAAAATATTTATAAGAGATTTTATCGATTATATTTCCCAACCCATTGATATAGATTTAGTCGAGCCTGCATCAGAAATTATGAAACGTTTTGTTACAGGTGCTATGTCGTTCGGATCAATCAGTAAAGAAGCACATGAAGCCATAGCGGTTGCTATGAATACGATCGGGGGAAAAAGTAATACAGGAGAAGGAGGAGAACTAAAAGAACGTTTTTCAACTAACGCTAGATCAGCGATCAAACAAGTAGCTTCAGGAAGATTTGGAGTTACAACGGAATATTTAGTAAATGCAGATGAAATTCAAATTAAAGTAGCTCAAGGAGCTAAGCCGGGAGAAGGAGGACAATTGCCCGGATTTAAAGTTGATACGATTATAGCCAAAACAAGACATTCAATACCCGGTATCTCATTGATTTCCCCTCCACCTCATCACGATATATATTCTATTGAAGATTTGGCACAATTAATCTATGATTTAAAAAATGTGAATCCAAAAGCTATAATTAGCGTAAAATTGGTCTCAGAAAGTGGTGTAGGAACTATAGCTGCCGGTGTGGCAAAAGCAAAGGCAGATTTAATTTTAATCAGCGGGTGTGACGGAGGAACGGGTGCCAGTCCGTTAAGCTCTATTAAACATGCCGGATTACCACTGGAAATCGGTTTAGCTGAAACCCAACAAACATTGGTGTTAAATAATCTTAGAGGTAACATTCGCCTTCAAACAGACGGACAATTAAAAACAGGCAGGGATATTGTCATAGCCGCAATGCTGGGAGCCGAAGAATTTGGTTTTGCAACCAGTGCTTTGATTATTTTGGGTTGCGTTATGATGAGAAAGTGTCATTTAAATACTTGTCCGGTAGGAGTAGCAACCCAAAATGAGCAATTAAGGGGGAAATTTAGCGGCAAAAGTGATTATCTTATAAATTTCTTTACTTTCTTAGCAGAGGAAGTACGAGAACATTTAGCCTCAATGGGATTTACCAAATTAGACGATATTGTGGGAAGAACAGATCTGTTAAAGTCCAAATCCTCTCTTCAAAATCCAAGATTTGAAAAATTAGATTTAAGCAGAATATTATATTATCCCGAAAAAAATAAAAATTCTTTAAAACACAATAAACTTCAAGATCATAAAATAGATAAAGTTTTAGATAGAGAATTAATAAACACTTGTCGCAATGCCATAGATCAAACCATGCCCGTATCATTGAAACGTACCATTCAAAATACGGATAGAGCAGTGGGAGCAATGCTGTCAGGAGAAGTTGCAAAAAAATACGGTAACGACGGATTACCGGATAATACCATTCATTGCACATTTAAGGGATCGGCAGGTCAAAGTTTCGGAGCTTTTTTATCCAAAGGAATCACTTTTACATTAAAAGGGGATGCAAATGACTATTTGGGAAAAGGATTGTCAGGCGGTAAGATTGTTTTGTTGCCTCCCGATTCATCTAACTTTATGCCTGAAAACAACATTATAGCGGGAAATACACTTTTATATGGTGCGACCTCAGGCGAAGTATATATTAACGGTCAGGTAGGAGAGCGTTTTTGTGTAAGAAACAGTGGAGCTCTTGCAGTAGTTGAAGGAGCAGGAGATCATTGTTGTGAATATATGACCGGAGGAAGAACGGTAGTGCTGGGTAAAACAGGAAGAAATTTTGCTGCCGGTATGAGTGGAGGTATAGCATATGTATATAATCCGGATGGCGATTTCGACTACTATTGCAATATGGAAATGGTTGAACTTTCCTTAATTGAGGATATTAGCGATATACGTGAATTAAATGATCTTATTAGCAATCATTACAAACACACTTCAAGCCCACTAGCTAAAAGGTTATTGGATAATTGGATAAACGAAGTAAATTCTTTTATTAAAGTTACTCCAATAGAATATAAAAGAGTTTTGCAAGAAGAAAAAATTCGCGCAATAAATGAGAAAATTTCAAAACTAGAATACGATTATTAAGATATTATAAAGTATAAAATGGGAAATCCTAAAGCATTTTTAACAATAAATAGAAAAGAAGCAGGGTATCGCCCTAGACATGAAAGAATTTCGGATTATGGAGAAGTAGAGCAGACATTAAATACAGAAGATAGATTTTTACAAGCATCTAGATGTATGGACTGCGGAGTTCCATTTTGTCAATACGGTTGTCCATTAGGAAATAAAATGCCCGAATGGCAAGATCTAATTTATAAAAGAAATTGGAAAAGAGCCGCTCGAAGTTTACAATCTACTAACGATTTTCCTGAATTTACCGGAAGAGTATGTCCGGCACCTTGCGAAAAAACTTGTGTATTGGCGATTGAAGATTCGCCTGTTACCATTAGAGAAAATGAGGCGGCCGTGATGGAACACGCCTATTCCGAGGGATTCATGAAGCCACAAATTCCAACTGCACGAACAGGAAAAAAAGTAGCTGTTATTGGATCAGGTCCGGCAGGAATGGCAGTAGCCAATCAACTCAATAAAAAAGGACATACTGTAACAGTTTATGAAAAAGATACCAGCATAGGCGGATTGCTTCGTTATGGTATTCCCGATTTTAAATTAAACAAAAATGTAGTTCAAAGACGTGTTGATTTGATGAAGGAAGAGGGCATTGAATTTATAGTCAACACTGAAGTGGGCAAAGATATAAAAGGAAGAGAGATTTTAAAAAATTACGATGCCATTTGTATAGCCATCGGGTCTCAGTCGCCCAGAGATTTGACAATTGAGGGAAGGGAACTCAAAGGAGTTCATTACGCAATGGAATATTTAAAAATGCAAAATAAGATTGTTGCTAAAGAAACCATTTCCGAAGAAGAATTTATTAACGCAAAAGGGAAAAATGTTTTGGTAATCGGAGGAGGAGACACCGGTTCCGATTGTATAGGAACGGCTAATCGTCAAGGAGCTGCTAACATTATACAAATTGAAATACTATCTAAGCCTAAAGAGTTAAAAGAAGTTGAAAACCGATGGCCTGTTCCTTTTCCGGTCTATTTAAAAACTTCTTCTTCACATTTAGAAGGATGTGAACGAAGATGGTCATTACATACCAAAAGATTTATCGGAGAAGAGGGAAAATTAACCGGAGTGGAAGTAGTAGAAGTTGAATGGGAAAAAGACTCATCAGGGAAATTTACTATGAAAGAAGTGGGAGAACCCGAAATATTAAAAATTGACTTGGCTTTTTTGGCCCTTGGATTTGTCAATCCCATTCAAGAAGGTTTTTTAGAAGAAATGGAGATCATCATGAATGAAAGAAAAAATATTCATACCGATGAAACTAGAAAGACCAATGTGGATAAAATTTTTGCAGCTGGAGATTGTGTGAGTGGACAATCTTTGGTGGTGACAAGCATCGCTTCCGGAAGAAAAACGGCTAGGCATATAGATGAATTTTTAAGAAACTAGTATATTTTTTAATCTTGGAATTAACTGATAGTTTTATAAAACTATCAGTTCTTTTTTATTATAATACTAACTAAATACATGAAAAACAAAAATTTAAAATATCATATTTTAGCTATAATTACGATTTTTATATGGGGTACTACCTTTATTTCGACCAAAGTATTAATGAATGACGGATTAAGTCCGGTAGAGATCTTTTTATACCGTTTTTTATTAGCTTATATATGTATATGGTTTTTTTCTCCTAAGGTAATTTTTTCAAAAAATTATAAAGATGAATTTCTGTTCTTGTTAATCGGATTATTTGGAGGAACTATATACTTTATAACAGAAAATATGGCTTTGAAGTTATCTTTAACTTCTAATGTATCGTTAATATTGTCTACTAATCCCATAGTAACCGCTTTTTTTACTATACTAATAAATAAAAAAGAAAAAGTAACTAAAAATTTAGTGTATGGTTCTTTATTAGCTTTATTAGGAGTTTTTTTAGTAATATTTAATGGTAGTTTCATACTCGAGATAAACTTTTGGGGGGATCTATTGGCATTAACGGCAGTACTTTCTTGGACAATCTATACTTTGATTTTAAATAAGCTCAGTAAAACCTATTCCATACTTTTTATAACCCGTAAATTATTTTTTTATGGAATAGTAACTATAATACCTTTTATTTTAATAGCACCTTTCAAATTTCAAAAAAATGTATTGCTAACACCTACGGTAATTTTTAATCTTTTATTTTTAGGAATTATAGCATCTATGGTATGTTTTTTTACCTGGAATTTATCAATAAAGAAAATAGGAATTATAAAAACAACTAATTATATCTACTTAGTACCGTTGATAGCAATCATTTCGGCATCAATTATTTTAAAGGAAAGTATAACGATGATTACTTTTCTAGGTACCGTATGTATTTTATCGGGGGTGTATGTATCAGAAAACGGAGTAACAATTAAAAGAAAACAAAATTAAAATATAATAATTAAGTAAAATGTTTACAAAGAAATTTGAAAAAATACTTAGAATCACCTGGTTTATTATTGCGTTTTTTTTAACCATATACTTGGGATATGCTATGTGGAAAGACAATGCTGAACCACTACCCCATATACTAATTTTTACCGTAACCGCTTTGCTTGGTTATGTTTGTGTTAACGTATTGGTATATAGATCGCCGATAGTATCCAATTTATTGGGAATGTCAGCGAATATTGGCGAGATATATACCCATCTGTTGTTTGGAAATGTAGGTATGGCGTGTAGTAATCTATATTATTTTATAACTCATGTTTTCGGGCTGATTCTATGGACTAAGAAAAAAAATCAAGATCAAGAAGGAAAAATCAAAGTATCAAAAATGGATCAAAAAGCCTTAATATGTACGATCTTATTCTGTATAATAGGAATAATTCTTATGTTTTTCTTTGGGGATTATTTTTTTAAAAAAGATTCTTCTCCTTACATACTTTTACTTAATTGTATTGCTTTTATGATAGGAGTGTCCGCTCAATTTACTATGATCATGAGACAACCTTTTTCCTGGGTTTTGTGGAGTATTAGTAATTTAGTTTGGTTATCATTAAATCTGATTTCGCATAATTATATTTTTGCTGTTCAATCCATATTATATGAAATAAATGCGCTCGTAGGCATATATAAATGGTATACCGATTCTGATAACTAAGCCAACAGATTAAAAAAATAATTATTTAGATAAGTAAACTTAGAATTTAAGTTAAACTTTCTTCAAAACTTAATTATATATTAATGCTTGTTAGCGAGTTGCCCACAGGCTGCATCAATATCATCTCCTCTGCTTTTTCTTATTTTAACAATGATATTTTCTTGTTCCAAAGCGTTAACATAGTTTTGAATTATGTTTGAATTGGCTTGAGAGTATTTTCCTCCTTCTATGGAATTGTATTGTATTAAATTAACTTTTGACGGTATTGATTTGCAGAATTTTATTAATGCTTTTATATCTTCGTTGCCGTCATTGATACCTTTCCAAATAATGTATTCCAGTGTTATTCTACTTTTAGTTTTCTGATACCAATAGGATAGGGATTCCATTATACTTGTTAGAGGAAATTTAACACTAAATGGCATTAATTGATTGCGTTTTTCCTCAATGGCTGAATGTAAGGATAAGGCTAATTTAACTTTTAAATTTTCATCCGCTAATTTTTCAATCAGTTTAGGAATTCCGGAAGTAGAAACGGTGATCCTTCTTGGAGACATCCCTAATCCTTTGTCCTCCGTTATCTTTCGGATTGCATCCGTTACGGAAGAATAATTGAGTAAAGGTTCTCCCATTCCCATAAACACTATATTGGAAAGAGGCTTTTGATGATATTCTCTGCTTTGTTTATCAATTAAGGTTACCTGATCTACGATTTCTGCGGCAGTTAAATTTCTCATTCGTGTTAATTGTGCCGTAGCGCAAAAAGTGCAATCCAAACTGCATCCAACTTGCGAAGAAACACAAGCCGTAGTCCGTTTAGTGGTAGGAATCAGAACCGATTCCACGACATTTCCGTCGTGTAATTTTACGGCATTTTTAATTGTACCGTCGATAGACCTTTGCATGACGTGGATTTCTGCCGGCTTGATTGAGAAATGATTTTCTAAATTTTCACGTAAAGATTTGGAAAGATTGGTCATCTCTGAAAGAGAATGAGCATTTTTATTCCAGAGCCATTCATAAACCTGTTTGGCTCGAAAAGGTTTTTCTCCTATCGAGGAAAAATAAGCCTCAAGTTCTTGTAAACTTAAGGCTCTTATATCTTTCTTATTTTGATTCAAAGTTACTATAATGCTATTATTAAATGATTAACATGGCATCTCCATAGGAGTAAAATTTATAATTTTCTTTAATAGCTTCTTTGTAAGCTTTCATAATTAAATCATAACCGGCAAAAGCAGAAACCATCATCATTAAAGTTGATTTAGGAGTGTGAAAGTTGGTAATCATGGAATCGGCAATACCAAAATCATAAGAAGGGAAAATAAATTTATTGGTCCATCCTTCGTATGGATTTAATCGTTTATTAGCAGAAACTGAAGTTTCAATAGCCCTCATGGAAGTTGTACCCACAGCACATACACGGTGTTTAGTCTCAATGGCATGATTTACTATTTTACAAGTTTTTTCTGAAATGGAAATTTGTTCACTTTCCATTTTATGTTTGGAAAGATCTTCCACTTCTACTGAAGCAAAAGTACCTAATCCTACATGTAAAGTAATTTCAGCAAATTCAATACCTTTAATTTCCAATCTTTTTAACAGATGTTTTGAAAAATGTAGTCCTGCCGTTGGAGCTGCAACTGCACCTTCTTCTTTTGCATAGATGGTTTGATATCTTTCAGCATCTTCTGAATCAGGTTTTCTTTTTATATATTTTGGAAGAGGAGTTTCTCCTAATTCTTTTAATTTTCTTCTGAATTCTTCATAAGAACCGTCAAATAAAAAACGTAAGGTTCTGCCTCGGGAAGTAGTATTATCTACAACTTCAGCCACTAGACTGTCATCTTCCGTAAAAAATAATTTATTTCCAATTCTTATTTTTCGTGCAGGATCTACCAATACATCCCAAATTCTTGACTCAGCATCCAGCTCTCTTAATAAAAAAACTTCTATTTGAGCTCCTGTTTTTTCTTTGTTACCATATAAACGAGCCGGAAATACTTTTGTATTATTTAAAATAAATACATCTCCTTCATCAAAATAATCAATGACATCTTTAAATAATTTATGTTCTATTTCTCCTGTATTTTTATGTACCACCATTAGCCTTGCCTCATCTCTGTTTTTGGAAGGTCTATCCGCAAGAAGTTCAGGAGGTAATTTAAAATCAAAATCTGAAGTTTTCATTATTAAAATTATGTTTAGTTTACAAATATACAATAAGCATACCCCTAAAGTCAAGTATTTATTAATGTATGCTCTTTATCTAAAGGACTTTTTGGCAAGTTTTTTGAAAATATTAACTTAAATTATAAGTTTTATTGATAAAATAGTAAATGTTAATTATTTAGTCATGATCAAATAATATTTCTAGATTTTATTGGTAGCATATAATTTAAAAGTAAATTAATTTTTTTTAAAGTAAATTTCTTTCAAATAAATTTATACTTAGTTAGAGCAATAAGGGTGGAAATATTTCTACCCTTATTTTTTTAAAGAGTAAGTCTTTGTAACTCTTCTATGCTTCCATTAAATACATTGATGTCTACAAAATTTTGTGTAAATCCTTTGACAATCCCCTTTTCCGTAAATTGCCAAAAAATCCATTTTTGGTGCAAAGGACTTTCTATAGGGTTATAGTTTGCCGTCCATATAATGTATTCACTTAAATCAAGATCCGAAATATGATAGATAAAATATGAATCATTAGAATAAATAATGGGCTTCACATTATAGTTTTTTTCAACTAAGTTCAACCAATTGATAAGTCCCGATTTCAATAATTCCAACGATTGATTTTTGGGCAGATCTTCCACGTCAAGTACGGGAGGCAAATCACCTTTATTCAAAGTTACGGTTTTAATAAAGTTTTCTGCTTGTAGGGTAGAATTTCTGTTCACATCATAATAATGATATGCGCCTTTGACTATTTTTTTTTTCGTAAGATTTTTCCAATTTTTTTTGAAAAAAGCATCCTGAGTAAAAGCCCCTCGGGTTGCTCTAACAAAAACAAAGGAAACAGGAATATCTTTATGAATGTCTTGCACGCTATCCCAAAGTATTTTACCTTGATGTTGACTTATATCCAACCCGAAAGCATAATTTTTATATTTTTTAAAAACAGCCTGAATCTTTTCGGCTTCAGAAATTTTAATGCTCTTTTGAAAATTTGCATTTCCGAATTCACCAATAGCTAATTTTTCTTTTATAATGTAATAATACATAATGAGTGAAGTTCTAAAAAAGAAAAGCACAGATAAAAAAATAATAATACCCGTTAGCCAATAATAGAGCTTATAGGGAATTTCCTTTTTACTGTTTTTCTTGTTTATCCTTCCTTTCATGAAAATATAAAAAATAGTAGTTGGTTAATTATGAATAATTTAGTTCATTTGAAATAAGATTATTCAAATTTAAAAAAACTATAAATATCAATGAAGACTTAGTTGTTATTTAAGCCAATGGATATTGTAAATGCTACATGAATTTAAAAAATGTTTAAATAAATTGTGCTTTCCCGAATGATTTTTTAAGTAAATAAAACTCTTAAAAATTCATATTTTTAAACCCTATAGTTTTTATGATACTATTTTTTAAACAATATGTATACTATTAGCGGAATGATAAAGGCATTATTTTTCGAGGTAGAAGAAAGTAATTAGTTTATTCTTTTATATCGAGAAAATTCTTAACTAACGTTTTAGCTTTATTTTGAGCTTTTTCCAAATTATCATTAATAATAACAGCGTCAAAATCTTTGGCAAAAGAAAGCTCTTCATCCGCTTTTTGAATTCTGGTTAATAGCGATTCTAAATTTTCAGTATTTCTATTTTTCAATCGTTCTTCAAGATCTTTTAAAGAAGGAGGTGCTATAAAAATTGCCAATGCTCTATCTTTAAATTGTTTTTTAAGATTAAGTCCACCCCTTACATCAATATCGAAAATAACATGCTTCCCTTGGTTCCATAATCTTTCTATCTCTGAATGAAGAGTTCCGTAATATCGTCCTTTATAAACCTCTTCATATTCAATAAATTCATTATTTTTTATTTTTTCCTGAAATTGTTCTTCAGTTAGAAAATAATAATCTTTTCCGTCAACTTCATTTTCTCTTTTAGGACGTGTTGTACAGGAAATAGAGAATGAAATTTCAGGAAATATGGATAAAAGATATTGAACAATGGTTGTTTTTCCGGCACCTGAAGGAGCTGAAAAAATAATTAATTTGCCTTCCATAGGCTTTCCCGGAAGCAATTCTTTAAGTTGAAACGTATCATTTCCCGGTTTTTGATAGATTAACCCCATGAATTAATTATAAAACGTTGTTAGTTTGTTCTTTTATTTTTTCAAGTTCGTCTTTCATTAGTACGACTAATTTTTGAATTTCAGAATGATTGGCTTTAGAACCAATGGTATTGATCTCTCTTCCCATTTCTTGGGCAATAAAACCTAATTTTTTTCCGGCTTGATCTTCTTCTTCAATTACTTTAAAAAAATATTCACAATGTTGTTTTAAGCGTACTTTTTCTTCATTAATATCTAATTTCTCAATATAATATACAAGTTCTTGGTGAAAACGCTGTTCATCAAATTGGACTTTCAATTCAGATAATTGTTTTTCTAATTTCTGCCTTACGGATTCAACTCTTTCTTGTTCGTATTTTTCAATTTCAGATAATGAAATGAGAATATTTTGAGTGTATTTTTTTAAAACGTTTTCTAAAGACTTTCCTTCTTCAGCTCTAAAATCGTTTACTTTTTCAATAGAAGCGTTTAGACATTCTAAAACCAAAATCCATTCATCATCACTAATTTCAATTTCTTGATTAGTAAATACTTCAGGCATTCTTATAGCCATCTTAAGGTAATCCAAGGGTGTGCCTTCTATTTGTAATTCTTCCAAATTGGAAATATAATTTTTAACAGCATTTACATTGATTCGAGAATTATTTTCTGCACCTAAATTTTCAATAACTATAGAAAAATCTATTTTTCCTCTTACTAATTTATTTCCGATAATTTTTCTTAATTCCAGCTCTTTATTTCTATATCTAGGCGATATCCTTACAAATAAATCAAGAGATTTACTGTTAAGGGTTTTAATTTCAATTGAAATTTTTAAATTTTCTGTATTGACTTCTGACTTACCATAGCCAGTCATTGATTGTAACATAGTTAATAAAAATATGGTTATAACTAAGCGTAGTTAATTTAAATGTAGTTTTGCAATTAAAAGAACTGCAAAATTAACCTTTTTTTAATTCAATTATAGTTATTTCCGGCCAAATTCCTACTCTTCCCGGAAATCCTATAAAACCAAATCCACGGTTTACATAAAGGTATTTATCCTTTTCTTGATATAAATCCGCCCATTTAGGGTATCTATATTTGATAGGAGACCATTTTATAACGCCGGGAATTTCAATTCCAAACTGCATTCCGTGAGTATGACCTGATAAGGTAAGATGCATTTTCTTTGAGAAATTTTTTACAATAGCATCAAAATGGGAGGGATCATGTGATAATAAAATATTGAATTCACCATCTTTAATGTTTTGAGAAGCAATTTCTATATCTCCATCTTTAGGAAAATGTCCTGCTCCCCAATTTTTAACTCCTACAATGTTGATGAATTGGTTATCTTTATAAAGTCTTATAGATTCATTTCTTAATAATTTCCAATCAATGGATTTATGATATTCGTTTAATTGATCAATATTTTTTTGTTGAGCAATTTCATTCTTTCCAAAAACATAAACCCCATAATCATGATTACCCAAAATAGAATATTTACCGTCTTTAGCTTTTATGGTTTTTAACAAAGGAAGCCACGGTTCCATTTCATCCGCCAGATTATTAACAGAATCTCCGGTAAAAACAAACAAATCTGCATTTTGATCATTTAGAAGTTTTATCCCTCTGGCAACCTTATCGAAATCCTTAGTATTAAAACTTCCCAAATGTATGTCTGAAAGTTGAGCGATTCTATACCCGTCAAAATTTTCGGGTAGATCAGGGAATTTTAAGGTAACTTTTCTTACTCTAAAATCAAATTTACCCCAAACAATACCTTCAATAATGGATAAAAAAGGAATACTTGCAAGTCCTAAACCAATAGCACTTATAGCCTTTCTTCTTTCAGGTAAATATGCGTCATTTGCAGATGGTTTTGATGTAACTTTTCTAACTAAAAAAGTCAGCATTCTTATGAGGTCCTCAAAAATGATCGTTATTGCCAAAACAAATTTAGGAACGAAAACAATCATAAAAAAACCTAATAAAAAATGAACTTGCCCTTTGTTATTTCTATCAATAAAAATGGACCAAATAAGAATAATCAATAAAGCACTAATTGAAAAACCTAACCAGTATTTTCTAAAAAGTTTATTAGTTGTCAATACTTTAATAGCTTGATAACAATAATATTCAACAATTAATGATACAATAAATAATATTCCTATTAAAGTGCCCAATGTATTTTTGAATTTTCAGTAATTAAATTTTATGGCATTCTATACAAAATTGCATTGATATTCATCCCTGCACCTACCGAGGCAAATATGACCAAATCATTGGATTTTAAAGTTTGGTTTAAAAAGTTACCTTTAACCATCATGTCATACATCGTGGGTATGGTTGCTACAGAAGAATTACCGAATTTTTGAATAGTCATGGGGGCTATTCCTTCCGGAATATCGGTTACCTTTAATTTATATAATTTAAAAACTCTTTCTAATATAGCATGATCCATTTTTGCATTCGCTTGATGGATAAGAACCTTATTTATATCGGATATGGTGTATCCGGCATCATCGATCACTTTTTTTACGACTTGAGGAACGTAAGTTAGGGCATATTCATATACTTTTCTTCCTTTCATTCGGATGTTAGCTTTCGATCCGACATAATTAGGATTTAAAGAGGAGTCTGTAGCAATATAAGATACTTCTTCTCCATTATCGCTTCTAGTATAATGATGAAGAATACCTACCGGCTTATCGGTTTCTCTGGATTCAAGTATTACACCTGCTGCACCATCAGAAAAAATCATACAATTTCTGTCATAAGGATCAACAGTTCTGGAAAGAGTTTCAGAACCTATAACCAATATTTTCTTAGCCACTTTAGCTTTTAATAATTGGTCGGCTAAAATCATCCCTTCATTCCATCCCGGACATCCAAAGTTCATATCATATGGCTTACACAAAATATTTTTAATACCAATTTTTTTCTTGGTTAAAGCAGCTATGGAAGGCATAATTCTTACTTGTCTTTCATTAGCATCGATATCTCCAAAATTGTGAGCTACGATAACATAATCGAGTTCTTCCTTATCTATTCCTGCATTTTCAATTGCTAATCTACCTACTTCAGCTGCCAAATCAGAATTCATCACATTGTCGTCGTCAACGTAACGTCTTTCAGTTATTTCAGTGATATCTGCAAATTTTTTAATAATTTCTGGAGTCGGTTTCGTTATGGGTTCCCTGTTTTCATCATAAAAAGTAATTCCTTCAAAATTGCTATTTGGAACGACTTTCTTAGGTAAGTACGATCCAGAGCCAGTTATAATACTTTGCAACATATTAAATTTGTGATATTATTCTTGATAATAATTTGACAAATTTATGTAATAATTACTAAAAAATCTATTATATTGTTACCTTTGTGCATCAAAGTAAGGTTATATGCTGAATAAAAATTCCTTACAAGGATTATTGATAGCGTTATTTATAGGATTAATTTCATTTTTTATATACAAGTTTTATATTGAAAAGAATGATGAATTTTTGTTGGATAATCCCAACAAGGAAGAAATTAAAGTATTTGTAAATGGAAAAAGTTATTTACTCGCGGGAGGACAATCTCTTTCAATTCCTGTTAATTCGGGTAAGAATACAATTTCATGTCAAAATAAACAGGGGAATATTATTTTAAAAGATACTTTTTTTATAATAACTAAAAATAAAAGAGGTCTTATTAATCCTTCTTTAGCAACCTATTTCACTTTTAAAAGATATTACGGTCATATAAAAAACAGAGACTCCATATATCGAGCCCATCGGAAAAATATCGATGGAAAAGAGTTTTTAGGTGAAATTGGCGAATACAACCAATTAGTAATACAAGATTTCTATTATAATATTAATCAAAATTTTCCTAAAATAATTAATAAAGTAGATTCCATAGAATCAAGGATTAAATTATTCAGAAAAAACCAATTTTTAGAGTTTTATCGGTCAACATTTGAATAAAACAGTTACTTTTGTAAGTTGAGAACAGCAAATTAATAATATGCCAAATATTGTAAAGCCATATAACGAAACAGAAAGTAAAAAGAAACAGGTTGAACAGATGTTTGATAATATATCTGAAAATTATGACTTCTTAAACAGATTGTTATCTTTTAACATTGATGTTTATTGGCGAAATCAATTGGAAAAAAAAGTGGTGGCATATAACCCCGAAAAAATATTAGATGTTGCTACAGGAACGGCTGATTTGGCGATTGAACACGCTAAAAAAACAATAGCTTCAATTACAGGTTTAGACTTGTCCCAAAAAATGTTGGATTACGGTCAAGTTAAAATAAATAAAAAAGGACTGAATAACCGAATAAAATTAGTTAAAGGAGATGCAGAAAATTTACCTTTTCAAGAAGGAGAATTTGATATTGTAACAGTTTCCTTCGGAGTTCGTAATTTCGAAAATTTAGAAAAAGGTATTTCTGAAATGGGAAGAGTACTTAAAAAGGGAGGCAAATTGTTAATTTTAGAATTTTCAAAACCCGGTGGTTTTTTTGCTCCTTTCTTTATGTTCTATTTTAAAAATATATTACCCGGCATAGGAAAAATAATTTCAGGAGATTCTCGAGCGTATACTTATTTACCCAATTCCGTTGATGCTATGCCCTATGGGGAAAATATGAAAAACTTGATCCTTAAAAATGGATTTAAGGAGGCAAGCTTTAGAAGATTGACATTTGGAGTAGCCACTGTCTATGAGGGAATAAAATAAATAAATAAAAAAATCGTTTTCTCTACTATGAAGAAATTAGTCATAGTTTTATTATTAATAGTAATACATTGTGGAGTTAATGCGCAGTTCCGTTCAAGAGATGTTATGGAAAGGTATACTGATTTTGATGATCAGGAATTTTCCTGGGGGTATTATTTAGCAATGAATTATTTTGATTTAAAAATTCATCCCAACAAAGAAGGTTTAGAACATACCGGCAGATATTTGGTTGATGTGGATTCTAAAGGAGGATTTACTGTAGGCTTAATTGGTAAAATGAAAGTTCATGACTACGTTGATTTGAGGTTAGAACCGGCTATGCACTTCACACAACGCGATTTAATTTTTAACAACGTTCAAAAGATCATCGATGAAGAAATTGCCAATGGTCTGGAAACTACTTACACAGAACAAGATGTCAAACGAAATGTAAAATCTACATATTTAGATTTTCCTTTATTTTTAAATTTTCACGGGGACCGATGGTATAATTCCAGACCTTATGTACAGGCCGGTTTAAGTTGGTTAATAAATTTACAAAGTAATGAGAAAAAAGAAAAGGATAATACCGATCAAATCTTCCGAATGAAAACTAATAACTTTTCTTATCAATTAGAAGCCGGTATAGAGCTTTACTTTAAGCGATTTAAAATGACTCCTTCAATAAGGGGGATATTCTTTTTCAATAATGAATTAGTTGCAGATAATCCGGGAACTCCTCCGTACTGGGCAGGTGCATTAAAGTCGATACATACCAGAGCTGTCGTCTTTTCAATTAAATTCGAATAATCATTTTTAAATCTTTTTATTACTACTTTTTGTTATAGTAAATAATTTAAATTTTTAGTTATTTTTGGTCTGCTGATTCTTCTTTTCTACAAATATATCGGCATATAATAAACTAAAAGTTAAAATGGAGTTATTTCAATTTATTAACAACTTGTTGAAATAATTCAGTATAATTAACTTAAAAACATCATATAAAATTTTAAATTTTACTGCAGGGATTTGTTAATTAAAACAATGTTGATGAAATTTTGTTGGATAAACTATTATATTAGGATATTAACTTTTTTAAAAAAGAATTTCATATATTTGCAAGAGAGTTAGAATAGTAAATTTTTCGTTCTAATATGGAAGAGATTATTCAGGGAATTAATGATTTGGAAAATAAGATTCTCGAATTAAAGAAGGAAAATGAAGAATTGAAAAGAAAAAATGAATATCTAGAAAATTCTCTTTTAAAAAATGAAGATAAATTTATTCAGAAAGAAAAACAATATAAAGAACTTGAAGAGCTTAATAAAAGATTGAAAGTTATTAATGCAATTTCGGGAAGTGGAGAATATAAGAAGTTGATGAAATTGCAGATGAATAGAATGATTAAAGAAATAGATGCATGTATTTCAGAATTGCAGAATTCATAAATAAAAATGTCTCAAAAAGTAAATATACGAGTAGCGGGAAGAAATTACCCCCTAGTAGTACAAAGTGAGGAAGAAGAGATATTACGAATTGCTGCAAAAAAAATAGAAAAATACATTAATACTTTTGAAAAAAACTATAACATTTCTGAAAAACAAGATGCTTTAGCTATGGCGGCTTTACAACTAGCTTCAGAATTAGAAAACATTTTAAGGGAAAAATCTCAAGAACAAAATGAAATTTTGCTTAAAATAAAGAAAATAAAAAAATTGTTATAGATAAAGTAACGCATTTCCAAATAGATCATAGAATTTAAAATTAAATGTAGAACAAAGATATAACCTACATTGATTCTAACTCAATTTAGTAAACTCAACACGAATTGACTGACTGAGTGATTGTTTTTTTTAATGGCGGGCTGCCTCTCATCTTCTCAGATGATTTGATAGAAATATCAACAGCAGATTACAGAGAAAAAAGCATAGCTTGAATCCTGTTTATTGGAGTTTACTTAAATCAAAGTTTAATAGGATTGATGTAGGTTTTTTTATATAAATTAATTGTATGAATGTAACGATAATATTTGAGTTAATCGCCACCCTTTTTATTGGGGGATTTATAGGATACTTCTTATCGAAAAGTTCTCTAAATAAATATAGAGAAAATAAATTAAAAGAAGCAGAAGACAAAGCTGCTGCGATCTTAAAGGAAGGAGAGCTTAAGGCCGAAAACATTAAGCAGGAAAAAATGCTTCAAGCAAAAGAAAAATTCTTAGAATTAAAATTACAACACGAAGAGCAAATTAATCAAAGAGAAAAGAAAATGCTTGAAGTGGAAAAAAGAATTAAAGACAAAGAAACGAAGCTGAATGACGAATTGCATCAGAATAATATTCAGAAAAAGCAATTAGATCAAGCCATAAATGATAATCAGATTAAAGCGGAAACGCTAACTAAAAAACAAGCTGAATTAAATCAAATGCACGAACAGCAGGTAGAAATATTAGAAAAAATTTCAGGATATTCTGCTGAAGATGCAAAAGCTGAATTGGTGGAAGCATTAAAGCAGGAAGCAAGATCCAGAGCTCAAGCTCAAATCCAAGCCATTGTTGAAGAAGCGCAGCTGAATGCAAAGGCAGAAGCCAAAAAAATTATAGTACAAACCATTCAAAGGGTAGGTACTGAACAAGCAATTGAAAATTCGGTATCTGTTTTTAATATAGAATCAGATGAAATAAAAGGTAGGATTATAGGAAGAGAAGGGCGTAATATTCGGGCTTTAGAAGCAGTTACAGGGGTTGAAATTATTGTTGATGATACTCCTGAAGCAATATTACTTTCTTGTTTTGATCCGGTTAGGAGAGAAGTAGCCAGATTATCTTTACATAGATTGGTAACCGACGGAAGAATCCATCCGGCAAGAATTGAAGAAATTGTAGCTAAAACCCAGCAACAGATAGAAGAAGAAATTATTGAGATCGGTAAAAAGACCATTATCGATTTAGGAATTCATGGATTACATCCTGAATTAGTAAAAATGGTCGGTAGAATGAAATATCGTTCTTCCTACGGACAAAACCTTTTACAGCACTCAAGAGAGGTTGCTAATATAGCAGGAATTTTAGCTTCCGAACTAGGGCTTAATCCAAAAATTGCAAAACGTGCCGGATTATTGCATGATATTGGAAAAGTTCCTGAAGAAGAATCCGAGTATCCTCATGCAATATTAGGAATGCAATGGGCGGAAAAATATGGAGAAAATCAAACCGTTGTTAATGCCATAGGTGCCCACCATGATGAAATTGAAATGAAAAGTTTGATTGCGCCTATTATTCAAGTAGCGGATGCAATTAGCGGTGCAAGACCGGGAGCAAGGAGACAAGTAGTAGAATCATATATTCAAAGATTGAGAGACCTAGAAAATGTAGCATTAAGTTTTGATGGCGTTAATACAGCTTATGCAATTCAAGCCGGTAGAGAATTACGCGTAATGGTTCAAAGTGAAAAAATAGACGATCAGAAAGCGTCACAATTGTCTTTTGAAATAAGTGAAAAAATTCAAAATGAATTAACGTATCCGGGACAGGTTAAAGTAACTGTTATTCGAGAAACGAGAGCTGTTAATATAGCCAGGTAGACTGTTTACCTAATAGATAAAAATAAAAAAAACTTTAAAATTAATTTTAAAGTTTTTTTTATTTTAGATTATAACAATATTTAAATTTATACTTCTCCTTCTTCGGGAAGATCTTCATCAACAGTAATATCAATACCCTCAATTTTTGTTTTTTGAAGGGCATTTGATTTTAATTTCACATATTCTCTTCTAGTTTTATAAATTTTTATGGCATCAAAAATTGCCTGTTCAAATGATTTTGCATCCGCAATTCCTTGTCCGGCTATCGAATAAGCTGGTCCATGATTGGGTTCAGTATGAACAACAGATAATCC
Source organism: Apibacter sp. ESL0404 (assembly GCF_019469245.1). Lineage (NCBI taxonomy): Bacteria > Pseudomonadati > Bacteroidota > Flavobacteriia > Flavobacteriales > Weeksellaceae > Apibacter > Apibacter sp. ESL0404. The sequence continues at coordinate 146,380 of NZ_CP048267.1, forward strand.
ACCGGTAAAATTTACGCCGTATTCATAAGCTAGAGTTTTAAAAGGAATAAGCCCTTGATCGTGATACATTGCTAATATTCCATCAAAAGAAGTATAAATACTAGGCGAGAAGAAACTATCAGCAGAGTAAGGACCAAAGGAGAGAATGCCTCGATCAAAAGATTCTTTAACCGCCGGCTCAATACAATTAATTTCTTCCTTTCCTAATAGGCCATTTTCTCCTGCATGTGGATTTAATCCTAACACCGCAATTTTAGGTTTTTCAATACAGAAGTCTTGAATTAAAGTGGTATGTAAAGCTTTAATTTGTTTTTTAATTAACTCCTTACTTAATAGTTCAGAAACTTTGGATATTGGAGTATTAAACGTGGCAAACGCAATCCTTAAATCGTTGTTTTCTAAAAGTAAATGGGCTTTCTCCTTAAGAGTATTTTCAAGATATTCCGTATGATTTAAAAAATTTAATCCTTGGGTTTGCATGCTTTCCCAATTTAGAGGAGCTGTAACCAAAACATCCACCGAACCTTGTTTTAAAGCGTCAACAGCAGCTAATAAAGAATTTTTAGCTATTTTGGCACTTTCTTCGGTTGAATTGCCAAAACTTATAGAAACATTTTCTTTCCATAAATTCACAACGTTTATTTTTCCGGGAATAGCTTCTTCAGCTTTGAATATTCCTTGAAAATAGATAGAATTTAATCCGAAAATATTTTTTTGATAGGATAATAATTTAGTAGATGCAAAAATAACCGGTGTAAAGAAATCTAAGATTTCTTTATTTTGAAGTGTTTTCAATATTACTTCAATTCCTATACCATTAGGGTCTCCTATACTAATTCCTATTTTTAGCTTATTATTTTTAACGCTCATATATGAACTGTGAAATTTATTATAACAAAAGTAGAAAAAAATATATACTTAATTTATAATAATTTAATAAAATAGAAATATTGCTATATTAAATAAAGCTTTTTAATTTATAAATCAACAATAATTATAAATTAAAAACAAAATATTAAAGAGTTTAAATATTGCCTATAAACGATTTAAAAAAAATTATAAAATAGTACTTTTGAATAAAAATTAAATATGTTTACAGGTATTGTAGAAGAAACGGGAAAGATAGTAAATATGGAAAAAATAGATGAAAATCTTTCCATATCAATATCCGCTTCATTTATTGATGAATTAAAAATTGATCAAAGTATAGCTCATAATGGAACATGTCTAACAGTTGTAGATATAAATCCGGAATTTTATACGGTAACAGCTATTGCTGAAACATTAAAAAAAACGCATTTTTCAACTCTTGCCATTGGTGATCGTATTAATCTGGAAAGATGTGTTAAAGTATCAGATAGACTAGACGGGCATATTGTACAGGGGCATGTAGATCAAGTAGGGGAATTGAAATCGATAGAAAATCAAGAAGGAAGTTTTTTATTGACTTTTACCTATACAGGTAAACAAATCACCGTGGAAAAAGGTTCAATCACTGTGAATGGAGTAAGCTTAACGGTGGTAGATAGTAAGGATAATGAGTTTTCAGTTGCAATTATTCCGTATACATGGGATCATACAAATTTTAAATATCTGAAAATTGGAGATAAAGTAAACTTAGAATTTGATATTATTGGTAAGTATATACAGAAGTTGTATGGTTCATGTAAGTAAATAATAAACTTAATTCAAAATAAAAGGCCTATACCATTTGGTAAAGGCCTTTTATTTCATAGTAGTTAGTCATATATTCCTTTACTCAGCTTAGCTCGTCTTTCCTTAATTAAGGCTTCTCTTTGAGCATCATTCTGGAATTTAGGTTTGGCGCCTTGACTATATTTTAATCTTCTTTCTTTAATTAATGCTTCCCGTTTAGCATCTGCATCATTTTTAGTTGATGGTTTTACTGTCGAATTTTCATTTGATGATTTAACCGGAATATTTTTACTATTCACCGTTTCAGTTTTTATGGGTTGAGATGAATTATTATTTTTAACAGGAGCCGTAACAGGAACGGAACTAGTTTTTACTTCATCTTTAGATTTTACAGAAGGCTTAGGTTTAGCATTGCTAATATTTTCAGGTTTTATAACGGTTGTTTTTGGGCTTGAAAGATTTGCATTTTTTCTTTCCTGAATAATATTATTTGATTTTATAACTTCCGGTTTTTTAATTTCCACATCAGTTGAAGTTAAATCATTTATTGCCTGTACCGTTTCTTTACCAGGAGTTAAATTATTATAATTAGTATTTTCATCAGAAGATATTTCTAACGGTTTACCAATATAGAAATCAAGAATTTTTAATCTGAATAAAAATGAATATTTAGCTTGAAGCATTTGAGATAATGCGTTGAAATAATTATTTCTTGCAGTATTTAAATCGTATATATTAATTTTTCCTGCAGTGAAACTCTTTTGTGCAAATTCATAGGATAATTCGGTGGATGCTACCAATTCTTTTGCAGAGGTAAATGTTTGATAAGCAGAATTTACGTCAAAATAAGAAGTTTGTATATTTTGCTTTAAATTTAATTTTTCTTGGTCGAGCTGGTTTTCTTGAATCAATTGATTAATTCGGGATTGCTGAACTTTTATTTTATTTGTTCCTTTACTAAATATGGGAATGTTAACCCCAACAGATACCATTTGAGAGTGATTGTCATACCATTGGTCGTCTATAGATTTACTGGAACGATCGAAATAATCCTGATAAAAAGTACTTACTTTATATCCGCCGGTAATTGAAGGGTAAAAAGCGGTTTTAGCAATATCAATATCTTTCTTTGCTGATTCAACCCCTAATTCGGCAGATTTAATAACCGGTTGATTATTAAAAGCATAATTGATGATATCATCCAAATTGATAAGAGGCATTCCTATATCATCGGAAACTTTAACATCCTCTATCTGAAAGTCTCGATAATCTTTTTGAAGTAACATGGCTAAAACCATTAGTGAACGATCTACTTCAATTTTAGCATTTTCATACGTTTGTTTAGCGTTCGCAAGATTGGATTTTGATTCATATAAAGTGCTTAAAGGTATACTACCGGCATTATATAATTTTTCATTCCTGTCTTTATCTTTTGCTTGAGTATCCATGGAATTTAGTTGAACTCCTAAAAGCTCTTTATTCAATAGAACGGTTAAATAATTTCCTACTAATTGTAATGAAATATCATTTTTGATTTTTTCAGTGGTATATTGATTTTGTTGAACCAAAAAAGAGTTTTTTTCCTCTGTTAATCGTAAACGTCTGTTGTTATAAAGTATCATGGAGGATTCAAGAGCAAGATTGTTCTGATATCCTTCTGTATATTTATAATAGGAGTCTATGGTAAAATCTGTTACACCATCTTGGGTAACCTTTTGTGTAGCCAATGGACCAAAAGTTATACCGTTGGTTATAGTACCTTTAAGATCGGGTAGTTTTTCTTTTTTAGCAATTTTTAAATTACTTTCTTGAACTTGTTCATTTAGTTTAGAAGCAAGTACTTGCAAATTGTTTTCTCTGGCGTAAGATAAACAATCATTGAAAGACCATACTTTTTGCGCTGAAATAAATCCGACTATGAAAAAAGCGATTATACTGTTGTTTAGTTTCATTCTTATGTAAATGAATTTTCAGTATTATAAGTAGAATAATTATTTATTTTGTTACAAACTTATCTAAAAACATTTTTTATCAGGTTTTATTTATAGATCTATCGTCTAATATGATAATAAACTAATTAATTCTAAATGATATCATCATCTTTAAATTTATGTATTATTAATTAAGATAGTAAGTGTTCAATACTAAATATAAGGAGTAAATATAAAATAAAAATAATATGAAGTACTTTTATTAATTGAAACCAAAAAAGGGTATAAATAATATACCCTTTTTTTAATTTAATAATGTATTATGATTTATGTATTCTTATTAATTTTCTTTTCTAAAAACTAGACCGGTTTCAGGAAAATAATCTGCAACGATGGTATCATTGTCATTAATTTTTCCACCTAAAATCTCCTTAGATAATTGATTTAAAATTTCATGTTGAATCAATCTTTTTAAAGGTCTGGCGCCAAAAGTAGGATCATAGCCTTTGCTCATGATATAATCTTTAGCCTCATCGGTCATGCTCATGCGAATTCCTTTTTTATCTAATATTTTATTAAGAGAATCTAATTGGATATCTATTATACTTCTTATTTCATTTTTATTTAAAGGCTTAAATACAATAGTTTCATCGATACGGTTTAAAAACTCAGGACGAAGGGTTTTCCTTAACAGTTCCATAACCTGCTCTTTGGTCAATTCTAAAATTTCTTTGTAATTATTTCCTTCCAGTTTTTCAAAATTTTCTTGAATTAAATGAGATCCCAAATTGGAAGTCATAACTATAATCGCATTTTTAAAATTAACTGTTCTTCCTTTATTATCTGTTAGCCTACCATCATCTAATACTTGTAATAAAATATTAAAAACATCCGGATGAGCTTTTTCGATTTCATCCAATAAGATAACAGAATAAGGTCTTCTTCTAACGGCTTCGGTTAACTGACCACCCTCATCATAACCCACATATCCCGGAGGCGCACCTACCAGTCTGCTAACAGAATGTTTTTCTTGATATTCACTCATGTCAATTCGGGTCATTGAATTTTCATCATCAAATAAAAATTCGGCTAAGGCTTTAGCTAATTCGGTTTTACCGACACCTGTTGTTCCTAAGAATAAAAATGATCCGATAGGTTTTCTTTCATCGTTTAATCCCGCTCGGTTTCTGCGTATAGCATCTGCTACCGCTTCAATAGCTTCTTCTTGTCCGACAACCCTTTTGTGAAGAACAGATTCCAGATTTAATAACTTTTCACGTTCACTTTGTACCAGTTTAGTAACCGGAATACCGGTCCATTTGGCTACTACATCAGCAATGTCTTCGGAATCAACTTCTTCCTTGATTAATTTAGGTCGATCATCAGAAAGTTCGGCTTCAGCTTTAGCAAGTTCAGCCTCTTGTTCTTTTATTTTTCCATAACGTAATTCAGCAACTTTACCATAATCACCGGATCTTTCTGCTTTTTCAGCTTCAATTTTAAATTCTTCAATATTTTTACGGATTTCTTGAACTTTATCCGCTCTTTCTTTTTCTGCTTTCCAGGAAGCGCTTAGCTCATTTCTTTTTTCATTAAGTTGTGCTAATTCTTCTTTAACATTTTCTAACCTTTTCTCATTAGCTTGTTTAATGCTTTCATTGGAAGTAGGACTTTCCGCTTCTCGTTTAACCGCCTCTAATTCAATTTCAAGCTGCATTTTTTTACGGTCTAAGGCATCCAGTTCTTCAGGCTTGGAATTCATTTCCATACGAAGTTTTGCTGATGCTTCATCCATTAAGTCTATGGCTTTGTCCGGTAAAAATCGGTCGGAAATATAACGATTGGAAAGTTCCACTGATGCAATTACGGCTTCATCTTTAATACGTACTTTGTGATGGGCTTCATACTTTTCTCTAATTCCACGTAATATAGCTATGGCATCATCCACATCGGGTTCTTCAACCATCACCTTTTGAAAACGTCTTTCCAACGCTTTGTCCTTTTCAAAATATTTTTGATATTCATTTAATGTTGTAGCTCCAATTGAACGAAGTTCACCACGTGCCAATGCGGGTTTTAAAATGTTCGCAGCATCCATGGCTCCTTCTCCCCCTCCGGCACCAACTAATGTGTGAATTTCATCAATAAATAAAATAATATTTCCGTTGGAAGCGGTTACTTCTTTAACTACTGCTTTTAGACGTTCTTCGAATTCACCCTTATATTTTGCTCCTGCAATTAAAGCTCCCATATCTAAAGAAAAAATAGTTTTATCCTTTAAATTTTCAGGAACATCCCCGTTAATGATTCTATGAGCTATTCCTTCGGCAATTGCAGTTTTTCCGACACCGGGCTCTCCAATTAATATGGGATTGTTTTTTGTTCTTCGAGAAAGAATTTGCAAAACTCTTCTGATTTCGTCATCTCTTCCTATTACTGGGTCTAGTTTACCGTTTTGAGCTAATTCATTAAGGTTTTTGGCATACTTGTTTAATGAATTATAGGTATCTTCTGCAGATTGAGAAGTTACTCGTTCTCCTTTTCTGATTTCTTCGATCGCTTTAATTACGCCTTCTTTGGTGACTCCTTGATTTTTTAATAGTTGGGAGGTTTTGTCGTTTACTGAAAGCAGTCCTAAGAAAATATGCTCTAAACTTATAAATTCATCTTTCATCTTAGTTGATTCTAATTGGGCTTCATTTAAAGCTTTATTAGAATTTTGGGACAAATAAATTTGTCCGCCACTAACTTTAGGTAAAGAATTTAGTATGGATTCAAGTTCGGAGTTAATATATGCTAAATTTGAGTTTTGTTTTTTTAATATGAAAGTAATCACACTGGCTTCGCTTTCCAATAAAGCTTTAAGTAGGTGTGCAGGTTCAATAGCTTGATTTTCTAATCCTTGTGCAATCACTTGAGATTGTTGCAAGGCTTCTTGTGATTTGATGGTTAATTTATTAAAATCCATTTTATTTAATCTCTTACATTTTTTCTCAGCAAAATATAAACCAAAATCATGGATAGGTTTTTATAATCAATATGTAAGGGAATAAATGAATAAAACGAGACAATATGGCATTATTTTGTATTGTCGTAATTAAAATTAATGACACAATGTCATGGTTGTTTACTCATTAAAAGATTGGATTGTCTTTTTGATTACTACATCTTCAAAAATATTAAATTACATGAAATTCATATATAATTTAAAAATTACAGATGTATAATATGATATAAATAAATTATAGATTTTATGTAATATTTAATGATATCGGATACTTGCACGTATCATGCCGATAGCATTTATGGTTTTTAAAGAGACATCTTTAGATTCAAACATAGGATTGGCACTGACTAATTTTATGTAATCGTTACCTAAACTGGATTTTTGAATGTGTCTAACAAAGGTATGATTGGAATCTTCAGATAAGGCAATTTCGATTATATATAATTCTCCCCAAAATATATTATCAATGGAAGCATTTTTAAAAATAACAATATCACCATTTTTTAAAAGAGGAAGCATAGACTCTCCTTTTATATAAATAGCTCCATCACAATCTGATAAATTAGGTATTTTTATAAATCCTGAAATGAATGTATTTTCTGATTTTTTATGAACGATATTTTTTAATCCGCCATTTGAATCTAAATTATAAAGAGGGATATTGGTATTATTTTTTTCTTGTAATTTAAACATAGGGTCCTCCAATACAGACATTGGAAAATCTTTATCTAAAATTGGGGATTTTAACATGGGGCCTTCATAGGTGAGAAGCCATTCTAAATTTATTTCGGGACATTTGGTATGGATCAATAAAGAATCGTAACTATTTCTTTTTTTCCAATTCGAAAAGGTTTGGGGAGAAATACCGAGATATCTGGCTAATTCAGAATCTTTTTTGAATCCATAAAATAACTTTATTTTATTCAATATGGTAGTTTTTTCCATAGATTGTAGTTATATAAGTAAAAGCTCAAATAAATTTTATATAAACAGTGTGTTTATATATCTATTTGATAATTAGACAAATATACTAAAAATTATTATATTGTCACAACAATATTACAATAATCTAACACAATTAGTATAAAAAAATTATATATAAATTATATTGAGATAAATAATGTAGGGAGGCGCATTTAGAATATTCGTAAGCTTCCACGGATAAGGGCTATTGCATTGATTTTAGAAATAGGAATATCATGGGAACTACTTTTATTATCTTGCCCTGTAAGTTTAATAAATTTATCTCCTTTTTCAGATTTTTGTATAAACTTAATTAATAAATAAAATGAATCGTCATCCATGCATATTTCGACTAAGTAAAGTTCTCCCCAAAATAAATCATTAAGGGAAATAGTTTTAAAAATAACAATGTCACCGTTTTGGATTGTTGGTAGCATGGAATTGCCTTTAACATATGTTGCCCCATCACAATCAGCTAAATCCGGTATTTTGATAAATTCTATAATTAAATTTTGATCAAATTTTTTTACAAAAATATTTTTTAAACCCCCATTACGGTCCAAATTATATAAAGGGATATAATTTTTTTGGCCTTTAAGAAAAATATTTTTTGATTCTTCAGCTATAGAATTATTATTATTTGTAATGGTATTATCTTTTTTCAACATAGGAGGTTTTCCTGTTAATAGCCATTCATAGTTGAAAATTTCACATTTTGTATAAATTAATTTAATGTTATATGAATTACGTTTTTTCCAGTTATACAAAATTTGAGAAGTTATTCCCAAATGTTTTACTAACTGAGAATCTTTAGTGTATCCATAGTGTTTTTTAATTTCATTTAAAATAATAACTTTATCCATAGCATGTATAAAAATATACATTTCGTGTAAAAAAATTTTAAGATAAACAAAATGTATATATATTTGTGTTGAGATAAAACAAAGATATCAAAAAATATATTATTGTTATGACAGTAGAACAAATAAAAAGAAAAATTGAAGTGGGAGATTATATTTTGGCATCTAAGTTATTGAATATAACTCCTGAAAACGTAAGAGCTCGTTTTTCCCGTGAAAAAAATGATGTATTAGAGGCTTTAGAAGCAATTATTAGTAATAGAGAAAAGTTTATTAAAAATTATCAAAAGAAAATTTCAAATTAATTTAGGATTAAATAAAGTTATTTTTAATATAAGAAAACAATAATCAATGTAAATAACTACTTTATCGGCACGAATGGAATGAAATAAACTTATGAATTATGCTACTTAATATTTTTTAAAATTTATATTAAATAATCTATCAATTCTGTATACATATACACTTACTTAAATAAACGATTTATAAATTTTTAGGAGTGTTAAAATAACTTTACGTCTTTTGATAATGACATAAATTGATATAAAAAGAATGGATCTTTTAATATATAAATGCTATTATATGCATACTTTTAAATTTTAAATTTATATAAAGTAAATATTTAATCAATATAATTTAAAAGATTTATATTTTAAAAATTGTTAATGTGTGTTACCTATATATTTAAAAAATAAATTAAAATCACTTTATTTGATTTAAATATATAAAAAATATATATGTTATATAAACTTTGTGATTGTATATTTTTTTTGTTTATCTTTACCGCCATAAAGTTAGTGTTAAAGTGTTATAAAGTTTAAAAAATTAAGCGTTCATCTATTTTTAATGCCCTTGTAGGTACTATATTTTTATAATGAAAAAAGAAAGATGATCATTAAAAATAGGATAGATTTTTTAAATTAAAAAGTAGAAAATCAATTAATAAGTAATATGTTAATTAATAATTCATTATGAAAAAGAGAGTTTTATTATGTTCATTACTCGGAGTGATTTCCGTTTGTTCTTTCTCTCAAACCAAAAATGTGGGAATAAACACAGAAGATCCTCAAGGAGTTTTCCACATTGTAAGTGGAAAAGAAGGCAATTTAAATCAAGAATTTGATGAATTTATAGTAGATTCAGAAGGAAATGTAGGTATTGGTACCAGAACTCCGAAAGCAAAGCTCGAAATTATAGGGACAAAAGGGCAAGCATTACGAGTAAAACCGGCCGGTGTACAGTCTAAAGGTGAAATTATTGCTTCTGATGCAGAAGGTAATTTTGTAGCTGAAACGAGGCCTATGCCGGAGATCAAGGAAGGTTCTATTATTCAAATACACACTCCAATTGGGTGGGCACCTAGTGCTGCACCTAATTTAATAAATACAACTCCGTTTGTACCCGGTGACCCAAATATGCCTAGTGGTTCTAAACCGGCAGTAAAAATTTCAGATCAGTCATTAGAGCTAACAGAAGGTACATGGTTAATACAGCTTAAATATACTACTAGAACAACAGCTGGAAGTGGAAATAATTTTCAAGTAGGAGGGGAAAGATGTGGAAGACAAGACCCAAGAGATGTAGGTTTTGATCAATATATCTGGACCCTACTTTATGACGAAAATCAGTCACCCGATAAAGGAGTATTAACAACTGTTGGTTTTGCTACAGAACGCAGTGGAGCTTGTGCCTGTACACCACAGCTAACCCATGTGGTTAAGATAAACAATGGACAAACCATGAAGGTTAGCGCTTATGCCAGTACCAGCATTGATCATAATACAATAGTGTATGTAGATGGGGATTATGATGTGTTTTCTACCGGTAAACCTTATTTTAGAGCTGTACGGATAGATCAATTTAAATAAAAAAGATCATTATTATTTATTATCATAATAATTTTTATATAAAAAAATCATGAAAAATATATATTTAACTATATGCATTTTGTTGTTAGCAACAGGTATAGGTATTTCGCAAGAGAAGGGGATAGGGATTAATACCGAAAATCCCCAAGCGATATTTCATATTGATGCAAAAAAGGATAATGGCGATATACCAAATCCGGTAAATACTTCGGATGATGTGGTATTTACAAGAGATACTATTATTCCTTATTATGGAAAGGTTGGGGTAGGTAAAATTAATCCTGATGTTAGTTTGGATGTAAACGGAAATATTCGTTTGGAAGATGGTCATGAAACTAATGCAAACATATTGGTCAGCACAGACTCTTTAGGAAATGCCAAATGGGTAGTGCCATCAAGACCTTTAATTAAATTTGGTCAAATAGGAGACAATATACCTTTACCATTAGATGAGAGTGCCACAGATTTAACAGAGCAGCCCGTAATACTATCTCAAGGAAGATGGCTGATTCTTTCCAAATTTGTAGTTAAAAATACAACAACACCACCGAATCCAAAAGATAATAAACCTAGAAATAATATATGGATTTATCTAAAAAATGTTAGCGAATATCCGCTAATAACCGATAAAGTCTATAATACTATTTTAGGTGTACCCGTGGAACAAGAAGGAGCTTTTATTGGAACACCTCAGTTAGCAGCTTTAGTTGTTGTTCCTAAAGGGCAGAATCATGAATTTAGAATATTTGGAAGCACAAGTAATAAGGAATATGGTTATATAACATCAAATACAAACTTTCAAGGTTCTTTCTTTTATGCTGTTCGATTAGATGCGGATCTTATTGATTAATAAATTATACGAATTTTAAATTTATTATATGAGAAAATTATTTTTATTATATATGTTAGGAGGAAGTGTAGGAATTTCCTCTGCTTTTGCACAAGTAGGTATAAATACAACAGAACCTAAAGGAGTTTTTCATGTTGATGCAAAAGGTAATACTCAAGGGAATACTAATATTTCCGATGATGTAATAGTTGATAGTAATGGTAATCTGGGGATAGGTACCCTAACGCCTCAAGCTAAAGTTCATATTTATACGGATGGAACCGTACCAGCAATTCGTATAAGTGATCAATCTGAAGCTGCAGGAAGCATGTTAATGTTCCATGATGATACCGGTATGGTTAACTGGGTGCCCAAACCATTTAGTATTAAGCGGGTTGAAACAAAAGAACTTAGAACAGACTTTGTAATGAATGGTAGAAATTCAGGAGATCATGTAGAAATTACGCAACCTGGAAAAGGATTAAAATTACCTCCGGGTATATGGATGATTATGGCAAAATATATGGTATATAACCATAAAGGTGATCAAGGAAATTTATTTTGGACGTATTTGCATGATTTGGATGATCTTACTGGTCTATCTTTTGATGGAACTCATCTTGCTGATAAACGTAAGCCTTGTCTAATTGATGGAGCTCTTCCAGAAAAAAATTGTGATGGTAAAGGATATAATTTAAATTGGTACTTAGCTAGTGCTGATCTTGGAGCTAATCCTTCAAAAAGTGCGTTAACTGTTGTAGGTATCTACCCAGAAGCTAAGCCTTATAGCCCTGGATACACTACTCCATATGTAAATTATATTGCTGTAATCCAATCTCCAGGTAAGAATCCGGGTGATACAGGATATGAACATGAAATAGCTCTAACATTTAGCACAAGTTTAAAGGGAGAAGCTCTTTTAGAATGTAAATCTTCAATATCTGGAGCGGGTAATAATGGTGGAGATCTACCGGTTGGTGTTTATTTCTTTGCTATTCGTTTAGATATAGATGAATCATCTCTATAAATTTTAAAAATTAAGTTATATACTAGTATTTATATAATACCTGCCGAATAGGCAGGTATTTTTTATTCAATATCTGTAATTCCCATTTTCTTCATTAAAAAAGTGGCATTCATATTTTGAGCTACACCTTCTTTTAATTTATAATCAAACACTAATTCATCCTGAGCTATTTCTGCTTCAAAACGATAGTTCTTTATATTGTCGGGATAGTTTGCTTCCAAGGTGCCTAGTACTAAATCATGCGTAGCAATAATGCCATTTCCTTTTAACAAAATAAGCTGTTTCATAAGCGCTAAGGATCCTTTTTGCTTATCTTCAGAGTTGGTACCTTTTAAAATTTCGTCTAAAATAATAAATAAATGTTCTCCGGAATGAAGTCTGTCTATAATCATTTTCAATCGTTTTAATTCAGAGAAAAAATATGATTCATGATCAACTAAGGAATCTGTAGTTCTTAAATTAGTTACCAAATTTCCAGGGAATATTTTTAATGACTTAGCGTATACCGGAGCACCGATACAGGCTAACACGTGGTTAACCCCTATAGTCCTTAAATACGTACTTTTACCTGCCATATTAGCTCCCGTTATTACTAAAAAATAATTTTCTTTTGAAATTTTAACATCATTGGTTACACAATTAGATCGGTTAAGTAGAGGGTGGCCCAATTCTTTCCCATCAAATATAAAATGTTCAGTATTTATTTTAGGATATGAATATCCGGGGTGAGTATATGCGTATGTTGACAGGGAGCACCAAGCATCAAAATGAGAAAGAGAATCAAACCAATTCGGTAGATACTTTTTATAGATATCTAACCATTTTTCTATCTTAATAGCATAAAGAACACTCCAACATAAGACCGGATTGAAAAATAAAATCATCGGATAAGCCATACTCATATTTAATTGAGAACAATATCTATTTAATTTATAGATAGCTTTTGATGCAGAAGTTTTCTTGATAAGGATTTTACGATTTTTTTCTAACAAATAACTATCAAAATTTTGCTCTTCTATGGCATTAAAAAGTGAGGTATAGGTGTTTAAAACATCTGTTTTTTTTTCTATGTTATTAACTATATTATTTACATGCTTACTCGCAAAGGCATTAATTGCATAAGTTATGATCCATAAAGGAATAAAATATAATGCAGATACCCTATTAAAAGCTGTAAGTACAAGTAAGATTAAATACAAGCAGGGAATAATATTTATCATTATTTCCCAGAATTTATTTTTATGCAATAAAAATGTTTCCGGAAATATATTTGAATCAAAATTTTCTTTATTTTCTAATTTTCCGTTTGAAGACCCCAAAACTCGGAAATGGTTTACCCAATCTTGTTTTGAAGCTAATTCTTGGATGCTTTCCTGATTTTCCACTATGGTTTTTTTGTCTAAATAGGGAGTAAGGAACAGATAGGCAAGAAATTTTTTACCTTGATAGGTGCATGTTCGATTAATAGCCTGAAAAACCGATCGATCGCCAAATAAATCTAAATCGTAGCTAAAGCTGTGTTCAGTCGAAATATATTCTGGGCCTCCATCAAAAGATGAAAAATCGTAATTAAGAGCTTTACATTCATTTTCTGCTAAAGTTATTAATGATTCTGAATAATTTTTTTTATAAAACAGTTTTTGATGTAACTTTAATAACAAGATAAATATTGAAAAAGATACAAAGATGATACCGCCGGTAAGGTAGCTGTTTTTCCAAGTAAAAATACAAAGTAAAGCAGCAACAAGAACTACTGATAATCTCAAAGCAGCAATAATAAATATCTTTTTTTTAAGTGATTGTACCGTTGAAATCTCTTTATTAATAAGAGAACGGTATGAATGTTCAATATCTTTTATTTTCATGATATCAAAGGTAAACAAAATAAAATAGTTAATTTAAAGTCTATATATATCTAGTACTTTACTTTCAAATTTGAACAGGAATAAAAAAAAATTAAATTTTATTATTTGATAAATGTAGCATTTTAAATATATTATAATTAGAAATAAAAAAGCCTGATGAAAATCAGGCTTATAATTATTATAATTTTATTATAGAGCTAAATCAATCACTTCAGACATTTGAGTTACATAATGTATTTTTAAGCCTTTAATATAATCAGGATTGATTTTTTCAATATCTTTTCTATTCTCTTCACATAATATGACATCGGTAATACCGGCCCGTTTCGCAGCTAATATTTTTTCTTTAATTCCGCCTACCGGAAGAACTTTTCCTCGTAACGTAATTTCACCGGTCATTGCCCATTTAGACTTAACCTTTTTACCGGTAAAAGAGGAAACAAGAGAAGTAAGCATTGCTATACCTGCAGATGGTCCGTCTTTAGGAGTTGCACCTTCAGGAACGTGAATGTGTATATTACTTTCTTCAATTTTTTGCGGATCGATACCGAACTCTTTATAATTAGATTTTATGTATTCCAAAGCAATGGTAGCCGATTCTTTCATTACATTACCTAAATTTCCGGTCATGGTTAAGTTTCCTTTGCCTTTAGAAAGAATACTTTCAATAAAAAGAATATCTCCTCCTACTTGAGTCCAAGCTAATCCTGTAACAACTCCTGGAACTTTATTAGTTTCAGACATTTCAGGCATCATTGGCGGACCTAGGATTTCGATAATTTTATTTTGACTCAATTTTTTATTGTATTCTGTATTGCGAGCAATTTGTAAGGCAATATTCCTTACAATTTTTGATATTTTCCTTTCTAAGCCTCTAACACCGGATTCTCGAGTATATGCTTGGATAATAAATTCCAATTCTTTCTTACTTATTAAAATATCTTTTTTGGTAAGTCCATGTTCAAGGATTTGCTTTGGTAAAAGATATTTATTAGCTATTTCTACTTTTTCCTCAATAGTATATCCGGAAATATCAATAATTTCCATTCTGTCTAACAACGCCGGTTGTATGGTTGCTAAATTATTGGCGGTAGCAATAAACAATACTTTAGATAAGTCGTAATCTACATCCAGGAAATTATCATGGAAAGTACTGTTTTGTTCGGGATCTAATACTTCAAGTAAAGCAGATGACGGGTCACCGTGTCCACTGGTGCTAATTTTGTCTATTTCGTCTAAAACAATAACGGGATTAGATGTTCCAACCTTTTTTATGGATTGAATAATTCTCCCCGGCATAGCCCCAATATAAGTTTTACGATGTCCTCTAATTTCCGATTCATCATGCAACCCTCCCAATGATATACGAACGTATTTTCTTCCTAAAGCAGAAGCAATGGATTTACCCAATGAAGTTTTACCGACACCGGGAGGACCATATAAACAAATGATGGGAGATTTCATATCTCCTTTAAGTTTTAGGACTGCGAGATATTCTAAGATTCGTTCTTTAACATCTTCTAAGCCAAAATGGTCTTTATTTAAAACTTTTTCAGCATGATTAATATCAAAATTGTCCTTAGAATATTTTTCCCAAGGCAAATCCAACATTAATTCTAAATAATTCCTTTGAACACCATAATCAGGTGTTTGCGGGTTCATGCGAACTAAGCGATTAAGTTCTTTTTCAAAATGTTCATTTATAGACTTGCTCCATTTTTTTTTCGAAGCTTTTTCTTTCATTTCTTGAACTTCAGCTTCATAAGAAACGCCTCCCAACTCTTCCTGAATGGTTTTCATTTGCTGGTGTAGGAAATATTCACGTTGTTGTTTGCTGAGGTCGGAGTTAACCTTATCCTGAATAGAATTTTTTAAAGATATTTTTTGAAGCTCAACGTTCAGGTACTTTAACGTTTTGGAAGCACGATCTAACAAACTGTTAACTTCCAGTAATTCCTGCTTTTTGACTAACGGCAAATCAAGATTAGAAGCAACAAAATTTACCAACAAGGAGCTGCCTTCAATATTTTTTATAGCAAAGGAAGCGTCTGAAGGGATAGCCGGATTTTCATTAATAATTTTAATGGCTGTTTCACGAAGACTTTCCAATAAAACATTAAAATGTTCTTTATTTTTATTGGAAACCTTTCTTTTGTCTTCCAATAAAGTAATTTCTGCTTTTAAATATGGCTCCTCCTCAAGTATATTATTAATAGAAAATTTACGTATCCCCTGAATAATTACCATGGTACTTCCATCAGGCATTTTAAGTAATTTTAATATTTTACCTATAGTACCTACCGAGTACATATCATTTATAGTCGGATTATCTGCATTTACATCTTTTTGTGTAATGACAGCTATTATCTTATCGTTTTGCTGAGCATCTTGTAATAAATTGATGGATTTATTTCTTCCGGCGGTAATTGGTATAACAACCCCGGGAAATAAAACTACATTTTTTACCGGAAGTAAAGGTAAAACTGTAGGAAAAGTTTCATTCATCATTTTATCTTCTTCATCCTGGCTTAGTAAAGGAATAAATTCACTATCATTTTGCATAACTTGATCTAATGACAATATGTCGAACTTCATAATGTTTCGTATTAAAGATTTAATGACAAACTTTCAGATATCTAAAAAAAGAGAACTACTTTTTTTAAATCTTAAATGGGGTATAGTATTGATTATTAATAAGAAATGTTGTAACCTCCAAAGTTTGTACGTGTACTAAGGTCAATTAATATGCCAAATAAAAACTTACTATAATTGCTAATAAAGCTTAGAATTATAACTTGATAAGGGTTAGAATTTCTCTGCTTCCATCGGAATAAGTAACTTTAACAAAATATCTTCCTGTAGGAAGTTTTGAAATATTAATTTCCTGATTAAGATTGGAGTCAATTATATCTTTATCGATTAAATTGGTACCAACCATGGATAAAACAGAAATATTATCGATTTTATAAGAACTTGAATTCTTAACAAGTATAAAATTTACTGCCGGATTAGGATATAATTTTGATTTAGTATAAGGTTGCTCTTGTAAATAAAAGTTCATTAAAATATTGGCTGGAAAATCTTTTGCAGTAACCAGTTTAATTGAAAAAAGCAACGTAATAAAAAATAAAAATTTCTTCATAAGCAATTTATATCTAAAAATTATGAAAATTTCCTTGATAAAATGATAGTTTTATGTACTTAAAATTAATGTATAAAATTATAAAAAAAAAATATTCTTTACAACTTTTCATTAAATTATTTTTATTTTTATTTGGGAATAAAGATAATATTCAATTATCTTATCTTCAATAGTTTTGTCTTAAGGGCTTTTTTCTGAATTATTCTATATTTTATATTTATATTGTTGTTGCTAAAGTAAATATACTTACTTGAGAATCATCGGTTTTTAACAGTTCTTGAGTGCATGCAATTAAAGTTGCACCCGTTGTTAAGACATCATCAACCAATAAATAATGACTCGAACAATTTGAATTTCTTATAAAAGCGTTTTCCATTTTTTTTATACGTTCTTCTCTGTTGGATTGAGTTTGAGATTTCGTATGAGAAACTCGTCGGAGAACATGCTCGTCGAAATTGCAATTCAATAGAGTTGCTAATTTTTTGCAACAGAGCAAAATTTGATTATAGTTTCTTTTTTTATATCTTTTCGAATGAATAGGGACCGGAACAATGGTTTTTACTTCTTTTAAACAAGGATTGTTCTCATTTTGCATAAACCAAATCTCAGCTAACCATGAACCGATTTCCGGTTTATTTTTATATTTTAAATGATGAATTAATTGTTGCGTAATATTTTCTTTTGAGAAAAACAATAAGGAAGATGCAAATTCTATTTTCGCAGAATTGTTAAGTTGGCTGTGAATTGAATTTGCGTTGTCAAAAGGAATATAAGTAAAAGGTAAATGAGCTTTACACTTTTCGCATACATAGTGTTGTGATGAAGAAATAATTGTTTCACAACCAATACATCTATTAGGAAACAGAGTAGAGAGTATTTCTTGCCACATGAGTATTTTTCAATTATCTTTGCGTAATATAAACAAATTTATTTATTGTGATAAGGCTGACTAAAATATTTACATTTGAAACAGCTCATGCTCTGTGGGGATATGATGGTAAATGTAAAAACATTCATGGGCATTCTTATAAATTGTATGTTACTGTTAAAGGAGAGCCGTGTAATGATATACACCATGTAAAAAATGGAATGGTTATGGATTTTGGAGAGTTGAAATCTATTGTAAAAAAATTAATTATAAATCCTTTAGATCATGCCATTATTTTAAACGCTCAAACAGAACATAAACAATTAGGAGAGCAATTGCAAAATCAAGGGCATAAAGTTATTTTTATAAATTATCAGCCCACATGTGAGAATATGTTGATGGATTTTGCCGAAAAGATACAATCAGAGCTTCCTGAAAATATTTTATTAGCGAAGCTTAAATTATATGAAACCGAAACGTCATATGGTGAATGGATAAGGGAAGACCAATAGAAATTAATCTTATGGCAGGCAAAAAAGTTTATTTTGCCTCAGATCAGCATTTAGGAGCACCTGATGAAGTTTCATCCAGAAAAAGAGAAAAGATTTTCGTAAAATTTTTAGAACAAATTAAACCTGATGTTCAAGTATTATTCCTAATAGGGGATTTATTTGATTTTTGGCATGAATATAAAACCGTTGTACCCAAAGGATTTGTTCGAATATTAGGAAAATTAGCTGAACTTTCAGATTCAGGGGTTAAAATATATTTTTTTACCGGAAATCATGATTTATGGATGAGAGATTATCTTCAAAAAGAATTAGCAATAACAGTTTTTAATGAGGAACAAACATTTATCATCAACAACAAAAGTTTTTTTATTGCTCATGGAGATGGATTGGGACCGGGAGATCGAGGGTATAAAAGAATGAAAAAACTTTTTACTAATCCTATTGCTCGATGGTTTTTCAGATGGTTGCATCCGGATGTAGGAGTAGCCTTAGGTACTTATTTATCAAGAAAAAATAAATTAATTAGCGGGGAGGAAGATATTAAATTCTTAGGGGAAGATAATGAATGGCTGATTGTCTTTTCTAAAGAAAAATTGAATGAAAAACATTATGATTACTTTATTTACGGGCATCGTCATTTACCTATGGATTTATTGATTGGTGAAGATAAAAACAGCCACTATGTAAATTTAGGGGATTGGATTTCGTATTTTACCTATGCCGTTTTCGATGGAGATCATTTGCATTTACAGACTTTTACCAAACCTGTTTAATTTTAGTTATCCAACGTAAACATTTTTCTTAATTCAACAGCTTCTGACGGAGTAATTCTTCCGGATAGTAGCAAAGATAATTCCCTTCTGTGAAGGGCTGAGTTATATCTAACTATTTCTTCTTCAGTTTCGGGAACTAAATCAGGTATTTTTTTAGGTTTCATAAATTCATCTAAAGCTACAAAAGTATATATCCCTTCATTGGTTTTGGTCTTTGTATGATTTATTGCATCATCCACCCATATATCGACAAATACTTCCATTGAAGATCCAAAAGCTCTAGAAACCTTAGCTATGGCTTCTACGGTGCTTCCTAATGGAATAGGTGTTGAAAAGGAAACATGATTAACAGAAGCAGTCACAACTTTAGCTTCCGCATGTCTTTGAGCGGCTATGGCACATGCTCGATCCATTAAAGAAAGTAAATCCCCACCAAACATATTATTATAAGCATTGGTTTCATTCGTTAGCACAATGGTGGTCATTATGGTTCTTGAATCAGAGGGAGTTTTAGCTTTCATGAATTTCAATTCAATTATAGAGGAAGTAGACCAAAATTTTTGCAAGTAACAAAACTCTTTTCACTCAAACTGAAAATAATTTTTTCTTTTTCAGCTGTAAATGTTCCTAAATTTTCAATGGTTAAATATGGTTCCGATTTTAGAATTTTTTTCCACTCTTTAATTGTTTGATAAACAAAATCTTTAGCTCTATCAACATCTATTGAATTCAATTCCGCAATTACACTAGTTAAAGCGATATCATTGAGGTTATGTTGCTGAGTAAAAAATAGGGAATAGGAAGGGGGGAGTAGTTGATTAGTTTCCTGATCCTCTCTCACCGAATTAAATTTTAATTCAAATTTTCCAAAAGAAGGTAAAGTAACTTGATTGGTTTCTTGTAATAATAGTATGCAATATTTTGTTAGGTCCATAAAGTAAATTTATAATAAATACATTATTTATCAACTATCTTTATCTCCTTTTTTAAAGCTGAAATATATTTTCCCAAATTTAAATAACTTTAGGATATATAATTAAAATTCCTCAACGCATGTTTGCCTGTCTTTTAATTTTTTTTTCATAGCACTAAAAAATTCAGGAGTAATACCAATGTATGAAGCGATATGTTTTTGAGATATTGAATTTTTTAATTCAGGAAACATAATACAAAAATTTCTATATCGTTCTTCTGCAGATAAACTTAATATTTCATATAAACGATTACGTAAGAAAATTACAGAGCGGATTAAACTTTCATTATAGTAAAGTTCTAATTTTGGAAACCTTTTAACGGATTCTTCTTTTGCTTTCTTAGATAAAATAAGTATTTCAGTATCTAAATCTGCAACAATATTGAATTTAGCAGGTTGATTGTATATAATACTTTCATTATCTGCAATCCACCAACCTTTAGATGAAAATTGAAGAACCTGCTCCAATCCTTTTTTGTCGTTAATATAGCTTCGTAAACAACCGGAAAGTACATAATAATAATTATCTTCAACCTCCTCTTGATGCAAAAGAGAATCTCTTTTGTTTAGCTTTTTAAATTTTAAAATAGATTTTAGATACTCTTTTTCCTCTCTGGAAATAGGCACTACCTCATTTATTTCTTCCATTATTTTTTCAAAAATCATAGTATATAAGAGTTTTTAAATCGCTATGTAAAAATTTTTTAAATATGTAATACTATATCCATTTATAATTGTAAGAATGCTATTTGTAAAATTGTCCTACTTGGTTAGAATTCTCTTCACTATTTTTTTAGTAGAGATAGAAAACAATAATATAACCGATGTTAAAATTTTATAAATACATTGTCTTAACTGTATTAAATGGTAAAGAACACTGAATCCCTTTTTACTATTTGTAGTATATTATTAGGATTGGTTACGAAAATTAATCTATAAAAAAAATTTTCACAAAAATAATAAACAATCTGTTTATCTATTTAAAATTTAATGGAATTCGAATTTTACATAAAAGCTAAACATATTTAGATTACTATACTTACTTTAATTATTTAAAAAAATATTGAAATATTAATTTAAAGAATTTTTATTAGATATAAAAACATAAAAAATAATATTCAAATAAATTTTATAGATAAAAATAATAAATAATGTTTATAAGATAATAATTATTAGAAGTTTAATTTATATAAAAAAGATAACAGCTATAAAATAAATGTATTTACCTTTTAGAAAAGATATATGCAAGTAAATATCCAATAACTTATTAAGGTACAAAATAATTATAGAAGGTAAATTAATCAATTATCATAACATGATACTCCTATAATACAATAATTGCAAATTATAGCCTATAATCTATAAATAAGTAACAAACGCTTAATCCAGTTTCAATACCGCTAAAAATGCAGATTGTGGGACTTCCACTCGACCAATTTGTCGCATTCGTTTCTTACCTTCTTTTTGTTTTTCAAGTAATTTTCTTTTACGAGATATATCCCCTCCGTAACATTTGGCAGTAACGTCTTTTCGTAAAGCTTTAATAGTTTCTCTAGCAATAATCTTAGCTCCAAGTGCTGCTTGAATAGGAATGTCAAATTGTTGTCTTGGAATTAATTCTTTTAACTTTTCACACATTTTTTTACCTATAGTATAGGCATTATCTTGATGAATCAAAGCAGATAAAGCATCCACAGGTTCACCATTTATAAGGATGTCAACTTTTACCAGCTTGGAAGTTCTCATTCCGCAAGGCGAATAATCAAAAGAAGCGTATCCTTTGGAAATAGTTTTGAGTCTATCATAAAAGTCAAAAACCACCTCAGCTAAAGGCATTTCAAAAAATAGCTCTACTCGGTCTGTAGTTAAATACGATTGGTTAGTCAGTTCGCCCCTTTTATCAATACAAAGGTTCATTACAGAACCAATAAAATCTGATTTGGTGATGATTGAAGCTTTAATATAAGGTTCTTCCACACGATTTAAAGACGTAGGTTCCGGAAGTTCCGAAGGATTATGTACTACAATCGCTTTTTCAGGATCCTTATTTAAATAGGCATTATAAGATACATTGGGAACGGTAGTAACTACAGTCATTTTAAATTCTCGTTCCAAACGCTCTTGAATGATTTCCATATGAAGCATACCTAAAAATCCGCAACGGAAACCAAATCCTAAAGCAGCGGATGATTCCGGTTCAAAAACAAGAGAAGCATCATTAAGTTGAAGCTTTTCCAAAGCAGAACGCAACAATTCATATTCTTCCGTATCCACCGGATATATTCCGGCAAACACCATCGGTTTTACTTCTTCAAATCCGGCAATAGCTTCAGATGCAGGGCGTTCAACCGATGTGATGGTGTCACCTACCTTAACTTCACGAGCTTCTTTAATACCACTTATAATATATCCCACATCACCGCAATGTATAACATCTTTTGGGACTTGATTTAGTTTTAAAGTTCCTATTTCATCGGCATCATAGCTTTTACCGGTAGCCATAAATTTCACTTTTTGACCTTTAGTTATGCTGCCGTTTACAACCTTGAAAAAGGCCTCTATTCCTCGAAAAGGATTAAAAACAGAATCAAAAATCAAGGCTTGTAATGGAGCATTAGGATCTCCGGATGGTGCCGGGATTCTTTCCACAATTTGCTCCAACAATTCTTCAACCCCCGCTCCGGTCTTGCCACTGGCGCGTAAAACGTCTTCAGGTTTGCAACCGAGAAGATTTACAATTTCATCGGTAACTTCTTCAGGATTAGCAGAAGGTAGGTCAATTTTATTTAAAACTGGAATAATTTCCAAGTCGTGTTCTAACGCTAAATAAAGATTGGATATGGTTTGTGCCTGAATACTTTGTGCTGCATCAACAATTAATAAGGCACCTTCACAGGCAGCAATAGAACGAGAAACTTCATAAGAAAAATCAACATGCCCGGGAGTATCGATCAAATTCAAAACATATTTTTCCCCTTTATATTCATACTCCATTTGAATAGCATGACTCTTTATAGTAATACCCCGTTCGCGTTCTAAATCCATATCATCTAAGGTCTGCTCTTGCAGCTCACGATCAGAAATAGTTTTGGTTTGTTGTAAAAGTCTGTCTGCTAAAGTGCTTTTGCCATGATCTATA
Source organism: Apibacter sp. ESL0404 (assembly GCF_019469245.1). Classification (NCBI taxonomy): domain Bacteria; kingdom Pseudomonadati; phylum Bacteroidota; class Flavobacteriia; order Flavobacteriales; family Weeksellaceae; genus Apibacter; species Apibacter sp. ESL0404. The sequence continues at coordinate 169,793 of NZ_CP048267.1, forward strand.
TGGGCAATAATGCAAAAATTTCTTATGTTCTTCATATTTTCTACAATAGTGCAAAAATACATTTTTTATAAACAATATAAGGGTGTATTTGCTACAAACTGCGAATCTGGGTAAAAAATTTTAGTTGAATTCCTATTATTTCGATAGGAATTATTACATTTGCGGAGTTTTGATCTAAAATAAAACTAAAAAACTTTTTTAAAGAACATCAAAAATAAGAAATGAAAAAACTGAGTTTAACAGAAGATTGGACAGCCACAATAATTGGTGGATTGGTCATAGTATTAGGTATTATTTTATATTCTTCATTCGGGTATACACTAAGTTGGCCTACATTTAAATGGAGCACCGGTGACGATTTATTGTCCAATGTTTTAACAGGTAAAAATTTTATAAACATTTTTATCATTTTTATTGTTTCTTATATTTTATTATTATTGGCAGATCTATTACAAGGAAAACCTATGAGTTCAGCAAAAGGGTTTCCCTTACTGTTTATTCTTACTATAGTCGCCATGGTGATTGGTGGAAACTCGGTAATGAATTATTGGGGATTTGAAACCGTAATATTTTGTTTGCTTATAGGATTAGTTATCAATAACTTTATAGGTACTCCTCAGTGGATGAAAGGATGTTTATCTTCTGAAATGTATGTGAAAATAGGATTGATCTTTCTAGGCTCAACCATTATTTTTCAAGATATTATGCAGGCGGGTGCTTTGGGATTAATACAATCAGTAGTAGTAGTTTTCTCTGTTTGGTATTTTTCTTTTTGGCTGTGCAAAAAATTCAATATAGATAAGGAAATGTCTATGATGCTTTCCAGTGCGGTATCCATTTGTGGAGTTTCAGCTGCTATAGCAACGGCAGGAGCAATAAAAGGAGATTCCAAAAAATTATCTTATGTAGTATCACTAGTTTTAGTAGTTGCTGTACCTATGATTATCATTATGCCGGCATTAGCTAAATTATTAGGATTAGGAGAAGTAATGGCCGGTGCATGGATTGGTGGAACAATTGATACTACCGGAGCAGTAGCTGCAACCGGAGCCGTTTATGGGGAAGAAGCACTTAAAATTAGTACAATAGTTAAATTTTCACAAAATGTTTTGTTAGGTATTGCTGCCTTTTTAATAGCTGTTTATTGGAGTTATACTAAAAAAGAAGGAAATGAATTTGCTGATAAACCTAATCTAAAAGTAATTTGGGATCGATTTCCTAAATTTGTTATAGGTTTTATCTTAGCTTCTTTGTTATTCTCATTTGTTATTCCAACTGAGCACTACAAACCGGTTCTTGCTGTATTGAAGAAATTTCAAGGATTATGGTTTGCCTTAGGGTTTACCTCCATAGGTTTAGAAACTAATTTTAAAACGTTGATTAATAAAGAAAACAGAAAAGCTACTTTAGTATTTTTAGGCGCACAAACTTTTAATGTTGTATTTACCTTAATTATCGCTTATTTAGTTTTTGGTATCGAATGGACTAAAATATAAACAATTACTTTATTATTTTTATTTTGGGAGAGATTAGCAAAATAGTTAACTCTCCCATTATTTTTATAAATTTTTTTATTGGGAAAAAAGTTACTTTTTAATTTAGTAGAGAAAGGTAATTGACCCTTCATATATTAAAATAAACTTTTCCCTTCATAAAGATTATATATTTCCATAATCTCTTTTAGAATCTTTTTGAAATTAATTTTCATGTCAATTAATTTTCCGGATCGTATGTCAAAAATCCAGCCATGAACCTTTAGATTACTTTCTATAATAGCTTTTTGTACAGCAGCGGTTTTAATTAAATTAATGCATTGTTCTTCCACATTCAATTCAATAAGCCGATTGTATTTTTCCTCTGAATCGGTAATTAAATTTAATTCATCTTTATGAATTCTATAAACGTCCCTGATATTTCGCAACCACGGATTTAAAAGTCCCAGGTCTTTAGCCTCCATAGCCTCTTTAACTCCGCCACAATAATAATGTCCACAAACAATGATTTGTTTAACTTTTAAATGATCGATAGCATAAGTTATTACAGATTGAACATTAAAATCTGTGCTAATAACCATATTGGCTAAATTTCTATGGACAAAGACTTCTCCGGGTTTAGCTCCAAGTAATTCTTCTGTTGCTACCCGACTATCAGAACAGCCAATATAAAGAACTTCAGGATTCTGTCCTTCTGATAGCTTATGGAAATACTCCTTATCCATAGATAACTTTTCTGCTATCCATGTTTCATTGTGGGCAAATATTTTTTCAAAATTCATGTATGGATTAATATAGTAGTAAAAAAATAATGAACAAAAATTAGAAAGAAATCATTTATATCATAATTCCTTTGTTTCCTTTATATACGCTATATTTTCCAGAACCTAAGAAGAAAAGCGCTAATGAGGTTAATAAATAAAATAGGTTAAGCTCAACTTTTAAACCTCCGGTTTGCGATAGTGAAAAACCTTCCATCCCATGCACCAAATAAAAAGTCATAAGCATAGTAAATGCTACTAAAAGGGATGAAATCCTTGTAAAAATCCCTAATAAGATACAAATAGGAGCAAATACTTCCCCTAAAGGAACACCAAGCCAGAGATATTCAGGCAAATTTTTTGAAGTAAGCATTCCTTTTATAAAATCGTGTCCATGATATAATTTTGATATTCCATGGAAGACCATTAATCCGCCTATTGAAACACGTAATAGGAGTTTTCCAAGATCAGAATTCAATTCTTTAGCCATAATTATAATGTAAATTTGATCAAAAATAAATTTTTTATTTCATAAATTCTGTATCTTTTGTAAATAAAATCAAATTTATTATAGTTAAAAATGTATTACAATAAGTTTTACGATAAACGTAATTAAGTGGTATAAAATGTGTTTTACTAGATAAAAATAAAGCTTGAATAAGTGATACTTTTACCATATTGTGTATTAATTTTAGTCATAATCAGATATGAAAAGATACTATTAAAGAAATAAAAACAAACATCGAAAAACTATAAATGCAAAAAAGCCCTGTTTTTACAGGGCTTTTTTGTATGTATATTTTATAAAATTTAAATTTAAAAAGGTTTAATATCAAATACTATTGATTCTAATACTTGAATTACGGCGGCGGTAGTATCCAAAGAAGTAAAACAAGCCACACTGTTTTCAACAGCATTTCGTCGAATTAAAAAGCCGTCTTCTTGAGCCGTACCGTCATTAGAAAGTGTATTAATAACAAATTGAGCTTTTCCTTGTTGCATAATTTTAACAATATTGTTGTCTTCACTTTCAATCTTGTTAATTTCAACAACAGGAATGTTATAATCTCGGAAATACTTGGCAGTTCCTTCGGTAGCCATAATTGTATAACCTATATCATAGAATCTCTTCGCTAATGGGAGAGCCTCGGCTTTATCCTTGTCTGCTACTGTGAATATGGCATTTCCTAAAATAGGTATATTGATTTGACCCGCTCTTAAAGCTTTATAAAGAGCTCTTTCATAAGTAGTATCTTTTCCAATAACCTCACCGGTCGATTTCATTTCAGGGCCTAACGTAATATCTACAGAACGTAATTTAGCAAATGAAAAAACAGGAGCTTTAATGTATATATTGCGAGGTTCCGAATAACAATCCATAGCATAACCTTGCTCTTTCAAAGATTGGCCTAAAACAGCTTTTGTTGCTATTTTTGCTAAAGGAATACCGGTTACTTTGCTCATGAATGGAATGGTTCGGCTGGAACGCGGATTAACTTCCAGAACGTATATTTTTCCGCTCATTAAAACAAACTGTATATTCATTAATCCAATGATTTTAAATCCTCTGGCTAATGCTTGGGTTTGTCTGATAATTTCTTCTTTTTCTTCTTTTGTTAATGTTTGGGAAGGATATACAGCAATAGAATCTCCGGAATGAACTCCGGCTTTTTCAATGTGTTCCATAATTCCGGGAACAAAAACATTTTGGCCATCGGAAATTGCATCTACTTCAATTTCTTTTCCAATTAAATATTTATCAATTAGAATAGGTTGTTTCTCATGAACATTGATCGCTTCTTTCATATATCTTTCCAATTCAGAATCTTGATATACAATTTGCATGGCTCTTCCTCCTAAAACATAAGAAGGACGAATAACAACCGGATAACCAATGGAATTAGCTACATGTAAGGCCTCTTCTAACGTAAATACCGTATCGCCTTTAGGACGAGCGATATTTAATTCGTTTAATTGTTCTTCGAATTTTTTACGATCTTCAGCTCGATCTATATCTTCCAGCGTAGTACCCAATATTTTTGCTCCGGCATCTATGGCAGCTTGAGCCAAGTTAATGGCTGTTTGACCACCAAATTGAACTAAAACACCGTCCGGTTTTTCTAAATCTATAATAGAAGTGATGGATTCTCTGGTTAGAGGTTCAAAATAAAGTTTATCAGAAATGCTGAAATCTGTAGAAACGGTTTCCGGATTGCTGTTGATGATAATAGCTTCATATCCTGACTCTTTAAGGGCTAAAACACTGTGTACGGTAGCATAATCAAATTCCACCCCTTGTCCGATTCGTATAGGTCCGGAACCTAATACGATTACTTTTTTCTTATCAGAACGTACCGATTCATTTTCAATACCGTAAGTACTGTAAAAATATGGGGTTGTGGATATAAATTCAGCAGCACACGTATCGACCATTTTATACACCGGAATAATAGAATTTTCCTTTCTCAAAGAATACACTTGCTTTTCTTCCTTGTTCCATAATTGGGCAATTTCCCAATCAGAAAATCCGTATTTTTTGGCTTTTGCTAAAACCTCAATATTTTTTGGTTTTTCTTTTACTTCTTTTTCAATATTGATGATGTGTAATATTTTAGCCAGGAAGAATAGGTCTATCTTGGTTATTTCATGTATTTTTTGAATACTTACACCGTTTCGTAAGGCTTCGGCAATTAAAAACAGACGTTCATCATCGGCATTTTTAAGTTTCTTTTCCAAAGTCGAAGGATCATAAGGCGTCATATCTTTTTTAGTTAAATGCAAACAACCTATTTCCAAAGATTGTACAGCCTTTAACAAAGATTCTTCAATTGAAGTTCCTATAGCCATAACTTCACCGGTTGCTTTCATTTGGGTTCCCAGATGCCTGTTGGCACTTTGAAATTTATCAAAAGGCCATCGGGGGATTTTGGCAACAACATAATCCAGCGAAGGTTCAAAACAAGCATAAGTAGTATTAGTTACCGGATTTTTCATTTCGTCCAGAGTTAATCCTACCGCAATTTTAGCCGCCAATTTTGCAATCGGATATCCGGTAGCTTTAGAGGCCAATGCTGATGAACGGCTAACTCTTGGGTTTACTTCGATGACTATATAATCTCTACTTGAAGGATCTAAAGCAAATTGAACATTACAACCTCCTTCAATTTTTAAAGCGCGGATTATTTTTAATGCAGAATTTCTAAGTAATTGATATTCTTGATCTGCTAATGTTTGACTAGGAGCGAAAACAATGGAATCTCCGGTATGTATTCCAACCGGATCAAAATTTTCCATATTACAAACTACTATGGCATTGTCATTGGCATCCCTCATTACTTCATACTCAATTTCCTTATATCCGGCAATACTTTTCTCTATAAGACATTGATGAACCGGACTGTATTTTAATCCGGAATCAGTAATTTCCCTTAGTTCGGTTTCATTTTCTGCTATTCCACCTCCGGTGCCTCCCAGAGTAAAAGCAGGTCTAACAATTATCGGATAACCAATTTGATTAGCGAATTCCACCGATGACTCCACGTCATTAACAATTATACTTTCTGCAATAGGTTCATTAATGTTTTCCATTAATTGTTTGAACAAATCTCTGTCTTCGGCCTGCTCAATGGAAGATAATTTGGTTCCGATAATTTCAACATCATATTGGGCTAGTGTACCTGCTTTAGCTAATTCAACGGCAAGATTGAGTCCGGTCTGTCCTCCCAAAGATGGTAACAACGCATCGGGACGCTCTAATGCAATAATTTGTTGAAGAAAATCTAATGTTAACGGTTCCATGTATACCTTATCGGCAATTTCTTTATCGGTCATGATCGTTGCAGGATTCGAATTAACAAGAACGACTTTGTATCCTTCTTCCTTAAGAGCAAGGCAAGCCTGGGTTCCCGCATAATCGAATTCGGCAGCTTGTCCGATAATGATAGGTCCTGAACCTATTACAAGAATTTTATTTATATCTGTGCGTTTTGGCATGTTGTTTTTTAATTTTTAGTTTGAAGTAATGACTTCAGTTTATATGAATTTTTACTAATTCTTTTACATTAATCCTTTTTAACCTAGTAATAATTCGATAGTGCTTAACTATTCGGATATAAAGAATTTTATTATTTATTTTTAAATTCTTCTACCATAGACATAAAGCGGTTAAATAAATATTCGTTATCATGAGGGCCCGGACTGGATTCGGGATGGTATTGGACAGTAAATGCCCAATTCTTTTTATCCTGTAATCCTTCTATAGTTCCGTCATTTAAAGCTCGATGCGTTACTTCTAAAGTTGTGTTTTGTAAAGATTCTTCATCAACTACATATCCGTGATTTTGAGAAGTTATATACACTCTGTTAGTGGCAAGTTCTTTTACCGGATGGTTGGCTCCTCTGTGTCCGAATAACATCTTAAAAGTTTTAGCTCCATGTGCAAGGGCATATAATTGGTGACCTAAGCATATTCCGAATATCGGGGCTTTTCCGCTCAATTCTTTTATAGTGTTTATAGATTCGGTTAATTCTTCCGGATTACCGGGACCATTGGAGAGCATAATTCCATCGGGGTTTAATTCTAATATAGAGCTTGAATCTGTATTATAAGGTACTACCACTACATCACAATTTCGTAAGCATAATTCTTTTAAAATGCTTTTTTTCATTCCATAATCTATCAATACAATTCTGTGTCCTTCTGCTGGAGCACTATAGGCTCTTGGTGTAGAAACTTCGGGAACGTGATGTCCTAACTTGGTCTCTTGTAGAGATTTAATTACTTCATCAATGTTTTCATTTTCATCACAGAATTTACCTTTCATGCTGCCTTTGGTTCGTATGGTTTTTACCAAGGCGCGGGTATCAATACCGCTTAAACCGGGAATATTTTGTTTTTTCAAAAAAGAATCGATGTTCATTTGGCTTTTCCAGTGAGATTCTGTTTCAGCGTATTCATGAACGATAATTCCACCTACAAAAGAATTAAGGGATTCAAAATCGCTGGAATTAATTCCATAATTCCCTATTAATGGATAGGTGAAAACAATAATTTGTTTGTGAAAGGAAGGATCTGATAAGGTTTCTTGGTAACCGGTCATTCCTGTGGTAAAAACAACTTCACCGATTGTGAATTGGTCGCTACCAAAGCCTTCGCCATTAAATACTAATCCGTTTTCTAATACTAATTTTCTTTTCAAGGGTTGTTAATTTATTATAGTGGTTTGAATATGATTATGAATTAAAAACATAGTTAAGCACAGCAATTCTGGCAAAAACTCCATTCGTCATCTGCGTAAATATTCTTGATTTTGAAGATTCGATAAGATCCTCATCAATCTCAACATTACGGTTAATAGGTGCCGGATGCATAATGATTGCCGAGGATTTCATTTTATCGGCTCTCTGTTTTGTTAATCCATATAATTCTAAAAAATTTTTTTCGTCATATTGTTTCGCATGTCTTTCGTTTTGATTCCTTAATAACATCACAACGTCTGCTTCTTGTATTACTGAATCAAGAGAAGCATAGGTTCCCATAGTCATGCTGGAATCTCTCCAAAATTCCGGAGTCGCAAATGTTATAGAAGATCCCAGTCTTTTTAAAATTTTAGCATCTGAATGAGCTACTCTGCTATGTATCACATCGCCAACAATTACTATATTCAGATCTCTAAAAGTGCCGAATTCCTCATATATGGTTACTAAATCCAATAAAGATTGGGTAGGGTGGTCTCCGCAACCATCTCCGGCATTAATGATGGGCACATCGATTTTTGTAATTAAATCATCATAAAATCTATCTTGCATATGTCTTATAACAAAACATTCAACCCCTATGGAATTTAAAGTTTTAACTGTATCATAAAGAGTTTCACCTTTTTTAACACTTGAACTTTCTGCATCAAAATATATAATTTCCATTCCTGTTTTTTTCTCAGCCATTTCAAAGCTGAGTTTGGTTCGAGTACTGTTCTCGAAAAAAAGGTTGGATATATAATGATTAGATAGATTTGGAAAAGCTTTTTTCTTTTTAAAGCTTATCGCATCATCCACTAATTCCTCAATCAAACTTAGATCAAGATTTTCTAAAGTGATAAAATGATTCATTATTTATATATTAGTTTAATTGGTGTTATTATAGTATAATTTTTATTATTGCTTTTTAAAAATAAAAAAAAACATCTTAAATAATAAGATGTTTTAAATGAATATTTTAAAAAAATATTTCCGATATCTTCTAAAGATGATTTCTTGCCCTGAATCTGGAATAGTAGAGGGATAAACTTTTTGTTAAAAGTAATTCTTCCTTTTTTGTTTATTGTTTTAGGTAATGATTCAGAATTATTCAAAAGATTTAATTAGTGTGATTATACAAACTGTTTTTTATTAAATCGATTTTTTAAAATCCTACAAAGATAAGTTGTTTTTTTTGATTGTGCAATTTAAATTTTTATTTATTCAAAATATATATGTTTCAAAAGCAAAATAAAAATTTATATACCTCATATTTTAAAATTAGTTTAAAAAAATATTAAATAAGCGTTAAAAACTAAGACATTTAAAATTAACTACTTATAATTTTAAATGAGATATAATGTACATTTAATGTGTATAATGCTTACTTTCTTTGTTAATACTTTGTTACATTTGCAGGTTAAAAAACATACATTATAATTGATTAGATAATATATTGTTAATATCATTTTTATTCTTTGCAGATAAATAATAGATCATTGTTTATTATAGAAGATAAATTAAACCCTAAATAATTTTTTAAAATATATTACTATGATGAATTGATGTATGGCTAAAATTCTATTTAATTCAATAGAATTGTAACTGTATAAAAAACTAATTTATATGAAAAGAAAAGCTAATTATGGATCAATTACTTATTATTCATTTTTATTTTATTTTGTAATACCCATACTTTTGTTGGGACAAAGTCCCGGTGGGTTTGATAGCAATGTAGAGTTATGGTTAAAAGCAGACCAGCCTCAAGAAGGGGGAGTCGGCTCATTGGAGGATAATCAAACGGTGGATTTATGGAAGGATGTATCCGGTAATGGAAGAGATCATAAGAAATTTAATAATTTATTGCCGGTCTATAAAAAAACAGGGGATTTAATGAATTTTCAACCGTCTATGTATTTTGCGCCAAGATCAAGAGCCTTTCTAGCAGGGCCGGATTTGAAAATATCTGCAAATAAAGCGTATTATGTATTTTATGTATCAAAATTAGAAAAAACAACAGGGATATCTTACGTTTATACATTAAATGCCACGAGAAATAATTATTCGGGATGGTATACGGGAATCCCATATTTTACTACAGCGGGCGGAACTTATAGAAGTAAAATCAGTCAAGGCAAAAATTATGGTATAGTCGGGATAATTCGTCCAAATAGTACAACTTTAACCCAGATGCTTTATTTTAACTCTATTCCCGAAAACACTTTAAGATCTTATTCTATAAGGCTGGGAGACGGACAGAGTTTGGTTGGAGCTTCTGCTACAACATCTGCCAATTCATTTGAGGGTGATATACAAGAGATAATTGTATTATCTGCCCCTCAAAATACCTATTTAACAGATATGGATTTACAAAAAATTCATTCTTACTTATCCGTTAAATATGGTATTTCTTTAGAATCAGCTGACGAGATATCATTTCCAAATTATGTTAATTCAAAAGGTGAAAAAATTTGGGACGGAGAAAATTTCATGTCCTATCAAAACCATGTGTTTGGTTTAGGAAGAGATGATCAATACGGTTTATATCAAAAACAATCTACTAACTATGATTTATCAACTTTAACCGCTTATGTTGGAGATGAATTGACAGAATTAAATGATAACAATAATGGAATTCTAGACAATAACACTTTTTTAATGTTTGGATCTAATGATGAGATTGGTGTAGAACGGTATGAACATTTGCAAGGAGAAAAATATGCTAATAGCATATTGAGTGAAGATATATTTTTTAAATTAAAAAGAACCTTAAAAACTAAGGTAACAGGAACTAAAAGTCTAACTGTCAACATGAAATTAAATGTTGATGCTAAATATGTTATAGTTAGTTCTGTAGAAACGTTTGATCCGTCAAAAACTCGTATTTATCCTGTTAATGAAGGAATCGTTAAAGGAGTTGAAATAGAGAATGATGATTACCTTTCATTTACCAGTGAACGACCTAATCCGGGAGGTGTAAATTTACTAACAGAACTTTGGTTACGAGCTGATGATATACCAAGCACTGAAAGAGATAGTACTGAAATTAGTACTTGGCAAGATATTTCAGTATACAAACGGGACCACTCGGTCATTGCTGATGCTAAAGAGTTTAAAGGACCAATTATTCGTAATCAAAATGGATTAATGAATTATCATTCACATTTGCAATTTACTAATACCGGTCAATCAAATTCTACAATTCCGGTATTAACTGCACCAAGTTTTTTTAGTTCAGATAAATCTTACTACATATTCTATGTATCTGAAATAAATACAAGCGGATTATCGGTATTATATGCTTTAAACAGTAATTATAGTAATACCAATAATGATAATAACCAAGGATGGTATTTTGGAAATCCCGCATTAACCAATGGGTATAATCCGTCTAATACTGTTCAAATGCATTCCAATAGTATAAATAAAACGTATGGAGTGGTAGCAGTTGAACGAACCAATGATAAATATGTTGAACAAAGAATCATATTCAATGGTATTTCCAATTCGTTTAACGGATTTGCAATGGACAATAAAATTCCGGCGTTAAGTCTTATCGGAGCTCGACAACTCTATACTAAAACTTTAAATTATTTCAATCCTTTTGTAGGTAATGTTCAGGAAATAATTGTTCTTTCTGGAAATAAAGGAACACCCATAGATTCCAAAGACTTTAATAGAATTAATTCTTATTTAGCGATTAAATATGGAATTACATTACATAGTGAATCTGAACCGGATTATTATGACTCTTATGGGAACAAAGTTTGGGATGGTAAAATAAATGCAGGATTTAATCATGATATTTTTGGTATAGCCAGAGATGATAGTTCTGATTTATATCAAAAGCAATCTGTAAGTTATGATAGAGACCTTATGACCATTTTTGTTGGTAATGAAGTCGCAGATATGAATAAGTTAGCTAACGGAACCTTAAAAAACAAAGATTATTTGATGTTAGGTTCTAATGGATTAGAAGATTATTTATTAGATTATAATTATCTTGAAGGCACTGCTTATGCAAACGGTAAATTGCCATTTAGAATCGATTATAGAAATCAGGTGACCTTAAAAGCACAGACATCAGGATCCAGTTCCTATGTAGTAAATATACAACCAAGTTTGACGGCAAAGATTTTGTTAGTTTCACCTGATGGAAAATTTGAGCCCAAAAACACCAGATTTTATCTAGTAGAAAATAAAGTTGCCAGAAATGTTGAAATTAATGATGGAGATTATATAAGTTATGCTTTATACGGATTTGCTCCGGGGGGAGTATTGAATGGATTAAGATTGTGGTTAAAAGCAGATGACAAGAATAGTTTAGTGTTTGATGGTGAAAGTTCTAAATTATTGATTTGGAAAGACCAAACCGTTAATGAAAACGATTATTATTTTTCATTAGTGGATAATAACTTTAAAATGGAGCCGGTGTATGATTCATGTAATAGTAAAATGAATTTCTTTCCAAGTATATATTTTAGTCAAAATTCCGCACTTGCTATAAAGAAGGGGCCTATGAGTACTAATGCGCCGGAACATACCACTTCTTTCATCATTTATAATAGCTTCGCGTCTCCATCAACAGTTAGAACCTATACCCACGGCTTTGGTGGAGTGGATCCAGTTACGGTGAAAACCAGACACCCGGCGGTAGGTTTCAATCCTAATTATGGAACAGGAAGAATAGCAACTTCCATAGCTATAACTCAAGGTACAGTAAAAGGATTTGAATTTGGAGCTACAGCCTTGCATATGACCAGGCTTAGTAAAGCTTATAAAGGTATAGATCCGAAATTTCCTTTAATCGAACATGATTTTGGAGGTATTGTTGATACATTATCCAGGCCGGAAACTAACTTTGGTTCGGATTTCTTAATGGCTAGTGGAGGAACTATAGGTGCAGCGAGTTTAAATTCCGGGCTTTTTGATGGATTAATTTCCGAATTGTTTTTTTATGAAAGAAAGTTAAGTAAGAATGAAAAAGTTCGTATACAAACCTATTTAGCAATGAAATATGCTATTACTTTGTATACAACTAAGTATATAAATACGGATACGGAAATAGTAAAATTACAAAAACAACCGACTGATTACATATTATCAGACATTAAAACTAAAGTTTGGAAAGGATCAACACAGCCTTATTCTGACTATCATAGAAATATTGCCGGGTTAGTACGTGATGATAATTCAAATATATTTGTAAACAAAGCTCGATCTACTGACGTACAATCAATTGTGACTATTCAAGCCGGTGAAAGTACCGAATGTGGACAAGGTAAAAAGTCTGTTTTAAAAAATGATCTAAGTGGATTATTTTGGGGAAATAACGGAGATACGGGAACTACAGATTTAAGTGAGCTTTCACAATCTATTTGTGGAGGATTAGACAGAAGAATGAATCGAATATGGTTAGTAAATAAAACCAATTTAGATGAACAATCGGTTATTATTTCAGCTGATGAATCTGCAGATGAATTCGTTTTTAATCAAAATTATAGAGTTTATTTATTAATAGCCAATTCAGATGATGATATTAAAAATGAAAATTGGGCTTATACTATACCCGGCGAATGGGTAGATAACAAAGTTCAATTTAATTATAAATTTACAGAAGATACTACCTATTTTACCTTTGGGGCTGTTAAGTCAGATGGAGTTTGTACAAATTGCAGTTTCAGCGGATATAAAACCATTGATCTACCCCAAATTTGGAAAGGAGCAGCAAATAATGGTCAGCTAGATAAAACGGTTGATTTAGGAGATGATTTCTCTGCCAATATTAATATTTCAGATCCGGGCAAAGTTCTACGATATAAATACCCGAGAAGAAGTGGTAAAACCTTGCAATTTTACCGATATGGAAATTTTGATAAAGATAAAGAACCTATCACTACTACCATTTCATTTACTGGAGGAGCTGCTGCTGCAATGTTTGAAATATTTGATATTGATACCCAGGCGTACAGATCAGATGAAATTAATGTTTACGGAATTTGCGGAGGAGGAATTGTTAAACCAAAGCTTATACACGTAGCACCTAAAAAGAAAAGTTCTTATACTATTGATAAGAATATAGCAACAGCAAAAGCTACGGGTGGTTATAGATCTTCAGGATATACCGCTGCCAGAGGAAAAGTTTTAGTAGATTTTTCCGTAGCTGTCGAGAAGATAGTTATTGAATATAAAGTTCATTATAATAGACGTCCTGCGACGGGATCACAAATGATAGGTATTGGGGCTATAAAGCTATATTGTCCAAAACCGGTGGAAGTTAATGAGGATGGTCTTGCTTTTACACTTAAAGTTGCTGAATCCACCCTTACCTGTGAAGAAGTGCCTTTTATATTTAAAATCATGAATACCAATTGCGAATCCAAATTAATAGATTTGACAGACCAACTACCGCAAGGTATGCAATGGGTGAAAGAATCTTTAAATGTTGAAGACGGAGATTTTACTACTGAAACTAAAGAATATGGAGACAGTGATTTGCTTTCTATAAAAGGAATAAAAGTTCCCGGTGGAACTACAACTATTATTACGGCTAGAGCAAAATTTACAGAAGATAAAACAGCATCCTATTTTACAAGGGCTTCTATACAATATTTAAATCGTAATGATGAAAATGTAACCTATGAAAGTTGTGATGTTATAGATGGTTGTGGTAATACCACTGTAAATGCTGTTGCAGCAGGTTTACCAAGTCCGGTTATAATTAGCGATCTTAGAGTGGATAAAACTTGTATTGCAGAAGACGAAACCATTTTAGTTACAATGGATATAAACAATCCTAATTCTTTATTGGATAATGTAACCCTAAATGCATCATTTAGTGAAGGATTTAAATATGTAAAAGGAAGTTTAAAAACTTCTTTTAAAATGACGGATGGTACAATTAACACAGAAGATATTGAAGATAATGAGTTTGAAATAGAAGATTTTAGTTTACCGAATGGAAATCATACGTTAAGCTTTAAAATTAAAGCGCCTGAAATTCTGCCTAATAATTTTACGGAAATGGAAATAAATATAGATATGACGACATCTTCCGAAATTGATTGTGCCTCCATAGATATAGACGGTAATAACTTTGTTTTGGTTTCATTCTGTACACCTGTTCCATTTTGTACATTAGATCCTAACCTGGAACCTTCAACTGAAGTTTCTAAAATAGGAATTACCACTCTTGAAAAAGAGTTGAAAGGATGGCCTTTTAATATCTACAATGGATTTATAGTTTTGGAATCAAAAAATAAAGGTTTTGTAATTACAAGAACAAGTTCTGATTTAATACCTCAGGAAAAACTAGTTGAAGGAATGGTTATATATGATACTACGGATAAATGTATTAAATTGTATAATGGTGAGGAGTGGCATTGTATAGAAAGAACTTGTCCTCAATAATTTTTTGACGAGCAAAATTGAAAATAACTCACAAAATGAAAAATGATATGAAAAATAAAATATTGATCTTATTTATATTGCTCCTGACAGTAGCTTCAAATGCGCAAGTTGCTATTGGTAAAAAGAAGGTGGATAAAGGTGGAATTTTAGATTTTAGTCAAGGGACTACTAAAGGTATACTATTGCCAATCGTTGAAATGTTACCGGAGAATGCGGTTGATGGAACTTTTCTAATGGATAAAGAAGATGCGATAGTAAAAGTGAAAGTAAATGAAAGTTGGATGGATTTATCCGGAACGGGCAGTGTTTCCAATGTAGAGTTTAATAATTCTGTTGAAAAAGGAAATGGGGTTGTTATCGGAGATTATACTAGTTCAACACCCGAAGGAGTATTAGTCTTAGAGGCGGCCGATAAAGCTTTAATTTTACCAAAAATTTCCGATCCTCATTTAAATGTAAAAAGTCCACATCCGGGAATGATTTGTTATGATACAGCAAGTCAATGTATAGCGATTTTTGATGGTTTACAATGGAATTATTGGAAGTAAAAGAAAATTTTAGTGGATATGCTAAATAAATTTAAATATGATTATAATTAAATTTTTTTCATTCTCTAGATTTCTTATTTGAATAGATGAATAAATCATTTACTAATCTTTAGAATGGGTAAATTTAATAGATAAAAAAGGGTAAATTAATTTACCCTTTTTTATATCATATAATTGATAAAAAATTGTAGATTTTATTATATAATGCTAAAAGTATAAATTAATTCAACAAGATGTTAAATTGTAAATAATTTAAATTATTTCAAATTAAAAATTTATAAATGTAAATATTAATTTAAGTTAATATTTATTTACGTAACAGGAATAAAAAATGAAAATATTGCTAAATTTATTTATACAAAATGTGAATTAAAATATTTTTTATGTTTGATCATATATTATAACTGAAAAGAATTATATTAGTAGAATAATGATTATAATATTGATAAATTAAATTAATTGTTTTAATTAGTATAAAAAAAAATAATATTTTTCATTTTATAAATAACAAAAAATTAATTGAAAATATAATAAATAATTAATGAGAAAATTATTAGCGCCATTTATAAAGATTTCAAGTTTTTACATAATAGTTGGTTTAATTTTAAGAATTGTTCTTCTCTTTTCACCTGTTACCGATTCTAATTTTTCATTTATTGATTATTTAAAAATATTTTCTGTTGGTATACTTAATGATTTTTGTGTATCAATTATAATATTTGCGTTTTTTTGGATACACTTAATCTTTATTACCGATTCAAAATTTAAATCACCTTTAAAATACATTATATTATGTCTTTTTTTGATTTTAATTGGTTATTTGTTTCTTTTTAAAACGGTTTTTGATGATTATGGAAGTGCTGTTCCTAAAATAATAAAAACATTTGTACTAATAAAAGCTTCATCATATATAATATTGCTATTGATCCCTAAAATAAGGCAAACATGGCGTTATTGCATATACTTTTTTATTTTCTTTTTATACATTTTTTTAATTAATTTCAATGTAATCAGTGAATTTTTATTCTGGAATGAATTCGGGGTAAGATATAATTTTATAGCTGTTGACTATTTAATATATACCAATGAGGTAATCGGGAATATTCTAGAATCCTATCCTATTATTCCCATGTTTTCTGCATTAATAGTAATCTCAGTATTGATTACCATATTTTATCTCAAAAAATCCAAAAATTACTTTGAAGATTTACCTAATTTTAAAACAAAATTAATAAACAGTATAGTTTATATAATACTATTTATCGGTGCGATTTTTCTTTTAAGAGTTAATGAAAAGTATGAAAATTCAGATAATGCCTTTGTAAATGAATTACAAGCAAATGGATTAGTTCGATTTTGTAATGCATATAGCGACAGTTCTTTAAATTATGATAAATTTTATGCAAAATTGCCCTTACAAAAAGCATTTTCACTAATTAATAAAATTTATGATAATCAATGGTCTGCAAATAAAAATACCAAAATCATAAAGGATACTCTTCCGGAACTTCATAAAAATGTTATTCTTGTAACCATAGAAAGTATGAGTGCCGCTTTTCTAAAGGAATTTGGAAATACTCAAAATTTGACACCTAACTTAGATAAGTTGGCAAAAGAAGGACTTTTTTTTACTGATATGTATGCTACCGGTAATAGAACTGTTAGAGGTTTAGAATCTGTTACCCTATGTATCCCGCCATCACCCGGTGAAAGTTTAATAAAAAGAAATAACAATGATCATATGTTTTCTACGGGGTATTTATTCAAACGCAGAGGATATACCGTTCAATATTTTTATGGTGGATATGGATATTTTGATAATATGAATACTTTTTTTGAAGGAAATGGGTATAATATTATAGATAGAAGTTCTTTTAAAAAAGATGAAATAACTTTTGCAAATATTTGGGGAGTTTGTGACGAAGATATGTTTATGAAAGCTATCCATGTGTTTGATGAAAATAGTAAACATAAGTCTCCCTTTTTCGGACATATTATGACAGTAAGTAATCATAGACCATTTACCTATCCCTCAGGGAAAATAGATATATCTAATACCAGTAAATCCAGAGAAGGAGGAGTAAAATATACGGATTATGCTATTGGTAGATTTATCGAAGAAGCAAAAAAACGTCCTTGGTTCCCTAATACAGTATTCGTGTTTGTAGCAGATCACTGTGCCTCAAGTGCCGGTAAAGAAGATATTCCTTTGGATAAATACAAAATACCTGCAATTATATATTCTCCGGGATTTATAAAACCGGAAAAGTTTTCAAAACTGGTTTCCCAAATTGATCTTATGCCTACACTTTTTGGTAAATTACATTTTTCCTATTCATCACGTTTTTATGGGCAAGATGTATTTGAATCTACTTATCAACCACGGGCATTAATTGCAACCTATCAGAAATTAGGATATTTAAAAGATAATAAATTAATTGTTTTATCACCCAACCAAAAAATTGAACAATATAATGTGATAGAAGGAACTCAAATGAAAAAATCAAAATCCATTGATACTTCTATAGCTGATGAAGCAATAGCTAATTATCAGACATGTTTCTATTTTTTGGAAAACAATAAATTACGGGTTGAAAATAAATAAATAAATTTATTCTCTTTCAAGAACGGATTCATATCTCATTTTACGAAATACATTTATAAGCGTTATCACATCATTTTCACAATATGTTTTTATACGTTCTAGATTTTTATCTTTATAATATACATCAGATACCTCACTGCCATTCATGTCATCTTTAGGAGAAGGCAATCCAAAAACATGAGATAATAAATCCAGTGATGTATAGTGTTTATAATCTCCGAATTTCCATAAATCCATAGTATCAAGATGTTGAATTTCCCATGGTTTTTTACCGTGAAATCTTAAAATTTTAGGCAGCTCTATTTGATGTATCATCATTCGACGGGCGAGATAAGGAAAATCAAATTCTTTACCGTTATGAGCACATAAAATCAAATTGGATTTAAAATAATTTGATTTTAATAATTCATTAAATTCAATTAATATCTTTTCTTCGTGATCACCGTACAAACTTTTAATACGAATTTTTTTATCCTCGATAATTAATCCACAAGATAAACATATAATTTTACCAAATTCAGAAAGTATTCCTGCTCTTTCATAATAATATTCTTCCGGGGATACATTTTCTTTCCTTTGAAATTGAGTTTTTTTCTCCCATAAAACTTTAGTTCTTTCAGATAATTCGTTCCAATTTTCATGTTGAGGAACAGTTTCCAAATCAAGAAATAAAATTTGTTTTAAGGGTATAGAAGATAACATACTAAATATTTAATATCTCAAAGGTAATCAAAACTTATAATTCAGATAATATTGATTAATTTTAAGAAATAGTAAAATATTATGAAAAATATATTTGTTACAGATATTGACGGAACATTAACTGATCCATGCAAACCTAGCTTAGATGCTTACGGAATTAAAGCTTTACAAAAAGCTTTAAAATTAGGTGAAGTTATATTAGCATCCGGCCGCCCTTTTCAAGGAATTATAAGCATGTATTCACAGGAAGACCTTATCATTGATTATATAATTGCATTAAACGGAGCACATATTTTATATAAAAACAAGACATTTAAAACCTATCCCATATCTCTTGATATCATAAAATATTTTTTGCAAGTCAAGCAGCAATATTTAAACTTATGGTTTTACACAGAAGAAGCTTGGTATGCTTCATCTTTAGAAACAGAAGTTTACTGCAAAGAAGTAAAAGGAGTTAATCATCAGGCATTGCCTTTAAAAGATTATAATTTTCAAGAGGTATTAAAAATATTAATTGTTGAAGAAAAAAAATTAAAAGAAGTAACCGAAGATTTAAAAAACAATCTTAAAGAGGTTCACATAACTACTTCATCAAATTCTTACATAGAAATATTTTCTTCAAATATAAATAAATATTTAGCTGTAGAAGAGGTAGTAAAAAATACAAAAAGTAGAATTTTTTCATTTGGCGATTCTTATAATGATTTGGAAATGATTACAAATTCTTTTTTTGGATGTGCAGTAAACAATGCGGTAAAATCTTTACAAGAAAAAGCACATTATATTTCTTCATATAAGTATGGAAAAGGAGTTTATGATTCGCTAAATTACATTGAAAGAAAATTTTTTAAATGATACTTTATTGTAATTGTTAACTATAATTTAATAAAATATGACAGAAAAACATAAAAATTATTAATAATTTATAGTCCTATTTAAAAGCATTTTAATGCGTTGATTTTAAGGTTAATAAAATTGCAATAAATTCTTTGAAGAATGAGCATTTCAATCAAAAAGTATTAAAAAATATTATTATAGTAAAAAAATTTTTATATTTGCCGACTGAACTATAATAAAAAAATAAAAGGTTATGTCTGACATTACATCAAGAGTAAAAGCTATCATCGTAGATAAACTAGGAGTAGATGAAAGCGAAGTTACACCAGAAGCAAGTTTTACAAATGACTTGGGGGCAGATTCATTAGACACAGTAGAATTAATCATGGAATTTGAAAAGGAATTTGATATTCAAATACCTGATGATCAAGCAGAAAAGATTTCAACAGTTGGTCAAGCCATTTCTTATATTGAAGAAGTAAACAAACAATAATTTACACAAAGACACATTCAAGTATGGCTTTAAAACGAGTAGTAGTAACTGGACTGGGTGCAATAACTCCAATCGGGAATAATTTTAAAGAATACTGTAAAGCTTTATTAAGCGGAGTTAGTGGGGCTAGTCCAATTACTCTATTTGACGCAACAAATTTTAAAACAAAATTCGCTTGCGAAGTAAAAAATTATAATCCAGAGGATTATTTTGAAAAAAAAGATATTCGCAAATATGATCGATGTGCTCAATTTGGATTAATTTCTACCAAAGAAGCAGTAATCGATAGTAAAATATTAGAATATTCTGATTTAAATAAAGATAGAGTAGGAGTTGTATGGGGATCCGGAATAGGTGGTTTAAATACTTTTGAGCAAGAAATTACCGCTTATGCTTTAGGAAATGGAATCCCTAGATTTAATCCATTCTTCATTCCAAAAATGATTGCAGATATGACCGCAGGTCTTATTTCAATTGAATATGGATTTAGAGGGCCAAATTATGCAACTGTTTCAGCTTGTGCTTCTTCTTCCAATTCTATAATTGATGCTTTAATGCTATTAAGATTAGGTAAAGCAGATGTAATTATAACAGGAGGTTCTGAAGCCGGGATAGTAGCGAGTGGTGTTGGTGGTTTTAACGCTTTACACGCTATGTCTACTCGTAATGATGATCCTAAAACTGCCTCTAGACCTTTTGATAAGGATAGAGATGGATTTGTTCTTGGAGAAGGAGCAGGAACCCTTATTCTAGAAGAATATGAACATGCAGTAAAAAGAGGAGCTACTATTTATGCCGAAGTAGTTGGGGGAGGATTAAGTTCCGACGCCTATCATATGACAGCCCCGCATCCTGAAGGATTAGGAGCATATAATGTTATGAAAAATGCTATTGAGGATGCCGGAATAGAATTAACAGATATCAACCATATTAATGTCCATGGGACTTCAACACCATTAGGAGATTTAGCTGAATCAAAAGCTATCCTAAAATTATTTGGTGAACATGCATACAACATCCAGATCAATTCAACCAAATCAATGACCGGACATTTATTGGGTGCTGCAGGTGCTATTGAAGCCTTGGCTTGTATTGTGGCTATCAGAGAAAATAAAGTTCCGCCTACAATCAATCACTTTACTGACGATGAAGAGTTTGATAAAAGATTAGATTTTACTTTTAATGTAGCAAAAGAAAAACAAGTAAATTATGCAATGAGTAATACTTTTGGTTTTGGTGGTCATAATGCATGTGTTATTTTAAAGAAATTTTAAAATAAGAGATTACTAACAAATGAGTATTTGGAAAAAAATACTTTTATGTTCATATTTATTTAAACAAAATTCTAAAAAAAAAGAGGAAACAACTTTTAATAAGAAAATTGAAAATCTTATTGGATATAAACCATCCAACCTGTCGATTTTCTATGAGTGCTTTACTCATTCCTCAATTAATACAAATGATAATAAGAATTTCGAAAGATTAGAATTTCTAGGAGATTCCATATTATCAAGTATAGTATCTGACTATTTATACCATCAAGCACCTGATAAAAAAGAAGGTTATCTTACTCAGATGCGATCCAAACTGGTAAGTCGAAAATCCTTAAATGTTTTAGGAGCAGATTTAAAATTAACCTCTTTTCTTCAAAAGAGGCAAAATACAAGTTTGGGCGAAAATATAAATGGAAATTTATATGAAGCGCTGGTTGGTGCAATTTATATAGATAGTGGATTTGAATTTTGTCGAAATTTTATTAAAGAAACACTCATTAAGCAAGAAAACTTTGAACAGCTTGAAAAAAGAATTGCAAGTTACAAAAGTCTGATTATTGAATGGGCTCAAAAAAATAAACTCGAAATTATTTTTAATACTTTTCAAGAAGAAAATGCAGAAGAATCATTAATCTTCAATTCTATAATTCAACTGGATAATAAGATTATTGCTAAAGGAAGAGCTACTTCTAAGAAAAAAGCCGAAGAAAGCGCTTCCAGGAGAGCCTATCATAGTCTTAGCAAGTATTATAATTCTCTGCAAAATAAATGAGTATATTAAAAACATATTCTTTAGATTGGGAAGTAAATGATCCAATATTTGATTTTAATTTATTAGGATTTAAAACCTGTATTAATAAAGATTATGATTTTGTATTCTATTTAAATAAGAATTGTAAGTTTAATTTTAAGCGAGTCAACGACCAGCAAATAATAGAAGATGGGATTACTTATATTTTCTCAATTTATAGGTTTTTCCACCAAAAGACTAAACAAAAATTAGACTTAATAAGTAACTTCTCCTTTCCTCAAAGCATACATGAAAATGATAGTTTTTTTGACCAGATCGAAAAAGTTAAAATTTTAATCCCTGAATATAAATATTACAATTATTTCTTAAAATCAGATGTCATATTAGATGAAGAATTCTATATAAATTTGGGAAATCTTAAAAATATTTATAAATTTAGTGAAATAAATATAGATAAAATTAAAATAAAAAATTTAGAAAATTTGATATTACCTACATAATGAGTGGATTTAGAAAAAAAACGAAGATAGTAGCTACTATTGGTCCTGCATCTGAAGATAAGAATACATTATTAAAGATGTTCAAAGCAGGTGTAAATGTAATTAGAGTGAATTTCTCTCATGCAGAAGAAGAAGTTGTTGAAAAATGGGTACGTACAGTTAGAGACCTTAATGAAGAACATGGCTTTAGCGTAGCCTTATTAGCCGATTTACAAGGGCCTAAACTTAGAGTAGGTATTGTTAAAGAAGGAACAATGGTTAATGCTGGAGATACAATTACGTTTACCAATGAAAATATAGAAGGAGACGAAAAACAGGTCTATATGAGTTACCCCCAATTTGCTAAAGATGTCAAAGTGGGAGAAAGAATACTATTGGATGACGGAAAATTAATTTTTGAAGTTTTAGAAACTAATTTAACAGATAAAGTAGTAGCAAAAGTTATTCAAGGAGGTCCGTTAAAATCTAAAAAAGGAGTTAACTTACCAAATACTCAAATTTCTTTACCGGCTTTAACGGAAAAAGATATTAAAGATGCGATAACTGCAATAAAATACGAATTTGATTGGATTGCGCTTTCTTTTGTTAGACATAAAGAGGATGTTATAGATTTACAAAATTTAATTAAGAAACACTGTGATCTTAAAATCCCAATTATAGCAAAAATTGAAAAACCGGAAGCAATAACTAACATTGAAGAAATCGTTCATGTTGTAGATGGAATTATGGTGGCCAGAGGAGATTTAGGAATTGAAATTCCAATGGAAAAAGTTCCTTTAATTCAAAAAAATTTGGTTAGCATATGTAAAACTCACTGTAAGCCTGTGATCATAGCAACTCAAATGATGGAAAGCATGATTGACGGGTTAACCCCTACCAGAGCGGAAGTTAATGACGTGGCTAATTCTGTATTAGACGGCGCTGACGCGGTTATGTTAAGTGGAGAAACCTCAGTAGGTAAGCATCCGGTTGAAGTAATTGAGAACATGTCTAAAATTATTTTAAGCGTAGAAGATGATCACCGTATTCAAATACCTTTACACTATCCAAAAAAAGGCAGTGAGCGTTATATAACTGATATGATTTGCTACAATGCTGCAGTTATGGTTGGACAAGTAGGAGCGAAAGCTATTATTACTTTAACTCAATCAGGATATACAGCATTTCAAATATCATCCCATCGTCCACTAGCTAATATTATTGTTTATACATCCAATAAACGAATAATCAATATGCTAAGCTTACTATGGGGCGTTAAAGCATATTTATATGAAGGAGCGAATAGTACTGATGAAACAGTTGTTGAGGTTAACAATAATATTAAGCAAAAAGGGTATATTAAATCAGGGGATTTTGTAATCAATCTAAATGCTATGCCTTCTTTTGCGAATAGTTTAACAAACACATTACGCCTTACCCAAATTTAAGATATTTAAATTTTTACCATAAAAAAAGAGTTCAGTTTATAACTGAACTCTTTTTTTATGATACCATAAATATTTATTTATGGTTTTTTCTTATATAGAAAATAAATATCAACTGATCTTTCATCAATTGTATTAATGATCGTATCAGTAAGAATTAATTTATAATTTTCCAATAAAAAAGGATTTCTTTTTAAACTATACGGCGTATCAATAGGATCCATTTTATCATAATACCCATTACTAGGTATGTATTGCTGTATGATAACAAAATCCGTTTTTTTATCTTTTAAATATTGTAATTGTTCGTCTCTTAATTGAGGATAAAATTTATGAGAAAGATTAGGAGTAACAAAATACTTAATATTAGGCACTATATTACACGTAGTAAAAAGATTATTAGCCAGACCAAATCCTAAGTTTAATAAAGTAGGATTATTTTCTTTCATAATTTCCTTTTTTAACCTCATGGTCATTAAAGCTTTTCGGTCATAATTTTGATCCGTTAATATCCATTCTTCTACGCGCGTATTATCAAGTCCTGAAATCCCCGCACAGGTAAATACGAATATCAACATAGTAAAAAATAATGTTTTACTTGAATTTAAATAAAATGAGCCAAAATATCTTTGGAATATAGTTCCAACATATATAAATCCTATAAATCCGAAAATTAAAAAAGGTATAGGATAATAATATTGAAATTTTCCCATAAATATAGCTGTATATAAAATAATTCCGGAAAATACTATACCTACTTTAGCAAATATATTTTTAAGATATTTAAATGGAAATAAAAATATTCCCATAAAAGCAAGTAAAAATAAACACGTTGGTTCTAAAAATAAATAAAGTATTCTTGCCAATAACCTTAAAACAATATCCTTTGGAGTTCCTAATTTTGCATAAGCACCATTTAACTCAATGTATATTTTATATGCTTCTTCTAAGCAATTATGTGTATAAAGATATCCTATAATTGGTATACTAATGAATAAAGACCCTAAAATAAAAGCTAAAATATTATGTAAAAGGTTTTTGTATTCCTTATGATATAAAATATTAATAAATATCGCTGAAAGAGGAAAAATCCAAAATGCTATAAGATTTAATTTTGTAAATAAAACAGCTGTTATTAACAGACCATTAATAAACATATATAAGGGTTTATGAATAGGATTGCCTGATTTAAAATATTTTAAAAATAAATATAAGGTAACCCCTTCCATACATAAAATAAATTCTTCAGCAGACCCTCCCGCTTTCATAATCTTAATTAAAAAAATAAAGAATGCGGTGGTAATAACAAAAGAAATGAATTTACCTAAAAATAATCTAGCACTTGAATATAAAGATAATGCTAAAATAAACCAGGAGACTAATTCAATTAAAAACATTCCGAAGAAATTTTCATTGGAAATTATATATCCGGCTGCATAAATAAAAAATATAAAAGGTCCCTTATGATCAAAAATTTCTGTATATAATGCCCTACCATTTACCATTCCCTTTGCAACATTAAAATATATGTTAGGATCTGCCCATTCATTAGTAATATAAAGAGGGGACATCTTTGAGCAAATGAATAAAACACTTAATACATATATAAATAGTAAAAAGTAAATATTTCTTTCAGAAGTTTTTTCCATTTTATAAAAATTAAATATTTTATTTAAACCTTATTCTTAATAACTAGATTTTCAATGAGCTCTGCAGCTTTTTTATTTCCTCCGGCTTCAATGAAAGATTCTTGAATTTCTTTTGCTGCTTTTTTATATTTATCATTATATAATAATTCGTCAACCGCATGATCTATATCCATAATTCTCATGCGTTTGTATTTTAACCGTATACCGCATCCGTATTGTTCAATTAAAGTGGCGGTATGAGATTGGTCAAAAGCTATAGGTATTATGAGCATTGGAATACCATTCATATAAGTATCACAAACGGTATTCAATCCTCCATGACCAATTACTACATCAATATGCTTTAAAAGCTCAAGCTGTGGCACATAACTTTGTACAATAAAATTATCCGGCCATTTTTCTATAATAGAAGGGTCTGTTGCCGCAACAACAGTTACGTTTTTATCTTTAAGAGCCTCAATCATTTTAGTGAAAAACTCTTTTCTGATATCTACTAAGACAGTACCTAAAGATATATATATTTTAGGATTATTATCTTTATTTAATCTGTCCCAATCAAAAGGAGTATTATCCGGGCGACCGGTTAAAGCTCCGATAAATTTCATATAAGAAGGATATTCTCCATCATTATATCCTGCAAATTTTTGAGAGGTATAAAACATATTAACTTCTTTAGAAGAAATTAATTCTTCATCACCCGATATACCTAAAGATTTTTGCAAATTTATGATGGAATCATGCACCCATTGAGTTACTTTTGGCGCTGTTCCCGGATCATGAAGTGTATTTGGAGTAACAGGAGTGATCGTAGCCAATGGAATTTTTTTAACATGAGCTACAAATGCTCCCGCAAATGTAATACAGTCATTGATAATAACTTCCGGTTTATAAGTATCTACTAACTTAGAAAGCTCGGCATACATTATTCTGGCAAAAGGAATATAAGTACCCTGAAGACCCAATTTTAATGCTTCTAAAGCAGGTAATTTAGCCCCTCTGTCTTGTAGTTTAATAATATCTTGTATTTCTTCTTTATTTTCTTGATATGATTCTTTTAATATAAAAAAAGTACCGCCTGCCGGTATAGTTTCTGGTTTTATTTCGGTTAATCCGGCCCATGCGACTTCATGACCGTTTTCTAATAAAGTTCTGCCTATACTCAGACTGGGATTGATATGCCCAAAAAAAGGAGGGACAACAAATAAGAATTTTGACATAATGTTTAATTTTTTACTAATGTTTGTAAATAGTCTGCTCCTTTACTTACTCCTCCTGCTTTTTCAAATGAACTTTGAATCATTTTTGCATTTTCACTAAATGATTTCTGATTTAATAGTGATTCAACAGCTTCTTTTAGATGAGAAGTTTTAAAACGATTAAAATTTAAACGTATACCTGAACCACTATCTGTAACGCAACTGGATACAAAAGATTGGTCATAAGCAATGGGAATAACTACTAAAGGAATACCGTAAGACAGAGATTCACAGACCGTATTATTTCCTCCATGACATACCACTGCTTGCATCTGTTGAATTATTTCAAGTTGGGGTATGTTCTTTTGAATAATAAAATTATCTGGAATATTTTCAAATAAGTCAGGATCGGATACTACAATAACAGTAATATTTTCTCCCTCAAAAGCCTCAACAACTTTACTGAAAAATTGTTTCTTTTGTGTATGATCAAATGTGGTTCCTATACTTACTAAAATTTTGGGACGATCTTGACCCATTTTTTCTAGTTTTTCCCAATCAAAATCAATTTTTTGAGCGCGTGGTGATAATACAGGTCCTATAAATTTGTAATTGGATGGCAAATCGGTTTCACCGAAAAATTCTCTTGAGGTGTATACCAAAGTTAATAATTGAGAACAATCAAGGCGATCATATCCGGAAACACCGTATTTATTTTGAAAAGCTATAACCTGTTCACCTTCCCATTCATGAATTTTTGGAAACGAAGGATTAACTTTAATTGATGCCGGTGCAGTAACGGAAGTAGCATAAGGAATATTTTTTTTGAATGAAGCAACAGCCCCGGCAAAAATTTGATGATCGGAAATCACCACATCCGGTTTATATTCATCTAATGCATTTTCAATCCCATTCATCATTAATGAATTCATGGGAGTGAGAACTTCTTCATATAAAAATTTAAGACTGTCTATTCCGTATACTTTCTTTTTTTGAAGCTCTTGAGCATGTTCAAAAAGCTTTTTTTTTGCCATTTCATCCATTTCTAAAGGAAGAACAACTAATTGGCCTTTTTCAGGCAATTGAGCTTCTAAATTAGCATCTAAACTATACCAGGTAACTTCATGGTTTCTTTTTAAAAGTTCATTGCCAAGGCTTAATGTTGGATTAATATGACCAGTAAGGGGAGGAACTATGAAAGTAAATTTTGCCATCTAGTAATTAATTTATTAAGTAAAAAATTCACTCAGTTTTTCGTTAATCCATTCAGGATTTTGAATTGGAATGTTATGATCTCCTGTTCCTGAAAATAAGGTTGAATCAGGAATATAGGTATTTAATAACTTCCCATCCGGTAAGCAATCCGATTCATTCCCATAAAGTAATAACGTTTTATTTTTTATGAGACTCATATTTTTTTCTGTTGAAAAATTCTTATCCTTTATTAAATCTTGAGGCATCGAAGTTTCATGAAGTAGAAAATCAAATAATTTTTTACTTTTTTCAAGCTGTTTATTATTAGGAGTAATATTTGTTGAAATACTATAATTTTTCATATAGTGTTCGATATACTCATTACCATATTTTTCAAGAATTTGCTCTGTATCTCCATTTTTATCTGTAATAGGAGAATCGATAATAGCAAGTTTTTTTATTTTATCCTGATGATGAATTGCAGTATATAAAGCTATTAAACCACCAAAACTATAGCCTACAAGATCAACTTTTGATAAATTTAAATGATTCAAAAGATCCAACAAATCATTAGAAAGAGTTCCTAAATCATATCCATTATCAATTTTGCCGCTAAGGCCGTGGCTACGTAAATCATACATAACCACGTGATATTTTTTAGCAAGTTCCGGAGCTATATTAAAATAAAATATGGATAAATTGGTAAACATACCATGAACCATTACAATTGTTTCGGAAGCTTCCGGATTGAGTTCTAAGATGTGAGTTTTTCTGTTATTTATCTGAATTATTGGCATCTACAATATAATTAACAACATCGTTGATTGATAAATTGATTAATTGATCCATATCCATACCTGATAACCATCCATTAAAATCTATATTGTCACCATAGGTAGCTTTTACTTTCTCCGCAAATGAAACAATTTCAATACTGTCCATTTCCAAATCTCTGGTAAAAACACTTTCCGGTTCAATAGTTAATTCTTCCGCTACGTCTTCGCCAATTACTTCAGTAATAAATTTTTTAAGTGATTCAAAAATAGTTTCTTTTTGTTTTTCTATAGAGTCCATCCGATTATGAATTTATTATTATGTTTAATTGTTTTTATTATAGTTTCATTGATAGTTAAATTTTCACCATCAATAGATGTTACTTCATATTGCTTAGGATTTCCGTTTAATCCAACACCAAGCATTTTTCCATAGGCTTCTTTAGCTACCCAAAAACGAGTGCTCCATTCTGCAATATTTTCTTTTGATTTAATAAGAGTAAGTTCTTTATCTGTGAATGCAATATCTAAAAAGCCTTTGTCACGTTCCTCGATGGTTTCTATATCAATCCCTACCGGCTTATTAGATACCATACTTACCGTATTGCTTCCTTTATGAGCAATTGAAATTTCTAATGACTCAGTTTCCGGAACCCCGTGTATGGATGGCTTATTTTTTTCATCGTGCTGAATAGAAAATTCAATAGGGAAATATTTTATACCATTTTGGTTATTGATGTAATCTCTAACACTATCCTTAACACATACACGACTGATTAAGAAATCTTTTTTCTTATTTAACATTAAAGAATCATATCGACGTTTTTCTTCAGTGTTTAAATATATATGCATCAAGAAATCTTGATTAACAGCTTTTTTATATCGGTCATCGAAGAAATAAACATTCGGTGCTATTTCATTTGCCAAAATATGATCCGCCGGACTCATATTCGTATTCCATAGTCTGGTGTCAAAACCTTCAAATATTTGATTTTTCCAATTTTTAATTATACACCAAATTTTTCCGTCGCGTTTCATGATAATATCGGCAGTTGCCAATTTATCTACATAGGAGGTAGGAAGACAAATACATTCAAAAATTCCTTCTTGATCTTCTACATCTTGATAGAAATTAATTTCTTCAATTTTTACCGGAAAACTAACTTTAGATTCTCCCTCTAACATCAATTGAAGATATAAGCCATAAAGTTGACCAATAGTATCCATTAAAGAACCTTTACCAAAAGATTTCTTAACAATGGCTCTTAATCCTTTTTTAGAAATGTTTGTAACTTCTAAAATACCTTGATATCCGGGACCATGGAACATATGATCTTTATAAATAATTTCCGGAGTAGGGAGAGCTACCGCATTTTCTCCAAAATCAATATTTTCAAGATAAGCAGGGTCTACACTTGGATATGCATCGCCTAAAGTTACATCTCCATTTGCGAAATTTTTGATTTTCAAAGAAACTACATTTTCAGTTTTCCAAGTTCCTTCAATGGTATGTTGGAAAGGTTTATATACTTTCATCCATTGGAAAACACTTACAGGTCCCAAACGAAGAACTTTTTTATTTAAGTTTTGTTTATGAGCCGCTTCTATTAACAACTCAAAAGTCATGGTCATAGGTATAACCGGACACATATCTTCAACAACTTTCCAATTTTTAGGTTGTCTGAATAAAGAATGATCTATTATATAAGGATAATTCTTTAAGTCGATATCTAATTTTTCTTCAAAAGAACTTCCAACTTTTATCTCTTGAGTAACCGTATATGGAATAATTGGTTGAGGAGCATATTCTTTTAAGGGTACAAAATTAGTAACTAAATAATCAGAATTTGATGCAAATGCTTTTCTTGTTTCAACCATTTCAGTAAATTCCTTCTGCATGAGAATAAGTTCTTGAGTATACTCATTCATTGCTTGAATAACCGGATGATTAGATTTAATGAAAAGTGAATTTATAGAATCTGATTCGATAGTTTGAATTTTATATTTATTGGATAATTCCTGTAATAAAGGAAAGTTTTTTACCAAAGATTGGTTTTCAAAAATTTGAATTTCTTCGATAGAAGAAGTTTCCTTATTTTTAAGACCTATGAAAGAAGTATTAATTTCTTTACCTTCAATGAATAATAAAGAAAGTACCCTTCTCAATTGTTCCAGAGTTGAAAGTTTAGGAACTGTAGCCGATATTGCAGCATATTCTTTATTTTTAAGAATATCATCCACAAAACCAATTAAACTTCCACTTCCTATTTGTATAAAAAATCTAACATTTTCTTTTTCATATAATTTTTCAATTAATTCACGAAAAAGAACGGCTTGAGTTAGATGTTGCATGGTTAATTCTTTGAAAGATTCAAAATCATGCGGGTAAACATCTAGGGTAGTGGCCGACCAAACCGGAATGTCATTTTTTTCAATCTTAATATAATTAAGATCGTCCAGTAAATAAAGCTTCTTTTTTAGGAATGGTGAATGAAAGCCCGATTTAAAATCTAAAACTTGATAAAATATACTTTTAGATTTTAAGATTTGTATTAATTGATCTTTTGCTGTTTCTGTTCCACACAAAAGAACTTGGTTGGGACAATTATCATTGGACAAGTAAAGATCCTGGATTCCATCTAAAATGGGATTTACTGTTTCTGTACCGGCGCCTACGGCGATAAAATACACATCGTCCATATTGTATTTTTCCGGATCCATTGAATTTAATAAATTTTCAACGGATTCATCAGAAACCAGACCACCTGATTTTGCTGCGAACCATTCTCCTAAACTATGCCCTGCAGTTAAATCGGGTATTATACCCATTTTTTTTAACGCTCCGTCTATAATTTCACCTCCGTGAAATTGTTTAAAAGACTGGTCAAGTAATAAATTACCTGTAATTCTTTCTTTAGGTATTTTATACCCAAAATATTTTGCTATACTTTCTACTTCCGGATTAGATGAAGGATCGAATCCCGGAAATAAGAAAGCTATTTTTTCATTATTTCTTAAAAGAGGTTTGTTTGAGAACCAAATATCTTGTCTTCCTTTCCAAGGCTTATCTTTTGAAATTAATTTTTTAGCTTTTTCAATACGATCCGATGTCGGATTAAAAAGAACTAATCGATAAGTACCGTTTGGATCAGATAAGGAAAAATCTCTTTTATCTAAAGCTTCAATTAACGCCTCTTTAGATGAAGCGGAAATAGCAATCGCTTCGTTGTCAAAAACCGGAATTGAAGAGTTGTTTTCCTCGGCATGACTATGTGCCTGTAAAACAACGTGTGCACTCATACCGTCAATACCAAATGCGCTAACCCCTGCATGCAACGGAATTTCTTTTTCATTCCAATCGATTATTTCAGTAACAGGTGAAATTTGTGTATTTTTTAGTGAATTATTAGGATTTTCACAATTCAGAGTTACAGGAATTTTCTTATTATATAAAGAAAGTGCAGTTTTAATTAAACCGGCCATACCTGACGCAGAAAGAGTATGTCCGATATTGGATTTTACCGATCCAATGAAAACTTTTCCATCTTTGAATAGTTCAGAAAGCACATCAATCTCAATTTTATCATCGCTTTTAATAGCTGTGCCGTTAGCCTCTATATATCCGATATTTTCAGCCTTAATTTTTGCATTTTTCCAAGCCTCCTGAATAGCAGTTTTTTGTCCGTTTGTAAAATTATTTCTATTGGAAGCAATTCCCACACCTTTAATTA
Source organism: Apibacter sp. ESL0404 (assembly GCF_019469245.1). Lineage (NCBI taxonomy): Bacteria > Pseudomonadati > Bacteroidota > Flavobacteriia > Flavobacteriales > Weeksellaceae > Apibacter > Apibacter sp. ESL0404. The sequence continues at coordinate 202,372 of NZ_CP048267.1, forward strand.
CAGCATAGATACGATCATTATCGGAAAGAGCTTTACTTAATTTTTTTAGTACAACAAATCCGGCTCCTTCGCTTAACAAAATACCGTCAGCATCTTCATTAAAAGGTTTAATTTCTTGTTTATGAGATAATAAACCCGATTTTGAAAACATACTCCAATAAGGAGAGTTTTGGCTAAATTGCATACCTCCGGCGATTGCAATTTCGACCTTATTAGCAAGTAATTCCTGTATTGATTGTTCTACGGCAAGTAATGAACTTACTTCGGATGCATCGATGGTATAGGCAGTACCTTCAGTATTAAAATGAGAGGAAACTATTCCCGCAATTGACTTTGTCGTATGTTCAAGTTGTAATTTGTTTTCTTGAGCCCCTTTATCCTTTTGAAAAGCCTCTTTAACTTTTTCAATGTCTTGATCGGAAATGGACGGAAGTATATTTTTAACGGCTAAAGCAAGTTGCTCACTGGTACGAACAATATCGATCCATTTTAAGTCATTGGAACTAATGTAATTTTCTTTTCCGATTATAATCGAAGATTTCTTTAAAGAAATATTTTTTTCAAATACAGAAGCATCCTCTAATGCTTGATAGACTAATTTTATTACTAAAAGTTGTATAGGGTCTAAATGCTGTACCTGTTCCGGTGTTATTCCTATCTTAGATGGATCAATTGTAATAGGAGGAATAAATCCTCCTTTATTACAATAAATATGATCTAATTTATTTAAATTATTTTTAAAGTAGATTGAATCAATTTTTTCTTCAGGAACATCGGTTATGGAAGAAGTTCCTTTCAATAAATTGTTCCAAAAATCATTGATATTATTTGCTCCTGGAAGGAAACAAGACATTCCTACAATTGCAATATCTGTATCTTTCATAGTTATACTCAGATTCCGAAAAATTGTTTAACTCCTTGATCACTTCCTCCCATAATTAAAACTTGGTTATCATTACCATATTTTAATTCGTTAACGAATTCACGAGCTCCTTGTTTTAAAGGAATCATAGCAACACCTCTTTTATTAAATTCATTTTCCAAAGAGCTGGATACCATTCCTGCTCCTTTCCAAGGTCCCCAATTAATAGCTAAAACTCTGGCGTTGGTTTTTCCCTGGATAGCCCACGAAGTCATGTCAAACACGCTGTTGGCTGCAGCATAATCAGTTTGTCCTCTGTTACCGTATACAGAAGCGATGCTGCTGAAGAAAATAATGAATTTAATATCACTATGAAGTTCGTCTAACAGTACGTGTAAAGGATTTATTTTAGTAGAATAAACTTGTTCGAATGCTTCTAGGGTTTTATGTGTAAATAACTTATCAACTAAAAGTCCTGCTGCATGAATGCATCCGTCAATTTTACCGTATTGTTTGTACGTATCTTTTATAAATTTCCTTAGTCCTTTTTCATCTGTTACATCTAAAGAAACATATGTTACTTTAGAACCTGACTTTTCAATTTGGGCTATGGTTTGTATAATTTGATTGGTTTTATCAATTTTTTGAGCTTTCTTCTCTATTTCAGTAGGAGTTTTCATTTGCTCTTCATTGATAAGATATTTACGGATTTCATTTTTATCTTTTAATGAAATGTATTTTTTATCTTCCTCAGTAGGTTTAGCGGAACGTCCTACCAAAATATAATGACAAGGATATTCAGAAGAAAGTTGATTAGTTAATTCAGCGGTAATTCCTTGAGCACCTCCTAAAACAAGTACTACAGATTCTTGATCCAGGTCTAATTTAGAGTTTCCATTTACAGCAAGAGCTTCAGGTACTAAATTAAGACGAAAACGTTCGGTATCTTTATAAATGACTTCAGCAGAAATGTCTTTTGCTTGTATTTCATTTAAAACAATTTCCGTTAAATTTTTAGAAGTAAATACAGTATTAGATATAATAGCTCTACAATTTATTTTAGAATATTCACGAGCTAAACTTTTGATTAATCCCGGAAAACCTTGAATTTTCTTTAATTCTTTGATATCTTTTTTACCTTCTAAATCACCCATCAGGTCGCTGAAGCTATAGATCCATTGAATACGATCCATATCAGCACTTTTTATAAGAGTAAAAGCATCTTTAATAGTATAATGCTTAGATGATTCTGAAACATCTAGAATAAGAAGACCGTCGTAGTTTGAAAGATTTGTATTACTGTCTGAAATGATATCTACTGTAGCTCCTTTTGCTTCTAAAGCTTTTTTAAGATCTTTAGCCATAGATTTTCCATCATCAGTAACTGCAAATTTTTTACCCTCTATTTCTATTTTATCTGATGCGTTAATTGGATATTTCTCAAGTTCAAAACGAGTTCTTAAAAGTGGTTCGTCTTTAGCTGAATCAAGATTTTTTTCTAATTCTGAAATTGATTCTGCATCAAAAGATATTTCATTTACAGCCGGTGCAGCTGCAATTAGCTTGTCTGTTTTTTCTGAAGAATCCCCATTTGCTAAATCTTCGATCCATCCGATAACCCCGTTTAATGTTTTTATAGAGGCCATTTTTTCGATAGCATCTTCGGATTCTTCAAAATCAGAAGTAATATTTAATCTTTCTCGTAATGCTCCAATTATTTCCATTCTTTTAATGGAATCGATACTCAAATCAGCTTCTAAATCTAAATCCAAACCCAACATATCAATTGGATATCCGGTTTTTTCACTTACGGTATTAAGGAGAGCATCTTTAATCACTTCCAAAGAAAGGGCTTCTTTCTTAGCACTTGGAGTTGCTGCAGGTAATATATTTGTAGCTACAGTAACTTCTTGAGATACGGGTTGATCTGATTTTACTAATTCTTCAACCCATCCGATAACTCCGCTAAGTGTTTTAATAGAAGCCATTTTTTCGATAGCATCTTCAGATTCTTCAAAATCAGCATTGATTTTTAATTTTTCTTTTAAAGCTCCAATTATTTCCATTCTTTTAATGGAATCTATACTTAAGTCAGCTTCCAGATCCATGTCTAAACCTAGCATATCAATAGGATATCCGGTTTTTTCACTTACTGTATCAAGCAAAGTGTCTTTGATTACTTGAATTGATAAAGCAGGAGCTGAACTTTGAGCAACCGTATGTACCGGTACGGCGACTTGAGCCGGAACAACTACCGTTGGTTGAGGAGTAGCAATTTGATTGCTTTGAGTAGGCACTTGAATAGTTGTTGTTGCTTGAGGAGCAGCAATAGTTGTTGGATTTTGACCAAAGTATCCTAACATGACGTCTCTTTGGTTTTGTATCATAGATCTCATGTTACCTAAATATTCAAGGATAACATGATCCGCTTGAGTAAGATTGTTATTCATGGTATAAGTATCGGAAATAGCTCCAAAATTTAAATTTATCGGTTTGCTAATTGGAAGTGCTCCGTTGGGAGGAAGACTTCCTACGGAAGGAATAGCATAATGGCCATTAATAAGCCAGTTTGTAGCTTTCTTTTTATATTTTTCCGGATCATCAAAATTTATTGTAGTAACTTTTCTACCTTCAAATAATTTCTCAAGATTTATATTTCTTCCGGTAGCTATATATTTAGCTAATGCATTAAGTAAAAAGGTAATTCCTTCTTTTTCTTTTTCTTCGGTTTGAATTGTAGTAATTTCTTGAGCACCTAAAGTAGATTGAACAAGATTTATAAGAACTTTACCCGGACCGGTTTCAATGAATACTCGCGCACCCTCTGCATACATATTCGTAACCTCTTTGGTAAAGTATACTGGATTAATTAAATGCTCAGCTAAACGATTTTTAATTTCTTCAGGTTTGGAAGGGTATAATTCTGCAGTTGTATTAGACCATATGGACAACGTCGGAGAAGTAAAATCAACAGAAGAAAGCTCTTTCAAATATAAATCTTTAGATTTATTCAATAGTGGACTGTGGAAAGCACAATCTACGGCCAATTCTCTGTAAGTGATTTTCTTATCCGTAAGTTTCTTCATAAACTCAGTCATTGCAGCAGTAGAACCGGCAAGAATGGTTTGTTTGTTAGAATTGAAGTTTACGGCCCAAACTTCTTTTTCTCCTTCAAGTAATGATTTTATTTCTACTTCCGGTAAATTTAATGCAATCATTTTACCCTTATCTTGTCCAACAGCATCTAAAATTGCATGGGCTCTTTTTCTACTTAAAGAAACTAATTCTTCAGGTTTGAATACTCCTGCAAAACAAAGCGCAGGAAGTTCTCCATAGCTGTGTCCTGCAACCATATCCGGTTCAATTTCTAAAGATTGTAAAAAACTAGCGATCGCATAATCAACGATACCTAACGATGGTTGTGCATTTTGAGTTTTTGTGATCGTAGTTTGCTGTAATTTCTTACTTTCATCATCAAAAACTGCATGAGGGAATAATATTTTTTCAACCTCTTTATTTTGAATTAATAAGGATCTCATAGCAGGAAAAGCCACAAAAAGATCACGAGCCATATTAATTCTTTGACTTCCTTGTCCTGAAAATAAAAAGGCAACTTTACCTTCCTTAGGATCCCTTAGATAAATTCCCGCTTCTTCTTTATTGGAAAGAAGAGATTCAATTTTATCTTTTAATTCAATAGTATTGGAAGCTACTATAGAAGCTTGAATATCTTTATTGTCATCAGTTGCTAAACTATAAGCTATATCTTTTAAGTTTAGAGAACTATTTATTTCAATTAAATTTTTAACTTTTTGAGCAATTTGTTTGGCTTCTTGTAAGTTATCTCCTTTGAAAACAAATAATTCGGAAGGCCAAGAAGTTAAGCTGCTTGTCGTAGGAATTTCTGATTTATAATTTTCCATAACAACATGGAAATTGGTTCCACCAAAACCAAACGCACTTACACCGGATATTCTTCTTTCACTGCTCCAGATTCCCGCTTTAGTATTGAATTTAAACGGACTGCTTTCTTTGTTATAAAAAGCATTCGGATTTGTTAAATTGATGGTCGGCGGTTGAATACCGTAATAGGTTGCTAAAGCCGTTTTAATCAATCCGGCCATACCGGCAGCACATTTAGTATGTCCGATTTGAGTTTTTACAGACCCTAAATGTGTTTGTCCCACTAAAGCTCCGGACTCTAAAAACATTTCAGTCAATGCGCTTAATTCCGTTTTATCACCTACAACAGTTCCTGTTCCATGAGCTTCAATTAATTCAACTTCTGAAGGTAAAACACCTGCATGTTTATAGGCTCTTTGTAGAGCTTTCATCTGACCTCTTTTGTTTGGAGCGGTCATACCTAAGCTTTTACCGTCACTGCTGGCACCTGTTCCTCTTATTACGGCATAGATTCTGTCCCCATCGCGTTCTGCATCTTCCAATCTTTTAACCACAATCATTCCAATTCCTTCTCCTAAAGCAATTCCATCGGAATTAGCATCGAAGGAAGCACATTTTCCTTTTCTTGATAAGGCATGTGTTGCAGAGAACATTAAAAAGTCATTTAAACCATTATGTAAATCTGCTCCTCCTATGATGGCAATGTCTGTTCTATAATTTTGTAATTCTTGGCATCCAATATCTACTGCTGCAAGAGATGCACCACAGGCAGCATCAACAGTATAGTTGGTACCCCCTAAATTTAACCTGTTGGTAATTCTACCGGCCACCACATTGGATAAAACCCCCGGGAAGGAATCTTCATTAAGTTTAGGAAGCATATTTTTAAGTTCCTCAGGAAGATCTCCGAAAACTTGTTTAGCATATCCTCTAAATCCATAACTTGAAGCTAATTCGGTTGCTCCTTCTGCACCGATAATAACAGATGTATTTTCTCCATCGAAAGTTTTCATGTCATAACCGGCATCTTCCAATGCTCTTTTAGCTACTAAAAGGCTTAATAACTGCACCGGTTCTATAGAAGCTAATGATTGAGGAGGGATACCAAATTCTAACGGATCAAAATCAATGGTTGGTATAAAACCACCCCACTTAGAGGAAACGAAATCAGTATCTCTGGTGTCGGGATTATAGAAAAGTTCTTTATTCCATCGGTCATCAGGAACTTCGGTAACACAATCTTTGCCGGATAAAATATTTTTCCAGTATTCCTCTAACGTTTGGGCTTGAGGAAAAATACCTGCCATACCTACAATTGCCAATTTAGAACCACTAGGTTCTTTAGTTGGTTCTGTAAGGTTTTCTAATTTTGAAAGAACTTTATTGTTTTCTATTGCTACGTCTTTGTGGAGTTCTTTTATGGTAGTTGAATTGCCTCTTAAAGCACCAACCTGTCCAATCATAAATACCCCTTTATTTAACTGATCCTCATTGGATAGTTTGATAAGTTCTTTACCCTGTCTTTCAATTCCTTTTGCAGCAATTCTTTGACGTCCCAAGTTCATTTCTTCAAGTTTCAACCAAACTTCTTTAGAATCTAAACCTTCCGCAAATAATCGTTGTTTTTCTTGATCGAATAATTTGGTAAAAGGGGTTGGTAGAGCTCTGGTTTCTTGACCTGGAGCCGCTTCTAGTAAAACAGTTTTATCATGTGCTACGGATTGTTTTTGATATTCATCTGAAATAGCACCCGTTTCCACAGCTTCTTTTGTAAATAAGTAAGAAGTTCCCATTAATATACCAATTTTAGCTCCTTTAGCTGCTAGGGATGCAGACATAATAGAGATAAATGCGGAAGAAAATGCATCGTGAATTCCTCCTGCAAAGAATATATTTAATGTACTTGGTTGGTCGTCTTTTAATAAACGATAGATTTGTTTTTCCCAAAGAACCATACTTGGTAAAGGACCAACATGTCCACCGCTTTCTCTTCCTTCAAAAATGAAATTTCTGGCACCTTCTTTTAAGAACATGTCCAGTAATGATACAGATGGTACATGTAAAAATGCTTTGATACCTTCTTTTTCATAGGGTTTAGCTAATGAAGGTCTTCCACCTGCAATGATAATAAAAGGAGGTTTATTTTCGAGGATGTATTTCATTTGCTCTTCGCGCAATGGTGCCGGAGCAAAACCTAAGATACCTACTCCCCAAGCTTTATCTTTTAATAGAGCATGTGTTTTTTCAACAGCATCTTTAGCTGCTTGTCCAATCATCAAGCTCATTGCTATAAATGGAACCCCACCTTCATTGGCAATTTTTTCAGCAAATTCAGGTACGTCACTAACTCGGGCCATAGGACCTTGAGCTATTGGAAATCTGGTTCCTAATTCTTTCGCAAGAGGGCTATTCTCTCCGATTATATTTAAATTTTTAGCTTGCAATAAATGCCCATAGGCGGCTTCTTGAAAAGCTATAATTAAATTTTCAAGCTTTTTGTATCGTTCTACAAAATCCACGGATAAGCAAATATCTTGCCCCATAGGAATTATATTTTGAGAAAGATCCAGTCCGCCTAGAAAAGGTAAAATATCTTCATATTTTGCTTGTATTGGTAATTCCGGTGAATTTTTTCTAAGTAAGATTCTGAAATTGTCGATAATAACAGTTTCGCTTCCACTCAGCTTGTTAAAAATATTTTTTAAATCTTTAGATATACTACATTCTGGAAAAAGAGCGATTTGACTATCCAATATGATACCTTGTGCCCCCATTGCTAAGGCAGCAGCAGAGGTATGAATACCCATTCCACCTTGTATGTAAATTTTAGCTTTTAATTTTTTGTGCTTGTTTTTAATTCCTTGAAAAAGAACGTATGAGGATTCATAAGCCACTTTCCCTGCTCCTTCATTTCCTTTTAATATAATAGATTCTACCCCTTTTTTGATGGCTTCTTCTGCTTCATCCAGGGAGTGAACTTGATGAAAAATTTCTATATTTTTTTTAACAGAAATTTTGAAATTAAAAGGAATAAATATTTTTGTTACATTTTCAGGAAGTGTAAGGTCAGTCATTGATTCCGACACAAAACATACACCAAATGATTCTCTTGTTTTTTCAGAAAGTTCATTTAAACTTTGAATAGCTTTGTTTTTATCTCTTCCTAAATGTAGGATTGGAAAAGCCCCGGTTTTAATAGTTTTTAAGGCTAGATCAACGTCAGGTAATTCAAAAGGAGAAAGAACAAATAACTCTTTTTTTTCTTGCATGGCTTAAAAAAATTGTATTTAGTAAATATTTAACTTATCAATGTTTTTTACTACTTAAGATAATCTAGGATCATATAGTATTAACTAAACATATTCCCCGTATTATTAAAAGGAGAAATCGAATCGCAAATATAATCAAAAAAAAAATAATTTTAACATTTTGTTAATATTAATTTATATTAAGTTTTTGATCTTGCGAACCTGCCAAATAAAGATAATTATAGCTAAAATAGTAGAGATTGTATCGGATAAAGGGATAGAGTACCACACTCCGTTTAAATTTAAGTAGTTAGGTAGAATAAATAATGAGGGAACAAGTAGTAAGAATTGTCTGCTCATACTTAATATAAAAGCAATAACAGCTTTTCCAATACATTGAAAAAAATTGGAAATAACCATTTGTATACCGCTTAATGGTAAAGTAATGGTCATTATTTGTAAAGCTAAAGATGCTTCTTTAGCTAATTTTGGGGAAGGATTAAAAGGTTTAACAACAAGTTCAGGGAATAAAAAACCGAATAAAAAACCTAGAAATCCAATAAAAAATCCGGTTTTAAGGCTGTAAGTTAACGTGTCCTTAACCCTATTCATATTTTTAGCTCCGAAATTATAACCTATAATAGGTTGCATCCCTTGAGTTAAACCTACTAATACCATTATAAATACCATGATCAGGCGATTGGCTATGGTATAAGCTTCTATGGCCGTGCTGCCTCCGTAAATATTCAGCCTGTTATTTATGAAAAAAACGACAACAGATGCAGCAAGTAACATGAAAAAAGGAGCAAACCCCACATTAATTATGGACCATATGATCTTATAATTGGGTTTTAAACTTTTCCAGTGAAAATATACAATGGAATTAGAATTAAAAAAATGTTTTAATACAACGCACAAACCTATCGCCATGGAAATATTGGTTGCTATGGCAGCACCTTTCATTCCCCATTTCAATACAAATATAAAGATGGGAGCTAAAATAATATTGGCTACAACACCTATAAGCATCATATACATGGCTTTTTTAGGATATCCTGATGCTCGCATGATACTGTTGAGAGCATAATTAACGGTTAAAAATATATTTCCCGGAAGATAATAGTGTAAAAATTCTTTTGCAAATGGGAATGTTTGAGGAGTAGCTCCAATACCAATAAGTATCGGATCCATGTAGGCATACATACCTACGATTAACAAGAAAGTTAATGCGGTAGCTAATAAGATGGAATTTCCCAATACGATATTGGCAGATTTCATATCTTTTTGGCCTAGAAAAATTGAGGTACGTGTAGACGCTCCGGCTCCAACCAGCATACCTATTCCTGAGATAAGGTTCATTATGGGAAGAAGAACTCCCAGTCCTCCTATAGCATGATCTCCCAAATTTTCTCCATGACCTATATAAATACTGTCAATGATATTGTATAAAGCAATTACTATAGTTCCTATAATAGCCGGAACGGCATATTTCCAAATAAGTTTGCCGGGTTTTTCATTCTCCAGCTCTGAGATGTTTTGAGATTTATCTATAGCCTCCATTCGTAATAATTAAGATCGTCTGTTTTTTAATAAATAGTTAGTTAAGTAAAGGAAAAGAATAGGTTATTAATCCTTTTTATGAAGATTAATAATCTATTCCATATAGTTTTTGAGAAAGATTAATCTTTCACTAATAAGCGAAAACCTTCTCCATGAATATTTACGATTTCTACATTGTCGTCATCTTTAAGTAATTTTCTGATTTTAGCAATGTAAACATCCATGCTGCGAGAAGTGAAATAATTATCATTATGCCAAATTTTAGTTAAGGCTTCTTCTCTTGGCATAAGATCATTTTTATACTTGCAAAGAAGTTTTAACAGCTCATTCTCTTTAGGAGATAATTTATGCATTTTACCGTTAACCTCTAATTGACGTAATTTGGTGTTAAATTTAAAATTGGAAATTTCATAAATTTCTTTGTCTTCATTTTCAGAATTAACGGAAGAATTGGAATTCCTTTGAAGAACGGCATTAATTTTATACAATAAAACTTCAGAATCAAATGGTTTAGTTATATAATCATTAGCGCCAAGTTTATATCCGGTAAGAATATCCTCACGCATATTTTTAGCTGTTAAAAAGATAATCGGAACATCCGGATTAATGTCAATAATTTCTTTAGCTAATGTAAAGCCGTCTTTTTTCGGCATCATTACATCGGAGAGACAAATATCAAAATTGTCTGCTTTAAATTTTTCTAACCCATCCTCACCATCAACAGATAGGGTTACATCGTAATCGTGAATAGAGAGGTAATCTTTTAAAACAGCACCAAAACTTGGATCATCTTCTACTAATAATAGCTTTACTTTTTTATCCATGATATTTTTAATTTAGAGGAATACGTACAATAAAAGTGGTTCCTTTATGTAATTTACTAACAACTTTAATACCACCATTATGTAACTTAATAATATTTTTTACGTAGGTCAAGCCTAATCCGTGACCTTTTACATTATGTATGTTTCCGGTTTCTTCCCGATAAAATTTTTCAAATATTTTTTTTATAACGTTTTCAGACATACCTTTTCCTTTATCTGAAATTTCAACTACGTAATCATTTTTATCGTTGTAAGTTTTTACCGAGATTTCAGGTTTTTCTAATGAATATTTGTTCGCGTTGTCTAATATGTTAACAAAAGCATTGGTGAGATGAAATCCATCTACATTTCCAATATATTTATCTGCTAAATACTCTTCTTTGATTGTTCCCCCTCGTTGTTCCACTTGTACCCGAACAGTTTTAATGCTATTTTTCAGGATTTGTCGAATATCTGTTTCTTTTCGGATCAATTGAAGTGCATTTCGTTCAAGTTTCGACATTCTCAAAACCATTTCCACCTGTTTTTTCATTCTATCATTTTCCTGCTTGATTAAAGAGGTATAGAATTTCATCTTTTCCGGTTCTGATTGAACTTTCTCCGAATTTAGCGCATCCGTAGCAATATTAATGGTCGCTATAGGAGTTTTAAATTCATGAGACATATTATTTATGAAATCAGTTTTTATTTCAGAAATCTTTTTTTGCTGGGACATATAATATATGGAAGCAATATATATAGCAATAATAACCAAAGTAGAAGCTATGGTTACTCCAATAGCTCCCAAAATAGGATTTAGTACGGAATATTGTTTAGAAGGAAAATAAACGGATAAATAATATTGGGTATTATCTTTTCCGTCAGAAAATAAAACTACATTGTAATTTTGAGTAAACTTATTACTTAAGATAAAATCATCACTATGGATTTTAGTTAATTTAAGTTTATTGTTGAGCACTCCGCATTTAAATTCAGTATTAATATTGTGCTTTTTAAGTTCTAAGCTAACCACTGAATCTATTAGCTGCATGTTAATCCTGGATTCCAAACTCATCTGGTTTACACTCAATCTTGCAAATTCGTCTAAGGTAAATTTAGGGCTTACAAAACTATTTTCAATATTTTTTTCAATCGGTTTAATATTGGTTTGAAGTGAATCTTTTTTAATTTTTAATACGCCTTCATCCGTTAGTAAATTGGTGATTTTTAAAGTATCTTTTTTTGAAAAAGGAATGATGAGAGGCTTTTTATTAACGATTGTTTTTTTATAAATGATGTATTTAACAGACTGAGAGTCAATAACACTCATGGCTGTTTGGATGGTGCTGGAATCTTTTTGATTATTGATGTCTTGATAGAAATTAGTAAATGGTTTGTAAAATTTATTAATCTCTATAGTATTAATTTTTTTGGAAGAATTATTTAGTGCTTTGTATACACGAGATGAAAAATCCTGTTCACCTGCATCTATAGCTTGTTTCAGCCAAAAAATCTGCAATCCCACAAAAACTATAAGGGAAATGGTCATTAATCCCGATAAAATAGGGATGAAACGTTCCTTCATAGTACAAAATTAATCATTTTAACCGATGAAATTTACGACATATCGAAAATTTTCAATATTTTTAAAATCTTATCTGATTAAAAATAAAGCTAAAGAAGTATTTATTACGTTTAAAATATTATATGGAGAATAATTTTAAAAATGATTTAAATTTGTACGTCTTATAACTATATTATATTATGCACCAAGAAGAAAAAAAATCTTTAAATTTTTTAGAGCAGATAATTGAAGAAGATTTAGAAAATGGTTTTCCTAAAGAGAAATTAAGGTTTAGATTTCCACCTGAGCCTAACGGCTATCTTCATGTAGGCCATATTAAGGCCATTTGGATAAATTTCGGATTGGGGCAGAAATATAATGTACCCGTTAATTTACGATTTGATGATACTAATCCGGTTAAAGAAGATCAAGAATATGTTGACGCGATTAGAAAGGATGTAGAATGGCTGGGATATACTTGGGATAAGGAATGTTATGCTTCTGATTATTTTCAACAGTTATATGAGTGGGCTATACAATTAATTAAAGAAGGAAAAGCATATGTTGATAATCAGACTTCAGAAGAGATGAATGAGCAGAAAAAAAATCCTTTTGAAGAAGGTATCGAAAGTCCTTATAGAAACAGGAGCATAGAGGAAAACCTTGATCTTTTCCAAAGAATGAAAGAAGGAGAATTTGAGGAAGGAAGTTGTGTACTTCGCGCAAAAATAGACATGAAATCTCCTAATATGAATATGAGGGACCCGGTAATGTATCGTATTTTAAAAAAACATCATCAAAGAACCGGTAACGATTGGTGTATATATCCTTTATACGATTGGACACATGGAGAATCAGATTACATAGAGCAGGTTTCTCATTCTTTATGTTCTCTGGAATTTGAAAATCACCGACCTTTATATGAATGGTTTTTGGATCAAGTATACGATCCGGCAAAAGTTAAAAGTAAGCAACGTGAATTTGCCAGATTAAATTTAAGTTATACGATTACCAGCAAACGAAAATTATTGCGTTTAGTAGAAGGAAATTATGTATCCGGTTGGGATGACCCGCGAATGCCTACCGTATCGGGTATGAGAAGAAGAGGATATACTCCTGAAGCTATTAAAGATTTTATGGAACGAGTAGGAGTGGCTAAAAGAGACAACATTATTGATTTTGCTTTATTAGAATTCACGGTACGAGATCACCTTAATAAGATTGCGCCAAGAGTCATGGCTGTGGTCAATCCGGTGAAAGTTGTAATTACTAATTACCCGGAAAATTTTGAAGAAAATGTTACTATTGAAAACAATCCGGAAAATAAGGATGCAGGAGAAAGAGAAGTTCCTTTCTCAAGAGAAATATATATAGAAAGAGAAGATTTTATGGAAGAAGCTCCTAAGAAATTTTTCCGATTGACCTTAGGAGGAGAAGTCCGATTAAAAGGAGCTTATATAATTAAAGCAGAATCTGTAGAAAAAGACGAAAACGGTGTAATTCAAACCATTTATTGCACGTATGACGATAAAAGTAAAAGCGGAAGCGGGACAGAAGAAAGCATGCGAAAAGTGAAAGGTACTTTGCATTGGGTATCCGTTAAACACGCATTACCTATAGAAGTGAGAATCTATGATCGATTATTTAAAGAAGAATCTCCGGATACGCAAGAAGGTGACTTTTTAAATTTTTTAAATCCGGATTCTTTAAAAACTATTCATGGTTTTGCAGAACCCAGCTTAAATGGTACAAAAATTGGAACAAAATATCAATTCCAAAGACTTGGGTATTTTGCAGTCGATGACGATTCAACAGAAAATCATCTAATTTTTAACAGAACTGTAACATTAAAAGATACCTGGGCGAAAATCGCTAATAAATAAAGTTTTAAATTATGAAAAAAATAATTTTTTTAATTGCTCTTTCTTCTTTTTCACTTTTCAGTGGAGCTCAACAAGTAAAAACTCCGGCAGCAAGTTTAAAAGCGGAGGTTGAACAAATGGTAGGTTTAACAGATGTTGAATATGAATATTCTCGACCTAATAAAAAAGGAAGGGTAATTTTTGGCGGACTGGTACCTTACGGCCAAGTTTGGAGGACAGGGGCTAATGAAAATACAACCATTAAGTTTGGGGATGATGTTGAAATTGATGGAAAAACTATTCCTAAAGGTAAATATGCTATATATACAATCCCCCATGAAGATACGTGGGATGTAATTTTTTATTCCGATTCAGAAAATTGGGGAACACCTGAAAAATGGGACGATAAAAAAGTGGTTTTAAAAACAACGGCACCGGTTAAAAAATTGGCAGAATCAGTGGAATCATTTACTATAGGAATAAATAATCTTTCAGATAATTCCGCACATTTACAATTTATGTGGGATCAGGTTTTGGTAGATGTAACTTTCCATGTACCGACACAAAAAATAGCAAATGCAAGTATTGACGGTATATTATCTAACCCAAGAGCAGATGCTAATGCCTATTATGCTTCCGCCAATTATTATTTACAATCTAATGGAGATATGAAGAAAGCTTTAAATTGGATCAATAGAGCTATTGATTTAAAGCAAGGAGAATCCCCTTATTGGTATTACAGAGTTAAATCGCAAATTCAAGCTAAGTTAGGAGATATAAAAGGGGCAATAGATTCAGCTGAGAAATCTTTAGATGGAGCTCAAAAAGAAGGTAATAAAGATTACATTAGATTAAACACCGAATCTATTAAAGAGTGGAAAAAAATATTATAAAATATTAATGTTTAAATAAAAAAACAGAACGGTAAGAGATTTCTTACCGTTTTTAGTAGTATGTAGTTTATAGAAGATAAATTTTTGGATTTTACAATCTGTTCAAATTTGTATTTATAAATAAGGTAAATGCATAAATTTCCGATCCATAAAGAAGCTATTATTATTCCGATCGTATTAGTCGGTGCCATATGGTTGGTATTTCTATTGCAAAATTTATTGGTTTTCAAAGAATGTTATGGAATCATACCTCTTAACCTAAAAGGGTTGAGAGGAGTACTACTATCACCGCTATTTCATGGAAATCTTACCCATATACTCAGTAATACAATTCCTTTATTTGTATTAACATTTTTTACTTTTCAGTTTTATGAAAAATTGGCATATTTCGTTTTACTAAATGGATGGATTATATCCGGTTTTGTGGTTTGGTTACTACCCAATTTTTCTTTACTAAATTCTTCCGTTTTATCTTGTCATATAGGAGCAAGCGGTATTATCTATGTTTTGGCTTCATTTCTTTTTTTTAGTGGAATTTTCAGGCATGAAAAAACCTTACTGGCAGTATCATTAATTGTAGTTTTTTTATATGGGAGCTTAGTTTGGGGAATATTTCCCAGAGAACTTTTTGGCATATACGATGATCGGCCTGTTTCCTGGGAAAGTCATCTGTCGGGAGCAGTAACCGGGTTTATATTAGCTTATATGTTGAGAAGAATAGGGAAAAAAAGAGAAAAACCTCAATGGGATAAGGATGAATATGATCATTCTGATGATGAAAAACTTTGGGAAAAATACCAATTGGAATATCCTGAATATTTTCATGAAGAAGATCCTTCGAAATCTGATTCGACTTCAGAGATTAATAAAACAGACAACGTCCATTACGAAGATGAAAAAGATTCTTTGAAAAATCAAGAGAAACTATAGGTCAAAAACCGAAGGTCGTTTAGTGATAATGCTGTCTTTAATCCAAAGAAAAAATGCTCCGGTAAGATATAAAGCAAAAATTCCACCTAAAGTAATAAATGACAAATAGATAAATAAAAGTCTTAATTTAGACGCCCGTACTCCGAATTTTTCCGATACACGTGAAATTACTTCAAATCCGTTTGCTTCAAATAGGGTGCGTAATTTTTCTATCATAAAAAAGTATATGTTAAGTTAATACATATAAGGTAAAAAATTACAATTTTTTATTTACAATTATCAATTCGCTAAAATTGAACCAAAATACCTCCCAATACTTGAGCTCCTAAGACTTTATAACCTTGAAAGCGTTCGTAATTTTTACTGAATAAATTAGTTCCGTTAACAAATAGTGAAAAATTCTTATATAATTTATATGAAGCCGAAAGATTAAGATCTACATAACTATCTAAAGTAGTTATTCCCTCCCTAACAGATGAAGAAGCAGGATCGTAATAAAAATAATTACTCTTACGCTCACCGGTAAAAAATAATTTTGCTTCTAATTTTAATTTATCTTCTAAAGTTTTATAATTACTATCTAAACCTACTTTAAAATTTGGTAAATTATAAGCATGTTTAAGCTCATCCAGATTGTAATTATGATATTCTCCTTCCAATCCAATAGACAAGTCTCCGGTCCAAAAATATTGTAAAGCACCTTTAACAGTAATAATATTACCATCATCGTACACAGCATTAAAGGTATTTAATCGGTTATAGGCCTTTAATACAGAAGGCAAGGTAAGGTCATAAGGATTTCTCATGAAAAAATAAAGGTTTTCGGCTTTACTGAATGACCCTTCCGCTTCGTACTTAATGCTTTCATCTATATCCCCTTTAACCCCTCCATAAACTTTATATAATATATTGGTAGGTCTTAACAATTGATTGGAATATAAATACGGATTTTCAGAAAATAAATCGGACATATTATTAAGTTTTAAACCGCCATCAATACCGGCATATACATTAATTTCTCTGGCAGCATTGAATAAAAATTCAGCCTTAGGATGGAAGAAAATTTTTGTATTATTACCTTCCAATTCGCCATTATAGGCAATATTAGCACCCACTTTTAAATAAGAACCTTGACTGGAAATTCGTAACACAGGAGAAAATCCGGCAGTTAAAAATGAATATTTATCTTTTGTGTCCAATCCGAAATGCGTATAAGTATAATTAAACAAAACATCTGCTTCCACGCCAAAATTTAAACCGGGTAGCATAAGATTTGCATTTTCAGAACTCTTAGCCAGCTTTGCTTTTAAGTCTATAAAAGTTTCTTTTGAATCAAATTTGTCCCACATATATCCGGCTTTTAAAGAAGCTTTATCCAAATAATTATTACTATACATGTCATAATCGGATTTAAAGGTAAGTTGATTGGTATTTTGCCTTAAGTTCATGTGGGGAGTTGCATGTACTTCCGGTGTGTTAAGACCGTAATAATTAGTACCGTTATAGGTATAATTTCCCGCAAAATGTAATTTTCCAGTTTTTAATTTAAAAATGTAAAAAGCTTCTGCATCAATTGTTGAAGAAGAAGTTTTCCAATCGTATTTGTTTTTAGGACCATCGGTAGAAAGTGCAGACAATTTAATACCGGTCAAATTATTATTTATCGGATAATTAAAATACAAATCCCCCAGTACCGTATTTCTGGTTCCATAACCTAACTTAGCATGATTGTCATAATATGAATTAGTAAAATCAGTGTTTAAGGATTGAGGAGGCAGTTGAGACGTTTGAAATTCAGAAACAGCAGGAACATCAATAATAGTATAATTCAGTGAATCTTTTTTTACTGAGTTGCTTTCGTTAGACGGCGGATATTTATCCGGATCTGTTTTCTTTTTCTCAATATTTTTTACATTAACATTCGGATTTTTCTTTTTTCCAATGGTTAATATTTCTTCTTTAATTTGAGAATATCCTGATGTGGTTGAAATAGTTGCTATTAAAATTAAAATCAGTATTTTATATTGAGTATTCATAAACTTCAAAACGAGATATAATTATTTAATATGGTTAAGTTGAGTTTGGGCATCTTGAACAACATCCGGAAACTCTTTATAATTTTCTATAATTTGCTCCAATATATAAGTAGCCTGATAATTATCTTTAAGGTTTAGATAATTGTTGCTCATTATAAGAAGAGCTTTAGCTCCCCAATACTGCTGATCAGAATATTTAGATGTTAAATTAAATATTACGGAATTACTGGCATCGTATTTTTTATCTTTATTTTTTAATAATGCATTATAGTATAAAGCCTCAGCTTTTACTGCATTGTTTTTAGATTGTTCAAGAGTTGTAAATACTGATTTTGCTTCATTGGTTTTTCCCGAATTGTATAAACTGCGCGCTTTTATCAAAGTGGCTTGTTCTTTTACAGTAGAAGGATTTTTTGAATTATTAAGTACTTTAACAGCCATTTCATTAGCCTTAGTATATTCTTTATGATCGGAATAGATATACATCAATTCTAATTCGGCGAAAGATTTATAATTCTGATTGGAAGTAATTTTATACAAAGATTCTAGCGAATTTTGAGCAGCTTCGTCTTTTTCTTGTTTTATATAAATTTGAGAAAGTCTAACCAAAGCATCTTCCTGAAATTCATTGGATGATTCTGAAACTTCTTTTAATGCCTCTAACGCTTGATTATAATTAGTTAGTTGAAAATAACTTTCTCCTAAATAATAGAGAGAGGTTATTTTACGATTTGTAGTTGGAAACTTAGTTAAAAAAGTCGCAAATTCTTGAGAGGCCGCAGAGTAATCTTTAGATAAAAATTTCTTTTGAGCAGACATAAAAGACAATTCCTCAGCTTCCGCACGGTCCATATTATAGCCTTTTCTATTTGCCCAGTCAATATATTCATTTTCTTTACCGCTTTCAATAAATGCAGTTTTAGCTCCGGTTATAGCTTGTAGAGCATAATCGGTTTTAGGATAATTATCGGCAATAGTTCCATAATTTACAATAGCTTTTTGATATTCTTTTAAACTGGTCAAATTATCAGCAATACCAAGATATGACATAACCACTAAGTCATTATTTTTGGAAGAGCTGATAACTTTCTGATAATAGTTATTTGAATTCTGATAATTTTCAGTTTCAGCGTACGCTGTACCTAATTCAAAATAAGCATCGCTAATTTTTTCCGATTTTGGATATGCTTTTATAAACTTTTCAAGTTCAACAATTTTATTTTTATAATCTTTTTGCAGACCATATACAATAGCTTTTTGATATTGAGAATATTCTCTGTCTTCGATAGAAGAGGTATACGCTTGATCATACATTTGAATTGCTTGGTTAAGCTGATTACTGCCTAATAATGCATCGGCAAGACGTAACTCTGCATCTGCTTTAAATTCTTGCTTTGGATTTTTAAGATATTCTTGAAATGAAATTGCTGCCAAATCGAAATTTTTCAATTTTAAATAAGAATATCCTTTTTGATACATCACTTGCGAACTTTCCGGTATGGTAATTCCGGAATTTTGCAGAAGTTGTAATTTATCAATAGCATTTTGATAATTTCCTAATTGGTATTGACAGTCGCTATACCAATAGAGTGAACGAGCATAAAATTGGGAATTATTTTTAAAAAGTATGGCTTTTTCAAATTCTTGAGAAGCCGATTCTATTTTTCCCTGATTGTATAATTGTACACCGTAGGCATAAGCAACTTCTTGCTCTTTAAGTTTCAACTCCGAAGATTTATTGGGTATGGAAGATAGAAGTTGAGAGGCTTCTGAGAAATTTCCGGAATTAATATATGATTTAACCAGCAATTCATTGATTTCCGATTGATGCTTGGAAGCAGGATATCTTTTTAAATAGGTATTTAAAACTTTGGAAGCAGGCTCATAAGGATTACCTACTTCATAGCTCAATTTCGCATAATTTAAATAGGCGTTTTCTTGAATTTTTTTGTCAAAATCCATTTCAGAAGCAGCTTTGAAAGCAGTTAAAGCTTCTTTCTTTTTATTTGTTTTCAGATAGGAATTCCCTAATTGGTAATATGCATTTTGTGAAATGGGAGAAATATCTCCAACAGTTATTTTATTGAAATAAGTAACTGCTTCTTCATATTTCTTGGCTTGATACAAAACATATCCCATTTGATAATAATCGCTCAAAGTTGGAGAAGCACTGTTTTTTATATAAGATGAAAGATAGGGTTCGGCTTCGGCATACTTTTTTAATTTGAAATAACTTTCCCCTATAATTTTTATTATCTCATTTTTTAACTCAGGATATTGATTAGAGGCTAATAAAGTTTTACCGGTAGATATGGCAGAATCATATTCACCATCATTAAAATAAATCTGAACCATATAAGGCTTGATTTTTTCGGTAAATTCCGGTTGATTTAATAAGGATGTGAATTTTTTCTTAGCTTCAATATGCTCACCGTTAGCATAAGCTATATGACCTAACAAAAAGTCTATTTGATTTTTGTATTGGTTGCTATAGGATCCTTTTTCCAAGTTTTTTTCAGCATTTTCAAAATCCTGATTCATAAATTGAGCATACCCGAGTTTGATGTATTGATTGGCTCTTTTATTAGGAGGAAGTTTGTCTATAGCTACTTTAGAGAGTTCTTCTGCTGCACGAAAATAATCCTGATGTATTAAATAGTAATTTCCCAATTGGAGGTGAGCTCTTTCAGTTAATACGCTTTGCGGATATTTATTGGTAAAAGCATCAAATTTCTTTTCAGCTTCTTCATCTTGTAAGATAAGGCTTATCAGAGCATCGTAAAAATTGGCAATTTCCAATTGATAAGATCTTAGATTAGAAAAGTTAATTAAATCATTAATTATATATTGAGTTCCTCTATAGGCTTCATTTTCATATAATTCCTTTGCGTTGCTTATCTGGTAATTGTTATAATAAATTTCAGATAATTGAGCATTCACAAATAAATTTGCTCCTAATAATGGGATAAGCCATTGGATTTTTTTTCGCATAACTTTAGTGCATATTTTTAATATAAACGACTTTTTTAGTTTTAAAAAATTCCTCGTCAAAATAATCTTTTAATTCATAGAGAGTAGCCTCGGGAAAATTTTTCAATTCTTCAGTTAGATCTCCTCCTTTTAAATATAAAACGCCATTTTGTAAACTATTGATATTCTTAGATGTAAATTTTTCTTTAACCCAAGACATAAAAACAGGCATTTGGGTTACCGCCCGGCTTACTACGAAGTCAAACTTCTCTTTAATTTTTTCGGCGCGAGTATGAATACCAATGACATTATCTAACTGTAATTCTTGTGCAATTTCATTAACAACCCTAATTTTTTTTCCAATGGAGTCGGCCAAAGTAAATTGAGATTCCGGAAAAAGTATAGCTAATGGTATACCCGGAAATCCGCCACCTGTACCAATATCCAAAACTTTGGTCGAAGGAGCGAACTGCATTACTTTTGCTATTCCCAAAGAATGAAGCACATGTTTTTCAAGTAAAGAATCTATATCTTTCCTTGATATAACATTGATTTTTTCATTCCAATTTGAATACAAATCAGGGAGTTTTTCGAAACTATGCAATTGTTTTTCAGTTATCTCCGGAAAATACTTTTGTATTAAGTTTGTCATGGGTATTAATAGATATACAAAAATATAAGTTTTAATAATATAAGACTCTATTTTATAATAGACATTTGCTTTTATTACAACAAAAATAAGGGTTTAAGGAAAAGAAGAAGACTTTTAAAGTCATTTAACAAAATTTATAAAGATCAGACACTAAAGATTAAATTTAATTGGAATAGTATTAATATAAATTATAATTTACTTTTAAAACAAATTATTTTTGATTCGACAATTAATTAATATTACCTATTTTTATAAAATTAAAAACAAACCTACACTACTTAGATATAAAATAATTACTATAAATATGATTTCCTTCATTCAGAAACGAATTGATATCTCTCAAAAAAGCATAGAAAATACGGTGAAATTATTAAACGAAGATCATACCATACCCTTTATTGCCCGTTATAGAAAGGAAATGACCGGAAATCTGGATGAAGTTCAATTATTCAATATATCTAAGTTAAAAACAGATTTTGAAGAAATTCAAAAACGTAAGGAGTTTATTATAAAAAGTATTGACGAACAAGGAGCATTAACCGAAGAATTTAAGCAAAAAATAGAAAATTGTTTCGAACTAACTCTTTTAGAAGATTATTACTTACCCTATAAAAAGAGAAGAAAAACAAAGGCGTCTGTTGCAATTGAAAACGGTTTAGAACCTTTAGCAAAAATCTTAATGGCTCAAAAACCGATTTCAGATTTAACTCTATTAGCCTCAAAATACACCACAGATGGGGTATTGTCAGTAGATGATGCTCTTCAAGGTGCCAGATATATTATTGCGGAATGGATTAACGAAAATAATTATGTACGTTCAAATTTAAGACGTTTTTTTCAACAAACTGCCGTATTGGAATCTAAGCTGATTAAAGGAAAAGAGGAGGAAAAAGAAGCACAAAAATTTTCAAATTATTTCGAATTTTCTGAAAATTTAAAACATTCGCCATCTCATCGGTTTTTAGCAATTTTACGAGGGGAAAAGGAAGGAATTCTACGCGTTAAAGTTAAAGTCGACTCAGAGGAAGCCTTACATATAATAAGCAAACATATAATTAAAACCCATGAAAAATTAATTAAAGATCAACTACTTTTAGCTATAAAAGATTCTTTTTCACGCTTATTAGAACCGGCGCTAAGTAATGAAATTTTCCAGAAAGCCAAAGAGTCTGCCGACCAAATAGCCATTCAAGTGTTTTCATCCAATTTAAAACAATTGTTACTGCAATCTCCTTTGGGGGAAAAAAGAATTCTGGCAATTGATCCCGGATATAAATCAGGTTGTAAGTTGGTTTGTTTAGATGAAAATGGTAATTTATTACATAATGATACCCTATATCCTCATCCTCCCCAAAAAGAAACTAAAGAATCAATTAAAAAAATTAAATCTTTAATTAATGCCTATAAAATTGAAGCCATATCCATAGGTAATGGTACAGCCTCCCGAGAAACAGAACGATTAATACAATCCATAGCTTTTGATTGTCCTCTAAAAGTTTTTGTTGTAAATGAAGCCGGGGCGTCCGTATATTCTGCATCTAAATTGGCTCGGGAAGAATTTCCATCCTATGATGTTACGGTAAGAGGAGCAGTTTCCATAGGAAGACGGTTGTCTGATCCACTTGCAGAATTGGTGAAAATAGAACCTAAAGCCATAGGAGTGGGACAATATCAACACGATGTAGATCAAACATTATTGAAAAAAGAACTGGATGCAGTTGTTATTTCTTGCGTAAACAGTGTAGGGGTTAACCTTAATACAGCCAGTAAATCCTTATTGTCTTATGTTTCGGGTATAGGAGAAAAGATGGCTGAAAATATTGTTCAGTACCGTTCGGAAATGGGAGCATTTTCAACCAGGCAAGACCTGAAAAAAGTTCCCAGACTTGGTGAAAAAGTATTTCAACAAGCATCCGGATTCTTAAGAATTCCAACGTCTGAAAATCCTTTGGACAATTCCGCTGTTCATCCCGAAAGCTATTCTCTAGTTATGAAAATGGCGAAAGATTTAGGAGTAAAATTGGGAGATTTAATCCGAAATAAAGAATTAATTCAAAAAATAAATTTAAACAATTACGTAAACGAGGATGTAGGGATTTTAACTTTGGAAGATATTTGTAAAGAATTGGAAAAACCCGGTTTAGATCCAAGAACACAGGTAAAAATGTTTACTTTCGATCCTTCTTTAAAAACCATAGATGATTTAAAACCAGGAATGAAAGTTCCCGGAATAATCAATAACATCACCAATTTCGGTTGTTTTGTTGATATAGGAATTAAAGAGAATGGATTAGTACATCTTTCTAAAGTATGTAATGAATTCATAACAGACATTAGCACAGTCGTGCATCTTCATCAGCATGTTGAAGTAAAAATAATCGATATAGATAAGGAACGAAAGAGAATTCAATTATCTATGATTGATTAAAAAATTAATAAAATAATATTTAAAAAAATAAGTGTTCTATTACAGAATGTATAATTATTTTAAATATTTAGAATACAAATACTTTATTTTTTATTTCATAAAATAAAAAATATATAAAAATATAAAAGACCTAAAAACTTTTAAATTATATAATTATTCCTCTAATAGTAGTAAAAAAAAATAAGAATTAATATCTTTATCCATTCATTATCCGTATTTATCATAAAATCTGATTTAATAGGGTATTATTTAGTTAAATAATATAAATAAAATTAAAAAATGAAAAACTTTTATTCGTTCGTTATTTTAATATTTTTTATTGGTAAAATTTTTTCACAGAATTTTAAAGAACCCAAGATCTTGATCAAAGATCATAATGGAAATTCTGATACTGTGTATGTTGACTGTGATTATAAGTTTTTTAGAAATAAAAATATTAAACTAAGTGTAGATTATCCTATAATCAAACAAACAGATAAATATGAAGTTTCTTCCATTCAATATCCTTCAAATATAGATTTTACCAAAGGTAATCCGGTATCAACCAGTAACTCCAATGGTAAAAACGATGATGTTTTTGGTAACGATATCATCGATATAGGTTTTAATTTTTGCTTTTATGGAAAAAGTTATAATCAAATTATTGTCAGTGATAATGGAGTAGTCAGCTTTGACCTGTCACAAAAAAATAAAGAATGCCCGTATATTATTTCAGGTAATAATCCAAATTCCGGATTACCTAAAAATTCAATATTTGGTGTTTATCATGACATGAATAATACCACGCCGAGCAAGGTAAAAGTTGCTTATGAAGGGAAAGCTCCCTATAGAAAATTCATAATTAATTTTGATAATTTAAAACAATACGGACCAGATCGAATTTATTCATCTTCTCAAATTGTTTTGTATGAAACTTTTAATATCATAGATATATATGTTGGAAATAAAAGTAAAAACCCCAACACCACTAAAGATAAAAACGCTTTAATAGGGATCATCAATTCCAATGGATACATAGGAATTTCTCCCCCGGGAAGAAATAGGGGAGATTGGGAAGCAAAAAAAGAAGCATGGAGATTTACTCCGAATGGAAATACGGATATTTCTGTTACTTGGTATGAAGGAAATTCTTCAAGTCCAAGTAATTGGGGGAATACTTGGGTAGTCACTCCCACTTCTAACACTTACTTTAGAGCAAAGGTTACTTATAATGGATGTAATAGTTTTTCACTTACTGATACCCTACAGGTGAAGTTTAGCAAAGAATTTCCTACGGCAGTAAAACAATCACCTGCACCTTTTTGTATCAATAATGGAGAAAGTTATACAGTTGATTTAACCTCATATCAACAACTGATAAACCCGGATACAACTTTAAAATTTACCTATTACCGGTATAAAAATTTAACCAATCAGATTTCAGATGAAGAAGCAAAATCCTTTACTTTTTCTAATGATATGACGGTCTATGTAAAAGTATTGAAAAGCGGAGTTTGCTTTGTTTCTACAGAGATAAATCTTAAATTAAATAAGAGGCCTGATTTAAAAGATAACCAGCAATTCATTGTTTGCGATGAAGGCAATGACGATAAGGAGAATGTAAACCTGAATAATTTTAATTATGGAATAAATAAACGGACTACAGAGTATATAATACTGGATGATCAGATGAGAGAATTGCCCGATGTGGTTATACGTAATTATCCGATTGATTTATCAGGAACTAGCGATGATAACGTAAAGTTTTACCTTAAAGCATGGAATAAATCCATAAGGGATAAGTCGTGTTATACCTTAATCGCATTTACTGTAAAATTGGTGAAAAAATTAGAGTTAGAAGAGTATTTAGCTGAAATCTGCGATGTTAGAGAAGGTCAATCCGTAATGATGGATTTAACCAAATATAACTCTAACTTACTAACAAATTCTCCGATCAATCCTTCCCATACTACAGTAAAATGGAAATACTATAAAGATTCCTATTACAGCAACGAAATTTTAAATCCGGATAATTGTATGTTGAGATTAAATAACACTATTTACATCAAAGCGACTCATCCGAATTTTTGTGGAGAAGTAAAAACAAAATTAATTTTAAAAGCCATCGGAGATTGTAGCGATGGTGGCGGAGGCGGTGGTGGCGGCATCGGAGATGGATTGCTATTTCCAACAATATGTGATGCCAATGATACAGAAGAAGTGGATTTAGAATCGTATCTTCCTAACTTTTTGTCCGGTACTTCATTAACTCCTCAAGATATTGAGATTGAAGGTTTTTATAAAGATTTGGCATGTACGGAAAAACTTAAATTAAAGGAATCATCACCCGGCTATATCTACAGTGTAGAGGCACCGGCTAAATCTACTGTTTATTTAAAATATAAGATTAAAAAAAGCGGAATTATAGCAGTAAGCTCAATAACTATCTTCGTATCTAAAAATCAAACATTATATAAGAGGGAATTTGATATATGCGACACATACAATGATGGCATCGAGAAAATATTCTTAAAAGATTACGAAGATTTACTTAAAGATCTTTATACTTATTCATATTCTCATCCATCCTTTGGAAATGATTCAGGTGATAAAATTGTATTTTTTGACAATCAACGTGATCGGGATATGTATTTGGCAGATCCTAAACATGAAAAAGGAATGATTAAAAAGAGTTTTGATCTAACTTCGGATGAAAATCCAAAAATAATATATCCTGCGGTCCGATATAACCGATGCAGCTATGCTTATGATTTGAAATTCAATTTGATAACAATTGAAGAAAAAGTATTGGGTCCCCATACTATTTGTGATTTTAATGATGATGGAATTGAGGTTGTTAATATATTAGAATTTATAAAAGGTTCTAAAAAGACTGATCCAAACAAGCTGGAAGAACTTCTAACTCAAGATCAGTTATCAAGTTTAAAAAATCCTATAAAAGATATAAAAAATTTAAGGTATTATAAAACCAAAAATGAAGCACACGAAGGGGGTAAAGCAACGATTACAGATCCTACTAAATTTCAAATTGGTCTAGGTACTTTATCGGCATTTGTCAAATTAGAATTTAAAAACCAATGTCCCATTATTGTAGAGATTAAATTTAATTTAGTGCCATCCGTACAATTACCGGAATATACAGACTTAGAGGTTTGTGACATAGGGGATGACTATAAAGAAGAAGTAGATTTGTCTAAAATCATACTTGATTCAAAAGGGACAACCATTCAATTTTATCGGTTGATATACGATGCAGAATATGAAATAGATGCTCCCGGTGAATTGTTAGGAACATATACGGATAGCAATACTCCAATTAAGTATCTGGTAAATACGACAACAAATATTACCAATAATGAGATATGCATGAGAGTGGAGGATCCGGTAACTAAGTGTTTTAAGATTATTCGAGTTACAATAAACTTAATTCCTGTACCGACAGTCAGTAATCCAAACATCTATATATGTGATTTTGGAAATAACGGAACAGAAAAAATCAATTCATCAAATTTATATCAACTGGTAACGACCCCACTTATATCAAATAATTCAAAGTTGACGAATCAAATGGGTTATGAATATTATGTAACAGAAAATGATGCAAAAAATGGAACTAATCCGGTAAGTGAATTTGATGTAACCAACTCCACAAAAATTTGGGTTAAGATTAAAACCAAAGATTGTTCGGATTATTTTATGTTAAATTTTTCATTAATTGAATCTCCCATTTTAAAGCAAAATGTAACTGTTACCATATGCAATAATAACACGAAAAATGATCAAGACAGCATTTATGAAACTATTAATTTGGGATATTATAATAGCCTTTTTCTTGATTCCAATATAGATAATAAGGATTTTGAATTTATTTATTTTACTAGAGAGGATGATGCACTAAAAAATCAAAATCGTATTTGGGGGAGTGCTTCGGTTACCCGATTTCCAACCACTTTTTGGGTTAGAGTAAGAAATATAAAAAGTAACTGTTTTTCAATTGCCCCTATAGAAGTTAAAGCATATCCTGAATTAGAGGTAAATCATTTTGCTACCTTATTATGTAATGAAGAAAAAAAGGTAAAAGTTAACTTAAAGGAATATCCATCTCAAATGATTGGAAGTTCATATACACTGAGTGATTTTACTGTTTCCTATCATGCAAGTAAGTACAACGCAATTTATGGGATAGATTTACCTGAGGCAAATTTAGAAGAATATGAAGTTTCAGGAGGAGATGAAGTTTGGGTTAAGTTTATTTACCATAAAACAGGGTGTTTAATTATCCGTAAAGTAGAATTTTTAATTTCTTTAGTTCCTAAAGCCAATGTCCACTTTATAGATATTTGTGATGAAACCGATGGAACCATAGACGGCAAGTATGTAATCAGCAATTTAGATGATTACAAAACTAATATTATTACCGGAGAATCTCTATCCTTTATCAATTCGGAATATGATTTTACTTACTATAGAACAAAACAAGATGCAGAAGAACATAAGAATGAGGTATCGCCTGTAAACTTTACCATCAAACATAATGAATTTACCAATATTCCTCCGGACAATCCGTTTTATACAATCTATGTCAGAATAGATAAAAAAGATAAAACTTGTCCGACCATTACCGCTATATCGGTAAATGTAAATCCACGCCTATTGCTGGATAAACAGGAAGTTGAAATAATAGGATGTATGGACGGTCAGAATAAATCCTTCGTTGACCTTACTTCTGTTTCCAACCGGATTAGTAGTTCTTCTGATGTTCAATTTGAATATTATAAAGATGAAAATCAAGCACGAAAAGGAGAGATCAGTAATGCTGTTGCAAATCCAAATGCTTACCAAACCGGAGTGATAACTACAGATGGATTTTATACATTTGATGAGGTATTTGTCAGAGTAAAGGATAGCAAAGGAATTCAATGCGATAGTATAGCAAAGATTAAAATAAAAGTATTTCCTTATATAAAAGTAGAAAATCAATCCGTTGAAATTTGCGAATACGAATCGGACGCTACAAAATCAAAAATTAATCTTTGGGAGTTATCCCGGTCAATGCTTGAATCAAATGGCATTCCTGATCCAACACGTTTAAATAGAATGTTCAATTCTTTACGAATTATCTACCAAGACAGCAAAGGAGTAGAGATTGGCAGAGTAGAAGACACATCAGGGCCAATACCTAATACTTTAACCAATTACGAACCCCCTGTAGGAGAAAACAAAGTAGAAATAAAAGTTAAATTTGAAAACAAAGAGAACGGCTGTGGAAATGAAGGAACAATAACAATTACCCAAAAAGAAACGCCACGTCCCAATAAGGTAATCTATACCCTGTGTGATGAAGACTTAGACGGAGAGTATAATGACGTATTACTAAAAGATTTAGATAACCTGGTAATTACCCCGTCAGCGAAACTCGAAATTACTTATTACCGCACTCAGTCCGAAGCCTTAGCAGTAAATGATCCGATGATAATTCCGATAGACAAACAAACGTACTTTACCGTGGACTTCCTGAACCCTTTATACGTACGAGTACTGAACCAAGAGAGCGGTTGTATAGGCATAAACGAAGTATGGTTTAAGAAAAATTCCAACCATGTACCAATCCCGAAAGAAGTACGCTTATCAATAAAATGCGATGATTCCCAAGATGATTCAAAAGAAATATTTAATCTACACGAATCAGAACAATTACTGGGCAATTATCCGACAAGCAATTATCGCTATTACAGAAATGAATCAGATGCCAAAGAAGCCTTTAAAAATGAAGCGAAAGGGATTTATACACACCTGACCGAACCTGAAATAAGTAACTATACCAATAGAGAATTATATAAAGAAGGATTATACCTAGTAGATGAAATTTATGTAAGAGTAAAAGACGAAGAAGGCAACTATTGTGATGAAGTATCGAAAGTAAAACTCTATGTATATCCATATTTAAAAGTAGCAAAAGACGAACCGATCATTTGTGAATACGAACCGCAAGGCAGTAAAACCCGAGTAGATTTATGGAGTTCGATATATCCAATGTTGTCATCCAATGGAGAAGAAGCAAGAATAAAAAGCTTCTTACAAGATATGCGAGTAATTTTCCAAGACAGCAAAGGAGTAGAGATTGGCAGATTAGAAGACACATCAGGGCAAATACCTAATACTTTAACCGATTACGAACCCCCTGTAGGAGAAAACAAAGTAGAAATAAAAGTCAAATTTGAAAACAAAGAGAACGGATGTGGAAATGAAGGAACAATAATAATCACTCAAAAAGAAACGCCACGTCCCAATAAGGTAACCTATACCCTGTGTGATGAAGACTTAGACGGAGAGTATAATGACGTATTACTAAAAGATTTAGATAACCTGGTAATTACCCCGTCAGCGAAACTCGAAATTACGTATTACCGCACTCAGTCCGAAGCCTTAGCAGTAAATGATCCGATGATAATTCCGATAGACAAACAAACGTACTTTACCGTGGACTTCCTGAACCCTTTATACGTACGAGTACTGAACCAAGAGAGCGGTTGTATAGGCATAAACGAAGTATGGTTTAAGAAAAATTCCAACCATGTACCAATCCCGAAAGAAGTACGCTTATCAATAAAATGCGATGATTCCCAAGATGATTCAAAAGAAATATTTAATCTACACGAATCAGAACAATTACTGGGCAATTATCCGACAAGCAATTATCGCTATTACAGAAATGAATCAGATGCCAAAGAAGCCTTTAAAAATGAAGCGAAAGGGATTTATACACACCTGACCGAACCTGAAATAAGTAACTATACCAATAGAGAATTATATAAAGAAGGATTATACCTAGTAGATGAAATTTATGTAAGAGTAAAAGACGAAGAAGGCAACTATTGTGATGAAGTATCGAAAGTAAAACTCTATGTATATCCATATTTAAAAGTAGCAAAAGACGAACCGATCATTTGTGAATACGAACCGCAAGGCAGTAAAACCCGAGTAGATTTATGGAGTTCGATATATCCAATGTTGTCATCCAATGGAGAAGAAGCAAGAATAAAAAGCTTCTTACAAGATATGCGAGTAATTTTCCAAGACAGCAAAGGAGTAGAGATTGGCAGATTAGAAGACACATCAGGGCAAATACCTAATACTTTAACCGATTACGAACCCCCTGTAGGAGAAAACAAAGTAGAAATAAAAGTCAAATTTGAAAACAAAGAGAATGGCTGTGGAAATGAAGGAACAATAACAATCACCCAAAAAGAAACCCCACGTCCACAACTGATACCTCAATTTGTGTGTGATGGAGACAATAATGGAAAATATGATGACCTGTTACTCAAAGACCTCGATCCTAAAATTAAAGATAAATCAGGACATAATTATTTAGATCAACGCGTATATGAAATAACCTATCATGAAGGATATAAAAAAGCATTGAACGGAACAGGGGTATTAGATAAAAACAAATATTTTAATTTATCCGATTCAATTTATTGTAGAATTAAAAATATTCAAACCGAATGTATCGGCATTACAAAAATAGAATTTGAAACCAATGATCCTGTAGAACTTAATGATGCTACCCTATATGCTTGTGATGGAGATCAAGACGGATACGCGTATTTTCAACTTCCGTTAATTGAACATTTATTTAAAAATCAACCCAATTCAACAATTCGTTTTTATAGAACCGAAAAGGATGCAAATAATGCCTTGAAAGATGAAGCAATGGGTAAACCTTCAAAACAAATACAAGAACCCGAATTATCTAATTATAAAAGTAATAAAGGATATGTATATGTTCGTGTGGATAATATAGATGATGATTTTTGTCCATCGGTAGCAAAAGTAGAGTTGATTCCTTATGTTTCTCCAACACCTCCTAATGAAATAGTTTATATCTGTCCAAGATATGCTGCATCACTAGACGCAGGAGATGATGGATACGATCAAATCCGATGGTATTTCAAAGGAAAATTAGTTGGAACCGGTCAATATCTGGAAAATGTTAGAGACATAGGTATTTATACGGTTGAACATACTAAAATTTTAAATTATAATATCAGCTGTACTACTACGCATCAAATAGAAGTTAAATTACTGGAAGAACCAATTATTGTTGAATTACAGCAAGGAAAAGATTATATAACCGTAATAGCTAATGGACCGGCTCCGTTGGAATATTCCATCGATAAGATAAATTGGCAAAGAAGTAACACATTTACTAATTTAAAACAAGGAATTTATACATTCTATGTACGTTCCGTTGCCAATTCTTGTGATGCTATAACATCCAAAGGAATAATTTTCGGAATTAATAATGTGATAACTCCCAACGGTGATAATTTTAACGATGCATGGAGAGTATGCGGATTAGATTTGTTTAAAGGCGAAAATTCTCAAGTTAAAATCTTTGACCGATACGGTAAACAAGTTTTTGAAGAAACCTCTAATACATGTTTTGTATGGGACGGAAAACACTTAGGCAGAAATCTGCCGACATCTTCCTATTGGTACATAATTACTATTGCCGACGGGAGAGAATTTACCGGTTGGATTATGTTAAGGAATTACAATGAATCAGATCGATAAAAAGTTTGCTTATAAACAATACAAAATAGAAAAGACATTCATTTACGAATGTCTTTTTTAATTTAAAAAGCCGACTGATAGCATCGGCTTACATACAAAAGATAAATTAGGACAACAACTTCCTAACAGTTTTTGATATTGTTTTTCCTTCGGATTTTCCTTGTAATTTTTTTGAAGCTATGCCCATAACCTTTCCCAGATCTTTAATATCTTGAGCACCGGTTTCGGCTATAATCTCTCGAAGTTCTTTTTCTAATTCTTCAGGAGTAAGTTGTGCCGGAAGGAATTGCTCAATGACTTTTGCTTGTGCTAATTCATTTTCAGCCAATTCATTCCTGTTATTAGCTAAAAATTGTTCATAAGCCTCTTTTCTTTGCTTAACCAATCTTTGTAATAAAGCAATTTCCTGGTCCGGAGAAATATCTTCCGTCTTACCATCCGTTTTAAGTAATAATAATTGAGATTTAATAGCTCGTAATGATTCCAATGCTACTTTATCTTTATCTTTCATGGCGATTTTCATCGCATCCATTATTTTAGTTTCTAAGCTCATAATTATTTGTTTTAGTTAGGGACTAATCAACATTATCATGGAAAAAATTATTCGGTCGTATTTGAACTTCATTAGAATTTTTGTTAAAGTACATATCCGAACTTTTATTAGAATCTATATTTTCATCTAAATTAATACCTTGTCTTTTATAAGCCGGAACTTTTTCTACTTCATCAACATTTTGTTTAGATAATCCTTGAAATTTGCTGTTCAGTTTTTTCAATCGTTCTCTTCTTTCTTGGATTTTTTTCTCCATAAGCTCATTCAAGGATTCTGAAGAATAATTTTTATCTTCAGAAACGGTTTGATCTTCTGTGAAAATTTCCTTTTTTTCTTCAGGAAGCTGAAATTTGTTATTATAAGAACTAAATTCTTCGGTTTCTGTTTGAAAATTTACTTTTTGAGTAAAATCCTCAGCTTCATCTAAAGTGAATATAGTCGATTGGTTTACAGGGGTGTCGGGAAGTTTATCTTCTTTGATTTCCTTAAATGTATTTTCTGTATTAGAAAATAAAGTTGTTTCATTATTTTGGGGAGGATATACATCCTTTTTAATAATATTTATTTCCTCATCAATGGGAAAAGAAGGAACAATCGGATCTTTTCTGTTAGATATTCCGAAAGTGGTTACCTCTTCTTCATCTTCTAGAGTTATTATTTTTTGAATCGTTTTTTCTTCGTTTTTTTCCTGAACATAATTTCCTTTATTAATTGAAGAAATTATTTGTGGTTCATCAGATCTATTATCTTTTTGACTATTGAAATTTGCAGCTTTTGCATTTCCTAAATTCAAGGGATTGGAAGTTGGAAAATCATCTGTTAACGTATGTACGATCTTCTCTTTTTCTTTACCGCTGTTTCTTTCATCGTCTACAGGAAAACCGGTTGCAATGACAGTTACTCTGATACTATCTCCTAAACTTTCATCTTCGCCGATACCCATAATAATATTTGTACTGTTACCGGCCTCAGATTGAATATAATCGTTAATGATACCTATTTCGTCTACTGTTATCTCATCATCGCCGGATACGATTAACAATAATACATTCTTAGCTCCCGTAATTTTATTATCATTAAGCAAAGGAGAATCCAAGGCAGCCATGATAGCATCCTGGGCTTTGTTAGGTCCGGAAGAAACAGCAGATCCCATGATGGCAGTTCCGCTATCTGCCAGAACGGTTTTAGCATCACGTAAATCAATATTGATGGAGTAATTTTTGGTAATAACTTCAGCAATTCCTTTAGCAGCTGTGCTTAGCACCTCATTGGATTTTGAGAATCCGGATTTATAACCCAAGTTTCCATACAATTCTCTCAACTTATCGTTTTTTACGACAATTAAAGAGTCAACGTTTTTCCTGATTTTTTCAAGACCTTTTTCTGCTTGTTCCAATCGCGATTTACCTTCAAAAGAAAAAGGAATAGTGACAATACCAACAGTTAGAATACCCATTTCTTTTGCAATACCCGAAATAATAGGCGCTGCTCCTGTACCGGTTCCTCCTCCCATTCCTGCGGTAATGAAAACCATTTTAGTTTGATCACCTAAAGCATTTTTAATGTCATCTATACTCTCTAGAGCAGCCTGTTCTCCGATTTCAGGATTGGCTCCGGCTCCTAAACCTTCCGTAATGGTATTTCCCAACTGAATTTTATTTGGGATAGGATTATTGATTAATGCCTGTGCATCCGTATTGCAAATTATAAAATCTACACCGGTAATGCCTTGATCATACATATAACCAACAGCATTATTTCCTCCACCTCCGACACCAATTACCTTGATGGCTGAAGTTTTATTTTTGGGCAGCTCAAAAAATAGCTTATTGTTCTCTGTATTATCCATTGTATTCTATCTGTTTATTCTGTATCATTAATATATTTAATAAATTTTTCTTGAAAAGAAGCGAATATAGATTTTTTCTTTTCTTTACTTTTCTTCTTTTCTTCTTTCAAAGTTTTTTGCTCAATATTTAGGGTAGTTGTACTAGAATTTTCAGTCGGAATATCTGAAGAAACTTCAGGTTTCTTTATATTTTTAGTTTCCTGTTGAATTTTATTTTTCTTTAATTCAAGATTATTGAGCCCTGTCATTAATAATCCTATGGCAGTAGCATATTCAGGACTGGCTAATTCTTCGGGCTGTCCTCCGGCTAAATGTTCATTACAATAACCAATGCGAACATCCATACCTGTGGTATATTCAGTTAATTGCCTTAAATGCTTTAACTTAGAGCCTCCTCCCGTCATTACGATTCCTGCAATCAACTTTTTCTTTTGCTCCTCACATCCGTAATTTTTTAATTCTAAATAAGCTAAGGAAATAATTTCTTCAACCCTTGCATGTATAATTTGAGATAATTTCTTAACGGTAATTTCTTTGGGTTCTCTTCCGTGCAATCCGGGTATACTGATAACTTCAATCTCTTTATTTTCAGATGGCCAGGCAGAACCATATTTAACTTTTAAAATTTCTGCTTGTCTTTCAATAATTGAACAACCTGATTTGATATCATCAGTAATCACATTTCCACCGAAAGGTATTACCGCTGTATGACGAATAATATTATCTTTAAAAACGGCAATATCGGTTGTACCTCCTCCTACATCGATCAAAGCAACTCCGGCTTCTTTTTCTTCCTGACTCAAAACCGCATCCGAAGAGGCAAGGGGTTCCAATGTTATACCTACTAAATTTAACCCTGCTTCTTTAACACATCTGGCAATATTTCTAATTAAAGAAATTTGACCAACTACAACATGAAAATTAGCTTCCAATCTGCTACCGTGGAAACCTCTCGGTTCAATAATTTCAGATTGAGAATCAACCTTGTATTCTTGAGGAAGAACATGTATAATTTCTTCTCCCGGAAGCATGACTAGTTTATGTACTTGTTCTTTTAACTTTTCAATATCCGTATCGTCAATAACATCTTCAAAGTTAGGTCTGGAAATATAATCGCTGTGTTGAAGACTTCTAATATGTTGTCCTGCAATTCCAACGGTAACATCGGTAATTTTGTAATTTGCTGCTTTTTCAGCCTCAGAAATTGCTTTTTTTATTGAATCAATAGTCTGAGTAATATTATTTACTACACCCCGATGAACGCCTAAACTTTTAGCTCTTCCCATTCCCAGAATAACCAATTTTCCATGTTCATTCCTTTGCCCAACTATAGCAACAATCTTTGTTGTGCCTATATCCAAACCTACTGCAATATTGTTGTTGTTGTCCATATTTATCTCTTTGTTGCAACTATTTGATTGTCATATTTTAAACTTATTTTCTTATAAACGCCAAAACCTACATAATCTAGATATTGTTTGTAAAATTCTTTTAGATTTGTAAGTTTCTGATGATTGTTTTTAAGATCACCATATTCTATATATACTCCGGCTACATTTAAAAGTAAATTATAACTATTTTTTTTGTCTTTATCAATGCTTATAATGTGATTTTTTAATATCTTATCTTCACTTATTAATTGAGATAATTTCACTAATTTCTTATATTCCTCTGCTTTAATATCACCACTTACAAGTAAACATGGCAATGAAAAGTTTTGGGACAAAGGAAATTTAGTACCGTATTGATCCAAATAAAATTCATCATTAGGAGTCTTAATTCGAACAATTGGAATTTTTTGACTCACATGTATATTTAGGGAACCATTTAAGTCTATATAAACATTACTGTTTGAAATAAACGGTATGGTATCCAAATTTTCTTCGGTTTTTGAAATATCTATATCTTTTATTTTACTTGCTTTCTTTTCATTTTTTGATGATCGGTTGACAATGTCATAAACCATGGCATTGGTAATAAAATGTATATAATCAGAATTATCAATTAGAATACTTACGTTATCTATACTTTTATCATTATGTCTTCGAACTGCAAAGTTCATCAAAAATCCTAGTACTATTAGTAATAAAAAAATTTTAATTAATCTATATTTTAATTTCATTAAGCCAATTTATAATGGGATCATATAAGGTATCAATATTACCGGCTCCTATAGTTAAGAGCACATCAAAATCTTTTGTCTTAATACTTTTTAAAACATTATCAATCGAGCATACTTCCTTGTCATCAAGTTGTATTTTATCCGCCAACCATTCCGAAGTTATTCCCTCGATAGGAGTTTCTCTGGCCGGGTAGATGTCCAATAAAATAAGCATATCTGTTTTGCTGAGACTTTTAGCAAAATCCTCTGCAAAGTCAGCGGTCCTTGAATATAAGTGAGGCTGAAATACTGTTAGTAATTTTTTGGTAGGATACAAATTTCTAATTGTATCGATTACAGCATTGATTTCAGTTGGATGATGGGCATAATCATCGATGTAAATTTTATTATTTTCAAATACATGTTTATTAAATCTTCGTAAAACCCCTTTAAAATCAACTAAAGCCTTACGTAGTATATCGGCTTCAATACCCAGTTGTAAGCTGATTGCTAAAGCGGCTATTGCATTTTCAACATTGTGTTTTCCGGGTATGGGTACAATAAAATCTTTTATAATTTGGCGAGGCGCTACTAAATCAAAATGGAATTGCCCATTGATTATCTGTATATTTTCAGCATAATAATCAGCCTTTTCATTAGCTGAATAAGTAAGATGCTTTGCATTGATGGGTAACCCTTTTTTAACTATTAAAAATCCGTTTTCGGGAATTAAGTTCGCAAATTGATTAAAAGATTCAATTATATTTTCATGATTTCCATAAATATCCAAGTGATCAGAATCTGTAGATGTTATAGCTGCCATGTTTGGAGAAAGGGACAAGAAGGACCGATCAAATTCATCAGCTTCAACAATGGAAATCTTGGCCCCATTGTAAATGAAGTTAGAATTATAATTGGCAGAAATACCGCCTAAAAAAGCAGTAGCAGGTAAATTTGCATACTTACAAATATGTCCTAATAAGGTTGAAGTTGTCGTCTTTCCATGAGTTCCTGCAATAGCTAAACACAGAGTACTTTTAGTGATTTCACCTAAAACTTGGGATCGTTTGAAAAGTGTAAATCCTTTTTCAATAAAATAGTGTTTAATTTTTAAATTTTCAGGTATAGCTGGTGTATAAATCACTACCGTATCCTCTTTGGAAATATTTTTTGGAAGTAATGATATCGTATCCTCATAAATAATAGATATATTTTCCTTTTCCAGGTTATGAGTCAGTTTAGTAGGAGTCTTATCATATCCATACACTGTTGCATTGGAAAATTTGAAATAACGAGCCAAAGCACTCATTCCTATTCCTCCAATTCCTATAAAGTAATAATTTTTATATGTATGAATATCTTTCATAGACTAGTAAATTTTCAATTCATTTAATATATGAGTTACAATTTCTTCCGTAGCATTTGGTTTAGCCAATTTAACAATATTTTCAGACAATAATTCTCTTTCTTTTTTATCGTAACAAAGATTTTGTATCTCGCTTAATAATTTTTGAGAAACCTCTGAATCCTTTACCATTTTTGCAGCGTTTGCGTTAACTAATTGCCGGGCATTTTTAGTTTGATGATCTTCTGCGGCAAAGGGGAAAGGTATAAGTATTGTTGGCTTTCCGGCTAAGGTTAATTCCGAAATGGCTATTGCTCCGGCTCTAGATATAATGATATCAGCGGCAGCGTAAGCAACGGACATATCTTTTATAAACTCAAAAATAAATATATTGTTGTGTTTTAAGTTGTTATTGGCTTTAATGTCTGAATAATCCAATTTTCCGGTTTGCCATATGATTTGAATATTGGTATCAGCAATTATCTTGGAATTTTCTTTCCAAAAATTATTGATAGTTCTCGAGCCTAAAGACCCTCCTATAGATAAAATTGCCAATTTCGATGGATCGAGTCCTAATTCTTTTTTGGCTTGTTCTTGAGTTATAGTTCCAAATAAAGATTTTCTAACAGGATTTCCGGTAACATATAAGTTATTTTTTGGGAAATAGTTTTCCATGCCTTCATAAGCAACAAAAATTCCTTTGGCTTTAGTTCCAAGTTTTCTATTGGTAATACCGGGAAACGAATTTTGTTCTTGTATAAAAGTGGGAATGTTTGCTTGAGCCGCAACATATAAAGCAGGCCCGGATGCATATCCGCCGGTACCTATCGCTGCATTTGGTTGGAAAGATTTAATAATTTTCCGTGATTTTACCAGGCTCGAAATAACCTTAAAAGGAAATTTAAAATTAGATAGCATGGACGATCGTGAAATTCCTGAGATCCATAATCCTTCAATAGCATAACCGGCTTGAGGTACTTTTTCCATTTCCATTTTATTTTCCGAACCAATAAACAGAAATTCTGCATTAGGAATACGATGTTTTATTTCATCTGCAATGGCAATTGCAGGAAAAATATGTCCACCGGTTCCACCTCCGCTTATTATAAATCTAGGCGATCTCATAATTTATATCTCCTTTATTATTTTCTTTAACTGTGTTTTCATTTGAAACAATATCACGACTTACACTAATAATAATCCCTAAAGCCATATAAGTTACCCACATGGATGTTCCTCCGTAACTTAATATGGGTAGAGGCTGTCCGGTAACCGGAATTAAATTAACGGCTACAGCCATGTTGGAAAATGCCTGAAATATAACCGGTAGACCAATACCCACCACTAATAAAGTACCGAATATATTTTCCACCTTAGTGGCTATAACAATGATTCTCCAGAGTATAAGTAAATAAAGGAAAAAACATAAAAACACACCTGCATAACCGTATTCCTCTACTATAATAGCAAATATAAAATCCGAAGAAGATTGAGGTAAAGATTGCTTAAAAGCGCTTTTTCCCGGTCCTCTGGGTATAATACCGCCCTGAACTATAGCTGCTTTAGCTTGTTGTACCTGGTAACTTTCTTCTCCATCTTCTCCTGCAAAGTTTTCAATTCTGCTCTTCCAAGTATGTACCCTGTGGCCGGGAAACATATCCGGATATTCCAACACGATTGTTATAAAAAGAATAGCCACAATTATACCAACCCCGATAATTGAAAGTAATATTTTGATAGGATATCCACCGATAAACAATAAAGCTAAAACCATCAAAAATATTAAAATTCCCGTTGATCCGTTTGCAGGAAATATAAGTCCGACTACCATAAAAATAGGTAGTAAAATAGGTACAAAACTATTATTGAAAGTTATTTCTTTATCTTTAATTCTATCAAGATATCGGGCAACATATATATTTAATACTAATGCCGCAAAAACAGAGGTTTGAAAGGCAAACGGAACCCCCGGAAGTTTCAACCAACGAGAAGCATTCGCTCCATCAATACTTTTTCCTTGCATTAAAGTAAGTATCAATAAAAAAATAACTACCGGTAATAATAATTTGGAAAATCCGCCAAAATATTTATAATCAATTTTTTGAAAAATAAAAACAATACCTATTCCGACTATAATAAACCCGGCATGTTTGGCAAAATGTCCCAAAACGGATCCTTGTCCGACTACATATTGCAAATTCGAACTGGCAGAATATACGGGTAAGAAGGAAGCTAACGAAATCAGTAATATCGCTGCCCAAAGAGTTATATCTCCCTTAAAGTATTGTTTTAATTTTCTCATTTATTAAAGTTTTCTAACTTCCTCCTTAAACTGATTTCCTCGATCTTCATAATTTTTAAATAGATCGAAACTTGCACAAGCGGGTGAAAGAAGAACAGAATCTCCTTTTGAGCCTAAACTATAGGCTGCATTTACGGCATCTTTCATACATTTAGTTTCAACAATGTTTGAAACTATATCCTGAAAAGTATCAATTATCTTTTTATTATCAACACCTAAACAAACTATGGCTTTGACTTTTCTTTGAACAAATGGAATAAGTTCACTGTAATCATTTCCTTTATCGGTTCCTCCCACAATCCATACCACAGGTGTTTTCATACTTTCTAAAGCATAATAAACAGAATTTACATTGGTCGCCTTACTGTCGTTGATAAAATTAATTCCATTAATTTTTAAAACAAATTCCAAACGGTGTTCTACCGCTTCAAAATCCATTAAACTTTGCTTTATGAAATCATTTTTAATTTTAGATAGTTTTCCGGCAATTCCTGCTGCCATGGAATTGGCAATATTGTGTTTTCCTGTAAGTGCTAATTCGTTGATTTTCATTTTAAAAGTATCTGAGTTAATGTGGAAGTTTATATTTTCATGATCGCTAAAAGCCCCGTTTTCTATTTTCTTATTTAAAGAAAAAGGAAGCTTTTGCGCTTTGGTATTGTGATTTTGAAACCAATTAGTAGTCATTGGATCATCCTCATTATATATAAAATAATCCTTAGTATCTTGATTTTTAGTTATTGTAAATTTTGCATCGATATACTTTTGATAGGTGTATTCATATCGATCGAGATGGTCAGGACTTAAATTCAAGACCATAGCTATATGGGGTTTGAAGTTTTGAATGTCATCTAACTGGAAACTGCTAATTTCAAGTATATAATAATCAAAATTTTCTTCAGCTACCTGCCAAGCAAAGCTTTTACCGATATTTCCTGCCAATCCAACTGAATAATCTGCTTTTTTATACATATGGTAGGTTAATGAGGTAGTGGTTGTTTTACCATTTGAACCGGTAATTGCAATAAGTGTAGCATCGGTATATTGCGAGGCAAATTCAATTTCTGATGAAATAAGAATTTGTCTTTCACTAATTTTTTGAATTATGGATGATTTTTTAGGGATCCCCGGACTTTTTATGATCCAATCAGCATTGAGTATTAATGCCTCTGTATGTTGTTTTTCTTCAAATGGAATTCCCTTTTCAGATAAAATCGCTTTATATTCATCCTTCATAGAACCCATATCGGAAAGAAAAACGTCAAATCCAACTTTTTTTCCTAATATGGCTGCACCTACGCCACTTTCTCCACCTCCTAATATAACTAGCCTTTTCATTTCTTTTTATCTTACTTTTAGGGTTATGATACAGAATATGGCCAGCATAATTCCAATAATCCAAAAACGGGTTACTATTTTACTTTCGTGATATCCTAATTTTTGAAAATGGTGATGAAGGGGAGACATTAAAAATATTCTTTTTCCTTCTCCGTATTTTTTCTTAGTATATTTAAAATAAATTACCTGGAGTATTACAGAAAGATTTTCAATTAAAAATATTCCGCATAATACAGGGATTAGTAGTTCTTTTCTTAAAACTATAGCTAAAACCGCGATAACGCCTCCGATCGTAAGACTTCCCGTATCTCCCATAAATATTTGAGCCGGATACGTGTTATACCATAAAAAGCCGATCAAAGCACCGGCAAAGGCTGCCGAAAATATTACTATTTCGCCCGAATTAGGAATATACATCAGATTTAAGTAATCCGCCATCATTATATTTCCTGACACATAAGCAAATAAAGCTAGTGTGGTAACAATAATTGCTGAGCTTCCTGCTGCTAATCCGTCAATCCCATCGGTGAGGTTGGCTCCGTTAGAAACTGCAGTAACAATAGTTATAACTACCGGAATTAAAATGATCCATACCAAATCTTCTGATTCTTTTTCATCCATTCCTATCCATTTGAGAACCTTTCCGTAATCAAATTGATTGTTTTTAAAAAATGGAATAGTAGTTTTAAATGTTTTTTCTCTGGGATAGAAATCTTTTGCGAATTCTATATTATGTGAGCCTTCAATTTTTTCTTTGATTACAATATCTTTATTCGTATACAAAACTACTCCCACAAAAATACCGAGACTTATCTGACCTAAAACTTTGAATTTACCTTTTAATCCGACTTTATTTTTTTTATGAATTTTTAAAAAATCGTCTAAAAAACCAATAATTCCCATCCAAATGGTTGATATGACCAATATAATAATATAGATGTTATTTAATTTACAAAATAAAAGTACCGGAATCAACGTTGCCAAGATGATAATAATTCCTCCCATAGTCGGAGTACCTTCTTTTTCTTTTTGTCCGCTAAGTCCCAGCTCTCTTACTGTTTCACCTAATTGTTTTCTACGAAGGAAATTGATAATTTTTTTACCAATAATT
This sequence comes from Apibacter sp. ESL0404, assembly GCF_019469245.1. Classification (NCBI taxonomy): domain Bacteria; kingdom Pseudomonadati; phylum Bacteroidota; class Flavobacteriia; order Flavobacteriales; family Weeksellaceae; genus Apibacter; species Apibacter sp. ESL0404. The sequence goes on from NZ_CP048267.1 coordinate 245,262, forward strand.
AAAGAGATAAATAGAGATGTAAATACCGCTGCTAAGGCTCGGAATGTAATATATCTATATAAACCGCTTCCGGGTATATAATAATTTACATTTAAATAATCAAATAAGTGGTAAAGCATCCTTTTTATGTGTTTTTTAATAATTCTTTAGCTATTTTCATATCATCAAATGGAAAATGCTTTCCATTAATTTCTTGATAATTTTCATGTCCTTTTCCTGCAATCAGGATTATATCTTTAGGTGCTGCCATTTTAATGGCTGTTCGTATGGCTTGTTTTCTATCTGTTATGGATAAATATTTATTGGTATTTTGAGGTTCAATTCCTGTTTCAATTTCTTGTATTATTTCATCCGGATTTTCATCTCTGGGATTATCGGATGTTATAATAGCTAAATCGGATAATCGAGTGGCAATATTTCCCATTTTGGGTCTTTTCTCTTTATCTCTATGTCCTCCACAACCAAAAACAGTAATTAGTTTTTCATTTCTAGTACGGGATAGATTGATGGCCTCCAAAATGTTTTGTAACGCATCGGGAGTATGGGCATAATCCACAATAATGTATTTTTTGTCATCGCTTACATAGGTTTCAAATCGTCCTTTCACTCGTTGTAATTTACTTAATGCCGTTACAATACCTAAAGAATCAAAGCCTAATTCAGAAGCAATAGTATAAGCTAAAAGTTCATTGTATGCATTGAATTTTCCTGCTAAAACTGTCCAAAATTCTTGATTATTAAATTGTAACAACATTCCGTCTAATCTATTCTCAATAATTTTCCCCTTATATTCTGAATTTGATTTTAAGGAATAGGTTACTTTTTTAGCGTTCGTATTTTGAAGCATTATAAGACCATTTTTATCATCCATATTAGTGATCGCAATGGCGGTCTTTGGTAATTCATCAAAAAATTTCTTTTTTGCAGCAATATAATTGGAAAACGTTTGGTGATAATCCAAATGGTCATGCGTGATATTTGTAAAAGCTCCAATTTTAAAAGTTAACCCTGCTAACCTATTTTGATGTATTCCGTGCGAACTGACTTCCATGAATGCATATTGACAACCTTCGTCTACTGCTTGAGCTAGTAATTGGTTTATGGTAATAGGATCAGGAGTCGTATGATTTGAATTTAAAACTTTATCTGAAATTCTGTTTTCAATTGTTGAAAGTAAAGCACAACGAAAACCTAATTGTGTAAATAAATTATAGAGTAAAGTTGTTGTGGTCGTCTTACCATTAGTTCCTGTAATCCCTGCAAGTGTCAATTTCTCGGAAGGATTGTCATAAAAGTTTGAAGCGAATATACCTAAAGCTATGCTTGAATTTTTAACCTGAACATAAGTTACGTAATCTGATAACTCTTCAGGAAGTTCCTCGCATACGACAACAGACGCCCCTTGGGTTATTGCTTGGGGTATATATTTATGACCGTCTAAATCGTATCCTTTTATCGCAAAGAAAATATATCCCGATTCAATTTTCCTTGAATCAAATGAAATATTTTTAATTGAAGAACCAACATTACCAATTAGTTTTTCAATGGATACTTTATATAATAGGTCTGAAAGCTTTTTCATGCGCTTAATTTTAAATATACAGTCATACCTTTTTTTATAGGATAGCCAATTATGGATTGTTCAATGACTTTTCCATTTCCTGAATAAACTACTTTTAATCCCAGGTTTTCCAAAGCGGGGATAGCATCTTTTCCATAATAGCCAATTACGTTTGGAACCAAGGCAGTAGATGGGCTAATAGTTAGCTTTTGGTTTTTAGTTAATAATACATTTATATTTTGTGACTCTTTAGATTTATCTTCTTTGGGAAGATTTAATGGTTTTTTAAGATATACTTTACCTGCTATTTCTTTAAAAACAGGAGCCGCAACCTGAGATCCATAAAATCCTTTTTTGGGTTTGTTAATAACTACTATACACGAATATTCAGGATGATCTGCGGGAAAAAATCCGCAGAAAGAGGCTTGATATAATCTGCCTTTTCCTTTATTCCAGTATTCCACCTGAGCAGTTCCTGTTTTACCGGCCATTGATAAATTCGGTGTATAAATACTTTTTGACGTTCCTGTTTCCACGGCATAGGTTAACATTTTCTTTAAATCGTTAATTGCTTTTTGGGAAGCCATTTTTTGATTTATTACTATAGGTGTAAATTTTTCGGTAACGATACCTTTTGATTCAATTTTATACAGAAGTTGAGGTTTCATTAATTTGCCGTTGTTAGCTACTCCATTGTAAAAAGTAAGAATTTGCAGCGGAGTAAGTTTTACGCCATAACCGAATGACATCCAAGCAAGGGTAACCGGACTCCATTTTTTACCGTATTTAGGTATGTAAGGAGCACTTTCTCCGGGTATATCAATGTCAGTTTTTTTATTAATGCCCCATGAATTTATTTTATTTAAAAAATCTTGCGGATTTTTAGAAAAATATTTATCTACCGTTTTAGAAATTCCCACATTGCTCGATTGAGAAAGAACCTGTGATAGAGTGATAATACCGCTTCCGTGATCATCTCGAATGGTATGTTTATAGTATTTCCAATACCCGGGACCAATATCAACCGTGGTATTTGGTTCTACATATCCATCATCCAGAAGAGCCAACATAGATATTGATTTAAATGTTGATCCAGGTTCTGCTGCCTCCCACACTGCAAAATTCCGTAAATCGTCATATCCGCCGTCTTTAGTTCGTTGAAGATTTGTAAGGGCAACAATTTTACCGGTGGCAACTTCCATAACTATAGCACAACCATGATCCGCTTCAGATTTTTCAAGTTGTTCTTGCAAAGCAGAATAAGCAATGTCTTGAATCCTCATGTCTATAGTTGTATACACATCATTTCCATCTTGAGGTTCTAACTCAATATTAATGGGTTTCCACTGTTTTTGATTAATTCTTTGTTGGATTTCTCTTCCGTTTTTACCTTTTAAATAACAAGAAAATGCACCTTCTAACCCTGATTTTCCTCTTTCATCATCAAATCCTAAGGTTCTGATTCCAAATCCTGAAATGGTTTTTATTCTCTCGGTTCTTCTTTCAACTATAAAGCCTCCTTTGTTTTTTCCTTTGTTTAAGATTGGGAAATTTTTAAGTCTGGCAAATTGTTCGTAATCAAGACCTTTGGCTAGTTTTAAGTATTGATTTTCTTTTTTTCTTGCTTCGTTTAATTTTGAATAAAAATAAAAGCTTGGCTTTTTAAACATTTTTTGCAAAGAATCGCATAATGCTCCAATATTATTTTGATACAATTCATTACGGATAGTTTTCATATCCATATATATATCATATTTAGTAATCGTGGTGGCAAGTAAGATACCGTCCGATGCATATAAATTACCTCTTGCGGCTACAACCTCTACATTTCGGAAATTGGTCGTTTGAGCAAGATTTTTATATTTTTCGGTATCATGAGTTTGAATATAAATAAGGCGAGCAAACACGGATACCGCAAATAATAAAATAAGTGCGGCAACCAAGTAGGTACGTGCTAATATTTTTTTTCGCTCATTATTCATCTTTAACTTTAGGTACCAAAATTTTATAAGGTTGTTTATCTAATGCATGAAGTGAATCAGAGATGACCATGTCTTCTAATTCCGATTCTACTTTCAATTTCATTAGTTTATTATGTATTAAAGCATATCGGGCTTTATATTCTTCTGATTTTTCTTTTAATTCTGAAATTTCAACTACTTTTTCGTCAACTATATGAGAAGAAGAAATTGAAATTAAAGACAAAATCATCATAAATAAAATAAACTTCCAAACGGAAAAAGCATCGCCCTCTACTAAAAATTTTCCTTTTAGTATATCTAAAATAGTTCTACCTTTTTTATTTTTAGCTCTTCTTTTAGCCATTTTACCGTTTTGTTGCTATTCGCATTTTTGCACTACGTGCTCTTGTGTTATCTAAAATTTCTTCTTGATTCGGGATTATAGCTTTTGAATAAGGAATATCAAAAGGTTTGTCCCAATTCCCGTAAATATCTCTTTCCGGCTCTCCTTTAAATAATCCTGTTTTTAAAAATTTTTTAACCAATCGATCTTCTAGCGAATGGTAGGAGATAAACACCAATGTTCCCCCCGGCTTAAGCATTTCATAGCTTTGAGTTAATAGTTCTTTCAAAGCATTTAATTCGTCATTTACTTCAATTCTAAGTGCTTGAAATAATTGAGCGAAAAATTTATTTTGTTTAAAAGAGGGAATGCTCTTTTCAAATATTACTTTAAGGTCTGAGGTTGTTTCTATATGTTTTTCTTTTCTCGCTTCTATAATTTCTCTTGAAATTTTTCTGGATTGTTTTAATTCTCCGTATAAATAAAATATTTCAGCTAATTGATCTTCTGTATAGTTGTTAATAATATCTTTTGCACTAAGGGATTGTTTATTATTCATCCTCATGTCTAGTGGGCCGTCAAATCGGGTGGAAAAACCTCTTAATGGCATATCAAATTGATGGGATGAAACCCCTAAATCGGCAAGTATACCATCAACAGCGTCTACTTTATAAAATCGCAATGAATTTTTCAAATAACGAAAATTCTGTTGAATGAAAGTAAAGCGACTATCTTGAATAAGGTTAGCAATTGCATCATAATCTTGATCAAAAGCAAACAGCTTTCCTTCAGGAGATAATTTTTCCAAAATTAAACGAGAGTGCCCTCCGCCGCCAAAAGTGCAGTCTACGTAAATACCTTTGGGATTAGAAATTAAAGCATCTACGCTTGGATGTAATAATACAGGTTTATGATAATTCATCTTCAGATATATTACCCATTACTTCCTCTGCTAAATTGGCAAAGTCTAAATCATTTACATTAACAGAATCTTCATAAAGGTTCTTATCCCATATTTCTATAACATTAATAGCTGCTGCTACTACAATATTTTTTTCTAGCTTAGCAAATTGTATCAAATCTTTACTTATCTGTAAACGTCCGCTGGTGTCTATTTCCACATTTTTTAAACCGGCTGTAAATTGGCGAATAAAATCATTATTTTTTTTCACAAAACGGTTTAATTTATTTATTTTGCCCATTACCTGATTCCATTCAGTCATGGGGTGAAGCTCTAAACAGGGTTGAAATACGGATCTTTTTAGGACAAAACCTTCTTGCAAAAGGGTATCCATTTGCTTCTTCAAACCTGAAGGGAGCAACATTCTTCCTTTTGAATCAAGGGTACATTCATATGTTCCAATAAGATTTACCATATTAGTCTTCAAAATTAGAAATTATTTTCCACTTTGCTCCACTTTTACCCACTTTTGTTAATAACTTTTGTGGGCTAAATAATTCGGTAAAAAAAGGATATTTAAATACATAAAGAAGGAAAGTTATTAGTAAATAATGTTTTTATTTAGTAATAAATGATGTATTTTTGCATCTGCACAGCAATAAGATTGACTAATGATTTTTAATCTTCGTAAAGAAAAAAAATTTGCATATACGGTAGAGGGAGAAGGCAAACCAATAGTTTTATTGCATGGTTTAATGGGTAGTTTAAGCAATTTTTCGGATCAGGTTAATTTTTTTTCCAAAAATGGCTATAAGGTGTATTCTATTGAACTTCCTTTATATTCTCTTCCTACTTTGAGGACTAACGTAATGGGATTAACTAATTATGTGATTAGCTTTCTACAGAAGGTTGTTGATGAGCCATCCATTATTTTGGGGAATTCTTTAGGCGGACATTTAGGATTAATGATTTCTTTGAAAAAACCTCAATATGTTGATTCTTTGGTTTTAACCGGTAGTTCAGGATTGTATGAGAGAAGTTTTGGAGAGTCCTATCCTAAAAGAGGCAGCTATGATTATATAAAAAAGAAATCGGAAGAGGTTTTTTATGATCCTAAGATAGCCACCAAAGAATTAGTTGAAGAAGTATACGAAACCTTGTCTGACAGGAGCAAAGTTTTAAAAACAATTCACATTGCAAGAAGTGCCATCAAGCATAATTTATCTAAAGAGTTAAAAAATATTCATCAACCGACGTGTCTGATTTGGGGAAAACAAGACAATGTAACTCCACCGGAAGTAGCGGAAGAATTTCATGAAGGAATTCCTAATTCTCAATTATTTTGGGTAGATCAATGCGGTCATTCGCCAATGATGGAAAAACCGATTGAATTTAATGAAATTCTTTTTAATTGGCTGAAAGAGATGAAATTGTAGAAAATCAAATCATGAATATATATTCAGCAGAATTTATAAAAAGCAGTAAATTAATTGAAGATTGTCCGGAAGGCAATAAGCCTGAATATGCCTTTATAGGCAGATCTAACGTAGGTAAATCATCTTTAATTAATATGCTTACCAATAAAAAAGGGTTAGCTAAGACTTCATCCACTCCCGGAAAGACTCAATTGATTAATCATTTTTTAATTAATGACAACTGGTATTTAACAGATTTGCCGGGATATGGTTATGCGAAAGCTTCTAAAACGAGTAGGGCTGCATTTTCTAAGATGATTGAAAAATATGTGTTGTCTAGAAAAAATTTAGTAAACCTTTTTGTATTAATAGACGCTCGTCATTTACCTCTTAAAATTGATATAGATTTTATCAACTGGCTGGGAGAATCAGGTATCCCTTTTTCATTAATTTTCACCAAGTTGGATAAAGTCACTCAAAAAGAGTTTTCTTTTAATTTTAAAAAGTATTCTCAAGAATTACGTAAAACTTGGGATGATCTTCCTGAAATGTTTAAATCTTCATCAGAAAAGAAGATTGGAAAAGAAGAGATACTTTCTTTTATTGAAGATACCAATAAATATTTGGCAAGAAATAAAATTTATTTTGGAGATTAATAATCTAACCAAATAATAGTAGAAGCTTGACTAAATATTTATAAATAACCCTCATTTAAATATATGGAAAAAGATTTTATATTCGGAATACGGCCTGTTATGGAGGCTTTGGAGGCAGGAAAAACTTTTGATAAGGTATTTATTCAAAATGGTTTATTAGGAGATAATATTAAAGTCTTGAAGATGAAATTTTCACAAGCGGGAATTCGTGTTAAGTATGTTCCAATTGAAAAATTGAATCGTTTGACCCGTAAAAATCATCAAGGTGTATGTGCTTTTCTTTCACCGGTACAATTTTTTGCAATTGAGGATGTTATACCTCAATTGTTTGAAGACGGGAAAATGCCTTTAGTCCTTATTTTAGATCATTTAACTGACGTTAGAAATTTTGGAGCAATTTGCAGAACTGCAGAAATTGTTGGTGTTGACGTCATAGTTATTCCTGATGAAGGTTCGGCTCCAATCAATTCGGATTCTATTAAAACATCTGCAGGGGCTATTTACAATTTAAAAATTTGCAAGGAGAAGAATTTGTTAAAAGTATTGGAGTTTTTAAAGCTAAGTGGTATAAAAGTTGTTAGTGCTACTGAGAAAACAGATACCTATTTATATGATGAAGTGTTGGAACTTCCGTTAGCTGTTATTGTCGGAAATGAAGAAAAAGGAATTTCAAGGGATCTGCTTAAAAATTCTGATGCAAAATTAAAGCTGCCTATTTACGGTAAAACGGATTCTTTAAATGTATCTGTAGCTTGTGGTGCCTTTTTATACGAGGTGGTAAGGCAAAATTTAAACTCAAATAAATAAATTTTCATAAATTTATTATCTAAAATATATTATAATAATGAAAAGTTCAATAATTATTGGTATTCTATTTTTAATCCTGGGAATAGCCTTAGGGTACATTCAATGTAATGGATCAAAAGAACCCTTTTTAACAATTACATTAGTTATTGGTTTATTGGCCGGTTCCGGAATAGGTCTCATATTAGGTGCTATTGGCGGTTATAGCAGTAAAACGCAAAGTATAAAGAGAAAAGCTAGAGAAGCCGAAAGAGAAGTTATGAGAAACAAGCTACAAAATCAAGAAACAACAACCAATAACGATACTCCTAGCGGGAATTAGTGGGTAAATTCTTATAATAATATATTGCGGGTATGAGTAGCAGTAAAAATATAGGCTGAATTAAAACTCTTCTTATATAAAATGTTGGCATGTAACCCAAACTAAAATTGGTTAGTAAGGAAAATAAATAAAGGGATATAAAAATAAGGAATCCAATACCTAAAATATAGGAGCATACTTTCGTTATTTTTTTATCATTGTACCATAAATATATAATCACAAGCGTTATAATAGAATTTAATCCGTATCGAAAGATAAGAGACGTCGTAAGTTTTATGAGATTAAATTCAGGGGGAATTTGATGATTAAAATCTTTTTGTTTAAAAAATGAGAGTAGAGGATCATAAAACAAAGTGGTTTCAAATTTTCGTACCAAAATTAAAGCAAGTATGCTTAGTAGAATTCCAATAATTTTACCTGTTTTTTTCATATTTTTATTTCTTTTTAAATATGAAATATTTAATCCATACAATCCATAAAATAATGATCAATCCGTATATAATTGATGGAAATAAATAGTCATGGCTGAATTTTCCATATCGCGGATAATAATAAAATATATAATTAATAAAACTTATCCTTACAATGTTTATTAAGTATATAAATAAGATAGTGATAACCAGATAAATACAGCTTTTTTTGAAAGAATTAGCAAAAGCTATTATAAACGATAGGTAAAGAATAATTACCGATAAAGCATTGCAACCTTCATTTACAATGCTGACAAATTTATTATTGATATAAAAACGCATGTAATTTTCATGATCTACATGAATCGCCCGGCTAGTAATGCCAATCCATTGGAGTAAACAAGACGATTGTTTAGCAACATCAAAAGTATAAATATCACAGGTCGCCAGCTCATTTTGATAATAAGTAAGATACCAATAATAGAGTGCTGTTAAAATTAAATAAACAGAGAAAAATTTAAGTAAACTTATAAATATGGGCCTATATTCTTTCATGAAAAAGAAACTAAAATATAAAAATATAAATTATTATAATTATAAGTATTGCAATTACTAAATATCTTATACTTTAATTATAAGTTTCAAGATATATAGTTAAGATGCGAACTAGTCGGATTATTTCAGTTTTTTGGTAATACTATAGTTTTAAATATTTTATTGAAATAATAAGTAGTTGAAAATAAACGCTTTACTACTATGCGTAAAAAAGTAGGTAAAATCTGATTTTTATAAAATATATTTCATTCAATGAACTAAATAAAAAAAGGTTGAAATTATTTTCAACCTTTTTATTATAAAGTATTATTTTTTACTTTCAGAATCCTTTTTTTCAGGTTTGGGTAATAAGACTTTTCTTGAAAGTTTAATCTTTTTCTTATCGTCTACACCTAAATATTTCACTTCGATGATATCTCCAAGCTTAACGGAATCTTCAACTTTTTCCAAACGTCTCCATTCTAACTCGGAAATATGAACCAATCCTTCAACACCTTTAGAAATCTCAACAAATGCTCCAAAAGGTTTTATTGAAACCACTTTAGCTTTGTAAGTAGCTCCAACTTCAGGAACGAAAGCTATTTGTTTAATTTTTTCAATTGCTTCATCAATTTTGGCTTGATCAACTCCCGATATTTCAACTTTTCCTACATCATTACTTTCTTCAATCGTAATTACAGTGTCTGTATCTTTTTGAAGTTGTTGAATGATTTTTCCACCAGGTCCGATAACAGCGCCAATAAAGTCTTTAGGAATTTCCAAAGATACCAATTTAGGTGCATTGGGTTTCAAATGATCATTAGGAGCGGAGATGGTTTCCAATATTTTACCTAAAATATGTAAACGTCCTTCCTTAGCTTGATTCAAAGCTTTTTCCATAATTTCAAAAGATAACCCTTGAATTTTAATATCCATTTGGCAAGCGGTAATACCGTCGGCAGTACCGGTTACTTTAAAGTCCATATCTCCTAAATGGTCTTCATCTCCAAGTATATCAGAGAGAACGCTCCATTTGCCTGATTCCTTATCAGTGATTAACCCCATGGCTATACCGGATACAGGTTTCTTTATTTTAATACCCGCATCCATTAATGCTAATGTTCCTGCGCAAACAGTTGCCATTGAAGAAGAACCGTTAGATTCTAAAATGTCGGAAACAACACGTATAGTATAAGGAGAATCTTTTGGAATAACATATTTTAAGGCTCTTTGAGCTAAATTACCATGACCTATTTCTCTACGAGAAACCCCTCTTACCGGTCTAACCTCACCGGTTGAAAACGGCGGGAAATTATAATGTAAATAGAATTTTTCTTCATGTTGAGATATTACATTGTCCACTCGATTAGCATCCAATGAAGAACCTAGGGTAACAGTAGTCAATGATTGAGTTTCACCGCGTGTAAAAATGGCTGATCCGTGAGACCCCGGAAGGTAATTAACTTCACACCAAATAGGTCTGATAGTTTTTGTGTCTCTACCGTCTAAACGAATTCCTTCATTTAATATAAGTTGTCTAACAGCGTCTTTTTGTACATCATGAAAATAAGTAGCGGCTAAAGATTTTTTTTCTTCTAATTCTTCTTCAGTGTATCTTGATAAAAATTCTTCTAAAACAGCATCAAATTTTTCGCTTCTCTCATGTTTTTCAGAAGGTGTTTTGGCTATATCATAAATTTTTTGATAGGAAAATTCTGTAATAGCACTTCTTAATTCTTCATCATGAGTTTCATGGCAATATTCCCTTTTAGGTTGAGATTTTCCAACCTTAGCAGCTAATCTTTCTTCAGCATCAATTTGTTTTTTAATGGCTTCATGAGCTACTGAAATTGCATCGATCATATCTTTTTCAGAAATTTCACTCATTTCTCCTTCAATCATAACAATTGAATCTTTGGAAGCACCCACCATTATATCAAGATCAAATCCTTCATCCATTTGAGCAAGGCTCGGATTAATGATGTACTTTCCGTTATGGCGAATAATTCGAACTTCAGAAATTGGTCCGTTAAAAGGAATATCAGTGATGCTTATAGCTGCTGAAGCCGCTAGTCCTGCTAATGAATCCGGAAGTATGGAGCCATCGTACGAAATAAGTTGAATCATTACCTGTATTTCGGCATGAAAGTCGTCGGGAAATAAAGGGCGTAGAACACGGTCTACCAATCGCATGGTTAGTATTTCCTCATCCGTTGGTCTTCCCTCTCTTTTCATAAATCCACCCGGAATACGTCCTCCGGCTGAGAATTTATCTCTGTAATCCACTGTAAGAGGTAGAAAATCTACTCCGGGATTAGCCTCTTTAGCAGCCACTACTGTTGCTAATAACATGGTTCCACCACATGTAACTACCACAGAGCCATCTGCTTGTTTAGCAAGTTTTCCGGTTTCTAAGATGATTTCTCTTCCATCATCCAAGACAATTTTTTCTGTAATTGCTTTTGGAATCTCCATAAAAATAAAAAATTTGTTAATAAATATATAATAAAGCAAAAAGAAAAGGTAGTGTTGATAAAATATTTAGTTACTTATCTTAAATAGGAAAACACCAGAGAACACTCAAGTCCATTAAAATAATGAAGATTAATGGAATTCAGTGCTCAGTGTGTTAAAATATATAAAATGAATAACTTATTAAATTAAACTTTTTTCTTTTCGTGCTTTTTTCAAAAGATAATAAAAGAGGCAATTGATAAATTGCCTCTTTATAATTTCTTTTACTTACGAATACCTAATTCTGCAATAATTGCTCTATATCTGTTGATATCTTTTTTCTTTAGATAATCAAGTAATTTTTTTCTTTTTCCCACTAATGCCACTAAAGCTCTTTCAGTATTGAAATCTTTATGATTTCTTTTAAGATGCTGTGTTAAATGGTTAATTCTAAAGGTAAACAAAGCTACCTGTCCTTCAGCGCTACCGGTATTTTTTTCATCTTTACCGTGTTTAGCGAAAATTTCTTTTTTTACATCTGATGTTAGATACATGCCAATATTATTTTAATGATTATTATGTATTGAGCAGCAAATATATAACTTTTTTTTAGATGTAAAGAAAATAAGAGTGCTTTTGTGAAAAATACACTCTTATTTATATAGTTTGCTGTATCTTACTAGTATTTACTTATTTTGTTAACGGAGCAAATTCAAGTACTACTTTACCATCTTGAACAAATTGTAAAGTGTAATTGGTAAATACTAAGGTACTTCTTTTACCCATTAATTCTAAAAATCTAGGCTCTTGGTTGTATTCAGGACAAGCCATAAGGGTTGAAACCATTGGACTAGGATTATATACATTACCAATTAGAGCAAATGAACCGTTATATTGATTGCATCCTGCATTACCATTGGTTCTGTTTTTATCAAAGTCAAAATTTAAAGTAGGAATTTCTCCTTTAAATGAATTTGTTGCCAACGTACCGTCTATAGAAGTTAGATACCATGTACCTCTTAGTTTAATTTGTAATTCTTTATCATCCACTTTTTGTGCAACATTTTTGGTAGAATTACAACTTTGAAATGTAGTACCTAAAAATAATAAGAATAAACTGGTAATACTAATTTTAATTAAATTTTTCATATATTATATTAAATTAAATTTTTAAGCTTTTATAAGCCTTTTTTAACTTTTAAAGCGTTATCTCAAATATTTTGCCAAAGTATAAATTCAGGATAAATTAGGAATTTAACAATTGATTAATTTCTTTAAATCCACCGCCATTATATATATCATTAAATCCTTCTTTTTTGAGGTAGTTAACTATTTTTTCGGATCGTATTCCTGATCTGCAAAATACTATAAGTGGGGTAGAAAAGTTACGAATTTCTTCTATTTTAGATGGTATCTCATTCATAGGAATTAAAATAGCTCCTTCTACTTTTCCTTCTTTAATTAATTCTTCTTTTTCTCTTACATCCAGAAGGGTTGCCGAGCTTTTTTTCAAAAGTTCTTTTAGATCCATAATTACCAAATAATAATTCTTTCTTTTTTAGGTTTAAACATTTTATCTCCTTTTTGTACATTAAATGCTTTATAAAAGCCTTCAACATTTTCTAGAGGCGCAATCGCTCTATAATAACCCGGAGCATGTGGATCTGTTTTAATTTGGTTAACTAAAGCTTCTTCCTTGGATTTGGTTCTCCATATGGTTGCCCAAGATATAAAATATCTTTGTTGCGGTGTAAAATTATCAATTTTACCGGGATTACCTTTTTCTTTTAAATAAATTTGTAAGGCATCATAAGCAATGGCAACTCCGCCTAAATCTGCTATATTTTCACCTAATGTTAATTTTCCGTTTATATGTAGACCCGGAATGGGTTCATAAGAGTTATATTGTTTTTCAAGTGCTTGAGTAGCTTTCTCAAATTTTTCTTTATCCTCAGGTGTCCACCAATCTTTTAAATTTCCATCTCCATCAAATTGAGAACCGCTATCATCAAATCCGTGAGATATTTCATGGCCGATTACGGCTCCGATTCCACCAAAATTTATTGCTGCATCTGCTTTATAATCATAAAATGGAGGCTGTAAAATAGCTGCCGGAAATACAATTTCATTATAAGAAGGATTATAATAGGCATTTACTGTTTGAGGAGACATCAGCCATTCGGTTTTATCAACCGGTTTACCTATTTTGTCTTTATCTCTCTCGTAATTAAATACAATAGCATTTAATTTATTTTGAAAATAAGATCCACCTTCTTTTACAGATTTTATTTCTAGCTTAGAATAGTCTTTCCATTTATCCGGATATCCAATCTTAACCGTAAACTTGTTTAGCTTATCTAAGGCTTTTTGTTTGGTAGGATGTGACATCCAAGTTAAATTATTAATATGGATGGCAAAAGATTTTTTTAGATATTCAATCAATTCATTAGCGTTTCTCTTAGCTTCTTCAGGAAATACTTCAGCTACGTAAAGTTTACCAAATGCTTCACCAACTAAAGAATTGATACTTGTAAGAGCGCGTTTTTCCATTGATCTTTGCTCTGATTGCCCTCCCAATGTTTTATTATAAAAATCAAAGTCTATATCATCCAATTCCTTGGTTAAGCTATTGGCAGCAGATCTTACAATATTTATTTTTATATAATCTTTTACTAATGAAAGGTTTTGTGGAGTAAGATTATTATCTAGGTTTTCAAAATATTTTTTTTCGGGAATAATAACTGTATCTACACGTACTCCCAGTTTTGTCAAATAATCCGTTAAATTTATATTTTTGGATAATTCGGATAAACTTGTAAATGAATAAGGATTATTTTGAAGTTGTGCGTTTCTAATTTGCTCTACCGTTAAGAGATTAGAAGCTAATTGTTTCTCGAAAGCAACAATAGCAGAAGCGGTTTTATCCGGTTGTTTGTGTCCGATTACCTTTAATAATTTTGATAAATAGATTGTATAATCCTGTAATGTTTTTAAGGATTTTTCATCATTTTTTTGATAATAATCTCTTCCCAAACCTAAACTTACATCTCCTAAATATACCGCATTTTTATTGCTGTTATTTAAATCGGATTGAACGCTGTATTCATAAAAAGGATTCATTTCTAACGGAGTGAATTCGATAAGTAAATTTTGTAAGTCCGTGAGGTTTTTAACTCGGTCCACTTTTTTTAAATAAGGTTGAATAGGAGCTATGCCTTGTTTGTTTCTAGCATCCATATCCATGAATGAACTAAACAAATCTTTAATTTTTTGTCCTTCAGAACCTTTAGGATAATTTTTATTATTTGATTTTTTTAGAATCGTAAGTGATACAGAATCTGTAAATTCACGTAATTGGTCAAAGCTACCCCATCTGGAACGGTCAGGAGGAATTTGAGTAGTTTTCATCCAATTTCCGTTAACATAGTTATAAAAATCGTCTTGCGGTCTTACTTTCTTATCCATGTACTCTTCATTAATTGCATGTTTTTGAGCAAATACTCCGGTAAAAGGCAGCAGCGCAGTTGCAATAAATAATATTAAATTTTTCATTATTAAAAATTAATTCTCAATCAAAAATAGTTAAAAATAGTCATATAAGCTATTTTTAACAAAACTTTAAAATGAAGTAAAATAAGCAATATATTTTAAATTGTTATTTTTGTGAAAATTAATTCTCTTTTATAAATACTTATACAACTTTTACTAATGAGTGAGCCTATTTTGTACTTAAGAAATGCTAATATTTATCAAAAAAACTTTTTAGTTCTAAGTCATGTTAACATGAGCTTAGAAAAGGGTGAATTTTATTATCTTATTGGTAAAACAGGTAGTGGAAAAAGCTCATTGTTAAAAATTTTATATGGAGACATTCCTTTGCTTGAGGGACAGGGTAAAGTAGTTGATATTGATTTGGTTTCCTTGAAAGATAGTGAAATTCCTACATTAAGAAGGAAGTTAGGTATTGTATTTCAAGATTTTCAATTATTAACGGATAGGAGTGTAGAAAAGAATTTATTGTTTGTTTTAAAAGCGACCGGATGGAAAGACGCGTATGCCATCAATGAAAGGATTGAGGAGGTTTTACAAAGTGTTGGAATGGCAACAAAAAAACATAAAATGCCGCATGAACTTTCCGGAGGTGAACAGCAACGGGTAGCTATCGCAAGAGCTTTATTAAATCATCCGTCCTTAATTTTGGCAGATGAGCCGACCGGAAACTTGGATCCTGAAACTTCTAATGAGATTATGCTGTTACTTAAAGGCATTGCACAACAAAATAATTGTACCATATTAATGGCTACTCATGATTATTCGATGATTAAGAACTTTCCTGCAAAAACTATTAAATGTGAAAATGGAAAGATTTATCATGGTGATTCCAATGATCTTTTTATTTAAATTATATTAATTGAAATTATAATATTTAATCTTCTATGATTTCAATTCTTGTTCCGGTTTATGATTATTCTATTATAAATTTAGGTAAAGAATTGGTAAAACAAGGATCAGAATTAAACGTACCCTATGAGGTACTTTTTCTTGATGATGCCTCTGTCAATCATGAAGTCACTAAAAGTAATCAATTATTTTGTGCAAAAAACAATCTTACTTATATCATTTCCGAAGAAAATTTAGGAAGAGCTAAAGCCCGTAATTTTTTAGCACAAAAAGCTAACTATGAATGGTTAATATTCATGGATTCCGATGTTATGCCGGCTACTTCATCGTATCTTAAAACTTTTGTTTCATCTATTCATTGTGAAAGCCATGTTTTAAGCGGGACTATATTATATAGGAGGAATTTGGAACAAACTATTCAGAAGTCTTTACGTTGGAAATACGGAGTTACTTATGAAGAAACTTCTCTAAAAAAAAATTCTGGTAACTCAAATTATCTCTATTTAAAAACAGCTAATATAATGATTAGAAAAAGTATTTTTCCTTCCATTCCTTTTCCTGTTTTAGAACGCAATTATGGATATGAAGATACAATGTTTGGGTTAACCTTAGAAGCAAATACTATTAAACTTGAATTAATAGAAAATCCTGTTTATCATGAGGGAATTGAATCGAACCATATATTTTTAAACAAAACGGAAGAAGCTATTAAAAATTTATCAAGTTTAATACAACATGATGAAATACTATGTAAAAAAATCAGACTTGCAAAAGTATATTTTCAAATAAAAAAAGTGAACGGCGTTAAATTCGTTACCTACTTATTTAAAAAAAATCGTGGTTTAATGAAAAAGAATTTATTGTCCGAAAATGCTGATTTAAAAATTTTTCAATTATACAAAATAGGGTATTTGTGTTATTTACTCGCCTGATTGAAAATATTTAACAAGGTTGATTCCTGTGCTTCCCAATTGTATTTTATTGAAGTTTTTTCCAAGTTATTTTCATAATGTTTTTTTCCTCTAGAAAGTAATAATTTTATTTTTTCTGAAATTTCAATCGCTGAATGATTGGTAATAACTTCACCAATTTGATTTTCATTTATCATATTTTTTATTTCCGGGAGATACGTTCCTAGAACGGGTATTTTAGCATAAACATAATCAAATATTTTATTGGGGAGAGCATAACGATAACTTAGGCCCCCGTCTTCTTCCAGACTTATCCCTAACTCAGCTTTAGGAGTTATTAATTTTAGTTGTTCGGGTGAAATTTCTCCTAAGAAATAAATTTTATGATCTAAACGTAATTCTTTGCATAAATTTTCGAATGTGTTTTTTAATGGGCCATTACCAATAATCCATAATTGTGCATTTTCAATATATTTCATGGCTTCTATCATTTTATCAATACCTCTGCAGTAATTAATGGCTCCTTGGTATACTATAATTTTCTTATTACATGGGGTTTTAGGTAATTTAGTATGAATATCTTTATTCTTGTCGGATACAGTAGCGATGATTGGAACATTTTTAATTATAATAGGGCGATTGCTGTATCTTTCTTCAAAAAAATCTGCATAACCTTCACTAACGGTATAAAAATATTCAATTTTGGGTATAAGATATTTTTCCAGTATTCTCCAAAATTTTTGTGCATATCTTCCTTGTACGGACGGCAGCTCTGAGTATATTTCATGACTATCAAAGACTAAAGGAATTTTTCTAAATTTTGAAACTAAATAATTAGGCAAAAGAGAATCCAGATCGTTAGCTAATAATATGGTGTGTTTATCGGATTGAAATAATAGTTTCCAGAATAATTTAAAATTAAATTCCGCAAATAATAAAAATTTTCTTTGAAAGATAAGATGGAATCGGTGAAAAGAATAGGGTCTATTTAATGGGGGCTTTCCATATAAATTAGTACCGATAATTGAAATTTCGTAACCATTTTTATATAAAGAATTGCAAACCTTTTCTACTCTTTGATCCGTAGCTATATTATTAATTACAGAAACTAATACTTTTTTTCGTTGAGTCATTTTAATTAACAAAAATAATAAATTAATTATCTGGATAAAAATAATATATTTGTAGTTTGTTCTCTTTTACTGATGCGACAAAAATTACATATTCTTTTTTTACCTTATTGGTTTCCTTCCAAAAAAAATCCTAAAAATGGTAATTTTATCTTACGACATGCTCAAGCGGTTGCAACAATACATAAGGTAAGTATTCTTTATGTTGAAAGAGATGAACGGTTAAAAAATGAATTTGAAATTACTACGGATAAAGAACAAAATTTATTTATTTTAAAAATTTACTATAAAGGAAGTTCTTATAAACTTATTAATTACGTAAAAAAATGTCAAGCCTATATAAAAGGTTTAGGGATAATAGAAAAAGTAGATTTACTTCATATTCATGTCTTACATTATTATGCTATTCTTGCTTATTATTTTAAGATGAAGAAGAACTTAAATTATGTCGTTACAGAACACTGGTCGCGTTGGCTCACAAACAATTCTAGTCTGTCTTTCAAACTTTATTATCTACTAATGAAACTGATTTGTTCTAAAGCAAGTTGCCTGATACCCGTAACTAAAGATTTGGAGTTAAACATGAAAAATAAAGGAATTAAGGGGAAATTTAATATAGTTCCAAATGTGGTAAATACGGAAATTTTTAAACCATTAGATATAAAAACGAAAAAAAATGAATTTCTTCATATTTCGAATTTAAACAATGAATACAAGAATATTACAGGTATTTTAAATGTAGCTAAAAGATTAGCAGATTCAGGATATAGATTTACACTTCAAATAGGAGGGGATGGAGATAATACTCATATAAAAGAATTTATAAAAAATAATAAGCTGGAAGAATACATTTTTACTTTTAACTCTTTATCTGAAGTTGAGGTTTCGGATAAAATGAAGAATGCGGATCTATTAGTCATGTTTAGTAATACTGAAAGTCAACCGTGTGTAATTAATGAAGCTTTTTCGTGCGGTTTACCGGTAATTTCGACTAATGTAGGAGGAATTTCTGAGTTGTTTCCTGAAAATTTTGGGATTCTTATAGAAAAAGGTAATGAGGATCAATTGTATGAAGCAATGGAAAAATGTATTACGGGTAAAGTAGAATTTGCTGAAGCTGATGTTATGCATCAATTTTCTGATAAGCATTTTAGTATAAAAAGTATAGCCAAAAAAATGGATCAAATATATATGAATGTTATGCTCAAATACACTAAATAGATACTACCAATGATAAAAAGTTTATCATCTTTTTTACTTGAATTCCAAAAAAATAAAGGAGGATATATTGCTATATCTCAAGTAGTAAGTAAATTGGCTATGGTAAGTAATTCGTTTTTTATAGTTAGAATTCTTACCAAAGAGGAATTTGGATCGGTTACATTAGCCTTGTCCATTTTATCTTTTCTTATGCCCTTTATAAATATGGGAAGTCAAAATGCATTACTTCGTTACGGCTCATTATTTTCCGACAATAAGGAAAAGGATAAATTAAGTATTTATAATTTTAAAGTAGGCAATAAGCTCAATAGTATCACCATATTTTTATTTCTTATTATTTGCCTGTTGTTTGCTACAAAATATAACTATCTAATAATAATTTCATTACTATTAAGCTTACGTTTCGTCAGTCTTTCCTTTTTTTATCAAATACGCATAGATTTTCAAATACGTGATAATAATTATGGATATGCAATGACGGATATGATCTTTAATGTTAGCACATTAGTAGTTTCTTTATTGTTTAGCTTTATATTTGGAGTTTATGGATATGTTGTTTCATTATCCATTTCATGTATTTTTTTATATTGCTTCCTTAAGAAATATAGTAAGTCTAAAGAAAATACGAAACTTCCCGTATCTAAAAAAGAATTTTGGAAGTATTCAATAGGTAGTTCCGTAGCTAATTTTTTACATACTTCTATTTCATCGATAGATACTTTTATGGTAGGATATTTTCTTTCGGCAGTTAGTATTGCAGAATATAGAATTTCATCTATCATTCCTTTTAATTTATTCTTTATTGCTCAAATGTTTATAGTAACAGATTATCCTAAATTTGTAAAGAACTTTAACAACAAAAAGTATTTTCAAACCTATATGAAAAATTATTTTATAATTTTTTTTGGTTTGGGAAGTGTGTTTATATCGGTATTTTTTTTATTTGGAGATTTTATAATTAATTTATTATTTGGAAGTAATTATCAGGCAAATACGGCCTTTTATATTCTTATGATTGCTTCGGTTTTTTCTTTACTCGTATTGATTCCTTTTGGAAATATTTCAGCAGCATTAGGGTTACTAAGAAAGAATATTTATGCTTCCGTAGGAGCTATTATGATTCAGCTAATTGTAGGAATATTTTTGATTCCTCACTATGGAATAGCAGGAGCAGCAATGGCAACCGGTTTAGCGTATATATTTTCAGGATTTTACAATATGAGTACTGTATATTTATATTTTAAAAAACTCTAATTTTCAAAGCTTTTCCATAAATTATCATTTTCCGGAACAGGAGCCTCCAGTACAATCTTTTCCTTCTTAATCGGATGAATAAATTCAATTTTTCTGGCTAATAGATGAATGCTGCCATCAGAGTTGGAACGATCAGCACCGTATTTTAGATCTCCTTTGATTGGACATTTAATTGCACTGAGTTGTGCTCGTATTTGATGATGTCTTCCTGTTTCCAAATCGATTTCCAATAATAGGTAATGGTCAGATTTTTTTATTATTTTATAAGTTAGAATGGCCTCTTTGGAACCGCTTTGAGCACTCGATGTATTAAAAATAATTGCCTTATTATTCTTTTCATTCTTCTTTAAATAGTGAACTAACTTTTGTGTTTCAGGAATTTCATTTTTTTTTACTACTGCCCAATATGTTTTTTTAATTTCTCTTTTCTTGATCATTTCCGTCAATCGAGTAAGGGCTTTACTGGTTTTTGCAAATATAACAATGCCGGAAGTAGGACGATCAATGCGATGAACAAGTCCGGCAAAAACATTTCCGGGTTTGGAATACTTTTGCTTAATATAAGATTTTACCTCATCTAATAATGAAATATCACCGGTCTTGTCTCCTTGAACGAGCTGACCGGCTTTTTTGTTTATAATGATGATATGATTATCTTCAAAAAGTATTTGATTATCAGTAAGCATATTTTTAAAAAAATAATTCCAATAATTTAAGAAACTAAAATTTTATATCCTTAAATAGGTGAAAAATTTAAAAGCTTTCTTCTTTACTTGGAAATTCTTGGCTTTTTACATCTTGAACATAATTTGAAACGGCTTCAACAATTTGTTCATGCAGATGTAAATATTTTCTGGCAAATTTAGGTTTGAAATTTTTATTTAAGCCTAGTAAATCATGAATAACTAAAACTTGACCATCTGTAACATTTCCTGCACCGATACCAATAGTAATAATATCTAATTCATTGGTTACCTTTTCTGCTAATTGAGCCGGTATTTTTTCTAATACTAGTGAAAAACACCCTATTTCCTCTAATAATTTAGCGTCGGAAATTAGTTTATCCGCTTCGGCATCTTCTTTCGCTCTTAACTTGAAAGACCCAAATTGATGAATAGATTGAGGAGTTAAACCTAGATGTCCCATAACGGGAATACCGGCTTTAACAATGGCTACTATAGAATCTTTTATTTCAATTCCTCCCTCCATTTTTATTGCGGAAGCACCGGTTTCTTTCATAATTCGAACGGCAGAATGATAAGCTTGTAAAGGATCGGATTGGTAGGTACCGAAAGGTAAATCTACAACTAATAAAGCTCTTTTAATTCCTCTTGATACACATTGGGCATGATAAATCATTTGATCCAACGTTATAGGCAACGTGGTTTCATATCCTGCCATTACATTAGCTGCAGAATCGCCAACTAAAATAGCATCTATTCCGGCTTCATCTGCAAGACTTGCCATAGTGTAATCATAAGCAGTTAACATAGATATTTTTTCTCCCGAAACTTTCATTTTTTTGAAAGTTTCAGTAGTTATCTTTTTAAATTCCGAGTGTATTGACATTATTATTAGTTTTTGGTAAATTTATGATAATATTAATTAAAAAGTATTTTTTAAGCTTTATCTTGTATATAGTTTATTATATTATAAGATATTTATAAACTCTAAAAATATATAACATCTGTTAAATTTATGATTGCAAATTACATTCCTTAACTGAAAAATAAATAATAATAAAGTGTGATTATTGAGAATATCGAACTTCAGGTAATTTTTGAAGATTATATAATTTGGTTTTTAATAAGGTATAAATTTAAACTAAAATAAGCAATTGTGTTTATCCCAAACAAAATATTTAATTTACTATTAAAATATAGAAAAATAAAAACAGTTAAATATTAATGCGAAGTAGTAGAACTATATAGTATTTAAATAAACATAAAATCTTAAATTCAACTTTTTTAAATTGTAAGTAAATATTTAATAAATAAAACTCAAAATTTTAAGCTTTTTGGAAGTAAATAAAATATATCAATAATAAAGAACCTATAATAATTCTGTACCAGCCCCAAATTTTAAATCCGTATTTTTTAATCACTCCAACAAAAAATTTAATAGCAAAAATTGCTACTACAAAGGCAACAAGGTTTCCTAAAATAAATAGCCACATTTGATTACTATTTGAAGCCAATAGTTCATACCCTTTCATGCTGATTCCATTTTCTTCCCATGTTTTTAATGTAAGAGAATATACGGTAACCGCCAGCATAGTTGGAACTGCCAGAAAAAAAGAAAATTCAGCGGCAACCTCCCTGCTTAATTTTTGTTGCATTCCGCCAATAATTGAGGCTGCAGATCGGCTGGTACCCGGCATCATTGCTAAACATTGCCAAAAACCTATAATTACAGCATGTTTAATTGAAATATCCTCTTCTTTAAGTATAGTAGGATTTTTAAAAAAACGATCTACAAACAGAAGTATAAATCCGCCAACAACTAAAACGATGGCAATAGGAATGGGTTTTTCTAAAATAGCATCAATTTTCTCATTAAATAATTTACCTAAAATTAAAGCAGGAATTACAGCACATATTAATTTCGAATAAAAATTTAATCTTTTAAAATCGAAAAATTTTTTCCAATATAAAACAACAACTGCTAAGATTGCGCCCAGTTGAATACAATATTCAAACATTTTTACAAAGTTATTTTCTTGTATTCCTAAAATGGAACTGGTAAAAATCATATGGGCAGTGGAGGAAACAGGTAAATATTCTGTAAGACCTTCAACAATAGCAATAATGATCGCTTCTAACGTATTCATTTAGAGTTCTTTTTTGGATTAGAATAAGTCATGATTGAATAAATTTCCACTAAAAACCCAAGAACAATAAGAATTGGGGCCAGTCGAATTCTTCTGAAACTAAAAATATCTTCGTTCCAGTTATTCTTATCATAAACTCCATTAACAGTATTCGCATCCGGTCCTGTCATCAAAATAAGACCTAGAGCAATTAAACCCAAACCGATAAACATAAATGTATAATTTCTTTTTCCAAATAAAAAAGGTTTATCAGATTCAGAATATATATTTTTTGATGGTTGATCTTTCATAAAATTAAATTTTCAGCCAATTTAAGAATTATGAATAATATAGATCATCAATTTTAAGTTTTAAATATCTCCAAGTTGCAAACCATGTACTAACCGTTGTAATCAAAATTCCAATAAGCAAAATAAATAAAGACAAGATAATATGGTTAGAATAATCTACAATTGGCGGAAGAATATTATAACGGATAAGCATATAATTTACGGCGAATAAAAGAACTAAGGCTATTGCAGATCCTATGGCTCCTAAAATTACCGATTGAATTAAAAAGGGTTTCATAATGAAAAAACGCTTTGCACCCACTAATTGCATGGTTTTGATTATAAATCTTTTAGCGTAAATTTTCAATCGAATGGAATTATTAATTAATGAAATGGCAATTAATAAGATTATACCGGCAAGTATGGAAATACCTAAGGTAATTTTTCGAACTCCTTTATTCATCTGAGTCAATAAATTACTGTCGGATTTTACCTCATCAACTAAAACATTTTTTTGAATTTGTTTTTTTATAGTTTCAATATGTACGGAATCAGTATATTCCGGTTTTAAAGCGATAGTAATGGAAGCCGGAAATATATCTTCTTCGAAAAGAGATTGAGAGTCAACTCCTAAATCTTTTTTTGCGGTATAAGTTGCTTGTTCTTTAGATATATACTTAGCCTTTTTTACGTAGGGATTTACTTGTATACTGTCAAGATAATTTAGTTGGGCTTTTTCATTTTTTATTAGATTATTTTTATTTCTGTCGTTTTTAAAGAAAACTTCAATCACCATTTGTTCTTTCAAATAATCAATATAAGAATTGGCATTAATTACAATCATGCCAATGATTCCAATTAAAAATAAGACTAGAGAAATACTGATGACTACAGTAATGTTAGAAGAACGCAATCTTCCCTTATTTAGCTTGTCTGTTTTATTGGCCATATTTTTATTAAATATTCGCTAAAATATAAAAACTTCATTTATTTTAGTGTAATTTTGGATATAAATTATTGTTAAAATAAAGATACAATTGAAAGTTAAACCTAAAAAGCATTTAGGGCAACATTTTCTAAATGATCAGAACATCGCCTCAAAAATAGTAGATTCATTAAGCTATCATCCGTATGACTTAGTGTTGGAAGTTGGTCCGGGTATGGGAGTTCTGACTCAGTTTTTACTTCAAAAACAGGTGAAAGTATATGTTGCTGAAATTGATAAGGAATCTGTAGATTATTTAAAAATAAATTATCCTCAACTGGAAAACAATATCGTAGGTGATTTTCTTAAGTTAGAATTTGAGGAATTATTTTCAGATAATTTTGCTGTAATTGGTAATTTTCCCTACAACATTTCTTCACAAATTGTTTTTAAGATTTTAGAAAATAAACATAAAATACCTGAAATGGTTGGAATGTTTCAAAAAGAAGTAGCAGAAAGAATTGCCGCTCAAAAAGGAAATAAAATTTATGGTATATTATCCGTTCTAACCCAAGCATATTATAACGTAGACTACCTATTTACTGTTCATGAAAATGTATTTACACCACCTCCCAAAGTTAAATCGGCAGTTATACGCTTAAAACGATATAGAGATAAAATTGAGGGTATAGATGATAAATTCTTTTTTAAGTTAGTAAAGGCAGGTTTTAATCAAAGACGGAAAACACTGAAAAATGCATTAAAAGTTTTAAACATTCCTCAACATCTTGAATCCCATGAATTTTTAAATCTACGCGCCGAACAATTATCCGTAGAAAATTTCATAAATTTAGCTCGATTATGGAGTTCAACTTAAAACATCACATTTAAAATTCCTAACTAATGAAAAAAAATATAAAATTTATCGCACTCAATATAATTGTAATGACGTGGATGACTTCTTGTGAGCTTAAGAATAATAAAAATACTAGCAAAGAAGAAATACTCTCCAATGTAAAAGTTGTGAATGAAGTAGATCCTGTATGTAGTATGTCTACCCATGAAAATTTAAAAGATACCTTAAATTATCAAGGTAAATTATATGGTTTTTGCAGTTCACATTGTAAGGAAGAATTCAAAAAAAATCCGGGAAACTATTTGTCTAAAAATGAGTAAATTATTTTTTCTAAATTTTTATTAATACAATTGATATTAAAATTTTAAAACGTTAATTTTTATAGGTAGCGAAATAAATATAATAAGGTAAATTATTTTAAAAATCTAATTTGTAAATTTAAATTAAATAATAGATCTTTATCATGTTTATAGATAAATCCAAAGCCATGTCTTGAACTACTTGCTGTTTCTAATTTAGTATTATTTAATAAATAATCTTCGAATTCATTTCTATTATATATATGATAACATAAAATGTCTCCATTATCTTTTACAATTAAATAGCCTCCGGTAGCATCAAAAGTTCCTGTCCAAACTTTAGAAGGCACCATACCTAATGCAATATCATTAAGAAAACGTTTAATTTTATAAGAGTAATAAGGATGTTTTGATGAAATATCAAATTTTAATGGATTAAGTTTTGAAATTTTATCAACTAATTCTTTTACATTGCTAATTTTTGTAGTATAATATAAAAGTAACATATCACTTAACAAAGTAGGTAAATAAGTATCAATTAATTTTAAATTGTTGTCAAATGTGCGATTTTCAGGATGTTGAAATTCTAAAATTCCATTTTTCTTTATAATAGCGTTTATTCTATCCATAATTTTACTTCTGGAAGAAATTGAATTGATAACTTTTATATCATTATCAGAAAGAGAGGTATTTGTTATTTTATAAATAAAATTTGTCGTTTTTCCTGCATTTAACAAAGTAGACGCACCACCAAGTTGAGACTTAATGCTAAATCCTAATACAGGCTGAGTTCCGGTATTCATATCATGAATAATGATTTGTATGTCACTTTTAACGGAAGAGCTGGCTTTAATTGAACGACATTTAAAATTATTAATAAATTCCTCTGTTTCTTCATGAGAAAATGAAGAACCGGCAGCATTTTTTAAATATGATAATAAACTAGATGCTTTTTTATGAAATTCAATAATTGGAATTTTAAATTCTTCCAATCCGTATTTTATTAAAACTAGTGTGTCTTTATATGAAAATTCATAAGTTCCATTAGTTTCAGTACGTAAGACTTTAACTATTGGAAATATAAGTCGCTCAATTCTATTTAAATTTTTATCTCCTGCATAAAGTTTTCCATCACCAATAATTTTGAGAAGTGTATATATTTCACTCCATTCTCCTTTATTACCTGTTAGCATTTTATCTTCAATTTTAATAAAATTTCACGTGCAGTTGCTTGAATTGCAGGTATAGCAACAGAATTACCGAATTGTTTATAAGCGGAAGCATCTGCCACCGGAATAAGATAGTTGTCAGGAAACCCTTGTAGTCTTGCCCACTCTCTGGGGGTCATTTTTCGGATGCCTTCGCGATTAACTTCTCCCTTTATCTTAGTAGTCGGAGTAAAATCGGTTATTCTATCATCAATAACTAAATTACGTTCTCTGCCCATCCCCCCCACGACAATTGCATTTGCAATACCATCATCCGGAATAATTTCATAACCAAAACCGTTACCTTTGCCTTTATGTCTTGCTTTATGGTCTTTCAATGTTTGCAAGTATTGAGTAGACAAATAAAATTTTGTGGGAACGACGTTCTCTTCTTTTACATCTGCAAATGTTTTAGTTTCATCAGTTGTAGCAGGGTACGTAAAATTATTTATTTTTAAGTCCGGATGGAAACCAACAATATAAATACGTTCTCTATTTTGAGGAACTCCAAAATTTTTAGCATTTACAATTTGTGGTTCAGGTACATAATAACCTAAATCCTCACGTAAAACGTTAAGTATTGTCTTTAAAGTCTTTCCCTTATCGTGGTTGCGAAGCCCTTTAACATTTTCAAGAAAGAAAGCTTTTGGTTGTTTTGTTTTGATTATTTCAGCAACATCAAAGAAAAGTGTACCTCTTGTATCTTCAAACCCACCTCTTTTTCCTGCTATTGAAAAAGCTTGACACGGAAAACCGGCACACAGGATATCAAATTTATCCGGAATATATGCTTTGATTTCTGCTTTTGTTATATCTCCAAATGGAACTTCTCCAAAGTTAGCTCTATATGTTCGTTGAGCGGATTTATCCCATTCGCTTGTAAATACGCATTTTCCTCCCAAATTTTGGAGTGCTAGTCTAAAACCACCGATTCCGGCAAATAAATCTATAAATTTGAATTTTGGCTTGTTGATCGGTAAAAATGGTACATTTAAAGTATTAAATATACCATACTGTAATGCTTTTTCAGCTACTTTGTTTGTAATCGTTTCTTCAGGATATTTTACTTGCAAAATATTTTTAGTGGTCTCAATAGCTTCTTTCTTGTATAATTTAGAGATATTATTAGTACTATTATGAATATAATGTGTTAATATCGCCTCTCGATTAGATTCCGGTTCAAACAAGCAAATTTTTACATTTTTTCCGTTGATTTCTTCCAGCGATATTTTTTTTTGAAAATTCATTTTTGAATAATTTAAGACGTTCTCTATTTCAGAGACACAAAATAACAAATTTTTATTAATATGATCTCCCCAAAAACGAAGAACTGTCCAGCCTTGTTTTTTTAATTCTTTATTAACTTCTTTATCTCTTTCTATGTTTCTTTCAATTTTTTTATGCCAAAACTCTTGATTAGATTTATGATCATGTTTGTGTTTATCCCAATCCTTTCCGTGCCAAAATTCACTATCTACAAATATGGCTATTTTATATTTTTTAAATGTTAGATCTGGTTTTCCAAACACGGATTTATCATTTTTACGATAACGATAACCACGAGCAAATAAAGCTTTAGCCAGTGTATTCTCAATTTTTGAGCCTGTAGATTTTACAGCTTGCATATTTCTTCGTCTTTGCTCCTTAGTTAATTTGTCCATAGTTACAAAATTACTAATTTAATTTTCTATGTTTAATTAATGGTATAATAATGAATTATCTTGATTAAATATGACTTAAACTCTAATTATAACAAAGGATATTTTAAATAATTATAATATGGCTGATTGAAAAATTTTAAAAATTAATTTTCGGCATAATTTTTTAATAAAAAATAATGATTTGTTTAACAATAATGAATATGTGTTGTTTTTTATAATAAGTGAAAGCAACTATGATAATTATGCTAAAAAAATATAATTATATAAATATCTTAATTAATTTATTGTTATATAATGATAAAATAAATCATGACTTATAGTAAAACTTTTTATTAAATGATTTTAAAAGTTAAGAATTATTATAAATTTGCACCCTTTAATTTGTTTTTTCGATGAATGATTTTATTGCTGCTCGATCGCAGATGGCAGTTTCATTAGGATTCCATATCATATTTTCATGTATAGGTATGGTTATGCCTTTCTTTATGGCAATTTCACATTATAAATATTTAAAGACCGGAGATGAAGTATACAAAGGTCTAACAAAGGCTTGGAGTAAAGGAATCGCAATATTATTTGCAACCGGAGCGGTTTCAGGTACCATGCTTTCATTTGAATTAGGATTGCTATGGCCTGAATTCATGAAACATGCAGGTCCAATTTTTGGAATGCCTTTTTCTTTAGAAGGTACTGCCTTTTTCGTAGAAGCTATAGCTATAGGATTCTTTCTTTACGGTTGGAATAAATTCAACCCTTGGTTTCACTGGTTAACAGGATTATTAGTTGGAATTAGCGGATTGTCATCAGGTATACTGGTTTTAGCAGCTAATGCTTGGATGAATAGTCCCGCAGGGTTCGACTATGTTAACGGAAACTATATAAACATAGACCCTGTAAAGGCAATGTTTAATGACGCTTGGTTTTCTCAGGCATTACATATGATAATAGCCGCATTTGTGGCTACCGGATTTGCCGTAGCCGGAATGCATGCATTCATGATCTTAAAGAAAAAGAATATCGAATTTCATAGTAAAGCATTTAAAATTGCTGCCACTTGTGCATGTATTGCAGCTTTGATTCAACCTTTAAGTGGAGATATCTCTGCGAAAGATGTAAGCAGAAGACAACCGGAAAAGTTGGCGGCCATGGAAGCACACTTCCATACAGAAGCCCCGGCCTCATTTATTTTAGGAGGTATTGTTAATGAAAAGGAAGAAAGAGTTGATTACGCCATAAAAATACCCGGTTTATTAAGTTTTTTAGCTTATGGAAATGTAAAAGATCCGGTTAAAGGAATCACTGATTTTCCCAAAGACGATAGACCGCCCGTGGCAATTACGCATTATTCCTTTCAAATCATGATTATATTAGGTGTGGCATTAATGATATTGGCGGTTATCTATTTATTGGCAAGATTCAAAACTAAAAAGTGGCTTACAAAAAAATGGATTTATAAATTATTTGTAATAGCTACCCCCTTGGGATATATAGCGCTGGAGGCGGGATGGACCGTAACGGAAGTTGGACGTCAACCGTGGATTATTTATAAAGTAATGAGGACAGCTGATGCCGTAACACCTATGCCCGGAATAGCATATTCATTCTATTTATTCACAGCTATTTTTATTTCTTTATCAGCCATTGTAATTTTCCTTTTATATAGGCAAATGAAAATGGTTCCTATATTATATGACGCAACGGATAAGAATTATAAACCTAATAAGAAGTAGAGTATGTTTTATTTATATGTAGTAATCTTTTTCCTCTGGACAGCGATCGCTTTGTATTTATTATTAGGAGGTGCAGATTTTGGAGTTGGAATTTTAGAATTATTCAGCAAACACAAAAATGAAAAAAGGATTGAAAAAATCATGTATGAAGAAATGGGTCCCGTATGGGAAGCTAACCATATGTGGTTGATCATTGTAATTGTAATTCTTTTTGTAGGGTTTCCTGATATTTATTCGGTACTATCAACCTATTTACATATACCTTTACTATTAATGCTTATAGGTATAATTGCCAGGGGAACTGCCTTTTCTTTTCGAAATTACGATGCGGTTAAAGATCATTGGCAATTTGTTTATAATAAAATATTTAGATATTCCAGTGTAATCACGCCTTTTTTCTTAGGTATAATTGCAGCAGCAACGGTTTCCGGAACTATTGATGTAGAACCTACCGATTTTATGAATGCTTATATTTGGAGTTGGCTTACTCCGTTTGGATGTGCGCTGGGTGTTTTCACTTGCAGTATTTGTGGATATTTGGCTGTTTCCTATTCATTGTCTCAAGTTAAAAATTTTGATGATCGTGAATATTTATCTAAAAAACTTACTATATTTTTATTTGTAGTGGTGATTACCGGAGGTTTAGTATTTGTATGTGCTTATTTTTCACATGTTCCTTTAATTCAATGGATATTTGGAGAAACAGTCGGATGGATTGCGGTAATTTTAGCAACCGTTTCTGTTTTTGGAACTCTATATGCATTGAAAGAAAAAAAATATTCTTGGATAAGAGTATTAGCAGGATTTCAGGTATTAACCATATTGTTTGCGGTAACCTACCGGCATTATCCTAATTTAGTTATATTAAAACAGGGTAGTCTATCTTTAATTGAAGACCAATATATACATAAAACTATTGCAATGCTTGCATGGGCACTAATGTTAGGAAGTATTTTTATACTTCCGGGAGTATTCCATTTAATTTATTCATTTCAAAAAAGAAGATAGAGAAAAGCTTTATTAAGTTATAAAATTCCATACTATTAAGGATTTAACTAATTTTGTTAAATCCTTTTTTAATTTTCATCTGAATGAGTTCAAGCTATACGATATACAATGCATCTGCAGGTGCCGGGAAAACATTTACTTTGGTGAAAAATTTCCTTTGTATCTTGTTGCAAAATGATTCCGTAGAGTCTGTGCGTTCCATAGTAGCAGTAACTTTTACCAATAAAGCAGCTAATGAAATGAAAACGCGCATACTTACATGGTTGAAGGATTTTTCAGATGAAAAAAATTATCAATCGAATTTAGTTTTACAGCAAATATCTCAAGAACTGAATATAGATATATCTCTTTTACATCAGCGATCGTATAGGGCCTTATCCTATATCTTACATCATTATTCATTATTTTCCATCAGTACCATTGATAAGTTTAATTTACGATTGATGAAGGCATTTACCAAAGAATTGGGGTTGTCGTATTCGTTTGCGGTGGAACTGGATTCTTCGGAATATCTCAAACAGTCAATTGATGAATTAGTAGATGAATTAGGAACAGATAATCCTTTTGCTGAGGTTATTTTAAATTATATATTTTGGAAATTCGAGAACGAATCATCTACAGATATTAGAAAGGAATTATTGACTTCCTCACAAAATTTTTTAAAAGAAAAGAATCTGGAACAGATTAATTCTTTGACTTCTAAAGAGATTGAAGATTTTAAAAAATTGAATCAGTTGATAAGTAGGCGAGTACAGGAAAATTATACCTTAATACAAAAAATAGCCGATGAAATTATAGCGTTATTTGAATCTAGCGGTTTAGAAGTAGGAGATTTTTATCAAGGAGCGAGAGGTATGGCCGGATTTTTTTATAAAATGCAGGATTCGAGCAAAATACTTAGTATAAACTTATCTTCTTCTTATTATAAAGCTTTTTGTGAAGAAGAAAAATATGCAAAATCAAAATCGATTCATGAAGAAGATATAAAGGGTATTGCACCGCAAATTATTGAGGCATTTTATAAAATAAAACAAGCAATCATTAGAATTAAAGTAGATGAATCTGTTCGTAAAAATCTAATTACGATTGAATTACAATCTGAAATTAATCGATTTTTACACAGACGAAAAACAGAAAATGATGTAGTATTTCTATCAGATGTAAATCCTATTATAGGAACTCATTTAAAAGAGGAACCGGTAGCCTTTATATATGAAAAATTAGGGGGGAGATACAATCACTACTTTATAGATGAATTTCAAGACACCTCACAACTTCAATGGAATAATATAATTCCTTTGTTAGATAATGCAAAAGTATCAGATGGAAATACAATTACTTTGGTTGGTGATCCCAAGCAAGCCATTTATAGATTTCGTTCGGGAAATCCTGAAATATTAATCGATCTTATAGCAAATGCAAAAGACAAAGACATTCATGTAAAAACTTTGCAGAATAATTTCAGAAGTTTGCCCAATATTGTTGATTTTAATAATACCTATTATCAATTTTTATCTACTTATTTAGTAAATAATCCCGAATATTCTTCATTATTTGGAGTCCATGCACAGCAAATCTCCCACTTATCCAAAGGGGGAAGGGTACAGGTATCATTTATATCTCCAAAAGAAGAAAATCTCTTAGAAGAAAGAATTGTTGAAATAATTGAAGAGTCTTTACAGAATGGTTTTGATTTTAAAGATATAACTATTTTAGTAAGAAATAAAAAGCATAGTGTTTCCATTGTAGATAAAATTGCAGAAAAAGGTTATCCTATTTTAACAGAAGAAGCATTATTAGTTGTATCGTCCCCTGAAATCCAAGCTCTTATTTATGCTTTACAATGGATTTCTAATCCTGAAGACAAAGAAAATTTGGTGAGAATGCTCCATCTTCTTTTTACCATAGGTAGAGCGGAATTTGAAGATTTTACAGAAGAAATTTGTAAAATAAAAGATTTGGATTTTGACGATATTATTAATTGGTTTAAAGAAAAATTGAATATTTCTTTGCCTTATCAACAAATATATAATTTAAGCTTCTATGATTATGTAGAAGAATTTATTAATTCTTTAGGGTTTGGAGAGAAAGAAGATTTATATATTTCTGCCTTATTGGATATGATAGTTCAGTTGGAAAAGAACGGAGTTATAAGTTTACAAGAATTTTTAGAATATTGGGAATTAAAAAGCCCGGGATTATCCATACGATTTCCCGATAATCGAAATGCCATCCAGATCATGACTATACATAAATCTAAAGGATTGGAATTTCCAATTGTAATTTATCCTATGATCGATAGCAATTCTAGAAAAGAAGAATATTGGTTTCCACTTGATAAAGACTTATATAATGGATTTGATAAGTTTTACACATCTTCAAAATCAGGCTTAGATGATACCGGTGATAGTATAAAAGAGGTGGTAACTACCCGAGAATTTGAAAATAAGATAGATGAATTATGTATACAATATGTTGCAACCACACGGGCGTCACAACAATTATTTTTATTGGAAGAAAGAAAAGATAAATTAAGTTCGTTGGGTGAATTTTTAATTCAGCAAGGGAAATCTGCAGAAGGAATAGTTGAGCTTTATCCTTCTCCCGATTTTAAGAAAAATAATGAAAAAAGCGCAAAAAATATTGTTCAAGAAGAAAAAATACAATGGACCTCTGAAAGATGGAATTCTAAAATAAAAGTAAGTTCCGAGGCTCATAAATTTTATAGTGAGGAAAATGAAGACATTCAATACGGTAATAGTATACATGCTATTTTAGCAGAAATTAATTCGCCGGAAGATCTGCCACTGGTAATTAAAAAATTAACTTTGACGGGATTGATTCCAATCGGTCAGGAAGCAGAAATTGAAAAAATAATACAAAAAGTTATATCCAGTCCACAATTAAAAGATTTTTTTTCAAAAGGGATCACTGTATATCAAGAACGGGAAATAATATATGAAGGAAAAATTTACCGCCCCGATCGAATCATAGAACAGCAAGATTCATTAACACTTATTGATTTCAAAACGGGTGAAAAATTAACCGGTCATAAAAAACAAATTTCGCTATATGAAAAAGCTTTAGTTGGAATGAATAAAAAAGTTGCAAGTAAATTATTGGTATATATTTCTTCAGATGATGTGGAAGTGATATATGTTTGAACTTAAACAAGAGTTTATTTCATATTACATTAATTGAAATAATTTTTTAAAAAACTAATTCAACTTTTTTATGAAATAAACTATGAAATACTTATTAAGTAACTATCCCATATTTCATCGAATTCCGTAATAAGAATATTATTTTAATTTTTAATAATAATTTGTCAAAGCACTCAGATAAATTAAATTGTCATTGGGTAGTCCGTATAAAGTAGAATACAAATAGAAAGGATTTATAGAGTAAGTAAAATAAAAAGTTTTTATTTTGTATTTATAACATGATTTTTGTGCGTATTAAACAAATATTTTTTAGAATATGTTAATTGTTTTATGTTATATTATTATATTGGGTAGAAATTTAAAATTTATATTTTTATGGAGAATATAAAATCTGATCTAAACATTAAATGCCCTAATTGTGGGAGTAGTAATATTTACGTTCATACTAAAAAACAATTTGGATGGGGAAGAGGTTGTCTTCTAGCTATTATCTTTTGGCCATTAATATTTTTAGGTTTTACTAAAAATGGAAAAGTAGAAAAAGTTTGTTTAGATTGTAATAAAAAATTCTGAGACTTATTTTGTAGATATTTGATTAATAAAGGGTACAGTGGTCATGTTCAAAAGAATCTTCTAGCTTTGATGGTTAAATCAAGGGAGTATTTTATAATAATATTACGATCTCATCGATTACTTGTTTTAACTTATTTATTAATCTTTATGTTTAACTTATAACAAAAAATTTTAATTATTATATCCAGCTTTGAATATGCTTGTAAAAACTATTAAAATTAAATATCGTAATGGCTCTAGATTTTTAAATAAGATAACTTGAAAAGGTAGATATATAAAGCAAAAAGCTACATTATAAATGTAGCTCATAAGTAATTATATAATCATTTTTAGTGTTAGTTAATGCAATAAATTTGAGAATAATATTTTATTTTTTATTACTTTCAATAATAAATTTCATAAAATTAAGATTTAAGAGGATATATATTTAAAAGGGTAAATCTTGATTTATTTAGCAATTATGTAATTAATAATTATTTCATCTGTATTATTAAGAATAATTTTTGTAGGATAATCAGGATGTAAGTCTTTATTATATTCATATCTATAAACAGTTCCCTTATTATCACCGGTAATATTATTAACCAGATTGTAAGTGAATGGAAAATTTCCTTCAAATGCTGCAAATAACCAATGAGGAGTTTTTACGTTGTTCATCAAGCCTTTTAAGATATCATAAGTATAAATAGTAGTATCAAATTGAATTAAATTTCCGTATTTGTCGTATTTGAAAAGATGGGTTTGTACGTCTTTTGGATCTACTATTTTTAATAGTTTATCGCCTGAAACAGTTAATGTTCTTGTATAAGGCTCAATTTCAGGATATCCGGGAGGAGGATTTGTTTTAAAACTTCTATGCTCTAGTATAATACCGGGTTTGGTATATTCATAAGAATACAAATAAGTCCCTTGGGCGTTTTCGGTAGTAACGGTATAAACTTTTCCATTACTTTCATTATAAGAGATCATATGGATATTAGTTATCGAATCAGAGATAGACGATTTAATATTTATTAATCTATTCAAATTATCGTATTGCATCGAAGTAGTTACAGTTACTTTATTCCCCGTATTTTTATCTATTTCAGTTTTTATATATTCTGAAGGTAATAATCCTTTATGATTATCAAATTCATGATTAGGATAGGGTTCAAAATTTTCATCTCCACAGGAGAAAAAAATGAAGAAACTAAAAAAACTAAATATTAATAGGTTCGTATACCTCATACAGGATTTTTTTTCAAATATAATATATTTGTATTTCATATAAATATAATTTTAATTAATAAACTAAAAAATATAGTGTGGCTTATCATAATGAATTTGGAAAAGAAGCGGAAATGAAAGCATTTCATTATCTTTTAGATATAGGATATGAAATATTAGATAGAAATTGGAAATATGATAAGGCGGAAATTGATATTATTGCTAAAAATGGTTCCGAGTTGGTAATAGTAGAAGTTAAGGCTAGAAACTATACAACTATCATCGATCCCATAGAGGCGGTAACCAGATCAAAAAGAAAATTATTGATTAAAGCAGCAAATGAATATGTGCTTTGTAAAGAAATGGATGTCAATGTAAGGTTCGATATTATTTCCATCATAAAAAAAGATTACAGATGGAAAATTGAACATATAAAAGACGCTTTTTCTATGATATTATAAATAGAACTCTGATGTTAATTTTTTATATTCTTCAGACCAAATACGACTTTTTTCTTCGATAACAAAGTTTTCAATTATAGGATTTTTATCTTCTCTGCTAAGTTCAAGGAAAATTCTTTTAATTTTTCCGTTTTTTATTCCTGATATATATATAATGCGATTGGGAAATAAATTATATCTATTTGATAGTTCAAGAATTTCTTGCTCATTTTCTATGGGGAAAATGTATCCGATTTTTCCGTTTTGAGATAGTAATGATGCTGATTTTTTAATAAGAAGATGATAATTCAGTTTTATTTGCTGCCTGGCAACAGGATGTTTACGATGTAATATTTCGTAAATTTTAAAATAAGGAGGATTACAAATAATATAATCAAATAATATATCACTAAAGAAAAGGTCTAAATCGCAATGGATACTTGTGATCTTTTGAGAAAAAGGGGAATTTTTAAAATTTTCCAAGGCCAAAGAATACGCATTGATTTCAGAATCAATGGCTGTAATATAAGAAGTGGGATTTCTTTGCGCGCACATTAACGAAAGAATCCCTGTACCGGTACCGATATCAAGAATACGGGAGGCATTATGTATATCAGCAAAACAACCCAATAATACACTATCCGTGCCTACTTTAAATACGGAATTATTTTGAAGTATATTAAATTTTTTAAACTTAAAAATATTATTCACCTTTAGGAATTTCAAATTTGAAAATTGTTCCTTTCCCTTCTTCAGACATAAAGGTTATAGACCCATTATATTCTTCGATAAGCTTTTTTATGATTGCTAAACCTAAACCACTTCCACTGGTTTTAGTTGAAAATTGAGGAGTAAAAATTTTGCTTTTTATTTCTTCCGGAATTCCATTTCCGTTATCAATAACAGAAAAATAAACCATTCGTATGTCTTGTCTGATTTTTACAATAATATGGGGAGTTCTTCCTTCTGGTATCGATTGAAAAGCGTTTTTTATTAAATTGGTTAATATACGGTTCAATAAATTAGGATCGATATTTAAAATGACCAATTCATCAAGTGTATCCAGTGAAATTTGTTGAGATGGAAATATTTCTAACGAAATTTTAGCAACTTCAATTACGTTTAACTTTTCATCCTTTTTTACAGGCATTTTTGCAAAGTCTGAAAATGCGCCGGCAATCGAAGCAATAGTATCTATTTGTTGTATTAATGAACGGGTTAACGAGTCTAACTTTTCATGAATTTGTGGATCTTCAGGATTAAATCTTAATTGAAAACTTTGAATTTCGAGCCGCATAGGGGTAAGCGGATTTTTGATTTCGTGAGCCACCTGTCTCGCCATTTCCTGCCAAGCATTATCTTTTTCTTTTTTAACCAGTGCATCAGTTTGCTCTCTAAATTTATTCAGCATAATATTGTAAGCTTTAACCAATGGACTCACTTCATCAATATAATTATATAAAAGGGGTCTATTATGAGTAAGTGCGCCGGTATCCCTAAGCCGATAAGCAATATCTTTAATTTTTCTGGTTAAAGTAAGTGAAAAGAACCATGAAAAAATACCACTTACAATTAATACGATAAGCATGATAACTAAATATCTGTATAATAAGGAATAAAAATCTTTTTTTAGAAATGCTTCATCATGTAAAAAAGGAAAATTTATAATTGTAATAGGTTGATAATCATTGTTGTAAATATATCTATATACGGACGTAAAACTTTCTTCTGAATTGGGAAGCTTGTTTATAACCTCTATACGGTCGTTATTTACATTCAGGTTTTTTAAGATTTCTTTAGGAACAAATTCAGTCTTAGGATTGGGTAATTTATTTCCTAAAATATATTTTCCATCCAGAGAATAAAAATTTATATCGATATTATTAATATCTGAAATTTCATAAATTTTATTGCCAATTTTATTTTTAACCTCCTCCGGTTTTGTATTTCGATTGGAAATGAGATAATCGAAAGTTTCTATAATTAATTGTTCCTTTCTTTCTAGCCTTTTATTGTTATATTCCTCCGCAATTCTTATATATTGATAAAAAGTTATCAATCCCATGGCAAATATAGTGCTGACCACAACGAGGATCATCACTAAAAAAATTCGCAAGGATAATGGGAATCTTTTGTACATTTAAAATAAAAAATAGGGTTAATTTCATCTATTCTTCAGGCAAAGCTTTCCAGTTTTTTATTATTTTAGCTATAAAGAATAAAATGATAATTACAAATATAAGATTAATCCAGAAAAAGGCGGTTGAATGATTATAAAAGTAAAGGTATATAGTACTAATATAATGGTTCAAATATTTACTATATACGGATTCACTTATTGACGTCATAAAAGTTGTATAATAAAGTATAGGCATATAGGGTAATATCCATAAAATCAAATTTATCAGTATAGTTGATTTATTCTTTGCGCTTTTTTTATAAAGTTTAAATATGACGTATATGCTCATATATAAAAATATAAATGTCCAATAAATATCAATTAAATAAATGATATTAGACTCCTCAACGTTAAAGGGAAATAGAAGGAATATAACAGAAATAATTCCGTTAATAAAAATAAGTAATCCAAATGTTATAAATGCGATTAGCCAGGATTTTCCACTTGTTGTACGAAAGGATAATATTGCAATAGATAAACTTAAAGCAATATATAAAATGATTAAAATAAATTCATTGTAAAAATTCCCATTATTATATGCATCATACATTTTTTGATAAGCAAAATCGAGTTTTTTAAATTCTACATAATTTTTTATGTTATCATCATTTTGAATTTTCGCATTGCTAATATAATTTGATTGAGTCACAATATATTTGGGAGGATTATAAACTAATTTCATCCAGCTATCTACAGTAAGATTGGTAGAAAGATTATGTTTTTTTTGAAGATATAAATATTCCCGAATTAAATTTCGTATGCTATCTTTTTGTTCGTTAATTAACCAATCTTTAACTTTCTCAATTTCCTTATTATATGGATAAAAATTCAGAAGAGATAAATGCATGGGAGTTGAATCAGGATCTTTTTCTAAAGAATCAATAGTATTCTCGATAGGACTGAATTGATAATAATTATAAGAATCAGGTATTAATATTTGAATTTGATCCACTATTTTTTTAGCTTCATAGATTTCCTGTTTTGAAGCATAAGTTCTCACTTTATATTTGATACCCTGGGAGTAACTGAAAGGATATGATAGATTGCCGGCGAGTAAGATAAAAGTTAGCAACCATTCCATATATAAAGCATTGGATTTTTTTGGGTAAAAGGATTTAAAACCGTTGTTCTTTATATAAAATAATAGCCATATAATGAGAATTAATAAACTAGCTAAAATTGAAATAAGATAGATGACAGTGGTGCTATTTAAATCGTAATCCGTTTCATAAAAATTAATAGCTCCGGAAAAATAACCCGCAATAAAGAAAAAAATATTAATAAATAGAACTGTTATACCCATCGGAACAAATTTTGTGTTCCATAAAATAGGGTAATTTTCTAGCAAACGTTTTTGTGTTTTTGTAAACATGATCACGGATTTTTAAAAGAATTAAATAAAAAATCTACGAGTTGAATCAGATATATTTCTAAAATACTTAATGGGCATCTGATCCTCAATACAAAGAGTTAAAAAATTATTCACCGACGTAGTATCAGGAAAATGCGCAATATAAGAACCTCCATTATATTGTAATTTTAGTAAAGAGATTTTAGATAAAGAAGCATAAAGTTTTTCCTGAGGCCATTCCGATTCAAACTCAATAATCAATTCAGGCAATTCCTTTTTATCAGAACTCTTACTTATTATATTTTTTTGTTCCCCATGTTTTAAGAATAGCACTTTATCGGAATTTTTTTCCACTTCATACAATTGTTGGGAGCTGACAACGATACCCAAAGGTCTGAATGGAGATTTTGCTATTGCTTTAAAATCTTCCAATACCGTTTGTTGAGAAAGAATATCTAAATTAGATAAAGGCTCATCAATCAGTAAAAGTTTAGGTTTTCTAAGTAACATTCGGGCTAATTCAAACCTCATTTTATATCCTGAAGAAAGATTAGCCCAATTCATTTTCCGATAATTTCGCAATCCCATTCTGGAGGTAATCAAATCAACCATTAATTCGTTTTCTTCTCCCTTAATATTATAAGAAGATGCAGTAAATTGAAGATTATCTAATATAGAACCGTACCATATATTCGGCCTTTGAGGAATATAAATCAACTTAGTTCTTAA
Organism: Apibacter sp. ESL0404; assembly: GCF_019469245.1. Classification (NCBI taxonomy): domain Bacteria; kingdom Pseudomonadati; phylum Bacteroidota; class Flavobacteriia; order Flavobacteriales; family Weeksellaceae; genus Apibacter; species Apibacter sp. ESL0404. The sequence goes on from NZ_CP048267.1 coordinate 285,968, forward strand.
TTCATATCGATCTTTAAAATCCAGTGTATAAGATATACTTCCCTCAGTCGCTTCCAATTCTCCACATAAAAGTCTAAGCAAAGAAGTTTTACCGTTTCCATTTTCTCCCACTAAACCAATAATTTCTCCTTCGGAAATTTTTAAGCTTATAGGGCCTAAAGAAAAAGCAGATTTACTGTATGATTTTTTAACTTTTTCGGCTTCAAGAAGTCTTTTCGGTTCATGAATTTCTTTTTTAGAAAGAAATTGATAAAGTTCATTTAAGATGACAGAATATTTTTCCTTTTTTCCTTTTTCATTGGATTCATTATAATCAACCCATTGAAGTAAATCACTCGTTTTCTTATAAAAAGAAACTTCTTCCGTATCTAGCGTTAAATCAATAATTCTTTTTAAAACTAAAGAGTAATCATCAAACTGTAAAAATTGTACAATATCTTGGAATTGCTTTTCGAATAAATTCATTTAAATATTGGTATTAAAATAATACTAGTTCTCTATTGATAAAAATTTTTAGATAATTGTAAATTTAAAATATAATTAAGCACAAAATAAATAAAAACCGTCTAAATAAAAATTTTAGATAAAATACTAGCAAAAATCAATCCTAAGAATCTATAATTCAATCTTAATTTTAATAGATGCACCAACAAACAGAATATTTAAATGTTTTTTAAAAGTCATAGTATCAACAGGTAAAGCAATCTTAAAAAGATATAAATATAATTCCGGTATATTTAATTGGATAAAAAAAGGGCAAGAAAATTAATTCCAGCCCTCTCAAAAAATATTTAAGTATAATAATTTTATATAGCCGTTAAATATTCAGTATTACAATATCCTTCGGTTCCATCTTCAGATCGTATTAAATACCAATCATCGTTATATTTGCTCAGAAAAGTTACCGTAGATTGATGTGCGGCTTTTCCTAAAATAGGTTGATCCGTACCCGGACCTTTTCTAATATTTAAATTAGAACTTTGAGTGGTTACTTTATATTTAGAAGAAGGTGCATTGGGTGATACATTAATATTTAAAATTAAATCAGCGGATCTGAAATCAGGATCAATTTTATTATAAGCAGCCCACAACTGATCTTTAGACTCTCCATTCGGAACCTCTCCTTCAATATAAAGAACATTATTTTGTTCTTTAACAGAAAGATTTGTTGTTCCCAGACTTTTCGCCTTATTTATTAAATCTGCGTATTTATCTTGTAAAGCCATACTTCTATTTTAGTAATAATTTTTGTTCAATTTTTTTAGGTTGCAGCGTATTAATTGCTTGCATAAGTCGGGGCAATTCGCTCCTATTTAATTCACCATTAAGAGTTACCACACCATCATTTATATCCGCTGTAACACCGGTATACCCTTTTAAAATATCATTTACTTTAGATTTTAATACAGAATCCACAGAAACCACTACATCACCTGATTCTGATTTAACCGTTGCATTATCTTCAACGGATTTAATACCCGGTATTGCTTTAACAGCATTTTCAGTTGATTGTTTAGCGTCATTATCGTTATACTCTCCGGTAAGTGTAGCCACCCCTTTTTTAACATCAATAGTAACTCCTTCAGGAATAACGGATTTTGCCTTGGTAACTAAATCTGAATCTTTAGGCTCATTTTTACATGATGTCAAAGAAAAGCTCAGCGTACCCATTAATGCAAAAGCCCATAAAATTTTTTTTAATTGTTTCATAATTTGGTTTTTTAGGTCTATTTAAAATTAACATTGTTTAATACCAATCCAAAACAAAAATTATTCCATATATATACTTTTACACTTGTGTTGAAAATCAGGATCGAAGGATAAAAATTAATTTGAATAGGTTCAATTTTTTTCATAAATCAATAATTGTATGATTTAATAAAATATTTATAGTAATTTACTTAGCAAGAAATAATAAAAATTATAATGTCTGATTTCCGATTGAAAATATTTTATGCTGTAGCTAAAAATTTAAGTTTTACCAAAGCTGCTGAGGAATTATATATTTCACAACCTGCTGTGACTAAAAATATAAAGGAGTTGGAATCAGAATATGATTTAACCCTATTTCTTCGAAAAGGAAATAAAATAGAGCTTACCGATGCCGGTAAAATATTATTGATCCATTCAGAAAAAATCATGAATATTTATAAACAAATACAATATGATTTTGATTTACTGAAAGAAAATTTTTCAGGAACTTTTCAACTAGGAGCAAGTACTACTTTAGGCCAATATTTACTTCCGGCCTTGATGTCTCAATTTCATTCCAAACATCCAAAAATTAAAATGTCTCTTATAACCGCAAATACAGAAGAAATTGAAAAATATCTGATTGAGAAAAAAATTGAGTTAGGAATGGTTGAAGGCAAACCCAAAAATAAGCAACTTAAATACCTTCCATTTTTAAAAGATGAAATTGTAGCCATTGCGCACACCTCACAGGAAATTTCAAAAAAAGAAGTTTTGACTTTAGATGAATTGCAAAAAGTACCTCTAGTTTTGAGAGAATTAGGCTCAGGAAGTTTGGATATTATACGAGATGCTTTTCAAGCTGTCAATATACAGCTTAAAGATCTGAACATTGCTATGCATTTAGGAAGTACAGAAGGCATCAAGACCTACCTTACCCATACCAACAGTATAGGTTTTATATCCATTGCAGCAGTAACTAAAGATATAAAAAAAGGAGAATTTCAAATAATTGATATAGAGGGAATAAATATAAAACGCTGGTTTTATTTTGTATATAAGCAAGGAGTTCCCGAAGGAAATTCAGATGTTTTTATAAAATTTGCTACTTCACATTATAACCCATCGTTATAAGGTATAACATTTTTTCATTGGCAGATTTGTATGCATTAAAGGATATTTGTACAATGAGTCAAGCAACAACCAAGAAAAAATTAGTCTCCAATGATCGGGTAAAAAAAATAATTTTTATTCTTTTAGGTTTACTTTGCCTGGTTGTATCTATAGACACCCCTCTAGCGTTATTGTTGGGAATGTTATTTTCCTTTAGTTTCGGTAATCCTTATCCCATCTATACTAAAAAAATAACGCGCTATCTTCTTCAACTTTCTGTTATAGGATTGGGGTTTGGGATGAATTTAAATACAGCAATTCAAGTTGGTAAAGAAGGATTGTTATTAACGGTTGGATCAATTTTTCTTACCTTATTCTTGGGAATATTGATAGGAAAATTTTTTAAAATTGATAGGAAAATAACCTTGTTGATATCATCAGGAACTGCTATATGTGGAGGAAGTGCTATAGCTGCCGTTGCTCCGCTTATCCATGCAGATGAAGAAGAAACCAGCCTGTCTTTAGCCACTATTTTTATTTTAAATTCCATTGCTTTATTTATATTTCCGGCAATAGGACATCTAATACATCTTTCACAAGAACAATTCGGATATTGGTCTGCATTGGCTATACATGATACAAGTTCTGTAGTTGGCGCTGCACAGCACTATGGTTCAAGAGCCTTAGAAATTGCGACGATGGTTAAGCTGGAAAGAGCCTTATGGATCATTCCCTTATCTTTTCTGATTATATTGACTTTTAAAGAAAATAAGGAAAATATACATAAGAAAATAAAACTACCTTACTTTATATTTTTATTTATTGCGGCCATGATAAGTAATACCTATTTACCCCAATACTTTCCTGTATTTAAGATTATTGACCATGGGTTGGTTATGGCAGCTAAACGAGGACTAACCGTAACCTTATTTTTAATAGGAGCAGGATTAAGTTTACAAACCTTAAAAAAAATTGGTATAAAGCCTTTACTTTTGGGCGTTATCTTATGGACAAGCGTATCTTTTTTAACTTTGATTTTACTCGTATTTAGGATGTATTAATCCATCCAATAATCATCCATTTTCTTTTTAATTTCCTCTAAACACAAATTATTTATGCTTCCTTCATGCGTATGAGTAGTTTTTTTAGGAGATTGAAACGTTCCCTGTTCCACCTGTTGACCGATCATTTTATATGCATCACGAAATGGAATTCCTTCAGCTACCAATTCATTAAGAGCATCTACGGTAAATAAATAATCGTATTTAGGATCTTCGAGGATATTTTTATTAACTTGTATATCTTGAAGAGAATAATGAGCCATTTCTAAACATGCCTTACAATTTTGTATTCCCGGAATAATTCCTTCTTTTAATAACTGTAAATCTCTATGATATCCACTAGGAAGATTATTGGTTATCAAAGTCAACTCATAAGGCAAAGCTTGTATTTTATTGCATTTTCCTCGTATCAATTCAAAAACATCGGGATTTTTTTTATGAGGCATAATGCTGGAACCCGTTGTCAAATGGGTGGGAAGTGAAAGAAAGTTAAAATTTTGACTTAAATATAAAGTTACATCCATTGCTAACTTGGATAAAGTGCCGGCCAAGCTGCTAAGAGCATATGCCGTGCTTTTTTCCGATTTACCTCGACTCATTTGTGCGGCAACGGAATTAAATTTTAATGTTTTAAAATCCAATTCCCGAGTAGTAAACGTTCGATCTATAGGAAAAGAACTACCATATCCCGCTGCTGATCCTAAAGGGTTTTGATCGACTATTTTTAAAGCTGCATTAAGTAAAATTACATCATCAATCAAACTTTCAGCATATGCAGAAAACCACATTCCGAAGGAAGAAGGCATAGCTATTTGAAAATGCGTATATCCGGGCAATAAAATGTTTTTATTTTTTTCTGCAAGTACCAGTAGAAGATCAAAAAGTTTACGACTTTGATCTTTAATCACTTTTAATTCATCTTTCAGATATAAGTTCATATCAACTAAAACCTGATCATTGCGGGAACGAGCCGTATGAATCTTTTTACCGGCATCTCCCACTTTTTCAGTTAGTAAAAATTCTATTTTAGAATGTACATCTTCAAAATTCTCTTCAATTTTAAATGTATGATTTTCTATATCTGTGAGAATTTCATTTAATGCTTGAAGTAAATCTTTTTTTTCGTTTTCTGTAATAAGCCCTACTTGATACAACATCTTAGTTTGAGCTAATGAACCTAACACGTCATATTTAGCTAAAACAATATCTAATTCTCTATCATTTCCTACGGTAAATAAATCAATTCTCTGATCAGTCGGTATACCTTTTTCCCAAAGTTTCATTTTTTAAAATTTAATAGTTTTAATTATCTATTATAAGATCGTTTGATTTAATAATTCTATATATAGAGGAATTGCTTCTACAATTTCCTCCCTAAAAATATATTCATCGGCAGTGTGAGATCGTAAAGAATTTCCCGGCCCCATTTTTAAAGAAGGGCATTGTAAGACGGCTTGATCTGAAAGAGTAGGAGACCCATAGGTTTCTCTCCCCAAAGTTATACCGGATATAACCAACGGATGAGTTTTAGGAATGGAAGAAGATTTAAGTTTCAATGATCGGGGTGTAATTATTACCCTTTCAGATGATAAATTTTTCTTTACTATTGATAGTATCTCTTCGTTTGTATAACAATCATTCACACGAATATCCACCACCAAACGACATTCTTCAGGTACAAGATTGTGTTGTTTACCTGCTTCAATTTGAGAAACTGTCATTTTCATAGGTCCTAAAACTTCTGATATTTTTTCAAATGAGAAATTTTTAAACCATTCAATTACCTCAAATGCATTATAAATGGAATTATCGGGATTATTATGAGCTGCGTGACTGGCAGTTCCTTTTATGAGAACATCTAAAACAAGCAAGCCTTTTTCAGCAATGGCAAGTTGCATTTGAGTAGGTTCACCTATAATAGCACATTCTAATGGTGGCAAGTGAGCCAACACACTGTTTAGACCTTTTTTTCCACTGTTTTCTTCTTCAGCGGAAGCCACCATAATTAAATTATATTTCATATTCTTACGTAAATAAAAAAAGGTAAACGTGGCTAAAAGAGACACCAAACATCCTCCGGCATCATTGGAACCTAAACCGAATATTTTACCCTCTTTTTCAATGGCATCAAAAGGATTATGAGTGTAGTCTTTGTTAGGAAAAACAGTATCTTGATGAGAATTCAGCAGTAAATAAGGTTTGTTTTCATCTACATATTTATTATATGCCCATATATTATTATTCTCTCTTACATAAGGAATTGAATGATGTCTGAACCAAGCTTCGATCAATAAAGCGGTATGATGTTCTTCTCCGGAAAATGAGGGCGTTGCAATTAATTTTTTTAACAGATCAATTGCTTCATAAGTTAGTTGTTCAATGGTTTTCATAAGACTTAATTATAAGGTAATACAAGTATGAGAATGATTAAAATTGTTAATTATTTCAGGGTTAGAAATAATAATATTTGTAACTCCCTGTTTCAGCGCTTCAAAACAATTATCAAGTTTTGGGATCATACCCGAATGAATAATATTATCCTTTTTTAACTGTTGATAGGAATTGTAATTTATCGTTTCAATAATACTATTTTCGTCTTCAATATCTTGTAAAACACCCTTTTTTTCAAAACAATACAATAAAGTGGTTTCATAAAAAGAGGATAGACTCACAGCCAAAAATTGTGCAATGGAATCAGCATTCGTGTTAAGCAACTGTCCTTTTTTATCGTGGGTAATTGCACAGAATACAGGAATCGTATCGGTATCGAGTAAACATTTAATCCATTCGGAGTTAATTTCAATGATATCCCCTACATATCCATAATCATAGGTGCTATTTTCTCTCCTTTTCGATACAATAGAATTTCCATCGGCACCGGTTAGCCCGATAGCAGAGGTTTGTAAACTTTGAAGTTGAGCTACAATTTTTTTATTGCAAAGTCCTGCATACGTCATTATTGCCACATCTAGCATTTCTTCGTTGGTTACTCTTCGTCCTTCAATCATGATCGATTCAACTCCCAATTTACCCGCTAATCTTGTAGCAGCTTTTCCTCCTCCGTGGACTAAAATTTTCGGGGTTTCCAATTTAGAAAAATCTCGTAAAAATTGAGTAAGGACTTTTTGATTATCAATTACATTTCCTCCTATTTTTATAACGGTTAATTTTTTCTTTTCCATATTCAACATGTTGGGTTGTTTATTGGTAATTAGTTAATTACCTGTTTTTTACCAATAATCAAATAATTAATATTTATGTGAGCCCTTCCAGTATTCGAGTAAGAATGGTTTGAGCAGAATACGTTCGATTATTTGCTTCAGGTATAACTATCGAGGCATCGCTGTCCAATATGTCATCAGTTACAATCATATTTCTTCGTACCGGTAAACAATGCATGAATTTAGCGTGATTTGTCAATTCCATTTGTCTTTTACCAATGGTCCAATGAGGGTCTTCATTTAGTATTTTACCATAATCGTTGTAATTACTCCAATTTTTAGCATATATAAAATCAGCATTTATAAATGCTTTTTCTTGATTATATTCAATGGGAACACCTTTGGTAATTTCAGGATTCAACTCGTATCCTTCCGGATGAGTAATAACAAAATCCACCTCCATTTTTTTCATCATTTTCACGAATGAATTGGAAACAGATTGAGGAAGAGCTTTTGGGTGTGGAGCCCAACTCAATACCACTTTAGGACGTTCCGTTTTTTTGTATTCTTCAATGGTCAACGCATCAGCCAAAGCTTGTAGAGGATGTTCTGTAGCCCCTTCTAAACTGATGATCGGAACGGTGGCGTATTTAACGAAAGAAGAAATGACTGTTTCCGCTTCGTCTTTTTCCTTATCTTTTAAAGTAGGAAAGCTTCGAATGGCTATTATATCACAATAAACTGATATAACTTTAGCAGCTTCTTTTATATGCTCGGAAGCAGAACCATCCATTACCGTTCCATCTTTAAATTCTAATGTCCAGCCTTCTGTGTTTAAATTCATAACCATACAATCCATACCCAGATTGCGAGCTGCTTTTTGTGTGCTTAATCGCGTTCTTAAGCTCGGATTAAAAAATAAAAGCCCTAAAATTTTATTTTTTCCCAAAACTTGGTTGGCTAAAGGAGTAGCTTTAATCTTCTTAGCCAAATTTAACATCTCGTTTAGGTCTGTAATATCATCGACAGAAGTATACTTTTTCATTATTTCTTATTTTATAAGGTTGTTAAAGACAAGACTGTAAACTGTCATAAAGCATATCAATTTCATTTTTGGAAATAGTTAACGGCGGAAGCACACGCAGTAGATTTTTATTATTGGAATTACCCGTAAAAATCTTTTTTTCATAGATTAATTTTTTACGGAGATCTGCGACTTCGAAATTAAATTCTAATCCCAGCATTAATCCTTTACCCTTAATTTTCTTAATTTGCGATAGAGAAGAAAATTTTTTAATGAAATATTCATATTGTTTTTGAACATTGCTTAAAATATCTTCATCCTTTATTACTTCTAAAACCGCTAATGCTGCGGCACAAGCAAGATGATTTCCGCCAAAAGTAGTTCCTAATAATCCAAAAGAAGAAGTAAATTCAGGTGAAATTAATATCCCCCCGATAGGAAATCCGTTTCCCATCCCTTTCGCTATCGATATAATATCTGCTTTGATTCCGTGATATTGATGGGCAAAAAATTTTCCGGATCGTCCATATCCACATTGAATTTCATCCAGAATTAGAACTACCTTATTATTTTTACAAACCTTTTCCAATTCCCGAAAAAATTCAGTGCTTCCTTCATCCAATCCACCCACTCCTTGAATAGCTTCGATAATTACAGAAGATACCTCTCCTTTAGCAATCTCTTTTTTAACACTTTCAATGTCGTTTAATTCGCAAAATACCACTTCCTGTTGAGCGTTGATAGGAGCAATAATTTTTGGATTATCGGTCACGGCAACCGCTGCGGAAGTACGCCCGTGGAAACTGTTTTTAAAGGCTAAAACTTTTGATTTTCCGGTATGAAAAGAGGCTAATTTTAAAGCATTTTCATTGGCTTCTGCTCCTGAATTGCAGAGGAATAACGAATAGTCGGGATATCCGCAAATTTGAGGTAGTAAATTACCCAGTTTTTCCTGAACAGGATTGATAATTGAATTGGAATAAAAACCGATGGAATTGATTTGTTCAGTTACATGTTTTATATACGTTGGATGTGAATGACCGATGGAAATAACCCCATGCCCACCATAAAAGTCAAGGTAGGCATCTCCTTTTTCATCCCATACGGTACAACCTGATGCTTTAACAGGGGTTACAGAGTAAATAGGATATACATTGAATAGACTCATATTAGTATCCTTTATAAATTTTTATTATTGTTTTTTTGTGGTATTCATGTGATACTTTACTATTTATTTCTTAGTCAGCTGATTGATTTTAGTATAGGAAGCTAAAAGCCCTTTAATAATGGCAGAGTTAACTCCTTGATGATCCATTTCATTAATTCCGGCTATGGTGCATCCGCCCGGAGTTGTGACCTTATCAATTTCTTGCTCGGGATGACTTTTTTTAGACTCAATTAATTGTGCCGCTCCCATACAAGTTTGAGTAATCATGGATAGAGCTTCTTGCGGTTCCAGTCCCATTTCTATAGCTCCCAACATATGTGCACGAATGATCCTCAGCCAAAAAGCTATACCGCTGGAACAAATAATTGTTGCCGCTTGCATTTGCTCTTCAGGAATTTCTACAGTATGTCCCAGTTGATTAAAGATTTCCAACGCGATATTGATTCGATCCTTTCCTTTTTTATTGGAACAAAGACAGGTCATGGATTTATTTACCGATATAGCGGTATTAGGCATGGCCTTAATAATTGGAAAATGATTGCCTATGATTTCTTCTAGTTTACTTAAATCAAATCCGGCAACTACTGATAGTAAAGTATGATGTTCCGTAAATAAATGCCGGCATTCTTGTAAAACATTGGTTAAGACATTAGGCTGAACCGCAAACAATATAATCTCTGAATTTTTAATTGCCTCTTTATTGTCTGAGGTAAGAATTATATTTTGTTTATTTTCCAGTTCATGTAAGGTTTTAATATTTCGCTTAGTAGTATATAATGATTCAGCAAAATTGCTGTTAATAATTCCTTTTGCGATTGCCAGTCCTAAATTTCCGGCTCCAATAATTGCTATTTTCATATTATAATTTTGTACTAATTATATAATTTTTATTATTCATTAAAATCAGTAATTTATCCTTTTTTTAGTTAACATCTCTAAAAGAACCATAAGAACTTTCTAAATAAACTAAGGAAACTGATATTGTATTTTTAGTTTTTCTAGTTAATCATATTAAGAGGAAATAGTGAATTCATAACTCTAATTTTATCAAAATGCCACCGGTTTTAAATGTAAACCTTCGGATTCCTCAAATCCGAAAATAAGGTTCATGTTTTGTACGGCTTGACCCGAAGCACCTTTGCTTAAATTATCAATCACCGAAGTGATTAATAGGGTATCTTTATGTTTTTGTATTTCTAATATACATTTATTTGTGTTGACTACTTGCTTTACAGATAAAGGAGTGTTCGAAACAAAGGTAAATGGATGATCCTGATAGTATTCACGATATAAAGAAAAAGCTTCCTCCTTTGAAATTTCACATTTTAAATATATGCCGGCAAGAATTCCGCGAGTAAAATTTCCCCGCATAGGTAAAAAATAGAGTTGATGTCGGTTGGTTCCTAACTGATGAATACTTTGTGAAATTTCTGCCTCATGCTGATGACTAAATTCTTTGTAAAAGGAAACATTATTATTTCTCCAACTGAAATGAGCAGTTGCTGAAAGTGATTGCCCCGCACCGGTAGAGCCGGTTACTGCGTTAATATGAATATCTTGGGACAATAAACTTTTCTTTGCTAAGGGAAATAAAGCTAATTGTATGGCGGTGGCAAAACATCCGGGATTAGCAATATTTTTTGCCTTTTTTATTTCTTCTTTTTGTAATTCGGGAAGACCGTAAATATATGTTCTGTCTTGAAATACATGATGAGGTTTAACCCTGAAATCATTACTTAAATCTATAATTTTTGTGTTTTTAGAATACACATTTTTTGTCAAAAATTCCCTGGATTTACCATGTCCCAAACATAAAAAAACAACATCTGCCTCTTTATCAATGCGTTCAGAAAAAATTAAATCGGTTTCTCCTATAAGGTCTTCGTGGACCGTTGTGACAGGGTTTCCTGCATTGGAAGTGCTGTAAACGGATGTGAGTTCTATTTTTGGATGATTAATGAGGATTCGCAATAATTCGCCCGCAGTATATCCTGCCCCTCCCACAATACTAGATTTTATTTTGTTCATTGGTTTTTTAAACTAAACTATACTTTCAATTTTTATTTACTTTAATTCAAGATAAAGTTCGTAAATTATTCTAAATCATTGAAACTATGATGAATTTTTAATTGATTTCCAAAAATTTTAATGAAACCTCGGGCATCTCTACTATCCCAAGCTTCATTTTCTTCACCGTAAGTAGCAACTTTTGATTGCATCATATCATAAGGAGATTTTATACCGATCATACGGAAATAATAGGGATACAACTGAATCTTTACGGTGCCGCTAACTCGTTTTTGAGAGGACGTAAGAAACGCTTCAATGTCACGCATTACAGGGTCCAAATATTGCGCTTCATGCAATAAAGTACCGTACCAATTGGCCAATGAATCTTTATGTAAGAGTTGCCAACGGGATAGGGTATGTTTTTCCAGCAGATGATGTGCTTTAATCAGTAACATAGGAGCAGGAGCTTCAAAACCTACTCTTCCTTTAATTCCTAAAATGGTATCTCCTACATGTATATCTCGTCCAATGGCGTATTTTCCTCCTATTTCATTCAGTTTTTGAATTAATGCCACCGGATTCATTTTTTCTCCATTTAATCCGATAGGTTCTCCTTTAGAAAATTCAAGTTCAATTATGGAAGAGTTGGTTTCAGAGAGGGGAGTAGGGAAAGCCTTGTCCGGCAAAGGGAGATCAGAGGAAAGTGTTTCAACACCTCCTACAGAAGTTCCCCATATTCCTTTATTGATGGAATATTTTGCTTTTTCCCAATTCATGTTTATTCCGTTTTTTTGTAAGTAGTCAACTTCTTCTTGACGAGAAATATTTTCATCACGAATCGGTGTAATTATTTTTGATTTAGGGGAGATGACTTCAAAGGCTACATCAAATCGGATTTGATCATTACCGGCTCCCGTGCTTCCATGAACTATATATTCTGCATTTATTTTTTTTGCGTATTCCGCTATAGCCAGTGACTGAAATATTCTTTCTGCACTAACTGATAAGGGATAGGTATTGTTTTTTAAAATGTTTCCATAAATGAGAAAGCGTAAACAATTTTTATAAAATTTTTCAGTAATATCAATGGTTATATGATGATTGGAACCCAGCTCATATGCTCGTTTTTCAATTTGTTTTAATTCTTCTTCAGAAAATCCTCCGCTGTTTACTATAACGGTATGTACTTCCATATCGTGTTCTTTAGTTAGTTTAACCAAAGAATAGGAAGTATCTAGTCCTCCACTATATGCTAAAACTGCTTTTTTCATAATCAAGATTTTTTTAGATGGTTTTAATTTGGGAATTATTACAATCCTTTTTAGATTTTAAGTGAAATACTTCTTTTATTTTATTGAGATGAGTAATGACCTTTTTATCGAAACTATTTTTATGGGAGATATTCTTATCTTTTTTTTGATCTTTAGGATCGAATAACATTCCGGTACATAAGCACATTTTATTTTGTTTACTTTGTAGAATATTAAAATTCGTACACGTTTTACAGCCATTCCAAAAATCAGGATCTTCAGTTAGTTCAGAAAAGGGTACCGGCTTATATCCTAATTCCGAATTAATTTTCATTACAGCCAAACCGGTAGTTATACCGAAAATTTTAGCTTCCGGAAATTTTTTGCGGGTATAATCAAAAATAAAATGTTTAATTTTTTTGGCTAAACCTATTCCTCTGTAGTCAGGATGAACAATTAATCCTGAATGGACGACAAATTCTCCGTTCTGCCATTTTTCTATATAACAAAAACCTGCAAATTTTGCATTATCAAGAGCTAAAATAGCTTGTCTTTGATCCATTTTTTTTTGGATGTATTCAGGTGTTCTTTTAGCAATACCTGTACCCCTTACAATAGCCGATTGGTAAATAGTTTCGCATATTTCTTCAGCGTATTGATAATGTTCTTCTGTTGCAACAACAATAGTAATATTCATCTTATGTATAAATAATATAGTAAATGGATAAATTGAAAAAACAGTAGTAGATAAATTACTGTATAAAAAACGGAAGTGTCGGCTTTGGAAAAATTGAAAATCAAAGCCTAACCTGCCTACTGAAGTAGATAGGGTAAGATAAAAGGGTAATTTTATTAACCGGCAATGTTAAATTGCGTAATAACATGACTAAGATTTTTAACTTTTAAAATCTAAATTAACATAACAAAAATAATAATTATTTTTTTATACGAATAAAATTTTTTAAAAATTATACGGTTAAATATAATTATTTTTAAGATATATTTTGTTTTTTAATTTTAAGTTTAATTAAATCAACAGTATGAAATACTAGTGAACTATAATGATTATTCTATACTTATAACAAACAAAATTTTCTAATTTTGCATTTAAAATGCTAATATTTTTTATATGGGATCTAAGATTACATTTTACATAGTACGTCATGGTAAGACAATTTTAAATACATTAAACAAAGTTCAAGGTTGGAGTGATACACCGTTAACAAAAGAAGGGATTGAGGTGGCAGAAAATTTGGGTAAAGGATTGAAAGATGTTAAATTTTCTTCAGCTTTTTGCAGTGATTTAAGGAGAACCAGAGAAACTATCAATATAATTTTAAAGAATTCAGATCAAAAAGAACTTCCGGTTACAGAAAAACCTGAATTAAGAGAAATCTGTTTTGGAGCCTATGAAACTGCCTTAGCTACGGAAATGTTTAAGGATGTTGCCTTATATCTTCATTACACTAATGCTCAGGATTTATTAAATGATATCTTTGACAAGAATAAAGAAATTACTTATAAAGAAGCGGTCAATACCATAAGTATTTTAGATCCTATGAAAATGGCAGAAGATTTTAATACCGTTGAAAAAAGAACGCATAAAGCTTTATCGGATATTGTACAGATCGAAAGTAAGAATAAGGAAAATAAAAACGTTCTGATCGTATCTCACGGATTAAGTATAACTCTAATGCTCCATAATTTGGGAGGTAAAAGATTATTTGTTAAGGATTTGGAAAACGCTTCAGTATGTAAAGTTATATTTGTAGATGGAAAATATATCATCGAATCGGTTAATGATATGAGCTATGCAGAAAAAGGAAAAAATAGCTAAATATTTTTGAATTAAATTTTCACATAATAGTTTTGTAAAGTATCCATTGAGTTCGCAATTTTAAAGGGATTGCTAACTTACTATGAACTATTTTGAATTTTAGGTTATTATTTTACAGCGATTTAAAAGAAGTAGAATTTTATTTTTTAATATAAAAATATAATTTTTTTACGTTACCATAATAAATGGTAACATTTTAAAAATTAAGCTCTTGTAATTATATATTTATATTAACTTTTATGAATTTACGCCTTAAAATGATAAAAGAGCAACGAATAGGTGTTCTTTTGTTGCTCATAATTATATGTATTTTAGAATTATTAATTCATAGGAATGCTTTAATTTCTTCAATCTTTGAGAATAATAATGCTACCCCTTTACAATTTGTTGAAGAAATTAATGAACAGAATTTTAAGGTAAAGGATAAAAAAGATAAATTTATAGAACCTTTTAATCCAACTGATTATAATACAGAAGACTGGCAGAGTTTAGGTTTTTCTAAAAAACAAGCAGAGGTAATCATTAATTATAAGGCTATGCTTGGAGGTAAATTTACTTCTAAAGAACAGCTTAAATCTTGCTACGTAATTTCCGAGGAAATGTATGCAAAAATATATCCTTTTTTGTTATTAACGGAGAACGGCTTTAATGAAACAACTACTAATTCTAGTAAAGTTAAAAAGTATCGGTTATTAACATTCGACCCGAATACATATAATGTAAACGATTGGATGCGTATAGGTTTTTCAGAAAAACAAGCGGAAAGCATTATAAGATATAAAAATTCTATCGGTGGAAAATTCAAATCCAAAGAGGATTTAAAAAAATGTTATGTGATATCAACTGTAAAATATCAAGAATTGGAATCGTACATTAAGCTTCCTTCTCAAAATATTGAAAACACATCAAATATAAAAGTACTTCAAATTTCCAATGAAAAAAAGGATATTAATACAGCATCTTTTAACGATATAAATTCCGTAATTGAAAATGAAATCATAACTAAAAGAATATTGAGTTTTAGAAAAGGTTTAGGTGGTTTTGTGTCGATGGAACAAATTAAAGATGTATATGATATAACTTCTGAAATGGTTTCAAAAATTTTTAATTCTTTCGTTTTAGATCCATCCCAAGTTCTTAAAATAAATTTACAAACAGCCTCAGAAGAAGATTTACACAAGCATATTTATTTAAGGAAGTATAAAAATAAAATTATAGAAGCAAGAAATAAGAAGAAAGATCCTTTACGTGTCATTACCGATTCAGATCCAAAATATCATTTTATAATTCAATACTTGGTTAAATAAAGAAGCTACTATATAGCTTCTTTATTTATAATTTATGAGAATGAAATTTAAATTTTAATTTCATTTACAATCTTAATTCCATATCCACTACTTAGAGGGAAATTTTTGTTAGGATTGGTTGTTAAGACATTGATATTTTTAATTCCTAAATTTTTAATTATTTGTGCACCGATTCCTAAATCCCTTTCGTCGGATTGTATGCCAAAATCAGCTATTTCTCCCGATATGTATTTTTTGAGTTCGCTCAGATGATTTTCAATTACCTCTGTATTGGAAGGATTGTTTATAAAAATAATTACTCCTTTTCCATTTTCATTAATAAAATTAATAGCTTTATTTACAATGGTTTCTTCTCCTTGAGCAAGGGTTTTGAAAAGATCCAAATATATATTGTTAGCACAAACTTTTACAGGTATGATTTCATCTTCATTAATTTCTCCTTTCACTAAAGCAAAATGAATTTGATCGTTGGTTTTATCTTTATACGTTACAAATCGTAATTCACCATAATGGGTTTTAATTATTTCATCGTCGATTTTTTCAATCAAAGAATCATTTTTAAGTCGATATGAAATTAAGTCTTTAATAGTTATAATTTTTAAATCAAATTTCATAGCAACTTCCATTAATTGAGGTAAACGAGCCATTGTTCCATCTTCATTCATGATTTCAACTAAAACTCCGGTAGAAGGAAGTCCCGCTAATTGTAATAAATCGACTGTAGCTTCAGTATGTCCGTCTCTTTTAAGTACTCCTCCTTTTTTTGCAACTAAAGGAAAAATATGACCCGGACGTGCAAAATCACTTGGCTTGATATTTTCATCGACAAGAGCTTTAACGGTTTTGGATCGATCAGAAGCGGAAATACCTGTAGTAATCCCATGTCCAAGTAAATCTACTGAAACAGTGAAAGCCGTTTGCTTAGGATCAGTATTTTTTCCGACCATGTATTCCAAGTCCAGTTCTTCAGCTCTTTTTTGAGTTAAAGGCGTGCAAATCAAACCCCTTCCGTACTTAGTCATAAAATTTATAGTTTCAGGTGTCATAGTTGATGCTGCAGCAACAAAATCACCCTCGTTTTCACGATCTTCATCATCAACAACTATAATTACCTTTCCCTGTCTTAATTCTTCAAGAGCTTCTGATATGGTATTCATTTTTAAGTCTGTAATAATCATTGGTATCTACTGTGTTCTAATTTTTTTTGTTTGATAAATTTACTAATAAATCTTTTAAAAGGTTTTAAATAATTATCCACGTCAAATAGTTCAGAATCTCTCATGGATTTTATAGTTAGAAAAATTCCAACAGGTAGAAATATTGCATTTGGAATCCAAGAAGCCCAATAGGCGTTGATTACCTGATTTTTCGCCAAATTTTCCATATAAAGCCCTAAAATATAAAAAATGATAAATATTATTATGGCTACAACAACAGGCAAACCGACACCTCCTTTTCTAATGATTGATCCCAGCGGAGCTCCTATTAAGAAAAATACAATACAGGTAACAGAATATGAAATGATATTTTTTTGCTGCCATAAAATCATTTTAGCTATAAATTTTTCAACCGCTTTCATTTCGGTGGCTTTTGAACCTAATTCATACTTTGAAAGAGTAACCTGATTTATGGCGGCTTTAACTAAATTATATTTAGTGTTTTCATCTAAGTTGGACCATTCAAACGGAAAATCTTCATTATAATGACTATAATCTAGGGAATCCAACGAGTTCGTTTCTCCTAACAAAAGTTTCATGCCATTTTCTCCAAGCCCTTTAAAGTACACAGTATTGGAAGTCTTGATGGAATCTATATAAGTGCTTAATTCCGATACTGATTTATATCTAAAATTATCCCCTTCGGATTGTTTATCTAGTGACTTTTTAATTATATCCGAAATATCGTAATATTGAGTTAAGGTGTCAAACTTAATGGAATTACCCGGTTGCTTTTTTAGTTCATTTAGATTTTTACCTTTAATGTTATCTTGATATATATATCCGTTATATAGTTCAATTTTTAAGTAATGGTTATCTTTGGAAATTATATTTCCTTTATCTGCTATAATGGTTTGTTGATCTTCAAAAGGGGATGCATTTTTATGAATAAATACTTGATCCCATTCACTATCATTTTTACCACTTTTCCTGCCAATTTTAATGCTTAAAGGATTCATTTCCTTAATAAATCGTCCTTCTTCAAAATTCAGCGCAGGTCTTGTTTGTGCAATATTGATGAGCATATTTCGCGCTCTTCGTTGGTTTTCGGGAAGTGTGGTGTTACAGAAATAAAATAACCAGATGGCCAGTAAGACTACAAGACTAAAAAGAGGATACATTATTCGGGCTAATGAAATTCCAGCTGATTTCATTGCAGCTAGTTCATAACGCTCTCCGAAACCACCAAATGTCATAATTGATGACAACAAGATAGTTAAAGGTAAAACGAGACGAATCACATCCAAGCCCAGATAATACAATAATTTAGATATGTCCCATAAGTTCAGTCCTTTACCTAAAAATTTATCCATTTGGTTAAAGGCAAACTGAACTACAAATATGAACATTAAAACGCTAAATATAAATAAAAAAGGACCAAAAAAAGTGCGGATAATATACCAGTCTAACTTTTTAATCATCTTTTATAACTCTGTTAGTGTGTAATCTTTATAGTTATTTTTATCAAATGTAAGTAAAGATTTATTTACAATTAAATTTTCTTTAAAATCAATAATCATTAAAATTAAAGAACTTCCGTCATTATAATTTTCAGATACTCTTAATATCTTATTATTAGAAAGAGCAAGAAGTATAGATTTTGATTTTTTGATATCAATAGGAACCAATTTAATAACGGAACATTTAACATTATTAATAGTTGTATTTCCTTCAAAAGTAATATTAAAACCGCTTTTATAAAGACTTAAAATATTGGTAGGAGATAGGCTTTCACCGTCTTCTTTGTCAGAAGAAGTGATTTCTTTATCTTCCTTGGAAATAGAGTAAATCTTATTTCCGTCATAAATTTGGGTAATACTGGGCAGAATTAAATGATACTTTTCTTTAGCGGCATAAACCTGTCCAATTTCAGATATACTTTTATGTCCGGGTATAGAATATAAATAATTGAATTTTACGTAAAATGTTGAATTTTGGCTGAGTTTCGCACTAGCTGTATCTAAAAGTCTTTTTGCTTCCGGATCAATTTTTTGAGCCCATATTAAAAATGAAGAACAAATAAATAAGAATGCAAATATCTTTTTCATATTATTAGGTAATGTTTTTTTAGGGGTTTAAATTTTCCAATAATTGTTCCAAACTAACCAGGTCAGAAACCAAAACTTTACGTGCCTTACTTCCTTCGAAAGCCCCAACAATGCCGAACGCTTCAAGTTGGTCCATAATTCTTCCGGCTCTATTATAACCCAATGATAATTTACGTTGAATCAAAGAGGTGGATCCTTGTTGAGCGGTTACAATTACTCGAGCAGCATCATTAAAAAGCTCATCTCTTTTTGCTTCAACCGCATCGTTTGAACTTACACTTGAATTTTCTTCATAAAATTCCGGCAATAAATAAGCATCCGGATATCCTTGTTGAGAACCAATATATTCTGTTATTTTATCAACTTCGGGTGTATCAACAAAGGCACATTGCATACGTATCAGTTCATTACCGGTGGTAAACAACATATCTCCTTTACCGATTAATTGATCGGCACCATTTCCATCTAAAATTGTCCTTGAATCTATTTTAGAAGTTACGCGGAATGCAACACGAGCGGGGAAGTTGGCTTTAATCATTCCGGTAATAACATTGACGGAAGGCCTTTGTGTAGCTATAATAAGATGAATTCCTATGGCTCTGGCCAACTGAGCTAGTCTGGCGATAGGAAGCTCTACTTCTTTTCCGGCGGTCATAATTAAATCAGCAAATTCATCAATAACCAAAACAATATACGGCAAGAATCGATGACCTTTTTCAGGATTTAATTTACGTTCCTTAAATTTTTGATTATATTCTTTGATGGTTCTTACATAAGCTGATTGGAGAAGCTTGTAACGATTATCCATTTCCACACAAAGTGAATTCAAAGTATTAATTACTTTAGTCGTATCGGTAATAATGGCTTCATCTGTATCCGGTAATTTTGCAAGAAAATGACGTTCAATTTTGTTGTATAAGGTAAGTTCCACCTTTTTAGGGTCTACAAATACGAATTTTAATTCACTAGGATGTTTTTTGTATAACAGAGAGGTTATAATGGCGTTTAATCCCACCGATTTTCCCTGTCCTGTAGCCCCGGCCATGAGCATGTGAGGCATTTTAGCTAAATCTGTAACGAAAGTTTCATTAGATATGGTTTTTCCAAAAACAATAGGTAATTCCATATCGATTTTTTGAAATTTTTGAGAAGCGATAACCGAACGCATGGAAACCATCGTTGCGGAGCTATTGGGTACTTCAATACCAATAGTTCCTTTTCCGGGTATCGGAGCAATAATACGAATTCCTAAAGCTGCAAGACTAAGGGCTATATCATCTTCCAAATTTTTAATTTTGGAAATACGGATACCTGCTTCAGGAATAATTTCATATAAAGTTACTGTTGGGCCGACGGTTGCTTTGATACTTGAAATTCCAATGCCATAATTTGCAAGAGTTGTTACAATTTTATTTTTATTTTCTTCTAACTCTTCACTGTTTATTGTTATATTATTATTCGTATTATAATTAGTTAAAAGATCAAGAGTAGGGTATTTATATTTAGGTAAATCTAATTTAGGATCATAAGGTCCGAATTGATCATAAATATTTTTATTAGGCTCATTTTCAGATAAAATTTCTTCTTTTTTAGTTTCTTCTATAGTCAGAGAAATATCATCTTCAACCGTTTCTTCAGTAGTAGGAATATCAATTTCTAATTCTGTAGAATGAGTGGTTGTGTCAGGATGGGAAGATTCTTCTATCAGAATATTGGTATTGGATAAATTTATAGGATTACTTTCCTCTTCTATTAGTGATTCGGCTTGTTGTGTACCTGTTAAATTTTCTTCTTGAATTTCATTTTTTGTTGGAACTTTTGCGATAACAGTCTCAGATTGAACGGTTTTAGGATCTTTTATTTTCTCATAAATTTGGTCTTCTTCAAAAGGTTCTTTTAAAACATCCTCTTCTTTTTCTTTTTTAGACGGTTTGAAAGAAGGTGTTGAATGCAATTTAGATTTTACATGATCCACGCTCAAATTAAATTCAAGGATAAAATATATTGACAAGGTCAGTAACAATATAATACCTGTACCCACACTGCCCAATAATGATTTTAAATAATCATATACTTCATAGCCTATCAAACCGGAAAGCAACCATTTAGATCCGAAAATCATAGCTAGAAATATAGGGGTCCAAATAATAAAGAAAATTCCATGAGAGAGGAGTTTCCAAATTTTTAGAATTTCTTTATTAAATAATACTTTAAAAGATAAAATAAATAAGAAGAACGGAATAAAAAATGCAATAATTCCTACACCGTCAAAAATAAATATTTCCCCTAAGTAAGCGCCCGTTTTACCGATTATATTTTGCGCTGTAACATTTTTATTTAGATAAGAAGTTAATTGGCTTTGATCTTCTTTCCAATTAAAGTAAAATGAGAGGAATGAAATAAATAAGATGATGGAAAAGCTAAATAAAACTAAACCAAGGATTGTTTTTAATAAGGGCTTTTTTTTATTATTTTTATTATCTTGTGGATTGTTCTCCATATTTATTTATAAATAAATTTAAAATTACAAATTTTATAGTTTCTATTAGATTTATATTTTGTTTTAATAATGGTATTTTATTATATATAAATAGGTGAATAAAAACTTTATTCACCTATAAAATATTTTAACGTTTTCAAAAAGTAAATTTATCTTCTTGAACCAAGAAATCTAAGTAAAAATAAGAAAAGGTTAATAAAATCTAAATAGAGAGACAAGGCACCTTGAATCGCTATTTTAGAATAACTTTCTCCATCTTCAGAGTTTATTTGTGATCCTATATTTTTCAGAGTTTGAGTATCATAAGCAATTAATCCCACAAATATTAAAACTCCAACCACTGAAATAATTAAATCCAACATGGAGTTATTTAAGAAAATATTGACAACTATGGCTAATAGTACACCTAGTAAAGCCATGGATAGAATTCTTCCAAATTTTGTAAGATCTGTTTTGGTAAAATAACCATATAAACTCATTATAGCAAATGTACCGGCAGTAATAAAAAATGTGGTAGCTATAGATGGCAAGGTATAAGCCAAGAAAATCATAGCCAAAGTCATTCCGTTTAAAAAAGAATAAAACAAAAAGACTGCCGATGCTAATCCTAAAGTCATTTTATGGATTGCTCCGCTTAAAGCAAATACTAATCCTAATTCGCCTAAAATTAAAGCATAATATAAGAAAGTAGGGCCGGTAGTACCAAACATTAAGCTTAATAATCCAGGAGAATTAGCTGTAAAATAAGCAGTAAAACCACTTATAAATAAAGCCAAGCTCATCCACATATATACTTTAGATATAAATGTAGCTTGCTGTTTAGCTATGGCATTTTTTTGAAACGATGGTTCAAGTGTGTTTCCGTAATCTTTATAATCCATTTGCTTAATTATTTATTATTTCAAATATACAATATTTTGTATTACATAAAAAGTCAATATCTATTCCAAAAATTATTTATGAAATTTTGTCATATTTATAAAATTCGCTTTACCATTTGGATATCTTATCTACACGCATTTGATGTCTTCCCCCTTCAAATTGAGTGGATAAAAAAGTATCAATTATATCCTGAGCTAATTCTTTGGCAATAAAACGCGCAGGAATGGAAAGCACATTTGCATTATTATGTTGTCTGGCTAAACGAGCAATATCTGTTTGCCAACATAGAGCACAACGTATTCCGGAATGTTTATTTGCGGTTATGGATACCCCTTCGCCACTGCCGCAGAAAAGTATGCCGAAATCAAATTCATTTTTCTCAACTGCAATAGCTAAAGGATGTACAAAATCCGGATAGTCTACACTTTCTCCCGAATAGGTTCCAAAGTCATGTACCTGATTTCCTTTTTCAGTGAGATATTTAAATATATAATTTTTATATTCAAATCCTGCATGATCTGAAGCTAATGCGATTTTCATGACCTATTATTTTTAAATTTTTGATTCTAAATTTTTTAAACGTTGTAAGCTTTCTGTTTTTCCTATTATTTCCATAATAACCGGAATATCCGGTCCTTTAAGATCACCAACTAGAGCTAAACGTAAGGGTTGCATTACTTTTCCAAATCCCAATCCTGAGTTTTCCACAAATTCATGAATCTTGTCATGTAATTCTTTTTCGGTGAATGAAACAGACTCCAGATTAGAAATTAATTGAGTAAGTATTGCTTTTGTATCGTCTTTAACAACCTTTTTATAACTTTTTTCTTGATAAGTTGAAGGCGTAATCCAGAAAAAAGAACCTACTTCCCATATTTCTTTTACAAAATTAACTCTTTCTTTTAATAGTTCGATGATTCGAATATCTTTAGTATCATCTGTCTTAATACCTTTTTCTTTCAAAATTTTTTTAAATTCAGGGAGTAAGTCAGAGGCTTTGGATTTTATAATATATTCATGATTAAACCATTTTGCTTTATCAGGATTGAAACGAGCTCCTGCTTTATGGACTTTCTCCAATTCAAACTCTTGAATCATTTCGTTTAGAGATAGTATTTCCTTGTCATCGGAAGGTGACCATCCTAATAATGCCAACATATTTATAAAAGCTTCAGGTAGATAACCCTCTTCTCTGTATCCTATGGAAGAAGTACCTTCTTTTTCATTTTTCCAAGCAAGAGGAAATACAGGAAATCCGTATTTATCTCCATCTCGTTTGCTCAATTTACCCTTACCTTCCGGTTTTAAAATCAAAGGCAAATGGGCAAATTCCGGTGATTTCCATCCCAATGCTTCATAGAGCAATACATGTAAGGCCAGGGAAGGAAGCCATTCCTCTCCTCTTATCACATGGGTAATTTTCATGGTATGGTCATCTACAATATTGGCAAAATGATAGGTAGGCATTCCGTCAGTCTTAACTAAAACTTTATCATCTAAAATAGATGTATCTATGGAAAAGTTGCCTCGAATAATATCTTTTAAAACCAAAGTTCTGTGTGGTGGGATTTTAAATCGGATCACATAAGGAACTCCCTCGTTTAATTTTTTTTGAACTTCATCGGGCGATAGAGAGAGGCTGTTATTGAGTTGATTTCTGACTTCATGGTTGTAAGAAAATACTTTACCTTGTTCTTCATACTCTTTTCGTAACTTTTCTAATTCTTCTGGCGTGTCAAAAGCCAGATATGCGAAATCTGTTTTAAGTATTTCTTCGATATATTTTTTATAGATGTCTTTTCTTTCAGATTGTTTATATGGAGCATAGGGTCCTCCTTTTTCCGGACTTTCATCCAATTCTAAGCCACACCATTTCAACGATTCACTTATGTATTTTTCGGCATCTTCAACATAGCGGTTTTGATCGGTATCTTCAATGCGCAAGATAAATTTTCCCTTATTTTTTTTTGCAAAGAGATAATTATATAAAGCGGTTCTTACTCCTCCAATATGTAAATATCCGGTAGGACTAGGTGCAAATCGAACTCTGATTTCTGACATTTTCTATATTTTTCTACGCAAAAGTAACAAAGAAAAAATATATATTATAGAGAATTGAAACTTAAATTTCACTTAATTTTTTTATAAGATTGATAGTAATTGAAAATCTTATTATATTGATTATCTAAATATCGTAATAAATTACTTTTATCTTTTTCATTAAATTCAGCTATAAATCGGGTCGTATTTTTTCCTTTAGCTCCAAAGAATTGTAGATTTTTATCATCTTCTGAATAAGGAATCTCGGTCACTTTATAAGTAATATTATTTTCTTCCAATCTAGTTACGTTTGATTTAAAAAAATAATCGATAAGAATAGGGGATTTGTTCTCAAGCTTTTTCATTTGAGAAATTTGATAATGGGTATTTAGACTAAGATAAAAATTTAAGGTAAGCGAAATTATGATGAACATTAACGTATTAATGCTAATAATTAATAGAGTTATAAGAGTTCCGAATTTTAGATATTTAGAATTTATTGATTTATATTCCATTATTAAAAGAATTAAAACTGGGCATAAATAAAGTTGCGGAACCATTCTAGCAAACCAAAAATCTGGAAATGATAAAATACTTGCAATAACCCCTAAAATTAAATAGTACAATCCTGAAGGAGCTTTAGAAGGAATAAAAAAAGAAATAATGAAAAGAAGGGTCGATAGAATAACAATTCCTCCAAAGAAAGGTCCAAATCCCCCATAAGTAATGGTTACATCACTAAGAACTTTAATTTCGGATAGTTTTAATGAAAAAGGTATTTTTAAATTTGTTGTTTTTTTGCTGCCACCGGTATAAGAAAAATATGATATAAAGGCTTTTTCAATTCTGTTTTTTTTGTAAAAATCATAATTTACATGAGAGGATAGTAAGTTTTCTATTTTTTCTTTACCAAATGCGGGATGAAAAACGTGATGATTATTTTTTAAATTGGTGAAATAGGGATTTATATTGGTTATTGGAAAGATGATTATTCCGGATATTAAAAATGGAAATAGGTACTTAAATTTAAATTTATGATCTTTCCATAAATATATAAAAGAAAATAATACAAATATAAAAACTAATAAAATAGAAGTGAATTTCAGTGATGAGAAAATTGATAATGTAAATATAAAAGTCGCTACATCAATTTTGTTATATCTTTTCAATAGGCAACTAAAAGAACAAATTAGTATGATTAAGCAAGAATACATGAAACCGTCTAAATAATGGGTAAATAGTTCAGTAACTACTATTGGATTTATACATATAAGAAACGTATATAGATATCTTTTCAACTTGCTTAACTGAGTTTGTTTAAGCAATTTAAAAACATATATTAGAGAAGCTATCAGAACAATTATATTGATAAGCTTTCCTGATTCTACTTTTTGAGTAAAAGAGTAAATAGAGGCGGCTATAATTTCATATCCTTTTGGATAGGATTGAACATATATTTGTGCAACATTAGTTTTTGATATTTCATAGATTGGATTCCATCCATTCTTTAGATTTATAATACTTTCTAAATGATACCATTGACCATCGGCAGATAGATCATAGAAAAATATACTAAGTGAATATGATATAAGGTAAAATAAAAGAGTTAAAAACCATTCGTACCAATGAGTTTTTCTTGTTAAGAAAAAAAGGATGAAATAAGATAATATAAACGAAAAAAGTATTGTAAATCCAGAGAGGCTGATTTTACATATAAATAATAGATTTGATAAAAATAATGTTGTGAAAAGGGGAGATAGTAAAAGAAAAATTAATACGGATGAATTTAGAAGAGTAGATTTTTTAGTAATTATAAACATTTAAATGTAATTTTAATTTGTAAATATAAAAAAAGGAATATGTATTTTGCATATTCCTTTTTTTATATAATACTAATTAATTATTTTCCGGTCGTAATTCTCTAACAACAGCTCCGGCCTTCCACATTTCACTTTCACGAAGAGCCTTAAGTTCTTCTTCCAATTTTTCGCGATAGTCAGGCTTAGAGTTGGTATCGATTGATCTTTGTGCTTCATTTCCTGAAGCTACTTCTGCATATAACTTAGCAAATACAGGTTTAGTGGCATCATGAAAAGGGGTCATCCAGTCTAATGCACCTCTTTGTGCAGTAGTAGAACAGTTTGCATACATCCAGTCCATACCTTTTTCAGCAAAAAGAGGCATTAAAGATTGTGTAAGTTCTTCTACTGTTTCATTGAAAGCTTCAGATGGAGTATGTCCGTTTTCACGTAACACTTCATATTGAGCTAATAAAATTCCTTGAATAGCACCCATTAAAGTACCTCTTTCCCCTGTTAGATCAGAATAAACTTCACGTTTAAAGTCAGTTTCAAATAAATATCCGGAGCCAACACCAATACCTAAAGCGATAGTTCTGTCTTTAGCTTTACCGGTAGCATCCTGGAAAATTGCATAACTGGAGTTTAACCCTCTTCCTTCTAAGAACATACGTCTAAGGCTGGTTCCTGATCCTTTAGGTGCAACTAAAATTACATCAATATCTTTAGGAGGTATAATTCCGGTGCGGTCGTTAAAAGTAATACCGAAACCATGAGAAAAATATAAAGCTTTACCGGCAGTTAAATGAGGTTTTAATTTAGGCCAAACCTCAATTTGTGCGGCATCTGACAATAAATATTGAATAATTGTTCCTTTTGATGCTGCTTCTTCTATATCAAATAAAGTTTCACCCGGAACCCAACCGTCAGCAATAGCCTTATCCCAAGTTTTACCTCCTTTACGTTGTCCAACGATTACATTGAAGCCGTTATCTCTTAAATTTAATGCTTGTCCGGGACCTTGTACTCCATATCCAATAACAGCAATGGTTTCATCTTTTAATGTTTCCCTAGCTTTTTCTAAAGGAAACTCATCACGAGTAATTACATTTTCAATTACTCCACCAAAATTCATTTGTGCCATCTTGTTAGTATTTTTAATTTTTTATTAAAGATTCTTTTATTTTTAATTCACTTAACATATCACTTAAGCGTTCTATTTTTGAAGTATTTACAGCTATTCTTCCAGAACGAATAAATTGCAATACTTTTATATTTTCACTCAATTCTTGAAACAAAGCTTGCGTATCGGTGTAATGCCCTGTTTTTTGAATGACAACACAAATCTCGTTAATTTCAAGTATCTGAGCATTATATTTTCTAATTAAATTTTCCACCGAACCAATTTTTAAAAATTCAGGAGTGGGTAATTTATACAAAGCAATTTCCTGATGAATTAATTCATCGTCGGTATTATAGTAAGATTTCAACACATCCACGCATTTGTCGATTTGTTTTACTACTTTTTCAATCATTTCTTTATCACAAAGTACCGTAATGGTAAATTTATGTATGCCTTCAATAGCTGACGGTGATACCGATAAAGTTTCAATGTTTAAAAATCTTCTGGTAAAAACACTGGTTACTTGACCTAAAAGTCCTACAGTGTTTTCAGAAAATATAGTTACAGTATATAACGTTTTATTTTTCATGGTTATTTCTACTTTTTAGCATATAAAACAGCAAAGTCATAATATTTATAAAGACAATCAACATGTTTAAAACCCGCATCTTTCAGCCATTTTAATTGGGCAAGTATGGGACTTCTTTTGTCTAATTTAATTCTTTCATACGAAGCATTAATTTCATCAGCGGTAAGTCCGCTGTTTTCAATTTGATATCTCCAACGAGTATCATAAAATTTTGAAAAATAATCATCTTCACCGCAAACTTGCTCTGCATTTATAAATGTTCCCTCCTCTTTAAGATAAGAAAAAATGGAATTATATAGTTTAATTTTATCCGAGTCTTCCAAGTGATGAATAGCCAATGAGGACACGACGGCATCAAATGGTTGTGTCGATGTATAAGTGGTAAAATCTTGTCGAATTATATGGATAGAAGTATTAGTTTCAAACCTATTTTTAGCAACTTCTAACATTTTTTCTGACAGATCAACCAAAGTAATTTGAGCATTTGGATATTTTTGAAGAACAAATTCGGATAATAATCCGGTACCGGCCCCTAAATCTAAAATTTTAGGAGAAGATGATGTAAGGTTTATATTTTCAACCGCTATTTTATAAAAATCTTGAAAACAGGGAATTAATTTTCTTCGCTGTTTATCGTATTGTTGGGCGACAGAGTTAAATTGAGTTTCAATAGTTTCCATAACATAGATTTATATTTGGTTAGTTTCTCCTAATAAAATGTTAGTTACACACGAACCGGCCGGAATCATCGGATATACCATACCCTGAATTTCAACCTGAACATCTAACAAGTAAGATCCCTTATGATTAATCATTTCTTCAATTGCCTGATCCAACTCTTCTCTTTTGCTTATGGTTTTAGATTTAATATTGTAGGCCTTAGCAATAGCTTCAAAATTTGGATTTTTCATAAGAGTTTCAGAATATCTTTTGTCAAAAAACAATTCTTGCCATTGACGCACCATACCTAGAAAATGGTTGTTTAATATGATAATTTTTACATCAATGTCATATTGCATGATCGTTCCCAATTCTTGAATCGTCATTTGAATTCCGCCATCGCCCACAAATAAACAAACGGTTCGATCAGGAGCACCAATTTTTGCACCAATGGCAGCCGGCAAACCAAATCCCATAGTACCAAGTCCGCCGGAAGTTATAACACTTCGGCTTTGTTTATATTTAAAATACCGAACGCCCATCATTTGGTTTTGTCCAACATCGGTAACTAAAATACCTTCATGATGGGTGGCTTCAGATACTTTTCTTACGACTTCTCCCATTTTTAAGCTCCCAAATTCAGGATACAATTCTTTTTCAATTACAGCATCGTATTCTTTCTCGTAATATTCTTTAAAACTGTCTAACCATTCGGTGTGTTTATTTTCGTTTACTAATTGGGTTACCTCAGCTAAAGTTGCTTTAGCATCCCCTAAAACTTTTACATGAGTTTTTACGTTTTTATCAATTTCGGAAGGATCAATATCAAAATGAATAATTTTTGCCTGTTTAGCATACGTTTTTAAATCACCGGTTACCCGATCATCAAATCGCATACCTATAGCTATTAAAACATCACATTCATTAGTTTTCACATTTGGGGCTACATTACCATGCATACCTAAAAGTCCCACATTTAAAGGGTGGTCAGTAGGAATGGCTGATAAACCTAACATCGTGGATGCGGCGGGAATATCAGCTTTTTCCAAAAACTTTTTAAGTTCTTCTTCCGCTCCGCTTAAAATAACTCCTTGACCGATTAACGCCAACGGTTTTTTAGCTTCATTGATAAGTTTGGCTGCTTCACGGATTTCTTCCGGTTTTAAATCCGGAATGGGTTGATAACTTCTTATAAAATTGATTTTTGCAGGGGCATATTCGATTTGTCCTTGCAAAGCATCTTTGGTTATGTCTAAAACTACCGGACCTTTACGACCATTACTGGCTATATAAAAAGCTCTGGCTACAGCCCAGGGAATATCTTCTGCATTTCGTATCTGATACGTCCATTTGCTGATCGGCTTAGTTATTCCTACTACATCAGCTTCTTGAAAAGCATCACTTCCCAGTAAACCGGAAAATACTTGTCCCGAAATTACTACCAGGGGAGTACTGTCAATCATGGCATCTGCTATCCCGGTTACTGTGTTAGTGGCACCCGGACCGGAAGTTACCAAAACGATTCCGGGTTTGCCTTTTGCACGGGCATAGCCTTGTGCAGCATGCGCCGCCGCCTGTTCATGACGTACAAGAATATGATTGATTTTATCTTTATAATCGTATAAAGCATCGAATACCGGCATAATAGCGCCTCCCGGATATCCGAATATGGTATCTACCCCTTCTTTAAGTAAGGATTGTATTAAAGCCTCACTTCCTGAAATATTAGTATTCATAGTCTTTATTCTTATTGTTTAGTCATTTTATTATATTATTCTTACTGCCCCTAAATCAGCAGAGCTAACCATACTAGCATAAGCTTTTAAAGCTTTTGAAATTTTTCGATCTCTTTGCGGTTTAAATGCATTTGATCCTTTGGAAATTTCTTGTTCTCTTCGAAATTTCAATTCTTCATCGGATATTTTAACATTAATGGTTCGATTAGGAATATCGATTTCAATGATGTCTCCGTCTTCAACTAAACCGATGGCTCCTCCGGCTGCAGCTTCTGGAGAAACGTGCCCTATAGATAAACCGGAAGTTCCTCCCGAAAATCTACCATCTGTAATTAAGGCGCATTCTTTTCCTAAGTGCTTAGATTTTATGTATGAAGTAGGATAGAGCATTTCTTGCATGCCGGGTCCTCCTTTAGGTCCTTCATAAGTAATAATTACTACATCACCCGATTGAACTTTTCCCGATAAAATCCCCTCACAAGCGGCATCTTGAGATTGAAATACTTTGGCAGTTCCTGTAAACTTAAATATACTTTCGTCCACACCTGCTGTTTTAACTACACAGCCGTTTAGAGCAATGTTTCCTTTTAATATAGCTAAACCACCATCTTTAGTATAGGCATGATTCCAATTTCGAATACATCCTTCGGAACGATCGGTATCCAGAGTAGAATAGGTTGAATTTTGCGATCCCATTACTAAATTAAATTTATTCCCCGGTGCCGACTGGTATAAATCTAATGCTTCTTGAGTAGGGTTTGGTTTAGTAATATCGTATATATCTATTGCTTCCTTTAAAGTGTAACCATCGATACGGTGGGTAGATGTATCTATTAAATCAGCTTTAGCCAATTCTCCTAAAATACCCATAATTCCTCCCGCTCTATTTACATCTTGTATATGATATTTAGTTGTATTAGGAGCAACTTTACAAAGACATGGTGTTTTTCTTGATAATGCATCAATATCATCCATAGTGAAATCTACTTCAGCTTCATTGGCGATAGCTAATAAATGAAGAATAGTGTTTGTAGAACCACCCATTGCTATATCTAGCGCCATTGAATTTAAAAAAGCTTGTTTCGTTGCAATATTTCTAGGTAAAACCGTTTCGTCTCCCTCTTGATAATATCTATAAGCGTTTTTGACAATTAGGGCAGCTGCATCCTTGAATAATTTTTTTCTGTTTGCATGAGTAGCTACTATAGTTCCATTTCCGGGAAGTGCTAATCCAATTGCTTCGTTTAAACAATTCATGGAATTAGCCGTAAACATACCGGAACATGAACCGCAAGTTGGACAGGCAGATCGTTCAATGGCATTCACCTCTTTATCTGAAACCGTCGAGTCTGCAGATTTAATCATAGCATCGATTAAATCTAAATGTTGATTATTTAATTCTCCGGCTTCCATAGGACCTCCGGAAACAAATATAGTCGGTATGTTAAGGCGCATGGAGGCCATTAGCATACCCGGAGTAATTTTATCACAGTTACTTATGCAAATCATGGCATCTGCTTTATGCGCATTTACCATATATTCAACACTATCGGCAATTAAATCCCTGGAAGGAAGAGAATATAGCATTCCATCGTGTCCCATGGCTATTCCGTCGTCAATGGCAATGGTATTGAATTCGGCAGCAAAACAGCCTAAAGCTTCTATTTCTGATTTTACAAATTGACCTATTTGATGCAAGTGCACGTGTCCGGGTACAAATTGAGTAAATGAATTGACAATTGCGATTAAAGGCTTCCCCATTTGTTCCTCGCGCATACCATTAGCTCTCCATAGAGCTCGGGCTCCAGCCATTCTTCGACCATGTGTACTGGTGTGACTTCTTAACTGGTATTTCATTTTTTTAGTTTATTTTATTTTTTATAAAATTTAAGCCCTTTCCTTAATAAGAGAAAGGGCTTATGAATATTTTTAATAACTACAATTGATTTTACGTATATCCCTTTCTCTGATTAATATATATTGACCAGAACGAGAAGAAGTAATAGTATGTAGTTAGGTTGATACATTGGTTTTAAGTATAAATTTTATAATAATGGGACAAAATTAAGATTGTTTTTTGTTATGTCCAAATATTATTTGTAAATAAAATAATATTTGATGAAATTAAATTATAATTTAATGTTAAAAACATAAATTAAAGTTTGCTATTTATATTGTATTAATTTATTCAATGATGATTTTTTTTGTATTTTGGATATACTCTGAAATTTATGAATCTTTTTATAATAATTAATTAAAAAACAAGTAATCTAAATAATTTTATTTATCTAATTAGTAAGGTAAACAGTTAATATATTAATTGAAAAAGACAGTTATTCTTTAAAGTAGAATTTCTTTTGCTTATAACTAGATTTTAAAGTTTTATAAATCAAATAAGAAATAAAAGGACTTCATTATATGAAAGCCCTTTTATTAACTAAACTATGAATTTTTAATATATTCTACAATCCAATTACCAACTTCAGAAGTTGAATAAGCTTTACCATCGAATGCGATATCCTCGGTAACTATTTTTTGTTCCATTGAAGCATCCACCGCTTTTCTGATTAGAGCTCCTTCTTCTTTTAAATCAAAAGCATATTCAAACATTAATGCCGCAGAAAGTATGGTAGCTAGTGGATTTGCTATATTTTTTCCGGCAGCTTGCGGGTAAGAACCATGTATGGGTTCAAAAACGGAAGTATGAATACCGATTGAGGCAGAAGGTAACATTCCTAAAGATCCGGTTATAACGGAAGCTTCATCGGTCAGTATATCTCCGAAAAGATTTTCTGTAACTAAAACATCAAAACGCTTAGGCCATTGAATAATTTGCATGGCAGCATTATCTACAAACATATATTCAGTTTCGATATCGGGAAATTCTTTTTCAATTTCTTGAGATACCTGTCTCCATAAGCGAGAAGAGCAAAGTACATTTGCTTTATCAACTATAGTCAGTTTTTTATTTCTTTGTCCTGCTAGTTTATAAGCCAGCCTAACAATTCTTTCAATTTCTTCTCTGGTATATACACAAGTGTCGTAAGCGGTATTACCATCTTCACTTCTTCCTTGAGGACGACCAAAATATAAACCTCCGGTTAATTCTCTTACGCACATAAAATCTGCACCATCTACAAGATCAGGACGAAGCGGAGATTTATGTAGTAAGGATGGAAAGGTATTTATAGGACGAAGGTTTGCGTATAATCCAAGCTCTTTTCTCATTTTTAATAGACCTTGTTCCGGACGAACTTTAGCAGATGGATTGTTGTCATATTTAGGATCTCCGATAGCACCAAATAAGACGGCATCAGAATCCATACATAAATCATGGGTTTCCTGAGGGTATGGATTTCCGGTTTTGTCTATAGCTATTGCTCCAACTAAGGCTTCTTTATATGTAAGCTCATGATTAAATTTTGCGCATATAGCTTTAGTTACTTCTAAGGCTTGAGCTATGATTTCAGGGCCTATCCCGTCACCGGGTAATACGGCTATATTTAATTTCATTTTATATATTCTTTATATTTATATTCTTTATTTGTTATGCATTTTTAATCCTTATACCGGTTTAGGTTTAAAAAATTTTCATCATACCTAAATTTAAAGCGTTAATACATTTTAGTTTGGAAATAATTTCAGCATCAAAATTATATAAACGATTTAAATTTTTTAAATTAAATAAGTTGAAAACCTGATTTCCTTAAATAATTACCAATTTTAATGAAGGTTTTCAATTATATTCAGCATTTTTTCAGTCGCTTTTATAGCAGCTTCTGTTTGGTCAGCATCCAGTCCTCTGGTTTTAAATTCGTAATCATTTAACTTCCAAGATATAACCGTTTGTACAAGCGCATCCGTTTGTCCCCCGGGTGGTATAATTACTTTATAGTTAGTAAGGATAGGTTTAGCCTTGTTCAATTTTTCATAAATGAGACTGATAGCTTCAGAGAATGCATCATATTGTCCATCACCTGAAGCTGTTTGTTCATACATTTTTCCGTCAATTTCCATACGGATGGATGCTGTTGGATGCAAACCTTTACTTAAAACTAAAGCATAAGAAAGTATTTTTACTTTCTTTTCATTTTCATTAGTATTTAAAACATCCGAAATGATGAATGGGAGGTCTTCTTGTGTAATAATTTCTTTTCTGTCTCCTAATTCAATAACTCGGTTGGTTACTTTAACCATATCTTTTTCATCCAATTCGATTCCTAAAGCTTCAATATTTTTTTTAATATTAGCTTTTCCGGATAATTTACCCAGGGCATATTCTCGAACTCTACCGAATCGATCCGGGTGTAAATCATTGTAATACAAATTGTTTTTATTGTCACCGTCGGCATGTATTCCAGCTGTTTGTGTAAAAACATTTTCTCCGATTACCGGTTGATTGGATGAAATATTCAGTCCTGAATAGGTTTCTACCACTCGACTTACTTTATTTAACATGTATTCTTTTACGGAAGTCTTTATCTTCATCTGATCATGGAGAACAGCAATTACACTGGGTAATGGAGCGTTTCCTGCTCTTTCTCCTAATCCGTTCATGGTAACATGAATTCCTTGAATTCCGGAATCTACTGCGGCCATTACATTGGCAACAGCCAAATCGTAATCATTGTGCGCATGAAAATCAAAGTGAATATTCGGGTAACGATGAACTATTTCCGTACAAAAAAGTTTTGTGTTAAGGGGGTTAAGAATTCCTAAAGTATCAGGAAGCATAAAACGTTGGATAGGAAGGTCTTTCAATTGATCTATCATAAAAAAAACATAGTCTTTTGAATGAATCATACCATTAGACCAATCTTCCAAATATATATTCACCGAAATCCCCATGGATTCTGCAAGTAAAATATCATGCTTAATATCTTTTACATGTTGTTCGGGTGTTTTACGTAATTGTTCTGTTACATGTTTAAGAGAGCCTTTGGTTAATAAATTGATTGTTTTGCACCCGGCTCTTTTTATCCAATCTAAGGACACCCCCTTGTCAACAAATCCCAATATTTCTAACTTATCTAAGTGTCCGGCGTTCTCTGCCCAAGAGGCTATTTTTTGAACAGTTAAAAATTCTCCTTCAGAAACTTTAGCAGAAGCAATTTCCAATCTATTTAATCCCATATCTATGAGTAGACGGGCAACGCTTAGTTTTTCTTGCATGGAAAATGAAACCCCGGAAGTTTGCTCCCCATCGCGGAGAGTGGTATCCATAATTTCTATCATACTGTTGTTTTTATTAATGATACGTGATAGACCCAATGGGACCTTTACTTAGAAAAATGAGATGATAATTTTTTATCTAATTTAGTATTGAAAAACACGGTTTTTTTCATATTCTTCAATTTTATCTTTTTTAGATAATAAGTAATCTATATCATCAAGCCCTTGAAGAAGGCACTCTTTTTTATAAGAGTTAATGTCAAAAATTTCCGTTTTTCCCGTCTTATTATTGGTGATTGTTTGCTTTTCCAGATCAATTGAAATAGTATTGTTAGGATCTGAATGTACATTTTCGAAAAGATCCGATAAAAATTCAGGACTTACTACTACCGGAAGTAAACCGTTGTTAAGGGAATTATTTTTAAAAATATCAGCAAAATAGCTGGAAACCACTGCACGGAAGCCATATCCGGAAACTGCCCAAGCAGCATGTTCTCTACTGGAACCGCTTCCGAAATTCTTTCCTGCAACTAATATGTTCCCGCTGTATGTTGGATTATTCAATACAAAATCCGGTTTTGGATTTCCATTTTTATCATATCTCCAATCAGCGAATAAATTATCTCCGAAACCTTCTTTATTAGTAGCTTTTAAGAAACGTGCAGGTATGATTTGGTCTGTATCCACATTTTCAATTGGTAGTGGAACATAGGTTGATGTTATCGTTTTAAATTTTTCCATTTTGTTTTTTTAGAGGATTAGTTTAGTTTTCTAGGATCGGTTATTTTTCCGGTTACAGCAGCAGCAGCAGCTACTAAAGGGCTGGCCAAAATTGTTCTGGCTCCGGGACCTTGTCTTCCTTCAAAGTTTCGGTTAGTGGTGGAAACGGCATATTTTCCGGCTGGAACTTTATCATCGTTCATAGCTAGACAAGCGGAACAACCGGGTTGACGAATTTCGAATCCTGCTTCTTCTAATATTTTATATAAGCCTTCGTCGATCAGTTGTTGAGCTACACGATGACTTCCGGGAACTAACCAAGCGGTTACATTTTCTGCTTTTTTCTTGCCTTTTACAAAATTTGCAAAAGTTCTAAAATCTTCAATTCTTCCGTTGGTACAGCTTCCAATAAATACATAGTCAATGGGTTTTCCTTCCATTTTTTCTCCCGGATTAAAGCCCATGTAATCCAATGATTTTTTGAAAGATATTTTACCGGTTTCATCCAATCCGTCTAAAGTAGGTATGGATCCGGTTATAGATACTCCCATACCCGGGTTAGTACCGTAGGTAACCATAGGTTCAATCTTAGTAGCGTCAAAAGTATATTCTTTATCGAATTGGGCTCCTTCGTCGGTTTTCAACGTTTTCCAGTATTCAACTGCTTCCTTCCATTTATCTCCTTTAGGAGCAAAGTCTTTACCTTTAAGATATTCAAATGTGGTTTCATCCGGTGCAATTAATCCGCCTCGTGCGCCCATTTCAATACTTAAATTACAAAGAGTCATTCGTTGTTCCATATTAAGGTTTCGAATAGCTTCTCCTGCATATTCAACAAAATAACCGGTAGCTCCTCCTGTGGTAAGGGTAGATATCATATATAATGCTAAATCTTTAGCCGTTACTCCTTCACTTAGGGCTCCGTTAAAATTAATTCTCATTGTTTTGGGTCTGCTTTGAAGAATACATTGAGTAGCCAAAACCATTTCAACCTCACTGGTTCCGATTCCAAATGCAATAGCTCCGAAGGCACCGTGTGTAGAAGTATGACTATCTCCGCAAACGATGGTCATTCCCGGTTGGGTATAGCCGTTTTCAGGACCAATAATGTGAACCACTCCATTTCTCTCATTTCCAAGAGCATAAAGGGTAAGGCCAAATTCTTCCGCATTTTTAGAAAGGGTATCTAATTGTTTTTTGGATACAGGATCTTTTACCGGTTGATCTTGATTACAAGTGGGTGTATTATGGTCGGCAGTTAACGTTGTTTGAGAGGGTCTAAAAACTTTTAATCCTCTTTCTCTTAGCCCGTTAAAGGCTTGGGGGCTGGTAACTTCATGGCAAAAATGCCTATCTATATATAATTGGGTGGGCCCATCTTGTATAGACGTAACCGTATGAGCATCCCAAATTTTGTCAAAAAGTGTTTTCATGGTATATTCTCTTTTTTAATTGGTTTTGTATATAGTGTTAAACGGTAAATTTATTTATTGCATCAAGATAAGCTTCAACGGAAGCAGTCACAATATCGGTATTTGCTGAAAATCCGTAATAATTTTTACCCTTATATTCAACTTGCATATGAACTTTTCCTAAGTCGTCACTTCCTTTGTTAATAGCCTGAATTAAAAACTCATGAATAGTCATTTGTTTTTTAAGAATGTCTCTTACGGTGTTAATTGCTGCATCTACAGGTCCGTTTCCGAAAGAAGTCGAAGTGAATTTTTCACCGGCTATATTTAGGGTAACAATTGCAGCATTTTTAATTCCTTTTCCGGAAGTAACTTGTAAGTAATCGAGTTTTATACGGTTACTTTCATTAGGTTCTTTTCCTACTAATATTAAAAGATCATCGTCATTAATATCTTTCTTTTTATCAGCAAGTTCTAAAAATCGTTCATAGATATTGGCTAATTCATTAGCTTCTACTTTAATTCCTAGTAAGTTCAGTCTGCTTTTAAGGGCATGACGACCACTACGGGCGGTAAGCACTATAGCATTGTCATCTATTCCAACTTCTTTAGGATCAATGATTTCGTAAGTTGAGAGATTTTTTAATACTCCGTCTTGATGAATTCCGGAAGAATGGGCAAAAGCATTTCTACCTACTATTGCCTTATTAGGTTGAACAGGCATATTCATTAAGCTGGAAACCATTTTGCTTACCGGGTATATTTTCTTTGTATTAATATTTGTGTCAATGGATAATTCTTTATGACTTTTTATAGCCATAACAACCTCTTCAAGTGATGTATTTCCTGCTCTCTCGCCAATTCCGTTAATGGTTACCTCTACTTGTCTGGCGCCATTGATAACTCCCATAAGTGAGTTGGCTGTTGCCATTCCTAAATCTTGATGGCAGTGAGTAGATAAGATGGCATTTTTCATATCTACATGGTCAATTAAGTATTTTATTTTTTCGCCATATTCTGTAGGTAGACAGTATCCGGTGGTATCAGGGATATTGATAACTGTTGCTCCTGCATTAACAACTGCTTGGACCACTTGGGCTAAGTATTCATTGTCAGTTCTTCCCGCATCTTCAGCATAGAACTCAACATCTTCAACGAATTTTTTTGCATATGCAGTTGCGGCAACGGCTCTTTTTATGATTTCTTCTCTGGTAGAGTTAAATTTATATTTTATGTGGAAATCAGAAGTTCCGATTCCTGTATGTATTCTTTTTTTCTTGGCATATTTGAGAGCATCGGCAGCTACTTCTATATCTTTTTCTACAGCACGGGTTAGAGCGCAGATGGTAGGGTTTGTTACAGCTTTGGAAATAGCTTCTACAGAAGTGAAATCTCCCGGACTCGAAATGGGAAAACCGGCTTCTATAACATCGACCCCTAATTCTTCTAATGCTTTAGCAATTTCAATTTTTTCAATTGTATTTAATTGACACCCCGGGACCTGTTCTCCATCCCTTAAAGTAGTGTCGAAAATGAATAATTTATCCATCCTTGGTATCGTTTTCTTTTTGTGATTAAAAAACATTAAAAAGCCTTTCTCCTTAGAGTGAGAAAGGCTTTTTATATTTTGTATAATTTACAACACAAGCATTACTCACCCTGAGCTTGACCCAGAATCAGAATAATGCTAATTATGTTAGTAAACAATGACATTCTTTGTATTAATTATAATTGGGCGCTAAATTATGATAATTTTTTTAATTGCCAAAATAAATTTAATAAAAAATATTTTTACTTTATATTGATTTGTATAATTTTTTAAGTCGCTACTTTTTGGGTTTGTGAAATTATAGATTTGAAATTTATCAAATTGTAATAAAAAACGAGTTCATGTCTTATTGTTTTATCTATTATTCAAAACACTATTAAGTTAATAATCATATAATATTTTAATTAGTAATTATATTTTAATAAATAATAAAAATCAATATCACTATAATTTATTTTAAATAAACTATATTTAAAATTATTTTTGTTTATTGTTACAACAAGCATAAAAATGTAATTATGATAAAGAAGATTACTTTAATAGTATATTTAATTATTTTAATTGAAGTTATACTAAGATTCATAGGCTATTATACAAATGAGTGGTTGATTATTAAAGGGTTTTATATAAATTATGAAGCAGGTTTTATTAGAAGAGGATTATTTGGGAGTATTTTATTTTTTTTAGCTAATAACACACCTATTAATCCATTTAAATTTCAAATTATTTTTGAAATTATATTAATAATTCTTTTAATATATTTTATAATAAAGGAATTTTACAAAAATAAGTTAGAACCTTATATTTTATTTGGTAGCTTTATGCTTATAAATATTATTGCTCGTAGAATGTTTTTTACATTAGATGTTTTGTTGATTGTTTATTTTCTTTTCCAATTATATGTTATTAGCAAAATAAAAACTTTTAGATTAAAAATTTTGATATGTAATTTGATGAGTATTTTCATGATACTTATTCATGAGGCATACTTTGTTTTTACATTTTTCCCTTTGCTTTATTTGCTTAATATAAGTAGTTTGAAAGCCAAAAATTTGAAAAAAATAGTATTAATTCTACCCTCTTTTATAGTATTTATAATAGTAGGGATATGTTTTAA
The DNA here is from genome assembly GCF_019469245.1 of Apibacter sp. ESL0404. Taxonomy (NCBI): domain Bacteria; kingdom Pseudomonadati; phylum Bacteroidota; class Flavobacteriia; order Flavobacteriales; family Weeksellaceae; genus Apibacter; species Apibacter sp. ESL0404. Next base: position 326,155 of record NZ_CP048267.1, read on the forward strand.
TGGGCGTAATATGGATATAAATATTATTATTAATAGTTGGAAAGAATTTGGAACAGAACATATGAAAACTATAAGTGATATGTATTGGGTATATAAATCAACTGATGAAATAATTATGTGGAAAATTCCAATTTTTAAAAAACATCCAATTTATCTCTTAGGCTTTTTTTTAAATGCATGTTTAATTTTTTTATGTATGTTTATTTATTTGAAAAAAAATTTTCGATTTAAATCAAATAATATATTTTCATTTTTAATATGTCAATATATAGCTATTCTTTTAATAAGCTTGATTGCTATTGATTATGTTAGATGGTTTTGGTTATCCAATATGATAACTATATTTACATTAATTTATGTGAAATCATCTAACAGTTATTTTACAAGAATAAATTTTGAATTGCCGAATAGGATATATTCTGCTAATAAATATATTATCTTATTTATTGGGTTGCCCTTAGGGGGCAGCTGGTCTCCAACACAGTTTATATATACTATGCCTATAAAATACCTTTTTGATTTTGGAAATAGAATTTTATTGTATTTTAATTAGGGAGAGTTCGTGATTTATTAAAGAGGGTAGTTCATCTTTATAATGGGTCACGTAGATCAAAGCTTTGCTTGAATCGCAAAATTTTTCGATAATTTTCAGAACACGAAATTTATTATTCATATCCAGTCCATGAAGGGGTTCATCAAGAATAACGAGTGAAGGATTTTTTACAAATACACGAGCTAATAAAACTAAACGTTGTTCTCCTGTCGAAATAGAGAGAAAAGAAGAATTTTTAAGTTTTTCAATTCCCAAAATTTCCATCCATTGTAAGGATACTTTTATTTGCTCTTGATCACATTTTCTGTATAAACCAATAGTATCAAAAAATCCTGATCCAACTACTTCTAAGCATGTTACATTTTTTTGATAATATAAATGCATTTCCGGTGATATATATCCTATATGCTTTTTAATATCCCAAATACTTTCTCCTGTTCCTCTTTTTTTATCAAAAAGGAGAATGTCATTAGCATACGCTTGAGGATTATCGGCAGCAATTACACTCAATAAAGTTGATTTTCCGGAGCCATTAGGACCGGATAAAGCCCATTTTTCACCTTTTTTAACTATCCAAGATATGTTTTTCAAAATGGTTCGCTTGCCATATCGGATATTTATATTATTTAATTGTAAAGCATAGTTATAACTAATTTCCTTTGGTTGATTAGAGGGGTATGGAAGTTTTTTTAATTCATATTTAATATGAGGAAACAATTCATTTTGCAGTTTTTTATCTTCTAAAAATTCCTTAGAAGTTTTACTTGGGAATAATGTTTTATTGTTAATGGGTAAAACGTGAGTAATAATTGGAGAAATATCAGCAATGTTTGAGATGAGTACTATCACCTGTAAGTCTTGAAGATTTTTAAGATCGAGTAAAACCTGATCTAAAACTTGTCTGGCTTTAGTATCTAAGCCAATATACGGATTGTCTAATATTAGAATTTCGGGTTTAGTGGATAAAGATTGGATAATTAAAAATTTTCTGAGTTCTCCGCTGGAGAGGAGATCAATATTTTTCTCGATTAAGTCTTCAATTCCAACAATGGAAATGAGGTATTCCATCCATTGTAAATCAGTATTCTTGAATAATAGATCCTTAACTTTGGGCGTTTCATCTTCCAACCCTTTGTTCCACCTTTGTTGGTAGTAGCTGTTTTGAGTCTTGGAAAGGGCATGAATATTCTTAAAAGCAACTATTTTTATAAAATCAGAGAGATGATTAAATTTTTTAGTATAACTAATTTTACCTTCTTGTAAAGCATATTTACCTAATAAAATATCAATTAATAATGATTTTCCTGCTCCATTTGGCCCAATGACAGCCCAATGTTGGGCAGGTGTTATTTTCCAATTTATAGGAGTAGAAAATTTAGCAAATTCTTTTTGTGGGATTATGTTATCCAATTCTACCATAGTGTTCATTTTAAAAATACCTATTTATTTATATTTATAATCTATAAAAAATTAATTATTCCTATCAAATGTAAAATATTGATAGTAAATTTATTCACAAGGGTAGGAAGAATATTTTACAAAACCTTATCTTTGTAACAATATATATAGGAAAATACGAAAAAATGCCTTTTTTAGATAAATATAGATCAATTATTAGAGATGCTATAAATAAACATAAATTAACAAATCCTCCCCATCAACTTTATGACCCCATCAATTATATTTTATCAATAGGCGGAAAACAATTACGTCCTATATTTTTATTAATGTCGTGTGATCTGTTTAAAGGAAGTATTGAAAGAGCCGAAAAACCTGCTTTAGGGATAGAGTATTTTCACAATTTCTCTTTGATGCATGACGATATTATGGATAAAGCCTCCTTACGCAGAGGCAAAGAAACCGTTCATGTTAAATATGATCAAAATGTAGCAATTCTATCGGGAGATGCGTTGATGGTTAAGTCTTTTCAAATGTTAGAGGACTTAGAACCTCAATTATTTAAAAAATGTTTTCATTTGTTTTCCCAAACTGCTTTAGAAGTTTGTGAAGGACAACAGTATGATATGAATTTTGAAAAACAATCGAATGTGTCATATGAAGAATACATAAACATGATTACCGGTAAAACGGCTGTATTGTGTGCTTGTGCTTTTCAAATGGGCGCATTATTAGCAGAAGCAGATGAAGAGGATTCAAAAAATATGTATGAATTTGGCAAATCGTTGGGGATTGCTTTTCAATTAATGGATGATTATTTGGATGTATTTGGAAATCAAGAATCCGTAGGAAAAAAACATGCAGGAGATATTGTTGAAAATAAGAAAACGATCTTATACATCTTAGCTCGACAAAAAGCAAATGAAGAACAGAGACAAAAATTAAATGGTTGGTATACTATTACAGGAGAAAATATAAACAAAGTAAATGAAGTTTTAGCTATTTTTAATGATTTGAATGTAGGGGATTCATGTTTAGAATTAATTAAAACCTATTCAGATCAATCAAAAAACTATTTAGATAAAGTTAAAGCAGATGCTACCAAAAAGCAGTCTTTTTATAAACTGATCGATTATTTATTAGTTAGGGAATGTTAATAAAGATGATATTTAGAACAGAATTACCATATAATCCTAATTCAATTAAACTTGATTACAAAAGTAAAATATTTACTATAGGTTCCTGTTTCGCTACCGAAATTTCCAATAAATTATCTCAGTATAAGTTTTCAGTATTTCATAATCCTTTTGGTGTTATATTTCATCCTTTAGCTGTTGAAAATGCAATCATGAGAATTTATTCCCAGGAAGAATATCAATCATCAGAACTTTTCAAATATGAAGAATTATATTTAAGTTGGGATCATCATTCTTCTTTTAATGATATATCAAAAGATAGGGTGTTATCTCATATCAATCAGAATATAAATTTAGCTAATAAGTTTCTTCAAGAGACCGATATGGTTATAATTACTTTAGGAACTTCATTTGTATACAAATTAAATCAATTTGATATAATAGTAGCTAATTGTCATAAAATTCCTAATACGCATTTTTCTAAATTATTATTGGCAGAACATCAAATAAAAACTTCTTTGAAAAACATCATTGAAATGTTGACGGATATGGGAAAGAAAAACATGAAGATTTTTTTTACATTAAGTCCGGTAAGACATATTAAAGATGGTATGGTTGAAAATAATATAAGTAAATCCAAACTTTTATGTGCCATCCATTCAGTGGTCGAATCATACGATAATTGTGAATATTTCCCATCGTATGAATTTATGATGGATGATTTACGTGATTATCGTTTTTATAAAGAAGATTTAATACATCCAAATGATGTAGCCATAAAATATATATGGGAGAAATTTAAAAATGCCCATATTTCACCTGATGAATTTTCAACCATGCAAATGGTGAAAAAAGTAAACACTTCTTTACAACACAAAATTCAAAATACTCACACGATAGCCTATAAAAAATTTTTATATAGCATCGTAAAAAATATTCAGAATTTAGAGCCTCTTTTACCACCGGGTGCTTTTAAAGAAGAATATCAGGAATTAAGAAAAAAAATGAATGATTCTTATTAAGATAAATTAAAAAATATCCAAATTAAACAATGCTATTGATAGATAGTCATACCCATTTATATTCTGAACAGTTTGATCACGATAGAGAAGAAGTGATTCAAAGAGCCCTGGATCATGGAGTACAACGTTTTTACCTTCCTTCCATAAATTCATCTTATTATCATAAGATGGAAGAACTTAAAAATAAATATCCTGAAAACATGTTTTTAATGATGGGGCTTCATCCTTGCGATGTAAAATTAGATTCATACGAAAAGGAGTTAGCCTTTATTGAAAATAAACTTTCCGAGGAAAAATTTGCGGCTATTGGAGAAATAGGATTGGATTTATTTTGGGATACTTCGACTTTGGAAATTCAAAAGTATGCTTTTATAAAACAAATTCAATTAGCTAAACAATATAAACTTCCTATCATTATTCATGTTAGAGAAGCTTTTAATGAAGTATTGGAAATAGTAAGAAAAGAAAAAGATACGAATTTGTATGGCATAATTCATTGTTTTACGGGTAACTTAGAACAGGCAAAAGAGTTTGTAGATTTAGGCTTTTATTTAGGAATCGGAGGAGTTGTTACTTTTAAAAACGGAAAAATAGATCAGTTTTTAAAAGAAATTCCTATAGAAAAGATTGTTTTGGAAACAGATTCTCCATATTTGGCACCTTCTCCTTTTCGTGGCAAAAGGAATGAATCATCTTATTTAAAAATTATTGCCGATAAACTTTCAGACATCTATGAGATGTTGCCTGAAAAAATAGGAGCTATAACCTCTGAAAATGCCAGAAAAATTTTTAAATTATAACAATAAATAAAACTGCTACTAATACAACTGCTATGGTTACTAAAAGATAATAACATTCTTCGGAAATGAAATATAGTTCTTATGAAAAGAAATAAGCTCTTTGATTCATTAAAATTCGGATTAATTTTCTTAATGGTTTATGGACATACCTTGCAATATAATAGCGGGCATATGGCGGATACGATCTTTGGTTTTATTTATACCTTTCATATGCCATTATTTATTTTTATATCCGGTTATTTTTCAAAAAATATTACTTGGGAAAAATATAAAAAATCTTTTATATCATTAATAATTACTTTTACCATATTCCAATTTATTTATTCACTTCCTATAATTTTTACAGGATTTAAAAATTGGATAATTTTTTTTATTAAACCCAAAGGATGGTATATCATTGGATTATTAGTATGGCGTTTTTTATTTTTAATTGCAAAAGATAAGGTTTCAAAAGTAACTTTTTTACTAATCTCTTTTTTATTCCCTTTGGTCATAGGATTCTTAGATTCCGAAATTTTCATGTTCAGAATACTTACCTTTTTTCCTTATTTTTTACTCGGTGCCTTTTGTAAGGAAGTCAGTATTGTAAGAATAAGGAATATCAATAAATTATATACAATAGTTTTTTTGGTTATAGTATTTATTAGTATTTACTTCATTGTAAATAAAGAATTTTTGATTTCATTATTCGGGGAAGATCCTTACATAAAAAATTATAATACCCGATATGAAGGGTTCTTATATAGGATTTTAGCGTATGTTTTAGCAATAACGGTTTCAATTGGAATTATAAATGTAATACCGGATACCCTGGGTAAATATGGTTCTAAAACTTTGGAAATTTACTTGATGCATCACATTATTTTAAATTTCTTTTTTGTTGGCTTATTTCCTCTATTGAATTTTAATCCAAATTTACTCTTAAATTTAGGTGTTACAGCTCTAATTGTCATTATTTGTTTATACCTAGCAACTTTTAAAATTGTTAAATTCATAATGTCCCCATTAGATTATTTAAAAAAATCATAGTACATAGATAACTAAATTAAAAATTCAATCCTAAGGGTATGCATTCATAGTTTTTAGTTGTTGTTGATTTAAAGTTAAACCAATAAAGTCGATTTTTATTTAAATATTAATAAATATAAAAAAAATCCGGTAGTTACTACCGGATTTTCATATTTTTAAAATAATCGTATTAAATTTTAAGCTTGAGCTTCAGTACTAGGTTGTATTGAAACATAAGAACGATTATTTTGTTTTTTTCTAAAAACTACTACCCCATCTGTAAGAGCAAACAAAGTATGGTCTTTTCCCATTCCAACATTATCACCTGGGTGATGAGTTGTTCCTCTTTGTCTCACTAAGATGTTACCTGCTTTGGCGTCTTGACCACCGAAAATCTTTACTCCTAATCTTTTGGAATGTGATTCTCTACCGTTTTTGGAGCTACCAACTCCTTTCTTGTGTGCCATGCTTTAATTACTTTTTTAAATTAATCTTCTGCTTTTACTTCTTTAACTTCCGCTTCTTTTTCTTTTTTAGGAGCTGCTTTTTTTGCAGCCTTTTTAGGAGCTTCTGCACCACCTATGGAAACGATTTGAATTTGAGTAAATTGTTGTCTGTGACCGTTTTTTACTTTGTAACCTTTTCTTCTTTTCTTTTTGAAAACAATTACTTTGTCTCCTTTTACTTGATCTAAAACTTTAGCGACTACTGTCACTCCATTAATAACCGGGGCGCCAACTGTTACAGAACCGTTATCGGTAAGCAATACTTTGTCAAAAGTTACTTCGTCGTCAATATTTGCTTTTAAACGGTTTACGAACAATTTTTGGTCTTGCTCAACTTTGTATTGAAGCCCTGCTATCTCTACAATTGCATACATAAAATTTTCGTTTTTTTGAACTGCAAATATAATGATTTTTTTCAGAACAAAAATGTAAAATGTATAAATATAAAAAAGTGATAAATGTACAATACAAAAAATACAATGTTTACCTTTGTATTATACAAAATTTATACGCGTATTTTACATGACAAGAAAAGCTCTAAGAATAGTCTACATGGGAACTCCGGAGTTTGCTGTAGCTCCTTTAGAAGAAATAATAAAATCCGGATATGAAGTAGTAGGAGTAGTAACTACTCCTGATAAACCGGCGGGAAGAGGACAAAAAATGGCTGAATCAGCCGTTAAAAAATATGCAGTAAGTCAAGATTTGACTTTGTTACAACCCGCAAAAATGAAAGATCCCGAATTTATAAATCAGCTTCAACAATTAAATCCGGATGTAATCGTTATTGTAGCTTTTCGTTTATTGCCTAAAGAAGTTTGGTCTATTCCAAAATTAGGAACTTTTAATTTACATGCATCCTTATTGCCTCAATACAGAGGAGCTTCACCTATTAACTTTGCTATTATCAATGGAGATAAAGAATCGGGGGTTACCACATTTTTTATTGATGATAAAATTGATACCGGTGAAATTTTGTTGCAAGCTAAGATAGAAATTAATGATTCCGATGATGCCGGGATTTTACATGATAAACTAAAAAATTTAGGAAAACAATTAGTAGTAAAAACTCTTGAAGGCCTTTCAGAAGGAACATTAAAACCTCAAAAACAAATTTTAAAAGAGGGGGTTGAATACAAATATGCTCCTAAATTATTTAAAGAAGATTGTCAAATACATTGGGATGCACCTTTAGAAAATATACACAATTTAATAAGAGGTTTAAGTCCTTATCCTGCTGCTTTTACCCATTTGTCGATAAATGGAGATTCTAAAATATTAAAAATTTATAAGGGGCATTATAAAATTGAAAAACATATTCTAGATATTGGAACTGTATGTATTGAAGGCAAAAAAACATTTAAAATTGCAGCCGCCGATGGATTCTATTTTTTAACTGAAGTTCAATTAGAAGGAAAGAAAAGAATGGGGATTTCAGATTTTATAAACGGATTAACAATAAAACATAATTTAAAAGCTAACTAAAATAATATATGGACTATAGTAAGTTAAAACTGGTAGTTACAGATATGGATGGAACACTGCTTCATTCAGATTATACACTCAATCAAGAGTTCTTTACAATATATGAAAAACTGAAAAAGTTGGATATAAAATTTGTCGTAGCAAGTGGAAGACAATATGAAAGTCTCTTAAGGGTTTTTGAAAAAATTAAGAATGAAATATATTTTATTGCTGAAAATGGAGGAAACGTAGTACATAGAGGAAGGCAGTTATTTATCCATGAATTGGATCAAAATGTTATCCATGAAGTAGCCCAACTGATACGTCCCTTACCCGATACTCAAATGCTTTTATGCGGTATAAAAAGTGCATATATTGAAGAAGGATTTTCGGAATTTGAAAAACAAATAGCTCCCTATTATCCTAAAAGGAAAATTATTCCGAGCTTTCAGGAGCCTATTGATGATCAGATAGTCAAAATGGCGATATACAACAGTGTAGGTTCGGAAGAAAATATTTTGCCTTATGTGAAACACCTTAGCGAAAATTACCAAGTAGTTGTATCAGGTAAATTTTGGCTGGATATTTCCGTTAAAAATGCCGATAAAGGATTTGCTTTAAAAGAAGTTCAAGAAATATTAAACATATCTAAAGCAGAAACTATGGCTTTTGGAGATTTTTTAAATGATATAGGAATGATGCAGGAAAGCTATTTTAGTTACGCAATGAAAAATGCACATCCTAAATTACAAGAAATATCCAAATTTAAAACAGATTCCAATGATGAAGATGGGGTTTTAAATATTTTAAAGGAAGTAATAGCGCAAAGGGAAAGATAATATATAGAAGCCTAAGTCTCTAAATGTTCCGAATATTTGGAAATAGGATCGTTATTTAAGAATAATTCTGAAAAGAAATTATGAATAAGAAAACAGTTGAATATACCGATCGAATTCAATAGTTGTTTTATTAGTAACTCTAAATTATCAATTTTTAATAATACATATTAATTTTTTAAATAATTAAATAAAATGAAAAGAAAAATACTTACCTTATTACTGGTTATTTCTTTTATAGCGAAAGCAAATGTAGTAATCGGTACCCATTGTACAGTTTTATCCGAAGAGATTGAAAAAGAACCAACGTTGGAATCCGTTTTAAATCATTATTACGTTGCTGTGGCCGGCAGTAAAGAAAAATTACAACAAATAACCACTTTGATTTCTGAGGGCAAAATAACATTTGCTCAGTTGCCGGAACCTGCTGACTTAGAAATTAAATATAAAGCACCTAATAAATTTGTATCTAAAATATCAATCATGGGTCAAACCATTATTAAAGGTTTTGACGGGAAAAAATTATTTTCAAATTTACCTGCAACCGGTGAAAAAGATGAATTAAATGAAATGAAAGTTAAGAAAGGGATTTTTTCAGAATTGTATATTACCAAAGATAATGCGGTGTTAGATGGTAAGAAAAATTTAGACGGTAAAGAAGTATATAAAATCACGGTTACAGAAGGAACCATTAAAACTATTCTTTATTTCGATGTAGAAACGGGATTTAAAGTAAAAGAAGAAACTTTAAAAGAAAATGAAGTTGTATCAAAAGAATATTCAGATTACAAAGATTTTGAAGGATATAAGTTCTCCACCAAAATAAAAACCAAAGTACCTGGTCAAACAGCGGTTCAAACGATAACCAGCTATAAAATAAATCCTAAATTAGACGATTCCCAGTTTAAACTATAAATATAAAAGAAGAAAAGGCCTTTTTAAGGCCTTTTTTATTGTGTTGTGTCAGTTCAATCATTGGATTGGTGTTTGTATTGGGAGGGCATTACAATTTCATTACCATCGCGTTCTGCATAAAAATGAGGCGATAAAATTTCAATTCCTTCTTCATGAAAACGATCCATAATATTTTTATGAAGATTTGAATAAACTTTAGGCATAGCCAAATCCCGATCCGTATAGGCGTTAATCTGATAACAGCAATAGAAATCTTCTAATTCTTTCACCAATACAAATGGAGCAGGATTTTTTAACACTCCTTCTGCATTAGTAGCCGCTTCAATAAGTAAATCTTCCACTTGTTTGCGGGGAATATCATAACCCACCGTAATATCTGAATATATTATAATTCCGTAATTTCTTGCCGAAGCGCTATAATTAACTGTTTGAGAAGAAAGAATAAAAGAATTAGGAATAGTAATCAATTCATTTTTTGAAGTTCTAACTCTCGTTACAAAAGGTGTTTTTTCTACGACATTACCAATCGTATCATTTAGCTTAATTTGATCTCCGATTTTAAATGCACGCATATAAGTAATAACCAATCCGGACATTAAGTTTCCTATTACGGTAGTAGATCCTAATGATATAATAAGACCGATAAATACGGAAATTCCTTGAAAGGCGGGAGAATTAGAATTAGGAAGTAAAGGCCAAATCATAATAAACATAAAAGAATAAAGTAAAAATCGAAGTATGTTGAATGTTGAATGCGCCCAATCCGGATAGAAACCTTTGATTTTAATTCTTTCTTCAGCTATTTCTCCTGAAAAATACTTTAATATTTTTATTATGTATTTGAAAATTAAGTATATAAAAATTATCTTAACTAAATTGGGAATATAATGTATAATGGTATTACCCATGTCTTTAGCAAGATTTCCCATAAAAGTAAACATGTGATATACATATTTTTCTGTTTCAGGGAAAATCGAAAATATGATAAAAATAGATATAATTAATTGGACAATGATAAATGAGTATTTGGTAACTTTTGTAATAGAAACTAATAAAACTTCCTGTCGATCATTCGTAAGAAATTTATTTGCTTTGAATTTCTCATTAATTATTTTCTTGAGGCGACTCTTAATTTTTATAAATAATTTTTGGGTAAAGTATATGGCAATTATTTGAGCAATAATGACTAAAAATAAAATTAAAAATGACTTGATTTTTTGTTGAAGACCATATTTGGAGTGTAATTCAGATATTTTTTTGGAAATAATTGCTGTATATTTTTTGGCAAGATATTGACGAGTGGTATTTTGCCATAAACCATCTTGATCCGATAAAGTAATTATAACTTTGTCTCCGGACATAATATCTGTAACGTATTCGGTTTCAAACATGTATATGGAATCGGGCTTAAGCTTAAGTTTTTTTCCTTCTGCTATTATTACTTCCTTTACCTTACTTGCCCGGTCTGCGGGCATTACGCCGCCTCTCCGAGCATATAAATTAAATAAAGTGTCATTATCGATTACAACAGGATACCCTTTGGTGATCGCCCGTAATGAGTCAATTTGTTTTTTTTGTAATGCTTTTTTTAGGGAATCGGTTTTTCCCATATTTTTCTTTTCATTCAGAAGGGCAATTTGGCTTAATTTTAATTCCTGAACTTGCATTTTAAGTTCTTGAATCTTAAGCGAATCTTTTTTTTCTTTGGATAAAAGGGAATCTTCGTGTATGTTATTCTTTTCATTAATATGTTGAGCATATACACATATAGCTGTAAATAAATATAGGATAACAAAATATATTTTTCGGTTAGTTTTTCTCATGAGGTGGTTTTTATTGGCTTGGTCTACGTAATTAATTTTTAAATGATTTATGATAAATTTAAAGAAATTGATCTATTAAAGATTACTATTCAAGAACTATAATTTTAATACAATATAATAGTTTTTTTTCTAATTTGATATATAATATAAATAGTAATTAATGGAATAAATATTTTATTTTAAAGCAAATAAACTAATAATATTTCAAAATAAAAAATAAATATTTAAGACAGATTATGATATATTTAACTGAATAAGATACAGTTATAATAAAAAAAGATTTATAAGTAGGAGAGGTGGATAAGATTAGCTTAAATTTTCATTCAATAACTCTGCTAAATCTTTAACATAGATTTGAGAGTTATTATTTTTTGATTGAAGACCGTCTGTGAGCATCGTATTGCAGAAAGGACATCCCGTTGCTATTATATCGGGATTAAGTTGTAAAGCTTCTTCAGTTCGCTCAACATTGATATCTTTGGTACCGGGTTCCGGTTCTTTAAACATTTGTGCACCACCCGCACCGCAACATAAACCGTTTTGTTTACACCTTTTCATCTCTAACAAATTAACTTCCAATTGGGCTAACAATTCACGAGGAGCTTCATACACATCATTAGCTCTTCCCAAATAACAGGGATCATGGAAAGTTATCTTTTTTCCTTTATAAATTCCTCCCTTAACTTTTATTCTTCCTTCATTTAAAAGAGAAACTAAAAACTGTGTATGATGTAAAACTTCATATGTTCCTCCTAATTGAGGATATTCATTTTTTAGAGTATTAAAACAATGAGGACAAGCGGTAACAATTTTTTTTATTTCATATGAATTCAAAACTTCAATATTCATCAAGGCCTGCATTTGAAATAGAAATTCATTTCCGGCTCTTTTGGCCGGATCTCCGGTACAACCTTCTTCCTGCCCTAAAATAGCAAATTCAATATTGGCCTTTTGAAGTAAAGAAGCAAATGATTTTGTTATTTTTTTGGCTCGATCATCAAAACTTCCGGCACATCCCACCCAAAAAAGTATTTCAGGGGATTTTCCTTCTGCCTTAAATTCTGCCATAGTTTTAATAGGTCGATCCATATTTTACGTTTATTTACAAAAATAAATTAAAATTATTCTTTAGTCCAATTGGCTCTATCATTTTGACTGAATTGCCAAGGGGCATTATTATTTTCAATATTGCTCATCATAGAATTTAATTCGCTAGGAGCAGCAGTTTTCTCCATTACTAAATATCTGCGCAAATCAATTAGTATGGAAAGAGGGTTTATCAATAATGGACAAGCCTCCACACAAGCATTACAAGTTGTACAAGCCCAAATCTCTTCATGAGTAATATAGTTACCTAAAAGTTGTTTGCCGTCATCTAAAAAATTCCCGTTTTTGTCAATATTTCTACCGATTTCCTCGATACGATCTCGAACATCCATCATGATTTTTCTTGGAGATAATTTTTTTCCGGTTAAGTTTGCCGGACAACTGGAAGTACACCTTCCACACTCAGTGCAGGTATATGCATTCAATAATTGGATCCAAGATAAATCAGTAGCGTCACTGACTCCGAATTTTTCAGGTACTGATTCTTCTGTTGATGCTTGATAAGGATCAGCATTGGGATCTAACAATAATTTTACTTCTTTAGTTACAGAGTCCAAATCATTAAGTTGACCTTGTTTGTGAAGGTTAGCAAAATAAGTATTTGGAAAAGCAAATAAGATATGTAAGTGTTTGGAAAAATATAAGTAATTTAAAAAAAAGAGAACCCCGATGTAATGAAACCACCAGGCTGATTTTTGCATTATATACAAACTTTCAACTGAAAAAGTCGAAAATACGTTATTAAAAATGCAATTGCTTACAGGAAAAAATCCGCATGGATATAAAATACCTTTTTTTTGAAGAGTAAAATCGGCAGCATTCATAATGAGCAAAGAAAGCATCATTAAGAACTCAATAATCAAAATAAGATTTCCGTCCATATGCGGCCAACCCAGCAAATCTTTAGAATTAAGCCTTGGAACTTTGATTATATTTCTACGTATAAAAAATAGGGTTACCGCAATTAAAACAGAAAATGATATAATATCTACTGTTCCGGTTGTCAAATTGTAAAGAGGAGAGGGGAGAATTTTTCCGAAATACCGATGGGTTCCGCAAATACCATCAACAAATATTTCAATTAATTCTATATTTATGATGACAAATCCTATATATACAACAAGATGTAAAATTCCGGCAACCGGACGGGCTAACATTTTCCCTTGCCCAACGGCAATACGTAAAACTAATTTCCATCTTTTGATGGGATTATCCGAACGGTTTTCTGCTTTACCTAATAATATATTTCTTTTTATTTTAAGGATATTACGAACAAACAATCCAATTCCTGCAAATGCAAGAAGTAAGAATATGATGCTCTGTATGTAATCCATAAATAGTGTATTAGTGGATATTCAACCCTTATAACATACTATATTATTTGGCTGTTCCTTCTTGTTTACTCTTTTTTCCGCCACCTCCGAAAATTGAAAAGTGAACATATCTTTTTGGATTGGTTTTTAAATCATCCAATAAAACACTTAAATTTTTAGAAGCTTGAGTTAAGTTAGTATATAAACCGGGATCATTCATTAGTTTGCCCATTGAGCCTTCTCCCGAATTTATTTTACCGGATATTTCGTTAAGATTATTTAATGTAGATTCTAATTTTTTAACGGCAACATCTAAATCTGCTTTATTGATTTTATCAGCCATCATTCCATATTTTTCAACCGTAGTATTGGTTGTGACTAACATTTTATTAGCATTATCTATAGCTAAATTAATTTTTGAAGAATTATTAGCCAGTAATTGGTTAGCCCCTTTACCTAATTTATTGAATTCTGCTATAGCTTGATTTAAATTTGCTAAAGAAGATTCTATATTTTGTTGATTTTTTTCATTAAGAAGTTTATTAGTTGAAGCTAGAGTAGAATCCAGTCTTAATAAAACTTTATTGGCATTATCACTAATTGGTTTTATCTTTTCTTCGGCTAAATCCATTAAGCCCGGCAATAAACTTCCTTTCAAAGTATCCCCAGTTTTTGCTATTTCTGCTTGATCTTCAGCCAGAACCAAGTTAATTTCTGCACCGTTCATAAAACTGGTAACTATTTGAGCTACAGAATTTTTAGAAAATTGATAATCTTTATCAACATTTATTGCTACAATAAAGCTTATATTTTTTGTTTTGGTAGGTACAGGAATGATAGATTCCACCATTCCGACTTTTAAGCCGTTTATATTTACATTTTTGGATTTAGATAAGCCTTCTACTTTATTATATTTTACATAATAGGTGTTTTGATTTGTAAAAACGTTTTGCGCTTTTAAAAATTTAAACAACCACCAAAAGGCTAATAAAGTTACAATTACTATTATACCCGCTATAAATTCCTTTCTTGCTTTCACTTTTAAATTTTGAATAACTTTTCGACAAATATAAACAATTAATAAAAATTCAATTCTTTTTTTTAAGTTGAAGATGCATAAATCAGATATAAATAGAAGTTTTGAAACCTTTTTAGCCTTAGCATTACTAAATTAGTAATTTTTTAATAGATTGAGTTCTAATGGTATAAATAATTTGAGAGTAAAAATAGTTTAAAAAATGAAAAAAAAGTTTGCAGATAAGAAAAATCAATTCTATATTTGCAAACCAATTTACAAGAAAGACGTTAATTGAAGCGCGAAAATAGCTCAGCTGGTAGAGCACGACCTTGCCAAGGTCGGGGTCGCGGGTTCGAGTCCCGTTTTTCGCTCAGGTTTGATAATTAAAATACTAAAAATACTAATGCCCCGGTGGTGGAATTGGTAGACACGCAGGACTTAAAATCCTGTGGCCATTAGGCTGTACGGGTTCAAGTCCCGTCTGGGGTACTCAAAGACCGTTAATCATTTTGAAATTCAAAAGATTAGCGGTTTTTTATTTTTAATATTCCCCATATATCCCTCGAAATAATTTAATATAATCAGTTTCCAAATAAATCATTTATATTTTCAGCAATAGAAAAAAGTTTTTTTTTCTCCATTTACAGTATGTATTTTATATTCCATATTGGAAACAATAAGGCTAATTTAAGATAAAATTCATTTTGTTTTTGTAATTTTATCTATAATATCAATAAACAAAATCTCTTCTTTGGATATATGCCTTTTATCAAAATGTAATTTTGTATTAGTTTGGATATAGCTTTTAAAAAATATTGAAAACTTTCTACTGAATGAGATATAATAAAAGGACTGAAATAAGAATAGAACTTTTTTATATTTAGTAAAAATCTGATATTTTAAATTATCCATAATCTTTAAACCTAAATTTAATAATGTTCAAAGATTAGTAATAAGCTAAAATAAAAAAAGAAATGAGCATTTAAAAAGGCTTTAAATGGTCTAAGGGTTTAATCTAAGGTTTTTTTATAATCCTGAATTTAAAGAAGATAAACTAAAAAAAATATTACCTTGTTGTAAATTTTTTCAATAGTTCTTTTTTACCTCTTATATTTAATTTTTTATAAATATTTGACATATGAGCTGAAAAAGTTTTTTTTGAAATATGCAATTGTTCGCTTAAGTCTACATATTTTATATCAGGATTTTCAACGACAATTGTAAAAATTTCCTTTTCTCTAGGGGTTAAATTCAGAATTTTACCATGAGAAGATAAATCTTTATCATATAAATAATAAGAAATCACTAAAAATAAAAATCCAAAAGTGTATAAACTCTGTTCTACATCCTGATTGTCTCCTAATATGAACATAACAATAGGTAATGAATATATACTGAATAACCCTATTATTCCTGAAATAATTCTAAATCTACTTTTTTTATCATAAGTAACTTTCCATTTTTTTAATTCCTGATGACTGGTATTGAAGAAAATTATTGTAATAATAATTAGTGGAATTATCAAAAATATTTTCCTGGATAAAACAAGATTATTTGTAATAGTATAGGGAAGTATAAAAAGAAGTATTAAACTAAGACTTGAAACTATTAGTATAAAATAGAAATTTATAAACTCAATGACTTTAATATCATATTCAGTGTATATATAATAAAAATAATATATTGTTGTGCTTAATCCTATAACATATGCCAATATATTCTGGGAAAGGATATTTATTTTCAAATTATTATCTGGCAGAAGTCCTGATGATAAATTATTTAATAGGATACATACTGATAGTATAAAAAATTTTATATGATATTTCTTATATTTTCTTTTAGTAATGTTTAGTAATACAGGAAATAAATTAATAAAAGCGATACATATATAAATGAATGTACAAAAATGAATTTCAGTTCCGAACATTATTAATATCTATATATAAAAAAATAAAAATCAAATCCAAAATCTTCTTTATTCACACAATATATTTCAAACCCATTTTTTTCATAAAATTTAATATTTTTTACTGTTGATGTCTCTAATACAATAGCTTCTTTTTTTCCTTTATAATATTCTATAAGCTCTTGTAGAAAATCAGTACCTTTCCCTTTCCCCTGCTGTAAAACATCAACCCCCAGAAACCATAGTTGAATAAAATCAATGTTTTTAGGCAGTGTTTCATGAGTAATCCTTTCTTTTTTCACTACTTTATAGGCATTTTTTAATCCACTCACACAACAGGCAAATTTAATATCCCGTATAAGGGTTCCTAATGTAGTTTTCTTTTTTTTATGATCTATGAGTATTGCACAGGCGGTTTCTTTTTCATTTAAAAATATATCCCCAAATTTTTTACCCATATATAGAGAATAATCCATCAAACTTGAAATATATTTTTCATTTTTTTGTTTTAAAACAAAATTTACAGATTTATTATTTACAAAAGCTTTTGTTAGTATGTGGTTAATTTTAGTATAATTTTCACTTACTGCTTTTTTCATAAATCAAATTATATAAATGATTAGAATAATATAAGAGGCTAATTTAAGATAAATTTTATTTTAATTGAATTTTATTTTTATTAATAAGTTTATTATTGGGATTTAGTAAAACTCTAAGGAAGTTAATATTTTTTTAAGTTATAGGTATAATAATACCTATGTCCCTCTTTACATTTTGACCTTATGGTTAAAACTGTATTTTAAAATCCAATGATGGATGGATTAAAACCATCCATTCTACATTATCTAATAATTGAGTATAAGCTTCATTTCTTTCAATATAAATAAACTTTGTTATTTGATAGGTATAGTCTAAGGGTCCGACTATTACTTTGATAGCTTCTTTGTAATTGTATTTAGTTAGTCCTTTAAAAATACTTTTTGTCTGCTTCGTTGTGGTTAGATCGTTGAAAAAATAAATTAATTTTTTCCTTCAGTATTATCTTTATTAAAAACATAAAAAATATAGGTTTTTAAATTTTGCAGCTTAGAATAATTTTTAAATAATTATATAGTTAGTTAGTATTTTTGAACTGGAAAGTATAATAAAAAAAATTATATTTGATTTCTTAATTTAAGGAAATAAAGTGGATAATTGAGCTCATGTGTTTCATGGAAAACGGTAAATCCTAAATTTTTATAAAATTTTATATTCTCGGGAATGGTTGTTTCCACATAAATTAAATCTCCTGTATATCTTTTAAGGGTTTCATTGATTAATTTACTTCCTATCCCTTTGCCTTGAAATTTGTGTCGAACTCCCATTAACCATAAATGCTTAAAAGGTTCTTTAGGATGATACTTTTTTAAAAGATTTTCCCTTTTCAAGGTTTTAAAAGTATTCTCAATGCCTATACATTTAAAAAGAAGTTCAATTTCCCAACTAATCTTTTGTAAACTGAAATATATTTTATCGATATATAATACACAACCATTTTTGTCATCACTAATAAAAACTTCTCCATATTTCATCGACATTTTAAATTGATAATCCATTAGAGCCATTAATCTTTCATGCCTCTTACAGTCTTTTTTTATCGTGAAGTTAATTGAATTTGGAATAAGTACATTAAAGAAAGCACTATGTAATATTTCAAGAGCTATGACTTTTTCATGTTTTGTTGCTTTTATCATTCTATTATAATAGCATAAAATTAATATTTAATGAAAACAAATTATTATTTATAAACTTAATAGCTAATTTAAGATAAAAAATAAAATTGACTCAAATTTTCATTTAAGTTTATTTTAGTTTTTACAAATTTTATTGATATATATTTTCATAAAAATATAAGAAATAGTAAGCTAAAAATCTCATGTTTCAACTTGTATGGGTGGATAAAACAATGATTTTCAATAAAATGACGGATAAAATGTTGGCTTTATTTTTAAAATAATAAATTTTAACATAATCTTTATTTAATATAAATAATGTAAATTTTATACTTATTGATACTTAATATTTTTTCTACTTATTTTTTAAGAGATAAAAAATAATATAAGATATATATTGTGAATAATTTATCTATTATATGATAATTATTTTAATTATTAAATTACGGTAACAGCCAAAGGTTAAATTTCTTACATTTGATGTAATAAATTCGTAATCAGGGTTTATTAACACTAAAATTCTATAATGATTTACTTATTCAATGAGTAAATAAATTTTAAATGCCAAAAAAATACATTTTTTGGCATTTTTTTTAATGAATAATTGTATAATTGCTTTTAAAATTAACGTATCATATCAATAAATTATCATATTGTATATTTTATATATCTTTCTCTTCATAGATAAAAAATTCAAACCATATTATAAATTAGATATAACTTTAAAAACGAGTAATAAATACCACGAGGAGAAAGTTAATTCTCCCCGTGATTTATAATATAATAAATATAAAATACTTAAAATAGATTAAAAGAGTTAAATTTTGATAAATCTTTTAACTGCAATTAATTTATTGTTACTGTCATAAATGAAAATCAAATAAATTCCTTTATTCCAAGAGTTATTGGTTTCAATAATAGCCTTGTAAGTATGATCCGGGAATGTTTGGTAAAATTCAGATTTACCAAAAAGAGAGACAATATGATACCACTTAAAAGGGATATTAGATTCAAGGGTAAGGTTATATAATACAGGATTAGGATATAACTTAATGTTAGCATTGGCAGGATATACCATCCATTTTTCAGAATGACTATCATTCCCTTTATTACCGTTAGTATCCGTAACTTTAGACAGGTCTATAACTAATAAATAGTTACCATCCATATAATTATATTGTTTTAAGCCTTGAACAGTAAAAATAGTTTTATCTTCACTATTGGATATAGTTACATTATCTAAAAGTATTGTTTCAGATTTACCTTTTCTAAGATAAATGGACTCCTTAGTAAAATTCACCGGCATATTAAATTGAATAATTACTTTATCCACAGGCTGTCCGTCATTAAGAATACCTGAAACGTTAATTAAATTAATTTTGTGAGATTGAGTCCAACTGGCTTCTTTACCTGTTGATCCCTTATTTCCGTTAGCATCTTCAATATTATTGGTTAATACACGGAATCTGTAATACCCAAACTTCATAGTTTTAGATCCAATATACACGCGATAGTTTCTTTCATCGATTTTATTTATTGTAATGCTTGAGTCGATTAAATTTTTACCACCCTGGCAAGACAAATAAAGATCTTTGTAAGTAAAAGTTGTAGGATTAATAGGAGTATTGAATCTGACATCAACATAATTCAAGCTTTCATAAATAGTTTTTTCAGGAACATGAGTAATAGCCTCGACCCTCACCGCATTATTTTTATTGATTTCCCAATAAACGGTGTAGATAGCACTATGTATAGATTCAAATTTATCGATGATATGTAACTTATTTTCATAAACAGGATCCGCATTATCACGTAGCGTACATTGGGTTAACCAGAAGTTATCCAACGGAATAATCACACCATCATTACGAACAATCTTAATAATCACATATTTGCCGTTCCAAGGGTCATTGATTAAACCATAATTCCATCCTTCTTTGGAAGGGATAATTTCAATTTGAGATACAAAAGTATCGGAATTTTTCTCTTTAATTACGATATTTTTAGTACGGAACACAGGCTCAGTTCCACCGCTAGATAAAAATAACGAGTCAGGGAAATCTCTAATATCTTTACTATCATTAACTAAGAAGTCATTAATGCCATCATCCTGATTTCCATATACTCGGACACTTTTGATCAGTTCATGAATTTTAATACCACCTATTAAGCTAAGGTCTGGATTACCAAAACTATTAGAATGAGAAATTTTTGCTTCGAAATCTATAAAATGACCTAAAAGGGAGCTGGTAAACCACCATTGTCCAACCGCAGTTTTACCACCTTCTATAGTTCCGAAATTGATATTGGTAATTCCCAATTGACGTTTTTTACCGTTTAAGTTGGAACCAATAATATCAAAATCAATAGCTAATCCTTTTTGATTATCAACAATTTGTGGTTGAGCTGAACTAACATGTACATTTTTAGCCGTTCCCATTCCTTTATTGTGAATAATAAGACCCAATTCAGCCGGGATGATAGGTTCAATGTCTTCAGTTAACGGATCATCCCCGAAAATGTTTCTCTGCATAAAATAATCTAGATAAATTTCAGGACTAGGATGGACATCCAAAATAGATGGGAACAATTTAACCGTAGTTACTTCATCAGTCAAAGGATTGGTATACGAAAGAGTACCGCCAAAAGAATATGATTTCTTTTTATTAGGAGCTGCCTTCTTGGTAGGAATAAATAAAATGGAGGCAAAACCTTTTTTGCCCGGGTCTAAAGATCCGGTACCATCAATGGCTGATAAATCTGTAAGTGATTTAATATTAATTTGGAAAAGGTCATTAGCTAAGTTGCCTTGATCATCTCTAATTTCTATATCAAGCTTAATATTAGTAATCTCTTTTTGTTGGCTACCATTAGTTAGAGTAAAATTCCCTTCAAAAGCTTCTCTTGTCATAACCATTTTTTGCTTAATGTCTAATGAAACTTTAGCACAAACGGAATTTTGTTTGCGAGTAAAATATTCTTTAGCTTCTTTAAGCCTGTCTGCATATAATTCATCTATAGAATCATATCCTCTGGAACTTACATATTCTTTTATAGAAATCATAGTTTTCAAATATTCATTAAGTTTAGTTTTATTTACTATGTCAGGATAATTATCATTAGGAGTATAAACTCCATTATCCCAAGCTTGAAGAGTTAAATTCCATCGAGTAAAAAAGTTATCCATGGTAGAAGAGCTTATATCAGAATTAGCAAAAAGGCTTTTGATATTGGCAATATCTTGAGGTGTAAAAGGTTTATTGTCACCTAAGTGAGCAGCAGTTGCATTTGCGAATTGTAAAAAAGAAGAGGAATTCATAATTGAATTACCATAATATTCAGCATAATAACTATTTACAGTGTTTATAAAATTAAGTATAGCTTCCATATCATTAATCTGAATCTTGTCTGAGCCAGATTTTTGAAACTTATTTATAATATCTTCTAACGCACAATTAAAAAAGTCATATAAAGCTAAAACACAGCTTATACCTATACCAAATTTACTCGGTTTTTTTTCTAAGAAACCTATCAGGCAAAGTATTATATTTTTAGTATTTACTCCTGAAGTTATAAAACTATAGGCGCAGCCTATATATGGAGGAAGTGGGTTACAACTTATAATTGCTCCACCAGCTT
Source organism: Apibacter sp. ESL0404 (assembly GCF_019469245.1). Taxonomy (NCBI): domain Bacteria; kingdom Pseudomonadati; phylum Bacteroidota; class Flavobacteriia; order Flavobacteriales; family Weeksellaceae; genus Apibacter; species Apibacter sp. ESL0404. The sequence goes on from NZ_CP048267.1 coordinate 348,311, forward strand.
CAATAAGGCATGGAGGTAAAGGGGTACAGCCACCCGATATAACAATAGGAATAAACCCACCACTTCCAGTACTCACGCTTCCATTGGATAAATCCAAATGCCCCGAAGAATTATTGTTATTGCAACCTGGGTTAATATGGGTTATCTTGTAAGAAGATTTTTTAACTGTAGTGTTACCGCACTTGTATTCATAAAAAACTTTAACATAACTTATGCAGCCATTATTTTTGTTAACCTTATCATCGTTTTTATCCTTATTACTATTATTATTATCTGAATTATTGTTATTATCATTGGAACCATTGTTGTTATTGTTGTCTTCACCATTTCCATTGGAACCATTGTTGTTATTGTTGTCTTCACCATTTCCATTGGAACCATTGTTGTTATTGTTGTCTTCACTATTTCCATTGGAACCATTGTTGTTATTATTGTTGTCTTCACTATTTCCATTGGAACTATTATTGTTATTGTTGTCTTCACCATTTCCATTGGAACCATTATTATTTGAATTATTCATACTCATTACTACCGGTATTTGTATAGCCGTTAAAGCAGGAATGTTTACTTTATTAACTAAAGGGGTAAATACGTAATTATTATATGAATCAAATTGAATTTTAGCATTTTCTGCCGCGATAAGTCCTTTATTGGTTAAAGTAACCATAAAGCTGTACGTATTACCCGGTTTAAGATCCGGTAAGGGTTTAGGGAATTCCATAATAACCACCGGTTGAGGAACATTGGTTTCATAATCAACTTTTAAATCGATATCATATTCATCTTCAATTTCTGTTGGAGTTACCTCCCAGGTATATGAAACCCCCATGTAAGAAATAAACACCCGTTGATTATTGAGTTTACCGGCGTTTATTAAAATATTATTTTTATAACTTTCATGCTTATCAGCAGAAACAGAAACGGTATAATACCCTTCCGGAATACTATCCAATTTATACAATCCATTTTGGTCGGTTAATCCTTCGCTCAACACCTTACCGGAAAATGGATGTGAAATAACCACTTTAGCATTTTTAACATGAGGTTTACTTGGTGTATTATAAGAATATTCGTCAACCACATCCACCCATAAAGATCCAACATTTTCAGAAACAAACTCAATGTCAAAAGGAATTAATATTGAATTGGCTTTTTCGGTATTTACGGCTATGGATCCTTTGAATGGTGAATTCAAAGGAAGATCCGACTTACCTGTGAGCTCAATAGTAAAGGTAGCAGTTTGTCCCGGCGGTAAATTATCAATTGAAGCAGTGGCCGGACTTAAAATTCTGAACCAATCCTCAGAAGGTAAAGAAAGAGAGATTTTGCCCGTATTTTCTTTTCCGGAATTAAAAAGAGTATATTCAACCAAACGTTTTTTACCTTTAGTTACAGTAATATCTTTAGGAAACTTTTTCACCTCCAAATAAGCTTTACCTGTAGTTGCGGTAAATTTAGCGGAGAATTCAGCCAAATTACCTTCCTCTGCTTTAATGTCGAAGGCTGCAGACTCGTAATTATCAGTCAATGTAACCTTTTTAGCGTTAAGCTTGTATTTTAAAAAAGCTGATTTACCCGGTTCTAAAACGGTCAATGGTTCAAAAGAAATAGAATAACTATCGGAATTAACTTTAGGATGGACAGTAACAGTATGTAAAGTAAGATGGGTTTTATTTTTAACTTCAATAGATCCTTCTACAGTATTGTTTACTATCCCTTTAAATATAATATTGCTGTCGATAATATCTATACCTAGAATAGTAAAATCAGTTTGCGCTGCAGAAGTAGAGATATCAGGATGAGAGGCTCCTACTTGATAAAAACCGAATTCTTCATCAAAAGGGGTGAAGGTGTAGGTAAACTCTCCTTTGGTATTAGTTTTAGCAAAAAACTCCCTTTTTGTACCTGCAGTAACTATATTAATTTTAATATTTTTATCAATGGCAGGGCTTTTATCAGCCAATCGGGCTTTACCATTAAAAATTATTTTTTCCCCTCTGGAATAAATGGATCTATCTAAGGGGTTTATGCTCACTTTATATTCAGGGGATAAATGTATTTTTCCTGCAAAGCTTGAGTAATCTTCCAATGGGATATCCGCTGAGTCCTTAGGAATGATCACAGCAAGTAAGAAAAAATTACCTAATTTATCAGGGAAAGATATTGAGGTAGTAAAAGAAATTTTATCCTTGGCAGGTATAGTTTCAGAGATAGAATGTTTAGCTAGTAAGTAATCGTTATCATCCCAACGATCATCCTCAGATAAAAAATAAGCTACTTCACCATTATTATTAGCTTCGGATTTACCCTTATTTTCAAGAGTAGTGGAAACTAAAAAAGGGGTATTAACTGAGAAATCTGTATCGGGTAAATTTAAAGAAATAAATAAATTGGCCTCTTTAAATTGAAAATCTTTCCATTGATCGGCTTTTGCGTATAGTTGACGAGAAGAATTAGGAACTTGTAACAAACAGTTATTTTTATCAACCCCATTAAATACATTTTTACCCAAAGAAGGCGGAGTACTATTATTACTAGTAATTGATGCGAGTTGTTTAGCATTGTAAAAGGCCTCTGTATTAATATTTTTAAGCGAGGCAGGTAAAGTTATTTCTTTTATTAAAGAATTATAAAAAGCCTCTTTCCCGATAGTTTTTAAATTTTTAGGCAAAACAATGATACCATTGAAATATCTAAAAGATCTATAAGGTAAAGATTCGAGATAATCAGGGAGAATAACTTTACCGGCTACCTTATAAAAAGCATCTTCACCGATAATTTTAATCAGGGCATTTTTAGATAAATCAATAAGTTTTATATGCTCAGAGCCTTCAAAAACCCCCTTACCTAAAGTATGTAAATTGGGTGCTTTACTCAGATCTAACTGGTCAATTTTAGAATAGAAGAAAGCATAATCGTTGATAGTATGTAAATTAGGAGCTTGACTCAAATCGAGATTTTTGACGTTAGAATACGAGAATGCCTCTTTCCCGATAGTTTTTAAACTTTTAGGCAAAACAATGATACCATTGAAATATCTAAAAGATCTATAAGGTAAAGATTTGAGATAATCAGGGAGAATAACTTTACCGGCTACCTCATAAAAAGCATCTTCACCGATAATTTTAATCAGGGCATTTTTAGATAAATCAATAAGTTTTATATGCTCAGAGCCTTCAAAAACCCCCTTACCTAAAGTATGTAAATTGGGTGCTTTACTCAGATCTATCTGGTCAATTTTAGAATAGAAGAAAGCATAATCGCTGATAGTATGTAAATTAGGAGCTTGACTCAAATCGAGATTTTTGACGTTAGAATACGAGAATGCCTCTTTCCCGATAATTTTTAAATTTTTAGGTAAAACGATGAAACCGTTGAAATATCTAAAAGATCTATAAGGTAATGATTCAAGATAATCAGGAAGAATAACTTTACCGGCTACCTTATAAAAAGCATCTTCACCGATAATTTTAATCAGGTCATTTTTAGATAAATCAATAAGTTTTATATGCTCAGAGCCTTCAAAAACCCCCTTACCTAAAGTATGTAAATTGGGTGCTTTGCTCAGATCTATCTGGTCAATTTTAGAATAGTAGAAAGCATAATCGTTGATAGTATGCAAATTTGGAGCTTGACTCAAATCGAGATTTTTAACGTTAGAATACGAGAATGCCTCTTTCCCGATAGTTTTTAAATTTTTAGGTAAAACGATGAAACCGTTGAAATATCTAAAAGATCTATAAGGTAATGATTCAAGATGGTCGGGAAGACTCACTTTACCCTTGACTCCATTAAAAGCATATTCTCCTATATTTTTAAGATAGGAACATTTAGAAGCATCCACGCTGATATTATACGCATATTCAAAAGCTTCTTTAGAAATAATTGTTAAATTGGAAGGAAGAATTATATCTTTTAGAACGGAATTACTTTGGAATGCACCTGTAGGAAGTATTCCGTCCATAACCGAAGAATTGGAAAGATCTAAAACCGTTAATTTTTTCATATTATTTAACGTTTTTATATCATCAGGATTTATACTTCCATTAATCGTTAAATTAGTAATCGAATTAACTTCATTACCTAATAGCTTAGATAAGCTGCCGGGGTCTTCCATATCAATGACCTTTACTTGACCCTGTAAAAAAAATATGGATAAAAAATAAAATAAAAAAAGTAAAAAATTCTTCATAAAAAATAAATGTTAAACCGTTCAATAATAAATTAAAAACAGTAGAGTTATAAAAGCAAATATATTTAAAAAATAACGTATAATTTAATTAAAAATGATTGATATCATAAAATAAATGTTAAAAAATAATGAATAAGGAATAAAAAAAATAATAATATTTAATAATAAATAAAATGTTTATAAGTGTATTAAATCTTTGTTTAAACAATTAATTTTAAATTTTATGTTTTTATATACTTAAAGAGATTATATTTTTAAATAGTAATGAATAAAAAACGTTTATAATAAAAAGTTCAAAATAGGAAGTTTTAATTTTGGGATAATATATAAGGTTTGAATCGATATACTGATAAAATAAAAATATGTGTAATAATAAATTAAAAAAATGTTTACTTTAAGTAGTTTTGTAACGAAAATCATGAATTGTTTATGAGGAAAATATTCATTTTTTGTGTATTTGCAATTGTCTTATTTTCTTGCAGAAAATCTTTTGAAAAATCCGTTTCGTCTAAAAACGAATACGCCACTAATTTTTCAATTCAAAATGTAAATAATCAACTAATTATAACATCTGCGGGCAGTCGTTTAGTTTTTCCGAAGCATTACAAAAGTAAACGATGTGTAATTACTACTACTTCCGCCTCGGCCTATATTGATGCATTGGGAGAGATTAACTCCATTGTAGGTGTTTGTTCACCCAATTATTTCTATAATCCAAAAATCATAGAAAAAATTAAAAACAAAACCATCGAAGATATAGGAAATGATGGAACGTTGAATTTTGAAAAAATCTTAGCTTTAAAACCGGATTTAATTATATCCGGACATAACCCCAATTATGAAAAAATTTTAAATCAACTGTCTAAACAGGGTATTAAAATTCTTTATGTAGAAGAATTTATGGAATTACATCCATTAGGAAAAACAGAATATCTAAAACTATTTGGAACAGTTTTTAAACAGCTCCCAAAGGCCGACAGCATCTTTTCTATAGTAAAAGAAAACTATTTAAAATTAAAAGACAAATCGGCTCATACAAGTACGAAGCCCACCGTTTTTACCGGAATTATGTATGGAGATTCCTGGTATATGGCAGGAGGAAAAAGCTTTCTTGCTACTCTTTTCAGAGATGCGGGAGCTCATTATTTATGGCAGGATAATAAAAATTCAGGATCTGTTCCCATGACTTTTGAAGAAGTACTAAGTAAAGCTAAAAATGCCGATTTATGGATAGGAACCAGTAATTTTAAATCCAAAAGAGATTTGTTAAATTCCAATACAAACTATGAATGGTTTAAAGCGTATCAAACAGGAAACGTATATGCATTAAATAACAAAGAAAACCAATCACTCGCTAATGACTACTACGAGTACGGTAGCATTTATGCGGATAAAGTATTATCGGATATCATTAAAATCATACATCCCGAACTAGTTCCTGAATACCAATTAACGTATTTACGGAAATTAGAATAAATTTAGAGTAACACACCGCTTAAAATAAGAGAAGCGATAGTAAAATAAATAATTAATCCGGTAACGTCCACCATTGTTGCCACAAAAGGAGCAGAGGATGTAGCAGGGTCCAATTTAAATAAACGCAAAATAAAAGGAATCATAGAACCGGAAAGGGTTCCCCACAATACGATTCCGATAAGTGAAGTGGCAACCGTAATTCCGATGAGCAACCAATGAGGACCATAATCGTAAAAATTAAGATTTTGCCATATAAGTATTCTGATGAAACCAATTACTCCTAAAGTGATCCCTAATAATAGACCCGAAAAAATTTCTTTTTTCATAACGTACCACCAGTCTTTCAATTTGATTTCATGCAAAGCCATAGCCCGTATAATCAGGGTAGCCGCTTGAGATCCGGAATTTCCCCCACTGGAGATAATTAGAGGCACAAAAAGGGCTAAAACCACGGCTTTTTCAATTTCCTCTTCAAAATGGACCATGGCACTGGCGGTAAGCATTTCTCCAAGAAAAAGTATGATTAACCATCCGGCCCGTTTTCTAAATAAAGTTAAGAGTGGAGTATCACGATAAGGAATATCTAAAGCTTCCACACCACCAAATTTTTGTATATCTTCCGTATCACGTTCCTTAACAATATCCAAAATATCATCCACGGTAACTATACCAACCAATACCCCGGTTTCGGAAATAACGGGAAGGGTGCTTCGGTCATAATCTTCAAAAACGCGAATGGCATCCTCCTGGTTCATCATGCTTTTTAAAGCAATGAAATTGTCATCTCCCAATTCTTCCAATTTACTGTCATCATCGGCAAGTAATAACTTTCCTATTTTGATGTCATCCAGTAACTTATCATTCTCATCGACAATGTAAATGAAATTTAGAGTTTCTGCTTTCCTTCCATATTTTTTAATATGTTGTAAGGTATGTTTTACCGTCCAGTATTTTTTAGCTTGTATATAATTGGGCGTCATCAAACGACCTACGCTGTCTTCCGGATATCCTAAAAGCTGTAAAGCAATTTTTCTCTCGTTTTCGTCTAATAAATTTATGGTGTTTTTAATGAGATCGTCCGGCAGATCTACAAAAAATTCTGTACGGTCATCCGGAGCCATTTCGTTTAACAAATCGGCAATGTCTTTTTTACCTAAACCATGCAACAATTCTTGTTGAATTTTAGGGTCTAAATACGTAAAAACATCCGTTTTTTGATTACGAGGAAGCAGAAAAAAGTTTAAAATCCGATCTTTTTCGGAAAGCTCTTCAAGTTGTTCTGCGATGTCATTTGGGTGAAGATCTTCAATAGGAGTGCCTTCAAAGATATTTTTTTCCATAGACTTTTTTTTTAGGTTATGTTATTGAAGAGTACTGCAAATATAATTCTAAATTATATATAAAGAAGCATATTTTTTAGTATTGTGTATATTATTTATTCATCAAAGCCTAAGGTTTCGTCAGTATTTAATTCTAAAGCTTGTATATTTTGAATGGCATTTCCTGCTATTCCTTTAATGGAGCCGTACATGGAAATTGTATTTTCTATTACCTTTTCGATTTGCTTTTCCCGTTTGGACCATATATTCATCATAGCCCTTTTTTCTTTACTGAGTTCATCTTGCATTTGAGTAAATCCTTCTACAATGCCCTCTATTCGTAAACGGAATTCATTTCCGGTAAGAAAATCATAGAGCATTTCCATCTTATCGCCTTTATTTTCTTGGGACTTAATAATAGTGCTGAATTGAATGATGGAATGTCTTAAAACGGCACTCAACCCCTTAAATTCATTAAAGGTACAAATCCAAATTCCCTCTTTCATTCCCATTCGATCCATGTCTGAAGGCATTACTTCAGTAATAAGAACTCCGGTATTTGCTTTTTTCTCACGAATATCATTTTTGAATTTTTCAATCCATGAGTTTTGAAAATCTTTTGTTCTTTTACTTTCATAATAAATTGAACCGCAATTTTGGATTTCACGAGTATTTACAATTTGAAGGCAGTCGGCACCACGGACTCCTTTTTTTATTTCGTTAATTGTATCTAAAGGAAAATTTTGAGCTAACCATTCTTCAATAGCTAATTCCTGAACTTCTCCCTGCAATTGCATAGATCCTTGTTCTTGTTTTCGCTTCATTTCTTCGGTTAGTCTTTTCTGATCTTCCAGTTGTTTAAGTAACTCCTTAAACTTTAACTCATTTTTTTCATTTTCTTGTTTGCGAATTTTTTCTCTTTCTCGTAGAAGTTCATCAGTTAATTTTTTTTGAGCTTCTGCTTCAAAAACGGCTTTCAACTCTTCTTTTTCTCTACTTAATTTGAAAATCTCCGCTTGCATCTTATTTAATTCTTGAAGCTTTTCAGATTTTTCGGCTAATTCTTTTTCATAAAGAAAAATGCGTTCTTGATTCTCTTCCTCAATTTTCTTTTTCAGATAACTTTCAATTTCAAGAGTCTTTTCTTTGGTTATTTTAGAGAGTCTTTCCTGAAAAATTTCATTCTCTTTCTTCTTCTTGGCCTCAAATTCTTCTTTTTGCCGCTCCAATAAATTGTTTTTTTCTTGAAGTTCTTTCTGAGAAGAAAAAAATTTTTCTTGGTATTCTTTCTTTATGGATTCCTCTAATTGATGTTTAAGAATATCATTTACATCGATTACATTTCCACAATTCGGGCATTTTATCTGAGTTTGAGAATTCATAGTACACATTTACTATTTAACAACGCAAAGGTACAAAATATGTAAATAAATGTAAATGAGTTATTAGGAGGCTGTTTTAGATTTTACAACTGAAACCGACATCTTGTTACTTCATTGCAAGAAGTATAAAATAAAAATTGTACTAAGTACTAATTTATTATGTAATTATTTTACCAACTCCACTTTTAAATCCGTTTTTTGAGGAGCAGCCAAATACTCGGCAGCATCAAATACCATAGAAAGACTTTTTTTGTCTTGAGAAATTACGGCCGAAGAATTGTTTACTTTCTTTATTTCTTTCGGAAACGTATAAATGGTTTTAAAAGTACCACCGGTAAATAAGGGGAGAATGCTTTGAGCCACAGAATCATTTTTTAAACTTTCGGATTTCACGGACTTTTTACTGAATACGTTGCCCTTCCAATGAAAAGTTGAGTTGGTGAGAAATTCCATGTTTTTGGAAGGGTTGTTTTTTGAATTATCAATAGAATTTAAAGCGGCGAGAGCAGAATTTAAAGACGCACTATTGGTGAAATCTCCGTAAATCAATACATAAAATTCCCCTTTCTTTTCATCTTGGTGCACTTTGATAAATAGAGGCTTAAGTGCTTCTAACTTTTTTTGATTCTCGAGAGATAATTTTGATATGCTATCCTTTTTTTGAGAAAGTAAGTTGTTGAATGAAATTAGAGTGTCTTTATAAATACCTTTATTCAGACTATCGGGCATAATTTTCATAAATTCACCGGCATCAATCAAATAAGAATACGTAAGATTGCCTTCAGGATTGAACGTAATTTCCTCGCGTATGGAACAACTTATAAGTAAAACAATTGAATAACATAGAATTAAGATTTTTGAGATAGACTTCATATATTTAATGATTATAATTATTTTTTACTTTACAAGTTCCTTTCCATTTTTCAACCAGCTGTTAAGCCCTCCGTCTAAATTATAAATGATTTGAAACCCATGATCTTTTAAAACATTAGCCGCATAAAAACTTCGTATTCCGGATTTACAATAAACGGCTACCGGACTGTTTTTATCTAATTCTTGAATTTGGTTTTCAAAGCTGGGATCGTCTACACTCATATTAACAGCATCATATATATGGCCACTTTTGTATTCAACCAGTGTTCGTACATCAACAATCTGCGTTTGGCGTATTCCTATTTCCCATGAAAAGGTGGATACCGGAACTGTTTGAATTAAAGGATTTTCTCTATTAATTGTGTGGGAGGGAGAAGAAACGGTATCCTTAGAAGTAACTATGCTGTCTTTTTTTGAAGAAGGAAGAGACTCATCTAATTTAACAGAATTTACGGATGCCGGAGGTTTGCTGTATCTGGGTAAATCGGAAGTAAGAATTCCTACTTCGGGTGGGGTAGTATAGGTATTTACTGATTCCCTGTGATGAGTTTTACACGAAAGTAAAATCAAAGAGAACAGAGCTATAAAAAATAATTTATTCATAGATTTGAAGCGTTTAAAAACTCAAAAATAACTATTTTTACAAGTATATGAAAAGATTTATTCCGGCAATAGTCAGTGGATTGCTTCTTGCTCTGTCTTGGCCTGCATATGGCTTTCCCTTTTTGCTGTTTATTGCTTTTGTTCCCATTTTATTGGTTGAACATGATATTACTGTAAAAAAAGAAAAATTCTCCGATTGGAAGGTTTTTGGATTATCTTATTTGGCCTTTTTCCTTTGGAACTGGGGAGCAACCCAATGGCTACATTTCGCCCAAAATCCGGACGGGTCTCATTCTTGGATGGCATTTTTGTTTCCTCTATTCGTAAACAGTTTGTTAATGGCTTTCGTTTTTACTTTTTTTCATTTTGTAAAAAGAAAAACAGGTACTCGCTTCGGGATTATTTTCTTTCCAACCCTTTGGATCTGTTTTGAAAAATTTCATCTAACTTGGGAAATGTCCTGGCCCTGGCTGAATTTAGGAAATGCCTTTGCTAATTATCCTGAAGTCATTCAATGGTATGAAGTAACCGGCACTTTGGGCGGAACTTTATGGGTATTAACAGCAAACCTGATATTCTTTTATTACCTACGAGCTTATCAAGTTACGCATAATAAAACCTATATATGGAAATCTCTATGCTATAACCTGGCCATTATAGGAATTCCCCTGGCTATTTCCCTCCTTAGATATCAATCGTATCATGAAAAAGCTTCTGAAAAAATAGAAGTGGTTTTAGCCCAACCGGCACTTGATCCATATGCCGATAAGTATCGTTTGGACGGAACTGTAATTCTTCAAGAATTATTACAAACAGTAGATAGAGAAATAACCCCTGCTACACAATTTGTAGTTGCCCCTGAAACTGCTTTTCCGGGAAATGGATTTGTAATGGTAAACAATCTTGAAAACGATATCTACATAACTCAAATAAAGCAATGGCTGAAAAATTACCCTCAATTAAGTTTGGTGTCGGGGGGATCGTTAGCTGAATATTTTACTCAACAACAAACTCCTACAGCCCGTTATCTCAAACAGTATAATCAATGGATTGATCTATATAATTCTGCTGTACAAGTAAATTTGAATGATCCGGTTCAATATTATAATAAGTCAAAATTAGTGGTAGGAGTAGAGCATTTCCCCTATGCATCCGTATTAAAGCCTATACTTGGAGAATATATGATGAATTTTGGCGGATCTATGGAAAGTTTAGGAGTACAAGACCATCCGACTATATTCACAAATTCGAAGAATCGATTAAAAGCCGCTCCTATAATATGTTATGAAAGCATATATGGAGAATACGTCGGAGAATTCGTGAAAAAAGGAGCTAACGCATTATTTATAATGACCAATGACTCTTGGTGGAGCGATTCGCAAGGACATAAGCAGTTATTGGCTTATGCGCGATTACGAGCCATTGAAACCAGAAGAGATATAGGGCGCTCAGCCAATAGTGGAATTTCAGCATTTATAAACCAACGGGGAGATATCGTAGAAAAATTAGACTATGGAAAACGGGGGGCTTTAAGGGGGGACATTAATTTAAATACTTCACTTACAACTTATGTGAAATACGGCGATGTAATCGCCAGATTGGCATTGCTGCTGGCGGGAATATTATTGGCTTATGCGATATCCAAAACCTTTTTAAATAAAATAAATAAGAATGCCCTAAAAAGGAAACACAATATAAAAAAATAAAAAGTAAAAAAGTTGGTAGAGTCAAAAATAATTTGTTAATTTGCAACCCGATTCAAGGAAAAAGAATATTATTTAGATTTAAGATAATGGCTAGAATTTGTCAAATAACAGGAAAGCGTGCAATGGTAGGAAATAATGTGTCGCACGCCAATAACAAAACAAAAAGACGTTTTGAAATAAATTTGATGGAGAAAAAATTCTATTTACCATCAGAAGATGCTTGGGTATTTTTAAAAGTATCTGCACATGGTTTAAGAATTATAGATAAAATAGGAATTGAAGAAGCTGTAGCTAGAGCTCGTAAACAAGGTCTTATCAATTACTAAAAATTAAAATTAAAATGGCAAAGAAAGGTAATAGAGTACAAGTAATTTTAGAATGTACTGAGCATAAAGAGAGTGGAATGCCGGGAGTGTCTCGTTATATAACAACTAAGAACAAAAAGAATACTCCGGAACGAATTGAATTGAAAAAATTCAATCCGGTGTTAAAAAAATATACTATACACAAAGAAATTAAATAATAAATTTTAGTCATGGCAAAGAAGGTTGTAGCAACATTACGTACAGAATCTAAAAAAATGACCAAAGTGATCAAAATGGTTAAGTCTCCTAAATCCGGAGCTTACGTTTTTGAAGAAAAAGTTGTGAATGCGGATAACGTAGACACATTTTTAAAACAGAAATAGTTTTCATAACATAGGTTTTTAAGGTTTTAAAAAAATCATTCACTTCATTGTGAATGATTTTTTTTTTATTTTTGTTATATTATATATCCTATATGAGTTGGTTTAAGAAAATTTTCGGAAAAGAGAAAAAAGAAACATTAGACAAGGGATTGGAAAAATCTAGCCGATCTTTTTTTGATAAAATTGGGAGAGCTATTGCAGGAAAAAGTAAAGTCGATGATGAGGTTCTTGATGAATTGGAAGAAGTGCTGATTTCTTCGGATGTAGGAATTGAAACCACACTTAAAATAATAAAAAAAATAGAAGAACGGGTTGCCAGAGATAAATTTATGAATACTTCAGAATTAGATCAAATTCTAAAAGAAGAAATTATGAATTTATTGGCAGAAAATAAAAGTTCTGATTCTGAATTTGAAATTCCGGAGGATAAAAAACCGTACGTTATCATGGTAGTGGGAGTTAATGGAGTTGGAAAAACAACGACTATAGGAAAACTTGCTTATCAATTTAAACAACAAGGAAAGAAAGTTATATTAGGAGCGGCGGATACGTTCCGAGCGGCAGCCGTAGATCAATTAGTCATATGGTCTGAAAGGGTAGGGGTTCCAATAATTAAACAAAGCATGGGATCAGATCCTGCTTCTGTGGCTTTTGATACCGTTCAATCTGCCAAAGCGCAAGGTGCCGATGTGGTATTAATTGATACTGCAGGACGTTTGCATAATAAGGTTAATTTAATGAATGAGCTTAGTAAAATAAAAAGGGTTATGCAAAAAGTAATTCCCGATGCTCCTCATGAAATATTATTGGTATTAGACGGTTCCACCGGACAAAATGCATTTGAACAGGCCAAACAATTCACGGCAGCTACTGAAGTTAGTGCTTTAGCAGTTACCAAATTGGACGGTACAGCCAAAGGAGGAGTAGTGATCGGTATATCCGACCAGTTTAAAATTCCGGTAAAATATATTGGAGTGGGCGAAAAAATGGAAGATCTCCAACCCTTTAATAAATATGAGTTTGTAGACAGCTTTTTCAAAAAAAATTAAAAGTTTAAGCATTTCAATCCAAAGTGAAAAGAATTATCTATTTAGTTATCATGCTGGTTACTTGCTTTGCTTGTAAATCCCAGCAACCTAAAACTGTTAGCAAGGATAAGCTTTGCAAGGTTGAGTATTCTAATTACGGAGGGATGAATGGTTGGGAAGAATCTTTTATGATTACTCAAGATAATAGTTCGTATCATTCAATTATCAGAAGAACGAACACAAGCGCAAAAGAGCTGGAAAAAACCCCTGAAGACGTTTGGAAAAAATTAGAATCTACTTTAGATATTCATTTACTTGAAAAAATTAAAAGCGGTGAAAGTAAACTTTTGTATGATGGGAAAGATACTAAATACAAGATAGTCTTATGTTCCGGTAAGGAATATTCTTTTATTAATCCTCAGGATTCAGAAGAGTTCCAAAAAATGAACGAGTTTTTTTCTACAATTTTGGATAGTAAAAATAAAATACTGATAAAAATCAACAACCCCAAAAAAAACAAACCTTAAAAAAATGTATAAAATAGCATATCTGGCATTGTTTGTCATACTAACATCTTGCGGAAGTTGTTTTACCTCTTCAGAGAAAGCAATTATTTATCAATCTCCCGACTCTCCGGCAAGAGTTTTAAAGATAAATCACAAAGAGGATTCATTGATTGTTAGAAAACCTTCTAAACGAATAAAAAAAATACACAATAATAAAGATTTGGAGCAGCTGATAAAGAAGCTGTACTTAACTATGTTGGAAGAAAACGGAGTAGGAATTGCAGCACCTCAAATTGGAGTAAATCGAAATGTTTTTTTATTTTATCGATTGGATAAGGAAGAAAAAACGGTAGAAGTTGCTATTAATCCACGGATTATTTCCCATTCTACCGAATTACTATGTTTTCAGAATGACGGATGTTTATCCGTACCTAACCGATATGGAACTTCGCAACGTTATGCCTGGATTGAGGTGGAATATACGGACCAAAATGAAAAAAAGGTTACTCATAAATTTTTAGGTGGAAGTCGCGCCGAAGATTATACCGGTACTATTTTCCAACATGAATTCGATCACCTGCAAGGAAAGCTTTATATTGATAAACTTTGTAAACCTAACTAGTTTTTTTATTATCTATATTAATGTTGTTTGAAGATACTATTTGTGCATTAGCCACTCCACCGGGAACAGGGGCATTAGGAATTATCAGGGTTTCTGGTAAAAATTCAATCTCTTTAGTTAATTCTGTTTTTAAGGGTAAAAATCTAAATGAGGTACCTTCTCATACGGTTCATTATGGTTTTATTAAAGATGAAAATGAAACGATTGATGAAGTGATGGTTTCCGTTTTTTTAGCTCCTAAAACTTTTACGGCAGAAAATTTGGTGGAAATCACATGTCACGGTTCCCAATATATTGAACAGCAAATTCTTTCCTTATTACTTAAAAAAGGGTGTCGATTGGCTCTGGCAGGTGAATTTACACAACGTGCTTTTCTTAATGGACGTATAGATTTAAGTCAGGCCGAGGCAGTTGCCGATTTAATTTCTGCCGAAAATAAAGCCAGTCATGATATGGCCCTATCTCAAATGAGGGGAGGATTTTCCTCTCTTCTCAAGGAATTACGAGTTGAATTATTGGATTTAGCCTCACTTCTAGAGCTGGAATTGGATTTTTCTGAGGAAGATGTTGAATTTGCCGATCGTTCTCAATTAGTACAATTGATGGATAAGATTTTAGGGGTTATTAATCCATTAATCGAATCATTTTCTTACGGAAATGCTCTTAAAAACGGGGTTCCGGTTACTATTCTAGGAAAGCCAAATGCGGGAAAATCAACCTTGTTAAATGCTTTATTGCAGGAGGAAAGGGCCATCGTCAGCGATATTGCGGGAACTACTCGAGATACCATTGAAGAATCGTTAGTTATAAATGGTATTCAATTTCGATTTATAGATACGGCGGGATTACGGGAAACGGAAGATCAAATAGAAGCTATAGGAGTAGCCAAGGCTTTGGAAAAGGCCAAGGAAGCCTCAATTATATTATATTTGGCAGATGTAACAGAATTAAATTGGGAAGAGATAAAATCTGATCTTATTAAATTTCAGAGGGAAGACGTATCTATCATTATATGTTTAACTAAGCTGGATAAGAATAGCAAATTCACTGTTTATGAAATTCCCGATGAAATTTTACAGAGATATTCAGTACTGATGGTTTCTGTTAAGCAAAATCCGGATCTTTTAGAACTTAAAGAAAACATGTATTCGTATATAGAATCTCAAAAGTCTACTTCTCAAACAATTGTAACTAATGTACGTCACGTGAATGCTTTGATTCGTGCGCGAGAATCTTTACTTTTATGTAAAGAAGGTTTACAAAGCGGATTAAGCAGCGAATTGATTGCGATTGATTTACGGCGTGCCTTGGAAGCGCTCGGGGAAATCGTGGGACAAGTTTCTAATGATGAACTGCTCGGAAATATTTTTGGTAAATTTTGTATCGGTAAATAGGCTGGAGCATAAAAAGATTTAAATAGAAAAATTAGCAAATAAATCCTTTTCTAAATACGGGTTACGGAAATATTTTTCTTTCTGATTGTTTCTTATCCTATACTTACTCTTCCCAAATTCTTATTGATTAATTATTATCTTTTATAATTAATAAGTAATCTAATCAATGCCGAATTTATAAACTTATATAAAGAAGTAAGTATTGATGTTATTATCGATTGGAATGAGTTTCCAAAAGATATGGTAAAGTAATTTACTATGATAAATTGGAAGTTACATAATAGGATAAGATATATTCATCTTTAAAGTTTTTAAAGGAGGGTTAATTTATATGAAATTTTGCTTGATATAGTCATAAATAGAATTATGAGATAAATAGGTTTTTGTACATTTGTATAAAACCTGTTTTATGAATTTTAGTTTTATATCTTCTTTATTTTCAGATAAGAGTAAAAAAAATGATGAAGAAGTAACATCCATATCTTCGCTTGCTCCTAAAGTTTTAACTAAAAAAGAAGATATTGATAAAATTCGACCATATTTAGATAAATTAGGAGATACTTTAAAAGCTAAAGGTATAAATAATATTGCATTAACAGGAGGATATGGTTCAGGAAAAAGCACTATATTAAAAACGTTTCAGCATTGGAATAAAAAAGAATATAAATTTTTGAATATTTCATTAGCTGCATTTAATCAAACTAAGTCGAAAGAAAATTTCAAAGAACTGTATGAATTAAAAATTAAAAATGGAAAAACTGAAAAAGAAGCTGAAAAGGAAATTGCTAATGAGTTTAAAGAAACTTTAATAAATAATGAAGAACTTGAAAGACGGCTTGAAATAAGTATATTACAACAAATTGTTTATAAGGTAAAGCCCTCAAACCTTCCGGAATCTCGTTTTAAAAGAATTATTAATATACCAAAATGGAAGTTAAGGTTTTTATTTCCTATTGGATTTATATTGTGGTTGTCGAGTATAGTTATACTCTATAAATATAATTATTTAGATAAGTTAAATCCAAATACGTGGATATTAAGTGATAGTTTAGATTGGAGTTCTATTTTTGTATTTTTAATTTCATTTTTAGGCATTGGGTATTCTTCAAAATTAGTAATTGAACTATTTAGTAATTCCAAAATAAATAAGGTGAACTTAAAGGGGGAAATTGAAATTGGAGATAATTCCAATAAATCAATACTCAATGAACATTATGATGAAATCTTATATTATTTTGAAAAGAATTCGTATAATGTGGTAGTTATTGAAGATTTGGACAGGTTCGATAATACTAATATATTTACTAAATTAAGAGAATTGAATATATTACTCAATAATGCTGATACCATAAAGAATAAAAAATCATACAGAAAACATGGGATAAAATTTCTATATGCAGTAGGAGATGATCTATTTAATGATAAAAAAGAGAGAGTAAAATTCTTTGATTACATTATTCCAGTTATTCCGTTTATAAATTCGTATAACGCAGATGAACCATTAATAAATTTAATAAAAGAATCAGGGTTAGAAGAAAATATATTTCCAAAAGAATTTCTTTCAGATATTACTACTTTCATTGATGATATTGATATGAGGTTATTAATTAATATTTTTCATGAATTTGTGATTTATAGAAATGTTTTGAAACCTGAATTCATTAAAAAACCGGAAGAACTATTTGCAATTATTACTTATAAAAATGTTGATCCAGAAGACTTTAATAAATTAAATAATAATGATGGAAAACTCTATAATTTAATTAGTAATAAGGAAAAATATATTAAAAAATATGTTGAGGAAAATAATAATAAAATAGTAGAATTACGAAAACAAATTAAGAATATTAATAATGAAAACATCTCTGATATAAAAGATTTAAGACGAATTTATATTAATCAAATTTTAACAAAACTTCCTAATACTCCAATATATATATCTGAAATTAATATTGAGAGTTTCTTAGTAGATAAGGGATTTAATTGTTTAATTGAAAATGGAGAAATAGAATATAACTATCTACATAAACGTTATTATGGACCAATAACAGATACACTAATCTTTAGTTTTGAAGAGATTGAGAAAGAAGTTAATCCAAATTTCACATATAAAGAAAGAGTTAATTTTATAGAAAGTAAATTTAATAATAGAGTTGAATTACTACAAAAAGAAATTGAAAAATTAGAAGATAAAAAAATAGAAATTCAAAATTGGGATTTAAAACAAATTTTTAAAGACGTTGATATCAACCACTATTTAAAAGATTTTTCTAATAATGGATTATTAAGAAATTTAGTTTTGGAAGGATACATTAATGAAAATTACAATGATTATATTTCACTATTTCATGGAATATCACTTACTAAAGAAGATAAAATTTTTGAACGAAATGTAAAAAGTGGTATTGATACATATTTTAATTATAAATTAACACATATTGAAAATCTTATTGATAATCATTTAGAATTAAAATATTTTGACAGAGAAACAATTTTAAATTTTGACTTATTAGATTTATTAGGAAATAAATACGATGAATACTCAAAGCAATACGACAATATAATTAAATTGTTATCAAGTGAAAAAGAAAGGTCAATAGAGTTTATAGACCAATATATTGAAGATGAAAATAGACCTTTAAAGATATTTATACAGATATTAGTTGAAATGTGGAAAGGGTTTTGGGAATATGTATATGATAATTATAGTTTTGAAAAACAGTTTAAGTATTTACGTTTAATCATTGATTATAGTGAAGTTGAATCGATTTTGAAGTATCAGAATAAAGATAAATTAAAAGAAGCGTTTGAAGAAAAAATTGATTTTATAAAGTTGATAAAGACTAATGATGAAACCGATTATTATATTGAATTAAAAAATAAAGTATCTGAAATAATAAAGAGTTTAAATATAAAATTTAATAGTTTAGATATTGATAGAAATAATATTGAAAAACTATTTAATTATATTTATTTTAATAATCATTATAAGATAAATAAGGATAATATATTTCGAATGATTTCAATATTTGGAGAGAAGAATGTAGGGAATACCTTTGAAACTTCTAATTACTCAACAATACATAAATCTAATTGTAAACCTTTGGTTGAATATATTACTTCTAATATAAATACTTATGTAGAAAATGTTTATTTAAAATTAGAACAAAATAAATTTGAGGATGTATGGAGTTTACTTTTACTTTTAAATAATGAAAAATTAGAAGATAAACTAAAAATTAAAATAATTCAAAAGGTAGAAACAGTTATACCTGATTTATCTATAATTAAAGAAATAGGGATTAAGGATTTATTGTTAATAAATAATAGTGTGATACCTGTTTGGGGAAATATTATTAACTATTATACAAGCTATGAAAATACAGTAAATGAAATTTTAGTTGAATTTTTAAATTCTGAATATGTGTATTTAGCTTTAGCAAATGAGAAGATGCCTCATAAATCTGAAACTTTTGATTATTCTTCTTTCAGAAAAAATCTTCTTTTATGTAATGAAATTTCAGATGACAGTTATGTAAAATTGTTTGAGAGTAGTATTTATACAAGAGAATCTCTTTCTTTTGAAAATTTAAGTGAGAATAAGATTGAGTATTTAACGAATAAGATTCTTACTACAACTAAATCAAATTATGATTTACTAAGAGAGAATTTCCCTAATAATCATATAACATTAATTGAAAATGATTTCACTAAATTCATTGAAAATATTAATGATTTTGAAACAGATGAAGGAGATATTTTGTTGATATTAAAGTCAAATAAAATTACTATTGATAATAAGTTTAATTACATTTCAAAATTGGAAGAAAAAACAATAATTGATAGTAAGGATATATCTAAATTAGTTGGAGATATTATACTTCTAAAATCAGAAATGATTAATTTTAAATTTGAGACTCTACAATCAATTATTGTAAATTCAAACTCAAATGAGAATAAGATAAGATTGATTAATTTGTATTTCAGTCGGTTAAATGATGCAGGGATTGTTAATTTAGTGGGAAGTATAAATTGGAATTACAAAGAATTATTTAAAAAACAACATAAACCTAAATTTAGTGATTTTCCTTATAAAAGAGAACTATTTGAAAATTTAGAATCTAGAGGATTAATTAAATCATTTCATAATGATAAGAAAGATAAATCTAAAATAAGGGTTATAGCTAATTATTAATTTAAAATTCACTAAATATTCTTTGATGGTTTTTACGAAATGTCTTACTACTTATAAAATAATCCATTATTGATGTGTAAAGTTGATTTCTGTATTGGGAATTAAACTGAAGCATAAAAAGATTTAAATAGAAAAATCAGCAAATAAATCCCTTTCAACATAAGGATTACGGAAATATTTTACCTTCTGATTATTTCCTATACTATATCTACCCAAATTCTTAAAGATTAATTTTTAACTTTTTATCTTAAATTATTTAAATCAATAAAATAAAAAAGTAGTATATCCAGTCACAACTAAGTGGCTTGAATTATTGAATTATTGACTATGATTAAAATTAATTTTAATTTGAAATCATATTCAAAAAATACACAACTTCATAATAGTTTTTAATATTTATAATTAATAATTAACTTCAGAAGATATCTCATTATTTCCGATTTGAAAACGTTATAAATAAACATCCATTCAAAAAGATAAAATATTGTTATATTAATCGTACAAAAACTGTATTTATAGTAAAACAGGCAAAATATATAGCAGAAAAATATAAAATAAAATAAAAAATACTAGTATATTTGTTGAGCCTATTTATTAAATCAGAGTACTATGAAATATACCATTCAGGCTGTCTATGGAGAAAAAATTCCTTTTACA
Source organism: Apibacter sp. ESL0404 (assembly GCF_019469245.1). Taxonomy (NCBI): domain Bacteria; kingdom Pseudomonadati; phylum Bacteroidota; class Flavobacteriia; order Flavobacteriales; family Weeksellaceae; genus Apibacter; species Apibacter sp. ESL0404. Next base: position 368,952 of record NZ_CP048267.1, read on the forward strand.
ACAGCAGAAAATTTAGATTACTTACTTAAATTTTTAAAAACTCAAACTCTTTATATTAAGTTTATAAAGATCTTTTTTACCACCTATACGGCAAGCAAACCCGAAGTAAACATCCGTTTGAAAAGCTGATTAAATAAATCAGATTTTAAAATCAGTTGATAGTATTTCGACACAAAAATTCATAACTAAGAAACAATATCTATATAATAAATTTAAAAAAAAGAGTAAAAAATGGAAGGCGGTAACATTGTTCGTAGAATAGGCGGAGAAAGTATTAAAAGAGCTAAACAATCTATAACTCTAACAGCTAAAAATGGGAATCTTATTTTTAATGCTAAAAGGGTAGAAATGATTGGCAAGCAAGACGGTGTAATATTTTTAAATGATTATAAACCTCCTGAGCCTTTGCAAGTAATTCATATTGAGGGGCCTTTAAATGAACAAGGAGAAAAAGTTTCAACAGTGGAAAAAGGGAAATCTTATAAATTTAAGATTACTCAATTTAATAGGGAAGTAAAATCGCCGACAGAACTCATGAAAATTAAATGGTCGTTACAGCTCAATGACGATGCAGTACAATTATCGGCTAAAACTATTGGAAAACAAGAAGTAACGTTAGATATTTCGAAAACTGATTCTTTGGATAAAATTACTATATATGCTTATATTTCCAATTGGAAAAAAGAAGGGAAATGTGAAGTAAATATAAGTACCAAACAAGGAGGAATACATACCCGATTTTATGACGAACAAGGGCAACAGATATACGACATACCTAAGAAATTGCAAAAAGCATTTAACGAAGAATACGGTATCAAGATTGCCTATGACAAAGAAAATGAAATGCTATACTATAAGGGCGAATGTGCTCCAGCCTATGAAAAAATATCTCCAACTGCAATTGCACATTGGAAAAGAGAATTAAGCAGAGATCAAGTATCTAAGGGTAAGTTGTTATTTGGATATAATTTTGGGTATAAAATAAGAGCAGAACCTATCAGTAATAATTGGTCTGGATATAAAAAATATTCATTTAATGACTTCGATGATAATGGGAATGTTCTTTATTTAAAAAAAGAAGAAGGAGCTGTTAGTTCAGGGATTGTACCGGGAATACCTGAGGTAAATATGCAAGTAGTAAAAGAGTTAAAAATGAAAGAACCTTCTCCAGGGATAAAAATAGGAGATATTGCTTTTATTGATTTAGCTGATTTTGATGATAATTTGAATCAAAAGGGTTGGAAGTATATATATACATTAGAGAACAAATACAAACAATGCAAAATAGATTTGCCTAAAATTGATCGTTATTTTAATTTGCCTAGAATTTTAGAACATGAATTTATTGGGCATGCTATACAGAAATTAACGGATAATCCATACCCTTTAGGGTCTATAGAAGAACAAACGCAAGGTTATGTTCCAGTAGAGGCAAAGTTGTGTAATATAATTAGAAGGGAAATAGAAATACCGGATAGAATAAATTATACAGGTCAAAGTGAAAATTATATATTTATCGAATTTGGTTTTTTAAATGGGTCAGATAATCCCGATCCAGATATTAAACCTATTATAATTTATGAAGAAGATCGGGGATATAAAACTGTAAATCTTCCTCCAAAATATCCTAGAAAACATGGAGAATTTAAACTTTATAAAGATAATATAGATAAAATATCAATAATAAAATACTTTAAAACCGTAAAATATGATGTGTATAAAAAAACTTTTGATTTTGATTAATTTTTCCTTTATCTATGTATTTCAAGGACAAATAAGCAGTCGAGAAATAAATAATGTAGATGTTAGTCCAATTGATCATTTAAAAATTGAGGTATATAAATCAATTATACTTTCCAAAGAGTTTAAAAGCAATAAGCAATGCCATGTAGTAGGAATTAATTCGGTTTCTTTAAATATGGATTATTATCCTAAAGGCTATTCTACAGGCGGTTCTCTAGGTTTTTATTATACAAATCTGGATATAACTAAAGATAGTGTATCAGTGAAAGAATTAAGAAAAGATTTGCCAAAAAAATACTGGATATTTGAGGATTCAAGAAAATTTTTGGGTGTTGAATTTGATCGAGAATACATTTCTGCACTTCTAAATACAGATAGTTTATATATTCCTCAGAAAATTGATTTTATAACGGATTTATGTGAAAGTAGTTTTGATATAATAAAAATATACGAACCCATAGATAAATGGATGAAGATTTATCAGAAATATTATAGTAAACACCCTATGGAATTCAATAATAAATATGAAAATTATGAGGTTGTAATTCCTGTAAAATATGAATCGTTATCAAAAGGGCATATGTTTCTTGAAAAAGAAAAATATTATTTATTCAAAATTAAGATAGGATATAACGATAAAGGTAAATTAGAAATAATCAAAGAAATAATAAGTGGTATAAAAGAGGAAAGAGATATAATAAATTAAAAAGTGTTTTCATTAGAAATTATAATTTATACAAATTGTAAAAAAAATTAAATTTTAAATAAACATTTTTATTTTTTTTACAATAGTTGTTGAAGGTGAGCCTTATGATTATATACTCGAATAATAAATAATAAAGAAATAAAAAAAATATATGCTTAATAAAGGCGCATTTTCAAAAAAAGGAAAGATTAAATCAGTAAAAGTTGTGGATTAAATTTGATGGAGCAAATGAAACCTATTATTTTAGTTAATTTTCTCTTTATAAGTATTTATTTTTATGGGCAATCGGATTGTCTAAAAAATAATGACTTAGATTTTAGTGCTATTAAATTCATGATATTTAAAAGTATTATTTCATCAAAAGAATTCGAAAATAGTACGCAATGTAAAATGATTGTGATTCCTTCTACTTCTTTAGGAGTTACAAAAAAATATGAATACTTAGAACCTTATGTAAAAAAGGATTCTCTTACGTTGGATAAATTAAGAGATTTTTTACCTAATAATTATTGGATATATCAAATAGGTAATGAAATGGAATATATTAATAAGGGAAGTAATTTAATAGATTATTATATAAATGCGGATTCCATATATGCTCATAAAAAATTTTCAGAAAATAGAGAACGAAAATTATTCACTAATGATAAAGGCTTTTATTATTATCATTGTAATGATAAATTTGACATTATCAAAATCTATGAGCCTTTTGACAAATGGGCTAATCTTTATTTTAAAGAAATTAATAAGAATAATAGATTTATAGAATTTATAATCCCCGTAAAATATGAACACCTAGAACGTTTTAATAATAAAGAGAAGTATTTTTTATATAAAATACAACTATATGAAAATGGTGTAGAAATAAAATCTGTTAAATTTATTGGGATGGAATAGTAGCTATGCATATGCAATAATAAAGATTAATTAATATATCAACTAAATAAAATATAAAGGTTATTAATTCTAAATTCTTTATTAAAAGTGGGATGAAACTTAAAGTGGAAATATTTAATAATCTTTTTAAGTAAAAAAAATTATAAGCCATAAAATATGATGTGCATAAAAAAACTTTTGATTTTTATTACTATTTTTCTAATAAACCAATTTCACGGACAATCAATAAGTAAAGAAGAAGATGCAGTTATAAGTTTTATTGATTTTTTTAAAACGGAAGTTTATAAATCTATTATACTTTCCAAAGAATTTAAAAGCAATAAAAAATGTCATATAATTGGAATTAATGGACTCTCATTAAATATCGGATATACAGCAGGTTTTGCTACAGGGGGATCAAATGGATATTTATATAATGATATTTATATAACAAAGGATAGTATATCAGTGAAAGAATTAAGAAAAGAATTACCAAAAAAATACTGGATATTTGAAGATTCGGATAGTTTTTTTGGGGTTCAAGTTGGAGCAGATTATATTTATAATCTTAAAAAAAATAATATTGAATATTTGCCTAAAAATATTGATTTTGAACCTGATGTATGTGATTTTAGTTTTGACATTATAAAAATATATAAACCCCTTGATAAATGGATAGATTTTTATGAAAAATACTATGATAGAAGTTATAATTCAGAAGTCTTAATACCTGTGAAATATGAATTATTATCTAATGGAAATAGATCCATTGAAAAAGAAAAATATTATTTATTCAAAATTAAGATAGGATATAACGATAAAGGTAAATTAGAAATAATCAAAAAAATAATAAGTGGTGGAAAAGAGGAAAGAGATATAATAAGATAAAAAGCATTTTCATTATATATTATAATTTATATTAATTGTTAATAAATTTAAGCTAAATATTTTTATTTTTTTTAAATATTATTGAAAGTGAGTCTTATGATTATTTATTTTAATAAAAAAATAAAGAAATAGAAAAAATATATGCTTAATAAGGACGCATTTTCTAAAAAAGGGAAAGATTGAATCAGTATAAGTTGTGGATTAAAATGATGTACAATAAGAAAGCTTTACTTTTTCTTAGTTTGTTCTTTTGTAAATTAAATCTATTTAGCGGGCAGATTAAGGATAGTTGTTCTATGTATAGAATATGTTATTCTGAGATAGATACAGTTAAAATAAATATTTATAAATCAATTCTTAATTCTAAAGAACTTCAAAATAATAAAAAATGTCATATAGTAGGAGTTAGTCCAATTTCATTGAATATGAAATATTCGCCTGGATATGAAGCAATGTTTTATGACATAAAAGAAATTGAGGACACGGTTTCTGTTAATAACTTGATAAATTCTTATCCTGAAACATATAGGTTTTATTCGATTAATAATAAACTTTCTAATTCTTTGGATATTAAAGACTATATGTACTATTTAGATATATTAGAGGGAAAAAATGATTTATACACCTTAGATAATTTTTATGATGAAATATGTAATAATAACTTAGATATAATAAAGATACAAGAACCTTTAGACAATTGGATGAAAATTTATAAAGCTAATATTTTACTAAATAAAGCAAATGTAGTAATTCCTGTTATTTATGAATCTTTTATGGAAAAGCCTAAATATCTTTTATATAAAATAGAATTATATGAAGGAAGTACAAAGGTAAAATCAATGAAAGCAGTTGAATTAGATTAATTTAATAAATAAGTTGAAATTCCACGATAATGAATGTAGGAGCAGTTGGGCAAAATAAAGGAAATATTGATAACTTATTTATTTAAAGATTTCTTACAACTATAAATTATCATGTATATGAAGAAACTTTTGATTTTGATTAATTTTTTATTTATCTATGTGTTGCAAGGACAAATAGATACACTTAAATTATCTTATCTAAATAAGGTTAAAGAAGAGATTTATAAATCAATTCTTTTCTCTGAAGAATTACAAAGTGATGAAAAATGTCATATAGTTATTGTACAACCCATTTCTCTCAGTATGGATTTTAACAGTCAAATAGGTTTTCATAATATAAAAAAAGAGAAGGATAGTGTATCGATATTAAACTTGAGAAATTCATTATCTGAAAACTATAGGGTTTATTCCATTGAAGATAAATTATCAAATACAGTACAAGGCTATGAACTTGTTTCTCAATTGCAGAGAATGGATAGTTTATATGCCAAAAGAAATTTACAAAAGGATATATGTGATAGTAGTTTTGATGTTATCAAAATACAAGAACCTTTAGATAGTTGGATGAAAATTTATAAAGCTAATGTTTTACTAAATAAAGCAAATGTAGTAATTCCTGTTATTTATGAATCTCTTATAGAAAAACCTAAATATCTTTTATATAAAATAGAATTGTACGAAGGAAGTACAAGGGTAAAATCAATTAAAGTAGTTGAATTAGATTAATTTAATAAATAAGTTGAAAATCCACGATAATGAATGTAGTAGTAGTTGGGCAAAATAAAGAAATATTGATAAATTATCTATTGTAAATTGAGTAACATTTTCAAAAGAAGAAAGGTTATAAGAAAAAAGTGAATTATTGAAATGTTCAATTAAAAAGAAAATTCCGGCATTCAATTTTTTTAAAGTCCATTTTATAAACTATTTTACCTTAAAATTATAACGTGGATCATTAATGTTCACATTACAAAAAACCGGTTTTGTATAGTGATTATAAAATTTTGATAAGATTTACTTGATTTGATCAATCCAGCAATATTTAAAGCCGGTTTAATTGAAAGCTAATGATCCAGCTAAATTTAAATAATTACCCCTTTGCTAATTTTTAAACTATTATTAATAGACTTTAGACACATAAAAAAAGTAAATTTGACTTCATAAAAAAATAAGAAATGGAAATATTAATTTTATGCTATCCCACATGCAGCACATGTAAAAAAGCAATCAAATGGTTGCAAGATAATACCATAGAATTTAAAGAAAGAAATATAGCAAAAGAACGACCAACGAAAGAAGAATTAAAAGAATGGTATCAAAGATCAGGATTGCCCATAAATAAATTTTTTAATACGTCAGGCAAACTATATAAAGAATTAAACCTTAAAGAAAAAGTAAAGACGAGCAGCGAAGACGAACTCTTATCACTTCTATCTACAGACGGAATGTTGGTAAAACGTCCCTTAGTGATAAGTGATTCTAGTATTTTAGTAGGATTTAAAGAAGAAGAATGGAGAAAAGCATTACTAGGCTAAACTAATCATCAATACCCCCTTATAAGAATATACTTATTGATTATATAGTAATCATAATGAAGTTATGGCTTAATTATTGAATTCTATCTCAAAAAAGTATATGAAGAAATTTTTATTTGTTTTATTTGCGATAATTTTTATACAGATTGTTTCTGCTCAGGCAATAGTTAAAAATTTAAGAAGTTTTACCGTTTTGCGTGTTTATGATAAAATTCCTGTGACGTTACTTTCCTCACCGGAAGAAAAAGTAGAGATCAGCGGAGTAAAAAAAGATGACGTAAAAATCGTTAAAAAAGGCGGAGAATTAATTATTAGAATGGATACATTGAAATTAGAGAACGACGATGAGGTAAACGTAAAGGTATATTATAAAAAGTTAAATAATATACATGCTTACGAAGGATCAACAATAACCGGTAATGATAAATTAGAAGAAAATCTATTAAATATCGGGGCTACTGAAGGTTCGAAGATTACCGTTCTTGTTGGAGTAAACAAAATACATGCCAAGCTAAAATCAGGAGGAGAAATCAAAGTTTCAGGATTGGCAAACCATCAAAATATTAAAATTACATCCGGGGGCACTTACGATGCAAAAGAAGTGGGCTCAAACAAAATTGCAGTAGCAGTTACTTCCGGAGGAACAGCATCTGTTTATTCCAATGGATTAGTTGAAACCAAAATAAAAGATGGCGGAGATATTAATGTCTATGGAGGAGCGGAAGTAGTTAAAAAAGATATCAAGGGCGGATATGTGAATATATACTAAATATGACTTATATAAAAATATTAAATACAGCTATAGATAAAATCTATTATAAAGAATTGCAGGAAAAAAATAATTAAACTAAAATTGTATCCTTTTACACAAGAATTTAAATATTAGTTTAATTAGTTTAGTTTAAATTGTAGCAAAAGATATTTTTGCTGCAATTTTTTTTGAAAAATTTTAAAATTGTAAAGACTTTCTAACTCTTTTCAGTGTTTCAGATGCTATGCTTTTAGTTTTTTCAGCTCCCTCTTTAAGAATATTCTCAAGTTCCTCAATATGATTCATATAGTAATTATATTTTTCCCTGGCTTCACTAAATTCACGTAGAAGAACTTTAAATAATTCATTTTTAGCATGTCCGTATCCGTAACCACCGGCTAAGTAGTTTTCTCTCATAAGTTCCACTTCTTCAGGAGTGGCTACCAATTTAAATATTGAAAACGCATTACATGTATCTGGGTTTTTAGGTTCTTCCAGTGGAGTAGAATCGGTTACAATAGACATAATTTGTTTTTTTAACTCTTTTTCAGGAGCAAAAATTTGAATCGTGTTTCCTCTGGATTTACTCATTTTATTTCCATCAGTTCCGGGTACATACATCGTATTTTCTTGAATTTTGGCTTCAGGGACTACCAAAACATCGCCGTGTACGTGGTTAAATTTTTGAGCAACGTCTCTAGTCATTTCCAAATGCTGCAATTGATCTTTACCTACCGGAACGATTTGTGCATCGTATAAAAGAATGTCCGCAGCCATAAGCATAGGATAAGTAAACAGCCCGGAATTTACATCTTCCAAACGATCGGCTTTATCTTTAAAACCATGCGCCAGAGCCAAACGGCTATAGGGGAAATAACAAAGCAAATACCACATAAGTTCTGTTACTTCGGGGATGTCTGATTGTCTGTAAAAATAAGTTTTGGAAATATCCAAACCACATGCGAGCCAGGTTGCCGCTATTTCATACGTATTTTGTTTTAGGACTTCAGCATCTTTAATTTGCGTCATGGAATGCAAATTGGCAATAAAGAAAAAAGATTCATTAGAAGGATCCTTGCTTAACTTAATAGCCGGTGCAATGGCTCCTAATATATTGCCTAAATGTGGAGTACCTGTACTTTGTATGCCTGTTAAAACTCTCATGTGTATATTTTATATGATAAAATGCAAATTTACATTTAAAATATAAAGTGCAAAAACTTATGCATTTTTATTATACCATATAAAGATTAGACCCCGCATGAGAATACAAAATGGAGTAATTTTTTACACAGGACTATTTCATCCATTCTTTAGGAAACATACCGGGTTTGAAGAAATAAACACCTATGAGAAATATCGCACCAAGAGTGATGGAAGAATCGGCAACATTAAATATATAATTAAAAAATTGAATCCTTTCACCTCCCCAAATAGGAAACCATTCAGGCAAGTAAGTGTCTATAAGAGGAAAACGAAACATATCCACAACACATCCTCCGAATAGAGGGGCATATCCTTTAAAATTAAGTTTGGAAATTCCCGAATATCCGTACCAATCCTTCACGACCGAGTTATAAGTTGTACCCGAATCGAAAAGGACTCCATAAAAAGTACTGTCAATCAAATTCCCGATTGCTCCCGCAAAAATTAATCCTGCCGGAATGATAAAATACCATGTATTAGCCTTTTTAGACCATTTGTTGATATAATAAGCCATTAAACCTATTAATACCAAACGCAATAAGCTCAGGCCTATTTTACCTATAAATCCACCAAGTTGCACTCCATAAGCCATACCGGGATTTTCAACATACGTAAGATAAAACCAATCAAAAACCTTTATTTCCTCATGAAGATGAAAATGCGTTTTAATGTAAATTTTTGATACTTGATCTAATAAAAGGATAAAAAATGTTATCCATAAGACTTTCTTCATTCTTATTATTGATTGTTTTTAGCCTCAATACTTAAGGTAGCATGAGGAACCGCTTTCAATCTTTCTTTACCTATTAATTTTCCGGAAATCCTGCAAATTCCGTATGTTTTGTTCTCAATTCGTATTAAAGCATTTCGCAAATCACGGATAAATTTTTCTTGACGAGCCGCCAAATGGGAGTTACTTTCTTTACTCATGGTTTCCGAACCTTCTTCAAAAGCTTTAAAAGTAGGAGAGGTATCATCCGTTCCGTTATTTAAATCATTAACAAACGCTTCTTTCAGCATAGTTAAATCATTTTCCGCTTTTTCAATTTTATCAAGAATAAGTATCTTGAATTCTTCAAGTTCTTCGTCAGAATATCTAAGTCTGTCTTCAGTCATAATTACACTTTTTTTAGTACGATTTTAATTTTAATTTCATTAATGTCTAATTCCGTCCCATCGGTAGTGTTACTTACAAAAGTTAATTTCTGTGTTAATGTTTCAGAACATATATATTCCATATTTTCGTTAACGGATTTTTCAATTTCCTCATTCGCCTGAATTTCTAAAGATATTTTATCGGTAACTTCCAATCCATTCTCTTTTCTGAGATTTTGAATTTTATTTACCAATTCTCGAGCAATTCCCTCAGATTTTAATTCAGGAGTGATAGTGATATCGAGCGCAACGGTTAATTTGCCGTCATTGGCAACCAACCATCCCGTAATATCTTGTGTGCGAATTTCAACATCATCTAAGTTTAGTTCGTAGCCGGACAAAGTTATAGCCCCGTTCTTTTCCAACTCTTCAATTTGAGAAGAAGATAATTGTTGGAGCTCTTGACTAACGGCTTTAAGATCTTTGCCTAATTTAGGTCCTAACGTTTTAAAATTAGGTTTTACGGCTTTTACAATAATATCAGAAGCTTCTTCAGGGTTCAATAATTGAACTTTTTTTACATTGACCTCTTGTTTAATTATAGGTATTATGGATTCGAGATTTTCCCTGTCATTTTTACTTAAAACAGGAATCATAATTTTTTGCAACGGTTGGCGAACTTTTATATTTTCTTTTTTACGCAAAGAAAATACCATAGTGGTAACTTTTTGTGCTAAATGAGTTCTTTCCAATAATAAATAATCGATTTCATTTTCCTGTTTAACAGGAAAATAAGCTAAATGAACCGATGCATAAGGTTCTTTTCCCGTAATAGCATTTAAATCCTGATACAATTTATCGGAATAGAAAGGAGCTGCCGGAGACATTAATTTAGCAATAGTATCCAAACATTTATAAAGAGTTTGGTAAGCAGAAATCTTATCATTGGAATATTCTCCTTTCCAAAAACGTCTTCTTGATAAGCGCACATACCAATTGCTTAAATTATCTATTACAAAAGTATTAATTGCTCGTAAAGCTTTGGTTGGCTCATAATCGGTATAGAAAGAATCCACTTCATCTATTAAAAGATTAAGTTCGGATAGGATCCATTGATCTAATTCGTTTCTTTCTTTAAAAGGTATATCATCCTCTTTATAACTGAATCCATCCACGTTGGCATATAAAGCAAAGAATGAATAAGTATTATATAGAGTTCCGAATATTTTACGGCGTACTTCGTCAATGCCCTCCAAATCAAATTTCAAATTATCCCAAGGTTGGGCATTGGAAATCATATACCATCGAGTAGCATCCGGCCCATACATAGCCAAGGTTTCAAAAGGCTCAACAGCATTTCCTTTACTTTTGGACATTTTATTTCCTTTTTTATCCAAAACCAACCCATTGGAAACAACATTTTTATAAGTTACGCTGTCAAAAATCATGGTTCCGATTGCATGTAAAGTATAGAACCAACCGCGAGTTTGGTCTACTCCTTCAGCAATAAAATCTGCCGGATAGTATTTTCGTTCGTCTATTAATTCCTTATTTTCAAAAGGATAGTGCCATTGAGCGTATGGCATGGCTCCTGAATCAAACCATACATCAATCAAATCACTTTCTCGCTTCATGGGCTTTCCACTCTCTGAAACTAGAACTATTTGATCAACAATATTTTTATGAAGATCTATTTTACTGTAATTTTCCTCGGAAAAATCACCTACAATAAAATCTTCAAAGATATTTTTAGACATAAATCCGGCTTTTACGGATTTTTCCATTTCATCAATCAATTCCTGAATAGAACCAATGATGATTTCTTCTTTAGCATCTTCAGTTCTCCAAATAGGAAGGGGAGTACCCCAATATCTTGACCTGGAAAGATTCCAATCATTAGCATTTTCCAGCCAATTACCAAAACGACCTTCTCCTGTTGATTTAGGTTTCCAATTGATAATTTGATTTAATTCGGTCATTCGATCACGAACTTCCGTAATTTTTATAAACCAAGAATCCAAAGGATAGTAAAGAATAGGTTTGTCTGTTCTCCAACAATGAGGATAGTTGTGATTGTATTTTTCTACTTTAAAAGCTTTATTTTCGGTCTTTAAAAGTATGGCTATTTCAACGTCAGTTGAACGTTCCGGAACTTCGTTATCGTTATAATATTCAATGCGAACATATTTTCCCGCAAAAGGTTCAGGTAAACTTGAAATAAATTTACCTTGTAAATCCACTAAAGGAACAGGATTTTGATTTTCATCAAGAACCAACATACCGGGTACCCCGTGTTCTTTTGCAACTTTCGCATCGTCTGCACCAAAAGTAGGAGCAGTATGAACAATACCTGTACCGTCTTCAGTAGTCACATGGTCTCCATCAATCACTACAAATGCTCGGTCCGCGTCTTCATACGGTAATGTCCAAGAAAGAAGTTGTTCGTATTTTATTCCAACTAAATCTTTCCCCTTGTATTCGGCAAGAATTCGATAAGGTATTTTTTTATTTTCAGATGTATACTCTTGAAAATCGGCATCAGACTCAGCAGATACGAATTTACCTGAAAACTGACTTCCGACTAATTCTTTAGCGAGTATAACGTTTATGGGTTCAAAAGTATATTGATTAAATGTTTTTACCAATACATAATCAATAGATCCTCCTACAGTCAACGCCGTATTGGAAGGTAAAGTCCACGGTGTGGTAGTCCAAGCCAAGAAATATACATCACCCTGAATATCGTTAAATAAAGTGGTGCTTTCCTTGATTGCTTTAAATTGAGCAACAATGGTAGTGTCTGTAATATCTTTATATGCACCGGGTAAACTCAACTCATGACTGGAAAGCCCTGTACCTGCTTTAGGAGAATAGGGTTGAATAGTATAACCCTTATAAAGTAAATTTTTATCGTAAATTTGTTTCAACAACCACCAAACACTTTCCATATATTTGGGATCGTAAGTAATATAAGGATGATTTAAATCTACCCAATAACCTATTTTTTGAGTTAGTTCGTTCCAAGCACCGGTATATCGCATAACTGCTTCTTTACAAGCCTTGTTGTATTCTTCCACAGTTATTTTTTTACCAATATCTTCTTTGGTAATGCCTAATTCCTTTTCAACTCCAAGTTCAACGGGCAAACCGTGGGTATCCCAACCGGCTTTTCTATTGACCTGTTTCCCTTTCAATGTTTGGTATCGGCAGAAAATATCTTTAATGGTACGAGCCATTACATGGTGAATGCCCGGCATTCCGTTAGCTGAAGGAGGTCCTTCAAAAAATACGAATTGGGGATTGCCTTCACGAGATTTTATACTCTCTTGGAAAATATTATTTTTTTTCCAAAATTCTAAAATTTCGTCTGCAAATTTATTTAGATTTAATTCTTTATATTCTTGAAATTTATTGCTCATTTTCTTTTAAAACAAATGCGAAAAAAATTGATTTGCGAATATACGAAAAAAAAGTCTATCTTAAATGGACTTTAATTGTATAGTAAAACTAATTTATTGTATTACAATCAGCGATTTATAACTTTTAAAAAAATCGTATTTTTAAAAAATACAGATCAATTAAATTACCCTATATAGGGATTGCTATATCCTAAAATATTTGTTAACCTTGAAGAATTAACTAATCATTTTTTTATAAAAGGGGTGATATAAGTTTAGCTATGGAATTACCTAAATCTACCCATCGGTTTCGTTTTAACCATTCCTTATAGGAAACTTCCGTACTGTTTTCAATGTCTTCCATAAAAGCATCATAAAGTTCCCGGTTAATGGTTTCGCTGTAAACTAAGGCGCTTATTTCAAAATTTAAATCAAAGCTCCGCATATCCAAATTAGCTGATCCTATAACGGAAAGATTGGTGTCGGAAATTATGGTTTTAGCATGTACAAATCCTTTCGTATACCTGTAAATTCGAACCCCCGAGGCTAATAACTCTTTATAATAGGCGCACGAAGCTGCATTTACAATAATACTGTCCGATTTAAACGGAACCAAAATTCGAACGTCCACTCCGCTTAAAGCTGCGTATTTTAAAGCATTAACAATAGTTTCATTAGGGATCAAGTATGGCGTAGTTAAATAAAGCCTCTTTCGGCTGGACATTATAATTCCGTTGTATACAAGCATTATAGTTGCTCGATCACTATCCGGACCACTGGCAGCAATCTGCAGAAGCTCGGGGTTTTCGTCTTTAGTGGTGATATCTTTAGACGCATGAAAGTAGGCTTTGTCAAAAGGATCGACGTCATTTCCGGAACAAAAATTCCAATCGGTTATGAAATTATATTGAAGTCCGTTTACCGCTTCTCCTTTCACCATAAAATGGGTATCGCGCCAAAATAGTTTGCTGTTCGGGGTATTGATATATCGGTCGTCAACATTAATTCCGCCAATAAAACCAACTTTAGAATCAATGATTATTATTTTACGGTGATTGCGGTAATTCATTCGGTTGGCAAAAGCATAAAGTTTAATTTTGTAAAAAGCAGCGGCTTGTACTCCGCCTTCACGCAGTTCTTTTATCATTCTTTTGTTCAACGAATGGCTTCCAAAATCGTCATAAATAAATCGTACGGTTACGCCTTCTTTGGCTTTTTGTATTAAAATATCTTTAATTTCGTTTCCAATACGGTCATCAGCAAAAATATAATATTCAATATGGATATGTTTCGTTGCTTTTTTTAATTCTTCAATAACCTCTTTAAATTTATTTTCACCATTGATAAGCAACTTGGTATTGTCGGCTACATAAAGGGCAGAAGAAGTATCTTTTAATAACATTCTTATTGAGTGAGTTTTACCCTCCAATAATTTATTATATTTGTTGATTCTCTTTTCAGTATGTTCATTTATTTGATTTCTGAGTATCTGATAAAAGTTTCGATCGTGTGTATATTTTCTTTTATACAATTTTTCCAATCGGTAGTTCATTCCAATCGAAAAATATAATATTACCCCTATAATGGGAAGGATTATAACTATAAGTAAATACCCGATTGCTTTGGATGGATTTTCCGTATTTTTGATTATTTTAAAGATGGTATAAATAATAACAAGTATATAAAGAACAGCCCCTAGTATTGAAAGATATTCAAAGTTTAAAGATTTAAACCATGCAATAAATTTATCCATATTTTTGAATCGAAAATTTTCTTATAAATTTAATTAATATAATTATTTAATAATATTTAACATTTATAATTCAAATTTTGCAGTTTATAGATTGTATGTTTTATAAAAACTAATTTATTTATAATAAATCGTATTTATTGTGCAAATAATTATATTAAAACAATATAGTTGATGGAGATGGTAGGCGGTGTAAAAAATTTGGAGATAGGATGAAAATTAAATTTGAATAACATGATTGAAAGCGTATGATTTTATCCATTGCTATCAAAGAGGTAAAAATATTGGTTATTTTATTTAGGGATCTAAATAAATTTTATATCCTAAAACTTATGTAAATAAGATGTTTATATAGAAGCGGTAGTATCTTTTGTTTCGAGGTAATCCCAATCGCCCTTAACTCTTAAAACTTGTTCGATCACATCTCTCACACAACCTTTTCCGCCTTTAGTAGGTGAAATATAGTCTGCAATGGAAAGAATTTCGGGACAAGCATCTTTGGGAGCTGCTCCAATTCCCACTTGGTTCATCACCTCATAATCGGGCAGATCGTCTCCCATATATAAAACTTCATGAGGTTTCAATCCGTATTTGTAAAGAAAATCTTCCAAATCATCCCATTTATCTTTAGAATCAAGATAGATGTCAGTAATACCTAAATAGTTAAGTCGGCTCACTACAGAGGCATCCTTACCTCCCGTGATTACGGCAATTTTATAACCTTTCTTTACAGCAAACTGTAAGGCAAACCCATCTTTAGTATTCATATTTCTTATCATTTCGTTATTAATGAGAATGATGGATCCATCGGTCATAACTCCGTCTACATCAAAAACGAATGCGCTAATATGATTGAGCTTTTCTTTATAATTTATCATGGTAAGTTTCTAAAATGGAATTAGTTAGTAAAGAATAGATTTGGTATAAATTGGAATCAGACTCTAAAATAGATAAATGTTTTTGGATAACAACTTGGTCATTTCTTTTTGCCGGTCCTGTTTGAGCGTCATACGGAGAAATGTCATCATTAATTTTTTCAAAAGTTTCCTTTATCAAAGGTTTTAAAATCTCAAAAGGTATATCTTGTTTACGGCAAATTTCATTGGCTATGAAAAGTAGATGATTGGTAAAATTGTTGGCCCATACGCCCGACATATGTATTTTCAATCGCTTTTCTGAATCAACAACATAGGCTTCATCAGAAATTCTTTTAGCCAAATTTAAAAGAATAGTTTCATCGTCTTTATTTTCTGCTTCAATAAAAAAAGGAATTTTATCGTATTCCAACGCTCTTTTTTTTGAAAAGGTTTGCAAAGGGTAAAAGACTCCTTTTCTGTATTTACCTTTAAGCGCAGATAAGGGGATCGATCCGGAAGTATGGACAACTAAACAATCATCAAATGGTACATAATAAGATATTTCGGAAATGGCCTTATCTGAAGTGCAGATAATATAGATGTCTGCCTTAACAATTTCTGAAATTTTATCTGTATAATTAATATTATAATCTTCTGCAAAATTTTGTGCTTTATCCAGAGTTCTGTTGAAAACCTGTACGACATTCACCGTATTTTCAAGTAAGGCTCTGGTTAAATGATAAGCAACATTTCCGGCCCCTAGAATTACAACATTTTTATGCATATTTTCATCATTAATTATTTCTTAATTCGGCATGAAACTGGGTTGAAAAACGATCTAACAATTTTTTCATAACCTTATCAATGTCTTGATCCGTAAGGGTTTTATTTTCATCTTGAAGGAAGAAATTCAATGCGTATGATTTTTTACCTTCAGGTAGATTTTTGCCCTCATAAACATCAAAAAGATTTACGGATTGAAGCAATTTTTTTTCTGTTTCGAAGGCCGCTTTATATAAGTCAAAATATTTTATATCTTTATCCAGTAAAAGGGCTAAATCTCGGGTTGAGCCAGGAAATTTAGGAATTTCAGCTAATTTATAAGGTTTTTTCTTAGAGGCAAGATCCACCCATTTTTCCCATTCCAATTCTGCATAAAATACATTACCTTTTAGTCCGAATTCTTTTAAAAGCTTAGGATTGATACTTCCTAATTTACCTAAAGAAGATCCGTTTACAAAAAGTTCGATGCCGTCTTTATACAGAGAAGAAGACTCTAATGGTTTTTCATCAATGGATATGTTAAAACCGATAAGTAATTGGCTTACAATTCCTTTTAAATGAAAAAAAGTAGAAGTATTTTGAGGAATAATCCAATTATTTTCCTGGAAATTTCCGAATAAAGCTACCGAAAGTTTTTTATTTTCAATATAAGTTCCCGCGGAATTTTTAAAATAGGTTTTTCCGAATTCATAAAACTTAATTTCTTTCTGATTACGATTGCTGTTAAATGATATACTTTGTAATACTCCATATACCAGGGATTGCCTCATTACACACAAATCTGTGCTTAAAGGATTAACCAGCTCCACGTATTGGGTGTTTTCATCTCTACGAGACGTTAACGAATTGTTGATGATTTCGTTGAAACCATTATATTTTAATTGGTTAGCAATCGTGTTTTCAAGAAATTCTTCATCAAAGGCATTTTTATTTTCATAAGCAAACGAAAACTTTTCAGGAATGTCAATTTGATTGTACCCATAGATTCGTGCAATTTCTTCAATAACATCTATTTCCCTCGTCACATCTACACGATAAGCCGGTACTATAAGATCCAAAACTTCGTTTGTATCGCTTATGATCGTAAACTCTAATGATTTTAAGATTTCTTTGATCTGTTCTCTATGGATTTTCTTTCCTAATATTCGATCGATTTTATGATACCTTAAAATAGTATTTACGTTTTTTATTGGATTGGGATATATATCTATCATTTCTCCAACAACGGTTGCATGGGTTAACTCTTTAAAAAGCTCACAGGCTTTTTTCAAAGCAATCAGGGTATAATTAGGGTCTACACCTCTTTCAAAACGGAAAGAAGAATCGGTATTTAACCCTTCTTTTTTAGAGGTTTTCCTTATAGAAACCGGATCAAAGTAAGCAGCTTCTAAAAAAATATTTTTAGTTTCATTGGAAACTCCGGATTCTAATCCGCCATACACACCGGCCAAGCATAAAGGAGTATCCTGAGCGTCTTTTATAAGTAATTCGGAATCGGATAGATTTCTTTTTACTCCGTCTAATGTAGTAAACGCAGTTCCTTCCGGTACTGTTCCCACTTTTATTTTTTGACCGCCAATTTTATCGGCATCAAATGCATGAAGAGGAAGTCCATAGGAATGTAATATATAATTAGTTATATCTACTGCATTATTTATAGGAGATAATCCTATGATTCTTAACTGGTTTTGTAACCAATCCGGTGAAGGTTTAATTTCAATATTTTTTAAATATATACCCGAATATCTAGGGCAGAGCTGCTGATTTTCCACTTCAACGCTAATTGGATTCCCTTTGACTTCATCCAATTTGAAATTTTCGAAAGTGATTGGTTGTAATTCAGCCTTGATTTTTCTGCTTTTAAGCGCCGCATATAAATCACGAGCTACTCCATAATGAGACATAGCATCCGTGCGGTTGGGAGTGAGCCCTATTTCAATACAATAATCCTTAGAAACAGGGATCAC
Organism: Apibacter sp. ESL0404; assembly: GCF_019469245.1. NCBI lineage: Bacteria > Pseudomonadati > Bacteroidota > Flavobacteriia > Flavobacteriales > Weeksellaceae > Apibacter > Apibacter sp. ESL0404. The sequence goes on from NZ_CP048267.1 coordinate 387,370, forward strand.
TTCATTGAGCGGAGTACCCACTTTTAAATTAGTATCAAGTACGAGTATGCCCTCATGGCTTTTACCTAAGCCCAATTCATCTTCGGCACAAATCATTCCGAAAGATTCTTCTCCTCGTATTTTACTTTTCTTAATTTTAAATTCGTTTCCATCTTCGGAATATAAAGAAGTACCAATAGTGGCTACAGGTACTTTTTGGCCTTTTTCTACATTAGGTGCCCCACAAACAATTTGAACGATTTGATCCCCTAAGTTCACTTTAGTTAGTTTCAGTTTGTCTGCATTTGGGTGCTTTTCACATTCAATGACTTCACCGACTACTACACCTTTTAGACTGCCTTTGACAGATTCAATTTCTTCAACATCTTCCACTTCCAAACCTGTGTCTGTAAGTATGGAAGCTATTTTTTCAACAGATAAATCAGTCTTAATATATTTACATAACCAATTATAAGAAATTTTCATTGATTTTAACTATTTATATTAAAAAAATCTTATGTAAATAATTTATTTACATAAGAGCGAGAAAAGTGGTTTATATTTTAAAATTTATTTAGTTATTAAGCATAACAGGCATTACCAACATTAATATGTCTTCGTTCTCATCCAATCCGTCTGCAGGTTTAATAATTCCCGCACGATTGGGCGTAGACATTTCAAGAGTAATGTCTTCCGAAGAAATGTTGTTAAGCATTTCATTTAAGAATTTGGAATTAAATCCTATTTTCAATTCTTCCCCATTGTAATCACAAGGAAGGCTCATATCCGCTTTATTGGAAAAATCAACATCTTCAGCGCTTAGCTTAAGTAAATTTCCATTTAAAGCTAAACGTACTTGCGAAGTTGATTTATTAGAGAAAAGGGCGGCTCTTTTTAGAGAGCTTAAAAATAATTGCCTGTTTATAGTCAATACGTTCGGATTCTCTTTAGGGATTACGGCATCGTAGTTAGGATATTTACCGTCTATTAGCCTACAAACCCATTGAGTTTCATTGTGAGTGAACCGAGCATTGGTTTCATTAAATTCAATAATAACCTCATCATCATATGCAATCAGGGCATTTTTCAATAGAGTAAGCGGTTTTTTAGGCATGATGAATTCTATATCTTCATTTGCAGAAACATCTTTACGAGTATATTTTACTAAACGATGCGCATCGGTTGCTACAAATCGACATTCCGAATTAGTAAATTGGAATAATACCCCGGTCATCACGGGACGCATGGCGTCATTACCGGTTGAAAATATAGTATTGGCGACCGCTTCTCCTAAAACGGAGGCTTTCATGGTAATAGACCTGTCTGTGTCTAATTCGGGTAGGGTAGGGTACTGGTCTACATCATCCAAAGCTATGAAGTAGTTGTCTTTTTCATCCACAATTTCGAGTTGATTTCCTTCTTGTGAAAAGGAAAGCGGCTGTTCGGAAAAAGTTTTTACTGTATCGGTAAGCAGTTTTGAAGGAACCGCAATTTTTCCTTTATCTGTGCTTTGAACTTCAATACTGGTTTTCATGGTTGTTTCACCATCAGATCCATAGATGGTTAATTTATCAGAATCCAGATCGAATAAAAAATTTTCCAATACAGGTAAAGATGAGTTTCCTCCGGTAACTCCACTTATTAATTGTAATGCTTTTAATAATTCTCCGCTTGAAACTATGAATTTCATATATGAATTTTTTCTTAATAGTTACAAAATTAGTTTTTTTCATTCTAAATCAAACTCTTTTTTTTTATTTTTTATTGAAAAAATCATATTATCTATTTTAAAATATATATAAATTATAAATTCTTTATGATATATTGTTTTATTTTTAGGGATTTAAATTTTTATAATTATAATAAAAAGATAATTTCTATTTTTAAAAATATTTAGAAAATTATTTTTTACTGTCAATTCTGTTATGATGAAATTATAAACCGATCCCCCTGTTTTTAATTGATTTAGTAAAAGCTTAGATTTATAGTTTTATATCTTATTTTGTTTTCAAATCTTTAATTTATTTAAAAATAATAATTGAATATATATAGTGCTTAAAGGAATACGGGATCCATTTTGACCTATAATTAAGTTAAAATGATTATATTTGCCAATTAATATTGAAGATTTATCCATTGGGGATGACCGGTTTTGACAGCAAGATCAATGGGTAAGTAAGCATGTCGAGTCACGTAAGGTAATCTCGTTAAACTTCCGTTACAAACTTATAACTGGCAACGAAGAATACGCTTTAGCTGCTTAATACGACCGAATTATAGTAAGTCCAAGCGATCTCCTTACCAGGTAAGGAAGCTAAATGTCTCTCAAAAGCCCTTCTCTGCGGCGTTTGGTTAAGAGGCACGGGAATGCGGAGATAGAACAGGACACGCATCGGGTTCTGTTCGAAAATTTAGATGATAAGCTGCTTGTGGGGTGTGAATTCTCAGCAATCAGCCGAAAATTAATAATTCACTAAGCATGTAGAAAGCTTGCGTATTGCTTGTTTGGACGAGGGTTCGAATCCCTCCATCTCCACTTTTTAACCCGTTTAAATAACGGGTTTTTTCGTTTTTTATGGTTTTTTAGATAAGTTTTTCATCTTCGGGAATACTATTTTCTTAATTATTTTTTACATTTTTAAATAGATTCAATGAGACTCACGATTTTTTCGTATTCGTCAAGTTCTTTTTTATAATACCGAAAGAAGTAAGATTTGAATTTCACTTTTTGTTTAAAGAATAACTAATATTGATCCTATCCTATACTTAAATTTTATACTTTTTAGATTGTTTGATTAAAAAACACATACATATAAAATGATCTTATTGCTATCTCATAAACCATATAATTGGCATTTTTACCACTACTTATTTCTATTTTTCAAATATATTTATTTCAATAACTAAATATTTAGTATCTTTGTTTATTATTGTTTAATAACAAAACAAACTACTTATTATATGAAAACCACTCCAAATTATGAAGAAGGTACGGAGCCTTCCTTTCAATTAAACCCGCCTCAAAAAGAGGTTAGATATTATGCAAAATACGGAGGAACTAAAGAAGAGGTCTATGGAAAAACTCATTTAGTATCCGTAAAAATACGTATCAACGAAATTGAATATTTTACCAAAACCAGTATAAAATTAGAGCTAAAGCAAAAGCTTAATCAGCTACACACTTTTACACTCTATTGTGATCCGGATGAATTCGGAGAAAATAAAAAGACATATATCTACCAAAATACTAAAGAATACTTAGGAAAAAAAATAACTTTTGAATTTCGCCAGTATGGAAAAACAGCCTCTCTTTTTACGGGTGTGATTACACAAATATCTCTACCCAAAAAACAAGGCATACGTCAGCTGGTATTTCGGGGTACCTCTCCCGAGGTATTGATGGAAAGCGGATTACAATGCAGAAGTTTTGAAAACCAAACCCAGGAAGAAATTATAAAAGAAATAATAAAACCCTATTCCCGAAACTTAATAAACTTTCAATTCAATCCCAATAAAAAAGAAAGATTACCTTATACCGTACAGTACAATTGTTCGGATTTAGCCTTTATCCAACAACTTAGCGAACGCTATGGTGAATATTTTTATTACAATGGTGAAGAATATTGTTATAGTTCATGGGGGGGAAGGGTCATAGAATTAATGGAAGGAGAAGACGTATTTGAATATGAGTTAAAACTGGGAATCGGACCTCAGAATTTTAAATTTACGGCCTATGATGCCCAACAGAAAACAGAGCATATTTTAACCGCTAATCCTAAATCTCATCCCGGTTCAACCAATCCCTTTCAACAACATGCCTTAGCCTATTCAAAAAACTTGTATCACACAGTACCTCAATTCCATTATGAACAAAGCTTATTACCAAACGGTTCAAAGGAAATAGAAGATTCAATGGAGGTTGAAAAAAAGAAAAGACAAAATTTAGTTTATGTAGAAGGGGTGAGTAACAATCCCCAATTGCGGATCGGAGATGTAGCCAAGATGATGGTGTGGATACCTGAACATGAAATATTTAAAGACGGTCGAATACCGATCGAATCATATAAGATCATCGAAATTGAACACCGCTTTGCAGACGGAGAGGGCTATGAAAATACCTTTACAGGCATACCTAAGGACATGACCGTTCCACCGTTTTACAACGGAAGAGCCTATCCGAAAGCTTCAATACAACACGCTACGGTTACAGATAATCAAGATCCGTTGAAAATGGGAAGAGTGCGCGTGCAGTTTAGTTGGCAGAAAGAAAGCAACAGTCAAACCCCGTGGATACAGGTAATACAGCCTCATGCGGGAGGAGGAAAAGGTACCTATATGAATCCGGAGAAAGGAGAGACCGTTTTGTGTGCCTTTCAAGGAGGAAATGCCGAAGCACCCGTAGTATTAGGAACGGCTTATAATGGAGGAGAAATAGCCGCCTATTATAGTGAAGGAAATGATATCAAAGTGATACAGACCCGAAGCGGCACTAAGATAATATTTAATGATTCCGAGGGAACGATACTAATGGAAGATCCAAGCGGAAATAGAATTTTTTTGGATGGAAAAGGGAATATCAAAGTATATGCCCCTGAAACCTTGTATATGGATGCCAAGAATATATCGGTAAATGCTTCTCAAAATATAACTATGAATGCAGGAGGAAATGTATCCCTGATGGCGGGAGAAGATTATAGTTTGACCGCCGCTAATATTTATGAAGCTGCAGGACAAAGTAGAACTTCAGATGCTTTAAATATTGAAGAAACTTCAAAAAAAGGAATATACGGAAGCGAAGATGAAAAATTGCGTTTAAGAAGTGGAAAAACAGTACAATCAAATAGTGCACAACAAATTGATTTAAAATGACAATTAGAGGAGGAAATATCGTACGCAAAATAGGGGGAGAGAGTATAAAAAGAGCAAAAAAATCTCTTATATTAGAGGCAACCCATGATAATTTGATCTTATATTCTGCCAAAAAAGTAGAAATGATAGGAGAGCAGGGCGGAGTTGAATATCTAAATGATTATACCCCTCCACCGCCTTTGCACGTGGTAAAACTGGACGGACCTTATGACGATAATACAGGTAAAAAAGTATCTATTTTGAAAAAGGGAAAATGGTATTCATATAAAGTTATTCAGTTTAATCGAACTCCTAAAATAGCTGAGCTTAAAAATTTAAAATGGGCAAATAGATATGATAATGACAAGATAATTACAAATTATTCGCATATAGTTGGAAGTCAAAATGTTTCTTTTAAAGTTCGTGAAAATACAGAAAATACAACAATGTCTGTCTATGCATATTTCAGTAAACCAACTGACCAAATTTCTATTATTACTTTAATAGAAGGAAAGTATCCTAAGCTTTACATTTCAACTCAAAAAACAGGTTATACAATACAAAAACTTTATGGACACCCAGCAGCAAAAGATTATACATATCCTTATGAACCAGCAGTTGTTGTGTCTACGTATAAAGCCTATTTACGTTTTTTTGAAAATGGAGAAACCAAAGATATTTTAGAATTTAATGTAACACGGGATGCATGGTACTATTTAGGGGAAAAAGATAATAAAGTGCATCTTTTAAATAGAACATTTGAGCCTTTAGATGAAAATATGAACCTTTATTACACAGAAGAAATACATTTCCCTTCTAAGGCTCCATCAGATTGTAGAGGTTATTTTTTAATGCAAAATAAATCGAGAAAATTAAAAGCGGAGCCATTTGAGGTTGAGGTAGATATTGATAATAATCCCATAGAGGAAAAACGAGAAAAACCAACTGAGGCATCCAATGTTATGGTACATATTGGAGGTGTATACAGAGCGGGTGTTAACGGATTTTTAGTACAGTGGTTAGGAGGTTCATTAGGATGTTTTTCTTTTATTCCTTCTAACGATATTTATCAGACAGAAGAATTAGCGAAAAAAGCTTCGATCAATGATGATTATGATGATGATTCAAGCAATCATCACTGGCTAAAAATAACCAATAAGATTAAAGAATTAAAAGAACAAGATATTTTAAAAAGATTTTATGTAATAATTAATAAAAGAAAATCTTGGGTAAAAACTAAAGAGATAGAACTAAAAGAAGTTTTACATGAATAAAAAAATAGTTATACAAATAGCTAAAATACTTTTAATTATTGCAATCTTATATACAAGTTTAGCGTCTATTATATTAATTGGCTTTAACTGGTATGATTATTTTCATCCGGAAAATACTATCCCGGGAGATGATTCAGCTATGGTAGGTGCTTTATTTGGGTTAGGTATAATTTACTTTATTGGAGATCTTATTTGTATCGGTATATTTTTCATTTTATATAAAAAAACAAAGAAAAAATAATATGCGTTTATGCATACAAATTTCATCAGTGTAAGAGATAGCTAGAGTTAAAATAAATTTTACCTGAAAATAAAAGTTATATTCATTATAGTTAAAATACTTCTAATTCATTAATACTAAAGAGTTATGCAAGGAGGAAATATCGTACGCAAAATAGGGGGAGAGAGTATAAAAAGGGCAAAAAAATCTCTTATATTAGAGGCAACACATGATAATTTGACTTTATATTCCGCCAAAAAAGTAGAAATGATAGGAGAGCAGGGCGGAGTTGAATATCTAAATGATTATACCCCTCCACCACCTTTACGCGTGGTAAAACTGGACGGACCGTTTGATGAAAAGGGACAAAAAGTTTCTTTTATTAAAAAAGGTATATCATACCAATACAAAATAGTAAATTTCAATAGACAGCCTAAACCACATGAACTAATAAGAATTAAGTGGGCTACCCAATTTGATGAAGGAGAGATTATATCTAAATATCCTCAAAATAACGGAAAACAAGAAGTAAAATTTTGGGTACCCAAAGATGTTAAAAATTCTAAATTCAGTGTATATGCCTACTTGGAAAAGCCTAGTAAGGATGTTAGTATACTAAGTAGACTGGATGATAAATTTTATTATAAAGGAACTAAGCAATGGGGTAAACTTCAAAAGTATAAAACCGATGAAGAACTAGATTTTTCTGCTAAATTTGATAGAATTACAAATAAGGATATTGAAGCAAATGCTAATAGTCAAGGTAAAAAAGCTTATAAAAGGTTTGTAGATTGGGGGGAAGAAACAGGTTTAAAGATGGCAAAATTTTATTATGAAAGTAGTATTACAGGTACACGCAAAGTGTTGTCCGATAATGTTGCAGATAAGGTAGTCCATAATTTTTATTATGGAAGAGGAAAGAAATTAAGTTTTAAGGATTGGCCACAATTTCAATCTGATTTGGAAGAATATCCATATTTTAGACAATACTTTAAAAATTATTTGGAAGTAATCAAATATATGCTCAAAGAAAAGTCTATACAGGATAAAGATGGAGAGGAATTAATAAAAATATTTAACGATAAAGATTTTGATTCACGACCTAATTTTAGTAAAATAGTGGATATACTCAAATACGATTTTTATGGGCTCATGGGAGGTACGCAAACTATAAAAGTAGATTTGGAAATAACTGAAATTGAAAGCAATAAGTATAAGATAAAAACTGAAATGTATATAGGTGATTGGTACGGAGCAGACTGGGACGATTTAAATGGAAAGGGAGTAAAAGAATTTGCGCCCAGTTTGAAGGCTTTCTTTATGTTACAGCATTACTATGGATGTCAACCATTTGAAACTGAAATATTTTATAAATCAATTGATTATATAGGACTATGAAATTAATAAAAATTGCATTTTTATTTATAATCACACTACAATTATTTTCTTGCAGCACACAGGATAAAAAAATATATCATTTACAAGATACTTATGATGCTCAATTTTATATATTTGATGGTTATAGAGATGATTATGAAAGTATTAAGTATATATTTGATTTTTCAGAAAGAAATATAGGGTATTTCTTTGTTTTAACTAATAAAAAAGAAGTTTATTTTGAGGATGGTGTATATTGGTTTAAAAAAAGATATCAAAAATTTATTTTTGATAAAAAAAGAGTAGGAAATTACTATAAAAGTGTTAGGTTAAATTTTTTAGAAAATACTCCTATTCATTTTAGCATCAAAGTAATTAATTATCAAACATATATAACAGCAGATTTTAAAACATTAACAGTAAATACGGTGCAGAATTTTTTAGACTATGCAGAAAAGGACGAAAGTAAAAAAGAAACAGAAAATTATACTTATATTTTATACAATAAAGATAATCAGAAAAAAATGAAATTAAAATACCACGATAAAGGATCATGGTTTGAAGTGGAGATATTATAAATTATGACTATAAGGGTTTGGTAGAAAGAACACAAACGGTTAAGGTAGACTTGGAAATTGAAGAAGATAAGCCGAGGAAATTTTTAGTAAAAACTAAAATGTATATAGGTGATTGGTATGGAGCAGATTGGGATGACGTTAATGGAGTCATAAAAGGGAGCGTGCATAGCCTATCAGCATTTTTTTGGTTACAACACCATTACGGTTATCAACCATTTGAAACTGAAATTATTTATCAATCATTGGATTTTATAAGGATATGAGAAAATTAAAATACTATATATATCTTATTTTTTGCCTTTTATTTTTTTTAGATTGTTCAAATAAACCACCTAAAATTTACCATTTACAAGATACTAATAATAAGAACTGTTATGTATATGATGGTTTTAAGGATGATGAAAAGCATATCAAATATTTATTCAATTTTGTAAAACAGAGAGAAGGATATTTTGTTATTGTTACTAATAAAAATGCAGTGAAATTTGAAGATGAAGATGCTTTTTTTAATTATAATAACTCTGATGTTTTTAGTATAAGGAATGTTAAATATAAATATGAATTTATATCTTTAAGGCCGGTAATAAGGCTTAAAGAAACGTTTTTTTCAAAAGAAGTAATGTTGAAATCTTACACGACACAATTTACAAGCGAGTACACCAATATAAATATTAATGTTCTTCAAAATTTTATAAATCTTTGTTATGATCAAGAAGTAATTCAAAAACATAAATCTTATACTTATGAACTGTATAATAAAAATAAAGTAAAAAAAGTAGTAATTAATTACCATAATTATGGAGAATGGTTTGAAATTGATATTTTATAGTGATGTTTATTATGGCTTAATGGGAGGCGCAAACTGTTAAGGTAGACTTGGAAATTGAAGAAATCGAATTCGGACGCTATAAAATAAACACCACTATGTATATAGGGGACTGGTATGGCTCCGATTGGGGAGACCTTAACGGTGGTAAAAACTATGAAGAAATATACACAAAACTGATGAATCAGTTTACCGATTTAGGAAAAACACTAATGGCGCAAAACTTAGCTATTGCGGCTATGTCTGGCCGACTAAATGAAATGATAGGACATAAAAAAGGAAACATGTCCTGTTTGAACGCCTTTTTCTGGCTTCAATACCATTACGGATACCTTCCCGGATATGAAAAAAAATATAAACCCTTTGAAACCGAACTGGTCTATAAATCCGTAGACTATTTAATTATTAACAGAAAGAAATAATACAATGAAAAAAAATAAATTTATATATATAATTATTATTTCTTTTTTCCTGCTCCTTGCTGTTTTGGTAAATTGTTATCCCCCAAAAAAGTCATTAGGAAAGCCCCATATTTATCATTTACGGGATAATTATCTTGCTCATTTTTATGTGTTTGATAATTTTCAGGATAACGAAAACTGTATTAAATACCTATTTAATTTTGCTAAGAAGAATAAAGGTTACCTGATTATTATGACCCATAAAGATATGTATGAATTTGATGATAATATAGCTTTTATTCAAGATACTGTTTCACAGATATTTGCTTTTAGTAGAGAAGATAATCAGAATGATGATAACAACACCCGTAATTTTCATATACGAACAAAATCTAATCCAACTCAAATAAATTTTAAAATTGTACAAGGAAGAAATAATGAGAAGATTCCCTTAAAAAAATTATCTGCTAATTTTGATAGCCTTAATGTAAACATTATACAGAATTTTTTGGATTATTCATTTGATGAAGATTATATAGTTCGCAAACAATCCGAAAAATATATCTATGAATTATATAATAAAAAAGATTCTCTTAAAATTAGGCAAGTATATCACAATTTTGGAAAATGGTTTGAAATAGATATTTTATAGTAATGTTTATTACGGCTTAATGGGAGGAACCCAGACCGTAAAGGTAGATTTAGAAATAACAGAAATAAAGAATAATAAATTTGAGGTAAAAACTGAAATGTATATAGGTGATTGGTATGGAGCAGATTGGGACGATTTAAATGGAAAAGGAATAAAAGAGTTTGCACCCAGTTTAAAAGCATTTTTTATGTTACAGCATTACTATGGATGTCAACCATTTGAAACTGAAATATTTTATAAATCAATTAATTATATAGAACTATGAAAAATATAATTAAGCATTTTCTATTTTTTATTTCCCTATTATTTTTTTTAGAATGTTCAAATAAGCCACCATATATTTATTACCTTGAAAGTACTCATTTTGCTAGATTTTATGTAATAAATAATTATAAAGATAATGAAAATTGTTTAAAGTATATTTTTAACTTTTCAACAAAAGAAAGAGGCTGGTTTTATATATTAACAGATAAAAATGGAGCTGAATTTGAAGCTAATGGATTAAATAACATAGATATTACAAAACAACATTTTTCCTTTAATAGAATAGGGCAAAGTTTAAAAAATAAATATATAAAAGTAAACTTCTTAAAAAATATACCTATAAATTTTAATGTAGAAGAGACAGTTAATAAAAAATTACTAACTGCAAACTTTGAAACATTAACGGTTAATACGGTGCAGAATTTTTTAGACTATGCAGAAAAGGACGAAAGTAAAAAAGAAACAGAAAATTATATTTATATTTTATACAACAAAGATAATCAGGAAAAAATGAAATTAAAATACCACGATAAAGGAGCATGGTTTGAAGTGGAGATATTATAAATTATGACTATTAGGGATTGGTTGAAGGAACACAAACGGTTAATGTAGACTTGGAAATTGAAGAAACCCAACCCGGGCGTTTTAAAATAGATACTACCATGTATATAGGTGATTGGTATGGCTCCGATTGGGGAGACCTTAACGGTGGTAAAAACTATGAAGAAATATACACAAAACTGATGAATCAGTTTACCGATTTAGGAAAAACACTAATGTCGCAAAATTTAGCTATTGCGGCAATGTCTGGCCGACTAAATGAAATGATAGGTCATAAAAAAGGAAACATGTCCTGTCTGAACGCCTTTTTCTGGCTTCAATACCATTACGGATACCTTCCCGGATATGAAAAAAAATATAAACCTTTTGAAACTGAACTGGTCTATAAATCCGTAGATTATTTAACCATCAATAGAAGGAAATAATACAATGAAAAAAAATAAATTTATATATATAATTATTATTTCTTTTTTCCTGCTCCTTGCTGTTTTGGTAAATTGTTATCCCCCAAAAAAGTCCCTAGGAAAACCACATATTTATCATTTACGGGATAATTATCTTGGTCATTATTATGTGTTTGATAATTTTCAGGATAACGAAAACTGTATTAAATACCTATTTAATTTTGCTAAGAAGAATAAAGGTTACCTAATTATTATGACCCATAAAGATATGTATGAATTTGATGATAATATAGCTTTCATTCAAGATACAGTTTCCCATAAGTTCATTTTTAATAGAGAATATGGTATGGGTGATAATAATAATACTCGGGATTTTAGAATTAGTGTAAATTATTTAAAAAAAACAAAACTCCATTTTAAAATTGAAGAAGAAAGAAATAAAGATAAAAATCATGTAAAAAAATTATCTGCTGATTTTGATAGCCTTAATGTAAATATCGTACAGAATTTTTTAGATTATTCTTATCATGATTATGATACACAAAAACAATTTGAAGATTATATTTATGAATTATATAATAAAAAAGATTCTCTTAAAATCAGGCAAGTATATCACAATTTTGGAAAATGGTTTGAAATAGATATTTTATAGTAATGTTTATTACGGCTTAATGGGAGGAACTCAAAATGGGAGGAACTCAAACCATAAAGATAGAATTGGAAATTGAAGAAGATAAACCGTGGATATTTTTTAGTAAAAACTAAAATGTATATAGGAGATTGGTATGGGGCAGACTGGGATGATATTAATGGAGGTGATTTATCTGAGTTTTTTAGAGAAATAAAAATTGATCCAATAAAAGATTTAAGCAATCCTTCAGATTTGATAAGACGCATAAAAGAGGCGAAAAAAAGACTTTTCAAACTGAAAGGAAATGTAGCGAGTTTAAATGCTTTTTTTTGGTTACAACATTACTATGGTTGCCATCCATACGAAACCGAAATAATTTATCAAGATACTAACTACTTACAATTATGAAAATACGGATCATTAATTATCTAATTGTTTTATTGATAAGTATTGGGACAATTTATTGTGCGGATAATAAAAGTAATCAGCAAAATGTATCCCCGAAAATTGAAAGTTTGCAAGATACATATAATACTAAATTTTATTACATAAAAAATTTCAAAGATGAAGAAATTTGTATAAAATATATTTTTGATTTTACTAAAAAAGAAAAAGGTTGGATTGTAATATTAACTAATAAAGATGATGTATTTTTCGATGATGGAATTCCATATTATAAAGATAGAGTAAGCCAAATATTTAGTTTCTTTAGACATAGAGAAAGTTTGGAAAATAAAGGTATAACTGTTAACTTTTTAGAAAACAAATCCATTTCATTTATCAAAAAAAAAGAAAATAACCAAACATTCTTAAGTTCAGATTTTGAAACATTAACGGTTAATACGGTGCAGAATTTTTTAGATTATGCAGAAAAGGACGAAAGTAAAAAAGAAACAGAAAATTATACTTATATTTTATACAACAAAGATAATCAGGAAAAAATGAAATTAAAATACCACGATAAAGGAGCATGGTTTGAAGTGGAGATATTATAAATTATGACTATAAGGGTTTGGTAGAAGGAACACAAACGGTTAAGGTAGACTTGGAAATAATTGAAGTGGAAAATAATAAGTTTAAGGTAAAAACCAAAATGTATATAGGCGATTGGTACGGAGCAGATTGGGACGATATTAATGGGGGGGAATTTATCTGATTTTCTTAAAGAAATAAAAATCGATCCGATAAAAGATTTAAGCAATCCTTCAGATTTGATAAAACGCATTCAGAGGGCAGGAAAGGAACATATGGGGCTTAAAGGAAATGTACCAAGTCTAAATGCTTTTTTCTGGTTACAACATTACTACGGTTGCTATCCTTATGAAACTGAAATTATTTATGAAGATACTAATTATATACAATTATGAAAAAACACATCTATATCCTATTAATTTTATTATTTAGTATTAGTTTTACTTTCTGTAATGATCATAAAAGTAATAATGCAAAATCAAAAAAGAATTATCCCTCAATAAATTACCTGTATAGCCCAGATTATGCAAAATATTACCTATTTAATAATTTTCAAAATAATGAAAAATGTATAAAATATCTATTTGATTTTATAAAAAATCATCTTGGTAAAATAGAAGTTCTTACCGATAAAGATACATTTGAATTTGATGATAATGTTTTAAGTAAAATCGATACAACAAAACAAAGGTTTACATTTAGTAGAAGACTTAATGATAATTTAGAAAATACATATATAAGAGTTAATTTTCTGAAAGCTGAAAAAATTATTTTTCAAAAACATAAGGAAAATAACCAAACATTTTTAAGTTCAGATTTTGAAACATTAACGGTTAATACGGTGCAGAATTTTTTAGACTATGCAGAAAAGGACGAAAGTAAAAAAGAAACAGAAAATTATATTTATATTTTATACAACAAAGATAATCAGGAAAAAATGAAATTAAAATACCACGATAAAGGAGCATGGTTTGAAGTGGAGATATTATAAAATAATGACTAGTATGGCTTGATGGGAGGAACACAAACCATAAAAGTAGAATTGGAAATTGAAGAAGATAAGCCGAGGAAATTTTTAGTGAAAACTAATATGTATATAGGAGATTGGTATGGGGCAGACTGGGATGACATAAATAGGGTTGTAAAAGGAAGCGTTCATAGCCTTACAGCATTTTTTTGGTTACAGCACCAATACGGTTGTCAGCCTTTTGAAACTGAAATTATTTACCAATCATTAGATTATATAATAATATGAAAAAATTAAACTCTCTAAAACTTCTTATATTTTATCTTTTATTTATTGTACAATGTTCAAATAATTCACTTAAGATATACCATTTACAAGATACTTATTTTGCTAAATATTTTGTAATTGAAAATTTTAATGATAATGAACAATGTATCAAATATATATTCTCTTTTGCTGAAAAACAATTTGGTTATTTTGAAATATTAACTGATAAAAATATTTATGATTTTGAAGATGGAGTAGAATTTTTAAGAAAAAAAAATAAAAATAGATTTTTCTTTCACAAGGATAAGAATAAATATTATTCAATAATTATAAACATATTAAAAAAAAGAGTACCTATTCAATTTCAAAATGAACAAGGAAAAGAAGTAAAACCATATGAGCCTCCTGTAATAAAAGTATCTGCAACTGATTATGAAGAAGAAGCAAGTAAAATTAATTCTAAAACTCTTTCCTTATATTATAATTTTGAAACTCTAAACTTAAATATTTTACAAAATCTGTTAGATTTCGCAGAACAGGATAAAGAAAAAAAAGAAATAGACACTTATATATATGAATTGTATAATAAAGATAAAGAAAAAAAAGTAGTGATTACATATCATGACAAAGGAGAATGGTTTGAGGTTGAAATTATATAGGTGATGGTATGGAGCAGATTGGGACGTTTTAAATGGAAAAGGAATAAAAGAGTTTGCAACCGGTTTATTTTATTGAGTTTGAACTATAGATTCGTTAAATGAAAACTTTGAACCTGTAATAATCTCAATTATATTATAGTTGTTCATATTTTTTATCCCTATATGGTTTTAATTATGCATTAATTTAAGGAATATCCGGTTTTCTTTATGTTTCTTATTCCGATTAATGATTAGACTAGAAAAAACAATAAGAAAAGCCATAAAAGAATTATTCAGTAATAATTTAGAATGAATCAAACAAAAAGATAAAATAAAATTGTATTTTAATGCATTGAAAAACTAACTACAAATGCAGATAAATAATCCGAAAAACACGCGCCTATATAAAGTAGAACATACATTGGATATAAAAGAACGATCTCAACACAAGCAAAGCAAGATCAATTATGATATGGCTATAAGTTGTATTACCAATGGAAAGAGACTTCAAAGAATGTTTACTAAAGAAAATCTTAAAATAAGTTCTAAACCTTCCCATGATCCCAATACTGATATGGTATGTAATTTAGAATTGGCAATGTATCCGTTAACAGTTGAGGTAAATAAATATGAAAATTATGTACAAATAGTATCTTATAATCTTTGGAAAGAAAAGTGGCTAAAAAAATCAGGTGCTTTACTAAATACTAACTATCAAGAAGGGGTAGCAAGACAGCTAAGAGACCAATATAAACAAGCAATAGAAACAGAAGAGAAACTGAAACAAAAAATACAAGAAGAAGCTTTTTGGAGACTGTATTTTTTTGGTGTATCAGAAAATCAAAATGAGAAAAGCTTACGTTGGAGTCTGCATAAGATAGGAACTGTGTATTTTTTGGGAGCGGTCCATAATGAAATAAAAGGAAATGAAATTTTTAGTAGTTATGATGGATGTCCGAAACAACTAGAGGATAAATTTATCGAAAATATTAATTACTTATTAGACATAAAAAAATATACCCGAGATTATATAACTAAGGAAAACATAAAATCCCAATGCAAAGTGACGGCCCATTGGGAAAAAAACAGCGGTAAATTACTTTCCAAAACGGCCTCAATAAATATCTACACGGAGGATAAAGAAATTACCTATTCAGAAAAAATCGATATAAAATTTCACAGTATCAGAATGGAAAAAAATCCCGCAAGAAGTCAACGATCATTTTTAAATTTATAAAAAAGAATTGATGAATTAATAAACCTATACAATTAATACAACTTAAAAACTATAATTAAAAATCAAAATGAATAGCAAACAGAAAGTTCCTGAATTACCAGGAACTTTTTTGACTAAATAGTACAAGTATATTGAAATTTTCAAAGATTAACTTTAAGTCTTTTTAGGAAGTACTGCTTCTGATAGCACATTGACTATAGGTCGACTAGTTCCGGCTAAAATCTCATTAACAGCTTTCAGCAAAGTCAGTTCTTCTTTAAGTTGAGGTGCTGATTGCTCAACTAATTTAGCCGCAAGACCCGCTGCCGGTACTCCTTCCACCGTTTGTTCCAAACGATCCATTTCTTTCAGAGCATCTTTTGCGTTTTCTCCTCTTCCTATACGTACCCCATATACTTTATTTCTTCCCGATAATCCGGTAACTTCCAAGTCACCCACTCCGGGAAGTCCAAAGGCCGTTTCCATACGAGCACCCAAAGCTTGACCCAATAAAGACATCTCTTTAATAGCACGACTGAAAGTAGCTGCTTTTAAATTATGATGAGGAAACCCGGTGCCTTCTTCGAGTCCGTCAGCAATTCCTAAAGCTATGGCGTACACATTCTTCATGGGCGCACAGATTTCTACTCCAATTTCATCATCGGTCGCTTCAATGCAGTAAACCTCTGTTCTTGCTTCTCTGGCATATTTTCGTGAAACTTCAATATCCTTGCATCCGAAAATGGTAGCTGTGGGTTTACCGTCTGCACACTCGTTGGCTTTTACCGGTCCGGCAATTGCAACGACAGGAGGGATTTGTATTCCTTTTTGTTTAGCTAGGGTGCGAATAGCTTCGGGAAGAAGTTGGATTTTTCCTTTTTTATCGGGACAAAATCCTTTAGAGGTCAACCAAAGTGCTTTTGCTTTGGAAATTCCTTCTAATGCCATTTCAGTAACTTTAGGAACACCTACTGAGGCAACCGACATCACCACTACATCTGCTCCTTCTAAAGCGTTTTGTAAATCATTGGAACGAAAGAGTTTAACTCCTTTTGCTAAAGGTATTTTAGTTCTTGGATGAGGTTTACCTGCTTCACAGGCATTCAATAAATGATCGTCGAGCCAGGTACCCCATAACCTAACTTCCCAACCGGCTTTACTTACCGGTGTACATAAACCGGAGCCCATGGCTCCGGCGCCTAATATGGTGATTATTGCCATTTTTATTTATTTTACGATTTGTGATTTTAGTTTTTATAATTCTGATTTTGGTGATTCCGGTTTTGTTGAAGGGTATTTTTCAGACAACTCATAAAGTTGTTCAAAAATATTTTTTAGTTGCGGATATAGTTTATGCTGTATCTCGGCGACTTCTCTATATCTTTCTGATTGCGTTACATCCGGTTCAATAGTTTCTCCAAAATGTGCCATGTGTTTAGCCGCATGAGCGACGTTGTTGGATCCATGTGCGCCTATTCCTGCCATGGCAACAACGGAGGCTCCTAGGGCGGAAATTTCATCTTCAGAACAAATGGTAATGGGTAATCCAAGAGAATCGGCCATTATTTGACGCCATAACTGAGAACGAGTTCCCCCTCCCATCGCTCGAACAGATTTTAATTTAACACCGGTTCCTTTTTCAATGGATTCTAAATTAAATTTCATCTCAAAGCCGATGGATTCTAAAATAGAACGATACATATGCGCCTTGGAGTGTGTTCCTCTCCAGCCTACCACCGCACCTCTTGCTACAGAATCCCAATAGGGACTTTGTACGGCATTCCAGTAAGGCAAGGTTACGAGTCCTTCACATCCCGGGGGAATATGAGAAGCTTCGTGATCCAAATTTGGATCCGGTTCTCCCAATAATTTAGGATCTCCCAAAGATTGCCGAAACCATCCCGCCAAATAAGAACCCGACGATTGTAAAATTTCGAAAACAAAATTTCCTTTAATTCCTGAAACATGAGTCCTGAATACGGGATCGCACCTGTATTCAGAGCTTTCAACTCCCGCATTAACAGCTGTTCCTAAATTTAGAAAGGCAATATCAGGAGATACGGCAGCTGCACCTATTCCTGCTGCCTGACCATCTCCCAAACCTGCAATTACAGGTATTGGCTTAGACAGTTTCCATTCTGCTGCCAATTCCGGTTTTAATTCTTCCATAATTTCTCCGGGAGGAACTAAATCGGCCATTTGTTCGCGGGTTACTCCGGCTATTTGTAAAAGTTCATCGCTGTAATCAAATTTACGGATGTCCAATAATCCTAAAGAATCTGTTGTGGCTACTGATGAAATCCATTTACCGGTAAGGTTCCAAGTGATATAACCGTGTACTTCAACAACTTTAAACGCTTTTTTCAGCACTTCGGGTTCATTTTCTTTTAACCAAGCAATTTTATAGATACCGGGAGTTACGCCGGCCGGCTTACCTGAGAGGTCATGGATATGTTGAGAGCCATAGGCTCTAATTTGTTTCGTTGCGCGACCGTCCAGCCAAAGAATTCCGTTACGTAGAGGCATTCCGTTTTCATCAAAAGGAGCAAAGCTTTCCCGTTGATGAGTTATTCCAATAGCCGAAATTCGTTCTCTGTCTTTAGAAGATAGTTTTGACAGTACTTCTCCTACACATTCTTTGGTTGTTTCCCACCATCGAATCGGATTATGTTCATAAAAATCCATGGCAGGAGTATGAAGTTGTATATTTCTTTTTGCAGTTTGCCAAACGTGTCCGTTTTCATCAACAATAATTGCTTTGGAGGAAGTGGTTGAGGAGTCAATGGCAATTACTAAAGGACCGTCTTTTGCTTTTTTTGTGTCCATAGTTTATAATTTTTTTTGTGGTTTTAGTTTAATTGAAAGTCAATCAAACAAATATATTTACTAAATCGAAAGTAAGCAAGAGCTAAACGAAACTTTTTTTATAACATTCAATAGTTTAAAATGCAAATCGAAAGCAATTCGTTCTAACAAAAGAATTTTTTAAAATTATGACCCATAGCTATGATTTTATACAGTAAAAAATATAGAAAAAAATAGGTTGAAAATCTTAATATATTTTTAAAAAATGAACAATCAGCCGCCAATCATTTTCTTTATATGGTTTAATTTCATTAAAGCTTCTAAAGGAGTCAACGCATTGATATCAGTTTTTACTATTTCTTCACGAATATTTTCTAAAATTGGATCGTCCAGTTGAAAAAAGCTTAATTGCATATTTTCATCGGTAGATGTTTTTGCATTTTCTTTCCGCTCTTTTTTAGAACTGTTATTTTCCAAAGTTTTTAAAATTTGCTCGGCACGTTGAGTTACTATTTCGGGCATTCCTGCCAGTTTAGCTACATGTATACCGAAACTGTGCTCGCTTCCTCCCGGAATTAATTTTCTAAGAAATACTATCGTTCCATTGACCTCCTTGATACTCACATTGAAATTTTTAATTCTTGAAAATGACTCCGTCATTTCGTTAAGTTCGTGATAATGTGTTGCAAAAAGCGTTTTAGGATGTGTGGGATGTTCATGAAGATATTCTGCAATTGCCCAGGCTATGGAAACCCCATCGTATGTACTGGTTCCTCGGCCTATTTCGTCAAGCAATATTAAGCTGCGATCTGAAATATTATTTAGAATACTCGCCGTTTCATTCATTTCAACCATGAAGGTTGATTCCCCTTTTGATAAATTATCAGAAGCTCCTACGCGAGTAAAAATTTTATCCACAATACCCAACGTAGCCTCCTTGGCAGGAACATAACTTCCAATTTGAGCCATGAGAACAATCAATGCCGTTTGTCTGAGCAATGCGGATTTTCCTGCCATGTTAGGGCCAGTAATCATAAGTATTTGCTGCTTTTCGTCATCCATATAGACCGAATTCGCTACATAGGACTCTCCTAAAGGCAATTGTTTTTCAATGACGGGATGTCTTCCGTCTTTAATGTCGATGACTTTGGAATCTGTTAATTTAGGATGTGTGTAAGAGTTTTCTTGCGCTGTTTCCGCAAAAGAAAGTAAGGTATCGATGGTCGCAATTTTGGAAGTATTATGCTGGATATCCGTAAGACTGTTTTTGATTTGTAAACAAAGACCTTTGAAAAGTTCAGACTCCAATATTCCTATTTTTTCTTCAGCGCCTAAAATTTGGCTTTCATATTCCTTTAATTCTTCTGTAATATATCTTTCGGCATTAACCAATGTTTGTTTTCTGATCCAATCGGTAGGAACTTTATCTTTATGGGTGTTTCTAACTTCCAAATAATAGCCGAACACATTATTAAAATCAATTTTTAGGCTGGGAATACCGGTTTTTTCAGATTCTCTAACACATAAATTGTCTAAATATTCTTTGCCATGAATTTTTAAATTACGCAATACATCCAATTCTTCGGAAATTCCTTCTTTTATTACGTTTCCTTTTGACAAAATAACCGGTAACTCATCATTTAATTGCTTTTGCAATAAGGATACAACCTCTTCTAAATTTTTAAATTCTCCAAAATTAGTAAAAGTTGGATGATTTTTTTCTTTTAAGATTTTTTCGATTTTTAAGTAATTAATCAAAGAATCCTTTAAATACCCTAATTCTTTAGGTGATATACGTTCACCGGCTAATTTACCTAGAAGTCTTTCTACATCGGATATCCCTTTAAGCAATTCTCGGATCTCATAAGCTATTTCGGAAAATTCTAAGAAGAACTCTACTACTTCCAACCTCCTTTGAATTACGGATATTTCTTTTAAAGGAGTGAGAATCCATCGGCGTAACATTCTCCCTCCCATATTGGTATGCGTTTTATCTAATATTTTTAACAGGGAAACCGATTGGGATTCAGTTGTATGGATTAATTCTAAATTTTTGATAGTAAAATCGTCCATCCATACAAAAGTGTCTTGTGATAATCGCTGAATATTGGTTATATGGTCCAATAATTTATGATGAGTATCTTCAACTAAATATGCAAAAACCGCACCTGCTGCAGTGATCGCCAGTTTCATTGATTCTATACCAAAACCTTTTAAAGAATTGGTTTTAAAATGTGAAGTTAGTTTATCGTACGAATAATCATATTTAAATGCCCAATCTTCTAATTGAAATGAATAGGCTTGATGATCAAAGGGTAAAGGATGTCTTCGTTGATGGATTATTTCGGTCGGCTTAAAATTATCGATAAGATGTCGAAGTTTGTGTTCATCTCCTTCAGAAATCAGGAATTCTCCGGTGGAAATATCCAATAAAGCCATACCGTATAAATTTTTTTCCTGATGAACGGATAATAAAAAGTTATTACTTTTTGCTTCTAAAACCTTATCATTAAAAGTTACGCCCGGGGTAACCAATTCCGTAACTCCACGTTTTACAATGCCTTTTGCCATGGAGGGATCTTCTAATTGATCACAAATAGCAACTCTAAGACCCGAACGTACTAATTTGGGTAGATAAACATCTATTGAATGATGAGGAAAACCGGCCAACTCAATATGACTTGCTTGGCCGTTTGCTTTTTTTGTAAGTACAATTCCTAAAATTTTGGAAGCTTTAACCGCATCTTCACCAAATGTTTCATAAAAATCTCCAACTCGAAATAGCAACATAGCATCCGGATATCGGGCTTTTATACTGTTGTATTGCTTCATCAAAGGAGTTTCTTTTGTTTTACCCATTGCTTTCGAAGATTATAGTAGGTATTAATTTACATGAATTTGCTAAATTAGTACTTATTAATGGTTTTTAAAAATGCTCAATGGGTTTACGTATTTCATTTTTTGATAGGATCTACTCTTTTTAATTGTGAAATTGTAAATCCTATCCTAAAATTTAATAAAAATGTATTAAAAAATAAAATTAAGAAAGTTAGTTAAATAGTTAAGTTTTTAATTACAGAGCTTGTATAAAATCAATATATTCTTTAGCCTTTTCTTCGATTTGTTCACGGGTAGCTTCATTAGTACCAAAAAATTTAAAACAAGGACGAAAATCTGATTTTGTGTATGTAAATGCAGCTTTAAAAGGGGATAATATTTGGTCAATTATATTCGTTTCAGAATCCCAAAATTTAGAAAATTTGTCTTCATTTAAACCTATAGAAACGGCTATAGATATTTTTTTCTCTTTTAATTTATTACCTTTAGATCCATATGCCCATCCGTATATTAAAACCTTATCCATCCATTTTTTCAGGAGTGGGGTACAATTAAACCAATACATCGGAAATTGAAGTATTAAATTATCATATTTTTCAACTAATTTTTGCTCTTTTTCAACATCAATATTTTCATCAGGATATTCTTTATAAATCTGATGAACATAAATAGTATCGGGATATTTCATAAGTTCTTCGATCCATCGTTTATTTATGATTGAATTTTCAATTTGAGGATGGGCTACAAGTATTAATGTTTTCATTTTTTTAAAGATTTAGTTAGTAATTCATTTTTATTTGACACAAAATTACAAACCTTCATATGAATATACTATAACTGTTAATTTTATCGTATAGTGATAATTTTATCTCTATGGATTTGTAAAGTTTTTAATTTGTACTTTCGAAAAAAATAGTTCATATGTCTTCATACAAACGTAAAATACCTATTGATATAAGTTGTGGAATTAATGTGGCATTAAAAGTCATAGGTTCAAAATGGAAATTGTGTATTATTGAATTGATAAACAAAGGTATTTCACGACCTAGGGACCTAAATAAAAGGATAGCAAATATCAATAAACGCGTATTACAGCAACAACTAAAAGAATTGGAAACGGATGGATTGATATCAAAAACCATATATCCGGAAGTTCCTTTACGGGCTGAATATTCCTTAACTGAATTAGGGATTACTATCATTCCTCTTCTTAAGCAAATTGAAGATTGGGGAAATTTATATACCAATTTATTTGAAATAAAACAAAACTAATTTATTTTATAGAAATGGCTGTAGTTTAAAAAGTCATAATCAAATTAACTTTAAATTTTTTTTAAATTAATATAAAAGTAAATACTTCTTGAACATATTGTTGCATTCTGTATGGTTTTTATTAAATGGAATCGATATTAAATACATCTGGATGTGATCAGGCTCACCGGAAGGCTAACGAATATCAACAAGGCATAATTATCTCCCATGAAGAAAGCATAAATTAAAATCCAGAACAAAAGATAAAAAACTAAAATAGTATGCTGTGAAGAAATCTTTAAATCTTCAGAAATATTTTTATTTGAATATTGACTGATCCATCCTAAAATTAATACAACAAGAAGTATTAATAAAATAGGGATTTGATATTCAAAGTGAAATGTTGGAATGGTTAATTGATTTATCCAATTAGTAATATATGAAAAAGAATCGGTAATAAATGTTATTTCAAGAGTAAGTATAACGGTTACCAATGCACCTGCTATATACTGGGATATGTTTATTTTTTCCTTATAATATACAATAGTCATGAATAAAAATAAAAAAACTATTGAAATGGTTGGAAAATATAATAAGCTGGCTATAGAAGCGAACATTCCAATGTTAAAATATTTCAAGTGAGAAGATTTGCTGAAAATATCTAACAATAATATAAGCGCCATAGAAAGAAGTAAGTAAGAAAGACCTATAGGTAAATTTATAAATTCTTCACAAGAAGGAATAAATAAAAGATTATAAATCGCTAACGCCCAAATTTTCCTTTTTTTCTTAAATTTTGAATATAAAATTGTGAGGGTATTTAAAATATATGACAATGAACTAACAACAACTATCTCCCACAATTTTAAAATAGATGTAACCTGTAAATTAAGATAATAAATAAAAACTCCTAAAAAAATGATCCATAGGCCAAAAACGGGAAAAAAATATTTGATAGAAGGAGAGTTCGAGTACATTTTTTTATATATTTGTTACAAAAATATAAATAAAAACCTATTAAATCATGACAGAATTAATACTAGGTATCGGCAAATTATTTACATGGTCTTACAAAATTTTACCTGTCATTGGACATTTTGTTGATTGGTTGTATGTGGCTATTCTTTGTTTATTTCTTTTGTATTGGTGTAAAAGAATTATTGGTTTTACACAGAAAGACCATAAATATGATGGAGATCATTTATAATTTTTGTCTTTAAAAACTAGTATCATATCCATTTAGACGCTCTTATGAGATTTTTTTCAATTATCTTGACCTTTTTGGTGATTACGGTTGCCTGTAAGAAAAATAAGGTCAAAGAATCAGAAAAAAAATCTTATCCTGTCACTGAATCCAAAGATTTCCTATCCGCTAATTCCGATACTGTTACCATTACAGCAGTGGGAGATATTATGTTAGGAAGTAACTATCCTTCAGCCTCTTTCTTGCCGGGTGTCAATATATTAGAAGGGATAGTTCCTGTACTTAAAGAAAAAACTGATTTGATTGTCGGTAACTTAGAAGGTACTTTATTTGATTCCGGAGGAAAACCAAAAGAATGTTCCGATCCGAATTTTTGCTTTGTGTTCAGATCTCCGTTTGCGTATGGAAACTATTTAAAGGAAGCCGGGTTTGATTTTTTAAGCATAGCAAATAATCACAGTAATGATTTTGGTGCTTTTGGAAGAAATGCAACCGAAAAAAATTTAAAAAATCTAGGTATTCAATATGCCGGTGTATTGAATCATTGTGAATATGCTATTAAAGAGAAAAATAGAATACGATATGCTTTTATAGGAGCCGGACACAGTCCGGGCTTAATAAGTTCGGTTCATTACGCAGATATTAAAAGAGTCATTAAAGAAGTACGACCTAAAGCTGATATTATTATTGTTATGTTTCATGGAGGAGGAGAAGGGGCCTCTTATCAGCATATACCTTTTAAAAATGAATTTTATGCCGGGGAAAATCGAGGGAATGTCGTAGAATTTGCACATGTTTGCATTGATGCAGGAGCAGATCTTATTTTAGGAAGCGGACCCCATGTTGCCAGGGCCGTTGAACTCTATAATAATAAATTTATTGCTTACAGTTTAGGTAATTTTGCCACGTATGGAAAGATTACGTTAACCGGACCCAATGGCAATGCTCCTATTTTGAAAATTAAAACAGATACTAAAGGTAATTTTATTTCTTGTCGTGTTATATCCGTCATTCAAAGTAAAGGATCAAAAAAAGGACCTGAAATCGATACTAATCACAAAGCGTATAATTATATTAAATATTTAACCTATACAGACTTTCCTAATAATCATTTTGTTTTCTCTCCATCAGGTGAAATAAAGATTATTAAGCGATAATTTAATTTCATTTTTTGCGATATATTATAAGGTACAATCAGCTATCTTATTTGATTATTCTTTAAAAAATATTTTTAATTATTAAATTTTAATAAGCAAGGTATTTTTAATGCCTGCAAAATTTTTTAATTACATTTATTTATTTGAAAGATAGTGGTTTACTGGGTTTTATGGACAATGATCTTTATAAAAAAACGTAGTCAGATTGAATGTAACGAGTAAAGTTGAATAAGAACGACATATTTATTTTTTTTATCTCAACCAATATTTTTATTTTTATACCAGTCTCACTAAGTATACTTTTATGAAGAAAAATTTTATCCTTTTATTATGGGCAATAGCCCATGTAATGCTAGTTGCTCAAATTCCCAATTATTACGATTCTATTGATTTTTCAAAAGACGGAGAGGAATTAAAATCAGATATCTCAACTTTAGTTACTGCTACTCATACCACCTGGTTGTATTACAGCAATACTAAAAATCCGGATGTTTGGAAGACCTTAAAATTGTCGGATATAGATCCTGAAAATTCGGATCAAAATACTGTTTTATTAATTTATGGCTATAATGACGATCCGCAAGATGTAATGCATAATCGAATAAGAAGTGTTGATTCCTCTTGTCACAAATCTTCTTGTAAAGGACTTTGGACTCGAGAGCATGTTTTTGCCAAATCATTGGCTAATCCCAAATTGGTTACCTCCTCTAGAGGTCCCGGTACCGATGCACATAACTTACGAGCCATAGATCAACAATATAATATCCGTCGAAGTAATCGCAATTTTGCAGAAGGCACCGGTAATTCCGGTAATGTTTCATCCACAGGATTTTATCCTGGGGATGAATGGAAGGGATCTGTAGCAAGAATTATAATGTATATGCATATTAGATATCCCGGTCAATGCGAAGCAAAAAATACAGCAGAAAGCACGTATACTTACAGCGTTGAAATGCCCGATTTATATTTGAAGTGGAATGCTGAAAAAGATCCAACCCTTTTTGAAAAACTTAGAAATGAAGTTATTTACAACATTCAAGGAAATAGAAATCCATTTATTGATAACCCTTACATTGCAACTCTCATATGGGGTGGGCCCAGAGCCTTAAATACTTGGGGGTGTTTGTTAATGGATGAAGTAATTAAATCTGAAGAATACAAGGTTTACCCAACCGTTACTTCTGAAAATTTTGTATATGTTAAAGGCCGAGATATTAAAGCAATATATATTTATAACATATCAGGAAATTTGGTAAATTATATTGTAAATTTTGATGATACTCAAATACCGATTCCAAATCAAGTGGGAATCTACTATATTAAGTTAGTAACTAAAAAAGGTGAACAATCTTTTAAAATTATAAAAAAACCTTGATACTAAATTTTAAATAATTTACGATTGATATATTAACAGTAGCTATATTTATTAAAGCCCTAAGAATTCTTTAGGGCTTTTTTCTTTTATGATATTTATTATTATGTTATATAATGTTATATCAGTCTAAAAAAATCCTTTTACTATTTTAAATATTCATTATTTTATGAGTATATTATATAATTTAATCTATTAAATTTGTTTAATAAAATAAATTTAATAGATTAAAATCATGAAAAAATTTACCTTTAGACTTATTATTTATTCTCTATTGGGTTTACTATTAACCCTACAATCGTGTACAAATGAGGAGAGCCTTGATGAATCATCTTCGAGCGCTGTAGACTCCGACGAAACATTATCTAATTCTTTATCAAGGGGATCAAGCGAATATGAAGAATTAGGTACAATAGATTACAATACCTTATTAGAAATAAGGGAAAATTTAATTAAATCAGGAATCCATGTTTCTGATTTAAAGATAAATGAACCTTCTAAAACACAAAAATCACCACTTGAAGTTCAAATATTAAAAGTAAAAACTAAAACCGCACATCCCAATCGATTAGGAGGAACTATTGATGTGTCAGGAGTATTGTTATTACCGGCAAAAACCATTTTTAATTCCATTTTTAAACACCGCATAATTGTTGCTCCGCCACCCACTTATACTTATAATAAAATGGCGCCATCTAATGTTTTTCAAGGATTTAAGTGGATGGATAACGATTTGCATTTTAATTATTTGGCATTTTGGACCTTGCAAGCTTTGAATGGATTTATTGTTTTCTTCCCGGATTATCCCGGATTTGGAGATTCATATAAACAATGTCAACATCCCTATTTAGATTCTAAAGCAATGGTTAATTCAACATTAGATCTTCTAAAATCAGCGCAAAGAACTTTAACTAAAAAAGGATATAGATTTAAAAAAGATTTAATAATCTGCGGATATTCTTTAGGTGGTTTTGTAGCTTCATCTTTAGCTCGGGAGATAGAAACTAACCCTTCACATGGCCAATCCGTTAGCCTATTATTAACAGGAGGAACGCCTTGTAATTTAAAGCAAATTACAGATTTAGTTAGAAGTGCTGAAAAAACCCAGCATCATTTTTTTCTAACGTATGGTGTATGGGGATACAAAAAAAATGCATATCCGTATATTAATATCAATGATTTTTTAAAAGAGCCGTATGCTTCAAAATCTCTTTCTTGGTTTGATGGAACTCATTATGAACTAATAGTTAATCTATATTTTTCAAACAGACCAAAGGATATATATACCGAAAAGTTTATTAAAAATCTCGATACAGATCCAAGTATTTCATATATGAATGATATTCTTTATGAAAACAGTGTTAAGCCATGGAAAAATAAATGTAGATTTATTATGACTCATGGTACTTCAGACATCTCTGTGTATTATCAAAATGCATATGATTTTTCAAAACAACAGAATCAAGCGGGTGGAAATGTTACCTTTATATCTACTGTAGGTGATCATATTATAGGTATTATACCTTATTATACTAAAGCAACGTTTTATACTATGCTTTACAAATAGCATTTTAATAATATACAAAAAAAACAGGCCTCATCTGTGGTCTGTTTTTTTTTATATTGCTACCATAGTTTCAGTATTGTAGGGATTTCTTAAATGCAACTTAATAAAAAATCTTTTTGTAAATCAAAAATAAAATAAAATAAAATGTTTTTTAAATAAACTTTTATGTAAGTCTTTGTATTATGGATTGGTTAACTATTAACGATAATTGCATTGCATTTTTCTGATTATATAAGGAATGATATTAGTATTTTAAAAATTCTCTAATTGTAAATAAATGTTTTGTTTTAATATTAACTAGAGATATAATAATTATTATGTATATATTTTAGGGAAAAAATCATATTTAATACAATAACTTATAAGATAAAATTTATTATTTTTGTTTATAAAAAAATAAAATATACATAAATCATGAAAAAAAATTTTTCAAGGATTTTAATCGCTTTCATATTGGGAGTGACTTTTACAATCCAATCATGTAATAATGAAGATAGTTTCATTGATACTTCTTCAAGTTCAGTAGAGAACTTGTCTAAAGCTTCTTCAGCTGATGTTCCTGTAAAATCAGAAGTAATAGCTACTTTTGATTCGAGTGCTTTATTAAATTTAAAAAATAAATTACAAAAATATGGGGTAGATGTTTCAAGTTTTCAATTAGATAAATTAAAAGCATCAAATGAACCAACATCTAAAATTGTTCCTAGTGTAAAAGTTATAAAAGTTACAACTAAAACAGCGCATCCGAATCGTTTAGGAGGCTTAATAGATGTTTCAGGGGTTTTATTACTTCCTCCAAGAACTGTTATTTCGGATTTAACCAAATATCGTATTATAGTGGCTACTCCACCTACTTATACCAATAATAAAACGGCTCCATCCAATTTATTTAAAGATGTGAATTTACCTGATAATGATTTCTTAGCTTATTGGACTCTTCATGCAAGTAACGGATTTATAATATTTGTTCCTGATTATCCTGGATTCGGTGAATCTTACAGACAATGTCAGCATCCCTATTTAGATTCAAAATCAATGGTTAATTCAACACTGGATTTATTGAATGCGGCTAAACTTACACTTTCGGGAGAAGGATATAGATATAAAACAGATTTAATCGTTACCGGTTATTCTTTAGGTGGTTTCGTAGCAGCATCCATAGGGCGCAAAATTGAAACTACCCCTTCACTTGGGCTTTCTGTTAATTTATTGTTAACCGGAGGAACTCCATGTAATTTAAAACAAATTGCGGATATTGTTAGAAATTCAGAAAAAACTCAACATACTTATTTCTTAACATATGGTTTGTGGGGGTATAAACAAAATGCGTATCCTAATATAAATATTAGAGATTTTCTTAAAGAACCGTATGCTTCAACCTCTTTGTCTTATTTCGACGGAACTCATTGGGATATAGAAGTAAATGCATATTTTTCACAATATCCTAAAGAAATGTATACTGAAAAATTTATCAAAGATCTTGATACAGACCCTTCTTTAGCTTATATGAATGATATTCTTCATGAAAACAGCGTAACCCCTTGGGTAAATAAATGTAGATTTATTATGACGCATGGAGTTTCTGATGTATCTGTATATTATCAAAATGCTTATGATTTCTCTGAACAACAGAAAAAATTTGGAGGTAATGTAACTTTCATTTCTACTGAAGGAGATCACATTATCGCTTTAGTTCCCTATTTAAATAAAGCGACCTTTTATACTGCTCTTTATAAATAGTTTTTTTAAATTAATTGTAAAAAGAGGCAGATTCAATTTAATTGGATCTGCTTTTTACGTATTTATATTTGTTAATTTATATAATTCATAAAAGCCCAAAACTTCCTTTTTTTTAAGTATTCTAAGTTAAATTCATTGGCATATGCCTCCTTTTCAAAACTGATTTCACTGTAAGCGATAGACGCATTTTTATATTTTACCAGATTTACTATAAATTCAGCGATATAAAAAATAAAGAAAAAGACCCAAAGCATTTCAAGTTGCTGTCTTAGGTGTATTCTTTCGTGATTGATTAATATTTTATTCTTTTTTAAATGTTTATAGCGTATAAAAATAAACGGGAATATAGTAATTCCTTGAAAATCACCATAAAATATATAGGGAAAATATATAACCATTTATTATCTTCTATTTTCTAATTTTTCAACTAATGAATCGGATGTGTATTTATCAATTTTTCTGCAAATTGAGACAATCATCTTATTAAAATCATATTCAAGTTAATACTTTCGGGCTATTAATGCAATTGGTACAATTAATATACTAAATTCTTATTAATAATTTTAAATTTCAAATTTTAATTCTTTAATAAAACTTGAAAGAAAACCTCATCTGAACACCAGGTTGTAGTAAAAAAAGTAGTTATTTTTTTGTTTTTTGCAAATTTAAGTGAATAATATACTACTTCTTTGGATAGATTCCACCATTGACTACCCCAGTAGGGCGTAAGATGGTGAATTATTTTGATTTTATATTCTTTTCCCGTAATAAATTTATAAGCTAGTTTATATGCCGTATGGATTTTTCTTTCTAAAATTCGATTCGCGGGATAATGCCTTCGATCATATCTCCATATATAAGGTTTATATTTATTGTTTTCAGTAATTAACAAGCACTCAATAAAACTAATCTCCTTATATTTTTTAAAAAAATCATCAATATATTGATTGCTTTTTATTGGATAATCTTGACCGGAAATTAGTAGAACATGAGAAAAATCTTCTTGTTCGTCCACAATTTGTTGAAGTGAATGTAAAGTTTGATCGACTATGGAATATTCTCCCCAAGTTACGTTTACTCTTTTTTTTTCTAAAATAGCGCTAGAATCAATTTGTTGTGGATTAATTGCCGGATTTTTTATCTAAGTTGACATAGATAACAAAATTATCATAAACTAATGATTTTATCAATTTATTTAAACATTCAATATTTTTATGAGCGTGGATTAATATTACTATTTTCTATCTTATATTCAAATTAAATTTTTAATTAATTAAATATAAAAAATAAAATATAAAAATTATATGTTGATTGGTTAAATAATTGATTAAATAAATTAGTAACAAAATTCGTACCTTTACTTTGTTTTGAAAACAAATTCCATTATACACTCAATTTTTCCGCTTTTAAAAAAGAGTATTTTAGATTCGGAAGTATCCATATTTTTAGAAGAAAAAAGTATCATAAAACTATCTGTATTAGGTGCGGCAGGATCGTACCTTAACATTTACAGCAGTTATTTATATAATTCTTTGAAAAAAACGGTATTGTTACTCTTTTCCGATAAAGAAGAAGCAGCGTATGCTTTGAATGAAATTGAAGATATGTTCGGGAAAGATACAGTTTTGTTTTATCCTACCTCACATTTAACTCCTTATCAGATTGAGGAAGTCCAAAACGCAAATGTGGTTTTACGAACGGAAGTGATTAACAGCATCACGCAAATGCAAAATCCCAAAATTATTATTACTTATGCTGATGCTTTATCTGAAAAAATAATTACTAAATCTGAATTACATTCGATTAGTTTTAAAATAAAAACAGGTGAAAAAATTGATGCAGATTTCCTTAATGAAACGCTTTTCAGTTTTCATTTTAAACGAACCGATTTTGTAACTCAACCCGGTGAATTTTCTGTAAGAGGAGGGATTGTAGATGTTTTCTCATATTCTGATGAAAAACCCTACCGTATAGGTTTTTTTGGTAACGAAGTGGAAACTATACGTAAATTTAATATTGATACTCAACTTTCCGAAGAAAAGGTTGATGAATTTATGATTGTTCCCAATATAGATCATTCACACAGAGAAACTATGAAAGTTTCATTTTTAGATTACCTGCCTTCGGACACTATATTTATAAGTAAAGATTTTTCTTTGACTTTAGCTAATATTGAAAAAAAATTTTCAAAAGCAGAAGAGGTTTATGCTACCTTATCGCAAAATATAAAACGCAGTGAGCCTAAAGAGCTTTATATACAATCCCATAAGCTTATTTCTAAAATAGTTCAGAATTCATTTATTGAATTCTCCTCAATCCCTTATTTTAATGAATTTAAAACAGTACGGCTGGATCAAACAGAGCAACCGAGTTTTCATAAACAATTTGATTTGTTAGGGCAAGATTTGCTTGAAAAAGAAAAATCACATTATAAGAATTACATTGCGTTTCAATCAGAAAAACAGGAAAGCAGATTACAAGATATTTTTTCAGAAATTGAAAAAGAAGTTCCTTTTATAGGTTTTCATGCAAATGTAAGTAGAGGATTTATAGATCATAATGCTAAATTTCTTATCTATACAGATCATCAAATTTTCGAAAGATATCACCGATATAATTTACGAAATTCATTTTCTAAGTCGGAATCCTTAACACTTAAAGAGTTAACAGACTTGAAAGTGGGAGATTATGTAACCCATATTGATCACGGGATCGGTAAATTTATGGGATTGGTGAAAATTAAAAATGATGATAAGTTACAAGAAACCATCAAACTGGTATATAAAAATAATGACATCTTATATGTAAATATCCATTCCTTGCATAAAATCTCAAAATTTTCAGGAAAAGAAGGCGCAGAAGTTACTCTTAACCAATTGGGATCGGCAGCGTGGAAAAACCTTAAGAATAAGGCAAAAAGAAAAGTTAAGGAAGTTGCTTTTGACCTCATAAAACTTTATGCCGACAGGAAAACTAAAAAAGGATTTTCTTTTTCACCCGACGGATATTTACAAAATGAACTGGAAGCCTCTTTTATGTATGAAGATACTCCGGATCAAGAAAAAGCTACCCAAGACGTTAAAAGCGACATGGAAAAACCTATTGCTATGGATAGGCTTATTTGTGGAGATGTAGGATTTGGTAAAACGGAAATTGCCATAAGGGCAGCTTTTAAAGCGGCTACAGATGGAAAACAGAGCGCTATTATGGTTCCGACCACCATATTGGCTTTGCAACACTATAAAACTTTTATGTCCAGACTAAAAGATTTTCCTGTACGTATTGAATATTTAAATCGATTTAAAACTGCCGGACAAAAAAAAGAAATAATCAAATCTCTTGCCGATGGAAAAATTGATATTATTATAGGGACTCATCAACTTATCGGTAAAGATATCGTTTTTAAAGATTTAGGCTTATTAATTATTGACGAAGAGCATAAATTTGGAGTATCCGTAAAAGATAAATTAAAGACATTAAAAACAACGGTAGATACGTTAACGTTAACCGCCACTCCAATCCCCAGAACTTTACAATTTTCTTTAATGGCGGCTCGCGATATGTCTGTTATTAAGACTCCGCCTCCCAATAGGCAGCCCGTTCAGACTCAACTTATTGGTTTTAATGAAGAACAAATCCGGGATGCCATCATTTATGAATTAAACAGAGAAGGACAAGTATTATTTATCAATAATAGAATTGAAAATTTGGATGTACTCGCAGGGATGATTAAACGCTTGGTGCCTATGGCCCGAGTGGCTATTGGACATGGCCAAATGGAGGGGAAGAAACTTGAGAAAATTATGATTGACTTTATGGAGGGGAATTACGATGTCTTAATTTCAACAACAATTATTGAATCCGGTTTAGATGTTCCAAATGCAAATACTATTTTTATTAATGATGCTCAAAGATTCGGTTTAGCAGATTTACATCAAATGAGGGGGCGGGTAGGAAGATCCAATCGAAAAGCATTTTGTTATCTCATCACTCCGCCTTTAGACGTTATCACATCAGAAGCCAAAAAGCGTTTACAAGCAATAGAACAATTTTCAGATCTGGGTTCCGGGTTTAATATAGCCATGAAAGATTTAGAGATACGAGGAGCCGGTGATTTGTTAGGTGCTGAGCAAAGCGGTTTTTTTGCAGAAATCGGATTTGAAGCTTACCAACAAATTTTAAATGAAGCTATAGAAGAATTAAAAGAAGATGAATTTTCAGATTTGTTTGTTGAAGAAAACGAAAAGAAGGAATTTATTACAGATGTACAAATTGATACCGATTTTGAATTATTAATACCCGATCAATATGTAAACAAGGTAGAAGAACGATTTTCACTTTATCAAAAATTATCTGAAATTACTAATGAAGAAGAACTTACCAATTTTAAAAACGAGCTTATAGATCGTTTTGGGAAATTACCTGATCAAACTCAAGATTTATTAAAGAGTGTTAAGTTAAAATGGATTTCCAAATATATAGGATTTGAAAAATTATTAATTAAAAATAATGTTTTGTTGGCCTATTTTCCAATCAATGCTCAATCTAAATATTATCAATCAGATACTTTTAAGAAAGTTCTGGAATATTTACAAAATAATCCTTTTGATGCTTCATTAAAACAAAAAAACGTACATGATAATTTACAGCTTTATTTAAGAAAAGACA
The DNA here is from genome assembly GCF_019469245.1 of Apibacter sp. ESL0404. Taxonomy (NCBI): domain Bacteria; kingdom Pseudomonadati; phylum Bacteroidota; class Flavobacteriia; order Flavobacteriales; family Weeksellaceae; genus Apibacter; species Apibacter sp. ESL0404. The sequence continues at coordinate 422,047 of NZ_CP048267.1, forward strand.
AGATATTGAAAATAGACGATATACTGTATTTTTTGGAAAGAATAAATACATTTATCGATCAATAAACGGGAATCGTATAAAAAAAATGTATCTTAGCATTTATTATTCATTATTGTTTTATACATAATATATGAATCAATCTCGCACTGTAATTATTTTTGATAAACTCATTATCCTATTGTTATTTATTGCAACCCTTCCTTTGTTATATCTTTCTTTTTATAATGAACCTTCGACGGATGATTATAACTATGCTATAAAATTAGGTAAAGATACTTTTTGGGGTATAGAATATAACGAATATATGCATTGGGGAAGCAGATATACCGCAACAGCAGTTTTAATTACAAACCCTATCCATTGGGGGAGTTTTTTGGGATATAAAATTATTTCATTTTTAATGATAGTTTTATTTATTTTTGCCTCCTATTTTATGTTTTATCAGCTGGTAAAAGATAAAATTTTGTCGATTACTCTTGCCTCTACACTATCATTTATATATATATTTCAATTACCCGAAATAAATTCAGCCTTTTATTGGCTTTCCGGTTCTGCTACCTATCATTTGGGCAACATCTTATTTCTATTTTATATAGGATTTTGTGCTAAGAGTAACGTAAAATTAAAATTAAGAAATGTATCTCTCTATTTGTTGATATTTCTAATTATAGGCTGTAATGAAATATCAATGATTTATTTGCTGATCCTTAATTTCTTATTGTTTGCTTATAATTTTTTTAAAACTAAAAAAATATTCAATATATATTTTTATCTATTACTTTGGACTGTCCTGTTAACGATTTTTATACTAATCGCGCCGGGAAATTACAGGCGTTCTCATTCCATATATAATCCTTATTCCTTTTCGGAAATTATTTTAAGATCTTTTAGTAAAACAATTGTCATAATTATTAGATATGCAATTCTTTCATTCATAATTATATTTTTGACACTCTACAGCATTAGAAAACCATTACTAAAAATGAAGTTACATTTACTTTCTCTTCCTTATTATTTTTATATACTTTTATTTTTACTTGTCATATTTATCGGATGCTTTCCAAGTATATATACTTTAGGGAGTAATCCACCTTTACGAACAGTTAACGTCATCTTTTTGAGTGTTTTGATAATTTTAATGATTTTATGTTGTAAATTAATTAGAGAACCTTTTATCAATAAAGTTTATGTGCCAAAGTTTTTACTAAATATTTCTTTGCTAATTTTAATTTTAGGTTATACTTTTGCCATTAGAGATCGTGATATTTATAATTTAACCAATAATATTTATTATTCATACGATGATATCATTAATGGTAAAGCTCAAAAATATAAAGAGGAAGTTCAAAAAAGATACAAAATTATTCAAAAATCTAAAGAAGATACAATATTTTTATCTCCAATACAAACAAAACCACGAATTATATATCATACAGATTTAAGCCCTGATCCCAAGCATTTTTATAATGCATCTATGGCTGAATATTTTAATAAAAAAGCGATCATAATTAAATAAATAATATATAATAGTATAAATCATGAAAACTAATTGTGTAGTTGTTCCTTGTTATAATGAAGAATTCAGGTTGCCTGTCAAAGAATTTGAAAAAAGTTTAGCAGAAGAAAATAATCTTTCTTTCTGTTTTGTAAATGATGGCAGTTCAGATCAAACTTTAAAAATATTAAATGAATTGTATCAAAAATTTCCTGATAAAGTTTTGGTTGTGGATAAAAAGCAAAATGCAGGGAAAGCAGCAGCAATTTTTACCGGGATCAATGAAGCTTTTACGTGGAAAAATTTTGATATTTTAGGATATTTAGATGCCGATTTAGCTACTTCTGTTGAAGAATATAGTCGTATATGTTCATACATGAACGAAAATATTATTTTTGTATTCGGATCAAGAGTCAGAAGAATCGGTTCGCAAATAAAAAGAAAATTGCATCGTCATTTAATTGGAAGAATTTTTGCTACCTTATCCAGTACCATGTTAGATTTACCGGTTTATGATACTCAATGTGGAGCCAAAGCATTTTCTCAAGAAATAGCTAAAAAGATATTTGCTGATCCATTTATATCTAATTGGAGTTTTGATATTGAAATTTTCTTTAAATTCATGAATATAGTTGGTAAAGAAAATGTTGAAAAAAGAGCAAAAGAAATTCCTTTAGAAGCCTGGAGAGATGTGGGAGATTCCAAAGTTAAATTTTCTTATTCCTTAAAACTTCCTTTTGAACTTTTAAGAATAAAAAAATACTATAAGAAAAAATACTGATTTTTTCTTATAGAGTAGTACGACAAAAATCGAAATTTTATGAATAAATACCTGATAGTAGGCTTAGGGAATATAGGAGAAAAATATAGCAATACACGGCATAATATAGGTTTTTTACTGGTTGATAGATTAGTTGAAAAACTTGGAGGTAGTTTTAAAGCACAAAATTTCGGTCAAGTTTGTGAAACTTCATATAAAGGGAGAAAAACTTTTATTCTAAAGCCCGATACTTATATGAATTTAAGCGGTAATTCAGTTAACTATTGGGTTACAAAAGAAAAAATAAAGCTTCAGAATTGCTTAATTATTTGTGATGATTTAAGCCTACCCTTTGGTACTATTCGTATAAAATCCAAAGGAAGCAGTGCGGGTCATAATGGGTTGAAAAGTATCGAAGAAAAGTTACAAACGCAACAATACCCGCGATTTCGTTTTGGAATCGGTAATAACTATGTAAAAGGTAAACAAATTGAATATGTTTTAGGGGAGTGGAACGAAGAAGAAAAAAAGATTCTTAATGAAAGAATTGATACTAGCACAGATGCAATACTATCCTTTATTTTTTCAGGTTTAAATAATACTATGAATCAATATAACGGAAAATAAAAAATCCTTATAAAATATTTAGTACTAAAAAATAAACAATTTTTAAAATTTAAATACAATTAATACTAAATCCACTACTAATTTTTCAACAAATACTTATTTAAAAAACTTATCGAAAAAGTATAATCAATTTTTTTCTAAAGATAAAATAGGGTATTTATCAAGAGTTTCAAATATGTAATGTTTATCGCTTTTCAATGCAGAAATAAATTTCTGTAAAGAATCAGCATATTGCGGTTTATCAAACATTCTGTCATGAACTAGAATTACTATGGAATTAGGACTATGTGTTTTACCGTTATTCAAAGTATATTTAACTTTTTTTATCATTTCAGTTGCACTTTCAACCGGAATGTTACTATGAACAAATCTCCATTCCAAATCCCAACCATATACAGAATAACCTATAGAATCGAGTTTTTTAGCAACATTGAACGCAGAAGTTTCACCTTTAATCTGATGATTTAACGCCCAAGTATTTCTGCCGGGAAGTCGGGCTATTTTATGTTTAAGATTTAATTTACCTTCAGCCCGTAAAAAATCCTGTAGAGCACTTTTAGCATTCTTATAAAATAAACTATATTTATTATTTGCATGGGTATCACTATGATTGCAAACGATAAATAATGGATTATTGTTTATGGAATCCACTAACTCTTCTCTTACTATTCCCGTATTGTGAACACCTACCATGAAAAAAGTAGCTCTAACATTGTACTTTTCCAAAATACTTTTACAATTATGCGTACCCGGTAACTGAGGACCATCATCTAAGGATAGATAAATATAGTATTTATCTGAGGAATCTTTTACGATTCCTTTATGATTATATCTTGTTTCGGTATATTTATCTTGATCTTTATTTTTCTTAACAACACTATCTGATTTATAAGAATGTTTATTTTTTTGGTTAACAGGTTTAATTAAAGAATCTTTTTTACCGTGATGTATAGTAGTATCTTTTTTTGAATTATTATGATGTGTGCCGGTTGTGTCTGAAATAGAAGTTACATTAGTAACATTTTTTTCAGGTAAAGCATTTATTTTTTTGCTATCTTCTTTCTTACAACTTAGTAAACTAATAAGTAATATGACGGTAAAACAATATAATTTCATATATGAATAGCTAAAATTTTTTAAAAAATTTTAAAAAATAATTTTGTCATAAATCATGCCATTTTATTTTATAAAATATATTATAACTTTTTTATTATAAAATGGTTACATTTTTTTGGTAACTTTATTTTTATTTGAAAAATACAGAAATATGATATCATTATTTTTTATGTAATGAATAATTTTTTTTAAATGATTTTAATAAAAAATCTTAAATGATAAAGATACAATTATTTAATAGATTTTAATAATTTAACTTTTTAAATAATAGTATAATTTAAACAAAACGAATACTACTATACTTTGCATTAAGAAATGTTAAAAAAAAATACAACTATTATTAAAGTGAATTACCCATAAAATCAGTATTATAAAGATTAAATTATAATTCTTAAGAAATAAATCATAGGTAAATTCAATTATTTTTTGATTAACATATTTGAAATTTATTTAAAAAGGATAATATAAAATCTGTTGTTAAAAATAGAGTTTACTTTATAAAGTTTACACAAAAATAATATTTTTGTTGATTTTAAATTAACCCCTTTTGTAACTTTGTCATTGTGCGTAAGATAATTCATATAGATATGGATGCATTCTATGCTTCAATCGAGCAAAGAGATCATGAGGAATTTAGAGGAAAACCTTTGGCCGTTGGATTTGCAGGAGAAAGAGGAGTAGTTGCTGCAGCCAGTTATGAAGCCAGAAAATTTGGCGTTCGTTCAGCAATGTCCTCCAAACAGGCAATTCAACGATGTCCCGGCCTGATTTTTACTTCCGCCCGTTTTGAAATTTATCGTTCTGTTTCAAAACAAATTAGAGACATTTTTTTTCAATATACGGATTTAGTAGAACCCTTATCGTTAGATGAAGCATTTTTAGATGTAACCCATAATCTTAAAAATATGGATTTTGCCAGGGATATTGCAAAAGAAATCAAAAATAAAATTTTTAAAGAAACCGGATTGACAGCTTCAGCAGGTGTATCCTTCAATAAATTCCTTGCAAAAATAGCTTCAGATTATAATAAGCCCGATGGCTTATTTATTATTACTCCTCAAAAAGCAGAAAAATTTGTAGAAAACCTTAAAATTGAAGATTTTTTCGGAATAGGAAAAAAAACTGCGGAAAAAATGCATCAAATAGGAATTAATACAGGTTTAGATTTGAAAAAAAAATCTGAAGATGATCTTATAAAGCTATTTGGTAAACACGGGAGTTTATACTATTTAAATGCGAGAGCAATCGATAATCGGGAAGTTAATCCCAATAGGATACGAAAATCAGTAGGTTCAGAAAATACATTTATGGAAGATACAAATTCTTTACCTCGATTGTATGCGGAATTAGAAACTATCTGTAGAGATGTAATCCATAGAATGAATAAAAATTCTTTTAAAGGCCGTACCATAACTTTAAAGATAAAATTCTCTGATTTTAAAATAATTTCGCGAAGTAAAACTATAACGAGTTTTATAACGGATTTTCCTCAACTCTATAAAATTGCTCTGGAATTACTCTATTCACTTGACTTGGATAAGAAAATTAGATTAATAGGGGTAAGCATTAAAAATTCGGAATCGGATTTAGGAAATGATATTCCTAAAAATTTTCAATTAAAAATTCCTTTTAAAGAATTTAATATTTTTAAATAAAAATAAATATTCATATCAGGGAATAATTTTATTCTACATTTACTTTTTAATTTAAAATTAAGTTAAAACATATATATAATTAATGTTAAATTACATAAAAACATGGTTAATTTTTATTAACCATGTTTTTTTAACTAACTAATAAATCCTCTAAATAATTTTTATATTTAAATTAGAGATATAAAAAAGATATAAATAAATCAATTTGCTTAAACATTATATTTTTATCTATTTAAGTATGAAATCAGTAGCAAATATATGTTTAGTAAGTTTAAAAATTTTAAGGATATCCGTAATTCAAAAAAATCTTTTTAAATAATGCCTAATTCAATTGTTAAGCTTAATAATTGTTTAGTATCTTTTGCATTAAAAGATGCTCTAAGTAAAGCGAGCCTTTTTTCAATCGAACTTTCACTATTAGGCACTATTTGATTTTCTTTTAAATTCTGTTCAACCTCTTTCTGGGTATATCCTTGAGAAAGTAATTTTAATAAATTGATATCATATTCCGTTAATTCATATAAATTGTTTTGAGTTGTTTTATAGTTATCATTAGAGATATAAGATTCATTTTGGAATACCGACACTATTGCTTTTTGCAATTCTTTTGCGTCATTTCTTCCCTTAGTCACATATCCGTTTATTTTATATCTATCGAACATAGATTTAATTTTATGAAATCTATTTTCAATCGAAAAAACTATAATTTTAAGTTCAGGTTGTTCATTTTTAATGGTAAGTATTAAATCTTCACCCCCTTCCAATTTTTGTTCTCTATAATCAGAAGCAAAAGATAAATCAGTTATTAACAAATCGTAAGGATCATGATCTATAATTGCTCTTTTGATTTTAAGCAAAGCGTCATCGCAATAAAAAGCTTGGTCAATAATAGGAATTTTTAATTCTTCAACAGTTTTTTTAATGCCAATGTTATAACTGTCAAAATCTTCTGTAATAAGTATTTTTTTAAACATTAATATAAATTAGATTGAGTAAATAATTTTTATTGAGTAACCTGTCAATTTTCCTTTATCAATAAAGTAACACCCTTGTGTAGGATCCAATCTATCTTTTATGTTCTTTAAGTCTTTAAAATTTCCACCATTAGAACCAGCTAAGCCAACGCCATTGTCTGAATATTCTATAGAAATGGTTGAATATTCTTTTTTAAATTTTAACGTAACAATATCAGCTTTACTGTGTTTTTTCATATTAGTCATTAATTCTTTAAGTATATAATATATATCTTCCTTTTTATTGTTTGAAATATTTTCCCAAATATGGGGTTCGTTGCCAATCAGAATAATGCGAGTATTTTTAGCTCCATATGGTTTTATCAAATTTCGTAAAGTAATAGAAAACTCTTCTTTCAAATCAATTTTAAATTCTTCATCATGAGAAATATCTCTTGATTTATGATATAAAAGTTCTAATTCATCAATTATTTTTGTTGGTTTTGCATCTGAATTATTTTCTAGTTGAACCATCAAAAAGTAAATGCTATTAGCAACCTCATCGTGAATTTTTTTTGAATATTTTAATTTGGTTCGATGAACTTCCTCAATTTTTTCTTGTCTAAATTTAGCCTTTCTTCTTTGATACCAGAATATTAATAATATTAAGATTAAAATTGTAAGACATATAACAGAACCAAACATCACTTTTTGCTTTAAAAGTAAATAGTTTTTCTGGGCATTATCTGCCTTTAATAAAGCGTTTTCTTCTTTGTTTCTCTCAACTTCATAACGAATTAAAGCAAATTGATTTTTTGCTTTAATTCTTTTCAAATTTATTTCATCATTTAATCTAATATAGGAATTAAAATAATTTTTTTCACGTGTAGAAGGAGTATCTAAAAGAATAATTTTTTGCATCGCTGCTAGTTGATCATCTATATTTCCTAATTTTGAGGCAATATCATACATTTTAATTGCATGGAAAATAGCTTTTTTAAAGCTTATTTTTTCATAGTATTCCGATAAATGATAATGATTGGCAATTTGCCCAATGGAATCAGAAGCCTTTTCCCTCATTTTTAGGGCTTGATATAAAATTTTATCTGCCTTATAGTTTGGATCATATAACCATTTTGCATAAGCTAAGTTATCAGTTATTCGTGCTTTTTGAATAGGGAGATTATTTAAAAAAGGATCGTTGCTTAATTTGGTTAAAATTTTAATGGCATTGTCATAATTTCCGGCTTTAATATTAACTACAGCACCATTATTTTTTATGTTAATAACAGATATCTTGTTAGTTGAAAATTTTAAAGCCAAATTATAATAAATTATTGCTTGATCATAATCTTTTTGTTCTGTTTTAGATATGGCTAAACAATTATATACAGCAGATAAGGAAGCATTATGTTGAGATTTTTTAATATATCGTAATGCTTCAACAGCGGTCTCTTCACTTCCTATGTAATCTCCTTCATTTGCTTGGATGATGGCCATGTCGATTAAACTTTTACCGATAAAGACATTATTATTATCAAGTAAATAGGCTTCTTTTGCATGATTAAAATAATAAAATGCACTATCACTTTTATTTTTATTTAAATAATAATGACCCATTTGAAAATAAATGTTGGCCAAAGATTTATTATTTTTTTCTTTTATTAGCTTAAAAATCTCTTTATGAGTTAATTGGATTGTTTCATTAGAATAGTTAATTATTGAAGAAGGGTATGCTTTTGTTGTATTAATTAATTCATTGGATTTCTTTTTTCGTGTAATAAAATCCTTGCACGAAGATAAATTTAGCAATATAATAAAGATATAGGATAAAAATATGATAAAAGTTTTCATTATTCCCTAAATATAAAAATATAAACTTATAATATTGAAACTTATTATACGTGAAAAATATATATTTATTAAGTAATTTATAGATAGTTATAAAAAAAGACAAGGAATATACATATTCCTTGCCGTATAAAATTGTAAATTATTGATAAAATTAAACGTCTTACATAATTCGTAATTTTATCATTTTTTTATTATGGATTTAATATTATCTCACAGGATTTTGAGCAGTTTCCCCGCTAATATCCATTCTTCTCACAGGATTTTGAGCAGTTTCACCGCTAATATCCACTCTTCTTACCGGATTTTGAGCAGTTTCCCCACTAATATCCATTCTTCTTACAGGATTTTGGGCGGTTTCACCGCTGATATCCATTCTTCTCACAGGATTTTGAGCAGTTTCACCGCTAATGTCCATTCTTCTTACTGGATTCTGAGCAGTTTCCCCGCTAATATCCACTCTTCTTACCGGATTTTGAGCAGTTTCTCCGCTGATGTCCATATCTACTAAATAATTTCCAATTTCCTTATTTTCATAATTATTTTCCTCTTTTTGTGTCTGACTGTTTAATATATTTTCTGCAGATAGAGATTTTTGCATAGGTATATCACTATAATCGTCGTTGCATGATACCATGAATAAGCTTAAAGATAAACTTACTATGGATGCTGTTATTTTTTTCATGTTTACTTAATTTTTATTTGTTAAAAATATGAGATAAAATTTTTAGATTACTAACTAATTTTAACTATTTTCAAGCATTTAAAATACTTTTATGTATTAGGGAAGCAAGGAATATTAAGTGCAGTAATTAACAGGCTTCCCAAATCTATTAAAACACTACAACTTCTTTATTTCTTATTAGAATACATTTAGTATATTTGCTATAAAATATATTAAAAAATTTTATTTACAAAGTAACTGATAATATAAAGTAAAATAAAGACATACTAAAGACTTTTTTAAGACTTTTTCAAATTTTGCTTCATTTGTTGCTACTTACAATAAAGAATTTACTAACTATTAGAATTAAGGTATGGGGAATAAGGATGTAATTAAGAAAATCATTTATGAGGCTTTTAATAAAGCTAAAAATGAATCATTGCTTGTGTTAAAAACACCTCTTTCAAAACATATTTCCTCTAAGATTGAGAAAGAATACAAGACATGTATTAGTGATAAGACATTTATAAGATATTACGATAAATATATCGGAGGAAGAGAAAAAGCTACAGGAGAACCTAATAGACATATATTAGATTTCTTATGTAAATATATTGGCTATGAAAACTTTGTTGACTTTTATAATAAAGAGAAAAAATTGCCTATAAAAAAGCAGATTATTTAAGATATAGGTAACTGATTAGTTTTTGTTAAATAAATTTAGCATTTTTTAAATCAATGCTAATTAAATAATAGTTCTTTCTTTTTTTATTTAGTAAAAGGATGTGCTGAGGTTTCTAATAGTTTTAATAACTTTGTAGTATGCCTGATATAATACACTTACTTCCGGATAATGTATCCAATCAGATAGCGGCAGGAGAAGTAGTACAAAGACCTTCTTCCGTAGTAAAAGAACTTTTAGAAAATGCTATCGATGCAAAAGCAACGCAAATTCAACTTATCATAAAAGAAGCGGGTCGAAATCTAATTCAGGTAGTTGATAATGGGGTGGGAATGAGCGTAACTGATGCAAGAATGTCATTTGAAAGACATGCAACCTCAAAAATAACGACTACAGAAGATATATTTCATATTCATACCAAAGGCTTTAGAGGAGAAGCATTAGCCTCCATAGCAGCTGTCTCTCAAGTTGAATTAAAAACTCGTAAAGAGGAAGATGAATTAGGAACTCATATTATTATTGAAGGAGGAGACATCATTTCTCAAATTCCCGTACATACAGCAGTTGGATCCACATTTTTAATTAAAAATTTATTTTTTAATGTACCGGCAAGAAGAAAATTTTTAAAATCCAATTCCGTTGAATTTAGACATATTTTAGACGAATTCCATAGAGTTGCTTTAGCACATGAAGATATACAATTTCAATTATTTAATAATGACGAAGAAATGTTCAGGCTTCGTTCAGGGAGTTTATTACAAAGAATTTCGGAAATCTTTGGCAGAAAAATTCAACATCAATTGATCCCGATAGCAGAACAGTTAGATTGGATTAAATTGAATGGATTTATCGGAAAACCGGAAAGTGCTAAAAAAGCAAGAGGAGAACAATTTTTTTTCGTAAATCAGAGATTTTTCAGGTCAACCTATTTAAATAAGGCGGTACAAGATGCATTTGAAGGATTAATTCCGCCGCGGTTTTTGCCTTCATTTTTTCTTTATATACAAATTGATCCGGAAAGAATAGATGTTAATATTCATCCGACTAAGACAGAAATTAAATTTGAAGACGAGGGCTCAATATATGCATTATTAAGAACAGCCATAAAAAAATCCCTTGGGGTTTATAATGTTGTTCCAAGCTTAGATTTTGATCAAAATCCTGATTGGAGTTTTTCCTTTAATAAAAAAGATACTCCCATTGTTGAACCTAAAATAAATATTAATACGTCCTATAATCCATTTGATACTAAACTCGGTAAACCGTCACGTGCCGAAAAAGTCAATTTGAATGAATTATATGCATCTTCCAGACAAGAAATTTTAACTTCTGAAATGTTTGATAATCCTAGTGAAACTATCACCGAATCGTCACTATTACGATTATCCAATGGGAGATGGATTACTGAAAAAGATTCCAATGTATGGATTTTGGATCCCTATAGAATACATCAGACAGTTTTATATGAAAATCATATCAAAAACTCGAAAGGGAATGTCTTAAGTCAACAATTATTGTTTCCCATCGAAAGACCGGTATATGATCTTGAAAAAGAGAAATTAGATTCAATTAAAACCGCATTATTTGCAGAGGGATTAGATATGGAAATTGAAGAAGATTTACTAACAATAACAGCAATACCATCGGATGTTATGCAGGAAAAAATAATTGAATTAATTGACTATTTATTAAGTGAATTATCAGAACATTCCGAAGAAGAATTTTCTATATTTTTTAGTAAAACCATTTCAAAAGTTTCTGCCAGAAAAAGAAATGAATTTATACAACCGTCTCATTTCTTACCTATTTGGGAGAATTTCATAACTTTAGGATGTCCTAAATTTAATCCTTTTGGAAAAAGAAATTATGAAATATTGCCCATGCCAAATTTCGATTAATAACCATCATTTAGAACAATTAATTTTTTTAAAATAATGAATAGAACCATACCAGCGGTAACTAAAAATCTTTTACTATTAAACACTCTGTTTTTTATAGCAACCTATATATTATCTACTCGCGGGATAGATCTCACGGTTCTTTTTGGAGCATATTTCCCTTTATCCCCTAATTTCCATTGGTATCAAATAATTTCACATATGTTTATGCATGGAGGATTTACACATTTTTTCTTCAACATGTTTTCCCTGTGGATGTTTGGATCCGCTGTAGAACAGTCTTTAGGAGCTAAAAAATATTTGATCTTGTATTTCGTTTGTGGATTAGGAGCTTTTGCTTTATTCAATTTAGTTAATTATTTTGAATTCAAGCAAGTGTATGATTCTTTAGTGTCTGCCAATGTTCCTTTAAACGAAGTTGGCAAATACGCAAAATTAAGTTATGAAATAGCAAATAATAATGTAGAACAAAAGGCATATGCATGGTTGAATACTTTGCCTCAAGGGACTAATCAATACATTGCAAGCAAGCTATATGTAGATTTAGTCACCCCAATGGTGGGAGCCAGTGGAGCCATTTATGGAATTTTAGTAGCCTTTGGTGTGATGTTTCCTAATTCCGTATTAATGTTAATCTTTCCACCGATCCCAATGAAGGCTAAATATTTTATTCCGATTATGGTTTTATTAGAATTATATTTAGGAATTCAACAATCGCAAGGAGATAATGTAGCACATTTTGCTCATTTAGGAGGAGCCGTTTTTGGATATTTTTTAACTCGTCATTGGCTAAAAAACAGATATCGTTGGAATTAAATCAATTGTATGGAAAAAAAGATGATAAATATATGGGATTATTATAAAAATGGAACAGAAGGAATTAAATTCATTTTCATCTCTGTGTTGTTTTCATTTTTTTATTGGATATTAAACTTTTTATTAATTAAATCGTTTGATTTTTCAATAACCTCATATGTTTTGATTTCTGTAAATAATTTTTTTCCATTTATTTGGACTATTATTACCTTTCCATTTATATATACTAATCTTTGGGATTTATTAATTGCCGCAATGATTATTTATTTTGTGGAAAAAATTTTCAGAATATATTTTAGCGGATCAAGTTTTTTAAAATTTTTTATTTATGGCAATTTAATCGGTTGTATAGCTTTTTTACTTACAAATGTAGTTGCCGATCAGGAATATACCCTTTTAGAAGGTGGGATGTTGGGTGTTTATAGTTGCTTATTTGCAATAATTTCATACAATCCAAAAATGCAAATATCCCTATTTCCCATACCCTATCAACTGCCTCTTTATGTCGTTGGAATAGTGTTTGTGCTTTTTGATGTTGTTAATTTGCTCAACTATAATGAACTTATCGGAGTATTTATAGCTAGAATGGCAGCTGCAAGTTTTGGATTTTTTTATATGAAGTCTTTCCAAAAAGGAAATGATTTTCTAGTATTTCCCATTCCCCATTTTAAGAAAATTGTCATCCATATTGGAGCTTATTTTAAAAAACTAGGTAAACCCAAATTTAAAATTGAAAAAAACGATAAAAAACAATATACATCGCATCACTCCAGACCTTTATCTGATGAAGAATTTAATTATAACAAAGTAAAGAAACAAAAACAGATCGATACTATATTGGATAAAATTTCAAAAAGCGGATATGATAGTTTGACGAAACAGGAAAAAGAGTTTTTATTTAATTCTTACAAATGAAATAGTTAAGAATATGATGTTTATAAAAAAGAGCAAATTAAATTATCTATTTCTTATAATACATCTTAGTATAACTATTTTACTGTGTCTGACTTATTTTAATAAATTTATTGAACCCAAGACATTTCCATATTTAGGCTTACTGGCTCTTATATATCCCATACTAATTGCTATTTATTGTTTGTTCACTATATTTTGGCTTATTAAAAGACAATTAATTTTTGTACCCTTCTTTATTATCACCCTTTTTTTACTGTTTCCTATAAAAAAATACGTTCATTTTGGGGAATTGAATAATCAACCGATTCGGAATAATGAACTTAAAATTTTAACTTATAATATTAGATATGCAAACGATAATAAAGACTTACGATCCCTGGAAAACTATATTCATCAAAAAGATATTGACATTGCATTTTTTCACGAAATCTATACCAGACAGTGGAGATCAAAAGAAATATTTTTAGCTGAACGCTATAATGCAGCCTTTGATTTAATTGGCATATCATCAAAATATCCCATTATAAATGAACAAAAAATAATACTGCCGGGTAATGGATTTGCATGCATGGTAGATATACAGAAAGATCAGGATATAATAAGATGTTTCAGCATATATTTAGAACCTATGAATCTTTCTAAAAATTTATTCAAAGCCAACAGCCTAAAACATTTTGAAGGTAATTTGGAACTGATAACGGAAAAATTAATAAAAGGTTTTCAAAAACATCAAGTTCAAATAGATTTACTTTCAAAATATATAAAAGAATCGCCCTATCCCGTACTTGTCTGTGGAGATTTGAATTCGGTACCCTTATCGTATGAATATTTTACCTTGAAAAAAGATTTGACAGATGTTTTTGAAGAAAGTGGGAAAGGATTAGGATGGACTTTTTATGATTATTATTATCCCATTAGAATTGATTATATATTTGCAAGTAATAGCTTTACGCCGATGCAATGTTATGTAGATAAAACAATTACAATTTCCGATCATTATCCGGTACTGGCAACATTGAAGTTAAATTAATGAGCTAAATTTCCGGTTCTATTTTAATTAAATTAACAGTATATAAAAAAATTTAACTTAAAAAAAATATAACTTTGCAAATTAGTAGTAAATTAAAATAACTAATTGTGCAGCAGATTGATTCTAAGAAATCCAAACTTACTTTTATAGGTTTAGTAGTTACCATCGGGATAGTTTTTGGTGATATAGGAACCTCTCCATTATATGTAATGAGAGCCATAGTTGCCGCCAATCACACAGATCATATTTCAGAAGATTTTATCATAGGGGCTTTATCTTGCATCATTTGGACGTTAACATTGCAAACAACCCTAAAGTATGTGGTAATAGCGTTACGAGCTGATAATAATGGAGAAGGTGGAATTCTAGCATTGTATTCACTGGTCAAAAAGATGAAGAATAAATGGCTGTACATAGTAGCCATTTTAGGAGCAGCAACGTTAGTTTCTGATGGGGTAATTACTCCTTCAATGACCATTATGTCAGCAGTAGAAGGACTTAAAACTTATAATCCCAATACAGAAGTCATACCCATTACCATATTTATACTTATAGTTCTTTTTGTCGTCCAACAATTTGGAACCCAATCTATAGGTAAATTTTATGGACCGATCATGACCCTCTGGTTTATCATGTTGTTACTACTGGGGGCTATTCAATTTATACCAAATTTATATGTAATAAAAGCAATAAATCCCTATTACGCTGTTAAATTAATGCTTATTGTGAGAGACAGCGCAGAAACTGCATTAGAAGCTAAACATATGATTTTACTAATTATGGGTGCTGTATTTCTGTGTACCACCGGAGCCGAAGCATTATATTCCGATTTGGGACATTGTGGAATTAAAAACATCAGGATAAGTTGGGGCTTTGTAAAAATTTGTTTAATCATAAATTATCTCGGACAAGGTGCATGGATTCTGTCACATCCTGTAGAAGCAGCTAGTGGAGGAAATCCATTTTTTATGATGATGCCCGATAACTTTGTAATCATTGGAGTAGGGATGGCTACCTTGGCAGCGGTTATAGCAAGCCAGGCCTTAATAACTGGATCTTACACTATATTTAGCGAGGCTATGTCTTTGGACTTTTGGCCAAGGCAAAAAATTGAATATCCCACCCATGAAAAAGGTCAAATGTATGTTCCGGCCATAAATTGGGGATTACTCATATCCTGTATTTTTGTTGTATTTTATTTTAAAGAATCTTCTAAAATGGAGGCGGCCTATGGTTTGGCAATTACCATCACCATGCTGATGACAACCATTTTATTACTTTTCTATTTATATAGCAAAAAAGTAAATATATTTTTTATTTTACTATTTGCAATCATATATTTTATCATTGAAGGAGGATTTTTCTATGCCAATGCGTTGAAATTTGAAGAAGGCGGATGGATTACCATGATGTTGGCCGGTTTGATTGCTTTCTCTATGTACATTTGGTATAATGGACGAAAATTGAAGAATAAATACGTACAATACGTAAATATAAAACCTTATCTACCTATTATACAAGATATGAAAAACGATACAGACATATCGAAATATTCAACCCATTTAGTATATATAAGTAGAGCAGGTAAATCAGAAGAAATAGAAGCAAAAATTTTATTTTCCATAGTCAATAAAAACCCTAAAAGAGCAGATTACTATTGGTTCCTTAGAGTTGAAAATGATACAAACCCTTATACGTTTGAATATGATGTATTAGAATTAATACCCAATACCTTATATAAAGTTAATTTTAAATTAGGATTCAAAGTAGTTCCATTAATAAATATTTATTTTAGCCAAGTGCTTGAAGATTTAAAAATCTCAGGAAAGATAGATTTGTCAAGCAATTATCCATCTTTGAAAAAATATGATATTCCTGCAGATTTTAAATATATCCTTATAGATAGAGTTTTCAATCAAGAATATTTGTTTTCATTAAAAGAAAGGTTTATCTTACGCTTTTATAACATGGTAAAATATATAGGAATATCTGATACCGCTGCTTTAGGCTTAGACACTTATAACGTAGAAGTGGAAGAAGTGCCAATGCTTACGGATGTAATATATAAAAGCAGGATAAAAAGAGTGAAGAATTATAAATAAATATTTAGATAAATTTAATGACTTATGAATAAAACCAAAATCATAATTACAGGAGGCTTAGGATTTATAGGTTCTCATACAGTGGTTGAATTAATCCAATCAGGATTTGAACCAATAATTATAGATGATTTGAGTAATTCAGAATTATTTATATTAGAAAGAATAGAAAAAATTACGGGATGTAAACCCAAATTCTATTCATACGATATAGGTGATTATATAAAATTACATCAAGTATTTACGGATAATAACGATATTTCTGCCTGTATACATTTTGCAGCTAAAAAATCAGTTGGAGAGTCCATGGAAATTCCTCTGACCTATTACCAGTCAAATTTGATATCTCTTATGAATTTATTGGAAGTAATGAATGAATTTAAGGTAAGAAAATTGGTTTTTTCATCCTCTGCAACCGTTTATGGACAGCCTGATAAATTACCTGTTACAGAAACCTCACCAATTCAAAAAGCCCTATCTTCTTACGGAAGTACCAAACAAATGGCGGAAGATATAATTGAAAAAGTTTCTGCTACGGGTAGCTTACAAGCTCTTTCTTTACGATATTTTAATCCGGTAGGAGCCCATTCATCTTCCTTAATTGGAGAATTACCGAAAGGAATTCCCGGTAATTTAATGCCATTTATTACACAAACAGCATCTGGAATTAGAAAAGAATTAACCGTATTTGGGAACGATTATAACACCGCCGATGGAACATGCATAAGAGACTATATTCATGTGGTTGATCTTGCGAAAGCTCATGTAAATGCTTGTGAGTATTTACTGGCAGATAAAGGAGATTTATCGCATGATGTATTTAATATAGGAACAGGGCTTGGAAATTCCGTTTTAGAAATAATAAATACCTTTGAAGCGGTTAATAAGGTTAAAGTACCTTATGTTATAGGAGGCAGAAGAAATGGAGACGTAGAAAGCATCTATGCCAGTTGCGATAAAGCCAATCAAATATTAAATTGGAAAGCTAAGCATTCTTTAGAAGATATGGTTAAAGATGCATGGAATTGGGAAAAATCATATAGAAAATAAAGTAAACTATGTTATGGAAAGTAAAACAATATTCGAACTGATCGAAAAAGAAAAACAAAGACAAACCAAAGGGCTTGAATTGATAGCCTCAGAAAATTTTGTCAGCGACGAAGTAATGAAAGCCGCCGGATCTGTATTAACAAACAAATACGCAGAAGGGTATCCGGGAAGGAGATATTATGGAGGATGTGAAGTAATAGACCAAATAGAAGAAATCGCCATAGAAAGTGCTAAGAAATTATTTGGTGCTTCTTATGTAAACGTTCAGCCGCATTCCGGAGCACAGGCAAATGCAGCCGTATTTCTAGCCTGTTTAAAACCCGGTGACAAAGTAATGGGGTTAGACTTAGCCCATGGCGGACATCTAACTCACGGTTCTCCCGTTAATTTTTCAGGAATAAATTACAACCCGGTTTTTTATAAAGTAAATAAAGATGATGGGCGCATCAACTATGAAGATATGATTGAAACAGCCAGGAGAGAAAAGCCTAAAATGATCATAGTGGGAGCATCAGCCTATTCCAGAGATTTTGATTATCGAAAATTTAGAGAAATAGCAGATGAAATAGGAGCAATATTAATGGCTGATATTTCACATCCTGCAGGGTTAATAGCTAAAGGAATTTTAAGTGATCCTTTACCTTATTGTGATATAGTTACCACTACAACTCATAAAACATTACGAGGTACGCGAGGAGGAATGATTATGTTAGGTAAAGATTTTGAAAATCCTTTCGGACATAAAACGCCTAAAGGTGAGATAAAAATGATGTCACAAGTGCTAGATGGAGCTGTTTTTCCGGGAACTCAGGGCGGACCTTTAGAGCATATAATAGCAGCAAAAGCGATAACTTTCATTGAAGCATTAAGTGATGGATACCTTGCTTATATCCATCAAATCGTTAAAAATGCAGATGCTTTATCTCAAGCATTGATAGAAAGAGATTTTACTATAATTTCAGGAGGAACTGATAACCATCTTATGCTAATTGATTTACACAATAAAAATATTACAGGTAAAGCTGCCGAAAAAGTATTAGAAAAAGCAGACATAACATGTAATAAAAATATGATTCCTTACGATGACAGGAGTCCTTTTGTAACTTCAGGTATTCGATTGGGAACTGCAGCAGTAACCACAAGAGGGCTCAAAGAAGACGATATGATAAAAATAGCGGATTTTATAAATGAAGTTATCGCAGATTCGGAAAACGAAAAGGTGATAAATAAAGTAAAAAAAGAAGTCAATGCTTTAATGGACTCTAGGCCTTTATTCCAATGGTAAATAAAAAAATTGAATTTTAAAAAAATTTAAATTACGAAAACTGATTACTTCTAATTAATAAGTTTTAATCAGTTTTCATTTACACAAGATAGAATACATGATTTTTTATTTCTAATTAACAAATCAGGAAAAAAGATGATTTTTGCTAATATATTATTTTTTTGTATTTTTCGCGCTTTAAAATGAATACATAATGAAAGTCGCTAGGCTATTTGACATTTTATATTATCAATTAGAAAATAGGCCGATTGAAGTTTCCTTATCATCAAAAAAAAATGGAGTTTGGGAAGGAATATCAACAAAATCGCTTATAGATCAGGTTAACCAAGTTAGTAGAGGTCTTTTAAAATATGGAATTAAACCTGAAGACAGAATAGCTTTAATTACGTCAGTAAACAGAACAGAATGGATGATTATGGATTTTGCCATACAACAAATAGGAGCGGTAAGTGTTCCTATATATCCAACCATGAGCGATGACGATTTAACATTTATACTTAACAACAGTGAGGCTAAATTTTGTCTGATTTCTGACCAAAAGTTATATGATAAAGTACAAAATATAAAGGAAAATTGCCCTTCGCTTTCAAATATTTTTACCTTCGATGAGATAGAAGGAGTCCCCCATTGGTCGGAAATTAAAGAAAAGGGTGAAGAGGAATTCAATCAACAAGATGTTGAAACTTTAAAAAATAATATAAAACCCGATACATGGATGACGTTAATTTATACTTCCGGAACTACAGGGAGACCCAAAGGCGTTATGCTCTCACATGGAAATGTACTATCCAATGTAATGGGATGCCATACCAGATTTTTAATGAAAAATGATGAGAAATTCAGAATTCTAAGTATTCTTCCCATCAGTCATATATTAGAAAGAATGGTAGTCTATGTCTTTATGTATAAATGTTATGGGATATATTTTGCAGAAGGTATAGATAAATTAGCTTCAAACTTTCAAGAAGTTAAACCTGATGTAATTCTAGTGGTGCCGAGAGTAATTGAAAAATTATATGCATCCATATATAACAAAGGAACTTCTTCCGGTTGGATTAAAAAACAAATCTTCTTATGGGCACTCAATGTGGCTAAAAAATATCAACCCTTCAAACCGGCCGGCCTTTCTCATAAAATAGCAGATGCTTTAGTATTTAAAAAGTGGAGAGAAGCTTTAGGTAATAATCTTCAGTTAATGATATGTGGAAGTGCAGCGTTATCTGAAAATCTTTGTCGAGTATTTACTGCCGCGGGGTTACTCGTTACGGAAGGATATGGAATGACTGAAACTTCTCCGGTTATTTCAGTAAACGGTATAAAAGATGAAGTCTACCGATTAGGCACGGTGGGGCCTTTATTAGACGGATATGAAGTTAAAATTGCTGAGGACGGAGAAATACTAACCAAAGGACCGAATGTTTTCTTAGGGTACTATAAAGATGAAGAAAAAACCAAAGAAATATTTACGGAAGACGGTTGGCTTAAGACAGGTGATATAGGCTATATGAAAGATGGATACTTAAAAATTACCGATCGAAAAAAAGAAATATTTAAAACCTCCGGAGGAAAATATATTATTCCTCAAGTAACAGAAAATAACCTTAAGCAATCACGGTTTATAGGAGAAGCTATGGTAGTTGGTGACGGAGAAAAAATGCCTTGTGCGCTTATACAGCCTGATTTTGATTTTATTTCTAAATATATTAGTTATAAACATTTACCATTAAATTCTACTGCTTCGCCAGAAGAAATTGTCAATAACAAGATAATTAAAGATAGAATTATGCAAGATGTTGAAAAGGTAAATAAAAATTTAGGGAAATGGGAGCAAATTAAAAAAATTGAGCTTACCCCAAATATATGGTCGGTAGATGGAGGAGAATTAACTCCTACCTTAAAATTAAAAAGAAAATTTATTAAAGAAAAGTACATCAATTTATATAATAAATTGTATGATAAATAACTAAAATAATTTTCAACATGCTATTTTGTCATAAATTTTATTTGGCTTTAGATTTGATTTAAGGGTAACCATGAATAGGAATGACAATATAAAAATATTTGCCAATAAAGGCGAAAATCCTGAAGATTTTTATTCAAGATTTAAAGAACAGTTGGACAAAGAACATACATTTCCGGGGAATTATATGTTTAAGTTTATAATTCCAACGGAAAGCAAGAAAGTAGCTCAATTGCATAAAATTTTTGATCATGCCGGAGCTTCATTTTCAACGAAAGAAAGTAAAAACGGTAAATATACAAGCATAACCATTACCATGTATGTAACGGATTCAATTTCAGTTATTGAATATTATAAAGAAGCAAGTTCCATTGAAGGAATAGTTATGTTATAAGTAAAATTTTAAAAATAAAAAAGCATCAGAAAACTATTTTCTGATGCTTTTTTATTGGAATATAGTTAAAATAAGTTTTTAATTGGATTAAAGCAGGGAATCAAAAATACTGACATTCTGCTTATTATCTTATTTGAAAATTTTTTTAAAGAAAATGCTAAATAAAATGTTATAAATTGATATCGTTGAATCTATTCAATTAATATACTATTTTACCATTAAACATTGGCTATTATCCCGTCTTTCATAAGTAAACTTCTATCTGCCATAGAAGCTAAATGTGAATTATGCGTCACAATTATAAAAGTCTGATTAAATTCTTTTCTTAATTGATAAAATAATTGATGTAAATCTTCAGCATTCGCGGAATCAAGATTTCCTGATGGCTCATCCGCTAAAATAATTTTAGGATTATTCATTAATGCCCTTGCAACGGAAACCCTTTGCTGTTCACCCCCGGAAAGTTCACCGGGTTTATGCTCCAAGCGGTGAGATAATTTCAGGTAACTTAATAATTCCTTTGCTTTATTAACTAATTTAGATTTAGATTTTCCGGCAATCATTCCGGGTAACATCACGTTTTCCAATGCAGTAAATTCTGGTAATAACTGATGAAATTGAAAAATAAATCCAATATTCTGGTTTCTAAATAAAGAAAGTTCCTTATCTCTCAATTGAGTAATGGGTAAATTATCAATTTCAATAATGCTGTGATATCTTTCGGGATTTGACGGTTTGTCTAAAGTGCCAATGATTTGCAAAAGAGTTGATTTACCGGCACCGGATTCTCCCACGATGGTAACTATTTCACCTTTTTTTATATGGAGAGAAACACCTTTTAAAACTTCAAGTGAACCAAAAGATTTATGTATATTTTGAATAAGTACCATATAATATTTTATCAAAAATACTAAAAAATTAAGGAATATGGAGGCTCATTTCATTAGAGATAATTTTTCCGGATATACCAAATGGTTTCAAAATCAAATAAACCTTATAAGTACCGGGAGGAATTTGAGAGACATCAATAAATAAAGTTTGGTCTGTAGAGCTTTTAGGCGGAAGAATTAATTTTTTATTAATTGAAATTATATTTTGTGGTTCAAAAGTTTTAGTATTGAAAAATAAAAATGCTAATTCTTGAGGAGTACCATCACCAAAACTAATCTTTGTATTATAAGGATTTGTCCACTTAACATCGAGTGTTTGTGATCCTTCTTCGGATGAAATACTAGTGGGCTGTACTTCACATTTTATTTGGGAATAAGAATAAAATTTATCTACAGTTTTATAATATTCGTTTTTTCCATCCTCATCAATAAGGTAAACGGGAGATAATTCTTCCAATCCAAAAAATGTAATAGTTTTCCCTTGAATTTTTTGTTCGGAATTCCAAATATCATATTGAGAATATCTATGAGTATAAACTTGTAAACAACAGGAAGGTTGTTGTGTATAAAAATTGTATGCAGCCGCTTTTTGATAGCGTTCAAAAACAGCTATACCCTCCGTTACTTCTTTAGCATTTAAAACAAATTGCTTCAATTTATACATGGGACTTCTGTGTATTAGAGCGGGAAAAAATAATGATATTCTCACAATAAACAATAGTAAAATATAAGCAAAAGAAAGTCCGGTGATCCAAACACTCCTTTTTTCTTTAAACGTTAAATAAGTTAAAGGAATGAGCGCAATATAAATAATTAGATTCCATTGCGGTTGAATTACTCTGCTAAATGAAAATAAACTAAAAAAAAGGATTCCACCCAAGCTAATCCATTGTAAAGATCTTATCCACGGTTTATTTCCATCCAAACGTTTGAAAATACTTTTACCGTAAATATAGAGAAGCAAAGGGTTACCTAATATAAGTATGCCAAGTATCCATTTGATGAATGGATAAGTCACAGCTTTTTGTTTGCTCCTTTCAAAAAGATGATATTTTATAGATGCCCAATCGTGATCATACTGCCAATATAAATGAGGAATATATAAAAGCAAAGAAAACAACAAACTGAAGTAAAACCATTTATTTTTTAATAAACAAGGAAGAAAAGGAATAAAAGTTAGAATAATCAATAATGCTCCCTGATATTTAGAATACATGGTAAGTGCCATGGATAAGCCCAAAAGTAAAGCATTTAGTAGATTATTTTTCTCAGTAAATGATTTCCATATCCATAAAAATAAAGAACAGAATAAAAGCAAAGGAGTGTCGGGAGTAGATATAAATCCTAACGTTTGATAAAATCCGACAGATCCAAAAAGTCCTATAAATAAATAATTTTCTTTTAATGTTTTAGGTTTAAGAATCAACAACCAAATACAATAAACAACTATCCAAGATATAATCGATACAAATCGAACCCCCAAAGTTCCTTTGAAAAATAAATATCCCACCTTGATAAATAAAGCAATCATAGGAGGATGATCGTAATAACCAAAATCCAAATGATTCGACCAAACCCAATAATAAGCTTCATCATCAATTAAAGGAAATGTTACCGATTGAAAAATATTAAATATGAATAAAATACCTATGAATATAAATTGGATGTTTTTTATGGAATTATCTTTCATTATTTACTAAATATTGATTTAATGTTAAAATGATTCATAGGTTTATACATAGGTAATAAAAAACTTCTGAATCACAGACTGTTCCAGAAGTTAGCAAAAAAATATTTTTGGGTTATAAATAATTATAATTTTATATTTTATATCTCCATCCAAAAGGATCATCAATTTCATTAGTTTGTATACCCACTAACTGTTTTTTAAGAAAAACGGCATAACTCTCTTCATCCGATAATTGAGGCAACTCCATGATAGAATCTTGATAACCCAAATGAGAATACCTTGAAATTACCACGGCAGTACCACAACCGAATATTTCTTTTAAATTACCTTCTTGATATGCATTTACAATGTCGTCAACAGATATCCGTTCTTCCTTAATATCCAGATTGTGATATTTGGCTAAATGTACTAAGCTGTCTCTGGTAATACCGCTTAAAATCGTTGTGGAAGTAGGGGGAGTGTAAATAGTGTTTCCTATTCTTACCATAACATTCATAGTTCCGGATTCCTCAAAATACCTGTGATTTTTACTATCGGTCCAAATTACCTGATCAAAACCATTTTGATTAGCTAGAAATGTAGGATAAAAAGAAGCCCCGTAATTACCGGCGCATTTAGTAAATCCAACCCCTCCGTCTACTGCACGAGTATAATAATCTTCAATTTTAATTTTTAAAGGCTTATCATAATAAAGTCCGGCAGGAGAAGTCATAATAGCAAAAGTATATTTTTTAGATATCCTTGCTGAAAACATTTCTTCAGAAGCAAACATAACCGGACGAATATATAGTGAAATACCCGGTTTAGTAGGAATCCAACCCCGATCCAAATCAATTAAAGCATAAAGTCCATCAAGAAAAATTTCTTTAGGTATTTGCGGCATAGCTAAACGTTCCGCAGATTTATTAAATCTTTCAAAGTTTTTTTCAGGTCGGAATAAAAAAACCTCATTATTTTTATCCTTATATGCTTTCATTCCTTCAAAGATGGCTTGGCCATAATGAAGAGCCATCAAAGCAGGAGAATAGTTCATCGAACCATAAGGCATAATAACCGGTTCTCCCCATTTACCATTTTCGTATTCACATATGAGCATATGATCAGATATGTTGGCTCCAAAAGGGGAGTCATTGGGATCGATTGTATCTAATCTGGAGTTTGCTATTTTATTTATTTTCATTACTTAACTTGCTAAAATTGTTTATTGAACATTTCAAAATTAATAAATAAATCATTTGATAGATTAAAAAGAGTTGTAATTTTGAAAGGATTTACGTTTTATGTTAGAAAGAACCATTATTACCACATCCGAAGGTACTAAAACCTTACATATTCCTGAATGGAATGAGACTTATCATTCCCGTCATGGTATCATGCAAGAAGCAGAACATGTATTTATATCTCATGGATTAGATCAATTAAAAATTTCTGAGATTTCCATTTTGGAAATGGGTTTTGGAACGGGTTTAAATGCTTTTTTAACATTATATAAAGCAATAGAAAAGGATTTGACAGTTCGATATTATACGCTGGAAAAATATCCTCTAACACATGAAGAAATTAAAGAGTTACAATACGGGACTTTACTAAATAAAGAAAAAGCAGAGGAATATTATCAATCATTACATCAAGCAGAGTGGGGGAAGGAAACTCAAATTAATAAAAATTTTACTATCATTAAATTTAAGGCAGATTTTCTTGAATTAAGAAATTTACCTATTTCCGATATAAATGTAGTTTATTATGATGCTTTTGGAGCAAGAGTTCAACCCGAGCTTTGGGAAGAAGATATTTTTAAGCAAATCTTCGATCGGATGGCACCACAAGGATTGCTAACTACCTATTCCAGTAAAGGAAGTGCAAGAAGAGCCATGCAAAGGGTAGGATTTGACGTTGAAAAATTAACAGGACCGAAAGGAAAACGAGAAATGGTTAATGCATGGAAAAGATAACAAAATTAAATGTAAGAGTATATGGACTCTTAATAAAAGATAATTGTTTGATGTTTCTACACGAAATATATGCGGGTAAACCATTACTTAAATTGCCCGGTGGGGGATTGGAATTAGGAGAAGGAACTCGGGATACATTGATTAGAGAATTTAAAGAAGAATTAAATTTAGAAGTTACAGTAAAAGAGCATTTCTATACTCAAGATTTTTTCCTGGAATCTAAATTAACTCCCGATAGTCAATTACTTACCGTGTACTATAAAGTGGAATGTAATGATCTTTCCAATCTTCAAATAATAGAAAAGTCCATAAATCAAATAGAATGGATGCCTTTAGATCAAATTACATTAGATAGCATCCCATTACCGGTCGATAAAATTGTAGTAAAAAAATTACTTCATAAAAATACCTGAGTATTTAGAATGATTATATCGATTATATTAATTTATTCTAAATACAAATTGCTTTAAATCAGTTATTTAGAATAAATCTTTGAATCTTAATTTATACTTTTGTATCAAAGTTTTTAAATAAAATAATAATTGATATGGAATTAAAGTTAGCTAAATGTTGTGGTAATTGTGAGCATTTTTTGAATGGGCAGTTATGTACTATTAAAGAAATTGCTGTAAGCCAAAATCAAGTTTGTAATTCATACGAATTTAAAGTGATTCCTCATAGAGAAGATGATTGTTTGAAATGTTCCAAATTTCAGAAATCAAATTGCGCCCATCCTAAAGTAGCAAGTGAAGGTATTATGTGTACGGTATGGTATCCAAGAGCAACCGCCTCATAAATTTTTGAACTAATAAATTAATTTTTTAATATAAGGAATTGGCTTTTTGAAGTCAGTTCCTTTTTTTTGCAGAGTAAATTTAGAATTAAAACAAAAAAGAGAGCTCAATAAAATTGAGTTCTCTAAATTGATAAATTAATGTATTAAATTATGAGAATTAAAAAAATTCTCTAAAAGAACGCTTAAAACTATTTTTACTATCTTTTTAATATTGACAACATATCGGTAATTTTTTATAATCGGAATCTTTAGCCTTATATTTTTCATTGCTGTATCCCGATTTTGCTATTTTTTTCAAAATAGCATTCAAAGATGTTTGCGTATCATCATAAGTTATAGTTGCAATTTTAGTGCCCGGATCCCATAGCACAGCAGAAACATTTGCTTCATAACCGGCTTTTTCAATAGTTTCCTTGCACATATTGCAATTACCGTAAACTTTTATTTTTTCAACTTTTTGATTATTTATTTGTGCATTTATTTCAGTAAATGAAATGAATATCAATAGGATGACAAAAATTTTTTTTATAAGTTTCATGATTTATGGTATATTTTAACAGGTAGCTTAAAATAATTTAAACAATTTAGAAATTTCATCTATACCTTCTATTGAGCTATTTCCAATGACATGTTTTTACCATTAAAACTTAACTGATTAATTTTCTTTAATAATTGATCAGTATAATTGGCGTCAACTTCGAAAAAGGTAAATTTATCTCTAATGTCAATTTCGCCAATATCCGCTCTGGCACCTTTCGTGTTTTTATTAATTAAGTCAATAACCGTTACTTTGTTAAGATTATCTCTTTTGCCTAAATTAAAGAAAAAACGAGTGAAATTCCCTTTTTTACTTTTTCTGTTTCTTTTATTTCCGTCTTTTGAGTCTTTTCTATCCTTTCTGTTTCGGCTTGTAGAAGATTTTTTACCTCTTTCGGCTGCTCTTTCGTTCTTATCAATAGGTGCAATATCTTTCTCGTTTTTATAGAATTCCCAAGTTGATTTTAATTCAAGGAACAATACCCTTTTATAAAGTTCTTCTTTAGAAATGTTGGACAGATCAGGAATAGTGGAAAGTTCAAATTCTTCGGAATCAAAATCGGAATTAAGCAACTTATCCGATAAATAAAGTTCTTTCGCTTTTAAAATATCCTCTTTAGTAGGAATTTTCATTTCTTCTACCTTAATAGAAGTTTCCTTTTTAATACGATTAAATTTAACCATTTCGCTAGGACGAATAATAGCTATAGATTCTCCGTCTTTACCGGCTCTACCCGTTCTACCGCTTCTATGGATGAAAACTTCCGGATCATCAGGTAATGAGTAATGAATCACATGAGTAAGGTCATTTACGTCCAATCCTCTGGCTGCCACATCCGTAGCAACAAGGATTCGTAAATTTTTCAATCGGAATTTTTTCATCACCATATCTCGTTGAGATTGTGATAAATCTCCATGCAAAGCATCAGCTGCATATCCTTGGTGCATTAAGAAATCTGCAACATGTTGAGTTTCCACTCTCGTTCTGCAGAAAATAATTGAATATATATTTGGATTTGCATCCAATACTCTTCGTAAACCGTTGTTTTTTTGACGGTCACGCACCATTACGAATTTATGAGTAATATTTTTCTTAACTTCATTAATTCCTCCTGCTGATATTTTTTGTGCACCCTTCATATAATTTTTAGCAATAGCCTCTACTTGTTTAGACATAGTTGCTGAAAATAATAAAGTTTGTCTTTCTTTAGGCGTTTCTTTAAGAATTGTTTCCAATTCGGCTTTAAAGCCCATAGATAACATTTCATCTGCCTCGTCTAAAATCAACCATTGAATTTGGTTAATTTTTAGAACCCCTCTTTTAAGCATATCATTAACCCTTCCCGGTGTACCTATTACAATTTGAGGATTATTTTTCAAACCTCTGATTTGCTCAGAAATATTGGATCCGCCATATACTGCCAATGAGCGTATTTTGGATAAATATTTTGAATAACTGGCAATATCTTTAGAAATTTGTAAACACAATTCACGAGTTGGACAAAGAATTAAGGCTTGAACATGTTTTTGATAGGGATCTATCATTTCCAATATAGGTAATGAAAATGCAGCAGTTTTACCGGTACCGGTTTGTGCTAAAGCTATTAAGTCTTCTTCCTTGGATAATAAATAGGGAATGGTTTGCTTTTGGATTTCAGTGGGTTGAGTGTAACCCAACTCTGTTATGGCCTTTAACAAATCTTCTGATAGGCCATACTCTTTGAATAAATTCATCAATAATTTTTAAAAATCAATACAAAGATATGATTTGTTTGTTAATTAACAATTCAAGAATTGATTTATGTTTTTTAATAATTACTGAATTTATCCGTATTTTATTATTTCTTCCAGTTTTTCGATATCTTTTATAATAATGTCTTTGCCCTTCGTTTTGATCAGTTTTTCTTGTTCAAATTTTGTAAGGGTATGAATAATGCTTTCTCTGGAATATCCTATAATTTCAGCAATTTCAGTTCGAGTTAAACTTATGTCCTTAAAATTTTTATTACAAAATTTTAAAATAAACATAGCCATAGCTCCTTCCACATTTTTAAAACTAAGATTAATCAACCATTCCATGGTTTCCCGTAGTTTAAATTCTAATTTATTGCTTATTTTAAGATAAAATGATTTATTTAATTCACATATTTTTTGAAACAAGTTTTTAGGAAAAACCATTAATTTAGAAGCGGTAAGCGAGTGAGTACTGTAAGGATAATGTTCCAATAATATATAATCCTTACCTATAATTTCACCCTTTCGAGCTATATAAATAATTTTTCTTTTATTGCCGGATTGGTACGTCATTTTACAATACCCTTCCAAAACAAAATATATATTAACCGCAAAACTACCCTGTTTAAAAAGAGCTTCTCTGGAATCAAAGTCAACAATACTACAATTTTGAGAGAGAAACATTTTCTCCTCCTCAGTTAATATAGCATAAAAAGGGATGGTAGTAATCAGCTTCTCCATGTCCAAAAAAGTAAGATTTTTCACTTACAAAGGTAGTTATATTGTTTTTAAAATACAAATAACATCACTTACAAAAAATAATGAAAATCTTAATTATCTGTTTACATTTGCAAATATTAAATAATTAAAACTAAGATTTGTTATAAATATTATACATATTATTAGGTTTAAATTAAATAAAATTAATTTTTAGATGAGTAACACTTTAATGATTTTGCTGGAATTTATGGTTGTAATGGCAGCCATATTTATCGGGGCGAGAAAAGGAGGTTTAGGATTAGGTATTTTCGGAGGTCTGGGATTGGCTGTTTTAGTTTTTGTTTTTAAGCTGAAGCCACAAAATCCGCCCATAGATGTCATGTTAATGATAGTTGCCGTAATTACGGCAGCAAGTACATTACAAGCATCCGGGGGTATAGACTATATGGTAAATATCGCTGAAAAGCTTTTAAGAGCTTATCCTCCTGCCATTACCATAGTAGCCCCTATTGTTTCTTATATTTTTACGATGATTGCAGGTACCGGACACATAGCCTATGCACTGTTGCCTATAATATCAGAAGTAGCCACCGATGCAAAGGTGAGGCCTGAAAGACCGTTAAGCATTTCGGTTATCGCGTCACAACAAGCCATAACCGCAAGTCCCATTTCAGCAGCTACGGCAGCTTTACTTAGCGTAATTATGGTAAAAAACCCGGAATTAAGACTTACGGATATTTTAATGATATCAGTCCCATCCACTCTAATTGGAGTCATAGTTGCTGCAATTGTACAAATGTTTATAGGAGTTGATTTAGAAAAAGATCCTGAATATCAAAAAAGAATAAACGAAGGCTTATTAGAAATAAAAGAAAAAAGCAGCAAAAACAAAGTAAGTTTTGGAGCAAAACTATCTGTGATCATCTTTTTGGTTAGTGTTGTAGGTATAGTGGTATTTGGTTCCATAGACGGAATGAAGCCCACTTTTAATGGGGTACCAATGGCTATGCCTCATATCATTGAAATACTAATGTTGGCAGCAGCAGGATGTATCTTACTATTCACTAAAACCAATGTAGAAAAAATAGCAACCGGTTCCATTTTCTCTGCAGGAATGCAAGCAGTAATAGCTATTTTTGGTATAGCCTGGATGGGTGATACTTTTTTTGGAGGAAATTTAGATTTCTTCAAAGGATTGTTAACCACTATGGTTACAGAATATCCGTGGACCTTTGCAATAGCCTTATTTATTATGTCCATCATGCTGTTTAGTCAAGCAGCAACCGTACGAGCGCTTATGCCGTTAGGGGTTTCCCTGGGCATACCTATCCCTAGTTTGATAGCTATGTTTCCGGCAGTAAACGGATATTTCTTTATTCCAAATTATCCAACCATAATAGCTGCAATAAACTTTGATCGTACCGGTACTACTCGTATAGGAAAATACGTGGTCAATCACTCTTTCCAATTACCGGGATTTATCGCAACCATTGTAGCCGTAAGTGTAGGTTTTGGTTTAGCATATTTACTATTTTAAAAATAAAAAACAACCGTAAAAAAATTAATAAATAAAAAATTATGTACAGAGTCGAAAACGATTTGATAGGAGATTTAGAAGTTCCTGAAAATGCATATTATGGAATTCAAACTCAAAGGGCTGTAAACAATTTTCATATAACAGGTATAAAATTATCTAATTATCCGGAATTAATTAAAGCATTAGCTTATGTAAAATGGGCGGCAGCAGAGACTAATTGTGAATTAGGAGTGTTAGATGAAAATATCAAAAATGCAATTGTAAAAGCATGTCAGGAAATTATAACCGGTAAATACGACAAAGAATTTCCAAGTGATGTAATTCAAGGAGGAGCAGGAACTTCAACCAACATGAACATAAATGAAGTGGTAGCCAATATTGCATTAGAAATAATGGGACATAAAAAAGGAGAATACCAATACTGTTCCCCTCACGATCACGTAAACCTTTCCCAATCTACTAATGATGCCTATCCAACTTCTATAAAATTAGCAGCAATTAATTCTAACATGATCTTAATTGATCATTTAAAACAATTAATTGAATCTTTCCGCAACAAAGGGAAAGAATTTATGCATGTTTTAAAAATGGGAAGAACCCAATTGCAAGATGCAGTGCCTATGACTTTAGGGCAAGAATTTGAAGCTTTTGCAGAAACATTAAGCGAAGATGTGGAAAGGTTGACCCAAAATTCTAATTTATTTTTAGAAATCAATATGGGGGCTACAGCCATCGGAACCGGATTAAATGCAATCCCTGGATATGCTGAATTATGTGCTAAAAAATTAGCGGAAATAACAAAATTACCGTTTATATCTGCGAAAAATTTAGTTGAAGCAACCCCGGATACCGGATCATATGTTATTTACTCATCAGCTTTGAAAAGAGTAGCCATCAAGCTTTCAAAAATTTGTAACGATTTACGTCTATTATCATCCGGGCCTCGTTGTGGATTGAATGAAATCAATCTACCGGCTATGCAACCGGGATCTTCCATTATGCCGGGAAAAGTTAATCCCGTTATTCCGGAAGCAATGAACCAAACATGCTTTAAAGTTATTGGAAATGATTTAACAGTAACTATGGCGGCAGAATCCGGGCAACTCCAATTAAATGTAATGGAACCTGTAATCGCATACAGCTTGTTAGAATCAGTTCATATCTTAATGAATGCAATGGATTGTTTACGGGTAAATTGTATCGACGGTATAACAGCTAATGAACAACATTGCAAAGATATGGTATTAAACAGTATAGGAATTGTTACAGCATTAAATCCCTATATAGGATACAAAAACAGCACTAAGATAGCTAAAGAAGCCTTAGAGAAAAATTTAAGTGTTTATGACTTAGTGCTCGAAAATAAGCTTTTATCAAAAGAAAAATTAGATGAAATATTGAACCCGCAAAATATGCTGGGGCCTCATAAGTATAAAGACTAATATAACCTTGAAAAGCAATTGAGAAATCAATTGCTTTTTCTTTTTTAGTTATATATACTATCAAGAAATTCATTGAAATATCGAACATAATATAAATTTTTTAAGGGGGAACTTTTTAGACATTAATAGGAATAGTGAAAAAATATAAGTTCATTTTGTTGGCATATTAATTGTATTTTATATAGAGTTATTTTATGGGATAAAAAATATTATTTTCTTTTTTTATCTCTAATTAACCTAAAAAATATTTATTAAAAAACAAGATATATGGAATGGATTTTAAAAACTATTCAAGGTTCTCCTGAATTAGCTATTTTTCTCACCTTAGCATTAGGTTTTGCAATCGGACAAATAAAAATTAAAGGATTTAGTTTAGGCGCCGTTACGGGCGTTCTTTTAATGGGAGTATTAATCGGACAGCTGGGTATTTCCATTTCGCCTACCGTAAAATCAGCATTTTTTCTCATATTTTTATTTGCCGTTGGATATAGTGTGGGTCCTCAATTTGTGCACGGATTAAAAAAAGAAGGATTGCCGCAAATTGCATTTGCAGCCTTAGTATGTGTATCTTGTTTATTAGTGGGATGGGTTGCCGCAATTATTGCAGGTTTTGATGTAGGAAATGCAGCAGGATTATTAGCCGGAGCTAATACCATATCAGCAGTAATTGGAGTGGCATCCGATACGATAAATCAGTTAAGTATAGACTCTTCTCAAAAACAACAATTAATAAATCACATTCCCGTTGCGTATGCAGTAACTTATATATTTGGAACAGCAGGAACAGCATGGTTTTTATCATCCATTGGACCTAAACTTTTAGGAAAAGATGTTATAGGGCAAACCAAAAAATATGAAGAATCATTAGGAGGAGAAATACAAGATGATGATTCAAGTTTAGAATATGCTTACGATGGAGCAACTTTTAGAGTAATTGAAGCAGGAAGTTCATTTTTTAATCAAAAACGCTCCGTTCAAGAGGTTGAAAATTTACTAGTAAACAAAGGATGGCCCGTTTATGTTGAACAAATTCGTTCAGCTTCCAACAGTGAAATTATTTCAAATCCCACTCCCGATACTACTATCAATAGAGGAGATCGAATGGTTTTAAATGGCCCGTTAGATACCATTTTATCCGATGAAAATCTGGTTGGTAAAGAAGTTGCAGATTTGGAATTATTGGATTTTAAGGTAGAAAGTTTAAAGGTAATGGTTGCCAATAACGAAATAATCGGAAAATGTTTACATACCTTAAAATACAATAAAAACAGACACGGAGTAATAATATTAAAAATACATAGAGGAAAAACAACAATTCCTTTATTAAAAAATGTAACCATCCAACGAGGAGACATTGTGGAAATAGAAGGCAGGAAAACAGACGTAGATAAATTTGCTTCCTACTTAGGTTATCCGGAAAGACCCACTAATGTTACTGATATTCTATATATAGGATTGGGTATTTTTTTAGGAGGATTATTAGGTTCATTATCAATCCGTACCGGAAATATTCCCTTAAGTTTAAGTGCCAGTGGAGGAGTTTTAATTATGGGAATTATATTCGGATGGTTACGATCCTTGCGACCTACTTTTGGATACATTCCTTCGCCCTCAGTTTGGTTGATGAATAATTTGGGTTTAAATATGTTTATTGCCGTAGTGGGAATAAATGCAGGACCCGATTTTATTTCAGGATTGAAAACGGCCGGAGTAAGCTTATTTATTGCAGGAATATTTGTTAGTATCGTGCCCATGTTCATTGGTATATTATTGGGAAGATATGTATTTAAATTCAATCCTGCCATTACCTTAGGGGCTTGTGCAGGAGCCCGAACTACAACCGCTGCATTGGGAGCCTTGGAAGATACATTACAAAGTAAAGTTCCGGCCCTGTCTTATACCACTACTTATGCCGTTGGTAATACGCTACTTATTATATGGGGAGTAGTAATTGTTTTGTTAATGAGCTAGCCATTGAACACGTAAAAATTAGTAAAACAAGAAAAAAGTAAATAACAATGGATATTTCTAAACTAAAAACCTCTCGTCGTAAAGAGCAGCAATTAGAACAACTAAGCCCTTTTGAGTTAAAAAATGATTTGATTAAATTAGCCTCAGATCAACAAACCAAACCCACCAGAACCATGTTAAATGCAGGTCGCGGAAATCCCAATTGGATAGCAACAGTTCCTCGAGAAGCATTTTTTACCTTAGGAAGGTTCGGAATAGAAGAATGTAAAAGAACCTTAAATAAACCCGAAGGATTGGCGGGGATACCGGAAAAAAAAGGAATAGGTAAAAGATTTGAAGCATTTTTGGAAAAAAATAAAGACCAACCCGGTATTGAACATTTAAAAAATACCTACAAATACGGTATAGAAAAACATAAATACGATCGCGACAGTTGGGCACACGAATTAGCGGAAGGAATTATCGGAGATCAATATCCAAGTCCGGTAAGGATGTTAAAACACATAGAACCCATAGTTCACGATTACCTCATTCAAGAAATGTGCGGGAATAATCCGCAAAGAAGTGGTAAATATGATATTTTTGCCGTGGAAGGAGGAACGGCTGCCATGTGTTATATTTTTGATTCTTTGATGGAAAACTATTTATTAAGAAAAGGAGATCATATTGCTTTAGGGGTTCCTGTTTTTACTCCTTACTTAGAAATACCTGAATTAAAAAGATATGATTTTAAGGTAACTTACGTGCATGGTACAGGAAAAAATAGCGACGGAACTTCAAACTATCAATATCCGGATGAAGAATTAGATAAATTAGGAGACAAAACCATCAAAGCCTTTTTCATTGTTAACCCAAGTAATCCCACTTCAGTAGAAATTTGCGATAAGAGTAGAAAATATCTCATAAAAGTAGTTAAAAACCTCAATCCAAATTTAATGATATTGACGGATGACGTTTACGGTACTTTTGTTCCCAAATTTAGCTCATTAATGAACGAATTACCACAAAATACACTTTGTGTTTATTCATTTTCAAAATATTTCGGAGCTACAGGATGGCGTTTAGGGGCTATTGCTTTATATGAAGATAACATTTATGATAAAATGCTAAAAGCAATACCTGAAAAAGAAAAAGCTAAAACTGCAAAATTATATTCCAGTTTGACTTTATATCCTGAAAAACTGAAATTTATTGACCGATTAGTAGCAGACAGTCGTCAAGTTGCATTGAATCATACTGCAGGATTATCCTTACCTCAACAAATACAAATGATGTTGTTTGCATCGTTTGCATTATTGGATAAGCAAAATCACTATAAAAAAGTATGTACAGATTTAGTAAAACATAGATTTAATCTACTTTGGGAAGGAATGAATATACCTATCAAACCCGATCCTGAAAGAGCATCTTACTATTGTGAAATAGATATTCATGAATGGGCATCTAAAAATTACGATAAAGATTTTGTTACTTTCTTGGAAAAGAATTTTGAACCCGTAGATATACTTTTCAGATTAGCCGAAAAATCTTCCATAGTATTATTAAATGGAGGAGGTTTTGCCGGTCCGGAATGGTCAGTAAGAGTATCATTAGCAAATTTAGATGACGATGATTATAAAACTATAGGAAAAAAGCTTTCAGAAACAATGTACGAATACGTAGAAGCATGGAAAAATTCAAAAAAATAAATTCAAATATTAATTATAATTATTTAACTATGAAAACAAAAAGTTTAAAAAATTTGTTCAGTTTGTTTGTATTGTTTATTTTTATGGCGGTTAACGCACAGTATAAACCAACTATTTACATTTTAGCAACAGGAGGAACCATCGCAGGACAAGGGTCATCCTCTGTAACTCAGGCATATACAGCTGGTTCTATTACAGTAGATGAACTTTTAAAAGCAGTTCCTTCCATTAAAGACATTGCTAACATTAAAGCAGAGCAAGTAGCAAATATCGGAAGTCAGGACATGAATGACGATGTTTGGCTAAAATTATCGAAAAGAGTTAATGAATTGCTTAAACAAAAAGATGTAGACGGAATTGTAATTACCCACGGTACCGATACACAAGAAGAAACAGCATATTTTCTTAACTTAACCGTAAAAAGCAACAAGCCTTTAGTATTAGTAGGTTCCATGCGTCCATCTACTGCCATTAGTGCAGACGGTCCTAGAAATATTTACAATGCAGTTGCATGTGCTGGATCGCCGGAATCTTTAGGTAAAGGAGTAATGGTAGTAATGGATGATAAAATTATAGGGGCTGATGATATTACCAAAACGCATACTCTTTCTGTAGGAACTTTTGAAGATCCAAATTACGGGAATTTGGGAATCGTATATAACGGTAAACCCATTTATACCCGGGAATCTGTAAAAAGACATACAATAAATTCAGAATTTGACATAACTAACATAACTAAACTGCCTAGAGTTGAAGTAATTTTAAGTTATTCCAACGCTAAGTCATTATTTGTAGATGCTGCAGTTAATGCCGGAGTAAGAGGAATAGTTACAGCAGGAGTTGGTAACGGAAACATTACTACCGATCTACAAAATGCACTTGCAAATGCAGTAAAGAGAGGGATTGCAGTAGTTCGTTCCTCCCGAATTTCAATGGGACCAACTGCTCAATATGATGAAGTAGATGACGATAAATATGGATTTACAGCATCTTGGTACTTAAATCCGTATAAATCCAGAGTATTGTTGATGCTTGCTTTAACCAAAACAAATAATTATAAGGAAATACAAAGAATGTTTACAGAATATTAAAAATTTATGAAGAAATTAAGTATTACGAAAAAAATTCTCATAGCGGCTAATTGTTTATTTTGTTTGTCCATGTTCGGACAGCAAACCAATCCAAGTACAGGAGAAAACACTGTCAATGAACCATCTTTCAAATCCGTTCTGGATAAGTTATTGAAAGATGACAAAATGTTAAACATTATGTTTGATACTCGTGTGGATTATCAAGCTACTTTTAAAGGAAGTAAAACGGATCAAAGCAGTTTCAGAGGAAATACTGTAAAAGTATGGTTTGAAGGTGAAATAATTCCGGGGTTTCGTTACAGGGTACGTCATAGACTAAATACCCCTCAAAACGCATTGTACAGAGATAACTATTCATCAGCAACCGATCAAGCATATTTCGAAATTGATGCAGGAAAAAATTTAACATTCCGTGTAGGTAAACAAGCAGTACAATTCGGTACTTTTGAATTTGACTATAATGCTGCTGATGTTTACTTATATACTATGACCTATAATGACCTGGATGCGTATAAAACGGGGGTAAATTTAGCTTATAGAGTAGCAGGACAAACCTTAAATTTTGAAGTGGTAAACTCGGATGCTCCTCAATTTGCTACCGATAAATATAAAAATAAATCGTTAGCAGGTTTATTCTTATGGGAAGGTAGTCTTTTCAACAATGTATTTAGAACTCGATATGGATACGGGGCCTTTCAACATGATGCGAGCAAATATTATAACTGGATAACCATTGGTAACCAAATCAATCTTAAAAAATTTACAGCTGAATTAGATTGGTATATGGGAGATCGTGATATGGATTACGGGGATGTCGTTCAAAATGAAGATTTAGGATTAAGACATGTTAGAGACAATTCTGTTTCAGTTAATTTTAAATACGATTTAGGAAAGATAAAACCTTTAATTAAAGGAGTATGGAATAAAAGAAGAGATCAAATAAATTCTTCTTCCTATATTAATGGAGGTGTACAAGCAGCAGTTGAATATTATCCATTTACAGATCCGGCTATTAAAGACCTTAGATTCCACCTTATGTATGCATATAACAGAACCAATTTTAACGGAATATATAACGGTTTAGATGGAATTAATGGAAATCAAATTATTGCAGGTATGCGTTGGTTCTTGAAAATCAAATAGAAATTGTACGATTATACTCAAATATTTTGACAAAAAAGCCTTATAATTTATTTATAAGGCTTTTTTTATACCTTAATTTTTTAAATGTAAAATTTAAACTTAATAGAAGTAAAAAATCATTTTAAAAACAATCGAAATAAAAATAGAGCTTATATTTTTCGGATGATTTTTCCGGTAGGAGTTTTAGCGAAGCTTTCTACATAAATAAACTCTTTAGGTTTTTCATATTTATTTTCAAAGTTGAAATCTAGAATTTGTTTTTCCAAATTGAGATCTTTTTTTCCGGCTATAATAATCACTACTTTATTACCTAGTAAAGGATCTTGTACGGATGAAATGATAAAATCAGTTTGAATAATAGATTTCAGTTGTTTTTCGACTTGTTCAGGAAAAATTTTAATTCCTCCGGAATTAATTACATGGTCCATTCTTCCTTTCCATTCAAATTCATTGTCAGAAATGAGCGAAACCAGATCATTAGTTACAATTTCTTCATCCAAAAATGGAGGAAGAATACACAAACATCCTCTTTCATCCACACGAATTTTAGTGTTGGGCATAACTTTAAAAGCCGAATTTACCGAATGACCCGATATTTTTTTAAGTGCAATATGAGATATCGTTTCCGTCATTCCAAAAGATTCATATATATCGGTAGTTTGTTTTTTTAATTCGGATACCAATTGAGCGGAAGGCTGAGCGCCTCCTACAATCAACTTTTTTATAAGGTAAAGCTTATCCAATGAATTTTCAACTTGCATAGGCGTCATTGCAGAAAAGGTAAATTCTCTGTTAACATTCTCAAGGGGATGAGATACGGGCTTAATGCAATAAAGATCTAATTTCCAAACGATAGCTCTTACTAACATCATCTTACCTGCTATATAGGAAGAAGGCATACAAAGGAGAGCGCTGTCATTGGCTTTAAGATTTAAAAAAGTACCCGTCATCTTTGCGCTTTCAGCCATAGCTTTTTTAGTCAGTTCAATATTTTTTGGAGTTCCGGTGGAACCGGATGTCTTTGTGATTATAGTGGGTGAAGCAGAATACCAATCTTTTAAAAAATAAACAATGTCTATTTGCCATTTTTCTTGACAAGGTATTGCATTTACGTCTATAGGTTTTGAAAAATTCAGATGAATCATAAGAAATTTTTTATCTTTATACGATAATGATTACTATCAATGAGATTATATTTCAGAAGTATTTAACGGATACTTTTTTCAATTTATGGATTATAAAATAAATATTCATCCCTTACGGAAAGTTTAGAAGGGAAATTATTAGTATATAAACTTCCTGTACCCAAACCTTGCGGCATATCTTTATGAAATAAAGCAGTCCATTGCGCTATAGCATTTAATCCAATATTGGATTCTAAGGCTGAAGTGATCCACCAATCTATATTTTTAGATTCGGCTATTTCAATCCATTCTTCCGATCCTTTCCATCCACCAATTAAAGAAGGTTTTAAAATTATATATTGAGGTTTTATAATTTCTAACGTTTTTTCTTTTTGATCTTTATAAAACTTACCGATCAATTCTTCGTCCAAAGCAATAGGAGTGGGAGTATATTTGCATAATTCAGCCATTTGATTTTCATTTCCGGCTTTAATAGGCTGTTCAATGGAATGAATGTCAAGTTGAGCCAGTTGCTCTAATACCTTTTTTGCTTCCTCAAAAGAAAATCCGCCATTAGCATCCACTCTCAATTCCAATTGAGAAGCAGAAAATTCTTTCCGTAAGTTTTGTAATATTTTATATTCTTCTTGCCAGTTAACACCAATTTTAAGTTTTATACAACTATAATTTTGTTCGAGTTTTTGTTGGATTTGCTCACGCATAAAGTCCAAGTTTCCCATCCAGATTAATCCGTTGATTTTAATTCCTTGCTTTCCTTCGGTAAATTCAGAAGGAAAAAACATCCCGTCTTTCCTGTTTTCAATTTGAGCAAAAATCTGTTCAATACCGAATTGTATGGAAGGAAATTCTTGACAATTCATTAGCAAAAATTCTTTTCCTTCATTGATATGATCACATACCCATTGCAGTTTAGGCTCATATTCCGTTACGGAATCAGCACTTAAACCCCTAAAAAAACTACATTCGCCAACATATTCCGTATCTGAATTTTGAACTTTTAAAAGATAAGTTAGCTTAGAATTTAATGTTCCGCGAGAAGTTCCTGCCGGACGCTTAAATTGTAATTCGTATGAGGTGAAATTTGCCTTTATCATATAAAAAAATAATTATAATTAGTGAGATATTTATCTTAACTTGAACAAATGTTAAAAACTTTATCAAAGTTATTACCAACGCTAAAATTACAAATAATATGAAGAAAATTTTATTATTTTGGATTGTACTATCCACCTGTTTTTTTTATTCTCAGCAAGCTGAGATACCGTTTATAGAAAGTAAGTCAATACCTCTCAACTATTATGCGGATGCATACGGTACGGGATATGACTTAAAAACACGCTTGAAAGAAATTATCAAACAGGGACATGTACCCATTGGATATAAAGGTTTGTGGAATTTATATAAGTCCATGAGTGCTTTTGGTGATCAATGGTATGAAAACGACGGAACTGTTTTGGATATTTATTCTGAGATACCTAACGGTGCGGATCCCTACAATTATCGGTTTGGTGTAGATCAGTGCGGAAATTATACTAAAGAAGGAGATTGTTATAATAGAGAGCACCTGATACCGCAATCTGTATTTTATAAAAAAAATCCCATGTTGTCTGATGCCTTTCATATTTGGCCTACGGACGGAAAAGTGAATGCCATGAGAAGCGATTATCCGTTTGGTAGAGTAGCTAACAGCAAATGGGTATCCAAAAACGGATCTCAATTGGGTAGCAATGCTAATTCAGGGTATTCTAAAGGGTATAAAGGAGTCGTTTTTGAACCCATTGATGAATTTAAGGGCGATATAGCTCGAGCATTCTTTTATTTTGCAACCCGATATGAAGATGAAATCAGTTCTTTGAGTTTTGATATGTTTAATAGAACAAAAAATCAAGTGTTTACCGATACCTTTAGAAATATATTGCTGACTTGGCATGTGATGGATCCTGTCAGCGATCGAGAAATAGCCATGAATGAAGCTATTTATAGTAAACAAAAAAATCGTAATCCCTATATAGACCATCCCGAGTGGGTGGAAATGGTTTGGGGAAATAATTTAAAAGTGGAAAGTTTCGAATATCAACCCAGAGATTTTTTAGAAATTTATCCTACTCTTTCTTCGGGAACTGTTTATATAAAATCCAACGATTATAAATCCGCAATAAAAAAAGTAATGGTTTTTTCTTTAAACGGAATTTTATTACAAACCATTGTCAATTCCTATAACAGCGATTTATTGACGATCACTATTCAAAAATCAGGTAGTTACATAATAAAAGTAATGGGAAATGATTTTGAAGTAAACAGAAAAGTTATAATCCAATAAAATATGATAGAATTTAAAAGAGGAGAAATTCATTTTCTCCTCTTTTTTTACTTTCACTTGTTTATATTTCGGTAACGTATAAAACTACATAAAAAATACCGATAAGCTTCTGGCTCCTTGTGCTCCTCGAACCATAACAGCCCCTATATCAGCTGTAGCAGAAGGACCTAACATAAAACAACCGTAATTGTTATCATTAAGATTTATTCTTGCATACGCTTCATACATGTCTCTAACTATATCTTGCGGCTTTAACAAAATAATCAAATGTTGAGAAAGAAAACCCAAAGAAGTTACCATCATACCTTTTTCCGTCAACCAGACCATACCGTTTTCTGAAACACCGAATTCCGCACGAATAATTCCAACATCCACATCATCCAATTGATGAGGATCAGTTACTTTGGATAAATCTTTATTTCCAGGAAATTCGATGGCAGAAGAACAAATTACTTTAGCTTGCGGATGTAATTCTTTAATT
Source organism: Apibacter sp. ESL0404 (assembly GCF_019469245.1). Classification (NCBI taxonomy): domain Bacteria; kingdom Pseudomonadati; phylum Bacteroidota; class Flavobacteriia; order Flavobacteriales; family Weeksellaceae; genus Apibacter; species Apibacter sp. ESL0404. The sequence continues at coordinate 464,434 of NZ_CP048267.1, forward strand.
TTGTTTTCGCCCTCCTCAATGGAATTTATGGTGAAGCAAGTACCGGCATTTAAGATTAAATTTTCCTTAAATTCTTCCTTAATATCTTTTGTGCTTTTGGGAAATGAAGGAATGACAGGATAGGGATATTGTGTTCCTTGAGGCTTATTTTTACGAATAGCTTCTAATATATGTTCTTTAGTACTTATCATTTTTTTCTTTTCTGTTTTTAATATACCAATCTCTAAATGTATTTTTTGCCATGGAAAACATTTTACGTTCTTGAGTCCATGGATTTAAACTGCTGTATATAAGAAAATCGGGCACTATGGGCAGTGCTTTTTCTGCAAAAGCTTCCGTTGTTCTAAATAGATGCGGGTGACCTAAAACAGCACCGGCTGCTTTCAGCGCATATTTTCGATTTGAAGGCATATATCCTTTGTCGACAACCAATTTCCTCCATTTGTAGATTTGATAGGAAATGTCAATTTTTACCGGACAAACATCAGAACAAGAGCCGCATAAAGTGGAATGATACGGAAGCTCTTTATATTTTTCAAGATCGAAAGTCGGGCTTAATATAATTCCTATCGGACCGGAATAGGTTGATTCATAAGATAATCCACCACTTCTTCTGTAAACCGGACAAGTATTCATACATGCGCCGCAACGGATACATTTAAGAGAAGTCCAAAAATCTTCCATGCCTAAACGGGTAGATCTTCCATTATCGGTTATAATAATATGAAGTTCTCCATTTTTCCGAGGTCCGGTGAAATGCGAAGTATATTGGGTTGCCGGAGTTCCTAGTGCACTTCTGGATAAGAGACGTATAAAAATTCCTAAATCTTCCACCTTTGGAATTATTTTTTCAATACCTATACTAGCAATATGAAGAGGAGGTACGGCAGCTCCAATATCCGCATTACCTTCATTAGTGCAGACAACAAAAGTTCCTGTTTCAGCTATGGCGAAATTGGCACCGGTCATTCCTGCTCCTGCTCGTAAAAATTTAGGTCTGGCATTATTCCTCATCGCTTCGTTTAGAGAATGCGGATCCGTATCATTAGGATCAGTGCCTATGGTTTTCGCAAAGAGCTGGGCGATATCTTCCGTGGTTTTTTCAATGGCGGGCATAACAATATGAGCCGGTGGTTGATGAGAAAGCTGCTGTATTCTTTCGCCCAAATCAGATTCGGTAACCTCAATTCCCTTGGATTCTAAAAAGCTTGTCATTTCACACTCTTCTTGAAGCATGGATTTACTTTTTATAATTTCAGTTACTTTTCTTTCTTGTAAGATATTATAAACGATTTCATTATGTTCCTGCGCATCTCTAGCCCAATGAACCACCGCTCCTCTTTTGGAGGCATTTTCTGCAAAAGTAGATACATATTCGTCCAAGTGTGACAAAGTGTGTTCCTTTATTTTAGATGCTAATTCTTTAAGTTCCTCCCATTCCGGTATGGATTGGGCTATTCGATCTCTTTTTATTCGGGCATTCCAAAGGTTTTTATCGTGTTCCTTTTCGTGTATGTTATCTTGATTTATAAAATCAGCAGAATTTTTTTCAATGTTGACAATCTTCTTTTTCATTTTCAAAGTTTAAAATGGACCTCCGTTAAGAACTTGGGCAATATGAAGAAAAGGTAAATGGGTGATGCCATTTTTTAAAGCAACTCCCTTTTGGTGCATTAAGCAAGACATATCGGGAGAAACTACATATTCTGCTCCACTGGTTACGTAATCTGAAATTTTGTCTTTACCCATTTTTCCGCTCACTACTTCATCAGTTACACAAAAAGTGCCTCCAAAACCGCAACATTCGTCCGGTCTGCTCATCTCTGCTATTTCCAGTCCATCAATCATTTTTAATAAATCAGCAGATTTATTATAGGGAGTTCCTATGATTTCCGAAGGTTTGGCAATTCCTAATCCTCGGATGGAGCTGCAACTATTGTGTAGAGCAACTTTATGTTTGAATTCAACACCCGGAAAACTTTTTACTTGTAGGATGTCGTGTAAAAACTCAACCAATTCATAGGTATTTTTTCTCACTTGATTTACCTCATCGGTTTGCTCTAAATTATCAAAATGTAAACGGACTTGCTTTACACAACTTCCGGCAGGACCAACAATGTACTCATAATCCTTAAAATTTTGAATAAATAGTTTTTGTGCAGTTTCTGCACTTTTGTAATCGCCCTCATTGGACATGGGTTGGCCGCAACAAGTTTGCTCCATTGGATATTCTACATCCAAACCCAATTTTTCTAATAATTCCAAAGTTGCTATTCCTACTTCCGGGTAAATAGCATCAATATAACATGGAATAAATAAACCAATTTTCATAATAGATTTTTAATTTTATAGATAATTTTGTTATTTATAATCATTCTAAAGTAAATAAATCTAGGTATTTATATTATTTTAGCATTTTATTGTACAATTTATAGTGATAGCAAAGATTGTGCTTAATGAAAGGTTTTACTCAAAAATTTTTTCAGTTATCTTTGTTAAAAATTAAAATTCTGATATTTACCAATTTTTTCGGATAAATAAAACGTATGAGGTTAACGGATTCATTGAATAACTTACCTGTTGAAAAAAAATATTTATTAGCAGTTAGTGGAGGAGTCGATAGTATGGTATTGTTGCATTTATTTTATAATTCTTCTTACCGTTTTAGTGTAGTTCATTGTAATTTCCGGCTGAGAGGAGAGGATTCAGATTTAGACGAAAAATTAGTGAAGGACTTTTGTGATGATCATGATATTGAGCTTTTCATTAAAAGCTTTGATACCTTAAAAATTAAGAAAAATAGAGAATCTATTGAAATGGTTGCCAGGAACTTAAGGTATGATTACTTTCAAGAATTAATAAAAAAGCACTCTTTTGATTATCTTGTTACAGCACACCATCTTAATGATAATGTAGAAACTTTTTTTATAAATCTATTGAGAGGTTCAGGCATTAAGGGACTATCGGGAATGCAAATGATTGCAAATTATATTGTAAGACCTTTATTGCCTTTTACCCGAAATGAAATCGTTAATTTTGCTTTGAATCATTCAATCACTTGGAGAGAAGATGCTTCCAATCAAACGTTGGATTATTTAAGAAATAAAATTCGTCATCAGATTATTCCTGAATTTCAAGATATTTCATCCGGTTTTTTACATCAAGTAGAAAAAAGTATGAGTATTTTACATGAAACTCAATCTTTTTTAGAATCACAGGTGCAAGAATTACAAAAAAAAGCAGAAGTTTTTACTGAGACAGGGGTGAAGGCTTATTCATTAGATAAACTCCTACAAGCTGATTTTCTTTTGTCTTACCATTTACTTTCCAAATATGGTTTTACTAATAAAAAAGATTGTGAAAATATCTTAAATGCTCATACCGGAAGTTTATTTGAATCACATAAGTATAAAGCTTGGGTGGATAGGGGAACGTTGTTGTTAGCTAATAGAAGTAAAACGGAATTTTCAACTGTTAATTTTTTAATTCCATCGGTTCCGTTGATACTTAAGCAACCGTTTGAATTTACTTGTTGTGAAGTTGATAAAGCTATATTTGAGGAAGGAGAAAGTATTGATTTTGAAAAAGTTGAATTTCCTTTGGTATTAAGAAATTGGAAGGAAGGGGATTATTTTTACCCTATTAATGGATTAGGTAAAAAGAAGGTAAGTAAATTTTTAAAGGATCATAAAGTATCTAATTTTCAAAAAGAGAAAGTATTGGTTTTATGTAATAATTCAGGAGAAATTATTTGGTTGGTAGGGTTTCGTTTAGATGATCGTTTCAAAATATCACCTTCCACTCAAAAATTTCTTCATTTAAATTATAAAGCATAAGAGTTAAGGATAATAAACTTTTATAAAGTAAATTTTTTCTTATTTAAAGCTAGTAGGTATCATGTTTGTATCTTTTAATAATAATTTGAAAAATATCTTATGTATTCTAAGATAAAGGAAAAAATCAAAAATATTATACATTTTTTAACCTATGATATATGGCGGGTAAACGGAAGCGATGGTCCTCATATAAAATCTTTTTTCATCAATATTACCAAAGCTTTTTTATTAACTTTTAGAAATAGTAACGGTTCACAGATCAATACTCGTGCAGCCGCCTTAACGTATAATTCGCTTTTGTCTATAGTGCCTTTATTGGCGGTATTATTTGCTATAGCCCGTGGATTTGGTTTTCAAAATTTAGTAGAAACACAACTGTTTCAATATTTTACGGGCCAGAAAGTAGCTCTTTCCAAGGCTATGCAATTTATAGACGGTTCGATTGATTATGCTCAAGGTGGCGTATTTTTAGGTTTAGGAATAATCATTCTCTTTTACACGGTTATAACTTTATTAGTAAGTATTGAAGATAATTTTAATACTATTTGGAGAATTAAAAAAGGAAGGAAATTTTCTCGACAATTTACGGATTATTTAGCCTTAATTCTTATAGCTCCCTTGTTTTTAATTTGCAATGCCGGATTGTCAATTTTTTTGAACTCAACTACCAATATCAATATCATCGGTATGGTCATTAGTCCGATCATAAAATTTATTCCCTACGTTATAATCATCTTACTTTTTACATTTATATATATTTACATTCCTAATACAAAAGTCAAATTTAGTGCTGCCTTTTTAGCAGGTATAGTGAGCGGGAGTTGTTTCCAAATTTTTCAAATGCTTTATATATCCGGACAATTTTGGATAGCAAAATATAATGCTATTTATGGGAGTTTTGCCGCATTGCCTTTGTTAATGTTGTGGCTGCAATTGAGCTGGTTTATTTGCTTGTTCGGGGTTCAATTATCTTTTTCCTATCAAAATGTAAATAAGTTTAGCTTCGAAAAAGATATTAGCAACATAAGCAGAAGATATAAGGATTTTATACTTTTAATGATCACTACACTCATCATAAAACGATTTGAAGCTGGCGAAAAGCCCTACACGGCAGATGAATTATCTGAAACTTATAAAATACCCACCCGATTAACTAGTGATTCTTTATACTATTTATTACAAGTAGGATTAATTGTAGAAACACTAACAGAAAATGACATGGTGGTTGCTTATATTCCCGGAATCGATATCAATCACATTACGATAAATTATTTTTTCAATAAATTGGATCAATATGGATCTGAAAACTTCAAGATCGATATGGAAGGAGATATTAAAAATATTTGGGATAAGACTTTAGAAATACGAAATATGATTTATAAGCATGAAAGCGGAGTTTTACTTAAAGATATTTAAAAGCTAATCGATAGTTTTATTAAACCTTTTAAATTTTCCTGAAGGTTTCCATGTAAAATTGTTTTGAAAAATAATCCGGCCATTCCATTAATTTATAAATTCTAATTTAAATATAATTTTAAATCATTGATATGCTCCTAAAGCAGGATCGTTAATTCTCGATATACCGTTCATATCTTCAGGAACCTCCTTTGCATAACTTAAATTGCCTTTACCTAAAGCTGGAGATCCTATGTTAAGAAGAAGTAAACAATCCGAATATCCTGTTTTATAAAATTGAGGATCTTTATTAAGAATAGTATTTACAAAATGTTCGTCCGTTTCTATAGATAAATTATTGGAAGTATTTTTAATCAGATTAGTATCAAAAGTGTAATTAAAAGGGGCATGCTCATTTTTATCTAAAAATAAGCTGTTATAATTTTTAACCCAGAAAATACAATTTTTAAAGGAAGCCGTAAGCGAATTGTATTTTGTTTGTCCTGATTTCTGATAAGCATTAGATAAATAGGCAGAGTATCCCGCACCTGCGTTCAAATTCCAATAATTGGCAAAAGTACAATGAGTGAAATCATAGTTTCCACCATATTCTGCTATAAGATCGGAAGTGCCACAATTATTTATGGCAAGGTTCTTACCTTCCACATTTCCTCCTACAGAGTAGATTCCTCCATATAAAAAATTATAAATTTTGGAATTGAAGATGTTCAAATGAGCATTTTCCTCTAAATAAAATGCATTATTACCCCCTTTTATAACTAAGTGGTTAATTTTTGCGGAGGCATTGGTAGCGAGATGAATTTGATTCCAATTACCCGGAAGTGAATCGTATTTGGTTTCGTGTCGATCTCCTCGAATTAATACTTCATGTTCCAAAGAACCGTTTATAGTAAGTTGGCTGCCCGAATCAATAATTATATTTGCATTCTTATGAAGGTATATTTTGGTTCCTTCCGATACGGATAACTTGGCACCATTCGTAATTTTTAAATTTCCATAAATAACTTTGGATTTAGTATTGTTCCAAGCCAGATCTTTTGCTATTTCTTTAGTCCCTGATTTGCAAAAGTAAAATTCTGCATCTTCAATTAAAGAAAGTAACTTAACTTTTTGTGTAGATCCGACGGTGTTAAACAATAAGTCTTCATCTGCTAACGCTTCGGATGCATTAATGGCTTGAGGAGCAACTTCAATAAAAATGAATAAACTATCTTTAGACCGTATAGGTATGTTTTGAAAGCTATTTTGATTGGTTGCATTGCCGGGAGTTCCGTCTACATTAATTTTAAATTGAGAGGACGAGCCTTTTTCAAGATAAATCCTCGGAATTACAACATCATCGTTTTGTTGGTTATAAACTTTAAGTACATAGGTTTCTGATCGAACCGTTGAAAATACAGTATCCAGCATAACCGTATCTTTAGAAAAACGAAGCGGTTTAGAAGCAGAATCATAATTATAATCATCTCTGCATGAAAAAATTGAAAGAGCTAAAAAAGATAAAAATAATAAAAGAGATAATTTTTTCATATCAGTTTAATCATAATAATGGGCACTAAAATAAGAAATACGTTTTGCCTTAAAATTTATATCCGACACTTAATACCAGAGAATTTTGTCTTTTCTCTAATTTAAATGCTTCACCGGTACGCTTCTTTATAAAATTTGTTTGACTTTTATTAAATCCGAATTCATAACGCACATCAAAAGTGAGCTTAGCTAAGTCAAAACCTCCTCCTACTTGACCGGCAAGTGAAAAATCGTCTTTTTTTGTTTTTCTTATTCCTTTTAAGGAAATATCTTCATTTAAAGAAGTGGAAAAAACAGGGCCGGCATACAATCGGGTAACTTCTAAAAATTTAGATCCAAACAAAATAGGGATATCCAATCGGTTGGAATGTGCCGTAAATTCGCCATCGTTCCTATAATCGAAATTAGTTTTCATGGAAGAAAAATAAATCTCGGGTTGGATAAACCATTCCAAAAATTTTATTCGACTAAAAAAACCCGCATGCCATCCGATATTATCTGTGGCTTTACTTTCTTTAATATTAGTTACGGTTTGCTTTAAGGTTCCTTTATAACCGAAAGCCATTCCGGCTTTGGCTCCAAATTCAACTTGTTGTGCATAAGTAACGGTTGAAATAAAAAGTAAAAATAATATCGGAAAGAGTCTTTTCATATATAATGATTTTTGCTTAATTTTTTTCAAAGATAATTATTATTTATTACATTTGAAGAACATTAAATATTAAAGGATAAAGTCATGGAAATTATATATTACGGACATGCATGTTTTGGTTTTAAAACCTCATCATCAACGGTCTTAATTGATCCATTTATTTCAGGGAATGAACTAGCAAAAGATATTGATATAAATGGAATTAAAGCAGATTATATTTTTTTGACTCACGCCCATTATGATCATATTTTGGATGTTGAAACTATTGCTAAAAATAATAATTCCCAAATATTGGCTAATCCGGAAATTACTGCTCACTATCAAAAATTGGGTTTAAATGTGATACCCATGAATATAGGAGGAGTTAAGAAATTTGATTTTGGTAAAATTAAAATGGTATCGGCGTCCCACAGTTCTTCTTTTCCCGATGGTTCCTATGGCGGATTAGCTTGTGGTTTCCTGATGAAAATGGATGGAAAAGTAATTTATGTAGCCGGTGATACTGCCCTTACTACTGACATGAAATTGCTACCATTTATCTATGGATATATTAACGTGGCAATATTACCTATTGGTAATACCTATACGATGGGTGGATATGATGCTGTTATTGCAGCAAAATTTGTTAAAACAAAAAATGCTATAGCGTCTCATTATGATACTTTTCCTGCCATAAAAGTTAATAAGGATAAGATTAAACATTTATTCTTAGCCGAAGAAAAACGGTTAACTTTTTTGTCCATTGGAGAATCAGTGGATATTTGTAAATTTGAATAATTTTAATCACATATAAATTAATTATATAGAATTGTATATAGGGGAAACTTTATTCGATAGTATATACTTACAAAAAAATTATGAGTAATAATTTAGTGGAAAAATTTAATACGCCTTACGAAAGCATCCCTTTCGAAAACATTAAACAAGAAGATTTTAAACCAGCGATTGAACAGGCAATTGAAGATGCTAAGAACGAAATTAACGAAATAGTTCAAAATACAGATCCACCGAATTTTGTAAATACCATAGTAGCTTTAGAAAATGTCGGAAAAAAACTTACCATAATTTCCTCTACTTTTTTTAATTTAAATTCAGCGGAAACTAATGATTATTTGCAAAGTTTAGCGGAGGAAATATCTCCTATGCTAACTGAATATGCAAATGATATCATACTGAATGAACAATTATTTGAAAAAATAAAAATCGTTTACGATACAACTTTAAAATCAAAGTTAAGCCAAGAAGAAGTACGACTTTTAGATAAAACGTATAAGGATTTTTCAAAAAATGGAGCCTTGTTATCCTCGGAGGATAAAAATAATCTCCGACAAATATCTAATGAATTAGCAATTTTATCCGTTAAGTTTGGCCAAAACGTTTTAAAGGAAACCAATGATTACTTTCTTCATATATCTGAAAATAAGGATATGGAAGGAATTCCGGAATCCATTAAAGAAATGGCAAAACAAGAGGCGGAAAATAGAAATTTGAAAGGTTGGGTTTTCACATTACATTATCCCAGCTATGTGCCTTTTATAACGTATTCGGCAAATCGAGAGTTACGCAAGGAAATTTATACTGCTTATATGCAACGAGCATGTAAAGATAATGAGTATAATAATGAAGATATTATTCATAAAATTGTTGAATTACGGAGCAAGAAAGCTAAATTATTAGGTTTTAAAACTTATGCCGATTTGATTTTGCAAGAGAGAATGGCTTCTGCACCTAAACTTGTATATGATTTTTTATATGATTTGTTGCATAAAGCTAAGCCATTTGCTCAAAAAGAAATTCAAGACTTAAAAAATATAGCTTCACGAGACGGAATAACTGAAATGATGCCTTATGATCATGCCTTTTATGCTGAAAAATTAAGACAAGAAAAATTTTCGTTTTCTGAAGAAGAATTAAAACCTTATTTTCCGTTGCATCAGGTTTTGAATGCTGCTTTTAATGTAGCTAAAAAATTATATGGATTAACTTTTATTGAAAGAGAAGATATACAGAAATATCATTCGGAAGTTAAAGTGTATGAAGTCATCAATGATAAAGGAAAACATCAGGCATTGTTATATACCGACTTTTTTCCCAGAGAAGGGAAAAGGGCAGGAGCATGGATGACTTCTTATAAGGGGCAATTTAAAACTTTAAGTGATAATATCAGACCGCATATTTCGATAGTTTGTAATTTTTCACGTCCTAACGGAGAAATACCTTCTTTATTGACATTTAGTGAAGTTACCACGTTATTTCATGAATTTGGCCATGCATTACACGGTATTTTAGCTAATACAACCTTTGAATCATTATCAGGCACGAATGTTTATTGGGACTTTGTTGAACTACCATCTCAATTTATGGAAAACTATGTTTTTGAAAAGGAATTTTTAAAAACTTTTGCCCTTCATTACCAAAAAGGGGATATGCTGGATGAGGAGAAAATTGATAAAATAGTTGCATCTGCTAACTTTATGCAAGGATATCAAACTCTTCGACAAATTGGCTTAGGTCTTTTGGATATGGCCTATCATACCGATGAGTTGACATCAGATCAAGGGATTGAAGATTTTGAAGTAGAAAAGATTAAAGAAACCCAATTGTATCCTCATATCAAAAATACATGTATAAGTACATCTTTTTCACATATATTTCAAGGAGGATATGCTGCAGGTTATTATTCCTATAAATGGGCTGAAGTTTTAGACGCTGATGCTTTTGATTACTTTAAAGAAAGAGGAATTTTTGATAAAGAAACAGCTTCTAAATTTGAAAGTTTATTAAGTAAAGGCGGGACTGAAGACCCTATGGAATTATATATAAGTTTTCGGGGTAGAAGACCTCAATCGGAGGCCTTACTTAAACGTGCCGGTTTACTAGCCAATACCAATTAACTAAAAGAGTTTTTAGATAGTATAATATAATGAATGGTTTGAAATTTCAAACCATTTTTTTATGGTGTTATTTTTAAGTTTAGAGAAATCAACTCTATCAAAAATAGGTTAATGAATACACTAATAAAAGGAAAGTTAACGAGAAGTTTTAAAAATAGTTAAGCTGCTTAAATTATCCATCCATTTTAAATTTTTATATAACACATAATGATTAGTCGCTGCTCCGAAACTTTTATTGAAATAGGCTATTCCCGGTATCATAGAACCTTCAAAATCTAAAATTAATTTTTGATCGGAATAATTTTTAATCAATACGTCTATCAGATAAGCATACGAATTTTTAATCTCTAACTCTTTGTCTCTTACTGACAGTAAATTTATAATCCTTCCTTTGGAAAAAATGAGCCATATATAGACTGTAGGAATATTATCTCTATTATAAAGGGTATATTGTTTTAACACTTTTTGTCGATTTAATTCTTGTAAAAGTGTGTTTAAGATATTGAGCTGTGAGGCTGATAGAATTCTATTGAGCAGATTACTTGGTTTTTCTGATACAATTGATCCCGTATATTTTTCTTCAATTCTGCTATTGGATAATAAATAATTTTTAAGGACCCTTTTTTTGTTTGCATTATAATTAGTTACAAGAGTTGAATATTCACGATCTAAATTCAATATTTGATTATCTCTCTTTACATAGTGGGAAGGTAAATATGGGGTGTTTTCTTCGTTAAAGCAATAGCTTCTTACTTTATATTTTTTTAAGAAAGATATAAAAAGATGGAAGGTTTCAGCGGATATGATTTCTTTATAAAATATGCCTAATTGTTGACAAAAAATAGGTTGAATAACTAATTTAAATCCCCATTTTTTTTGATAGGGGATAGGCATTACAGCTTCATAATCGTTTAATACCAAAATATCATAACCATCGGGAGAAACAATGTTTAAATACCACAGTTCTGCATAAATTCTGTAATTGAGGCATTGATCCAAACATGCGGAATATTTTGTTTTATCAATGGTTTTATGATTGTATCTAAAGATCATAGGCTTTACGAATCAATTTTTCATATACGTTTTTCCACAGCTTCCATTCTCCATGATTAGATAAGCTGTCATTATGGAAAATAGATATAAAAGTTCCGTTTACTTTTTTTACGGCATGCAGTAAATTTAATAGCTTATTTTCAGCTTCCTCAATAGATAATTGCATGTAATTTTTAAGCGTCACATCCATCACGCAGAATGGATAAACTTTTAATTCGGTAACTTGATTATTTTTCAAATCAAACCAATAAAAAGGGGTACAAGTACCTGCTCTGAAACCGATATGATCTTGAAAACCCATGGAAAAATCTGCTTTAATATTTAATCGGATCAGGTTGTTGTAAGTTTCGGGTAAATGAAGTTTTATAAAATGTTGTCTGGAATTAGCAATTTTTTGTTTTACAAGATTTTCCAATGCTAATTTTTCCTTCTTCAAGATTGTGAAATCCTTATTGGAAAAATAGCTGGGATGAAGACCTATAGTAGTATAATCTTGATTATATAATTGTAGTATCAATTCTTGGTAAGCTGAATTTTTAGGGTCATGATTAGTATCCCATTGACTTCCTAATCCAAAAGAAATAAAATAAATGGTAGGTATTTCTAATTTTTGTATATAAGGATAAATGTAATAAGGGTCCGATTTTAATCCTGATAAAACTAAAATTTGTTGTTGAAAATCTTTCCATCGAAAAGTTAAAATATTTTTTCCTAATGCTTTACATTTTTTTAACCAAAATTTATTTTTATATAACCAAGCATGATCTATATCTATGGTATTTATATAGGTAAACTTTCGAGCTTTATAATTGAGTGAAGGAAAGTTTTTTTTTAGTTGACCCAATAGTTTATAAGCAAAGGTATCAATCCATGGAACTAACGGATCAATCTTATTTTTAATTGATGATGCTGTGTATGAGAATCTATGATGAATATCTTTTTGATACGGCAAATATTCTTCATATCTTGAAAGTAAAAAAAAAGCAGTTGCAAAAGGGTCTTTTAAAACTTCCCTTAAGTTTTGTGTTTTAATATCCGTTTCAAATAATAAATTACAAGCCGAATAATGAATTTCGTTTTTTACTATTGAAAATGAATAAGAAAATTTAGGCAAAGTTTCTTTATTGAAGAGAAAAGCGCAATCTGTAAGCCGGAAAGAAATTCCCAAAATTTGTTCGATAATAAAAGTAAAAGTATACTTAATTCTTTCATTGATTTCAGGAACATATATAAGAATCATAGGTAAAGTGGTCTTTCACAGTAAATTTTCATCGGCAAAACTGAAAAAAGAGGTTTGCGTAATAATTAAATGATCCATCAAAGTTATATTTAATAAGTTCCCTGCTTTTTTTATTTCATGGGTAATTTGTATATCAGAATTGCTGGGCTGAATATTTCCTGAAGGATGATTATGGGATATGATTAATGAAACTGCATTAAGTTCTATAGCATGTTTAAATATTAGTCGATTATCAACCATTGTACCGGTTATTCCTCCTTGAGAAATTTTTTCTTTACTTAATATTTTATTGGATCTGCTTAAGTAAATTACCCAAAATTCCTCTATCATCAAATCACCAATAATAGGTTGAAGAATATTATAGGCATCTTTCGAAGAAGAAATTTTTTCTTTTTTTAAGGCTTGCTGTAAGGATTTTCGTCTTCCAATTTCAAGAGAAGTGATAATTTCAATTGCTTTAACTTTACCCACTCCGTTAAATTTGCATAAATCTCGTATGGTTAGCTTTGCCAATTCATTCCAATTATGATTCACAGATGATAAAATTCGTTGAGCAAGGGTAATGCTGCTTTCAGATTTCGAACCACTACCTAAAATTATAGCAAGAAGTTCAGCATCTGATAAGGATTGTTTTCCTCTCAGTAATAATTTTTCTCTGGGTCTTTCTTCTTCAGCCAATGATTTGATGTTCATAGTGAAAATTATTAGATTCCGTCTTGAATATCTTTTTGTAAATACAAAATTGCCGCAGACGAAGGAGAAGCGTCTTCCATCGATTGTTTAATGATTTCCTCTTGAATTTCTTGTATTGAAGAATCTTTCATAGCTTCAATGGTATTTTTTATAAGCAATTGGGTTGCATTCTTTGCCGATAAAATAATCTTCCACGATTTCGGATTTATATAGAGTTGTTGTGCTAAATTGTGTTCGAATTCTGTTTGAATAGTTTCTATTAATGTGAATTCATAAGATTTACTATCATCCGTAGGGGTTACTCGTCGTATTAAAGAAGAAGGGCGTATTCTTTCTAAAAAAAGAGTCATACGTTCATAGGCTTGTAATTTATTCGGTAAAATATTCTCAGAATATTTTAAACGCAATTCAAAACTTCTTCTTTCTCTTTCTGATTGAAAAAAACGGGTTAACATAAACAGAAAACCTCCCATAAAGAGCACTAAAATCAATAAGAATACAAGCAATATAGATATGTCCATAATAAATTATATAAGTTAGACAGAGACAAAAATACTATTTTATATTAGAAAAAGTATCTTATATGAGCTATATATTAAAAAATTAAAATTTTTTTTCATTGATACTTATGTACTTAGATTTTAAGATGAAAAAAAGATTAAAAAATATTTGGAGCATATATAAAATTCTTCTACATTTGCACTCACAAAATTCCTCCTTAGCTCAGTCGGTTAGAGCATCTGACTGTTAATCAGAGGGTCGCTGGTTCGAGCCCAGCAGGAGGAGCTAAAAAAGAGTTACATAATTTGTAACTCTTTTTTTATTCCCTGTACACACAATTTGCTCATAAGGTATTTTTGTTTATATATCTCTTTGTTTTGTAATGTCATTATCTTTATTGTTTTAATATTTCGCCTCATTACTTTACATTTTATTTACTCTTTTTGTTCGGTTAGGGCGCGCGAAATGTAACCCTGAACAGGGGATAACATGTTAATGAAGGATTCTTAGTGGTTATCTGATTTTGCCTTCAGGCAGTCATACAAACCATACCCTGCTGTATTGAAGAACTTGTGAAAAGACATATTAGTTTTGTGTATAAAAAGGGAAAAAGAGGAAAACAGCTTAAATAATCTATATTCAATATTCTTGATTAATTACGCCTAGTTCAATAAATATAAATAAAATCAGAAAAAATGGCTGTTATATATCTTTAACGAATAATAGCTATGTTTTTTGCATTTTGAATCACATCTATTATAGCTGTTTTATCCATTAAAAAAATAATATTTATCTTTGTTTAAATTTTAATTTATTATGAAAAATCACTATTTATTTACTTTTAAAAAATTTAAAGCTATGAGTTCTTTTTAGTTAAATTAGCAATAGGCGGAGATAGCTACACCGTACTAAAGTGCAAGTACAATTTTTGAAAGTACACCGAAAGCATCTTAAACCTTTGGAAAAACATTAAAGCAGAGAAATAGAACTAAGCATAGAAAAACCGGGAAAACCTATTTGTAGGCTTGATTCTTTCTACAGACGGGGACAAAATTAGAAAAATTATCTTCTTCAGTCGGGATGGAATGAGCCGCCTATTGGAAAAAACATTTGAAAAAGTCTACTGCATTAATTTCCGGGATAAATTCAGCTCCGTTGGAACTTCCCCGATACAGGTTAGTATGACCTTGTTAGTACTCAGCCTGAGTTTTAATGGCTTTCTTTCATTAAAAAGAAATAGATGCTTAGTTAAATTTTTTTTATCACACAACCTAAAAACAAAAAAGCGCATGGAAAAAAAGTATATGAAGGAGAAGGTTATATTCTTATAAAAGGAGAAGAACCCCAACAAACCGGAACCGTTTAAAGAAAACTATAGAACAATCAATGTAGGCTTTGCTCCCGGAGGAGTAGCCGTAGTTTGGATAGCAGGCATTGTAAGACAAATTGAAATTGGCAGATACCAGGGAGTAAAAACGGAAATTCCCAAAGAGCAAGTCGAAAAATTAAAAGATGAACCGGTCTATAGTATGCTACGTCCGGAATATCAAGAATCGGTAATAAAAAATCCGGGGATCATTCCCCAAGAAGTGCAAGATGCTAATAAAAACAAGCCCATTCCTTACGGGCTATGGGATACGTACAGGAAAAAATACAATTGGAAAGTAAATTATGAACTACCCAAAGAGGCAGAATTGGATGAGATGACATATGATTTTTATAACGGAGAAGAAATAAATTTATTTGGCGACTATCAAATAAAAAGATATCAAATACCAAAGGAATTGCACTGGAACTATGATGAGGAAAAAGCTATACCTAAACAAATAAGTTTTCGTTGGAAGGAAAAAGTAAAAAAAAACTGTGGAGGGTATATCAAATTTAATGAAGATCAAATATTTAAAGCATTTGAAGAGCTTACACAAGGTAAGGCGAAAGCAGTACCTCTACAAATAACCATACGAATCACCCATACCGGAGATGATGCTTCAGTATGGTTGGAAGGAAACGGAAAAAGCATCGGGTTGTATAAAAGTGAAGTAAAAATATTTTAGAATGGGAAACCATTTATATATATAAATATTTAACAATGAAACTAAAAATAAAAAATCATTATCTGATAGCGCTGCTACAACTTCTTTCTGTGGTGGTAAGCTGTCAGGATAAAAATAAAAAAACTATGAAAGAAGAATTTGAATGGAATGAATCCGTCTCCTGTCCTTTAGGCTATCCGGTAGACGTGTTTATGGGAGGGTTAGAATTAACCGATGGTAGCTTTACCAGTTTATTTTCTGGGTTACATACAGGGTTAGGTGGATGGGGTAGCGAAGGAAGAAGTATGAGCAGTGGAGTAAAGCCGTTGCCCAAACGTCTAAATGTAATATGGATTTCTTTTGCCGAAAAAACCTTTTACCATGTGGATGCCGAATTGGATTACGAAAAAATAGCCGGTCTTTTTAGAAAGGGATATTTAACTCCTTCATATAATAAAGAGCATCCACAACCCTATAAACGGACCTATGAAACGATCAATGTAGGCTTTGCTCCCGGAGGAGTAGCCGTAGTTTGGATAGCAGGCATTGTAAGACAAATTGAAATTGGCAGATACCAGGGAGTAAAAACGGAAATTCCCAAAGAGCAAGTCGAAAAATTAAAAGATGAACCGGTCTATAGTATGCTACGTCCGGAATATCAAGAATCGGTAATAAAAAATCCGGGGATCATTCCCCAAGAAGTGCAAGATGCTAATAAAAACAAGCCCATTCCTTACGAGTTATGGGATACGTACAGGAAAAAATATAATTGGGAATTTAACTTTGATTTTCCGAATTCAGACGAAATAACCAATAGAGTAACCTGTTTTTATTTTAATGGGGAAATGGAAGTTTTATTTGGAGATTATCCGATAAAATTATATCAAATACCGGAAGAGTTGAGATGGAACAAATCAGAAAAAAAAGCAATACCTAAGAAAATGTCATTTACGTGGATAAATAAAGATAAAATCATAAAATCGGGAGAAATAATATTTAATGAAGCCCAGATATTTAAGGCTTTTGAAGAACTAACTCAGGGAAATACGGAAGAAACAATACAATTAACCGTACGAATTATCCATACAGGAGATGATGCCTCGGTATGGTTGGAAGGAAACGGAAAAAGCATCGGATTGTATGAAAGTGAAGTAGATATATAATGGGAAACCATAAATTATATAAATATTTAACGATGAAACTAAAAATAAAAAATCATTATCTGATAGCACTGCTACAACTTCTTTCCGTAGTGGTAAGCTGTCAGGATAAAAATAAAAAAACTATGAAAGAAGAGTTTGATTGGAAGGAATCTGTCTCCTGTCCTTTAGGTTATCCGGTAGACGTATTTATGGGAGGACTTGAATTAACTGATGGAGGATATGCCAGCCTCTTTTCTGGCTTACATACAGGTAGGAAAGGTTGGGGAAGTTTAGGAAGGAGTATGAGTCATGGAAAAAAGCCTTTGCCCAAACGATTAAATGTTATCTGGATCTCATTTGTCGAAAAGACCTTTTATCATGTAGATGCGGAACTGGATTATGAAAAAATAGCCGGTCTTTTTAGAAAGGGGTATTATCTCCCCTCTATAAATAAAGATAAACCCGAACCATTTAAAGAAAATTATTGGACTATCAATGTAGGCTTTGCCCCGGGAGGAGTAGCCGTGGTTTGGGTAGCAGGAGCAGCTCGTCAAATAGAAGTGGGCAGATACCAGGGAGTAAAAACAGAAATACCCAAAGAGCAAGTCGAAAAATTAAAAGACGAACCGATCTACAGCATGCTACGGCCGGAATATCAAGAATCGGTAATAAAAAATCCGGGGATCATCCCTCAAGAAGTGCAAGAGGCCAATAAAAACAAACCCATTCCTTACGGGCTATGGGATACATACAGGAAAAAATATAATTGGAAAATAAATTATGAACTACCCAAAGAGGCAGAATTGGATGAGATGACATATGATTTTTATAACGGAGAAGAAATAAATTTATTTGGAGACTATCAAATAAAAAAATATGAAATCCCGAAGGAATTGCACTGGAACTATGAAGAGGAAAAAGCCATACCTAAACAAATAAGTTTTCGTTGGAAGGAAAAAGTAAAAAAAAACTGTGGAGGATATATCAAATTTAATGAAGATCAAATATTTAAAGCATTTGAAGAGCTTACACAGGATAAGGCGGAAGGGGTACCTCTACAAATAACCATACGAATCACCCATACCGGAGATGATGCTTCAGTATGGTTGGAAGGAAACGGAAAAAGCATCGGGTTGTATAAAAGTGAGGTAAAAATATTTTAAAATGGGAAAAACCTTTGTATTTAACAGTGGAGAGGCCCGATCTGAACCGGGAGAGCTTCAACTAACCTATGGATTGTTTTTTGACGGAACACTTAATAACCGAGAAAATACCCGGATATGGAAAAAAGTGCGAGGGATAGAAGGGTATGGAAATCCCACCGAGGAAGAAATTGAAATATTCGAGCAAAATGCACAAGAAAAAAAATTCTTAAGCAGAAAACGAGTAGATAAAGAAAGCGCCAGCTATTTAAATGATTTTACCAATGTCGCTAGAAAATCCATGAGTTGTGATGAAGAATATACCATTTATGTGGAAGGTATCGGTACCCAAGACAAAAAGGAGGATAAACTATGGGGGTATGCCTTAGGAAGAGGAGAAACGGGAATACAGGGAAAAGTAACCAATGGATGTGAATATTTAGCTAAAAAAATTTATGAAGTCTATAAAAAATATGTTAAAGAGAGTGAAAATATTGTTACCATTATAATTATCGTAGATGCTTTTGGCTTTAGCCGAGGAGCTGCTGCTGCACGGTATTTTGCTTACAATATTCAAAAATTAGCGTATTCAGCGAAAGTAAAAAACGGTAAATATTTGGATCATGAAGGAAAGGAAGTGCCACAAGCTTGGGTAAAAAATGGAAAACTGCCCCAAATGGGTAATTTAGGAACAGCCTTATTAAAAATGGGATTTAGTCATGAACTGATCGACAATACCTTCATTCATTTGCGTTTTTTAGGAATCTACGATACAGTAGTTTCTTACGATCCGGATGCTTTGCTTTTACCGAATTTCAAAAGTAAAATACATAAATTACATTTAGATGAATTAGGAAGACCACAAAAAATCGTTCATTTTACCTCGTTGGACGAGCATCGGGAATATTTTCCACTTACCCGCATTAAGCCGGGGACTAATCGCATAGAACGCAATTTCCCGGGAGTTCACAGTGATATAGGAGGCAGCTATTCCAACTATACCGAAACCGGCAGCGAAAACCTGTTAATCGAAAAAAGGCCAAAATATGAATTGGAAAAGCTGATAGACTATCGAGCAGAATTGATCCAAGGCGGATGGTATACGCCGGAACAATTAAAAATAGAACCCAAAATGGTAACTAAGCACAGCCATTACAGCTTAAAAGGCGAACGGAACCTAAGGAAAGAATACAGCTATATCTTTCTACACCTGATGCGGGAAGAATCAGAACCCTATATGGGGAAGTATTATATGCCCGGCGAAATGGAGAAATACAGTCTTTCGGGAAACAAGACCCTGCAACAGGCCAAAGAATATTTACAGCTTTATACCATGAAATGGAATGAAGACTGGGTATTGAAAAGCGAAAAAGAAGAAGAAGAAGAAAAACTCAATCAAGCCACTTCAACAAAAGAAATCAAGGAGAATCACTTGAATCAAGCAGACAAGAAGATACCAATAGAAGAAAAAACAGAAACTAACCACCAACCAATCGAAAAAGAATTAGAAGAAATATACGTCACCGATTCCGATCGATTGCTAAAGAAAATAAGAAACTACTACTTGCATTGGTCTTCCCGTTGGGGAGAATTGGGCAATACGCCCAATAAAAGCAGAAAAAGAGAATATTATAATGCCGATGGAACCGTTGACACCAATTGAAATAAAAATGCAGCCGGGAAAAACATACTACTACCGACTCACTACAAGTTTTATGGATCAAATGAATCATGGAAAAGGTAAGGAAAAACTTTGGACCAGAAATGTCGGAGTCTTATTTACCGAAAAAACCCGTGAACACTTTCACTTTCAAATTCTGTGTTTTCGCACGGAAGTAAAGTTGGAAAAAGCCATACCGCAATATAATTTGCTTCGGGTTTTTCTTTAAATCACCGTAAAATATACTGATAATTGATTTATGTAATTTTTGCTGAGGTAGAGAATCGCAAATCTTCAGACTATACTTAAATATTTTATTCTTGTAAAACAATGCCACCTTTTCGCAAAATAGCGATTCCTTTAATAATGCCTAGTTGAAAATTCAAGGCGACATCCAGCTCTCTCAATTTATCTGGATTCATATCCACCGATTCTGCATCAATGGTTTCTAATTCTTTTATATTAGCCATAATCAAGTATCCACTTTTCAAATCGTAAGGTATTTTCCGATTAGTGATTTTGGATTTTTCACCAAGTCTTTAGGCGTTCCTTCGGCAATGATTTCACCGCCTTTTAATCCTCCTTCAGGACCAAGCTCCACAATCCAATCACACGATTCAAGAACTTCATGATTATGTTCAACAACAATCACAGAGTTTCCGCTTTTGATTAATTCATCCAACAGTTTTATCAGCTGAGCTGTATCATAAAGGCTTAAACCAGTAGTGGGTTCATCCATGATATACAAGATATGACCTTTTCGTTGCCGTCCTAATTCCTTCGCGAGTTTTAGTCTTTGGGTTTCCCCCCCGCTCATTGTTGAAGTGGGTTGCCCAAGCTTTATATATCCCATACCAATCCGTTCCATTATCTGTAACGGACGAACAATGAAATCATTATCACTAAATAGGGCTATCGCTTCCGAAATCTGCATATCAAGAATTTCTGAAATATTTTTCCCTTTATACATGACAGTTAAAGCTTCGTTGTTATACCTTTTACCTTTACATTTTTCGCATATTGCATACATCTTTAAACTACCTTCAGGAAAAATAGCTTTACGTCCACTACCATGACACTCTCGGCAAGCGCCCTCGGAATTGAAGGAAAAGTGTCCCGCCGTTAAATTTGACCGTTTTGCTTCGGGTTGTTCTGCAAATAATCTGCGTATCTTGTCCCATATTTTGGTAAAAGTAACAGGATTCGAATTTATATTTCTTCCTATTGGTGCCTGCGATACTTCAGCAAAGCCAGAAATATTTTCTGCGCCATCAAGCCTTTCGGCTATTGTTTCGATTAACAGTGATTCTTCTTCAAGATCTACTTCTTCTCCATTGGTATTGTTCTTATTGGCGCCTAAGCGAAAATAACTTTTTAACAAGGGCGTAAGTGTGTTCGATATCAAGGAGCTTTTTCCACTTCCGGAAACGCCCGAAACCCCAATAAGAACGCCTAATGGAAATGCGATTGAAATATCTTTTAAATTGTTGGTTTTGGCGTGTCGAATGACTAAACGAGGAATAGCAGAATCATCGATATTTTGTTTTAACATCCTTACCGGCATTTTTGCTTTGCCGGAAAGATATTGTCCTGTCAATGATTTATCGCATTTTAACAGGCCTGCATAATCACCTTCATAAATCACTTCTCCGCCTTCAATCCCCGCTTTGGGACCAATATCAATAATATGTTCTGCTATTTCTATCGTACTTCTGTCATGTTCCACGACAATAACCGTGTTACCTAAATCTTTAAGCGCTTTTATGGATTGTAAAAGTTCAAGTTTTTCTGATTCATGTAGACCTACTGTGGGTTCATCAAGAATATAGATAAGTGACTCAAGTTTCGATTCCAAATGCGAGTTAAGGAAGAGTCGTTGTATTTCACCGCCACTGAGTGAGGACATTTCTCTATAAAGTGACAAATGACCTAAACGAGAAGCAATTAATGAGTTTGTTTTACCCAAAATATCTTTAAGAAGATTTTTCCCAAATTGCGTTATTTCGTTTAGTTCCAATGCCGATTCAAAAAACGTTTTAGCCTCGTCTAAAGTCATTTTGCCGACTTGACCAATATGTTTATCATTAATTAATATGTTGCGAGCTTCTTCACCAATGCGATATCCATGACATTCTGAGCAAAGGGTTATTTCGTACAGACCATTTAAATATTCGCCTCTTTTGTGTTTAGCTTGCAAAATTCTTGATAAGCAGAAGCTTTGATTTGCACTGTTATTGCTGACATAATGCCCGTTTACCACGTCTTCTTTTATTTCATCCGGTATTTCTAAATAAGGCTGATCCATATAGCCTTTGAAATTCCTTTCCAAGACGCGAAGTATACCCGGAGTTACCCCGATAAAATTAAATAACTCTCGAACGGTGGGATTTTTATTTGCAATAAGCTTTTCCATATTAACGTGATAATATGCGCCTCTGCCAGCGCATTTCATACACATTCCGTTAGGGTTATTATAGGAAAAATAGCCTAATTCAAGGCGCTCTTCCTCATGTCCACACTTAGCGCAGACCTTATCTTGTCCAATAGTTTCGTTGCACTCTGAACATTTAACCTGCCCTTCACTTGAATACAACAGGGCAAGAAGGTTGAATATGTTTGTTTTTGAACCGACTGTTGATCTTGGGTTATTCTGACGTACAACACTTTGCTTAACAGCAATTGTCGGGCCGATACCCTCTATGCTTGCAAATTTTCTCTCATTTTCAAGTCCCGGAAATATTCCTAATGATTGAAGATACCCTTTACGTCCTTCTTCAAACACAATATCAAACATCAGACTAGACTTTCCTGATCCACTTATACCGGTGGCAACGGTTAATTTGTTTTTGGGAATAGTAATATCAACATCTTTAAGATTGTGAATGCGAGCTCCTGTTATTTTTATACTTTTCATCTAATCACACCTTGTCTTTTTAATTAAGAAATTTCAACTAATTTATTTATCGTTAAGAATAAACAATAGCACAAATATAGAGCATCATTTGGTATTAGATAAATAAATATAAAAATATTTTAAAAAATATTAATAATATTATAATTGTAATATTTAATTTAATATAATTTACTATATATTTTATTATTATATCAATTAATTAATGTTGGTTAAAGATTTTTTAAAAGTTATTTTACTATATGTAAAGACTTTAAATATTCAATTACTTTACGAAAATAGGAAATACTCGCACCATAAGGTTTAAGAACTGTTGCGTAAGAGTGCCTGGCTTGTATGTACTAATAGCTGTTTAATTTTTAATGCTCATGCAATTTTTTTCATTATTTTACCGCAAAACTTAATCACACTCGCAATGATTTTCTTTTTTTCTTGCAAAGGTGTTTCATGTGCTATCAAATAAGGAAAAGGGTAATTATAATCTTTTTTATCTATACTGTCCCAGCGATTGATAATTTATATATTTTGAATGAAATTGTTACAGAAAATTCATGTTTATCTTTAGCAATCCGTAAGTTTTTATGTCAGTAAAAGAATAACTCATCTTACTCGATATAGTTGAAGTTTAAAAGCAAAATATAAACAAAGTTAATTTGATTGCATAGATTGGAATAACCATAAATCACTATACTGTGCGGTTGCTTTCATTCCTTCATCAAAATTGGCAATTTGTTTAATCTGTTCAAGGGTTAAGGCGAGTTTTCGACTTTTTGTCGTTGGTATTTCGTGTAATTCCCTATCAAAAGGATAATCATTAGGTTTAATCATGCCCGTTTTATTTTGGAAAATCAATAATCTAATAAATATCTATTTTATTATTAAGGTAAACACTTTAAATATTCTTTTCTTATTTTTTGGTTCATTTTATTACTAAGCATAAGAATTATATCATGTGACTTTTTAGGGTTGGACTCTTTCATTATTATAGCTTTTACTAAAGAAAAGTATAGATGATGATCTGGTAATTGATTTTGAACTTCTGAAAGAATGTTCATGGCTTTATCTTTTTTTCCAATTTTGCTTAAGCAAAATGAGTAATTAAGTCTTAGTATTGGTGATTGCGAGATTTCAAGCATCATTTCATATAAATATGATATTTCAGTCCAATCTTTTAAGCTAAAATCTTTTTTAGACATATACTTGCTGATGATAATTGCTTCAATATAGTATTTATTATTATTTTGGGGTTTTTTAATATGATGGAAAGCCATAGTAAGTAGTTCTTTATTCCATTTGTCTCGATTTTGATTAAAAAAGGAAATTAATTTCCCATTATCAATTTTTGCAGGAATTCTTGATATGTGAAAATATAAGATAGCTAGTAAATTACTGGTTGAAGTATAATTGCATTTATTATATAATAACTTTGTCAAAACAAATGATTCTAAGCATAAATCTTTATTCACAATATTTTCAGTATTTTCACTAAAAGAATCAAAGCCAATATTGAAAACGGCATAAAGGATTTCTTCAACAATTGATATTGTTTTTTGATTAACCGTAAAGGAATTTATTTCGATTTTTTTGCAATTTAAATCAATATTAAGTTTCTTTTTAGTTCGGTTAATGCTTTTATAAATAGCTTCTTGATTAATTAAAGTGGATTCATGAATTTCAAGCATGCTTAACCCAAATATATTTTTGAGTATAAAAATAATTTTAGATTGTGTGGATAAGCTGTTTAACGAAGAGATAAATAGTATTGTTTGTAAACGAAGATCGGTTTCATATGGATCTAATTTTTCATCTTCTGTAAGTTCTATTGAAAAATTATAAACTTCTTTTTGTTTGCGTTTTATTATATTTAGTAAATCATTACGAGCTACCATGAATAGCCAATTTTCTATATTTTTTGGTAAATTATTTTGTTTCTGGATTTTCAGATACTTCAAAAAAGAATTTTGAATAGCATCTTCAATTTCAAAAATATGGGTAGCACCAAATCGAATCACTAATATAGAAAAAAGCTTTCCGTATAATGTTCTGTAATTTATTTTATCTTCAGAAGGTAAATTAGGAATCATAATCTTCCATATTCAAGATGGGACGGATTTCTGTCGTTCCCCCATAATAATGTGTCGGGCACTCTTTAGCTAACTCGATAATAGTTTCTAGATTTTCGCTTTGTAATAAATAATAGCCTCCAATTATTTCTTTGGATTCCAAGTATGGCCCGTCTTTAATAACACAGTCTTTACCCGTAATAAGTACACCTTTTTCATGTAATCCATCCCCTGAAATTAAATTTCCTGTTTTTGCTAATTTTGAAGCCCATTTCATATGAGCATCAGCTAATGACTGCATTTCTTGTTCAGATAATTCTCTTAGTTTTTCATTGTTTTCGTGTAATAATATTAGGAATTGTTTCATTTTAAATGTTTTAATTTAAGATATTTTATTATGCTATTTTTGGACATTTTTTTAAATAAAAATTTTAAATAATTAAAAAACTTACATTCGAAATACTATACAAAGATAAAATAAAATAGGATGTTTAATAAAGGGGATTTGGTTTTAAATAGCTATATAAACTAAACCACCCTTAAGGCTGTTTTAGATGAATTTTCGGATTATATGATTTTATATGAAAGTTATACTAAATTCTTAATGATATTTATTATGTGCTAAATTTTTGTTTGATAATAAGGAAATTTGATAATTGGGAGGATTAATATTGCGTCTAAAGTAGTGTTTTTAAGGGAAATTCATTCAGACATATCAAAAATATAGCTAAACTAACGAATTAAAGAAATTAAAAACTTAAATAATTAATAAGATTTTTATTTAATTAACTATATGAATGAAAATATATAAAAAAGTGAAAAAATAAAATCTAGAAATAATAAGTTAGAAAATATTAACTATGATAATTCAAGTGACAAACAATACAATAGATAATCAGATATTGCATATTTATACAAATAAACAGTTTTTTTAATAATTTATTTAACAAATAATAATAATCACTTAATTTATCTGAAATTATCTATATGGTAATATTTTTGACAAATTAACTAAACAAAATCATTTAGTAAACTAATTGATTTATAATTAATAGAAATTATTAATTACGATTCATAATCTCATTCCAACATTTTCCGGCAGCCATTGCTCTTTGGCAATCACTACCAATAAAACCAATTTTGCTTTTATCAAAGCATCTTGCAGGCCATCCATTATAATCCATGCAATTTGTAAATTCTCTATCACATTTTCCATTATAACCGAAAGCTGTGCTGCAATTTAAATTTCCATGATTTTGATAACAGGAAATGGAACGTGCAGTAACAGTTTTATTTTCTAAGGAGTGATGAGTAAAGCTTCTTTCTCCTAAATTAAATACATAGGTGTTTTCAGTAGTATGATCTTTCATTGCCTTTTCTAATTTTTCGGCTAGCAATATCTGATTTCCTCCAATGCTATTAAAATCTGTTCCCGTAATGTGTTCGGATGCTTTTCTTCCAATCACTTGTATCCAAGAAGTAGTTTTTAAATTTATAAACGCATCTGTAATAAAGCTTCCTCGATTACTTGCTTCATACGTTTTTCCATTATAGTTTACTATAGCATCACTCATCGGGAAATATACTCGAATAAAAGAATAATCTTCAGGATAATAAATTGATTTGTTAATTTCAATTAATTCTTTTTTGTATAGTTCTTGTGCGTTCTTGATTTCTTGTGCTTCATCTTTGTTGAAATAGACCGTTTTAAATCCAATTAATTTAATTGAATCATTATTTGATTCCGGATAAATATACCTTATATAATTTTTTTCGAAAGTAGTAATACTTTCATTCTTATTCGATATTGGGTTGATATCATTGTCGTTATTACAACTATTAATTAATAGTAATCCGCTAATAGTAATAAATAAAGTCTTAAGCAGTTGAAATTTTTTTTTCATTTTTTGTATTTTTTAATTATAAATAAAATATAATAAAGTTAATTTTTAAAGATAACATTTAAAATTATTAAATATATGGCAAAATTGATTGGTTAGTATAATAAATATGATATAATATGTTTTTTTTATTAATATTTTAAAGTTTAAGTAAATTAATTGGTATTAAATTAAAATTTTCATAAATATTAAATTTTTAATTGAATATCTATTTAACAACACTTTTCAAATTCAAAATTATATTTAAATATATATTTTTATTTATATCTATTGATTAATTATGGGGTTTTGGTAAAACAAAATTAAAATTTATATTAAAGATAAATTAATTTTATTAAGTAAGATAATATTTATAAGTAGAATAGTAATCTTTTTATAAAATAAAATATTGTTTGTCGATCTAATTAATCTTTAAAAAAATATGATGTTAGTTTATTTGGTTGTATGAGAAATAAAATTTTATAGAGTAATTTAATTGACTTTTATTTTAATTTATAAATTTTAAAATTTTTAAATACATTTAAATATGTGATAAACAATGTGTGTTTAAATAAAATATAAATTATAATTATTCTTAGATCTTTTATAAATTATGATATAAAAATAATCAATATACACTTAATAGTTGATACATGTCCATAAATAAATATAAATAATATTATTTTATAAGTAATTATTCATATATATATTTTTTTAAGTAATTAATTATCAATATATTACAAGTATTGATTGTATTATGGATATAAATATGCTTTTCTAATAATGGCTTTAATACAGGATAAAAATCATTTAAAATCTATGACTTTATAAATGAAATCAAATTAATTACACAAAATAAATATTTGTATATATGTAAACATATACTATAAGAAAATAATTAATTTATTTTATATATATAAATATTTTGCTTAAGTTAGCACATGGTATATATCTTTAAAATTATTTGTCATAATGAACTATAAATTAAAATATTATTTAAATAAGTTTTTTAAAAAAGTTGACTTCAGAATAGTATTGATATTTATTGTATTTATTCTGATTGGTTTATTTATATTATTTTATAAATATTCAAGGTATATAGATTGTGGGCAAGTCGATTTTACTATTGAAGCTGAAAAAAAACAGGTCGGAGAAATAATCGGATTTAAAGATTTAACACCTAATGCTAAAAGTTGGGTGTGGGATTTTGGGGATAATTCTGCGAAAGTATACGACCGATCTCCATTACATAAATATGATAAATCAGGAATGTATATCGTAACCTTGCAGGTTAATGGTTCTTGTACATTTCAAAAAACATTAGAAATAAGGAGTATGGGGAAAATTATAGATTCCATGAAAATTCCTAAAATTATTGCTCCAACGGTAGTTACTGTTGGACAACCAGTTGAAGTTTATTATAAATATTTAGGGGAGGCTTTTTCATGGGAATGGAGTTTTGGAGAATCTGGACAAATGGACAATACTTCTGAATTTCCGGTTTATAGTTATAGTTCACCAGGTAAAAAAAGATTGACATTAGCAATCAATGGAGATATAACGCATATTGCCAGTAAAGATATATATGTCAAGCCTAGAAAATTAAATGTGTCTAAAATTGATACTCTTAAAAGATATATTCCGGAAAAAGATACCATTGTCTATTATTTGCCTCCAGGTAATCCGCAAAAAGATCCCATGGAAGAATTTTTAAGATATATACCTGCTATACCTATGGAGACTCCGGTAGAAGAGAAAATTACTAAAATAGAAGAAAACTTAGCTCCTTCCATATCTGAAAATCAGTTTGAATTATTATTAATTGATGTAGCTAAGCAGAATAAAGCTAAGGAAGACTTTGGTAAATATACTTGCGATAACTATGATTTTCCGGTAATTAAAAACGAAAAAATTATTATACCGTTTTCGGAATTTTGTGATAAAATCCAAAATAAAAAAATTAAAATTGAATCCATACGACTTACAAAAAATAATAGAAACTGCATTGAAGGTTTGACTATAAAATATAAAATTAAAAAAGGACTTATTTGGGTTTATGAATAAATATTCAAATAAATGATTTTAAATATAAAATAAAATATTCACTACATATTTATAATGGAAGCGACATTTACAGAAGAAATTTACTCGGCTTTAGATATAGCTAGAAAATATGCAATGGAAAAGAAAAATGCACATTTTGGTGCGCCACACTTTCTTAAAGCAATTCTTCATAGAGATTTATCTCTTTTAAAAGAATTAGAAGCAATGAAAAAAGATGTTTTTTTTATAGAGGAATGGGCAGATGTAAGGATAGATGATTTTCCACGAGCAAGCAGAAATATAAAACCGGAAGCTGATGATAGTATTGATAAAATTATAAAAGAAGCAGATGAAATAAGAGATATACTAGGTAGGGAAGAGGTAGACTTGTATTGTATAATGGTAGCAATGGCAACTCCGGGTGTGGGTTTCAGCTTTGATCAAATGAAGAGTTTTCCTGTTATTAGAGGAGAATTATTAAACGATATTGGTGATGAAAGTAATTCAAAAATATCAGAAAAAAATAATAGCATAAATGCTTCGATAAAGTACTTATATAAATATTGCAAGGATCTATTAGCTAGAGCTAAAAAAAATCCTAAACAAATTGTGGCCAGAGAAAAAGAGATTAAGGAAATAGTAGAAATTATAAGCCGTTTTTCTAAACCTAATGTTCTTTTGCAAGGCTATCCGGGTGTAGGTAAAACGGTATTAATCGAAGGATTTGTAAACCAAATTGTTCATAAACAAGCACCTGATGAATTGTTAAAAACTAAAGTATATGAATTAGATTTAGGGACATTAATAGCAGGGGCCTCATATAAAGGAGAAATAGAAGATCGCTTAAAAAAGATATTACAAGAATTAAAATCTTTTCCTCAATCAATACTTGTAATAGATGGAATACATGTTCTTTTGGATAAAAACAGTGATAATTCGGGAATTTCCAGCATTTTAAAAAGTGAATTATCCGGAAATAGCGGACTAACACTTATCGTGACTACAACGGTAGATGAATATACTAAAAAAATTGAAAAAGACGAAGGACTTTCCAGCATGTTCGAAGTAATAAAAGTTGAAGAACCTAATGAAGAACAGGCATTTAGAATATTAAAATCAGCTTTGCCTTCTTATTTAACTCATCATACTATTAAGGTTACGGATGAATCGATTACAGAATCCATAAGGCTATCTCAAAGATATTTAAAAGAAAAAAGCTTACCCGAGTCAGCGTTAAATTTATTAGATCGAACCATGTCTGTAATTAAAACTGCAGGTATTTCTTTTCTAAAAGAAAAAGATGCCTTGCAAGATAAGTTAATGAAAATACAAGAAGGAGAAGGAAATAAAAAACTTGAATTAAAATGGTTTTATGAAGATTTAAAAAAGAAGGCTCAATATTTATTGGTTCAAGAAAATTTAATTAGGGATGACATAGAATTATTATCTGAAGATTCTTTATACGAATATTTAAAATCCTTATTAGAAAGATTATCTCAAGTAGCACAATCCAAAAAAGAACATATAGATCCAATTGATTTAGCTGCAGTAGTGGCGCAAAAAACAGGAATTCCATTAGGTAAGCTTCATTCTGAAGAAAAAGATCGGTTACAAAATATGGATGAGATACTAAAAAAAAGAGTAGTAGGACAGAATTATGCCATTGAAGTAATAACAGAAGCAGTTTTAGAATCTCGCTCAGGTTTAAGCAAAGCAGGACAACCCATAGGATCATTCTTTTTTCTAGGACCCACAGGAACAGGAAAGACAGAATTAGCAAAATCATTAGCAGATTTTCTTTTTCAGGATGAACAGGCGATTATTCGTTTTGATATGTCGGAATTTAAAGAAGAACATTCGGCTGCATTATTATATGGAGCTCCTCCGGGTTATGTAGGATATGAAGAAGGGGGATTATTGGTCAATAAAATCAGACAAAAACCTTATTCTATAGTATTATTTGATGAGATTGAAAAAGCACATTCATCTGTATTTGATGTCTTTTTACAAATTATGGATGAAGGTAAACTTCATGATCGCTTAGGTAAAGAAGGAGATTTTTCCAATGCTTTAATCTTATTCACCTCTAACATCGGGGCACATTTTATTGTGGATTCTGTTAATACAGGTAAAGGGCTGCCCTCTTCTAATCAATTAATGGAAATTATGTCAGGTAATTTTAGACCGGAATTTTTAGGTAGACTTACTGAAATAATTCCTTTTAGTCCTATAACTAAAGATAATGCGATGGGAATATTTGAAATTCACTTGAAAAAAGAATTAATAGATCTAGTTAAAGATTTAAATATTGATCTAAGCTTGTCGCAAAATGCTAAGTCCTTTTTAGTTGATAACGGATTTAATGCAACATATGGAGCAAGACCTTTAAAAGGAATAATTCGTTCAGCTTTACGAAGACCTATGGCTAAAAAAATAATTTCCGGAGAAATTAAAGAAGGGAATAAGGTTACTGTAGATATGCTGGATGATAAATTACAATGGATAATCAATTAAAATAAATTATTAATTAAAATTTAAATAATATGTTATCAAATTATGGCATTGGAGGAAACGAAGTTCCTTTAGATGCAAATGAAGCAATACTGGAAATTGCACAAAACCGAACTTTAATAGCTCAAAAATTAACAGGTCAAACTCCAATCAGACCAGAAATAATCGAAGGGTTAACAACTGTTGAACAAGTTTTCGAACACTTTAAACCGGAAGTAAAAGTGAATTTTGAAGATGCAGACGGAGTAACTCAATTTGAAGAGCTAAAATTTAAAAATCTTGGGGATTTTGGAATAAAAGGGATTACAGCTCAAAGTAAGTTTTTAACTGATTTACAGGTCGAAAAAGACCAATATCAAAAAATTATTAAACAGCTTAAAACCAATAAAATTTTAAAAGCAGCACTTGAAGATCCGGAAGCCAGAGAAGCTTTAATGGATAGTATAGAAGGGCTTATTAACGAATTAAATCAAAAATAATTATGGCTAAAGAAAATGTCAAAGCGCAAATACAACCGGTAGATGTTGCGGTATCAGAACTAGCGAATAAAAAAAATGATATTAAAAGTGGTTTAGATAAATTAGCCAAATTTGGTGGATTTGATTTATTAGAAGCCTCTATAGAAAATGTTCAAAATTTAAATCCGGAACGTAAGGCTAGACGTCAAATATTTTTAGGGGATTCCAATAAAGAAAATGAACGCAATGCACTTAAGAAAACGTTAGAACTTTGGCTTAATGTATTGAAGAATAATACCAGTCTTACAGATATGGTGGCACTTAGTGAAGATAAGAGTAAACTTGCCGATAAAACATTAAAAAAGAATTTAGCTAATGCAGTAAGAGAGACTGAAGAGCTAGAAAAGGCCTATCGTACCGTAGCTTTATTTTATAAAAATACAGATCAAGATAAGGTAAAAAATGTTTCAATAATTAATGCAGAACTAGACCAATTAACTGATTTAGATAACACTCGATTTATAGATGCTATACATACAGAATTAGTAGATAATTATGATCGACTGGATTTAAAAAATAATTATGGGTTATTAGTTATACCCGGTTATTTAGGTAGTAATAGAGTGGTTGAAAAATGGGCAAAAATTGCTCATGAAAATAAAGTAATGTTAGTAACAGATTTTGCTCACCTTGATGAACCGGATGATGTAATGGAGATGTTTGATGAAGCATATCTTACCGGTGGAGACATTTATCGTTCCAATGTACTAATGACATGTAATTGGTTAGTTGGAAGAGGAAAATTTGATGAAATTCAAGAAGAAAACGATCTATACATACCTCCATCCGCTGCATTAGCCGGTAAGATATACGGTACTTTAATGTCGCAAGTTACTGCAGGTAAAAAATTTGGAGGAATTAATGAAATAGAAGGAGTTAAATTCGATCTTAAAAAAAGCGAAATAGCTAATTTAGAGAATATGGGTTTAATACCAATGGTTAATGAATACGGTAAAGTAATGGCTTTCTCAGGTAAAACCTTATTCAATGGAGATAATTTAGGGCTTCAGACCTATTCAGTGGTGAGAGTATTTGACTACGTTACTAAGGTATTAATGGATTTTTTAAATCGAAGAGCATTTGAAAATTTTACAGCAAAAACACGAAAAGAAATTATGAATCAAATTGTACGCTTTTTAGATGGTATTACCGGTCCGGATAAATTAATTGAAAATTTTGAAGTAAGAAGATTCGAACAAGATGCAGTGCAGAAAGATCGAATTTATTTAGATATACATTTAAAACCTTATTTTCCGGCTAAGAACTTTCTTATAAAAATGGATGGACATAAAGGAGATGAAGGAAATGATTGGGATACTGAATATGAACAAAAATAATTGATAGTACCAAGAGAGGGAAATATTTTACCTCTCTTTTTAAAAATTATAATATGAATATAAAAAGCAAAATCTTTAAATTATTTTTTATAAGCGGATGTATCCTCTTTGGATATAATATGTCATATGGACAGTCAAGTTTACCAATGAAAAAAATAACAGAAGACACTTTGCTAACAAAAATAGTTGATTGCAATGCCTTGTTTACACTCAATAATAGAAAAGTTGACTTAATAGGTGGTAAACCTTATATCTATGCCGAACCTTATTATGAAAGAGTTTTTAATAATAAAAAAGATTTTGCAGTATTTCAAACGATTAAAAGAAAAGGAAGGCGCCCTCTGTTATTTGTTAAAATTTTTAGATTTAATACCTGTCTTAAAAAAGATGAGATTATGGAATTTATTACAAATAACGGTTATAGATATAGGATAAAAAATAGTTATAAACCAAACTGCGACGGATATTTAATAGGAAAAATAAGGAGAAAAGATATTAAAAATCTAACCAGAAGTGATATAAGCAGTATTAAAATAATAACTTTTGATAGAGATTATGAATTTCATCTCGAATCTGCCGAGGCCGATCAAATAAAAGATGAATTTCAATGCTTGAAAAGTAAACGTTTTAAATTCAAATAAATGCCATTACCTCAATTAGGTTTATCGTTATCTATAACAGATAATCCCGGGTCACCTATGTATTCTGGAAAAGGTGAGAGGGAGAAGATGTCTGATTTTGATTCCGCTATACGACAACATACTATTACCATTGTTATTACTGATGAAAAAGTCAATGAAATTGAACTGAATGTAAGTGATAAAAACTTACATAAAATTATGTTACCTACCTATAAAATGATGGTAACTGATGACAAAACAGAAGAAAAAACTTATTATGAAGTAACTCGTGACTCTTTATTGCTCAATAAATTAAAAATTAATAAAACAGGTGGATTTTCATTTTTAGGATTAAATATTTTAAAAAAAACAGTTTATATGTTACCTGTAGTCGCTTTTGAGCCATTAAAATCCGTTAAAGAAGTATTTGAAGTTTCCAAATACCGTACAAAAAAAGATAATTATTTATATTATACTCTACACAGAAATAATGAAAAAGCACTATTAGTTTCAGGTTTACCTCCGGAAAGCTTTATTAATTCTACAAGCTGTGAACATTTTTTTTATATTGAGGATCACCATCAAGGGCAAAAATTCATAGGAGATATTTCATATAGAGAAAAATTTATAAAAACTATTCCTAAAGTTGAAATACACCTTATTAAACGTCTAAATAACATTAAAGAGTTTGAATTAGACAAATCAGGTAAAATAAATAAAATCATTTATTTATAAATAAGAAATTGATATGTATGGAATTTATTATAATATTCCCATAAATTTTCAACATATTATTGAAAAAAAGGATGTTGAAAAAACAAATTTAGATCAATCAATAGCTAAATATATTAATTTGATTGTAACCTCTTCCTTTGGTGAATGTAAATTCAATGAAATGTTAGGATGTAAAATTTGGGAGATGGATTTTGATTTATTATCAGACACCAATAGTTTAAGAGACAAATTCAAAAATGATATTAAAGATGCTATAATGATGAATGAGAGTAGATTAAATTTATTAGAAGTAGATGTTGCGATTGGCGTAGGTCAGAATCCTTCTTATAATAATTCAATACGATTAAAGAAAAAAGTAACGATGAAAATCGATGGACTGATTAAGAAAACAAATAGACCCTTCAATTTTCAAGGATATTTTTTTATTGGACCCCTTTCACAAATTTAGAAAATGGATACTCAAGAAAAAATAAAAGACAGAATACTTAGAAGGGCTGCCCAAACGTGGGGTTATACGGATAGTGAACTAGAAACTTCCTTTGATCCTATAGTTGCTCTGCTATTAGAAGCTTGCGCATCAGAATTAGAAAAAATATCTGCTGAATTAAATAATTCCAGATCACGTATTATTGAAAGATTATTGGAAATAATGTCTCCTGAGATTAATACTGGAATTATACCATCCAGATCAATTCTTCATTTGGAGCCTATAGAAAATAATTTTACCATATCCCTGGAGCATCAATTTAGATGTAAAAAGACAATACAAAATATTTATGACCCGTTACAACCTATTGTTAAAGATATTTATTTTGGAACAACTTTACCCTTTATTTTAACAAAAGCTAAATTAGACTATATCGCTTTTGGCAATTCATTATATTCTTTAAAAAGAACTATTCACAAAGATCCTATTGCAAAAGAATCAAGATTTATGAAACCGGGATCCTTATGGTTAGGAATAACTTGTCCGGATGGGGTTGATAAACTAGAAAAGCTTATGTTTTTTACGGATGTAAGGAATATATCTCAAAGGGAAATTTTTTATAATTATTTAAAACAAGCCAAATTTTATATTAACAATCAAGAAATACCTTACAAAGAAGGATTTAATGTCGAAAATTATACAATTGATATTGATGCAGTTGTAAATAAGAACTATAATAAAATCAATCAATTGTATACAGATGTAAATAATTTTTATTCAGATAAATTTTTACATTTTACTCAAGATATTATTATCAAAGATGAAGTATTTAAAGTCCCGGATGAATTAGTAGATTTATTCGGCAGCAACGTAACTAAAATTAATGATGCAGAAAATGTAATTTGGATTCAGATTCAATTTCCGGAAGTTGTTATCAATGATGCTTTTGAAAATGTAATGTTTTACATTAACGCGATTCCTGTTATTAATAAAAGATTACTTACTCAAAATCAAACCATTGGTTCTTTTATTAATTATATACCTTTAGCTTCTGAAGATATATTTTTAGATTTAGACAGTATAAATGATTCGAGAGGTTACCAATATCATATTAAGGAATTTTCGGAAGGAAATTTAGATATAGGAGATGCCACGTTGAGACATACTGGTGTTACTCGATTTGATGAACGGAATGCTTCCGAATTGATACAATATCTGATTGAATTATTAAAAGATGAAAGCGCTTCCTTTACCGTTATTGGTGGAGATTTTATTGACGGGACGATTAAAGAGATCAACAAATCGATTGCAACATTGGAGCAGCACATAAAAGAAAAGAAATTCACAAAATCTAATTTTCCTTATGCCATTATTCGTCCAAAATCTGCAGCTATAAAAAATGATAATGATTTCTTTACCATAAGTTATTGGGTTACAAATGGGGAGGAAGCCAACGATATGAAAGTAGGAACTCATTTGGACGGGATAGGTACTAGTGATTTCAAGCAAGATTCTATCATGCTGATTAATACATCAGTAGGAGGCAAGTCCAGGATGGATACTAAAGGTAAAATTGATTCTTATAGGGAAGCCCTTTTAACTCGAGGAAGAATAGTAACTTTTGCTGATATAAAAACTTTTTGTCAAAACCATTTTAAGTTTACTATTACCGGGGTGGAAATAAGAAAAGGTACCAAAATCGATACTTCTACAAATAAAGGATTTGTCCGAACCATTGATATAATTTTAGAAAGAAATTTAACACCGGATTCTACAATCACTGATTTTGAATGGCAATATTTATGTGATAACATGCTTTATAAATTAGATAAAGTTTCCTCTAATATTTATCCTTATAGATTATTAATAAAATGAAAAAGAATATACTTGCACTATCTGTATTGACGTTTTTTTTGTTCTATGCATGTCAAAATAAGTATTATAATGAAATACCTTATAAGTTCAAATACAATGAAGATGATATAAAATTAAAATTAGGAATCACAACTAATTACCTGCCTATCTTGGATACTTTAGATCAACAATATGAAAAAAATTTAACAGATAGACAAATTTATCTTAAAGAAAAATATTCAATAACCTTAGGTATTAAGCCTGAGGAATTAACCAATTATAAGTTTTATGATTTTATAGATAAATGGATCGGAACACCTTATGCAACTAAAGGTTTTACCATTGATAGTTTGAATATTGCAGCGTTTACAAGTGCTTTGTTTCAATTAACTTATAAGAGAAAAATACCTTCCACCCCCCTGGGAATTTTTAATTCTCCGGAAATTAATCTCTTTACGGGACGAAATTTTCTTAAAGAAGGTGATATTCTCTTTTTTAGATATCAAAAAGATATACCGGTTGGCGATATAGGAATATATTTAAGAAATAATAGAATATTGGTAAGTACCAGGAGTAAAGGTTTAATAATAAGTGATTTTAATTTAGATTACTTTCAACTTAGATATGTCAGTGCCGGAAGACTAATTATTGATAAAGAGACTGAATAAATATGGAAGCTATAGAAACAAATATCCTATCGGATGAAATAAAAAATAGGATAAACAATTTTAAATTTGATCTAAAAGCCGAAGTAATTATTTCAGAAATACTCGATCAAGTAGATAGTAAAGAACAAAACATTTTAGTAGATCACAAAGGACAATTTAAAAGACCCTTTAGGAAGGATGTTTTAGGGGCGGAAATTGTTAATTATAATTATGACGTAACAGAGTATGTAAAAGTTAATTTATCTAGAGATGGTATTTATGATACTCTTCCCGAAGGATTAACTCACCAACTGGGAGCCGATAAACCCCAAAAAATGGTCTCTGATATGACCAAAGAATATAAAATCCATAAAAAGGAAGAAGAATATGCAAGGAAATTTTTCTTTCCTTTTGAAAATGAATTTTTTCTTAAAGCTATAGAAAGAGAAAATATTGAGAAAGAAATTTTACTGGAACTTAATGGATCTAAACCACTGGATTTCTTTTACGATTTTTGGCATATTGATCGAGAATTGCCCCCCGTATTAGTTTCTAAATTAATTAGAATCTTGCCGTATCTCCATAAAATTGTTGGAGATCTTGACATGACTGTGCATTGCTTAAGCTATTTGTTGGAAGAAGAAGTGGAAATAGAAGAGCAAGGATATAAAGAACAATCCAGTTCAGAGGAAGAAATAAATCTGGGAAATTGCAGACTTGGATTAGATATGATTTCAGGAAGTGCCTATATGGATTACTCATTATACTTAGAATTTAAAATCGGACCGTTACAAAAGACTTCATTTTTAGATTATATACATCAAGGTAAGCTAAAGAAATTTATAGAATTATTTTATGAATATTTTCTACCTATGGAAGTAGATGTAAAAACAACCATATTATTAGAAAAAGAAACAGAAGTTTTTAATTTAACTGAAAATACAATTTTAGGAATAACATCGAGAATATGAAATTTAAAACATATCTTAAGGATTTAATAGATCCTTCAATTATAACAGGAGTATTGATAATATTGGCTGTATCTATAATTGTCTATATTTTTTTTAGCTCAAAAGTAGAAGGCTTCAAACAAAAATATAAAAACAAATTTATAGCATACACCATTATATTAGTTTTAGTAACTGCATTAGTGGTTTTTATAGGTTCTTCGGAAGTTTTTAACAATCAGATATTTAGCATTTTTATTTTTTATCAAGTTGTTTTTTTTATACTAGGAATTATCCATTGTTTCGTCTACAGAAATTACTTTGATAAGTTTGATTCTAAATCTCCCTGGATTGAATTACTTTTTAGTATAACTATGGTGATATACATTCTTATACCATTTCTATTCGTGTATACACTGGTAAAAGGTAATACGTACGTATATAACATGATGTTTTCATCATTAGTATTTATCATTCCGACATCTATATTTTTAACATTTCAAGCATCTATATCCATTCCTCCGAAAATTTATAAAACTTGGCAATTTCCGGAAGAACATGCCTATCCTGATCCACCGGACAGCGAATATAGAGACATGGTAGTCATTACTTTTATTTTCCATAGAGATCCTAATTCAGATATACGAACAGAATTTAGAGCAAAAGCTCCAATACGTATGGATTTTGGAAGGTTATTTTATCATTTTGTAAATGATTATAACTTAAGAAATCCTGATTCAACTATTAATTTGATGGATATAAACGGTGAAAAACAACACTGGGTATTTTATTTAAAATCTAAATATTTAGGCTTACCAAAATTTATTAAGCCTGATTATCCATTGTATGTAAATTCAATTGAAGAGAATAGTGTCATCATATGTCAACGTACTCCGCCATTAATCAATTCTGAAGAAGAGTTGAAATATAATTTTGATAATGATCAAAATGATGAATATGAAAATATAAATGAAAAAAATAATGATAATTTTTAAAATAAATCTTTCGCTATGTTAGAAAAGTTAAATTATTTTCCAGTTAATTGGATTGATGGGATGAAGATAAACAAATCCCACTTCATAGCCATGCAAGATAATTTTGTTGATATGATGCGTGATGCCATTGGAAGTCATGTAACCCCTATAAGCTATGGTCTTCTACCGGTGCATAACACGATGGAATCAATAAAAATTTCTTTAATTATAGATAATCATAAATTATTGCGAGTAAAAATTGAAGAATGTCATGCAGTTACTCCTAACGGAGCAAGAATAGAAATTACCCCTTTAAATAATTCGATAGATATACAGATGCCTTATCCGGAAGCCATATATAATTTAGATGAGGAACAAGAAATCATTTTATTAGCCAATATAGTGGTTAATCCGTTTGAACAAATACCTTTTGGGGTCTTAAATTCTGATGAAAACCCACCAAGGTATCCATATTTAACTCCTACTTATAAATTACATTTAGTTCAAGAGGGACAAATATCAGAACAAACTTCTAACATTGGTTATCAGCTAACAGTAGGGAAAATTGTTGTAACTAAAGAGGAAACGTATTTACAACCGGGTTATATACCTCCGTGCACCTCAACGAATAGTCATAAAGAATTGATTGATGTACATACTCAAATTGATAAGTTTATGGGGCAATTGGAATTATATGCAGTTCAAATAGCTCAAAAAATTAACAGGAAAAATCAAACAAATGAATTAGCTATTATGGTATTAAAGCTTTCGGAGTTGGTGATTACCTATTTGGGTAATGAAATCAATTCTTTAAGATGGCTTGGGTTGTATACTACACCGGCTTACATGTTGGATAAAGTAGTTCGATTAGCCAGAATCATGAAAAACTTTGTTGATGCCAAATCTGGAGCAGGTAAAGAAGAACTATTGAATTATTTGGCAGAATGGTGTGGATTATCACAAGGTGATTTTGAAGTTCTGTTTACGGATCTGGTTAATGCCGGTTATAATCATTCACAAGTTGATAAAACTATTAAAAAGGTAAATGTATTTATGAGAACGCTAGATCAATTGTTTGCCGCATTAAATAGACTAGATTACATCGGAAAAAGAAATGATACCGGAATATTCATTAAAGAAAGATTGGAAAATAATCCAATTGAAAAAACAAAAAAAAGCAGATTTTTTGACGATTAAAAATTTATAATATGGAAGTATTAAATAAAAAAGATAGATGGATAGCTTTTCTACTTTTTATATCTTTATTTACTTTAACAATAATAATTATTGTTACATCAATATTCTTTAATTATCAGTTACCTTGGAGAGAAAATTATGAACTCAGAAAAGAAAATACTGCAATCATTAATGAATTTAGATATCAGGAAAAGTTTGAAAATCAAATGGAAACTTTGAAAAAATATATAGATTCCATTGACATGCCCAATCATGATATGTATTATTATCAACAAAAAGCCATTGATATGGTTATAAAAATGGAACAAAATATTCCAGGTAAAGATAGCGTACGAAGAGGTTTGTTATATAAGAATTTTTTGTTGACAAGTCGAGCCCTTATCGAATCTAAAAAGACTATAAAAACTTATGGAAAAAGTAAAGCAGAAATTGACACCTTACTTGCTAAGGTGGAAACTTATAGAAGACAGATACAAATTATTACTAGAGATTTAGAAGTATGTAGGCAATTATACAATAACAAATAGGCATTTTAACAATATTTTAACATATTGTATCAGGATAAGATTATCTGATATAATTACCTTTGTGGTATAAATATATTTTATTAAATATTAATCATTAAATTTTTTTATTATGTCTTTTAAAGCAAAATTAGAAGTTGCTGGAAAGAAATATAACATTTTAAATGTTAATTATTCTTTAGCACAAGAAACAGACCCAACTGGTCGCCCTTCATCTCAAACAAGAGGTGGAAGAATTGAAGTAACTGTTGAATCAACAGGTGAATCTGATATTTTTGAATGGATGACCAATAGTTTTGAAAGAAAAGATGGTAAGGTAATCTTTGTAAAAAGAGATTCTGATGCCACTTTGAAAGAGTTGACATTTACTGATGGTTATGTGGTTAAGTATAGAGAAAACTTTGATGCATCTGGTACTAATCCATTAACCGAAACGTTTACTATTTCAGCGAAAGCTATTAAAATGGGAACAGGAGAACATATTAATGAATGGGTTTAAAATCCATACATTAATAACTTTCTGACAAAAAAAGGGAATTTAAGATTCCCTTTTATTTCTGTCTAATTTATGATAAATTTAATTCATCATTAAAAATATAATATTATGTCATCATTCTTAGCTAAATTGGAAATGGATGGTAATACTCATAATGTTCTTAAATGTAAATATAGTTTTAATCAAGGGGTAGATAGTACAGGAAAACCACAAGCTACTATCCGTGGAGGGCAAATCCATTTAACGATTGAAAGTACAGGAGCACCCTATTTTGTTGATTGGATGTTATCGACCGAAAAAACAAAAGATGCAAAAATTATATTTTATCGTAGAGATGCCATGAGTAAACTTCAAGAGGTAAAATTTGAAAAAGGATATTGCATTGAATTTTCAGAGGAGTTTGATTCTGTAAATAATGAACCAATGAAAATTAACCTTATAATAGTAGCAAAATCACTTTCTATAAGCAATGTGGCTTATGAAAATGTTTGGAAAATTGGATAATTAAGTATATCTATATAAAATCATAATTAAAAATTTTAAATTTTATGTAACTGAATTAAGGTTACAAATAAGGCGATTTTATCGCCTTTCTTGTTTAAAAACATAAAATAATATCGTATAGAGATCATTGCTTAACTTTACTTAAAAATGTGATAAATTTCAAAAATTTAATTAGATGTTTTTCTTTTTTTCTTTTTTTTCTGATCCGTATTAATCGCTCTTTCCCGTTTTAGTTTTAAATATTTATCAAACTGCTCAGTTGATAATACTTCTTTTAATTTAAAATCTATTTCCCTGTTGTTGTTTTCAATCAAAAAACGTATCTCTTGATTGTCAATACCGGTATCCATTACATTTTTTAGATATGTAGTTTTTTCTAATATGAATTCTTTAAGCTCTAATTTTTGAAAATCGTCAAGGATAAGGTCTTTATCTAATGTTGTGATTTGCTTTTCAGTAATTTCTTCTGGCTTAAAAGAATTATTATTTTGCGCATAGGAAATTGAAAAAGTAGTTACAACTAAAAATATATGTAAATAGATCTTAAATGATTTCATGTTTTTAAAATTATTGTTATAAAAATACTTAAAAAATCAGGTTAATTAACTTAATACAAAAAATTTTGAAACTTTTTTATATTTTAGTATCTAAATAAGATGCCGTGCTTGGTTTATCCCAAATAAAAAAGAAATTAGCAGATTATTGCGTCTATCAGGATCGCAGTCATTACGAGGTGGAACAAAAATTGAAAGAAATAACATCTTTGAATGAAGAAGAGAGGGGGGAAATACTCATATGGTTAATACAAAATAATTTTTTAAATGAGGAAAGATTTTCCAAATCGTATGCAAGAGGAAAATTTTATCAAAAAAAATGGGGGAAGATTAAAATTAAGCAAGGATTAAAGCAAAAGAGAATTCCAACTAATTTAATAGATAAAGGGATTGAAGAAATTAACGAGGATGATTACAAATCAACTCTCATGGAGTTGACTGAAAAAAAATGGAATATTATTAGGGAATCTGAAGTATCTTTAAAAAAGAAAAAAATATATAATTATCTATTACAAAAAGGGTATGAATACAATTTAATCAACGAAATACTTAAGAATTATTAGGAGTATTGATTTAACAAATCTATAATTTCTTGAGCTGCTCTTACACCGCTTTCTCTCCATTTTATTTCTCCTTTTTTAAAAATAATTAGAGTTGGTACTGATTGAATATGATATGCATTTGCCAATTTTTGATTTTTATCTATATCAATTTTAATAATTGTTGCTTTATCTCCAATTTTTTCTTTAACCTCTTTCAATATTGGTGCTAACATTTTACAGGGTTGACACCACTCTGCGGAAAAATCAATTAACACGGTTTTATCTCCTTGAATTATTTCGGTAAAATTTGACATAAATATTTCATTTATTATTTATAGTATTACAAAAATTAAACCGTTGGAAGATTATTAAGATTTTTTATCGTTATTTATTTAATACAATTTAATTATTGTAAAGTCATTTTGATTTTTTTAGTTGAAGATTAAGATAATGTTATTAAAAGTAGTAAACTAAATTGTAGTGAATAAAATTTATTGAATAAAATAAAGTTTTATCAATTAATGGGTATATCAAAAAAAAGTATAAATTCGTTAATTTATAAAATTGCTAAGTAGATCAATATTCATACTAATTACTATATGCTTGGGATTATTTATTCAGGCTCAGGATATTGATTGGAAAAATCCAAATTTCAAGTGTAAAAAAATTGTAATAAAGGACACCTTAGTAGTACTTGATTCTCTAACGATTATACCTGAGCCGATTTCCATAAAGAATAAAAATAATGAAAAAATAAACCCTAAATTATACTCATACCATTCGCTGCTAAATGCGATAAAAATTGATCCTTTATTGATAGGTCAAGAATTAAAAATTTGTTATTACCTATTTCCTGAAAAAAAAGAAAAAATAATTTATTCTAAAGATACGTCACTAATAGTGAGAATTAATAAGCCTGTAAAACTTTATGAAATAACTGAAAAAGTAAAGAAAAATAATGAATTTTTTCAAAATTTGACAAGTTCAGGGACCTTAATTAGAGGGATCACTTTTGGGAACAATCAAAGTGCTTCCGTTCAGTCATCATTGGATTTAGAGCTCTCCGGTCATTTAAGTAAAGATGTTATGATAAAAGCAGCTATATCAGATCATAATATACCTATACAAGCCGACGGATATACCCAACGATTGGATGAATTTGATAAAATCTATATTGAGCTGTCTAATAAAAATTCTTATTTAAGAGCGGGACATTTAGATTTGA
Organism: Apibacter sp. ESL0404; assembly: GCF_019469245.1. Classification (NCBI taxonomy): domain Bacteria; kingdom Pseudomonadati; phylum Bacteroidota; class Flavobacteriia; order Flavobacteriales; family Weeksellaceae; genus Apibacter; species Apibacter sp. ESL0404. The sequence goes on from NZ_CP048267.1 coordinate 508,735, forward strand.
TTCAAGACCAAGATTATTTAGCCAATTTCTCGAGAAAGATTACGGGTATGCAAATTGGAACACGAATAAAACGTACAAATTCATTTACCGATTTATATGCTTTAGGTTCGCTTTCCAGAGGAGAATTTAATCGAATGAAATTTACCGGAATAGAAGGAAATCAAGGACCTTATAAATTAAAAGGAAAACAAGGAGAACTTTTTATAATTGTATTATCAGGCTCAGAAAAAGTTTATATGAACGGTGCGTTATTAAAAAGGGGCGAAGATCAAGATTATACGATCAATTATAATACGGGAGAACTTACTTTTACCTCCAAAACCTATATTTCTTCCAATAGTCGTATAGTAGTAGAATATATTTATAATACAACAACTTATACACGTTTTTTATTATATACGGGTGGAAAATTTCAATCTGAAAAATTTACTTTTAGTGCCAATATATTTTCTGAAAATGATACCAAAGATAGTAATCAAGAATTGACAGATAGACAAAAAGAAGTTTTACGTGAAGCAGGAAACGAAATAGACCGAATGTATGCGCCGAATGCAGTATTAACCGAATATGATCCAAACAAAATCTTATATAAAAAAATAAATACAGGACAAGAATCAATTTATCAATATTCAACCGATAGCTCAGAAGAATTATATACACTTTCATTTACCTATATGGGGGCTAATAAAGGAAATTATAAAATTGTATCACTTCCTGTAAATGGTCGTGTATATGAGTATATTCCTCCAATTGACGGAATATTTCAAGGGGAATATGAACCCGTAACCCAATTGATTCCACCTCAAAAAACACAAATAGTTTCAACTCATGCAGAATATAGGTTTAATAAAGGTAATTTGGGTGTTAATTTGGCACTAAGCGATCATGATGAAAATACGTTTTCGTCTATTGGAAATGGCAAAAATAAAGGATTTGCAAGCAAATTATATTTAAATAAGAATATAGATAAAAAATATTGGAATAGTAATTTTAATTTATCCCATATTTTTATTCAAAAAAACTTTCACATCTTAGAAAGAATTAATCAAGTTGAATTCGATAGGGATTTTAATATTTCACAAGAATTCAATGGTATAAATCAGAACCAATTAAGTCTGGGTTGGCAAAACATACTATATGAAAAATGGAAATTAAATTACACCTTGAATTATTTAGAAGAAGAAAATTTTTATAAAGGATACAAAAATGATATACACCTGGGATATACTACTAATAATACAGCCATATCTACAAATGTTAGTTATTTATATTCCAAACAACAAGACAGTATCCATTCAAATTTTATAAAGCATATTTCGGAAGTTAATCAACAAATAGGAAAGGTGAAAGTAGGAATAGGTTTAAAAGGAGAAACCAACAAAGTTAAAAACAATTTGCTGTCAAAATATACCTCATCCAGTTTTAACTGGAATGAAATATATGCAACCTTACTAACAGATAGCGCAAAAATTTTTACCCAATTAAAAATTTATGCCAGAACAGATGATTCCGTACGTATTGGTAAACTGAAAAATTTTACCACTTCCTATGGAACGATCATAAACAATCAATTGATACAATCTCAAAAACATAATTTAAATATTGATTTCCATTATCGTAAAGTGCATTACAGTAAAGCTATATATACCAATCAAAAAGATGAAAATTACTTATTAGGATCTATTCATTGGAATAAAATGTTACTTAAAAGCGGGTTAGCCTTAAATTCTGAATATGAGTTGTCGAGTGGTCAGGAAGCTCAAAGAGAATTTAAATATGTAAAAGTGACGGATGGAAAAGGCATTTATAAATGGACGGATTATAATGGGAACGGTATAGAGGAAATTGATGAATTTGAAGTGGCAGAATTCAGCGATCAAGCACAATATATACGTGTTTATACAGACAATGTAAACTATTTAAAATCAAATAATAATAAATTACTGTTTACAATTCATGTACATCCCTCTCGTTTTCTTAATTCCGACTGGTGGAAAAGAATAACCTTACAATCTGCTTTTCAATCGATTTCATCTTACAAGAAAAAAAATAAAACCGTTGAACTTAATCCGTTTTCCAATAAAGATCTCTTGACTCAGACACAGATTATAACTACAAATTTATCATTTAATCGAATCAGTGTACACAAATGGACGGGAGCTTTTCAATTCATGGAAAATAACTTTACACAATTTATTTTTACCGGAAAAGACAAAAGAAATAGTGTCAATTTTCAAACTTTAGTAAATTATAAACCATGGGATTTATGGATTTTTTCTCTTCAAAATAATTTTATCACAGATAAAAGTAGATCTCAACTTTTTGTTACCAAACGATTTACCATCGAAACAACAGCTTTTCATCCTTCATTAACCTATGAAATTCAAAAAAATATCAACCTGAAAGCCTTACTAAAGTATCAACATAAAAAAAACAAATTAGGAAATGAACGTTTAGAATGGAAACAAGCCGGATTTGAATGCCATTGGAATGATGAGAAAAGAACCTCTCTTACCGGCACTTTTTCATATATAAAAAATGAATTAAAAGGAAATAATTTTTCCTTGGTATCCAGTCAGATGATGGAAGGGCTACTAAGTGGAAAAAATATGATATGGAAAGCATACCTTCAACGAGAACTTAGCTCTGTTTTTACATTGAATATTATATACGATGGACGCAAAAGTGAAGATTCAAAAACCATACATACTGGAAGTGTTCAGATAAAAGCTTCGTTTTAATTATTAAATTCAACACTTAAAGATAAGATATACTAAAAAAATTTTGAATAAATGATTGTAATTTGGTAATTAATCATGTATTGTTTCAATCATGAAGTGTTTATAAATCAGATAATAACCATTTAATAAATAAGAAAAATTTTAAATTTTACTGTCATTTTTGGAAAAAAAAGATGGGATTTCCAAAGTAAAATTAAGATAAAATCAGTCGATTATATTTGTGAAATTTATTACATTTGGTTCATAAACTAAATAATTCTAACATAAAGCTTATCATGAAAAAACTGATTTGGATTTTTTTTGTTCTTGCCCTAGTAGCCAATGCTCAAGTTAAGAATCCTATCCATTGGAAATCGGAAATAAAACATGAAAAAGATAATATCTATGAAGCCGTATTCACTGCAATTTTAGAATCGGGGTGGCATGTATATTCCAAAGATATAAAGGTTGAAAATGCTATTCCAACTTCATTTTCATACCCCGAAAATTCCTCAATAAAATTAATTGGTACAACTAAAGAAATTGGTAAAAAAATTGAAGAATATTCCGATGTATTTGAAGGAACTTTGATTTATTATTCCAATAAAGTTGAATATAGGCAACGAGTTGAGGTTTTAGGTTCTAAACCGGTTGTATTTGAAGCAGATGTTGAATATCAGATATGCAATGATAAAGTATGTTTAGCACCTGATGAAGAAACCTTTTCATTCAAATTGATCCCTAAGTCAATAAATCAAGATAAGTCAACGGTCTTACTTAAAGACACGATTAAGCAATTGACTCAACCGAAACCACAAATAGATTCCGTTCCTTCAACTCCAATAAAAGATTCCGTTCAACCAATAAAAACAATTGCAGAAAGCAATAAAAATCAGATCATTATACCCGGCTTTAATATAGCTGAACCCATAAATAAAGATTGCGGAGATAGGATAATTAAAAAAGAAGGTTATATATGGATTTTTACATTTGGTTTTTTAGGAGGATTAGTAGCTTTGCTAACCCCATGTGTATATCCTATGATTCCATTAACCATATCCTATTTTACCAAACATGCTAAAAGTAAAAAAGAAGGCAAGAAAGATGCCTTAATTTACGCTTTTTTCATAGTCTTAATTTTCGTACTATTTACACTGCCCTTTCATCTTATAAGTGGTATAAATCCGGATATTTTTAATCAGATTGCCACCAATGTATGGTTGAATCTAATCTTTTTTGTGATTTTTATACTGTTTGCTTTTAGTTTTTTTGGATATTACGATATAACGTTACCCGGATGGATGGCTAATAAATCTGATAAAGCTTCCGAATCGGGAGGTATAATAGGTCTTTTTTTCATGGCTTTAACCCTGGTAATCGTTTCATTCTCATGCACCGGTCCTGTTTTAGGAAGCATACTGGCGAATGCAATTCAAAACCCGAATCAATTGACCGTAGCATTTGGAGGATGTGGATTAGCTTGGGCACTAGTGTTTGGAATATTTGCATTGTTTCCTCAATTTTTACATACGATGCCAAAATCAGGAGGATGGATGAATACCGTTAAAGTTGTTTTAGGTTTTTTAGAATTAGCTTTAGCGTTCAAATTTTTATCAAAAGCAGATTTAGTAGCTAAAACTTTCTTGTTGAAAAGAGAAATTTTTATTGCGATTTGGATCCTTATTTGTATTTCAATTGTATTATACTTATTAGGTGTAATTAAATTTCCTCACGATAATAAAAAAGTAAAAATCAATGTAGGAAGAATAATCTGGGCTTGTCTCTTTGGACTTATTGGAATTTATATGATCCCCGGATTGTTTCCTTCAGAAAAGCCTAATTTAAAATTGCTTAGTGGACTTACTCCACCTATGCAAATTAGCATATATCCAAACAACCAAAAAAATGGGGTTTTAGGATTGACCATCTTTCATGACTATGAGAAAGCAAGGGAAATGGCAAAAAAGGAAAATAAACCCATTCTCATTGATTTTACTGGTTATGGATGTGAAAATTGCCGAAAAATGGAAGAATATGTGTGGAGTGAACCGGATATTTGGAATATCTTACACGATAAATTCATAATTTCATCTTTATATGTAGATGACTCAGAAGAATTGCCTAATAATGAGCAACAAACCCTTCATTTAAAAGATGGAAGAAAAAGAAAAATTAAAACAATAGGAAATAAATGGTCTACTTTTCAAAGGGAGAACTTTAATTCCAATTCTCAACCATTCTACGTATTAGTAACACCGGATAATAGAATTTTAAATTTTCCGGTTGCAGGTTATATGGATAAAGAAGAATTTAAAAATTTTCTGCTATGTGGAGATACTACTTATGATGAGTTAAAATAAGATTTTAAAAGGAGAGAACCTATATTTAAAAATAATTAGTTCACTAATTGAGTGCATAAAATATGAGAAAAAAATTAGTTGTATTAACAGGAGCGGGCATGAGTGCTGAAAGCGGTTTAAGCACATTCAGAGATTCAGGTGGATTATGGGAAAATTATAAAGTGCAAGAAGTAGCCTCCATAGAAGGATGGTATAAAAACCCGGAACTAGTGCAAAATTTTTATAATATGCGCAGAGCCGAGTTGCAAAAACATGACCCGAATCGGGGGCATCATTTGCTCAAAGAATTGGAATCCATTTTTGATATTTCAATTATAACTCAAAATGTTGACAACTTTCACGAAAGAGCTCAATCAACACATATACTTCATTTACACGGTGAACTGACAAAAGTAAGAAGCGAAACTAATGAATCACTTATTTATGATACGTTACAAGATGTTCATATGGGAGACTTAGCAGAAGATGGTGGACAATTACGTCCCCATATAGTATGGTTTGGTGAAATGGTTCCTGAAATGGAAAATGCTATTGAAATAACTCAAAATGCCGATATTTTTTTAGTCATTGGAAGCTCTCTTCAAGTATATCCGGCTGCATCTTTACTTGATTTTGTTCCGGTAACTTCAAAAATATTTGTCATAGATCCTAAACCGTTCCGAACCTCATTACGCAATGATATCATATTCATACAAAAAGGAGCATCCGAAGGATTGGAATATTTTAAAGAGCATTATGTTAACGCTTTATAAATATAAATAATAAGGCATTATTAAAAAATAGAGAGTCAGTATTTTAATAATTTTATATATAAAATAATTAAAGTTTTTAACGGAAATAAAAGAATAAAAACTATGATATAATTTTTTATATTTGAAAAAATAATAAAGTATATACTATGAATATTATTCTTTTTGATGGGAAAGAGTATTCCGATCTTTTACCCTTAACGTTTACGCGACCGGTAGCAGAATTAAGGATGGGAATATTAACATTTGCGGAAAGATGGAAACTTATTTTCCAAACGGAAAAAATCTCTTATCTAACTCAAGGATATCTTTCAGAAAAATATACTCTTCAAAATGAAGAAGAAAATGTATTTATAAATCCCGCCTATTTTCCAAATCAAGATTTTATTTTCCAATTAAAAAATTTAAAATTCGGAGAAGCTTTTTATTATCAGGAAGAGCTGGTAGCAGCAAAAACTACTCTTGAAAATTTTCAATTAAATAAATTTGTCAAAAAATTGGATATAACATTTGAAAGCTTTCATATACAATATCCTTGGGATTTGTTTACTTATAATTCAGATGCCATTACTTATGATTTCCAATTAATTACTCAAGGCAGAAAATCATGTACCTTATCAAATACCGTTAGAATCATAGGAGATCCTTCACAACTGTTTGTTGAAGAAGGTGCCGTAGCCGAATGTGCAGTACTCAATACTAAAGAAGGACCTATTTATTTAGGTAAAAATTCTGAAATTATGGAAGGAGCGATGATTCGAGGTTCCTTTGCCTTAGGTACGGGTTCTAAAATAAATATGGGAGCCAAAGTTTATGGCGGAACAACAATCGGACCGTATTCCAAAGTGGGCGGAGAAGTAAATAATATTATAATCTTAGGATATTCAAATAAAGGACATGACGGTTTTGTAGGAAATTCGGTAATAGGTGAATGGTGTAATTTGGGAGCTGATACCAACTCCTCAAACTTAAAAAATAATTATGCAGAAGTTAAGCTTTGGAATTATACAAAACAAAAGTTTATTAAGTCTGGATTACAATTTGCAGGGATGATCATGGGGGATCATTCTAAATCAGCTATAAATACACAATTTAATACCGGCACGGTAGTAGGGGTTTCGGCCAATATATTTACTTCCGGTTTTCCACCTAATATAATAAAATCTTTTTCATGGGGCGGTAAATCAGAGAGTCCTAATTTTAAATTGGAACAAGCATTTGAAGTTGCAGAAAGGACTATGAAAAGAAGAGGAATTGAATTATCTGAACAGGATAAGAAAATTATAGAATATATCTATAACAATTACAAATAATTTATACGGATTTTCTAATAAAGTATGATATAAATTTTTAATCAATTTGTATATGTTAAATTTCATTCAGTTAAATTTTTTGTAAGAAAAAAAAATTATAAATTTGCCCCTTGAATTAATTATATAAATTAATAATAAGATAGGATGGCTGGAACTTATAATAATGTTCTTGAGTTAATTAACAATACGCCGTTAGTTCGCTTAAACAGAGTAACAGAAGGAATGAAAGGTTCTTTTTTTGCAAAATTAGAATGCTATAATCCCGGACACTCAACTAAAGACAGAATTGCGCTTCATATTATTGAAAATGCTGAAAAACAAGGTTTATTAAAGCCAGGAGCAACTATAGTTGAAACAACTTCAGGAAATACAGGTTTTTCCATAGCTATGGTAAGTATCGTGAAAGGCTATAAATGTATAGTAGCAGTTAGCGATAAAACAAAACCTGAAAAAATCTCTTTTCTTAGAGCAATGGGAGCTAAAGTTTATTTATGTCCGGCTAATGTTCCGGCAGATGATCCCAGATCCTATTATGAAGTTGCCAAAAGAATAGCAGCAAATACCCCTAATTCCTTATATATTAATCAATATTTTAATAAAGAAAACACAAAATCTCATTATTTAAGTACAGGACCTGAAATTTGGGAGCAAACGCAAGGGAAAATTACCCATCTTATTGGATGTACAGGAACCGGAGGAACACTTACGGGAGCTGCACAGTTTCTCAAAGAAAAAAATCCTGATATTAAAGTAATAGGAGTGGATGCAGTAGGTTCAGTATTAAAAAAATATTTTGAAACAGGAGAATTAGACCGTAACGAGATCAAACCTTATCAAATTGAAGGTTTAGGTAAAAATTTAATCCCGGGTGCTTTAGATTTTTCTGTTATCGATCAATACGTTAAAGTATCAGATGAGCCCAGTGCCTATGCTACCAGAGAATTAGCTCTAAAAGAAGGAATGATGGTAGGATATACCAGTGGAGCAAGCTTAACAGCAGCACGTACAATAGCAGATACTTTTAGTGATAACTCATTGGCTGTTTTAATTTTTCCAGATCACGGTTCCAGATATATGACTAAAGTTTTCAGTGATGAATGGATGTCATCTCAAGGTTTTGTCAACAGCAAATTGAATGGATTAGAATCTCACGCTACTGTAGAAAAAATATAACTAACTTTGGTTAAATAGTAACAATGGATATTTTTGAAAGAATAAAAAATAATCCCGGTCCACTAGCTAAATATGCGGACTATGGGGAAGGAGAATATATATTTCCTGTTCTAGAAGGAGAAATCAGCCCAAGAATGAAATTTAAGGGTAATGACATGATCATCTGGAGCATTAATGATTATTTAGGATTGGCTAATCATCCTGAAGTACGAAAAGCAGATGCAGATGCAGCAGCTCAATATGGTATGGCTTATCCAATGGGAGCGAGAGCCATGTCGGGTCAGACTCATTACCATGAAGAATTGGAAAAACAATTGGCTAATTTTGCAAATAAAGAATCAGCTTATTTATTAAATTTTGGATACCAGGGAATGTTATCGATTATAGATACATTGGTTTCTAAAAATGATGTAATCGTTTACGATGTAGATAGCCATGCTTGTATAGTTGATGGAGTTAGACTTCATTTTGGAAAAAGATTTACCTATCAGCATAACGATATAGAAAGCTTGGAAAAAAACCTGAAAAGAGCGGAAAAAAATGCAGCAGAATCAGGAGGTGGTGTATTAGTTATCACCGAGGGAGTTTTCGGAATGAGAGGAGAGCAAGGTAAGTTAAAAGAAATTGTAGAACTGAAAAAGAAATACAATTTTAGATTATTAGTTGATGACGCTCACGGATTCGGTACACTTGGTAAAACAGGAGCAGGAGCAGGAGAAGAGCAAGGCTGCCAGGACGGTATAGATGTTTATTTTTCAACATTTGCAAAATCTATGGCCGGAATAGGTGCATTTGTAGCTTCTAATAAAGAAATAATCAGATATTTAAAATACAATTTAAGATCTCAAATTTTCGCTAAATCTTTGCCGATGCCTATGGTGATTGGTGCGTTAAAAAGATTGGAATTGTTACGAAGCAAACCCGAACTTAAAGATAAACTATGGCATAATGTAAAGAAACTTCAAGAAGGATTAAAAGCCAGAGGATTTGATATCGGTAAAACCAATACTTGTGTAACTCCTGTATATATGCAGGGAGATCCTATTGAGGCTACTTTATTAATTAAAGATATTCGTGAAAATTATAAAATTTTTACCAGTGTTGTAGTATATCCGGTTATTCCTAAAGGAATGATACTTTTACGTTTAATACCAACGGCTTCACATACAGATGAAGAAATTGATAAAACCTTGGATGCTTTCGAAGCTGTTAGAGACAAGCTGGTTGGAGGTGTTTATAAACAACAAATGACAGATTTAAATTTAAATATTTAATCTTTCTGTTTAAATAAAAAAATAAAAACCTGATTATTTTAAATAATCAGGTTTTTTTATGCGATAAGTTTTCAATAATTATTAATCAAAAGGTGTAAGTTTAAAAAAACTCTTTTAATTTGAATAACTATCTATTTTTATTATTCTTTATTTTTAGAATCTATGAGAATAGTTACCGGACCATCATTGAGTAAAGAAACTTTCATATCTGCACCGAATATCCCGGATTGGACAGGTTTTGATAATATGTTGGATAATTGATCTTTAAATTTTTCATACATAGTATTGGCAAATTCTTGTTTTGCGGCTTTTATATAACTCGGCCTATTACCTTTTTTTGTGGAAGCATGAAGGGTAAATTGGCTTACTAATAAAATATCCCCTCCAATATCCAAAATTGATTTATTCATTATTTCATTTTCATCATTAAAAATTCGAAGATTACAAATTTTATTAGACAACCAATCTATATCTTCCCGGTTGTCTGCTTCCTCAATACCTAAAAGTATTAACAAACCATGATCAATTTGGCCAACTATTTTATTATCAACTTTCACGGAAGATTCTAAAACTCTTTGGATAACCACTCGCATAAAATTAAATCTTAAAATTATAAATCATTTAAAATTTTAGTAATTTCACTCAAATTAGGAGCTATAATAATGTCAACCCTTCTATTAGCTGCTTTTCCGGTAGCTGTGGAATTACTGGCTAGAGGAGCATATTCACTTTTACCGGAAGCGGTCATTTGCTTAGGCGAAACTCCTTCGGATTGAAGAATTTTAGTTATGGCGGTTGCACGCATTACAGATAAATCCCAATTGTCTTTAATACTTCCGCTACCGGCATATTTATCTGAATCCGTATGTCCTTGAATAATTATATTTAAATTTTTATCTTTAGATAAAACTTCGGAAAGGTCGTGAAGCGCTTTTATACCTTCCGTTTCCACCGTCCAACTTGCTGATGGAAACAGAAGTTTATTCTCCATGGAAACGTAAATATTTCCATCTTTTTCTTCAACAGTAATTCCTTTTCCTGAATAATTTTTTAAAGCGATTTGAAGTTTGTTTTTTAATTTGGAAACCGATTCTTTTTGTTGAGAAATTAAGTTTTCCAGCTCATTAATTCTTCTAATTTTTTCTTGTAGCTGACCTTGAGTTTGCTCTAATTCATTTAATATTTTTTTTCTGGATTGTTCTGTAGTTTGAACTTGATCAACTATTTGTGCGTTTTTGGCTTTAAGATCTTCCATATCTTTAAGTCGTGTAGCATATTCTATTTGAAGATCTGAATATTCAGCATCCAGCTGCGCTTTCTTTTTAGCCAGGGCGTCTTGTTGTTCTTGTAATGAAGAATATTGGTCGGATAAAGATTTTAATTCGTTTTCTTTTTCTTGAATTGCTTTTTGACTTTTTCTTTCTCCTTGCAATGAAGCATAATATTTTTTTTCCAATTCATCGTATCTGGATTGAGGTACACACGATGCGGCGAGAATTACTAGAGAAATAATACAAGTTGCTTTTTTCATAATTAGATAATTTAATTAAAGATTTTGTGTTTTATTTAAGTCGAAATCGATACCTACCGGAGCATGGTCGGAGTGTACTGCTTGAGTTAAAATATAAGCTCTTTGTAAATGTTTTACCAAAGGCTTGGTAACCAAAGTGTAATCGATGCGCCATCCTTTATTATTACTTCTGGCTGTTTTTACACGGTATGTCCACCACGAATATTGATTGGGTTCATGATTAAAAACTCGTAAAGTATCTACCAAATTACATTGTTCAAAGAAACGGTCCATCCATTCTCTTTCTTCTGGAAGAAATCCTGACACTTTAGCATTGCGAACCGGATCATTGATGTCTATGGCTTTATGACAAATATTTATATCGCCATTAATAATAAGGTTTTTAAAATCCTTTTCTAATTTTTTAATATAATTTAATAAATATTCGCAAAATTTCATTTTAAAACCTAAACGAGAAATATTGGTTGCAGAGGGAACATATACACTTAAAACTGAAAAGTTTTCAAAATTTGCTTGTAATACTCTTCCTTCTTGATCGTATTCTTGCTCATCACAACCATATTTCACTGAAACCGGTTTTTCTTTAGATAAAATTGCTACTCCGCTATATCCCTTTTTTTCTGCCGGAAACCAGTAGGAATGATAACCCAAACTTTCAAATACTGTCGAGTCGAATTGATCAGTATGTGCTTTTATTTCTTGCAAGCAAAGTATATCAGGATTGGCAGATTTCAACCAATCAAGTAAGCCTTTATTTAATGCGGCTCTTATTCCGTTAACGTTGTAACTCAATAGTTTCATTTTACAAAAGTACTGTTTTTTATATTTCAGATTTTTATAAAAAAACGTTTTACTTGTTAATAAATTAAAAAAGAAATGTTATTTAAATCATTAGTTTATAGGATAAAGTAACTATTTAAAAAGTTAGAAGTTTACCATTGGCTAATAAGTAGAGAGTGAAAAATATTTTAAAATTTGATATTTTATTTTAAAATGATGTATTCAAGACTAAGTAATCATTGAGTAATAATAAAATATGATATAATTCAGTTTTATTTAAATAGTATTATAATATAAATTTGTATTTTAAATAAAACAAAATTACTATGAATTCATTATATTTATCTGTATTAAATTTTATAAGTTCTCTGTTTTTATAGGTTGTATCTGATCAGGAAATCTAAATTTAAAAATTTCTATCAATGAGAGTAATTTAATTAGTAATCATTTATGAAATGTATTTGTAAAACTAAGGATAATGATATAAATGTGCTTGTATGAAGATTAATATTTTATTAGTTTTATTCTTTCAGTTCTTCCTAAGTTTTTCTCAAAAAGTTCATATTAAAGGAGAAATAAAATTTGAAAAAGTTAATTCCGGTCATTTAGCTGAAATAATTCTGGCAAATCGAGATTCGATGGTAGGAAAAGTTATAGTCAAAGAAGAAGGTAAATTTCGTTTTGATCATTTGTCTCTAGGAAATTATAATTTGATCATTAAAGAATCGGAGGAAGTTTTATATGCTCAAAGCTTGGAACTTAAAGAAGATACTGATTTAGGTATACTATCCATTAGAACGCCTAACGAATTACAGGAGATATTAGTTACCGGAAAAAAAAGGTTAATTGAAAAGAAAGTTGACCGAACGATTTATAATATTGAAAATTCAATAGGATCCGCCGGAACAGATGTTTTAGATATTTTACACCTTATGCCGGGAATAGAGGTACGAAATAATCAATTATTTCTTACAGGTAAAAGTTCGGTAAAAGTGATGATTGATGATAAAATCCTTTACTTGAATGGTGATGATTTATTTAATTATTTAAAAAGTATTCCTTCTGACCAGGTAAAGACTATTGAAGTTATAACTACGCCTCCCTCACAATATGATGCAGAAGGTAACTCAGGTCTCATAAATATAAATTTAAAAAAAATCAAAAAAGATTTTTGGGCATCTAACCTTACGTCTTCATATAAACAAGGGTATTACGCATCAGGTAATTTTGGAGCAAACTTTACTTACAGTAAAAATAAAATAAACTTAGGCCTATCATCTAATTACTCGAACGGCAATTACAAAAATTTAAAAAAAAGTAAGGTGTATTATCCCGAGCAATTATGGGATGAAAAGGAAACAGGTAAAAATTATCAAAATACACTCAGTTCAAAATTTTTGTTAGATTATCAATTAACTTCTAAATGGAATTCAGGAATACAATATTTGCTCAATTATTCAGAACCGCATTCTCGATATAAGGATATAACAAATTTCCATACATATGAAAATAAATTGGATTCATTACTCAGGACTAAAAGCTATGAAAATTCTACAAAAAGATTGAATTCACTTAATTGGTATTCACATTTTACCATTGATAGTTTAGGTAAAAAAATAAAATTGAATTTTGATTATTTTAACTACAATACTGAGAAAAAATACAATTATTTAACCCGTTCTTATGGGACTCACAACGATCTAATTACGCGTTATTTCCCAGTTGAAAATAAGGGATCGCTAGATATAGATAATTATAGCGGCCAGGTTGATATTGATTACCCCCTTTCTTTTATAAACTTACAATACGGGGCTAAAATATCTTTTACGAAAACGAAAAGCAGTTTAAGGAATTACCTGATAAAAGGTGAGAGTGTAATTGAAAAAACGCATCAAGATGACTTTATATATAAAGAAAATTCGCAAGCTCTTTATGTTTCAGTCAATAAAGAAATGAAAAAATGGGATATTCAACTAGGGATTAGAATGGAAAATACGCAAACTCGTGGAAATTCCATTTCACTTAATGAATGCAATAAAAATAATTATTTGAAATTTTTTCCAACCTTATATATACTTTATAAAGCTAACGAGAATAATTCTTATTCTTTTACCTATTCAAGAAGAATTGACAGGCCGGATTACAATTCCGTTAATCCTTTCAGGAATTATTCTAATCCCTATCAATATTCTGAAGGGAATCCTTTTCTAAAACCCGTCATTAATAACAGTATTGAGTTATCTTATTATTATAAAGACATCATACAAACCATTTTACAATTTATGGTTCAAAAAGATAACTTTAACGATGTTACCTATTTGGATAAAGATAGTTATGTGCAAGCAACAAAAGTGGAGAATTATTTTGATAATTACGGAGTAGGCATCATTCAATCTTTTACCTATACTAAATTGAATTGGTTGCAAAGTAATCTAATGTTAGTCGGAGGATATCTATATTTAAAATCTAAAATTTATCCGATCACGGATAAATCTCAAGAAGGATTTATGGGTAGAATACAAGCTAATAATACATTTATCCTTAATAAAAGTAAGACATTGTCAGCAGACTTGATAATTTCTTATTACCCGCGCAGTCAAGGAGCTTTAAGTACCAATTATTCATTAACACAAATGGATATGTTTTTTAAAGCTCTACTGTTGGATAAAAAAATGCAATTATCCTTACAGGTTACTAATCTATTTAATGCAGATCAATTTAGAAATAAAAGCACCAATAACGGCATAAGTGCTAAATATAGGGGGTATTATGAATCTCCTTCAATACGAATATCACTAAGCTATAAATTAGGAAGTTCAACAGTAAAAGAAAAAAATATTGAGGGAAGTAATACAGAAGATCAGAATAGAATTAAATAAAAAATACTGATTGCAATCGTTGTCCATAAATGAGTCAAGACACAAAAAGGTTACTCTAAAATTTATAATAATTATTCAAATATGAAAACAACAAAAAAAGTTGACGTTAAAAAATTTGAAACATTACAAACGTCAGGAGAAGTTTTAAAAGGAGGTTTTTCAAAATCATTAACTGCAGTTGATGCTAAGGATGTAATGGGTGGATGTATGAATGTAGGAATTTGTATAAATAAATGTACGGGTCCGGTTAGATGGAAATGTTAACAATCTTACTTTAGCCTAACAGAGTATTGTTTGCAGCAATACTCTGTTATGGACTATATATAAGTTTAAAAAAATGTCAGACGGAATTTATGAAGTTTTATAGATATGTTTGAATAAGTTACAGATGAATTTTAAATACTCGCAAAGTTGTGTTAAAATATAAAAAGTAAAAGTTAAACAAAACTAAGTTTTGCCTATGCGAATTCAATTTATAATTAAATGAATTATCATGAATTCTTATGTCTTATTAAAATATTAATGTATCAATCATTTTTTTCATAAATATATAATGAATAATAAGATTTATTATAACGATCATCTAAAATGAAAATACAATATAATATAAGTATAAAGTAAATAAATGGATTATATTTTTCAAAATTAGTAATAGAAGAAAACTAAATAAATTAAATAAATATAATGGAAATACATTCTATGAAATATAGTCATTATAATGTATGCTTACCTTATGGAGAGCAATATGTTTTATATAATACCCTTGAGCAACGATTACTTTTTATACAATCTGAACTTAAAGAGTTAATGGAAATGTATAAAACATCAGAGCTAAAAGAGATCCATCCGGAATTTTTCAATTATATGGTAGAAGAAAAATTTATTATTAATGATGAAATAGATGAGCTGGATGAAATAAAAAAAATAAGTAAAAGCATTGATGAAGATAATTCATTGTTTTTATTAACTATCAATCCAACTATGAATTGCAATTTTAAATGTTGGTATTGTTATGAAAATCTAGTAAAAAGTTCAAGGTTAGATGAAAATGGACTTTCTAAAATCAAAAAGTTAATAGATACCATTACCAATAATAAAGATTTAAAAAATATGAATATTTCATTTTTTGGAGGAGAACCTTTATTGTATTTTAATAAAAATGTAATTCCTATAATTAATTATTATTTAGAAAGATGTGCAGAGAAAAATATAAATGCATATACATCTTTCACTACTAATGGATATTTAGCAAATCAAGAATTTATAAATTTTTTCTTGGATAAAAACGTCCGATGCAATTTACAAATCACCTTAGATGGTCATAAAGAAGAACATAATAAAGTGCGCTATATAAGTCAAAATAAGGGTTCTTATGATAAAATTGTTTCAAATATAAAAAACTTGATAAAGAATAAATTCTATGTGAATGTTAGAATAAATTTCACTGATTCAAATATTTTTAATGCAAACAAAATTTATGACGATTTTGAAGACGTCGAAGAAGATATTAAAACTCAATTTTTAAAATTCGATTTTCATAGAGTATGGCAAAATAAAAAAATAGATCAGATACAAGATATTGCTGATAAAGAAATGAATCAAATAAATAGCAAAGGAGGGAAAACCTCATGCCATGAATACAGCCCGGATACCCTTCGAAATTCATGCTATGCAGATAAAAAAAATAGTGTTGTTATCAATTATAACGGAGATATATTTAAATGTACTGCCCGTGATTTCTCAACTAAAAATAGGGAAGGATATTTAACGGAAAACGGAGAATTATTTTGGGAAAATGACTCCTTAAATAAACGAATGAATTCAAAGTTCAAGAATCGTCCATGCTTAGAATGTAAAATTTTACCTTTATGTAATGGGGGATGTTCTCAAACTGCCTTGGAAAGTCTGGCCGCTAATAGAGAGTATTGTGTGTATTCATGGGATGAAACAGAAAAAGAAAAGGTTATAAGAAATAAAATAAGTGAAATTTTAGAGAATGCGAATAAATAAAAGGCATCGTTTACAATTTTATAATCAACTTGAAAGCAGCGATTGCGGAGCAGCCTGTCTAGCCATGATCATGAGCTATTTTGGCAAAAAAACTTCACTTAATTATATTAAATCTTTTTTTGAATTTACTCGTATTGGAGTATCTGTACAAGATCTCGTGGATGTCTCCGAAAAATTAGGATTAACAGCCCATGCGTTAAAATTAACCGTTGAAGAATTAGATGAAATTCCCACGCCTTATATTTTATATTGGAAACAAAGTCATTTTGTAGTTTTAGAAAAAATAGTTAAAAAGAAAAATCAAGTTTATTATCATTTAGCAGATCCCGGTTATGGTAAGGTAATACTAGATAGAGAATCTTTTATAATTGAGTGGAAAGAAAACAATACTAAGGGGATCGTTTTATTTTTAGAACCTTCTGAAAATTTTTGCTCTATAAAAATTGATAGTGTAAAAAATAAAAGTTTGTTTCAATCCAGTATAATAAAATATACGTATGGGTTTTTAAAAAATCATAAACGTAACTATTTCCTTGCTATATTTTTAGTTTTCATAGGATTAGTGACGAATTGGTTCATTCCTTTTACTTTTCAGAACATTATTGATTTAGGAATTTCTTCAAAATCATTACGAGTAGTTTATTATCTTTTATTAGCGCAATTTATTTTGTTCATCTCTAATTTTGCCTCGGACTTTTTTAGTCAAATTGTGCTTACCAAGCTAAATTTCATATTAAGTATTGAATTACGGAAAACATTACTTTTAAAAATATTACGTTTACCCATAGTTTTCTTTGACACTCAAATAAATACGGATATTCTACAACGATTGGAAGATCAGCAAACCATTCAACGGTTTTTTACTTGGAAAGGGGTTACTTTACTATTGAGTTTTTTAAATGTGGTTGTTTTTAGCTGTGTATTGGCATATTTTAGCATAACCATATTTTGTGTATATCTGGTATTGTCAATAATTTCAGTATTGTGGTTTTCTATTTTTTTTAATAAACGAAATATAATTGAATATGCATCATTTTTAAAAAGATCAGAAAACAGCAATAATATATACGAATTCATAATGAATATGCCTGAGATAAAAATTAATAATGCTCAGGAAAAAATTATTGATCGAATTATTTCTACTCAAGATAAATTAAACCGATTGGAAATTAAATCGTTACTTTTAAATACCTATCAGCTTTTTGGAGTTGATACACTTTCCAAATTAAAAGAAATTATTGCCATAGCATTTTGTGCAACATTTATCATAGAGGACCAAATGTCTTTGGGAACTTTAATGGGAATATCCTATGTCATCGGACAACTTTCAACACCACTACAAAATTTAATTATGTTTCTTCGTGATACACAAGATACCATTATAGCCAATAAAAGAATTGAACTAATCTATGAAATACCTGATGAAGATTCTCAAAATAAAAAGCACATAAAAAATTGTGTTATTCAAAATATTTATATTGATCACGTGTCCTTCAAATATCCGGGAACCCATAATCCCTTTATACTAAAGGATATACATATGGTGATTCCTAAAAATTCCATAACGGCCATTGTCGGCGCCAGTGGTAGTGGTAAAACAACTCTGTTGAAATTATTATTATCGTACTATCCTATAAAAAAAGGAGGAATATATTTAGATACCTGTTCCATGAATGATATAAATGCCGAAGAATGGAGAGAGCGATGTGGAACAGTGCTTCAAAATGGAACCATCTTTAGTGATACCATTGCAAGTAATATTTCCATGTCCGGAAAAAGCTATGATGAAGACAAACTTAGAAAAGCAGCAAAAATAGCGGGAATACAAGATTTTATAGAAAACTTACCGATGCATTATTTCACTCGTGTCGGAAATGCCGGGATAGAATTATCGGGCGGACAAAAACAAAGAATTCTTATAGCGAGGGCTGTTTATAAAAATCCTGAATACTTATTTTTTGATGAAGCTACTTCTGCTTTAGATTCTGAAAATGAAAGGATTATTCATGCCAATTTACAAGAATTTTTTAAAGGTAAAACCGTGATAATTATAGCCCATCGATTATCAACAGTTAAAAATGCAGATCAAATAGTAGTTTTAAAAAACGGTCAAATAGTAGAAACAGGAAATCATAGCCAATTAGTAAAATTAAGGTCAAATTACTATAATTTGGTAAAAAATCAATTGGAATTGGGCGCATAATGCTAAATTAATTCTTAAATAAAAAAATCATATTTCAATTATGATAAAAAATCATTTTTTAAAATAATTATAATTTAAAATAAAAATATTTCACTTTATTCAAGATAAAAATAAGTATAAAGTAATTTCAAGGGTAAAAAAAAATTATCTTATTTTAATAATATTTACATTTAGTTAAATTGTTGTCATGGCTTAAAACGAATAAAACTATTTTGTTTATTATTTAATTATTATAGTTTTGCGCCCTCGAATGAGAATGCTATTATGAAATTTAAATATCTTACAATTCTATTATTTTCTTTTTACATATCTTTTTCTCAGTCTTTTAAAATTAAAGGAAAATTAAGTATTGAAAATTCAGCTATTGAAAATTTAGCAGAAATATTATTATATAAACGCGATACCATAATTAAAAATGCTATTATGGGAGAAGACGGTTTTTTTATCTTTAATGATATATCACAAGGTGTTTATACTTTAAATGTAAGGCAGTTGGGTAAAAGTATTTATAAGAAAAATTTGGATGTAAAAGAAGACATCGATTTAGGTGAAATAAAAATATATCCAATTAAAGAGCTAGAGCAAGTACTAGTAACAGGAAATAAAAAATTAATTGAGCGAAAAATAGACAGAATGGTTTTCAACGTTGAAAAATCTTTTGCCTCCTCTTCAGGTACTGCTCTTGATGTATTGAAGAAGACCCCTAAATTAAAATTTGATGGAAGTAATATTAAAATTATAGGTAAAAACTCTGTCAAAATTATGATTGATAATAGGATAGTTGAATTATCTGGTGAATCACTCATTAATTATTTACAAAGTATTTCATCAGAAGCAATAAAAAGTATAGAAATTATTACGAACCCGCCATCAAAATATGAAGCGGAAGGTAATTGTGGATTGATCAATATTCTTTTAAAAAAAGCAAAAAAAGATTCATGGAATCTTTCTTTGCAAGAAAATCTAAAACAATCGCATCATACTTCTTCCGGTCAAGGTGCTGATTTTAATTTTAATAAAAATAAAATCTCAGTATCGGCTAATATATTTAATAATTTTACATTTAGTGATTTCACAAATAAAATTAATTATTATTACCCTGATGGATTGTGGTATAATAAATTTAATGGTACAGATAAAAGTAAAAAACCATCATTTCGAACAAATTTTGATTATAAATTAAATAATCATATTACTTTAGGCGGAAATTATTCATATTCTCAATCTAATTTCATAGGGAAAAGAAATTCATTGGTAGATATTGAAGGTAATAAATCTTATAACATTATTCACACTCCAACTTTTATAAAAGAAAATTCACAAATACATATTGCTAATTTTCATACTCAATATAAAATAGACAGTATGGGGCGGTTACTAAATTTAGATATTAATTATATTAGTTTTAATACCGAACCACGTAGTATGTTTCATTCAAATTATAGACTAGATAATCAAATTGTAGATCAGACGGATGTAGCGAAAAATTATTTAGATCAAAAAATAAAAAATTATTCTACCTCATTAGATATGGAGCATCCATTTTCTAATATTAAATTTAATTATGGCGGCAAGATTTCTTTTAACCATGTTGATAATAAATACTCTTATTATACTTTGAATATAGAGAATGTTCCAATTCCGGATACAATCAATAGTAATCATTTTACATATCAAGAAAATATTGAAAGTCTATATGTGAACACATCTAAAGAAATTAACGCTAAATGGAAGGCTCAGCTAGGAATAAGAATGGAAGTTTCTCAAGTAAAAGGCATATCTAAAACTTTGCAACAAATAAACAAAAATAGTTATATAAAATTCTTTCCAACGGCCTATCTTTCTTATACTATGGATGAAGAAAATGTACTATCCTTAAATTATGGAAGGCGAATACATCGACCAAAGTTTTCAGTTTTAAATCCATTTAAACAATATTTAACCCCTAATTCCTATATAACAGGAAATCCTGATTTAAAACCATATTATACACATAATTTCGAATTGAATTATGAGTATAAAGATTTATCAGTGTCATTGTCTTATTCAAGGGTGAAAAATGAATACACAGATGTTACATTATTAAATACTATTGATAAAACACAAGTTTCTACTCAATTGAATGCTATAAATTCATCTAATTCAAATTTAGATATATTCTATTTATTTTCAGAAATTCCTTGGTGGGAAAGTAATAATGAAATGAATTTACAGTATTCCGAATATAAGTCAGATAATTCACAAATAGGAAAAATCCGTAATATGGGTTGGTTATTCTATTTTTCAACAGATAATTCCTTTTACTTATCCAAAAATAAAAATTTTATATTTAATATAAAATGGGTCTATAGTGGTAAAGGGGTAGATGAGATAAGTAAAATAAATTCATATCAAAGTATTGATTTAGCTTTCAGAATGTTTTTTTTACAAAAAAAATTGCAAATAACAATCTCGGGAGAAGATATTTTTCAAACTAATAAGCCCAAATATACTGATTTTACAAACAGCATAAAGCAGACGTATAGCTGGTATGGAGATATTAATCATTTTTTTCAAATATCGATAGTATATAAATTAGGAAATAATAAACTAAATTTAAGAAAAAGAAAATTAGGTAATGAAGAAGAAAAAAATAGGTTGTAAGTATTTATATAATATTATATTGAATAGATTCTAGATTTACAAATTTGATTAATATGTTGTATAGGTGTTAAATACAATATATTAATTCAATCCTTCCAAAAACTCAATTACCGAAGAAAAACTAATTTCTTCAATAATTTTAAAAAAATCAATTTCTTCCTGATGAGGTAAAAAATCAGAGATAATACGCAGGATAAAATCCTGTGGCCTTTTCAAATACATAAAAGTATAATCTTCCATATTAATCAATGTTCCGATCGGAATATTGGAAGTCGTAACAAACTTATCGGAGGTAAGGGAACTTAGTTTAGGAAAATGAGTATGAGATGAGGAAAGTATTAATTTCCCGTTTTCAAATATTTCTCCTGAATATCCGTATAACGAAGAAGCCACCACTTCAACTAAACTACCTTTTTGTAACTCTTTAGGCATCGTTTTCTCAATTCCGGTAATAGCTGTAAATCCTACTAAAACATCTAAATCAGACTTTGGTTTAGTAATCATGGATTTAGCAATTTTTTCACGACCTATACCGGTTATAATAACCTCATAAGAATGTTTTAATTTAGAAAAAACCTTTAAAGCATCTAAAATTTTTTGATTTTCTTCCCTCATAGGGGTGAATAAATTAATTCTCATGTTTTTATTCCTGATTTAAATAATTGAAATATTCACGTAAAATTCGTGAATTGGGTTGATTAATGGTGTTAATTTCCAATAATTTAGGTTTTTCCGAGCTAAGAAAAAAAGAATCTAACTGTTTTAAAAGTTTTTCTTGATTATGAGCTTGAATATATTCAAAATTATATTCTTGAGCCATTAATCGAGCAGTACGATTATGTCGGCTAACAAAATATTCCTCTAAAGAATTGGAAGAATCGGGCCCGGGAATAATTTTAAAAATATCGCCCCCACCATTATTTACAAGTATAATCCTAAATGTATTAGGGATATATTTATTCCATAGAGCGTTAGAATCATAAAAAAAACCAATATCACCGGTAATCAAAAGAGTAGGGTGAGAATCTGCAACGGCGAAACCAACGGCCGTTGAAGTTGCCCCGTCAATGCCACTGGCACCGCGATTGCAAAATATCTTATTTTTAGAGTTAAAATTGAATAACTGGGCATATCTGATCATAGAACTGTTTGAAATTTGCAGATTATATGAATCAGGTATTTTTTCATCCAAAGTTTTTATAACACGTAAATCGGAAAATGGTAAGTTTTTAATAAAATCATTATGCCTAAGTTGTCGCTCATCTTTAAGTTGTTTCCATAGTAAAGAATACGAAGAAGCAACGGGAGGAACTTTCACTAATTCTTTTAAAAAAATGACCGGATTTTCTTCAATTTTTTCAGTTAAAGAAAAATAAGTATCAGGATGCCAATATTCATCTAAATGCCAATGGGCCTTCAACTTAGATTTTCGTAAAAAATCTTTAATTTTTTTTGAAACAATATTTTGACCAATGGTAAGAAGTAATTCCGGTTTATAGCCATCTAGCGCTTCTTCACCAAAAGGAAACATATAGCGGTCAATATTGGGATAAAATTTTGAAGAATTTAGATTTGAAGTAACTTCAGTAAGAATAATCGTATCTTCCCTCTCAGCTAATTTTTCGAGTAATTGATTTAATTCCGAATTGGGTTGTTGCATTCCAACAAGAATCATCTTTTTAGAAAAGTTGTTCCAAGTAGAAAACAAGGGTTTATATTTATCTGAATTATAATTTTTTTCAGGAAGAGTTAGTTTTTCAAATGAAATTTCAATTTGATCTGTTTGTTCATATAAAGGTTCTGAAAAGGGAATATTGATATGAATCGGTCCTGATTTTAAAACACAAGTATTCAATGCTTTTTTTAAATCTAGAAAATTTTGTGTAATTGATTCTTCACTTTCTGATTCAGACAATTGATAAGATCCATAAATATGATTGCTATACATATTTTTTTGTCTTATAGTCTGACCGTCAAAAATATCTACATAATTTTCCGGTCGATCAGCTGTAAGCACGACTATAGGTATATTTTGGTAAAAAGCTTCTATAATTGCCGGATAATAATTAGCGGATGCTGTGCCGCTGGTGCAACAGATGGCCACCGGTTTTTTCTTTGATTGAGCCATTCCTAACGCAAAAAATGCAGCAGATCGCTCATCCACTATGCTATAACAGGTATATTCTTGATGATTAGTAAAATGTATGGTTAAAGGCGCATTTCTTGACCCCGGAGATAGTATGATATCCGTAATTCCGTATCGATATAAAACCTCTCCAATTAGTTGAACTGATAATTTATTACTATACATAGTTTTTTAAGTTAAAAAAAGAAAGAGATTAAAAAAATTTAATCTCTTGTTTATCGTGCTTTAATCCATATTTTTTAATAAGTAAGCATTCCACCGTTGACATTGAGTACATGTCCGGTTACATAGCTTGATAAATCACTGGCAAGATATAAACATGCATTAGCAATATCTTCAGGTGTTCCTCCTCTTTTCAAAGGAATATTATTTCTCCATTCTTGAATGGTTTTTTCATCCAAAGCTTCAGTCATTTCAGTTTCAATAAATCCGGGAGCAACCACATTGCATCGAATATTTCTTGATCCTAATTCCAATGCTATGGATTTAGAAAATCCAATAATTCCTGCTTTAGAAGCAGCATAATTTGCTTGACCTGCATTACCTTTAACTCCAACTACAGAACTCATATTGATAATCGAACCCTTTTTTTGCTTCATCATCGGTTTTATGATTGCTTTGGTAAGATTGAATACCGAATCCAAATTGATGCGAATCACTTCATCCCAATCCTCTTTACTCATTCTTAATATAAGGTTATCTTTAGTGATACCTGCATTATTAACCACAATGTCAATTTGCCCGAATTCTTTTATAACATCATCGGCAAGTTTCTGAGCAGAATCAAAATCTGAAGCGTCTGATTGAAATCCTCTTATTTTAGTTAAAGAACCTAATTCTTTTTCCAGCTCTTCTGCTTTAGCTACTGAAGATGCATAAGTAAAAGCTATATTTGCTCCGTTTTGAGCAAATACTTCAGCAATTCCTTTTCCAATACCTCGGGTTGCTCCGGTAATAATCGCGGTTTTTCCTTCAAGCAATTTCATATAGTAATCTTATTTTTTTTTCAAATATAATACTTTTGTCATAATCAAGATAATTTTTCATTATTCTCTACTGTCTTTTAATAGTTGAAAATACATCCACGATATTTTTTTCATAAATTCTCTGGCAGTAAAGTTTAAAAAGTAAAATAGATTCACAAGATTTATAACAATAATTGTTCCTTGTTATTTCTAAAAATAAGGAAGTTTATTAGCCTTACAATCTTTGATTTAAAACAAGATAATAAATCTTTATAAAAAACAACTAAAGTGCAAATTTTTGCTCTACAAAACTTTTAATAAGAAGTACACTTTTATCAATCCCTAAAACGGATGAATTGATGCAAAGATGATAAGAACTGGCATGCCCCCAACTTTTCTTATTAAAAAAGTTATAATATTCTTTTCTCTTTTTATCTATTTTTACGTTTAATTCTTCTGCTTCTTTTAAAGAAATATTTTTTCTTTGAGATGTTCTCCGAATTCTATCTTCTTTATTAGCTGTAATAAATATGTCTATCCTTCTCTCATATTCACGCAAAATATAATCGGAGCAACGACCCACAAAAAGAGCAGAACCTTTAAGGGCTTCTTCTTTAATTATTTTACTTTGTATTTCAAATAAATTTTCGTTACCTAAATAGTTTTTAGATAATTGCATACCAAAAAAATTATCAAAAAAACTATAACAATTTTTTTCATCTGCTTGCTCAAAAATATCAGCATTTAAACCGCTCTCAATTGAAGCCAGATTAATAATCTCTTTGTCGTAATATGAAATGTCCAATAAATCAGCCAATTTTCTCCCGATTTGTCTGCCACCGCTTCCTAACTGTCGACCAATGGTAATAAAATATTTATCTTTCATAACGTACTTATATTAGTTTTCAGGAATATATCTATTAAATTCTTTGTATTGTTTATAGAGCATAATGGCAGCCAAAATAGTAGCGAAAAAATCAGCTAAAGGCATACTCAACCATATTCCTGCAATGCCGAAAAATTTAGGTAGAATTAGTAAAAAAGGAATTAAAAATAGTATTTGGCGAGTGAGAGATAAAATTATAGCTTTTTGAGCCATTCCGATACTTTGGAAAAAGGTAGAAGTAACAATTTGAAAACCTACAATCGGATAACAAATAAATACCATGCGCAATCCTAAGGATGCAATATCAATTAACTCTTTATCGGTTGTGAATATTGAAGCAACCGCATGAGGCACAGATTCAACCACAAGGAAGCCGGTACACATGACCAAAGTCGCTCCTAAAATTGTTTTTTTCAAAACCTGGGTTACTCTGGGATAAAGTTTTGCTCCGAAATTATAACCGGCTATAGGTTGCATACCTTGATTTAATCCCAATACTATGGTTACAAATAAAAACGCTATCCTATTTACAATTCCGTAAGCACCTACGGCAAGATCTCCACCATATTTTAAAAGTCCCTGGTTAATAATTATAACAATCACCGAGGCAGCTGCGTTCATTAAAAACGGCGACATACCAATAGATAGAGAATCTTTAACGATATATTTGTTTAATTTAAAAATTCCTTTCTGTATATGGATAAAATTATTTTTGTCGCAAAAGAGATAAATCTGCCAAATTAATACTGAAGTTTGAGAAATTACCGTAGCAATGGCGCTCCCACGAATACCCCAATTAAAAACGAAAATGAATAAAGGATTTAAAACTAAATTTATAAGTACGGTAAATATGGTCGCATACATGGACTGTCTTGGTTTTCCGGAAGAACGTAACATGGAGTTTAATCCAAGATACATATGAGTGATTACATTACCTGAAAGTATAATAACCATAAAATCATGAGCATAGGGAAGGGTTTTTTCACTCGCACCGAAAAAATATAATATCGGATCTAAAAACAATAAGGAAATAATAGTAAACGAAATACCAATAAATAAGTTCATGATGAACACATTACCTAAAATGCTGTTAGCTGTGGTATAATCTTTTTGTCCTAAACGAACGGAAAGTAAGGTGGCAGCACCCGCACCAACTAACGAGCCAAAAGCTGCAGCGAGGTTCATAAGCGGAAAAGTAATGGCTAATCCGGAAATAGCTAAAGGTCCTACACCATGTCCTATAAAAATGCTGTCCGTAATATTATAGAGAGAGGATGCGATCATGGCTATAATAGCAGGAATAGCATATTGTTTTAAAAGTTTTCCAATATTTTCAGTACCTAATTCAATAGGTGTACCTGTTACTTTCATATTTTATTTATCTTAATTATGAATATTTTAAATCTAAAATGAAGTAAAAAAGCATACAATATAAAGGTAGTAAAATTACTAGTATACTATTTAAAATGTAAATATAGAATATTTCGACAGGTAAACAAAATAGCAGCTAATTAGCTGCTATTTACATGTATTCAATTTATTACTTACTGATTAATGCTTACTCTTATTACTCTTCGTGTATAAAGCTTTCTCCTTTTTCTCCGTATTTTTTCGCTCGATCTTTTAAATACTCAGCCTCATTTTTACCAACATCCACTATATTGCTAAAATTTTTTTTGGTTTTGGACGTAAATTTACTTATCTCATCAGAAACTTGATCTAGAAATCCATCTTCTTGCATTTTTCTGGCAACATAACCTAGAGCAGCACCCAAGATTGTACCCAATAATACTTTTTTCATAACATATTATAATTTAATAAGGTTTTTTTGTTCTAAATAATGATATTATCCATAGAAGGACCACAGAACCAATTACAGACATTAGTAACATTCCTAATTTACCTCCACTGGAAAAGCCCAACAAACTATAGATCCACCCCCCCAATATACTTCCAACTAATCCAACAAGCAAATTAACTAACATTCCAAATCCACTGCCTCGCATAATTCTACCTGCAATAAAACCGGCTATAATTCCAATAATTATAGACCATAAAATACTCATTCCTTCCATTTATAAAATTTTTTAGAATTTACTATTATTTCAATTTTGAAGGAAGTGTAATAATCTTGTAGTTCTTTATGATTTAACAATAAATATGCCATTACCTTATCATTTAATAAGTAAACCATAGTTGTATTTTAATATACTCCATTTAAATTGGCGTATGTTAAATAAGTATAAAAAGTGAAGTTGCAGCAATTTATAAATTGAACAAAATTGAAGTATCAATGGAAATTAAATCGGTGTTAAAACGAAAATAGTATCTGCATGTATTGATTATTGCAGATACTATCATTATTTTTAATACTATTTGAAAATAGTTACGATGCTGTTATTTACTGAATGTCTTTTGCTACTTTTCCAACAGTTAATCCTTGAACTAAAATTGAGAAAACCACCACCACATAAGTAACGGCTATAATAGTTTCTTTATAGTCACTCTCAGGAACTGAAAGAGCCAATGCGATGGAGACCCCGCCGCGTAAGCCACCCCATACCAAAACGGCAATAGTTCCTTTGCTGAATTTTTCCTTAAAAGGAATAATCATTGTTGGAATTTTAATAGAAATAAATCTGGCGAATAAAACAATTATAATGCATATAATACCTAGTAGCCAGTAATGAATTAGATCATCGATAAGTAAAAGTTGGAATCCCATAAAAAGGAATAAAATTGCATTCATAACCTCATCGATTAATTCCCAGAAAGTACCCACACTGCTTTTTTTACTAGTACCCAATCTTCGTCTGGATTCCCCTATTATCAATCCTGCACCCACCATAGCAAGAGGAGCAGACGTATGCAAAGAACTTGCAATAAGATATCCTCCCATAACTACCGCTAGGGTAATTAAAACCGAAACTTTATAATCATGTGAAGTTCGTATTGCATAAGCGGCAAGATATCCAAGAGCCGCCCCTAATAACAGTCCGCCTACCGCTTCTCTAAGAAATAAATCAAAAATATGGGCAAACGATAAATCCATTCGTCCCGTGGCAACTACTACGGGATTATAAGCAAGATTAGCTAATACGGCAAATAATACCACAGCTACCCCGTCATTAAGAAGAGATTCACCTGCAATTTTTGTTTCTAAAGACTTAGAAACATTGGCTTGCTTTAATATACTCAATACCGCAATCGGATCTGTCGGAGAAATTAAAGCACCAAAAAGTAAACAATAAATTAAAGGAATTTCAGTATGTACATTTATAATAGGAAGAAGATAATTGGATGTATAATAAAGGCCTACGCCCACAACGATGGCAGATATTATAACTCCTAAAGTAGAAAATATTATAACAGGAAGCCTTTGTTCCTTTAGATCCGACATATTGATATGTATAGCTCCGGCAAATAGCAGGAAATTTAACATACACCCCATCAAAATTTCGGTAAAATCAAATTCTTTTATTAATGAGGCAATATCATTTAAAGGTTTAGAGGTTAAACTACCTAAAAGAACTAAAATAATTGACATAATTAACGCAATGATCATTATTCCGATGGTAGAAGGGAATTTTAAAAACCTAACATTAATGTATGAAAAAATAGCAGCTAAAATAATAAGGATTGAAAATGAGTAGTATAATTCCATGAAATTGAATAAAATTTTTTGCAAAGATAATAAATAATATCAGAGAAAAAATAAAATCAAATTTCATCACCTGCTTAAAAGACAGAAAAATTTTATATTTATATTATAAAAACAGATTATATTAATTAAATTATCTTATAAAAGGAAAAAAAGTATTCAAGAGGATGAATACTTTTTTTATATTATTTGAACGCTTGTCGTTATAAAGTTACCTTACTGGCAATGTCCAAGTCATTAATATCATCTTGAGATAAATTTAGGTCTACCGCTTTTAATATATCCAATTGTCCCAATTTAGAAGCACTGGCTATAGGAGTAGTAATACTCGGTCTTTGGATGACCCATGCGATAGCAACCTGAGCCGGGGTAGCTGTATTTCGTGCGGCAACATCCTCTAAAGTTTTTATAATTCGTAAGCCTCTGTCGTTTAAATATTTCTTTAAGCTGTCACCTCTTTTACTTTTATTTAAATCCGCTTCCGAATGATATTTACCGGTTAGAAAACCACTTGCCAAAGAATAGTATGTCATGACACCTAATTGGTATTTTTCGGCAATTGGTTCATAATCCTTTTCATATGGTTGTCGATCATACAGATTATATTCAGGCTGTAAGACGGAATAAGAAGGTAGATTATTAGATTTACTTATTTCCAATGATTTTACTATTCTCTCAGGTGACATATTGGAAACTCCTATGTAACGTATTTTACCCTCTTTTATTAATTGCTGATAGGCGTCCAATACTTCTTCTATGGGAGTGTCGGGATCATCAAAATGAGTGAAATATAAATCTATATAATCGGTTTGAAGACGTTTTAGTGATTCCTCAACTTCTGAGAGAATATATGATTTTTTCAACCCTTTATGTGTACTGTCAATTTCTGCCCCTACTTTAGTTGCAATAACAAGTTTATCTCTAGTCCCTTTTTGATGCATCCATTTTCCAATGATGGTTTCTGATTCTCCGCCTTTATTGCCGGGAACCCAAGCAGAATATACATCTGCA
The DNA here is from genome assembly GCF_019469245.1 of Apibacter sp. ESL0404. NCBI lineage: Bacteria > Pseudomonadati > Bacteroidota > Flavobacteriia > Flavobacteriales > Weeksellaceae > Apibacter > Apibacter sp. ESL0404. The sequence continues at coordinate 539,039 of NZ_CP048267.1, forward strand.
GTATCAATAAAGTTAAATCCTAATTCGGTATATTGATCTAATAATTCAAAAGAAGTGTTTTCATTGGCAGTCCAACCAAATACATTGCCCCCAAAAGCAAATGGATAAACCTCAAGATCAGTCGGACCTAATTTTCTTTTTTTCATAATCTGATGATTTGTTATCTCTACCTAAAATCTAAAATTATACCAAATGCGTAGGTCAACTTTTATTTGTTTTCAATCATTTCAAAATAAATAAATTCCAATGCTTTGTTAGTTATTCGAGTAATCATTTCATCTCTGGTAACATGAGGATAATAATATTTTTTTACAAAGGTGTTCCCATGAACATATAAACCTATATAAGCTAAACCTACCGGATCGTTAAATTCATCAGAACTTGGACCGGCAACGCCTGTAGTAGATATTGCAACATCTGAATTAAATAACTTTGCACACCGGATTGCCATTTCTTTAGCTACTTCTTCACTAACCACTTTATGAGTATGAATAAAAGGTTCGGGTATTTTTAAAACGCTCTCTTTAATTAATGAGCTATAAGCCGTAATTCCTCCTTTATAATAAACAGAACTTCCCGCTAAGGAAGTGATTTTATGAGATATGTTTCCACCGGTAATACTTTCAGCGATGGATAGAGTGAGCTTATTTTTTGAGAAAAAATCGGCAATAATTTCAATTATATTGGTAGTAGTAGTTGAGAGTAATTTCTCATGTAAAATTTGAGATAGTTTTTTTATTTCTTTAGTAATTGTTTCTTCAAGTAGTTTTTTATCAGTTCCCTTTGCACTCAATCTAAGTTCAATCCTAGCCCCCGAAGGCAAGTAAGACAAAGACACAAAATCAGGAAGATTGTTTTCCCAATCCGTTAACGTTGTGGCTAACTCGCTTTCAAGATAATCTACAACAATAACAGAACGCCTTACAATAAAGGGAAGGTTAAATTCTTTTTTTATTTTCGGAATAATAAATTCTTCAAACATAGCTTGGGTTTCATAGGGAACACCCGGAAGGTTGATTAAAATCTTATTTGATTTTTTTGTCCACAAGATAGGAGCTGTACCATATCTATTAATTATAACTTCCGAATGTGATGGTACAAGAGCTTGTTTACGTGTCAAATCATTCATCATACGACCATTTGTACAGTACAGCTGAGTGATGTAATCCAAAGCAGGTTGATTAATAACTAATTGATCAGATAAGAATTCTGCTAAAGTTTGTTTGGTTTTATCATCTTTAGTAGGACCCAGTCCCCCGGTTGTTATTATAAAATTAGTGTCAGATGCGAAGGCTTCTTTTAATTTAGTAACTATAGAATCGGGGTTGTCGGAGATTGTCGAAATTTCTGTGACCGTAACCCCTGTATGATCTAGTTTTTTAGCAATGAAATTAGAATTGGTATCCAGAGTTCTTCCGGAAAGAATTTCATCTCCAATAACGATAATACACGCTTTCATATATATAAATTTAAATATCAAATTTAGATAATTATACAGGATATTTGTATTAATTTCATGAGTTAAAAATTTTAAAAAAATAAAAATTCATAGATAATGTAAAATTTTACAATTAATTTATATAAAGTAGATGTTCATCCCAAATTTAGAATGTTAGTAACAGCTGCATAGTAGACACAATATTTCTTAAATTTGAGCCTTTAAATTCACAATTTTTTAAATAAATCAAATTTTATTGAGAATAATTAAAAAATATCAGAATTAAAACCTACACTGCAATCGTAGATAAAATAAACTTATGATAAACACAGTTATCTTTGATATGGATGGGGTAATAGTAGATACTGAGCCTATTCATGAATTGTCATTTAAAAAACATTTTCATTCTATAGGATTGGATATATCTCAGGAAGAATATGATACGTTCAGAGGATTATCTACCCGTAATTTATATCAAAATTTGAAACAAAAATATGGTTTGAAACAAGAGGTTGAGGAATTGGTTCAACAAAAAAGAAATATTTTTAATAAAATTTTTCAAGAAGATGAAGATCTAGATTTATTGCCGGGTGTAAGAAATCTTATCGAAAGTTTATATAAAGATAATTTTCAATTACTTTTGGCTACTTCTTCGGCTCGTGTAACCTTAACTAAAATTTTTGATCGATTTGGATTGTTTCCTTATTTTAAACATATTGTGAGTGGAGAAGATTTTCCAAAATCAAAACCCGATCCTGCAATTTTTTTAGAAGCTGTAAAATTATCAGGACAACCAAAAGAAAACTGTATTGTCATTGAAGATTCGACTAATGGCGTTATTGCCGCCAATAGGGCCGGTATATTTTGTATAGGTTATAAAAGTGAAGCCTCCGGTGATCAAGATTTGTCTACTGCGGATCAAATAATAAATGATTTTTCTAATTTAGATTCCGATACGATTAGGGCCATTGGTTTAGTTAAATAACTTTAATACTTTTGTTAAAATTCTTTTTGAGGTGAAAAAACAATTTGAAATTTTTAAAATATACCGTAAATCCTTAGTACAAGAGATTGACGATTTAAGTATAGAGCAATTACAGAAAATTCCTGAAGGATTTAAAAATAATATTTTTTGGAATGTTGCCCATACGTTGGTTTCTCAACAAATTCTTCATTATAAAATGTCAGGTTTAAATCCACTGATAACCAATGACTGGATTGAAAACTATCAAAATGGTACTTTTCCCAGATTTGTAATTACAGAAGATGAAATTGACTACTTAAAAAGTAAGCTAATTATCACCGCTGAACAACTGGAAGAAGATTTTAATGAAAAAAGATTTGAATCTTATACTGAATTTGAAACAAAAATGGGCATTGTGATTTCTTCCGTTGAAGATGCGATAAATTTTAACAATACCCATGAAGCATTACACTACGGAATTGTGTCAAGTATGAAAAAATTAATGTAAAATATTTTTTTTGAAATAAGTTAGCAACCTTTAGTGTTAACTGTAAAATGAAAAAACCAAGCACTTTTAAATAAAGTGCTTGGCTTCTAAAAAAATTAAGAATATGGATGAATCTAGGATAATGCTTCAGTTATTTGGGGAATAATCTGTTTTTTACGGGAAACCACCCCTTTAAGGAAAGCTTCGCCGTTTTCAAGTCGTATTCCAAAAGCCTTTTCTGAAGCTTGAGCAGCATTACCCATAGCTAAAATTTTTGAATCACTATCCAACACATTAGTCACTACAAGTAAAAAAAGATCATAACCTTCTTTATTAATTTGGTCGGTTATAGCAGCCTCTATATTGGATTTATTAGAAAATACATCATCATAATCAATTGTGTTAACTTGAGCAACTCGTACCTTTTTTCCGTTTACTTCGAAAGATTTGGCATCCAGAGATAGTAATTCTTCGGCAGATTTGTTGGAAAGATTGGTTCCTGCTTTAAGAAGATCAAGCCCATATTTTTCAACCTCAATACCGGCAATTTTTGCTAATTCATGAGCTGCATGTACATCTTCTTGTGTGCAAGTAGGAGATTTAAATAATAACGTATCGGAAATAATCCCTGATACCATAAGACCTGCGATAGCAGCGGGAATTTCAATGGAATTTTCTTTATAAATTTTTGAAATAATAGTTTGAGTACATCCCACAGGTTCAGCGCGATAATAAAGAGGAACAGAAGTATGAAAATTAGCGATACGATGGTGATCTATAACAGCTAAAATGGTCAATTCTTCAATATCTGCAACCGATTGTTGGAATTCATTGTGATCTACCAAAATAATCTCTTTCGTTTCATCGGAAGCTCTAGAAATAACTCTAGGCGCTTGTATTTTAAAATAATCCAGGGCAAATTGGGTTTCTTCATTAGGAGTACCTAAAGCGACTGCCTCAGTATTTTTACCTAAGGCATTTTGTAAGTAAGAAAATGAAATAGCAGAGGTAATGGTATCCGTATCAGGATTTTGATGCCCTGTAATTAAAATTTTATTCATGTTAGCTAAAATTTGAAAATTTTTTAATCATGTATATAAACACGATGTCTTTTTTATTTAATTTAATATAAAAGCAAATATACATTTTTAAACTTTTTTAGCAAAGAAAGGCGCTTTCTAATTACTGAAATACATATTTTTAAATTAAGTAAAACTTTACTATTTTTGCAGTTAGTATAATAGTATATAAGTACCGAATATGTTTCAGAATTTACAAGATAAATTAGATAAGGCATTACATAACATCAGCGGGAGAGGAAAGATCACGGAGATAAATGTTGCTGAAACCGTTAAAGAAATTAGAAGAGCTTTAGTGGATGCAGATGTTAGTTATAAAGTGGCCAAAGATTTGACTAAAAGGATTCAGGAGAAAGCCTTAGGTCAAAATGTGCTTACTTCCGTTACGCCGGGTCAGCTAATGGTAAAGATTGTACATGATGAGTTGGCCGATCTAATGGGAGGTGAGAATGTTGGAGTAAATTTATCGGGGAATCCTACCGTTATCTTAATTGCGGGTTTACAAGGTTCCGGTAAAACTACCTTTTCGGGAAAATTAGCTAATTATCTTAAAACTAAAAAACAAAAAAAAGTTCTGTTAGTTGCCTGCGATGTATATCGTCCGGCTGCAATTGATCAATTAAAAGTTTTAGGAGATCAAATTGGAGTAGAAGTATACACAGAACCGGAAAGTAAAAATCCGGTTGATATTTCCGGTCATGCCATTGAATATGCTAAACAAAATAAATTTAATGTTGTTATAATTGATACCGCAGGACGTTTGGCGATTGATGAAAGTATGATGAATGAAATCAGAAATGTTCATCAAAAAGTCAGTCCAAATGAGACTTTGTTTGTAGTGGATTCCATGACCGGACAAGATGCGGTAAACACAGCCAAAGCTTTTAATGATGTATTGAATTATGATGGGGTAGTATTAACCAAATTAGACGGTGATACCCGAGGAGGTGCTGCTTTAACTATACGTACTGTGGTTGAAAAACCAATTAAATTTATTTCCACCGGAGAAAAAATGGAAGCGCTGGATATTTTCTATCCTTCGCGTATGGCTGATCGTATTTTAGGGATGGGAGATGTGGTATCATTAGTAGAAAGAGCCCAAGAACAATTTGACGAAGAAGAAGCACGTAAGTTACAGAAAAAGATAGCGAAAAATCAATTCGGATTTGACGATTTCCTTAATCAAATTAAGCAGATTAAGAGAATGGGAAATATGAAAGATTTGCTTGGAATGATACCGGGTGCAGGTAAAGCATTAAAAGATATTAATATCGATGACGATGCTTTCAAGCATATTGAAGCTTTAATTTATTCCATGACTCCTGAAGAAAGAAGAAATCCGGCTATTATAACTACATCTCGAAAGAATAGAATAGCTAAAGGAAGCGGTAGATCCATACAGGATATCAATCAACTGTTAAAACAATTTGAACAGATGAGCAAAATGATGAAGATGATGCAAACACCGCAAGGAAGGATGATGATGCAAGCAATGGCAAAACAAATGTCGGGAGGAAAACCTTTTTAAATAAGATATTCCTATTATTTAAATAAAAGATAAACTTTTTAAAGAATCATTAATTTTAAAGAATCATTAATAATGATTATAACGGTTAACTAGTTAATCATAAATTATTTAATCATTAGATGTTATTTCAAGCATCTATATCGTTAAAACCTCAAGACTTAACTAATTCTATTAGCTAAAAAAAGTTTATCGGCTGATATAGATCAACAGTTCGCCCTCACCGTAGGTGACAACAACTTCATTTTCTACAGCCACATTACGCGTACCTATTCGTTGCGGAAATATAAGAGTTTCGTTAGATAAGGGGTATTGTAAACCTTTCGTACAAATATTTTTAGCCTCAAAAAAAGGGATTAAGGAAATGGTTTTACCTTTTGCATCATTAATTTTAGTTGATTTACCCGAGAAAAAGAATTTTGAATAATCATCGTAAAATGTAATGCGGAGTTTATTTTTAAAAAAAAGTGCTGTAGATAAGTTTCCAATGAAATGATCGCTTTCTCTTCCGCTTCCACCGTAAACATCCACATCATGTATACCTTTATCTAGCAATAATTCTAAAGCCTTATGAAAATCAGTTTTGTTTTGATCCGGAGTTTCAATAATTGGAATAGACGTCGGGATAGTCGATACTTGTACACTATCCAGATCTCCTGAAATATAATTAATTGTAAAAGGTAAATTTTTTACATATCTGCTGTACGCCCCGTCTGTACACGTAATAATGGAATATGAATCTAAATTTTCAGGTAAAATTGTAGGTTTTTTTCCGTTTAAAAAAAGTAATGCTTTATTCATTGGGATTCCAAGGTTCTTCAATTTCATTTGCTAAATGTGCAAAATATCGCGCAAGAACAAACAAATAATCAGACAAACGATTTATAAATTTTTGAATTATGGGTCTTATATCTTCAATTTCACCTAAGGTGACTATAGTTCTTTCTGATCTTCTGCATACGGTTCTTGCAACATGTGCAGTAGAAGAAGATACATTTCCTGCCGGAAGAATAAATTGCTTTAAAGGAGGGAGGGTTTCGCTTATTTCATCAATCCATTGCTCCAATAAAATTATTTTTTCTTCTGAAATCAAGCAAGATATTTTTGATTTTCCATTTGGAGAATACATTTTATCTGAAGGAGTAGCTAATTCAGCACCGATAGTAAATAGTAAATTTTGTATAATTTTTAATTGTTCATCAATATTTTTAAGAGAACCATAGCTTCTTAGCAAACCGATATAAGAATTTAATTCATCTATTTCGCCATAGGATTGAACGCGTATGGAATTCTTAGATACACGTTTTCCTCCATACAAACCCGTAGTTCCGTCATCACCTCTTTTCGTATATATTTTCATTAATATATCTTTTTTTACTTGTAAATATGAAAAAGTTTTAAAATTAAATCTTTGAAATTTTTAATAGTAAAGTTAATTTAAATAAAAACGGGACTAAAAGATGCTAAACATTTTTGCCCAACAGTTTCTTTATCTTTTTCTTTCTTTCCTTCTTTTCAATGAATTTATTATTTTTTTTATGCAATTGTTCCCTGATAAAATTAACATTTTCATTGCTGTATTTGGCATATTCTTTTGCAATGATAGGGATCATTTCATCCGTTAAAGATAATCTAATAAAATTTTGAAGCCTTTGATCTAAAGATAAAGATTGAAAACTCATCCGATTTAAATCGATTAATGAAAAACAATATACGTTTTTTTCGTGATCATTTTTTATGAGTACATTTCCCGGTGAAAGGTCTTTAAATAAGATATGATTTTCATGAATAGAAAAAACAAATGAAACAAATTCTTTCAGTATTAATTCCCAATCATCAAAACTATTTCTTTTTTCAATGAGTTCCCTAAAAGTAAAATCATACTCAGAATACTTTGAAAAATAAAAAGATCTTTTGATTTTAAAATTATGAATCTCTTCAAAAAAACCAATCGGTTCCGGTGTATTTATACCCTTAGAAGTTAAAATTTCAGCATGAAAATAAGAACGATGGGCTTTAGATTTTCTAAAATTCGCATAAACAAGTTGATTGAGAAGATGAGGCTTTTTAAAAGATTTTACCGCTACGTTTCCCAGTACAGGATGAGGTATTTTACGTAAAGTGTTCCGTTCTTGAAATATAATCTCACCTAAAGAATCAAAATTTTCGATTATTTCATTTAATATGTCCGTATTGTTACGATATTTTTTAGATATATACGAATTCCATTTCATTTTATATTCCCTTTTAATTTTGCAGCTCTCGAGTAAAATTCACTTAAAATTATTCCGGTAGACATGGCGACATTTAAACTTTCTGTTTTTTGTTCTAAGCCGAATCTGGGGATTGTTAGAGTATGTGTACACAGAGATTTTATTTCATCTGAAACGCCATTTCCTTCATTACCCATAACCACATAAAAATTTTCGGGTAAATCCGTGGTATATAAATTTTCACCTTTCATATCTGTTCCCATAACCGGTATGTTGGAATTTGTCAATATTTCAGAGATGTCTGTATATACAACGTTAACTCTGCTTAACGATCCCATTGCAGATTGAACTGCTTTGGGATTATAGGCATCAGTAGTTCCTTTACTGCACAAAATCTGTTTAATCCCATACCAGTCTGCAAGACGTATAATCGTTCCCAGATTTCCCGGATCTTGTATTTCATCCAATACTAACTGTATTCCGCTATATGAATTATTTGAATTTTGAGGTATTTCCAATATTGCTAATGCATCGTGAGGAGTAGTTAGAAAACTAATCTTCTTTAATTCTTCGAAACTGATCATCTGATATTGATTTTCATCTAAAAAAGAAATGGGAACCGTACTGTAAATGTTTTTTACAGAAAACTGCGAAAAGCAGAATTCTTTAATGCTTTTTATACCCTCAACAACAAATAAGTTATATTTTTGTCTATACTTTTTTTTTGAAAGCGACTGAATAAGTTTAATTTTACTTGCAGACAACATAAAATGAAATTAGGATACAATATTATAGTAAAAATATTGATTTTTGTTCAACTGTTTCTCATTTTTTCATGTAGAACAAATAAAGTACCTAAAAATGGACATTTATTTATTGATAATAAATATAAATATGTAGATAAAAAAGGAAAACCCTATTTGGATGCATACGGTAATCCCTTTTTGAATAAAAAAGGCAAAGAAATTATCAACGAATACAAGAAACCATTTGAGGATGAACTGGACAGTTATGTAAAGCAAAAATCTAATAAAAAAATACTATTCATAATTCCATTAGGATTGTGGCTGTATGATTTCTCAAATCCTACATTCGATTCCGTCTACGCAGAATACTATTCCGTTAGTCAAAAACAAAGAAATCAAAAATTACTGGATTCTCTATATGTAAAATATAACTTAAAAAATTATGTTGGCAAATCCAGATGGTTTGATCGCTTTTTTTATAATAATGGAGAAGCCCCTGTATTAGTTGATACCTTACTATCTAAAACTTCTTCAAAAAACATACAACAATATTTTAAAAACAGAGGGTGGCGTAAGTCTATTGTAAAAGACAGTGTAATTACTTCCGGTAAAAAAGCTCATGTGCAGTATTCCATAAAATTAGGGCGTCCTATGATTATGGATACAATTACGTATGATATTGCCGATGAAATAAAAGATGATTTATATGCTCATTATTTAAAACGAACAAGACAGGCGAAGAAAAAAAAGTCTCAAACTTATGAACTTTCAAAAGACGAATTTATATACAACCTATTCAGTAGAGGTTCATATGTTAAAAAAGGAGATCGATTAGATGCTTATGTAATTGAGAATGAGATATCCCGTTTGGAAAACCGTTTTAAAAATATGGGATATTATCGTTTTAATGATCTTAAAGATGAAGTTATTTACTATGTTGATACGGCTAATAATGTATATGATGTTTCGGTCAGATTATCAATCAAGAAAAGCCAAATAGGAAGTTCTACCACTACCATAGCTGTTACTGATTCCACTAGATCGGATACTCTTAAGAAAGATACTTTAGTGCATAAATTCAAAAGATTTAAATACAATAAAATAAACATTTCACTTTTAGATAACGAAAATAGAGATACAAATAAAAATACTATAGACTCAAGTTTCTATGTAACTACCAAAAAAATAGTAAGAAGGGTTGACGGTAGAAAAACAAAAATGATGGTTAACGATACCATTGCTTTCATTGTTAACCATTTAGGAAATAAATATAAAAACAGAGTATTGGCAGATATGTTAGCCATTGAAAAAGGGCATTCATATAATTTAAGCTCTGAGACTCGTACTCGAAGGAATATATATAAAGTAAATAATTTTAACATCCTCGGTTTTAATACAGTTCCTGAAAAAGACTCTGATTCCACCTTAATATCCAATATCATCCTTTCTCCCATGGATAAATATTCTTATGAATTAGGATTTGAAGCGTTTAATTCAGGTGTTGTCAATTTCGGAATAACTCCCAACCTTACTTTTACGGTAAAAAATCTTTTCGGAGGAGCAGAAAATTTAAGTGTCAGTTTTGGAGGATCTTTAGGAAATATTAAAACGAAAAAAAATAACAGTAAGATTTTTAATGCATCGGAACTATCAGCGCAGGCCAGTTTATCCTTTCCTAAGCTTATTTTGCCTTTCAACGCAAAAAGAATTATTCCTAAAGCCTGGGGACCTTCATCGGCAATTTCGTTAGGATATAATGCACAATATAACATAGGTTTGGATAAAAGAAGTTATAATGCCGGATTACTTTATAATTTCAATCCCACCCGAACTACCGTTCACCAAATTACATTATGGAATCTACAATATACACAGTTTTTAAATCCTAATAATTATTTCAATATTTATACACAAGACAGTAAAGTAAGAAATAGTGTTTACGATTTATATTTTCAACAGTATCCTTCCGCCAAAGAGGAATACGACAAAAACCATAATGACAATGATTTGCTGTTTCAAATTCAGAATAATATAGACTTTCAAGATTATTTAAGAACTACGCATTTAAGTTTAGCTAACGATTACGACTTAATGGAATTTCGTCGTTATCGTTTCACACAGAATGTATTAATCTCCTCTTTTAAATATGATTTTACCTACGATCAACGATTAGGATATTTTCCGGGTAAACATCCTTTTTATTTAAAAGCACAAGTAGAATTAGCCGGTAATCTGGAATCTTTATTTAACAAAACACTCAAAGATTTTACAACTTCCAATAATAAAACTATAAAACAAATATTTGGAGTTCCCTATTCACAATATGTGAAATTCGATTTAGATCTAAGGAAATTTTGGATTTTTTCCGGAAAAAAATCGTTTAATGCAAGACTTTTTACCGGAATAGGAATACCTTATGGAAATTCCTTTAGTATGCCTTTTGACCGAAGCTACTCTGTGGGTGGACCGAGTGATGTTCGAGCTTGGAAATCCTTTGGTTTTGGTCCGGGATCATCAAAATTAGGAGGAAAAGACGGCTATGAACTAATAGCGATCGATAATTTTAAATTGTTGACTCAGGTAGAATACAGGTTTCCTTTACCAAGTAAAGGGTTCGAAGGAGCTTTATTTGTAGATGCAGGAAATGTTTGGGGAATTAATAATAATTCACTGAATAAATTTGAATTTAATTCCTTCTATAAAGAACTGGGAATTGGAGGGGGATGGGGGATCCGTTGGGATATAAGTAACTTTATCATTCGCTTTGATTTTGCTTATCGATTTCATGATCCAAGAAGAGATGAAAATGACCGATGGTATTTTAAATATATCAATCTGTTGAAACCTCAAGTTAATTTTGCTATCGACTATCCGTTTTAATTAAATAATTTTTGTTTGCATAAATACGTTGATATATGAATTCATAAAATTCGGAAAATGAGCTTTTTTAAAAATGTTAGATTAAGGAATTGGTTTGGATATATATTGGCGCTTATAGTAGCTCTGTTTATTATAATCTTTTCTAACAGCAAAGTTGAAGAATTAAAAGAAGAAGAATCCGTAAAAATTTCAAATTATGCCAAAACGTTGGAATTATTAAACACGGAAACAGACATTCCACCTAAAACACAATTTTTTTTAGTGCAGCTTATCGAGCAAAACACTACCATACCCGTAATTTTAGTAGATGAAAAAGGAAATTACATTGATTCTAAAAATGTAAGTAAAAAAATTATTTCAGATTCTTTAAAATTAAAGGAAGAATTGCACGAAATGGCAGAATCCTACTATCCCATTCTTATTAAACTTCCTTTTGGAAATCAATACGTATATTATAAAAACTCGGTTCTGCTGACACAATTAGGTTATTATCCCTTTGTGCTAATTATACTAGTAACATTGTTTGTCTGGTTTACCTATTGGTATTTTAAAACCGTAAAAAAAACAGAGCAAAGTTTACTATGGGCTGGAATGGCTAAGGAAACCGCACATCAAATCGGTACGCCGCTTTCATCCATCATGGGATGGCTGGAAATATTAAAAACAGAAGAAATTGATCAGAAACCGATAATAAATATTGAAAAAGATGTACACAGACTGCAAAATATTACCGACAGATTTTCTAAAATAGGATCAACTCCTTCACTAAAAAAAGAAGATATTGTGGAAATATCGGAACAAGCATTTATGTATTTGAAAAGAAGAATGTCCAAACAAATCGGGTTTGAATTTCAAGCACCGGAGTATCCTGTATATGTTTCTTTAAATAACATCTTATATAGTTGGGTTATCGAAAATCTCATTAAAAATTCAGCAGATGCCATGAAAGGAGAAGGAAAAATAAAATTGCAAATCCACGATAACAAAAAAAATATTTTTATAGATATTTCCGATGAAGGATCTGGCATTGAATCAAAAAATGTGAAAAAAATTTTCAAACCGGGATTTACAACTAAAAAAAGAGGGTGGGGACTAGGCTTGTCTCTGGCCAGGCGAATTATTGAAGATTATCACTACGGTAAAATTTTCGTTCAAAATACCGAAATTAATAAAGGGACTACTTTTAGAATAATTTTAAAAAAATAATTTGTAAAAATTTTATTGAGTAATAGAAAAAAACGTAGTAATTTAATTACTTTTGATATTATGATATTACGAGGAGAACATTTAATAAAAACATACGGAAACAAACGAGTAGTTAAAGATGTTTCATTAAATGTAAAACAAGGAGAAATAGTAGGATTGTTAGGGCCTAATGGAGCCGGAAAAACCACTTCTTTTTATATGATTGTAGGCTTAATCAAGCCTACTCAAGGAAATGTATTTTTGGATAAGATTAACATAACCAAAGATGCTATGTATAAAAGAGCACAAAAAGGAATCGGGTATTTGGCTCAAGAAGCTTCCATATTCAGGAAATTATCAGTTGAGGATAATATTGTGGGAGTGTTGGAGATGACCAAACTTTCAAAGAAAGAAAGAAAAATAAAAGCAGATTCTTTAATAGAAGAATTTGGTTTAGAACACGTTCGTAAGAACCGAGGAGATTTATTGTCGGGAGGAGAAAGACGTCGTTGCGAAATTGCTCGATGTCTAGCTACCGATCCTAAATTTATTTTACTTGATGAACCCTTTGCAGGAGTTGACCCTATTGCCGTTGAAGATATTCAAAAAGTCGTGCGTTCTTTGGTAAATAAAAATATAGGAATTTTAATAACAGACCATAACGTTCAGCAAACTCTGGCTATCACTCATAGAACTTATGTTATGTTCGAAGGAAATATATTAAAGGAAGGATATCCCGAAGAATTAGCAAATGATCCGATAGTTCGTCAAGTATATTTAGGAGAAAATTTCAGATTTGAAAAAATATAATAATGAAAAAAATTTTTACAGGACTATATATTACTTTAATAGCTACATTAAGTTTTAGTCAGCAAGTTCCTTTAATTTCCAAAACTGAATTTTCCGAAGAATCCTTAAAGCAAATAGTAGTTGATACGGATAATAAAGAAACAACGATGCAATCCATACTAAATAAACACAAAGGAAAAGTTACCATCCTGAAATTTTGGGCATCTTGGTGTAAAGATTGCATAGTGGGAATGTCCGATTCACGGGCTCTTAAGCAAAAAAATAATAATGTAGATTTTATTTATCTGTCATTAGACAAAAATTACGATTCTTGGAAAAACGGTATCACTAAGTATGAATTAAATACGGGTGATAATTATTGGTTTTCAACTGGTTGGAAAAATCCTTTTACAGAATATATTGAATTAAATTGGATTCCACGCTATATGGTAATAGATCAACAAGGAAAAATTGCTTACTATTATGCAATTACGGCAAATGACACAGAAATACAAAAAACCATAGATGCATTGCAGGAAAAATAAAGCTAAATTATTTACTTATTTCTAAAAGTTTCTCAGCTTCTATCAACTGATGGTACCAATTTTCACCGAATTTTCTAATTAAAGGTTCTTTTAAAAATTCGAAAACTTTAACATTAAGTTCTTTACCTAAAGTACACGCATCCTTGCATATATACCATTCATCATAATTTACCGCAACATATTTTCGTAATTTTTGAAGACGAACCGGATACAGATGACAGGAAATAGGTTTTTTAAAATCAATTTTACCGTCTTCGTAAGCCTTTTCAATGGCGCATTTCGCAGCTTGATTTTCATCATAGATTACATAAGCACATTCTCTACCCTCTATTAACGGAGTAACATAATCATCATCAAGGTCGGTTGTATATTTACCCTCCAATTCAATAGCCTTTCTCCCTTCCTCTCTAAGATAAGGCGATACTTGCTCATATATGTCTTCAAGAATCGGTAATTCTTCTTCATCGAGTGGAGCTCCCGAATCTCCTTCTACACAACATATCCCTTTGCATTTACTAAGATTACAAACAAATTGTTTCTGTAATACATCTAAAGAAATTATTGTATCTTCTATTTGAATCATGATTTTTGAAAATAAATTCAAAGATAGCATTAAATTTTTATTAAAAGTTTATATAACTTTACAAAAAAATAGTAACTTTGATAAAATGTATGCTATACATTTTTGTGTTCTTAAGAAATAAATGTGTTTGCATCAATATGTTAAATTAATTTTTTAGTGCAAATTATGAAAAAAATCGTATTAATAGGTGGAGGTTTTGCTGGGATTAATATAATCACCAGATTGTCCAATGATCCTAATTTTGAAATTACCTTAGTCGACAAAAACAACTATAATTTTTTTCCACCATTAATATATCAAGTAAGTTCAAGTATTTTAGATCCCGCAGCTATCAGCTATCCTTTCCGTAGATTTATAAGACATAAAAAAAATGTTAAATTCAGATTGGGAGAATTAATTGAAATCAAATCTGATGAAAACAAAGTAGTCTTATCTAATGGAGAATTAGATTATGATATTTTGATTTTAGCAACGGGAACGCAAAGTAACTATTTCGGAATGGAAAATTTAGAGAAATATGCCTTTCCAATGAAAACCTTAAATGATGCTTTGTTACTTAGGAATATACTTTTAGAAAGGTTAGAAGCCGCCAGTAGAGAAACTGATTTAGTAGAAAAGAAAAGATTATTATCCATCGTCATCACCGGAGGAGGACCTGCCGGAGTTGAAATAGCCGGAGTTATTCGCGAAATTATCAATTATATTGAAAATGTTGACTATAAAGATTTAAAAGATCAAATTCAAGTCTATTTGGTAGAAGGAAGCCCTGTATTATTGGGACCTATGAGCGAAAAATCTCACAAAGAAGCTTATCATGCCTTAGATAAATTAGGAGTTAAAATACTCGTAAATACACAAGTAAAAGATTGTGATGAAAACACCATATATTTTTCAAACGGAGATAAAATTGAAACAAAAACTATAATCTGGACAGCGGGAGTTACTTCAAGAATTTTTGAAGGAATACCCAAAGAAGTGTATGGAAGAGGTAGACGTATGCAAGTTGACGCGTATAATAAAGTTCAAGGATTTTCTAATATATATGCAATAGGAGATACCTGTATCATGACTACTGATCCTAATTTTCCTGCAGGACATCCGCAATTAGCCCAAGTAGCAATACAACAAGGAAAAAATTTGGCAAATAATTTAAAAAAACAACTTACCCAAGACAACTATCAACCTGTACCATTCAGTTATAAAGATAGAGGGTCTATGGCAGTTATCGGAAGAAATAAAGCCGTAGCCGATCTGATTCATCCTACCTTATTTTTAAAAGGATTACCGGCATGGATTATTTGGTCGTCCATCCACTTAATTTCTTTAGTTTCCATAGGTAATAGATTAAATACTTTATATCGTTGGTTAACCATATACATATCTAAAAATTCTTCCTTAGGAAGTGCTTATAAAATTGGAGATCCAAGACCCTGAATACCTAAAATATTGTATAAATTTCAGTAATAGAATTTATACAACAATTTGAGAATTATTTTCTTTTTTATTAACAGGAGTAGAATTATTTTGATCCATACTTACGGTGCCTTTATATAAGGCACCATTTTCAACTTGAAAACTTTTTACCTGCATATTTCCTATAATAGATCCCGAGTTTTTCAAACTAAGATTATCAACAAAAATATCGCCGTCAATTTGGCCATATACAATAAGTTCTTTAGTCCTTATATCTCCTTTAACGCTTCCTTTCTGACCAACAACAAGTCCACAAGTGCTATTGACATTTCCTAATGTTTGACCATCAATTCTAATAAATTCCTTACATTCTATATTTCCTTCGATTTTACAATCTTCCGCAATAATAGTAGTAATGTTTTCTGTAGATAAATTAAGAGCAGCTCCTTTTTTTTTATTGAACATAGTTAGTTTATTTTATATAGTAGTTAAATTTATTTCATATTTAGTTTACATGCAAATAATTATTTGGATTTTCTTTTTCTTTATTTAAAATAATTTCATAATGAACATGAGGTCCGGTAGAACGGCCGGTACTTCCTAATTCACCAATAACATCTCCGGCATTGACAACCTGTCCTTCTTTAACCAATATTTTAGACATGTGACCGTATAATGTTTCATAACCGAAATGGTGCTTTATCATTACACAATTGCCATATCCTCCTCTAATACTGGCAAAGGTAACAACACCATTCGCAGTAGCATGAATAGGATCACCTATAGTTCCCGCTATATCCAAACCCGGATGAAACTCGGATCCTTTACCTTTTTTCATCGGATTTCCTCTCACACCAAAATTAGAAGTAATCCTTCCAACGTGAGGTAAGCCGATAGGAATGAATTGAATCTTTTTATATATATCGGAAATTCTCTTTTTTTTATTTTCAATTAAATTTAAGTTAGAATCATTAACAGGATAATACTCTCCCCCCACATTATCAACATTATAATTAGTGGAGTTAGTAGGGAGGGTTTTAACTTGACGATCTTTAAGATATCTCTCAATCTTTATTAAAGATTTTTCAGCTTCATTAAGATTGATAATCATATCATTTAATTTTTTAGTATCCAACTTGCTTTCAAGATCGGCAATCTTAACATGTAAATCTTGTTTTTGGTAATACACATAACTTATATAACTAACCAATCCCGCAACTAAACAAAAAATAGTAAAAATTGATAAAAGTAAAATCTTTTTGTACAGAAAAATATTTCTTATATGCTTATTCTTAACAGAAAAAATTTTGGTTTCCAGTGAATTTTTATCAGTAATAATTATAGTGGAATATTTAGATTTGTTATTTTTCATAGTATAATATTCTGAAGGTAGTGGAACAAATATAAAAAAATTAAAACAAAAAGTATAATTTAAACATTACGTTTAACAATAAATTAGCAAAAATTTAAACATTATTTGTAAGCACAAAACCGACCTTAATTTTCGTTAATTGAAAAATAAAAGTATAATGTGTAATAGATAACAAATGCCAAATATCACTTATTAGTATAATAAAAATATATTGACTGCAAAAGTTTACACCATACGAAGAAAGAGAAATTTACATACAATTAATTAGAATAATAACTTATAGACATCCTCAACCTTAGAAACCATTTCAACCCTAATATTATATTTCTTGCGATCAATTTTATTATACTTAGAAATGAAAATGACATCATAACCCAATTTTTCAGCCTCAATGATTCGCTGTTCAATACGATTTACAGGTCTGATTTCACCACTTAAACCAATTTCACCGGCGAATAAACAATTATCCGGTAAAGAAATATCCTCATTAGAAGACAAAATAGCACAAATAACAGCTAAATCAATTGCAGGATCATCAACACGAATACCTCCGGTAACATTTAAAAACACATCCTTAGTTCCCAAATGAAAACCCGCACGCTTTTCCAAAACAGCTAATAACATATTTAATCGTTTAACGTCAAAACCCGTTGTCACCCGTTGAGGCGTTCCATAAACAGCCGTTGATACCAATGCTTGAATTTCAACCAACATAGGGCGTAATCCTTCCAAAGTAACCGCAATAGCATTTCCCGATAAACTTTCATCTTTTTTAGATACTAAAATTTCAGACGGATTTTTTACCTGTTTCAACCCGGAAGAGAACATTTCATAAATTCCAAGTTCGGAAGTAGAACCATATCTATTTTTATTTGCACGTAAAAGTCGGTAAACATAATTTCTATCCCCTTCAAACTGAAGAACGACATCTACCATATGCTCCAAAATTTTAGGACCGGCTATAGAACCCTCCTTAGTAATATGTCCAATTAAAAATACAGGAGTGGAAGCTTCCTTAGCATATTTAATTAATTCGGAAGCGCATTCTCTAATTTGAGATATACTTCCCGGAGAAGATTCTATATAAGAGGAATGTAGAGTTTGAATGGAATCAATCACTAACAACTCCGGTTGAAGCTCATGAGCTTTCTTTAAAATCTTTTGAGTTGAAGTTTCCGTTAAAATATAGCATTCAGAATTAGAAATATCCAGACGGTCAGATCTCATTTTAATTTGATTACTGCTTTCCTCTCCTGAAACATATAATACTTTTCCGGGTATTTGTAAAGAAATTTGCAACAACAAAGTAGATTTACCGATGCCGGGTTCGCCTCCAATCAAAATAACACTACCGGGAACAATACCGCCACCTAATAAATGATCCAGTTCAGAGTCATTAGAAAGAATACGATATTCATCCGTAGTTTCAATTTCGTGAATCTTATATATTTTATTTCTAGAAGAAGAGGAATTAAGGGAAGAAATAGAATTTGCAGAACTTTTTTCAATAACTTCTTCAACAATAGTGTTCCATTCTCCGCATACTTTGCATTGACCCAGCCATTGAGAATATTGAGTTCCGCAATTTTGACAAAAAAAAGTAGTTTTAGCCTTAGCCATATTTGATAGATATATATAGTTATTTACATTTATTAGTTAGTACAAAGATAGTCTATAATAATCTTTGTAAATGAGTATATAATAACTAGTAATAGGAGCATTAAAAAAATAATAAAAAAAATTAAAAATTTTTTTGGAGGTTAAATAGGTGGTATTCAGGACATTAATGATTATTTAGCAAAAAAGATTAAAAAAAGATTAAAAAAAAACTTGCGGGGAAAGAAAAAGTAGCTATCTTTGCACCCGCAAGTCAGGAACAACGAAAGAGAAAAACAGAAGAAGAGGGACCTGAGAAGCGCAAAAGATCGTTGAAATAAAAAGTTTTTTAAACAAAGCTTACGAAAGATAAAAAGTAGCAAAACACAACCTGGAAGAAAAGAGATTCTTTTGAGTTAGGGAAAAGCCTTGAAATTGATAATAACAAAGAAATTACAATGGAGAGTTTGATCCTGGCTCAGGATGAACGCTAGCGGGAGGCCTAACACATGCAAGCCGAGGGGTATTTTGGAGCTTGCTTCAAGAGAGACCGGCGTACGGGTGCGTAACGCGTATGCAACTTACCTGTATCACCGGGATAGCCCGGGGAAACCCGGATTAATACCGGATAACATATCAGTCAGCATTGGCAGATATTAAAAGATTAATCGGATACAGATAGGCATGCGTAGGATTAGTTAGTTGGTAAGGTAACGGCTTACCAAGACGATGATCCTTAGGGGGCCTGAGAGGGTGAACCCCCACACTGGAACTGAGACACGGACCAGACTCCTACGGGAGGCAGCAGTGAGGAATATTGGACAATGGGTGAGAGCCTGATCCAGCCATCCCGCGTGAAGGACGACAGCCCTATGGGTTTTAAACTTCTTTTGTATGGGAATAAACCACATTACGTGTAATGTTCTGAAGGTACCATACGAATAAGCATCGGCTAACTCCGTGCCAGCAGCCGCGGTAATACGGAGGATGCGAGCGTTATCCGGATTTATTGGGTTTAAAGGGTCCGTAGGCGGGTTGATAAGTCAGCGGTGAAAACCTGCAGCTTAACTGTAGAACTGCCGTTGATACTGTTAATCTTGAATAGTATTGAAGTAGCTGGAATGTGTAGTGTAGCGGTGAAATGCATAGATATTACACAGAACCCCGATTGCGAAGGCAGGTTACTAAATACCGATTGACGCTGATGGACGAAAGCGTGGGGAGCGAACAGGATTAGATACCCTGGTAGTCCACGCCGTAAACGATGGATACTCGTTGTTGGGGATTAACTTCTCAGTGACTAAGCGAAAGTAATAAGTATCCCACCTGGGGAGTACGACCGCAAGGTTGAAACTCAAAGGAATTGACGGGGGCCCGCACAAGCGGTGGAGCATGTGGTTTAATTCGATGATACGCGAGGAACCTTACCAGGGCTTAAATGGGAATTGACGTACTTAGAAATAAGTATTTCTACGGACAATTTTCAAGGTGCTGCATGGTTGTCGTCAGCTCGTGCCGTGAGGTGTCAGGTTAAGTCCTATAACGAGCGCAACCCTTATCATTAGTTGCCAGCGATTAAAGTCGGGAACTCTAATGAGACTGCCGGTGCAAACCGCGAGGAAGGTGGGGATGACGTCAAATCATCACGGCCCTTACGCCCTGGGCCACACACGTGCTACAATGGCCGGTACAGAGGGCAGCTACTGGGCAACCAGATGCGAATCTCAAAAGCCGGTCTCAGTTCGGATTGGAGTCTGCAACTCGACTCTATGAAGCTGGAATCGCTAGTAATCGCAGATCAGCCATGCTGCGGTGAATACGTTCCCGGGCCTTGTACACACCGCCCGTCAAGCCATGGAAGCTGGGGGTACCTGAAGTCGGTGACCGTAAAAGGAGCTGCCTAGGGTAAAACTAGTGACTGGGGCTAAGTCGTAACAAGGTAGCCGTACCGGAAGGTGCGGCTGGAACATCTCTTTTTTAGAGCAAAAAGTCAAAACAAGGAATAAAAACCCCAAAAGAAGCTGACAACTTCCAGGTGTTTCCTACTTAAACAAATAAAAGAGTAAGTAAAAAGTTGAAAAAAACACAAGATATATAACACCCCTGAAAAGCCCCTGTAAGGAAAAGGTAAGACATAAGAAGAAGAGTAAAAGGAGCAACGAGGAAAATAAAAATCAATCAGTCTCATAGCTCAGCCGGTTAGAGCGCTACACTGATAATGTAGAGGTCGGCAGTTCGAGTCTGCCTGAGACTACAAAGGGAAACAAGGGGAATTAGCTCAGCTGGCTAGAGCGCCTGCCTTGCACGCAGGAGGTCAAGGGTTCGACTCCCTTATTCTCCACAAGGTTCTAAAAACGAAAGAAGTAGTAAAAAAGAACCGGTGTTATATACGGATCATTGACATTATTGGGATTTTATATAAAAAAATAAACCGAGCGGCCAATACAATTGGCTAAGGAAAAGAAATCGTTAAGGGCGTATGGCGGATGCCTAGGCTTCAAGAGGCGAAGAAAGACGTGGTAAGCTGCGAAAAGCTGCGGGGATTGGCACACACGAATAGATCCGCAGATGTCTGAATGGGGCAACCCACTATACAAGAGTATAGTATTCCCGCAAGGGAAGGCAAACCTTCCGAACTGAAACATCTAAGTAGGAAGAGGAAAAGAAATCAACCGAGATTCCGAGAGTAGTGGCGAGCGAAATCGGAAGAGCCCAAAAGTATGTAATTAGATAGCAGAATGTTTTGGAAAGAACAACCAAAGAAGGTGAAAGTCCTGTAAGTGAAATCTGGATATGTATGAAAAAGAGTAGGGCGGGACACGTGAAATCCTGTCTGAACATGGGGGGACCATCCTCCAAGGCTAAATACTCCTTGAAGACCGATAGCGAACAAGTACCGTGAGGGAAAGGTGAAAAGTATTTCGAAAAGAAAGATGAAAGAGACCCTGAAACCATACGCCTACAAGCGGTCGGAGCATCATAAGATGTGACGGCGTGCCTTTTGCATAATGAGCCTACGAGTTAATTTCACTAGCGAGGTTAAGTAGTTCAGCTACGGAGCCGCAGCGAAAGCGAGTCTGAATAGGGCGTTGAGTTAGTGGGATTAGACGCGAAACCTTGTGATCTATCCATGGGCAGGTTGAAGCTTTGGTAACACAAAGTGGAGGACCGAACCGGTTGACGTTGAAAAGTCTTCGGATGACCTGTGGATAGGGGTGAAAGGCTAATCAAACTGGGAGATAGCTCGTACTCCCCGAAATGCATTTAGGTGCAGCGTTAAGAAAGAGTATACTAGAGGTAGAGCTACTGATTGGATGCGGGGGTTTCACCGCCTACCAAATCCTGACAAACTCCGAATGCTATTATATGTTTCTTAGCAGTGAGGGCATGGGTGCTAAGGTCCATGTCCGAGAGGGAAAGAACCCAGAGCAACAGCTAAGGTCCCGAAATGTATACTAAGTTGAACAAACGAGGTCAGACTGCCCAGACAGCTAGGATGTTGGCTTGGAAGCAGCCATTCATTTAAAGAGTGCGTAACAGCTCACTAGTCGAGCGGTTTGGCATGGATAATACTCGGGCATAAGTATACTACCGAAGCTATGCGAAATGAAAATTTCGGTAGGGGAGCATTCTATATGCGCAGAATCAGTAAGGTGACTTATTGTGGAGCGTATAGAAAAGAAAATGTAGGCATAAGTAACGATAATGAAGGTGAGAAACCTTCACGCCGAAAATCCAAGGTTTCCTCAGCTATGCTAATCAGCTGAGGGTAAGTCGGGACCTAAGGTGAATCCGAGAGGAGCAATCGATGGGAAATCGGTTAATATTCCGATACCGGCTGTAAATTCGATGGAGTGACAGAGTAATGACACTACCGCGTACTGACGGAATAGTACGTTAAAGCATGTAGGTAAATCAGCAATAGTAAAATGCGTTGCAGATGCCGAAAGTGAAAGTACCAGGAAGCTACGGTGGAATGGATAGTGTAGGTAAGAGCTCTCAAGAAAAACTTCTAAGGCAAGTTTACAGCGCCCGTACCAAAACCGACACAGGTGGATGAGGAGAGTATCCTAAGGCGCTCGAGTGAATCATGGTTAAGGAACTAGGCAAAATAGACCTGTAACTTCGGGAGAAAGGTCGCTCCCCGTAAAAAGGGAGCCGCAGTGAAAAGGCCCAGGCGACTGTTTATCAAAAACACAGGACTCTGCAAAATCGCAAGATGACGTATAGGGTCTGACACCTGCCCGGTGCTGGAAGGTTAAGGAAGGAGGTTAGCGCAAGCGAAGCCTTTGACTGAAGCCCCAGTAAACGGCGGCCGTAACTATAACGGTCCTAAGGTAGCGAAATTCCTTGTCGGGTAAGTTCCGACCTGCACGAATGGTGTAACGATCTGGGCACTGTCTCAACCATGAGCTCGGTGAAATTGTAGTATCGGTGAAGATGCCGATTACCCGCAATGGGACGAAAAGACCCTGTGAACCTTTACTATAGCTTCGTATTGACTTCGGGTAAATGATGTGTAGGATAGGTGGGAAACTAAGAATCGGCTTCGCCAGGAGTCGAGGAGTTGACGTTGAAATACCACCCTTTATTTATCTGGAGCCTAACTTCTGAACAGAAGGACATTGCGTGGTGGGTAGTTTGACTGGGGTGGTCGCCTCCAAAAGAGTAACGGAGGCTTTCAAAGGTACCCTCAGCACGCTTGGCAACCGTGCGCAGAGTGTAATGGCATAAGGGTGCTTGACTGCAAGACCGACAAGTCGAGCAGGTGCGAAAGCAGGACATAGTGATCCGGTGGTTCCGTATGGAAGGGCCATCGCTCATAGGATAAAAGGTACTCCGGGGATAACAGGCTAGTCTCCCCCAAGAGCTCACATCGACGGGGAGGTTCGGCACCTCGATGTCGGCTCGTCACATCCTGGGGCTGGAGAAGGTCCCAAGGGTTGGGCTGTTCGCCCATTAAAGTGGCACGCGAGCTGGGTTCAGAACGTCGTGAGACAGTTCGGTCTCTATCTATTGCGGGCGTAGAATTTTGCGTGGAGTTGACTCTAGTACGAGAGGACCGAGTTGAACAAACCTCTGGTGTATCAGTTGTGCCGCCAGGTTCACCGCTGAGTAGCTAAGTTTGGAAGAGATAAGCACTGAAAGCATATAAGTGCGAAACTCGCCACAAGATAAGAATTCGATATAGGGTCGTGGGAGAATACCACGTTGATAGGCTACAGGTGTAAAGGCAGTGATGTCATAGCCGAGTAGTACTAATTACCCGGAGATTTCGTCCAAGAAAAAAATAAAAGTTAATAGAATTGGCCGTAAGAGTTTACAAAATTATATAAAATCCCATTAAGATATTTAGGGTGGTTATAGCGGTAGGGCTCACCTGTTCCCATTTCGAACACAGAAGTTAAGCCTACTTGCGCTGATGGTACTGCAAACGCGGGAGAGTAGGTAGCCGCCGGTTTTTTAAAAAAGAAAGCTTTGTATAGGTAATATACAAGGCTTTTTTTGTTTTGGAGTGGAGTGGTTTTTGGTTATTTTTTTCCTGTTTATTATTTCTTCTTATTTATTAATTTCAAAAACTATTCTGGAAGCGGTTTTTTTATTTATATATTTGTTACTATAATAATAAATAAATGGATAAAGCTTTTCAATACCAAATAGATAATAAACAAAGATATTTAGACGAATTATTTGATTTATTACGAATCCCATCTATTAGTGCGGATTCTGCATATGCTAATGACATAATAAAATGTGCCAATAGTATTTCTAATAATTTAAAAGAATCCGGATTTGAGAATGTTGAAATATGTAAAACACAAGGTAATCCGGTAATTTATGCTGATAAAATTATTAGCTCCGATTTACCAACAGTTTTAATTTATGGTCATTACGATGTACAACCTGCAGATTCCTTGAATCTTTGGGAAACCGATCCTTTTGATCCTGTAATAAGAAAATCAAACATACATCCGGAAGGTGCAATTTATGCTCGAGGGTCTGCTGATGATAAAGGTCAATTCTTTATGCATTTAAAGGCTATTGAGTCTCTTATTAAAACAAATACTTTACCATGTAATGTAAAATTAATTATTGAAGGAGAAGAAGAAATAGGTTCTGTCAATTTGGGGAATTTTTTAAAAGAAAATTTGAGCAAACTTTCATGTGATGTTATATTGATATCAGACACACATATTTTTTCAAATCAAGTTCCGACCGTTACAACCGGATTAAGAGGATTAAGTTATGTAGAAGTTGAAGTAGAAGGGCCTAATCGAGATTTACATTCCGGTTTATATGGTGGTGCAGTTCCTAATCCTATTAACGTGCTTTCTGATATGATCGCTTCGTTAATTGATAAAGACGGCAAAATTACAGTTAAAGGCTTCTATGATAAGGTAATAGAATTATCTCCTGAAGATCGGGCAGAATTAAATAAAATTCCTTTTGATGAAGAAGAGTTTAAAAAATCAATCGGTTTAAAAGGGACGCAAGGAGAAAAAGGATATAAATCGTTAGAGAGAACAACTATACGACCTACCTTAGATGTAAATGGTATTTGGGGAGGTTATACAGGAGAAGGAGCTAAAACTGTTATTCCATCAAAAGCTTATGCTAAAATATCCATGAGGTTAGTTCCTGACCAAAATCCTGAGGAAATAACTGAATTGTTTACAAAACATTTTTTATCCATTGCTCCGGAAAGTGTTAAAGTAAAAGTCACCCCTCATCACGGAGGTAATGCATACGTTTTACCATTCTCAGATCCCGGATATAAAGCAGCTAAACTGGCTATGGAAAAAACCTTTAATAAAAAAGTTTTACCCTACAGAACCGGGGGCAGTATTCCTATTGTTTCTCTATTTGAAGAATTATTGGGAGCAAAATCCGTTTTAATGGGATTTGGATTGGATAGTGATGCTATTCATTCTCCTAATGAACACTATGGTTTATTTAACTTTTATAAAGGAATTGAAACCATTCCCTATTTTCTCAAATATTATACAGAAAACTTACGAAGTAAAAAATAATATTTAAAACGTAAGTAGAACTTGATTTTTCAAACATCCTATTTTGTACTATTATATTTATGATTGAAATATTTTTGGTTTTACTATTTAGTATCATTTTTTTATTAATAGGAATATATATCGGAAAAAAAATTAATGTTTCATCCATTAATTCCGAAAAAATTCTTTTAAATGAAAAGATAAAAGCTTTACATGCCGGTTTAAGTAAAAGTGAAGAACTAAAAGAAAAAGAGTTGTTTGAAAAGGAAAAAATAAAAAAGGAAAGAGAACAATTATTGCTTGAATTAGCTCGTAAAGATGCCGATTATGAAAACTTAATGCATAAAAATAAAGAGCAAAAATTGGAGATTGAAGAAATTCAAGATAATTTTAGGAAAGAATTTGAGATAATAGCAAGTAAAATACTGGAACAAAAAACTGAAAAATTTACAGAACAAAACAGGCATAATATAAAAACACTTTTAGATCCCTTACAAGAAAAAATTTCCGTTTTTGAAAAGAGAGTGGAAGAAAGCCAAAAAGAAAATATAGGGATCTATGCATCTTTAAAAGAACAATTACATTATTTACAAAACCAAAATTTAAGAATCTCTCAGGAGGCTGAAAATCTCACTAAAGCTCTTAAAGGAGATACAAAAATTCAAGGAAATTGGGGAGAATTAGTTTTAGAAAGGGTTTTAGAAAAATCGGGATTAGAAAAAGGAAGAGAATATTTTATACAAGAACGCTTGTGTTCTGAAGATGGAAAACGGTATATTCCCGATGTAATCATATATCTTCCTGATAATAAAAAGATGATTATAGATTCCAAAGTTTCTTTAATAGCCTATGAACGTTACATAAACAATGATAATGAAGAAGAAAAAAAACTTCATTTAAAAGATCATATAAATTCTATTAAAAAACATGTTAATCAACTTTCATCGAAAAATTACCAGGGGTTACATGCAGAAAATTCATTAGATTTTATATTACTTTTCATCCCCATTGAAACGGCTTTTTCTTTGGCTTTAAATTATGAATCATCTTTATATAACAAAGCCTTCGAAGAAAATATTGTTATAGTTACTCCATCTACTCTTTTAGCAACCTTGAAAACTATTGATAGTATGTGGAATAACCAAAAGCAACAAAGAAATGCATATGAAATAGCTAAAACTGCCGGTAATTTATACGATAAATTTGAAGGATTTCTACAAGATTTGTTGCGTATAGGGAAAAAAATGGATGAGGCTAAAAATGAATATGGAAACGCTATGAACAAGCTGGTAGAAGGGCGAGGTAATATAGTGTCTCAAATACATAATTTAAAAAAAATGGGTGCAAAAGCTAAGAAAACTTTGCCTGAAGATCTTATATCAAAAGCTGATATTTTTGAAAGTGAATCTTAATTTTCAAAAACACTGTGTAATAAAATTTTATAAATAAATTGAATGAATTCTCTAAGTAATAAATAATAAAATAAATGAAAAGCAAAAAATTATTTTTGATTGTAGCACATTTTTTATCATTAACATTAATTTTTGCCGGTACCAATGAGCCTGTAGAAGAAGAGAATGAAGAAAAAAATACGAAAGAATTCAGGGCCGTATGGGTGGCAACATTTTTAAATATAGATTGGCCTTCAAAACCCGGTTTACCTGCTGAACAACAAAAAGAAGAATTTATAACCTTATTGGAGAATGTCAAAAAATGGAAAATGAATGCCATTATTGTTCAGGTAAAACCCGCATCTGATGCATTATATCCATCTAAATTAAGTCCCTGGTCGGGATATTTGTCAGGAACACAGGGAGTTGATCCGGGGTACGATCCCCTTGAATTTATGGTTAAAGAAGCACATAAAAGGGATATAGAAATACACGCTTGGTTTAATCCTTTTAGACTTTCTGCAGCCAATGCCAATTGGAGCTCATTGGCTACTGATAATATTGCATTCAAGCATCCCAATTGGGTGGTTAGATATGCCAATCAATTATATCTAAATCCGGGTCTTCCGGAAGTACGAGATTATGTAATACAGTCTATTATGGAAGTAGTTAATAACTATGAAGTAGATGGTATTCATTTGGATGACTATTTTTATCCCTATAAAGTGGGTAAACTCGATTATCCTGATTTTACGGCTTACACTAAATATGGAGTAACTTTTGCCAGTAAAGCAGATTGGAGAAGAGACAACATTAATACTTTTGTACAAAAATTATATAAGAGCATTAAATCCAAAAATAAAGATATAGAATTTGGCATTAGCCCCTTTGGTGTTTGGAGAAATCAAAATAATGATCCTTTAGGATCGAAAACCAAAGCATTACAAAATTATGACGATTTGTACGCTGATGTTTTACTTTGGATGAGAAAAGGTTGGTTAAACTATGTAGCTCCTCAGTTATATTGGCATCGAGGACATAATCTTGCCGATTATGCCACTTTAGTAGAATGGTGGAGCAGCATGGCTAAAGAAACAGACACCAAACTGTATATAGGAATGGCGGCCTATAGAGTCAATCAATGGAAAAATCCGAATGAACTTGTTGAGCAAGTATATTATAATCGTGAATATCCAGAAGTTAAAGGAAGCATATTTTTCAGTTATAAATCACTAGTAAATGATTCTAAAGGAGTTCTTACCAATCTAATATCCGGACCTTTTGCAGAATAAATTCTTTAAAGTATTAAAGTGTAGGTTTCGATAAAATCTTAATTTGAGTTGAGCAGTTTACATATCATTTATAAATCTATATAATTTGACGATAATTATGAACGAAATATATTCAAAAGCTTGGTGTTGGCAGCATAGAGGAGAACCGGAAGATTTAATTTGTAAAGAATATAAAATCAGAGAAGTTGAAGATGATGAAGTACTCATTAAAAATACTGTCATAGGACTTAATCCGGTTGATTGGAAACTGATATCATCCGGCAATCCTTCATGGGTAAAAGATCAAATTCCCGGAGTAGATGGTGCAGGTATTGTTATTAAAACAGGAAAGAAAATGAAGCGTATACAAATCGGAGCAAGAGTATGTTATCATTCTGATCTTACCCAAGCAGGCAGTTTTTCCACTCATACAATTCTTAAAGGGAACCGCATTATGCATATTCCTGAAAAACTTAGTGATTATGCAGCTGCAGCGTTTCCTTGTCCCTCCTTAACCGCTTGGCAGGCTATGCAGAAAATTCCGGATATAGGTAATAAAAATGTACTAATAAGCGGAGCAGGAGGATCGGTAGGATATTTTCTTACCCAATTAATTCTGAATGCAGGAGCTAAGGTTTATATAACTGCCGATCTCCAACATCATAACGAATTTTATAAGATGGGAGTTAGTAAAGCAGTCGACTATAAAAATGATGATTGGAAAAATGAAATAAAAGAGGCTCTACCCGGAGGAAACTTTGATGTTATTTTTGACACGGTTAGTGGAAATCATGCTTCTCAACTTTTAGATCTAGCAGCCTATTATGGACATATAGTTGCCATACAAGGAAGAGTAGATACTAATCCTTTACCTCCATTTACAACTTGTGTTTCCTTACATGAAATCGCTTTGGGAGCATTTCACCGATTTGCATCGGAAAAACAAACGGTTCAATTAATGACTGATGGGGAGAAACTTTTACAACAAATCAGTACAGGTAAATTAAAGTTGAGAGATCAAAAAATCTGCAATTTTGACCGTTTACCTTCTCATCTGGCCGAAATGAAACATACTAATTCCAGTTATAAATATCTTATTGAAGTATAGATAATTTTTTATAATAAAATGGTGTAATAAAGGAAGCAAACCTATTGATAAGAATATATGACAAACTATTGGTGATTATTAATAAATTATATCCTCAAGAAATATTTATTTTATATAATTTGAAGATTTTATAAATAATAAGCATGTAAATTTAAATATGTCTACTATGAATTATTGCTATAAATTATCTTTAAACTATAAATAATGCATAGTATGAAGAATACGTCATCATGTTTGTGTTAATTGAAGTAGGATAAAAAGTTACACATTTAAGGGAAATGCCTAAATTTGTACATTCACTAGTAATTAAAAACAATGAACCTAAAGTCTTATATAAAAGAACAAAGTATACAAGCAATTGAAAATTTATTTCAACAGAAAGTTGAAGATGTTGAAATACAAATAACTAAAGATGAATTTGAAGGAGATTATACTTTAGTGGTTTTTCCCTTTGTTAAGCTAGTGAAACAGAAGCCGGAGGAAATAGCCAATAAAATAGGATCATATCTTACAGCTAAAGAGGAATTTGTTGCTTTTAATGTAGTTAAAGGCTTTCTTAACCTCTCTTTAAATCCGACCGTCTTTACTAAACTATTAAAAGAAAAATATTCAGTTAAAGATTTTAAGCTTACGAAAAAGCATACTGAAAAAATAATGGTTGAGTATTCCTCTCCGAATACCAATAAACCAATTCATTTAGGACATATAAGAAATAATTTATTAGGATTTTCAATTAGTAACATCTTAAAAGCAGCAGGAAATGAGGTGTTGAGAGGACAAATAATTAATGATAGGGGCATTCATATTTGCAAGTCCATGTTGGCATGGAAAAAATATGGAAATGGTGAAACTCCACAAACAACAGGAATCAAAGGAGATCATTTGGTAGGAAAATATTATGTTATTTTCGATCAAAAATACAAAGAAGAAATACAATCTTTAATTTCATCGGGAATGGATGCAGATGAAGCTAAGAAAAAAGCACCCATTCTTTTAGAAGCTCAAGAAATGTTGAAAAAGTGGGAAGACGGCGATGCGGAAATAAAAGCTTTGTGGAAAGAGATGAACAGTTGGGTGTATTCAGGTTTCGAGAAAACATATCAAAGATTAGGAGTATCTTTTGATTTAGTCCAATATGAAAGTGACACCTATTTGCTGGGAAAAGATGTTATTGAAGAAGGACTTAAAAAAGGAATTTTATTTAAAAAAGAAGATGGATCTGTTTGGGCAGACTTAACAGAAGAGGGGTTAGATCAAAAATTATTGTTGAGAGGAGACGGAACCTCTGTCTATATCACACAAGACTTAGGAACAGCCGTTGAAAGATTTACCCGTTATCATCTTAATGAATTAATCTATACAGTAGGAAATGAACAAGATTATCATTTTCAGGTATTGTTTTTAATTTTAAAAAAATTAGGGTATCAATGGGCAGATAAATTATATCATCTTTCCTACGGAATGGTAGATTTACCAAGTGGAAAGATGAAATCAAGAGAAGGTACGGTGGTTGATGCAGATGAATTAATGGAAGAAATGCATCAAGAAGCAGTTAAAAAAACTTCCGAATTAGGAAAATTAGAAGGCTACACCGAAAGTGAAAAAGAACAAGTGAATGAACTTATTGGCTTAGGCGCATTAAAGTATTTTATTTTGAAAGTTGATCCTAAGAAACGAATCTTGTTCGATCCTAATGAAAGTATCGAGTTCAACGGAAATACCGGTCCGTTTATCCAATATACTTATGCACGGACTTGTTCTGTGCTTAGAAAAGCCGCAAAGCAAACCTTAGAAATTAAAGATAAAGAATTAAATAAAGCAGAACAAAAATTAATCATATTATTATCCTCCTATGAGGAACTAATTGAAAAATCTGCTGCAGATTTAAATCCCGCATTAATAGCCAATTATATTTACGATGTCTCTAAAGAATATAACTCTTTCTATCAAAGTAATCGTATCTTGGATGCCGAAAATGAATCAGAGCAACAACTGCGTTTGGCAATAACCCAGTGGACCGGAAATGTGATTAGACACGGGTTAAGTCTATTGGGTATAGGGGCACCGGAAAGAATGTAGTATGTTGTATGATTTAGAAAATATATTAAAACAAAAAGATATAAATCCCACAGCCATGCGTTTATTGGTTTTAGATTATTTTCTGAAACAAAATACCGCTTTATCCTTGTCGGATTTGGAGTCTGGTTTTGATTATTCTGACCGAACTACTCTATTCAGGACTTTAAAGACTTTTGAAAAAAAAGGATTATTGCATACTATAAATGATGGACATATAACTGTTTATGCCTTATGTATGGATAATTGTTCTGAGGAGCAACATGCTGACAGCCATATGCATTTTTGTTGTAAAAATTGTAAAAAAATATACTGTATGCGGACTGTAAAAACGCCGAACATAAATATTCCTGAAGGATTTATCGCCGAAAAATTAGATATTGTTATTCATGGATTATGTAACGATTGTGTAGAGAAACCTATCTAAAAATTAACAGAAAAAGCAGAAAATTAGTAACTTTGTACACTCATGGAAAACTTTGTAGTTTCAGCCCGAAAATATAGACCTTTAGAATTTGATGCTGTTGTAGGGCAAAGTCACATAACCAATACTTTGGAACATGCCATTGATAATAATCAATTAGCTCAAGCTTTGCTTTTCTGTGGTCCTAGAGGAGTAGGTAAAACTACATGTGCCCGTATTTTAGCTAGAAAAATTAATGAAAAATACGGAGAAACTGATGAGAATGATTTTGCATTCAATATATTTGAATTAGATGCAGCTTCCAATAATTCCGTAGACGATATACGGAATCTGATTGAACAACTGCGTTACGCTCCTCAGGTAGGAAAATATAAAGTATATATCATTGATGAGGTACACATGCTGTCTAATGCTGCTTTTAATGCTTTTTTGAAAACATTGGAAGAGCCACCTGCACATGCTATTTTTATTTTGGCAACAACAGAAAAGCAAAAGATTATTCCTACCATTCTTTCAAGATGCCAGATTTACGACTTCAAGAGAATTGAAGTTAACGATATAAACAATCATTTAAAAAAAATAGCTCAAGAAGAAGGCATTCAATATGAAGAAGATGCTTTGTATATTATCGCTCAAAAAGCAGACGGGGGATTACGCGATGCTCTTTCTATGTTTGACCGACTCGTTACTTTTACTCAAAAAAACTTAACAGTTGCATCCGTTACAGAAAACCTAAGCATTCTTGATTATGAATATTATTTTAAAATTACGGATTTAGCTTTAAAAAATGATATACCCGGATTACTATTAGCTTTTAATGATATTATAAAAAAAGGATTTGATCCACAATTATTTATTTCAGGATTAGGAAGTCATTTTAGAGATTTAATGGTAGCACAGAATCCTCAAACAATTTCCCTGTTGGAAGTAGGAGACAATACCAAGCAAAAATATTTGGAACAAGCTCAAAATTGCTCATCCAGATTTTTGATAGACGCTATTGAAATTTGCCATCAGACTGATATAAATTTTAGGAATAGTAAAAGTCCTAAACTATCCATTGAAATAGCCTTAATGCAATTGGCATCTTTAACAGCTGGTGAATCTCCTACAACTAAAAAAAAAAGTTTAGGATAATACCACCACCTAATCATCTTCCTGCTAAGCAGGAAAATAAATTATCACCCCAAACCATAAAATCCGAGGAAAAGAAACAGATAGAAAAAGTTGGTAATTCTCAGGTGAAAGTTGAAAATAATTTACCTTCAAAACCAATTGTAAAAAGTGGAATACCTCTGGGAAATCAAACTAAAAAAGGATCATTTCTTTCAATAAAGGGATCACTTCACACGGCTTCTCAAAAAGAAGAAAAGGTAGCTAATTTAGATTTTTCCGAAAGAGATAAAGATGATTTTACTGAAGATCAAGTAAAGACTTTTTGGAATACCTATTTGGAAACTTTAAAAAACCAACCGGTTTTATATAGTGTTTTAAATACGACCCAATGCAGTGTTAAGCCGCATCATACTATTTTTTTTGAATTTCCTTCGAATTCTGCTTATGATGAATTTGAACACTTACGTGAAGATATTTTTCAAAAACTGAAAAAAGAGGTGAATAATTATTCCATTAATTTTAAATATCGAGTTAAGGAAACTCAAAGAACGATCCTTTTAACAGATAAAGATAAATATGAAAAAATGGTAAAGGAAAATCCATTATTAGAGAAATTAAGAAATGATTTTCGATTAGATTTTTAAAATTACTAAAAAATATAATGAACAATACTTATTTATAAGATTTTTACCTATTAAAAAAGAATAAATTCTTTTTTATGGAATATTAACTAAAATTTATATTCGTGTTTCAATAAATTATCGGATATTTGCAGGGTACTTATAATATTGGAAAAAATAATTTAAAAGTTATATTATTCAGTATAAAAATTAGAAGGTCAATAATAAAAATAATAAATTTTAAACGAATGAAAAAAAATAAAATCGTTACATTATTAGGTATAGTTTGCTCATTATCACTTTCTGCACAAGATAAAATTGAATTAAAAACGGATAAAGAAAAATTATCGTATTCTTTAGCATATAACATTGTTCAAAGTTTAAAGCAACAAGATATGTTAGAAGAAATAGATATTAATATATTTAATCGGGCATTTAGGGATGAATTAGCCGGTAAACCATCGATTTATCCTATGGATTCTGTAAATTCCTTTATGCAGAAATATTTTTTTAAAAAAAGACAAGAACTAGAAAATAAAAGAAAACAACAAGGAGAAGTAAATAAAACTCAAGGCTTGGCTTTTTTAGAAAAAAATAAAAAGAAAAAAGGAGTAATTACAACTGCTTCAGGGCTACAATATGAGGTTATAGAAAAAAGCAAATCTACTGAAAAGCCCAACGAAAATGATATGGTAAAAGTTAAGTATACCGGTAAACTTCTTGATGGAAAAATATTTGATTCGACTGATAAGAATAATTCTGGTAACCCAATTGAATTTCAATTAAACAGAGTAATTAAAGGTTGGACTGAAGGAGTATCCTTAATGAATAAAGGTTCAAAATATAGATTTTTTATCCCTTCCGAACTTGCTTATGGAGAAAATGGAGCGGGAATGGATATAGGACCTAATTCTGTATTGATTTTTGATATTGAATTAGTGGACTTTAAAAAACCGGAAGATACTTTTGATAATTCGGCCAATTAAAAAAATTAATTTAACTATTTAACATAATGATAAAGAAAACAATTTTACTAGCATTAGCAGGTATCAGCCTTGTTGCGTGTAATAAGGAAGAACAAAAAGTTACGAAATTAAATACCGAAGATGAAAAAGCAGCCTATGCAATTGGCTTAGATCTTGCTCGTGGCTTTAAAATTCAAGGATATGATAAAGATTTAAATGTAAATATTATTAAACAAGCCATGGAAGACAAATTTGAGGATAAACAATTATTATTCTCTGAAGATTCCATACAATCTTTTATGGCTATTTATATTCCTAAACATTTGGAAAAAATTGCCAAAAGAAATGCAGAAGAAAGTAAAAAATTCTTAGAAGAAAATAAAAAGAAAGAAGGCGTTAAAACAACTACTTCAGGGCTACAATATAAAGTTGAAAAAGAAGGAAACGGAGCAAAGCCAACCGATGAAGATATAGTGTCCGTAAATTATGTATTGAAAACAATCGATGGCTCTGTGATTGAAGATTCTAGAAAACAAACCGAAGGTAAACCTGTTGATATTCCTTTAGCAAGAGTGGTACCCGGATGGAAAGAAGGGGTTAAATTGATGTCTAAAGGAGCCAAATACATATTGTATGTACCTTCAGACTTAGCCTATGGGGAAAATGGCCCTGCAGGTCCTAATCAAGCTCTAATATTTGAAGTGGAATTGGTTGATTTTAAACCAATACCTAAAGATGTAAAAAATGAAGCACCTATGCAGATTTCACCTCAACAAATAGATAAAATAAAAGAACAAAACCAACAGGAACAAAAGTAAATTACTCTTATAAAATAGTAGACGAGGTAGAAAACTCTTATTTTTAATAAGAGTTTTTCTTTTTATAGAAGCGGCATTACAAATTCATTTAGTAAATTTGTGTTCAAAATTTTACATATGAAGAAAATTCAAATGGTGGATTTAATCAACCAATACCAGCATATAAAACCTACTGTAGATAAAGGATTTGAAGAAGTATTAAACACCGCTTCTTTTATCAATGGACCGCAAGTCAATTCATTTGCTCAAAATTTAGAAAAATATTTAGATGTAAAACATGTTATTCCATGCGGTAATGGTACAGAAGCATTACAAATAGCTCTAATGGCTCTGAATCTACAACCCGGTGATGAAGTCATAACCGCTGATTTTACTTTTGCAGCAACCGTGGAAGTAATTAGCTTGTTAAAGCTAAATTCTGTTTTAGTAGATGTAGATTATGATACTTTTACTATAAGTCCGGATGCCATAAGAAAAGCCATTACACCTAAAACAAAAGCTATTATTCCTGTGCATTTATTTGGGCAATGTGCAAATATGGAAGAAATTATACAAATTGCAAATGAACACAATTTATATGTTATTGAAGATAATGCCCAAGCTATAGGTTCAGAATATACATTTAGAAACGGAACTCGTAAAAAATCAGGAACAATGGGGATTATAGGAACCACTTCCTTTTTTCCTTCTAAAAATTTAGGTTGTTACGGCGACGGAGGTGCCCTTTTTACAGATAATGATGAATTAGCACATAAAATACGCGGAATTGTTAATCATGGAATGTACAAAAGATATTACCATGATGAAATTGGGGTAAATTCACGATTGGATAGTTTACAGGCAGTGGTCTTGAATGCAAAATTACCTTTATTGGATTCCTATAATGAAAAGAGAAGAAAGGCTGCTGACTATTACGATCAAGCTTTTTCCAATCATCCTAATTTAGTTATTCCTGTAAGAATGGAAAATTATTCCACCCATGTGTTTCATCAATACACGTTAAAAGTGATTAATTCAGATAGAGATGCTTTACAAAAATATCTTTCAGAAAGAGAAGTTCCTGCAATGATATACTATCCTGTACCTTTAAGAAAACAAAAAGCTTACGATAACGGAAATTATAAAGATGAAGATTTTCCGGCAACCAATAAGCTAATCAATGAAGTAATTTCTTTACCTATGCATACGGAATTGCAAGATGATCAGCTAAACTACATTACGGAAACGGTCTTAAGTTTTTTTAAATAAAAAACGGTAAAGATCCTAAAAATAAAAAAAGCCTGAGAATATTCTCAGGCTTTTATATTATATTAAATAATTTTTTATTGTTTAAACTTATAATATCTGGCACCCAGTAATACAGGATTTTCATGTTCAATACTTTCCAACATATATTCATTTTTAGGAGCAAGTACAGATGTTTTTAATTCTTTTTTATATAAAGCATGATAAGTATCCATATCAATAGCCTTAGTTTGTTCTAATGTTTCAAACAAGTGAAGCTTTTCAGATTGAGTTTTCCATTCCTTTTCAATCACACCTTCAAACGCCTT
This sequence comes from Apibacter sp. ESL0404, assembly GCF_019469245.1. NCBI lineage: Bacteria > Pseudomonadati > Bacteroidota > Flavobacteriia > Flavobacteriales > Weeksellaceae > Apibacter > Apibacter sp. ESL0404. Next base: position 576,206 of record NZ_CP048267.1, read on the forward strand.
CGATTTTGAACCGCTACCATAGGCTAAAAAGCCAAACTTTTCTCCGATAATTTCAGAATTGTTTTTTACATAATAATACAAGGTAGATAATAATCCCATAAAAATTGATCCGGTATACATATTTCCAATATTGGAAGAAGCAACTTCGGCAGGAGCAAACTTTTCTTGAACAAAAGATTTATATTCCGGAGTTTTACTTATTTCCTTGAGTTTATCAGTATATTCCTTTTCTTGAGTAGGTAAAGATTCTTTTAAATCGGAATCTAAGGCATATATTTCAGAAAACATTCTTCTCCCTTGAAAAGAATAAGGAGAATGCACAATTATATTTTTCCACTGTTGATAAAGAGTGGTTTCAATACCTAATAATTTTTTAAGATGAAAATAGGCACCCTTTAGTCTATTCTGATAACATGTATTCGAATATTGACCGTCAAAAATAGGTTGTTCCTTAAAAAGATTGATTTCGTCTTCTTCTATTCCGAACCAAATCGGATTATTATCTTTTTCAGTGACTTCTTTTTTAGATAAGCTTCTTTTAGGCTTAAAAAAGTCAAAAACCCCTTTTGTACTAATTCCAATTTTATTTTTGATAGAAATGATTCTTGGATTTGCAGACAATAATAAAGCTACAGCACCTGCTCCTTGTGTATATTCTCCGGTAGAATTCAGGTCATATTTTGCATAATCCGTGCCGATGACTATTGCTTTTTTATCAGGATTTACTCTAATATAATCTAATGAATTATGTAGGGTATCTACCCCTCCAATACAGGCAAAAGTAAGGTCTACCACATCGCAATGCTCAAAAGAACCTTCCCCATAAAGATCTTCCATTAGGGATACCAGAAAAGAGCCGATAGGTTTGGAAGAATCAATACCGCTTTCAGTACCTATATAAATTCGGCTAATTTCTTCCGGGCGCAATCCTTCTTGCTTCAATAACTTTTTTAGAGCGTTAGCGGCAAAAACTATTACGTCTTGATGAACATCAGGAAGCGACATTTTAAGTAAACCTAAACCCTTTTCAAGCTTTGCAGGTTCAATGTCCCTAGCAATTGCTAATTCTTTTATAGGTAAATATATTTTCGGGATATCAAAAGAAAACGCGTCAATACCCACTTTTACATCATAATTCATAATATCAATAAATTCTTCACAAAAGTAGTAAAAACAAATGTATTTTAGGTTGGTATAAAGTTTTATCAAAAGGAAAAGTAACGAGTGTTTATACTGTTTAAGTTGAAAAATTTAAATTTATAAATCTTAAATATTTTCATAAAGTACCTATACAGAATAATTTATTTAAAGCTATAATTAAATATCTTAAAAATATTGTATAAGAAAAGATATACAAAAAAAATAAAGTTGAATTGTCTTTATGATATTTATCATATAATTATAATCCAATATAACAATAATAAAAATAATTTTTTAAGAAATAATTATTAAAAAATTACCATATATAAGCTGCAATATATTCCGTATTTTTGCCTGTAAAAATCATTGAGAAATGGGTAAATTACAAGAGGATTTTTTTAAATATCAAGCAAAAACAACTTTTTATGCCTCAGGTTTTGAAGTAGACAAAGCTGTAGGAAATTATATATACGGAAAAGATGGAAAGGCATATCTGGACTTTGTAGCGGGAGTTTCGGCAAATACTTTAGGTCATTCCCACCCGAAAGTTATTCAAGCGATTAAAGATCAGGCGGATAAATACTTACACGTAATGGTATATGGAGAATATGCCATGGAAAAGCCGGTGCAGATATGTAAAATGTTATCGGAAAATTTACCGGATCCGCTACACACAACCTATTTGGTCAATTCAGGAACGGAAGCCATAGAAGCATCCATGAAGTTAGCTAAACGGTATACAGGCAGGCAAGAAATCATATCGTTTATTGATGCTTATCACGGAAACTCGCAAGGTTCCTTGAGTTTAGCAGGTAGGGATACTAATAAAAAGCCTTTTGAGCCTTTATTGCCTCAAATTAATTTTATACGCTTTAATAAAGAAGAAGATTTAGCTAAAATAACCGAAAAAACAGCGGGAGTAGTAGTTGAAACCATTCAAGGGGCGGCAGGATTTATAACCCCTGAAAATAATTATTTGAAAAAATTAAAAAACAGATGTGAAGAAGTCGGAGCATTACTAATATTAGACGAGATACAGCCCGGATTTGGTAGAACAGGTAAGTTATTTGCTTTTCAGTGGTACGATCTGGTTCCCGACATCTTGGCCATGGGGAAAGGTATGGCCGGAGGAATTCCGATAGGAGCCTTTATGGCTTCTGCTGAAACGATGGATACTTTAGCAGATCATCCTAAACTAGGCCATGTAACCACTTTCGGCGGTAATCCTATTCCGGCTGCAGCAGCTTGTGCGGTTATGGAAGAATTATTGACAACCGATTTGATGGATCAAGTTCACAGCAAAGAAAAATTATACAGAGAAAAATTAAAACATAAGGAAATTCTCTCCATTAACGGAAGAGGTCTAATGTTGGCTGTGCAACTGAGATCACCTGAATTTAGCTTAAAAGTTGCTGAAAGATGTATGCTTAAAGGATTAATCGTTTTTTGGCAATTATACAGAAATGAATTCTTACGAATTTCGCCTCCATTAACCATTACTCCGGAAGAGATTATTAAAGGATGTGATATTATTTTAGAATCCATCGATGAAGTAGCTAAAGAATTTTAAATTGTACTAAGTTCTAAACGAATAATAATTCAAGTTTTAATTAAACAAATAACTAATCAAGTAAAGATAGTATTCTTATCTTTACTTCACAAAAAAACTAAAATTAAATAATATGGCAACTGCACACATTCAGGCAGAATACGGAGAAATTGCAAAAACAGTATTGATGCCTGGAGATCCCTTAAGGGCTAAATATATAGTGGATAAATATTTAGAAAATCCAATACAATTTAATTCTGTCAGGAACATGTTTGGATATACCGGTCTTTATAAAGGAAAAAAAATATCTATTATGGGATCCGGTATGGGAATGCCAAGTATAGGTATCTATTCTTATGAGCTATTCTCTCAGTACGGAGTTGACACTATTATACGAATTGGTTCAGCAGGTTCGTATGTTGAAGACATTAAAATATATGACGTAGTATTAGGAAATAGCGCATATAGTGAATCCTCTTATGCAAAAGTTCAGTCAGGATACGACAAAGATAAAACCTATCCGTCAGAAGAATTAAATGTATTTATTGCAAAGAAAGCAATTGAATTGAAAATCTCAATTCATGAAGCTTGTATACATTCCAGTGATGTTTTTTATGTAGAAGGAGGAACAGATTATAAAAAATTAATTCAAGATCATGGTTGCGGTTGCGTAGAAATGGAGAGTTTTGCTCTATTCCATAATGCCCAAGTTTTAGGTAAGAATGCAGCTTGTTTATTGACCATCTCTGATTCATTCATTACAAAAGAAAATATATCAGCACAGGAGAGACAATCCTCTTTTGATACGATGATGGTTCTAGCTTTGGAATCAGCTATCGGTTTTCAATAAAAATTCATGATAAATAAAGTTAAAGGCAAGTAATTTTTACTTGCCTTTTTTTATGAATATATTATAATACATTTATAAATTTAGATAGTAGGGCCACCAACTTATCGAAGGCATACAGAGAAACTTCTGAATCGTATATATCATGATATCCGCTTTTTCCCCCTAAAGTATAAATATAAAAAGAAGGAACTCCTTTTTCATAAAAAGGGCAATGATCGCTATTACAGACACTTCCTCTGATTTTAACCTGTTTTAAATAATTATACATGTAACTTATATTGTCAAGCTTAGTAAATTGCTTAAAATACTCTTTACCGTTTACAACTTGAATTCCATCTTCTCCCGTACCTACCATATCAAAATTTATTAAAAATTTAATTTTCTTTAGATCGAACAAAGGATAATCTACAAAATATTGAGAACCTTTTAATCCTGCCTCTTCTCCAGCAAAAGCGATAAATACTATATCAAAATTGGGTTTATTTTTTTCAAAAACTTTAGCCATTGAAAGTAGCAGAGCAACACCACTGGCATTATCATTTGCACCGGGAAATATAACGTCATTAATTTTACCCAGATGATCATAATGAGCAGTTAATACAATAAGGCTGTCTGAACGTTTGCCTTTTATATAACCTACTACATTATTAGCTTCAAAATTAGGTTCAAAATGAGTTTTTATATCTAAAGTAATGGATGAGATAGTATCAGGTACGGATTGATTATTAATAAATAAATTAACGGTTTTAGTCTGTTTAGGACTTAAAGAATGTATAAATTTTGATGAAGTTTGCTGTATTACCAATGGAATTGAAATATCCCAAACTTCATTGCAAATAAGTTGCGGAATCTCACGATATAATTGATTTGCCGATTCCTCCTGTAAAATCAGGTTATCCGGGAAACTTTTATTCGGAAAAACCACTGAACGGGTATTTATTTTTTCCAATTCTTTATCAATATAAGAACGGTCATTCCACTCAAATAAGCTGTCAATTACCCCCGTATTAAATACAACGGGAGAAAATGTTCCCTTTAAAGATGGCGAACCGGCACCAACCAAATAATCTGAACCTAATTTCAGTTCTTTGCCATTTACAGAAACAAAACTTTTGTCTATGATATTAATTGGATAAGAAAAGGATTGGAAATATGAATTATGAATTTTAGATAAACCAATTTTTTCAAATTGTGCAGCAATTTCTTCCGATGTTTTTTTCATTCCGTCTTCAACATAGCCTCGACCGGCAAATTCGGAAGAAGTTAGTTTTTTTATCACTTGTTCCGCATATACTTTAGGCGTTTGCGCTACGGATAAATTAAATAAAAAAATAATTAAAACAATACAACTTTTTGAAATCAGCTTGTTAGTTATGGGCATCTTGAATATAAGGTTTTGATTGATTGGATGGTATTTTAAAATTAACTCGTAAAGTATAATAAGACCGAACATGCTTTTTATTTAATATGGCCGAATTCCATCTGGCTTGTGTTTTCTTTAAAACACGAATAATTTCGTCGGCACATCCGTATCCTATATCTTTTAAAATTTCAAAATTAGTAATTGTACCGTTTTTTTCAATAACAAATTTCACAATCACTTTTCCTTGAATATGGTTGTTAATGGCTTTAACAGGATATTCAAGATTAGAAGATAAAATTTTGAGTAATTGCTTTCGTCCTCCTTCATATTCCCCTTTTATTTGGACCTGATACGGTTCATAAATGTTACTTTTAGGTAACGATGGTTTTTCTTGAGCAAAAAGAGTATTATAAAATAAAATAATGACAATAAATGATAGAAACGTGTGAATGTTTTTTTTTAACATAAAAAGTGGTTTTGTTAAAATTTAAACGTATTAAATATTTATACGAGGTAAATTGGCAATAATTTTTCAAATATACGGGATAATTTTTTTTAGGTTTAAATAATTTCAAAATTTAAATTCAATCGGTGGAGAGATTTTTTGTTAACTTCTGGATCATAGGTTCATTTAGATGGATAAGCCTGACTTTTTTTATCCTTAATTTATAATGAATTTAAATAATATTTTACTATAGAATTCATTATTCATTGAATGAAATTCAATATCTGACCAATGACTTTGTCACTAAAGACAGAATAAACTAGTAAGCAGACAACTATTCATTACCAATTTAAACACCATAAATAAAATTTAACTTAATTAAGTGTTAAAAGAATCTAAATAAAAATGAAATTCTTATTTTTGAGAAAGATTACTATATCATAATACATAAAGATGATTATTTAAAATTTCCCATGAAAAAAATAGCAGTAACAGCAGCCCTACTATTCACGCTCTTATCCCATTCACAAAATTATCCTAAAAATTTTGCATCCCCTTTAACTATCCCTATTTATTTATCTGCTAATTATGGAGAACTACGAAAAAACCATTTTCATTCCGGATTAGATATGAAAACCCAACAGAGAACAGGCTTATCTGTGTTGGCTTCTCAAGATGGTTATATTTCTAGAATTAATATTTCACCCTATGGATATGGTAAAGCAATTTATATAGATCATCCCAATGGATACACAACCGTGTATGGTCATTTAAGCGAATTGAAAGGAGCCATTGAAGAAAGAGCACGTAAAGAACAATATAAAAATAAAAGTTTTACAGTTGATTTTTATTTGAAGCCGGGAGAACTTCCGGTTAAAAAAGGAGAAATTATTGCACTTTCAGGAAACACCGGAGGATCCGGGGGGCCTCATTTACATTTTGAAGTTAGAGATACCAAAACAGAAGAAATATTAAATCCGTTTTTATTCGGATACGATGTTAAAGATCAAATAAAACCTTTACTAAGAGGCACCTGGATTTATCCCGTAAAAGGACAGGTAAACGGTAGCAATTCTAAAATTATAGCGTCTGAAGGTGGAAGTTATAATGTATCAGGAGAAATTGGTTTCGGTGTAAAAGCATACGATCAACAGAGCGGATCTCAAAATTTAAACGGAGTTTATTTTATTAAAACTTGGGTTAACGGTCAGATTCTATCCATATTTCAGGCGGATAAGCATTCTTTTAGTGAAACCCGTTCTATTAATGCTTCCGTGGACTATCCCGAATTATTGGCTAACAACAGTTGGATATATCGTACTTATTTATTACCGGGTAATTCTTTGCAGATGTATGAACAAAAGGTTAATCGAGGAATTTTAAAAGTAGAAGCAGGAAAAACGTATCAAGTTAAAATAGAAGTGGGAGACTATGCCGGTAATGTTACCGCACGAAGTTTCACCATGAATGGTATTGCTTATAAAAATACAAATGATGCAGAAAAAATAAAATCAGGAAATGAACTTTTAAACGTAAATTTTAAAAATCCATATTCATTTAAACAGGACGGATTGTTTGTAAACTTTGAAAAAGGATCTTTTTATGAAGATTTCATTTTTAATTATAAAAAAATCGGAAGTAATCAATACCAAGTGCATCAATCATCAGTTCCTATTCACAAAAAATATGAAATCACTATAACACCCGATTGGAGCAATTTGGATAAATCTAAAGCAGATAAATATGTTATTATCAGAGAATCTAATTTCGGTCCATTAAAAAAAGAATATTTAGATACCTCTTATGAAAACGGAAAATATAAAGCAACTCCTAAAGATTTTGGAAAATTCTATCTGGCACTAGATGAATCAATACCTACTATTAGCTGTCCGATGCTCACAAAATCAAAAAAAATAGGAAATAAATTATCATTTAAAATTAAAGACACAGGATCGGGAATTAAAACCTTTGATGTTTTTATCGATGGAAAATGGGTACTTGCTGAATATGAATATAAGCAAAACAGCCTTTTTATTTCTAACTTAGAAAAAGAAGGAATTCGATCAGGTAAGCATCAAGTTGAGATAATAGTTACCGATAAAGTAAATAATAAAAAGATATATACGAGCGACTTTGAAAAATTATAAAATTCTAACATTTCTAGTCTTATGGACGATCTCCTATAGTGTATGGGGGCAGACCATAACTATTTCGGGTAAAATACAAGATAATCACGGTAAACCAATATCCGAAGCTAAGATTTATGCAAATCCGGAACCATTTTCCATATCTGATAATAATGGAAATTATGGATTACAAGTACCGTCCCATACTACTATAACTTTAACCGTTGAACATAAGGGGTACTTATCAGATACAAAAACTTTTATAACGTCTGATCAAGATATCAAGATGGATTTTAATCTTATGCTCGATAAAGAAAAAGAAATTCCTGAAGTTGTGTTTAAAGGAACTCGAAAAAAAACGGCTGATATAACTATGCAGCAGATTGATGTACACAATCTTGATAATACACCTACTCTTTCCGGAGGAGTAGAAGAAATTTTAAATACGGTTTTTGTAAGTACGGCCAGTGAGTTAAGTTCACTTTATAGAGTTAGAGGTGGAAATTACGATGAAAATTTAGTCTATATAAATGGAGTAGAAATATATAAGCCCTTAACCGTGCGAAGCGGACAACAAGAAGGAATGAGCATCATTAATCCGGATATGGTTTCTTCCATTAATTTTTCTGCCGGAGGATTTGAGTCTCGATACGGAGATAAAATGTCGAGCGTGTTGGATATTCAATACAGGAAACCTCGAAAATTTGAATCTAGTCTGGAAGCAAGTTTATTAGGGGGCGGAGCAACTGTTGGGTATGCAGACAAAAAAAATAAATTTTCGGGAATTGTAGGTGCAAGATATAGAAATACGGATCTTATTTTAAATACTTTTGATGGAGATACGGATTTCAATCCGCAATATTTTGATGTACAAAGTTATCTTCAGTATACCTGGACTCCTCAATGGAAATTGTCATTTTTAGGTAATTATGCTTCCAATGATTATACAATGGAACCCAAAAATAGAGAAGTAGAATTTGGAACTTTACAACAGCCTATCAAGCTAAATGTTGCCTATAATGGGAATGAAAAAGATAAATATAGAACGGCTAACGGGACGATCTCTTTAGAATTTAAACCTTCAAATAAACTAGCCTTTAATTTAGATGGATATGCTTTTCATTCTAAAGAACAGGAATATTTTGATATTTCAGCCGGATATAGGTTACAAGAAGCAGATCAGGATACAGGCGATTTGTTGCCTTCCTTCAATTCAGGAGGACAAATAAATCACGGGAGAAATAATTTGGATATGTTGGTATTAGGTACACAATTGAAGGCTAAATATAATTTAAACGTGAATTCAGCATTTGAAGCGGGTTTTCAATACCAACATGAAGATATAAGAAACCTTAAAAACGAATGGCAGCTCATTGATTCGGCAGGATATGTCATACCAAGACCTTTAGTACCGCCGGGAAATTTAGATGAATCCGATTTGATTTTAATAAATCATATCTCAGCTAATAATAAGTTAAAATCCAATCGAGTTAATGGATACTTGCAATATTCAACTAAATTCATGTGGAATACCACTCGTGTATTAATTAATGGAGGAGTTCGAGCAACCCATTGGGATTTTAATGGAGAAACCAATGTGAGTCCTCGAGCACAAATTGCTTTAAAGCCGGATTGGAAGATAGATATGCTTTTTCGTTTTGCTACGGGTTTCTACTATCAACCCCCTTTTTATAAAGAAGCTTTACGGTTAGACGGTACGCTTAATGATAAAATTAAATCGCAACGTTCCATACATTTTATTTTAGGTAATGACTTTGAGTTTAAAATGCTCAACAAACATCCATTTAAATTAACAACGGAAATTTATTACAAGAAATTAGATGATTTAATACCCTATTTTGTAGATAATGTCAGGATAATTTATACCGGAGAAAATAATTCCAAAGGGTATGCCTATGGAATAGATGCCCGATTGAATGGTGAATTTGTAGAGGGTGCCGAATCGTGGTTATCGGTTTCTTACGGGAAAACCGAAGAGAATATTGACGGAAGAGGTTATATACCGCGTCCGACAGATCCGAGATTTAAAATTGGATTATTTTTTCAGGATTATATGAAGAAATATCCCCGATTTAAAGCCAATGTAAATTTAGTCTACGCTTCCGGTCTTCCCAACGGAGCCCCTTTATATTCAGATCCGTATAACTATCAAACCACCTTATCGGATTATAAACGAGCCGATGTTGGCTTGACTTATGTTTTTGTGGATCAAAAAAAGAATAAAGCTCGTATCGGTACCGCTTGGGATAAGTTTAAGGAGTTATCGTTGGGGTTAGAAATATTTAATGTTTTTGATGTCAGAAATACGGTCAGTAATGATTGGATCAGAGATGTCAATTCAACTTCTTATTATGCTGTGCCTAATAAACTTACGGGAAGGTTTTTTAATGTAAAATTAAATGTAAAATTATAGCCTAGAATATCCTAATCAGGAAACGTATGATCTGTTGCTATTTTAGGTACTAAGTTAAACAAGTTATAATGTTGAATTATTATTATACGATTATTGATATAAAATATATATATTTGGAATTAAGTATTTAAATTTTAATCAGATGGAAAGTAAACATACATATAAAAAAATAAATTCAGATATAGAAATAGCCCGTTCCATAACACTGAAACCTATATCCGAAATAGCGGAAAACATAAATATTCCTGAAAAGGAAATAATACCCTTTGGAAAATATATAGCAAAAGTTCCCCTTGAGCTGGAATCCAAAGAGAAAATAAACAAATCCAATTTAATTTTAGTAACTTCCATAACGCCTACTAAAGCAGGAATAGGAAAAACAACAGTATCCATAGGTTTGGCTTTAGGACTCAATAAAATTGGTAAAAAAGCAATAGTTGCTTTAAGAGAACCTTCTTTAGGACCTTGCTTTGGCATGAAAGGAGGAGCAGCAGGAGGAGGATATGCACAAGTGCTGCCCATGGAAAATATCAATCTTCATTTTACAGGAGATTTTCATGCTATAACCTCAGCTCATAATATGATCACGGCATTATTGGATAATTATAATTATCAAAACAGAGGCACTACGGAGGTATTAAAAGAAGTGGTTTGGAAGAGAGTATTAGATGTTAATGATCGAAATCTACGCAATATAGTTTCCGGATTGGGAGGAAATGCTAACGGCGTGATTCAAGAATCGGGATTTGATATAACTCCTGCTTCGGAAATTATGGCTATACTATGCTTGGCAACGGATATAGATGATTTACGAAGAAGGATTGAAAATATTTTACTGGGCTACAAAACAGATGGTAGCATTTTTACTGTAAAAGATTTGGGTGTTGCAGGAGCTATTACGGTTTTATTAAAGGATGCCCTACTTCCTAACTTAGTACAAACCACTGAAAATACAGCCGCTTTTGTACATGGAGGTCCTTTTGCCAATATAGCTCATGGGTGCAATTCCGTACTGGCAACAAAACTGGCTATGAGTCATGGAGAATATGTAATTACAGAAGCGGGTTTTGGTGCTGATTTGGGTGCTGAAAAATTTTATGATATAAAGTGCAGAAAATCAGGGTTAGAACCTAAACTCACAGTTCTTGTGGCAACGGCTCAAGGATTGAAAATGCACGGAGGAGTTCCTATATCTCATATAAAGGAAGAAAATGTTGACGGAATCGCTCAAGGGCTTCAAAATTTGGAAAAGCATATCGATAATATTAAATCATACGGGCAAACCGTATTAGTTGCTTTTAATAAATTTTCAAATGATACAGAGAAAGAAATATCTATAGTAAAAGAATTTTGTCAAAAAAGAGGGGTTGGTTTTGCAATTAATAATGCATTTACAGAGGGCGGAAAAGGAGCAGTAGACCTGGCAGAATTAGTAGTAGAAACGATAGAAAATAGTCCTTCCGAAAAATTGAAATTTGTATATAAAGATGAGGATTCAATTAAAGTAAAAATTGAAAAAGTAGCAAAAAAAATATACGGAGCTTCATCGGTAAGTTTTAGTAAACAAGCATCTCAAAAAATAAAAAAATTGGAAGATAGTAATATGAGTAAATTTCCCGTTTGCATCGCAAAAACTCAATTTTCATTTTCTGCAAATCCTACGGCTTACGGAGTAACTAAAGACTTTGATTTAGAAATTAGGGATTTGGTAATAAACCGAGGAGCGGAATTTATAGTAGTAATTGCAGGAGATATTATGCGTATGCCCGGTTTGCCAAAAAATCCTGCTGCCATGCATATAGATTTAGTTAATGGCTTAGTAGAAGGATTAAGTTAAAAATACAATCATCCAAAAAATTAAATAAAAATTAATCGGAACAATGAGGTGTGTCGTAAAGTGCATACTACCAATATTTAGACATATAAAATAATTTTTATTTTTAATTATTATTAAACGAATGATGAATATAAACCAACTGTTCTCAGAAAAAAGAACAGGTATACAATATAAATCTACGGATAAACATACAGACGCAAGAAGTGAGTATCAAAGAGATTTTGATCGGGTTATATTTTCAACCTCTTTCAGAAGATTGCAAAACAAAACACAAGTTTTTCCATTGCCGGGAAGCGTCTTTGTACATAATCGGTTGACGCATTCATTAGAAGTAGCTTCAGTGGGCAGATCTCTAGGAAGCGATATAGGAAACTTTATAGCAACAGCCTATGCTTCGGAGCTAACAGAACAAAATAAAGAATTATATAGACATAGTCTTTACAACGTAATTTCAACAGCTTGTTTATGTCATGATATTGGTAATCCAGCATTTGGACATTCCGGAGAAGATGCAATTGCCAGTTATTTCCAACGAAATGCTTCTCAATTAAAAGATAAATTTTCAGCATTAGAATGGAGCGATTTTTTAAATTTTGAGGGAAATGCTAATGCCATACGCATCTTGACACAAAAACAAAACGGTAAGTCCGAAGGAGGAGCTATGCTTACGTATTCAACTTTAGCGTCGATTGCTAAATATCCCTGTGAGTCCATAGCAAAAGATAAAAACATAATAGAAAGAAAAAAATTTGGTTTTTTTCAATCCGAAAAAAATACGTTTAAAGACATAGCTCACGAAACGTCTATGATTTTGGTACAAGAAAATCCCTTGTGTTATCATAGACATCCCTTTGTTTGGATTGTAGAGGCTGCCGATGATATTTGCTATAACATTATTGATTTGGAAGATGCCCAACGATTAGGATTTATAAATGCTCAAATATGTGAAGAACTTTTGCAGCAAATTATTGAAGAAATACACGGTAATAATAAATGGAGCAGAGTGAAGAAAAAATTGGATAGTATTGAAGATAAAAACGATCGTATTTCTTTTCTGCGTGCTGTATCAATCGGTGCATTAATTTCCAGATCAGTGGAATTGTATAAACAATACTTTGAAGAAATTATAAAAGATACTTTGCAAACTTCCATATATGACCTAATTCAGCAGGAATGCAAAGCAATTCAAACAATCAAAGAATTTTCCAAAACCCATATATATAATCATCGATCGGTAGTTGAAATTGAAAATGCAGGATATAATGTGATGTATGAATTACTGGATCATTTTATACCGTCAATTTTAAAATCAGAAAAAGAACGTTTAGGATATGAAAAAAGAGCGGTTCAACTCATTCCTAAACAGTTTCTATATGAAGACAGAGGAGATTATGAAAAAGTTTTGGGTATTATTGATTTTGTATCGGGAATGACCGATAATTACGCTACAGATTTATACAGAAAAATTAAGGGAATTGATATAGGCATGACTTTGTAACTCGATATTTAAGCAAAATTTAGGTTTAATTCAAAGTGAAGTTTATCGAAGAGTAAATATAGAAGAGGAAAAAACCTTATTTTTGTATACGCATTATATACAGTACAAAGGATAATATGCAGATATCAGAAGATACGTTAAAAGAATTAGAATTTCAGAAGATTATTGATGAAATAATACCCTTTTGTTATTCAGAAAAGTCAAAGGATTTAGTTGCTCAGCTCAAACCTCTAAAAAAAGAAAAAATTAAAGAAAGTCTTCACTGTGTCAATGAATATTTAGGAAGCTTTTCTAATGAAAATTATATTCCGTTCAGGGAATATGATGATATTGAAACTGAATTAAAAATGCTTCTTATAGAAAATTTTACGTTAGAAGCAAGATCCTTTCATAAAATTAGAAATTTATCTCAATTAGTGAATTCACTAATTGTTCATTTTGAAAAATTTAAAGATTATTTTCCTACTCTACATAAAAATCTCTCACATATTGAATATACCAAAGAGATTATTTTAATGGTAAATAAAATATTCAATCGTTTTGGTGAAGTTAAGAATGATGCAACCGTTACTCTGCAAAATATAAGAGAGCATATCCAGATAATCAGGAAAACTATACAGGAAAATTTTGATAAAACAGTAACCCATTTTTCTCAAACAGGAGTTTTAGATGAAATCAGGGAAAGTGTTATTGATGACCAACGAGTGTTGGCTGTAAAATCGTCTTTTAAAAAATCAGTCAAAGGCAGAGTATTAGGTTTTTCTAAAACCGGTTCGATCTGTTTTATCCTACCGGAATCTGTGATTCAACCCAATGTACGATTAATGGAATTAATCAATCAGGAAAAAAAGGAAATAGAAAAAATTCTTTTTAACCTGACTCAGCAAATGGTTGAATTTTACCCGTTATTAGAAAAATATCAACACTATATATATAAATTGGATGTAATACAGGCAAAAGCACGATATGCGGAAGCATTAGATGCAGTATTACCTGAAATTACTGATCAAGCGGAAGTTCATCTGATCAATGCTTATCATCCAATCCTTTTTCTTACAAATAAAAAAGAGAAAAAAACAACGATTCCACAGACACTTACCTTGGACAAAAACATTCGGATAATATGTATTTCAGGTCCAAATGCCGGAGGTAAAAGTATTACACTGAAAACAGTTGGATTGTTGCAGCTCATGATACAAAGTGGTATTTTAATTCCGGTGCATCCTAAATCTAAGGTAGGATTTTTTAATAAAATACTTACCGATATAGGAGATAATCAATCGATTGAAAATCAGTTAAGTACTTATAGTTCTCGATTAAGGAAAATGCAACAAATCATTAAACAAGCCGATGCACATACCTTATTATTGATTGATGAATTTGGAACCGGATCTGATCCTGAATTAGGGGGAGCATTGGCAGAAGCATTTTTGGAATATTTTTATCATAAAAAATCATTCGGTATTATTACGACTCATTATACCAATATCAAATTGAAGATAGAAGAATTAAGTCATACCAAAAATGCGTCTATGTTATTCAACGAGAAAACTTTGCAACCTATATATAAGTTGGAAGTAGGACAGGTGGGAAGTTCATTTACGTTTGAAGTGGCAGAAAAAAATAAAATACCTAAAGAAATTATTCAAGTTGCCAAGCAAAAAATTGAAAAAGATAAGGTTAATTTAGATAAAACTATAGTACGTTTACAGCAGGAAAAATATCAAGTTGAAAAATTAAAAGGCGATTTAAATAAGCAAATTGATCATTCAGAAGAGAAGAAAAGACAATTGACCGATACGATCAATAATTATAAACAAAAACTGATTAATTTTCAGAAGTTGTATGATGAAGAAACTAAGTTAAATCAACTGGGTCAAAAATTTGAAAAATATATAGACGCATATTCAAGTGGTAAGAAAAAAAGAGACATTATAAAAGACTTTACTAAAATACTGGAACAAGAAAAATATAAAAAAACACAAGTTACTGAAGTTGAAAAAATTCAAACTAAGAAGCAACGAAACAAAGTTAAGACCGAGTTAAAAAAAGAAGAAATAAAAAAGCAATTAGAAGAAACAAAGGCTGAAGAAGTACGAACAACTGCAGATAGAGCAAAAAAATGGATGAAAGAAGGGAAAAGAGTTCGAATTAAAGGCAGCTCCAGTGTTGCTACCATAGATAAAATTGAAGGAGAAACCGCATTTCTAAATTACGGACTGTTTACAACTAAAATTTCGGTTTATGAAATTGAAAAAGTATAATATTAATTTTTATAAAAATTAATGTAAGTAACCTAGAAATATCTATCCGAAATTTTAAATAAATTTTCTTTTATTTTCAGGAGTAGGAACCATGCAGCTATCTTTTTTTCCGAATAAATGATATCGATATTTGGATATTAAAGAATAAATCCAATCTCTTATAAAAGAAGGGATCAATAGAAAAACAGATAAGAGATTATAGGGGAAACCAAGGTTCTGTGCTATTTTTAAAGCAGCTGTACTTTTAGTATAGTACGCTACCTCGGGTTCATATAAAATTATTGATTTAAAATCGGAAGAATCAAGATTTCTTTCCTTTAAAAAATTTTGTCCATATTCGGATTGTAGAGAGGAAAATTTAAATTGATTATGTTTATCTCTTTTAATAATAAATTGAACCGTAGAATTGCAAAGATTACAAACGCCGTCAAATAAAACAATGTATGTTTTCATAAACGATGAGTATGGTTTTGCAAAATTAAAACTTCGTATTCCGGCATTAACTTTATAATAAATTTTTTACAATAAGATTGAAGTTGAGGGAAAAAATCAAGAAAATGCCGTTCAATTTTTTTTTCTTGTAAATATATCTCCTTAATTGAATTACCCATATCAGCAATGCTTTGATTAAATTTGGATTTTTTGGTTAGATGATGCAGCGTCCATTCAATACCTTCATAAGTACTGTATTTTTCAAACCAATCATCTTCAATTAAAGATTTTAAAATGGTATCTAATTTTTTCGGAAACAAAAGTTCCGTACTTTGAACTAAATCATAACATGAATTTTTGAAATGCTCAAAATCCTCTTCATAAAAAAGATGCCAATTTTTTATTAAGAAATAATCATAGATAACATCGGTGATTATAGGGGCAAATTTTCCATACGATTTATGGAAAATACTAGTTGTTTCTTTAACAATAGGATGAGAATCCGTAAATGAATCGATATGCCGATGTAAAAGAATGCCGGTAGCTATAGACTGAGGATAATTTTGATAATCTTTACCCCGAACAACTTCACCCAACACATTACCTAATTGTATATCAGGAATTTGATACGATAGCAATTGATGGGCTACAATGTTCATTGAATATTATCAATTATTCTTTATGGTTTTTATTAATAAATAGGTTTTAAATAATGCCGGGATTTTTATATTTAATTGTGTTATCCCTAAGTAAAATTGAGTATTTTTCCTGCATTTCTTGTTTAATGGAAGGATTCAATTTTAGTGCCATTTTTAAAAATTTTTCACTCTTTTCATAATTCTTCAATAAGAAATAGCAGTTGCTTAGTTGATAGTAAAGTTCTGCTCTATGAAAATTCTTAAAACTTTTATGCAATAGTAATGCGGCCTTACTATAATCCCCCAAACTGATGAGTAATTCGGAAAAAGCCAACCAATTATAAAAATGATTGGGTTCAAGCTCAATAATTATTTCAAACGAATCAGAAGCTTCTTCATATTTTCCAAGCTGAATGTTGAGGTAAGCATATTTTTTCCAATAATTAACCTCTTTAGATTCTATATCCAGAGCTTTTTTTATGTAGTGAAGAGCTTCTTCATTATTACCTAAAGAATCATAGATGTCAGAGATTTCATACCAAGCTTTATCAAATTGAGGATCTTCTTTTACTGCTTTTTGAAAAGAGGTAAGCGCTTGTATAGGTTTACGAAGCTTATTATAAGCCTGTCCAATCTTAAAAAGAGTAAAAGCAGCCGTATCGTCAAAATCTAAAGACTCGTTATAAACACTTATCGCTTTTTCCCATTGGTTTAATTTTTCATAGCAAAAGGCTTTTTGAGTATATCCGGCAATGCTCTTAGGGTTAATTATAACTGTATAATCAAAAGCAAATAAAGCTTTATCATACCAATTCTGATTTAAGTATTGTAATCCCAATTGAAACCAAGCTTCATCGGAATAAGGATTTACATCAATGTATTGATTTAAAAAAGTTATACATTCTCTATGCTGATGTAAAATATCGTAACAATGTATGCAAGAAAATAAGGAATACTCATCGTTTTTGTTATATTCTAATGCTTTTTTAAATGAATTTAAAGCAAACGTGGGCTCCTTAATTTCAAGATATTCATGGCCTAAACAATTATAAATATAATCTTCATCTTCTTCATTTTTTAATGCCGCCTTATAGAAATCAATAGATTTATAAGGAAAATTACGCAAAGACCAATATTTTGCAGTAGCAATTAAGTAATCAGTATCAGCAAAACATAATTCCTTTAATTCTTCGATTAAATCGAAAGCTTTATGTAAATCTTCGATTTTAACAAAATATTCGAGCTGTTTAATTTTAATATCAATATTGTTTGGGTATAGAGAAAATGCAATATCAAGAGCTTTAATAGCATATTCAAAATCATAAATCTCCAAGTAGAAAGAAATAATT
Source organism: Apibacter sp. ESL0404 (assembly GCF_019469245.1). Taxonomy (NCBI): domain Bacteria; kingdom Pseudomonadati; phylum Bacteroidota; class Flavobacteriia; order Flavobacteriales; family Weeksellaceae; genus Apibacter; species Apibacter sp. ESL0404. Next base: position 594,131 of record NZ_CP048267.1, read on the forward strand.
TCGCAAAACTCATCCGCTTCAAAATAAACGGATTTATTTTCTTCCAACATTTCTTCGAACATATTTACCAGCTCATTGTCAAAAAAATCTTCCACTTAGTTTTTACTTTATTTTTAAATTTATGTAAATATAATTAAAAAAAAAGTATTATAACTATTTGAAATAATTTATTATTCACAAGTATTAAACAAAATTTAAATAATTTAATATAAAAATTCGATTTCTTTGATTCTAAATTTCATAATCCCCTTATTTTCAATTCTAACCTCTAAAAGTCCGTCTTCTTCAACTTTTTGAATAATTCCGTTTTTAATGGATCCGCCTATTTTAAAAGCCAGTACTTTTCCTTTACCAAACAGATATTCATTATAATTGGAAAGAAGATACAAGGGATCATCAAGTAAATGGAAATTATTTTCAAAATCTTTCATTAAACCATGTACTAGATCCGTTAGATTATAATTTTGAGAAGAAAAAGAAAGTAAGGATGAAGCATGAGGAATTCCCGTGAATTCTTTTTGAAGAACATTTATGCCAATTCCTACAATAAACGTGTTTCCTGATTTTTCAATTAAAATTCCACAGACTTTTTTTTTATTAATTAAAATATCATTAGGCCATTTAATTAAGGCAACAGTTTTTGTGATTTTTTTTATGAATAAACATACCCGAATAGCCACCCAAAAACTAAGATAATTGTTAGGAATGGAAGGGGAGGTAAGACAAAATGTCATAGCAATATTTTTACTAGGTTCGGACATCCATTGATGACCATTAACACCTCTTCCTTTCGTTTGATTAAAAGAAAATACACCGTGGAAATTAGTTGAATATTGCTTTATGTTTTCTCTGACAAAATCGTTAGTAGAACCAATTTTATCAAAATATTCTAATGGCATAAGATTTGACAAATACAATTAAATGATAAAATTATTAAATTATAATTAATATAAGTGATAAATTGATTATTTTTGCATAGATTCATTACATTTTATAAAAGACACATTATACTAGAAATAGATTAGATGACTGATACACAGATCGAAAAAAAAGAATTATTAGAAAATATTATAAAAGGGATAGAAGAAGTTAAAGGATACGATATAACTATTTTGAACTTTACCAAATTAGAAAATACAATTACAGATTATTTTGTCATATGCACGGGGGGAACTAATACTCAAGTTTCCGCAATTTCCAATTCTGTGGAAAGATTTGTAAGAAAAAATACTAAAGACAAGCCTTGGCATATTGAAGGAGTTGATAATCAACAATGGGTTTTAATGGATTACGTATCTATAGTTGTTCATATTTTTCAGCCCGAATATAGAGAATATTATGATTTAGAAAATTTATGGGGTGATGTGGAAATAACCAGAATTCCTAATCCGGACAAATAAGATCTTATAAACTTATAAATATACATAATCCGATAATTATAAAAAATCAGACTTAATTTTGGAAACAAATAATAAAAAGAAAAAAGATAACAAACCATTTTCGTTTAATTGGTTTTATGGTATACTTATCATATTTGCTATACTACTAGTATCTCAAGAATTTTTAAATTCCGGAAAAGACGTAAAAATAGATTCTGCTAAATTTTTCAGCTATTTAGAAAAAGGTTACGTTAAAAATGTAGTATTTGTTAACGGCTCTTCTGAGGTAAAAGTATATTTAACCCAGGAAGCAATGAAGAATCCTGAAGTTTATAACATGGACAATCAAGGATTCAGTCCATTTAAACAACTTTCTGATTCTCCACAATTCTCATTCATAGCAGGAGACAAACAACTTTTTGAAAAAAGATTCAATGAAGATAAAGCAAATTATAATTTAAATACCAACTTAGAATTTGAAAACCCTAGTCAATGGGGAGATGTATTTATTCAATTATTATTACCAATTCTTTTCTTTGCACTAATATGGTTTTTCTTATTTCGTAAGATGGCCGGAGGAAGTGCCGGAGGAGGAGGACAAATCTTTAATATTGGTCGCTCCAAAGCAAAACTTTTTGATGAAAATGATAATGTTCGAGTTACATTTAAAGATGTAGCAGGATTGGAAGGAGCAAAAGAAGAAGTAGAAGAAATAGTTGATTTTTTAAAAAATCCTCAAAAATATACCAAATTAGGAGGTAAAATACCTAAAGGTGCTTTATTAGTAGGGCCTCCGGGAACCGGTAAAACTTTATTAGCTAAAGCGGTAGCCGGAGAAGCTAAAGTTCCCTTTTTCTCTTTATCAGGTTCAGACTTTGTCGAAATGTTTGTGGGAGTGGGGGCTTCCAGGGTAAGAGATTTGTTCAGACAAGCTAAGGAAAAATCGCCATCAATTATATTTATAGATGAAATTGATGCTATCGGTAGAGCCAGAGGTAAAAACAATATTACCGGATCTAACGATGAAAGAGAAAACACGTTAAATCAGTTGCTAACAGAAATGGATGGTTTTGGAACAAATACCAGCGTTATCGTTTTGGCAGCAACCAACCGAGCAGATATCTTAGACAAGGCATTAATGCGTCCGGGCCGTTTTGACAGATCCATTTATGTTGATTTACCGGATTTAAATGAAAGAAAAGAGATTTTTCAAGTTCATTTGAAACCTTTAAAATTAGATGAAGATCTAGATGTCGATTTCTTGGCTAAACAAACTCCCGGATTTAGTGGAGCAGATATTGCCAATGTTTGTAACGAAGCGGCGTTAATAGCAGCACGTAAAGGAAAAGAAAGTGTAGGAAAGCAAGATTTCTTAGATTCTGTGGATAGAATTATCGGAGGTTTGGAGAAAAAGAATAAAGTAATTAAGCCTCATGAGAAAAAGAGAGTTGCTTTTCACGAAGCAGGCCATGCTACCATCAGTTGGATGGTTGAACATGCAGCTCCTTTATTAAAAGTAACTATTGTTCCAAGAGGACGCTCATTAGGAGCAGCTTGGTATCTTCCTGAAGAAAGACAGTTAACAACCACAGAACAAATGTTAGATGAAATATGTGCTACTTTAGGGGGGAGAGCTGCAGAAGAGGTGATATTTAATAATATATCAACCGGAGCATTGTCCGATTTAGAACGCGTAACAAAGCAAGCCAATGCGATGGTAACCATTTACGGATTAAGCGATCAAATAGGGAATATTTCTTATTATGATAGCTCAGGTAACGAATATGGTTTTACAAAGCCTTACTCAGAAGTTACTGCTGAAACTATTGACAAAGAAATATCAAAGATCATTGAATCGCAATATAAAAGAGCTGTTCAGATCTTATCAGATAACAAAGATAAATTAACTAGATTAGCTAATAAATTATTAGAAAAAGAAGTAATATTTAAAGAAGATTTAGAAGAAATTTTCGGTAAAAGAAAATTTGATGAAGAAACTTTTTCAGAAGAAATAGAAGAGGAAAGCCTTAAAGAAAATGATCAAAATAGTGAATCAAAATCCGAATAATGGCAAGTATTTTGATAAATTCTAAACAACATATAAAATAAAAAGTTTTTTATATATTTGATTTGATAATAATTTTGATTTTTAAGTGCTAAAAAGTGAATGGGATTTCTTAACAAAATATTTGGAAAAAAAAACAAAGAAGAAACTACTAATCTGGATTTTTACAATGAAGGAGAAGAAGAGGATGTAGCATTTGCTAGGAAATTTAAAGCAGGAGGAGGGATGTTCTTTTACTGTGAAAATCAGGAAGAATCTTTACATTATTTACAAGAAATACTTAAGAATGAAGATATTAGTGAAGTTCTATGTGTAGAACCTAAACTAATATCTATGATAAATCAATTAGATTGCAATTATTCAACACAAAGTACAGGCGATCAAGATATTGCCCTTATTAATTGTGAGTACTTAGTAGCTTTGGATGGTTCCATAATGATTTCTTCTGATCAAACCTATCACTTAAAAAAAACGGATTTACCCAAAAAAATTATTGTTTGGGCTACTCCAGGTCAAATCATCTCTTCCTCAAGTGTAGGATTAGCTAAGATAAGATATGCTAAAAAGAATAATATTCCTTCCAATATTACTTCAATACATGGCAATCAAGTTCAAGGATTTAGTAGTATATCTACAGCTAAAAAACTATATTTACTTTTAGTTGAAGAATAATTTTTAAAACTGGTGAAAACAATATTTGTCCGTGCCTTATCAGGTCTTGTCTATGTGCTGCTTATTTTTTTATGCACCACTCATTTTCTATCCGATATACTTTATATTTACTTTGACTTAAAAATAAATTCCTTCTATTTATTATATGCTTTGCTTACCTTATTTTTATTAGGGTGCAGTTTTGAAACAGTAAAGCTTTTAAAATATTCAAATTTCATATATAAACTTTTAACCTTTGTCTTAATAGGTGTTATATATTATACTTTCACTCAAAATTTTTTTAACAGCAGTTTTAGTTTACGGTTACTCTATTGGAGATATATTCTTATTTTAGTTTTATTTTGCCTATCCATTATAACTCTATTTTATTTTTCTGATGAGCTTTATACGGACAGTGCAAAACTCATATTTACCACAGCATATTTAAGTATACCTTTTGGGTTGAGTCTGGCTATACCTCGGAGTATCAATCCTTTAACTCCCGAAATATTTTATGTCTTTTTATTACTTTGGATAAGTGACAGCTTTGCTTATCTAATAGGCAGTAAATTCGGTAAACGGAAACTAGCTCCCAAGATTTCACCTAACAAATCCGTTGAAGGGTTAATCGGAGGAATTGTGTCTACTATAATAGCAGGATTAGTTATCGAATATCTGGAGCCGGGTTTACGTGGTAATTGGATTGTAATAAGTATAATTATAGCTATATTTGCACCAATAGGTGATCTGGCCGAATCTAAGCTGAAAAGAAAATTTAAAGTTAAAGATTCCGGAAATTTAATTCCCGGACATGGCGGAGTATTGGATCGATTAGATAGTTTTATCTTTTGCATCCCTGCTTTATTTGCCTATTATTTAATAAATACTATTGTATGAGGTTACACAAAGAAGGTAAAACCATTATTGGTATTAGTTTAATAGTAAGCATACTAATAAGTATCCTTTCCATTTATTTTCTTAACTATTGGGGACTTATAATAGCGGTGCCAGTTCTGGTATTATCATTTTTTATTATTTGGTTTTTCAGAAATCCGATCAGAAGCTATGATGCAAAGGCAAATGAAATTATTGCGCCTGTAGATGGAAAGGTGGTAATTGTGAAAGAAGTTTATGAAAAAGAATTTCTTAAAACCAATTGCATCCAAGTATCTATTTTTATGTCTCCTTTAAATGTACACGTTTGCAGATATCCGGTAAGCGGAAAAGTTATATTTAAGAAATACCATCCGGGTAAATTTTTAGTTGCTTGGCATGAAAAATCTTCAGAATTAAACGAACGAACTACAGTTGCTGTAGAAACAGAGCAAAAACAAAAAATTCTTTTTAGACAAATTGCAGGAGCAATGGCTCGAAGGATAGTAATTTATTCACAAATAGGAGATACAGCTCAAGCAGGTAAAGATTTCGGCTTTATAAAATTCGGCTCCAGAATGGATGTGTTTCTTCCTTTAGGAACTGAAATCTTAGTTAAAGTAGGAGATATTATACCTGATGGAGGAGAACGGGTAATTGCCAGGTTAAAAGAGTAGTACTACTTACTAATCTTCTTACTTAATTTCATAAGCGAATTTTTTTACAATATTTTTAAAAACCTATCTAATTCATATGGTTTAGTAATTTAATTATACAATAATAATAATTAAATTATTTTTATCCAAATTACTATCACTAGTATATAAATAAAAAAATATTTGATTCAGAAATCAGATAAAAACAATTGATATAATACCGATCATTTAGAAGTTAATTTTTACATTTGTATCACTTTTAAAATTAAAAATATGGCTAATATATTGGACGGTATCAAATTATCTAAGCAAATAAAACAAGAAATTAAAGAAGAAGTAATCCAATATGTAAACCAAGGGCATCGTCAACCTCACTTATTAGCTGTTCTTGTGGGCGAAAATGCTGCAAGTGTAACCTATGTAAACAATAAAATTAAAGATTGTCAAGCAGTAGGATTTAAATCTTCCTTATTAAAACTTAAGAGTACTGTAACAGAAGATGAATTACTTGAGGAAGTAAAAAAACTTAATGAAACGGAAGGATTGGACGGATTTATAGTTCAATTACCTCTTCCCAAACATATTAATCAAGAAAAAATTATAACGGCTATAAATCCCGATAAAGACATCGATGGTTTTCATCCCGTAAATTTTGGAAAAATGGCTTTAGAAATTGAAAGTTTTTTACCCGCAACTCCTTACGGAATTATGGAAATGCTGTCCAGATATAACATTTCAACCGAGGGCAAAGAAGTTGTCGTCATTGGCCGAAGCAGAATTGTAGGTCGTCCGATGAGTATTCTTCTAAGCCGAAAAGGAAATCCTGGGGATGCGACGGTTACTTTAGTACATTCTAAAACAGTTGATATACCTAAACATACTAGAAATGCAGATATTATTATAACCGCTTTAGGAGTTCCCCACTTTTTAAAAGCAGACATGATTAAACAAGGAGCGGTAATTGTTGATGTTGGAATTACTAAAGTTGAGGATTCCATACACGAAAAAGGGTACTATTTAGCCGGAGATGTTGATTTTCAAGAAGTATCAAAAAAAGCATCTTGGATAACTCCGGTTCCCGGAGGTGTAGGGCCTATGACTAGAGCCATGCTCTTGAAAAATACCCTGTATGCTTACAGTAAAGAAATAAATAATAAAAATAAATAAAAAAACAGGTTGTTGAAAAATCAACAACCTGTAAATAAAGAGCAATTAATTAGTGAGTAATTTGTATTCGAATTTCGGATATCCTCTTCGTCCATCCTTATCCGTCATATTTAAAAATTTGAGTTTAAATAAATTGCCTTTAGAATCCTTAAGAACATAAAACCGATCCGTAAATACCTTAGCCCCTCCATACGTTGTTCTCCAACTGGACCCGATAACTCTGTGATCGTTATAAACAAATTTTGTATAATCTACTTTTTCCTTAGTAAAATCTTCGTAACTTCCCACATCAGATATATTTGCTTGATAGGCTCCGGTGTTATTCATCGTATTTATGGTCACAAAATCAGAAAAAGTATACGTACCATGTCCTTTATTTTCATTGATGAAAACTGTAAAGCATAGATCCCACAAGTTTTTGGCAGGCTGAACTTTGACGATGCCAGCGGATAAATTTAAATAAGAAAAATGATACTCTTTATCTTTTTTAACTATCATTTCATGATGCGTTGTATCATTTATATTTGCATATTGAATTTTATAACTATTAGAATCATTACGAAGAACCCTAATTTTTTTCCATCCCCTGTGTTCTCCTACAACCGTTAAATCATTCGTATTACCGCTAAACACAGAATATCCCATATTAACAAGATACACATGGTTTTCTTCATCTTTTTCGCTTATTTCATCAATGGCGGTGCGCTCCAAATAATTTCCCATAATATCATCAACATACTGCACATTATCTGCTTGAAAATTACCTACCGTTACTACCGATTTCATAGAGGCGATATCAGATTCTTTCACTTCATCTATCGAAGTAGAATTCAATTTACCTGCAGCCATTAACGTAGAATTATTTAAAATAACACGAAATTTATCCCCACCATAAAATCCAAAATCCCAAGAATCCCTCTGATTTACATTCATTCGGTTTTGATCCAGATCAACCCAAACTTGATTAGGTTCGGTAGGTCCTCCAACGGGAACATCTAAAGTAGCTCCCGGTTGAGGAACCACGATAGGACTATCATCTTCTTTACAATTTAAAAGAACAACAAGAGAAATGAGTATAGGTAAAAAATATTTTTTCATCATTTATATATTAAAATTAAAACCAAGTTTAGCGAAGTATGATCTACCATAAAATAAATTGATACTTTTTACAGGTCCGTCGTGAGCTCCAGCTTGTGCAGCAGTAGTATTTACTTTCTTAATATCAAAAATATTTCTTACCCCTGCCGTAAGTTCAATAAATTTGTTAAATAATGATTTCCTAACCGAAAAATCTAATAAATTAAAATCATCTTGTTTTCCCAAGTAATAAGAATCAGTTTTAGAATCTAATACATAAGAAGATTCTTTTCCGTTATATTTATAAAAAAGAGAAAAAGTAGTATCCCATTTCTTAATTGTATAGTTAACATTGGAGTTTAGTTGGAAGGTATACAAATAATCATTATCAGGAGTTGTAATAGGAATGCCGTTGATATTGTCTTCTAACGTTCGAGAAACTCCAAAATAAGAAGCATTCAGGTTAAAATGAAAATTTTGAATTCTCATATTTGAATTGAGTTGTACTCCCCATGTTTTGAACTTATCCACATTCAAATATTTATATTCTAACGGTTGCATATTAACCGTTGCAAGTTCAATTTTGTCTTTTAAATTAATATACAACGTACTTAGCGTGATATCACCTTTAAAATTATCTTTAGATTTAAATTTCTGATTCCAATAAATGGAACTGGAATACCCTTTTTCGGGAACTAAATTTTCATTTCCCTGTACATTATGATTAGTATCGACAAAATACGTATACAATTCGTCAAAATTTGGAGTTCGATTGGTAGAAGTAACTTCCGTACGAAAATTAGAATTAGGAGATAGTTGGTATTTCATAGCCAGTGAATAAGAATACTGATTATCAAATTTTGTATTAAAACTCGCTCGGAATCCGGGTTTTAAATATAGATCCGGGTTCGCTTTGATTTCAGCAGATCCAAACAAATCATAATTGTCTAAATGTTTTTTCAAATCCTCTTGAAAGCCGGAAGTGTTCATTCCTCCAATCGAACTGGAATTCGCAGACCTTAATCCTTCAATAAAATTAAATTCATAGCCAATTTGATAAGATAATATTTTACTAAGGGAAGGAGAACTAAAAGTTCCGCGAGTGTACCAGGCATCAGTTCCGGCATATTTTTTATAAGCATCTTTCTTTCCAAAAACCTCTCTCATACCAATGTCGTACGTATAATCCCTGCTTTTTCTACTTTGTTTTTGATAAGAAAAATCCCCGTTATAAGTTAGATAATTGAAAAGTTTGGCACTTAAAAAAAGATGATGAAGCCAACGATCTGTTTTAAAATTTCGATCCTTAGAAGCATAAGTAAAAAGACCACCTTCAGACAATGCCCTGTAATCAACGATAGGATTATAATAATTAGTCAACTCATTTAAGAATTGTAAATTATAAAAAGCATTAAAATCAGTAGTTTTATAATTGATAAGAGCATTGGAATTCCATTGTTCCTTTGGAAGCCATTCGTAACCTCTATAACCATCATTCTCATAATATCTTTTACCCTTTTTGTTTCCGAAAAAACCTTTAAAATCATTACGATTTGCTCCTAAAGATAAGAACCATTTATCTGATAAAGAATGAGAAATATCTAATGACTGAATATGTCTTCCCTGTTCTTTCCAATCATACTCTTTACCTACCGTTTCCTCTTGTACATATCCGGAAAGTTTCCATTTAGAATTGATTTTTTTACGGGTTATAATATTGACAATTCCCGTCAGTGAATTAGACCCGTAATCCGTACCCATACTCCCTCTCACAATCTCGATCCGTTCCACATTATCTAAATTAATTTTGGTTAAATCAACATTGGAGCCCATTCCATAATCACTCACCATAGGAATGTTATCTATTAATACTTTAAAATATTGACCATCCAAACCGAAAAGAGAAGCTTCAGAATCCCCGTTTTTACTGTTGGGTAGAGTATTAAAGTTAAGATAATAACTTAAAATGTCCGATATATTGGATGCTGCCCTGTTTTTAATATCTTCTTGGGATATGACCTCAACTTGATATATGGATTTATCAACACTTTGTTGATGATATTGACCTGTTACCACAATTTCGTCAATATCCTTTACTTTATTTTTTTTGTCATTAGTCTCTTGAGAATAAGATAAATTACTTAAAATCAGAGATATATATAATAAAAAGAACTTATTGGAGATATTCTTTTTCATAGTTTTTTTAGCAAAAGTAAAAATTATTTAGAATAAATCTAAATATTATTGAGAATAAATCTAAATAATAATTATATTTGCCCTAAATAAAAATAGAATAAAAACTTAAATCTATTGATTATGAAAAGGACTATACTGCTTATAGTATGGTTTATGGTACAAGTTACCGTACATGCTCAAGAAAAAAATATCGCTCTTTCCTTAGGTTCTTCTTATACTCAACAAGTATATTTTCAATTGGGTTCTAATAATCAAATCACCCTGCCCACAACAGATTGGGACTTAGCTTTTCTAAGAAAAGATGCCAGAAGTTTTGCTACACGCGTGAATGATGCACGCATTAAAGTTTATGAAGCAGCAAATGCAGCTTCAGATTGGAATACTATTGATGTATCTAAGAAACAACAATGGAAAAAATTATATAATAGCGAGGTTAAATGGGAAAAAGGAGCGTTCGATAACGGTTCGGCGACCTACGGATGGGGAGAATATTTTATGCCCACCCATCATGTAGTGGGTTCTATCATATTTGTATTAGAATATGACGATGGAACTCTTATGAAATTTATGATTGAAGATTATTTTAAAGGATATACATGTAAATATGCCATTTGGGAGGGAACATCATGGAGTTCAGATCGATCCTTTACAATCTTAAATTCCACAGGTGAAGGAAAAATGTTTAACTATTATTCATTGAAAAATAATAAATTGGTTGATACAATTCCCTTGGATGCAGATTGGGATTTGCTTTTTACAAAATATACTTCGTTCTATAAAAACATAGATTATGTTTCTGTAACAGGAGCATTACAAAATACTCACGTATCCGTTGCTAAAAAATTAGAAGGCGACCAAACTGAACTTCAAAATGAAAATTTTAAAAATGAGATTAATACCATAGGAGACCGATGGAAGGAATTATCCGGTTATTCATACGTAATTCCAAAAAATAAATATTACGTTAAAACAGAAAAAGATCAAACAACGAGCTTATACGAATTATGGTTTACTGATTTTGGAGGAGCAGCTACAGGAACTATCAATTTCACGTATAAAAAAATAAATAATTTAGGAATAGAAGAATTGACAGATCATTCTTCCTTTACGGTTTATCCTAATCCTATAGTAAATAAAACGGCTACCTTACTATATGATATTAAAAATTCCAATGCAAATAAAGCAGAATTATCCATATATAGCTTAAGTGGTAAGAAAATGTACGAAGATAAAATCTTGGGGCAAGCCGGTTTTTATTCAAAAGAATTGAATTTATCTGCCTTAACTCCCGGAATTTACATTCTCGTATTCAAAGTAGGTGATCATAAAGCGACTAAAAAAATCATTGTCAAATAAACGTTTATCAAAGAAAAAATCAGGCTTACATAAATATTATGAAAATGAAAAAAAAGAAGCTCTTATTGAGTATAGTAGTGTGTCTATTAGTATTACTAATGGCAAGTTGGATCATTTGGAATAAAACTGCCTCACCAACAAAAGTAGCTTTAGTAAACTTTCAAAAATTTCAAACCACCAGTCTTATTCAATCCAATAAAGACCCCTTCATTCAATACGAAGAAGTCTCTTTAGAAGATTTGTCTAAATTAAAGAAGTACGACTTTATTTTAGGATTCGGTATGGGCATGAAAGCATCCGCGGAAGAAAGGGAGCAGCTAAAAAAAATTATGCAAGACGGTAAACCCTTTTATATATACCGCGCAACCAATCCTGAAAATAATCTGTGTAATTTAGACAGCACCCGGATGAAAGCGGTAGAAGCATTTATGGATAGTGGAAACAAAAAAAATTATCAAAGCCTTGCCAGATATATACGTAAAAATATAGATAAAAAGATATTTTTTGTTACGGAACCAAGCCCTATAGTTGAGACTGCAGAAGATGTATTGTATCATTTAGATGAAGATTTGGCTTTTAAAAATGTTAGTGAATACGAAAATTACTTAAAGAAAAATAATTTTTATATAGAGGGCGCGCCCAAAGTGGTCATTTTGGGTGGATTAAATGATCCCTATAGTGGAAATAGAGATAACTTAGACAGCTTAATCGTTTCTTTACAAAAGAAAGGATTTAACGTATATCCCATATCCTCCACATTTGAGAGATTGGAATTTTTAAAGGAAATTCAACCGGATGCAGTTATACATTTCGCTCACGGAAGACTAGCGTTAGGAAAAGCAGAAGAAGCAGTAAACTGGTTAAAACAAATAAATATTCCCGTATTTACGCCACTTACCATATTAAAAACTAAAGACGAATGGCTTAAAGATCCCATGGGAATGATGGGAGGTTTCCTCTCACAAAGTGTAGTAATGCCTGAATTGGATGGATCTATATATCCATACGTTTTAAATACCCAAGAATTAACAGATAACAATCTTTATTTATTTAAAACAGTGCCCGAAAGACTCCAAAATTTTGTTCAAATCATTCACAATTTTGTAGAGTTAAAACATAAAAAAAATGAAGATAAAAAAATAGCCATCTACTATTATAAAGGACCCGGTAAAGAATCCTTAACCGCACAAGGACTGGAAACCGTTCCTTCACTTTATAATTTTTTAAAACGATTAAAAAAAGAAGGATATAAAGTAGATAATTTACCCGAAAATGTACAAGATTTTGAAAAAATCTTGATGACCCAAGGTTCTGTAATGAGTACCTACGCCCAAGGAGCTTTTGATGAATATTTGAAAAATGGCAATCCGGAATTGATTGATAAAACAACGTATGAAAACTGGGCAAAAAAAACACTTACCCCCGAAAAATATGCCGAAGTTACAGCGGTTTACGGAGAAGCTCCGGGTAATTACATGAGTAAAAATATAGGTGAAAAATCGTATTTAGCGGTTTCACGAGTTCAATTCGGAAATATTGTACTATTACCTCAACCTATGGCAGGATTGGGAGATGATACCTTTGCCATTATCCATGGAGCAAAAACAGCTCCTCCTCATACCTATATTGGGTCCTATCTTTGGGTACAGCACGGATTCCAAGCCGATGCGTTGATTCATTTTGGGACACACGGAAGTCTTGAGTTTACTCCTCAAAAACAAATTGCACTGAGTAATGAAGATTGGCCGGACAGACTGGTAGGAACCTTGCCACATTTTTATTATTATACCATTGGAAATATCGGAGAAAGTATGATGGCTAAAAGACGTTCCTACGCCACCTTACTATCTTATTTAACTCCTGCATTTATGGAGAGCCAAACCCGTTCTCAATTTAAAGAATTGCAGGATAAGATACAATATTACTATAAATCTGAAGAATCCAATCAGCCATTAGCATCCCTAGAAGTAAAGAAAATAGCGGTAAAAATGGGATTGCACAGAGATTTACGTTTAGATAGTATAGCAACAAAACCTTATAATTTAGAGGAGATAGAAAGAATAGAAAATTTTGCCGAAGAAATTTCCAATGAGAAAATGTCCGGACATCTTTATACTTCCGGTATACCTTATACTAAAGATAAAATCATTTCAACCGTTCAGGCAATGAGTACAGATCCGATTGCTTATAGTCTGGCCGCCTTGGATAAACAAAGAGGAAAAGTAACCGAAAAACAACTCAAAAATAAAGTATACTTTAAACAAAGATATTTAGACGCAGCCAAAAATATAGTAAATCAAATCTTATCAGGTAAAGAAGCAAGTCCTGCATTTATTTGCAGCGTTGCCGGAATTGATGAAAAAGAATTGGAACAATCTAAAATGATTATTTCCCCTCCAAAAAGAACGTTTAAAAAAAGTACTAAAAGTACTGCAGGCAAACCTTCTAAAATGGAAAATTCTCCAGGTCATACCAAAAATACCTCTTCGCAACAAGTTGCACATACAGCTCCAAAGGAATCAGAGAAAAAGCCTATGCATGGAATGGCTCATAAAAAAATGACTTATACCAAAGAGCAAAAATCAAGAGCGAGAGCTATTGTTGAAATAGAAAGAACTATCACCAATATAAAGAAATACGAAAAAAGTTTAGAAGAAAGTCCGGAGTTGGAATTTAAAGCATTAGTCAATGCACTATCCGGAGGCTATATTGAACCTTCTTCAGGAGGAGATGCTGTGGCGAATCCGAACGGAGTTCCTACAGGTAGAAATTTGTATTCCATTAATGCAGAATCCACCCCTACTGAAATAGCATGGGACAGAGGAAAGGAACTTGTTAATGCAACTTTGGCACAATATAAAGCAAAGCATGGAGCGTATCCTAAAAAAGTTAATTATACCTTTTGGAGCAGTGAATTTATTGAAAGCGAAGGAACAACCATAGCGCAAGTTTTATATATGCTGGGAGTTGAACCGGTTCGCGATGCCTTCGGAAGAGTATCCGATTTACAACTAATTGAATCGAAAGATTTAGGAAGACCGAGGATTGACGTAGTGGTGCAAACTTCAGGACAATTTAGAGATCTGGCAGCTTCCCGTTTGGCATTACTATCCAGAGCCGTGGAAATGGCCGCATCTGCAAAAGATTCCAACTATGAAAATTTAGTAGCTCAAAGCACTCTGGATATAGAAAAAAGTTTAGTCGATGAAGGAGTACCTCCTCAAGAAGCCCGTCAGATCTCAACGCAAAGAATATTCGGAGGAGTTAACGGAATGTATGGAACAGGAATTCAAGAAATGGTAACCAGCGGAGATAAATGGGAAGATGAAAAAGAAATAGCAGAAACCTATATCAATAATATGGGAGCAATATATGGCAGTGATAAAAATTGGGGTGATTTTCACAAAGGATTGCTAAAAGCTGTACTAAAAAATACAGATATGGTTGTTCATCCAAGACAAAGCAATACCTGGGGAGCTTTAAGTCTAGATCATGTATACGAGTTTATGGGAGGAATGAATTTAGCCATTCGCAATGTTACAGGTAAAGATCCCGATGCCTATTTTGCAGACTACAGAAATCATACTAATTTCAAAATACAAGAATTGAAAGAAGCTATAGGTGTTGAAGCTCGTACCACCATCTTCAATCCGGCCTATATTAAAGAGAAGATGAAAGGGGGAGCATCCAGCGCGGCCGATATAACAGAGGTTATAACCAATACCTACGGTTGGAATGTAATGAAGCCCGATGTGATCGATAATGAAATGTGGGATCAGATATATGATACCTATGTAACCGATAAAACTAATTTAGGAACCAAAGAATTTTTCAAAAAAGTTAGTCCGGCAGCATTGGAAGAAATTACAGCGATCATGCTTGAAACCTCAAGAAAAGGGATGTGGAAAGCTACTGAAGAGCAAATAAAACAAACGGCTCTCGTACATACACAAGTTGTGAAAGAATTTGGACATTCAGGAGCAGGATTTTCCGGAAATAATAAAAAACTCCAGGATTATATTTCAAATAAAGTTACACCTCAGCAATCTACAGAATATAAGCAACAAGTAACTAAAATGAAAATAGGAGAATCTTCATCAGATTCTAAAGAGGGGATGGTTTTGAAAAAAGAAGAAGTTTCCAAAGGAGTTAATAAATCAGAAAAAACAGCAGTCAACGGAGTAATTATAGTTACGGTTATAAGCATTGTTGCCCTTTCACTATTAATGTATATAAGGAAAAGAAGAAAAAACAGCTAAGATAAAAGAATAGTACTTTATGGAACTCATCATACATTTATTAATGGCTCTTATCCTAGTAAATAGTATTATAAAGCTAAGTTTTTGGAAAATAGGGCTAATAGCCTTAATGATGCTAGTATACACAGTCTATATACTTTTAATTTATCCCTTAGCCATTAAGCAATCTAAAACACAGATAGAAGATTTTTTAGCTGATCATGTTATGATGCAAAACATGTCCGTAGTAGTTACGGTAGAATCGGCGGTATGTTTTGCTTTCTGTTTTGCAGCACTAATGGGACGGTTTGGAAGTAAAAAACATAAGATAGTTCGATTAATATTAAAATATTATCCGGGAATATTACCTTTTTTAGTTTTATTTTATGGATTGACTCAAGCCGCATTT
Organism: Apibacter sp. ESL0404; assembly: GCF_019469245.1. NCBI lineage: Bacteria > Pseudomonadati > Bacteroidota > Flavobacteriia > Flavobacteriales > Weeksellaceae > Apibacter > Apibacter sp. ESL0404. The sequence goes on from NZ_CP048267.1 coordinate 610,198, forward strand.
ACCTTTACCGGTTTTCACTTTTTAACCATGGCAATCCTTTATGCATCAATCGTTATTTTATGTATGGTTTTAGCTGTCATAACTTTTAAAAAACTGATTCCGGAATTTGATTTAAGACTTGAAATACATTTTATTATGAGTTTAATCATTTGTATACTAGGACTCATAACCACCGTTGATGGAAAAATAATATATAAAACATCAGAAGAAACCATAAATGTTAACTATATACTTTTATCGATGGGACTATTCATTTTCTTTTTTCTAATAGGATTTTTAGGAAATAAAATTAAATGGAGGTTAACTAAATGGAAAAATTGTTAAACACTAAAAGAAAAAATTAAAATAACTAATAAATATGGAAATTATATCAAAAGTATTATTCTGGGTAGCGAATAGTTTATTAATTCCCGATATCATCATCTTACTAATATTATTCGCTCGTTCATTGCTTCTTTTAGGAAGCTTTTACAATCAATTTATCGTTAAAAGAAATAACGATAAAAAGATAAATCCGGTTATTGAAAACCTTACTCAAGAAAAGTTAAAAGATTTACAAGCATCCTTGCCTTCAAAAAACAATTCCTTATATATAAAATATTTAAGGACATTATTGGAAAATACCACCCATGAAGCTTATGCCGATTTTACCATTTCTAATTTTGAAAATGAAGTAGATAAAGACCTTTCCTTATCAAAAATGCTTGCAAAACTCGGACCTGTTTTAGGCTTAATCGGTACCCTGATAGCCATGAGTCCGGCACTGGTTGGACTGTCTTCCGGGGATATTTCCGGTATGGCGTATAACATGCAAGTAGTTTTTGCAACAACTGTGGTGGGATTGGTAGTAAGCGCAATCGGGTTAGTAACTTTACAAGTTAAACAACGATGGTATGCAAAAGAAGTTAACAATTTAGATTATGTAGCAAGAGTAGTAACGGGTAATGTAAATTAAGAATGAAAAGGCGAAGAAGAATTAACAGATTTCTAAAAGAAGAAGATACCGATCCGCTTAGTGTCATCGTAAACCTATTTGATGTAGCTATGGTTTTTGCCGTTGCTCTTATGGTTGCCATGGTTATGAATTTAAATATGGGTGAAGTATTTTCCAATGAAGATTTTACCGTTGTTAAAAATCCGGGAAAAGAAGACATGGAAATAATAACCAAAGAAGGAAATAAAATAAACAAGTATACCCCGTCCCAAGAGAAATCCACAGGTAAAAAAGGGAAAAAAGTAGGGATAGCTTATGAACTGGAAAATGGAGAAATAATATACGTACCCGAGAAATAGTTCCGACATTATATGATATTTTAAAATAATAGAGTACATTTATCAGAAAAAAATATTTTACTTTATCAAGGAATATGACAAAATAACCGATAAGTAAAGTGGCATGATAAATGCAAGATTCAAATCGTAAAATATTAATATATAGAACAGTAAGTCATACATGGACGAAAATTTTTCACAACAAGTCAAAGATGTAATAAGCTTCAGCAATGAAGAAGTATTACGATTAGGTAATGACCATATAGGGACGGAACATCTTGTACTGGGTATCTTACGTGAAGGTAACAGCAAAGCTATTACCATACTTCAAAGTTTAAATGTTGATTTAGGTGACTTAAGGAGAAAAATAGAAAATCTTAATAAACCTGAAATAAGTATAAAAGTAGACAGGAATCGCATCCCGTTTACTAAAGCTGCCGAAAGAGCTTTAAAAACAAGCTTTTTAGAAGCTAAGCTTTTTAGAAGCCCGGAAATAGAAACCATACATTTATTGATATGTATCTTGAGGATAGAAAGCGATCCGGTAACTCAGCTTTTCAAAAAGTATAATATCGATGCTAATATCCTTAAAGAAGAATATAGATTTCAGTTTCAAGAAGATTTAACGGAACAACCCACCAATGAATTTTCTGAAGAAGAAGGCATTAGTGAAGGAAATCAATACGAAGCACCTAAAGGAAGCAGATCCAACCCTTCGAAAAGCAGAACACCGGTATTAGATAATTTCGGTAGAGATTTAACCACCGCTGCACTTGAAGGTCGTTTAGATCCGGTAGTAGGAAGGGAAAAAGAAATTGAAAGAGTATCTCAGATATTAAGCAGAAGAAAAAAGAATAATCCTTTGTTAATAGGAGAGCCCGGAGTCGGTAAATCAGCCATTGCAGAAGGACTCGCTTTACGAATTGTTCAAAAAAAGGTCTCTCGTGTTTTATACAATAAACGTGTAGTTACCTTAGATGTAGCCGGACTGGTTGCAGGTACTAAATATAGAGGACAATTTGAAGAAAGAATGAAAGCCATCATGAATGAGCTTGAAAAAAACTCGGATATTATTCTCTTTATTGATGAAATCCATACCATAGTAGGAGCCGGAGGAGCCACAGGCTCTTTAGATGCTTCCAATATGTTCAAACCGGCATTAGCAAGAGGAGAGATACAATGCATCGGAGCGACTACTTTGGATGAATATAGGCAATATATTGAAAAAGACGGCGCCCTAGAAAGACGATTTCAAAAAGTAATGGTAGAACAAACTTCTCCGGAAGAAACCATTATCATATTAAATCAAATTAAAGATAAATACGAAGAACATCATAATGTAACTTATACCGAGGAGGCAATTAAAGCTTGTGTAAATCTTACTACAAGATACATTACCGACCGATATTTGCCGGATAAAGCGATTGATGCGCTCGATGAAGCGGGATCAAGAGTCCATATTAAAAATATCAAAGTTCCTAAGGAAATAGTTAATTATGAGAAAGAATTAGAAAAAATCAGAGCTGAAAAGACTAAGGTAATTAAAAGCCAAAAGTATGAAGAAGCTGCAAAATTAAGAGATACCGAAAAAGAGATTGAAACAAAATTAGCGAATGCACAAAGAGAATGGGAAAAATCTTCAAGAGAACATCGGGAGATAGTTACCGAAGATAATGTTGCAGAAGTAGTTTCAATGATGAGCGGTGTACCTGTACAAAGAGTTGCAGAAGGAGAGCTTAAAAAACTTGCTCAAATGAAAGATCTGATGAAAGGAAAAATTATCGGTCAGGACGAAGCGGTCAACAAAGTAGTAAAAGCCATTCAGAGAAACCGTGCCGGATTAAAAGATCCTAACAGGCCTATAGGTACATTTATATTCTTAGGAGCAACCGGAGTTGGAAAAACTCAATTAGCAAAAGTTATTGCCAGAGAATTATTTGATTCAGATGATGCTCTCATTAGAATAGATATGAGTGAATATATGGAAAAATTTGCCGTATCTAGATTAGTAGGAGCTCCTCCGGGATATGTAGGATATGAAGAAGGGGGGCAATTGACTGAATCCGTAAGAAGAAAACCTTATGCTGTAATCCTCTTAGATGAAATAGAAAAAGCGCATCCGGATGTATTTAATATTCTTTTGCAAATTTTAGATGACGGACATGTTACGGATAGTTTGGGAAGAAAAATAGATTTTAGAAATACAATAATCATTTTAACTTCCAATATCGGAACTCGTGAACTCAAAGAATTCGGTGACGGTGTTGGATTTGGAACTTCTGCCAAAAAATCATCTTCCGATATAAGAGCAAAATCTACTTTAGAAAACGCTTTAAAGAGAACTTTTGCGCCTGAATTCCTTAATAGGATCGATGATGTTATCATCTTTAATAATTTGGAAAAGGAAGATATATCCAAAATTATAGATTTAGAATTGAAAAATGTGTACGATAGAATTGCTAAAATTGGATATGAAGTAGAATTATCTCCGGAAGCTAAAGAATTCATCATTGAAAAAGGATGGGACAAAAATTTCGGTGCACGTCAGCTTAAACGAGCGATCCAGAAATATGTGGAAGATGTGATCGCTGAAGAAATTATCAATTCATCGATACATGACGGAGACCATCTCTATATTGGATTAAATAAAGAAAAAGATAGTACGGAAATTAAAATACGGGAGGTGGAAAAAGAATCCCCGACAAAAGATTAAAAAGATAATTAATGAAGAGCCTGTTTGATTGAATCAAGCAGGCTTTTTTATGTTATAAATACGCGGAGTTGATGAAAAATGAACAATCCAATAAAAATCCGAGAGAATTACTAATGATAAACAAAAAGCATTTGCCCAGAATGGCGGTAACCCTTTTATTTTTTTTCTTTGGAGGCAGTTCCGCGACTTGGGCTTCACGAATTCCAACGATTAAATTATCGATGAATGTTTCCGATTCCAATTGGGGATTGGTTTTACTATTTTTATCAATCGGAACACTTATTACGTTACCTTTTGCGGGTAATTTAATAAAAAAGCTGGGAAGCAAAAAATCAACCCTTACATTTATCATTCTTTACTTTATATTTTTAATTGGGATTGGATTTTGTGGAAAATTGTGGCAATTGAAACTCAATTTAATAGCCTACGGGGCCATAGGTAATTTAACCAATATAGCTATAAATACACAAGCTGTTAATGTGTCAAAATCCTATAAAGGTCAAATAATAGGCTCCATGCACGGTACTTGGAGCATTGGAGGTTTTTTTGCTTCTTGGTTAGGAGCGGTAATGATTGCTAAAAACATACCACCTTCTGAGCATTTTATTTTATATTCTTCCATAGGAATTCTAGTTTCCCTTTGGTTATTCAGATACTTGTTGCCGGATGAATCCAAAGAAGAACCAATGGAATTACCGAAAAAATCAAAATTTATCAGAGTTGATAAAAATCTTATTGTCTTAGGATTTCTAGCTTTTTTTGCTATGGTTTCTGAAGGAACGATGACCGATTGGTCCAATGAATATATGAGGAATATAGTGAAAGCCGATAAAAAATATATCGGATATGGATTGACTGCCTATATGGCAGCCATGGCTTGCGGACGATTCATTTCTGATTTTATAGTTCGAAAATTCGGTTCAAAAATTACGTTGATCATCAGCGGATCTTTAATTTTTATAGGTATGATCTGTGCTGTTCTATTTCCAACATTACTAACTACACTTCTTTCGTTCGTTATTGTTGGACTGGGAATATCTGCAGTCGTACCCTTAGTATATACCTTAGCGGGAAATTCAAAAACTGCTTCGCCCGAACAAGCGCTTACAGTTATTACCAGCATTGGTTTTATCGGTTTTTTTCTAGGCCCTCCTTGCATTGGTTTTTTAGCTGAAAAATTTTCATTACAAATATCTTTTACTTTCATTTCCTTGTTTGGAATAGGAATAATTTTCTTGGTAAGATTTTTTAAGATAAAGTAAATTTATTTCTTTATCTTAGAGGTAAAATAATATAATATAAAATTATTTTATTATGAAAATTATGGTATATTTACATCACTTATCAAGAAAGGTGGAGGGACTGGCCCTGTGAAACCTTGGCAACCGGCCTGCTTAGGCTTGGTGCTAATTCCAGCCCTGAGGGGAAAGATGAGTGATTCGCGAGTTGTGAGTGTGTTGAGTTGTGAATAATTTCTTTTTTCCTTTCCGGTTTTTCTTGATACAGTTTTAATAAATATAATTTACTAAATGTAAGAAAGATAATGAAAAAAGTTTCTTTGTTAATGGTAAGTTTAATTTTAGAATTTACCAATTATGTGGATGCTCAAGAAAAACGAGCCGTAGATTCCCTTGATCTTGAAGAGATTGTTGTAGTCGGTGGCAGAAGTTCAGAACGAACCAAAGTAAATTCTCCCGTTGCCATAGACGTAATAGATGTCAGGAAAATAGAAAAGGCATCTCCTCAGTTAACCGTTAACGACTTATTAAATTATTTAGTACCTTCATTCAATTCAGTTCGCCAATCTTCTTCTGATGGAACGGAACATATTGATCCGGCTACCTTGAGAGGTATGGGTCCCGATCAGGTTCTGGTATTAGTGAATGGAAAAAGACGGCATACTACCTCATTAGTCAACTATCAAAATACGGTAGGTAACGGATCTGTGGGTACAGATTTAAGTGCCATACCCGTTTCAGCAATAGAAAAAATAGAGGTTTTGAGAGATGGTGCTGCAGCTCAATACGGTTCGGATGCCATTGCCGGTGTAATTAATATTATTTTAAAAAAGAATGAGGGCGGCTCGGCATCCATCACCTATGGATTAACCAATAGAAATGACGGGGAAACTTACAATTTTAGCGGAAATTACGGGGCTAAATTAGGAGATAAAGGAGGAAGTATCAATCTTTCTTTTGTAGTCAGCCAAAGAAATAAAACCAATCGTTCTTATGAAAATAATCTGGACAAGTTTGGCGATAACTTTGCCTATGATTTTGCACCGGATCCCAATCAGGCCAGAATAAACGATGAAAAAATTATGGCAGAAATGGGTTTAACCCAAAAAGACTTCCGTTTCAGGGCAGGAGATGCTCAAATTAAAAATCAACAGTTTTTTATAAATTCCATTTATCCATTATCCGAAAAGTATGAGTTCTACTCATTCGGCGGAGCAAGTTTAAGACAAGGAGAAGGAGCTGAATTCCGAAGACTTCCCAGTGAAAAAACTAATGTAGTTAAAGAACTTTATCCGATAGGATTTCAACCTTTATTAAAATCCACTATTTATGATATTTCTAACTCTACGGGAATAAGATATATGCATAATAATTGGATGGTAGATATAAGTAATACCTTTGGAGAAAACCTCTTTAATTATAAGGCTACGCATACAAACAACGCCTCGTTGGGCATACATTCTCCAACGGAATTTAAAGCCGGGGGACATGAGTTTATGCAAAATACTATCAATCTGGATATTTCTAAAAAAATAAATACACTTCTTTCCATTGCCTTCGGAGGAGAATTTAAATACGAACAGTATAGAATAAAGGCCGGAGAAGAAGGCTCATGGATGCGTTACGATAAATTTGGTAATCCGGCAACAGCATCTACCCTTCCCACCGATATACTGGGAGAGGGGGGAGCTCAAGGTTTTATAGGATTTTCTCCTGAAAATGCGTTAAAAGAGGACAGAAATAATGCATCCGGTTATGCGGATGTAGCATTTAAAAAAGGAAAACTTACCGGTGATTTGGCAGGAAGATATGAGCATTATTCCGATTTTGGTAATTCATGGATAGGAAAGTTGGCGGTGCGTTATGAATATGTAAACGGATTTGCTGTAAGGGGAGCTTTTAGTAATGGATTCAGAGCCCCGTCTCTGCAACAGCAGTATTTCAATAATTCTTTTTCCAGTATCTCATCGTCGGGATCAGGAGTTGTTTCTAAAGGTATATTTAGAAATGACAGTCCTTTGGCAAAAGCATTAGGTATTGATAAACTTAAAGAAGAAAAATCTATAAATGCGAGTGCCGGTTTAACATTTAAACCTTCTAAAAAAATATATGTAACGGCTGATGCTTACTATATCAAAGTTAAAGATCGTATTGTACTCACAAGTGAATTTGTTAATGCAAAAGTAGAATCTTATGGAGTGGAAGGAGCACGATTTTTTACTAATGCTGTGGATACGGAAACGAAAGGTATTGATATAGTGGCCACGTATAAAGTTGGTTTAGGAAGGGGAAATCTGGATATAAGTTTATCAGGAAACTATACAGAAACAGAAATTGTTGATTATCATTTTCCCAAAGTTTTTGAAGGAGACAGAAATGAATATTTCGGTCCCGATCAAACCAATATAATTGAATCTTTAAGTCCGAAAGCAAAGGCAACTTTAGGCTTCAATTACTCAGTTTCGAAATGGAATTTATTAGTAAGAAATACCTATTTCGGTAAAGTTACGAGAGATGGTTACCCATACGGTTCGGTACAACATCATGATCCAAAATTAGTAACCGATTTTAGTATCAGTTATTCCATACGAAAAGATTTAATACTAACGATGGGCGGAAATAATATTTTTGATGTCTTTCCGGATAAGCAAATCTATGAAAATTCTTATTATAATGTTTTCAAGTATGCACCGGTACAGATGGGTACAACCGGAGCTAATTGGTTTACTAAGCTTTCTATGAATTTCTAAAATTAGACTTATATATTTAATATAAATATGAAAAAAATAGGCTGGAAGACAGCAACTGCCATAGTCTTATCCAATATGGTAGGAACGGGAGTGTTTACAAGTTTAGGATATCAAGTTCCGGAATTACACAATACGTTTACCATTATTCTTTTATGGACAATCGGAGGAATACTGGCTTTAATAGGTGCTTTTATCTATGCAGAATTAGGAGCTCATTTTAAGCAATCGGGAGGAGATTATATTTATCTTTCTCGTACGTATCATCCCATCATGGGATATATTACCAGTTGGGTATCGCTTATAGTTGGCTTCTCCGGGCCAATTGCTTTAGCAGCATTGGCTATGGCTAAATATTTGGGTTTTGAAAATGAAAGAAGTACAGCTATTCTCATTATCATTATTATTGCTGTATTTCAATGTTTCAGCCTAAAGGTAAGCAGTCGTTTTCAAAATATATTTGCCGTTCTTAAGGTAGCATTCATTGTAGTACTGATTTTAATTGGAATTTCGATAAGTCCGTCTCCTACTAATGCATTATTATGGGATAATTCTTGGACTCATGAAATTATCGTTCCGGCTTTTGCCAGTTCGTTAGTGTTTGTTACCTACGCTTATACCGGTTGGAATTCTGCCTCTTATATTGTTGAAGAAATTGAAAAGCCAAAAGTTAATCTTCCCAAAGCGTTGATAATAGGAACTGTTTTTGTAACAGTAAGTTATGTGTTGGTAAATTTTGTTTTTTTAAAACATGCTTCAATCGAACAAATGGAAGGAAAAGAAGACATTGCCAATATCGCATTTACCAATATTTTAGGTGTTCGGGGAGTAAAATGGATAAGTTATTTGATTGCATTGCAATTAGTTTCAACAATTAGTGGCTATTTGTGGGTTGGATCGAGAGTAACCCAGGCAACAGCAAAAGAAAATCATCTTTGGAGTTATTTAGGTAAAGAAAATAAAAACCGAATACCTATTTGGGCTGTAGTTGCTCATACCCTTATCAGTATACTAATAATATTGAGTGGTAAATTTGAAGAAATTTTTATTTACACAGCATTTGTACTTCAACTTCTTTCTACGGCTGCTGTGAGTACTTCTTTATTTATTAAGAAAAAAAATCGGGTACTTTTCAAAGGAAATATTTTTTTACTAATGCCCGGTATCTTTTTACTTTTCAGCTTTTATATTTTGTATTTTACCTTTGTTAACCATCCTCGGGAGAGTATTATTGGATTAGGAATCATAGGAGCAGGTATGACCCTTTATTTTTTTGATAAAAAAAGAGTTGATTGATAATATCAGTTTAATGAATATAAAAAAACCGAAAGATTTATCTTTCGGTTTTTTAATTAATAATTAAAACTTAATTTTTAATGAATCTGAAATTTCTTCCTTGAATTTGTAAATAATACTGATTTGGAGATAAATCTGAGACATTAATAGGAATTATATCATCAACCTTTGTTTGCAATTTTTTAACTATTCGTCCACTACTATCAAGAATAGTAAAAGTTGTAAATTTTTCCTTATCTTTATTAATTCCTTTAATATTTAATACATCATGGACAGGGTTAGGATATAATATAATAGAATCTTCATTATTACTTATATCAGGATTATTTTTTAATGGATAAAAATTAACAATTAGATTATAACAGCTTGTTGGATCAAATTCACCATCTTTTCCATAAATATATACGTAATAGATTCCTTTATCCAAATTTAAAATATTTATTTCTTCTTTGGCATCACCAATATTTAGACTGCTTCCTATTTCTTCTTTTAAAGAATTATATATTTTAATATCATAATTTTTTGTGAGGTTATCTAACTTAACTAAAATATCTCCTTTTTCACTTAAATTAAATTTATAGTAATCCAGATCGTTATGAGTACCAATTGCAGCTTCATATTTTGTGTTTGTATTAATAAGAAATGCTTCTTCAAATGTATTATTTGGTTCAAAATTACCTACACATGACGGTATAGGATGAGTAGTATTAGTAGGTTTAAAATTTACTGTTAAATCATAACATTTACCAGGAGCAAAAGCACCATTAGATCCGTATACATATACATAATAAACACCTCTTTCTACATTATATACATTTATAACTTCTTTATTGGTACCACTATTTGAACTTCTTCCTATTTCTTGTTTTGAAGAATTATACAATTTAAGATCGTAATTTTCTGGAAGATTATCTAATACAACTTCAATATCAGCTTTTACACCAATAAATATTTTATAATAATCATCATCAGTAGGAGAGCTAATATCAGAAGAATATGTTAAAATATTTCTAATAGGATATGCCATATCTATGCTGTTGTTAGGTTCATAGTTTGAAGCACAAACACTCGATGTAATTACTTCAAGGTTGTAACATTGACTTGTATCGAATACACCATCTTTTCCATATATATATATATAATAGGTTCCAGCAGGTAAACTTTCTATTTCAATTTTTTCGCTTATATTTCCAATATTTATACTTCTATCAATTTCATAATTAAAATTGTCATAAAGAATTAAATCATAATTTTTTGGAAGATTTTGAAGTAAGATTTTAATATCAGAAGTCTCATTTAATATAAACTTATAATAATCCTTATCGTTAGAAGAACCTATACCTGCATCATATTTTGTATTTAATTCTATAGAGGTTGCTTCTTGAAAAGTATCATTGGGTTCAAAATTATTTATACATGCAGGTGTAGAAAGGATTGTTTCAACTATTAAACCATAACATTTGCTGTTATTAAATGCTCCATTAATACCCTTTATTAGTACATAATAGGTACCAGGTTCAAGATCGTTAATATTTATAATCTCATCACTTTTATCTTCATTATACTTACTTCCAATTTCTGTTTTATTTGAATTATACAATTTTAATTCATATTTTTCACCTATATTTTGTAGTACAACCTTAATATTAGATTTTTTATCTAAAGTAAATTTATAATAATCTTGATCATGTGCATAACCGATACTAGCAGTATATGGATAATCTGTTTTGATTTCAACAGCACTTTCAAAGGTATCATTTTCTTCGTAATTATAATTGCATGAATATTTGTCTATAACAGTATCAATGTTCAAACTATAACATGAAGTAGGATAATAATATTTACCGGTTATGTGAATGTAATATTTGCCAGCAGCAAGATTTTTTAAACTAATTAATTTACTATTGGGACTAATTAATTTACCTTTTTCAATTAAATTTTTTAAAGAATCATAAAGATTAAAATCGTAATCATAGTTAATATCTTGAAGAATAATATTTATATCTGAATCAGAATCTAAAGTAAATGTATAATAATCTTGATCTCTAGCAGTACCTATACTTGCGAAATAAGTTGTATGTGTATCAATAGGATAGGCCTCTTCAAAACTATTATTTGGCTCATAATTATTGCTGCATGAAGGTATATTTGTTGCATAAACTCCTAATTCATAACATTGAGATTCATCAAATGCTTCCTTATATCCATATACTTTTATATAATATGTACCAGGTAAAACGTTTTTTATTGAGATTTTTTCATCTGTGGTATTTGCAGCTTCGCTCTGACCTATTTCAACCTTGCTACTATTAAATAGTTTTATGTCATAATCTTTGGGAAGTTTTTGAAGATGAATTTCTATATCTGAATTTTTTGTTATAAAGAATTTAAAAAAATCCTCATCTTTAGGTGATTGTATGCCTGCGTAATAGACAGAATCTGGTTTAATTAAATAAGCATCTTCAAATGAATTATTTGGTTCAAAATTATTAATACATGAAGCTAATGAAGGGCTAGAATGAGAAGTCGTATTAAAATTAACTTCAGTAAAATTGCTAGATTTACCATTATCACAGTTAGATTTAATCCTAGCCGTGTACGATGTGTTTGGACTTAAATTTGATAAAGTATATGAAGATCCTCTAATATCATTACCAACTATAGTCCAATCATTATCCGTTTCTGCTTTAATTTGAATGGTATAATTTAAATTTTGATTGGCGTTCCAATTAAGAGTAGCACTCTGTAAAGTAATATCCGAACTTGAAAATCCTGAAGGAATTTCACAATTTAGATTTGAAGAATAAGTTGAAGGATAAATATTGATGATTGCAATTTGACTTGAAGAATATCCTCTGAGTTCATCTATCCAATAATATCCGTTTGAAGTTCCTCCCCATCCAAAATTAAGATGAATTAGATTTTGAGAGTCATATCCATCAACTATATAAGCATGTTCAGCATCAGGATATTGACCAGATAAATAAACTGGTAATCCTTTTGAAACCTGAGATTTAAATACATTTAGCCATTCATCATCAGATTCAAAATCAGTTCTATCTATTAGTTGAATATCTGGGCTATATTTAAAATATTTTTTAAGGGCTTGAGGAACATTAGTACTAAAAGCACCTGAACCAATCGGCCCATACATAGTTTTTATTGAAATACCTGCATGAGATATTATTCTAGCAACTGCATCTATTTGTTCAGCAGAAGAATTTTTAGAGAGGTAAACAGGCATTTTATCCCATAAGTATTTGGTATTTTGGAAATTAGCTGATAATTTTTTCCATTTCCAATCGTAATTATAATAATAATACTTATTAGGTATAAAATATTTCATAGAATCACTACCATATGTTGGGAAATTCCAAAATTTCATTATTTGAGCCATGGCGATAGAAGCAGATCCTGCATATGTTGGCTCATGTTCATATGTATTGGGAGTAAATTTATTGTATAAGGGAGATTGATCCCAAATAGTTTTTATTAATGGATCTACAGTTAGGGGATTATTTAAAGATTTAGATAATGCTTTATTGCTTATTTCTTGAGAATTAGGTAATTGTTGTCCATTGAGTAAAGCTTCCCATTCTTTTTTAATTAATTCATTGTTTTTATCGAATGATCTTTTTTGAATTTTTTTCCTAAGATTATTATTATAAAATTCAAAACTATTTAAAATATTTAAAAATCCGGGTGAACAATTAGTTGATGCTGGAATTGTAGAATTTGTTGAGTAAGCTAAAATTGGATGATTTGCACTTTCAGATGAAACTATACAAAATCCATTACCGTTTTTAATAGTAAAAATGTAAAAACCATTATATTCTTTATTAATTTGGTGAGTAATGTTGGTTATTTTTAAATTTTCATTTGATTTTTTTAATGTATGATTTAATTTAATTTTCAAAAAGTTATTAGCTACTTTTTTTGCAGTGCTCTCTGAAATATCTTGTCCATAAAAGATAAAAGATATTAAAAATGTTGTTAATGATATAAAAACCTTAAAATCTATCATATATATTATTATTTAAATTTATAAATTAAAATAGTTACTAAGATAATAAACGATTATTCTATTAAATCAAAATATTAATGAAATAGAATATAACATGTCCAAAAGTCCTTAATTATTAAAATTAAAGATTTAATATTCTTAAAGTATTTATGCGTATTTAATTATTTGCCTCATAAATGCATTTTTTATTTAATTTTTGGACAAATATATATAAAAAATTTTTTATTATAATAATATACCATAAAAAATATAATTAATTATTATAATACATATAAATAACTATAAATTTTATTTGTTTGTCAAATTTTTATATAATTATATAATGCTATATATATTTGTAAAAAAGATATAAAAATATAATTATTTATAAAAAAATGATTATAATAAATTTTATTAATTTTTGAATTTAAATATAGTAAAATTATAATATTGATATTTTTAATATTACATAATAAATAGAAAATATATATTAATCAATACATAAGATTTCTTAATAAATAAATTATTATAAAATTATTATTTGATATTATAATAATCCGACATTTATATTTTGTAAAATTAAAAAATGATTTAAATATTTTAATTGTTATATAATAACTATATCAATAACATATAAAAATAATGATATTTAAACTATTTTATTATTTAAACTAAAGTAAGAAGTTAATGGGATTGTTTAATTACTATATAAGTTAATTAATGATTAGAAAAATTAATGATAAAATAAGTTAATATGATTGTATTCAATAATAACTAATGTAATAATTATTTAAGTATATAAAAATATTTTGTAATTTCATTAGTAGTATGTTATAATTAAATCAATATAATATTAATATTAATTAGAGTAGCTTTGAAAAAGAACATAATGATTAAGCTAATTAATTTAAAATATTTATAATATTTTCATCTAAATGTTACTTAGCAATATTATATTAATCTTTAATAAAAAAGATATAATATAAATTTTTTTATTTTGATTTCTAGTTTGGTTGACAAACCCTTATATTTGAAAAGCACAAACGAAATTTAGTGATTTTTGTAATAATTACATTGCCGTATACATTGCCGTTTTATGTAATTATACACTTGAAGTAGTTTATTAAAAAAGCTCCAAAGCTTTTGTAGGAATGCTTTGGAGCTTAGGGTGGCCAATGGGTCTCGAACCCACGACCTTCGGAACCACAATCCGACGCTCTAACCAACTGAGCTATGGCCACCGTTTTGGGAATGCAAATATAGGAATAGATTTCATATTATCAAACAAAATTTTCAAAATCTTTCAGACCAATCCATTTTTGAGAAGTAAAGCCTTCTCCCGCATCACAGCCTATTAATCTACCCAAATTTTCAGCTCTGTATATAATACTTTTTTTAAAATTAATGGAGGTAATAGGAGTATTAGGTTCCAATGAATTCGGATCATAAAACTGGGTTTTATAGGCCATACAAGCTTCTAGTTTTTTATCTAAAAAATGAGATATATCGATTATAAAATCCGGTTTTTCTTCATTCCATTGAATGTAATTGAATATATGTTTAGGTCTCCATTTATCTTGTGTTACCCCGTTATAACTTGTTTGTATTTTTAATAATCCGGAGAGAAAACAGGCATCATAAACAAGCTTAGCAGCTTTTCCATGATCAGGGTGTCTATCATTTACCGCGTTAGCTAAAACAATATCCGGTTTATATTTTCTTATTACTTTAATTAATTCGATTTGATGAGTATCATCATTTTTAAAAAAACCATCTCTGAATTTTAAGTTTTCACGATAAGCAATCGAAAGTATTTTACCGGCCTCTTCGGCTTCGGATTTTCTGGTAAGAGCTGTTCCCCTTGTCCCTAATTCACCTTCCGTCAGATCTAATATTCCCACTTTTTTATTTTCAGAAATCATTTTGGCCAGAGTTCCTCCACAACCGAGTTCAACATCATCAGGATGGGCGCCTATGGCTAATATATCTAATTTCATTGGTCAAATTTTAAGTTAAAAAAACTCCAGTAAGTCATTACTGAAGTTTTAAAGTTTGGTATATAAAATTTTTTTACAGTTCAGATTTTACTTTGGACATAAGTTTTTCAATTCTTGCCTTTATATCTGTATTATCAGAAATTTGCCAGGCACTTATGGTAAATGTATTCCCTTTTGTTCTGATCATAAGACCATAATCAGGATTATTTGAAGTCCAAATTCCGGGCGAAGAAGCAGAGCCAAATTCTTGTTGAATCAGAGCTTCCACTTTCTGTACTTTTTCATTGGTAGATTGTATTTCTTCTCTATATTTATATTTTTCTTGAGAATAACCAAATATAGAAGAAAAGGTCATTATTACTAATAAAATTAAAATTTTAGCATTCATAATATGTTGTTTTTTTAAGGCAGAAACCTAAATTACTATTCTTTCCATCAATATTTATGCCAAAAAGATAAAAAAATATACCCATGGTATTACTACTATGGGTATATTTAATTTTTATAATAGTATTACTATATTACTTTTTATAATTTTTGTATTTGTTAAAGAATTTATCAACTCTACCTGCAGTATCAACCAATTTAACTTTTCCTGTATAAAAAGGGTGAGAAGAACTTGAAATCTCCATCTTAACTAAAGGATATTCTACTCCTTCATATTCAATTGTATCTTTTGTTTCTGCAGTAGATTTACATAAAAATACCTCGTCGTTGCTCATATCTTTAAAAACAACTAATCTATAGTTATCCGGATGAATGTCTTTTTTCATTTCTCTAAAAATTTGAGTTGCAAAATTACAATTTTATTTCTAAATAATCAAGAATACACAGCAAAAAAATATGAAATTCTTCATATTAAAAAAATATGTTAATATTTAGTCACACAAGTAGTTGATTAATAAGATAAATATATTTTTGTGACAGATTAAAAATACTTAATTATTTAACTAATTTATTTTTTAACCCTTTGTCAATAGCATCTAGAAAATCTTCAGTATTAAGATAATCTTCTCTGGTCATTTGTTTACCTTTTACTAATAAAGCAAGGTCTTTGGTCATTTTACCTCCTTCAACAGTTTCAATACAAACCTTTTCCAGCGTTTCTGCAAAATTGACAACATCCGGAGTATGATCTAATTTACCACGGTGCATTAAGCCTCTGGTCCATGCAAAGATAGAAGCTATGGGATTAGTAGAAGTTTCTTTACCTTCTTGATATAATCTATAATGTCGGGTAACAGTACCATGAGCCGCCTCTGCTTCAACGGTTTTGCCATCAGGCGTTACCAAAACAGAAGTCATCAAGCCTAAAGAACCAAAACCTTGAGCAACAGTGTCTGACTGCACGTCACCATCATAATTTTTACACGCCCATACAAAGCCTCCGTTCCATTTCATGGCACAAGCTACCATGTCATCGATTAGACGATGTTCATAAGTAATTCCCAGTTCTTCAAATTTAGATTGATAATGATCTTCATATATTTTCTGAAAGATATCTTTAAATCTTCCGTCATAAGCTTTTAAAATGGTATTTTTAGTGGACAGATATAAAGGCCATTTTTTGGTTAATGCCATTTGAAATGAAGAATGCGCAAACCCTTCAATAGATTCATCGGTGTTGTACATGGACATTGCAACTCCGTCATCTTTAAAATCAAATACTTCCCAAGTTTGAGGTTCACCGTTTTCAGGAGTAAAAGTCATAGTTAATTTACCGGGGCCATTAATTACCACATCCGTTGCTTTATATTGGTCTCCAAAAGCATGGCGGCCAATTACAATAGGTTGCATCCATCCTTGCACGTATCTCGGAACGTTATTCATAATAATAGGTTCCCTAAAAACTGTTCCTCCAACAATATTACGAATGGTGCCATTAGGCGATTTCCACATTTTTTTTAAGTTAAATTCTTTAACACGAGCTTCATCAGGAGTAATAGTAGCACATTTTACGGCAACATTATATTTTTTAGTTGCTTCTGCAGAGTCTATAGTAACTTGATCGTTAGTTTTATCTCTGTTTTCAATACCTAAATCAAAGTATTTCAGATCTATATCTAAATAGGGGAGAATGAGTTTGTCCTTAATGAACTTCCATATAATTCTTGTCATTTCATCTCCGTCCATTTCAACAACCGGATTAAGTACTTTTATTTTTTGCATGATAACTATTGATTTGTATCAAATATAACAATACTTACCTCAGTAAAACAAATATTTAATCTAATTTTAGTTTAATACAATGAATAAAAAAACCTTATGGTATACTTATGCTTAATCAAAAAGTTTGGTAAGCATCTTTAAACAGTAAAGATTAAAAATAAAAAGGTTAATAATTACCATTTATTAACCTTTTTATTTTACTAAAAAAATAGATTTTTAAACACTTATAAATTTTCTACAAATTGTTGTCTGATTAGTTTTTTATTTAATTTTCCCACACTGGTTTTTGGGATTTCTGAAACAAATTTTATATTTTGAGGTATAGCCCATTTACTCAATATTCCGGATTCCGTATATTGTTTTAAATAATCTTTTAATTCATCATGAGTTAACGTCATATTCGGTTTTAAAACGATAAATGCACAAGGCTTTTCACTCCATTTTTCGTCCGGAATTCCAATTACGGCGGTTTCAGCCACAGATTCATGTCCGGTAATAATATTTTCTAATTGAACAGAAGAAATCCACTCACCTCCACTTTTGATAATATCTTTTATTCTATCTGTAATATTTATAGAATTATTGGAATTTATGGTAGCTACGTCTCCTGTATGTAAATATTGTTCATTCCATAATTCGTTTCCTCTTTCTTCGTCTTTAAAATAACCTTGAGTAAGCCAAGGCGCTCGAATAATGATTTCCCCTTGTTCTACATCATTATTTTGTACATGGTCTCCTTGTTCGTTAATAATTTTTATGGTTGTAAATAGAACAGGAGTTCCGGTTCTGATTCTCATTTCAGATTGTTCATCTATATCTAAATTTTTATATTTAGGATCTATATGAGTTAACGTTATAATTGGACAAGTTTCGGACATCCCGTATCCCGACATGATATCAATATTTTTTTCAAGAGCATTTTTTGCTAACTTTTTGGTTAAAGAAGCTCCACCAATAATAACTTTCCATCCGTTAAAATCAATATCTTTAGTTTCATTGCTCTCTAAAATCATTTGCAAAATAGTAGGTACACAATGAGAGAAAGTTGGTTTTTCTTTTGTGAAAATATCAATAAATCCGGTTAAATTAAATTTTCCGGGATATATTTGCTTTAATGAAAAGGTGGTTGCAAGATAAGGAAATCCCCATGCATGAACATGAAACATCGGTGTTAACGGTAAATACACATCATTGGAATTTAAACGACACGCAATTGAACCGGAAAATCCAAAACTTGCTGCCGTATTGTAGGTATGAAGCACCAATTGTCTATGGGTAAAATATACGCCTTTAGGATTGCCCGTTGTACCTGTAGTATAAAATGTTGTGGCAACCGCATCTTCATCAAATTCTTCGAATTCATATGAATCAGAAGCTTCAGCCATCAATTGTTCGTATTCTCCGGTAATACTTAAATTTTCAGAAGTTATTATAGCATCATCATCTTTACAAATGATTAAATATTTTAAAGATGGCATATCTCCTGCAAATTTTTCCAAAATAGGAAGAAAATCTGCATGAGCAATAATAACTAAATCTTCAGCATGATTAATAGTATAATGAATTTGTTCAGCTGACAATCTCCAATTAATCATATGAAGAACATTTCCGGTCATAGGAATAGCAAAATAAGATTCGAGATATCGATGACTGTCATAATCCATTACGGCAATGGTTTCGCCTCCGTCTATCCCAAGATTTCTTAACATATTGGCATATCGTTGAACTCGTTTTTTGAATTCTCGATAATTATATTTGGAAATATCTTTGTAAATAATTTCATTATCAGGATTTAAAGTAGTACAATAATCATATAATCCTTTAATGAGCAGAGGAGATTTGTAGGCATTTTTTACAGAGTTAATTTTTTTAAATATCATCTTAAATTATTAAATATGCGCTAATTTACAAAATATAATATTTTATGCTAATGGTTTTTATTATAAATCATATTAATGCTGTTTTAGTAGTAGTATTAAAGCACAATTTCTAATTAAGATAAATATTTGAGCTTCTATATAGATATTGCTGGATGAATTAATAATTATAATTAATTTATTGGATTACATATCTATTTGGTATAGGAGTAATAAAGCAGAGTAACTAAATACGTTATTATTATGCTGGTTTATATATTTTATAAAAGAGAGTAAACTTTGGTATTAATATATTTAACAAAAATATACAGACAAGTATGTCTATATTTGAAAATTTATTTTATCTTTGTTGAATGGAATTAAAAAATAAGCCTCCCAGAGAAAGAATAGTGTACGTAGCATCACAATTATTTCATCAGCAAGGATACAATGCTACAGGAATCAATGAAATCATTGAAAAAGCCAAGGTTGCAAAAGCCAGTTTTTATCAACATTTTAAATCAAAAGAAAATTTAGCTCTGGAATATTTAGAAGTACGTCATAAAATCTGGTTTGAAGGATTAAAACATTTTACTGAAGAAAAAACAACCCCGAAAGGAAAAGTACTATCAGCTTTTGATTATTTAGAACAAATGAATGAAAAAGAAAATTTTCGTGGTTGTTGCTTTTTGAACATGCTATCAGAAATACAACTGGATAATGTTCGCATTTTAAGTGTGATACAAAAACATAAAACAGAACTGCAGAATTTTTTTATTGATATAATAGGTGAGGAAAACGACGCCTTCATTATTTATATGTTTTTTGAAGCATGTATGATCGATAGTCAAGTATATAGAACACAGAATCTTATAGAGAAAACAAAAAATAACATCAAAAATTTAATGAAATGAATAGTAAAAAATATCTCTCAAAATTTATAAGTAGAGAACGAAGTCCTCTTAAAGTTAATTTTAATTTTTCAATTTTATCGGGAATTGGAGGATGCATAGCAATTATGTGTATAGCCTTATTAACAAAATCAACCTCAATTCCTTTTATTATGGCACCTTTCGGCGCAACCTGTGTATTGGCATTTGGTGTACCTGAAAGTCCACTGTCTCAACCTAGAAATATTATTGGTGGACATATTTTATCTTCAATTATGGGTTTAATTGTATCGATGGTACTAAAAAATGAATGGTATTCCCTATCACTGGGAGTAGGATTAGCTATATTTGTTATGCAAATAACGAAGACTACACATCCGCCGGCAGGTGCAGATCCGCTTATTATTATTACCGGAGGAGTAAAGTGGGACTTTCTAATAAATCCGGTTTTGTCGGGAGCAATCGTGTTGGTGATTATTGCATTACTATTCAACAATCTGAGCAAAAAAAGAAAATATCCTAAATTTTGGATTTAATTAATTTATATAATGATTTAGTAGTAGATAAGTTCGTAAATAATATTTAAAATTTATTTTAAGAGCTGATAAGCAAGTAAAGCGACTAAATAGGCTATGCCCGTCATAAAAAATAATTGAATAGCCGGCCATCTCCACGAATTCGTTTCTTTTCTAACAACAGCCAAGGTACTGACGCATTGCATGGCAAAAGCATAAAATAATAAAATGGAAATACCTGTCGCTAAATTAAATGTAGGCTTCATCGTATTATGGTTTATATCCTTTCTCATTAATTCTTTTAATTTAAGATTTTCACTGCCATCATCTTCCAAACTGTATATGGAAGCAATGGTTCCGACAAAAACCTCTCTGGCAGCAAATGAAGAAAGAATACCAATATCAATTTTCCAGTCATACCCTAAAGGTTTAAAAACCGGTTCAATTACTTTTCCGAAATTTCCTAAATAAGAATTTTCTAAAGGAACATCTGCCAGATAATTTGTTTTACCATTTTCGGCTGTCTTTCCAAATTTTCCTAATGCCCAAAGTATGACACTGACAGCAATGATGATTTTACCGGCATTAGCTATAAAGCTTAATGATTTTTCAAATAAACCGTAAAATACATTTCTCCAAAAAGGAACTTTATAATTCGGCATATCCAAAATAAGATAGCTTTTATAGTTAGATTTTATTAATTTGTTGGCAATGGATGCACTTATAAAAACCATTATGACTCCCAATAAATACATAATCATCATAACAATACCCTGTAAATTAAAGATTCCATTTCCTTTAGGAATTACTAAAGCGATGATGATGGAATATACCGGAAGGCGAGCCGAGCAAGTTATAAATGGTGTAACCAAAATTGTAATTAATCGTTCCTTTGAATTTTCAATATTTCGTGCCGACATTATTGCAGGAATAGCACAAGCGGCACCGGATAATAAAGGAACAACACTTTTCCCGTTTAGTCCAACAGGTCGGAACCATCGATCCATCAAAAATACAACTCTAGCCATATAACCGCTTTCTTCCATAATCAACAGAAAGAAAAATAAAATTGCAATTTGAGGGACAAATACAGCAACTCCACTAATTCCGGGAATTATACCTTGCGTAATGAGCTCCGATAGTGGTCCGTTCGGTAAATAAGCTTCGAGAATTTCACTAGTATTGGAAAAAAGAGTTTCAATCCAATCTTGAGGATAACCTGACAAAAAAAATAAAGCTTGAAAAATTAAAAATAGGATTGAAAAAAATAAAAAATATCCCCAAAAATGATGTGTTGCAATTTTATCGAATTTGTTCGTGAAAGTCTGATAGTTTGGGTCTTTATAGACAACTTTTTCTACAAGATCATCAATTTGGCGATGCCTTAAAATAGTTTCTTTAAGTTGAAGCCTTTTAGGAATCAACTTATACTTATTTATAATTTCCGATACATTTTCACGATACGCACTCGGGATGTTGTTCATTTTTGTTTGAGCCAAGAAAAGCCAAGCGAGATAATCATCAATTTTAAACCTATCGGATAATTCTCTTACCGGTTGTTCAAATTCTTTAGGATATTGAAAAGTTTCAAACGATTCATTGACAAAGCCATTATTTATAATTTCTTTTAATTCATCAATACCTTTACCTTTTCTGGAACTAACAAGTACTACAGGAGTAGAAAAATAATCGGCCAAATTTTTATCTCTAATTAGAATTCCTTCTTTTTCAATATTGTCAATCTGATTAATAACTAAAATAGTAGGAATTTTTAAATCTTTGATTTGTTCATACAGAAATAAACTTCTTTTCATATTATGAACATCGGCTACTACTACAATAATATCAGGATAGTAAGAATTATCAGGATTGGCAAGAATTGATAGTACCACCTCTTCATCAGCAGAAGAAGGACAAAGACTGTATATCCCGGGAAGGTCAATTAACCTATAGTCAGTATTATTATAAGTAAACTTACCTTCTTTTTTTTCAACGGTAATACCCGGATAATTTCCGGTTTTTTGATGTAATCCGCTTAGTTGATTAAAAAGTGTTGTTTTTCCGGCATTTGGATTTCCTATGAGAGCAATAGTTTTAATACTCATTGTTTTTTTCTATTGCATTTCAATCAATATACAATCTGCTTCTTCCTTACGCAACATTACCGTGCTTTTCTCTTTACCGTATTCAATAAAAAGAGGACCATTCCAAGGAGCCTGACGTTTTAATTTAACAAAAACACCGGGAACTATTCCCATTTCTAAAATCTTAGTGGGTATATCTTCTTCAGAAAATCCTATAACTTTTGCTTGTTGTGCTGGTTTTAAAAATGAAAGGGATTTATGGGTAAGCATGATTTTATAACTAAACACCTTTTTAATATTCTCAAGCAAATATATGAATTATTTGTATTTAATCTAAATAAAATCAAAAATTATTTAATAGACTAGATACCAAAAGATTTGTGTAATAGGGATAAAATAAAAACTTAAGGTATGTTATCAAATTAAAAATTGAACGTATAGAAATTTATTAATTTCGTAAAAATCCTATAGTTTTGCTACACTATGACATTTATAATGATGAGAAAAGCAGTATTTATGTTCTTTATTATGACATCTATTATAATGCAAGGAGGAGGGTTTAGAGTTTCACTTCAAGGAGCGAGACAAGCAGCTATGGCACATACCAGTGCCCACACCAGAGATGCAAGTGTTGCTTTCTTCAATCCGGCAGGTATATCATTTATACCCTCAAAATTAAGCATTGCAGCGGGAACTTTCATAATAATGGGAAAAGCTGATTTTCAAAATAAACCTACTTTATATAAAACAAAAACAGATAATCCGGTAAGTACGCCTTCTCTGTTTAATATTGCCTACAAAGCCACTGATAAACTATCCGTTGCTTTTAGCTTTACTACTCCTTTCGGCAGCAGCGTCGATTGGGGACAAAATTGGGAAGGTAAAGATTTAATTACTAAAATAACTATCCGGTCGTATTTCTTTCAACCAACAGTAGCTTATCGTCTAAATGATTGGTTTAGCGTGGGTGCCGGATATATATATGCTTTAGGAAGCGTTAATCTGCAAAAAGCTATATCTTCAATAGACGGGAGAATGAAACTGGTTGATAAAAATGCAACCGGTAATGGGTATAATGTAGGTATGTATATCAGACCGATTAAAAATTTGGATGTCAGTATAGCCTATCGTTCCAATATCGATATTCATGCGGTCAACGGAAAAGCCCGGTTCTACCTTCCAAAATCATTAGTGGGAAGTGAGTCATTTCCTACGGAAAATGACCGATTTAATGCAAAGTTACCCCTTACCTCTGAAATCACGCTGGGATTAACCTATAGGCTTTTACCTCAATGGACGATTTCTACCGATTTGAATATTTCTGGATGGAATAAATACAAAGCTTTGACAATTGATTTCAATCAAAATAAGGTAGGCAATGATCCCAACAATCCAACGATATCCACATCGCCTAAAAATTTACATAACACTCATACATTTAGAGTGGGTTCAGAATATTCCGTATCTGATAAGTTGGATGTTCGTTTAGGATACTACTACGATCCTTCACCGATCAGTAAAGACTATTGGAGTCCGGAAATGCCAAGTACAGATAATAATGCCATTACAGGAGGTATTGGTTATAAATTCTTAAAAGATAAATTAATGCTTGATATGACAGGAATGTATTATGCAGGTAATTCAAGAAAAGTAGTTAATAAATTTTATAATTTCAAAGGAGATGTCAAGATGCATAGCTTTATGTTCGGGCTGGGATTAGCTTGGAATCCTTTTTAAAACACAAAATATGAGTAAGAATATACTAATGCTTTGGTTAGGAATGTTTATTTTTTTCCTTTCATGCAATAATGACTTTAATGAAGATATAAATAAGGTATTTAGTTCGGGAGATGCAAATTTTTCTAAATATATAGCCTTAGGAGATTCGTTTACTGCAGGTTTTAGAGATAATGCACTGTATATATCAGGACAAAAGGAATCCTTTCCGTTAATGATTGCCGAGCAAATGAAGCGTTCAGGCTGCCAAAGATTTAATATTCCTTTTATGGCAGATGAATTAGGAGGAATTCCAAATGCGAAAGTGGATAATAAAAAAATATTGGTTGTAGCCGAGGGTTCTCTTGCTCCGGTTACCAGTGCGGGCGTAGGAACAACTACACTGGCAAATATATATTCAAAAGATGGATATCAAAATATGGGTATACCGGGAGCTAAATCATTTCATTTGCTTGCGGCGGGATATGGAAATCCGACTCATTTAGCTTCCAAAAAATCCAATCCTTATTTTGTACGATTTGCTTCTAAGCCCAATGCAATGGTGGTAGAAGATGTAATGGAACAAAATCCTACCTTTTTTTCTTTATGGATTGGAATTAATGATATTTTAAGCTATGCCACTTCCGGAGGAGATGGATCGGCTGTGATTACAGATATTTCAACTTTTCAGAATGCTTATAGTACATTGGTACAAACACTTACCTCAAATTCGGCAAAAGGAGTGGTAGCTACAATTCCGGACGTTACCGATTTTCCTTTTTTCAATAAAGTTTCGTCCTTACCTTTTAAAGCCAATCAATTTACACCGCAGCAAATAAAAAATTTAAATGCTTCCTATCAAAAGTATAATTCCGGTTTGGATCAAGCAAAAGCAAAAAATTTAATTACAGAAGAAGAAGCCGCAAGTAGAAAAATTGTTTTTATTGAAGATAAAGCTAATGGAGCAGTAATAATAGATAAGAATTTAACAAATTTAGATGCGATGGGACTTCCTTCTATAAGGATGTCTACCTCAAAAGATTTATTTCTATTGTCGGTATCTTCCATTTTAAAAACGGGTGGAGGAACTTCAAAACCTATAGAGGATCAATATGTTTTGACCGATAAGGAGATTCTAACCATCAAAGAAGCAACTCAAGCATTTAATGAGAGCATTGAAACTGTAGCAAAACAGTATAATCTGGCAATCACAGATACAAATTCACTAATTAAAAATTTAAAAACAAAAGAAGGTATTCTTTACAACGGAGTAAGTTATACCAATGAATTTATAACAGGAGGATTTTTTTCATTAGATGGTATACATCCAACCGGAAGAGGGTATGCCATTATAGCTAATGAATTTATTAAAATTATAAACTTTAAATTTAAATCGAATCTTCCTTCCGTTAATCCTAATCTATATCAAGCAGTTAAGTTTCCTTAAAGATAAAGTAAATATTTAATAAAACTGAACAAATTTTGTTCAGTTTTATTATGGTATGATTAAAAAAATCATAAATTTGCAGTACTCGTTTTCAGAAAATATTTTTAACACATATAAATGATTCAACCAGTCCATATTTTCTCGACTAGAGAAAGTGTTTCTTTAGCAGAAAAAATATCACAAAGTTATGGAATGCCCCTAGGGAAAATGAGTTTCTTTGATTTTAGTGATGGTGAATACCAACCCTGTTTAGAAGAATCGGTAAGAGGTTCCAGAGTCTTTATTATAGGGTCAACATTTCCACCGGCAGATAATTTGATGGAAATGTTGTTAATGATAGATGCAGCCAAAAGAGCATCTGCAGATAAGATAACAGCAGTAATTCCTTATTTTGGTTTAGCGCGTCAAGACAGAAAAGATAAACCTCGTGTTCCGATTGGAGCAAAAT
Organism: Apibacter sp. ESL0404; assembly: GCF_019469245.1. Lineage (NCBI taxonomy): Bacteria > Pseudomonadati > Bacteroidota > Flavobacteriia > Flavobacteriales > Weeksellaceae > Apibacter > Apibacter sp. ESL0404. The sequence continues at coordinate 636,589 of NZ_CP048267.1, forward strand.
TGGTAGCCAATTTATTGACTGCTGCCGGTGCAACGCGTGTTATGACTATGGATTTACATGCTGATCAAATTCAAGGATTTTTCGAAATTCCGGTTGATCATCTATTTGCGTCTGCAATATTTATTAATTATGTTAAATCACTAAATCTAGACAACTTAACCATTGCATCTCCGGATATGGGAGGAGCAAAAAGAGCAAGAACCTATGCGGGATATTTAGATGCTGATGTGGTTATTTGTTATAAGGAAAGAAAAAAAGCCAATAATGTCGATTTTATGACTTTAATCGGAGATGTTAGAGGAAGGAATGTGATTTTAGTAGACGATATGATTGATACTGCAGGGACTTTAACTAAAGCGGCTGATATATTAATGGATGCAGGAGCAACCAGTGTACGAGCCATGGCAACACATGCTATTTTTTCAGGTGCTGCTTATGATAGAATCAACGATTCTAAATTGGAGGAAGTGATTGTAACTGATTCAATTCCTTTAAAAAATACTTTGGTAAGTAAAATAAAAGTGTTATCTTGCGCCCCTTTGTTTGGAGAAGTGATGAACTTGGTACATAACAGAGAATCAATAAGTAAAAAATTTATAATGTAAATATTATATGAAATCAATTACAATTCAAGGAGAAAAAAGAGAAAGCGTAGGTAAAAATTCTTCAAAAGCCTTACGTAATGCTGAAAAAGTTCCTTGTGTTGTTTATGGAGAAAAAAATGTAATCCATTTTTCTACTAAAGAAAGAAGCTTTACTGATTTAGTTTATACTCCTGAAGCACACACAGTTACTTTGGAAATAGATGGAGAAAAAATAGATGCTATTTTGCAAGATCTACAATTTCATCCGGTAACAGATAAGATAATCCATGCTGATTTTTATCAAATAAATCCGGAAAAATATGTTACTATGGAAGTACCTGTAGTAATAACCGGTAGAGCAAAAGGAGTAGTTAGAGGAGGTGTATTACGTGTTAACTTAAGAAAACTTAGAGTTAAAGCCCTTCCTGCAAATTTACCGGATGAGATTGTTATAGATGTAACTTCTCTAGATGTTGGTAATAAATTTGAAGTATCTAAAGTTGAATTAAAAGATTACCAAATATTGCATCCGGCTAATACTGTAATTGCAGCTGTGAAAACATCTCGAAATGTTAAGGCTGCTTCTGCAGATGACGAATCAGAAAACTAATATTCATAAAGTTTTCGAAATTAATTTAGAATCTATAGTATTCTATATAAATCAAAATAAAAGCTGTTCAAAACGAACAGCTTTTTTATTTTTTATATAATATAACTAATTTGTTATAATTAAAAAGTTTATCACTTTTTTAATTTTAAATTATTGTTTTTTCTTTATTCCTTGTGAGCATAATTATTGAAATGATTCCCATTATAATCATTAACACCATTTGTAAACTGTGAGCAAGTATTGCATAAGAATAGCCAATATCTTTGCCTTCATCTAGAGATTTTCCGGATTGTAAATATAAAGCCGAAAACCCGATCATCATTGCAAGGTGAAAAGCACCTATGCCTCCCGAGGCAGGTACTAACATGCCTAAAGTTCCTACAGCTAAAATATAAAAGCCTGTTTGGACAGGTAGAGAAGAAGTTTCTGGCAAGGCAAATACTACAAGATAAGAAGCAAAAAAATAACATATCCATATTCCGAAGGACAATAAAATAAACTTCACTCTTTGTTTTAATTTAAAAACTGAAACTAAACCGTCAATAATTCCTTTTATGAAAAATACTATTTTTTTAATAATTGATAATTGAAGCAATTTTTTTCTGAATATGTACATTAGAATACAGCATAATAAAATTACGACAAGTATAGAAATATAAAGTGTGTAATTTTTTTCATCAGGGTTATTCGTTTTATTCTTACTTAGTAATTCAAAAAAAGACAGTAATGTTGAATAATTAAAAACTAAAGCTAAAAGAATAAAAAATAACATAAAAAATAAGTCAATAATTCTTTCAGTAACGATTGTACCAAAAGAATTGGTAAAAGGTACTTTTTCAACGGTTTGTAAAGCAGTTGCTCTTCCTATTTCTCCCATTCTTGGAATTCCTAAGTTTAAAAAATACCCAAAGGAAAGAGCCCATAAAGCATTTGAATTTTTAATTTTATAGCCCATGGGTTCTAAAAGTAAATTCCATCGGACAGCTCTGATCCAATAAGCCCCTAAACCGAAGATAGCAGCCATGCTTATCCAAAAATAGTTTGCTTTTTTTGCGGTTGATATGGTTTTTTCTATAAAATCACCACCTAAGCTTATAGAAACTAAATACATTAGTCCACCGGCAATTATAACAGATATACAAACCGTAAGGGTATTTTTTAATTTTTTATTCATGAATTCAATGTATTATTCAGACCAAAATAATAATTAATCGTATAATCTCCAAAATCAAAAAACTTAAAAATAGTTAAAATATAAATAGTTAAAAAAATGTAACAATTAAACATAAATATAATAAATTTATATTTAATATATTATAATTTAAATAAATAGTTAAGATTGTAAGATAAATATTATTTAAATAAAGGTTAAGTATTTATAATTTAAAAATAAATACTGTAATAGTTTTTTAATGGTCTGTAATGATATAATTTATTTTACTCTTTATCTTATTTGAATATTATCTATCAAACGGATGTCTCCGGCATAGACTGCTATAAAAGCCCTATAGTGTTTAGAGGGGTCAAAAGACTGAGTCGTTTGTAGTGATTCTTCTTCAGTTATAGTAAAATATTCCAATTTTAAATCTGAATTGAGATACAATTTTTCAATTTTGCAAATCACATTTTCAGGAGCATAATGGGATGATAATTCTTTAGCTTTAAGTAATGATTGATATATAAATAATGATTTTTTCTTAAATTCCTCAGTAAGCCTCATATTACGCGAACTCATAGCTAAACCGTTGGATTCACGAATGATTGGCATTCCTAAAATCTCGACAGGCAATTGTAAGGTTTTGACCATTTGGCGAATAATTTGTAACTGTTGAAAATCCTTTTCACCAAAATAGGCTCTGGTAGGCTGAACTTGTAATAACAAACGCTTTACAACCGTTGCCATACCTTGGAAATGACCTGGGCGAAAAGCTCCTTCCATAACAACATCCAATCCATTCATATCTATTGATTCACATTCCAATCCATTTGGGTATAAATCTTCAACGCTTGGTAAGTATAATGCGTCGCAACCGATAATTTCCAATTTTGCAATGTCTGCTTCTACCGTGCGAGGGTATTTAATCAAATCCGCTTGATTATTAAATTGCGTAGGATTTACAAAAATGCTGCCTATAGTATATTGATTATCTTCAATAGCTTTTTTAAAAAGAGAAAGGTGGCCTTCGTGAAGTGCACCCATAGTAGGAACAAATCCTAAAGTTAATTTTTTAGCGTGGATATATTGAATGAAATCAAATAATTCATTTCTGGTTTTTAATAATAACATACTTTAGATTTAAATGACGAATGTCATGGTTTAAAATGCAAACTTACTACAGTTTGATTAATTTTTTGTAACTTTGTTAAATTATAATCAGCCTTCAATTTATAATGAGTTCAAAAAGAATACTTCACGTTACTTCAGAATTAGTACCATACTTTGACGAAAATCCGATTTCATCAGGAGTTTACAATTTAGCCAAACAAATGTTTGCACAAGGAAATGATGTTAGAATCTTTATGCCTAGATTCGGGCAAATAAATGAAAGAAGATTTCAGCTTCACGAGGTAATCAGGCTATCAGGTATGAATTTGATTATAAATGACCTAGATCAGCCATTGGTTATTAAAGTAGCTTCACTTCCGGGAGAAAGGATGCAAGTTTATTTCATTGAAAATCATGAATATTTCAAAAGAAAATCTCCCTATAAAGATGAAGCAAATGAATGGTTTGAAGATAATGATGAAAGGGCTGTTTTCTTTACCAAAGGGGTTTTAGAAACAATAAAAAAATTAAATTGGATACCCGATATCATTCATTTACATGGATGGATGGCCAGCTTTTTACCAATTTATTTGAAAACAAATTATGCTAATGATGCATTCTTCAGTGATATAAAAGTGATCACATCGGTTTATAACCAAGGAAGTAACGGGATTTTTAGCAATAATCTTAAAGATATTTTGGAATTTGATAATATAGATACAAGTAAATTAAATTACTTAACTGATAACAAATACGTAAGTATTATCAAAGAAGCCATGAAAGGATCCGACACTATTGTAAAAGGCGAAGAAGTTTTAATTGACGAATTGGAAGACATGTTTAAACAATCAAGCAATCCTAAATTTGATTTTATTCAAAATGAAGATGTCAAAGAAATTTATCACGTCACCAGCGAAATAAAGATCCAAGAGTAAAACAACTATGAAAATATTTAAGTCTCAAGTAAAGTTATTAGCTCTAACTTTACTTTCAACCTTTTTTTTATTAAGTTGTGAAAACGATACAACAGATATTGGAGCTAACCTAATACCTGATAAATTAGAAGGAAATAAAACATTTGTTGATCTGGTTGCGTATAATATTTCTAACAACGATACTATTCGAGCAGATTATAACACTCTAGGAAGTGGATTAATCGGTATTTATGAAGATAATACTTTTGGGAAATCAAAAGCCTCTTTTAATATTCAAGTAAGACTAAGTACAGCCGATGAAATCAAAGGGACTATCCAACAAGTCGATTCTGTTGTGTTAAGCCTCAATCCGGCATTCAATTCCTCTTCTTACAAAGAAAAGAAAATCATTTTAAATCCCGGAAGTACCAGTGGTGTCGATACTATAAAATACGTTAAAAAATATACATTAGCTTCCTATTTAGGTAAAGCAGGTAATTCCATGGAAGTTAATGTAAATAGGATTAATACATTTTTGGAATCAACCTCTTCTAAGTTTTATTCCAATAAAACAGTTGATGTTGGCGATAAATTAGGAAATGCACTGTTAGGTGATTCATTGACCAGTATATCGGTAAAAACAAGTGATGGAAAAGTTATTTCAGAACCTACTGCTGCCGGATATAGAATAAAATTAGATCCCGATTATTTCTACCAATATTTTTTCAGTAAAAAAGGAAGCGCAGATATTAGTGATAATTCACGATTTATTCAGTATTTTAAAGGAATTAAAATACAACCGGTCGATGAAAATTCTAAATTCATGTTCAATTTCCCGGTAAGCAAAATGACCTTAATTGCTTATTATAGATATAAAGATCAATCATCAGATAATTTTACACCTGCAACTTATTCATTTACCATGAATTCGGCCTATAATTCAATGGTAGGAGAATATAACTTTTATAATCGTAATACTGCCAGTTCCCAATTTAAGCAGCAAATGCAGAATCCGGATAAGCTGTCAGGTGAATCCATTTTATTTTTACAAGGTATGGGAGGGCCTTCCATTCATCTTAAATTAGATGATTCACAATTAGAAGCTATAAAAGATTCGGTTCAAAATCACAATTGGGCTATTACAGGAGCAAAATTGAAATTTTATCTTACAGGAAACGTACAGTCAAAACCTGATTATATATACGGATATAATTATACACAAAGGAAGTTTTTGCCTGATTTAACTTTTTATTCCGGTCTAGCGGGTTATTTCTTTAATCCAAAGTACGATTTTGAAACTAATCCCCAATATTATACACTGAACGTTACCAAACAAATCAAAGATATTGTAGAAAAAAATAAACCTAATGATGAAATACTTGTAGAAATGGGTAATTTTATAACCCGTTCTACCAACAGTAACGAATATTTAGGCTATTCAAAGACGACAAGAGCTTATGAACCTTTCCGATTAACTTTTTATGGTAATAAAAATTCAGGAGATAAGAAGTTAAGATTAGAAATATTGTATACTAAAAATTAAATTTATATTTAATATAAAAAAATCTAAAAAACATTAAATTATGTGTGGAATAACTGGATATATTGGAAATAAAAAAGCCTTACCCATCATATTAAACGGTTTAAAAAGGTTAGAATATAGAGGTTATGATAGTGCGGGCATAGTTTTAAATGAAAACGGAGCCTTTGAATTAAGAAAAACAAAAGGTTCAGTATCCGATTTAATAGCTAAATGTAAAGATTTAAATTCAGAAGCAACCGTAGGAATAGGACATACAAGATGGGCCACCCATGGGGTTCCTAGTGACATAAATGCACATCCTCATATATCAAATAATGGAAAATTAGCAATTATTCACAACGGTATTATTGAGAATTATGGAACTTTAAAAATAATGCTGACCTCTAAAGGATATACTTTTAAAAGTGAAACCGATACAGAAGTATTAGTGAACTTGATACAGTTTATGCAAGAGACACAAAACGTGGATTTATCAACAGCTGTCAGATATGCTTTAAATGAAGTTGTAGGTGCTTATTCCATAGCAGTTATGGAAGTAGACCAACCGCAAGAAATCGTAGTAGCAAGATTAAGTAGCCCTTTAGCAATTGGTATAGGTGAAAATGAATACTTCATAGCTTCAGATGCTTCTCCTTTCATTGAGTTTACCAATGAAGTTGTTTATCTTGAAGACGGAGAAATGGCGACTATAACTCTAAAAGGAGTAGATGTATATAAAATAAAAGATAACTCAAAAGTGAATCCCCAAATTCATGAACTAAAAACGAGTTTAGAAAAAATTGAAAAAGGAGGTTATGAGCATTTCATGCTAAAAGAAATCCACGAACAACCCAGATCTATTATGGATACTATGCGGGGAAGGTTATTAGTAAATGAAGACATAATTCAAATGGCGGGAATTTGGGATTATCAAGAAAAATTTTTAAATGCAGAAAGAATTATAATTATTTCATGTGGAACTTCTTGGCATGCCGGGTTAGTAGGAGAATATCTTATTGAAGATTTAGCCAGAATACCGGTTGAAGTAGAGTATGCCTCTGAATTTAGATATAGAAACCCGATAATAACAGATAAAGATATCGTTATTGCAATATCTCAATCAGGAGAAACAGCAGATTCTATTGCAGCATTAAAATTAGCAAAAGAAAAAGGAGCATTTATTTACGGTATTTGTAATGTTATCGACTCTTCAATAGCACGTTTAACTGATGCCGGTTCTTATACTCATGCAGGTCCGGAAATTGGTGTTGCTTCCACTAAAGCATTTACTGCTCAACTTGCCCTATTAGCAATGATAGCACTTAAATTAGCTAAACACAAAGGTACCATAAGTAAAGAACGATTCAACAGTCTAATCATAGAGTTGGAAACTATACCGGAAAGGGTAGCAGAAGTGATCAAAAATACAGAAAATCAAATTAAAAAGATAGCTGAGCAATATGTTGGAGCAGGAAACTTCTTATATTTAGGTAGAGGTTATAATTATCCTATCGCCTTAGAAGGTGCTTTAAAATTAAAAGAAATATCCTATATTCATGCAGAAGGATATCCGGCAGCAGAAATGAAACACGGGCCTATAGCATTAATTGATGAAAATATGCCGGTTGTTGTCATTGCACCTAAAAAAGGGTATTATGAAAAGATTGTAAGTAATATACAGGAAATTAATTCAAGAAAAGGTAAAGTAATTGCAATTGTTACCCAAGGCGATACCGTAGTTAAAGATATGGTAACCGAAGCCATTGAAATTCCTGATGTTTCAGAATGCTTTACTCCGCTATTATCCGTTATACCTTTACAATTGTTAGCATATTACATAGCTGTATTACGAGGGGTTAATGTAGATCAGCCTAGAAATTTAGCAAAATCTGTTACCGTTGAATAAACGCTAGATCATGAATTATTAAATATATAAAAGACTTGATTGCCAAGTCTTTTTTTATTAGAAAAAAGAATGGATTATCGATATCTATTCAACAAAAATCATAAAAATTCAGTAACTTTAAAATTAAAAATACGCATAAAAATAGATTAATTTTACAAAAAAATAATAAATTATGAATAAAAAAGTAATCTTAATGATTCTGGATGGATGGGGAATAGCCACAGATAAAAGTGTATCTGCTATTGACCATGCTCATACACCTTTTATGGACAGCTGTTTTCGAAAATATTCCAATACCACTTTAGTAACTTATGGATTGGATGTTGGATTACCTAAAGGACAAATGGGAAATTCAGAAGTTGGGCATATGAATTTAGGTGCAGGAAGAGTGGTTTATCAAAATTTGACGAAGATTAATTTAGCCGTAGAAAACGGAACCTTAGGAAATGAAGAAGAATTAAAAAAAGCATTTGAGTATGCTAAACAAAATAATAAACCGGTACACTTCATCGGGTTAGTATCCAACGGAGGTGTTCACTCACATATAAGCCATTTAAAAGCACTAGTAGAAGCGGCAAACTCCTCGAATGTACCTAATGTTTTTGTACACGCTTTTACCGATGGGAGAGATTGCGATCCGCAAAGTGGTAAAGGTTTTATAAAAGATACGATCGAATTTTGCAAAGATAACAATGCAAAATTAGCTTCTATTGTAGGCAGATACTATGCTATGGATAGAGACAAACGTTGGGAAAGAGTTAAAATAGCTTATGATGTAATGGTAAATGCTGAAGGAAATAAAACAGAAGATCCTTTACAAGCTATACAGCAATCGTATGAAGACGGAATTACCGATGAGTTTCTTATGCCTATCGTGGTAACTGAAAATAACAATCCGGTAGCCAAAATACAAGAAGGAGATGTGGTGATCTGTTTTAATTTCCGTACCGACAGACCGAGAGAAATAGTGGATGTTTTATCTCAACATGACCATCCGGAAGTTGGAATTAAAAAATTGGATTTATATTTCGTTACTATGACGGAATATGATGAAACATTCAAAAACATTCATGTCATATTCAAAGAAGATACGATTAAAAATACAATCGGTGAAGTGATAGCAAATGCTGCTCTAAAACAAATCAGAATTGCCGAAACCGAAAAGTATCCACATGTGACATTCTTTTTTTCAGGAGGAGAAGAAAAAGTATTTGAAAATGAAAAAAGAATTTTAGCCCCATCTCCTAAAGATGTGCCAACATATGATTTAAAACCACAAATGGCTGCATATGATATAAGAGATGCTATTATTCCCGAACTTGAAAAAAAAGAAGTGGATTTTGTATGTCTCAATTTTGCTAATGCGGATATGGTAGGTCATACCGGAGTATTTGAAGCAGCAGTTAAAGCGGCAGAAGTAGTAGATGAATGTGCCGGAGATATTTGTAAAGCAGCGTTAGAAAACGGATATACAACTCTGATTATTGCAGATCACGGAAATTCTGACAAAATGAAGAACGAAGACGGCTCACCAAATACTCAACATACTACTAATTTAGTCCCTTTAATTGTAGTTGATAATCAAAAATACAATTTAAAACAAGGTAAACTAGGAGATATAGCACCTACTATTCTAACATTAATGGGCTTACCGATTCCTTCAGAAATGACAGGAAATGTTTTAATTGAGAAATAATTAGGAAAAATTTAAATTATAAAAAAAAGAGATATTTATAATATCTCTTTTTTTTATTGTTATAAATAGTTGCTAAAATATAGAACAGTATGAAAATTAATTTCCATATATTATTATGATATAGAGATAAAGTTAGTCAAAATAAGGCTATTTATTTTTAACAAGCATTTAACTAATGGAAAAATACTATATACTTTCAAATACGTAAATTTGTAAAATTTGAAAAATTCACTAAAAATCATTATTATTATGTCATTTAGAGCACGATTAGAGGTAGCCGGAAGAAAATATAATATTATCAATGTAAATTATTCATTAGCGCAAGAAACAGATCCAACCGGGCGACCATCAGCACAAATTAGAGGAGGAAGAATTGAGATAACTTTAAGATCAACTAATGAAACTCGTTTTTTTGAATGGATGACTAATAGCTATGAAAAGAAAAATGGCAAAGTAGTCTTTACAAAAAAGGATTCTAACACCCCCTTAAAAGAATTAAATTTTACAGACGGTTATGTAGTAAAATATAAAGAAAAATTTGATTCCTTAGGATTAGGTAGATCCTCGATTACAGAAACATTTACCATATCAGCAAAGGCTATAAGTATGGGATTAGGGGAACATGTCAATGAATGGATAGGATAAAATCCATGCTTATTTTATATATATACAAATAAAAAAAAAGCAAATCAATAAGCCGGATTTTGTCATTTTCATTACTGAAAAGCCTTGTTATTTATCTAGAATAAGAATTACTCCTTATTTCAATCTGCTTACCCCCCGGCATCGGACGGATAGCCCTTATAAATCCGGTATACATAGCATTGCACCTCACAGAGTTTACCTGATTTCACTACAGCCGAACTGTACTTCCTTTCTGTTGCACTGGTCCTCATCTTACGATGGACGGGCATTACCCGCTGTGATATCCTTTGGTGTCCGGACTTTCCTCTTCTATAAAAAATAGAAGCAACAAGGTTGATTTGCTTTTTGCAAAATTACGATATTTTTCAATATTCAAAAATGGACTTAAAATATTAGTTGTTTATATTTGCTTTTAAATTTATGAATGAATGGATTTAGATGAATTACTGGAAGGTAAAATATTTTTAATAGATAAGCCGTTAGATTGGACTTCATTTGATATAGTAAATAAAATTAAATGGAAAATAAAAAAGCAATTTAATTTAAAGAAAATCAAAGTAGGTCATGCGGGAACATTAGATCCCAAAGCAACTGGTTTATTAATTGTATGCGTTGGTAAATCAACCAAACAAATACAACAAATTCAAGATGCATCCAAGATCTATTCCGGAGAAATTAAATTAGGAGTAGAAACTCCTTCCTATGACTTAGAAACAGAAGAGTTTAATCCCAAAGAATACAATCATTTACAAATAAAAGATATTGAAGAGGCAGTACAAGATTTCATAGGGGAATCCATTAGTCAAAAACCTCCGGTATTTTCTGCTTTAAAAAAAGATGGGAAAAGATTGTATGAATTTGCAAGGAAAGAAATAGCTATTGAAGTTCCTTCTCGTGAAATTTCCATTTACGATTTTAAAATCACTAACATTAATCTGCCTTATGTAGAATTTTTAGTCCATTGCAGTAAAGGGACCTATATCCGTTCATTAGCTCACGATTTTGGACAAAGCTTAGGCGTTGGAGGGTATTTGACTAAATTGCGAAGGGAGAAAATTGGAGATTATGATGTCAAAGATTCAGATAATTCCATAATATCCTAACCTAAATATTGATAGTAAAGCCGGTTTATTTTATCGTGCAATTACAACTTCAATACCTAAATCTTCGAATCTTTCAACATCTCTTTTTTTAATGCCTTCATCGGTAATTAAGACATGTATTTTATCCAAATCAGTTATTTTACCAAATCCCCTTTTACTAATTTTGGTAGAATCTGCTAAAACAATAACCTTTTCGGAATTTTGAATCATCAATTGATTCATTTTAGCCTCCATAGTACTTGAAGTAGAAAGTCCAAAATCAAAATCGACCCCATCACCGCCAATAAAAAGTTTACTGCAAGAATAATTACTGATCATTAATTCCGCATAAGGACCCATAACAGACCCGGACTTAGTTCGAACGTCTCCTCCCAGTTGTATTACATCAAAATTTGGATTGCCGTATAATAGCATAGCCGATTTTAAAGAAGAAGTAAGAATGGTTAACTTAGTATAATTATTTTCAATTACCTGAGCAACCATTTGTGTGGTAGTTCCTGATGAAATCGTAATAAAATCATTATCTTCAATAAAATTAAGAGCCGTTTTGGCTATTTTCGATTTCTCTTCAACCTGTAGCGTTTCCTTTTTATTAACATGTCTTTCCTTAACAATAAAAGATTCTCGAGTTGCTCCGCCGTGGGTTCTGTATAATTTACCGATCTTCTCCAGATGAGTCAAATCTTTTCTAATTGTAACGGCAGACACATTTAATTTTTTACAAAGGTCTGTTACAGAAACATAATGATTGAAATTTAATTCTTCTAAAATTTCCTGTTGTCTTATATTATTTATGTTATTGTTCTTCATAGGTTGATATATAATGACATGGACGAAATTAAATGTAATGCTTTATGCATCAAATTTACGAAAATATTTAAATTGTCAGAAGAGGGTAATGTAATTAGTTTCGATTTGGAAAATAGTTAAACTTATATATAAATATTTGTCAATCAACAACAAAGATAATAAATAAATTCTTTTTAATCTATTTTTATGCTAAAATAATTTTAATATTTATAAAAAAAAATTTTGTTTTATTATTGTTTAGTTTCGATTTAGTAAATACATTTGTTACGTTTTAATTATGTAAAACAAAAATTCAATAAAATTAAATTACAAATCAAAACTAAAATTAAAGATTATGGATTCAGTCGTTGCAACAAAATTTATAGGAGAATTACTAGGTTCTTTTTCATTAATAGCCTTAGGATGTGGGATTAGCATGAATCTTACCTTAGACAAATCATACGGAGAAGGTAATAAGGCAGCATTAAGCGGGCCACTTGGCTGGGGTTTTGCTGTAGCTATGTCGGTAATTATTTCTTCACCATTTGATACGGGTGGGCATTTTAATCCGGCAGTTACCATAGCACAATGGGCTGCAGGAGTTTTAGATCCTAAATTTGTTCTTCCGTATATAACAGCACAATTTATCGGTTGTTTTTTAGGGGCTCTACTTGTTTCTTTTGTATATAGAGGTCATTTAACTGCTACTTCTTCAGATCCAAGTAAACTTTTAAGCGTTTTTGCAACCAATGCATCTATTAGAAAAAATAACTCAATTCAGAATTTTTCATCTGAAGCCATAGGTACTTTTTTCTTAGTATTTATAGGATTATCCATGAGTGCTAATCACGGAGGAGTAATTATTGAAAATTCAACAGGTATTCCTCAATTTACTCATTCGATGGTAGGATTCGGATCTTTAGGAGCATTACCTGCCGGATTTATGATATTTGCAATCGGTATGGCTTACGGAGGGGTTACCGGATGGTCTTTAAACCCTGCCAGAGATCTAATGCCTAGATTAGTTCATCAAATCCTCCCATTAAAAGGCAAAGGAGATAGTGATTGGGGGTATGGAATTGTGTACGCTTCCATTGCTCCAATAGTAGGGGGATTACTTGCTGCAGGACTGTACTTATTAGTTAAAGATTATTTTAATTAAAATAAAAACCGGACAATATGTTTTAAAACAATCAAATCAATTATAAAACCATAAAAAATAAAAAAAATGAAATTTTTCATTGATACAGCAGATTTAGAGCAAATTAAAAAAGCTCAGGATCTAGGAGTTCTTGATGGAGTTACCACAAACCCTTCCATTATGGCAAAAGTTGGAATAACCGGAAAGGACAGCATATATGCTCATTATAAAGCAATATGTGAAATCGTAAATGGAGATGTAAGTGCAGAAGTACTTTCAACCGATTACGAAGGAATCATTAAAGAAGGAAAAGAATTAGCAGAAATTGATAAGCAAATAACTGTTAAAGTTCCTATGATCCATGATGGGATAAGAGCCATTAAATATTTTTCAAGTAAAGGAATTAAAACTAATTGTACCTTAGTTTTCTCACCCGGTCAGGCACTTCTTGCGGCAAAAGCAGGAGCTACCTATGTATCTCCCTTTATAGGAAGATTAGATGATATATCAACAGACGGTTTAAACCTGATAGCTGAAATAAGAGAAATATACGATAACTACGGTTATTCTACCCAAATACTAGCCGCATCCATACGATCTTCCATGCACATTATCAATTGTGCGAAAATAGGAGCTGATGTGATTACTTCTCCTTTAGCTCCCATACTTGATTTACTAAAACACCCATTAACAGATATTGGATTAGCCAAGTTTTTAGAAGACTCTAAAAAACTTTAAAACTTAATAAGAGACCATATCAATCACAAACCACAAAAAATAAAAAATAAAATGTCTAAAGAAAGCATTAAATCAGCTTTAAAACAAGCTACTGAAACAAAGTTTCTAGAAATAGAATCCAATATCTTAAAGGATGTACCTCAAATATTTAAGGAACAATTTCCCGGAAAAAAAGCAATTATTATAGCAGATCCTAACACCTATAGAGTAGCAGGAAAAAAAGTTCATGAAGCATTACAAAAAGCCGGATTGGAAGGAGAAGAACCGTATATTTTAGATGATCCTAATTTATATGCAGATTATATATTTGTAGAGAAAATAAGAGATTATTTAAAAGATAAAGACGTAACACCTATTGCGGTTGGTTCAGGAGTTATAAACGATCTAACGAAACGAGCAAGTTCCGAACTAAAACGACCGTATATGTGTGTTGCTACTGCCGCATCCATGGATGGATATTCTTCAGCAGGTGCATCCATAACCAACAAAGGAGCTAAAATCACTCATGCCTGTGAAGCTCCCCAAGCCTTAGTAGCTGATATTGATATTATTGCTGCTGCTCCCCCTTTGATGACCGCTTCCGGATATGCCGATTTATATGCTAAAGTAGTATCCGGAGCAGATTGGATTTTAGCTGCAGAATTAGCCGATCCCAATCATCCTAAAAAAGGTATTGAGCCCATGACTAGTGCATGGAATATAGTACAAGATGGACTGGCTGAGGCATTGCAAGATCCGACAGGAGCAAAAAATGGAAATCCAAAAGCCATTGAATTATTAACAGAAGGATTAATGCTAGGCGGTTTCGCCATGCAATCCATGGAATCATGGGGGGCAGGGGTAAGCCGTCCGGCATCCGGTTCAGAACATCAATTCAGCCATCTTTGGGATATGGAGCATCACACCTTCAAAGGAGAAATGGCCAAAAAATTCGGTTTATATCCTAATCAAGATGAACAAGCCCCATCGCATGGATTTAAAGTAGGTATTGGCACATTGGCAATTACCGCTTTGTATGAAGTTATGTTAAAAGAATCTATAGATCGGCTTGATGTTGAAGCGGCAGTTAAAAAATGGCCGACCCTGGAAGCTCAATTAAAAGAGATAGACGAAATGTTTGCAGGGACAGAAATACATCCATTTGCTGTTGTTCAAACTACAGATAAATACGTTACCAAAGAGGAATTAAGGGAGCAGTTAAATAAAATTAAAAAGAATTGGCCGCAATTAAAAGAAAAACTAAGAAATCAAGTTATACCTTTTGAGGAAACAAAAAAACGATTGGCAGCCGTAGGAGCACCTGTTGAACCGGAAGAAATCGGTATTACCAGAAAAAGACTCAAAGATAGTTTTTACAGAGCACATAAAATCCGAAGCAGATATACAATTTTAGACTTTGCTTACAGAGCAGGATATTTTGATCAATGGATTGAAGAATTATTCAGCGAAAAAGGAGCATTAAAAGGAAAATAAATTAAAAGGATATTCATGTAATAGAAAGATTACATGTTTATTCTTTATATCTTTTAAATATAAATTGTATGAATAATTATATCACAGATATAAAAAAGACTTCAAATGTTCTTTTAGAAAAAGTAAAAAAGCTGAAGCATGTAGCTCTTGATATGGATGGAACTATTTACAATGGCTCAACCCTATTCCCCTATACAGTAAGCTTTTTAAATCAGCTTAAAAGATTAGGCATAAGCTATTCATTTCTTACCAATAATCCGTCTAAAAGTATTTCAGACTACCTGCAAAAATTAGAAGGATTAGGAATTGATGCTTCAGAAGAAGAAATGTACTCATCCGCAGTAGCAACCATAGATTATTTAAAAGCCAAACATCCCCAAATAAAAAAATTATTCATATTGGGAACCCCCAGTATGATCAAACAATTCAATAAAGCAGGATATATATCTACTGAAGACTCGGCACAAGATGAGCCCGATGCCTTAATTGTTGCTTTTGATATGACTTTAAATTATGAAAGATTATGCAGAGCAGCTTGGTGGGCAAAACAAGGAAAAATTTATATAGCAACCAATCCCGATAAAGTTTGTCCGACCGACAAACCGGTAGTTTTAGTTGATTGTGCTTCTATATGTTCATCTATAGAAACCGCAACGGGAAGAAAACCGGATATAGTGTTGGGTAAACCACAAAAAGAAATGTTAGACGGGATATTGTCAGCGAAAAATTTAGAGCCGGATGAAGTGGCTATGGTAGGAGATCGCATTTACACAGATATGATGATGGCTCATAATGCCGGAGCTTTCGGAGTTTTGGTACTAACCGGAGAAGCTACGTTGGAAGATGCAGAA
Organism: Apibacter sp. ESL0404; assembly: GCF_019469245.1. NCBI lineage: Bacteria > Pseudomonadati > Bacteroidota > Flavobacteriia > Flavobacteriales > Weeksellaceae > Apibacter > Apibacter sp. ESL0404. Next base: position 652,827 of record NZ_CP048267.1, read on the forward strand.
AAAGCTGATCCTGAATTGGATATTGTCTTGCCGAGCATAGAGGTATTAGGCAACCTGATAGAATATTCACATATAAAATAAAGCTATGAAAAAATATGCTCAAATAAAAGAAGAAGCATTCGAAGGCAATAAATTATTACCCCAATTGAATTTAGTTTTATTTACCTGGGGTAACGTAAGTGTCGCAGATCAGAATCAAGGAGTGTTTGCTATAAAACCTAGCGGAGTGCCCTATGAAAAGTTAAAGGTCGATGACATGGTACTGATTGATTTTGACGGTAAAGTGGTCGAAGGTAAACTAAGACCTTCATCAGACACACCCACTCATGCCGTTTTATACAAGCATTGGAAAGACGTTAACTCAATTGTACACACGCACAGCACCTATGCTACCGCTTGGGCGCAATCTTTATTGGATATTCCCATATTCGGTACAACCCATGCAGATCATAACATTTCTGATATACCTTGTGCTCCGCCTATGAGTGATGAGATGATCCAAGGAGACTATGAATACCAAACAGGTTTCCAGATTCTCAATATTCTTAAAGAAAAAAAATTAAGTCATAAAGAGATGGAAATGGTATTGGTAGGAAGCCATGCGCCTTTCACCTGGGGTAAAACAGCTGAAAAAGCAGTTTACAACAGTGCGGTGTTAGAAAATATAGCTAAAATGGCTTATTTAACAAGGCAAATAAATTCCCAAGCCCCGAGATTGAAAGAAGCATTGATCCATAAACATTATGAAAGAAAACATGGAGCGAATGCTTATTATGGACAAGAAAAAAACAAATAATTACTATAAACCAAATGAATAAACAAAAAAATGATGAGCATTTCAAACAATTTAGTAATCGGTGTTGATTACGGAACTGATTCAGCAAGAGCCATATTAATGGATGCTGAAACCGGCGAAGAATTAGCACTCTCAGTAAAAGAATATCCGAGATGGAAAAAAGGTATGTACTGCGATCCGGTGAATTACCAATTCAGGCACCATCCCTTAGACTATGTTGAAGTATTAGAATATATAATTAATGAAGTAGTTAGTACAGTTCCGGTAGCAAAAGAAAGAGTTAAAGCATTAGCAATAGATGTTACCTGCTCTACTCCGGTAGTAGTAGATAAAGAAGGTACACCCTTAGCTTTACGAGAAGACTTTTTAGATGATCCCAACGGGATGTTTATCTTATGGAAAGATCATACAGGAATAAAAGATTGCGAACATATCAACGAATTTTCCAAAAAATGGCATACCGATTATACCCGATATTCAGGAAGAGGTGGAAATTACTCTGCAGAACATTTTTGGGCTAAAGCTCTTCACATATTCAGAGAAGATCCCAAAATAAAAGAAATCGGGCATTCTTTTGTAGATGCTTGTGATTGGCTTTCCAATTTAATAATAGGGGTAAAAAAACCGGAAGACTTAAAAAGAAATATATGTACAGCCGGATTTAAAGTGTTATGGAATAAAGAATGGGGAGGATATCCACCTAATGAATTCTTTAAAGAATTAGATCCCGTTTTAGATGGAATTGTAGACACCTTTTCAAAAAAAGTGTATACCTGTGTAGAAACGATAGGAAATTTATCAGAAGAATGGGCTAACAGATTAGGATTAACCACAGCCGTTAAAGTAGCTGCCGGAAATATAGATGCCCATGCAGGAGGAATTGGAGCAGGAGTAAAAAATAAAGCCATTGTTCAAATTATCGGGACATCCACATGCGATATTATTGTAGGACCTAAAAGTGAAAATAACCCGTTAATTCCGGGAATATCAGGTCAGGCAGATGATTCCATAATTCCCGGAATGGTAGGTTATGAAGCAGGACAATCCGTTTACGGGGATTATTATGCTTGGTTTAAAAGGGTTTTAATGTGGCCGTTGCGAGAAATATTTGCAAAAATCGAATATATAGATAAAGAAACAAAAGATAAAGTAATTCAGGAAGTTTATGATAAAATGATTCCTGAATTGGCCAGACAAGCAAAACTTATACCGGCAAAAGACAGCCATATTATAGCCACTGACTGGATTAATGGAAGAAGGACGCCCAATGTTGACTATGAATTGAAAGGGACTATCACAGGGTTGGCATTATCCAGCAGTACTCCTTTACTATATAAATCCATAGTAGAAGCAACCGCATACGGTTCAAGAGCTATTGTAGAACAATTTATAAACAATGGAATTGAAATTGAGGAAATTATCGCAGTAGGAGGAATTTCCCAAAAGTCTCCTTATGTTATGCAAATTTTATCAGATGTTTTAGGCAAGCCTATAAAAGTTATCGCAACCAGGGAAGCATGTGCCTTAGGAGTGGCGATGTGTGCAGCTGTAACCGCCGGAATTTATTCTAAATTGGAACATGCTCAAGAAAAAATGGGAATGGGAATTTCAACAATTTACTATCCTAACGAACAAAATCACCAACATTACAATGTTGAATATGAAAAATACAAACGGTTAGAAAAAGTAAAAGAGCTAACTGGAAAACCATAATATTACGGAGACGGAGGATAGTAAAAAAATAATGATCGCCGTCTCCAATCAAACAAAACTTCAAACTAAACCCAAAAAAATGCAATTATCCAATAATTTAGTAATAGGATTAGATTATGGTACAGATTCCGGAAGAGCAATTTTAATGGATGCAGAAACCGGAAAAGAATTAGCCTTATCAATCAAAGAATATCCAAGATGGAAAAAAGGATTATATTGTAATCCTGTAAAGACCCAATTTAGACAACACCCTTTAGATTATCTCGAAGTTCTCGAATATATCGTTAAAGATGTTTTATATAAAGTGCCGGGAGCAGCCGCTCGCGTGAAAGCCATCAGTACAGATATGACCGGTTCAACGCCGGTAGCGGTAAATAAAGAAGGAACCCCGTTGTCTTTGTTGCCGGAATTTGCCGAAAATCCTGATGCCATGTTTATTTTATGGAAAGATCACACAGGACAAAAAGAAAATGAATATCTGAATGACTTTGCAAAAAAATGGCATATAGACTATACTAAGTCTGCCGGTTGTGGTGATTATTCCACAGAACACTTTTGGACCAAAGCATTACATATATTTAAGATCCCCGAAATAAGACAAGCCGCCTATTCTTTCGTCGAGTCCAGTGATTGGTTGCCTGCCATACTTTGTGGGTTAACTAAGCCCAAAGAGATAAAAAGAGGAATGGGTATAGCCGGATCTCGGGTGATGTGGAATAAAGAATGGGGGGGATATCCTCCCAATGAATTCTTTAAATCATTGGATCCGTCTTTAGATGGCTTAGTAGATACATTTAACAAAGAAGCATATACTTGCGACCAAGTCGCGGGAACGATCACCAAAGAGTGGGCTAATAAATTAGGTCTTCCGGAACATGTACTTATTGCCGTTGGTAATTTGGATTGTCATGCAGGTGCGGTTGGAGCGGGAGTTAAAGATAAAGCTATGGTGGAAATTGTGGGAACTTCTACTTGTGCCATTACCGTAGGACCTAAGAGCTTAGGGAATAAATTAGTTCCGGGGATTCCTCAACAAGCAGATGACATTATTCTTCCCGGTATGGTAGGATTCGAAGCAGGTCAATCGGCTTTTGGAGATTTATATGCCTGGTTTAAGAGATTGTTAATGTGGCCTTTAGATAACATAATGCTAAAATCGAATATAGGAGATCCGGAGACGCGGCAAAGTTTAAGAGATGAAGTATATGCTGAAATGATTCCTAATTTGGCCAGACAAGCGAAAATCATACCTCCCAAAGACAGTCAGATTGTATCTACCGATTGGATCAATGGCAGAAGATCTCCTAATGTAGATTATGAATTAAAAGGAACGATAACAGGAATAGCTTTATCCAGTGTAGCTCCTTTAGTTTATAAATCCTTAGTGGAAGCAACTGCTTACGGGGCTAAAAATATTATTGACCGTTTTATTGACAACGGAATAAAGCTTAAAGAAATTATTGCCGTTGGGGGGATATCTCAAAAATCACCATACGTAATGCAAGTCATGTCGGATGTTATCGGAATGCCTATTAAAGTTATTGCAACCCGTGAGGCATGTGCTTTGGGAGTTGCCATGTGTGCTGCTGTAGTTGCGGGAGTGTATAAAAATTTACCCGAAGCGCAGAGCAAAATGGGAATGGAAATTTCGAATATCTATTATCCTAACCAAGAATATAATAAACATTACAATCAAGAATTTAATAAATACTTGAGTTTAGAAAATATCAAAGAGATCATATAAATTAGTTTTCAAGGGTAATGGAGCATCTGTCTCTATGAACAGATAGAGACAGAACTTGCCCTTTTAAAAATTATATAAAAGAATAATATTAATTCATTAATCAAATTTTTCACAATATTGCTCTGAATAATTGAAGTAAGTGCAATTAAAGCGTAAATTTGGAATCCAAAATTTTATAAAGTACAATGACTGATATTAAAACATTAAATAGAGCAGCAGACAATATTAGAATATTAGCTGCATCAATGGTAGAAAAAGCAAAATCAGGCCACCCGGGAGGAGCCATGGGGGGAGCTGATTTCATTAATATATTATATTCGGAGTTTTTGGAATACGATCCCAAAAATCCCAGATGGGAAGGAAGAGACCGATTTTTTATGGATCCGGGACATATGTCGCCCATGTTATATTCAGTTTTGGCATTGGCCGGAAAATACTCTATGGATGACCTTAAAAATTTTCGTCAATGGGGAAGTGTTACTCCGGGACATCCTGAGTTAGATGTTGAAAGAGGAGTTGAAAATACTTCCGGACCTTTAGGACAAGGTCATGCTTATGCTGTGGGAGCGGCAATAGCTGCAAAGTTTTTGAAAGCTCGATTAGGAAATTTAATGAATCAAACCATCTATGCCTTTATTTCAGACGGAGGGATTCAAGAAGAAGTATCTCAAGGAGCAGGAAGGATAGCCGGACATTTAGGGTTGGATAATCTGATTATGTTTTATGATTCCAACGGAATACAACTCTCTACTCAAGTAAAAGAAGTTAATCAAGAAAATGTAGCAGCAAAATATGAAGCCTGGGGATGGAAAGTAATTACTATAAAAGGAAATGATCCTTCAGAAATACGTAAAGCCTTACATGAAGCAAAAGCAGTTAACGACAGGCCTACTCTTATCATAGGAAATACTATCATGGGAAAAGGAGCAATGGATGCTAATGGGCAATCCTTTGAAAATAAAGTATCCACACACGGTCAACCATTAGGGGAAGCCGGAGGTAGTTTAGTAAAAACCATTGAAAATTTAGGAGGTGATCCGAATAGCCCATTTATTATTTTTCCTGAAGTTCAAGCATTATATACAAATAGAGCCAAAGAATTAGAAGAAATAGTAAAAAATAAAAAAGAAATAAAAGAACAATGGGTAAAAGAAAATCCTGAATTAGCCGAAAAAATGGAAAAATGGTTTTCAGGTGCTGCACCAAATATCAATTGGTCTGAAATTACACAAAAACCCAATGCTGCTACAAGAGCAGCATCTTCAACGGTGTTGGAAACTTTAGCTAAACAAGTTGACAACATGATTGTATCTTCTGCCGACTTGTCAAATTCAGATAAAACGGATGGCTTCTTAAAGCATACCCGTCCATTTACCAAAAACGACTTCTCAGGTGCATTTTTGCAAGCAGGAGTAGCTGAATTTACTATGGCTTGTTTATGTGTGGGAATGAGTCTTCATGGAGGAGTAATTCCTGCGTGTGCCACCTTTTTCGTTTTTTCTGATTATATGAAACCTGTAGTTAGGGTTGCCGCATTAATGGAACAGCCGGTTAAATTCATTTGGACGCACGATGCTTTCAGAGTGGGAGAGGATGGACCCACTCATGAGCCTGTGGAGCAAGAAGCACAAATACGTTTAATGGAAAAACTGCAAAACCATAAAGGAAAAAATTCCATGTTAGTCTTAAGACCGGCAGATGTTCAGGAAACAACTGTTTCTTGGAAATTAGCAATGGAAAATACACATACTCCAACAGCTTTGATTTTGTCTAGACAAAATATTAAGGATTTACCGACTAAACAAGATCGATTTAATGAATCCTTACAAACTTCTAAGGGAGCTTACATAATACAGGAAGATGAGGGGTATGAAATAATATTACTGGCTTCCGGTTCAGAAGTTTCTACATTAGTGGAGGGGGCTGAATTACTAAAAAAAGACGGTATAAAAACAAGAGTTGTTTCTGTACCATCAGAAGGATTATTCAGATCACAACCTAAAGACTATCAAGAGTTGGTTTTACCTAAAAATAAAATGAAATTCGGTTTAACTGCGGGACTTCCCGTTACTCTTGAAGGATTGGTCGGAGAAAATGGGAAAATCTGGGGAATGAATTCTTTTGGATATTCTGCTCCGGCAGCAGTTTTAGATCAAAAACTAGGTTTTACCCCTGAAAATGTGTATAAACAAGTGAAAGAAATTTTGGGTTAATTAGGTTATTGGTTACCTATGTTGTATTCATACTAACTCTATGAATTAAAAAAAGGAGAATTAAAATTTTAATTCTCCTTTTTTTATATAAAAAAATCAGAGTAATTTATGTAAACAGGTTAAATATTAGGGTTTATGTGTGATAATAGAACAAAATAAATTAAAATATATATTATAATAAAATAATTTTCTTCTTTTTTACGTTATTATAATTATATTTATTTTTTAATTTTATTATCTTGATATGAAAAGATATATATTTTGGGTGCTTTTTATTGTTTATATGAATTTTAGAAATGATTTTATGTAAATATTTTTAATCAAGATATCAGCTATTTATGAAAAAATAATATTAATAAATAATCTAAAATTATAAAAAATGATTTTTAAAAAACGTTTATTATCCGGTATACTTTCCGGATTTATGTTAAGTAGTATTTTTTATTCATGTAGCAGTGATGATAATGCTGATTCAAATATTAATTTTTTTCGTCCCGTACGATTTCTTTATGAGTCAGATAAGGAAATATCTGCAAAGCCTACAGGTAATACAGGCGTGGACGAAAATGGTGTTCCACGTAAGGAATATGAAGTTATTATTCGTCGTTCCAATGAGTTTTCAACAGCGGATTTAATGAAAGAAGCTACTATTGAAAAAACTATTTTATATCCAGGATCTTTACTTAGGGGAGAGTCATTTATTAAAGGTAACTATGAGCCATTAAACCTAACGAATTCATATAATCCGGTTACATTATATCTTTCGATCAATGGGGTTAATGTTAGTATAAAAAAAGATGTTTTACCTAAAGGAGGTGAAGTCTCACAAACTCTGACCGAATTAAAAACAAATAATTCCGGTTATTTTCCTGATAATTATATTCCTGCTAATTACACATATGATAGTGAGCAAGTTACTACAGAAGAAAGTTTTAAGAAAATTATCAATTTACATGTAAAATCTAATTTTTCAACCCTTGTAAATTCCTCTTTTGATTATGATTATAATAACTCCGGTGTAAAGTCATCCAGCTATGTTTTAGTAAAACTAAAACAAACAGTTTACTCAGCAGGTATTGATGTCGCCAATTGGTCTAATTGGGTAGAAGGTAATATAAAAGGATCGGAAGTTGGTTTGTATGAACCGGTATATATAAGCAACATAGATTATGGTAGGGTAGCTTATTTATTAATTGAGACTAATAAAACAGCGAAGGAAACCGGTAAAATGGTAAAAGGTGCAGTTGATTATAAGATAGGAAATTTAACATCAGGAGAAAACTATATAAAAAATGAGGAATTAAGAAAACTATTTAATTCAAAAAAAATCAATGTCTCCGTGTTGGGGGGGGCTTCCAAAACAGTTACTACTTATGACGAATTTATTAATTATATGAATTTATATGGAAAAGATGCCATCATTTCTTCTTCCGCGCCAATCTCATATACCATTCGTCGTTTGAAAGATAATACAAAAGTTGAAATTGTGAACACTTACGAAGAAGTCAGAAAAGAGCTCCGATAAAAATAGTGCTTATCTATATCTAAATTTTAGCTTCAATACCTTTTCTGGTATTGAAGCTAAATGTTTTAATAAGGGAAATTTGGCTTGTTATAAAATGAATATGTACTGTAATTACGTTTTGAATTTTGCTTAAGTATTATGCTTTAAATGTTATCCAAATGTCAGATGCGATATTAAAATTCTCTTTCTAATATAAATAATTTTAGGATTTAATATTTAGTAATTATATTAAATTAAATTGTATTTGTTGCGTTAATAGAACAAAACTATATTAATTTTAGTTAATTATAAAATAATAAATTAAATTTTACGTTAATAAAGTATTAATAAAAAATCTAAACTATACTATGAAAAAATTAATACTGTTATTCTTGCTATATATTGGTATCAATTCCTGTAGCGATTCCGATGATAATAATTTAAATCAAACTATAGATCAAACTCTAATTGAAAATCCAACATTCTCATTAAAATTTGTCAGAACATCCCGTGGATCAACCATTAATAATCTTCAAGTTGGAGATTCACTTGTAATAGCTTATAAAATTACTGGTGTCACTATTAAATCGGATGAAGCACTTACTATCATGCCTCAACTCGGAGGTCCTGTTTCGCATCAAATTTTAGGAGAAGATTATGATCTTTATTATAAAAATAAGAAGGCTGATAAAATTAATACGCTAGAAAAGCAAGGTAAATTTACCCTTTATATCAAAAAGGCAGGTAATTTTAGTCATGCCTATACTGCTTTTATTGTAAATACTGAAAACAATGAAATTCCTAATAAACTAATTTCAAAAAGTGATCTGTATTTTAATTCAGTGAGAATTGTTGCTTACAATTATGAAATCAGGCTTAGGAAATCATCAACATGGCAACATTCCTTGAGAGGAGTATTTCATAAACTTTATATTGACACAGGTAATGAAGAATATGATAAATATCTTGAGAATCTTACCTATAACGTATATTATAATTCGCGAAGTTTCGAGCAATCTAATTTTCGCAATAAACAGAATAGAGATTTTTATGAAGTACAAAGAGTGGAAGGAGGTAAAAATGCATATACGGTAAATACAATTGATAAAATTGTTTTCAAAAAAGAAGTAAATGGGGTAACCACCAATATCGAATACAAAAATATTCCCGTAGTTTTCTATGGAAGGAAAGATGATTGGGGAACAGAAGGAAATAATAATCTTTAATTATAATAATCTAAAACTATACAGAAATGACTTTGAAAAAAAATTTAGTATCCGTTCTGATTTTCGGATTTATCTTTGGTAATGTGTTTAGCTCTTGCAGTAGCGACGATGATGCGGTTTCCGGTAGTAGGGGATTGCGTGAAGTGAAATTTCATTCCGAACCGGATAAGGAAATCTCTACAAAATTTACTGGAAATACAAGTATAGATGCTGATGGCGTTCCCCGTAAAGAATACGAAATTGTTACGCGTCGGTACAACGAATTTTCGGCTGCAGATCTTATGAGTGAAGCAAATATTGAAAAAACAATCTTATATCCGGGAAGCATACTTAGGGGGGAATCGTTTTTAAATGGAAAGTATGATCCGGTAGTACTTCATAATTCTTTTAATCCGGTTACTTTGTTTCTTACTATCCAAGGAGTCAATGTTAATGTTAAAAAAGATGTTGTTCCTAAAGGAAGTGAAGTTTTTCAAGCCTTATCGGATCTAAAATTAAATAATACAGGTTATTTTCCAGAAGAATATATACCTGCAAATTATACGTATGAAAGTGAGCATGTTACAACAGAGGAGAGTTTTAAAAAGACAATCAATCTGCATATAAAAGCAAATTTTGCTAGTATAGCGAATTCCTCTTTTGATTATTATTATAATAAGTCAAATGTGAAATCATCCAGCTATATTTTGGTTAAGTTAAGACAGACCGTATATTCTGCAGGAATAGATCCGGTGCACTGGTCAAATTGGGTACAAGGAGATATTAGTGTTTTAGATAGCGGTCCTTACGAACCGGTATATATCAGCAGTATAGATTATGGTAGAGTGGCCTATTTGCTGATTGAAACTAAAAAGTCATCACAAGAAACCGGTAATATGGTTAAAGGGGCTGTAGACTTTAAAATTGGTAGAATTTCAGTTGGCGGGAATTATCAAAAGAATGAGGAATTTAAAAGGTTGTTTAACTCTAATAAAATTAAAGTTTCAGTACTAGGAGGTCCATCCGAAATAGTTACTAATTACGATCAATTCATGGATTATATGAATTTATTAGGAAAAAAAGCTCTAGTAGCCTCATCTGCGCCTATTTCATACACCATCCGACGTTTAAAAGACAACACTCAAGTTGATATTGTAAATGCATACGAAGAGGTTAAAAAAGAATACAGATAAATTAATTTATTCGCATTTTAAACTTAGCTTCAATACTGTTTAGGGTATTGAAGCTTAAATTTTAAAAAAAAAGCATTTTATCTAATTTAAACGAAAATTACCGATTGAAAAATTTTCTTCATTCTGCTTTAATCTATTTAATCTATTGATAATTATTTCACTAAAAAAGAAGCATATTGCTTAAAAGATATAACATAGATAAACCTCTATTTTTTTACATCTTTTCCGATAAATTATATAATTTAAAAACCTTTATTAAATTTATAGCTTAAATCATTTTAATAGATTTAAAATCCATATAAAATAAATTTTATTGAAATTGAAAATATTATTAATTTAATTGATAAATTTTTTTATATTTGAAAACAAGATATAAATAATAAATATTACTAGGATTTATTACGATAATTTAAATAAATTGATTTAATTTATAGGTTTAATTATATTAAATTAATGGTAATATATGTTTCTTTATTTTAAATAATAACGAAATTGATAAAATATTGGATGTATAGCTATAATATCTATAAAATAAATACATAATACATATAAAATTATTTTTTTTTGTAACCAATTTTTTGAACTATATACACATATGAAAATAAAAAAAATTACTCTCACATTGCTGACTTTGATGACCTTATATGGATCATTAGAAGCACAAAATAGAACACAGGTAGAAAGGCCCAAGTTAGTAGTTGGTATTATTGTAGACCAAATGCGATGGGATTACCTATATCGATTGTATGACAGATATGGAAATGCAGGTTTTAAAAGACTCTTAAATGAAGGATTTTCATTTGAGAACTGCATGGTAAATTATGTTCCTTCATTTACAGCCATAGGACACAGTACGGTTTATACCGGATCAGTTCCTTCCATACATGGAATTGCAGGAAATGATTATATAGAGCAAAACACCGGCAGGAGCATTTATTGTACAGAAGACTCCAAAGTAAAAGGGGTAGGATTGGATGATCCGGAAAACAAAGTAGGGAAAATGTCTCCGTATAATTTAAAAGTATCAACAGTTACCGATCAACTTAAATATGCTACCAATTCTAGATCAAAAGTAATAGGTATCTCTTTAAAAGACAGAGGAAGTATATTACCAGCAGGACATGCAGCGGATGCTGCCTATTGGTTTGATGCAAAAAGCGGAAGATGGATAACCAGTACCTACTATATGAAAGAATTACCGAAATGGTTAAAAGAATATAATTCTAAAAATATGCCGGAAAAATATTTAAGTAAAGATTGGAATCCAACGTATCCCATTTCAACTTACATACAAAGTCCGGATATCAAAATGCTGGGTAAATATGAAGTAGGATTTAAAGGATATGAAACTCCCTCTTTTCCAATGAAGACTTCCCAAATGATGAAAACATTAGGTGTAAGCTTGATTCAATACACACCCTATGGAAACACGACCACGACAGATATAGCTAAGTTGGCGATTGATCATGAGAATTTAGGAAATAACAAATCAGGAGATACCGATTTTTTAGCAATAAGTTATTCTTCTCCCGATAAAATGGCTCACCATTATTCAATCAATTCAATACTAACGGAGGATTCCTATATAAAATTGGATCAAGAATTAGCAGATTTGTTTAGCCATTTAGACAGTAAAGTAGGAAAAGGAAATTACCTGGTTTTTCTAAGTGCCGATCATGCAGGAATACCTAATGCAAATTTTATGAATGACAATAAAATGGCCGGTGCACTTCGAAGATTAACTCCTTATGAAAAGAAAATCAATGATTATTTGAAATCAAAATACGGAAGAGACGATTTAGTTAGAAGTTTTAATAACTATCAAGTAAATTTCAACTATACTGCAATTAAACAAGCCTCAATAAATTTAGAAGATCTTAAACAAACCTGTATTGATTATCTTCAAACCCTGGAAGGGGTCTTATATGCCGTTGATATGAAAAAAGCATCTATAGCAACAGTTCCTCAATATATTAAAGAAAAAATCATTAACGGGTATAACAGAGAATATTCCGGAGAAATACAGATTATTTTAGATGGAGGATCTTATGATTTTGAATACTATGATCCAACCAAAGGAGGTACGCATGGTACTTGGGGACCGGATGATGCGCACATACCTTTTATTTTAATGGGCTGGAAAATTCCTCACGGAAGCACTACAGAAGAAGTTTATATGACAGATATTGCTCCTACCATATCTGCATTATTAAAAATACAAATGCCTAACGGTGCCATAGGTAAACCCGTTGATTACATAATGAAGTAATATTAATTAAGTTTATTTCCTCTGAATTAATTAAACAATCTAAAAATGTTCAGAGGAAATATTTTGAAGTTCTTGCAATTATGAATAGAAAAAATTTAATTGGTCTGTTATTTCTTATCGTTTTAGTTAGTTCTGTTAAAGCTCAAACACTCGAAATAAAAACAGGAACGAATACTGAGGATAATATAAAAATAACCATGGGAGGTCGAATAGCTTTTGATGGAGCTGTTTATTTTGATGATAAAACACCATTGGGTAATGGAATGACTATATCTGATGTGCGATTAACCTCCAAAATGCGATATAAAAAATGGGATGCAAAAATAGATTTTGGTTTTTCCGATAAAAAAGTAAATACCAAAGACATCCATTTAATTTATAATATAAATGAAAATTCCTGGGTTAAGTTGGGATATGCCGGAGAGCAACTCGGGTTGGAAAACTGGGAAAGTTCTGCATGGCTTAAATTTATGACGGCAGCAGCTAGTTCACAAGTTTTTGGTTCGGGGCGACAGCTGGGTTTTACCTATGTAAAATGGAATAAAAGAATATATTATAGCGGTGGCTTTTATACAGATAGCGATGCAATAACCAACAGCAAAGAAGGAAATCAAGGATATGCTTTTGTAGGAAAATTTTCAGTTGATCCTGTCAGTACTAATGATAAATTAGTTCATATAGGAATATCTGGAGAGTATAGAAACGGTAATCGTGATGGTTTGGATGATAATAAAAAAACCAAACGGATTATGAGTTACTCCGGAAATTTAAATACAAATGTTGAAAAAAAGAAACCCTTAGACATAACCATCACTAACGTAAAAGATCAGTACAGATGGGTGACGGAATTATTAGCGACTGCCGGCCCTGCTTTTTTGCAAGGCGAATATTATTCGATTCATATCAATAGAAAAGCAAATAATCATTCGTATAACGCCGATGGTTTTTATGTGCAAACGGGTTTTTTAATACTTGGAGACAAAACCTATAAATATAATTTAGGAGACAGACGATTGAAAAAACCGGGAGATCATACTTTGGAAATGGCTATTAGATATGATTATACAGATCTTAATGACGGGATCTATAATACGGAAATTTTAAAAGGGGGGAGAATGAGTGATTTATCATTAGCGGTAAATTACTATCTAAATAAATACATAGGTTTTAAAATTAATTATTCCTACCTAAATTTAGGACCTTATAACAATTATGGAACCAATAAAGAAAACATTAACTTAATTCAAGGAAGGGTTATGGTTGTGTTTTAAATGTTTCCTAAAAACTATCAGATAATGCTGTGATTGAATATATTGATATAATCATAACCTTGAAGGTTATCAATATATTTCAAAATTAATTGAAACAAATCAATCTAATATATATTCTTTAGATAAAATAGTATCAGTATAGAATAAAGTATAAAGCTAACTAGTAAATACCACAAAAAAAGCAATTACTATCATAATGAGAATGAATGAATTAGGCTTTATCCAACTTTATAAGTTGGCAATAATTATAGATTCTAAATCTTTTTCGTTAAGTAATTGCTCTTTAAATAAAATCTTACTTCCATTTTTATAAAAAACGGTTGCAGGTATACTTCCTTCCCAAAGTGGATCAATAGCAGGAATCCATTTATCCATATTTTCAAGGTCATTTAGAAGATAAACTTCGGTTGAAATGGAATATTTACGTATAAACTTTTTAACAAATTCAATATTTTTAACAGGATTTAAATTTATTAAGATCATTTTATAACCAACGTTATCCTTAAACCTTTCATTTACTTTCATAAAGGAAGGAATTTCAACAACGCAAGGCATACACCATGTAGCCCAAAAGTTAACGACTAAAAATTTATCATTCTCTTTCTCAATAATATTTTTAAAATCTGAAAAAGTGATTACTTTAATATCCTTAATTATTTCAGTCGAGGTGGTAGACTGGGCTTTACCAATAATCGTAAACACTAGTAAAAATAAGCAGATATATATTTTTTTTATCATAAATTTATTAGAAAAGACGTAACATATCTTTTACAAATTTAATTATATCTGCATTCAGTACGTTACTTACTTATTCATTTCATCATATTGAGATTCGTGAATAGGAAGTGACATAGGATTAGTTTCATCATAATAAATAGATAAAGAATCACCCACCTTACTTTTATCTTCAGGCATTTTCTTTATAATGGTTGAATGTAAATTACCTTTGTCGTCTCTGTAAACGATATTCCAAACATTAATTTTTTCGTTGGCAATGGATACACCGCTTTGTTCTCCGGTAATTTCTGCCTTAGCTTTTTTTGAAGCAGCAACATTCATTACATTTTCAGGAGCAATAATAGTTGCCGATTCTTTTTTGTTTAATTTTGAACAGCTGTAACAAGCTAACAGAATTAAAATAATAGTAAAATAACTGATATTTTTCATTATTTGTGATCATTTAATTATTCAACTTCAAAAGTTGTTCCTTCTTTTCCATCTTTAAGATTAATACCGGCTTCTGACAAACGATTACGAATCTCGTCAGAAAGAGCCCAGTCCTTTTCAAGTCTTGCTTTATTTCTTAAATCAATAAGAACTTTCATAGCTTGATCCAGTTTACCGGAATCTTTCATAGTGTCAGATAAAAGTTCCAATCCTAGTATATCATAGAAGAAAACATGAATAGCAGTATTTAACTTTTTTAAATCAGTAGCAGTTAGTGTTTCTTTTTTTAAATCTAAATTATTTATAAGTTTAACTATATCAAATAAATGTGAAATTAATACCGGAGTATTAAAATCATCGTTTAATGCTTCATAACAAGTATCAATCCATTCCTGAATGTTATAACTTGAAGTTTCAGAAGCAGCAATATGTGGGAGTTTTTCAATCGCGGAAGTTAAGCGGAAATAACCTTTTTCGGCAGCAATAATAGCGTCGTTGGATAAATCTAAGACACTTCTATAATGAGCTTGTAAAAAGAAAAAACGAACAATGATCGGATGAAAAGGTTTTTCAATAAAACTATTTTCACCGCTAAACAATTCTTCAGGTAAAATGGTATTACCCGTAGATTTACTCATTTTTTGTCCGTTTAAGGTAAGCATATTCGTATGAACCCAATAATTTACAGGTTCTTCACCAAAAGATCCTTTAGCTTGAGCAATTTCGCATTCATGATGCGGAAATTTTAGATCCATTCCTCCTCCATGAATATCAAATTTTTTACCTAAATATTTGGTACTCATTGCGGTACACTCCAAATGCCAACCCGGAAATCCGTTTCCCCAAGGAGAAGGCCACCTCATGATATGTTCCGGAGACGCATTTTTCCACAACGCAAAATCTTGAGGATTTCTTTTTTCTCCTTGACCATCCAAATCACGAGTATTGGCAATCATATCTTCTATTTTTCTGCCGCTTAATTCACCGTAGTTGCCTCCTTCTAAATCAAATTTATTTACATCGAAATAAACAGACCCGTTAACTTCATAAGCCAGACCTTTATGCAATAATTTCTTTATTAGCTCTATTTGCTCTACAATATGGCCGGTGGCTGTAGGCTCGATATCGGGAGGGAGCATATTAAATTGATCTAAGACCTTATGGAAATTAAGGGAATATTTTTGTACGACTTCCATAGGCTCTATTCTTTCCAGGCGAGCCCGCGTTGAAATTTTATCCTCAGAATTATCATCCGTAAGATGTCCGGCATCGGTAATATTACGAACGTATCTTACTTTATATCCTAAATGACGCAAGTATCTGTTAATAACATCAAAAGATAAAAAAGTTCGGCAATTACCCAAATGCACTTTGTTATATACCGTTGGACCGCATACATACATTCCTACAAAACCTTCATGCAAAGGGGTAAATACTTCTTTCTTACCGTGTAAAGAATTATATAATTTTATTTGATTGTTCAGATAGCTGCGCATATTTAAATTTTGAAATGGGAGTCAATACCAATATAATGTAAAAATTCTTTTCTTGTTGTAGGATTGTTTAAAAACAAACCACTTAATTCAGCCGTAACCGTGCTGCTTTCTGTATCTTGTATGCCTCTCGAATTAACACATAAATGTTTAGCGTCAATCACACAAGCCACATCATTAGTATTTAATACTTCTTTTATAGCTTCAACAATTTGTCTGGTGAGCCGTTCTTGAACCTGAGGCCTTCTGGAATAATAATTTACGATTCGGTTAATTTTAGACAGTCCGATAACTTTTCCATTTGAAAAGTAAGCAACGTGTGCCCTTCCTATTATAGGCAGAAAGTGATGTTCACAAGTTGAATAAACCGTAATATCTTTTTCAATCAGCATTTGACGATACTTGTAACTATTTTTGAAAGTAGATACTTCCGGTTTATTTTTGGGAAGAAGTCCTCCAAAAATTTCATTTACATACATTTTAGCAACCCTTTTAGGAGTATCTTTTAAACTATCGTCATTCAAATCTAATCCAAGAATATGCATAATTTTAGTAAAATGCTCTTGAATCGCTTTTTGTTTTTCTTCAGGAGATAAAACAAAGGCATCCGATCGAATAGGAGTATATTCTGTATGTGTGAAATGGTCTAGTTCTTCGTCTTCTTTATTAAACATAATAAAAAACATCTAAATTTCTACAAAAATAAGTTTTTTTAGTTGAAAACCATTACAATATTGAAAAGCAAATAATCATTTATAAAAGAATATTTTAAAATAAAATTGTATCTTCGCATAGAATTAATCTAAATAGTTAACTAGTTGTGAATATCTATCTTCAATATGCGTTTATAGCCTTAACTTTAATAGTAGCTGTCTGGTATTTGATTAAATTATTTAGAGAAACTTTTTTTTCCAAAAAGAAAAAATGCGGAGGAGGTGTCAATTGCAAATGCGGCAGAGAGTAATATTTGGAATAGAAATTGAAATTAGCTAATCAATCAAGTAGTTAAAAAAATGAAAGTAAAACATTTGGTAGGTGCAGTATCTAAAGATAAATCATTTATTTCCAAAATTCCTGTTTTATTTAGAATGTTAAGGGCTTCTCTAAAGGGGCAATATAAACCGGGAATTAAAAATCTTTTTATTTTCACCTTTTTAATTATTTATGTATTATCTCCCATTGACCTCATCCCTGACTTTTTAGTAGGCATAGGTTTTCTTGATGATTTAACTATTGCCTTTTTTGCATTTTCCAAATTATTCAAAGAAGTTGATAAGTATGTAGCATGGGAAAAGCAAAAACATAATACTATTGTCATTGAATAAAAATCCAAAAATTTTATGGTCTATAGTAGGACCTACAGGAATAGGAAAGACTGCTTTATCTATTGAACTGGCAAAAAATTTAAAAACAGAGATAATATCCTGTGACAGCAGACAATTCTATAAAGAATTAAAGATTGGAACTGCTGCTCCTTCATCGGAAGAATTATCTTTAGTTCCTCACCATTTTATAGGAAATTTAAGTATTGCTAAAGATTATTCAGTAGGCGATTTTGAAAAAGACGCATTAAGAAAGATAAACGAGCTTTTTAATAAATATGATCAACTCATTATGGTGGGAGGGTCTGGTCTATATGAAAAAGCGGTTAATGAAGGGTTAGATGATTTTCCCGATATAGATTCTAAAGTCAGAGAGGATTTAATGGTTGAAATACAGGAAAAGGGACTATCCTATTTACAAGAAGAACTAAAGAAGAACGATCCCGAATATTATTCTCAAGTGGATTATAATAATCCGCAGCGAGTAATGAGAGCGTTGGAAATTTTTAGAGGAACCGGAAAACCTTACAGTTCATTTAGAAAAAATCTGGTAGAAAAAAGAAATTTTACATCCGTTAAAATCGGTTTAACAGCTTCTCGTGATCTTATTTACGATAGGATAAATAAACGAGTGGACTTAATGATGGAAAAAGGATTATTAGAAGAAGTTATTTCTTTGCAACCATATAGACATAAAAACGCGTTACAGACCGTTGGGTATAAAGAACTTTTTGACTATCTCGATGGAAATTCTTCCTTAGAATTTGCCATAGATGAAATCAAAAAGAATTCACGCAGATATGCTAAAAGACAATTAACTTGGTATCGAAGAGATGAGTCAGTTAACTGGTTCGATTATCAGAGTACTCAGGAAATTGTAGATTTTGTTACGGAAAAAATTAGGTAATAATCATACGCTATCAAGTTTATAATAAATATAATTTTTAAGCAATAAAAAATCAGGATAGGAAACTATCCTGATTTATAAGACGGAATTCTAAATTAATTTTCTATTTTCTTAATTCTAATATTTTCTTAACTTCTTGGGATTTAATATTTTGATGTTCACCCAATTGCCAACCTCTTTTTTCTATTCGTTCAGAAATTCGGTTTATAGCTTCCTCTCCTAAATTATAATCTGAAAGTCTGGTTTTACAATTCATGCTATGGAAAAAGGATTCAACTGCACTAATAGTATCTTTGATCAGTTCGTCAATAGAATCGGCTTGTAAAGAAAAAACCTCTCTTCCCAATCGAAGAATTTTATCTTTTTTCTCTTCTTTTAATACTTCCATTACTCCGGGCAATACAATTGCCAGTGTTTGCGCATGATCTATTTCGTAGAAAGCGGTTAATTCATGTCCTATCATATGTGTAGACCAATCCTGAGGTACACCGCAAGCAATCCAACCATTTAAAGCCCAAGTTGAAGCCCACATCAGATTAGCTCGAACATCATAATTTTTAGGATCTTTTAAAGCTTTAGGTCCTTCAATGATTAAGGTCTTTAGAATGGATTCAGACATGAAATCTTGTAATAAACCGTTTACAGGATACGTTAGATATTGTTCAATAACATGCACAAAGGCATCGATAACCCCATTACTGGTTTGAACCGGAGGTAAACTATAGGTTACACTTGGATCTAATACAGAAAATTTTGGATAGACTATTGGTGAGCTGAAAGATAATTTTTCTTGGGTTTCATTTTTTGTAATGACAGAATAGGTATTCATTTCTGATCCGGTGGCAGAAATAGTCAAAATAGTACCAAAAGGAAGTGCTTTTTTTATAACCACAGTAGGGTCTGCAAGTATTCGCCAAGGATCTCCCTCATCGAAACAAGCTGCTGCAACAATAAATTTGGTTGCATCAATAACCGAACCGCCTCCCACGGCTAATACATATTCAATATTTTTCTGTTTAATAAATTCAACGGCACGCATACAAGTTTCATAGTGAGGATTCGGTTCAATGCCTGAAAATTCAAACCATTGGTACCCTTTTAATGCATTAATTACTTGTTCATATACTCCATTTTTTTTGATGCTCCCTCCACCATAGATGACTAATATGTTAGTTTGTAAAGGTATTTCTTTAGTAATTTCGGAAATCATACCTTTTCCGAATAAAATTTTTACAGGATTTACAAAGGCAAAATTATTCATTATTTAATTTTTTAATAGGTTTAATAATGCTCTTTATCCCTCAAAATTTGAACCAAAACCGGATAAAAATAAAAAAGGTTACGTTTATAGTAACCTTTTTATATAGATTATAATTTTAAAATCTTAATTTTCTAAGGCTTGAGCTCCACTAACAATTTCAATTAATTCATTGGTTATGGATGCTTGACGAGCTTTATTATACGATATGGATAGTTGATTTTTTAATGCTTTAGCATTATCTGTGGCAGCCTGCATAGCAGACATTCTTGCTCCATGTTCTGCAGCATTTGAATCCAATATCGCTTTAAACAGCTGAGTTTTTAATGATGTAGGAATAAGATGTGTTAAAATACTTTCCTTAGAGGGTTCATAAATATAATCGCTAACTAAGGAAGAATCATTGGTATTTTTAGAAAGTTCAATTGGTAGAAATTGCTCAACCTGTAAAAGCTGAACCACCGCATTTTTAAATCGATTATATACCAATTCAATTTGATCATATTCACCATTTAAAAACAACTGCATAAGTTCTTCAGATATTTTAGAAGAATTTTCATAGGTTGGCGCATCCCATAGAGAACTGCAATTTTTATATATGGATACTGATTTTTTTAAATTTTCATATCCATTTTTTCCTATTGTTAAAAGGTCAACTTGAATATTTTTATAGTCATTTTCCAATAGATTTTTAACAGCTTTAACAATAGTAGAGTTAAAGGCCCCGGCAAGTCCTTTATTGGAAGTAATAACAACTAATAAAACCTTTTTAAGTTCTCTCTTTTTAGCATATTCTGCACCACCGGAATCAGAGTCAAGAAAAGGACTAACATTTGATAATAATTCTTGCATTTTTTCTGAATAGGGGCGTAGTCTTAAAATAGCATCTTGCGCTCTTTTCAGTTTAGATGAAGAAACCATCATCATTGCACTTGTAATTTGCATAGTCGAATTTACAGAGGCAATTCGGTTTCGTATTTCTTTTAATGTTGCCATTTTCTAGAATATTCTTTTTTATTTATGAATAATTTTTTACAACTCCGGCTATTATCGTATCTAAAGAAGAAGTAATGGAATCATCTATTTTACCTTCTTTTAAACTTTTTAATAAATCGGCATGTTGAGTTCGTAATGTTTCCGTTAAATTTCTTTTAAAATCTTGAACTTTATTGACAGGAACTTCACGTAATAAATTTTGAGTTCCTGCATATATAATAGCAATTTGTTCTTCAACAGGCATAGGTGAGTTAACGGACTGTTTTAATATTTCAACGTTTCTCTCTCCTTTTGCAATAACAGCGGCAGTAGCCGGATCTAAATCGGAACCAAATTTTGCAAATGCTTCCAATTCGCGAAATTGCGCTTGGTCAATCTTCAGTGTACCGGATACCTTTTTCATAGGTTTAATCTGAGCAGCTCCACCTACACGTGATACAGAAATACCAACATTGATCGCAGGTCTTACCCCGGAATTAAATAAATCCGATTCTAAAAATATTTGTCCGTCTGTAATGGAAATTACATTAGTAGGAATATACGCAGAAACGTCTCCTGCTTGAGTTTCAATGATTGGTAGAGCTGTTAATGATCCCCCTCCTTTAACTTTACCTTTTAAAGATTCCGGTAAATCGTTCATCGTTGAAGCAACCTCATCATTATCAATAATTTTAGCGGCTCTTTCTAACAAACGGGAGTGCAAATAAAATACGTCACCCGGATACGCTTCACGTCCCGGAGGTCTTCTTAATAATAAGGAAACCTCACGATAAGCAACTGCTTGTTTAGATAGATCGTCATAGATAATTAATGCAGATCTACCGGTATCGCGTAAAAATTCTCCGATGGAAGCTCCGGCAAATGGAGCATAAACCTGCATAGGAGCAGGATCAGAAGCGTTTGCGGCAACCACAACCGTATAAGCCATTGCTCCTTTGTCTTCTAATGTTTTAACAATTTGCGCAACAGTAGATGCTTTTTGGGCAATAGCTACGTAAATACAATACACGGGTTTGCCTTGATCATAAAATTCTTTTTGATTTAGAATCGTGTCAATGGCTACTGTAGATTTTCCGGTCTGACGGTCACCAATAATTAATTCCCTTTGGCCTCTACCGATAGGAATCATAGAGTCTATAGCTATTATACCGGTTTGCAAAGGTTCATTTACGGGTTGGCGAAATAATACACCGGGTGCTTTTCTTTCCAAAGGCATTCTGTATAATTCTCCGGAAATCGGACCTTTACCGTCTATTGGAGCACCTAAAGTATCGACAACTCTTCCTATCATTCCTTCACCCACATCGATAGATGCAATCGTTTTAGTTCTTTTAACGATATCTCCTTCTTTAATACCATTGGATTTACCCAAAAGTATTACCCCTACATTATCTTCTTCTAAATTTTGAACCATTCCTTCCAATCCATTGGAAAACTTTACAAGCTCTCCTTGTTCTGCATTACTTAGTCCATATATACGGGCAATACCATCTCCAACCTGTAAAACCGTTCCCACTTCTTCTAAGGAAATATTTTGATCGAAATTTGATAATTGCTGTTTTAAAATTGCAGAAACTTCTGCTGGTTTTATATCTGCCATTGTGGTCTTTTTATTTATAAGTTATAGCTAAAAAATTAAAATATTTTATTACTTAATTTTTTTTGAATATTAGTTAGTTCGGATTTTACGCTTGCATCGATTTGTTGATCATCCATACGTAAAATATATCCTCCAATAAGAGATGCATCTATTTTATTTTCAATAATTGCTTTTTCTTGGTTAATTTTTGGGAATGAATTTAAAATTTTGCTTACGGTTTCTTGATCTAATGGTACAGCAG
Source organism: Apibacter sp. ESL0404 (assembly GCF_019469245.1). NCBI lineage: Bacteria > Pseudomonadati > Bacteroidota > Flavobacteriia > Flavobacteriales > Weeksellaceae > Apibacter > Apibacter sp. ESL0404. Next base: position 675,719 of record NZ_CP048267.1, read on the forward strand.
AAATAATTTCAACGCGTTGTATGCCATTATATACATCGTATAATTCCAAGACTTGTTGTGCTATTTCCAATAAATCATTTTCTCTCTTATGCCTTACTACTAAAGTAATAAAATTACGAGAAGTAGGAGAGAAGGATTTGAAAATTTCGTTTACAATATTAATTTTTTTATGGGTTTCAATTATAGGGGATTTTAAAAAGAATTGAAAATCTTTATTTTGATTGATTATATCAATTAAAGATTTCATTTCTTTAACGATAGTTTCACTTTCATGTAAAGATAGGGCATACTCCCATAAACCCGTTGCATAGCGCTTAGCAAGTCTAACTACTGACATTTTAGTTTAATTTTGCTTGGTTTACTAATGAATCAATAAGCTTTTTTTGTTCTTCAGGAGAAGATAGTTCTTTTTGAAGAACTTTTTTTGCTATATCAACGGATAAATCTGCCACTTCACTTTTTATTTGATTGATCGCAGATATTCTTTCCGCATTAATAGTTTCTTTAGCTGATTGAATAATTTTATTGCTTTCTGCAGTAGCAGCATCTTTAGCATCGTTGATAATTTTATCTTTAATTTCACGGGCTTCTTTAAGAATGGCTTCGCGCTCCATACGAGCTTCTTTTAAAATTTGCTCATTTTGAGAGATTAACTTAGCCATCGCTTCACGCGCATTTTTAGCTTCATCTAAAGATTTCTGTATTGAGTTTTCTCTATTTTCTAAGGCTTTTAAAATAGGTTTCCAGGCATATTTTCCTAAAATTATTAATAAAACTATAAAGGAAATAGTCATCCAAAATATTAAACCAATTGAAGGAGTTAATAAATCCATATTTTATATCTTTTTTAACTTTTTATAATAAGAGTTTAAATAAATGCTTTTTTAATTAAAAGAAAACTCGAATAACCAACCGTTATCATTTCGAGTTTTCTGTTATTTTTCTTCTTATTTAATCAAAGATACCACAATTGCAAATAAAGCAACTGCTTCAACTAATGCAGCTAAGATTAATGCAGAAGCCTGAATTTTTCCTTGAGCTTCAGGTTGTCTTGCAATAGCCTCCATCGCTTTTCCACCGATAAGACCGATTCCAATTCCTGCTCCAATAGCAGCTAAACCTGCTCCAATTACTGACATTCCCATGTTTACTATATATTAAAAATTAATGTTCTTCGTGATTATCTTCTGTTGCCATACCGAAATATAGTGCAGAAAGAGTTGTAAATATATATGCTTGTAAGGCAGTTACTAAAATTTCAATTACACTTATAAAGACTACTGCAATTATAGATACAGGAGCTACAAAATAAGATTTAAATATAAAAATTAATGAAACTAAACTGATAATAATAATGTGTCCGGCGGTTATATTAGCAAATAATCGAACCATTAATGAAAAGGGTTTGGTAAAAATACCGATAACTTCAATGGGTGCTAAGAATAATTTCATCGGGACAGGTACGCCGGGAGTCCAAAATATATGTTTCCAGTAATTTTTATTTCCACTAATATTAGTAATTATAAAAGTGATAACAGCCAATGTAAAAGTAACAGCTATATTTCCAGTCAGATTAGCTCCAAATGGAAAAAATGGAATTAACCCCATAACATTGTTTAACCATATAAAGAAAAATACAGTTAACAAATAAGGCATATATTTTTTATATTTTTTTTCTCCGATATTTGGTATAGCTATTTCATCTCTTACAAATACAATCAAAGGTTCAACAACGGCAGCTACTCCTTTAGGAACTCCGGTATAAGATTTTGATTTATAATATCTGGCTGCTGAAATAAATACAACTAATAAAATCCCAAGGGAAAGCCACATAGAAAATATATTTTTAGTAATTGAAAAATCCCAAGGAGCTTTATTGATAGGATGATGTTGATCGTCCAAGTGAACAATTTGGGATGATTCTGTTATATATTCCCCCGATGCATTTTTTTTGGTATTAGCATAATATATTTTTTCATGAAATTTAATAAATCTCATTCCATTTTTCTCTACCACTACTTCTCCATCATCATTTCCTTTAAATTCTTTAGAAGAAAACAGTACTAATCCATTATCAGTCCAGAGGATTACAGGCAAATAGAGAGTAACATCATCGCCCCATATTTCAAATTGATGAGAATCCTTAACATGGTGCATGGCAGTTTCAGTAGGATTAAATGTTTCTGAATCATTACTTTTAGTAGTACCCTCAGCAAAAGTGAAATTAAAGGTAAAAATTAAGACTAAAAAGCTAAATGCAAATTTTATCATATTTTTCTGATTCATGTATATGCAAATATAAATATTTTTAAAACACATTCCATGTGTATGATTTTTATCATATTTTAATGTTTGCTACTCAAGAAAATATGATTTATATTATTTTTGTTTTCTTGATACTTGGCGGATGATATTGATGAGTCCGATTCCTATTCCTAATAAGCTGAAAATTATTATAAATAAAGGTTTCATAGAAAGATATTTTTCATCTAGATAATAACCAATTCCCGTAAAAATTAATATGGTTACCATGAGTTGAAAACCTAACCCTGAATAAAATGCATAATCTTTCATTGATAATTATTCTCTAACAAATTTATAAATTTTCAAAAGAATAATTATAAATATATACTAATAATAAATAAATTAGATAAATTTATTTTTATATACATTATATGGCAGTTTTACTAAATATCTTATATCCAATTAAAAATAAATTAAAAATTTGTAGTTTTAATAACTAATACTTAACTTTGCAAACCATATTTATGGAAAGGTTACGCAATTATGATATTTTATTTTCATCATTAAAGCTTGGAACTCATAGCTTTAAGATGAGTATTGAGCAACCATTTTTTGAATTGTTTGATTTCATACAGGAGTTTAAAAGTCCTAAAATTGAGGTTGACATTGAAATTATAAAACATTCTTCTTTTTTAGAATTAAAGGTAAAAACAGAAGGTGTTGTAGTTTTAGAATGTGATATTTCCGGAGAAGAATATGAACAAGCCGTTAAAAATGAAATCAAAACATTAGTTAAGTTTGGAGAATCTTATGATGATAGTAATGAAGAAGTTTTAATTTTACCTTTAGGTTCTCATAGTATAAATGTGTCTCAATTAATTTATGAAAGTGTGCTTTTATCCATACCTATGAAGCATGTTCATCCTAAATATTCCGAAGGATATGAGGACGAACATACCCATTTACTTGAAAAGTATGGCCTGTCTGATGAAGAAGGCGAATAAAATATAAAATAAAAAAATATTTAAGGAAGAATTATGGCACATCCTAAAAGACGTCAGTCATCTACAAGAAGAGATAAAAGAAGAACTCACTATAAAGCGTCAGTTCCTCAATTAGCTAAATGCTCAACAACCGGAGAATTGCACCTGTTCCATCGTGCATACTGGCATGAAGGAAAATTATACTACAGAGGAAAAGTAGTTATGGAAAAGGCTGTTGAAGAAGTTGAAGAGTAAATCTAAGTTAGTTAGAATCTAAAAATATAATACCATTTAATTTATTAGTTAAATGGTTTTTTTCTGTATAAAATTAATTTATTTCCTTTACATTTGGGAAAATTTAAATAAAAGCTCTAGCTCATGGACATTAAAGACATTCAAAATTTAATTAAATTTGTATCTAAATCAGATGTTGCAGAAGTAACATATAAGACAGAAGAATTTGAGATTTCCATTAAAACCAAAAGTGGTTCCGTAGTATATACACCGGAAGTTTCCCAACCAATACAAGCTGTGACAAATCATCCGGTAGCTTCTTTGCCAACTGTAACTAACCAATCAGTAGCTACCCAGAACGATGAAGATACATCTAAGTATGTAACTATAAAATCTCCAATGATTGGTACATTCTACAGAAAACCTTCCCCTGATAAAGAAGCATTTGTTAATATAGGAGACACTGTTAGTGCAGGTAGTATAGTTTGTGTGATAGAAGCAATGAAATTATTCAATGAAATAGAATCAGAAGTTTCAGGAAAAATTGTTAAATTTTTAGTTGATGATGCTTCACCCGTTGAATTTGACCAACCTTTATTCTTAGTAGATCCATCTTAAATAATCAAAATTAAAAGTTAAAGTGTATGTTTAAAAAAATTTTGATTGCTAATAGAGGAGAAATCGCTATGCGAATTCTTAGAACAGCAAAAGAAATGGGTATTAAAACGGTTGCTGTTTACTCTACGGCAGATGCTAAGAGCTTACATTTACGATTTGCAGATGAAGCAGTATGTATTGGACCTTCATCAAGTAAAGACTCCTACCTAAAACAATTGAATATTTTAGCAGCTGCAGAAGTTACTAACGCAGACGCTATTCATCCTGGATATGGTTTCCTTTCTGAAAATGCTAATTTTTCCAGATCTTGCCAAAAGATGGGAATTAAATTCATCGGTGGTACTCCTGAAAATATAGAAAGGATGGGAGATAAGGCTTCTGCAAAAGCAACCATGAAAGAGGCGGGAGTTCCCACTGTACCGGGTTCAGACGGTTTAATAAAATCGTATGAAGATGCTGTTAAAATTGCTAAAGAAATAGGATATCCTGTTATGCTTAAAGCAACAGCCGGAGGTGGCGGAAAAGGAATGAGAGCTATCTGGAAAGAGGAAAACCTTAAAAGTTCTTGGGAATCTGCAGTTCAAGAAGCCGAAGCTGCTTTTGGGAATGGGGGTATGTATATGGAAAAGCTTATTGAAGAACCTAGACATATTGAAATTCAAATAGCCGGAGATAAATATGGTAAGGCTATCCATCTTTCTGAAAGAGATTGTTCAGTTCAAAGACGTCATCAAAAATTAGCAGAAGAGACGCCTTCTCCATTTGTTTCAGAAGAATTACGTAAAAAAATGGGTGAAGCAGCTGTAAAAGCAGCAGAATATATAGGATATGAAGGAGTAGGTACAATTGAATTCTTAGTTGATAAATATGGAAATTTCTATTTTATGGAAATGAATACGAGAATTCAAGTTGAACATCCGATCACTGAACAAATTACCGACTTAGACTTATTAAAACTTCAAATAGAGTTAGCAGCAGGTGCTAAAGTTCCTAAAAATAATTTTTATCCGCAAAGACACTCCATAGAATGTAGAATTAATGCAGAAGATGTTTACAGTGATTTTCGTCCATCACCAGGAAAAATAGTTACCTTGAATATTCCCGGAGGTAATGGAGTAAGAGTTGATACACATGTTTATTCAGGATATACAATTCCACCTTTTTATGATTCTATGATTGCTAAATTAATAGTAACAGCTCCTACACGAAGTGAAGCTATTATTAAAATGAAGAGAGCATTAGATGAATTCTATATTGAGGGGGTTAAAACTACTATTCCTTTACACAGACAGCTTATGGATGATCCAAATTTCTTGAAGGGAGATTATACGACCAAATTTATGGAAGATTTTGTTTTGGATAGAAAATACGAATACGATTTATAAGCTATATTATTAGTAAATTAATATATGAAATTTATATGTGAAAATTTATAAATTTAAAAGAAAAAAGGAAATTAAATTTTATTTAATTTCCTTTTTTAGTTTCTATAATTCATCCTCGTCTAGAAGTTCGTCATCATTATACGAATCATCGTCATCGTCGTCATAGGAATCGTCATCGTCGTCAAATTTAATGTTCATGTCAACATCACCCACATCACTGAAATCGTCAATATTTGATGGTGAAGTAAACTTTTTATCAGGTGCTTTTAAAGGCATTTTACCAAAACGATACACCGTTAACGGATAAACACCTATCGCTTTTCTATCAATAATTTCTAACAATTCTACGTAAAAAGACCACATTTTCATAAAGTCATAAACAAATAACATTTTATCTCCGACTTTTGTAAAAACTTCTTTAATATATACGTCTGACATGGTCTCACCCTCGCCATCTTCATCCATATCTTCTAAAGGAATCTCTGTGCCTTGAGTCCAATTATCATCAGACTTATAAAATGAAGCTAACTCATCACCTTGTAGACTAAAAGCACTTTTAATGCCTTCATATAAATTCCACAATGTTTGCAAATCCTTAATCTCAATGTCTCGAAAAACGTCCCCTTCTGTTTCAAGAATTACTCTAATCTTATAAATCATATAGTCTAGTTTTTACGTTTTAAATTTAATTTTTTTCCTAATTGTAACATATAGTTGTATGAGTTTTTATAGTCGTTTGTAATAGTGCCTTCTAATATACCTTCTTTAATTGCTTCCTTAATTGTACCAATTTGTTTTCCTTCAATAATTTCGAAAGCTTCCATAATATCATGTCCGGTAATAGGCGGTTGAAAATTTCTTATTTTATCTTTTTCTTCTACTTCCTTTATTTTTTCTTCAACGTAATCAAAATTTTGCTTGAAACGTGTTTGTTTCTTTAGATTTTTTGTTGTGATATCAGCTTTGCAAAGTAAAAATAAATCTTCCAAATCATCACCCATATCAAATAATAATCTTCTCAAAGCACTGTCCGATGCATCATCTGTAATAAGTGATATGGGACGCGAGCTATTCTGAACTAGTTTTTGAACATATTTTAAAGGTTCGCCCAGAGGTAATTTTAATCTTTTAAATAGGGAAAGAACCATCTTACTACCCACAAATTCATGAGAATGAAATGTCCAACCTATTTTTTTATCAAATTTTTTAGTTCGAGCTTTACCGATATCATGTAATAAAGCAGCCCATCTTAACCATAAATTGGTTGTAGTTTTACTTATATTGTCAACTACTTCAAGAGTATGAAAAAAGTTATCTTTATGTTTTTGTCCCTCAACTTCTTCAATACCCTGCAAATCGGTTAGTTCCGGTAAAAATCGTTGTAAAAGATTTGCTTCATATAACAATTTCAGACCAATACTAGGTTGAGGAGACATCATAATTTTATTAAACTCATCCGTAATTCTTTCCTTTGATAAAATATCAAATCGTTCAGCATTTTCTTTAATCGCAAGAAAAGAAGACGATTCAATTGTAAAATTTAGCTGAGTTGCAAATCGTATGGCTCTAATCATTCGTAAGGGATCGTCTGAATAGGTAATTTCAGGATCTAAAGGCGTACGAATGATTTTTCTTTTTAAATCTTCTAATCCATTAAATGGATCGACCAATTCTCCAAAATTTTCTTCATTTAAGCTTATCGCTAATGTGTTAATAGTAAAATCCCTTCTATTCTGGTCATCTTCTATAGTACCCGTTTCAACAAAAGGTTTCCGGCTATCAAAAGAATAACTTTCTTTTCTCGCACCCACAAATTCAACATCATAATCCTTAACATGGATCATAGCGGTACCAAAACGTTTAAAAACGGATACTTTTGGTTTGGAATGTAGTTTATCTGCAACGGATAAAGCTAATTCAATACCGCTACCTTCAGTTACAATATCAATATCTTTAACTTTCGGTCTTTCCAAAAGGAGATCACGAACAAAGCCTCCGATAACAAAAGTTTGTTGTTTTTTGTCCGAAACAACATGAGTTATCAGTTTAAAAATAGGATTTTGTATTGCGTGGCTTAAATTCATTTAGTATCTATTCTCTAATTACTTTAATTCGTCCATCCTCAGATAGTTGTATTATGGAAGAAGATGCAAATTGCATATTTTCTTCGTGGCGCAAATTTATTATATAATCCACACCTTCCAAAATTTTGCAAGAAATTGATGAAAAATTTTCCGGAGATGGTTCACCACTGATGTTTGCTGAGGTCGACACCAAGGGTTTATTAAGTTTTGAAATTAATTTTTTACAAAAGGGATCCTTCGTTAAACGAATTCCTATAGTATTTTCGTCAGAAATCAATAGAGCAGGCAAGTTTTGTGGTTTATCATATATTATGGTTAATGGCTTGTTTGCTAAATCAATCAAATCCCAAGCCAATGAAGAAACATTAACATATTCTTGAAGCCTTCTTTCAGATTCTACTAAAATAATTAAATTTTTAGATTTATCCCTATTTTTTAATTTGAAAACTTTTTCAATGGCTTCCTCATTGGTTGCATCACATCCAATACCCCAGATGGTATCGGTGGGATACAGAATAGTTCCTCCTTTTTTTAAAATTTCAACTGCTTTTTCAATTTCTTCCTTTTCCATAATTGTTTAAAATACAAATATAAAACGGCAAGGTTTTATAAAAATAATTTTTACACTTTTTATTTATAAGTTTATTTTAAAATTTTATGCATATTATTGAATGTATTTATTTTAATGAGCAAAAAAATATATAAATAATTGCCAGTCATCAAATAGACTGTTATATTTGCAAACCAAATAAAAATACATTATTTATAATTAAAACTTACCAATGAAAGGAAAAGGACTTGTTAAATTTTTTGCAATTGTTCTTGTGTTAATATGTTTGGCGGAATTATTTCCAACATTATATGTTAACCGTATAGAATCTAAAGCAAACAGTTTATCTAACGGAACGGAGGCGAGTAAAAAAGCTGAGCTTGATAAATTAGCTAAAGATACTTTGAATCTCGGAATAGTTAAGATGAATTATTATGATGCCAAGAAGAATGAAATGAAGTTAGGATTGGATCTTAAAGGCGGATTAAATCTATTATTAGAAATTTCCGAAAAAGATCTATTGTTGGATTTGGCAGATAATTCAGAAAATCCGGTATTTAGAAAAGCTTTAGATATAGCTACTTCGGAGGAAGTGAAATCCAGGGATACCTATACAGCTAATTTTTTTAAAGCATTTCAAACAGCTAAATCAGAATTAAATCAGCCGGATTTAAAGTTATCTAGTCCTGATGTTTTTGGTACTAGAGATTTATCCAATCAAATTCAACATAACACAACAGACGAGCAAGTTGAAAAATATATTTCCGGAGTTATTGAATCCAAAGTTACTAAAGCAATAGATGTTATAAGGGCCCGTATCAAAAAACTAAATATTGATGAACCCAATATTGCACGAGTACCCGGTACCGGTAGAATATTAGTAGAATTACCGGGAGTTACTGATGCTGATCGTGTAAAAAAATTACTTCAGACTTCTGCGAGATTAGAGTTTTGGGAAGTGTATGATCAACCTACCGCATGGTCCTATCTAATGGATGTTAATTTAAAGGTTGCTAATAACAAATTAACTCCCTTATTGAAACCGTCTAATCGATCCAATGCATTAGCAGTTGCTAAATTATCTGATACAGCAGCAATTAATAAAGTTATATATTCAGATAAAGCTAAAAAATTATTACCGATTGGTTTACGATATATAAAATTATTATGGGCTTCTAAACCGGATTCGCAATCTAACAATGAGTTAGAATTATATGCCATTCGTGGAACTAAAAATAACAAATCTCCTTTAGTCGGGGCAGTTACTGAAGCAGGTTTAACTTTCGACCAATTCAACAGAATACAAATAAGTATGCAAATGGGACCGGAAAGTGCTTTGGTTTGGAAAAATATGACTGAAAAAAATATTGGTAAACCCATTGCAGTTGTTCTTGATGATGTAGTTTATACTGCTCCTAATGTCAATTCAGTTATTCCAAACGGTCAATCAGTTATTAGCGGTAATTTTACAGAAAGAGAAGCTAACGATTTGGTTGATGTTTTAAAATCCGGTAATCTACCGGCAAAAGCAAAAATTATCCAATCAGAAATTGTAGGTCCAACCTTGGGTCAACAATCTATAAACAATGGATTAATATCTATAGTTGTTTCCTACTTGTTTATTTTAGGATGGATGATTTTTTACTATGGAAAAGCAGGTTTATACGCGAATATAGCTCTTATATTAAATTTATTTTATTTAATAGGTATTATGGCTTCCACGGGTGCTGTTTTAACTCTTCCCGGAATTGCAGGTATAGTACTTTCTATGGCAATGGCTGTAGATGCTAACATTATTATTTTTGAAAGAGTTAAAGAAGAGTTAAGACGAGGAAGACCTCTAAAGCAAGCATTTATTGAAGGACAAAAACATGCTTTGGCAGCAATTATTGATGGTAATTTAACCACATTAATTGTGGGTATCGTGCTTTTATTTAGCACCGGACCGATCAAAGGTTTTGCGGTTACCTTAGTTATAGGTATTTTCTGTACCTTATTTACAGCAATATTTATAACCAGTATGCTTATTTATGGTTCTATGGAAAAAGGTAAAAACTTTTCTTTAGCTACAAGCATAACTAAAAACTGGTTTACCAATGTTCATTTTAAATGGATGGAAAAAAGAAAATATGCTTATATTTTCTCATTAGTTATAATGGTTATTGCCTTGATTTCCATGTTCACTAAAGGTTTTGATAAAGGGGTAGATTACACGGGAGGAAGAACTTATGTAATTAAACTGGAAAAAAATATTTATCCGGAAGAAGTAACAGAATCATTAGAAAAATTATTTACTACTGACGGAGAATCTTCGAATATTAATGCTAAAAAATATGGAGAAGGTAATCAAGTAAGAATAACTACTAAATATGGAATGGATAGTAATGATCCGAATATTGATGTGGTAATTCGTGAAAAATTATATACAGGATTAAAAAATTATCTTCCGGCTAATTACTCTAAAGAAAGTTTTGTAAAGGGTACTCCTTATGGAATTCAATCAAGTTCAGAAGTGGGCCCTACAGTAGCCAGTGGGATCGTTAGAAATGGAGTTATTGCCGTATCTATTGCATTAGCAGGTATTTTCATTTATATTTTGGTACGATTTAGAAATTGGCAAATGTCGACCGGTGCGGTTGCAGCCTTATTACATGACTCAATAGTAGTAATGGGTGCATTTTCCGTATTAAGTTGGCTAAAAATCATACCTTTTTCCGTGGAAATAGATCAATCATTTATTGCAGCTATTTTAACTATTATCGGTTATTCTATTAATGATACCGTTATTGTATTTGATAGGATTAGAGAAAATAAGAAAAATAATGCGCACCACTTAATGACTTTAGAGGAATTATATAATGATGCAATTAATCATACTTTAGGAAGAACTATTAATACGGGTGTTTCTACAATTATGGTAACAGTTATTATCTTCTTCTTCGGTGGTGAAACTTTACAAGGGTTTATGTTTGCACTATTTTTAGGATTTACATTTGGTATGTATTCATCTATATACATAGCATCTTCTTTATCTTATGATTTAACTAAATATAATTATGATAAAGAACATTCAAATACGAAAGTATCCACTATAAAATAAATATTTTATGTTGTTATAAAAAAAGGTCTTGAAATTCAAGACCTTTTTTTATAAACAATATGTATAGGGTTAGTGAATTTTGAATTTTACAGGATTGTTAGGCTTAAAATGATATTTCACACATAAAAATTCTCATTTATTATTTAAAATAATTATTACAAGCACTTATTAGAATTTAATTAATATGAATACGTTAAATTCATTTAAAATCGGACAATACATATGAGAAAGTTGTAAATTTGTAAAAAATAAATGTAGATATTGTGAGTTTTGAAGAAATTATAGTTATACTTTTAGTAGTGGTCTTATTGTTTGGCCCTGATAAGATTCCTGAAATAGCAAGAGGGTTAGGTCAGGGGGTACGTGCCATGAAAGATGCCACCGATAATATTAAAAGAGAAATCATGTCTCAAGTTGATGACAACGGATCAGTTAAGGAAATTGAAGATGAAATAAATGAGGCCAAAAAAAATATGGATCAAAAGGTAAGTGAGGCTACTGATCATTTAAATGATTTTATGGATGATACGTTCGACGGTCCTGTAAAAAGAAGTTAATGGATAAAATTATAAAATGGGATGAAGAATTATTTTTATATTTAAATAATTTAGGAAGCCCAAAATTTGATGCTTTTTGGTTATTTATAACTAATGAATACTATTGGATCCCTACTTATTTTTTTATATTTTTAGTTATTTTAGAAAAATATGGATGGAAAAAAGTTCTTTTAGTCGGTTTAAGTATTGCTTTAATGATTTCTTTAACCGATTCTTTATCCTCATTAGTTAAAAATTGGATTCAGCGACCAAGACCTTGTAGAAATCCGGAATTAGATGGGGTTTTTAGGCTAGTGATTGAAAAATGTAGGGGATCCTATTGCTATTTTTCCGCACATGCTGCCAATTCTTTTAGTTTAGCTACCTATTTAACTTTTCTTTTTAAAAAAGAATATAAATATTCATCATTTTTATTATTCTCTTGGGCTATTTTGGTATCTTATAGCAGAATATATGTAGGAGTACATTTTCCTCTGGATGTTCTTTCAGGAGCATTTATCGGCGTTTTAATAGGATGGTTATTTACTAAAACGCAAATATTTATTCTTAAATAAAAATATTTTTAATAGACCATTTTGAAAATACCTAATCCCTAGGAAGATTTTTTAGGGTTAAATACAAATGGGAAAATGATAAAAATTGTTAGAGAATAAGCTGCAAAAGTAAACCAAACATATGGCCAATTGGTAATGCCATTGACAGTAAAATGCTCAACCACCCATCCACTACCGTAGCTTCCTAAAATAGCACCAAGTCCGTTCGTCATAATCATAAATAGTCCTTGAGCACTGGAACGCATACTCTTATCAGTTTCTTTATCTACAAACAAAGATCCTGAAATATTGAAAAAATCGAAAGCCATTCCATATACAATCATGGATAAAATTAAAAGATAAATTTTATTAGCCGGATTTCCTAATCCAAACAGTCCGAAACGTAGAAACCATGCAAACATACTTATCATAATCACCTTTTTGATTCCAAATTTTTGTAAAAAGAATGGTATTAGCAAAATACATAAAGTTTCAGAAATTTGTGAAATAGATAATAATAAGTTAGGGTGTTTAACGCCAAAAGAATCGGGATATGTGGATTTAAAACTATCTAAAAAAGGACCTCCGAAAGCATTGGTTATTTGAAGTGAACAACCTAACAGCATGCAAAAAAAGAAAAATATAGCCATTTTCCTATTTTTCAATAAAACAAAAGCATCCAGGCCTAGTGCATGTACTAATCCTTTCTTATCAACATTTTTAGTTGGTGGTGTAGCCGGCATCGTAAAGGAATATAAGGCCATAATAATTCCGGCTCCCGCACTAATGAAAAGTTGAACAGAACTTCTGGCAAAACCTAAGAAATCAACCGTCCACATAGCTGCAATAAAACCAATGGTTCCCCAAACTCGTATAGGAGGAAAATCGGTAACTGAATTTAAACCATTTTTTTCAAGAGCATTATAAGAAACAGAATTAGTCAATGATATGGTTGGCATATAAAAGCAAGTATGCAGGAATAGCAAAAGATAAAATATGTGGTATTCTTTAACTTGAGAAGCCATGAAAATAAATATGGCAGCTAGAATATGGCTTATACCTAATAATTTTTCAGCATTTATCCACCGGTCGGCAATTATACCCAATAAGCCGGGCATAAAAAGAGAAGTAAATCCCATAGTTGCAAATAAACTTCCGATTTGGATTCCGGTAAATCCTAAACCACCCTCAGTTATAGGTAATCCGGCATATCCTCCCAAAGATATTAACCAAGAACCCCAAATATAATATTGAAGAAAAACAAGAATAATTAGCCGCAATTTTATGCTCATTTTGTTTAGTATTTTGATAAGTAGCTAATATAGTAATTATTTTTTTTGATTAAGATAAATAAGAATATGATATTTTGATTCATAATTGATGAACAAAAAGTATATTTATACTTCTTTTAAAGAGCTTTAATTAAAAACTTTTAAATTAATATATCATTAGTGTTATCTTTTATATAAAAGGATAATTTGATGCAAATGAAATTTAAAATAATATGTATTAAATTTAGTGAAAATATACTTAAATGAATTATTCAATTGATGCAAATTACATTAGTAAACTTTATAAATCCTTTTCTTGAAATTTTTATATTAATAATTATCAATTAATAAATAATCTTCATCAAATTTCAAAAATACAAAATAATATATAGCATCTAATGTTGTAAATAGGATTATTTTTACTTTAAATCAGTATTTATTTTTAATATAATGATTCAAAAAGTGCTGTAAAAAAATATTATTCAAAAAAGCCTTATAATTTTGTATTATTTATAAAAAGTTATACTTTTGCACCGGCAAGTCCTGCACAACCAGCTCCTGTGAATCCTCCAGGGTGGGAACGCAGCAAAGGTAAACGGTTGTAGCGGTGTGATGCAGGTAGCTTGCCTTTTTTTATTGGTACTGACTGAACTATTCTAAACTATATAAACTAAATTTTTTCAAAACTTTAAAATTATGTCTGACCAATCTTCTCCAAAGTATATATTTGTTACAGGTGGTGTTACTTCTTCACTTGGAAAGGGAATTGTCGCTGCATCTTTAGGAATGCTTTTAAAAGCCAGAGGTTACAAAGTAACCATTCAAAAACTCGATCCATATATTAATATTGATCCGGGAACACTAAATCCCTATGAGCATGGAGAATGCTATGTTACTGAAGATGGAGCTGAAACTGATTTAGATTTAGGGCACTACGAAAGATTCTTAAATAGTCCTACCAGCAAAGACAACAATGTTACTACCGGAAAAATTTACCAAACAGTTATTGATAAAGAAAGAAGAGGAGACTTTTTAGGAAAAACTGTACAGGTAATTCCTCATATTACTAATGAGATAAAAAGAAGAATTAAAATATTAGGCAAAAAAGGAGATTTTGACATCATTATTACCGAAATAGGAGGAACGGTAGGAGACATTGAATCCTTGCCTTATGTTGAAAGCGTACGTCAATTACGCTGGGAATTAGGATATCAAAATTCGATTGTAGTACACCTAACTTTAATTCCATATTTAGCAGCCAGTGGAGAGTTAAAAACTAAACCATCTCAACATTCCGTACGTCAACTTATGGAATATGGAGTACAAACCAATTTTCTGGTATGTAGGACAGAATGCTCAATATCTAAAGAAGTACGCTCTAAATTAGCATTATTCTGTAACCTTAATATTGATAATGTAATTGAAAGTAAAGACCTTCCTACCATCTATGAAGTTCCTTTATATCTGCAAAATCAGAATTTTGATGCATTAGTGTTAAAAGAACTAGGTTTATCCACAGATAAAAAACCGGATTTAAAACAATGGAATGATTTTCTGGATAAATATAAAAATCCAAAAAGTAATGTTGAAATAGCTTTAGTAGGAAAATATGTATCTCTTCAAGATTCCTATAAATCTATTGTAGAAGCTCTAATACATGCAGGAGCCACTTTAGAAACTAAAGTAAATATTCGTTGGATATACAGCGGAGATCTTACCTATGAGAATATTTCCGATTATTTAAAAGGTGTGGATGGAGTTATAATAGCTCCCGGATTTGGAGATCGAGCAATTGAAGGAAAAATTATAGCCTGTCAATACGCTAGAGTTAATAAAATACCTGTATTAGGAATCTGTCTAGGTATGCAAATTGCGGTCATAGAATTTGCTAGAAATGTACTTGGATATAAAGATGCAGATAGTGTTGAATTTAACTTGCATACCTCAGCTCCGGTTATCTGTTTAATGGAAGAACAAAAAAATGTCACCAATAAAGGAGGCACTATGAGACTGGGAGCATGGGCATGTAAACTTAAAAAAGGCTCTATAGCAGAAAAAATCTACAATGCACAAAATATAGAAGAACGACACAGACATAGATACGAGCTTAACAATGAATATATAAGTGAGTTTGAAAACCATGGTTTAGAAGCCATTGGAACTAATCCTGATACAGGGTTAGTGGAAGTTATACAAGTAAAAGATCATCCATTCTTTATAGGAGTACAATACCATCCGGAATATAAAAGTACGGTAGCTTCACCCCACCCATTATTTTTAGCATTAGTTAAAGCATCTCAAAAATATCAGATAAACAAAGTAAAGAATGCAACAGGAAAGCAAATTTGATAAAAACCAGCTGATTGGTTTTATTCTTATAGGGATTATTTTAATTGGATTTTTGATTTATTCCAATAATCAACAAAAACAGGCGATAGATGAAGCCCAAAAATCCGAACAGCAACAAATCAAATCTGAAAATATCTCTCAGAATACCAATGATAAGTCAGCACCCGTAAAGTTAGACTCACTTGCTCAGGCTAAGGTAGAATTATTACCTTTTTCAAATGATGAAATAGAAGTTAAAGTCAGCACACAAGGAGCTCAACTACGTGAAGTACGTTTAAAAAAATGGACGGCTTATGATAAGGATACAACCCTTCACAAAAAACCTTTATATCTTGTAAATAATGAAAATACCGATTTCAATATTTCATTTAAAGATAAGGCTGGTAAAATAATTAATACCAGAGATTTGGTTTTTACACCATCAACGGAAGGAAATGTAACCGTTTTAACTGCGAATTTAGATAATACGAGTTTTATTCAATTCCGTTATGCACTGAAAGGAAAATATTCTTTAGATTTTCAAGTAGTATCGAAAGGATTATCAAAAATTACCTCCCAGCATGATGCTGAATTATACTGGAATCAAAATGCGATCGCTCTTGAAAAAGGAAAATCACAAGAAACCACCTATACGGAGTTTAGATACAGTTTAAACGATTATTCACAAACTGATTACGATACAAACGGATTTACTGAAGATAAAGACAAAATAGATTGGATTAGTGTTAAACAACAATTCTTTGCAACTATTTTAGAAGCACAGAACGGATTTTACAAATCCAAAGGTACACAAGAAGCAGAAAGAGATAACCCTGATTATCTTAAGAATTTTACGTTTACAAGTATAGTTCCTATCCAACAAGGAGAAATTAATCAAAAATATACTTGGAATTTTCTACCCTTAGATTATGATCTATTGAAATCTTACAAAGCAGATAATGGAGACAGTAAACAGTTTTCATACAACATTCCATTTGGATGGATGAAATGGCTTTGTATATTTTATTTATGGATTTATGAATTTTTATCAAAATTCGGTATTGCAGCAGGATGGATAATTTTCTTAATGACCATCGTGGTAAAATTAGTTACCTCTCCTATTATGTATAAACAATACATTCAAGGAGCAAAAATGCGAATTTTAAAACCGGAAATTGACGAATTAAGCGAAAAACACAAAAATTCAGATCCGATTAAAAAGCAACAAGCTACGATGGAATTATATAGAAAGGTAGGGGTTAATCCATTAGCAGGATGCTTACCGGCATTAATACAAATACCTATTTTCTATTCATTATTTAGATTTTTCCCGAATAATATAGCTTTAAGAGGACAGTCCTTCCTTTGGGCAGATGATCTGACCGCTTATGATTCTATTTATGAATGGACAACACATATTCCGATTTTATCAAGTATTTACGGAAATCACATAAGTCTGTTTACGATATTATACTGTTTAGTATTATTAATTTACACTAAAATGTCAACCTCTACCATGCAGGCACCTACACAAGAAGGAATGCCGGATATGAGGTTTATGATGTATTTGATGCCGGTTATGTTTATATTTTGGTTAAATTCATATGCATCAGGTCTCTCTTGGTATTATTTAGTATCCAATGCTATAAATATACTTTTAATCTTATTGATTAAAAACTTTATGATCAATGAAGAAAAGTTGCATGCTAAGATGCAAGAGAATAAAACAAAGCCGGGTAAGAAAAAAAGTAAATGGCAGCAAAAAATGCAATCCATGTTGGAACAAGCCCAAGAGCAACAAAAACAGATTCAAGAACAAAAAATGAATCAAAATAAAAATAAGAAAAAGTAAATCAATCCTATAATAGAAGTAATAAAATCAGCCTTTTTGGCTGATTTTTTATTTTTGTATGATTTTTGAAAGATTCATATAAAATAAAAAAACGTAACCATGAATTACCGTATAGAGAAAGATACTATGGGAGAAGTACAAGTTCCCGCTGACAAATATTGGGGTGCCCAAACTGAAAGATCAAGAAATAATTTTAAGATTGGACAGGAGGCATCAATGCCCAAAGAGATAATTGAAGCATTTGCCTATCTAAAAAAAGCGGCCGCATATGCTAATACTGATTTAGGAGTATTACCTTCAGAAAAAAGGGATTTAATAGCCAAAGTATGTGATGAAATCATTAAAGGAGAATTAAATGACCAATTCCCGCTTGTTATATGGCAAACCGGTTCAGGAACACAATCCAATATGAATGTCAATGAAGTAATATCTAATCGAGCATTGGTATTAGGTGGAGGTAAACTAGGTGAAAAGAGTCCGATTCATCCTAATGACGATGTAAATAAATCCCAATCTTCAAACGATACCTTCCCAACAGCAATGCATATTGCAGCCTATAAAAAGGTGGTAAAACATACCTTACCGGCAGTTGAAAAATTAAGAAATACATTGTTAAAAAAATCAGAGAAATTTAAAGATGTAGTAAAAATAGGAAGGACCCATTTAATGGATGCCACCCCTTTAACTTTAGGACAAGAGTTTTCCGGATACGTTGCTCAATTGGATCATGCCATTAAAGCTATAAAAAATACCTTGACGCATTTATCAGAATTAGCTTTAGGAGGAACAGCTGTAGGGACAGGATTAAACACTCCTAAAGGTTATGATGTCAAAGTTGCAGAATACATATCTAAATTTACCGGATTGCCATTTGTTACTGCACCCAACAAATTTGAAGCATTAGCAGCTCATGATGCAATAGTTGAAACACACGGAGCACTAAAACAATTAGCCGTTTCACTTTTTAAAATAGCTCAAGACATACGATTACTTGCATCCGGACCTAGAAGCGGAATAGGAGAATTGTTTATACCGGAAAATGAACCTGGATCATCCATTATGCCGGGCAAAGTAAACCCTACACAAAATGAAGCAATGACCATGGTATGTGCTCAAGTATTGGGTAATGATACAACTATCTCTTTTTCCGGTACACAAGGAAACTATGAACTCAATGTTTTTAAACCGGTTATGGCCTATAATTTTTTACAATCAGCCCAACTATTGGGAGATGCTTGTAAATCATTCAACGATCATTGTGCCATCGGAATTGAGCCTAATTACACAAGAATAAAAGAACTCGTTAATAATTCCCTAATGTTGGTGACAGCCTTAAATACACATATAGGGTATGAAAATGCTGCCAAAATTGCTAAAACAGCACATAAAAACGGAACAACACTAAAAGAAGAAGCAATTAATTTAGGTTTAGTAACTGCCGAACAATTTGATCAATGGGTTAGACCGGAAGACATGGTAGGAAGTTTAAAATAATTAATAAAAAATTTATGAAAATCAGCATAAATGATTTTTTATTTTACGACTAAGAAGCTGTATAAATGTTGTATTATAAAGGAATATGGTATTATTTTTGATATATAAAACTGTAAATTATCAATACAATTTATTATACTAATAACTTCGTAATATATCTAATTTAAAATGTGGATATAAAATAAATAAGTTACCTTAAAATTAAAGGTGATAACTACAAAATTAAGAAAAAATTAATTTTAAATCAATATAAAATCACATGATATATATTTTATTATATATGTCCTTTTCTTAATGCATAATCCACAAATGATTAGTATATTTGTATGATCTTAGAATGTAAAAATCTATATAAAAAAACATGTCTAAAAACACAAATAAAATTAAGAAAATAGGTGTCTTAACCTCAGGAGGAGATTCTCCTGGGATGAATGCTGCCATAAGATCAGTTGTAAGAGCAGCTAATTATTATGGAATAGAATGCTGTGGAATACGAATGGGATATGATGGACTGATTAATGATATGGTTGTTGATTTAGGTCCTCGTTCAGTAAGAAATTTAATAAATAGAGGAGGAACTGAGCTCAAATCTGCACGTTCCGATGAATTTAGAACTATTGAAGGAAGAAATAAAGCAGCAGAAACAGTAAAAAAACATAATATAGATGCATTAGTAGTCATCGGAGGAGATGGATCTTTCACAGGTGGAACTGTTTTCCAAAAAGAACAAGGAGTACCTTTTATTGGAATTCCTGGAACTATCGATAACGATATATTCGGTACAGATTTTACCTTAGGCTATGATACCGCATTAAATACCGTCGTTGATGCAATAGATAAAATCCGAGATACAGCCACTTCGCATAATAGAGTTTTCTTTGTAGAAGTTATGGGAAGGGATGCCGGATTTATTGCTTTAAACAGCGGTATAGCTACCGGAGCATTGGATATACTTATACCTGAACAAAAAGATAGTATTGAAGATTTATTTTCTTCTTTTGACAATGCAAAACAAAAAGGAAAAACATCCAGTATTGTAGTAGTAGCTGAAGGAGAAAAATTAGGAGGAGTATATGATTTGGCTAAATTTACTAAAATGAAATATCCGGAATTTGACGTTAAAGTTACCGTTTTAGGTCATATTCAAAGAGGAGGATCTCCTACAGTTGCCGACAGAGTGTTGGCTTCAAGGTTAGGTGTTGCTGCAGTTGAAGGATTAATGGCGGGTAGATCTAATGTAATGGCAGGAATGCAATCAAGCAAGATCGTTTTTACTCCTATAGAAGAAGCAATTAAAAAACACAATGAAATAGATAAGGATCTAATAAAAGTAGCAGATATCTTATCTACATAGATAAAATAAAAAAATTAATTTAGAAACAAACTTAAAAAAGTAAAGTATTATGTCAAAAATTAAAATTGGTATCAATGGTTTTGGTCGTATAGGACGATTAGTATTTCGTGCGGCTCAACATAATGAAAATATTGAAGTTGTAGGAATCAATGACCTTATTGATGTTGAATATATGGCTTATATGCTAAAATATGATACTGTTCATGGTAAATTCGATGGAACGATTGAAATTAAAGATGGTAAATTAGTAGTAAATGGAAATGCAATTAGAGTAACTGCTGAAAAAAATCCTGCAGATCTTAAATGGGGTGATATCGGAGCAGAATATATAGTAGAATCAACAGGTTTATTCCTTACAAAAGATAAAGCACAAGGACACATCGACGCAGGAGCAAAATATGTAGTTATGTCTGCTCCATCTAAAGATGATACCCCTATGTTTGTATGCGGAGTAAACGATAATACTTATGTAAAAGGTACTCAATTTATTTCTAACGCATCTTGTACAACAAACTGTATATCTCCGGTAGTTAAAGTATTACATGAAAAATTTGGTATTTTAGAAGGATTAATGACTACAGTACATGCTACTACTGCAACTCAAAAAACAGTTGACGGACCATCAGCAAAAGATTGGAGAGGAGGTAGAGCAGCAGCAGGAAATATAATTCCATCTTCAACCGGAGCAGCTAAAGCAGTTGGCAAAGTTATTCCTTCTTTGAACGGAAAATTAACAGGTATGGCATTCCGTGTACCAACCTTAGACGTTTCAGTAGTTGACTTAACAGTAAATTTAGCTAAAGAAACAACTTATGATGAAATCTGTAAAGCAATGAAAGAAGCATCAGAAGGTGAATTAAAAGGAATTTTAGGATATACCGATGAAGAAGTTGTTTCTTCTGACTTTATTACAGACCCACGTACATCAATATTTGATGCTAAAGCAGGGATACAATTAAGCCCTAAATTTGTTAAAGTAGTAAGCTGGTATGATAATGAGTGGGGATATTCTAACAAAGTTGTTGAATTGATTCAAAGAATTGCTAAAATTAACGGGTAATATTCATATTACTACTTTATAATGAATTGAAAAAGCTATCATTAATGATAGCTTTTTTTATTGATAAATATAAAATTGATTTCACGAAAACAAAATATAAATTACCTTAATATAAAATAATCAATCAAAATTTATTCTTTCTTGACAGAACATATAAAAATATCAACTAAGAAGAAGTTTATTATATAGTACATTTGTCATGTAAAGTGAAGAAATAACCTACAATAACCTTGTTTATGACTATAAACCTATAACTACCTTACGGTTACACCTAAAATTTTTTACACAAAAAAACAATTAAAAGTAGGAATATAAAAAATAAATGCTATCTTTGCAACCTCGAAAAAGATTAACGAATATAAAGATATAAGATAACAACCGATGAAACGTACATTTCAACCTTCAGAAAGAAAGAAAAGAAACAAGCATGGTTTTCGTGAAAGAATGGCATCAGCTAACGGAAGAAAAGTCTTAGCAAGACGTAGAGCAAAAGGAAGAAAGCAATTAACTGTTAGCGAATACAGAGCTAAAAGATAATCTGCTAGAACATATCTGAAAAATTAAAAAGACTGCTATGATAAATAAGCAGTCTTTTTTGTTATATATAGTTTATATATCTTTTTAGGTTTAATTTTATATATTAGTTTATTTAGCAAAAGACTTTAATAACTTGTTCGATATATATTATTATAAATTACAAAACAAAAAGCTATTCAGTTAAAGTAATAGTAAAGTGTACAATCTACCTATATATTATATATAAAAAAAGTACTTGAATAAAATCAATAGCGGATACGAAGTCAAAACAGATAGAATACAACCTATAAAGATGATAAAATAGAAAAGAATAAGAACGAGCCCATAAGGTCCAATACAAATGATGAGGAGAGAAGCGGGAGTAAATAAAAAAAAATTAAAAATTTTTTTGGAGGTTAAATAGGTGGTATTCAGGACATTAATGATTATTTAGCAAAAAAGATTAAAAAAAGATTAAAAAAAAACTTGCGGGGAAAGAAAAAGTAGCTATCTTTGCACCCGCAAGTCAGGAACAACGAAAGAGAAAAACAGAAGAAGAGGGACCTGAGAAGCGCAAAAGATCGTTGAAATAAAAAGTTTTTTAAACAAAGCTTACGAAAGATAAAAAGTAGCAAAACACAACCTGGAAGAAAAGAGATTCTTTTGAGTTAGGGAAAAGCCTTGAAATTGATAATAACAAAGAAATTACAATGGAGAGTTTGATCCTGGCTCAGGATGAACGCTAGCGGGAGGCCTAACACATGCAAGCCGAGGGGTATTTTGGAGCTTGCTTCAAGAGAGACCGGCGTACGGGTGCGTAACGCGTATGCAACTTACCTGTATCACCGGGATAGCCCGGGGAAACCCGGATTAATACCGGATAACATATCAGTCAGCATTGGCAGATATTAAAAGATTAATCGGATACAGATAGGCATGCGTAGGATTAGTTAGTTGGTAAGGTAACGGCTTACCAAGACGATGATCCTTAGGGGGCCTGAGAGGGTGAACCCCCACACTGGAACTGAGACACGGACCAGACTCCTACGGGAGGCAGCAGTGAGGAATATTGGACAATGGGTGAGAGCCTGATCCAGCCATCCCGCGTGAAGGACGACAGCCCTATGGGTTTTAAACTTCTTTTGTATGGGAATAAACCACATTACGTGTAATGTTCTGAAGGTACCATACGAATAAGCATCGGCTAACTCCGTGCCAGCAGCCGCGGTAATACGGAGGATGCGAGCGTTATCCGGATTTATTGGGTTTAAAGGGTCCGTAGGCGGGTTGATAAGTCAGCGGTGAAAACCTGCAGCTTAACTGTAGAACTGCCGTTGATACTGTTAATCTTGAATAGTATTGAAGTAGCTGGAATGTGTAGTGTAGCGGTGAAATGCATAGATATTACACAGAACCCCGATTGCGAAGGCAGGTTACTAAATACCGATTGACGCTGATGGACGAAAGCGTGGGGAGCGAACAGGATTAGATACCCTGGTAGTCCACGCCGTAAACGATGGATACTCGTTGTTGGGGATTAACTTCTCAGTGACTAAGCGAAAGTAATAAGTATCCCACCTGGGGAGTACGACCGCAAGGTTGAAACTCAAAGGAATTGACGGGGGCCCGCACAAGCGGTGGAGCATGTGGTTTAATTCGATGATACGCGAGGAACCTTACCAGGGCTTAAATGGGAATTGACGTACTTAGAAATAAGTATTTCTACGGACAATTTTCAAGGTGCTGCATGGTTGTCGTCAGCTCGTGCCGTGAGGTGTCAGGTTAAGTCCTATAACGAGCGCAACCCTTATCATTAGTTGCCAGCGATTAAAGTCGGGAACTCTAATGAGACTGCCGGTGCAAACCGCGAGGAAGGTGGGGATGACGTCAAATCATCACGGCCCTTACGCCCTGGGCCACACACGTGCTACAATGGCCGGTACAGAGGGCAGCTACTGGGCAACCAGATGCGAATCTCAAAAGCCGGTCTCAGTTCGGATTGGAGTCTGCAACTCGACTCTATGAAGCTGGAATCGCTAGTAATCGCAGATCAGCCATGCTGCGGTGAATACGTTCCCGGGCCTTGTACACACCGCCCGTCAAGCCATGGAAGCTGGGGGTACCTGAAGTCGGTGACCGTAAAAGGAGCTGCCTAGGGTAAAACTAGTGACTGGGGCTAAGTCGTAACAAGGTAGCCGTACCGGAAGGTGCGGCTGGAACATCTCTTTTTTAGAGCAAAAAGTCAAAACAAGGAATAAAAACCCCAAAAGAAGCTGACAACTTCCAGGTGTTTCCTACTTAAACAAATAAAAGAGTAAGTAAAAAGTTGAAAAAAACACAAGATATATAACACCCCTGAAAAGCCCCTGTAAGGAAAAGGTAAGACATAAGAAGAAGAGTAAAAGGAGCAACGAGGAAAATAAAAATCAATCAGTCTCATAGCTCAGCCGGTTAGAGCGCTACACTGATAATGTAGAGGTCGGCAGTTCGAGTCTGCCTGAGACTACAAAGGGAAACAAGGGGAATTAGCTCAGCTGGCTAGAGCGCCTGCCTTGCACGCAGGAGGTCAAGGGTTCGACTCCCTTATTCTCCACAAGGTTCTAAAAACGAAAGAAGTAGTAAAAAAGAACCGGTGTTATATACGGATCATTGACATTATTGGGATTTTATATAAAAAAATAAACCGAGCGGCCAATACAATTGGCTAAGGAAAAGAAATCGTTAAGGGCGTATGGCGGATGCCTAGGCTTCAAGAGGCGAAGAAAGACGTGGTAAGCTGCGAAAAGCTGCGGGGATTGGCACACACGAATAGATCCGCAGATGTCTGAATGGGGCAACCCACTATACAAGAGTATAGTATTCCCGCAAGGGAAGGCAAACCTTCCGAACTGAAACATCTAAGTAGGAAGAGGAAAAGAAATCAACCGAGATTCCGAGAGTAGTGGCGAGCGAAATCGGAAGAGCCCAAAAGTATGTAATTAGATAGCAGAATGTTTTGGAAAGAACAACCAAAGAAGGTGAAAGTCCTGTAAGTGAAATCTGGATATGTATGAAAAAGAGTAGGGCGGGACACGTGAAATCCTGTCTGAACATGGGGGGACCATCCTCCAAGGCTAAATACTCCTTGAAGACCGATAGCGAACAAGTACCGTGAGGGAAAGGTGAAAAGTATTTCGAAAAGAAAGATGAAAGAGACCCTGAAACCATACGCCTACAAGCGGTCGGAGCATCATAAGATGTGACGGCGTGCCTTTTGCATAATGAGCCTACGAGTTAATTTCACTAGCGAGGTTAAGTAGTTCAGCTACGGAGCCGCAGCGAAAGCGAGTCTGAATAGGGCGTTGAGTTAGTGGGATTAGACGCGAAACCTTGTGATCTATCCATGGGCAGGTTGAAGCTTTGGTAACACAAAGTGGAGGACCGAACCGGTTGACGTTGAAAAGTCTTCGGATGACCTGTGGATAGGGGTGAAAGGCTAATCAAACTGGGAGATAGCTCGTACTCCCCGAAATGCATTTAGGTGCAGCGTTAAGAAAGAGTATACTAGAGGTAGAGCTACTGATTGGATGCGGGGGTTTCACCGCCTACCAAATCCTGACAAACTCCGAATGCTATTATATGTTTCTTAGCAGTGAGGGCATGGGTGCTAAGGTCCATGTCCGAGAGGGAAAGAACCCAGAGCAACAGCTAAGGTCCCGAAATGTATACTAAGTTGAACAAACGAGGTCAGACTGCCCAGACAGCTAGGATGTTGGCTTGGAAGCAGCCATTCATTTAAAGAGTGCGTAACAGCTCACTAGTCGAGCGGTTTGGCATGGATAATACTCGGGCATAAGTATACTACCGAAGCTATGCGAAATGAAAATTTCGGTAGGGGAGCATTCTATATGCGCAGAATCAGTAAGGTGACTTATTGTGGAGCGTATAGAAAAGAAAATGTAGGCATAAGTAACGATAATGAAGGTGAGAAACCTTCACGCCGAAAATCCAAGGTTTCCTCAGCTATGCTAATCAGCTGAGGGTAAGTCGGGACCTAAGGTGAATCCGAGAGGAGCAATCGATGGGAAATCGGTTAATATTCCGATACCGGCTGTAAATTCGATGGAGTGACAGAGTAATGACACTACCGCGTACTGACGGAATAGTACGTTAAAGCATGTAGGTAAATCAGCAATAGTAAAATGCGTTGCAGATGCCGAAAGTGAAAGTACCAGGAAGCTACGGTGGAATGGATAGTGTAGGTAAGAGCTCTCAAGAAAAACTTCTAAGGCAAGTTTACAGCGCCCGTACCAAAACCGACACAGGTGGATGAGGAGAGTATCCTAAGGCGCTCGAGTGAATCATGGTTAAGGAACTAGGCAAAATAGACCTGTAACTTCGGGAGAAAGGTCGCTCCCCGTAAAAAGGGAGCCGCAGTGAAAAGGCCCAGGCGACTGTTTATCAAAAACACAGGACTCTGCAAAATCGCAAGATGACGTATAGGGTCTGACACCTGCCCGGTGCTGGAAGGTTAAGGAAGGAGGTTAGCGCAAGCGAAGCCTTTGACTGAAGCCCCAGTAAACGGCGGCCGTAACTATAACGGTCCTAAGGTAGCGAAATTCCTTGTCGGGTAAGTTCCGACCTGCACGAATGGTGTAACGATCTGGGCACTGTCTCAACCATGAGCTCGGTGAAATTGTAGTATCGGTGAAGATGCCGATTACCCGCAATGGGACGAAAAGACCCTGTGAACCTTTACTATAGCTTCGTATTGACTTCGGGTAAATGATGTGTAGGATAGGTGGGAAACTAAGAATCGGCTTCGCCAGGAGTCGAGGAGTTGACGTTGAAATACCACCCTTTATTTATCTGGAGCCTAACTTCTGAACAGAAGGACATTGCGTGGTGGGTAGTTTGACTGGGGTGGTCGCCTCCAAAAGAGTAACGGAGGCTTTCAAAGGTACCCTCAGCACGCTTGGCAACCGTGCGCAGAGTGTAATGGCATAAGGGTGCTTGACTGCAAGACCGACAAGTCGAGCAGGTGCGAAAGCAGGACATAGTGATCCGGTGGTTCCGTATGGAAGGGCCATCGCTCATAGGATAAAAGGTACTCCGGGGATAACAGGCTAGTCTCCCCCAAGAGCTCACATCGACGGGGAGGTTCGGCACCTCGATGTCGGCTCGTCACATCCTGGGGCTGGAGAAGGTCCCAAGGGTTGGGCTGTTCGCCCATTAAAGTGGCACGCGAGCTGGGTTCAGAACGTCGTGAGACAGTTCGGTCTCTATCTATTGCGGGCGTAGAATTTTGCGTGGAGTTGACTCTAGTACGAGAGGACCGAGTTGAACAAACCTCTGGTGTATCAGTTGTGCCGCCAGGTTCACCGCTGAGTAGCTAAGTTTGGAAGAGATAAGCACTGAAAGCATATAAGTGCGAAACTCGCCACAAGATAAGAATTCGATATAGGGTCGTGGGAGAATACCACGTTGATAGGCTACAGGTGTAAAGGCAGTGATGTCATAGCCGAGTAGTACTAATTACCCGGAGATTTCGTCCAAGAAAAAAATAAAAGTTAATAGAATTGGCCGTAAGAGTTTACAAAATTATATAAAATCCCATTAAGATATTTAGGGTGGTTATAGCGGTAGGGCTCACCTGTTCCCATTTCGAACACAGAAGTTAAGCCTACTTGCGCTGATGGTACTGCAAACGCGGGAGAGTAGGTAGCCGCCGGTTTTTTAAAAAAGAAAGCTTTGTATAGGTAATATACAAGGCTTTTTTTGTTTTGGATTGGAGTGGTTTATTTGGTAGGTGGAATTTTTAACTTATAAACTTTTAATTTAGCTAAACTCATAAGCTAACTCTCATAATTTTATATCAGACCTTTACTGTCTATGATGATATTTACTATACATATTCTTCAATGTTATTAAAAACAATCTCAACTCCCAATAAGGACCTTCTTATTTAAAAATAGTTTTTGAAATTATATAATTTGAATAAATAGGTTTTATTGATTTTTATTTCTTTTATAACTCTTTTTTGATGGGTTTTTTCTTTTGATTCTTCGGAGAGAACAATATTTTAAAAAAATATCCAAAATTTAGTTTTTTCTTATCTTAAAATTTAACTAATTTATAAATTTATTTATTAAATATATTTTTCTGACTATTAGATCATTACATTTTTATTATTTTCAAAACTAGAAACTCCTACACTTTTTTTTGGATTAATTATTGCTCTTAGAATAAAAAATTGTATGAAATGTTTCATATAACCTAAAAGTTTAAAAAATGGTAATTTCGAAGGGAATAAATGATTCTAAATACTATGATACATTTTTTACTTCATATATATTTATTGATAGTTGACTTATATCGTTAAACAATTAGAATTTATTTATATAATAATTAAAAACAAATTAAATACATATAGTTAAATTATGAATAAAAATATATTAAAGTTTTTATTGGTTATTTTAGTAGGAGTTATTCTTTGGTTCGTACCTGTGCCGGATGGTCTTGATATTAAAGCTTGGCATTTGGCATCAATTTTTATCGCAACGGTTTTAGGATTGATTCTTTCTCCGTTTCCTTTGGGAGCAATGGCAATCTTTAGTATGACCACGGTAGTTGCTCTAGATTTAATTCCGATTAAAAGCGCCTTAAAAGGATTTGGAGATACAACAATCTGGATGATAGCTTGTGCTTTTTTTATTTCAAGAGGATTTATTAAAACAGGCTTTGGAAGAAGAGTAGGATATCTTTTCATTAGTAAATTAGGAAACAGTTCCTTAGGTTTATCTTATGGTTTGGTTATGACCGATTTAATATTTGCGCCGGCAATGCCATCCACATCTGCACGTTGTGGCGGAATAATAACCCCTCTATTTTTATCTATATCAAATGCCTATGATTCTACTCCAGAAAAAGGAACTCAGAATAAGATCGGGGCATTTTTAGTACAATGTATATTTCAATGTAATGCAATTACATGTGCCATGTTTTTAACTTCGATGGCAGGCAACCCTATGATAGCAAAATTTGTTGAGAATATGGGATATACCATCTCATGGACTGATTGGGCAAAGGCCGCAATTGTTCCCGGCTTGTTATCTTTACTTGTAATTCCATACGTTTTATATAAATTTTATCCACCTGAATTAAAACATACCCCGGAAATGAAAGCGATTGCAAAAGAAAAGCTTAAAGAGATGGGTAAAATGACTACCAAAGAGTGGATTGTTCTAGGTGTTTTTTCCTATTTAGTAATTTTTTGGGTATTAGGTTCATTTCTTAAAATAGATGCGACATTTACAGCCTTTGTAGGATTATGTATTTTATTATTAACTCGTGCTCTAGATTGGAATGATGTAATTAGTGAAAAAGAAGCATGGCATACAATTATATGGTTTGCGATACTTATGACCTTAGCTTCTCAATTGAATACTTTAGGATTTATTCCTTGGTTTGGAAATTATGTAGCTGAATCGGTGAAAGGTTTACCTTGGTTACCGATGTTATTTATACTTTTATTGGTGTATTATTATGTGCATTATCTTATGGCAAGTGCTATAGCACATATCAGTGCGATGTACGTTATATTTGTTTCCATATCGATAGCTGCAGGGGCTCCACCAATGTTAGCAATATTATTATTTGCATTTTTCAGTAATTTAAATATGTCAATTACACATTATTCGAGCGGACCCGCTCCTATTTTGTTTGGTTGCGGATATATACCATTGGCAAAATGGTGGAAGATCGGATTTTTTATGAGTTTAGTTATTTTGGCCATTTGGCTACTAGTGGGAACCGCTTGGTGGAAAGCGATAGGATTATTTTAAATAAGTAATTATATAAAAAAGGTTTTCTAATTTAGAAAACCTTTTTTATTTTACTTTACAATTTTCATTTCATCTATAAGTCTTTGTGCTCCTGCATATTTATCGATTATAAATAATATATAACGAATATCAACCATAATATTTCTGCAGATAGAAGGATCATAATTAATATCGCTCATAGTGCCTTCCCAAACCCTGTCGAAATTAAGTCCTACCAAATTACCATGAGCATCAAAGGCGGGACTTCCTGAATTGCCCCCGGTAGTGTGATTGGTTGCAATATAATTTACTATGATATCTCCATTTTGTGAATAAGGTCCGAAATTTTTTTGTTTGTACAATGTTATTAATTTTTTAGGTAAATTAAATTCGTAATCATCAGGAATATATTTTTCAATAACACCGGATAATGTTGTAAAAGGTTTATAATAAACTCCATCTTTTGGTGTATATCCGTCTATTTTACCATAAGTAACTCTTAAAGTAGAATTTGCATCAGGAAAGAATTTTTTTGAAGGAAAACTCTTTAATTGAGCATTCATATAGTTTCTTTGCAGGCTGTCATTTTTTTTATCAAAATCATCATGAAATGGTAAAATTTTTCTTCTGTACATTTCAATATAAGGAGTAATAAAGTTTAGTACTGCATCGTCTTTTAATTTATACTTTATATTTTCCTTAGAATCGGAAGATAATATTGATAAAAGATCTCCTCTTTCACGAGTTATATAAGAATTTTTCCATAAATCAGTTAGGTAAATATTACACGAAGATTCTTTTTCAAAATCTTCATGACCGGCTACCTGAAATCTTGGCTCAATATTCATACTGTACATGGAAAGCATTTTTGAAGAAACTTTCCTGTCTAATTCAGAATCATAATTTTTATAAATTGAACTCACATTTTTTATTACTCTTAATTTAATTTTTTCAAAGTCTTGATCAGAAGCATTAAGAAGATTGGATACTATATAAGCCATACGAAAAGTTTCAGAATTCGAATAGAAAACTTCATTAAAATAAGTGTAAGCTTTATTATATCCACTATTATTTTTATATAAATCATTTAATGCATTTACTAAAGACAGATTTTTATTTTTAGTATCAAGATTTGTTTGACTTTGCTCTACCAATTGATTTTCATATTCTTTTCTTTTTTCGATAGCATTTGATTTAAGTAACCCTTGATTTTCGCCGATCCATTTTTTCCATCCGTTAGCGATAGATGCATATTTTGCCGCATATTTTATTTTTATTTCTTTATTTGCACGTATCGCATGATCTAAAATTTTTAAAGATTCATTACGTAAAGAAATTCTTGATGGATTGGTTATTTCCAATAGTTGTTCAATAGCAGATGCCGGTAAATATTCTTGAGTTCTCCCGGGAAATCCGTATACAAATGAAAAGTCATTTTCCTTTTTCTCTTTAATTGATATAGGCAAATAGTATTTGGGGGTATAAGGTATATTATCTTTAGAATATTTCGCCGGATGATTATTTTTATCTGCATAAATCCTAAATAGGGAAAAATCTCCGGTATGCCTAGGCCACATCCAGTTGTCGGTATCTGATCCGTATTTTCCAATAGAAGATGGAGGAGCTCCCACTAAACGGATATCTTCGTAAGTTTCTGTAATAAAAGCATAATATTGATTACCGTTGTAAAAAGGCAAGATGGCAATGTCTTGATAGTCCTCTTTTTTAATGGTTGAACTAATTTTATTAATATTATTTTTAATAATAATATTTCTTTGTTGTTCAGTAAAATTATCGCTTATACCCAATAATATTTGAGAAGTTACATCTATAATATCAACAATAAAAGTTGCTTTTAAGCCTTCGTTCGGTTTTTCATCTTCATAGTTAGAAGCCCAAAATCCATGGGTTAACAGGTCATTGGTAACTGTAGAGTGTGATTGTATGCTATAGTAACCGCAATGATGGTTAGTAAGTAATAATCCCTTAGGTGAAATAACTTCAGAAGTACAGCCTCCTCCGAAATGAGCAACCGCATCTTTTATGCTTGGATTATAGGTATTAAATATTTGTTTTGGAGATATTTTCAAACCCATTTCCTTCATTTCTTTTTCATTGAGCTGATTAGGTATCCACATACCCCCACCCGTTTGAGCGACTAATGATGAAGCATTAAAAAAACAGGTTAATAAAAAAGATTTTAGTGTAATTTTTTTCATTGATACTATAATTAGTTTTTTAAAAATATAAATTTATAAATAATATAATAACATAAAAAAGTTAGAATGCATATTTAAAAGAAAAATTAATTAGCTTTGTGTAACTAATAAAAGTTAAGATTTTAATAGATAAATAAAGAATAATGTTATGATTCGCATATAAATTGTAACTAGTAAAATAGACTAAATAGTGGTATGGACGAAATAGACTTAAAAAAAGAAGAAGAAGAAATAGTCAAACGTTACAAAGATATGCTTCGTAACACCTACAGAGATTTGACTACAGAAGATAAATCTCTGATTAGAAAAGCTTTTGAAGTTGCAAAAGAGGCTCATAAGGATCAACGGAGAAAAACCGGAGAACCTTATATATATCATCCTTTAGCCGTAGCTAAAATTGTTGCAGATGAAATAGGATTAGGAGCAACAAGCATAGCATGTGCTTTACTGCATGATGTAGTGGAAGATACTCAGTATACCATTGAAGATATCTCCAATTTATTTAATCCTAAAGTAGCTAAAATTATAGATGGACTTACCAAAATATCCAACATAGACCATCAAAATCTTTCTTTACAATCCGAGAACTATAGAAAGCTGTTACTTACCTTGTCTGAAGATGTTAGAGTTATTTTAATTAAGATAGCTGACAGACTTCATAATATGAGGACTTTGGACAGCATGAAAAGTTCTAAACAGAAAAAAATTGCTGCTGAAACCACCTATATATATGCTCCTTTAGCCCATAGAATGGGGCTATATACCATCAAATCTGAGCTTGAAGATTTGAGCTTAAAATATACCGATCCGGAATCTTATTCTTTAATCGTTAAAAAACTTGAGGAAACAGAAAAAGACCGACAACGATATATTGAAGAGTTTTCAAGGATTATGCAAGAAAGCTTAAATGCCGAAGGTTTGAATTTTACTATTAAAGGACGACATAAATCCGTTTTTTCAATTTATAAAAAAATGAAAAAACAAGATGTTTCCTTTGAGGAAGTTTTTGATTTATTTGCTATTAGAATTATATATAAATCTGATTATAAAAATGAAAAATTCCTGGCTTGGAAAATTTATTCCATAGTTACGGATAAATTTATGCCTAATCCCAGCAGAATGAGGGATTGGATTACAACTCCCAGATCCACGGGATATGAAAGTTTGCATGTTACCGTCATTGGTCCGGAATCTAAATGGGTGGAAGTACAAATCCGATCGGAGAGAATGGATGAATTGGCTGAAAAAGGTATTGCCGCTCACTATAAATATAAAGAAGGATATAAGGGAAGAGAAGATAATCAAATAGAAAATTGGATTTCTCAAGTCAGAGAAATGTTGGAAAACTTGGGAACGGCCTCTACAAAGGAATTGTTAGATGATTTTAAATTAAACTTATACACAAAGGACATTTTTGTCTTTACTCCTAAAGGAGATTTAAAAGTACTTTCGGCAGGAGCAACGGCTTTAGATTTCGCTTATTCCGTGCATTCGGGTATCGGAGATCATTGTTTAGGAGCTAAAGTAAATAATAAATTGGTGCCATTGAGTTATAAGTTATCAAGTGGAGATCAGGTGGAAATACTGACGTCCAATGTTCAAAAACCTAAAGCAGATTGGTTGGATTTTGTCGCCACTTCAAAAGCAAAATCAAGGATCAAAGCGGCATTGAATTCGGAAAAAAGAACATATACAGAAGAAGGTAAAGAATTATTAATTCGTAAGTTACGGCACTTAAAAATTAATTTTTCAGAAGAAGAATTAAATTCCATTCAAAAATTTTTCGGAGCAAAAACCAGTCACGATGTTTTTTATCAGGTTGCTACCGGAGTCATCGATAGTAAAGCACTAAAAAAATATAGAGATAGTAAAGGAGTTTTAACAAACTTATTATCCAAATTAAGAAAAAGAACCTCTATAATCACTGAAAATAATTTTCTAGAACCTAAAGAGGAGGAAAATTATGATATGATTGTTTTTGGAGATGATGAAGAAAAACTAAATTATCAATTAGCGCAATGCTGTAATCCAATTCCGGGTGATAATATTTTTGGTTTTGTAACTATAAACAGTGGTATAAAAGTTCATAAAGAAAGCTGTTCCAATGCTATTGATATGCGAGCTAACTATGATTACAGAGTAATTCCGGCTAAATGGGTAAGTAGTTCAAGCAGGGATTTTCTGATAGAAGTTTCATTACAAGGAATTGACAGAAACGGTATTTTTAACGATATAACCACTCTTATTTCTAATAAATTTAAAATTAGTATAAAAAAAATAAACATTAATTCCGAAGATGGTATCTTTTACGGAAATTTAATATTATTTGTAAAAAATACTCTTCAATTAGAACAAATTATAGAAGAGTTGCATAATATTGAAGGTATAACCAATGTTAAAAGATCTGAGATAAAAAAATAATTTATTATTTAGTTTCTTTGTAATAATTTAGAGTATAAATTATTATTGTATTAAAAAAGTTTTTTTAATATAATATAGATTTATGGTAATCTCAGCTAAGAAATTAATTATAAACTCGAAAAAACAGTTTTTATTTATCTCAAAGGTTAAAGAAACAATTATAAGATAAATAAAAATTGTTAAGCAATAAGATGGAAGTTGTTTGTTCTACTCAATTAAAATAAACAAAGTGTGAATTTTAATCTTTTTCATTTAGTAAATCCTGATAAGCAATTTTTAAAGCCTCCTTTTCTTGTTTATTAACTTCCGGATATTTCGGGTTCATAGATTTTAATGTTTCATTTATAATGTAAGCCATTATCAATTGCCCGTAAGATTTATTATCAAAAGGAACAATAAACCAGGGACAATTTTCAGTGGAAGTTTTTTCAAAAGCCATTGCAAAAGCTTTTTGATATTCATTCCAAAATTTACGTTCTTTTAAATCAGAAGCTGAAAATTTCCAATTTTTTTCTTTTTCATTAATTCTCTTAATAAATCTTTTTTTCTGCTCGTCTTTGCTTATATTGAGGAAAAATTTAATAATTCGAGTACCATTGTTAAACATACGATTTTCGAAATTTTTAATTTCCTCATATCTTTTTTCGAAAAACCCATCATTAATATCTTTGACAGAATTTATAGTAGGAATTTTTTCATTTAAAATAAATTCAGGATGTACTTTGCAAACTAATACGTTTTCATAATGAGAACGATTAAATATTTCAATTTTTCCACGTTCGGGCATTTTGATAATATGTCTCCATAAATAATCATGTTCATACTCTAAAGAAGAAGGTGTTTTAAAAGATGATACATTTACTCCTTGGGGATTTACTCCCGTCATGATTGCTCGTATGGAACTGTCTTTTCCGGCAGCATCAATTCCTTGTAAAATAATTAATAAAGATTGTTTGTTTTCAGCATTTAAAATATTTTGATAATAATCTATACTTTTAATTATTTTCTTTATCTCTTTTTTATTTTTTTTGAAATTTTCAGGTGATTGAGTAGTATAATTTTTAAGGTTTACTGATTTACCTTCTATCACACGGAAATCATCTATGGTAATTTTCATAATATATTATATTTTAGTTGTTTTTTATATTAATTGTTTTAAAAAAAAAATAAACTAATTTTTTTATAAAATAGAATGTTATAAATAATTTTTAAATTTATTCTGATGTGTAGATGAGAAAATATTGTACCAAAGTATATTTTTGTGTTCTTATTTTTTTTCTAAAAAATATAAATCAGAATTTATAAAAGTATTACACATGAATGATCACATGTATAGGTAAACATGTGTATAAAATAGGAAGTATAAAAAATATGATTTACTAACTAAGAAAAAACAATGCGGATATTAGTTCCTATATATAAGCCCATTAGAGAGCTGGCCCCTCCAACGGTTTTTAAATTACTCTTATACATGGAAATTTGTAAAAAGCCCGAAGAATTAAATATAGCAAAAGCTTTTCCATGATATTTTTTGTCATCAGAATCTGTCCCAAGTATATCGGTATATTTAGATTTGATTTCAGTGAATTGAACGTTTCTGGCAAAAATTATAAAGTCCTTTTTTTTTCCAAATTGGTGAAATTGTTCTTTACTAATGTTGGTTATTGCATTACCGAAATTATCTACATGAATAACCATTCCTGTTAACGAATTATCTTCGCTTTTTTCGACCGGTTTGGGTTGAGTTAATTCTTTATAAGAATTTATTTTTCTACCTATTAATTCTATTTTTCCGCCTCTGGCAAGATGACAGGCTACAGGAATAAAAAGGTCTTTAGTT
This sequence comes from Apibacter sp. ESL0404, assembly GCF_019469245.1. Lineage (NCBI taxonomy): Bacteria > Pseudomonadati > Bacteroidota > Flavobacteriia > Flavobacteriales > Weeksellaceae > Apibacter > Apibacter sp. ESL0404. The sequence continues at coordinate 712,164 of NZ_CP048267.1, forward strand.
AAAAAATGAAGATCATCGTATTTATTAATCGTGATTTCATAGACCTGATCGGGAATATATTCTTCAGCGATTAAAGAAAGAATGCCGTTATCATTGCATATAAAAAAATGACCGTTGATTTCTGCAGCTAAAGATTTTACAAAAGGAGAAGGCAACGCGTCGACACCAATTATATGAATGGTTCCTTTAGGAAAATTTTTGTATGAATTTTGAATAATATAAGCAGTTTGAATTAAATCAAAAGGCATAATTTGATGTGAGATATCAACGACTATAATATCCGAAATTTGGCTGTATATAGCACCTTTAAGGGCAGCCACATGGTAATCGTCTAAACCAAAATCGGTAGTAAGTGTTATTATTCCCATTTTTTATTATCCTACACAAAGTTATTGCTTATTTTTGTTATGTAAAATTAAAAAAGGAGTTAAAATTTGAATCAAATACGAATTACTTTAGAAGGGGTGGATTTAAAAACTTTCTATGGTGAATATAATCAAAACTTTAATCTGTTGATTAATCATTTTCCCAAATTAAAAATTACAGGAAGGGATCGGGTAGTGTCGGCTGCAGGAAATGATGCGGATTTAACTTTGTTTAATAATAAAGTTAAAGAAATAACAGAATATATAAACAGATATAATAAGTTAAATGATATTGCTCTGGAGGGAATACTCTCTAATGGAGAAAAGCAGAATGAGCTTAGATCCGAATCTGAAGATTTTATCGTTCACGGAATAGGAGGAAAACTTATTAGGGCTAAAACAGAAAATCTTAAAAAGCTGGTGAAAGCAGTCGAAAACAATGATATGGTATTTGCCATTGGTCCGGCAGGAACAGGGAAAACCTATACTAGCGTTGCTTTAGCTGTAAAAGCTTTAAAAGATAAACAAGTAAAAAGAATTGTGCTTACTCGTCCGGCTGTGGAAGCAGGGGAAAGTTTGGGATTTTTACCCGGTGATTTAAAAGATAAATTAGATCCCTATCTTCAGCCTTTGTATGATGCATTACGAGATATGATCAGTCATGAAAAACTGGCTTCTTATATTGAAAAAGGAGTCGTACAAATTGCTCCTTTGGCATTTATGAGAGGTCGAACCTTAGATGAAGCCTTTGTAATTTTAGATGAAGCTCAAAATACGACCCATCTGCAAATGAAAATGTTTTTAACGCGTATGGGGGCTAATGCTAAGTTTATTATTACGGGAGATCCCGGGCAAATAGATTTACCTAAACATCAGAAATCCGGATTAAAAGAAGCTTTTCATCTTTTAAAAAGAGTTAAGGGAATAGGTTTTGTGCAATTGACAGAAATTGATGTGGTAAGACATAAATTAGTAAGAAAAATTTTAGAAGCCTATCATAAACAAGAAGAGATTGAAGAATAGTTTTTTCAATTCCCTCTCTAAAATAAAAGATCTTATTGAAAAATAATATCCTTATAGATTTATTTATTTGTAAGTTTCAATGATAAGCAGATTAATAAAAATTAATCCTTCATACTATTAAAAATAGTTATATTTTCAAATTTTTTAAAAGTATACTGAATTATCAGTAACAATAAGATAAAGTAAAAAAATTATTTTATAAATCAGATTTTAAATTTATCCTTAACGATTTGAACCATTTTATTATAGGTTTCTTCTTTGCTTAAATGAGTATTATCGATAAGAATGGCGTCTGGGGCCTGAGTTAATGGTGACACCGATCGGCTGCCATCAATGTAATCTCTTTGCTTAAGATTTTTTTGAACTTCTTCTAAAGAAATATTTTTGTGTTGATTTTTATATTCAGTGAATCTTCGTTTAGCTCTTTCTTCTATACTGGCAGTAATAAAAAATTTTATATCAGCATTTGGAAATACGACCGTTCCAATATCTCTACCATCCATAACAATCCCGCCGTTTTTTCCTATATTTCTCTGTTGTTTTACTAAATATTCTCTTACTTCAGGTATTTTTGCCACCCATGAAACATGTTCAGATATGTCAAAAGCACGAATTCTATTTTCAACATTTTTTCCATTAAGATAAATTTCATTGGTATTGGAATCAGAATTTAGCTTAAAGTCCAAATGAATTTCATTTAAATGGGTTAATAAAGCTAGCTCATCTATAGTATTATTTTTATAAAAATTTTCAATAGCATATAAAGTTACGGCTCTATACATTGCACCGGTGTCTATATGAATCCATCCAAATTCTTTGGCTAACATTTTTGCATAGGAGCTTTTACCGGTGGAAGAATAACCATCTATGGCAATTATAGGTTTTATCTTGTTGTTTTTCATGTTATTACCAGTCATAACGAGGGGCAAACATATTTTCCAAGTCTATACGTAGTCCAAAAGTATTGGTGTTTCCCGCAGCATTATATCGCCCCCAAGCGTAATCAAAGCGAAAATATGAAATTTTCACACCAAAACCAAGAGTTAATCCGGCAAATGACCGTTGATCCTCGATGGACAATTCATTACCTCTCTTAAAATTATATCCGGCTCTGAGGTTGAATCCTGATTCGGGAAATAGTTCGGCACCTAACGAAATATGATCTATAATTTTTCTTCCTCCATTGATCTTTTCTCCCTTTTTATTAGTTGGAGATGAAATATCAAATTTTTGTAAGTCATGTAAGGTAAGAGTTAACTCCATCGGTAATTTTTCGAATCGTTGCGAGATTCCTAAATTTGCTTGAATGGGCAATTTTTCTCTTCTATCATTATAATAAGTTAATTGTCCACCAAAATTTCTAACCACAGCAGAAACGGTAGTATAGTAATCAATATCGTGAAATACCACCCCAAGATCAGCCAAAAGAGCGGAAGAGGTATAACTTTCAATTTTACTGGTAACATAAGATAAATTTCCGCCCACCGTAAAGAAATCCGAGATATTATAGGCATAACCCAAAGTTACTGCTGCGTCTTTTGCTGTAAATTTTCCGGTTACATTTCCAATTTCATCGGCGGCTTTAAGATCTCCATAATCTACATATCTTCCATGAAGGGAAAAATAGTGCTTACTTTCTTTGGGATTATAGACATAGGAAACAGCTCCCAATTTGACATCTGCAAGATAAGAGGAATAATTTATTCCCGCTTGGTTATACATTTTATCGTTCATCATTGCCGGATTGAACATAGCCATATTAGGATCATTGTCCCAAGAAGAATTAACATTACCTCCTAAAGCCGCTTGACGGGCAGATACGGTCATATTCATAAAAGTATATATTTCTTGCCCGTTTTGAGAATAGACAATGGAGTATAAACTAATGAATATAATTAGTATAAATTTATGCAATAGACGCATTATAGTAAAAATTACAAGAAAATAAATCAGGTACGCTTGATGGTACTTTTTTGTAATTATAAACTATGAATCTGTCAATTTATTGTATGGGGCTTCTAATAACCTAAAAGATCTAAAATTTGCTTATAATTTTGTTCTTCTCGAAACACTTCATAAGTAAATTCGCCGTCTTTATTTTTATTGATCAAAATATGTTTTGGCTGCGGAACTAGACAATGGTGCACGCCTCCGAACCCGCTAATGGCATCTTGATAAGCTCCTGTATTGAAAAAACCTATATATAAAGGTTTTTCTTCACTGAAAATAGGAAGATAAATGGCATTAACGTGCTGTTCAGAATTGTAGTAATCATCGCTATCACAAGTAAGACCTCCTAAGAAAACCCGTTCATAGGAATCTTCCCAACGATTGATAGGAAGCATGGTAAAACGACGAGAAATAGCCCAAGAATCAGGTAATGTTGTCATAAAAGAACTGTCAATCATATCCCATTTTTCCCGATCATTTTGTCTTTTTTGACTTAAAATTTTGTAAACAATCCCTCCACTTTCTCCAACAGTGAATGAACCAAATTCGGTATATAAAGTAGGTTCTTCTACTCCTTCTTCTTCACAGAATTTTTTTATTTGGTAAGTAATCTCATTGACCATATAATAATAGTCGTAATCAAAATTCAAGGAATTTTTTATAGGAAAACCTCCTCCTATATTGAGCGAATCCACTTCGGGTGCGATTTTTTTCAATCGAGCATAAACTCGCAAACATTTATAAAGTTCGTTCCAATAATAGGATGTATCTTTAATCCCCGTGTTGATAAAGAAATGCAACATCTTTAAACGAGCAAAAGGATGATTTTGGATTTTTTGAGCATAAAAAGGAACAATATCTTTATATCCGATTCCCAAACGAGAAGTATAAAACTCAAATTTAGGTTCTTCTTCAGAAGCAATTCGAATACCTATATTAAAATTAGTATCTATGCTGTCGGAAAGTCGATCGATTTCTCTGAAATTATCCAATACAGGTAATATGTTAGAAAATCCGCCGTTAATCATTTCCGAAATAATTTTTAAATATTCATCGGTTTTGAATCCGTTGCAAACAACTTCTATATTTTTATCGACAATTCCTTTATCGTATAATCTTCGTATAATTTCCATATCGTTTGAAAAAGAAGTTTCCAAACTAATTTTATTTTTTAAAGCTTCTTCAACCACGAATGAAAAATGACTTGATTTCGTACAATAACAATATCTATATTCATTATTGTAATTATTTTCCTTAAAAGCCTTTTTAAACCATTTTTTGGTTTGTTGTATGTTTTGCGATATTTTAGGTAAATAATTGAACTTAAAAGGAGTTCCGAATTTTTCAATTAAGTCCATTAAAGGGATGTCATGAAATAATAAATTTCCGTTATCAACCTTAAATTCGGGCTGTGGAAAATCAAAAGTTTGTTGAATTAAATCGTGATACTTTATTTTCATTTTAAATAGTGGAAAAAAATCAGATTACAAATATCTATAAATTTACTAGTTAATAAATGCTTTTTTAAAAAAATTAATAATTTTTTCCATCAAATATTAGATTTTAAAAATATTTTAACAATTTTAAGTTATCATTTATCAAATTCAGAAAATATTTTTTTATTGAGAATAATTATAAAAAACTGTTTATTAGTTCTTCATGCAAAACACCTTCACAAATTTGGCGAACTTCTCCGGTCATTCTTATTTGCCAATGATCATCAATTTCTATTTTAAGTTCTCCTCCGGGCATTTTAATGGTTACTTTATTATTTATTAACCCTTTTTTTCTTAATACACTTGCTACCGCACAAGACGAACTTCCTGAGGCTAAGGTAAAACCGGCCCCTCTTTCCCAAATTAATATTTGAACTTCATCTCTATTCAGTACTTTTGCAAATTGAACATTTATACGGTTAGGAAATTTTGAAAACGTTTCAATTTTAGGTCCATATTTTTTTATTTCTTCACTATCTAGATTTTCTTTAAGAATCACACAATGTGGATTTCCTACAGAAACACAATTGATTTGAAACTCTTGATCATCGATAGTAATGCGTTCATCTTGTACTTCTTCCGAATCAAAGGAAGTGGGTATTTGTTTTGAATCGAAAATGGCTTGACCCATATCTACTGTTATTAAAGCAGCCCTCTCATTTAAAGTTTCTTGTATGGTTGCACGAACTTTCCCTCCTTTGGTTTCTACTGTAAATTCCTTTTGAGGAATAATTTTATAATCGTATACATACTTGCAAAAAATTCTTAATCCATTTCCGCTTTTTTCTGCTTCGGAACCATCCGGATTAAAAATTTTCAGACCTATGTCAGCCGTTTCTGACTTTGTTTTTACTAATATTCCATCAGAACCTATTCCGAAGTTTACGTTACAGATTTTTTGAATGGCTTTTTCAGTTAAAGGAAAAGTAATAGTATCTTCATTGATTACTATGTATTCGTTACCCAAACCTTGGGATTTAATAAAAGAGTTTTTTTCCATCAGAACGGATTTTTTTTAATTAATAAGATGGTATTTGAGCATAAATATAAAATTTATTTTAATTCATGTTCTAAATTTTTACTTTTTAAATTTTTGATTGTGCTGTAGAGGTGACTATTGATTTAAAATTAAATTAAAGCCCTTTACATAAAAGCATCAATTGAATTCTTATTTACTAATTTTCGGAGTAAGAAATAAAGCAGAAAAATATATTATGATTGTTTAATCCACTTGAAAATTTCTTTTATAGTTACTTTTTTTCCATACATAAGTATACCAATCCTATAAATTTTACTTGCAATAAAAACCATTACTAATACCGATCCGACCATGGTAATAATTGATACTGCCAATTGCCAACCCGGTATTCCATAAAAGGATCGGGTAACCATAGCCATAGGAGAGGTAAAAGGAATAATGCTTAACCAAAAAGCCACAGGACCTTCCGGATTGTTTATGATACTTATGCATCCATAAGCTCCTAAAAGTAAGGGGATTACAATTATTGGGATAAATTGTTGAGTTTCTGTATCATTATCCACAGCTGCTCCAATGGCTGCAAAAAAAGAACTGTAAAATAAATATCCCGTAAAAAAGAAGAAAAGAAAAACGAAAATAATTAACGGATAATTAAGATTGAAAAGGGCATTAATAGTTTCGCTAATTTGAATTTGCATTTCTTGATTAAGAATATTTCGTAAATCATTTTGTTGAATGGAAAGCGTTAATTCATGTCCTAATATCAGTTTACCCATACTAAGAAGGAGCAGGGTCATTCCAATCCATATACAAAATTGAGTTAAAGCAATTAACGTTGTACCCAATATTTTTCCCATCATTAATTCAAAAGGTTTAACGGATGAAATAATTATTTCAACCACCCTGTTATTTTTTTCTTCCATAATGCTTCTCATCACACGTGTTCCGTAAATAATAAAAAACATAAGATTTACATACATCAATGACAAAGAAAGAATTTCTTTAATTAAGTGGTTATCCTCTGATTTGCCTTCTTTAACATTAGTAATTTGTAAAGATATTTTGGAATTAATTTTATCTATATCGGATTGATTTATTCCTAATAATTTTCTTCTTTTTTCTTCAATTTTTTTATTGATGGTTTCTTCTAATGAATAGAGAAGATTTTTGTTCAGATTTTTGTTTGTATAAAGTTGGATATGATCTTGTAAATTATTTAATAGAGAATCTTTGGTTTTGGGTATATACAAGATAGCATCTAATGAATTACTTTGTGCTAACGAATCTTTTAAAGCTTGTAAATCATTATCTGTATAAAAATTAAAAATATTTTTTTCATTACTCTTGAAATCAGGATAAAATTCATGGGTAGAATCAATGATGGCAATACGTGAATTGCTTTCATTAATTTTAATCATAAAACCAATAATTGCTACGGCTAGGATTACTAATATCGGAGCAAAAAAAGTAATAAGAACAAAAGATTTTTTTCTTGCCTGAGTAAGAAATTCTCTTCTCATTACCAAAAAGATATTTCTCATAGATTTTTTGAATTTACAGCATTAATAAAAACTTCATTCATACCTGGGATTTCTTCATAAAAAGAAAGGATTGTTCCTTTAGATGAAAGTTCTGATAAAAGGGATTTTGAGCTCTCCCGGTCGGTTAATTTAATTGAAAATGAATATTCATTATCCATTTTTATTAAATTTTCGATCGAATGATTAGATAGTAAATGTTCAATATCATGGGATTGTATATCAGTAATCCTGATATTAAATTTTCCTTGTTTAAATTTATGTCTGATATCTTTAACCGAACCATCTAAAATTTTTTTTGAATTATGGATAAGAGCAACATAATCACAAAGTTCCTCAACAGATTCCATTCGATGAGATGAAAATAAAATGGTAGTCCCTTTTTCTTTTAGCTCTAGAATTTCATCTCTTATTAGATTGGCATTTACCGGATCAAATCCGCTGAAAGGCTCGTCAAAAATTAATAATTCAGGATTATGCAATACAGTAACTACAAATTGAATTTTTTGAGCCATTCCTTTGGATAATTCGCTCAATTTTTTATTCCACCATTTTTCAATTTTTAGTTTATCAAACCAATATTCTAAACGCGACTTGGCCTCCGTTTTATTCATGCCCTTAAGCTGGGCTAAATAAATTGCCTGTTCGCCAATTTTCATGTTTTTATACAGTCCTCTTTCTTCCGGCATATAACCTATATGTGAAATATGTTTGGGTTGTAGAGGCTCTCCATTAAAATAAATTGTACCGCTGTCCGGCTTAGTAATTTGATTAATGATTCTTATAAACGTAGTTTTTCCGGCACCGTTCGGACCTAAAATTCCATAGATACTGCCTTTAGGAATTTTTATGTTGAAGTTATCTAAGGCAATTTTGTCTTCATAAGTTCGGGTAACATTTTCAGCTACAATAAAATAATCCATTTTTGAGTTGTATTATTTATTCAATCACAAATAGCAAATGTACTATTTTTATAGAAATTTGTTTATGTTAAATACTTTATATTTGCCCCTAAATAAAGTATGATTAAGTTTTAATTTTATACTTAGTTGTAATACACTTTTATTTGACTATATGAAGAATTTTCCGGTTTATATTTTTTTGTTATTTCAAATATTTATGTTCTCTCAGAATTTAGAGATGAAATATTATGTACCGGATCATTCTCATTCCCGTGTTTATAAAATTTTAAAAATGGTTAAAAAGAACGAAAAAATTAACCATCCTAACCATTTAAATTCTTATAATTATTTTTTATATACTAAATTCTATATTGATGATTTTAGTAATGTTATGCATAGTATGAATAGTGATTCATCTGAGATTGCTAAGTTAGAGAAAAAGGAATATATATTTTTAGGAGAGCGGGTGATGAAATGTAGATATGACAGAAGATACGGGAAAAAAAATATAATTTTAGCCGATCAAGTTTCGGGCTTTAAAAAACCTTTTTACGAGTTGTTTTCTGAACCTTTTTTTCAAGAAGAATTTCCTAATCTTTTCAAGAATAAATTCAATTCTTATAATTTTAAATTAATTGACAGCATTGTAATCGATACTAAAAAAAATTACATTATTTCATTCGGATCCAAGAAAAACTTGTTAGTAAATGGTAGCAGGGGAACATTGTATATTGACGCTAAAAGTTTTGCAGTAGTTAAATATTCAGGTGAAGAATATAACTCAAATTATACTCGTTATTTTGAGTATCAATGGAAATCGTTCAAAGGGATATGGTATTTAAAGTCTAAAACCAATAAAATAAGAATAAGTACCATTGATGTTACCAAATTTTTGACAAATTCCAACAAGGAACAAAAATTTTTGTTTTCTCCCTGGATAGTTATCCAGATGACAACGTCTCATTTTACATCCAATAAGTCTTTTACAAGAAAAGATTTTAGAGGATATGAATATGAATTGGAAAAAGATTTTAATACGAATACGGAATCTAAAATTAAAAATTTTCGTAAAACTCCTTTAACGCAACGAGAAAAGAATACCTATGCAAATTCCAGCTTTTTTAATGCGTTACCCATTGAAAAAAATGTTCGTCTTTTAAATTCGGTAAAAAATTGGAAATTACCTTTAGGTAAAGTGAATTTAAATGTATTGAATTTGATGAATTATAATGATTATGAAGGATTTAGGTTTCAGTTAGGAGGAAAAACCAATTACAAGTTTAGTAAAAATATATCCATACTCGGATATCTTGCCTTCGGGACGAAAAGCACTAACAGTAAAGGTGCGTTGGGAATGGATTTTAATGTCAACAAAAAAAATAATGGAAAAATAAAGCTTTTAGGATACTCTGATGTAAATCCATTTTCGAAAACTATTGATAGATTTCCTAATCGTGAGGAACAAATAAAGGACGAATTAAATTACATTCAAAATTCAATTTTTTATACTTACAGAGGAGGAAAGCTCGCTTATGAACAAGATATAGTAAAGAAAGTTACTGCTTCGGTGGAAGCGAATTATGAAGTTCAAAAATCGGATTATGAATATTCATTTAAATCTTATTCACCTTCTCATAAATATACGTTATTTTCAACTTCTTTACATCTTAAATACGCACCATTTGCTAAATACCTGATGACTCCGGAAGGAAAAATGACGGTAGAAGATAAGCCCGTTTATTTATACTTTGATTATACCAAAGGGTGGAAAACTTTAGGAGCTGATTTCAACTATGATCGTTTTGATTTAGCTGCTCATATATCTGTAATTAATCCAATAGGGGAGAGTTCCTTAGTTATGAATTCCGGATATATTTTCGGAAAAACGGTTTTATGGATTAATTATGGAAGTTTTGGTACTGCGAAAGTAGGAAAATCAATAGGAAATAGATTTTCAATGAAAGGCTATCGATCACTGGAAACCTTAGCACCCGGAGAGTTTTATGCGGATAAATATGTGGCTTTTTTCTTAACTCATTCTTTTAAAGACATAAATTTTATAGGAAACAGTAGGTTGCAATTTTCTTTAGTTTATAATGGATTACTAGGAAATATGAATCATAAAGAAATCCATAAATTAACTTCTTTTTCAGTTCCCGACAACTATTATCAAGAAGTTGGAATGGAGCTTAATAAGCTAATTTACTATTTTGGATTGGGAATTTATTATAGAATGGGAGCCTATCACCTTCCAACTTTCGATAAAAATTTATTTCTTAAATTAACTTTTAGTCTCTTTTAAATAGCATATTTCTTTAGATTTAATTATAAAATGCTATTTTTGTGTAGTTAATTTTATCATAATATCCAAATGAAAAGCTATATTTTTTTATTACTTTTTTTTATATGTATTTCTTTTAAAGCCCAGCAAATCATTACTAAAGTAGATTCAGCTACCGGGGGAAAGCTGATTATTAATGCTGATGAAGAAATATTGAAAATGGTTAGTGAAGATGAATTATGCAAAAAATTTGGAGACACCACGCGAGAATCTAAACCTATTTCTTCCACCGATAAAAAACCGGTGAACAGGCCTGTTTCTCCTGAAAACATTTGTGGCAGACGTAACGATATACCCGGTTTTATGATCAAAGTTGGAGAAGCTAAAACAGAGAAGGAAATTAATACGTTGACTACAGAATTTAGAAAGTTATTCCCTGAGTTACGGGTTGAAAAAAGTTATTTACGTCCTGATTGGAGACTTTTGGCCGGAGATTATTTTAAGAGAGAATCGGCAAAATCTGATTTAAAAAGAATTAAAAGGAATTTTCCTTCCGCCTTATTAGTTAATTGGAGAATTTATTGTAACCGAGCAAAATAATTTTTTTATCAAAAAAATATAAAACGAAAAGGGCTTATTAATTAAGCCCTTTTGTATTTTAAATTATATTTCTTTTCCTTCTTGATCGTAATATTCAAAGAGGAAATCATTATAAGGAAATCGTTGTGTATGGATATCTTTAACTTGATTATAAATAATTTTCTTCAATTCTTCATAATTTTCTTTAGTTAAAGCAGAAATAAAAACACTAGGATATTTGGATTTAGCCATCCATGTTTTTTTCCAATCGTCTAACGAATAATTTCTTTTGGTAACCGGTGTTAGATCATCTTCATCTTTTCTTTCATAAGAAAAATTATCAATTTTATTAAATACCATTATTGTTGGTTTATCTGCAGAACCTATTTCAGCCAATATGGTATTTACGGAATTAATATGATCTTCAAAGCTGGGATGAGAAATATCAACCACATGAATCAAAAGATCAGCCTCTCTTACTTCATCTAACGTTGATTTAAACGACTCTACCAGCTGAGTAGGTAATTTTCTTATAAAGCCGACTGTATCGGTTAGTAAAAAAGGAAGATTACCTATTACAACTTTTCTTACAGTTGTGTCTAGTGTTGCAAATAATTTATTTTCGGCAAAAACTTCCGATTTACTCAACACATTCATTAAGGTAGATTTTCCTACATTAGTATATCCAACCAAAGCTACTCTAACTAATTTTCCTCGATTGTTTCGTTGAGTTGACATTTGCTTATCAATCGATTTTAATTTTTCTTTAAGCAAGGATATTCTGTCTCTGATAATACGTCGGTCGGTTTCAATTTCAGTTTCTCCCGGTCCTCTCAATCCAATACCTCCTTTTTGACGTTCCAGGTGAGTCCACATACGAGTTAAGCGAGGAAGAAGATATTCATATTGAGCAAGTTCAACTTGTGTTCTGGCATAGGATGTTTCTGCTCGTTGAGCAAAAATATCTAATATAAGATTCGTACGGTCAATAATTTTCCTGTCTAATTCTTTTTCTATATTTTTAAGTTGAGAAGGAGTCAGTTCATCATCGAAAATAATTGTATCGATTTCATGTTCTTTAGCATAACTATTAATTTCTTCCAACTTTCCTTTTCCTACAAACGTTCTAGAGTGTGGCTGATCCAGCTTTTGCGTAAATCTTTTATAAACTACAGCTCCGGCTGTATTTGCCAAAAACTCCAATTCATCCATGTATTCATTTAACTTTTCTTCATCTTGGTTTTGAGTAATCAATCCGATTAGAATAGCTTTTTCATATAATGCTTCTTTTTTTTCTAACATATAAAATTAATCTGCTTTAAACTCGATTTATTTATCAAATGTATTGTTTTTTAATAATGTGTAATACTATTAAATTTTATAAGGTATGTGTAATTACTGCATAATGTGATTTAACATAACAGGTATCTTTCAATAATTATACAATTTTTTTAATTCTGTGTTTTTTACTGAATAGTACAATGGGTCCTAAAGAGAGATTTTTTATAATTAGTCATTAAATATAAAAGTAAATTGAAAAAAACATGTTTACAATCAACTAATGATTAACAGGATGAAATGAGCAAGTAAGAGTATGATCATTAACCACTCCAACTGCCTGTAAAAATGCATAAATAATAGTTGTACCCACAAATTTAAATCCACGCTTTTTTAAATCTTTTGAAATACTATCGGAAAGTTGAGTTGAAGCGGGAACTTCTTTAATGGTCTCCCAGTGGTTGCAAATAGGTGTGTGGTTGACAAAGTTCCATAAATAATTGCTAAAACTTCCGAATTCATTTTGCACGTCCATAAATTTTTGTGCATTGGTTGTGGCAGCTTTAATTTTCAATTTATTTCTAATAACACCTTCATTGAGAAGTAAACGATCCATTTTTTCCTGAGTATATTGTGAAATTTTTTTATAATCAAAATGGTCAAAAGCTTCACGAATACTCTCTCTTTTTTTTAATACCGTAATCCAACTAAGACCGGCTTGAAATCCTTCAAGTAAAAGAAATTCAAATAGTAATCGGTCATCATATACCGGTTTGCCCCATTCCTCATCATGATATTTTTTGTATATGTCATCAGATCCTACCCATTCGCATCGAATTATTTCTCTTTCCATACTAATTTATATTAATGTAAGATGCAAATATAGATATTTATATAGGTATCTGATAATTATCGATTGCTGACTTTTGCATTTTGTTTTTTCTCTTCTTCCAATAGTTGCTCAATGGTTTTTCTAGGCTCGTTTTTATTATAGGGAAAGACATCCGGGAATATATCTTGCCATTTTTTTAATCTTTCGTCATCTCTCCATTCAAATTCAGGTAAATATCTGTTTTGCTCGGGAAGCCTACTTTCAGGGTATAATTTTGATTCTGCACTTAGCTGACAAGAAACAATATCCATTTTGCGTTCAACAAACTCACCTTGTAAAATTCCACATACAGATATGCTGATTCCCGTCCGTTGTTTACCTTTCGTTTTAGATTCTTCTTCTACATAAGTGATGGATTCGGCATTACCTTTTAAATCTACTAAATGAAGTTCTTCGTTTTGAAAATAGGCATGAAGCATTCTTCCTTTTGCTTGATTGAATTCCAATTTAGGACTTAAAGAATCTACTTTACTAATTACAAAAGCATGGGATCTGCCATAAATGGAATCTATGGCTTGACTGGAACTATTTAAATACGCAGAAAGAGTATCTGCGGTTAATTGTCTTCCTCCTGTTGACCAAAATATGGGTTTTTTATAAAAATCAATTCTACCAATGGTTTCTTGATACACCAGAGAATCGCTTTTTCCGGAAACATTCGATTTGAAAAGCCTTCCGTTATGATACCCCCGAATGGTGGATTTTTTATCTTTTCCTTGAATAGCAATCAAGGTATCGGAATGAATATATAAAGAATCTTTAGTAAATGCTTTTACCATATAAGGCCTTCCTGTAATCATTGCAGAATCCTTAAATTGATATACTTCAGCATATTCACCGATTAAAAATCTTTTTTCTTTAGGTTCTTCCAATTTAACGTTTTTAATTCCTCTACCAAAACCTTTTATTTCATCAAAAAATAAATCATTGCCGGATAATATTTTCCCTTGGTAATAAACCTTTCCGTCATTTTTTAAATCGGATTGTTTGGTTTTGGTATTGTAAGAACCCGTACTTCCCGTTACGTAAACGGTGGGATCTTTTTTATTGGTTATGCGGGTAAATTTAGTAAATGTTGCAATTTCATTTTTAGCATCGTATTTAATATCAGACCCTTCTAATATATATTCCGGAGATTCTAACGTAGAATTTTCCCCTAATTCAATTCGATTATCTTTAACAAAATATTTTCCAACTTTTGTATGAGTTATATTTTCGCCTTTATAAACTGTTCCCCAATTGTCAAAATAGGCAACATCCCGATTGGCATCATAGATCATTTCCTCGGTTTCAACCGTTTGATCAGGGGTAACTAATTTTACGTTATGATATGCGATGGCATTTCTGGTTATTCCATTATAAGTCAATTTTTTACAATTCAAGGTAGATTGTTTATCCCTAAAAAAAACATTTCCTCTTGCTTCAATAAAATTTTTATCGCTAAAATAAATGATTGAATCTGCTTCTAAATGAGAAGTTTCGTGTTCTGCTATGACATGTCCTGAATAAACAATATTTCCGTTAAATACATGCTCATTCACCTCTTCCATGTCGGCATTGATAAGATTTATGGGTTTGGGATTATCCTTTTTTGAAGAAGCCGGAGGGGTAACTTGAGAAAATAAAAATACACCTGTGAATATAAAGAAAATAAAAAATATAATTTTTAAATTCATTTACTTACTTTTCTTTTTTGCATAAAAATATAAAGAATGACTTTCGATTTCAATATTAAATATTTTTTCTAAAGAATCTTTAATTGTTTGAAGTCTAGGATCACAAAATTCAATAACTTCTCCCGAATCGATCATTAAGATATGATCATGTTGCTTAGCAAAATATGATTTTTCATATAAAGCTTGAAGTCCTTCTCCAAATTGATGTTTTCGGACTAACTTGGCATCTAAAAGAATTTCAATGGTATTATAAATAGTGGCTCTACTCACTCTATAATTTTTTTCTTTCATTCTCATATACAGCCAATCGATATTGAAATGTTCATCTGTTGAATAGATCTCCTCAACGATAGCAAATCTTTCAGGAGTTTTTCTATGTCCTCGATCTTCTAAATATTTTATAAAAACATCTTTAACAATTTCAAAATTTTTATTTGCAGTATCTGTACTCATGTTATAGAATAGGTAATATGCAAAGTTAGCAAATTAATTACCTTAATCATACTTTCTTATAACATAATTTAGAATGATTTCCTAAACAAAATAAATATTTTTTTTATGGAATAATTTATTTATTCAAAAAAAATATAAATAAATCCTTTTGTTTGTCTAAAATATTTAAAATAAAATAAATTTTAGTACAGTTTTTGTTTAATAAAGAATAATATTAGATACTTAAATTTTTATAACTGTTTTATAAATATGCAACTAGTTCTAACAAATAATATAAAAAAGCAATTATTTATTTTTTTTAATGCTATTAATTTACTTTTGTTTAGTTGTCAGACCAATCAATCACAAGAAAAGAAAACGGATATAATGAGAAAAAAATTAGAGAAAATTACATTAGGAGGAGGATGTTTTTGGTGTTTAAGTCCTTGTTTTGAAATGTTAAACGGTATTACTAAGGTTACAGCAGGATATTCCGGAGGAAAAAAAGAAAATGCTAATTATAAAGATGTTTGTACGGGCACTACGGGACATGCGGAAGTAATTGAAATTGAATACGATCCTGAAGAAATTTCTTTTTCAGAAATATTAGATGTTTTTTGGTTTTTACATGATCCGACTCAATTAAACAGACAAGGAAATGATATTGGCACTCAATATAGATCTGTTATCTTTTATAGAAACGAAGAACAAAAAATTCTTGCTCAAGAATCTTTAAAAAAATCAGAATCTTCTGACTTATGGAAAGGTAAATATGTGACGGAAATAGTACCTTTTAAAGAATTTTATCCGGCTGAAGATTATCACCAAAGATATTACGAACAAAATCCAAATCAACCTTATTGCAGCTATACTATTGCACCTAAAATCCAAAAGTTTAAATCTCGATTTAATTATAAATTGAAAACAGAATTTCAAAAAAGAAATGTAGATAAAAATCAAGCATAAGAAATTCACAATGTAAAAAATTGTAGTAAGAATTAATTTAAATTATTTTAATTGTAGAAAAAAAATATTTATAATTTTTATAAAAATAAATCCAAAATATCTATATCAATTTAATTTATTTTTGTAAATAATTAGTCTTTTTATAAAAAATTACGTTTTATTTTATCATGTATTATTTTGATTATATACTTTTTTAAAAAAATTAAATTATTTTTTTAAAAAAAAAATTATATATTTGCTTGGCAAAAAACAATATGTCGCTTAGTTCTAAAATTGTAGAAGAAGCTATCACATTTGATGATGTTTTGCTTATTCCTTCTTATTCAGAGATTCTACCTTCTCAAGTAAATTTAAAAACCCAGTTAACCAAAAGAATTCAATTAAACATTCCAATAGTTTCAGCAGCTATGGACACTGTAACTGAATCAGGTTTAGCCATTGCTTTGGCTAGAGAAGGAGGTCTGGGATTTATTCACAAAAATATGCCGATAGATCAACAGGCTGTTGAAGTTAACAAAGTAAAAAGGTCAGAAAACGGCATGATCTCCAATCCCATTACCTTAAGTCGAAACCATACCTTACAGGATGCGCTCATGTTAATGAGGGAGTATAAAATATCCGGCTTGCCTGTAATAGAAGAAGATGATACCTTAGTCGGCATAATTACTAATAGAGACATTAAATATCAATCGGATTTAAATCAGAAAGTAGAAGATGTCATGTCCAAAGAACATATTATTACTTCTTTAAAAAATACTTCTTTGGAACAAGCCAAGCAAATATTATTAAATAATAGGATAGAAAAACTTCCTATTATAGATGATCACAACAAATTAATAGGATTGATTACCATAAAAGATATTGACAATTTGTTCGAGTATCCCAATTCATGTAAAGATTCTGAAGGAAGACTTAGAGTGGGAGCAGGGGTAGGAGTAGGAGATGATACCTTAGAAAGAGTCGAAGCATTAGTAAAAGCCGGAGTGGACATAATTGCGGTAGATTCCGCTCATGGACATTCAATCAATGTATTAAATAAAATCAGAGAAATCAGAACTTCTTTTCCTGATTTAGATATTGTTGGTGGAAATATAGTTACCGCACAAGCGGCAAAAGATTTAATAGAAGCCGGAGCCAATTCATTAAAAGTGGGTGTAGGTCCCGGATCTATATGTACCACTAGAGTAGTAGCGGGAGTGGGAGTGCCACAATTATCTGCCATATATAATGTCTATGAATATGCAAATCAGCATCATATACCGGTAATTGCTGATGGAGGAATTAAACTTTCGGGAGATATAGTTAAAGCTATTTCCAGCGGTGCATCCTGTGTCATGTTGGGATCTTTATTTGCCGGAACCGATGAAGCACCAGGAGATGAAATTATTTTTCAAGGAAGAAAGTTCAAAAGTTATCAAGGTATGGGTTCAATTTCTGCCATGAAAAGAGGAAGCAAAGACCGTTACTTTCAATCAGGAACAAAAAAATTAGTACCGGAAGGAATTGAAGGAAGAGTTCCTTATAAAGGAAAATTATCCGATGTCGTTTATCAATTATGTGGAGGAATTCGTGCAGGTATGGGCTATTGCGGTACAGAAGATATTGTAAAATTGCAAAAAGAAAGTAAAATGGTTAAAATTTCCTCTGCAGGATTAAAAGAAAGTCATCCTCACGATGTTATAATTACTCAAGAAGCACCAAATTATTCTAATTAAAAAAAATATAATATTTTGTTAAAATTTTGGCATAGGTTTTGTCGTTTACTATGGTGTATAAAAATAATATAATAATTATGAAAAAAGTACTTTTATTGTTTACTATTTTTTTAGGTAGTATAGCAATATCAAATGCACAGATTGTAACTACACCACAAACTTCGGCTAACGTAGGTTCTACACCAATTCAAAAAGGAAGCTGGTTGACCGGAGCAGGTATTACAAATCTCGGCTATGATTTCGAAAACAAAGGATTTTCATTTAATTTAACTCCTAGAGTTGGGTATTTTCTTTCTCATGGAATAGCCGTTGGTGCAGCTATAGATTTCGGAGCAGTGTTTCAAGATGATGAAAAACCTATTTGGAACTATGGGGTTATGCCCTTCGTTAGGTATTACTTCCCTGAAGGTGCTAAAGAAACCGGAAGATTTTTTGCTGAAGGTGATGTTGGATTCAAAGGAGCAGCAGTTAACGGAAGCTCAGACAGTGGATTTGCCTTTGGTGTAAATGTGGGTTACGCTCATTTTATTACCCGTTCTGTAGCGTTAGAAGGTACAATCGGATATAACTATGCAGCTGCAATTCAAAATATTAACAACGGAAACAAACAAAGTGGTTTAGGTTTTGGTTTAGGATTTCAAATTTATATTCCACAATCCAAATAATTTAGCTGCTGTTAAAAAAAAATTAAAACTCCTAGAAAATAGGAGTTTTTTTTATGAAATAAAGTCAGTTACCACCGGTTTAATGAATTAAATATTGCTTGTTTATTTTATACTATCTTTATTACAAAAGAAATAAACTAACAATACATTATCGTTTTATAGAAAGCAAATGGAATATTAACATTATTATAGCGAAAAAACTACCCACACTAATCACACCGGTCCAATTATAAATTTCAAAAGCATAAGCAGAAATAAAGGTTCCCAGTGATCCACCGATAAAATAGCTGGTCATATAAATAGTATTAACACGATTACCTGCTTCCGGGTGATTTGAAAAAATAATTGATTGATTAGTAATTTGGGTAGATTGCACCCCAATATCAATTAATATGATCCCAATAGTTAAACCCAAATAAGAATAACCTCCATAGTAGAATATAATCCATGAAAGTAAAATCAATAATGCAGTAAAAACAAGTATCGTATTTTTATTGAATTTAGATATAACTTTTCCCATGAGGGCAGCAGCCAGAGCTCCAAATGCACCTACTAAGCCAAATTTTCCGGCTATATTACTTGCTGTTCCATCACTTAAATGAAAATTTTCTTCAAGATGGAAAACCAAAGGAGTCCAAAAAGCACTTAAAGAAGCAAAACTAAGTCCTCCTCGTAAAGCGGCAGAGCGTAATGATGAATCTGTTTTAAAAAGCTCAACGAGTGAAAGCATTAACTTTTTATAATTTCCTTTAAAATTCGGGTAGATTTCCGGTAAATTAAAATATATCAAAAGATACACAACACCCATTAATATAGCTGCGATATAAAACATTTCTCTCCATCCTAAAATATCGCCGATATATCCACTTAAAACTCTCGATCCCAATATACCAATAAGTAATCCGCTCATCACAAATCCAACGGCTTTAGGTTTATCTTCCGGAGCTGCCAAAGTTGCAGCCATGGGTATAAACAATTGAGGAATAACTGAGGTAAAACCTATTATAAAACTTATAGGAAATAATAATTCTATAGAAGGACTGACAGCCATAGCTAATAAACTACTAATAATGAATATAAAATCAATAAGAATAATTTTTTTTCTACGAAACATGTCACCTAAAGGAATCAGAAAAAATAGTCCACAGGCATAGCCGATCTGCGTAAACATGGTTATACCGCTTATTTTTGATTCACTGACATTAAAATCTTTGGCCATTAAACCCAATAGTGGTTGGTTATAATAGTTATTTGCTACTACTAGTCCTGAACTAATAGCCATCAGCCAAAGTATTTTAGGAGTAAGTTTTGGTTGAGAAAGATTCATTGTTAATAGTGTTTAATTCATAAAAATATTAAATTAATTTTAAGTATATGAAATTTTTTATGAATGAATTATAAATACGATAATAATTGAAACTTTAATTTTAATATTTTAATGAATTTTAAAGAAATTTAAGAAGATTTAAAAGGAAACGTTTTTAATTAACAGATCTTAATTATATTTAGGATTATTCATTTATTGTCACATTATGAAACTAGCTACCAATAAAGAAATTTGAAATGTGTACGAATATAGTTATTTTTGTACATTCAAGACTAAATTATGGGCAAGGATAAACTTCGTAAATTTGCTGAAAACAAGACTTTTAATAATGTAATACAGCCTACGAGAGATGAAATACTTTCTAATTTTCATTATAAAGGTAAATGGAAAGAAGAATTTTTTAAAAATGATAATCCCGTAATCATTGAATTGGGTTGTGGAAAGGGAGAATATTCCGTTGGTTTAGCGCAACATTTTCCTGAAAAAAACTTTTTAGGAATAGATATTAAAGGAGCACGTTTTTGGAGAGGAGCAAAAACAGCCATAGAACAACAAATAAAAAATGTTGGTTTTTTGCGCACTCAAATTGAATTAATTGAACATGTATTTTCTCCCGGTGAAGTAGATGAAATTTGGATAACATTTCCGGATCCACAAATTAAATATAAAAGGACAAAGCACCGATTAATAAATTCTATTTTTCTTGAAAAATATAAAAGAATTATGAAAGAAGGAGGTAGTATCCATTTAAAAACGGATAGTGAATTTTTACATGGTTATGCCAACGGATTAATACATGGTTTGGGATATACCGTGTTATCTTCTCACCATGATATTTATGGAGCGCCGGAATACGAATTACCTTCTTACGTAAGAGAAATAAAAACTTTTTATGAGAATATGTTTTTAAAAGAAGGTAAACCTATCACCTATCTAAATTTTAAAATATAACTATAAACGGAATTTCATGCTATATTAATTGACCTATTTTAAATATCTTAACTAGATACTCTAAATCTAAATTATATATAATAAAAAAAGGATTGTTACTAAATCCTTTTTTATGTTATTATAATATTATTGTATAAATATTTTAATCACAAAGTATTATACCTTTATTGTTATTAAATTCTAATAATCCGCTCTTAATAGTGAATGTTTGGTATTTACCCTCATTCTTTAATTTAGTAACGTTGGAAGAAGAACTTACATTTTCAAGCTTAATGATTCCGGGTTCAAGGGTAGAAACAATAGAAGCATGGTTTTCCAACATTTGAAATTCACCCAATGAACCGGGAACTGTTATAGATGAAACTTCACCGTCAAAAATAACCTCTTCCGGAGTAAGTATTTGTATTTTCATCAAGATTTAAAATTATTCAACAAATTATTTTTTTAATTCAGCTAATAGTCTTTCGCCATGTTCAATTACTTCTTCGATAGTTCCTTTCAAGTTAAAGGCAGCTTCCGGATATTGATCTAATTCTCCGTTAAGAATCATATTAAACCCTTTAATCGTGTCTTTAATATCCACTAATGCACCGGGAGTTCCCGTAAACTGTTCAGCAACATGGAAAGGTTGTGAAAGGAATCTTTGTACTTTTCTAGCTCGATAAACCACTAATTTATCTTCTTCACTCAATTCTTCCATACCTAAGATGGCAATAATATCTTGTAAAGCTTTATATCTTTGAAGGATTTCCTTAACATTTTGAGCACATTCATAGTGATCATTTCCTAAAATTTCAGGAGAAAGAATTCGCGAAGTAGATTGTAGTGGATCTACGGCCGGATAGATACCCAATGAAGCAATTTTCCTGTCTAATACGGTAGTAGCATCCAAATAAGCAAATGTAGTTGCAGGGGCAGGGTCAGTTAAATCGTCTGCCGGAACATAAACCGCCTGAACAGATGTAATAGAACCGTTTTTGGTTGAGGTAATTCTTTCTTGAAGTGCACCCATTTCACTGGCTAAGGTAGGTTGATATCCTACCGCAGAAGGCATACGTCCTAATAAAGCAGAAACTTCCGATCCGGCTTGAGTAAAACGGAAAATATTATCTATGAAAAACAATACGTCCCGACCTTTTCCGGCTCCTAAACCGTCTCGATAATATTCAGCTAAGGTTAAACCGGATAGAGCCACTCTGGCACGAGCACCGGGAGGTTCATTCATTTGACCAAAAACAAAGGCAACTTTCGATGATTTTAAAGCGTCAAAATCAACTTTTGTAAGGTCCCATCCGCCTTCTTCCATGGATTTCATAAATTCATCTCCATACGAGATAATTTTAGATTCCAACATTTCCCGTAATAGGTCATTACCTTCACGAGTTCGTTCTCCAACACCGGCAAATACAGATAACCCACCGTGTCCTTTAGCAATATTGTTAATCAATTCTTGAATCAATACGGTTTTACCAACTCCCGCACCTCCGAAAAGTCCAATTTTACCTCCTTTGGAATAAGGCTCAATTAGATCGATAACTTTAATACCGGTATATAAAACTTCTGCAGAAGTAGAAATATCTTCAAAATTCGGAGAAGGCCTGTGTATAGGTAATTCATGAGTTTTGGGAACATCACCGATTCCATCAATAGCTTTTCCAATAACGTTGAATAAACGTCCGTTAATTTCTTCACCGATAGGAACCGTTATAGGTTTATTGGTTGCTATAACTTCCTGACCTCGATATAAGCCATCGGTAGCATCCATAGCGATACATCTAACTGTATCTTGACCTATATGTTGCTCAACTTCCAGTACTAAATTGGGTTCGTCGTTATCTTTAATAACTTCTAAAGCATCATATATATTGGGAAGTTGTTCTACGTCATCAAAAACAACGTCTATAACCGGACCTATTACCTGAGATATTTTACCTTTATTTTCCGTTACCATATAATTTAAAATTCAAATAATTACATTTCCTTTGTGGAATTACAAATATACTATTTTAAAGCTTATAGGCGTTGAAAAAAACCAAAAAAATATCATATTTTTGCAGACAATTTGTTTTCATTACCGGTGAATATTCATACTAAAAATTTTAAAGTAGCTAAAGAAAATAAAATTATACTAACTTTAGGTATGTTCGATGGAGTGCATTTGGGCCATCAGTTTGTTTTAAACTATTTGCATGATATTGCAAATAAAGAGGGAGCTGAAACAGCGGTCATGACATTCAATCCACACCCCCGATTCGTTTTACAACCCACGACTGAACTTAAGCTTTTAACTACTTTAAATGAAAAAATACAACTTTTGGAAAAATTTAATGTGCAGCATTTATTTATACAAGAATTTACTAAAGAGTTTAGCCGGTTAAGTGCTTTAGAATTTGTTAGAGATCTATTAGTATCCCAATTACACATACATTCATTAGTTATTGGTTATGATCATCAATTTGGAAATAATCGGGATGGAAATTACGAACGGTTGCAAACATATTCCGAACAATTTGGATTTACTCTTTACAAACTTCCTTCAGTAAGTGGATATACTTCCGTAATCAGTTCGACTAAAATTAGAAATAAAATTAGCGAAGGTAAAATAGGTAAAGCAAACGAGTATTTAGGGTATAATTTTTTTATGAAGGGCAAAGTGGTTACCGGTGATAAGATAGGAAGAACCATCGGTTTTCCTACTGCAAATATTGAAATTGATCCACACAAGATATATCCAAAAAATGGGGTATATTATGTGAAAGTTAAGATTAAAGATGAATTTTTTTACGGGATGATGAACATAGGAATGCGTCCTACCATACAAGGTTTACAAAAACAAATTGAAGTTCATATACTTGAATTTGATAGGGATTTATATGGAAAAGAAATTGAAATTTATTTCTATGATAGAGCACGTGATGAGATCAAATTTTCTTCATTAGATGAACTTAAGGCTAGATTGATTTTGGATAAAAAAAATACACAAAACTATTTTAAAGATTTATATAATTAATTTTTCAAAATAAGTGTATCCGACTAAATTTTATAAGATAATCATTTCGATAAAGGTTTAACGTCGATTAAAGTAAGGGTTACTAAGAGGGGAACATTATATCCAATTTTATTTTCATCTCCATATAAACCATAGGCAGTGAAGGAGGGGAGGACTATTTCAGCTATATCCCCTTTCTCCATCATATACAATGCTGACTCAATTCCTCTTATCTCTTTAAATTTTCCCAAAACTCCCTGCTTTTCACCAAACTCATCAAAAGAATAAATTACATCTCCTGAAAGTGTTTTTATTTCAGCAGAATATTTAATCCAGCTATTATTTTTAGGTTGTGGAGATTTTTTATGTGAAATAAATCGAATCCAAATACCCGAAGAAGTAGGCACAAATTTTAAATGTAAAGAATCCTCTCGTTTACTAATCCAGTTTTGCAAGAAATCCCTTTCCTTATCTTCTCTGGCTTTAGAGTTTTCTAATAATTTTTTGCCGTATGCAGATTTTGAATTAGTAACCGGAAGGAAAATTTCTTTTTTCTGACACGAGAATAAAATGCCTATACAAAATGAGTATATAATTGCAATGTTAAGAAATTTCATGGATTTCGTTTTCAATTATATTTTTAAATCTTGAAATAGAATCTTTTAAAGAAAGATCACTTCTGCCACCGGCAGCATTAATATGTCCACCGCCATTAAAATAGCTTCGAGAAAACGCGTTAACGTCAAAATTTCCTTTGGAACGGAAAGAAATCTTAACAAAATCATTTTGCAGATCTTCCATAAAAAATGCAACAAACTTAATGCCTACAATGGAAAGTCCGTAATTAACAAATCCTTCCGTATCTCCTTTTTGATAACCCAATTCTAACAATTGGTTTCTAGTTACATACAATATTGCAGTATTTTTATTAGGAATAAGTTCAATGGATTCTAAAACACAGCCTAAAAGTTTTAGTCGTTCCGGTGTATTACAATCAAAAATATTGGAAGCTATAAGATCCGGTTTAGCTCCTTTTTCCAAAAATACGGATATAATTTTATGAGTTTCAGCGGTGGTATTTTTAAACCGAAAACTTCCGGTATCAGTTAAAATTCCGGTATATAGACAAGTTGCTATTTTTTCATCGATTTTTGATACTTCACCTAAGGCATCAATAAATTTATAAATCATTTGGCAAGTAGCCGGTTGAGAAGTATCTGAATATATATAATCAAAATTATCCGGGTTTTGATGATGGTCAATCAACACTTTAACGGCTCTTGATTCATTTAATTTTGCTTCCAATTGATTAATCCTTGAAGAAGTATTGAAATCAAGACAGAAAATTAAATCTGCATTTCTAAAAGCTATTTCAACGAATTTTACCCGATATTCACCAATGATGATATTTTTGGCTTCCGGCAACCATTTTAAAAATTTAGGAAATTCATTCGGTACAATTATCGTGGATTGAACTCCAAGGTTACGTAAAAAATGATATAATCCTAAAGAAGAACCAATGGCATCACCATCCGGATTCTGATGAGCCAAAATGAGTATATTTTTTTTTGTTTTAATTAATTGTTTTAATTCTTGGAGTTTTTCAGGTGTAAACATCGTACTGTATAATTTTGGTAAATGTAAAAAAAATCACTCTTTTATACAGAGTGATTCTTACTATAGGTTAGATATTTTAGTTGAAATTTTAATAATTGTCGTAAGCATTGGTTGCATCACCACCAAAATCCCACGTTAATCCAAATCGTAATGTATTATCTAAAGCATTATTAACACTTGAAGTTGTAATTAGATAAGAAAAATCAATACCGAACGATTGATATTTAAGACCCGCTCCCAGTGTTACATATTGTCTTCCTCCTTTGTCAGGATTTTCGTAGAAATAACCGGTACGAAAAGCAAATGCGTTATTGAAAGTATATTCACCTGCAATACTGTACGTAATTTCTTTGCCCACATCTTTATTACTAAATGATTTAAACATTCCGGAAATAAAACTTTTATCTGGAACTTGATATGTTATGCTACCATCGGGATTTTTAACTTCTTCGGGTGCAGGAACAAGTAATTTTGTAGCTTCAAAAGTCAATCCCAATTTATTATCGTCATCGAAATACAGATCATAACCCACACCTAATCTTAAATTAGTAGGCAAATAGCTGGAATTTTCTTTGCTGTCTGAGTAGTCTAATTTAGGTCCCATATTAAATAATCCCCAACCAGCTCTCCATCTTCCTTCATAATTGCCGAAAGAACTGCTTTTTTCAGATTGGAAATATCCGGTTACATCAACTGCAAATGTATTGGCAGCCTTTGTTTGGGCAGATGAATTATCAACATTGTTAAATAAATCGGAACGAATATACCTTGCGGTAACCGCCATGGAATATACATCCGCTAATTTAAGTCCATAAGACACATCTAATGCAAATTCATTAGGTTTAGAAATACCTTTTTCAACAATATTATTTCCTAATAATTCGTTAAGTTGGATTTCACCCATGTTGAAATAATAAATACTTGCGGCTAATGTGCTTCTTTCTTCTTCACCGAGGAATGTATAAAAAGTTCCGTTTAATAAAAATACATCGCTAGTTAGTTTATTCATATAGGGAGTATATGAAAGACCTACTCCGGAATAACTAGTTCCAAAAACATATTTTGAAGGGTTCCAAAATTGGGAGAACCCATCGGGTGAAGTTGCCACCCCTTGATCACCTAAACCGCCAGAACGAGCATCCGGTGATATTCTTAAAAAGGGTGCTCCGGTGACTATGGCGTAATTTCTATTCTGAGCCTTAAAGGCGCTAAATAATAACAACGTCAGAATTAAAATTCTTTTTTTCATGAACTATTTGAGTTAAAATGATATAAATTTTTTTTATTATAGCGTTTTTATAATGCAAAAATAAATTTTATTTTAATATTACCAATTTTTCCACTTGAGAAACTGAACCCTTACAAAATTCAGATGTTCCTTTTATTTTTACACGATAAATATACACACCTTTTCCGATTTTATCTCCAAAATCATCCAATCCGTCCCATTCAATTCCAAATTTGTCGGTTCTGTATCCTTCGTTAAAAGGCTGAGAAGTAACGGTTTTATTAATAGTTTTTACTAATTTTCCTGACACGGTAAAAATTTGGACTTGAACATTAAGAATATCGGGACAATTATGTTCAAAATGAAAAAATGTTTTAGTTGTAAATGGATTAGGCCAGTTTAATAATTTTTTTATTATTAATCTCTGATCACCGTTATCAACAACTAAAAAATCTAAGGTAGCAGAAGATGAATTATTATTAATATCCCAAACTTTGAATTTAATTGAATGATTTCCTGTTTCAAGATTTTCTAATCGATACCAAACTTTTCCTTTTTGATAATCTTTTAAATTCGGATTTAGACAAGGAGAAGATTCTCCTCCGGTATAAAAATCATTCAGAATAATGGTACCGTTTACATTATTATTTAAAACGCCAGTGATATCATGTCCAATTCCTAAACCGGTTGAATTAATACCGGTACTATCCGTTACACAGGCTAAAAGATACGGTGAGCGATCAGTTATTCCTCCATTAGCAAAATTTAGATTATTCATGTATAAACCTATTTTTGGGCCTTCCGAATCATTTATTCCATTGGGATTTATATCTCCAATTTTTAAATCATTTTTAAAATATAAGGCATCAATTTCAGAATTATCGGCATATAAAAGTAATTTGCCATCACCGATATCATAATTAATATCTTTAGGAACGTAAAATTCTATTTTAAAATTTCCATCTTTCACTTGTGAACCTCCTTTATATATAGCATTAACCTGTTCTTTATATTCAAGAGGTGGTTTAAGTGAATTATAATTAAAATTATTTAGAGTTTTTTTATCCACAGGTTTATCATATAAAACAGTTTGGATATTTCCCGAAAAAGAGGGATCAACATCTCCATTTTCATTTAGTACTTGGCCTTCAATGGTAATGAAATCAAGGGCTTTTATAACACCCGAGAAATGGTCTGCATCCAATCCGTTTATTTTAGTGACCTTAATTTTACGTTTCGGGTATACCAAAGATTGCGCGGGATCTCCGAACAAATTTATTTTTCGACTTTCTCCACTTAAGATTTCTTTTTTGGAAAGTCGAAGCGCTTCACCTAGAGCTATATATTGATTACTTTCAGTTTTTTTTGTGAATATGTTTTTCATGATTATAGGATTCATATTCAACCCATAATAGATTGATAGCGCCCTATTGGTTGTAATCATGGAATTTGCTCCACCATTTTTTTTGAGATATAATAAATCCCCTAAAGAATTTAAAGAAGGATTGTCCCATACGGAAACATCGCATGAGATAGTAATAAATAAAGGCAGTCGAGAAAAATCTCTGTTAAAATTAGACAAGCTGTTTACATCTTCTTTTGAAAATAGCCTATATTGAGAAAGAGATAATGTGCCGCCATGTCCAAAATAATTTATTACTAAATTACCATTGTTAAAAGCGGCTTTTATAGCTTCATTTACCTGTGGAAATCTGGCTCCACCTGTAGTGTAATCTGCATTATAAGAATCTATATATAATTTTTTAAGTGTATATTCTTTCAAAGATTTATCAAAAATATTTTGAGCAATAGTTTCTTCAATTTTTTTATGGAAATTATTATCACTGTCAATGTCTACAATAACAGAGGCGTTTAATCTCCAATTTCCAAAAGGAGTACCTTGAGGAGCTTTTCCATTATCGTATTTTACACTTTTATCTACACACGCTGTTGCTTCGGATAGATTTTTTGCAATCATTCTTCCCACTGCTATATCTAATTGAGTAGCTGAAAGATTGGCATCTTCTCCTATTAAATTAGCTTCATCATCATCCAATATCGTTATAAAATCATCTGTTGCATAAGAGTAATTAAGACCGGTGCTATTATAACTTTGATAGGTAGGAATTAAGTTATGTCCGGTTCCGGTTTTATTTTTATAATCATACGAGGCAGAGCCCAGTAGAAGCACATATTTTAATTTTCCATTGTCTTTCTTATATAGATAACGTAAAAAATCTCTTATTGCGGTTAAATCTTGTCCCCCGGAGCTAAATTCATTATAAATTTGATTTACTGTAACTACTTCTACTTTTAATCGATTTTTAGATTGATGTAAATTTTTAATGCGATTTGCCTGAGAAACAAATTCAGGAACAGTTATGACAATATAATCTACATCGGATATGGAATGTAACGCCTGATTTGAAATTTTACCAACAACTTCCGGAATGTAGGCAGCTGAGTGCTTAAAGGCAATCATTTCGTTTTTAAAATTAGTTGATAACAGTTGATAGGAATATGTAAAAGCATTTGCTGATCGTTTCAGTTTTTTTGCGTTGACTACATCAGAAACATCCCAAACTTCAAAATCTTCAGAAGGAACAAAAGTAAATCCATATATTTTTCCATCTTCAATGGGATCAAATGTTCTGAAATTCATTTGACTACCATTAAATTTAAGCTTTTGCTTATATAAGACTTCAAAATAATCGGGATAAAATTCAGCCGAGGGATTGGCTGAATTATCAAATCCTAAATTAAATTTTAATTGATTATTAGTTGGAGTAATAGTTTGTGTTTGGTTTCCAATTGCAAAATCAATTTCATTAGGGGATGGCCTTAAAATCGATGAAAATACTGGATTATCATTATACGACACATTTATTTTTCCATTAATACCGTTTCTTGATACCCAAGCATATTTCCAAGTTATGCTTGAACCCGGAACTAAGTCATGAACCGGAAATAGGATTTCTTTATAATTTTTCAATCCTAAATTTTCATCCACCCATATTTTACCTAATTGATTTAAATTTAGTCTATCTTCTTCAAAGAATTGATGATCATCGTACTCTACATATACTTTAGCGTTCGGTGTCTTGTATGGATTGGATTGAATTCTTTTTCCCGAAGTTTGATTGACGTTAATAAAATAATATGCATAATCTTCATATATATTTTTTTTATGCCTAACCTTTGAATTTCTTATCCAATAGTCCGGTCCTTGCCCATAAAATAATATATAATCATCTGAATCAAAAATTCCATCATTTTCTCCTCGGACAAAAATGGCATTTTCTTTTAGGTTATCGTATCTGAACGATGAGGTTGGTTCCGGAAGCATTTTTCCTCCATTGCCAAATATTCGTATAGTTTTGGGATCTAAAGAATTACAATTTATTCCTAATGATTGTAAGAAATTTCGATCAATTTTATAAATTCCTGTTTTAGCTATTTTAATTTTATACCATGATCCATTTTTTAGAACACTTTCAACATTCAAAAAGGATTCTAAAGATGAATAATTTTTACTGTAAGAATTTTTTTTCTCAATGGTAAAACGTATCAGTTTAAAAATGGTATTGCCTGTTTTCTTAAATGTTTTAATGGTTACGGATATAAATTTTTGATCTCGTGACTTAGTAATTGACGCGCTGAAAATATCATCATCGGGAATGAAGTCCAGAGGCGTATCGCCAAGTTGCGATTTTTCAATAGGTTGCCATTGTAAATTAGTCAGATATACATCTCCATTAAATTCAGTTTTCTCGGCATAATATAAAGTAGGTATTCCTTCATCAATGGAATAGTTATCATTGGTAAAGAAAGGATATTTTTTTACTTGCTCAGTTGAATAATAAAAATTCTTTATACCATCCCAATTAATCGTAATAGTTTGTGCCACAGGGATAAATGTGGACACTTGAATGAAAAACGCTATAAAAATGTATAAAAATCTTTTCATTTACCTCTAAATAACGAATAAGTAGAAATAATATTTTACTAAATATACAATATCTACAAATAAGTTAACGTTATTTGAGGTTATGTAATATAAAGTAGAAAAAATTTTTCTTTCAAGTAATATTATATTATTTTTGCATGATCTTAATTATGAAAATAAATACAATGAGAATCGGGAAATTCATATTATTATTATCCGTTGTTTCTTCAATTTCCTTAGCATTAGTTAGTTGCAGTGGTGGGAGAACTAAACCTGGCGGTGGAACTAAAAATACAAAAAGTTTGACCGGATGGAAGGCCAATGATAGAAACGGCTGGTTTTATAGTAAAAAGAAAAAGACTGAAAAAGGTTGGGTTGGAATGGTATTCGTGGAAGGTGGAGCTTTTACTATGGGATTAGTTAAAGACGATGTAATGCATGATTGGAACAATACCCCTAACCGAATGCAAGTAAGATCTTTTTTTATCGGTGAAACTGAAGTAACAAATTATGAATATCGTGAATATGTAACTTGGTTAAAGTATGTATATTCACCAACGGATGAGAATTATAAAGATATTTATTATGGAGCCCTTCCTGATACTCTTGTTTGGAAAAATAAATTGTCCAGAAACGATGTTTATTCAGAAGATTATTTCAGAGCCCCTCAATTTGATAACTACCCGGTAGTTGGAGTAAGTTGGTTACAAGCACAAAGATATTGTGATTGGTTAACCGACAGAGCCAATGAAAGAGAATTAATGAATAAAGGTATTATCCCAAAAGATTTTTATAGTAATCCGGCCAATAATGTAGGTTCAAATTCATTTAATGTTGAAAAATATAAATACAATGATCCTGAATTAGAAGGTATTGTTAATCAAGATAAAATCGCTAAACAAAGCGGTATTACCAGCAAAAATGAAAGAATTATAGCTGTTAATAAAAGTGCTCAAGGAAATTTAGTACAAAAATTCAGATTACCTACAGAAGCTGAATGGGAATATGCTGCACTGGCTGAAGCAGATAACAGACAGTATAATATCATTGAAGGTAAAGACGTAATGATCAATAGAATGCGTGCTAAAAAAGGAAGAAATAGAGGTCAATTCCTGGATAATTTCAAATCCGGTGGACAAGGTGATTATTCCGGTAGTGGAGGTTGGGCTAATGATGGGAATGCAATTACTTCCGATGTTAGAGCATATCCATCCAATCCATTTGGTTTATATGGTATGTATGGAAATGTTGCTGAATGGACACAAGACGTTTATAGACCGTTAATTGATACTGATTTTAATGATTTCAACTATTATAGAGGAAACGTTTATCAACAATTTATTAGTGAAGAAGGAAATCCCGGAAGATTTAAAAAAGTTGATGACGGTTCAATTCAATTCGATACTTTGGCAGACGGAAGAAAATTGTATAGAAATTTATCAGGAAAATTTGAAACAGAGATTGTAGATGATGCAAGAAACTTTAGAGATGGAGACTTACAATCATCTTTAGAATCGGGAGATGGTCGTGTTGATTCAACCGGTACTTTTAATTACTACAATTCACCTATTAGAAACTGGACAGTAGATAAAAACGGAAGAGTTGTGTTAGATAAAGATTCCAAACAAAGAACTTCTCAAATCAGTAATGATTTAAGGGTAATTAAAGGAGGATCTTGGAATGATACCGCTTATTGGTTAGATCCTGGACAAAGAAGATATATGCTTGAAAATGAGTCTGCCGTATGGGTTGGATTTAGGGTAGCTCAAGATCATAAAGGTAAAGAATCTTCTTCTAAAAGAACCAAAAGAGGAGCCAGCAATAGAGTTCCCAGAAAATGATGTAAAATAAATTAAATAATATATACAACACAAATAAGGCTATCCTCAAGATAGCCTTCTTTATTAATTCAATCTGTATGAAGATCGGGGATAAAGTTAAACTACTGGATGAAGAAGGAATTTTTACTATAAAAAATTTTATAGGAAATAAAGCAGTTTTACTAGATTCTTATGGATTTGAAGTTACACATTTACTAAATAACTTAATTGCCTATGATAAATATGCAAATATGTATACTGAAGCTACCGATTTTAATGTTAAAAAAGAAGATGTAACTTCTAAAAAGACTAACAATGTAGCAAAAGAAACTATACAAGAAAGAATTATTGATTTGCATATAGGAAATATTGTTGATTCTTTTAAAAACATGATGCCTCATCAAATGCTTGAAAAGCAAATTAATAAAGCTATGGAGGAAATAAAATCAGCCAAGAAAGATAAGGTTAAGAAGTTGATACTAATACATGGCAAAGGTAAAGGAGTATTAAAAAAAGAAATTTATAAAATATTAAATAATATGGATGATATTGAATATTTTGAAGCAGACATTATTAAATATCGTTTTGGAGCCGTTGAAATAAGGTTTAAATAGTAATCATCTCCTATGACTTCTTGCTGTTAACTATGAAAATTCTAAGAATCTTATCGAATATAATTTTAGTAATTTTACCAGTTTTGTGCTTTTCACAAAGTGACAAAATACTTATATCAGCAACTTTAGACAGTCTAACTAAAAATATATCCGTAAAACAAAAGATCGTTTTTTATAATAATACGGGTATAACTTTAGATAAAATATATTTACACGCAGCCGCTAATTCCTATTCTAATACTAATACGGTATTAGGAAAACGAAAATTAGAGGATAGAAATAAAACTTTATATTTTTCAAAATATATGGATAGAGGTCGAATCAATGATTTGACCATCTTTATAAATAAACGACAACCCGTTTTTTTACTTAGAGATTTTGAATTTTACGAAGTAAATCTTTTTTCTCCTTTATTACCCAATGATAGTATATCTTTGGATTTAAATTATAATATAAAAATTCCTTCCAATAGAATTACCGGATATGGATTTTCCTCGAAAGGTACTTATGTTTTAAAAAACTTTTTTATACAGCCTCTAGATTTTATCAATTCAAAACCCAAATTGGAGCCATTTACCGATACTGAGTTTAATCCCTATAGAAAAACCAATTATACTATTAACTTTTACCATCCTATGGGTTTATATATGGATGGAGACCTTACAAAAGTAGGAGAAAATCAATTACAGGGAACATCCGGTGATGCTGTAACTATGATCCTTACTAAAAATAAACCGATTTCTTTTATTTATACTATAAACGGATCGCAAACCGAAGTAGTTATTGGATATTCCATTAATGAAAAATTTAAAGAAATTTATTATAAAAATATAAAACGCGAATTACTATTTTTAAATGAAAAATTAGGCAAACTACCCTCAAAATTATTAATTAGCTCTAAAATTAAAAAAGATCGCAATTTTATAGGAGTTGATGATATTAAATTATTGGGTTTAAAAGAATGGAAACTTTTTCCTGATGACGTAAAAATTGATCTTAAAATGTTTCAGCAAATAGCCTATTCAGTTATCAATCAGGTAATACAAGTGGATAAAAATAAATATCATTGGATACCTAACGGTTTGCTTACCTATTATCAATTAAATTATTTAAAGAAGTATTATCCTGACACTAAATTATTAGGTAATCTTCCTAAAGAACTTAGCATAATAAAAATTAAACCGTTACAATATTTTTTCATATCTAAAGTTCCTATAACCGATCGGTATAAATTAGGTTACAGATATATAGCCACTCAAAATTATGATCAGCCGATAAGTGAAGATTTTTTAGAATTGAGCAATATCAACCAGTATATAATTAGTGAATTTAAATCGGGATTAAGTTTTAATTTTCTATCCGCCTATTTGGGAGCGGATCTTTTCGAAAATTCAGTTAAAAAGCTTATAGAAGAAGGAAAAGATCGTGAAATTACTTCATCAGACTTTCAAAGGATTTTAGAAATAAACTCTCAAAAAAATTTAGCATGGTTTTTTCAAAATTATATAGTTACCAATGATCGTATTAATTTTAAGATTAAAAAATTTTATGAGGATAAGTATGAAAAAGATACTATAAAAGTACGTATCACTAATAAAACGGCTTTACCGATTCCAATATTAATCACGGGAGAAAAAAACAAGAAGATAATCAATCAGAAATGGGTGTTTTCAACCAATAAAGATTCTTTATATTCATTTAAAAATGGAGAATATGATCGTTTACTTATAAATAAAAATTATCTGTTTCCGGAAATTAATGATAATGATAATCTATTGAACACAGAGGGTATCTATAAGAACAGAAAGAAATTGCAAATGAAATTCTATGCAGACGTTGATAATCCTAATTATACACAAATTTTTTATGAACCCAATATAAATTGGAATAATTACGATAAATTTATACTAGGATTACGTTTTTATAATAGCTCTCCATTTTCAAGACCTTTCGAATATTCATTTTCTCCAACTTATTCCACTGGAACCAAAAGTTTAACGGGATCAGTTGCCTTAAATTACAATTACGATATGGAAGAAGGCTTATTTAGAAGAATGTCTATGGGAACAGGATATACTTATTATCATTATGATAAGAATTTGAGTTATAAAAAATATTCAGGAAATGTAAATCTTATATTTAAAAAGAGACCCAGATCAGATATTAACAGAACCATAGGACTTTCATTTAATAGTGTTGAAAGAGAAAAAGATCCGTTTAAAATTCTTGAAAAAAATGATTATTCCCATTATAATCTGCTGGATCTGTCATATTCGCATTCAGATAAAAGAATAATCAATGAATGGTATAGTAAAACGAACTTCCAACATTCTAATATTTTCAATAAAATAAGTACAGAGATATATTTTAGACATGAATATGCGCCGAATAAAAAAATAAGTTTACGCTATTTTGGAGGATATTTTATAAACAATCATTCCAATTCTACTTACTTCGATTTCGGAGTAGATCATATCACAGATTATAGTTTCAATTACATGGATTATTTAGGAAGATCTGCAACCGGTGGATTGTTTTATCAACAATATATAATGGCTGAAGGAGGGTTTAAATCCATGTTGAATAAATCAGCCAATAAATGGATTACTTCATTAAATGGAGAAATACATTTATGGAAGCCTTTTGACTTATATGCAGATATGGGATTGTATTCGAATAAAAAGAAATCTACGTATTTTATCTACGATTCAGGAGTTAAATTGAACATAATACCTGAATTTTTAGAATTGTATTTACCCATTCAATCAACGTTGGGATTTGAACCGGCAAAAAATAATTATTTATCCCATATTCGATTTACCTTTAATTTTAACTTAAGCGCGGTGGTTACCCATTTTCGGCGGGGATGGTATTAGTTAAATTCTTTTGTATCTCATAAAGAAAATTGATCAAAACATCTATTTCTTCTTTTGTATTATAATGGCTGTATGAAATGCGTAACGTCGTTGTATTTTTTAATTCTTCTTCAGTATAAAGCTGCAACATGGTTTTTGATGGTTTGGAAGCACCGGAAGCACAGGCGCTTCCTTGAGAAACGGCGATACCTTTCATATCGAGTTGAAAACCAACCATAGTATTGGGAAAAGGAAGCAAAATACTTAAAAGAGTATAGTTACTTTTAGTAAAGTCTGTTCCATGCCCATTAAACAAAACCCCTTGTATATTTTTAGACAATTGATCAATTGTATATTGTTTTAAATCTTCAATTATCCTTCTTCTTTCCTTTAATTCTTGCATAGCATAATCAAAAGATTTACCTAAGCCAACAATCCCGTAAACATTTTCAGTTCCGGCTCGTAAATTACGCTCCTGAGTTCCTCCGGTAATAATACCTTTTAAACCGCTTGATTTTCTTATAAAAGCCATTCCTATTCCTTTAGGACCATGAAATTTATGGGCACTGCAAGAAGCAAAATCAATGGGTGTTTTAGAGAAATCTAAAGGATAATGAGCCATAGTTTGAACAGTATCTGAATGAAACAAAGCTCCATATTTTTTACATAATTGAGCAATACTATCAATATCCGTTAAATTTCCAATTTCATTATTGGAATGCATTAAAGAAACTAATGTTGGAATTTTTTCTTCTAGTAAATCTTCTAAAAAAGCTATATCCAAATCCCCTTTTTTATTCTTCAAAGGAAGAAAAACAACTTCAATTTCAGGATGTTTTTCTTTTAGATCTCTGATGGTTTCCAAAACAGATTTATGTTCTAAGGGAGAAGATATGATCCGTTTAATAGATAAGTTTTCTATACAAGAACGTAAAATTAAATTATTAGATTCAGTACCGCAGCTTGTGAAAATGATTTCATTAGGATTTACATGCAACCATTGAGCTATATTTTTTCTGACCATTTCTATTTTTGACTTACTTTCTTGCCCAAAGCTGTGTATAGCAGAAGGGTTACCAAAATCTTCTTTCATAGATTGAATCATTGCTTCAATAACTCTTTCATCTATAATGGTTGAAGCGGCACTGTCTAAATATATTTTTTTCATTGGTTAATTGCTTAATTATAATTCAAAAGTTGCTCGTATTCTATTTTAATTGCTTGAAGATAATTTATTTATCGAAATAAATTACTTCATAAGATTAACATTTAAAATATTAAATAAAAACTAACATAGTAAAACTTTTATATTTTCAATATTTTCTAATAATAAATTTTATTAATCTAAAATTTCAAATTTCTTTTAAAAAATTTAATATTATGCTAATCCATAGTATTACAAAAATAAAAAATATATGTTCATAAATTTACGTAAGCCTGCGTTAAAAAGAATATTTATAAATAAGTCGAAGTAAAAAATAGAAAATTTACTAAGAAAGCCCTAGTAAATTATCTACCAGGACTTTCAAAACTAGTATATTTTATACAAATCTATTTTTAATTTATAATTTTACCAAAAAAATGATAATATTTATTTAACAAATTATATTTTTTAAAAATAAATTACAAATCACACTTAAGACTTATTGGATATTAATATGCTTTCAGCTTTATCGTAATTAAATTCATTTTCCCTTCTGGCAACAACAATAGTAGCTGCTGCATTACCTATTAAATTAGTTAAAGCTCTTGCTTCACTCATGAATTTATCAATACCGAATATTAACGCCACAGCTTCAACCGGTACATGTCCTACTACCGGTAGGGTAGCGGCAAGAGTAATAAAACCACTTCCTGTTACCCCGGCTGCACCTTTTGAGGTTAAAAGCAATACTAAAAGAAGCGTAATTTCTTGTTGTAAATTCAAATGCATGTCTAAAGCTTGAGAAATAAAAACAGCAGCCATGGTAAGATAAATGGAAGTACCGTCGAGATTAAAAGAATAGCCGGTTGGTATTACCAAACCAACGACAGACTTAGAACATCCTATCTTCTCCATCTTGCTCATAATTCCCGGTAATGCCGATTCGGAAGATGAGGTGCCGAGCACAATTAAAAGTTCTTCTTTAATGTATTTAATAAATTTGAATATGTTGACCTTATTGTAATAAAGAACTGCTCCGATAACTCCGAAAATGAAAACAATACACGTTAGATAAAAGCATAAGATTAACATTCCTAAATTACTCAATGCTTTCAATCCGTAAACTCCAATGGTATATCCCATAGCGCCCATGGCTCCTAAAGGTGCCAGATACATAATTATTTTTATAATAGCAAAAAGTCCATCCAGGAAAGATTGCATTACAGATAAAACCGGTTTTGAAGATTTAGGTCCAATTTTCGTCATGGCAAAACCAAAAAGAATGGCAAAGACTAATACTTGAAGTAAATTATTAGATGCAATTGAAGCAATAACATTTTCAGGAATCATATCCAAAATAAACGTAATAATTCCGTGATCTTCTTTACTTTTTTCTATATAATGGGACATAGATGAAGAGTCCAATGCATAAGGATCTACATGCATGCCGTTTCCGGGTTTTAGCACATTAACGAAAACCAAGCCGATGATTAAAGCTATTGTTGTCATAATTTCAAAATAAACAATAGCTGTTAAACCAACCTTACCAACCTTTTTAGTATCTTCCATTCCTGCAATACCCAGCACAATGGTACAGAAAATCAAAGGTCCTACGATCATTTTAATTAGCTTGATAAATCCGTCTCCTAATGGTTTTAGCATTTCACCAAGTCCCGTACTGTGTTGTTTAACCCCATTAACTATAATATCTTCACTTGGGAAAAAATATCCAATAAGAATACCTATAATTATGGCAATTATGACTTGTACGTAAAGACTTTTAAGTATTTTCATATTGTTTTTATTTTATTAAGGACAGTAATATATGAATAATATATTTGAATTGTTATAAATTGTAATTTTTTTCTTTAAAAAACATTTTTTGGAAATGTAATTGTTTGAAATATAGTATTTTGCGCTAATTTAATTAAGAAAAAATTCATTAAAAAATCACTTATTTTTCTTAAAAAATGCGTTAAAAATGAAAAAAAAGCGTAAAAAAAAGCGCCTTAAAAATTAATTTTTTATTTATCAAATGAAAAAAATCATGTATTTTTATGAAAAATATTAGTAAGGTAATAGTTTGTAAAAACTCAAAAATACAACTTAAAATTTATGAAACTTACTATTTTAGGATATAACTCAGCGGTTCCCACTGTTCGTACCAATCCTACATCACAGTTATTAGAATGTAATAACCAATATTTTCTAATAGATTGTGGAGAAGGGACTCAAGTACAACTTAGAAAAGCAAGAGTAAAATTTACCCATATAAATACTATATTTATTTCTCATCTGCATGGCGATCATGTTTTTGGTTTGATCGGGCTTATATCTTCCTTTCATTTATTGGGAAGAACTGAACCTTTAACCATTTATGGGCCTAAAGGAATTAAAAAATTAATTGAAATTCAATTACTATTAACTGAGAGTAGTAATCAGTTTGATATTAACTTTATTGAACTGACTTCTTTAAAAAGTGAATTAATTTATGAAGATAATAAATTGTGTGTTTGGACGATTCCATTAAACCATCGTATTTACACCAATGGGTTTCTGTTTAAAGAAAAAGTAAAGCCGAGAAGGCTTAATATGGATGTAATTAAATACAATCCCGAAATTGAAGTATGCGATTATCATAATTTGAAATTAGGTAAAGATTTTATAACTCAATCCGGAGATATCATAAAAAATGAGTATCTTACCCTTCCTCCTAAACATTCTTACAGCTATGCCTTTTGTTCAGATACTAAATTCAGTCCCAATATAGTCCCGTTAATTAAAGGGGTAGATGTTTTATACCATGAAGCTACTTTTTTAGATGAATTAAGAGAATTAGCTTCTAAAACAGGACATACCACAGCACATCAAGCCGCAGAAATAGCAAAAATGGCAAACGTTAAAGTATTAATATTAGGGCATTTTTCCAATCGTTATACCGATATATCCATACTAAAAGAAGAAGCCAGTCAAGTCTTTTTCAATACGATTTTACCCGAAGAGCTTTTAACTTTAGATTTTAATAAACTGATAATTAATTAAATAAAAAATGCAATTGATTAAATGAGTGGAAAGGCAGCCTTTACACACAAAAACACTAACCAATATTACTTATTTGTTAGTACTTTTGCTTTTTACTAAACTAAACTAAACTGATAACATGAAAACTTTTCTAGACGGATATTTTAAGCTATCCGAAAATGGTACAACTATTAAAAAAGAATTAGTAGCCGGGATCATCACTTTTTTAACCATGTCCTATGCTTTGATTGTCAATCCTAGTATCTTATCGGAAACGGGAATGGATAGAGAAGCTCTTTTTACAGGAACTACGTTAGCTATTATTTTTGCGACGTTGTTAATGGGAATATTGGCAAAATTGCCCATAGCACAAGGACCCGGAATGGGACTGAACAGCTTTTTTGCTTTTTCTGTAGTTTTAGGACTTGGATATTCTTGGCAATTTGCTCTAACAGCTGTTTTTATAGAGGGGCTTATATTTATAATACTTACTTTTTTGAATGTCAGGGAAATGATAGTTAAAAGCATTCCTAGAGTACTGAAAGAGGCAATTCCTGTCGGAATTGGATTATTTATTACCTTAATAGGACTAAAAGGAGCTAATATCATTGTTTCAGATCCCAATACTTTTCTTGCTTTAGGTGATTTTAAACAACATTCGGTATGGATTGCTTTTGCGGGATTGTTGGTTACGGCTGTGCTTCATTCGCGCAATATAAATGGATCTATCTTAGCGGGAATTGTAGTTTCCACTTTATTTAGCTATTTGTTGGGCGACATACAATTAACTGGTTCATTGGTAAGTATGCCTCCTTCTATTGAACCTATATTTGGTAAAGCTGTCGAACCAATGTTTTCTTCAGAAGGCTGGGACAAAATATTTTCAGTGGATATGTTGATTGTAGTTTTCACTTTTCTATTTGTTAATTTGTTTGATACGATTGGAACATTAATAGGAGTTGTATCTAAATTGGGATTCACGGATGAAGAAGGAAATTTTCCTCAAATGAAAAAAGCATTATTGTCTGATGCATTGGGAACGACGGTTGGAGCGATCTTGGGTACCAGCACAATTACTTCATATGTAGAAAGTGCTTCCGGAGTAGCCTCCGGAGGGCGTACCGGTCTTACAGCGGTTAGTACAGCTTTGATGTTCTTTTTATCTTTATTTCTAGCACCTATATTTTTATTAGTTCCGGCAGCTGCCACAGCTCCGGCATTAATTATTGTCGGTCTCTTTATGATTTCTTCTGTTGTAAAAATTAATTTTAATGATATCACGGAAGGTTTACCCGCATTTTTAACCATAATTTTTATGCCTTTTACATTTAGTATAGCGGAAGGTATTGTATTTGGTATGCTAAGCTTTACTTTATTAAAAGTATTAGGAGGCAGAAGAAAAGAGGTTACTCCAACGGTTTATATTGTTTCGTTACTGTTTTTAGTGAAAATAGTTTTGGATGCTTCGAAGATTTTAGGATGAGATTGAAAAACGGTGATGGAAAAATAAATAATTTATAGAAAGATATATTTGATTAAGAATTTATTCTACTAAATATATATTTTGTAATGGATGAATTAAATTTTACTATCTAATTAAAATTTAATTCATCCATTGCCTTTTATTATTTTCAAAATTTATATTTGATGAAATTTTTTTCATATAAAGATAAAGAATTCATCTTTTTTTAATTCCAATTTTTATACTGAATTTAAAAACAGAAAAGATTATAGTTTAAGAAATAAAAACAGTCTAGCTACTATCTTAATTATTTACGGTCTTATTTGACCGTTACCTTCTACAATCCACTTATAAGAACATAATTCATCCAGAGCCATAGGACCTCGTGCATGCATTTTCTGCGTGCTGATCCCTATTTCTGCACCCATTCCGAATTGTGCGCCATCTGTGAAGGCAGTAGAAGTATTAACATAAATACAAGCGGCATCTACCAGCTTTTCAAAAATTTTTATACATGATTTATTTTCACTTATTATTGCTTCGCTATGTTTGGATCCGTAGTTCGCTATATGTTCAATTGCTTCCTTAATAGAATTTACCGTTTTTATAGACATTTTATAATCCAAGAATTCCATTCCGTAATTTGCGGAAGTTGCTTTATGCAGTAAATTGGATGGATAAGAGTTTTCTAATTGAGTGTATGCAGGTTCATCCGCATAAATAACTACTTTTTTCTCAATTAATTTTTTACACAATTCGGGAAGGTCCTGTATTCTTTCCTTATCAATAAGTAAGCAATCCAACGAATTGCAAACGCTAACTTTTCGGGTTTTAGCATTAAAGATGATCTCTTTTCCTATTTCTAAATTACCTTCCCGGTGGAAATAAGTATGACATACTCCTGCACCGGTTTCGATTACTGGGATTTTCGAATTTTCACGAACAAAATTAATAAGCTCTTTACTTCCTCTCGGAATAAGAAGATCAACATAATCACTTGCGTTCAATAATTGTAAAGTCGAAGAACGATCAGCGGGCAATAAATTACAAATATCGGGATTCAAACCCTCTTGTAGTAAAACCCTCTTAATAATCGAAACAATCGCTGTATTAGAAAAAAAAGCATCAGAGCCTCCTTTCAAAATACAAACATTACCCGATTTTAAACACAAAGAAAATACATCGAAGCTTACATTCGGTCTGGCTTCATAAATAATTCCTATAACTCCGAAAGGAACTGTAATTTTAGATAACTTAAGACCATTGGAAAGAATTTTTTCTGAAATTATTTTTCCTACAGGTGAGGGAAGAGAGGCAACTTTGCGAATATCTTTTGCTATATCTTGTATGCGTTCTTCAGTTAAAAGCAACCGATCAAATTTCGGATCGGAAGTAGACATCCTTTCTATGTCTTTCTTATTTTCAGAAAGAATATAAGGAATTGAATTTTCAGTTTCATTGGCAAGAGCTTCTAAAACTTGGTTGATTTTATCAATATCAACTAAATTTAGTTCATTTACCGCTTCAACGGATGAGGTAAAAATATTTTGTTGAATAGAAGACATCATTTATTTTTCAATATATAAATAGTCGTAATGTATGATCGGCTTGTTGTTGGCCTGTCCTAAAATTTCTTTCGCTTTTTCGCTGGAATAGGAAGATCGGCCTATTCCAATTTGTTTTCCGGTGTGATCAATAATACGAACAATATCATCACTTTCAAAATTTCCGACTATCCGAGTTACGCCTACAGGCAATATGCTGACGGCTTTAAAATTTAATAAAGCTTTTCTTACTCCTTCATTAATATGTATTTCTCCTTTAGCGAAACCTTCAGAATGGGCGATCCATTTTTTTACGCCCGAAATTTCTTTAGACGCGGGAATAAATCGTGTGGAAGGTGTGTCAACGCCATTTACAAGTCTGGAAATGATGTTTTTTATTCTTCCATTGGCGATAATAACTTCTATACCTTCTTCTGCTACTTTTCTAGCTATATTATATTTGGTTTTCATTCCTCCCCTTCCGGTAGTCGACCGCTTAGATTGTATATAATCCTCAACTGAATCTCTTGAACTGTCTATTTCTTTTATAAGCTTAGATTCAGGGTCTGAAGGATCGCCGGTGTAAATTCCATCGATATTACTTAAAATGATCAATTTTTTGCAATCCATCATAGCAGCTATCAAACCTGATAATTCGTCATTATCCGTAAACATTAGTTCATTAACGGAAATCGCATCGTTTTCATTTACAATTGGAATCACATGATTTTCAAGCATAATATTCATGCAATTTCTTTGATTTAGATAATGCATGCGTGTTGAAAAATCTTCTTTAGTTGCTAAGATTTGTCCGCATAGAATTCCGTGTTGATTAAATAGGTCGTAATATCTATGAATTAGTTTTACCTGTCCAACAGAAGAATATAACTGGCGAGCAGAAATACTGTCAAGCTTTGAATGGATTTTAAATTCATTTTTACCGGACGCTACCGCTCCGGATGATACCAGAATGATTTCCGTATTATTTTTATGTAGTTCGGCAATCTGATCGACGATATCAGACATTTGGGTAATGTCAAGAGTTTCATCCTTACGGGTTAACAGCTGACTTCCAATTTTTACAACAATTCTATCTTTCATGGTAAATGAATTTGTCGAAATAAAACAAAGGTAAACTTTTTTATTTTGACTAAAAGAATCTTATAAATTAAAGAATAATTTATATAGTTATAAAGAAACCTATATACAAATGTTTTTAAAAATATGAAAAAATACTTTGTAAATAATTAGAGAAAAGAATAAAATAAATGTAATATTAAATTGAATATTTGTTCTCTGCGTTTAAATAAGTTATATTTGCAACCCAATTAAATTTAGTAATCTTTAAAAAGAAAAAATAATGACAGATGTTTTAAAGTGCCCAAAATGTTCAATGGAAAATGTTTATTTTGATGGTACTTCCTACGTATGCCCGGATTGTTTTTATGAATGGTCGGGAGAAGAATCGGCTGGTAATTCAATAGTTAAAGATAGCAACGGAGCTGAACTTCAAGATGGAGATGCGGTTACAGTCATT
Organism: Apibacter sp. ESL0404; assembly: GCF_019469245.1. Taxonomy (NCBI): domain Bacteria; kingdom Pseudomonadati; phylum Bacteroidota; class Flavobacteriia; order Flavobacteriales; family Weeksellaceae; genus Apibacter; species Apibacter sp. ESL0404. The sequence goes on from NZ_CP048267.1 coordinate 756,956, forward strand.
AAAGATCTTAAAGTAAAAGGTTCTTCTATGGTAATTAAAAGAGGAACTAAAGTAAAAAGCATCCGATTAACTGATAATCCGGAAGAAGTAGATTGTAAAATTGACGGTTCAAGTATTGTTTTAAAGACCTGTTTTCTTAAGAAATAGAATTTACTAATATATTTATACTTATGAAAGAGCTATTTTAATAGCTCTTTTTTTGTTGTATCTTATTACTGTAACATTTCTTTGAATCCCTTTTTTTATATCTGATTTTTTAAGATCTGTATAACTAGTAGATAAAAGTTAAATATCGGAAACTAATTCATTTTGAAATAGAGACAATACAAAATAATTAGAATAATAGTTTACTAATTTATTTTAATAAATATTGAATAACTTAATAAATATGTAAATATTTTATAAAAAAAGCTTATATTTGAACTGTAATTGAAAATATTACAGTAATGAATGACCGCCATTTTACAGTTTCCATGCATATACTTACTCTTTTGGCAAAAAATTTGGATCAATGGCTACCGTCAGCTTATATAGCAAGAAGTTTAAATCTTAATCCTGTTATAGTCAGGAATGAATTAACCAACCTTCAAAAACATGGTTTTATAGAAACAAAAGAAGGAAAGAAGGGGGGAAGTAGATTATTAAAATCTCCTGAAAAAACTGCATTGTCTGAAATTTATTTAAGTGTTTACAATCAATCGCTAGTAGGAAAACTTTTACCATCTCCCAATCCTTTATGTTGTGTCGGAAAAAAAATAAATGAAAACATTAGCGAATTGAATGAAACTATTGAAGAGGTAGTATTTAAAAAACTGGAAGGAGTAACCCTTCTAGATTTCAGCATGAAATTTTAGGGAAAACAAATATGGAAATCTCATTTATTATATGAAAATAAGTTATCAAAGAATTAATTATTAATATTAGTATACAAATTATGAAAAAAGTAGCATTAATAGGTGCCTCAGGATTTATAGGGTCACAATTAGTAAAAGAATTACTGAGTAGAGGGTACCAAGTAACAGCAATCGTTCGTTCGGCAGATAAAATTAAGAATGACGATAAAAATTTAAAAGTGGTAAGTGCAGATGTATTTGACACAGATAAATTAGCTGAAGTTTTAAAAAATAATGATGCAGTAATAAGTGCATATAATCCGGGCTGGACTAATCCGAATATTTACGATGATACAATAAAAGGATATCAATCAATAATTGAGGCTGTTAAAAAAGCGGGTATTAAGAGATTACAAGCGGTTGGTGGAGCAGGAAGCTTATTGGTAGCTCCGGGTAAAACCGTTGTAGATTCAGGAGCCATTCCGGACGAAATTTTACCGGGAGTTAAGGCATTAGCATTAGTCTTAAAAGATCAATTTTTACCGGAAAAAGAACTGGATTGGGTTTTCTTTTCACCTGCCGGAACTATAGAGCCGGGAGAAAGAACAGGAAAATATCGTTTAGGATTAGACAATCTTATTACAGATGATCAAGGAAACAGTAAAATATCTGTTCAGGATTATGCGAAAGCTATGGTCGACGAACTTGAAAATCCAAAACATCATCAACAAAGATTTACCATAGGATATTAAAAAAGGGAGTGTTTAAACTCCCTTTTTCTTTTTATATAGTAATGTATATTTTAAATTTTTAAAAAGAAATGGTCTAACTTCTTAATTAATTTATAAATTTAGGTTATAAAGTAAAGGCATACAATGATTTAAAGTTTTTCACTTTTAAGTTTAGGGATTTGCAAATCCCATCTAACTGCTATATATCTTAATAAAACTACAATTCCGATAGTTACAGCACTAATAAAAGGTAAATTAAAGTTGAAGAATTGAAGCGTTACAAAAAAGATACCTCCAACTATACAGGGAGAAGCATAAATTTCACGCTTAAAGATTCGAGGGACTTTATTTAAAAGAATATCACGAATTACTCCACCTAATACAGCTGTAATAGTTCCCATAATCACTATGACCCATGAATCATATCCTAACAACATAGCCTTTTCAGCGCCTACAACAACAAATAATCCAAGACCGATACTATCACTCCAAAAAAAGAAACTATTTAAATGATTAAGATGCTCACGTAGAAATATATAAAATAACAAAGAGAAAAGAGTACACCATACATAAATACTATTAAGCATCCAAAAAGGAGTTATACCTAAAAGAAGGTCTCGAAAAGTTCCTCCTCCAACGGCAGTAACAAAACCTAAAACAAAAGCACCAAACCAATCGCATTTTTTTGTTGCAGCACCTCGAACACCACTAATTGCAAAGGCAAATGTTCCTATAAATTCAATAATATCAACGAAACGGATTTGTCGAACTAATTCAAAAACGTATTCTTTCATGGTTATCAATTCAATTAAAACTTGCAAAATTACAATAATTAAGTTTTACTCGATTGCTTAACCTAAAAAAATAAGTATTGTTTAAATAGTTAATAACATTTAAGCATTTAAATAAACTCTGTCAAAAAATTTTATTATTCTATAAATATATATGAAAGGGTTCATTAATGAACCCTTAACTTATTATTGTTTATCTTGAACTATGATTTCCCAATTGCCATAACCATCTACATCTAAATAATAGTCTCCTGCACGTTTTCTAATAGTTGTTTCACTTTCTTCTTTATCGGATGTGATAAAGATTTCTGGAATTCCTCCTTGTACCATGATATCATTACCTTCTTTTACAACATATACATTAAATATTCCCATATTATTAGTGTCTGAAGAATATTTATAAATTATTTTAGCTCCATTTCCTGATAGGTGAAATGATTCTGACTTTTTCTTACCATTTCCTTTAAAAACTAAGACATCCTTATACACTAAATTTTTGGATTGTTCTATTTTTTGTTCGGTATTATTTAAATAGGCATCAGTTGATTTTTTGATAAAGAAGATTGGCATAATTATAAAGAAAAATATAGCTCCAATAAATGCTATTATCATTATAATTAAAGCAATTAAACAGCCTTTACTTTTTTTCTTCGTAGTTTTTCCGTTTTGATTCATTTTGCAATTTTAAAATAGTTAGTTATAAATATGCAGCTTGATTTTAATTATACTCCTTACATATTCCTTTTATATACTAATTAAATATATTAATTTTATTAAATTTTAGAAGCTGCTGATCGGTATTGTATAAAAGATAGGAGTTTATATTATTCTAATTATTTTATTTCATAGGCATATAATTTTAAATTTCTTTGCAAATATAAATTTAATTTTAATATTTACTATATAAATATATATTTATTAAAAAAAATAAACATAAACTAAAAATTAAAAAAAATGTATCAGTTTATTAGTTGATTTATTTTAATAATTTTAAGCCATTGATATTTCAAATTTGTACAGATTGATCAGTATATAACCTTAAAATATTTATGAAATTTTAAAACAATAAAAAGGATTAAATTTACTATTAAACAAATATCTTTTATAACCTATTTAATAGTATTTTATATTTTTTAATTAAGAAAAAATCTTTTTATAAAAAATAATAAATTTTATTGGAGAATAATTTGATAATAATTTAAAAATAGATGAGTAATAAAAGTTATTCATATAATCATGTATAAAAAGATTTAAATTATATGGATATAATTATAAATATATTTTGAATTTATAATAATTAAAAAAAGATTTGGTATGATTATTTGTGTTATAATAGGTATTAAATACACAAATCACTAAAAAAAGCAAATTTTCATATCTTTGCGCACTACTTTAATTTAAGTCAGTTAATTAATTAACTTGAGATAACCTATAATGAATCAGGATTATATAAATATTTATGGAGCAAGAGAACATAACCTCAAAGATATTTCTCTTAAAATTCCCAGAAATCAATTAGTAGTAATTACCGGTTTAAGCGGAAGTGGAAAATCTTCCTTGGCTTTTGATACAATATATGCAGAAGGTCAAAGACGATATATCGAAACCTTTTCAGCCTATGCACGTCAATTTTTGGGGACTTTAGATCGTCCGGATGTAGATAAAATAGATGGTTTATCTCCTGTTATAGCTATTGAACAAAAAACTACATCGAAAAACCCACGTTCAACCGTAGGGACCGTAACAGAATTGTATGACTTTTTTCGATTGTTATATGCCCGAGCTTCGGATGCATTTTCATACAAGACGGGTGAAAAAATGGTTACTTATTCGGAAGACCAGATTACTGATTTATTTTATAAGGATTTTTCAGAAGAAAAGGTGTTAGTTTTAGCGCCATTAATTAGATCAAGAAAAGGACATTATAGAGAGTTGTTTGCAAATCTGGCTAAAAAGGGTTTTTTACAAGTTAGAGTTGATGGAGAATTATTGGATATTGTTCCGGATATGAAGTTAGACCGTTACAAAATTCACGATATTGAGGTTGTAATAGATAAGCTGATTATAGATACAAAAGAGAATACTCAACGAATCATACAGTCGATACGTTTAGCCATGCAATATGGAGAGGGTACCATAATGCTTTTGAAGCAAGGAGAGGAGCAGGGAAAATATTTTAGTCGTAATTTAATGTGTCCCAGTACCGGGATTTCTTACCAAATGCCGGAGCCAAATACATTTTCTTTTAATTCTCCTAAAGGAGCGTGTGAGCACTGTAACGGATTAGGAAGAGTTAAGGAAATCAATATAAATAAGTTGGTGCCCAATCCCAAATTATCTTTTGACAAAAATGTTTTTCCAATTTTTGAAGAACTTAGTCATACCGGATGGATCTTATCTCAAATAGATGTTATCCTAAAAAAGAATGGTTTTACAATGTCTACTCCGTGGGAAAAACTTTCTGATCAAGCAAAAGATGAAATCCTCTATGGAATAAATGATAAGGTTACCTTAGATTTAGATTATGCTCAAATTAAGAAAACCTATAAAGTAAATTTTGAAGGAATCATTGATTATATAACTCGTTTGTCCACCGGAAAAGATGAAGAAGAATCTCAAAAATTTAAAACTCAGGTATTTGAAGATAGAATTTGTCCGGTTTGTGAGGGTGCTCGTTTAAAAAAAGAAAGTTTATTTTTTAAGATTGATAACAAAAACATTTCGGAAATAGCCCGTTTTTCTTTACAAAAATTAAGTGAATGGATTCACGAATTGCCTTCAAAATTATCTGAAAATAATCAAATAATTGCCAAAGATTTAATTCAAGAAATTTCCAAGAGACTCAGTTTTTTAGTTGACGTTGGTTTAGATTATCTTAGTTTGGATCGGCCGTCGCAGACCTTATCCGGTGGAGAATCTCAAAGAATACGTTTGGCTACACAAATTGGTTCTCAATTGGTCAATGTTTTATACATTTTAGATGAGCCCAGCATTGGTCTACATCAACGCGATAATATTAAATTAATAGACTCTTTAAAAAAACTTAGAGATTTAGGAAACTCTGTTTTAGTAGTGGAACATGATAAAGATATGATCCTAAATGCAGACTATGTAATTGATATGGGACCGTTGGCCGGAAAGGGAGGAGGTGAGGTAGTTTGGGAAGGAAAACCACAAAATATATCAAAAGCAAATACATTAACTGCAAAATATATTAATGGAGAGTTACAAATTCCCATACCTGAGGAACGAAGAAAAGGAAATGGTAATCATTTAAAATTGATAGGATGTACAGGAAATAATTTAAAAAATGTAACCCTGGATATACCTTTAGGGTCATTGGTTTGCATAACCGGAGTTTCCGGTAGTGGAAAATCTTCGTTAATAACCAACACATTATATCCTATATTAAATAAACATTTCTATCGTGCTGAAAAAGAACCTCTTCCTTATAAGAAGATAGAAGGCATAGAATTTTTAGACAAGATTGTAGATGTAGACCAATCGCCAATTGGTCGAACTCCAAGATCCAATCCTGCAACCTATACAGGAGTTTTTACAGATATACGAAACTTGTTTGCTCAATTGCCTGAATCAAAGATAAGAGGATATCAATTGCGTAGGTTTTCTTTTAATGTGAAAGGAGGAAGATGTGAAGTTTGTCAAGGTTCCGGATTGAAATTGATTGAAATGAATTTTTTACCGGATATATATGTTCATTGTGAAGCCTGTCATGGAAAACGATTTAACAGAGAAACTTTAGAGGTAAGATACAAAGGTAAATCTATTTCAGATGTATTGGATATGACCATAGATGAAGCTGTAGATTTTTTCCAGCCAATCCCTAAAATTCATCGCATCATTAAAACCTTACAAGAAGTAGGTTTAGGTTATATTACTTTAGGACAGCAATCAACAACCCTATCGGGAGGGGAAGCTCAACGAGTTAAATTAGCTAAAGAATTAAGTAAAAAACAAACAGGGAATACCATTTATATATTGGATGAGCCAACTACAGGCTTACATTTTGAAGATATCAGAATTTTAATGGAAGTAATTAATCGTTTGGTAAATTTAGGTAATTCAATTATTATTATAGAGCATAACCTCGATGTTATTAAGGCAGCAGATTATATTATTGACATCGGACTGGAAGGGGGAGATAAAGGAGGTAAAATAATTGCACAAGGTACTCCGGAAGAAGTAGTTAAAAATAAAAGCAGTTATACTGCAAAATTTTTAAAAGATGAATTATAATTATTGCTAAATTATTTATAAACAAATTGTGTATTAATTAATCCGGCTACCCCGTTCATAATTTACCTATTTATCTTAATTTCTATCAAGATTTTTAAAATTTGTTTACGTGAAATAAAGAAATATTACTTTTCAATAGTATTAATTTTATTAACATTTATTTTTTTCTTAAGATAATTTTAAGAAATCAATAAAAAATTTTCATCAGATTTTTACTTGAGTTTTTTAATGTATTTAATTGTATTGTAATTTTTTACAAAATATTTTTTTGCTAACTTAAAGTTAAAATTATTTACAATTGTGAATAAAAATTAAAATTTCTGTTGGTAAACTGCTAAATAGTACTTATATTTGTTAAAGAAATCTTAATAAAGATTTAACTAAAACACACAAACAATATTATGAGTAAGAAAAAAATAGCAATAGGCTGCGATGAGGCAGCGTATGCTTTAAAAATTGTCTTAAAAGATCATTTAGAAAAATTAGGATATGAAGTCAAAGACTTTGGTGCTGAAAAAGGAGAGGTGGTTTTATATCCGGATGTTGCAGCAAAAGTAGCAAAGGCTGTAGCAGCAGGAGAATTTGAAAGAGCTGTGTTAACGTGTGGAACGGGTATAGGAATGGCAATAACAGCCAATAAAATACCGGGAGTTAGAGCAGCTGTTTGTCATGATCCTTTTTCTGCTGAAAGAGCAAGAAAAAGTAATAATGCACAAATTATTTGTTTTGGTGAACGAGTAATTGGGCATGAACTTGCGAAAAGTTTGTTGAATACTTGGTTAGAGTCAGAATTTAGCGGTGGCGGTTCTGCTCCAAAAGTTCAACGAATCTGTGATTACGAAGAAGAATATTTCAAAAAATAAATTTTGAAATTTTAAAAAAGATATTTTTATTTATTTTTAAATAGTTATTAATAATTATTCAATCAAAAAAAGAGTAAGTTAAATTAAACGTTACTCTTTTTTTTTATTTTATTATTTTAGCTAAAAAAAACAATCCGCTTTATCTATTTGGATAATTTTTTTCCAAAAGCCAAATCACCGGCATCTCCTAATCCCGGTACGATATATTTGTTTTCATCTAATTCATCATCAACAGACGCAATCCATAGTTCTGAATTTTCAGGTAATTTAGTTTTAATATAATCAATTCCCGGTTTGGAGCCTATGGCTGCAACAATATGTACTTTCTTAGGCTTTCCTTGACTTAATAAAACTTCATAAACATTTGCCAAAGATTCACCAGTAGCCAGCATAGGATCTGAAATTATTAATGTTTTATCTTGCAAAGAAGGGGTTGCCAAATATTCAACCACTATCTCAAATTCTTTATTACTGTTCGGATGATGTCTAAATGCGGATACAAATGTGGTTTCTGCTTGATCAAAAAAATTCATCATTCCTTGATGTAAAGGTAATCCCGCTCTCAAAATAGTACATAGTACAGGTTGCTGGATAATCAATTCTGTAGGCTTACTACCTAAAGGAGTAGTAATGTTAACAGTCTGGTATTCTAACGTCTTACTTAGTTCGTAACCTAAAATTTCACCTATTCTTTCCAAATTTTTTCTAAATCTCATTCTGTCTTTCTGAATAATGACATCTCTTAATTCTCCTACAAAATGATTTAAAATGGATTTAGATTTACTGAAATCGTGGACTATCATAAATATTATTTTTGTAAATATAAGTTATTTGCACTAAAAGTTTATAAACTAAGTGGTGATCTACAAAGAAGATTCAGTTATTCTATTTAACAGAAGGTTCTGTAAAAACCTCTATATAAATTTTATTTCTTTTATCTTTTTGATATTTCTGCTCTTTAGTCCAAATATCTAAGATAGTAGTTGAATTTAGCTTTTCTGAATTTCTACTATACATTTCAAGATTAATTCCCATATAATTCAAAAGTGCAAATTCATCACTTAATGAAATAACTTTAAAAGCGGTTTCCTTATTCTTTCCATCTCCATAATCAGCAATAGCTCTCATTAATATTTCAGCTTGATTTTTTAATAGTTTTAATCTTTCTTCATTTTCATTATTTTCATTATAACATATAATTAGATTTAAAATTACCGTAAGATTAACCGGATCATTTTTTAGTAATTCTTCTCCTAAAATAACTGCTTTAGTATATTTTTTAGCTGCTATTTGTTTCATGAATTTTAAATAATTGTTTTTTCCTTCCAAAGACTTAGTATAATATGAAGAATATAGTTTGCCATAATAAAGATAATACGATTTAACCTTCTCATTATGGAAGGCAGACGTATTATTTAAGAATTCAGATATTAATTGATCATAATAATAGGACGAATTCCTATCCGTTACATTATCTTTTATCGTTTCAAAATTTATTGATTGTGAAAATGACAAATTAAATACCAATAAGATTAAAATAGAATAGAAAGGTTTCATATAATTTGAGTATTAATTAGTATAAAAATGAAATATAAATATAATTAGATTGTTACAAAGTTATTTTATAAGGATATAATTTTTTTATTTAAAATGAACGGATACTTTAAATTCATAGTAGTTAAATTATTTTTTATTAATAAAAGAGCATATAAAATGGTAGCTTGTCGGCACTAACTGTTGTTTGGTATTTAAAAAAATAAATAATTTATATGGTAAGATCTTTCACATGTTTTAAATAGGTTTCTAATGAAATCATGGTTAAAATTTTTAAAATGCTTTTATAATAGTTAATTCAAATTTTATTTTTTCAATTTACTAAATAAAATTTAAATTTCAATTTAATGAATTAAGATGTTGGCTTATGATATATGCTTCACTCCAACATGCTTGAAAATTAAATCCCCCCGTTAATGCATCAATATTTAAAACTTCACCCGCAAAATATAAATTAGGTATTAATTTAGATTGCATGGTGCGAAAATCAATTTCTTTCAAATCAACTCCTCCGGCTGTAACAAATTCATCTTTATGCGTATTTTTTCCATTAATGGATAATAGCGTATTGGTAAGTGATTTTGCTATTTTATTAATATCTTTTTTACTTAAATCCGCTAGATTTTTATCGTTAATTTGCAGATGTTCTAAAAGATTATTCCAAAATCGATGAGTTAAATGGTATAGTTTTAAACTATAAATCGATTTTTTAGGATGGTTTTCTTTTTCTTGAATTAATGCTTCTTTTACCTTATCAAAAGTTTCAGAAATCCAATTTACCCGTACAACAAATTTATAATTAAGATTATATAATTCCCGGGCACTCCATGCAGATAATTTTAATACGGCAGGCCCACTAATACCCCAATGCGTGATAAGTAAAGATCCGAATTCCTTGTATTTTAATAAAGGTATATGTATTTCTGCTTCAGGAAAAGAAATTCCTTGTAAATTGTGAATCAGTGGATCATCACATAAAAAAGTAAATAAGCTAGGGACAGGAGGAATGATGGTATGACCTAATTGATTTAAGATTTTCCACATTTTCACGGAACTTCCTGTTGCAACCACTAGGGCATCAGCATAATAAGTGGAATGAGTAGTAATTATTTCAAATTTATCATTTATTTTTTTGATGTTAATTACAGTTGAATTGTAATTAATTTCAATATTTTTTTTGGTTGCTTGCTCAATAAATGTATCTATAATGGTTTGAGAGGAGTTAGATTCGGGAAATACTCTATTATCATTTTCAATTTTTAAATTAACGCCTTTTTGAGCAAACCATTCAAATGTATCAGATGGTTGAAAATGATTAAATACACTTAAAAGTTCTTTGGATCCTCTAGGATAGAACTTTACCAGTTTTTTAGGTATAAAACAAGCGTTAGTAACATTACATCTTCCTCCGCCCGATATCTTTAATTTCTGAAGGGGACTTTTAGCTTGTTCTAATATAATTGTTTCCCATTTATTGGAATTAATATTGGATACTAAAAAAAATCCGGAAGCTCCGCCTCCTATAATGATAAGCTTTTTCACTTACGATTAATTATGTTATATACGAAAATTTTGAGGTATAAATATTTATAAGAAAGGTTGGAATATGTTCCAACCTTTTTGATTATTATTTTTTAAATAAACGTTTTATTCGAGTAAATAATGAATTGTCATAGTTTTCATCTTCTTCAAAATACCCGTAGCCATAACCATATCCGTACCCGTAGCCATAACCATATCCTCTCGGATTAATATAATCATTGAAAATAATACCGATATGATTTACTTCATCATTATTGTATTTATCATTAATTCCTTTAAGTAGTTGTTTATATGTATAATTACATCTTGCTACATATATTCTTGCATCTGAAAGAGACATAAGATCATATGCATCGATAACTAAACCAACCGGTGGAGAATCTATAATGATATAATCATACATAGTTCTTAATTTTTTAATCAGTTCTTCATTTTCCATACTAATTAATAATTCACCCGGATTTGGAGGTATAGGTCCTGCCGGAATAATATCTAAATTTTCATATTCTGTTTTTTTAAGAATTTCATCTAAAGAATTGGTACCTGAAAGATAAGCTGATAATCCAATTTTATTACTAATATTAAAATCATCGAAAATTCTAGGTTTTCTTAAATCCATACCAACCAATACCGTTTTTTTACCGCTTAAAGCTAAAACAGACGCTAAATTAATTGCTATGAAAGTTTTTCCTTCACTACCTATTGAAGACGTTATTAAAATTACTTTTCCACCTTTAATCTCTTTTTCATTATATAAAAACCTTAAATTGGATCTAATAGCTCGAAAACTTTCAGATATACTTGATTTTGGTCTTGCCAAAACAGCTAAATTATTCTCGGTATTTTTGGGTCCTATAGTACCAATAATTGGAATTTTAGTAACCGATTTCAAATCTGAAATTAATTTTATTTTGTTATCTAATAGTTCAATAATAAAAAGCAAAATAAATGGAATAAATAATGATATTCCTATAAATTTATATTTATTCTGTTGAATGTTGGGAGTAATGGGGGCTTGTCCGGTATTTTTTGCTTTATCTAATACAGTAATATCTGAAATTGTAGTGGCTTTTCTCATTTCTGCCTCAGATAATTTATCCAAGAGTGTATTATAAATTCCGTCATTTAGTAAATAACCTCTTTGAGCATTTATGAACATTCGTTCTTTTTCAGGTAAAGATTCAATATCAAGTTCTAAATTACTAATTTGACTAGTAACATTTTTTAATTTGGTATAAAGATCTTTAGATGAACTTTCAAGTATTTTTATTACATTATTCTTTGCATTATCAATTTTAAAGTTTATTTCATTAATGGGTTCAGAATTTTCTCTATAAATTAATAATAAATCTCTCTTTTCAAGTTCTAAAGTTTGAACTTTATCAATTAGTCCATCTAAATTTGTATCCGATAATCCTAATATTTCACCGTTACTATAGAAATTTTTATTTAATATCGATTTTTTTAATTGATTAAAAGCATCGATTTTCGATTTTAATTCTTCTCTATTAAGGTCTAATGCTTGAATTTTTGATAATAACACATTAGTACTTACATCACTATTAGAAAATATTTTATTATCAACCTGGACTTTTTGAAATATTACTGTCGCACTATCTAATTTCTTTTTAGTAATTATAAGTTGCTTTTTAATAAACTCAATGGTATTTAAATTAACTTTATTTTTATCTTCAAGTCTTCTTTTAATAATTTCTTCAACAGATTTATTTAAAAAATTAATAGTTCCATTAAGACTGAGACCTTTCTTAGTAATAATCATGATGGAAGGAAGATCTTGATCAAAATCTATGGAAACTAATGATTTTATTTTAGATACAGAAGAATTGATGGATGAAAGATAGAAATAATAACTAAGATCTTTGAAATTATCACCGAATCTTCCTCCATACTCCGTATTTTTTACGACTTTGAATTTTAAATTATTAGTTTTAACCCAAGTATTAATAGGAACTATAATTTCTTTAACGTATTTATCTTTACGTAAAAAATAACTTTCATTTGTGTAAAGGAAACAAGTATCATTTAGATTATCTGGAAAAGTTAGTTTGAATTTATTATTTGGAAGTATATCAACTTTAACATCATAATATAATGCTTGCGCATAACTTGTATCTACAGTAATTTTAAAAGGTACATCTACATAATCGATTTCAGTGGTTTTTATATTACCTTTTAAATAATAATTTATGTATAGGTTAAGCGATTTGACTAAATTTTCGTTATGTGTTCTAGAAGTCAATAATTTTTTATAGTAAATACCTTGTGTAGCTCCGGAATTTCCTCCCCATATAAAATTTATGGATTGATTAGGAGCTAAAACGCTCGAAGTACCAGAAGATATACTTACTGTGGTAGAAGATTGGTAAAATCGATCAGAAAATCGATTGACTAGAAAAGCTATGGTCCATCCAATTATAAAAGCGATTAAAAACCAATACCAATTTTTTATAAGCCTTCGAATAAATCTTTCAAAACTAAAAAAATTTTTTTCTAAAAAATCAGAACTTTTATTTTTTTGATTATTATTTTGATGTTCAGAGGTATTCATAAATTTCAATTAGTATTTATTATAAAGTTTTAAAAAATAAATATGTTGTAATTGCCTGAATACCTACAGATAGAAATTGGGTCACATCTCCAATAGTAGTACCACCACCTAATCCAGATATTTTTTCTTTTAATGGATCAATAATAATTTGATCTCCAGATTGCAAATAAAAATAGGGCGAATTGAGAATATCATCATGAGTTATATCAAGAACTATATTCTTTTTTCCCTCAGGATATTCTCTAATAATTCTTATATGTCTTCTATCAGCATATCTAGTTAAGTCGCCGGATTTAGCTATAGCTTGTAGTAGATCCACTCGGTTTGATAATTCTATTTTTTCACCTGGAGTATTTATTTCCCCTACCATATAATATTTAATGGCTCCGATATTCATTCGAACTTCAGCTTTTCCATCATTATATAATACTTCATTTAGTTTAGACTGAACTAAATCTGTTATTTCATTTAAAGTTAACCCATATACATAGAATTCACCTAATCCATAAATGGTTATATATCCATTGGCATCAACAATTAATCCACTAGTTCTTAATCTTCCATCTCCATTGTTAGCACCTCCTTTAAATGCCGTTGTATTTTCTTCACTTAAAAATCGGGAAGCGTTTTTATCCGAAGTAATAAGGGTCATTGCTAAAATATCATCTTTTTTTACCCTGTAGTTTTCATAGATTACCGGAACTAATCCATATTCATTATAATGTAGGTTTTCGCTCGGTTGAAGATATTTTAAATCTTTAACACCGATACAAGAACATAAAAATAAAGCAAAAGAAATAATAAAAATAATTTGATTTAATTTCATATAATAACTTAAGTTACAAAAATAATTATTTTTTTAATATTTGTATAAGATTTGATATTTCTGTTTTAATATTTCTCATATTATAATTATTTAAATCTATTTTTTTATAATTAGAAATATTTTTTTCAATTTTTTCATACGATAAATACAATTCTTCTTCAAATTTTTCAAATTTAGGTATGATATTTAGATAAGATATATCTGGTGTATAATTAAGCTGTAATTTTTGTAATAAATTGTATAAAAGTATAGTGATATTATAGGGTTCTCCCATATCTAAGACATACATACCAGAAATATTTTTAGAATCAGCAATTTCAATTAATCCTTTTGATGCTTGATATTTTGAAATAAAATATCGTTTCATGTTTTTATTAGTTATGGTGATAGGTAAATTGTTTTCAATTTGATATTTAAATATAGTAAAAACAGAGCCACTACTGTTAAAAACATTTCCAAAACGAATAATTTTAATTTTAACACGATTATTTATTTCATTTTGAAAAATATTTTTTAATAAATATAATTCTGCTAATCTTTTAGATATTCCCATATTATTAACGGGATTGACAGCTTTATCAGTTGAAATGAAAATAAATTGCTCAGAATTAGAATTTTTTAAAACAATTTCTAATAAATTTAATGTTGCGTTTAAATTTACAGATAATGATTCTTCACAATTATTCTCTAAGATGTCTATATGTTTATATGCCGCTGTGTGATAAATAATTTGAATTGGGAATAATGAGAATATTTTTTTTAAGAGTGTTTTATTTCGAATATCTCCTAAAATTAGATACAAATTATTATTTTCTATCGCTTTTCTAAATTTTAATTTAAGTTTAAAAATAGCATATTCTGAATGATCTAATACTATAATTTTTTTTATATTTTGTTCAAGTAATCGCTCAATCAATATACTTCCTATGGATCCTCCTCCTCCTGTTATAAATAATATTTTATCATTTAAAAATGATGATTCTTTAAAAGAATAGTCAATTTTTTTATCAAATAAACTTTCAAATGAAATATCTTGATTTTGAATTTTGATTATATCTTCTATTTTTGACATCTTAACTACTTAAAACCATTATTTATTAATTCTACAATTTTATCTAAGTCATTACTATTTAAATGATCACCGGATGGAAGACAAAGTCCGTTTGAAAATAATTTATTTTCTAAATTTTTATTTCCATAATATAAAAAATTTTTAAAAACTTTTTGTTTATTTAATGGATTCCAAACGTATCTGGATTCAATATTATTTTTACTTAGTATATTTTTGATTTTTTTATTTATAGAAGGGGGGAAAATAAATACACTTAACCATCTATTAGTGAAATTATTTTTTAACTCTTTTTGATAATCAAAATTAATTTTATTTTCAAAATTTGAGAAGTAATAATTAAAAATTTCTCTTCTACGATTTACTTTTTTTTCCAATTTATCAAATTGTTTGCTACCCAAAGCTGCAAGAATATTACTTGTTGAATAGTTATATCCAATTTCATTGTGTTTATAATAATCAACTTTTTCCTTTGCTTGAAAAGCTAATTTTTCTGCATATTTATAAATTTTTTTATTGGGTAATATGAGAGCTCCTCCTTGAGAAGTAGTTATAATTTTATTTCCATTGAAAGATAAAATTCCATAGTTGCCAATCGAGCCTAAAGGCTTATTATGGTAAAATGAACCTAATGCCTCTGCTGCATCTTCTATAATAATGATGTTATTATTTTTACAGATATCAATAATATCTTTCATTTGTGCTGGCATTCCGTAAATATGAGCAATAATTAGAACTTTAGGTTTTATACCTTTTCTTTTTAAATCTTCTATTGCGGACTGAAGAAATCCAGGAGACATATTCCATGTTTCATTTTCGGAACCGATAAACACAGGAAAAGCTTTTTCATATAAAATGGGAAAAGCTGTAGCAGCAAATGTGAAATTTGAACATAATACAAAATCCCCGTCTTGAATACCTGATAATTTTAGTGCTAAATGAATGGAAGATGTTCCACTATTTGTTAATAAAACATCTTTTTTAAAATATCGTGATAATTTATTTGAAAAATCTTTAACATAGGAACCATATGGAGAAATCCAACCGCTATTTAAAGCATCTATAACACTATTTATTTCTGATTGATCTATATGTGGAGGAGATAAATATATTTTCGTATTATGAATCACTTTTTATAAGATTTATTTTTTTATATAATAATAATGGAAGAAATGAAAAGATAATACCTAAAGAAAGAATAATTGCAAGTAGTAAATGAACTTCAATATGCCTTAAAAAATATGCGACTAAGATAACAATAGCATTTTCAAATACAATTATAATTGAAACTTTTTTATGTGATAAACCCAAACGCAAATATCTGTGATGCATGTGATTTTTATCAGCTTTAAAAGGAGAATGACCTTTAAATAACCTAATTACAAATACACCTAAAGTATCAATAATAGGTATAATTAATATAGCAATTACTATTGCAGGAGCAGTTTGTATCCAATAAACAGGAGCTCCATAAGGATATTGCAACAAAAAAAGATTAAGGAATTTAATTCCCATAAATGAAAGCAAAAATCCTATAATCATAGATCCTGTATCTCCCATAAATATCTTATATTTCTTTGAAAAATTAAATCGGATAAAAGCTAAAAGGCTTCCAATAATTGTTAAAGATAAAACTATCATAGGATGATTGATTGCGCCTAATCTCCAAAAAGTTACTATAAATGCACCACATACTAATATTGCAATGCCCGAGGCTAAACCGTCTATTCCATCAATCAGATTAAAAGCATTAATTAGAAATATAAAGACTATAACTGTAAATAAAATACTAAACCAATAAGGAAGTAAATTTATACCAAAAATACCAAAAAAATGACCTATTCTAACATTAGAACCAACTGAAATCATCAGTGCCGTTACAATTTGGGCATAAAATTTTTTGTTCGGAGAAACGACTAGTATGTCGTCCATTAATCCTATAAAGAAAAGAACGATTATAGCAGAAAATAAAAATATATAGGAAGAAAATAACTCGTAAGCACAGATGGATGACATAATGGTAACAGAATAGAAAATAGAAATTCCACCTAAATTGGGAGTTTTTCTTATATGAGAGCTTCTTTCCTTTGGAGTAGCCATAAGATTTTTTTTATAAGAAACTCTTATAATTTTTGGGATTGACACATAAGTTAATAAGAAAGATCCTAAAAATCCTATAATACACTTTAGATAGAAACTGTCAATACCTAAAAAATCTTTAATACTTCTTATATCAAATCCTTCCATATTATTAAGTCATTTCGTGACTTACAAAATCGCGTAATTCTTAAAGTAAAAACAAAGATATATTTAAATAATTAATATATCGAAAGTTTTAAATAGAATTTTATAGTTTTTTATTCCTAATCAAATTTATTATAATTTCCAACATATTTTATTTCAAAAAATGAATTAAAAATATTTATATGATAACAATATAATTTAAATAATAAAGTTTAATTATTAATTATATAATTAAAACGCTTATTGTATGGCAATTGTGTAATAATTTTAATGAATCATATAAAAATCATGAATAAAAATATTAATTTAAATATAAAAGCAAAAATAAATAAAAATGTATATTTGTCAGAACAATATTAAATAATCAAGTAAAATGAGGAAAATTTATTGGCTTTTTATTTTTTTATTTTCAATAATGAAAGCCCAGGTCAAGGTAATTGATCTTAGTACAGGCCGTAATGACGACGGCTCTGTTATGCCAATTGAAATCGAAGATCCGGATTGGAAATGTATTCGTCCGGATGGATCAGAACACGTTGCTCGTACAAGGCATACCTATTCAGGTTGGTATTATCCGCAATTCAAAGATAATACTTATAATGAGCGATGGATCACGGGAGCGCCGGGAGATCCCGGCGAAGGGTATTTTATTTATAAAAGTAAATCTTTTGTGGTACCTAAAGGAAATAAAGCTGATTTAGAAGTTCGTTCATTAGCTTATATGAGGCAATGGACATATTTAGTTAAGGAAAATACTAATAGCACGGAAACAGAGACGTTACTAACTCAAACTACGTGGATGAATGATGGAGCTAAAGGGTGGTTTAATTCGAGAAGTCCATTAGCAGAGGCAGAATTAAAACCGGGAACATATCACATAAAAGTTAAAGTTTATGTCAACAGCAGTAGAGCAAGACAATCTCTAAACGTTGCCTCAAAAGTATACATATCTCCATCAAATGAAAAAGATTATACTTTGGCGCCAAACAGTTATATTTTCGATATCGACAAAGCGAATAAAGAAAATCTAGGTGGTCTTTCAATTCCTGTAAAAAAAGCTTTTGCAGTTTGGGAAAATAATAAGTTTTTAGATAAACCTATACCACAAGGAAAATTATTTGCAGATTTACAATGGCAGGATGTGTATGGATTAGTTGAAAAAATTGAAGTTATAAATTCATCAGATTCTGATAGGGAAAATGCAAAAATAAATGTTAATATAGATAAAAGGAAAGGAAAAGGAAATGCTATAGTAGCACTCCATGTTGGTCCTAATGGTAATAGTTCAGATCCTATATACTGGAGTTGGCATATTTGGGTAACAGACGATCCTACTAAAAATGCTCGCACTAATAATAATAATCCTAATGGACAAACAAGAATGGTTTCCACTTTTATGGACCGAAACTTAGGTGCATTATCCGCAAGCTTTTTAGGAAATGATTGGACACGTTCAGGGGGACTTATGTATCAATGGGGAAGAAAAGATCCATACCCGGTATTTTTATATTTAGATGGTTATGCTCCCGAAATACATTTAGGTGAAAAAGGTTTTGTAAATAGATGGAATTATGGTAATCATATGATAATGGAAAGGCCATATGAGACAGATGTTAATAAAAATATTCAAGCTAGTATTCATAATCCGATTAAATTTTTTTATCCATTGGAAAAAGAATACACTCAAAAATGGAACGAGAGAAACAAAAAATTTTTAACTACAAGAAGTAATGTTAGTTGGTTGTCCAATAACATTTCTGTTAGTAATAACGAATCTACCTTAGATTTATGGGGTGATAATTCAAAAGGTGCACGAAACTCAGCAGGTTGGGTGGTTGCTCAAGCTCAAAAAACACCATTTGATCCATGTCCATCCGGATGGAAAGTTCCGTCTTATGCTAGCCGTACTAGCTATGACAGATATAATTCAAGTCCATGGGGAAAATATCCAACTATTGGATATAGAAAAGATGGTACAAATAGATGGAATGAGCCTTTTGGTCAAAAATTAGACTTAATAAAATATAAATTTACTAATGGTTACGAGGATGATACGATGTTGCCCGTTGATAAGTATCCTGGAATTAAAATTTATCCCAGTTTAGGATATGACTTTAGTGATGTTCCGGGTAATGATATAGGTACATTTCCATTAGCAGGTCATTATGTAGGATATTATGGATATAATCCTGTTAGAGGTCTCGTATTCCAAGATCAAAACAGTGAAATAGCTCTTTGGGGGGCAACTTTAGAACAATATGGTTATGCAAAAAAATTTTCCTTAACAGCAAATGATTTTGAAAAGGGGACTGGACAATACTTACTTGATCCGGAAGGATCTGGAGGTGGAGCTACATATTTATTAAATGCTGTTAGATGTATTAAACAAGATAGGGCTGATACATTTTTGTTTGATACAGAATATCTTAAGGGAAAAACCTATTACAGTGAAGGGATGGATAATCCTAATACATTTTTGTTAACTCAATCAAATCGTATTCAAGAAATTAATATTCCTGTAAATAAAGCTTTCTCAATATATAATACCTATTTAACTGATGGTGAATGGCCTCAAGGCGAATTATCATCTAATGTATATTGGACTACTAATAAAGATTTAATAAAAACTATATCTTTATATAATACAACAGGAAATAAAGAAAATTCTCAAATAAAAGTCCAAATAAATCCTAATCAATCAGGAAATGCTATTATTTCAGTACATGCAGGAAACAATAGAAATTCCAAAGATCAAGTATTATGGAGTTGGCATATTTGGGTTACTAAAAATGAAGTAAAAATAAATACTTACACAACGGAAAAACGATTTAGTGATACTAAAGAAAAATTAATTGATTATAAAAGATTCTTAGTATATGAAACAACATCCGGTTATAAACCTTCAACTTCAGAATTTATGGATCGTGATTTGGGAGCATTAGATGCTAATATTACTAAAACGGATTTCGTGGGAATGCACTACCAATGGGGAAGAAAAGATCCAATTCCAAACTTTAAAAGAAATTCTAAAGAAAATTATACTCTTTATATAGGAAACACAGTAAACGGAAGACAAGATTATACTCCTATGACATCCGATCAATACGATAACAGTGATTATATAGGACGTAAAGAATTTGGTTCAACAAAAGAAGCATTGCTCTTTACAACCCGAAATCCTTTATCTTTTATCGTTGATTCTAAAAATACTTGGACTCCCTATGCTTTATTAAATAATGGAAATGAACTTTGGGGTAAAGCAAAAGAGAAATCTCCTTTTGATCCATGTCCTGGAGGATGGAGAGTTCCTGAAGGTGGAAATATACCACCTGCATCTCCTTGGTATAAAGAAGGTACTTATTATTTTTATAATGATGCTTTCTATGAGAAAGAATATAAAGAACTAGGAGGCAAAAATATTTCCTTATACATAGATAAAGAAAAAATAATAAATGGCTCAGGTTTTATATTTGATAGACCGAATTATAAATTAGGAATGTATCCTGCAGCAGGTTTTAGAGTGGTTATAGATAATCGAAAATCATCAATTGAAAATTTTGGTATTGAATCATCCTTGTGGACAGCATCCATAGCTAATTGGATACAATCCGCATATTCAAATGCACATCTTTTTTATGCTAATAATTCTAATTTAAATATATTAGGATTTAATAATATTGGTCAAGGTCGTTCTGTTCGTTGTGTAAAAGATACACGAAGTGTAAATACTTTTCATAAAGCAGTAAATAATGTTAATGAGATTTTTACTGTAAATGATAATGAAAACTTAGACGATTCTTACATTCAAATATATCCTAATCCAAATACAGGTTTATTTTCAATCAATTTGAAAGATATTACTGAAGGAACAATACAAATATTAAACATTAATAATAGTGTTATTTATTCTAAACAATTTAATTCATCAGATATTGAAGTAAATATTCAAGGACAACCTTCAGGAATATATATTGTAAAAATTCAATCAGGCTCAAAAATTATTACTAAAAAAATTATAAAAAATTAAAATTTCTTATTGCTAATAATAAACTCTCTAATATAAAATATTAGAGAGTTTTTTTATTGAAATTTTTTGAAATTTGCTAAACCAGTGTATTTAAGGATTTTGAAATACATGATATAAATCTTTTCTATTTTTAAATATATAAATAATAGAATATATTTTATAAGATGATTGAAAATTTATATTAGTTTATATTTTTTTAAGCCATTTATAACCCAATGAGTTGTATAATATAGTGATTTATATAATGGTAATTTTAAAAACTTATAATAAACCAAAAATTGAAGTTTTAGCATTAGCCACTTATTTCTAGAATATGAATTTTGGCGTATTCTATAAATTACCAAAGGTAAGTTCAGAGCACGAAATTTACCTATGACTTTTGAAAGATTTAAAATCATAGCATAATCTTCTCTTTTATGTACATCAGGAAAATATATTTTACCTGTTTTATTTGAATCATAAATTAATGTTGATATAAATACCGGACAGTTAAATAATAAACGTTTATATGAGACCATATCTTCCGCGACAAAATCAGCAAGACAAGGATTTAAATTTTCGTCAACTCTTTTATATGAAGTATATACAGCTTTTTCATTATTTTGTTTAAGAAAATTAATTCTTTTTTCAAGAGCATTAGGAAGCCATAAATCATCACTATCTATAAAAGCTATATATCTTCCGCATGCGTTTTTTAGACCGAAATTACGAGCTATTGCAGCACCCTGATTTTTTTCTAAAACAATAAGTTTTATTCTATTATCAGTATATTTTTTAATTATTTCAACAGAATTATCAGTGCTACAATCATCAATAATTATCCACTCCCAATCAGTATAAGTTTGTTTTAAAACAGATTCAATCGTATCGCCAATAAAATTTGCCGAATTAAAATTAGCTGTAATTATAGATACAGAAGTAAGATTATTCATAATTTAAGGATTAACAGTTAATTGCATGCTTACAATTAATTTAAGATATAAGAAGCATTTTTTATAAATTAAAACACCCAATTAATAAATTAGGATTTTATATATTTTTTTAATATTATTTTTAATAATCATACTAATTATCATTAGCAAATTCTTGAGGTATAAACTTTTTAATATTTATATTTTCATTAAATATATTAGACATTTTATCAAAGCCTAAATGGACAGAATTAGGCCACATTCTCCAACTCATTAAATAAAAATAAAGTATAAAAAAGTAATAGTAAAAGTATTTGTAACTTTTATTACAATATTTAACAATCATAGCTATTAAAATAGACCAAAAATCACCATATGCCGCTGGAAGTCTTATTGAAAAAATTGAATTTTCACGTAAAGAATAATAAATAAAATAGTGAGTGATGATTAGATTTCTAATCATCATATAATTTTTATCAGAGGTAGTTTTGCATATATAATTGTCATTGAGTAAAAGTATGACTAAAAAAATAAGTTTTACAAAATCATTTAGCCCCCATCCGGTTCCTTCTAAACTTCTATAAGAATAGAAGCCCCCGGTTGCTTCTGAAATAATGTCAGAAGAGATATTTGAGAATAAGTTTTCAAAAATTAAATACGGTTTAAATGGCGATATGAGTATAGCGAAAACAACGATTAATATACAGTTAAATGTTGATAATTTAAATTTAGCAATCCAATAAGCAGGAATAAATATTAATGTAGTTTTATGAAAATAATATCCAATGAAAATACACAATAAAAATTTTACTAATTTTCTTTTTTCAATATATTGATAGGAAAATAAACACAATGCTATTGATGCAGCTTGTCTAATATGTCCACAATCACTAAAAAAGTAATTGGGCATAAAAAAATACATTAACGATAGCATCGGATAGGGGGAATATTTGTAATAGGTATATGTTTTTAATGAGATTGATATTAAAGCATATATAAATAATAATAAAAAAAATGGCATTTTAAAATATCCCAAAATTTTTGATATTAATGCGTATGAAACTTCAATATCAGCATTAAAAATTTTATTCCATGTAATATATTTATTAATATTTAAATATATTCGATAATAGGGCCAATAGTCTGCACCTTGAGCCACACGTATTCCTGCAAGAAAAATAAGAAGTGAGCAAATAATTATATAAGGTACTTTAATCGTTGCCTTTAAGCCATTATTCGATATTTCTAAATATGAAAAAAATGTAATTATAAAGAGAATAATATAATATACAGGATGAAGCATTAATTCATAGTTTTATTAATTGTAATAAATAAAATACTATTTTTTTAAGGTTTAGTGAAAATAAATAATTTTTACCGAATCGTTTATATTGAAAAATTTGCCATTTAGATATGTTTTCAATTTTTAATATTTTTTTTAATTTATCAAACATTTGTTTTTTAACATCATTATCATTTACAAATGCATAATAAGCTAAAAAAGAATAAAATCCTTGGAATATAATAAATTTTTTCCATTCATCTATATTTTTCTTATAATTGCTTTTAAAAAAATCCTGTTTAACCATTTCAATGGCATCCAACATATTAATTCCTTTAATTGTAAAATTTCTTGTTATAGAACCATTTCTAATAAGGTAATAATAGAAAAATTTATTAGTTTTTGCTACTGTTTTTGCTTTTAAAAATAAACGAGGTATCGTAGCAACATCTTCAAAATGCAAATTTGATGGAAAAGATATTTCGTTAAATAATTCTCTTTTAAAAATCTTGTTGCATGCAAAACAAGACATTTCTCCAAAAATTGTGAAATCTTCTGAGAGGTCTATTTTTTCAGGCAATTGATGTGACTGAGGTAATTTTTTTATAATGTTCCCATATATATCTACATTTTGTAAACTGCATACAACTATTTCCGCAGAATGTTTAATTGCTAAATTATACATATCATTCATCATGTTTTCATCAATCCAATCATCGCTATCGACAAAGGCTATAAAATCACCTGAGGAATTTCTGATCCCATTATTTCTGGCTTCACTTAATCCTTTATTTTTTTGAATTATTGATTTTATATTGTGATATTTTAATACATATTCATCAATAATTAATTGCGATTTATCGGTAGATCCATCATTAATAATTACGATCTCTATTTCTTTACATGTTTGATGAATTAATGAATCTAAGCATCTACGAAGATATGCTTCAACATTATAAACGGGAACAATTATAGATATTTTATAATTCATGAATTATCAAAAACGATTCAAAGGTAGTATATTTAAAATTATTATATAAAATAGATTTGGCCAAAAAAGGGTGTTATAATAGCATATTCATAAGTAAATATTACTTTATTCCATAATATTTCATATCATGCCAAAATTCTACATAAGACTTTTCAACTACATTTGGATATAATATTTCTATTGGAAATAATAGTTTAAGAGGAGCAAAGCTCATAGCCATTCGGTGGTCATTGTATGTTTCAATTTTTTGATTTTCATTAAAAATATTGACTTTATGAAGCTTAAAAGAATTATCAGTAATTTCAACACTTCCTCCACATTTTTCAATTTCATTTCTAAGAGCGATTAATCGATCAGTTTCCTTTATTTTCAGAGTTTCAAGACCGGTTATTTTGATTGGTATTTGCAGTCCAAAAGCAGTTAATGCAACAGTTTGGGCAATATCCGGACAATCATTCATTTCTAATTCTATATATTTTGGATAATCAAAATGGTCTATTTTAAATAAAGTTATTTCATCGTTTATAAATAAAGTTTTTATACCAAAATATTTTTGATAAATATCAACAATTCTTCGATCTGCTTGTAAAGAATCTTGAAATAAATATTTAATATTTATTCTAAAATTATTACTTAATGCACAAACTGCATAATGATATGAAGCGGATGACCAATCACTTTCAATTATAAAATCTTGTTTTTTAATTTCATTAATCGGGAGTATTGAAATTTTATTTTCATATAAAGTAGCAGAAATTCCTATTTTATTTAAAATCTGCAGAGTCATAGTTATATAAGGTTTAGAAGTAATTTTACCTTCTAAATTTATAATTAAACCGTTTTTTAGTTTTGCTCCAATTAAACATAAGGCAGTAATATATTGACTGCTAATATTAGCAGGTAAATTAATAGTATCACATATAATTCTTTTTCCCATAATTCTTAAAGGAGGATATCCTTCATTTTCAAGATAGGAAATATGAGCTCCTAAAAAATTTAATGCATCTACTAGAATCTTTATAGGTCTTTCTTTCATCCTGTCTGAACCGGTAAGTATAACGGTTTTATTTTCTTGAATTGCAAAATAAGCAGTTAAAAATCTCATTGCTGTACCCGCATGATGTATATCAATCAATGGTTCTTTAGAAGCTAAAGCTTGTACCATCTTTTGACTATCTTGACTTTTCGATAAATTTTGTAAACGAAGTGGATCGTTGTATAATGAATTTAATAATAATACACGATTGGTGATACTTTTTGATCCAGATAGATTGATAGATACTTCTTTCATTTTAATTTTTTATTATTAACATGTCTTTCACTATCACGACAAGTAGTTGCAACCAACTTTTTTTGAAAGGCATTTTCCAAATCAATTCCTGTTTGATTAGCTAAACAGGCTACAACGAAAATTACATCCGCTAACTCTTCACCTAAATCTTTGTTTTTATCTGATTCTTTTTCTGATTGATCCCCATATCTTCTTGATATAATTCTAGCAACTTCACCCACTTCCTCGGTTAATTGTGCCATATTTGTCAATTCACTAAAATATCTAACACCATATTTTTTTATCCATTCATCGACCTGTAATTGTATATCTCTTAAGCTCATTTTGATAAACTTATTAAAGTTAAGTTATTAATTATAAATAATATATATCTTAAAAATTAAAATTATAAGTTTGTTTTGTAATTAAAAAATACATTGAATATTTAATTAATTAAGTCTTTTATTTTAATAAAGTAAAGTATATAAAGATTAATAAACATTATATCTTTACCTTTGAATTAAAAGTTTTTAATTATTGATATTAAGTTTTTCTAAATCTTATTTCATTTAACTAAGCTAAATTAGAAAACTTTTTATTAAAAATTATCTATTATCCTATATAATATTGGTTTAATATCTAATGCAAACTTTTTTGAAAATTTTTCAGCTCCATTTGCATTTAGATGTAATGAATTAAAAAAATATTTTTTTTGGTAACTCATTGTATCATTTGAATAGCTAAAAAATGGTATATTATATTTTTTGGAAATGTTTGTGTATATTTCCATAACTTCAGCTCTGTTTTTAATGAATTTTTGTCCTTCAATATATTCAGGTGTGTATACAAATAATACATAAATATTTTTTTGAATTAACTCAGTAAGAATTTTTTCAAATAAATGTATTCCTTTTTTATTTATTGAAACTTCTAAATGTCCTTTAGAAAATAGAGCATTATCAAAATCACTATTCCAATTTAAATCACGGGGTAGATATCCTTTAATTCTTTTTTCGGGTTTTATAATATTTTCATTATTAATAATCCTAGATATTTCTTCATTTAATGAGTCAGAATTTTCAAACTTCTGCTGTGAAATATTTTGGATAAAAGATAGAAATTTAATACGCCCTAATTCTAAAGCCTTATTAGAATAAAATGAGTCAACATATCTCAATAATGGAATTTTATAATCAAAATAGCTAAAATGAGGAAATTTGTAAACAGAAAGTTGCTCTTCAATTTCTTTATGTTTAGGCCAAAACATATAGGGAGAAAATTGATCGGGTTGATATATACCTATTGGATCACTAAATAATAAATCATCTAAAGAATAAATAACTACTTTTGGTTTTTTGTTATATTTTAAAAACTCAATATGCCTTAAATTTTGTAGCCATATATGTTGTCCAGCCATTCCGAGATTATAAGCAGTTGTATGAAATTCGTCTTCTAAGATTACTGGATTAATATGATTAAGAGCTCTAGAAGAACCATAAATTACTATATCTGAATTAATCCTACCATTATAAATATCTTCCCATACTGAAAAGTCACCAGCACCAGATGCTCTAATTTTTTTTGATATAATAAAGTCACTTAAATAAGCCAAAAATATTATGGGTAGGAGGAAAGCTAAAATTCTATAAATAAACTTCTTCATGTATTTACTAAAACTGAAAATATATAAACTCTTGAGAATTTTTTTGACCAAAAACAAGCATTAAAATAATAAGGATGTAGTAAAAACTCCAACGAATACAAGTTTTTGATTTATAAAATAATTTTTCAATAGCATAATTATTTTCTCTTCCTTTCCATTCAACTAAAATTAAAAGTAAAAGTAGAGGAAATAAACTTAGATTAAAAATACTTAAATCAGGTAAATGAATTGAATTAAACATTTTGTTAATATAAGAAAATGCCTGACTTAAAGATTCTGATCTAAAGAAAATCCAAGCAAATGAAGCTAATAGAAATGTATAAACAATCTGAAAAAACTCTTTGAAATTAGGTAAAATTTTTCCTTTGGCTACAATATCCATATTATTTCTGTTAGTTTTAAAAATAATGGAAGGCAAAATAAAAAGAGCATTTAATCCTCCCCATAAAATGAAAGTCCAATTCGCTCCATGCCAAAAACCGCTCACTAAAAATATTATAAAAGTGTTTCTAATTCTCTTAATTGTTCCTCCTTTACTTCCACCTAGAGGAATATACAGATAATCTTTAAACCAAGAAGATAAGGATATATGCCAACGTCTCCAAAATTCAGCAATACTTCTAGAAAAATAAGGATAATTAAAATTTTTAATCAGTTTTATTCCCAAAAGTTTACCTGAGCCCAAAGCTATATCAGAATATCCTGAAAAATCTCCATAAATTTGAAAAGAAAATAGAATGGCACCTAAAAAAAGAGTCCCGCCCGATTGACTTTCATAGGAATTAAAAATTAAATTAACTGCTTTAGCACAATTGTCTGCAATTACTATCTTTTTAAATAACCCCCATAAAATTTGTTTTAAACCGCTTACCGCTAGTTCATAATTGAATTTTCTTGGTTTTTCAATTTGAGGAAGTAGATGAGTAGCCCTTTCAATAGGCCCGGCAACCAAGAGAGGAAAAAAGCTAACAAATAAAGCGTATTCAATCCAATTATGGGAAGGTTTGATTTTTTTATTATAAATATCAAATACATAAGACAAGCCATGAAAAGTATAAAAAGAAATACCGACCGGTAGAATTATATTTAAAGTTGAATAATGAGCAGTAAAACCCAATTTTTGAATTAAATCAGCAAAAGATTCAATAAAAAAGTTATAATATTTGAAAAAACCTAGAAAACCTAAATTTATGGATACACTTATAATTAACCAAATTTTTTTCTTTATCTGAGTATTAGAATTATATATTTTTAAACCACTTATATAATCAAGAATGGTTGAAAAGGCAAGTAAAAATAAAAATTTCCAATCCCAGCAAGAATAAAAAAAATAGCTTGAAATTAAAAGGAATAAATTTTGGAGTTTTAAATTTTTATTTAAAATAAACCAATAAATAATAAAGATGATAGGTAGGAAAATTGCGTATTCAAATGAGTTGAAAAACATTTCTCAGTATTTATACCGACAAAAATACGAAAACATAATTAGACATTGGCAATAACGGCTTTTAATTAATTAGTAAGAATATTAATTGCCAAAATATTAAATTTGTATTAATGGAATGGAATCAAGAAATATATAATTTTCAAGAATATTTATTATTAGAAAAAGGCCTTTCTCAAAACACACAATTAGCTTATATAAGGGATATTAAAAAACTAATAAAATTTACCGAACATGATACGTCCATTACCCCATATACTATAGACAGATTTTTAATTCAAGATTTTATTTATGATTTTGCAAAAAAATCTTCCTCAGCAAAATCTCAAGCACGAGTAATATCATCATTAAAATCATTTTTTAAATTTTTACAAATTGAAGAAAAAAGGCAAGATAATCCGGCAGAATTGCTCGAAAGTCCTAAAATTGGACTATATCTTCCCGACGTGCTAAGCCATGAAGAAGTAGTAACTATAATACAGTCTATAGACTTATCCCAATCAGAAGGAGAAAGAAATCGTACCATTATTGAAACTTTATATGGATGTGGTCTTCGTGTTTCAGAATTAATTAATTTACGACTCTCCGATTTATATTTGGATGAAAATTTTATTAGAGTTATCGGAAAAGGTAATAAACAAAGATTAGTTCCTGTATCGGATTGGACGATTAAATATATTAATCTTTATAAAGACTCAATTCGTATCCATTTAAACCCTAAACCTAAATGTGAAGATATACTTTTTTTAAATAGAAGAGGAGGACAGCTAACACGTGAAATGATTTTTATAATAATAAAAAATATTGCGGAAAAGGCTGGAATCAAAAAGAAAGTTTCCCCCCATACATTCAGGCATTCTTTTGCAACGGTGTTACTGAAAAATGGTGCCGATTTACGTTCAATTCAGCAAATGCTGGGACATGAAAGTATTACCACAACAGAAATATATACCCATCTAGATAGTCAACAACTAAGAGATACCATTGAAAAATATCATCCATTTTCAATTAAAAGGGCTAATATTTTAAGTTAAATAATATATACACTTTAAAAGTATAATGAATTTAGATAAATATAAAAACGAAGCGTTAAAAAAAGCTTCAGAACACAAAAAATATTTAGAAAAACTAAAAAATAAGAAGCCTAAAAAATTAGATCAAGAATTAATCGAAATTCATGATAAAGTTTTCTCACATATAGATTGCCTACAATGTGCTAATTGTTGCAAAACAACAGGACCTCTGTTTTTGGAAAAAGACATTGAAAGAATATCTAAATATTTACGAATGAAACCGATTGATTTTATAGATCAATATTTATATAAAGATGAAGATAACGATTGGATTTTTAAACAATTGCCTTGCCCATTTTTGGACAGCTCCAATTATTGTTCAATTTATGAAGTACGTCCAAAAGCATGTAAAGAATATCCCCATACGGATCGTAAAAAATTCTATCAGATTAATAAATTAACCTTAAAAAATACGGTCATATGTCCTGCTGCTTACGAAGTAGTGGAGCTGTTAATGAAAACTATACGAATGTAGAATTACTTGTTTTTTTGTGAATCTATTATTTTTTTATTTTGTAACCATTCCACTATTTTAGCCCCCAGCCAAGAGAATGGAAAAAATATAAAAAACATACTTATTATATACCAGGTGGGATGTCCTTTAAATGTAAAAACAGAAATAATAGCAGTTAATAAAAGTATAAATCCGATCAACATAGCATAAGCAGTTTTTGCTGTTTTTACTAATAAAGCGCAAACTATTCCACCTAATAGAGAACCAATCCCGGAAGAAATTAATAAAGCTATAAAGAATTCGCCTTTAGCAGTACGAACAATGGATCTCCAATATTCTATTGGAAGACCTTTATAATTGTAAGGTATCCAATAAGAATTTATCATAACAGAAAGAGTAATTACTGTAATGGCTACTAAAAGCCCGGATATAACTGCAAGAGTATTTCTTATCATTTCGTTTTATAATTCTGTAGCAATAACTGAAATTTCAATTAAAACATTTTTGGGTAAGGCTGAGACTTGTACACATTCACGGGCCGGATACGCATCGGAAAAATATGAAGCATATATTTCATTAACCGCGGCAAAATCAGATAAATTTTGAAGAAAGATGGTAGTTTTAACCAAATTATTCCAATTTAAATTAGCTTCATTGAGAATTGCTTCAATATTTTTCATAACCTGATGAGTTTGATCATCAATGGAAGTAGGAATTTCTCCGGTTTGCGGTTTTACCGGTATTTGTCCGGAAACAAATAAAAAGTTATTAACCTTAATCGCTTGAGAATAAGGTCCAATAGCTGCAGGAGCTTTTTTAGTATTAATTATTTTTTTAATCATGAATTAAATATACAAATTTTTTAAAAACTTGCATTGTCATTGAAATTTTTAGCCTCGTATTTTACCGCATCTTTTAATATGGCTGCTTTTACTCCTATATAAAAACTCCATGTCTTGTTATAACTTGAAGATATGGGAACCCAATTAAAATTAATATTAAAACTTCTCAAATCTCTCATAAATCCTAGTCGAGTGTATCCGAATTCTTTACTTTCCAAATCGTAATTAGTAGATGCAGTAATCTTCCAATACGGAGAAGGGGAGATTTCTCCCGAAAGATTTACCGTAGCAGTAACATTAGTATTTCTATTATATTCTTTCGTAGAAGCATAATTCAATCCTACGTCCAATTTCCAAGGCATATCGAAATGGGCGTAATTTTCATCATCAAAGTAGTATTTTTCATATCTAACTGTTCCTTGCTTCTTATATTTAATTACTTTCTTTTCACCGAATAATGATTCATCCAAAGAAAAATTCAATCCCATCGTGTAACTGGCAATAGTAAAATATCCAAACTTATCAATAGCATGACCTACTGTTGATTCGGGAGTATCAAATACTATTTTATAAGGATTTACCCTCATGGCATAATTAACACGTAATTTAGAATTAAATAAAGAAGAAGAGCCCGAAGCATTAATAGGACTCCATTTCAAAGAATCTGCAGCAAAATTATAAGATGTATTGATATTTAAAGATTCAAATATTTTTATCTTTTTAAAACCGCTGGATTCTTTTTTATTTCTAACCTTCATTTCAAGATTGTTAGCAAGGGATATATTTATGGCACTGTTTTCATAATTGGAAGGATTACCCATGACATTTCCTTCAAAATAAGAATATTTTACTTTTTTTCCATCTTTATCCGTATACGTACCGTAATATCCCCAAGAATCTTTAGAGAAGTCAGGCATAAAACCATAGCTGACTGTAGGAGATATCATATGACGGATTGCCTGAATCATACTTCCTTTTTTAAAGTTGGCGATACCATACAAAGTCGTTGTTAAATTAAGGGACCCGTCAAAAGTTCGGAAAGTTTTAAATCCATCTTTATTAAATGTTTCAACCTTATCCAAAGAAGCATTATAGTCCCTTCTAATAGTCTTTGTAGTCCAGATTTCTCGATAATTACCATTGATACCTAATTGAAAATAATTAAAAAGTGTGGAAGTAGTACCAAAACTGGTGGAATTTTTCATTCCGTTATTAGAGTTTTTAAACATTTTTGACGTAAACATATCATCAGTAGTCGTATTCAATGAATTTTGAAGATTCATTTTATAATCCATATAGATATTGTGCCAAATGGTTTTCTTAGGTCCTGATTTAGGTTTAAAAGGATAAATTTGAGGCATCGTAACCGTTACATTAGGAAGTACCATGCTTACATCACCGGTTGAAATATTTTGCGAAGCGGAGGTATTAAATGAAATAGTTAAGGGATTATTATTAAATCTTTTAACCAAAGAAATTGATGATGAAGTCTGATTATTATTTACATTACCATGTAAAGCATTTTGATTATATATGCTGTTGTTGTAGTAATTCTGACTCATAAAATTTACCGATGAGTTAAAGGACAAATTTGGATTGGCTTTGGCATCTTGTAAATGAGACCAGGTAATACGATAATTTTCAATTTCTGAATAATCATCCAGTCCTTTGGTACTATTTATATTTTTTTCATATATAAAATTTAAATTACCGGAATATTTGTAACGATTTAAATATCTTAATCTATTATCGATCATCCAGCTTCCTTTTGTGTAAAATCCAAAACGGCTTTCTAAGTCCAAATATTCACCAATGGGAACATAAATTCCCCATCTTTCCAAATAAAATCCTTTATTTTGCCGTTCACCGAACGTTCCGATTAAAATTCCCGCCTGTCGATTGCTGCCCGTTGAAGGCAAATATAAAAAGGGTAAAATGAACGGAGTCGGTACTTGTTCAATATACATCGTGGTAGGTCCTGCAATGATGGTTTTTTGATTTTTACCGGTAATAACTTTCATTTTATTAGTCGATAAACCATAATCAGGAATAGAATCTTTTTTTGCTTTAAAATATTCATCCGTAGTCATAAATCCCCCCCTCATATAATATTCTTCATCATTCATTCTTTTAGCTTTCTTAGCAATAATTGCCATTTCATCTTCTTCCGTTCGAATATTGAAAGCCGTACCCTGTTTGGTATTCATATTAAATTGGGCTTCTGTATATTCGTACTCTTTTCCTCCCTGAATAAATTTTATATTATCAATAATTCTTCCTAAACTGTCCACTTTTCCACGAGCTAAAATGTCTCCGGTATTCCAATCCATAACAATATAATCTGCCTTAATGGTCATATCCTGATAGCTGACCTGTGCATTATGGATCAGATAGGTTAATTTTTTTGAGAAAACATTACGAATTTCATCCCCTTTAGTGTCCACAATATTTTCAAGCTTTTCTTTATTGACTGATATGGAATCAGTAGGGATTTTTACAGTGTCAGAAAGGGTTTTAACTCTTTTTTCCTGTGCTAAGAGAATGTTAAAAATTAGAAAAAATAAATAAAGTATATTATATTTGAAACTTGAATTGATCAAAGCATATAAATTCAGAAAAAATTTTGCTGTCAAAATTAATCAAAAAAAAGAATTAATGAGAGTTTTAACAATATTTAACTTAAAAAATATACTACTAATAACTTTAATTTTTTTCACCGGCTCTTTATCTTCTCAAAAAAAAGATTTTACCTTAGTTTTGGATGCAGGACATGGCGGGCATGATAATGGTGCAAGAGGAGCTTTTGCCAATGAAAAAGATGTTAATCTTTCATTGGTTTTAAAAGTTGGAGCCATGATTGAAAATAACAATAAAGATGTAGAAGTTATTTATACTCGAAAGACGGATGAATTTATTCCATTAATGACCCGCGCAGATATTGCCAATAAAGGAAAAGCCAACTTATTTATTTCCATCCACTGCAATTCAAGCCCTAAAAGTGCCCCGTACGGTACGGAGACCTTTGTTCTGGGAGCTCATCGAAATAGAGATAATTTTGATGTTGCAAAAAGGGAAAATGAAGTTATTTATATGGAAAAAGATTATCAAACGACTTATGAAGGATTTAACCCCTCATCACCCGAATCGGTAATAGGCCTCACATTGATGCAAAACATATACTTAGAAAACAGTTTAAAAATGGCCAGCTATGTGGAAAATAATTTTAAAAAAGAAAATCGATTTTCCAGAGGAGTAAAACAAGCCGGTTTTTTGGTTTTAGTTCAAACAGCCATGCCTTCAGTATTAATTGAAACCGGTTTCATCTCTAACCCTCAAGAAGGGCAATATTTAGCTTCAGAAGATGGACAAAATACTATAGCTAAAGATATTTACGAAGCTTTTTTAAGCTATAAAAAGGAATACGATAAAAAATCAGAGAAAAAAGCGGAGGAAGAAATTCAACAAGTTGTTGAAAATCCGGTGGACAGTAACTTATCACTAAAGGTACAATTCTTAGCATCATTCAACAGATACAGTCCTAATTCCGTACAACTTAGAGGTATGAAAAATGTTGAAATTGTTAAATCAAACGGTAAGTATATATATTATGCAGGAAGTACCAATTTACGATCTGAAAGTGAAGCGACTTTAAAAATTGCCAAAGAATCCGGGTTTACAGATGCTTCTATAGTTGAATTTAATGAAAAAGAAGTGGTAACCGGTCTATACTATACCATTGAATTATTTGTATCACCTAAAAAATACAGAGAAAGAGATGCTATTTTCAGGGGATTAAATAATGTAATAAGACAAAAAACGGATAACAATTTATACATATATACCAGCGGGAAAGTAAGTAGTTACGATTCAGCCAAAAAATTATTGGAAATCTATAAAAAAATAGGATTTTCAGATGCTATCATTTCGAAAACTTTATCGTAATTTAAATCAGTATATTAAATAAGATATAAATTTTTTCTACTCATAAATTCATAACATGAGTTAAAAAATATCCATTATAAAAGATTTCTAAAGTTTCCCAATAGATCCCGTTTATTGAGCTAATTGATAACTATTTAAATTTATAACGTTGATCAGGTTTCTTAAAAACCAAGCCTTGTCAAATGGTTCATTCGACCCATTATTTAAATAAAGCTCGGTTCCAATTATCCTTATTTTACCAATTGCACAATCTAAAAGATAGTATAAAGTATATGAATCAATTGTAAAAATATTCATACTTACATTGTGTTTAAAACTAATAAAATTAAGGGTCACTAAAACAGATAATTTATCGTCATGGTAATGATCTTAATTTTATTTTGTTGGAATATAAAATTCAATCCCATAAAAAAATTACTTTTGTAATATGAAAGAAAATCCTATTTTATCTATAGTTGTTCCGGTTTTTAATTCAGGAATTTATTTGAAGGAAACTATTAAAAGTATTGAAGAGGTAAATTTTTCATATCCTTATGAAGTCATATTAGTAAATGACGGATCAACAGATTCGGAGACTTTAAAAATATTGGAAGATTACAAAGAAAAATATACAATTATAAATCAAGAAAATGGAGGAGTAGCCAGGGCAAGAAATACGGGTATTGAAAATGCAAAAGGTCAATATATATTACCTTTCGATTCGGACGATATAATGAATGGAAATTATTATGATCAAGCTTTACATAAGATTATTCATGATCCAACTATTGACATTCTCTATGGAGATTATATAATTTTCGGAAGTGAGAACAGGTACAATAAATCAGGAAAATATAACCGTTTACGGTTAATAAATAGCGGATGTTTTTTACCCAATTCAAGTATCTATAAAAAAAAGGTATGGGAGGATAACGGGGGCTATGATGTAACTTTATCGTATGCAGAAGATTGGGATTTCTGGTCAAGATCTGCAGTTAAAAATTATAGTTTTTATTATTTTAATCAACCCTTATACAAATATAGAAGAATTCATGACGGAAAATCATTAAGTCAAAGCAAAGCAACCAATTATAATGAAGCCATTAAAACTTTAAAAAGTAAAATTCCGGCTTCTGTATTTAATCAAGAAACTATAAGTGATTATGTGGTACAATCTGTAAGAGAAAATAGAAAATTAAAGATAAAACTCTTTTTACGCATATTTTTTCCAAAAATATTTAATTATCTAAAAAAGAAAAACCTATTTCCAAATGGGATAGTAGTAGAATAAAATGGCTTTTATTATTCATAATAAAAGCCATGAAAGAGAAATTTTGACCTAAATAGCATCAGTATGCACCGTTTTTACGGCTCTACCTGATGGATCAGGGTTATTTTTAAATGCTTCATCCCATTCTAAAGCCACGGCAGAACTACAGGCTACAGAAGGTACAGAAGGAACCGTTTGTGCTGCTGCCTGAGAAGGGAAATGTTCTTCAAATATGCTTCTGAACCAATATTCTTCTTTTGACATCGGTGGATTAATTGGAAAGCGTTCGGATGCTCTTTCCATTTGTTTATCAGAAACTTTTTTATCAGCCGTTTCTTTCAATGTATCAATCCAGGAATAACCCACTCCGTCTGAAAATTGTTCTTTTTGTCTCCAAGCAACTTCTTCAGGTAAATAATCTTCAAATGCCTCTCTTAAAATATGCTTTTCAATTTTTCCGTTTCCGCACATTTTATCTTTAGGATTTAAAGTCATGGCTATATCCATAAATTCTCTGTCCAAGAAAGGAACCCGCCCTTCAACGCCCCAAGCCATTAAGGATTTATTGGCACGAAGACAGTCGTAAAGGTGGAGTTTATCTAATTTTCTGAGGGTTTCTTCATGAAATGCTTGAGCATCAGGTGCCTTGTGGAAATATAAATATCCGCCGAAAAGTTCATCGGATCCTTCTCCCGATAATACCATTTTTACTCCCATAGATTTTATATATCTGGCTAATAAGTACATGGGGGTAGAAGCCCGAACTGTTGTAACATCGTAGGTTTCAATATGATAAATGACATCACTGATCGCATCTAAAGCTTCTTCAATGGTAAAATGAATTTCATGATGTACGGTCCCGATATGGTCTGCCACTTTTCTGGCTGCCAACAAATCCGGAGCACCTTTTAGTCCGACAGCAAAGGAATGCAGTTGAGGCCACCAAGCATCCGAATTATTGTTATCTTCCACTCGTTTACTTGCATATTTTTTTGCAATAGCTGAAATAATGGATGAGTCTAATCCACCGGATAGAAGAACCCCGTAAGGAACATCAGACATCAACTGTCTGTGTACAGAATCTTCTAATCCTTTTCTTAATTTTTGAATGTCAGAAATGTTGTCTTTCACAGAATCAAAATTCATCCAATCTCTATGATACCAAGTTTTTATTTCTCCGTCCGGACTATATAAGTATTTTCCGGGTTCAAATTCTTTGATATCCGGACAAACTCCTTCCAACGATTTGAGTTCACTGGCTACATAAAATTGCCCTTTTTCATCATATCCCATATATAAAGGAATGATTCCCATATGATCCCTTCCAACTAAATAAGCATCTTTTTCTTGATCATATAAAACGAAGGCATAAATTCCTGTAATATCTTCAAATAATTTGACCCCTTTTTCTTTATATAAAGCTAAAATAACTTCACAGTCAGATAATGTTTGGAAATCGTATTTTCCTTCAAATTTCTTTCTAATTTCTTTATGATTGTAGATTTCACCGTTAACGGCTAATATCAATTTTTTATCGCTGCTATATAAGGGTTGACCACCGGAAGCAATATCAACGATAGATAATCTTTCATGAGCAAGGATTGCATTTTTATCGCAATGGATTCCGGACCAATCCGGACCTCTATGACGAATTTTTTTTGCCATTTTTAAAGCCTGAGGCCTTAATGTTTCACCGGCTTCTTTTAAATCGAAAATTCCTACAAATCCACACATTTTTTTTGTTTATTAATTTTTGTAAAATTAAAGTAAATTAGCTTAAATTTAAATATAATTTGTAATTTTTATTTTTAAAATAAATTTATTTATTGGTTTTAATTTATTTTATAAACTTTTTGATGGTAAAACACAAAAATAAGTTTAGATTGAGAATGTGAAATGTTTGAAATAATAAACTGTAAAAATATTTTTCAGAAATATATTCTTTTTTTCATCACCTATTTCAAAATGATACGCTCTCCTTGTGTAGGAAATATATAATTGATAGAATATGGGTTATGTTTAACTAATTGTTCCTTAATTATTTGTTCATGATTTCCTTTAGGTTTGATATGGGTAACAATAATTGTTAACTTTTTCATATTTTTTTTTCCTACTAATTGAGCTAATTTTTTCATTTCTTCATTTAGTAAGTTGGGCGTTAAATGACCAAACAATAATTCTTCAGGTTGAGAATTAGGAAAAGAAACTTCAATAAGAAAGGTTTTTAATTTTCCTGATTTAATTTTAGGAGCTATAAGGTTCCAAATTTTTTTGAGTTTATCGGATTTTTCAATTCTGTCTGCTCCGGTATCGCCAAAATATAAAACTGCTTGGGTATTATTTTCCACTAAAATGGCGGAACTTTTAAGTGGTTTTACATGACTTAATTCATAAACTGTACCCGTTAAACGGGTATTAAGAATAGGGAATGCATTTCCTATTTCTGTGTATATATATTGATATTTATTAAGAATTGGACTTTCGCCTTCATTGGCAAAATTGATCCAAGCAGCATTGGTAAAATATTTATTTTTTAAAACTTCAATGGTTTCCTTACTTGCATAAATTGGCTTGGAGGAATCTTCGGGAGAGTTAATCAACATTCCTGATAAATGGTCTAAATGGCCATGAGATATAAAATATCCTTTGATGTTATCTTTTAATACATTTTCAATTGTAGTATTGGTAAAGGTTCCTTTTTCAATTGCCTTATTAATACCACTATAAATAGTTCCGGCATCCAAGGCTAAATAATTGGATGTTTTTTCTTCAGCAATTAGATAAGAAGAAAGATTACTTTCGTCACTTCCTCCATAAACTCCTAATGGAATGATCTCTAAATTCTGAGCCGAGGTAATTATATATACCGCAAGACATATTTTTAGAAAATATTTTTTCATGATCCTACTTTTTTAAATCAAATTATAATTGATATATTTTTTCATAAGACTCGTGCATCTTTCCATTAATTGAAATATCAACGTATGCTAAGAAAATGAAATTCAATGATTGCTTAAATTAAAGTAAAAAAATATAACGGATCATTTATAGTATGAAGTTAACTAATATAACTTTAAAAAATTGGTAAATCTTCGTAAAGCAATAGCTCTGTGACTTATCATATTTTTTTCTTTAGGTGAAAATTCTGCAAAACTTTTCAAATATCCGTCAGGAATGAATATCGGATCATATCCGAATCCACCATCACCCTTGATTTCAGTAGTAATAGTTCCAAAAATTTTACCTTCAAAATATTTAACTTCCTCATTATTTACCCAACAGATTACGCTTATAAAATAAGCTTTTCTATTGGTATTATTTTGCATACTTTTTAGCACTTTAGAAATATTATCATCAAAAGATCCGGTTCCTGCATAACGCGCAGAATAGATTCCGGGTTCTCCATTTAAAGCTTCAACTACTAATCCGCTGTCATCTGCAAAACAAGGTATATGAGTTAAATCATATCCGAATTTAGCTTTAATAAAAGCATTTTCACGGAAAGTGGTACCTGTTTCTTCAATTTCGCCTTCAAAATTATAATCAGCAAAGGTTTTAAGTTGAAAATTTTCGGGTAAAATTTCAATTATTTCAGCTTTTTTATGTTCGTTTTGTGTAGCTAATAGGATTTCCATGATTGATTTTTTGTTAATTTCATATAAATGCATCCAAATATAGCTATTATAATAATACCAACAATGAACAGAGTAAAATTACTAAAACCTAATTCGGGTGATTCCAATGATTTATATCGTATAAAAAAAATAAAACCTATCGTATTATTAATGCAATGAAGTAGTGTGCAGGTAAGCAGGGAACCTGTTTTATAGAAAGTAATTCCTAAGACAATTCCTGCTAAAATTCCACCAACTACCTGCCAAGGAAATATATGGATTCCTCCAAAAATTAAGGCTGATATTAATATAGCTTTTTGCGGTTTAATTTGATTATTGAGCATTCCCTTTAAAATAAATCCCCTAAAAAATAATTCTTCAAAAATTGGAGCAACGATACATACCGATATAAAGGTAATTATAGGATAATTACCGGCATTACCCAATAAGGCATACGACATGGTTTTATACATTTTTTCGAATATTCCGCCTTGAGTAGGTATTAATCCGGTTAAAAATTCTGAAACTAAATATTGTCCAAAAAATAACAAAAGGGCAATAGGGAAGAGTTTACTATTCTTAAGTGAGTAACTGATTATAAAACGTTCTTTTCTGGGTTTCAATCCCACCAAATAATAGACTAAATAAACAATTAGATAATTTCCAATGGTTAGAATCGGGGTAAAAACGTAGGGATTGGTATGTAGTTTTTTAGCTAGAATTGAAAATAGAGGACTTAGTACCAAAGCTCCCAAAAAAAATAAGATAAGAGCTAAAACTATGTCATACCATTTTAATTTAAGATAATTATTCATTGTGATAAGGTTTTCCTTGTAAAATACTGAAGCCGCGATATAATTGCTCAACGAAAAACAAACGCACCATCTGATGCGTAAACGTCATTTTGGATAAAGCTAGTTTTTGAGGATTTAGATTATAAATTTTATCAGAAAATCCATAAGCTCCTCCGATACAAAAAACTAAATGTTTAACAGAATTATTCATTTGCTTTTCCAGAAATGATGAAAATTCAGTTGAAGTAAACTCTTTGCCTTTTTCATCTAAAATTATGAGTGTATCTCCCGAAACTAAAAAAGAAAGAATGGACTCTGCTTCCGCATTTTTTAATTCATTTTCTGAAAGATTTTTGGAATTTTTTACATCCGGTAATTCTTTGCGTTCAAATTTAATGAAAGCGGGTAAGCGTTTTTCTAAATTTTCCATTAGAATTACTAATTCTTTAGAATTGGTTTTGCCAATCGATAATAATGTAATTTTCATGCCACATTAATAACTGCAAAAATAGAAGATTAATTATAAATAAAGTCTTCATATTGTTAAACCCGTTTTTTAAAAAAATATAGTTATAGTATCCTTATTCGCTTACATATAATATAAGTTCTAAACGTTTAAAATTAAATTTAGTTTATGAATACTCGTTTATAATATATTTTTCTTGATTGAGATAATAACTTTCATTTTTAAAATAGCTTTCGTCTTAAATTTAGAAGAGTATACCGGTTTTTGCTCTTTTATAAAATTTAGTTATAAATATCAATTGTAGTGGTAAATAGTTTTATAGAAGGTGCTTATATCAGTTTTATTAAAAAGTAATATTCTTTAAAGGTTTCTATATAACGTATTGAGTATTATTTTTTAATTACAAACTTATCCCATTCATTTTATAATAATTTTGAGAACTATACTCTCCTTATCATATAGTTTTTTATCTTTGTTAACATAATTAACATATAAACATTATAAAGATGAAAATTAATATTGTTGCGGGTATTCTTGCTGCCTCAATAATTTTGGGGTCTTGTGAATCAAAACATTCAGAGCAAACCGAAAAAATTAGTGAAGAAGATTTTAATTATAAAGTCGATCGTTTTGCCGATATTGAAGTTTTAAGATATCGAATACCTGAATGGGATAAGTTGTCTTTAAATGAAAAAAAATTGGTCTATTATCTTTCTCAAGCCGGATTAGCAGGTAGAGATATCCTTTGGGACCAAAACTATAAATATAATTTGAAAATAAGAAAAGCATTAGAATCCATCTATCAAAATTATAAAGGAGATAAAACCTCAAAAGATTGGAACAATTTTGAAGTATATTTAAAAAGGGTTTGGTTTTCAAATGGGATTCATCATCATTATTCTAATGATAAAATTATGCCTGAATTTACCCAAGCATATTTTGAGGAGCTAATGAAAGAAACTCAAACTTCATTGGATTCTCAGATCGTTTCCATTTTATTCAATGAAAAAGATTCTAAAAAAGTAAATCTAGATGAATCCAAAGGGTTAATTTCAGGATCTGCAGTAAATTTTTATGGAGAAGGAATTACCGAAAAGGAAGTGGAGAAATATTATTCAGCTAAAAAAAGTCCGGATGCTTCTCGTCCCTTATCTTTTGGTTTAAACTCCCAATTAGTTAAAGACAGTAAAGGTACTTTAGAAGAAAAGATTTGGAAAAGCGGGGGAATGTACGGTTCAGCTATTGATCAAATAATCTATTGGTTGGATAAGGCTGTTACCGTAGCTGAAAATAAAGAACAGGGAGATGCTTTAAAACTTTTAATTGAATATTACAAAACAGGAGATTTAAAAACTTGGGATGATTATAACATAGCATGGCTTAAAGCAACTAAAGGAAATATAGATTATATAAACGGATTTGTAGAGGTGTATAATGATCCGCTTGGTCACAAAGGATCCTATGAGAATATTGTTCAAATCAAAGATTTTGACATGTCGGCAAAAATGGAAGTTATATCCAAAAATGCACAATGGTTTGAAGATCATTCTCCTTTAATGACGGAACATAAAAAGAAAAATGTAGTAGGGATATCGTATAAAACAGTTAATGTAGCATCGGAAGCGGGAGATTCTTCACCCAGTACTCCGATTGGAGTAAATTTACCTAATGCGGATTGGATCCGTGCGGAATATGGCTCAAAGTCGGTTTCTTTAGGAAATATTATAGACGCTTATAATTTAGCCGGAGGAAGTGAAAAGTTAAAGGAATTTGCATACAGCCAAGAAGAAATAGAATTATCAGAAAAATACGGAGAATTAGCAGATAAACTGCATACAGCTTTACATGAAGTTGTGGGTCATGCTTCTGGACAAATTAATCAAGGAGTCGGAACCCCTAAAGAAACTTTAAAAAGTTATGCATCTACAATGGAAGAGGGAAGAGCAGATTTAGTAGGATTGTATTATTTATATGATCCGGAATTACAAAAGCTTGGATTAG
This sequence comes from Apibacter sp. ESL0404, assembly GCF_019469245.1. Classification (NCBI taxonomy): domain Bacteria; kingdom Pseudomonadati; phylum Bacteroidota; class Flavobacteriia; order Flavobacteriales; family Weeksellaceae; genus Apibacter; species Apibacter sp. ESL0404. Next base: position 800,258 of record NZ_CP048267.1, read on the forward strand.
TAGATGACTGGAAAAAAGTAGGAATGACAGCCTATAATGATTATATACGAAACGGATTAATGACTCAATTAGTTAGAATTGAACCGGGAAGAGATATAGAAGAAGCACATATGAGAAATCGTCAATGGGTAAGTGCGTGGGCGTATGAAAAAGGTAAAAAAGATAATGTAATTGAAAAAGTGGTTAAAGATGGTAAAACCTATTTTAAAATTAATGATTATGAAAAGCTTCACAATTTATTTGGAGAATTATTGAAAGAAACTCAAAGAATTAAATCTGAAGGAGATTATAATGCTGCAAAAAATTTAGTGGAAACGTATGGAGTAAAAGTGGATAAAGAATTACATGCAGAAGTTTTAAAAAGAAACTCTAAATTTAATACCGCAGCTTATAAAGGTTTCATCAATCCTATTTTAGTTCCTAAAACTAATGAACAAGGAGAAATAACTGATATTGAAGTTACTTATCCGGAATCATTTGCAGTAGAAATGTTGTTCTACTCTAAAAATTATGGATTCCTTCCTCTTGAAAACTAAAAATTAAAATATTTACAATATAAAACGACTTTACTTACAGTCTTTAAGTAAAGTCGTTTTATTTTATGGTAAACTTTATTTTATACACTTATTTATAAAATAGAAATCCTATTTAATCTTCAGGCAAATTATTTATAAAGTTTTTCAATTAATAAGTATAATATTCGGATTAGAGATAAAATATTTTTAAAATAATTTATCCTGAAATAAATCTCATTCTTAGATTTGCTAAATATATCTCTTTAAGTTCAATAAAAAACTCAGATAAATTGGTATTTATGAAACTTTGTGGAACACGATAAAATTAACAATTATTATATAATATAATGAAAACAGTTTTTTAATGACAAGTGTACTTTTGCTAGTATTGGCTTATGGTCAAAAAAAAGATGATAAGTTTGAAGAAAAGCCCATACTAATCAAAGAACAGGGGGCATTTTCTTCAGGAGGTAAAATTAGTAAGAGTGAAGGAGTATTTGATCCTAATAAGCCCTGGTTCGAGCCACAAGGAGGACAAACAAGACATTGTGATCATGCCGATGTATGGTATCAAATTCCTGTTCATCCTAAACATACGTCCATGGTTTTTCTACATGGGTATGGGCAATCCAGACGAAGCTGGCAAACGACAGCAGACGGGCGAGAGGGATTTTCCAATATATTTTTAAGAAAGGGGTATAGTATATACCTGGTAGATCAACCCGGAAGGGGAGAAGCAGGACAAACATGTAAGCCCCTAGCTATTTCAACAGCACCTGATGATCAAACCTGGTTTACACAATTTCGGATAGGAAAATATCCAAATTATTATGAGGGAGTACAATTTCCAAAAGATAGTATATCAATCGATCAATTTTTTAGAATGATGACACCCAATACAGGCAGTATAGATGAGGAAACTCTTGTAAACTCATTATCAGAAGTATTGAAAAAATCGGGAGATGCTATTTTTTTTACACATTCAGCCGGAGGATTGCCCGGATGGAAAACAGCTATACAGAATGAAAAGGTAAAAGCAATTATTGCCATTGAACCGGGTGCGTTTAGTTTTCCCGAAGGGAAAGTTCCTGTTGGAAATAGGGGAGGGAGTATACCCATGAATCAATTTATGAAATTAACCCGTATACCTATACTCATATATTATGGAGATTTTATTCCCGAAGAAAAAAATACTACTTATTCGCAAAATTTTTGGAGAGAGGTACTGATTTCCGCTAAAGAATGGGCGAAATTAATAAATGAAAGCGGCGGAGATGTCACTGTTATTCATTTGCCGGACATTGGAATAAATGGAAATACGCATTTTATTATGTCAGACCTTAATAATATTGAAATTGCGGATCATGTACATAAGTGGTTAAAAGAAAAAAAATTAAATTAATGCTTTGCTATAGTAATTAGTATAATAGGGTAGATATCCATGCAAAAAACTCTTATAATAATTAAATTCTAAACAAAAATAAGATCTTTAGAGATCTATATTAAGAGTCTTCATAGTTAAATACTAATAAATAAAAAAGGAAATTAATAGGAATTAATATGAAAATGAAGTATAAATTTTAGCGATCCGGACGGGACTCGAACCCGCGACCACCTGCGTGACAGGCAGGTATTCTAACCAACTGAACTACCGGATCAGGGTAGATTGCATAGTGTGCAATAAAAAAATAAAGAAATTTATGTTTCTTAGCGATCCGGACGGGACTCGAACCCGCGACCACCTGCGTGACAGGCAGGTATTCTAACCAACTGAACTACCGGATCTTTTCTGAAGACTTATTTTTAATAATTTCAGTGGTGCAAAGATAAACTCATTTTTCAATTTCACAAACTTTTTTGATTGAAAAATTCATATTTTTTGCTACAAATAACGATTTTTAAAGTAATTAATCTCATTTAATACTATTAAATCTATGAATTTCAATAAAATAATAAATGAAATAAACACTGATTTTTTTAAAATTTTATTCTTTATCGATTAATAGGTACTGAATCAATCATCTAATGTATCTAAATTAATTACGTATTGTTTAATTGTGATTGATACTATTTTAGGTTTAACTTGTCGCAAACAAACTTAATTGTATATAACAAGTATTATTTAGAAATAAAAACCATTAAATCAACTTCTGTCCAAGTTTTACCTTCATGCAGATCATAACAAGCTCTATGCAAGCTGGTATATGCTCTTTCAGAATTAAAATCTTTTAATACGTCGATTGAACCTTGAATTTTGAGAACTTTTTCATCCAATTTATATGTGAATTCTTTGGTTATTGTTTTTCCATTTAAAGTTAAGGAGATCTTCACCTTATTGTTTTCAAATTTCCCAAATGATCCATAAATTTCAGAAGAGGATAATCTTTTAAAAAAAAATAAAGTTAAGTTTCCATCTCTGGAAGTGTCACCGGTAGAAACCGTTGTTCCATCAATATAAAATTTTGCTCCTTCCAATGATTCCTCCAACGGTTTATCTTCTTTGGTGTTGGTTAAGGAAATATTTTTAAAACTACCACTTACAGGTACTTTTTTGGGAGTTTTATAAGCCGTCCATACTAATTCTTTTTTGAAACCGGATTCTTTTCCTTGAGGTTTAATTTGTTGTGTTGTAGTTTCAGTGCTTTTTACGTCAGAAGTCGAGGTAGATTTATTACTCTTATTATCTCCGCAAGAAAACAAAATAAGTTGAACGGATAAAATTAAACTAATATATTTATTATATAACATCTTAAAAGTTTTAATTGTTAGTAAAAAATTATTTAATAAATCAAATAATTAGTATTAAATAATTAGTTACTTTTTTATAACTGTTTTCGTAGGATGCAATGAATCTTGGGTAAGATTTTTTTTCGTTAAGGAATCTTTTGTAGATTCACTTTTTGAAGAATCAATAACAATAGAAGATTTTTTTAGGGTATCATTTGATTGTGATTGTGAATTTACATTTTGTTCAATATCGGCAGGAATAATATTTTTATTACCGCTTGAATATTTATCACATGAAATCAATCCACAAGTAAGGATTGCTATAACATAAAAATTTTTTTTCATAAACATTTAATTTTATCAAATATAAAAAAAATAGCAATTACGGTCTATTTTATTTATAAAAATAAAGAGTAGTATTCTGTGATATAATTTATAAACAATACGTGTAAAAACACTTTAAAAAAATATGTTTTTTTGTACGTAAACTATATGATTGATTTTATAAAATAAAAATTTGAACTTTTAAATGATTACTTTTGTAAATAAAATAGTTAAATGAAAAAAATATATGTAGTACTATTCAGCCTTGCCTTACTAGTTTCCTGTAAAGAAAAAAATACTTGTAAAGAGCAGAGTTCAAATCAAACTCATGAAACTACTGTAGATCATTCCGAAATTGAAGTAAGTAATCAAGAAACTAAAATAATCAAATCCGATTTTTCAAAAATTCAAAGTTTATTAAATACAAAGAGTGATACTATATATATTACCAATTACTGGGCAACGTGGTGTCCTCCTTGTGTTAAAGAAATACCTGATTTTGTGGCTCTTCAAGAGAAATACACCCATGAAAAAGTAAAATTTATCTTTGTAAGCATCGATCAAATAGATACCGAAAGTACATTACAATCATTTGTGCAAAAAAATAAAATGAAAAACGTATACAATATATCCTCTAAAGAAATGAGAGACCATATTGGTACGATTAGTCCTGATCTAGAAGGGGGTATACCGGTAACAGTTATACAAAAAGGAAATAAAAAAGAAGGATTTTTAGGAAATCTTTCCAAAGAGTTCATTTTAAGTAAAATTGAAGAATATTCAAAATAATTATAAGAATAAAAGAAAATATCTATGCCGTTAATTAAAAGTATATCAGGAATTCGAGGGACAATAGGGGGTAAAATAGGAGAAAATCTTACACCGATTGATACCGTAAAATTTGCTTCGGCTTATGGAACTTGGTTAAAAAGAAAATTAAATAAAGAAAAAATTAAAGTAGTACTTGGGAGAGATGCACGGATTTCCGGTCAAATGATCTCCGAGTTAGTTTCATCCACTTTACAGGGAGTAGGAATAGATGTTGTTGATTTAGGACTTTCGACAACTCCTACGGTGGAAATTATGGTTCCATACTTACAAGCAGACGGAGGAATTATTTTAACGGCAAGTCATAATCCTAAACAATGGAATGCGTTAAAACTATTGAATGCTAAAGGTGAATTTATATCCGATAAAGAAGGTAAGGAATTATTAAACATAGCTGATACGGAAGATTTTGATTTTGTTGAAGTGGATTATTTAGGATCGTATGTAAAAGAAGAAAAAGCAATAGAGCATCATATAAACAAAATATTGGAACTGCCTTTAGTGAACGTTGACTTAATTAAAAAAGCAGGCTTTAAAGTGGTGGTTGATGCCGTAAATTCTACAGGAGGTATATCGGTTCTTCCCTTATTAGAAAAATTAGGAGTTGAAGTAATCGAAATGTATTGTACACCCAACGGCCATTTTCCACATAATCCCGAACCGTTGGAAGTCAATTTAGGCGAAATAATGAAAAGAGTTCCTAAAGAACAAGCGGATTTAGGAATAGTTGTGGATCCGGATGTAGATCGCTTAGCATTTATATGCGAAGATGGAACCATGTTTGGAGAAGAATATACATTAGTAGCTGTTGCAGATTACGTTTTAAGTAAAACTCCTTCAGCTACGGTTTCTAATTTATCATCTTCAAGGGCATTACGTGATATTTCAGAAAAATACAATCAAGAATATCATGCTTCGGCAGTTGGAGAAGTAAATGTAGTAACAAAGATGAAGGATATCAACGCGCGTATCGGAGGCGAAGGTAATGGAGGTATTATATATCCTGAATTACACTATGGTCGTGATTCATTAGTTGGAATAGCCCTTTTTCTATCCTATCTTGCTGAAAGAAAGATTACAATAAAACAACTTAGAAATACGTATCCTTCCTATTTTATGGGAAAGAAAAAAATTGATTTAAGTCCGGAAATTAATACAGATGTTATTTTACAAAAATTAACCGAAAAATATAAAAATGAAGATATAAAAACTTATGATGGGTTGAAAATCGATTTTTCCGATAATTGGGTACACTTAAGAAAATCAAATACAGAACCTATCATCCGTATATATACTGAAGCTCCTACACAACAAGAAGCCGATCAATTGGCAGATAGGTTTATAGAAGAAATAAAGCAGGTATCTGACTAAGATAATGATTATCCAGGTGAGTAAAAATTATAGTATAAATCGATATTTAAATAATTAGACTAAACTAACTGTTTAATTTATTCTGATTTATATAATTTTTTTAATCAATTAAAATCATTTTATCTGCTTTATTAAGTTATAGTAAAATAGGTTTGATCTATAAAAATTAAATTTGATTGAAATGGAAGTTAGCTATCTTTATAAAAATTAGAAAAAAAAGATTCTATGAAAAAAATTTTTTTATTTTCGTTTACCATATTTTTATACTTTTTAGCTAACTTTTATATTTTTTATCATATATATTCCTTATTATCTGAACAATCAATTATACTAAAAAGCATTTTTTTCTTACTGGTATTTTTTCTTCCCTCATCTTTTATATTATTTTTACTTTTCTCAAAAAAATTATCTTTAGCATCTGCAACGATTTTATATAAAATTTCTACTAGTTGGCCGGTTGTTCTTTTATACTCTTTTTTACTTTTTCTTGTTTATGATGGATTGCTTTTATTAAATAAGTTTGGTGAATTTATACCTGAAAGTTTCTTTAATAACAATTATGGTATTATCTTGATTCTATGCTTAGTGGTTTGTATAGGTTTCTATGGATATAGAAATTATTTTAATAAAAGGAGAATTTATTTAAAATTAACAACCGATAAAAAGTTAATTAAACCTTTAAAAATTGTAATGATCAGTGACCTTCATTTGGGTTATGCCATTCAGGGAAATGAACTGAAAAGCTGGATTAATAAAATTAATAAGGAACAACCTGACTTAGTTCTTATAGTAGGAGATATCATTGACACTAATGTTAAGCCTTTACAGCATTTTTTATTGGAAAAGCACTTTAAAAAAATAAAATCCCGTTTAGGTATTTACAGTTGTTTAGGAAATCATGAATATATAAGTGGAATTACTGAAAGTATAGATTTTATTAAAAATGCCGGTATTCATTTACTTAGAGATTCTTCAATTTTAATTGAAAATAGTTTTTATATTGTGGGAAGAGATGATCGTACCAATAGCTCTAGAAAGCCTCTTAATGAATTAATTAAAGATCTTGATACCTCTAAACTTATAATCGTTCTAGATCATCAGCCTTATCATCTGGAAGAATCCGAGCTTAATCAAGTAGACATACAATTTTCAGGACATACCCATCAAGGACAAGTTTGGCCGATTTCTTTAATTACTAAATCCGTATTCGAAAAATCTCATGGTTATTTAAAAAAAGGAAATACTCATATCTATGTAAGTTCAGGAATCGGAATTTGGGGTGGAAGGTTCAGAATAGGAACCAATTCTGAATATGTGGTCATAGATTTTTTACAAGATTCAACCAAATATTAATTTTAAATTTAAGTGTTATTTTTAAAGTTTTAAACAATAGAACGTCCTTTTCCCGTTCATTATATTATTATTTATATAATGCTTTAAAATAACACACTTTAGTAAATCTCACTTGAACTAGTTAATTTTTAAAATATTTATTATGAATAAAAAAATAGCTGTTATTTGTTATGACCATCCCACAAGGAAAATACAAGAAGTATTGTTGCGATTAAAAGGGAAAGGATATCATAAAGTTGATGTATATGCAATACCATTTGTTCCCAGAAAGCCTATACAAGCACTTATTACACATCGTCCCACCGAATTACTTCTTACCCTGGAAAATGATCAATTAGCTAAAAATTTAGATTATACCTATATAAAAAAAGAAATAGGAGAGTTGGATAACTGTTTTACAGAAAATTCCTATCATTCTATCTTAATAGCGGGAGCGGGTTTATTGCCCGAACAATTAGTTTCCAACCATAAAATTATAAATTCTCATCCGGGATATCTTCCCTTTGTTCGTGGTTTAGATGCTTTGAAATGGGCAGTATATGAAAATTTACCCATTGGAGTAACAGTTCATTTTGTAGACAAAGAGGCAGACGCTGGTCTTTTAATTATACAAGAAAAATTAGATATAGCTTTAGAAGATACGTTTCATACCCTATGCTTTAAACTTTGGAATTTAGAAATGCAACTTTTGGTTGATTCTATTGAAAAGGTCGATACCATTAAAGATTTTATTTCCTTACCAACGGATGTGACAGAGCCTCATCGAAGAATGCCCAGAATTAAAGAAGAAAAATTATATTTAAAATTTGAGGAATATAAAAATAAAAATATAAAATAAGCAGGCTTAAAAAGCCTGCATCACTAAATAGAATTTAACATGTTATTGAATTTAAATTAAATGAGTTTACAAATTTAATTGGTGAATTTATACATATACTTATAATTAGTCTTTAAATTTTCTGATTCTATTCTTTTTTATCTTATAATTCATTCATAATTAAAATTCTAAACCATTCAAAATATTCAATAATATTTTAATTAATTTTTATAGCAACAATCGCAGTAAATTACTGATTGAGGTCTTGAAAAATATATATTTGGATTTCTAAAAAATATTAATCCGGATTGTTTTAAAAAATATTTTAGAAAGTTAGATAGATATACTAAGCTAGTTAATTTTACTATAGATACTGGAATTATAAATGTGCTGAAAGTTACAATTGGCAATATGTTAGAATGACTAATACTACTTTTTTCAGTTGAGAACAATATACTTTTAAAAAAATAAGCCAAATTATTTTTCATAATAGATTTATTTATGCTTTTATTAAACACTAATTTCATGCCAAAATTTATATAATAATAAAGTAAATACTTAAAATATATTCAGAATACTGTATAAATAAATATTAAATTTAAGTGGTAATGTGCGTTTTTGTTATACTATTAAAATAAAAAAACCTTCTGAATTATAATTCAGAAGGTTTTTTATATTTAAAGTTTCGTTTAAAAACTTATACTTTAATCTCTACTTCAACACCGCTAGGAAGCTCTAATTTCATTAATGCATCAACAGTTTTAGAAGAAGAACTGTAGATATCCATTAATCTTTTATGAGAGTTTAATTGGAATTGTTCACGAGATTTTTTGTTAACGTGTGGAGAACGCAATACGGTAAAAATTCTCTTATGAGTAGGTAATGGAATAGGACCATTAACTACAGCACCGGTTGCTTTCACGGTTTTTACGATTTTTTCAGCTGATTTATCAACTAAATTATAATCGTAAGATTTAAGTTTTATTCTTATTTTTTGACTCATTGTTTTAAAAATTAAACGTTTGTACCCTTAGCTTTAGCAATAACTTCATCAGCTATATTCTGAGGAGCTGCTTCATAGTGGTCAAATTCCATAGTTGAAGTAGCACGTCCTGAAGATAAAGTTCTTAAGGAAGTTACGTATCCGAACATTTCAGATAATGGAACAAATGCTTTAATAACTTTGGCATTATTTCTGTCATCCATTCCGCTTACTGTTGCTCTACGACGGTTTAAATCTCCTACAATGTCCCCCATATATTCTTCCGGAGTTAAAACTTCCAATTTCATAATAGGTTCCATAATAACCGGTTTTGCTTTCTTAGCTGCTTCTTTGAATCCAAGTTTAGCTGCCAATTCGAAAGATAACTGGTCAGAGTCAACCGCATGGTAAGATCCGTCTTTCAATATGATCTTCATACCGTCAATCTCATATCCTGCTAAAGGACCATTTTTCATAGCTTCTTTGAAACCTTTTTCAACAGATGGGATAAATTCTCTAGGAATGTTACCACCTTTGATTTCGTTTACGAATTCTAATCCGGTTTTTCCTTCATCAGCAGGTCCGATTTGGAATACAATATCAGCAAATTTACCACGACCACCGGTTTGTTTTTTGTAAACTTCTCTGTGATCAGCAGATCCCATTAAAGCTTCTTTATACTCAACCTGAGGTTGTCCTTGATTTACTTCAACTTTAAATTCTCTTCTTAAACGGTCTACAATGATGTCAAGGTGAAGCTCACCCATTCCTGAAATTACAGTTTGTCCTGAAGCTTCATCTGTTTTTACTTGGAAAGTTGGATCTTCTTCCGCTAATTTTGATAAAGCCATACCCAATTTATCAACATCCGCTTTAGTTTTAGGTTCTACAGCGATACCGATAACCGGATCAGGGAATACCATGCTTTCCAAAATAATCGGAGATTTTTCATCACAAAGTGTATCTCCTGTTTTAATATCTTTAAATCCAACTGCTGCACCAATATCTCCGGCTTCGATATATTCGATAGGATTTTGTTTATTGGCATGCATTTGATAGATTCTGGAAATTCTTTCTTTATCTCCGGATCGAGTGTTTAATACATAAGATCCGGCATCTAAATGACCGGAATAAGCTCTAAAGAAAGCTAAACGACCAACATAAGGATCGGTAGCAATTTTAAACGCTAAAGCTGCAAACGGTTCTTTTGCATCCGGTTTTCTTGCGATCAGTTCATCAGTTTTAGGATCTGTACCTTCAATAGCTTCTTTGTCCAGTGGAGAAGGAAGATAACGGCAAACAGCATCTAACATAAACTGAACCCCTTTATTTTTGAAAGATGATCCGCAAACCATAGGTATTATGCTGATATCTATAGTTGCTTTACGAAGCGCTTCGTGGATTTCTTCTTCCGAAATTGAATCCGGATCTTCAAAGAATTTTTCCATTAAAGTTTCATCGTACTCAGCAACTGCTTCGATAAGGTTTTGGCGATATTCCATTACCTCCTCTTTCATATCTTCAGGGATATCTACAATATCAAAAGTAGAACCGAAGTTATCATTATGCCATACAATAGCACGGTTTTTAACTAAGTCAACTACCCCTTTGAAATCTTCTTCAGATCCGATAGGTAATACGATAGGAACCGCATTAGATCCTAACATTTCTTTAACCTGACGGCATACATTAAGGAAGTCAGAACCTTGTCTGTCCATTTTGTTTACAAATCCCATTCTTGGAACTTTGTAATTATCCGCAAGTCTCCAGTTAGTTTCAGATTGAGGCTCAACACCGTCAACCGCACTAAATAAGAAAACTAATCCGTCTAATACCCTTAATGAACGGTTCACCTCAACAGTAAAGTCAACGTGTCCCGGAGTGTCGATAATATTAAAGTGGTAAGACTGTGTATCCGGTAGTTTTTTACCGTCATCAGTTAATGGGAAATTCCAATTACATGTAGTCGCTGCAGAGGTAATAGTGATTCCTCTTTCAGCTTCTTGAACCATCCAGTCCATCGTTGAAGCTCCATCATGAACTTCTCCGATTTTATGGTTTACTCCGGTATAAAATAAAATTCTTTCCGTTGTAGTTGTCTTTCCTGCATCAATGTGAGCAGCAATACCTATATTACGTGTATATTTTAAATCTCTAGACATATTTTCTTTAGAATTTGAAATGTGAGAATGCTTTATTAGCTTCAGCCATACGATGCGTATCGGTTTTCTTTTTAACTGCAGCACCTTCCTCTTTAGCAGCGGCAATAATTTCAGCAGCTAACTTTTGAGACATGGACTTTTCATTTCTATCTCTTGAATATTTTATTAACCATTTCATCGCCATAGAAATTTTTCTATCCGGACGAATAGGCATTGGAATCTGGAAGTTAGCTCCCCCAACTCTTCTGCTACGTACTTCAACGTGAGGCATTACGTTTTCTAAAGCATCTTTCCAAATTTCCAGAGATGTTTTTTCCTGATTTTCTTTTTTAGTTTCTACGATTTCCAACGCATCGTAAAAAATTTTAAAAGCTATGCTTTTTTTACCGTCTTTCATTAAGTTATTAACGAAACGAGTTACTAACTGATCGTTAAACTTAGGATCCGGTAAAAGCGGACGTTTTTTTGCTTTCGTTTTTCTCATTTTACCTGAATAATTTCGTTATTACTTATTTTTTCTCTTTAGGTCGTTTAGCTCCGTATTTACTTCTTCTTTGTAAACGTCCTTGAACACCAGCTGTGTCTAAAGCACCTCTGACAATGTGATAACGAACACCAGGTAAATCTTTTACCCTTCCGCCTCTCACCAATACTATCGAGTGCTCTTGCAGATTATGTCCTTCTCCCGGGATGTACGCATTGACCTCTTTACCGTTAGTTAAACGAACTCTGGCTACTTTTCTAAGCGCTGAATTCGGTTTCTTAGGTGTAGTGGTATATACACGAGTACATACTCCACGTCTTTGTGGACAAGAATCTAAAGCAGCCGATTTACTCTTCTTGGTAAGTGTGGCTCTTCCTTTTCTTACTAATTGTTGAATAGTTGGCATTTATGCTCTTTTAATTTTTAAGTTTGCAAATGTAGTGCTTTTTATTTATAAATGCAAAAAATAATACGCCCATAATCCACTGATTCATATGATTATTTATTTAAAATTTTATCTTTCTAAATGATAATTGTTTAATCTAAATTTAAAAAAAATCATGAATTGAATGATTTTTTCGTCAAGTATCTGAATTTAAGTTTTTAACTTTGAACCTGCTTAAAATTATATAAATACAAATAAATGAACGTGAACTACTTAAAATCGCTATTTTTTGTGGCGTTTGCAGCAGCTTCTTATGGAGTATTGGCAACTTTTGTTCGTCTGTCTTATAACGACGGTTATACTACTGCGGAGGTTACCTTTTCTCAAGCGGTCCTCGGCTTGCTAGGTCTTATCATACTTCATGGTTTTAGTAAAAATAAACAGGTAAGTAAAGAAAAAAAATACACTTTAAAAGATAAAGTATATTTAGTTTTGTGTGGAACATCTTTTGGTCTTACCAGCACCTTTTATTATTTAGCTGTTCATTACGGAATCCCTGTATCCATATGCATAGTTTTACTTATGCAAGCGGTATGGATGGGTGCATTAGTGGATTTTATTGTAAATCGTAAGAAACCTACACTTGTTGAAATTGTAGCCATTATAACCATTCTTTTGGGTACTTTATTAGCAACAAATCTTATCAATGAATCTCACGTTCATTTGAATGCAACAGGTGTAATTTTTGGAATTTTAGCAGCACTATCCTATACTTTTTCAATGTTTACGTCCAATAAAGTAGCCTTATCTATGCCCTCTACTTTGCGGTCTGTTTATCTGCTAGTAGGAGCCACCCTTATGGTTTCATTAATATGGGCTCATGCGCTGATAACTGAACCGTTCCATTTTTCAATATTCTATAAATGGGGTATTATATTAGCTGTTTTCGGAACTATTCTTCCTCCCTTTTTATTTACCAAAGGTATGCCGGTGGTGGGAATCGGAATAGGAAGTATAATCGCTTCCTTGGAACTTCCGGTTTCTGTTATGATGGCTAAATTTGTGCTTAGCGAAAAAATAACTTCCCTGCAATGGGTGGGCATTGTACTTATCCTTATCGCTATTGTTTTACTTAATTTAACTTTTATCCTTCCTAAAAGATTAAAAAAATAAAAAATTCAAAAAAAATACTAATAAGATAAAAATAAGGAACTTTTTAAATTACAATAATTTTCATGTAAAAAATATTTTTTATCGCTTGCTTTTCGCCTTTATGCGTCCCGGTAAATATTGTTTCTCATTGATATTTTAAATAACTTGCAAGACAATGAAACAGGATACATTAAAACATAAAGGAAAGAGAAATAAACTAATTAATTTACTTAAGCAAAAAGGAATAAATGATGAAATTGTATTAAACGCCCTAAATAAAATTCCTCGTCATCTCTTTATAGATTCAATATTTGAAGATCTGGCTTATGAAGACAGAGCTTTTCCAATATTATCCAATCAAACGATTTCCCATCCATTTACAGTAGCTTTTCAAACTCAATTATTACACGTTCAGAAAGGAGAAAAAGTTTTAGAAATCGGAACGGGTTCCGGATATCAAACTTCTGTTTTAGTAGCTTTAGGAGCACAAGTCTTTACCATTGAAAGACAAAAAGAATTATTTGAATTCTCCAAAAGAATCCTTAAAAAAATTAATTTCGTTCCTAAACATCAAATTTTTGGCGATGGATATTTAGGTCTTCCTTCTTTTGCTCCTTTTGATAAAATTATAGTGACAGCGGGGGTTCCCACCATGCCTAAAAAGTTATTGGAGCAATTAGCAGTTGGAGGGGTCATGGTTATTCCTATAGGAGAAAAAGAGCAAAAAATGTATACCGTTCTAAAATTAGATGAAAATACATTTGAGACTATGGAGTTTGGAGATTATCAATTTGTTCCTATGTTAGAAAATAGAGTGATTGAATAAAAAATCGATTGGTTTCAATTAATAATTTTAAACCGTATCTATTTTACTAAAAAGCATTATGTTTTAATAATTTGAAAAAATATAATCTAATCTAATTTTCTAACTAATAATTGATCTAAAAAAAATCATTTTCAAGATACTCACCAAGAAGCATAAATTTCATAAGAAACGTATAGATAAGGTTAGATCGCTTGATTCTCTAAAATGTATTATACAAAAAAGAGTATCTTTGTTTTACTAAAATTCTAAATATGGTCCATTATTTATTAAGAGAACCTAAGTCAGCTACCGAGACGCCTTCATTAATACTTTTACTCCATGGATATGGAAGTAATGAGCAAGATTTGTTCAGTTTTGCAGAAGAATTACCCGATGATGCCTACGTGATTAGTTTACGAGCCATACGAGAAATTAGCATGGGTGGATATGCCTGGTACGATTTAGATTTTACTTCAGGAGCCAAAATGATTAATTCCGACCAAGCCATTGAATCGCAAAAAATTATTATGAAATTTTTGGATCAAATCCAAACTAAATATCCTTTCGATACTAATTCCATAACCTTATTAGGTTTTAGTCAAGGAGCTATCCTCTCTTTTTCATTAGCATTACACCATCCTAAAAGGTTTAAAAAAATAGCCTGTTTAAGTGGATATCCGGATCCGGAATTATTGAAAGACGTAAACATGGGAGATGATTTTTCACAATTGGAATTTTTCTTTTCACATGGAAAAGAAGATCCTATTATTCCCATTCAATGGTCTCGTCAATTCAAATCAATATGTGAAGAATTAGATTTAGATTATGAATATCATGAATACAATGAAGGTCATGGCATAAATTCTGAAAACTATTATGATCTTTTAAATTTTTTGCAATAAGATGAAAATTGGAATTGTTTGTTATCCTACGTTCGGTGGGAGCGGGATAGTTGCCACCCAATTAGGAATGGAGATGGCCGCATTAGGTAATGAAGCTCATTTTATAAGCTATAGCATTCCGGCAAAACTGGATGTCACTTTGCCTAATGTATATTTTCATCAGGTTTGCGTTAAACAATATCCTTTATTTGAATATCAACCCTTTTCCTTAGCATTGTCTACAATCATTGTAAATGTTGCAGAAACTTACGGATTAGATTTGCTGCATGTGCATTATGCAATACCTCATGCTTATGCAGCCTATTTTGCCAAGCAAATTTTAAAAGAGAAAGGTGTTGACTTACCGGTAATCACTACCTTACACGGTACAGATATTACTTTGGTAGGAAGTCATCCCATTTATAAATCCGGTGTCGAATTTTCGATCAATAAATCCGATTATATAACCTCAGTTTCCCAAAGTTTAAAACAAGATACTTTTGAAGCATTTACTATTAAAAAAGACATTGAAGTAATTCCGAACTTTATTGATAATTCCTTGAAAATATCAAGCCCATGTATCCGAAAGAATTTTGCTGCTGAAGATGAAAAATTACTTATCCATGTATCTAACTTGAGAAAAATTAAACGCATTGATGATGTAATGTCGATTTTCAATCTGGTACAAAAAGAAGTTAAATCGAAACTTTTGATTGTTGGAGAAGGACCGGAGACAGAAACCATTGAGCATTTAACTAAAGTGTATCATTTGGAGGATAAAATAAAAACGTTGGGAAAAATGGTTGATGTATCTTCAATTTTAAGTATTGCAGATCTATTTTTATTACCTTCTGAACAAGAAAGTTTCGGATTGGCAGCCTTAGAAGCAATGGCCTGTGGCATACCTGTTATTTCAAGTAATGCCGGGGGAATTACGGAAGTTAATAAAGACGGTTTTTCAGGATTTGTATCACCTGTTGGTGACATCCCTTCCATGGCAAAGAATGCCATTAGGCTGCTGAACGATGAAAAAATGCTTTCACTTTTCAAAAAACAAGCGAAAGATCAAGCGTTACTTTTTGATAATTCTAAGATAATTCCTTTATATAAAGAATTGTATGACCGAGCATTGGGCAATCATAACTAAATAGTTGAATTTACATACTTATCAACCCAATCAGCTGAAAAAAATAACATTTATATTCGGGTCTTTAATCCATGAAGAATGCGCTAATTTATGTAAACAGATGAAGCCTATAAAATAATTACCTGAAAGGCTGCTGTATTGTTCTTCGATGGACTCAAAATCATCAAAACCGGAAAATTGGTCGTGATATCTTATATAAACTTTATAAATTTTAGTATCGACTAATTGTAATTGTTTATTTAGATGAATATATTTCTTGTTTTCATATCTGTAATCATACGTTAAAGCTGAAATATCAGAAAGCACGGCAGATCCGGTGGGTTTATCTCCGGCACCTTTACCAATCATAAGTTGCTTTTCAGAAAAAGCACTTTCTAAAACCACTCCATTATATTCATAATTTACATGAGCTAATGTATTTTCTTTTTCTATAAAAGTAGGAGCACAAAAACCCGTAATTTCATTATTATTTTTATTGCATCTTGCTATTAACTTGATTGTTAAATTTCTTTGACGAGCAAATTCCAAGTCAAAATCACTAATTCTTGATATTCCAAAATTAAATATAGATTCCGGTTTAGTAATAAGTCCAAAAGCATGAAAAAGAATAATACACAATTTATATTTAGGATCAATTCCTTCCACATCTAAGGTAGGATCTGATTCTACGAATCCTTTCTCTTGTGCTTCTTTTAAAACGACAGGATAAGAAAGTTTTTCATGGATCATTTTGGTTAAAATGAAATTGGTAGAACCATTAAAAATTCCCGATACCGATGTTAATAAATCATTATCATAATATTCTTCTAAATTTCTGATGATGGGAATACTGGCGCAAACAGAGGCTTCATAGAGTAGGGGAACTTGGTATTCTTTTTCCAACTTTAGAAGTTCAGGTAAATGTTCGGCAATCATTTTTTTATTTGCCGAAACTACAGCTTTTCCGTTTTTCATGGCCTCTGAAACAATATCAAAAGCAGCATCAGCGTCATCTATTAATTCGACAATAACTTCAATTTCAGGATCCGATAATAACTCGTATTTATCAGTAGTAAAATACTTTTTATCGATTGATCTCGGTTTATCGGGATGTTTAATACATATTTTTTTAATATTTGCATCTACACTTTCGGCTTCTTCTAACACTTTATACAATCCAGTTCCCACACATCCAAATCCAAAAATTCCTAATTTAAGTTTATTTCTTATCATTTAATTATTCAATTTATAAAATTAACCGTTAATCTAAAGCTTGTTTGATATCATTAATCAGGTCATCTACATTTTCAATTCCTACCGATAAACGAATTAAAGAATCTTGAATTCCTGTTTCTTTACGAACTTCAAGAGGGGTTGATTTATGGGTCATGGTGGCAGGATGGCTACCCAAACTCCTAACATCGCCTAAATTTTCAGCTAAAAGAAAAATTTTGGTACGTGTTAAAAAATCTTTTGCCGTTTCTAAAGTATCGTCTTTTAAACTAAAAGATACCATTCCGCCAAACCCTTTTTGTTGTTTGGCCGCAATATGATGATTGGGATGATTTTTTAATCCGGGATAATATACTTTATCTACTTTGGAATGTGTAGTTAAAAATTCAGCAATTTTTTGAGCATTTTGTGAATGTTTTTCCATACGCAGAGATAGAGTTTGAATTCCGCGTAAGGTTAACCAACTATCAAAAGGCGAGAGTACGCCCCCTGAGGTATTTTGTAAATATTTTAATTCTTCGGCTATTTTAGGATCTTTCACAACTATAAATCCGGATAAAACATCTCCATGTCCTGAAAGATATTTAGTTCCACTGTGTACAACAATATCTGCTCCTAAACGTATCGGTTGTTGTAAAGCAGGAGATAAAAAAGTATTATCTACAATTAATAGTGCTCCCACTTGCTTGGAAATTTTAGCGATTTCTTCAATGTCGGATATTTTTAAAGTAGGATTTGTAGGGGTTTCCAGCCAAATGAAGCGAGTTTTATTTGAAACTGCTTGTAAGACATTTTGAATATCAGTAGTATCAATAAATTTAGAGATTACACCAAATTTATTATAAACTGTAGTAACTATTCGATAAGTACCTCCGTAAACATCATTTACAGCAATAATTTCATCCCCTTGTTTTAATAACTTTAAAACACAATCCGTTGCAGCCAATCCCGATGAAAAAGCAAATCCGGCAATACCGCCCTCTAATTCAGCAATGGCCTGTTCTACAACTTTACGGGTTGGATTAGCCGTTCTTGTATAAGCAAATCCTTTATTCACATCCGGTTCTTCCTGAACATAAGAAGAGGTTTGGTAAATAGGAGTAGATATAGCTCCGGTAAGTACATCAGGAGTAGAAATATGTACTAATTTTGTTTCTAATTTCATGACTAGGTTGTTTTTTCTAATTAATAAATGCCTTAAAATTCATTAATCATCATAAAACAACTTATACAAGATTCCCATTTAAATGCTAAATTATGAATTAGCTTCTTTATGTAGGTCGAAAGAAGCTCGTATTATTTGTATTTGTATGTAAGCTGTTTCGACTTATCTTTCCTTTACGGTTGGATGCAGCACCTACTCATATAAGAGGGTTGCTAAGGTATCATAGGGCCAATTCCCTCCACCTTTCTTGATAAGTAATTTTATTAATGATCGTTAAATATATTACAAAGATACGTTTTATTTTTTAATTTCCAATAAAAAACGATTTTATTATAATATTTATAAAGGTAATGTATCTTTATTAATCATTATAATATAAGATATAAAGCATGCTAAATATAAATCAATTTACCTACAGAAGCATTTAAATAACCGTTGAAATTAATTCTAAGTTTAAAAAAATACATTTTTTTGCAATGGTAAATATTTTATACTAGGGCATGATTTATAGTAAGATCAATAATAATATTATACAATGTAAATGATATTTTAACAACCCATTCATTAGATACTGATTTTATTTATTGGTAAGCTTTTTTAATACATTTTCAATCAATTGCATTCGACTGTCTAATTTTTGTGAAGCAGCATCTAATGTAAACCCTTCTTCCAATAATTCTTTTATTAGAATCATTTTTTTAATATTTTCATAATTGTATCTTCTGTTTTTTCCTTCCTGTTCTTTAAGACTTTTGATAATTCCTTTATCTTCCCAATACCTAATTTGTCGGGTAGGAATTCCCGTTATTTGAGAAACTTCGCCAATGCCCACAATTAATTGCTCTAAAAATTTAAAATCGAAAGATAAATGATTGGTTTCGTTCATTTTGTAAATTATTTACATTATTTGAAGTAAATATACAAAATAAAAGTTAAATTTGTAATTGTAAATAATTTGCATAAAATGTAAATATTTAACAATAAAATATAATTAAAATTTAAACACTATGTTCATAGACAAAAATGTTATGATAACCGGCGCTACAGAAGGAATAGGCTTGGGAATTGCTCGTGCTTTCGCCCAACAAAGAGCAAATCTTGTTCTAATTGCCAGAGATCCTCAAAAATTAAATAACATCAAAGAAGAATTTTCGTCGTATCACGTAACTGTTTCTCTGATTTCTGCGGATTTAACGGAAATTGAAAAATTATCTTCAGTTGGTAAACTAATTTTAGAAAAAGTAAATACCGTTGATGTGTTAATTAATAATGCTGGGATCGGTCGTTTTAATCCTTTTGAAGAAACATCTGAAGATTTATTAGATAAACACATTAATCTTAATATGAAAGCGCCTTATATACTGACTCAAAATTTGTATCAATCTTTGAAAAAATCCAAAGGAAATATAATTAATATTTCATCTTATTTTTCACACAGAATGTTACCGGGAAGAGAATCTACTGCTTACTCCATGACTAAGGGCGGTATAGATTCATTTACTAAATCATTGGCTTTTGAGGCAGGAAAAGATGGAATTCGGGTTAATGCTATTGCTCCGGGAAGTATCGATACGCCGCTTCTACGATATAATTTAGAACAGCTTAGCGAAGAAGGGAAAACAAATTTTCATACAATGATTAAATCTATATATCCGATGGGTAGTATTGGAACGGTAGAAGATATTGGGGCGGCTGCTGTTTTCCTGGCATCCGATCAAGCCCGATGGATTACCGGAACGATTCTACCGGTTGATGGTGGATTAACAACTAATTAGTTAATAAAAGGTAGCATAAAAAAATATAAAAAAACCAATCCGTTTTGGGATTGGTTTTTCAAGTCTATTTATAGTACAATATTGACAATTCGTTTAGGCACTACAATAATCTTTTTAGGTTGTTTGCCGTCAAGATAATTCGGTGTTTTTTCATGAGACATTACTGCTTCTTCAATTTCTTTAGGAGTAGCGGAAATAGGCATTTCAATTTTAAAACGTACTTTTCCATTAAAACTAACCGGATATTCATGTATTTCGGAAACAAGATATTCAGCGTTAAATTCAGGGAATGCTTGAAATTCAATGCTATTTTCATGTCCTAATTTTTCCCATAGCTCTTCTGCAATATGTGGAGCATAAGGAGAGATTAAAATGCACAAAGATTCTAAAATTTCTCTTTTATAACATTTTATTTTTACCAAATCATTGGTAGCAATCATAAAAGAACTTATGGATGTATTGAAAGAAAAATTATCCAAATCCTCTTTAACTTTTTTTATTAATTGATGAATTATTTTTTGTTCTTCTTTAGTAGGTTTTTCATCTGAAACAAAGAAAGTTTCTCCTTCACCGGAATGATACAATTTCCAGAATTTTTTTAAGAATCCATGAACTCCGCTAAGTCCTTGAGTATTCCAAGGTTTAGCCTGTTCAATAGGTCCTAAAAACATCTCATACATACGTAAGCTGTCGGCTCCGTATTCATCACAAACATCATCCGGATTAATAACATTGTAGTAAGATTTTGACATCTTTTCTACTTCTCTCCCGCATATAAATTTACCTTCTTCAAGAATAAACTCTGCATTTTTGAATTCATCTCTCCAATTTCTTAATTTTTCTAAATCAACTTCATCTGTAGTTCCTTTAAGAAGTTTTACATCAATATGCAGTGGAGAGGTATCTTGTGCTTCATGTAATAAATTGTAAGAGATGAAGTTATTAGTTCCGTTAATTCGGTAGATATAAGCACTTTGACCTAAAATCATCCCTTGATTAATTAATTTTTGGAACGGTTCTTCTTGGGCACAGTATCCATAATCTTTTAAAAATTTATTCCAAAAACGTGAATACAATAAATGTCCCGTAGCATGTTCACTTCCTCCAATATATAAATCTACGTTTTCCCAATAATTTATTTTTTTAGTATCGGCAAAGCAAGAATGGTTAGTTGGATCTGTGTATCTGAGAAAATACCAGGAACTTCCGGCCCAACCGGGCATTGTATTCAAATCTAAAGGAAAAATCGTGGTATGATTAATACGGTCGTTACTTACAACTTGTTCATTTTCAGTATCCCAGGCCCATTGTGTAGCACGTCCCAATGGAGGGTCTCCGTCTTCAGTGGGCAAATATTTTTCAACCTCCGGAAGGAGTAAAGGTAGTGCGGATTCCGGTAAAGCATAGGGAATATCATTTTTATAATATATAGGAATAGGTTCCCCCCAATATCGTTGACGAGAAAAAACGGCATCTCGTAATCGGTAGTTGGTAGTTCCGTGCCCGATTTTCATTTTTTCTATTTCCTCAATAATTTTAGCTTGAGCATCTTTAACAGTCAATCCGTCTAAAATTTGGGAATTGATACAGATTCCTTCTTTAGAAGAAAAAGCCTCTTCTTGAACATCGGTTCCTCCTTTAATTACTTCAACAATTGGAAGTCCAAAATGTTTAGCAAATCGATGATCGCGCTCATCGTGAGCAGGAACAGCCATTATGGCACCTGTTCCGTATCCATATAATACGTAATCTGCAATATAAATAGGAATTTTTTTATGAGTAAAAGGATTTATAGCATAAGCTCCGGTAAATTGTCCTGAAACAGTTTTAGCATCTGCGATTCGCTCCCTTTCCGATCGTTTGGTGCTTTGATCTTTATATTGGTTTACGGCTTCGTAATAAGTTCCGGTAGTAATTTGATCCACAAGAGGATGTTCAGGAGCCATAACCATATAAGTTGCACCAAATATTGTATCCGGACGAGTGGTGAAAATTGTAACGGTTGTCTCAGAATCAGCAACTGCAAAATTGATTTCTGCTCCTAAAGATTTACCAATCCAATTACGTTGACTTTCTTTGATTGATTCACTCCAATCGATAGTTTCCAATCCGGAAAGAAGTCTTTCAGCATAAGCCGTAATCCGCATAGACCATTGCATCATGCTTTTTTGATAAACAGGATATCCTCCTCGTTCAGAAACTCCATTTACCACTTCATCATTTGCCAGAACCGTACCTAAAGCCGGACACCAGTTAACGGTTGTTTCTGCACGATAAGCCAATCGATAATTTAAAAGAATATGTTGTTTTTTTTCATCTGAAAAACGGTTCCAATCTTCAGCCGTAAATATTTCGATTGGTGAGGTACAGGCATTTATTTTAGCATTACCTTCTTTTGAAAAAATATCTACTAATTCAGTAATAGGACGAGCCTCTTGCGAAGCAGTATTGTAATATGACTTAAAAAGTTGGATGAAAATCCATTGGGTCCATTTATAATAGCCGGGATCAGATGTTCTCACTTCACGATTCCAGTCAAAAGAAAATCCCAATTTTTTCAATTGATTGTTATATCCAGCAATAACATTGTCTTTATTATCTATACCCCCGTTAATATTAACTTCTGTGGTTATCGCCGGATGTTGGCCTGTTTGAATAGCATATTGTTCAGCAGGTAGCCCGAAACTGTCATAACCAATGGGATGAAGTACATTAAAACCCTGATGGCGTTTAAACCTTGCATAAATATCAGAGGCAATATAACCCAGTGGATGACCTACATGTAAACCTGCTCCCGAAGGATACGGAAACATATCCAATACATAAAACTTGGGTTTATCTGTATGGTTTGAAGCAGCAAAAGTTTGTTGCTCTTTCCATTTTTTTTGCCATTTTTTTTCGATTTCCTGAAAATTATATTGCATGGGTAAAATTGAATTAATTTTTTGCAAAGGTAATGATTTATTCAATTTTTAAAATTGAATTTCAGCTTAAAGCATACGTATTATTTACAATAGTAAAAGAGGATATATGATATGAAATATATATAATAATTCTTACAAACTTACTTACGCTTCAATATTATAAAATTTCTTAGACTGTAAAATTTATCGGAACTGTCCCAAGTAATTGTTTTCAATTTATTTTCCATTTCCGGCCATACTTCATTATTTTTTAAAGTTTCAATAATAATATCCCGGCTGTTTACATTAGCATAATAGATGCGAAGCCAGTATAGATCTTCCTCTAGATTTTCCTCTTGAATTTGTTCCTCTATGATTTTAAATAAATTCTCGGGAATATTGAAATCGCCTTTGCACCCAAAATTACCGATATATACCTTCCATTGGATGCCTTTGATCTCCCATTCTTCAATTCCAATTTGATCATCATTTGTAATCTGCCAAAAAGCAGATAAGAACACATGAAATGAATTAGTTACAAAATTTTGAAAAGCATTTTGTATGGCACTAATTTTATTTTTACCAATACCTAAGTAGCTTTCCAAGATAGTTTTTTTACTGGCTAAAAGTAAGGTTATATCTAAACGTATACTGGCTCCGTTTTCATATTCTTTAAAATCAAATGTTTCAGCACGCATGGCAGGAAGTTGTTCATCAACCAAAAGCCAGTCTTTATATTCAATGCTGGGTAGGTCATGAGCAAGAAGCATATTAGCGAGAATTTCTTGAGGTGACATAGATTATTTTTCTTCAAAATTACATAATATCTTTTTTAGATTATTTAATCAGTTTTCTTTACGATAGTATGAATCAATATAATAATGTGAAGCATAATAAGATGTATGAAGAGTCAAAATTGTAATAATTTTTGAAGTGGATATCTTTAAGAAATGAATTGCAATGATATTTTAATTAACATTAATTATTATCCATGACTAATTATAACTATAAATAAATCAAATATTTCAATACATAAAAAAATAATTGTCAATTTACTATTTTTTATATTTAAATAATAGACAAGATTAGCATTTTAACAAAATAAAGGTATAATTAATAGTTATTTGTAAATATTAATCAAATTTTTTTTTCAAATATTATACTCATTAGAAATAAAATAATACATTTGAAATGTAAACTTTTAATTAACAAACTATGAGGAAATTATACTTTTTATTAATTATTGGTATTAATTCAATGTTCACCTCAGCTCAAAATAATAAAGTTGTTGGGCCGGGAGGTGTACCTGGGGCTGTTTTATGGATGAAAACAGTCCCAGAAACCAGAAATTTAAATGGAAGATATCTTTGGAAAGATTTTTCGGGTGATTCTTTACGACTTAATTATTATGATACAGGAAATGAATACATTGTAGAATGGAATCCTTTTGGAAGGTCTTATAATTTTAACCCTTCTATACTTTTAATCAATCCTTCCTATAGTAAAGATGTTCAAATAAGGAGCGCCAATTTATCAACTGCTACGATTTTAGGAACTTTTGCAGAAAATAATATTTATGGTGAAAATTTTGAGCAGCCGAGTTATATTTTCGCTCTGAATGGAGTTGCAGGAAAGGGTATTGTTTTGAATAAAGATAAAATTATCCATAGCAATGAAAGTCAGAAAGGAATGTTAGATTATGGTTCGGAAAATGGGCATGATTTAATGTACCATCCACAAGAAAATGCGTTAGGGGGGATAACATCGTATAAGGAAAAATCGATGCGCTCGTTTACATATTTTCGTACAAATAAAAGGGCAACGAATGTTTGGGGGGAGAAAATGAATTCTAATTTATCTCTTGGTGAAAAATTTTATTGGTTTAATAAATTTAATAATTCAACATACGATACTAATTTATTTGATCCAAATACCGTTTATACAGCATATATTCCTGAATTAATAATTTATGACAGGGTACTTAATCCTTTAGAAAAAATTAAATCGGAAACCTATTTGGCTTTAAAATATGGTTTTATGTTAGAAAATTCCATGATAGGAAGCAATAATCAATTATTATGGGATAAAGATCAACAAAAAAAATTTAATCACAGGGTTACAGGTATCTATAGAGATGATCTAAGTGGGTTATATCAAAGAAAAAGTTCCACATCTTATGAAGAAAGTCCTTATTTAAGTTATAGCTTGGAAGGGGATTCTTTTGATGCAGCCAATAATTACAATCAGTCTAATAGAAATAAGCTGTTAGTAATTGAAAAATTTCCGGCTAATTCCATGGTTGATTCCGAATTCATGATTTGGGGAGATAATAACGAGGATTTAAAAACTTCAGAAATTGAAAGTTTTGCAGGTTTAAATATAATGAATCGTCGATGGTTAATGAAAACCAACATGGATAAAAGTGAGAATGATATTACTTGGCATGTTTCCGATAACTTAGAGGCTATTAAGGATAAATACAAATTTTCTCAGATAAAAATGATTAATTCTAATAATTCTCAACCTGAGATATTGTATAGTGAAAAACCATTATCGGGTTACGAAGGACATGCATCTTTTATCTTAGGTAATCCTTACGGAGGAATAATGTTAAAATTTGGAACTAAAAATATTACAGATCAACAAAATGAAAGTTCCGATTATGGATTATATATAGATCATAAAGGTGATGTATTTACCGTTATCAGAGGTATTGTTAAAGATAAAATAAAAGTTAAATTAAATGTAGGGGACCGGGTTCAAATTGATAAATCTAAAGATGATTTTATTATTCGATTTAATGGATATGCTCCACCTATTCCTGGTTTAATTTCACCGAATATACCTATAAATGAAGAAGATATTGAAAATGATTTTTATACTAGTGTAGTAATGTATCCATGGAAATATGAATCGCGAGTTAAAGATTTTAGAACTGGAGGTTTTATAAATAATGGCACTAAGATAGAATTAGGATATATAAAATATAGGGCTGAAGAATTTGAAGGATATAATGATGGTAAAACCTATCTTTTAATTGATAGATCAGGTAAAGGAGATTTTAAAATAGAAAATACTGATTTATATCAGTCGGATGATTTTGATCCATACAGAAAAAAAATAATTTTTAATAATGTATTTTTCGATACTGATTCAAACGGAAGTGATGTATTTACATTCGGTTACAGACCAAATAATATAATTGCAAATATAAATAAATCCAATCCGACCTGTGATGCGTCTTCAATTACTAAAAATGATGGAACTATTCAAGTTAATATATTGAGAGGAGATGAAGGATTTGAATATGAATTAGTCGATCAAAAAGATAATGAAATAAAAAAAGCAGGAGTTTTTTTTGGTAACGAATTAAATATAAATGAACTTTCATCCGGACAATATACTTTAAAATTAAAGGAATTGGGAGGTTTTAATTTGATTTCAGATTCTACTGCGGTGGAAGCAAAAGCATATAGTATTCAAAATATAGATTGGGATAGAGGCGGATTTTTTGAAACGATTTTGAAAGGAAATGATCAAAATTTTCAAATGGGATTATCATTACATCCAAGAGACAATTCTGTTGCTAATGTTAACATAAGAGCGGGCTTTGAAATTAATCAAGGGCGAATTTATATTATTAATGAACATACAAAAAGTAATACTCCGTTAGATAATATCATTGTTAAAGAAGGAGATAGAATTCAAATTTATAAAGATTTTAATGAAAAGGAGTCGCCATATAAAGTTTATTATAAAATAAATGGTCAAACTTTTTATACGCAATATCTTTCCTCTTATCATTTTTTTGCTTTTAAAATCAATAATAATGATGGAAGAATATATAATATAAGAAATACAGACGGATTTACAGAATCTCTACCTACCTATTGGAATTTCCTAGGTGTCCATCCTTATCCTAAATCAGTCAATTTATCAAAAACGATACTCGAACATACTATAACGCTCGACGAAAATTGTTTAAATCAGCCAGAAAATAATCGAATTTATCAAATAACATCCAATGTAGATGATGATAATCATGTTCAATTTTATTATAAAGATTTCAATAATAAATCAGAGATAACAGGAAAGATTAGTCTAAAAAATCCTTCTAAAATAATGATTTCTGTATTTGATTATAACGGAAACATGATTTATAATAAAAATAATAATGAAATTTCTAAGGAGCATATTGTAGATATCTCAGGTCTTCCAAAAGGAGTATATGTAGTAAAAGTATTTACTGAAGAAGGAGAATTTACTAAACATATTTCAATCAACTAATTATAATACATAAATACATAATCAAAAATTTTGTACTATGAAATTAAATTCAAAGCAAGCCAGGTTTGTTTCATTAGTGTTACTTACCACCATGGCATTACAAAGCTTTTCCCCATATATCCCTATTTTAGAACATAAAAAATATAAAACCAGGGAAAAACGCGTTACTTACACAAAAAATATTAAAATTGATCAAATAAGTGCAGACTCTAACAAGTCTGAAGAGCACGAATTAAATTATTTAAAAATTCGCAAAGAAAATCAAATAGATAAATCTAATACTTCTCTTTCTACTCTTTATAGTTCGAAAACTAAAGAAGGGATAATTGGAATATTGGATGATAAAAATTTTGATAATCCTGAAGATAACATATTTACGGTCTATATAGATCAGAAGCCATTACAAAATCATAAGACATACTTAATTTATGATTTATACGGGGTTTCCGATAAAAATGGAATTTCAAAGAGTATTAATGATAGAATAAGCAGAGGGGGATACTTGGTAAAAAAACATTATAATTGGACTAAGCAAAAAGAACCTATAAATTCTAACTGGTTACAACAAGGAGAAAATTATATTCAATTTTCAATACCTAAAGATGCTACTTATGGTTATAAAATTAAAAATTTAAAAATTGAAATTGAAAAACAGGAATCTATTTTAGAACCTCTCCAATGGGAAGCCATATCCTATAAAGGAGGGGACACCTATGTAAAAGGATATTTTCCGGATGAAAAAAATCGTAATATACAGATCAATGGTGTTCAAACTACCACTTATCAAGGTGAATTTGAGGCAATTCTGTCTGGAGATGTAAATACTATAGAATTGGTATCTGAAGGTAAAACATATGTAAAAGAATCGACCATATTATCTGGTAAGCCAGATTTTACCAATTTATTACAATCAGCTTTGGATCAAAAACAAATTTGGTTTAAAAAAGATAAGGAAACTAATGTAATTAATCTTTTAGGAGCTGAATTGAGTGTAAATGGTAAGAATTTGTTAAGTGACAAGCAAATACTGATTCGAGGATTAAGAAGTATTGACATTCCCGCACTGGATATGGGTATGAAAAATGTGACGGGGAAAGCAGACGGGTATAAATTTTTACCTCATGGAGAGCATTTCAATGAAGGAGCAATACTCAAGTTGGCTTACGACCGCTCTAAAATTCCGAACGGCTATACCGAAAAAGATATTCGTACCTTCTATTTTGATTTGGAAAGCCATCATTGGGTAGCTTTAGAAAGAGACAGTATAGATACTAAAAATCAAGTAATCATATCCCGAACTACTCATTTCACGGATATGATTAACGGGGTGATACAAGTACCGGAATCGCCGGAAACTAATGGTTTTACACCCACAACCATGAGCAATATTAAAGTTGCCGATCCGTTGTCAAAGGTGAATTTAATAAGCGCACCCACTGCCAATAATCGTGGATCTGCAGCGTTAAGTTATACTTTTGAAATGCCTCCTGCTCGTAATGGAATGAGTCCGTCTCTAGGTATTCAGTATAACAGTGATGGAGGTAGCGGATGGTTAGGCGAGGGCTGGGATATGAATATTCCGAGTATAACAGTAGATACTCGTTGGGGAGTACCGAGATACGATACCTCAAAAGAAACCGAAACCTATACGATGGATGGGACCCAGTTGGTAACCCTGGGAGATGATGGAAATACGTCCATAGCCCACAGAGGAGAAAAAATAGCCAGAAAATCAGACCGCTTATTTTATTCCAGAAAAGAAGGGAGCTTTGCTACCATTCAAAGGAAAGGAACTAATCCGGGAAATTATACCTGGGAAGTAACCAACAGAAAAGGGGTTAAATATACTTACGGAGGAAATGGAGGAATACTTAAAGGAACTGTTACCGATATATCAGGAAAGAGCAAAGACGTAATTACGGAATGGAAAGTTTCCAGAGTAGATGAACTACACGGAGATTGGATTGAATACATTTATGAACAAGTGGAAGAGCCGGTAAAAGGAGGTTTGAAATCCAAAGCTTTATATCTTAAAGAAGTACATGCCGGTAACAAAGGACAAAATCCGCATACAGTGGTTAAATTCACCTCTGCTAAAACTAAGCAAAAAGAAACAAACTCAGCTCGATATGGATTTTTTACCTCTTCTAATCGTTTACTTACCCTTGTTGAGATAGACTTTGAAGGCAGCAAATTAAGAGAATATGAATTAAAATATAAATCCGGAGCATTTTATACAGATCTTTTAGATCAGATAACGCACAAAGACGATAAAGGAAAAGAATTTACCTCCAATCGTTTTGATTATTATGATGATGTTAAATCACAAGAGGGGTACATACCTTTTAACCAGCAAGAAGAAGTTTGGGCAAGATCTGGCGAAAAGATAAATCAAAGTAAAACTACCTCTTATGGAGGATCTTTCTATACCGGAGTAGGAATTTTTAATGGAGATGCCATATTTAACAGTGGAACCTTGGGAGGCAGCTACAGTTATTCCACTAGTGTGACAGAAGGTAAATCGACTTTTATAGATATCAACGGTGATGGTTTAACGGATAAAGTATATCAAAAAAATGGAGTATTATATTATGAGCCTCATTTGTTAACACCTTTAAAAGGGGAAAAATTTGGTAAGCCTATTGCTATAAAAGGTATAAATAAATTTTCTAAAACAAAGTCAACTAGTTCCAATGGAGGTGGCTCTGCCCGAGCAGGAATTGGTTTAGCCTCTGCAACTGTAGGTATCAGCGGAGGGACAACTAATACAACTACAACCGTCTATTTTGCAGACGTAAATAGTGATGGGTTAATTGATCTAGTATCCAACGGTAAGGTATATTTCAATCATATTACCCGAGATAGTGATGGTAATTTGATTCCTTCCTTTACATTAGAAAGTTCATTAACTCCAAGCCCGATTATGGGAGGAGGAACTATAGATAGTTCCGACACTGCAGTAGATCCACAGGAACAAAAAGATCTTATTTATAATTCTCCACTTTATGATGTGGTTAAATTTTGGGAAGCACCTTTTGACGGGAAGATAAAAATTGAAGGAAATGTACAGCTTCAAGCGCCAACGGGAGATTATGACACCGAAGAATATGAAAAAGCCGATGGGGTAAGAGTTGCCATTCAGTATAAAGGAAAAGAAAAATGGAATAAGAGTATAAATAAAGGTGATTTTACTAATTATCCTGCCAATGTAAAATTATCCGAGACTGTAAAACAAGGAGATAAAATCTATTTCAGAGTTCAATCAGGAAACCAGGAAATGTCTAATGGAAGCTTTGATCAAGTACAATGGAATCCCGTTATAACCTATGAACAAACTACCATTGTTGAAGCAGACTTAAACAGTATAAATCCTGACGGGCAAAAAATGTATCGTTTTCCATCCTCAGAATCCCACATAGCTTCACAGGATGTAGCAACCAGTGTCGGTGATTATAAAAAAGCCGTAATATTTGGAACTTTTGAAAAACCGATCACATCTGATGACGTTACGGTAAAAGTTATTCAAACCAATGACAGTCGTTCCGAGGAAATTATAGTTTATGAAAAAACATTTAATTGGAACGAAACTCATCAAGGAAATTTGGAAATACCTGTACCCGAAAACAAAAATTGGACAAACTTTTATTTTGCTTTGAGTTCACCCAGTCAAGTGAATTGGAAAAAAATTAGTTGGAAACCACAGATAAAATTAGATGACAGTCAAGAGGCAGATCTGGGAAGTGTTAATTATAGCATTTACCATCAAAAATGGGAAGGAAGTTACTATCCTTTAGTTTTTGAAAATGCCGGCCAAACTAAAAAAATATCACTTACATTTCAAGCGCTGGCAAATGATCCTATGAATTCTTACCTTTTGAATGGAGAACTGGCCATTACCATCAAGAAAAAAACAGGATTATTGGGAAGATATAAAATCAGAGTTGAGAATGGAATTGTCGTTACCCCACCTCTCATGGATTTGGAAGTAGCAGCCAATGAGTCTTTAACTGAAAATATTTGGGTGGAAGCTTTCACCAAAGATGCAACGATCATCAAAAATTTGAAAGCTTTAACTTTTACTTTGCAACCCGAAAACGGATTGTCGTCTAATGGATATGCAAATATTTTTGTAAAAGATTCAGACAAAGGTTTCGGACCAATGTATCGCGGTTGGGGGCAATTTATTTACAATGCCAATGCCGGACGTTATGCACGTCCTATAGATGAAAAGGAATTACAATTGCCGCAGAATGAAAATGCTGATATGGATCCTCGTACCATGATCTTTATTCCGATGGGTCTTGATAATGAAACCAAGAGTTATTGGACAGGAGCCGATCGATATGTATATATAAAAGAAGGAATTCTAAGTGCTTCTCGTTTAGGAGAAAAAGAGGTTAAACTTACCAATCCATTGGAAGGATTAAGCAGTAAATCTCCATCTTCCGGTAGCTGTATACAGGGGTCTTCAGCATTGGGGGTCAAATTAACCAGCAAGTCAAAAAACACGACTAAACAAGCGGGAGCCTCATTTGGTATTGGAGTAAACTATAATGATTCCGAGGGTAGTGATGAGACAACAGTATCTTTTTCAGATATGAACGGGGACGGATATCCGGATATTATAACCAAAAATAAGATACAATTTACCAATACCCGTGGGGGATTTGACGGAGAAGTGATTGATTCACGTAACGGATTTGAAGGCAATCATCGTAGTACCAGTAGTAGTCAAGCAAATGTTTTCGGATCTATTCCGATTACAGCTTCTTCAATTGATACTAAACTAACTTTAGGCGCAAAGAAAAACTCTATAGATATTAAATCGGCTCAATTGGGTATAGGGTCTTTAAGTCTTTCCGTAGATAGTCCACCAAAAATGAAAGAAAAGGTTGAACATACTTTAATGGATATTAATGGAGACGGTTTGCCGGATAAAGTTTATAAGAATGGTAAAGTACGTTTTAATCTAGGTTATAGTTTCAGTCCGGAAGTTGATTGGGATATAAACGATATACAAACCGGAAAATCTGAAACATTCACTGGTGGTGCGGATATGCCTATAAAATCTTTTGATAAAGCTTCATCCAGTTTTTCAGGGGGAGTTAATGTAACAACTGTAACCAATACATCCAACTTTAAGTTAATGGATGTAAACAGTGACGGTTTAGTAGATAAAGTGCGCATTAACGAGGGAAAAACATGGGTATCACTAAATAAAGGAGCCTCTTTTGCTCCGGAACAAGAGTGGAAAGAGATGAATCGTATAAATAAAAATTCTTCCGTCAGTATTTCAACCAATGTTTCCTATACCGTGAATATAGTCATCCCACTATTTGTGGCTCCACCAATAAAGATATCTTTAAATCCGGGAGTAAACTCTTCCAATTCCACCAGTCACACAACCTTCGAAATCAAAGATGTCGATGGGGATGGATATCCGGATATGGTATGGACAGATAATTCGGGAAGTATAAAAGTGAAGCGCTCAACCATTGGAAGAACCAATAAATTGAGCAAAGTATCCAATTCCATAGGGGGAAAATTCATGCTTGATTATAACCGTTCCGAAGCTACTTATGAACATCCGGGAGGAAAATGGGTGTTATCATCTGTAGAAATTGACGATGGAATTCATGATGATGGAGCCAATAACCGTATGGAATATCGTTATCTGGAAGGAAAACAAGACAGACATGAAAGAGAATTTTTAGGCTTTGGAAAAGTAGAAAAAATAAGTATAAATACCGAAAACAACAATCAAGTATATAGAAAAACCATTGATGAATATGATGTTACGAATTACTATACTTCAGGTAATTTATTAAAAACAACCATCACCGATGCTCAAGGGAAAAAATATGCCCAAACTGAAAACAAATATTATCAATACGAAGTAAAACAAAAGGATAGAAACAACTATAGCATTTCTTCCAACATAGTATGTTCTGATGATCAAGCGTCGTTTGCTCCACTACAATATACCCGCAATACAGTGTTTGAAGGTAAAGATCAAGGGATAGTAACCAATGAAACCTGGTATTCGTATGACTTGGCAGATCAATACGGAGAACTTTCCAACTACCGATACAGTGATAGCGGAAATTTAGGCGAAAACGGAGCAGGAAGCTATAACTATCAAACATCCGTTTCCTATACCTCTAATCCTAATAAGAACATTTTCGGATTACCGGTAAAAGTTCAAGTCAAAGGATCAGGCGGAAGTGTTCAAAGAGAAGTAACGGCAGAGTATGATCTAAACTATTCAAATCATCTTACCCGAGTTCGTCAAAAACTCAATGATAAAGAAGAATCGGTAACTGATATAACTTACGACAAGTACGGAAATATTACCCAAAAAACTTTACCGGCTAATACTAAAGGCCAAAGAATGTGGTATAAATATAGATACGATAAAGATTACCATATGTATGTAGAGCGTATTGATGATGCCTATGGATATACCAGTTTATTAGAAAATTATGATTATCGTTATGGAATACCGTTAACCAGTAAAGATATCAACGGATATTTCACAGAAACCACAATAGATAATCTGGGAAGAATTGCGACCATAACCGGACCTAATGAATTGGAATTGGATTTACCTTATACTATAAAATATAAATATAATCCGTCAGTAGTTTTAAATTCAAATGGAGACATTGAAAACCCTGCTTATGCAATAACTTATCATTACAATCCGCAACACCCTACAGAGGATATAAAAACGTTAAGTTTTGTTGACGGAGCAGGAAAAACCTTACAGGTAAAAAAAGACGGAGTGATAACACATACCGATGCAAACGGAAGTAATCCTCAGGACGAAAAGGTACTTATTGTAAGCGGAAGAACTATGCTGGATCCGTTCGGACGAGTAGTAAAAAGCTACTATCCGATTACCGAATCGCCGGAACATGCCATAGAATTTAATCGAAACTTCGATAAAGTAAACCCAAGTGTAAGCAACTATGACCTGTTAGACCGTACCGTAGCAAATATCCTTCCGGATTCCAGTACTCAAACCACCGAGTATACAATAAATCCGACTGAAAGACAGCAAGTAACCATCTTTACGGATGCTATGGGAGGAAAACAGAAAACCTATGCCAACGGATCGGGTCTTACCGTTAAGACCGAACAACTATCCGGCCCATCAGGAATAATTACTACCCGTTATACTTACGATGGCATCAATCAATTATTAGAAGTCATCGATACCGAGGGACAAATCACTCAATCGAAGTATGACTTAGCCGGAAGAAGAATTCATTTATCACATCCAAGTGCAGGAATTACCCAATTAAGTTATGATGCCTTAGGAAATGTAATAACTCGTCAGACTTCCAACTTAGAAAAAACAAATCAAAAAATAGAATACGAATATGATTATACCCGATTAAAATCAATACATTATCCGGAACATCCACAAAATAACGTTACCTATTACTATGGAGATAAAAATTCAAAATATAATCGTATAGGAAAAGTGATGTTGCAAGAAGATGCAACCGGAGCTCAGGAATTTAAATATGGAACTTTAGGAGAAATTACTGAAGTACGCAGAACGGTTATAATTCCTAATCAAGCGATCGCTACCTACGTAACCCAAACCAAGTACGACAGCTGGAATAAACTAGAGCAGATCATCTATCCGGATCAAGAAAAAGTAGAATATATCTATAATACAGCAGGATTGTTAACCAAAATTAAGGGAAGCAAAGCTTATAGCTATGACTATGTAAATAAAATAGGGTATGATAAATTCGAACAAAGAAATTATCTAAAATATTGCAACGGCTCGGAAACCACTTATACCTATGATCCAGAAAGAAGAAGACTTAGCGATTTACAAGTTTGGGTATCACCGAAAACGCAAAGGTCAGGAGTAAGAACTCAGATCATTAATAACAAATATACCTATGACGCTGTTAGCAATGTACTAAGCGTATCCAACCAAGCCCCGCTACCTCAGGACAACAAAAAGACTATGGGAGGACAAATGCAACATGACTATGCCTACGATGGACTTTACCGCTTAGTACAGGCACAAGGAAGTTACACAGGAGCGGATAACAAAACGGCCGCATACAGCTTGCAAATGGGTTACGATAACTTACATAATATCGTAAGCAAAAACCAACAAGTAAGTCAACAAGGCATAATGATTGAAGGCGGATTAAAAGCAGGTTATAACTTATCGTATACCTACGATTCAACGAAAAAGAATCAAATAAAAACCGTTCAAGACATCAATTACAGAGAAGAAGAAAGTCAAGAAGAAGAAAAACGCCAAGAGCACAAGAATTATCACTATGATTTAAACGGAAATCTAACCTATGTAAATGTAGAATTAGAGAAGAAGGATTTAAGAAAAACCAGCCAAACGCAAGAAAGGAAATTACGCTGGGATGAAGAAAACCGATTAATGGCAATAGATGATAATGGGTATGTAAGTAACTATGTGTACGATGCTTCAGGAGAACGAGTAATCAAAACAAGCGGCGAAAGCGAGCAAGTGTATATCAATTCCTTATTCTCAGGCGGCAATACCGAAACACAAGGATTCACGGCCTATATCAACCCCTTCTTAGTAGTAAGTCCCAATGGAAAATATACCAAACATTACTACGCAGGAAGTCAACGAATAGTGAGTAAGTTGGGAGATATAGAAAGCTTTGGTGCAGATCCGAGAAGAATAGAGTATGCAGGATCAAGCGTACCCGGAGTAACGATCAACTGGAAAGCAAAATACCAAAGAAGCATTGAAGACTTAAAAGGGAACTATGCGTACTTTGAAGTACCGTATAATGGAAAAGACAATGACGATTACGTAAACGGGGAAGGTTTCTGTTGTTCTCAGAGTACAGCCTTAAGAGCAGGGATAGGAATCGGCAATGTGAATTATGAGAAAATGCAGTATTATTATCACCCGGATCATTTGGGCAGCTCAAGTTATATCACTAACTTAGACGGTGAAATAGTACAGCATGTAGAGTATGTACCGTTTGGAGAAGTGTTTATAGAGGAAAGAAACAACAGTTGGAATACCCCTTACTTATTCAATGGAAAAGAGTTGGATGAAGAGACAGGACTGTATTATTACGGTGCCCGGTACTATAACCCAAGGGAATCCGTGTGGTTGTCTGTGGACCCGCTGGCGGGATACAACCTGGTGATGGAAACGGAACACTACATCGACGGACAGCATAACGGGGGAGTTTACAACTCTGGAAATTTAAATCCTTATATTTATACGTATCAAAATCCTGTTCTTTATATAGACCCGAATGGGAAGCAGGTTGTAGCAGTATTTAATAAATCAACAAATCGTTTGGCAATAATTCCAGATATAAGCAAGGTTAATCCTAAATTAAATTATAGATTTGTTTCAGCGCAAGATTATAGTAAACTAACTTCTAAAGATAAGACTAAGTATAATTATGGTATCTTAGTGATAAATGTATTTACTGGTGGGCGAGCTGAAAATGGTAAAGTTACAAGAGATCCTAATAGACCCGAACAGAAACCTATTCCAAATGGAAAATATGACATTTTAGATAATAATGCAGACACCAAACCTCATCATAAAGACTGGTTTAGATTAGATAAGCAGGATAGTGAAAGATATAATGATATGGATGATGAAACTGGACGTGATGGATTTAGATTTCATTTAGGAACTTTAAGCCATGGATGTGTTACTACAGATATATCTCAAGAAGATAGATCCGAAGAATGGGGTATTATAAAAAATTCAATTGAAGGAACAAATACAACAACTGTTCCCGAAAGGAGGGGCAGGCAAAAATGGAATCCATTTTCAAAATTAATAAATTATGGTACCCTTAAAGTAACAGGAGAAGATAATATACCCACTAAACTAGATTAAAAATGAAAATAAATTATAAAATCATTTGTTTTGTTATTTTAGCTATCTTTCAATCATCCTGTAATGATAAGTGTGAAATAAAAGGAATAGAAGTTAGTGATTTATTAAGTACCGTATCTAA
Organism: Apibacter sp. ESL0404; assembly: GCF_019469245.1. Lineage (NCBI taxonomy): Bacteria > Pseudomonadati > Bacteroidota > Flavobacteriia > Flavobacteriales > Weeksellaceae > Apibacter > Apibacter sp. ESL0404. The sequence continues at coordinate 837,546 of NZ_CP048267.1, forward strand.
GGAAAAATATCATATTAATTATTGTGATTTATTAGAATCGGCTCTCAATGGAGAAGATAAAGATATAGAAAAAATATCTTTATTACATTTTGGTGATGGTACATCGTATGATCATGGAGAAGTATTAATTCATCTAATTTATAATATTGGAGAGGATAAATATTTAAATGCTATAAAAAACGTATCAAAACAAGATCGAAAAAGATTAAATAGTTACTTTGAATCGGGCTTATTATATGGTGATTTATTTTATGGTAAAAATTTAGATTCAGTATTCCCTAAATTAAGCAAATTTTTACAAAATGAATAATTTAAACATATTTAAACTAATGATATTTATTAATTTTTTTAATTAACGGCCTAATCAACTTTAATTTTGAAGTAATTCCAAAAAATAAGACAAAGGCGGCACTTATGAGCCGCCTTTGTCATTACTCCTTTCTCAATAGATCCAACAATTCCAATTCACATTCAGAGATAAGCTAAGCGAACGAATGAGTTGCAGGATATTTTAAATATCCCATTGATTGTGTTCGGTGTATTTAGAGAATGAGAGATATCAAAAAGCCGTTTGGCAATCTTACAAATAAAGTAATCTGAAAAAAATTAAATTCATCCAAAAGTAACGTAACCCAAACCAAGTACGACAGCTGGAATAAACTAGAGCAGATCATCTATCCGGATCAAGAAAAAGTAGAATATATCTATAATACAGCAGGATTGTTAACCAAAATTAAGGGAAGCAAAGCTTATAGCTATGACTATGTAAATAAAATAGGGTATGATAAATTCGAACAAAGAAATTATCTAAAATATTGCAACGGCTCGGAAACCACTTATACCTATGATCCAGAAAGAAGAAGACTTAGCGATTTACAAGTTTGGGTATCACCGAAAACGCAAAGGTCAGGAGTAAGAACTCAGATCATTAATAACAAATATACCTATGACGCTGTTAGCAATGTACTAAGCGTATCCAACCAAGCCCCGCTACCTCAGGACAACAAAAAGACTATGGGAGGACAAATGCAACATGACTATGCCTACGATGGACTTTACCGCTTAGTACAGGCACAAGGAAGTTACACAGGAGCGGATAACAAAACGGCCGCATACAGCTTGCAAATGGGTTACGATAACTTACATAATATCGTAAGCAAAAACCAACAAGTAAGTCAACAAGGCATAATGATTGAAGGCGGATTAAAAGCAGGTTATAACTTATCGTATACCTACGATTCAACGAAAAAGAATCAAATAAAAACCGTTCAAGACATCAATTACAGAGAAGAAGAAAGTCAAGAAGAAGAAAAACGCCAAGAGCACAAGAATTACCACTATGATTTAAACGGAAATCTAACCTATGTAAATGTAGAATTAGAGAAGAAGGATTTAAGAAAAACCAGCCAAACGCAAGAAAGGAAATTACGCTGGGATGAAGAAAACCGATTAATGGCAATAGATGATAATGGGTATGTAAGTAACTATGTGTACGATGCTTCAGGAGAACGAGTAATCAAAACAAGCGGCGAAAGCGAGCAAGTGTATATCAATTCCTTATTCTCAGGCGGCTATACCGAAACACAAGGATTCACGGCCTATATTAACCCTTATTTAGTAGTAAGTCCTAATGGAAAATATACCAAACATTACTACGCAGGAAGCCAACGAATAGTAAGTAAGTTGGGAGATATAGAAAGCTTTGGAGCAGATCCGAGAAGAATAGAGTATGCAGGATCAAGCGTACCCGGAGTAACGATCAACTGGAAAGCGAAATACCAAAGAAGCATTGAAGACTTAAAAGGAAACTATGCGTACTTTGAAGTACCGTATAACGGAAAAGACAATGACGATTACGTAAACGGGGAAGGCTTCTGTTGTTCTCAGAATACAGCCTTAAGAGCAGGCATAGGAATCGGCAATGTGAACTATGAGAAAATGCAGTATTATTATCACCCGGATCATTTGGGCAGCTCAAGTTATATCACTAACTTAGACGGCGAAATAGTACAGCATGTAGAATATGTACCGTTTGGAGAAGTGTTTATAGAAGAAAGAAACAACAGTTGGAATACCCCTTACTTATTTAATGGAAAAGAGTTGGATGAGGAAACAGGACTGTATTATTATGGTGCTAGATATTATAATCCAAGAGAGAGTGTATGGTTAAGTACTGATCCATTAAGCGGATATAACCCAGTGATGGAAGTAGAACACTACATAGACGGTCAACACAACGGAGGAGTGTATAACTCGTTTAACCTTAATACGTATGGGTATTGTTATCAAAATCCTGTTCTATTAGTAGATCCCAACGGAAAGCAATCAGTAGGAGCCGCAGTAGGAAAAGTTGTAGGAAGAAAATTTTTAGGAGAAAAAGTAGGAGGAATAATAGGAGGGATATTAGATATTCCAACCACAGTATTAGGAGCAGTGTTGCATTCAACAGCATTGAATCAGGGAGAACAAGAAGCATTAGATGAAATCCACGAACAAACCTTAAAAGAAAGAGGGATAACTCTTTTAAAAAGTGAGGATAAAGGAGAGAGTGATACAAGAAGTAGTGATTTAGGAAAGTTAAAAGAAGGATCAGAGGGACAGAAAACGGCGAAGAAATTGCAGAAAGAAGGTAAAGATGGGAAATTGCCTACTCCTGATAACGAACCTGATCAATTTAAACCATCTAAATCAGATGGAGGTAAGATACATAAGAAGACCGGAGCTATCTATAGAAGATCCAATACAACGCATAGAGGCAAAGAAGGAGAGTTTAAGATATGGCCCAAGGGGACTAGGGATTTTGGTAAGACAAGTAAGACTACAGGAAAAAGGATCACTACGGATCAGAATGGTAAAATTATAGGACATTAAAAGCTTAATTAGTATGAAGAAAAAAGAAAAAATAGAAGAAAAATACTTTGAGGATATATTTTATCCTGTAAAAGCTTTATGGAAAGGAGTTTATAATATAGAAAATGTAGAAAAGACAAAAACATATATTGAATCTATAAGAGAAGATTATAGAGAAGTAGAGTACGTAGTAGAGATTGAGAATAAAAAAAAGTACACTTGGTGGGATTCAATCATGGTTTTTACAATGTATCAAACTTTAACAAGTGTTGGACTAAATTATTTTAAACAAAATAAGAAGATTTTGAATATAGATGATATATCTATAGTAGACTTTGAGAAAAATTTTTTAGAAAATTTAGAATTTGAAGGAAATGAAGAATATTTAGCAAAGTATAAGGGTTTAAAGTCACGAGTTGATAAAGCCAATTTCTAAATAAGTTTAAAAAATAACTTCTTAAATTATAAACCAAACCCCGCATTTCGCGGGGTTTTTATTGAAGTTTGCTAAATCTTATACCACTATTCAAGTTCATCGTAGGGGATAAGTTAGCGGTGGAGTTGCAGTACATTTTAAATGTCCTTAAAATTGATTTCTGATTTTTTAAGTGTTCCATGAAAATAGTGAATTTACCTAGATTACATTAAAAGTTGAGAAAAAAGATATTCTTGTATGATAAAAAAGATAAATTAATTATAGAGATAAGGATAAAAAACTAATTTAGCTAACAAAGTTATTTGAAAAAATACATTATTACGGAGCAAGATACTATAATCCAAGAGAAAGTGTATGGTTAAGTACTGATCCATTAAGCGGATATAATCCGATTATGGAAGTAGAACACTACATAGACGGGCAACACAACGAAGGAGTGTATAACTCGTTTAATCTCAATACGTATGGGTATTGTTACCAAAGTCCAATTATACTGATTGATCCATATGGAAAACAAGTATGGACAAGAATTTTGGGAGGAGTAAAAGCTATAGGAGGTGCTTTAGAAATGGTAGCAGGAGGTGCTTTACTAGTAACACCAGAGCCCACAATGGCAACTAAAGCAGCTGGAGTTGTAGTAGCAGTTTATGGGGCTGATGTAGCTAGTTCCGGATTAAGGCAAATGTGGACAGGAGAAGAAGAAAGTTCACTTACTAGTCAAGGCTTACAAGCAGCAGGAATGTCAAAGCAAAATGCAGAGATAGTTGATGCGGGTATTAGCATAATAGGTTCAGGAAGTGCAGGACTAATAAGTAATACATCTAAGGTTGGAAATATTAGTGGTGCAGTAAGTAATTACTCTAAGATTGGATCAACTGGAATTGTAGGAGAAGAAGCCTTGAAAGCTTTGGGAGGAAAATCTCAAGTTAGATTTGAAACATCCCAGGGAGCAAGAATAGTAGATCAATTAGTAAAAGGAGCAGCTCATGAATCTAAAGTAGGATATACAACTTTAACAAAAAGTATTCAAAAACAAATTGCTAAAGATATTGAATTAATGAGTAAAAAGGAAATAAAAGTTCTACCTGGCATTTCTTTAAAAGTCCGGTAACAGGAAAAGGGGGAGCTTCTCAACCTTTATTGAATGAATTACAAAATAAAGGAATTAAAGTAGTTAATCATTAAAATTTAGAGTATGGAAGAACTGTTTAATATATTATTATTTAGTCAAGATTTTAGAGAAAAGGATAAGAAAGAATTAAAAATATATGAGGTTTGGTTTAATGAAAATAAGGATAAATGTTTATTGGAATTAGAATATCTCGTACAAAGAACTCTAGGTTATGAGGATTGGCAAATGGACTATAGCAAAGAATCTTTAATGGGGTTAGGTAAATGGTTAAAAACGAATGTGAAGATACAACAACTAAGTGAAGAAGATTATGCAAAAGTTAGGGCAACAGTACCAGATTATATAGATATTGATGATTGGACTCTAACGTTAGAAACAAGGACTATATTATTAGATGCTGGTATTTATTTTGGTGAGGTGTTTATTCATAACTATAAAAATTTATATTGGAAGCAACATTTTTCTTCGGCTAAAAATAGAGATATTAATCATGGAAATATGGTAATTTCTTTAAGTAATAAAAAAGGTAGTGATTTAAATCCAATTAGAATTATGAATAATATTGGGGAGATATTTGGAGAAGGTATAGGAAGTGATTCTGAATTAATAAAATTATATGAAGTATGGGAAAAATACTTATAATTAATAACTTACCTAAAAGGTTATGTAAAAATGAACTAGTCTCCAATATTAAGACAAATAAATATTTAATAAATATCTAGAAAGAAAGCGACCGATACGTATCGGTCGTTTTTTTTACTCCCTATTCAATGAAATCAAACAACTCCATTTCCCAAGTCCATTTCCTCCTCAGGAATAAACGAGCTATGTTGTAAATGTCCCATTTATCTTGTTCTGTGTAACTAGGGAACTAGATTTCCGCCAGCAGCACGGTTTGAGTAATTTTCAAAGAGATTTGAGGGTAAAGCCTAAGATTTTTGTTAATCTGAAATAGATTAAATTCATCCAGGAATAATATAACCCAAACCAAGTACGACAGCTGGAATAAACTAGAGCAGATCATCTATCCTGATCAAGAAAAAGTAGATTATATCTATAATACGGCAGGGTTGTTAACCGGAATAAAAGGAAGCAAAGCTTATAGCTATGACTATGTAAACAAAATAGGCTATGATAAATTCGAACAAAGAAATTATCTTAAATATTGCAACGGCTCGGAAACCACTTATACCTATGATCCGGAAAGAAGAAGACTTAGTGATTTACAAGTTTGGGTATCACCGAAAACGCAAGCAACAGGAGTAAGAACTCAGATCATTAGTAACAAATATACGTATGACGCTGTTAGTAATGTATTAAGCGTATCCAACCAAGCCCCGCTACCTCAGGACAACAAAAAGACTATGGGAGGACAAATGCAACATGAATATGCATATGACGGACTTTACCGCTTAGTACAAGCACAAGGGACCTACACAGGTGCGGATAACAAAACGGCCGCATACAGCTTGCAAATGGGCTACGATAACTTACATAATATCGTAAGCAAAAACCAACAAGTAAGTCAACAAGGCATAATGATTGAAGGCGGATTAAAAGCAGGTTATGACTTATCGTATACCTACGATTCAACGAAAAAGAATCAAATTAAAACCGTTCAAGACATAAATTACAGAGAAGAAGAAAGTCAAGAAGAAGAAAAACGCCAAGAGCACAAGAATTACCACTATGATTTAAACGGAAATCTAACCTATGTAAATGTAGAATTAGAGAAGAAGGATTTAAGAAAAACCAGCCAAACGCAAGAAAGGAAATTACGCTGGGATGAAGAAAACCGATTAATGGCAATAGATGATAATGGGTATGTAAGTAACTATGTGTACGATGCTTCAGGAGAACGAGTAATCAAAACAAGCGGCGAAAGCGAGCAAGTGTATATCAATTCCTTATTCTCAGGCGGCAATACCGAAACACAAGGATTCACGGCCTATATCAACCCCTTCTTAGTAGTAAGTCCTAATGGAAAGTATACCAAACATTACTACGCAGGAAACCAACGAATAGTAAGTAAGTTGGGAGATATAGAAAGCTTTGGCGCAGATCCGAGAAGAATAGAGTATGCAGGATCAAGCGTACCCGGAGTAACGATCAACTGGAAAGCAAAATACCAAAGAAGCATTCAAGACATAAAAGGAAACTATGCGTACTTTGAAGTACCGTATAATGGAAAGGACAACGACGATTACGTTAATGGCGAAGGCTTCTGTTGTTCTCAGAATACAGCCTTAAGAGCAGGGATAGGAATCGGCAATGTGAACTATGAGAAAATGCAGTATTATTATCACCCGGATCATTTGGGCAGCTCAAGTTATATCACTAACTTAGACGGCGAAATAGTACAGCATGTAGAATATGTACCGTTTGGAGAAGTATTTATAGAGGAGAGAAATAACAGTTGGAATACCCCTTACTTGTTTAATGGAAAAGAGTTGGATGAAGAGACAGGACTGTATTATTATGGCGCAAGATACTATAATCCAAGAGAGAGTGTATGGTTAAGTGTAGATCCTTTGGCAAAAAAGTACCCGAATGTATCGCCGTATGCTTACACATTCCAGAACCCGATTAAGTATATAGATCCTAGAGGCTTAGAAGGAGAAGGAATTGATCCTGACGATCCGACTGACCTGCCTGAAGTAGTTATTACGGGAAAACGAAGAGTTTCTAACAATAAATATATTACAAATACAGAAACTGTTTTATCTAAGATTGATTTATTACCAAAAAATATTTTAGCGAACCTTACAACATATAGTTCTTCAACATATGGGAATGCAGGGATATTAAATATAGATAATAAAATTACTAGATACATATCACAAGGAACGTATGAAATCTCCCAAGACTATCAATTAGATTTAAATATAGTTAAAGGTAATGTAGAAATCACTAAAGAAAGTTTAGGAGCAGGAGTTGGAGTCTCCCTTTTAGGTAGTTTAGATTTAAATATTGGAATTAATCTAAATGCAGATATTAAGAATAGTGAAATTTATCTCAGTGGAAGTGAGAATATAAATAAAGATAATAATTCCAATGGTTTTAGCATAGGAATAAAACCAGTAAGCTTGATTATAGGAACGATAAATTATGGTATACGTAGGATCTTACCGCCAACTATTTTACAACCATCTTTCTACACTCCTATTTTTGGATCTAGTAATCAAGGACAGGAAATGCAATAATTAATTATTATTATATAAAAATGATTACACGCAGAACTTATACTAAAATACTCAAGCTGACAATTTATTTAATAATTGCTTATTTTAGTTATAATATTATTTATTATTATATTTCATATAGTAAATTACAAGTAATTAAAGAAAGTCATAAATTCAAAATAAGTTCATTAATTAATATTTCAGAAAATAGATTAACTTATGAAGCAGAATATTATTTAAAAGATCATTTTTTAGGGATTTCTTGTTTGTTAGACAGTACATATTACTTATCTATTACTAAAGTAGGTCAATTATCTACAAATAAATCTATGCAAGATATAATATACTTTTCATCAATTCCTTTTCTTGATAGAAATTCTTTATTTAATAGAAATGATATTATAGCCAAAACTGTAGTTAGTACTAATGAAACTTCTGCGATTTTTTATAATGTATCCATTTTACCAATTAATCAATTAAGTAAAGTAAATGTATATTTAAAAAATAAGATCTTATCAAAAAACATTATATCAAAAGATATAATTGAATATATATTTAATTCATCAAATATTAACTTTTCTTTTAATGATTTTAATAAAAATGATTTTGGATACGTTGGATTTGTTGGAAAATCAAGTCTTATTTTTCTTAGAGATATATCTAATAATTTATATATAATAAGTTTGTCACCAATTATTAAACTTGAAGAAGATGGGAGTTATAGATTTAAATCTCCTTATAAAAGTTTAAAAGAAATATTGCAAGAATAATTATATAATTATTTTAAAATTCTAACAAAAACCCACTACTATGTGGGTTTTTATTTTTAAATAATATTATTCTTACAGGTAAGCAGTCTAATAATTACAATAGTGCTTAAAGTATCCCATTAATATTGCCCTATGAGTTCAGGATATAATTGTCAAAATAATAGAAGATTTAGCAAGATTACAAAAGGAGTTGAGAAAAAAGATATTCTTGTATGACAAAAAAGATAAATAAATTTTAAAATTAATTATAAATAAGTTAATTTAGTCATTAAAGCTATTTAAAAGAGAAAGTAATTTAATGACAATAGATACTAAATCCAAGAGAGTCAATCTTCTTAAGTGTAGATCCCTTATATGATAAAACAATGTTAATATATCAGTATACCTATCAGAACCCAATAAAGTATACAGATCCAACAGGAATGAAAACAGAAGGCGTAGATCCAGAGAATGAGACAGTATTACCAGAAATAGAAGTAATAGGAAAAAGAAGACCGTCCAACGATGAAGTAACCAAGCAACAGCAGGAAAAAGAAAGACGCTCAAGAGAAGCCTATCAACGATATTTGGATGCCTATGGCGGAAAACCCTTAATGCATACAGATGATGTAAAGAACTGGACGTTAGGAGCATTAGGCGTGATTTTCGGACCGGTTGCGGCTTATGAAGGCATAGCAGCAGGATTCTTTAGTTTATCCGGAGGAGCAACAACTACAGCCGTTTTAGGTAGAGTAGGCACAGATGCAGCTGTACAAACGGCGGCAAACATGACTACCAATGGTGGAGATCTTATCGATGCGATTGAAAGAGTTAACTTTACCCAGAGTGGCTTAGCGGGCCTGGGAATGAATTATGTAGGAAATGCCTTACTTTCTTCATCAACTCCAATAACAATAAATGATGGAATGCAGTCCGTATTTAATGGAACACTTGAAGGCAAGCGATTTATAAACCAGGCAACCTTAAGCGTGTTAGGAGGAGCTGCAGCTACAGGAATCAGCGGTTCACAATTATTTAAAGGAACCGTAATCGGGACATATATGCAAACTAGCGTACGCTTTGGTCAAACAGCAGGAAGCAGAGCCGCAACCTTACTTATGAATGCCCCGGATTATGGAGTCAATGTAATTCAAAATAAATTGGATTAGAAAATAACCCTAATGAATAAGTTTATAGAAACTTTACGCTATTATTTAGTTGAAAAGGAATCAAAATGGAATTATTTATTTATTATAATACCTTTTATTTTGCTGTATATGTATATAAGTTACAAACATAATCCCGTTAAATATGGAAATTATACGATAGGGTATATAAATAGGATAGAATGGCCAATTGTAACTCATAAATCTGTGAGCTATATTTATAATGTTGGGAATAAACAATATAAAAGTAGTAATATATATAAGGATAGTGCAGATCCCAAAGTAGGACATTATTATTTGGTCCAATTTTCATTGGAGGATAATAGTTATTCAAAAATATACCAGGATATTCCTGTACCGGATAGCATAAAGCAAGCTCCGCCGGAAGGTTGGAAAGAACGTCCCGAATGGGCAAAAGGTAAATAGAAATCAAAAACCTCGCATTATGCGAGGTTTTTTGATTAAATTATTAATTTTTCAAATTAACAAAAGATAAAATATTTTTTGCTATAATGGATATAATTACTATGAAGTAAAGATTAATTAGATAAATTCATTTTATCCTTTAAAGCTTGTATTTCGTCTCTATATTGAGCAGCCGTTAAGAAATCTAAATTTTTAGCAGCTTTTTCCATTTCTTTTTGTTTTTTAGAAATAATTTTTTCTAAATCTTCTGATTTATATTGAGGTTCATCCTCTGCCACTTTTTTAATTTCATGTCTTGGTGCATACGATTTCACTTCATTATCCAAGTTATTAATAGAAATATTAGTTATTTTTTTATTTAATGGTTGAGGAGTAATATGATGTTCAAAATTATATTGATTTTGAATTTCCCTTCTTCTGGCTGTTTCATCAATAGTTTTTTTCATGCTATCCGTCATTTTATCCGCATACATAATAACCTTACCGTGAATATTACGAGCGGCTCTACCCGCGGTTTGCGTTAGAGAACGATGCGAACGTAAAAACCCTTCTTTATCGGCGTCAAGTACAGCAACTAAAGAAACTTCGGGAAGATCTAATCCTTCACGTAATAAATTGACACCAACTAAAACATCGAATTTACCAATACGTAAATCCTGCATAATTTCAACACGTTCCAGCGTATCAATATCTGAATGTATAAATCGAGTTCTTATCCCAAATTTTGTAAGATATTTAGTTAATTCCTCCGCCATACGTTTAGTTAGCGTAGTAACTAATACCCTTTCATCCTCTTCAATTCTTTTTTGAATTTCAGCCATCAAATCATCAATTTGATTTAAAGAAGGTCTCACTTCAATTACAGGATCCAGTAATCCAGTCGGACGAATAATTTGTTCAATATATATTCCTTCACTTTTCTGCAATTCATAATCAGCAGGAGTAGCACTAACATAAATGACCTGATTCTGCATCATTTCAAATTCCTCAAATTTTAAAGGACGGTTGTCTAGTGCGGCAGGAAGTCTGAAACCATGTTCTACTAACGTTTCTTTTCTGCTTCGGTCTCCTCCGTACATGGCATGAACCTGAGGTAAAGTAACGTGACTTTCATCAATTACCATTAAATAATCTTCAGGAAAATAGTCTAATAAACAGAAAGGTCGGGTTCCGGGGAGACGACCATCGAGGTATCGAGAATAATTTTCTATTCCCGAACAATATCCTAACTCTTTAATCATTTCCAGGTCAAATTCAGTTCGTTCTTTTAAGCGGTGAGCTTCCAGATTTTTACCTACTTCATTATAATAGTCGACCTGCTTACCTAAATCAATTTGTATGTTTCGTATAGCATTATTTAATGTTTCCGGAGAAGTCACAAATAGATTAGCCGGATATATATTGATACTTTCAATAGAATCAATTACATTATTAGAAACATAATCCACATTTTCTATACGTTCAATCTCATTTCCGAAAAATTGAATTCGTATTCCTGTATCTGAATAAGCAGGAAAAACATCGATCACATCCCCTTTGACTCTAAAATTTCCCCTTCCAAAATTGATTTCAGAGCGTGAATATAAGGCATTCACTAAAGATTGCAGTAATTTAGTTTTTGAAATAGCTTGACCCACTTTTAATGAAACCATGCTACTTTTAAATTCCACCGGATTTCCAATACCATATAGACAAGAAACAGAAGAAACCACCAATACATCTCGTCTGCCGGAAAGCAGGGCAGAAGTAGCGCTTAAACGTAATTTTTCAAGATTTTCATTAATGGACAAATCTTTCTCTATATACGTATTGGTAGTAGGCATAAATGCTTCTGGCTGATAATAATCGTAATATGAAACAAAATATTCTACTGCATTATTTGGAAAGAATTCTTTAAATTCCATATAAAGTTGGGCAGCCAACGTTTTATTATGTGCCAGGATGATAGTCGGACGTTGAATTTTTTCAACCACATTGGCAATAGTGAAGGTTTTACCCGAACCGGTTACTCCTAAAAGAGTTTGATACTTTTCATTTTTTAATATTCCTTTGGAAAGTGATTCAATAGCCTGAGGCTGATCGCCTGTAGGCTTAAATTGAGAAACTACTTGAAATTTCATATATTAAAAATATAAATGTAATAAAATATATATTGATAGTACTCTTTTTACTTAAAAGGTTTTTTTACTGTATAAAAACAAATATGTTAAAGCATTAATTATCATTTGAAACCTAGGTTTCAAAAAAAATGTTACATTAAATTAAGTAATGTTTTATTTACTTAAATAAGGAAGATAATAAATTTAAAGTTTGAAACTTAAATTTATAAATAATAATCAATTAAATGATGTTAAAATATTATAAAATAATGATAACTTTAAACAAGTTGCGAGATGGTTTATTTTCGTTTAACGAGTTCATCTCTTAATTTCGCTGCAGTCTCATAATCTTCATTTTCTATAGCTTTAGAAATTAAATCATTAATCTCTGAATCGGTTAAATGGGCGAATGAATCTTCAATATCATTGATATTCAATTGATTTTCAATGGTATCTAACGCCTTTTCAAAAGTTGATTCAGTGGCTAATTCATCTTCATTCATTTCCGTATAAACTCCTGCTTTTTCAAGAATTTCTTTAGTGGCATATACGGGAGCTTCAAAACGCACGGCTAACGCAATGGCATCAGAAGTGCGAGAATCTATTTCAATTTCCTCATCAGTGTCTCTGTTTTGAAATAAAATATTGGAATAAAATACTCCGTCTTTTAATTTATATATAAAAACAGCTTTTACAATAATATGAAAACTTTTTGCAAAGGTAGTAAATAAATCATGAGTAATTGGTCGAGGAGGAGTAATATCTTTCTCTAATGCTAAAGCAATGGATTGTGCTTCAAAGCTTCCTATAATTACAGGAATTTTCCTTTTACCAAAATCTTCTTCTAAAATAAGAGCATAAGCTCCGGTTTGAGTTTGGCTGTATGAAATACCTCTAATATGTAGTCGAATTAAATCCATAAATTATATATTACTCAATGAAAACATAGTAAATACTGAAATAACAATGCAATTTACGAATTTTTTTTAGAATTTTTTAATAGATGTTTATTTTAGGGGTATAAAGAAACTTTTCTTTATATAAATTAATAAAATCCTTTTTTGTTGATAAATTAATTTCTAATAGTATTAAAAATATCAACAATTTTAAGATGTATGCAGCTTCCAAAAAATTTCTTTGCCAATTTAGAAAAAGTAGGCGTTAAATCGGAAACATAAAATTCATACAAAGGGTTTTTAGATTGTGAAGTCAATTTTTTATTTTCAAGGTCTTGTTTAATGTAATTGGCAACGATCAGTGGAGAATCAATAACCTGAATTTTATTTAAATAGAAATTTTTAACTTCATTAATAATGATAGGATAATGAGTACACCCTAAAATTAAAGAATCTATATTTTGAAGCTTTTTATTAGTTAAATACGTTTTAAGAACTATAGAAGATATTTCATGATTATTAAAACCTTCTTCAATTACCGGAACCAGCAGGGGAGCAGCTAGTTCATGAACATTTATATGTGGATTTAGTTTTTGAATGCTTTTTTTATAAATATGAGAAGAAATAGTTGATTTAGTGGCTAATACACCTACATTTTGATTAAAAGTGAAGGCTACTTTTTCAGCTACGGGTGAAATAACATCATATACCGGCACATTTTTTTCATTTGCCAAAGCAATTACTTCTTTCAAAGCGTTGGCAGTGGCAGTATTACAAGCAATAACAATAGCTTTACAATTATTTTCGAGTAAAAATTTAGTTATTTTTATCGAATATTCAGTTATAACTTCTTTAGATTTATCACCATAAGGCAAATGCTTTGAATCTCCGTAATAAATTAGACTTTCATGAGGTAACAATCGTTTTATTTCCTTCGCAATAGTAAGTCCTCCCATTCCGGAGTCAAAAATACCAATAGGTCGATCTTCTTCTTTCATTGATGCAAAAATAAGTGTTTATAAGTTATTAATCAATGAAAAAAAATTGGGCAATAATTCCATCCGTAAAAAATAAAGATTCCGGATGAATAGTTACTATTTGATTGGATATTCTTACTTTTTTAGTTGCTTCCAGTTTCTTTAGTTCTCTATAAAAGTGTTTCATCAAAGAAGATGAAAATTCTTTCTCCAATTCATCGATATTGATCCCCCAAAGGGTACGTAGTCCCAACATGATTTTTTCGTTAAAACGATCTTTTTCACTAATTACCTCTTCCTCATGGTTGAGTATATTATTTTCGACAGCTTTAAGGTATTGTATATTATGGGAGACATTCCAGCTTCTTATATCTTTTCCATTATAAGAGTGGGCGGAAGGCCCTATCCCCAAATAAGGTTTATTTTTCCAATAGGAAGTATTATGTTGAGAAAAAAACGTTTCTTTACCAAAATTAGAAAATTCATATTGGATATACTTATGCTCAATTAATTTATTTCTAAGCATTTCAAATTGAATCGCTTGTTTTTCCTCATCAATAGGTGGAAGTTTATTTTTTCTGATTTGTGCTTCAAAAGCGGTTTTTGGTTCAACTGTAAGTGCATAGGATGAAATATGAGGAATTCCTAGAGAGATAGCTTTTTCAAGAGTATACATCCATCTTTCATGGGTAGTAGTTTGTGCCCCATAAATCAAATCTATCGTAATATTGTTAAAACCAATATCTTGAGCGGATCGAATAGATTGAATTGCTTCATCCGCATTGTGGTTTCGATTCATAAATTTGATATCCTCATCAATAAAAGATTGAATGCCTATACTTAGTCGATTTACAGGAGTTTGATTTTTGAGGAAGTGAAGATATTCTACAGATAAATCATCCGGATTTGCTTCAAAAGTAATTTCCTTAGTTTCAGACATATCGTAATGTTCCTTAATTATAGTAAATAAGTATTCAAGTTCTTTATAATTAAGGATTGAAGGAGTTCCACCACCAAAATATATGGTCTCAATGGGGGTAATCAATTCATTTTTTCTTAAAATCAATTCTTTACCTATAGCTTGTATCAATTGTGATTTATAGTTGAATTGAGTTGAAAAATGAAAATTACAATAATTACATTTTTTTACACAAAAAGGAATATGAATATAAAGTCCTGACATAGTAAAATCATTGCAAAGATATTATAACTCAAGGAAATGTTGAATCATTTTAATTAATTTAACTTGAATTAATAAATGCTTTTTAAGCAAATGGTTATGTCATAATACCTGATAAATAGTATAATGTAGATTAAATTCATTTGTAAAAAGTAAAAAAACTGAAAAATGTATATTATGAATTAGTTTTATTGATATCGTAAGCTAAAAAGGTAAATGTGCCTTAAAAGTATTTTATAGGGTAATAGGTAACGCAAAGTTAATATGTAAGTAAGAACGAAAATAAATTTTATCAATACAGTAAAAAAAAGCTCAAATTTAATTTTAAATTTGAGCTTTATATATTTTATAAATTTATTGTAAAAAATCATCCAAAGCTTTTGCCATTGATGGACTTTCTTTGGTTGGAGCAAAGAAGTTAACAGTTAATCCTGCTTCTTCAGCAGCTTGTTTGGTGGAATGACCAAATATACCGATACTTATGGAATCTTGTTTAAAATCTTTATAATTATCAAATAATGATTTGATACCGGAAGGACTAAAAAATACTAAAGCATCGTATTCTTTAATATCTTTAATTTGTGAAGCCACATCGCTACTTACTGTACGAAAAAGTATAGCTCGGGTATAATCTACTCCTGATTTGTCTAATGCATCAGGGATATCCTGGTTAAGCACATCAGAAGTTGGTAAAAGATATTTTTCATTAGGGTTCTTCTTCAAAAGAGGAATCATATCTTCCGCCTCTTTCTCTCCAAAATAGATTTTTCTTTTTCGGTATACAATATATCTTTGAAGATATAAAGCAATAGCCTCAGATTGACAAACATATTTCATGGAATCAGGTACCGTAAATCGCATTTCATCGGCCAGTCTAAAAAAATGATCGATCGCATTGCGGCTGGTAAATATGATTGCGGTAAAATTAGAAAAATCGATTTTTTGTAATCTAACATCTTTTGCATCAGCGCCTTGCACATGGATAAAAGGACAAAAATCAATTTTTATTTTATGCTTTTTTTCAATGTCAAAATATGGTGAACTATCGCCAGCGGGCTTTGATAGAGAGATTAAAACGGATTTTATTTTCATAATAAATTAAAATTTATCTCCTAAAAACACTAATTTTAAAACATATAGTGCCGGTAAGATTTCGAAAGCGCAAAGGTACAAAAATTCATAATAACCAGGAAGTTTTATTTGATTTTTAATGAAGAACATCAGCCAAATCCATTCTGTAACCAGTAAAAATGATAGCGTTCCTACCACAAGATAAGGAGCATATTGAACCGAAATATCTGTATAATATATTGTAAAACAAAGTAGTATTGTAATAAACAATTTGATAAACAAAAAGATAAATCGATTATTATAATTAATCTGATATTCTTTGTTTTTTCCTAATATCAAAAGAAAGCCGTTTCCTAACGTATAAGAAGATACTTGATATATGGTTAAAATTACAAATAATGAGATTAATTTTAAAGCTTCCGTATTATAAAAAGGAATTACTACCGTAAAAAAAGGAAGAAGAGTTAAAGCCAAAATAACCGTATAAACAAAACTACATATAGCAACATACAGAGTAAAATTCTCATTTTCGGTAGGTATGGACCTAAAACGGAAAATGGGTTCATCTTTAGGAATTAATAAAAATCTCGAAATAATCAATAATAGTAAAGATCCTAAGAGAATAAAATTTACCAGATTGTCCCCTAAAGGTATTTTTGTTATTTCCAAAATTTAGATGATTTACTCTATAAATTAATCTTCATCAATAAAACGTTTGGTAATAGGAGAATAAGAGTCAATACGGCGATCTCTTAAAAAAGGCCAATGCACTCGGTAACTGTCAGATTGTTCGGTTTCAATTTCCACGACCATAACCTCTTCATTTTCATGAGAAGCTTGTTGTAAAATAGTGCCGAACGGATTAGAAACAAAAGATCCACCCCAAAATTTCATCGCGCCGTCTTGTTCATATCCCACACGATTAACACTTACTGTATGCACTCCGTTGGCAATTGCATGACTTCTCTGAATGGTCTGCCATGCATTATATTGTTCGATGTTTGTGTCCTCATTTTGAGTAGAAGCCCAACCAATAGCTGTAGGATAAAATAGAATTTCAGCACCCAATAAAGCCGTAATACGAGAAGCTTCGGGATACCATTGATCCCAACAAATTAATACTCCTATTTTAGCATATTTGGTTTGAAAAACCTTGTATCCTAAATCACCCGGAGTAAAATAAAATTTTTCATAATATGCAGGATCATCAGGAATATGCATTTTGCGATATTTTCCCAAATATTGACCATCGGCATCAATAATTGCAGTAGTATTATGGTATAATCCTTTAGCTCTTTTCTCAAAAAGTGAAGCAACAATGACAACATTTAATTCAGCTGCTACTTTTCCCAATCGGTCCGTAGTGGGGCCGGGAATAGTTTCAGCTATTTTAAAATTATCGTAATTTTCAACATCACAAAAATACAGGGATGTAAATAACTCTTGAAGACAAACTATTTGAGCACCTTGTGAAGCTGCTTTTTTAATTCCTTCAATTGCTTTCTCTATGTTATTCTCAATATTATTGGAACAGCTGGATTGTACCAATCCGATTTTTACTTTTGCCATTACTTAAAAATATATTTTCAAGGTTTTTTCACTTACAAAAATAAGTTATATTTTATAAATTATAGTGTTCAAATAGCATCAATTTGAGAATTAAACTCGTTGGCAAAATTTTTAACCTGTTTCCAATCTGTGTATTCAATTACGGTTGAAGAGTCAGTAGGACCTTTAGTCATTGTCATAATAAGCTGAATCATGAGCCTGTCGAAAGTTGAATAGGCAGGATAATTTAATAAGCCACCAAATAAACCTATATGGTTTGGCTTCCATTTAATTTTATTTAAAAATTTTTTAGCGTATGGATTATTTTCAACCAATCTTCTTTCTTTATTTCTTGCTATTAAACTTATTGAGAAAAAAGCATTCGGCATCGAACTTAGTTCTTGAGAATGAGTATTGATATATTTTTTTACTTTATTTCTGTGGAATCCATACCGAATACTAGCCCCGATAATTACACCATCAAAGTTAGAAAGAGAGGGAATTGGATCATTAATTGATACTATAGTTACTTTCGCTTTTAAAATACCAGAAATGAACTTGGAAATTTTAATGGTATGACCATCGGTAGAAGAATATATAATCAAAACTTTTTTTTCTTTTGATGACATATGACAATAAAGTTTTTAGTGACAGCAAAATTACTTATAATAAATGTAATAGCCGGTATGTATGAATAAAGCTTTTATGAATAAGAAGTGTTAAAAATTACAAAATTAAATTTCAGATAAATATATTTAGTAACTTTGTTAAAAGTTAAAGGTAATGACTCAAATAGCCAGAGATAAACAAGAAATTTTAAATACTATTTCGCATGGAATGGGAATTATATTGGGTATTGTCGGACTAATATTTCTATTAGTAAAAAATAATAATAGTAGTTTATACAGTACCTTAAGCATTTGGACGTTTGGTCTTTCGCTCATCATCTTATATACCTCTTCAACCATCTATCATTTTTTTGTGAATGAAAATTGGAAGAAAAAAGCTCGCGTTTTAGATCACATGAGCATATTTTTGCTGATTGCAGGAACGTATACACCGATTTGCCTGATTACATTGGAAAAAAGTTCGGGATGGACGCTTTTTACTATCGTTTGGACCATAGCTGCTTTAGGTATTATCATGAAAATTTTTTTGACCGGTAAGGTTGATAAGTTATCTTTACTTCTTTATTTGATTATGGGTTGGCTTTTGGTATTCGACATAAAGAATATCGCAAATTCTATGACTTCTCAGGCTTTGCTTTTTTTAGTTCTGGGAGGAGTTTTGTACACTCTGGGAACTATATTTTATGCAAGGGATAAGATGCCTTATGCTCATTTTATATGGCATTTATTTGTCTTGGGAGGAAGCGCTTCCCATTACGCCATGGTATACTATATTATATAAATTTTTAATGAAAATAGTTGGATTAACAGGAGGAATGGGGGTAGGAAAATCGACGGTAGCCAAAATATTTGAAGATTTTGGTTTTCCGGTGTTTAATTCCGATACAAGAGCAAAGGAACTAATGGTTGAAAACGATGAGCTCAAAAGAAATATAATTTCACTTTTAGGGCAAGAGGCTTATGAAGGAGACACATTAAACCGAAAATATATAGCAAAAAAAATCTTTACCGATAAAGAACTTCTTAAAAAGCAGAATCTTTTAGTTCATACTGCTTTGCAACACGACTTTCAGTTATGGAAAAGTAAACAGAATGCCCTATTTGGAATCAAAGAAGCAGCCATTTTATTTGAAAGTGGTTCTTACAAAGATTGCGATTTTACGATAGCTGTTACTTCTCCCGATTCTCTACGGATGCAAAGAATACTATCCAGAGATCATTTATCCGAAACTGAAGTTAAAGAACGTATTCAACATCAATGGCCTGAGAGTAAAATTGTAAAATTATCCACCTTTCATATAAATAATGATTCGGATTATGAAAATTTAAAGAATCAGGTCATTCAAACCGTCAATATCTTAAAAATCAAATGCAAACAGACTAGCTAGTTCGCACGATTTTAGCCATATAAAACCCATCAAAATCACAAACGGATGGCATCAATTTTTTCTCTTCAATCAACTGATAATTGGAGTTTTCTTTTAAAAAGTTTTCCACTTGTAAAGAATTCTCAGATGGTAAAATGGAACAAGTTGCATAAACTAAGATTCCGTCTTTTCTAACAAGTTTGGAATGGTTTTGCAAGATTTGTCTTTGTTCCTCTCTAACACGGCTAATAAACTCTTCATTTAATTTCCATTTTGCATCCGGATTACGTCTCAACACACCCAAACCGGAACACGGAACGTCAATTAGTACTCTATCTGCGCTATTTTCAAGCCTTTTTAATGTTTTAGAATCTTCAATAACTTTAGTTTGTATATTGTGAGCACCATTTCTGCGAGCTCTTTGTTTTAACGTTTGCAACTTCCATTCATGAATATCCATGGCAATAATTTGGCCTTTGTTTTCCATTAAAGCAGCAAGTTGTAATGTTTTACCACCGGCCCCTGCACATGAATCGATAACTCTCATCCCTGGTTTTACGTCAACAAATTCTCCCACTCTTTGAGAAGATGCATCTTGAATTTCAAATAAACCGTCTTTAAAAGCTTGCGTTTTGAAAATATTTTTCTTTTCTTCCATTATAAGAGCATTTTTGTATCCCCTGATAAAATCAACAGTAATATTTTCTTCACTCAAAACGTCTTTAAGTTCTTCGGCTGTGATTTTAAGAGTATTAGCTCTTAAGATGGTTTGTGCCGGAACATTTAAAGCTTTTATTTCTTGGCTCCATGAATCGCCCAACTCTGATTCCAACACTTTTTGCATCCATTCAGGAATAGAATATTTTATGGCAAGAGTGGGAAAGGGAAGTTTAAAACGATCCTTAATCTTTTTTATATATACTTTTTCGAATTCAGGAAAAGGTTGAAGCTCAATTTTATTACGAAGTAAGTAGGTGGCGATTATATTATCTATTGATTCGGGAGATAGCTTCTTATTTGCAAAAAATTCCAATTGGTTTTTCCAGCGTATAATCTCATAAAATGATTCAGAAACAAAGCCACGGTCTTTGCTGCCCCATTTTTTATTGAATTTCAGGGTTCTTTCCAGCACCTTGTCTGCATATTTATTCGGCTCGAAAAAACTTTCTTCTAAGGCTTTATGTAAACCTATTATTAAATTTCTGTGTAACTTTATCTTTGGAATCATTCGTATGAAAATATTTGCAAATATATAGGTTAATTATAACATGTATCAATAGTTAAGCTAATGCATTGCACAATAAAAAATACATTTGTATTATAACAGTAATTACTTAACTACAAAATAAATAAAACTATGAAGGTATATTTCATTCCGGGATTAGGGGCAAAATGTCAATGTTTCAAGTTCATTAAGCTACCTGAAGGATTTGAAAAAATATATATTGAATGGCATCTTCCTGAAAAAAATGATAGTTTATCTACTTATGCCCGAAAAATGTCAGAAAAAATAGATCAATCCGAGCCTTTTATATTAGTCGGCTATTCTTTTGGAGGCGTCATTGTTCAAGAAATGAATAAGTTTATGAAACCTGAAAAAACCATACTGATAGCAAGTATGAAAGATAAAATCCAAATTCCTGAATTATTCAAAATCTTAAAGAAAATTAAATTCGCAAAATGGTTTCCCATGAAATTTTTTACCGGAAAGAAAATGCTTTCATATGCATTTATGAGATCCGTCTATTTTAATACAATACCATCCAAAAAACAAAAAAGAAATCAAATTAAGTTAGACGAATTTATGGTAGATTTAAATTCAGAGTATTTTAAATGGTCCATTGATCAAATTATAAATTGGTTACCCGAAAAAGAATGTGAAAAAATATATCAAATTCATGGAACAAAAGATATTATTTTTCCATTTAAGAAGATACATACCAGTTATGCTACTACCCAACAACCCCATCTTGAAATCGTAGAAAAAGGATCCCATCTTTTAGTATTGGAATTACCAAAAAAAGTGAATAAAGCATTAGAAAATATAATATTAAATGAATAAATAATAAAAATTGATGAAAAAAAATTTAAAACATTAGTAATACGTAAAATATTTCTTTTTTTAGTAAGTTTGTACAATATATAAATGTTTATTTAGATTCTAATTTAATAATTGCTAATGAGATCATTTCGACTTTTTTTATTTTTAATACTATTTTTTTTTCTAACTAAAGTGAAATTATATGGTCAACAAAGTATCCCTTTTGATCAACAATATCTTTTGTCGGATAAAGTGTTGATTAATCCGTCGTATACAGGATCTACTGATGATATTGTATTAAAAGCTACGTATCATCAACAATTTAGCAATTTTAATGAAAGTCCGAATACCCAAACCATCAGTACCCATTTCAATGCTTTTGACAGGGTAGGATTAGGGGCTTACTTTTTTAGGGATGAAAACGGTCCGATTACACTAACAGGAGCTAATATTTCAGGAGCCTATCATATTCCTTTAACGGATGAAGAGAACAGATCGGAAAGTCAGTTTTCATTCGGTACTTCGTTCAGTTTTTTTTCTCAATCATTTGAATATTCCAAATTGAGACCGGAAGATGCGAATGATCCTCTATTATATGGTGATAAATCTGTATTTTTGCCTTACCTGAATTTAGGGATGTCCGTAGCCTATGAAGGTTTCTTTGCAGGAGTTTCTGTACTAGACATACCTTTAGGAAAAAACAAACCGGTGGTAAATTCCATAGAACCTTCACCTTCTTGGTATTATTTGAATTTAGGCTATAATTGGGAATTGGTGGAATCCTTTTTTTTAGAACCCTCATTTATGATGAGCTTAAATACAAATTCCGAAAGAATGATGGATTTAAATTTGAAAGCTAAATATAAAGATGATTTCAATGCTTTTGCTTTAGGAGTTAGTTACAGGACAGCCAAAGATTCTCAAGTTAGCGGCGGTCTTTCCGTAACACCATTTTTACAAGCAGAATTAGGCAGATTAAATTTTACTTTTGGATATAATTTTGGAATTACAGACGTATTCAAAAAAGGAGGTGATGGATTATTGGTAGGTTTAGGATATAATATAGAAAACTTTATAAATCCGCAAGGATTTCGTTACAGATAGAAGAATTTTTGAAAAGATGACAGAATACGTAGTTTTAGTGAATGAGAAAGATGAGATAGTAGGTGAAATGGAAAAGCAAGAAGCCCATATAAAAGGTGAATTGCATCGAGCATTTTCAATATTTATTTTCAATAAAAAAAAGGAACTTTTAATTCAACAAAGAGCAAAAATAAAATATCATTCCTCTTTGAAATGGACCAATACTTGTTGCAGCCATCCTAGAATTGGTGAAAGTTATATGGATGGAGCGCATCGGAGACTTAAAGAAGAATTAGGGTTTGATTGTGAATTGCACAAAAAGTTCGATTTTATTTATAAAGCAGAGGTAGGAGACGGGCTTATTGAACATGAATATGATTATGTTTTCATAGGCCAATACGATGGAGAAATAGTTATCAATCCCTTGGAAGTAGAGTCCATAAAGTGGATAAACTTAACAGATTTAAAAAAAGATATTGATTTGCATCCCTCTAATTATACTGAATGGTTTAAGATTATATTCGACAAATATGAAAAATATATTGAACATTACACCGGTTAATTTTTAAACGTTAAATCCGATGGTATCTCAAATAGAAATTGTTTTGAAAGAACGAGCCAGAGGTTTTCATTTAATCACGGATGAAATCATCAATAAATTACCGTCCCTTCCTCCAGTCGGAATACTCCATCTTTTTATTAAGCATACATCTGCAGGCTTAGCTATCAATGAAAATGCCGATCCCGATGTCAGATTCGATTTAGAAAATATCTTTAATCATCTAGTTAAAGAAGGAGAACCTTACTATACCCATATTTATGAAGGGGAAGATGATATGCCTTCCCATGCTAAATCCATACTTTCAGGAACGAGTGTATCGATACCAATAACCAATGGAAAACTTAATCTAGGAACTTGGCAGGGTTTATATTTATGTGAATTTAGAAATAGAGGAGGAAATAGAAAACTAGTTGCTACTATACTAAGTTAATTCTGCCTTTTTTAACCCCTTTTTATTTTTAATTATTCAATACTTTACTGGATTTGGCTATTGCTTTTTAAAGAAAGATTAGCTTGATATAAATACATCAAATATAATCCAAAACTTAAAGGAAATAACAAGCTGATCCAAGACAAAACACAAGAATAATAAGGAATTGAACCTTTATCTAAATAAATGTAAAATCCTTGTATAAATAATAAACCTTCCGAAATAAAGAAGAAAAGTAAGAAAAAGAAAGTACCGATCTGTATAAGATTATTTCTGCAGTTAATCCATTGACATTGTATCAAGAGTAAAACAACAGCTAAAGTTGTATATATTCCAAGAACTTCCAAATGAATAAATCCTATACGTAAATTTTTAATTTCATGAGATAATTGAGCCATTTCCGGTACTAAAAGAAACAGTTGGAGAACGTTTTTTGCAACAAAGGAAATTACAAAACAACCATATAAAAGAGATAGGATATAATCATTTGCCTTACTAATTTTTACAATAAAAGGATGAATATACTTTAGATACAATACTAAAGCGGCAATGTTACAAAGAATCCCTAAAGAGTATACAAAATAAATATAAATCGAATGAAAATACCAGCTAAGAGGTAAGCCAAATGTTAAAAGTATACCTCCTAAAATCAAAATATAAAAATACCTGGCAATTTTAGGCGGAACACCTAAAGATTTTATTGAAATCAATCGTAATAATAAAGCCAAAGAGCCCAATAAAAACCAACCGTTGATTTGGAAATGTAGATAAAATTGTATGCAAATAGAATACAATACAGAGTTCTTACCTAATGTTCCCATTGTAATCCCCAGTCCCCAAATTCCAAAAGAAGATATGAGCATACAAGTTAATGCAGATCTAAGAAAAATAGAACTCAAATCATTCTCATGAGTAAGATTCTTAAAAGTTATAAAGCAGAAATAATAAGAACATAAAATATGTATAACGGAAAACAATATAGAAAACAAGCCATAACCTTGAATCGGAAAGCTCAATAACATTCCCAAAATAGTTAATTGAGTAATCCAAAATAAGGAAAAATAGGAGGATAAATTTTTTTTATTTTGAGGGATAAAATACAGATAGATTAATACATAAAATATTTGATATAATCCTCCCAACATAGCAATATGAGAATGAGAATGTAAAAAATTACCATACGGAAAACGTACCTCATAGTATTGAAATATCCTGAGTAAAAATCCCAGAACTCCGGCAACAAATACATTTAAAAAGCTTACAATAATCCACTTTTTAATCATCGTTTGTATTCTTAGTTCATAGAAGATTCCAATTGTATAGCTTTAGGAAATAAAATATTATTTTCCAAATGAATATGTTTGTGTAAATTTTGCTCAAATTCATCCAGCATAGCAAAAGATACACGATACGTATTGCAAGCCTCCATGGGAGGAGTATAATTTTGAGTTAATTCGCAAATTCTTTTAAATCGTTCACCTTCAATGTCATGATCGTGCTTCATCATCTCAATAGGATTTTGTACAGTACCAAAATGAGGAGTTACAAAGGGTAAATTTTTATTTTTAGCTTCATTCAATTGACGAATAAAAGGAAATAAAATTCTTTCCTCCTTTTGTATATGTGCTTCTAAATCGTTTACAGAAGCTTCAAATAATTGATAAACTTCTACTAATTCGGGATGCCTAAAACCATGAACTTTCTGTACTTTATTTAAAAACTTTAACAAAGAGGGGCTTTTTTCACGAATATATTGATGATGAATTTTTTCAATATAATCTGCCAATAAATCCAGCGGCCACGATTTAAAATCAATGTTTTCCTCGCGTACAGCTATTGCTTCATTGAGTTGATCGGTTAATTCTTTGATATCAATTGATTTTTTATCACAAGCTTGTTCGATGGTTCTATCTCCTTTACAACAAAAATCGATACCGTATTTTGAGAAAACGGAAGCTGTTTGATAATTTTCTGCTACAATTTCTCCAATAGTTGCGTTCCAATTATGTTCCATATTATAATTAATTTGTTATTTTTAAAAAAGTTAAACCGGAAATTACATCCCTAATCATATCTTCAATACTGATTGATTGGAGAGTATCTTGTAATTGATTCCGAATAGCCTTAAATTTAAGATGAGCAGGGCAAGGGTGATTCTCCGAGCATTTGGGTAATCCCAATGCACATCCCGTAAAAATTGAATCTCCATCAATAGCCGATACAATGTCGTATACTTTAATTTCCGATAAAGAATTAATAGGAATACTAAACCCACCCGAAGGTCCTTTATGGGAAGTAATTATATGATGCCTAACTAAAGTTTGTAAGATTTTAGCGGTAAACGCCTCCGGAGAATTAATTTCTGCAGAAATATCTTTCAAACCCGGTTTATTTCCTTTAAAAGATTGCGCACCAACAAATATCGTTGCTCTAATAGCATATTCACAGCTCTTCGAAAACAATTTCTAGATATTTAAATTGTGCCAAAGGTATAAAAAAAATAATAAAGGACAAAAATATCTTTTATTATATAGAAAATTATCAATATTTATATGGGATAAAAAATACTTGATTTACAGAATAATAAATTAAATTAAGGTAAATTTTGATATATAAATTGTGAAATAAATATAAAATATTAATACCTATATCTTAAAAAAACATAATAAAATTAAATGGTATATTAAGTTAAGAAATTGAAAATGAATCAGTTATTTATAATCTTTTTAAATATTGAAGATAATAGGATATAAAAGTCTTATTATAATTTTTTAATTTGTATATTTGTAGAAATAAAACTATGTTTAATTTCTGCATTAGAAAATAATGTTTTCAAAAACAAGTGAATACGCAATTAAAATTATGATATATCTAAGTGCTAACAGTACAGTAGATAATTTGCGTCAAGTCAAAGAGGTAAGTGAAGCATTAGGCACTCCCGGGCCATTTACTGCTAAAATTTTGCAGCAATTGGTTAAAGCAGGTTTATTGTTTTCAATGAAAGGTAAAAATGGCGGGTTCACTTTAAGCAGAGAACTGGGAGAAATCAAGATTTCTGATATAGTTATAGCAGTTGATGGAGAAAAATCTATAAATCGATGCCTTTTAGGTTTAAAAGATTGTTCTTCAGAAAACCCTTGTCCTTTACATCATAAATTTTATAAAATTAAAGACGATTTTAAAAAATATGTTTTGGATTCAACCTTAGAAGTCTAACAATTAACTATTATACAACTATTAACTATTATTAAACTACTTTATTAAATGAGCACTAAATTACTTCAATCTCACAAAATACTTTTTTTAAATACATTAGCCTTTACGGTTTGCTTTGCCTGTTGGACACTCAATGGTGTTTTAGTAACTTACTTAGTAGATAAAGGCATATTTGATTTTTCAGTGGTAGAAACAGGGTGGCTGTTGGGAATTCCTGTTTTAACAGGGTCACTTTTACGACTTCCTATCGGAATTTTAACGGATAAATTCGGCGGTAAATATGTATTTGCAGGTTTACTTTTGTTTTGTTCCATTCCTTTATTTTTACTACCGATGGCAAAATCATTTTGGATATTTGCTTTATTAAGCTTTTTATTTGGATTTGTAGGAACAAGCTTTGCTATAGGAGTAGGGTATACTTCTGTTTGGTATCCTAAAGAATGGCAAGGGAGAGCTCTGGGAATTTTTGGAATGGGAAATGCAGGAGCAGCTTTAACCACTTTTTTTGCACCGACTCTTTTAAATTATTTTTCAAAAAATGATCCAGATAACGGATGGAAAATGCTTCCGATAACTTATGCAACAGTGTTGTTGGTTATAGGAATTTTATTTTTACTATTTGCAAAAAATAAAAAACCGGCCGGAAATGCCAGAAATTTGAATCAGATGTTATCTCCATTAAAAAAAGGGAGAGTATGGCGTTTCGGTTTGTATTATTTATTAGTATTCGGTTTTTTCGTAGCTTATTCTCAATGGTTGGTTCCCAATTTCATGAACGTTTACGGAACGTCTCTAGTTGTAGCAGGAATGTTTGCTTCTTACTTTAGTCTTCCTTCAGGAGTAATAAGAGCCTTTGGGGGATATCTTTCAGATAAATTCGGAGCAAGGAAAGTTATGTATTGGGTATTAGGCTCTTCTGTCGCATTAAGTTTCTTATTAATGTTCCCTAAAATGGATATTTATACGGATGGACAAGGAGTTTCTGCAGCCAAAAAAGGAATAGTAACTAAAGTTACGGCAAATAGCGTAACTGTAGACACTAAAGAATATGTAATTAAAGAAAAGGAAGATAGAGCAGATAAGAAAAAAGATATATTTCCAACTAAAGAATCTTGGCAAGAAATTGTTGTAAAAGAAAACCAGCAGGTTAATAAAAAGGATTTATTAGCCAAAGGAATTACTGAAATCAGTTTTGATGCAAATATGTGGGTTTATTTAGTATTGGTAATATGTATAGGAATTTCTTGGGGAATAGGAAAAGCAGCTGTTTACAAACATATACCTGAATATTTTCCTAATGAAGTGGGAGTTGTAGGAGGTATGGTAGGCCTTATCGGTGGATTGGGAGGATTTATCGGACCAATTATTTTTGGATATTTTCTTAATTATACAGGATTGTGGACCAGTTCTTGGATATTAATATTTATTATTTCATTAACCTGTCTAATTTGTATGCACAGAGTAATATTAAAAATGACTCGTGAGAAAATGCCTGAAATTTATAATGATATAGAAAAAAAATAAAAGAATCAAATTATAACTTAAAATAAATTCAAATATGGGTACATGGCTAAAAGAATGGAAGCCTGAAGACAATAATTTTTGGGAATCTACAGGTAAGAAAATAGCTTGGAGAACATTGACAATAACTACAATATCCCTAACACTATCATTTATCGTATGGTATTTAATGAGTGGTATTGTAACTAAACTTCCGGGTATTGGTTTTAACTTTACTGAAAAAGAGCTATTCTGGTTGGCTTCACTTCCCGGATTAGCAGCCGGAACTTTACGTATTGTCCATACTTTCTTAATCCCAATTTACGGGACAAGACATACCGTTACATTTTCTACCTTAATAAAATTAATACCGGTAATCGGTATAGCTTTAGCAGTAATGAATCCCGAAACTCCATTTTGGGTATTTGCTGTATTGGCTTTTACAATGGGATTCGGAGGTGGAGACTTTTCATCTTTTATGCCTTCAACCAATATGTTTTTCCCGGCTCGTTTAAAAGGAACAGCTTTAGGAGTACAAGCAGGTATTGGTAATTTTGGAGTAAGTATCGTACAATTTTTAACTCCGGCTTTACTGGGAGTAGCCATTGTTGGAGCTCCGGAAATTTTAAAAACTACCGATCCAATTACTCATGAAGTAACGACTAAACCGATTTATCTACAAAGCCCGGCTTTAATATATGCACCGATACTAATAATAATGACTTTAGTTTGTTGGTTTGGCTTACGAAGCATCCCTTTAAAATCATCATTTAAAGAACAATTAGGGATTTTCAAAATTAAACATACTTGGTTTTGTACAATTACCTATTTTATGACATTCGGTACTTTCTCCGGACTTGCAGCAGCATTTCCGTTAATGATAAAATCATTATATGGTGACTTTCCGGGAGCTCCGGATCCGTTAAAATATGCATTTTATGGTCCATTAATCGGTTCTGCCAGTAGAGTAGCTTTTGGATTCGTTGCAGATAGAGTAGGAGGAGCCGTATTAACAACAATTACAGGTCTAGGATTTGCAGGTTGTATTGCAGTTATGATTACTATGGGATTGGTAGCACCGACTTCCATAGATCAATTTCCTTTATTCTTAGCTATGATGTTAACCATATTCTTTTTCTCAGGAATGGGAAATGCGGGAACTTTCAGACAATTTCCTATCATATTCAAAGATAACCCGGTACATTCTGCAGGAGTAATAGGGTGGACAGCAGCTATTGCAGCCTATGGACCGTTTATATTTTCAATGATTATTGGAGCTGAATTACAATCATCTAAAGCTTCAGGATTGAAAAGTGTAAATTCTTTTTTCTGGGGAATACTTATATTTTCACTTTTAGCAACTGCTATAAATTGGTATTACTATCAAAGAAAAGGAGCTGAAAGACCAAGCTAAATAAATCATAAAAATTATGTTTAAATCATTTAGTACACTTAATAAACCGGCATTGTTAAAAGCAACTATTGCTACACTCTTAATTATTGCCTTAGTTTTTATAGGTTCGCGCAATCTTCAAAATTTTGACGCCGCATTAATAGCCTATTTATTTGGAGCTGTCTTTTGTGTATTTGGAGTAACCTATCGTTATTCCATTTGGTTGCAACGTCCGCCAACTAAAATGTATTGGAGACGTTCTTGGCAGTTTTTTTTCAGTAAGCATTTTATCGCTTATGCAATAAGAGGGCTTAAATTATTTTGTCAAAATATACTTTTTCAAAAATTTATATACCCGAGAGGTCGAACCCGATGGATAGGACATTTTATGTTAGCCACCGGTTGTTTAATCGCATTTTGTATAACTTTTCCGCTAACTTTCGGTTGGATACATTTTACCTTAGAATCAGGTTCAATGTCCACCTATGAAGCTCATATGTTTGGTTTTAAAGTAATGGATTTTCAATTAGGATCTTTCTTTGCTTTTTTAGTATTTCATGCTTTGGTTTGGTGTTCTATATTAGTTATCATCGGTTCAATTATGATGATGAAAAGAAGGCTTACCAACGGAGGCTTAATAGCTACGCAAACATTTGACGGAGATTGGTTACCGCTACTTTTGTTGATAGCCATATCATTAACAGGAATAGGAATTGTTTTCGACTATACCTATTTGGACGGAAAAACCAATCAATTCATGTCAGTTTCACATGCGGTTACTGTGATATTGTTTTTAGTATGGATGCCGTTTGGAAAATTTTTCCACATATTCCAACGTCCGGCGCAACTAGGTGCCAATATATATAAAACAGAAGGTATAAGACAAGGTATGGCGGTGTGTCCTCACACCAAAGAGGAATTTGCTACCAAAATGCACGTTAATGACCTTAAAACTGTTACCAAAGAATTGGGATTTGACTTTACCTTAGAAGACGGTAGCAGTCATTTAGACTATAGCCCGGAAGGAAAACGATCTGCCCTTGCAATCGCTCACCTCAAAGCTAGAAAAGAATCCGGTAGTTTCTTCGGATAATAAAATAGAAACTATAGTAATTAAAAAGATAAAATAAAATTAATTATATGGCTAAATTACCTGTAGATGGAGATAAAATTATAGAGCAATTTGGACCTCATAAAAATTATACACCAAAAGAAGGTTTCAAAGGAATTTCAGATCCAGATAAACTTGTAAAAACACATTGTTGTTTTTGCGGAATGCAATGTGGTATTCAGCTAAAAGTAAAAGATAATAAAGTAATCGGATTCGAACCTTGGAAAGAGTTTCCTTTTAATGAAGGAAGACTTTGTCCGAAAGGAGTTCAGCGTTATCTACAAGATAATCATCCGGATCGATTACTTCATCCGATGCAAAGGGTTGAAAACGAAGGTTTTAAACCTATTTCTTGGGATGATTCATTTGACAAGATAATTTCAGAAATTCATAGAATTCAAGGGGAATATGGAAACAATGCCTTTGCTATGCTTTCAGGAGTTTCACTAACCAATGAAAAGAGTTACATGATCGGTAAATTTGCTCGTGTAGCTTTAAAAACAGCTAATTTGGACTACAACGGAAGACTTTGTATGGTTAGTGCCGGAGCAGGTAATAAAAAAGCATTCGGAATGGACCGATCTTCCAACAGTTGGGCAGATTTGAAACATGCGGAAGTTATCATGGTAGCCGGAGCAAATGTGAGTGAAACGTTTCCTACTTTAACTTATCGACTTTGGGAAGCCAGAGATAACGGTGCAAAGTTAGTGGTAGTCGATCCAAGAGTAACTCCGTTTGCCAGAACTGCAGACTTACATTTAGATTTACGTCCGGGTACAGACTCTGCTTTATACGGAGCTATACTTAAAATCTTATTTGACAACGATTGGGTAGACCATGAATTTATTGAAAAACACACTTCAGGTTTAGAAGAAACCTTACAGTCAATTCAAGATCATACGGTAGAATGGGCTGAAGAGGTAACCGGTGTTTCAGCAGATAAAATACGCAAAGCAGCCGAAATATGGGGTAAAGCTAAAACCAGCTTCTTATTACATGCCAGAGGAATCGAGCAACATTCCAAAGGGGTAGATAATGTAGTTGGATGCATTAATTTAGTGTTGGCAACCGGAAGACTTGGAAAGCCTTATTGTGGTTATGGTACCATAACAGGTCAAGGAAACGGACAAGGAGGTAGAGAACACGGACACAAATGTGATCAACTTCCCGGTAACAGAGATATAGAAAATCCTGAAGACAGAAAAGTAGTTTCCGAAATATGGGGAATCGATGAAAAAGATTTACCGCACAAAGGGTACAGTGCTTGGGAAATTATTGAGGCAATCCATAGAGGAGAAATCAAAGGGCTTATATCCATTTGCTTTAATCCTTTAGTTTCTTTACCTAATAATAATTACGTACGTTCTGCCTTAGAAAAATTAGAATTCTATGTAGCCATAGACTTCTTTTTAAGTGAAACCGCACGTTATGCCGATTTAGTTTTAGCAGGATCCCTGCAGGAAGAAGAAGAAGGTACGGTTACCACAGCAGAAGGAAGGGTTGTTCGTGTGCGTCAATGTGTAACTCCTCCGGGAGATGCCAGAACCGATACCAGTATTATTTTGGAATTAGCCAGAAGGTTAGGAGTAGAATCTTATTTCCCGTATAAAAACAGCGAAGAAATTTTCAATGAATTGAGAATAGCTTCCAGAAACAGTAGAGCTGATTATTATGGAATAACTTACGATCGAATTGAAAAAGAAATGGGAGTTTTTTGGCCTTGTCCCGAAATAGGACATCCGGGTACTCCTAGGCTTTGGGAAGATTATAAATTTAAAACACCTGATGGAAAAGCACATTTCAATCCGGCCCCTTATCGCTTATCTTCAGAAATGACCGATGAAGAATATCCGATTATTTTAACTACAGGACGGGTTGTTTCTCAATATCTAAGCGGTACGCAAACCAGAAGGATCGGAAAATTGGTGGACCAATATCCTGAACCTTTATTAGAAATACATCCTAATCTGGCACAAAAATACGGTATACAAGATAGTGATTTAATTCGAGTAGTAACTCGAAGAGGAGAAATGATAGTTCCTGCCAATGTTGTAGAAACCATCAGAGAAGATACCGTATTTATACCGTATCACTGGGGAGGAAAACATTCGGTGAATCAATTAACAATATCAACTTTAGATGCTGTTTCCAAAATGCCCGAATTTAAAGTATGTGCATGTAAATTAATTAATACAGGTAAAAAATTATCAAAAGAAGAAGAATCCAAAGCATTCCAAAGTTCAATTGGATAAATTAGAAAATATGGTAAGTACAGAATATAATAAAAATGTAGGCTTTTTCGTGGACATGCAAAGGTGCATTGGATGTCATGCATGTGAAATGGCGTGTGCTGAGTGTGAAACTAACGGACAGGACAGTATGATCAATATCCATTATGTTGATCGTAAACATACCATACAAACCACTGTACAGGTTTGTATGCATTGCGATGACCCCGTTTGTGCTAATGTTTGTCCGGCTGATGCCATAACTAAAGATACTTTCGGTGTAGTACATTCAGCAAATACTTCTCGTTGTATCGGATGTTCTAACTGCGTAATGGCTTGTCCATTCGGAGTACCTAAAAAAATGGAAGAAGCAGAACTAATGATGAAATGTAATATGTGTTACGACCGTACCAGTGCAGGACTAAAACCTATGTGCGCAACGGTTTGTCCAAGTGGAGCACTATTCTATGGAACTTTAGAAGAAATAGAAGCAAAACGTCCGAACAGTACACCGGTGAATAAGTTTATTTTTGGTAAACAAGAAGTAGTTACCAAAGTAAATATTATGATGCCAAAAGGAAGTACCGAGTTAAAAGTTCACTAATAATATTGAAGAAAATGTCAAAAAAAGATAAAGAGAAACCCATTTGGAAAACAGATTTTCCTATAAAGCAGGATGAAGCAACGCATGTTTCAAGAAGAGAATTTGCAAAGTTTTTATGCCTACTATCCGGTGGATTGGCTATAGGAAACGGTGCAATAGCTGCTAAATCTTTATTATTTCCTAAAAAAAGGCTGGATGAAGAATATTTTGTTTGTAACTCAACAGAAGTTCCTATTGGAAAGATGAAAGCCTTTGTAATTAATGAAAACCATAAAGTACCCTATATACTTATACATTTAGGTGAAGATAAATGGAGATGTTTTGAACAAAAATGCACTCATTTATCTTGTGCGGTATTATATGATCACGATCAAAATAAAATCGTTTGTCCTTGTCATAAAGGGTTTTTTAATCCTGAAACAGGAGAAGTACTGCAAGGTCCGCCGCCAAGACCCTTACCGCAACTGTCTGTTGTAATAAGAGATGGAAAAGTATACGTAACAGATAAAGATAAAGCCTAAGAATATGAATAATTTCAAAGAAGTTCAAAATTCAGCAAATTCAAATAAAATTAATACATTAATGTCTGCAATTATTGTTATATTAATATTAATTTTAACCTTGCAGGTATGGATGATGTATGGAGCATTGAACAATGCGTTAGATGATAACCAGGCGTTTGCTTGGGCAACATTTGGAGGTTCGGTTTTTCTTTTCTTCTCAGCCGTCTTTTTACTAAGATATTTACCGGAACCACCTAAAAATCTAAAAAAAGATCCTAATAATAAATATGAATAAACTAGTTGATAGTTATAATCGAATTCATAATTATTTGAGAATTTCTCTTACAGACAGTTGTAATTTTCGTTGCATTTATTGCATGCCCAATGAAAAAATGCAGTGTTTGCCTTACGGAAAATTAATGAGTCCGGAAGAAATTTTCAGCATAGCTAAAACGTTTACTAAATATCAAGTAAATAAAATACGTCTTACCGGAGGAGAACCTTTGGTAAGACGTGATTTTGAAGAAATAGTTAAAAGGTTGTCTACTTTACCGGTAGAATTGAATTTAACAACCAACGGGGTGCTTTTACATAAGTATGCGGATTTATTAAAAGAGATAGGATTGCATACAGTAAATATCAGCATTGACAGTTTACAAGAAGAAAAATTTAAATTCCTTACAAAGCGTAATGCATTCTCTCAAGTTTGGAATAATATTTTACTTTTCGTAAACCGAGGTTTTCAGGTTAAACTCAACACAGTACTAATGAAAAATGTTAATGATGACGAAATAAAAGACTTCATCTCATTAACCAAAAATTTTCCAATACAAGTTCGTTTCATAGAATTTATGCCCTTTAATGGAAATCAATGGGAAAAAAATAAGGTAATTACTATGGACGAAATGTTGGATGAAATAGATTCTCATTTTATTTATGAGAAAATTCAGGATCACAACCACGATACAACCAAAAAATTCAAAGTTAAAGGTTATGAAGGAACTTTTGCCTTTATAACAACCATGAGTCAACCTTTTTGTCAAGGATGTAATAGAATGAGAATTACTGCTGACGGAAAGATGAAAAATTGTCTTTTTGGAAAAGATGAATTTGATATTTTAGGAACCTTACGAAAAGGTGAAGATATTGAACCGCTCATACAATCTTTTCTAAAAAACAAACATAAAAAGATGGGAGGTCAATTTGAAAATTTTATAAAATTAAATCCCGAATATCTTAAAAACAGGAGTATGATTAAAATTGGCGGTTAACTTTTCTTTTCGATATGCTAAAAAAAACCTATTGAAACATGAATGAATTTATAACAGTATCTGAAGCGAGAACCCTTATTTCCAATGAAATACGTATTAAATGTCCCATTCGTGAGAAGAATTTGAGCGATTCTTTGCATTCGTATATAGCTAAACCAATATATGCACCCATAGACGTACCGAATTTTACCAATTCAGCGATGGACGGATACGCTTTTTGCTATCAAGATTGGGTGGATAAAAACGAAATAACGGTTAAATACGTCATACAAGCGGGACAAACTGAATTGCCAACTCTAAAGAGAGGAGAAGCAGCTCGAATATTTACCGGAGCAATGATTCCGATCGGCGCAGATATAGTAGTCATGCAAGAAAAAGCAACCGTTGAAAATAATAAATTACTAGTTCAAAAAGGAGAATTTCAAAAAGGAGATAACATACGCCCCCTAGGTTCTCAAACAAAAAAGGGTGAATTAGTGGCAGCAGAAAACACATTGATTACACCGGGTGTTATAGGTATGTTAGCAGGTTTTGGAATTGAAAAGGTACACGTTTTTTCTTCACCAAAAATTGGTATTATTGTTACAGGGAATGAATTAATTACGGCAGGAACACCTTTAAAAAAAGGACAAATATATGAGAGTAACTCAATTACGCTCCAATCTGCTTTAAAAGAAATGGATATTTCAGTTGAATTTATAGTAAAAGTTTCTGATGATAAAGAAAAAACATTTCATGAAATCCAAACAAGAATAGCTGAAGTTGATGTATTATTGCTTACAGGAGGTATTTCTGTAGGAGATTATGATTATGTAAAAGAAAGCTTAGAAAGAGCAGAGATACACCAACTTTTTTATAAAATTCAGCAAAAACCGGGTAAACCTCTGTATTTTGGTAAAAAAGAACAACATTATGTATTTGCCTTACCCGGTAATCCCGCATCCGTTTTAACGTGTTTTTATCAATATGTTCGTCCTTTCTTAAAAGGATTGAAAGGGGAAAATCATATTTTTAATTCCTATGAAGATGCCCAGTTGCTAAATGACTTTAACAAAAAAAATAAACTCACTAATTTTTTAAAAGGGCATTTAAAAAATGGAGAGGTAAGCATAACATCCTCTCAAGAATCCTATAAAATGAATTCATTTAGTAGTGCGAATTGTATAGTGGAAATATCGGGAGAGGAAAGAATGATCCGTCAAGGGGAAAAAGTTAGAGTATGGAGAATTTAAAAATAGAAGGATTTATTTGGTTAGAAACCACCCACGGCTTAAAAATAGGCAGGGGACGGGCCGAATTATTGAACAGTATTGAGGAAACCGGATCTATAGCCGCTGCGGCCAGAGAAATCGGTATACCTTATAGAAAAGCATGGGGAATGGTAAGAGAAATGAACGAATATTCCAATACACCGCTGGTTTTTAAAAATCTGGGAGGTAAAAATGGGGGAGGTGCTTTCTTGACAAAAGAAGGGAAAAAAATTGTGGAAGAATATAAAAAAATAAACGGACAGTTTAATTTGTTTAAAACCAAAACTTTATAACAATGGAAGCTTATATCCTTGCAGGAGGAAAAAGTACTCGCATGGGAGAGGATAAAGGTTTAAAAAAACTAAACGGAATTCCTATAATACAATACAGCATTGAAGTTTTATCCCAATGTTTTCCATCGGTTAAAATTAATACGGATAAAGAAGAATATAAGCAATTCGGTTTAGAATTGGTTGCAGATAAGATTAAAAATAAAGGACCATTGGGAGGAATTCATGCAGCATTAGATCACTCAAAAAAAGATGTATTTGTTGTAAGTTGTGATATGCCTTTTATTACCCTCGAAGCAATTAATTATCTAGTTAACAACCTCAGTACTAATTTAGCCACCATAGCAAGTTATAGCAGAAGAATTCAACCATTGTTTGGAATATATACCTATGATGCACTACAATTTATAGAAGATAAACTAGCCGATAACCAATTAAAATTGACGGAATTTATTATAGAATCCGAATCTAAAGTAATTGATCTAACTGAGATAATTGAAAAAGATATCTTTTCAAATATAAATACCCAAGAAGAATTTAAGAAAATCGAAAAAAATTTTAAAACAATATGAATATTAAAATTTTCGGGAAATTAACCGATATTTTTCAGAACGAAAAATATCAACTAAATGATAAAGTTAATACTGTTTCAGAGCTTAAAGAAATATTGGAAACTTATTTTCCTGAATTAAAATCTTTAAATTATTTGATTATTGTTAATAACCAAAATGCAAAAGAAACAGACCCGATACCGGAAGGTGCAGAAATAGCTTTACTTCCGCCATATTCCGGAGGATAAAAATTTAATTTAATCAATCGATGGATTTTAAAAGATATAACAGACAAATAATTTTGTCCGGATTTGGTGTGGAAGCCCAGAATAAACTTTGTAAGTCTCGTGTATTGGTGGTGGGAGCTGGAGGATTGGGTTGCCCCGTGCTTCAATATTTAGCTTCAGCCGGAGTTGGACAATTGGGAATTGTTGATTATGATACTGTTGAATTAACCAATTTGCATAGACAAATTTTATTCAAAGAAGGCGATATAGGAAAGTTTAAATCGGAAGCAGCAAAAGAAAGGCTGGAAGAAATGAACTCAACTATTAAAATTATCTCTTTCAAGGAAAAGGTTACTTCAAAAAACGTATGTAAACTTATAGATTCCTATGAAATCGTTGTAGATTGTACAGATAATTTTCAGGTACGGTACCTTCTTAATGATATTTGTACTTTAAAAAATATTCCCTTAGTATATGGAGCCATTTACCAATATGAAGGTCAAGTTTCTGTATTCAATGTGGAAAAAGATAAAATGAAAACCAATTACAGAGATTTGTTTCCTGATCCACCCAAACCTTCAGAAGTTCCAACCTGCAATGAGACAGGAGTTTTGGGTACTCTGACGGGTATAATTGGCACTATACAAGCCCAAGAAGTTATAAAATTAATTACAGGTATCGGAGAACCTTTAGTACATAAATTAATGATATTTAACATCTTGTATTATAGTACTCGAATTATTAATTTTGCCGAGTCGGAAAAAAATTCAACTCCAAAAAATGAAGATGAATTTAAAGCAATCGATTATGAATGTAGTTGTGGAATTTTTTCATCCGAAAATGAAATTGAAAATCTTTCCCGGTTGGAAGAAGTACTTTCCAATGAAAAATCGATACTGGTTGATGTAAGAAATGAAAATGAACTACCCAAAATTTCCGGTTTCGATTATATACAAATTCCGTTGTCTGTGATTGAAGAAAATATACCTATTCTTGAAAAATTTGACACAATTGTATTTGTTTGTAAAACGGGAATACGCAGCAGCCGAGCTGTCGAGATAGCCAAAGAATTGTTTCCCAATAAAGCTATATGGCATATTCGAAACGGAATTGACACGATTTTTTAAATAGAAAATTATATGAAAAAAATATATCCATTTTTAGAGGGAGCTATACCCGCAGAATTTATTTCTGAAAGTATTCAAAGCCATACTCATAAAAAAGATATTGGAGGACATAGCATTTTTTTAGGACAAGTTAGAGCAGATATAGTTGAAGGAAAGGAAGTTGAAGGAATAGAATTTACCGCCTATCAAGAAATGGCCGTTGAAAAACTTTCACAACTACGGGAAGAAATATTTTCTAAATACGATTTGTTGTGTATACATGTATATCATAGTCTCGGTTTAGTAAAAAAAGGCGGAATTTGTCTTTTTGTTTTTACATCATCTAAACATAGAAAACCTGCTATGCTGGCTTGTGACGAATTAGTTGAGAGAATAAAAAAAGAACTTCCCATTTGGGGTAAAGAAATATTTAGCGATAACAGCTACCAATGGAAAGAAAACAAACAATAAAACCATGAAAAAACCTTTAATTAGCTCTTTACATGCAGGTAAAATACAACGCTTGGCTAACACAGAATATCAAAGCGCCATTAACAAAAAAAAAGTTACCGATTCGCAAAAGGTATCCAAATTGGGATTAATTAATGATGAACAGAGTGATAAGATCAACCATGGAGGAGAAGAAAAAGCGGTACATCAATATGCCTTTGAAAATTATGAATATTGGAAAACGTCTTTGCCTGAACTTCCTTTATTAGAGAAATCAGGAGCATTCGGTGAAAATATTTCCTCATTAGGAATGACGGAAGAGACGGTCATGATCGGAGATATTTATAAAATCGGCAGCTGCGTGTTAGAAGTCAGTCAAGCCAGACAACCGTGTTGGAAATTAAATTATCATTTTCAATGCAGTGATATGTCGCTTAGAGTACAAGAAAGTTTAAAAACAGGATGGTATTATCGTGTATTGGAAGAAGGAAGTTTGAAACAAGGAGATACTATTGAGCTAATAGATCGGCCATACCCCGAGTATAGTTTAACCTATTTATTAACTATTTTATATAAAAAAGAAAATTGTTTAGATAAGGAAATTTTAAACAAATTATTAAAGATAAAATCATTAGCACTAAGTTGGAAAAAAATATTTAGCAATCGTTTAGAAAATGGAACCATTGAAAATTGGGATAAACGGTTGTTTAAATAGAGAAAATTAATTATTAACTAAAATTAAATTTATGAAACACAAAAAAATTTGGTATTTGTTGTTTTTTAGTTTAGGGAGTTTAAGTCTCTTAACTGCACAGAAAATTAAAATTGACGGAGAACTGAGAACCAGAGGAGAATTAAGAAGTGGTTTTCGTAAGCCTTTGGCAGATTCTTTAGATGCTGCTTATGTGAATAACTTAAGGGTACGATTGGGTGCTACTTATTCTGAAAAAGATTATAAAGTTAAAATTACTTTACAAGATACGGAAACGTACGGATCAAATGGAATAAATAAAACCGGAAATAATTTAGGAGTATACGAAGCTTGGGCAGAATATTTCTTTACCCCTGAATTTTCAGGAGTTTTAGGACGTCAAATATTGGAATATGACGATAAGCGTCTCTTTTCATCCGGTAATTGGAGCAATACCCCTAATGCACATGACCTTTTAAAATTAAAATACGAAACCTCTAAATTTAAAGCACATGTCGGAGGAGGTTGGAACAATGCAGCGGATGTCCTTTATGAATCTGTGTATGACAAAAGTTATAAATC
Organism: Apibacter sp. ESL0404; assembly: GCF_019469245.1. Taxonomy (NCBI): domain Bacteria; kingdom Pseudomonadati; phylum Bacteroidota; class Flavobacteriia; order Flavobacteriales; family Weeksellaceae; genus Apibacter; species Apibacter sp. ESL0404. The sequence goes on from NZ_CP048267.1 coordinate 878,343, forward strand.
ATTATTCTATACTTGGTTATATAAACCAATTGGAAAATTTACAGCTTCTGCCATATGGGTTAATGAAGGATTCCAAAAAGGAGAAGTTCCTGAAGAAGTAAAAACTTCTATCTTTAGAAATACAGTAGGAGCTAACTTTGGATTAGATGATCGCAGCATTCCTTTTTCATTTTATGCAACCGGATATTACCAGTTTGGATATGACAGATCTGACAGTAAATTAGATGCTTCTTTATTAGCTTTGAAGACTAAGTATAGATTCTCCGATTTCATTTCAGCTAACGTAGGGGTTGATTATTATTCAGGTTCCAAATCCACGTTATCAAAATCTAAAGATCACACCTTTAATAAACTTTATGGTGCTAACCATTCTTTTAATGGATCTATGGAGTATTGGGCAACCTTACCTAAGCAAGGGTTACTTGATTTATACGGTGGAGTGTCTGTAAAAGCAAATTCAAAATTAAGTTTTGACGGAGGATTCCATACTTTCTCAACTGCTGAAAAAATGGATAACCGAAATAACAAAGGCATAGGATCTGAAATTGATTTATTGGCAGATTATACAGTTTCTCAAACATTATCTTTACAAGCAGGTTGGAGTACTTATATGAAAAACAAAGGAACAAGAATACTAAAAGATCAATTGGGGGTTGATACCAAGTTTCCACAATGGGCTTATATCATGATTACTTTCAAACCGGTATTCTTTTCAACCAAAGCAGAAAAATAATTTTAAAAAATAAAAAAGTGGTAAATATAACGCATAAAAGTAATTCTTTACGAAAAGCCATAGCTCAAGCGATGGTTAAGGTGGGATCTCAACAAACTATTCAAACTATTAAGGATAACAAAGTTCCCAAAGGAAATATTTTTGAAATGGCAAAAGTTGCCGGATTATTTGCGGCAAAGAAAACAAGTGACATGATTCCTGATTGTCATCCGCTGCCCATAGAATATACTTCCATAACCTATGAAATGAAAGAGTTAGAGATTTATATTTATGCTGAAATACATACCATTTATAAGACAGGAGTTGAAGTGGAAGCTATGCATGCGGCATCGGTAGTTGCCCTAACGATGTATGATATGCTTAAACCCATTGATAAGAATGTCGAAATCCAACAAATTAAATTACTGGAAAAAAGAGGAGGAAAATCAGATAAAAGTAATTCATTTGATTTACCATTAACTGCATCCATATTGGTTTGTTCTGACAGCATTTCTAAGGGTGATAAAAAAGACCGTGCTGGTAAAGTAATTATGGAAAAACTTCAAACCATAGGAGTAGATGTTTCCGATTATGAAATTATTCCGGACGAAAAAGAGGATATACAAACCAAAATTAGAGAATTTCACCGTAAAGGAGTAAATTTAATTTTGGTAACCGGCGGTACCGGATTATCTAAGAGGGATGTTACGCCTGAAGCGGTTCAACCTTTACTGGAAAGAGAAATTCCGGGAGTGGCTGAAGCGATAAGAAGCTATGGGCAAAACAGAACGCCTTTAGCCATGTTATCCAGAAGCATAGCCGGATTAATCGGAAATACCTTAGTAATTACTATGCCGGGTTCTACCAAAGGAGCAGAAGAATCTATGGATGCAGTTTTTCCTTCGATACTGCATATTTTCAAAATAATTGAAGGAGCACAACACTAAAAATTTTATATAATCATGAAACGTAAGCTAGTTTTTTTGCCGATATTACTATTTTTATTCGGCTTAATATCCTGTACAAAAGAACGTAAAGCTACTATTGCCGCTGCTGCTAATTTAAGATATGTACTGGAAGAAATTAAAGAACAATATCTTAAAGATTACCCGGGCGCAGATCTCCAAATTACTTATGGGTCTTCAGGAACTCTAACTCAACAAATTATTAATGGAGCCCCTTTTGATCTCTTTATGTCTGCAGATACTAAATTTCCCGGCAAATTAGAAGATCGAGGGTTAACTTCTGCATCGGCAGTTAACTATTGTTACGGAAGAGTAGCCATGTGGAGTTCTACATTGAATTTATCGCAAGGATTGTCAGCCGTTTTATTACCGGAAGTTAAAAAAATAGCCATTGCTAATCCGGACAATGCTCCCTATGGTTTAAATTCTGTTAATGCACTTAAAAAGGAGGATTTATACGATAAAATAAGTAAACGTATTGTATGGGGTGAAAACATTAATCAGACGGCTCAATATGCATTTTCAGGAAATGCAGAAATAGGGTTTATTGCTTTATCGCTGGCCTTAGCACCCGAAATGAAAAATAAGGGGCACTATTATGTATTACCGGAAGATATATGTCCACCGATAGCACAAGCTGCCGTACTTATAAACGGGTGGGAAAAAAACGGTGAAGCTTCTCGTTTCTTGGATTATATCATCAGTTCCAAATGTGACAATATTTGGAAAAAATACGGATACGGTTTAGCAAAAAAAGATTAATTAATTGAGCGAAGATTTTATAAACACTCTTTGGCTTACAGGTAAGTTGGCAACTCTATCAACCGTTTTCTTATTGTTTATAGGGTTGCCGGTTGCCTACCTGTTGGCATATACGCATTTCAAAATAAAACCCCTGGTAGAAGCTTTGATCTGTATGCCTTTAGTTCTTCCTCCCACGGTACTGGGTTATTATTTATTGGTGGCCTTTAGTCCTCAAAACATACCGGGCGCTTTTTTAGAGAAACACTTTAATACCAGATTAGCTTTTACTTTTGAAGGCATAATTATAGCAAGTATTATAGCAGGTTTGCCCTTTATGATACAATCTCTTCAAAATGGATTTTCGTCTCTTCCTGTAAGTTACAGAGAAGCTGCCTATACTTTAGGAAAATCCAAAACAACTACATTTTTCAAAGTTTTATTACCTAATATAAAGCCTTCTCTTATCACCGGTGTAGCATTAACTTTTGCGCATTGTATAGGAGAATTTGGAATTGTGCTAATGGTTGGAGGAAATATCCCCGGAGAAACTCGTATAGCTTCCATTGCCATATACGATCAGGTACAAGCATTAGATTATAAAACCGCGAATCAATATTCATTTATTTTATTTTTAATTTCATTTATATTGCTTACTCTCATTTATAGCATTAATAAAGGTTTTAAAATTAAAACTATATAATTTTCTTAATGATATATATTGATATTGAATATAGAATTTTAACCTCGGAAGGAAGTCGTATTTTATCTGTGCAAACTGAACTTACCGAAAACCAATTAATATGTATTTCCGGGCCTTCGGGAATAGGAAAAACTACACTTCTTAGAATGATTGCCGGTTTAACAAAACCCGATAGGGGAATAATTCAAGTAGGAGATCGCATTTTCTACGATTCTTTAAATAACATAAATTTAAGTCCGCAAAAAAGAAACATAGGTTTCATGTTTCAAGATTATGCTTTATTTCCCAATATGACGGTGGAAGAAAATATATCTTTTGCACAAAATAAAGTAAAAGATAAAGCATGGGTGGATACTCTAATTAAGTCTTATGGATTAGATGCTTTACGAAATCAGAAACCTGATAAACTTTCAGGAGGACAAAAACAAAGAACAGCTCTTGCAAGAACTTTGGCTAAAAAAGCGGATCTATTACTTCTGGATGAACCTTTGTCTTCTGTAGATTCGACGATGAGGATAAAACTTCAAAACGAAATTTTAAAGACACATGCTGTTTTTGGTTCTACTACCTTAGTAGTTTCTCACGATCAAGACGAAGTTAACAAAATGGCTCAGTGTGTTTTATATATGGAATACGATCAAATTCGACTAATCAAGAATTCTTAGAATTATACTATATTTTATTTTATTTTATCTTTCTTGTATAAAATACATGTATTTTTATTAAAATTCGTATATTTTTTTAGAAATTTGTATCTTTGTGTGCACTAAATAAATTTTTCACAATATAATTGAAAAATTAAAACTAACTTCTAGATAAATGAAACTATTAATTTTTCTTTCTTCTTTGCCGGGATTTTTAACAATTACTTTTATTATTTTAAAACTTTTAAATATTATAGAATGGTCTTGGTTGATAGTTTTTTCGCCTTTATGGTTTACTTTTTTATCTAGTATGATTTTTATTTTATTATTAATTTTTCATGTAAAAATTTATAAAAGATATCTTGAAAATTTTTTTAAAATAAATGATTATTAGGATTATTAGGCAAAATAATATAACGCTAAAAACGTTCTATTAAACGTAAACAATTGTCTGTATTTAACGGGGGTAAAAATACAGTACATTACCGGTATGGAAATAATAATTGATTGAAAACAAAATTATTAGGTTTGTAATGAACCTGTTTTATTGTTTTTTCAAATAGCTTCTTAAAATTCTTCTTGCATCTTTGTTATCCGATTTAGGCATAATAAACGTTAACGGATCTTTTCGAGATCTTTTCGGGCAGAATCCGAATCCTTTATAAATTCCGTTTTCAATTAAAACTAATCCCTTTTCATCCTTTGTTCTTCCCGGAAGTTTTAATAATACGGTTTCTTGTGGAAAAGAATTTTTTTCTAAATATTGATGCACACGCTTGTTATATTCATCTACGGGTTCTTCATTAACGCAGGCGCCTAAACACTCGTGTAGCGTATATTGGAAACATTGAGCCTTGGATTTATACAATCCGTTTATTTTTTGGCAAAGTTTATAAGTTTCCGTAATGCGGAATAAATCTTCTTTTCCTTGCTTTAAGCTCAAGTAAGAATTAATTTCCTGTGATCGGTTATCTATTTTTTTCAATTGTAAAGATATATACCCTTCTTGAGTTATTTCGGGATATAAACCATAATAAAAAATGCTATGCCTTTGCGCTCTATTATAAATAGGTTTGTGGTGTTTTATTTCCTCAGATTCCATAAGCAGCGCAATTAATTCGCTTCCTGTAGGTTCATACCTGACTTTGGAAGCAAAGTTTTGTATTTTTACCGATTTACGGTCGGTACAGGTAAAATGTTGGCTTAATCTTTTTTTGATATTATTGCTTTTTCCGATATAAATCAATCGTTCTTCATGGGTATAAATATAATATACTCCCGGAACGGTGGGTAAATCGGAAACCATCTTTTTTAAATCCTCACGCATATTCACTCTGTTTTTTATAAAATTATCATCGGATGATATTTAGCCGGATCTTCCTTATACCTTAACTTGTATAAGTTCCCTCATATCGGTAGAGAAACGTTTAGAAAGTCGGGTCTGCTTCATCTTCCAAGTCCTTTTAATATCTTGACAACCCAATTTCAGTTTATCTTCATGGTATTTATGGTTCAACTTATCCATAATCTTCATAATAGGTTGGTGTTTCAGATAATAATCCTCGTCAAACAAAGAAATTTGTCTTTCCGATTCAGGGATTATGCCTGAAACAATAACTCCTGCTTTTTTGTATTGATACCCCTTTTTATATATGGTTTCCAATGCCTTTTGAGCGCATTTACTTAACTCAATAGCTGAATTGTGGGGATTAGACAGCGTTAAAGTAACAGCGGGGTGATGTTGAATTAAATCGCCCCTATAGAAATTTGTATGCAGAAATACAGTCACATAATTACAACAACTTTGTTGTGCGCGTAATTTTTCTGAACATTTCACGGCAAAGGTAGCTACTCTTTCTTTTAAATCTTCTAGTTTGTCGGTCATATAATCGAAGGTGCGGGTAGTGGCAATAGACTTTTTACGAGCCGGCAAATCTATATCCAGCTGAGGAATTCCCTTTAATTCATTGATCATGCGGATTCCTACTATTCCCATTTCTTGACGTATAAATGTTTCCGGAAGATTAACCAATTCATAGGCTTTACGAATACCTTTTGCCTGAAATCGTTTGTTTAATCTTCTTCCAATTCCCCATATATCTCCAATATGCAACCACTTGAGTGCTTTTTCAATTTTTTCGGGAGAATCAATAACATATACATTATGGGTTTGCTCAGGGTATTTTTTGGCAATTCTGTTAGCTACTTTGGCAAGTGTTTTAGTAGGAGCAATTCCTATGCTGGTAGGAATGCCTACACCCTTAAGTATATATTTTCTTAAGTCTAAACAATGTTCCCGCAAATTTAATTGCATATAGCCGTTAAAGTTCATAAATGCTTCATCGATAGAATATATTTCAACTTCTTTGCAATAACGCCCGATGATATTCATTACACGGTTACTTAAATCACCATACAGAGGAAAATTGGCGGAATAGAGGAATATTTGATTTTCTTCAAATACTTTTTCATATTTAAATGCAGGAGCTCCCATAGGGATGCCGAGGGCCTTTGCTTCATTGGAGCGGGCAATTACGCAGCCGTCGTTATTTGAAAGCACACAAACAGGTTTACCTGTTAAAGAGGGATTACTCACTCTTTCGCAAGAAGCATAAAAGTTATTACAATCTAATAAAGCGTACATGCTATGAAAATTTTATAATAGTGTGGGTAAGTATTCCCCAAATAATAAAATCTTGATCAGGAGTAACCCGGATCGGTTCGTATTCCTTGTTTTCCGGCAGGAGAATAATTTCTTTTACTATTCCTTTTTCCTTTACTACCTTTAGTCTTTTTAATGTAAATTCCCCGTCTATATAACATACGGCAATATTGCCGTTTTTAGGTTCCAATGCTTTATCCACGATAATAAGATCTCCGTTATAAATCCTCATATCTTTCATAGAATCCCCATTTACTCGTGCCAAGAAAGTGGTTTCGGGATCTCTTATTAATTCGTCGTTCAAATTAATTCGTTCCAAGTGAAAATCATCTGCTGCCGAAGGAAATCCGGCTTTGATGTCTCCTGCAAACCATAAAGATAAATTATCTTTTCGCTTCATAAATGCAAATTTATTATGAATTATGTTGAAAAAGAAGCGATAAAATAGCAATTTGATTGATATTTAGATAATATCAATGATATATCCTTAATAAAATAAAGGCATATTTATGAGGTGCTAACTGTTTCAACAATCATTTATATACCGAAAGGATATAGGGATCGGATATTTACTGTTTAATTGATGGATTTCATGAATATATGCATTAAACTTTTATATGTAATTGAAAATAAATCAATTAGGTTGTAAAATATTTTTTAATAAATTTTACCGTACGATTTATATTAAGTTCCAATCTGAAAATAAAGTAAGTAAATGTAAAGTAGTTGCAGCTCCGGCATGTTGTCGAATCGATACCAATCTTTTATTTAAATAACTTTCACTGTTGGGATATACCTTTTCTGTTTTGAATTTGACTGAAATTTCAGGCACATTCATACCAACCGATAATAGGCGCACTAATTCCAGGTCGTTGTTTGTGAACTCAAATAATCCGCCTTTTTGAGATTTGTTGGAATACAGGTATATTTTATTTTCATAAACATCTTCTATAGCTTTCTTTAATTCTTTTGCACTTTCTGCGCTTTTCGTTATAAAAGCATCTATATTATATTTTTCAAAAAAAGAATTAATAATAGGCTGTCTGTCTTCAATGGAAAAAACAATAATTTTAAGATCGGGAAATTCCTCTTTGGCTACTTTAATAAGTTCTTCCCCGCATGTAATGACATGTTCTTGATTAGGGTCAAATGTTAAGTCTGTAATTAATAGTCCATAAGGTAAATTATTAGAAAAAGACTTTCGAATTTTAGAAATGGCATCATCACAATAATTTGCTTGGTCAATATGAGGAATATTTAGTTCTTCAACTATCTTTTTAACAGCAAAATTATCGTTAGAGAAATTCTCTGCAATAAGAATCTTTTCAAACATAATAAAACTTTTTAGCGTTGTGTTGTTGTCTTTGTATTGCCTGCAAAAATAAGATTATTATTTTAAAATTCAGGGATAAAATTTTACACTTTTTTAGTAGAGATTAAAAACGAAATAAGGAAAAGGGTTTTGAGGATATCATAACAGCAATAGAAGTTAAGTCATGTTTTTTAAAGATTAAGTAACTTATATATAATTATCGGTAATTTTTTGCTAATTTTATTGAAATGATGTATATAAAAATGACAAGGCTATTAAATAGTTTTAACAGCCTTGTCATTTATGAAATTTTTTTAAAGCTTCTGGTTATTTTACTAAGAAATTACTTATTTGGTCAATCAATTGAATATGAATATTTGCACGCTCATTCGTATCAAATTGACAAGTAGGAACTTGATCCGGTCTGTCTTTTTGAAATAGTTCAATTGCATTGTTTCTGCAGATAGCCATAAAGCTATAATGGGTAGCTTTATTTAAAGGTATGTGCTTAGTTGTTTTTGATGGTAAATATTTAGTTAAATAACCGGTTTCTAATTTTGCCGGTATTCTTTCTACAAATGGTCCGGCGGAATACACTAAAACCGGAATTTTTATTTCCGATAAGCTGGACGGAATAAACATGCGGCCAAATCCTATATCTAAAATTACAGCTTTTTTGATACGGGGATCCTTCATGTCTTTATCTAATTTTAAAAAATCTGATGTTTCATCTAAGTCTTTCATTTGCTCATTGAAAACATCGCATGCCAACATGATGGGATATTTTCGGCATTCTTTTTTGAAAACTTTAGCAGAAGATTTACCGCCAATAGCTTCTACTGCAGTCCATCCTCCATAAGAGTGCCCGATAATAGAGATATTATTAGCATCTATATGATCCGAAAATTGTTTAGTTTCCAATAAATAACTGATCGTACGGCGAATATCTTCCGGACGGGCTAACATATTTCGAGCAAGTTGCGGATCCATATCTTGTAAGGTAGTTCCGGGATGATTAGGCATTGCCACAATAAATCCCCTTTTACTTAAAGCTGTAGCTAACCAAACATGATTATCCCAAGACCCATTCAGTCCATGGGAAAAAATAACCAAAGGAAAGTTTTTATCGGATATTTTAGCATCATAAATTACACTTTCGCCAATGATATATTCATTGTCTCCAATTCTTGCCATGGGATGTTTTGCTGAAGTAGGATATACTAAAGCAATTTGAAGCGGTCGTGAATTATCATCTAAATTTAATTCACGAAATCCTACATTATAACTATTATTATTATTATTTGAGATTGATTGGGCAGAAAAATTGATAATAATAAATAATAGACATAAGAAGCTTAAGGTAATTTTATTTTTCATTTTCATATATTAAATTATATTTATTCAATAATATTTATCGTAATTATTTTAATCGTATCCGGTTGGTATAAATAATTACTCCTTACTAGGCAGTATATAATGTATGCTTAATTTTAGAAATTGGTTTTATTAAAAAAATCTACAACTATAAATAAGATAATACAATTTTATCATGTTAGATAAAATAAGTTTACTGATTAATTTATGAACATTCTTTTTTAAAGTCATAATCATTCATATAAATCATTTTAAAATTAAATTATTTATACACAATAATACTTATAAATTTTAAAATAATTTTTTAAAATTAATAAAAATATATAAGTTAAACTCCTGATAATTGTCATTTTTGTGTTTATTTATATATTATTGTTATTGTGTTTTTTGATTGAATCGGTACGAAATATTTTACTCGTATTCAGTAAATATTTTTTATTATTTAATTATAAAAAAAAATAATTTTATTAAACTAAAAAATAAATTTTTATATTATAAATTCGAGTGAATAAGTGTAAATAACCATATTTTTATATTTTAAAATGTATAAATAACTTATATATATTGAAAAAATGTAAAACAAATAAAATATTGTATATTTATTTTCATATATTTGAAATGAAAAAATGAAACATTTTAATAAGTTAAAAAAAAATAAAATGAATTACGAGAATAAACAGCATCTATTGGATGACATAAATAAAACTGCTAAGCTATTTATTGATGAATTCAGTGAATTATCCGAATTAGATAAAGATAAATTAATAGATGGAGTGGATCGAACTCCAGGTCAAATGATTGCTTATCAATTAGGATGGATGGATCTTGTCAAGTCTTGGGATGATCTTGAACTCGCTGGACAAACCCCAACATTACCAGCAGAAGGCTACAAATGGAATCAGTTAGGCACATTATATCAACACTTTTATAAGATTTATGAGGATTATTCATTACAAGAACTGATTAAATTATTTAATGAGAAACTTGTTATCTGGAATAATTGGATTAACTCATTAGATGATAGTACACTTTTCATAAAAGACTCGCGTAATTGGACTAAACCTTTTCCTCCAGCATGGACTGTTGCACGATTTATCCATATTAATTCTGTTGCACCATTTAAATCCTTTAGAACTAAAATTAGAAAATGGAAAAAATTAAATTCGAATCAGTAAAATCATAACATTTATTGCAAAAAAGATAAGGAACTGTATGGCTTTTTCAGAACAAGAAAAGAAACACCTTTTAGAACTAAATACTTTGGTGATAAAATCATAGAAAGATTACAACAGATGGGATTCGATTCATTTGAAAAGTTGCGTAGTACTACCTTAGATGAAACACTGAGTATTTATACTAATATAAAATATAATTTAATGAAATTAATATCAAAAAGTAAGTATTTAAATTCTAAAAGAAAGACATGTTAGCCGGTAGGTTAATTCGATTAATTCAATTAAAAATTTAATCAAAAGCGTTGACAATAATTATTTATAAATAAAAAGCATACATCAGGATAATAGAAATAATATATGATCAGTCATGAATTTAATATATCCTGCTTGAAATATGAAAAATTAAGTAAAACGATTATAATATTGATTTGCACATATCAGATAGAATATAAGTCATTTCAATCAGAATTATAAAAAATAGAAATTAAGTAGGTGCTATTCTTTTAAGAATAGATAATCCTAAATATAGGGAACGCAGTAGTGAATGAAACTAATTCATTAAAAAAAAATAATTACGGAAAAATTTTCCTATTATTGACTAGGATTAGATTGAATGTGTTTTTATAGCAAAAAACAGGTTCGTTTGTTAATTCATATATGGCTTAAAATAAAAAAATGATACAATGATATGAGATAAAAAATAAATAATCAATAAGAGAATCTGCTAACCACTCGAAATTCAATCAAACTAAATTTAAACTATTAAAAAGTAATACTTAAGAATAAAACTCAAAAATTAGGTGAATTTTTGAAAGGATTGCTATACAAAATGATCATATTTGGGGCAACACCACAAATAGGTGAAAAATGGAATTCTTTATTTCCATTAGAGATAGTTGCGTATGTTGAAAAAGGAGTAAAGATATTTTCAAATAAATATTTTTTATTAATAAAGAATGTAAAGAATTTATCGCTAAAAGATTCTAACATTTAAATAATAAAAAAATGAACCCAATAAAGCCTATATCAAGACAAATAAAGGGAGTATATACACCACAAAAATAAATGCCATCCATCTCTCCGTACCCGTAGATGGTACTAATCTCGTTGAGCATAGAAATAACAATACAAGAAAAAAAATTTCTTATACTGCTTATATGATATATATAATATCAGATGTATTAAGATGTTTTCCGGAACTAAATATAGCTGTCAAACGTTCCAAATTTTTTCCGAAAGTGGTAGAATACGAATCCATAAATGCAAAATTTATGTTAGACAAAGAGATCAATGGGCAAAAGAAAAATATATCTTGTGTAATTAAAGATTCGGATGAAAAAAAACTGAAGAAATTCAAGAAATTATAGATAAATGCAAATTTTCTGACTATAATACTTCCATCTTTTTTAAAGAAACCAGATTAATAGAAGCTCAACTCCAATATTTAAGACGTTTGATTTCATTTCTGATTTATAAAAATTTGGCTAAAAGACACCGCATACAGGGAAGTTTTATGATCACTTCGCTAAAGGATAATGATCTAATTACAGAAGTTCCTGTCATAAGTTCAACAATGAGTATAAGTTTAGATAAGTTAAAAAATATTCCGATTGTAAAAAATAATGAAAAGTTTTATAAAGTTATTATGAATTTAACCATGACATTTGAAGAACATGTACTTAATAGTACTTTAGCATCCGATTTTATAAGTGAAATAAAAAATAAAATTGAAAATTTTAAATAACTTTTAATTAAACATTTGATCTACACGTCAACAAAAAAGAAAAAGTAACAAATTAGAGAAAAATTGTAATCAGGCTTAAAAATTATAGTTGTCTATTGGTAAACTATTTCTACAAATTTACTTGAAACTTTTTTCTTATAAAGAAAGATTCAAATTTAGACCTTACAATAAATCTAATAAGGAGTTGACTTAAACGATTTATTTAGACGCCGATCCATCCCTCATTAATAAATGAAAAACCGGTACTATAGAAGATTACGTAATGTAAACGAATTAATCATATATCCAATATTGAATTTTAATCCATAATGATGATATCATGAACTATATTTAACAAAAAAGAGTAAACAAGGAATAAATTAATGTTTAACGTTTATAATGAATATAAAATAAATACTTTTTAAACATATCTTTTACAATAAACCGTTCATAATTGGAAACTATTTAAATTATTTATAAATGGTATTTTAATAAAAAATAAAATAAAAAAATATTTTATTTGGTTTAAAAATATCTTTATATTTATCCTGTATATATATTTATATATCTATAAACAAACTAACTAAAACATTCCTGTCATGAATCCAATTATGCCGGATGAAGGAGAATCCTTCAAACTATTAACTCAAAAAGAAATAGAAGAAGCTAAACAACAAAAAGGAGTTATAGCTGCCTATGGAGGAAGTAAACAACAACTCTATGGAAATTCACATTTGGTTCATATAGAAGTACAAATAAACGGAAATCCGTTTTTTTCAAATACCTGTATACATTTGAAGCTAATTCAGAAAATCAATGCAGATCATGAATTTACTCTAACCGCTGATCCCGGAGAATTCGATGAATCCAATGCCTATTTGCTTCAGAATTCAAAAAAATATTTGGGAAGTCGCATAACTTTTAGTTTCATACAATTTGGAAAAATTGTCTCCGTATGGACAGGACTTATATCATCCATATCCTCCAATAAAAAAGACGGGATAAAGAAGATTATTATTCGAGGAAAAACCCCGGCTTTTCTAATGGAAAATGGAATTCATTGCCGAAGTTTTGAAAATCAAACCTTAGAAGAGATTATACGAGAAGTTTCCCAAGACTATCCAAAAGATATAGTTTCGTTTGATTGCAATCCCAACCTTAAAAACAAATTACCCTATACCGTTCAGTACAATCAAAATGATTTTCAATTTATAAAAAATCTCGCCGTAAGATATGGAGAATACTTTTATTATAACGGAGAAAAATTTCAATTTTCTTCATGGGGCAGCCGCATTGTTGAATTGTCCGAGGGCGAAGATATATATGACTATGAACTTAAACTGGAAACCAAACCTCAAAAATTCTCTTATGCCGTTTACGATCCCATACAAGAAAAAGATTACACGGTAAACTCTGAAAGAGAAAACCTCCAAAAGTCCACAAATCCCTTTCAACAATCAGCCTTTAATTCCAGTCAAAATTTGTTTACCAAAGCACCTACCGCACATTTCCATCATAGTCTTTTACACAAAGGACAGGTTGAAATAGAAGAGGCGATTATCAAACAAAAGGTTAAACAACAAAATTTGGTATATATAGAAGCCACCTCTAATAACCCTGAACTACGGATAGGAGATATTGCCAAAATAAATATTTGGATGCCCGGGCATGAAATCTTCAAAACAGGTAAAACCCCCATTGAATCCTACCGAATAACAGAAATAACTCACGAATTTTCAGATGGAGAAGGATATACCAATACCTTTATCGGGTTACCCAAAGAGGTAACCGTTCCTGCGTATTGTGATGAATACGAATATCCGAAAGCCCCCCTGCAACATGCCGTCGTTACAGATAATAAAGATCCCTTGCGAATGGGAAGAGTGCGCGTACAATTTGTTTGGCAGAAACCCGACAATCAGCAAACCCCTTGGATTCAAGTAATCCAACCCCATGCCGGATCAGGAAAAGGCTGTTTTATGAATCCCGAAATAGGAGAAACCGTATTGATAGCCTTTCAAGGCGGCAATGCCGAAGCGCCTATCGTAGTAGGAACAGCATACAACGGAGGAGAAATTGCGGCCTATTACACAGCCGAAAATGACATTAAAGTCATACAAACAAGAAGCGGAACCCAAATACTGTTTAATGATGCAGAGGGTAGCATTTTAATAACCGATCCCGGAAAAAGCAGCTGGTTTATGGACGGAAAAGGAAATATTTCCGTAAATGCCCCTAATAATATGAATTTTACCGTAGGAAATGATTTTACGGTTACCATAGGGAATAATTTTCATGTACAAGTAGGAAATGACAATCATTTGGAAGTAGGGAATGAGCACAAACATATTTCTCATTCTTATACACAGAGGGTATTCGAAAATAAAAAAATTACGGTTAACGGAGAATTAACCGAAACAACAGCTACTTCCACCTATAAAATAGTAGGAGGGGATCTTTGGATACAAAGTTCAGGAACAGCAACAATTTTAGGGACCATTGATGCAAGAGTAAATAAAGGATAAAAACAAGGTGATTCGAATAACAACAATATATAAATTCCTACTCATGCTTTCATTTATATTCAACAGCTGTCAGGATAAAAATAAAAAAACTATGAAAGAAGAATTTAAATGGAAAGAGTCTGTTTCCTGTCCTTTAGGATATCCGGTAGACGTATTTATGGGAGGATTAGAATTAACTGATGGTGGATATACCAGTTTATTTTCTGGCTTACATACTGGAAAAGGTGGTTGGGGAAGCGAGGGAAGAAGTATGAGTCATGGAAAAAAGCCGTTGCCTAAACGATTAAATGTTATCTGGATCTCATTTGTCGAAAAGACCTTTTACCATGTAGATGCTGAATTGGATTATGAAAAAATAGTAGGACTATTTAAGAGAGGTTATTATACATTATCCATGGATAAAGAACGTCCAGAACCATTTAGAGAGGATTATGGTACTATTAACGTAGGTTTTGCCCCGGGAGGAGTAGCCGTAGTTTGGGCAGCGGGAATAGGTCGTCAATTAGAAATAGGCAGATATCAGGGAGTAAAAACGGAAATTCCCAAAGAGCAAGTAGAAAAATTAAAAGATGAACCGGAATACAGCATGCTTCGTCCGGAATATCAAGAATCCATAATGAAAAATCCGGGGATTATTCCTCAAGAAGTGCAAGATGCTAATAAAAACAAACCCATTCCTTATGGGCTATGGGATACGTACAGGAAAAAATATAATTGGAAAATAAATTATGAATTACCCAAAGAGGCAGAATTAGATCAAATGACTTATAAATTATATAATGGGGAAAAAGTAGTGCTATTTGGCGACTATCAAATAAAAAAATATGATATCCCGAAAGAATTACATTGGGATTATGAAGAGGAGAAAGCCATACCTAAACTAATAAGCTTTCGCTGGAATGAAAAAGTAAAAAAAAACTGTGGAGGATATATCAAATTTAAAGAAGATCAAATATTTAAGGCATTTGAAGAGCTGACACAGGGTATGGCGGAAGGGATACCTCTACAAATAACCATACGAATCACCCATACCGGAGATGATGCCTCGGTATGGTTGGAAGGAAACGGAAAAAGCATCGGGTTGTATAAAAGTGAGGTAAAAATATTTTAAACAATGATATTAAAAATAAAAAATCATTTCCTGGTGGCCATGCTTCAACTGCTTTCTGTGGTGGTAAGCTGTCAGGATAAAAATAAAAAAACTATGAAAGAAGAATTTGAATGGAAGGAATCTGTCTCCTGTCCTTTAGGTTATCCGGTAGACGTATTTATGGGAGGACTTGAATTAACTGATGGAGGATATGCCAGCCTCTTTTCTGGCTTACATACAGGACGAGAGGGTTGGGGGAGTTTAGGAAGAATTATGGGTAGTGGTATTAAACCTCTTCCTAAGCGGCTTAATGTGATATGGATTTCTTTTGCCGAAAAAACCTTTTACCATGTGGATGCCGAATTGGATTACGAAAAAATAACCGGTCTTTTTAGAAAAGGATATTTTACTCCATCTATAAATAAAGATAATCCGGAACCGTTTAAAGAAAACTATAGAACAATCAATATAGGTTTTGCCCCGGGAGGAGTAGCCGTAGTTTGGGTCGCGGGAATAGGTCGTCAAATAGAAATAGGCAGATACCAGGGAGTAAAAACAGAAATACCCAAAGAGCAAGTTGAAAAATTAAAAGATGAACCGGAATACAGTATGCTTCGTCCGGAATATCAAGAATCGGTGATAAAAAATCCTGGGATCATCCCTCAAGAAGTGCAAGAGGCCAATAAAGGCAAACTCATTCCTTTTGGGCTTTGGGATACATACAGGAAAAAATATAATTGGAAATTTAACTTTGATTTTCCGAATTCAAATGAAATAACCAATAGAGTAACTTGTTTTTACTTTAATGGAGAAAAAGAAATCTTATTCGGGGATAAACCGATAAAATTATATCAAATACCGGAAGAATTAAGATGGAACAAATCAGAAAAAAAAGCCATACCTCGAAAAATATCATTTAGTTGGATTGAAAAAGAAAATAAATTAAGATCAGGAGCAATAACTTTTAATGAAGCCCAGATATTTAAGACTTTTGAAGAATTAACTCAGGGAAATACGGAAGAATCAATACAATTAACCGTACGAATTATCCATACCGGAGATGATGCTTCGGTATGGTTGGAAGGAAACGGAAAAAGTATAGGATTGTATGAAAGTGAGGTAAAAATATTTTAAAAATGGGAAACCATTTATAATATAAATATTTAATAATGAAACTAAAAATAAAAAATCATTATCTGATAGCACTGCTACAACTGCTTTCCGTAGTGGTAAGCTGTCAGGATAAAAATAAAAAAACTATGAAAGAAGAATTTAAATGGAAAGAAACCGTCTCCTGTCCCTCAGGCTATCCGGTAGACGTATTTATGGGGGGACTTGAATTAACGGATGGAGGTTATACAAGTTTATATTCGGGAGTGGTAGATCATGCAGAGTGGGGCAGTGAGGGGAGGAGTATGAGTCATGGAAAAAAGCCGTTGCCTAAACGACTAAATGTAATATGGATCTCATTTGCCGAAAAAACCTTTTATCATGTAGATGCAGAACTGGATTATGAAAAAATAGCCGGGCTTTTCAGAAAGGGGTACTACATCCCTTCATACAATGAAGAAATTCCGGAACCGTTTAAAGAAAACTATAGAACCATCAATGTAGGTTTTGCCCCGGGAGGAGTAGCCGTAGTTTGGGCAGCGGGAATAGGTCGTCAATTAGAAATAGGCAGATACCAGGGAGTGAAAACGGAAATACCCAAAGAACAAATAGAAAAATTAAAAGACGAACCGGAATACAGCATGCTACGGCCTGAATATCAAGAATCCATAATGAAAAATCCGGGGATCATCCCACAAGATGTGCAAGATGCTAATAAAGACAAACCCATTCCTTACGGGTTATGGGATACATACAGGAAAAAATACAATTGGAAAATAAATTATGAACTACCCAAAGAGGCAGAATTGGATGAGATGACGTATGAATTCTATAACGGAGAAGAAACAAATTTATTTGGAGACTATCAAATAAAAAGATATCAAATACCAAAGGAATTGCACTGGAACTATGAAGAGGAAAAAGCCATACCTAAACAAATAAGCTTTCGTTGGAAGGAAAAAACAAAAGAGAATTGTGGAGGATATATCAAATTTAATGAAGATCAAATATTTAAAGCCTTTGAAGAGCTTACACAAGGTAAGGCGGAAGAACCTCTACAAATAACCATACGAATCACCCATACCGGAGATGATGCCTCGGTATGGTTGGAAGGAAACGGAAAAAGCATCGGGTTGTATAAAAGTGAGGTAAAAGTATTTTAAAATGGGAAAAACCTTTGTATTTAACAGCGGAGAGGCCCGATCTGAACCGGGAGAGCTTCAACTAACCTATGGATTGTTTTTTGACGGAACACTTAATAACCGAGAAAATACCCGAATATGGAAAAAAGTGCGGGGCATAGACGGCTATGGAAATCCCACCAAAGAAGAGATTGAAATATTTGAGCAAAATGCACAAGAAAAAAAATTCTTGAGCAGAAAACGAGTAGATAAAGAAAGTACCAGCTATTTAAATGATTTTACCAATGTAGGCAGAAAATCGTTAAGTTGTAATAGAGAATATACCATTTACGTGGAAGGAATAGGAACTCAAGACAAAAAGGAGGATAAACTATGGGGGTATGCCTTAGGAAGGGGAGAGACAGGTATTCAAGGAAAGGTAACCAATGGATGTGAAACATTAGCTGAAAAAATTACTGAATTTTCTAAAAAATTTAAAAGGGGTAATATTCAATTTGATACTATTCTAATAACCGTAGATGTCTTTGGCTTTAGCCGAGGAGCGGCGGCCGCACGCTATTTTGCATACAATATTCAAAAATTAGCGTATCCGGCGAAAGTAAAAAACGGTAGATATTATGATCATGAAGGAAAAGAAGTGCCACAAGCTTGGGTAAAAAATGGAAAACTGCCCCGAATGGGTAATTTAGGAACTGCCTTATTAAAAAAGAAAATTAGTCATGAACTGATTGACAATACCTTCATTCATTTGCGTTTTTTAGGAATCTACGATACAGTAGTTTCTTACGATCCGGATACCTGGCTTTTACCGAATTTCAAAAGTAAAATATCTAAATTACATTTAGATGAATTAGGAAGACCACAAAAAATCGTTCATTTTACCTCGTTGGACGAGCATCGGGAATATTTTCCACTTACCCGCATTAAGCCGGGGACTAATCGCATAGAACGCAATTTCCCGGGAGTTCACAGTGATATAGGAGGCAGCTATTCCAACTATACCGAAACCGGCAGCGAAAACCTGTTGATCGAAAAAAGGTCAAAATATGAATTGGAAAAGCTGATAGACTATCGAGCAGAACTGATCCAAGGCGGATGGTACACTCCGGAACAATTAAAAATAGAACCTAAAATGGTAACCAAGCACAGCCATTACAGCTTAAAAGGCGAACGGAACCTAAGGAAAGAATACAGCTATATCTTTCTACACCTGATGCGGGAAGAATCAGAACCCTATATGGGGAAGTATTATATGCCCGGCGAAATGGAGAAATACAGTCTTTCGGGAAACAAGATCCTGGAACAGGCCAAAGAGTATCTACAGCTTTATACCATGAAATGGAATGAAGACTGGGTATTGAAAAGCGAAAAGGAAGAAAAAAAACTCAACCAAGCCACTTCAACAAAAGAAATCAAGGAAAATCACTTGAATCAAGCAGACAAGAAGATACTAACAGAAACTAACCACCAACCAATCGAAAAAGAATTAGAAGAAATATATGTCACCGATTCCGATCGATTGCTAAAGAAAATAAGAAACTACTACTTGCATTGGTCTTCCCATTGGGGAGAATTGGGCAATACGCCCAATAAAAGCAGAAAAAGAGAATATTATAATGCCGATGGAACCGTTGACACCAATTGAAATAAAAATGCAGCCGGGAAAAACGTACTACTACCGACTCACTACAAGTTTTATGGATCAAATGAATCATGGAAAAGGTAAGGAAAAACTTTGGACCAGAAATGTCGGAGTCTTATTTACCGAAAAAACCCGTGAACACTTTCACTTTCAAATTCTGTGTTTTCGCACGGAAGTAAAGTTGGAAAAAGCCATACCCCAATATAATTTGCTTCGGGAAATCTCCTATCTTTTTAATGATATACGTATTTGTGTTAATGAGAAAGGAGAAGCCGTTAAGCTTAAAAATCTAAAAAAAATACAGGAACGGTGGAACACAGAGCGGAGAAAATTGGAAGCTTATCATAGTGGCTCTTCTATTGAATCGTACTTTGATTTTTTAAGCCGTTTACTTCAAGATGAATTAAGAATGATCGGCTACTTGTTAAGTTATGAAATGTACGGTATGTTTTTTAACGGAAGCCGTATCGGGAATTTAAAAAATGAAAATGATACGAAGTATCCAAGAAAAGTAAAACATCCACATTGGAATAAAGTTTTTGCGGAAGAATGGAATGAAGTGAAAAAAAGGGAAGGAGACATAAAAAAATGGTTCCAAGTAAAAGGAAAACCTTGGCAGACAAAAGAGACAAACACGACTCTATATGAAGGTAGCTATCTCTATTCTTCGGGGCTATTGCATGAGGGATATTTGGATATAATTTATGAAAATCAACTTAAAAAATACAGAATAGTATGGATTGGTTAAAAAAACTCTTTTCGAACAATAAAGCAAACCATTTTCCCACACCACAAGATGCGTCTCGAGTTAGTAAAAAAGCTTGGGACAAGGAGTTTGAAAAACTTCCGATTATGGGAAAAACAGCTACTTCCGAGGATAAGCAATGGAATGAAATTAGCCGAATGGAAGAAGAAAATGCCCGGATACTCGAATCAGATAATACAGAAAGAGAAAAAGAAAGGCAGAAAATATGGGATGAATTAATCGTTATTGACGGAGCAGAGCTGGAATGTCCGTTGTGTACCAATCCCAAAGGAATACTTAAAGTAAATTTGGATACGCCCACTACACAAGAAAAGAAAACAGCAACCATAGAAGAGAAAAGTTCCTTGAGTCTTGTTTTTCGGGGAAATTGTAAAAAAAGCCCGAACCGTTCTTTTCCTTGTCAAGTATCCATGATAACGGGAGATTGGAAAAACACGGGAAGTATGAAAGTCCAAGATCGGCCGCCTTTATTGCTCAAAAGCACGATTCCTTGCCATTATGGCGGAGTAGATATAAAAATTATCGACAGCGGTCAAATCAATAAACCCGAACTCAATATGGAAGGAGCTCCCATACCGATTCCCAAAAAGAAAATAAAAATAAAAGCCCTTCAAGATCAATATACAGTAGTGTTGAAAAAGGACGGAACTTTATTCGGCCCAAGATTTCCCAATCTGGAATTTGAAATTACCGACGGAGAACCCGGGGAACCAATTGATATTCAGGTGGCAAAGGTTGATCCTTCTTTATTAACAAATACGGTAGGAATATCCGACAGTTGGGATAAAAATAAATTATCTGTGGAAAGGATTTCTGTGAAAACGTTTAGCAGCTATTCTCATGACGAAATCCCTTTGACTTTAGATGCTTCGGGTAAGGCTTCTTACACAATGCCGTTAGAGTGGTGGAGAGATTTAGCCAGACAACCGTTACACGAATTTTCAACCATGAAAATTTATTTTAAAGTTTTATCATTTTCTGATCCCTCAAAGGTAAATGAAGAAAGTATAGTTCATTTTGTGGAGGTTAGTAATAATTTAATTGAAATACGAACTATACAAAATGTTTATACAGAAAACGCTTTGGGTTTGCCTGTAAAAGATTTTTCGGCAGAATTTGTGGTTAAAGAAGCAGGTACCACCGAAATGTATACTTGGGTTCAAAGGAAAAAAGGTGGAATGGGAATATGGGATGTAAACAAACGGATGACCCGACCGATTATTGAAGAGCATGATCAAAAGCAAATATGCCATTATCCGGAATGGACTTTAGACAGAATTAATTTAAATCCGAGATATGCCGATGGGGTATATCCAATTTCAAACGGAGGAAAAACGGCAACTATAAAAAAACAATCATCTTCACAATCGGTAAATTCTAAGTTTCCTTGGGCATATACACATATTGATTTTGATACAAGAATCCATCTAAATTATGATGTTCCTGATGCGATCAACGTTATTCGTTTGCCGGATAATACTATCAAAGGAGCGATTCCCACGCCGGAGCCGCTGCCGTTAGCAAATATTTTTTGGAATGCCCGAATCTTACAA
This sequence comes from Apibacter sp. ESL0404, assembly GCF_019469245.1. NCBI lineage: Bacteria > Pseudomonadati > Bacteroidota > Flavobacteriia > Flavobacteriales > Weeksellaceae > Apibacter > Apibacter sp. ESL0404. The sequence goes on from NZ_CP048267.1 coordinate 900,182, forward strand.
AGTTGGAATTCCGCTCAAGCAAAAACCCTTGTTTCTCATCCTGCTGTATTTATAGGTCCTTAAGAGGATTAAATGTTGAAAAAAAAACTAGTCTTTAAAAAGTACTATGCAGCTAATTTGAACGTTATTTTAAGAAACAATTTAACTAATTAACAAAAAAATGAGTCATCGAAATTCTGATAAATTTTCCATCATACTAAATAAAAAAGAAGATAGTATTACCCAAATAAAAGATATTAACCATTCGGAACAATCAGATTTTAAAGATTTTAATATAACTGAAAAAAAATTATTTAGAAGACAACCGGCTGCAATTCCTGAATTATTTAATTATGATTGAGTTTAATATCAATCTTCTCTAATCGAAAGTTTTAAAAATTCTATGTTCGAACTTTTTAATTATAATATAGAAGACAACATCCTACGGTTTGTTCTTTGAATGAAGCGGCTAACCGATAAGTAAGTTGGAGTCGTGAAAGAGACAGTCGCATCGAGCAAAAATTGGAAATTATTGACAGTTTAATAAATTAAAACTCGAAAGTAGATTAAAAATCTACTTTCGAGTTTTTTTGATTTTGCATCTTAGTATTATAGATTCTATACAATTCTTTTTATTTTTTACTAGTCGTAGTGATTTAATTTTAATTTTTTTATTTTTAATTTTTTTTACAAAACTCTGAAAATGTAATTATTTCATTATTATGAATTACCGGAAATTCATAATTATTACACGTATATTTTCCAAAGTCTTCCATGGTTTTCGTTTGTTTTGAAACATCCAGTAATAATAATTCGAATTGATTTTCAGAAATTGAGGGAGCTGAAGTATTTTCTGTTTTAGTTTTACTCTTTTTAGAAGAACTATCCATGGGTTGAAAGGGAATGGATTCTAAAAACTCTTCAAATGGATCTTTTTGAATTTTACCCGGAGGTAATGTATAAACAATCTTATTTTTATTTTTAAAATTTTCTTTGTACGTTTTATACATTTCGGCAGTTAATTTTTTAGGTATCACGATAATATCTTTACTTGCAATATGCGTCATATCCCCGTTGATCACCAAGGTCAATCTTTTTTTTCCAGGTAAGCTATAACTGTATACAGGATATTCCTGTGTAGAGTCCATTTGTCCTGATTCTCCAAATGACCATTCCCAAGAAAAAGCTTCTCCAATATATTCATAATAGATATCGAGGGGTTCATCTACTCTAACTACACTTGGAACAATAATTTTTGGCATTTTTAAGGAATCTGTGATCCTATCCCCGGGATTAATCTCAATTGTTTTTTGCAATTTACAAGTGCCATTAACGTGTAAGGTCACAATGTAAGTTCCGGGATTCTCATAGGTATGCACAGGATATTGATCCTTTTTTTTCTCAGTATAATCTCCAAAATCCCAAACCCAATTTTTGGCACCGGGGGTAAGATCTTTAAATTTAATAGATTCACCAACTTGACTGTTTTCAGCTATAATTTCAAAATTAATTTGATTACATTCCTTTTGCTTAGAATATTTATAGTATAAAAGTAAGAGACCAATTAAAATACATGTTGAAAAAACTAAAAATATTCGTAAATCTACTTTATGTACATAATAAGTCAGAGTATTCCTTAATTTATAATTCATAGTAGTTAAAAATAATAGTAAGTATTGCAGCAAACTTAGTTAAAATTAAATATATATATAAAATATAAATAAGTATATTTAATAAATTATAAATATATATAATTAATTATTTTATGTCAAAAATAAAAATAAAAATTTAAAATTATTTTTAACCCATGTTATTTTATAAATTAAAAATTTAACTAATTAGATAAGAAGAAGAGTAACTCGGTTTAATTGCGCTAAAATATATAAAGCAAATGTATGGATGTAAAATATAAATTTAACTTAGTTAAAAGAAAAAAAATATTAAATCGATTCTTAATTTTGTTTATAAATCTTAATCATCTTTATTATTTAAATTATAATTATAACTATGTATTAAAATCTATTTTATTATTTTAATAATTAAATATAATTACTAACTAAAAATAGTGTTTAAATTGATTTTTCTTTTATTGATTAGTGTTTTCAGGTATGTATAAATCTTCCTACTATTTGAATATGATCATCAATTTTATCCATCTCAATTATGTAAAATAAACTTTTTTATCATGCTTTGAATTTATTATCTAATAATGTTGAATCCAATTAGGCAACAATAATTATAAAAAAAATAGTTCCCTGTTTAATTTAAGTTGAATTTTTCAGAGTGTGTAAAACCTTATATTAATCAAATAAAAAAGAGTCGGATGGTTTATTATTTTCTTTTTCATTTGAATCATCAAGGTAAATATTGTTTTTTTTAGCATATTCTTTCCAAATTTTTTTCTCTTTTATTATCCATTCTTCCTTAGTATATTTTTTTCCTTCATATATTTTATAGTCATTTTCTTCATTATAAGATATGTTGGCTTTTTTATCAACTTTACTTGAATTGATCTTTGCTTTGCCGGTGTGTATACCTCTAAGGAGCATTTCTTTAGGTGAAAAAAATACTTCTTGTCCATATTTCCATTCATCAATCATTTCTTCTTGACAATATTCATTTAGAAAACAAACGCCATTTCCTATTTTTATCATAGGCTTTGTTTGATAGATATCTAACCCTAGACCATATTCACCCCATTCTTCAAAATAGGCGGGTGCTTGTTTATCATATTCATTTTCATCATAATCATGATCGATTTCATTTGGATCTCCATCAACTAATTTAACTAATTCCGGAATAAATTTATATCCGGTTTCTTTCCATAAATAAATACCTTTCATTACATTGGATGGTAAATCTTCCCTTTCTTTTTTATTGGTTGGCGTATAAAATTCGGCATCAAGTATTTCAATGACGCAGTGTACTTTTTTTCCAATGTAGTTTTGAATAGGTATGCCGCGTCGTTCTTTAATAATATAAGATTTTCCCGATTCGGATATGGCAATAATCTGATGGGCAAATATTTTACCGTCTTTTTCTAAAGTAGGAATAGCTTTTTTAATAGTTAGGGCTAAAGTATTATATACGGGGGATTCGATACTCATTTTTTAATAATTAAATATCACTGGTTACATATTCGGCATCAGTTAAATGCAATCCTTTTAACTGATTCAAATAGAATAATTCAATTATTTGTTCGGTTATTAATACCGTATAGGGTAATTCAGGGATTCGAAATATGGGACAAGTTATTTTTTGTGGATCAATACAGAGAAAATCATATTCCATAATCTGACCGCCGGGTAGAGCAGTGTATTCTGAATTTTCTTTATCCAAGCAATCGGTAGTATGAATGATATTAAGCAAATAAAAATCGCTGTCGTCACTACGCAGTTTTAAAATTTCCACCGTTTCATCTAATAATGGTAAAAGGAGTTCATAAACTCGTTGGTTAACAATATAGACCCCTATATCCATGATATCATAAAAATCCATATCAATTTTAGGTTCTTTTTTTAAAACCATAAATTCTTCCCATTCTTCTTTTACAGATAGGAAATTGGTAATTTTTTCTTCGGCAAGGAGCAAGAATTTATCCTGCTCCTCTTGTAAAGGAAATTCTAATTGGGTTGCGTTATTTCCATCAATACTTAGCTCGTATATTATCATTTGTTTAAAAAATCATATAATATACTCTTAAAAGATTCCTTCATATTCTTCAATATTTATAAATTCAACACCGGTTGGATTTAGTTTTTTTATCTCATCAATTACTGATTTATGATATAAATAAATTCCTGGGTCTTCTAATAATCTCCATCCTAAACGTTTATTTAACGGTATTTTTTTTAAAACTTCTCTATCTAAGACATATCCATTTATATAGTACATATCGCATTCTTCATCGTATTCGTAATCAGATTTTTCTTTATCTAAGGCTTCGTAGGTATTATCATCAACGTATATGCAGTAATAATCTTCAATATAGCCACCTTTTTGGTCTGATAACTCTATAGGAACAATACGCACTCCTTCCATATTCATAGCTAACATCACATCTGCTATTTTTTTAGTAACAAAATCTTTAGCGCCTGTTAAATAATCGGCTAATATAGGACGACGAGGCAAAGGATCACCTAATTGAGCTTCAATTATTTCACCATTTTCATCCAAAAGATCAATCATTGGATACGCTTGGTCTTCTTTGCTTTCCATAAAATAATATTCAAAATCTTTCATATTTTATTTTTTTCGTTTTTTTTAAATCCTTGAAATGGATCTATATTTTCTTTTTCTTGATAAAAATTGCAGGTAGTAAGATTCCGATGATTATTTTTTTTGTGAATCAATACAAAAAAATTATATTCCATAATCTGACCGCTGGGTAGGGCAGTGTATTCTGAATTTTCTTTATCCAAGCAATCGGTAGAAAGGATGATATTAAGCAAATAATAATCGCTGTCGTCACTACGTATTAAAATTTCCACCGTTTCATCTAATAATGGTAAAAGGAGTTCATAAACTCGTTGGTTAATAATATAGATTCCAATATCCATGATATCATAAAAATCCATATCAATTTTAGGTTCTTTTTTTAAAACCATAAATTCTTCCCATTCTTCTTTTTACAGATAGAAATTTGTAATTTTTTCTTCGGCAAAGAGCAAGAATTTATCTTGCTCCTCTTGTAAAGGAAATTCTATTTGGGTTGCGTTATTTCCATCAATACTTAGCTCGTATATTATCATGGTCTAAAAATAATAATCTACCCCAACGGTTTGCCCCCTGTTTCAATATTAATAAATTCCATACCAGTAGGGTTTACTTCCATTATGGTTTTGGCTAATTTTTCATGAAAAACTGTATGAAGAGATTCTCTTAACATAAAAACTAATCTTTTCTCCAAAGGAATTTCATTTAAAATTTTTCTGTCTAAAATTAATTTTTTTATAAAATAAGATCTTCTAGGTCTTTCAAAATCAGATTTTTCTTTATCTAATGCCTCGATTATATTTTCAGTAATTAGACAAAAATAGTCTTCTATTAGATCACCTTTAGGAGTTGTTAATTCTGTATTAATAATTTTAACACCCTTAGGATTAAAATTTTTAATAATATTTACAATTTTATTTGTAATAAAAATTTCAGGACCCGATAAAAAATCAGACAAAACAGGATTACGTGGTATGGTACCATTAAATTCTAAATTTATTAAAGTAGTGTTTACAAGATCATCACGTTTAGTTATGCGAATTAATGGGTAAGCCTGGTCTGATTTTCTTTGTATAAAATAATAATTTTCCATATCTTTATTCAAATTCAAATGGTTTTAAATTTTTTCTTTCTAAAAAATAATTATGGTTATTATTGGTAATTAAATTTTCGTGTTGTCTTGATCCAGAGTTACATTTTTTTTCTAATTTTTCTTTTAACTTATTATACCTATTCCTATCTGAATAAAGGGTACTCATAAGCTGCCTAGTATTCATATCTGCTAACTTGTTATCTAATTTCTTGAATAATTTTCTTTTATCAGGAATATGTACCAGTTTACAGCATCCAATGTCTCCAGGTCTATAATCAAAACCATCAGATGTTAAAGTCCAGTCAAATGAATATAGCTCACGAAAAATTGATTGACTTAAGTCATCAAGATCATTTATAAAATTTTTAGCTAATTCTTCAATTTTATCAATTGGTAACTCACAGAATTTTTCATCCAAAATGTAGCCTTTACAAACATTTGAAACTAAATTGTTTACATGATTTTCATAATTTAAAGTAGTTAATTCTTCGGGAACATCATAACTAGGAAAAACAATTTCTTCATCTACTAATTGACTAAATCCGTGTTCCCATATTTTTATACCACTTATCATACCTTCAAAAGTATCTATATCAGTTCGAGATCTTTGTTTTTTAATAAATGTTACATTATGTCTACTTCTATGCAGAGGAACACCAAAGTGGCAAGCTACAGTCATAGAATTAGGAAGTAGAACTCCATTTTTGGAATGGTTAATATTATATCCTAAGTATAAGGCTAAATCTTGATAAGTTTTATCTTGACATAAAGATGAACTTGTAATTAAATGGTGCGCTTCTATACCGTTTTTTTCATTCTTTGAAGGAATGTCACATTTGATATAAAAAGGGTGTTCAGAATATTTTTTATTATAATACAAATTAACTATGTTTAAACCTAGTTTACCCCCATTTCCTACTGGGTTACCATCTTGTATTCTGCCTCTTTTGTGTTTATCATCATTTATACTTAAAATTACGCCACACTTAGGACATTTTAATGGTTCTTTTAAATTATTACTACTCATACTATTGACCTGTTTTTTTTATAGTTATTTTTCCGAATCCTCTTGGACAAACAAGAAAGGAGCTTCCAATAACAACTTCTTTACCTTTTATCGTTTTTTTGGAATATGTACCTTTCCATGGTCCGTTTGGTACAAATGTGCAAAGACACCCCGGAGGAGGCACGGCTTTGTAAGGTTTACAAGTACCAAATGTTGCTACCGGGGGTATCAAATTGGCATTAGTACAATCATATTTTGTGGCTGCACATTTGTTTTTTATCAATACGGTATTATTAGAAGTTACATTTAATTTAGCTGATACATCTCCCATAGAGCATTTTATAGTTGCTCCGTCTACAACAAATTCATCATTTTTTCCCATAATTGTAATGATTTTAATTTTCTTTTATTTTTGAACCTTTGATCACAGCTTTGCTTTTACCTTCTACAAAAGCTTCTTTACTTGTCATCATGGTTTTCTTTTTACCGTTAATTTCTATATTATTATCTGACATCATTTGCACTTTCTTTTTTGCCTGTATATGAGCATTTCCTTGTGCATTTAGTTTCATGGATGAACTATTACCGGAAAATAAATCAAGATTTTTCCCACCTTTTGCTGAAAGGCACTTTCCTGCAATAAATTGGGTATCTTTAGCAGAGGATAGCACAGATGTTCCGGCAGAAAATAAAGTAGTAGTTACCCCGGATTCCCCTGTAATCGTTGCTCCTGCGCTGAAGTTAATAGCTCGTTTTGCTAAAATATTGATATCGGTTGCCACTAAATTTATTGTGGAATTGGCCGAAACATTGATTGAATTGGCTGCAGTATCAATCTCAAATATATTATTTTCTTTATCAAATATTTGTATTTTCTCTTTATCATCGGTGTCATCAACTTTTATGGTATTTCCTGATCGGGTTTTAAAAACTTTTAAATAGTTTTTGGGAGTATGTACCCCGCTCATTTGCTTTCCATTATATAAAGATCCGGTAACAATAGGCATTTCGGCATTATTGCCTCGAAATGATATTTGTACTTCATGTCCAATTTCCGGGATTACATGAAATCCTTGTTCATTCCCCCCATGTCCTTGTAATAAGCGGATCCATGGGGTTGTTTCATTATTGTATTTTTGCCAATAAAAACGAACTTTTATACGATTTTGTTTTAAAGGATCATTGTTGTCTACCACTACCGCACTCTGATCTTCCGCCTGCGGATAAGCTTGAATGTCCCAATAGGGAGCAACTTGCTGTTCTATAGGAATACCTGTAAATTGATTTTTATATCCTTTGGCAGTATAAATATGGTCAATTTGAGTAATTAAATAACTTTCAATGGGAGTACCCGAATTTATTTGTTGCCCATATTCAGGAATATGTGCTAACATTTTGGCTATATCTCCCAAACGTAGCCGGGCATGGGTAGTATTGGCGGTCACCAGTACCAGATTTTCCAATGATTTTTGATGTGCTGTCAGTTTTTGTTCCAGGATTAGACTTTGCTCTTCCGATAAAGTATCATAATATACCGATGTAGGTATTTTCGTATAAACTTTATGTGCTTCATTTACGGCTTTTTCCTGTAAGAGATTTACATAAGAACTAGCCGATTTGCTTTGCTCGGATTGTACTTCTGCAGTTTGAGGATTGTAATTTTCATATATTAAATGCTGAGGAGCTACTCCTACTTCTATATTGTATTCCAAATAATCTCTTCCTTCTTTCAATTCAATCTTTTTTTGATTGCCACGACCGAAAACAAGTTGTGATCCATTCCAGAATAAATATTCTCCGTAACGTTTAGCCAGCCTTTGAATAAATTCATAAAGGGTTTCGTTGTAACTGATAGTATAAGGGATTATTTCCGTTTTATTGGGTTGGCAAATAAAATCTATTTTGGAGCCGGTATATTCTTTGAAAGCTTCCTGTAAAATGTCTTTAAGTGTTTTATTATGATACGTACGACAGGCTTTTTGACTATCAAGAAGTGCACTGTAGGATTTTCCGCTTATAACGATAAAAGGATATTTATTATTTTTTCGATAATTTACATGAGTTATAAATCCTGAAAAAATACTCTCATTTGCACCTTTTCTTCGAAATTGTATGGTTATCTCTTTTCCTAAAAGTTTAATTGAATTTTTAAGAGGATAAGTAATTTTATCGCTAAAAGCTTCACTGGGGCAATGTAACTCAAAAGTTGTATGCTCCAGCATCGATTGATGTATATGAATGGTAAGACCATGCTTTTTGGATATTTCTGTACCGTTAATAGTAACTAAGGCAAAAGTTGAGTTAGATTCTCCGTATCCGCTTCGATGATAAGTCGTCATTAATTTATGGTTTTGTAATTAACTATGATTTTATATAAAATAAAAATTTACATTGTCCAATCGTTTTGATATTCCAAGTGATTAAATGCAAGGGAACGGGCTACCAAGGTAAAAGTGATACGCATGGGCTGATTATCATCAGCATTAAATTTTTCCTTAAATTTTATACAATACGCTTTTTTGAAATTTACTTCCATTAATTTACTTATGGCATCTCTACGAAAAAAAGTAATTGTACCATCTTTTTCTTTATCAGGCGCTATTATCCATTCTAAAAGTCCTGTATTACCACGGCTTTCAATGGTTAATTTAATTTTACCGCCGGTTACTTCTCCTGAAGGTTTAGTAGTAGAATCGGTTGGTTTTTTAAAGTCGTAATCGCACTTTAAAACGGTATACGTTTCACCGTCGAGAGTTAATTTTGCTAAAAATGAAGACATACTAAATGAATTATGATTTACTAATTTATCTGCAAATTAGTTATTTTTTTTCAATAATAATATCAAATATGATAAAATTTATGTTTTAAAATATATTATATATGTATTTGTATGACATTACGGTCTAAAATAGTAATTCGTTTAATATTATATTTATTTGTGATGAATGTGATTAATTCATTGTAAATAAAAGCTTAACTGTCTTTTAATAAATATAAAATCTTTAAATAATTTTTAAAAAAATAAAATAATTTTTATGATTAATATCAGTTATTGTTTATTAATTATTTAAAGTATAATAATATATGTTTTAAGTAATACAAAAGATATAAAAAATAATTTAGGTTTGAAAGGTGAATATAATATATTATAAATTACTAAAGAATGTGTTTTTGATATCTTTCAATAAAATAAAATATTAATTTATTTATTATATTCTTTATTTAACCTTATAATATAATATATATATTTATAATATGTATTTGATAATCTAATTAATCAAAATGAATCTTATAATGGAAATCTAACTTCAGATGATTATACATCAATAAAATTATTTAATTTCAAACATGAAGAATTACCTTAATTTAATGACTCATATTTCCTTAAATTTGATTTGCTTAATTAATTGGCTTTGGAATTATTAAATTATTTGCATTTTTGAGACAATTAATCCTATCAATAGTTTTTGGGGTAGATAAGATTTATAGTTTATAAATTCAATCTAACTTATTAAAATGTTATTTTTATTTATACTGAAGATTACCCTGTTTGTAACAATATCTTAAAAAAGAAATATTATTTAAAATTTATAGTTGTCCTTCATATCTCTGGATTTGTTTACTCACTTATATTTTAAAAAATTGAGATTAGAAATTATTATATTTAAGATTTATTGATATATGAATTATAAGTATTTACTAATTATTTTTATATATTTAATCATTTGTATACTTATAAAAATTATAAATTAATGAAATGAATGATGCGTGGCTAATTTTAATTAATAAATATGGTGAAGCTGGTTCCAGAAGTAAATTTGAGGAAATTTGTGAAAGCATTTATAGAAGTGAATCTCAATCTGGAAATGTTAGAAAAGTTAAAGTGAACAAAGGGGATGGAGGAATTGATATATTCATTGGTGAGATCGGGGTTGAACCAATAGATGTAATTCAATGTAAATTTTTTATCAACGGAGTGGGAGAATCTCAAAAGTCACAAATACGAGAATCTTTTAAAACTGTAATTAATTCTAAGGAATTTAAAACAAAAAGTTGGACTTTATGTATTATTAACACATTTGATATACAACAAAACAAATGGTGGTGTTCCTGGAAAAGGAGAAATGAAAATGAATATAATTTAACCAATGAGTTTATAAAATTAAAAGATGGAAATGAATTGGTCTATCTTCTAAAAAAAAATAATCTTTATAATACTGCTTTTGAGATAGAGGATAGCATTAAAATAGAAGAAATATTTAAAGTTGTAAAAAAAAATAGTGTTTCGGAAATTAATATAAAAACTGTATTAAAAAATGCATCTTATGCTTTACGTCAAGTAAAATATTATATTGAAAATAAAACTAGCACACACATACAAAGATCAGAAACAGTATTAATATATGATTGGTTAAATACTGATTTGCATATTAATAAAAAGAATGTTTTAATACTAAAAGGTGAAAAAGGGTTTGGTAAATCAGTAATTCTCAAAGATATTTATGAAAAACTTGAAAACGAAAACTATACGGTATTAGGTATAAAAGCTGATAAGTTTTATTGCAAATCAATTTTTGATCTTGAAACTCAATTATTTAATAATCAACTGACATTTGATAGAATTATAAAAACTACAAAAGATAAGGGAGAAAAACTAGTTGTAATAATTGACCAAATTGATGCAATGTCTCTTACCTTATCATCCAGTAGAGAATTTATTGAAACTTATATCAGGTTGATTTCTTCTTTAGAAGATAATAAAAACGTTAGAGTAATTCTATCTTCAAGATCTTATGATTTAGAATATGATGCTGAATTAAGTATATATAATTCGGATGTATACAAAAAAATATCAGTTAACCTATTTTCTATAGAAGAAGTTAAAAATTCTCTTTCAAAATTTAATATAATCTGCTCTTCAACAAAAGTATTAGAGTTATTAAGAACTCCTAATCATTTAGATATCTATTGTAGAATATTTGAAAGTGGAATTAAAAAGGATTTAAACTCTGTTTCTACATTAAAAGATTTATATGATCAACTGTGGAAAAAGTATATCTCTTCAAATAGAAATATGAATCTGAAAAAGTTTATTTATTTATTATCTCAGAAAATGTACAATGAACAGAGGATATCTGTGGGAAATATCTACGAAGATGAGTATTTTTCTGAAATTAATTATTTATGTTCACATAGCTTGTTAAATGAGAGTAATAAGGATTTGCAATTCTTTCATCAAACATTTTATGAATATTGTTTTGCCAGACAGTTTGTAGAAAATCAAGAAAATTTAGAAAGCTATATTATACATAATGAGCAAAGTTTATATGTAAGATCTGTTATAAAAATGGTTTTGGAGTATTTAAGAGAATATAATATAACTATTTATCTTAAGACAGTTAAAAACATAATTAATTCTAATGATTATAGATTTCATATAAAATCCTTGATTATAAGTGAAATCGGTTTGTTGAGAAACCCCAGCATATCAGAAAAGGAATTTGTTTCAAATATAATATTAACAAATAAAGAATATGAAAATGTATTTGTGAGTTCAATATTTTCTGAATCTTGGATACAATTTTTTATCTCGGAAGATATCCCTAGAAAGTATTTTATTATTCAGGAAAATGGAAATAATAATAATGAATTTAATTATTTAGATACTAAGATAAATTATAATTGGTTATTATTTAGAGATAATATGAATGAATGTCCTCTTTTAATTCTGGAATATTTTGATAAATTGGATTTTGAAAACAAAAAAAACTTTATATATTATTTACTTATACAAATAGATAATTGGGATGATAAGAGACTACTATATTATTTTGAAAATTACATTCCATATGAAAAAGAATCTGAAAGAAAAAGAGATAATTTTTGGTTTTATGAAATTCTTAAAAAAATTATCCCTGTAAATAAAAAATATGTTTATAATAAAATAAAACAGCCTATATTAGATTTTTATGAAGATAATGTAAACAACTATGAGTTTAATTACTCATTAAATGACACCCTTGAAAAATTTTTTATAGATTCTCCTAAAGATACTTTTGAATATCTTTTTAAACTATATCAACAACTATCAGAAAAAAATAAAATTCCATACTTTAACAATGAAAACATAACTTCTCCTCTTTATAGCAGCTCAATATTTAAAGATTCTTTAACTTATGGAGAAAATAATTTAAAAAAATTTTTATATGAATTTATAGAAAGTTGTGATACTAAGTTTATTACTGAGTTTTATAATAATCACAAGAATACAAATAATGTACTCATAATTAAATTAATAGTAAAGGGGCTAAATACAAGTCCCGAAGAGCATAAAGATATTATAATTGAATTATTAGATATATTAAGTAAGAAAAATGTTTTTTCGGGTTGTGATGATAATTTACAATTGTTACTAAGAAAATTAATTAGTAATGTTTATGAGTATTTAAATGTCAATCAAACAAAATTTATAGATAAAACTCTATTAAGTATAAGATCAACATATGATTACCATTTTTGGACGGATTATAAAGGTGTTAAAAAATATTCTTTAAGAGAATTTGGAAAGAAAAAATATCTATTTATAAAATCTTTGCCTATTGAAAGAATTAGAAAAAATGCATCACTTTATAGAGTATATCAAGAACTTAATAGAAAATTTGGAGATGTAAATCATAATATAGCTATAGATACTTCAAGAAATGTATTAGATAGATTTGAGGATCCAGTGAATCAATTGGCTTGTGATAAGATGGATATGAAAAATTGGAAAAAAAGTATGATAAAATATGATGAAAACTATCCATATTTAGAAAATCATAAAGAGAATATAATTCAACACTCATTAGCTTTTTCATATAAAGTAAAAGAATGTCCAGATAAATTTTACACTTTTATAAATGAATTATTTGATGATGCTAGAATATCTCCACACTATATTATTTATGGTATTTTAGGTTTAATTGAAGGAAATTTTAATCCTGATAAAGTTAAAATTCTTTATAAAAAATTTATGTCGCTAAATCTAAAAAATGCTTATTATGTTCTTTTATTAAATCAACAGGCAAAATATTTTATAAGAAATAAAAATATAGATTTAGATATAATTAATTTTTTAAAAAATACAATATTTAATTACCCAAATAGTGAAAATGAATATGATTCAACAAAATCTTTGTATGATATTATTAATTCAGTTAGAAGCTCTGCTTTACATACATTAATGTTTTGCTATAATAATAAAAATTTTGAAGAATTAATATTTTCAACCGTTGAGAATTTTATTCAAAATCCTTTGTGTTATGATACTTTAAAAATTTTAATTTTAAATAATTTAGGTTACCTGAATTATTTAGATATAGAAAGAGCTTTTAAAATATTCGTTGAAATAACACAAACTGATGATATAAATATACTAAAATCATCTCTTGATATAGCTCAATATTTTAATAATAAATATCACGATGATATGAATTATTATTTTGATATATTATTGAATACTCCGGAACTTTATAAACAATGTGATATAATGGTATCAAGCTGGTTATTGGGATTTGATCATGATAAAAAATTATATAAAAAATTTATTACATATGGTAAAAATGCAAAATTGTGTGCTATAAATGTTGCTGAAAAATTTTTAATTAATCAAGAAGATGCTACGATAAATAAAAATGCATTATCAATACTTTATGATTTAATAAATGAAGAAGATAAAGATTTAGCTGGTCAATATGCATGTATTTTTTTAAGGAAATTTAAATGTAGTCATTTTGTTTCTCTTTTTGATTTTCTTAAAGAATACTCAAAATCTAAACTGTGTAGATTAGATCCTAAATATTTTCTTGATTATCTGTTAAATTGTTCAAAATATTATCCTAAAGATTGCATGGAATTTTTGGAAAATATGGATTTTAGAACTATTCCTAATATTCAAGAGTGTGGATATTATGATAAAGAACCGGTTCAATTAATTCTTGGTATATATAGTAAACTTGTTTCAGAAATTAATAAAGATAAATACCTTATAAATAAAGCTCTTAATATATTTGACAGTATGCTAAAGCATGTACATTTAAGAAATAGTGCAAATAAGGCTATAGAGACAATTATTTAAGACCGCCTCAATAACTTGATGTTTAATAATTCAATGATTAAATTCAAACGTCTAATACAATCGAAAAACTTCTCTTTTCCTTTATTTTATATTCCTAAAGAACTATACCTTAAATATATGCATCAATCTTATCAAAATCAAATTTAGCATAGTAAATTTATAATTATACATATGATCAAAATTATAGACATGAATTTTAATTAAGTAGAGTATAACTTCCTATAACAATTTAAGTTTAAATAATTGGATTTGGTAAATTGAATTAATTGATGTATTAATTATATGAATAAATAATAATACAAAAAAATCCTTACAATTTTGTAAGGATTTTAATTTTAAAGTGGTCCCACTTGGGCTCGAACCAAGGACCCTCTGATTATGAGTCAGATGCTCTAACCAACTGAGCTATGGGACCGCTGCTGCTTTGCGTTTGCAAATATAGTTATTTAATTTATTACTGCAAATTTTAAATAAAAAAAATAAAGGCTATTTATACAATAAATAGCCTTTGTACTTTAGTATCAGGTAAATAAAAAATTATTTTCCTAAATAAGATTTTAAAATTTTACTTCTACTGGTATGTTTTAATCGACGAATAGCTTTTTCTTTTATTTGTCTAACCCTTTCACGAGTAAGGTCAAAAGTTTCACCAATTTCTTCTAAGGTCATCGGATGTTGACCGCTTAAACCGAAATATAAACGGATTAAATCGGCTTCTCTTTGAGTTAAGGTAGAAAGAGATCTTTCAATTTCAATCTGAAGAGATTCCAACATCAATTCTTTATCAGGGCTTGGAGATTCACCCGAACGTAAAACGTCGTATAAATTAGAATCTTCCCCTTCCACTAAAGGCGCATCCATAGATAAGTGGCGACCTGAATTTTTCATGGATTCTTTAATATCGTCCTCACTCATATCCAATACCTCACTTAATTCGGCAGCAGAGGGAGCCCTTTCATGTTCTTGTTCAAGATGGGCATATGCTTTATTAATCTTATTAATAGAACCGATTTTGTTTAAGGGCAGACGTACAATTCTGGATTGTTCTGCTAATGCTTGAAGTATGGATTGACGAATCCACCAAACAGCATAAGAAATGAATTTGAAACCGCGGGTTTCATCAAAGCGTTTAGCCGCTTTAATTAATCCTAAATTTCCTTCATTAATTAAGTCAGGTAAACTAAGTCCTTGATTTTGGTATTGCTTAGCCACAGAAACAACAAACCTTAGGTTTGCTTTAGTTAATTTTTCCAAAGCCACCCTGTCACCCGCTTTAATACGCTGTGCCAAATCAACTTCTTCATCAGCAGTAATTAGATCCACTTTTCCAATTTCTTGTAAATACTTGTCAAGAGAGGCTGTTTCTCTGTTCGTTACCTGCTTAGTAATCTTTAATTGTCTCATTTAATAGTAACTCTTTTTATCTTAAACAAAAGTAGATGAACTGTTTACTCACCTACAAATTATACTTACTTATTATATATACGAAAATTACTTGTAAAAGGTTACAATACCTGCATTAATTTGTGAATATTTCGAATAATCTTGTTAAATTGCAAAGAATAATTAAACATTATCTTAAATGATAACCTTAATTCAACTGCAATATGTATTAACTGTTGCCGAATATAAAAATTTTACGATAGCAGCAGAAAAAGCTTTCGTAAGTCAGCCTACTTTGAGTATGCAGATACAAAAGCTTGAAAAAACGTTACGAGTTGAGCTTTTCGACAGAACAACCAATCCTATAAAAATAACTCCTATAGGAAAGAAAATTGTAGAACAGGCTAAAATAATTTTATCTGAAGCTAATAAATTATCACAAATTGTAGAAGAAGATAAAAAAAGTATGAACGGAACGGTTGTCATTGGTATTATACCAACAATAACCCCCACCTTAGTGCCACTTTTCTATAAAACTTTCAGGAGTAAATACCCGGAATCCGACTTGGTTATTAAAGAAATGAAAACCGAGGACATTTTAAAAGGCATCAAAGAAGGCTATTTGGATTTTGGAATTGCAAGTACACCTTTACATGACAATCAAATTATTGAAAAACCAATTTACAAAGAGCCATTAGTAGCTTACGTTTCTTCGCAAGATGCTAAAATGTATAAAGAAACAGTTTTAGATGTTGATAAATTAGACTTTAATTATCTTTTAATGTTGGAAGAAGGCCATTGCTTCCGAGATGTAGTGTTGGATCTTTGCAAGCATAGAGAAGCCATTAATTCTAATATAAAATTAGAAGGAGGAAGTTTTACTACATTGATTAACTTAGTTAATGAAGGATTCGGATTTACCATTTTACCTTTATTAGAATCTGAAAATTTATCGGAAGAAGAAAAGAAAAATATAAGATATTTTTCATCTTCACCCTCCAGGGAAATATCATTAATTTATTCAACCAATCAAATTAGAACGACTTTTGCAGAGAAATTTGTGGATTTAATTAAAAGTATTTTAAGAGGGAAATTGTTTTTAGAAGATAAAATAGAACATAAGCCCCAATTAAAAGTAATTTAATATTTATTAGGAAATAAGTTATCTGTAAGTTTCAGCATTATTTAAAATAGAAAATAAAAAATACAGAACTTATTTTCCTTAAGAAAAATAGATTTTAAATAAACCTTGTATACTTTGTTATTATATAAAAATATTTAGAAAAAAATTATGATTGAAACAGATATTTTGATAATAGGAGCAGGTCCTACAGGACTTTTTGCCGTATTTGAAGCGGGATTATTAAAATTAAGATGTCATATTATTGATGCGCTTCCAAATATTGGAGGGCAATTAACAGAACTCTATCCTAAAAAACCGATCTTTGATATTCCGGGGTATCCTTCCATTCAGGCAGGTGAATTAGTTAAAAATTTACGCGAGCAAATCAAGCAATTTCAACCCGGGTTTACTCTCAATGAAACAGCTAAAACCATTGATAAACAAGCAGACGGAACTTTTATTGTTACTACAGATAAAGGTACCCGGCATCATGCTAAAGCTGTGGCGATTGCAGCCGGATTAGGGAGTTTTGAACCTAGAAAACCTTTGATAGATAATATTGCCGATTATGAAGAAAAAGGAGTTGAATACTTTGTAAAAGATCCCGAAAAATATAAGGATAAAAAAATAGTAATTGCCGGAGGTGGAGATTCGGCGTTGGATTGGACCATTGTTTTAGCAGATATCGCTAAAGAAGTAACATTGGTACATCGTAGAAATGAATTTAGAGGCGCTTTGGATTCCGTTGAGAAAGTTCAATCATTAAAAAATCAAGGAAAAGTAAATTTAATCACTCCTGCCGAAATTGTTGGAATCAAGGGGAACGGTAAGGTAGAATCCTTAGTTATTGAAAAGGAAGGGCTAACCTTTGATAAAGAAGTGGATTATTTTATTCCTTTATTTGGTCTTATTCCTAAATTAGGACCTATTGCCGATTGGGGATTGGAAATTGAAAAAAATGCTATCAAGGTAAATAATGCGTTGGATTACCAAACCAATATTGAGGGGATTTATGCCATTGGAGATATTAATATATATCCGGGAAAATTAAAATTAATTCTTTGCGGTTTTCACGAGGCCACCCTGATGTGTCAAAGTATTTACAGTAAAATATATCCCGACAGAAAGTATGTTTTAAAATATACTACCGTTGGAGGTGTACAAGGATTTGACGGAACAGTAAAAGAAGCAGAAAAACCGGTTGTTAAATCAATTCAATAATTTTAACAAATTATATGTCAGAAGTAACTATCAATATCACCGATAGAGAAGGAAATAAACATGCGGTTTCAGCGCCGACGGATATGTCCATGAATATCATGGAATTAATACGAGCTTATGAATTAGTACCCGAAGGAACGATTGGAATTTGTGGAGGTATGGCGATGTGTGCATCATGCCAAATCTATATTTTAAGTAACAATATTCCTTTACCGGAAAAAGGAGATGAGGAAGAGGCTATGCTCTCAGAGGCATTTCATGTTAAAGAAAATAGTCGCTTAGGATGTCAAATTCCAATTACCAATGATCTAAATGGGTTAGAGATTCAAATCGCTCCTTTTAGCTAATTAGCATTATTGGGTAAATAATAAACGTGGAAAAAATTCTGAAATTGAAGCCCTTTTTAGATGAAAAGGTAGAACAATATAATACACTCAATTTTATTGAAACAGATCCCATTCAAATTCCTCATCGATTTAGTAAAAAAGAAGATATTGAAATTTCAGGTTTTCTGACAGCAATTATAGCTTGGGGAAACAGGAAGTCTATAATTAAAAATGCAGAAAAAATAATGCATTTTTTAGACCATGCACCCCATGATTTTATCTTAAATCATTCTTTTCAAGATTTAAAAAAGATTGAAGGAAGTATACATAGAACTTTTAATTCACACGATTTAGTGTTTTTTATCAAATCCCTGCAAAATATTTATAAAAATCACGGAGGACTTGAAAAAGTTTTTTCTGCAGAAAAAGAAGAAGAAGACACTTTCTTAGTAATAGAACGTTTTAGAGAACGATTTTTCGAAATAGAACATTTACAGCGAACCCAAAAACATATAAGCAGTCCGGCCAAAAATTCATCAGCTAAAAGAATTAATATGTTTCTTCGATGGATGGTACGAAACGATCCTAATAAAGTTGATTTTGGATTATGGAATTCCATTTCTCCATCCCAATTGGTTTGTCCACTGGATGTGCATTCCGGAAATGTAGCAAGATCTTTAAATTTGTTGTCCAGAACTCAAAATGATTGGAAATCGGTTTCCCTTCTCATGAAAAATTTAAAAATGCTGGATGCCGACGATCCCGTGAAATATGATTTTGCCTTATTCGGACTGGGAGTTTTCGAAAGATTTTCAAGTTAAGTGGATAAAGAAATTATTGTAATGGCCGCAAGCGCAAGTACCAATCCCAAATAATTGAGTTTATTCATTTTTTCCTTAAAAACTAATATTCCGACTAAGCTGCCCAATACAATTACTCCTAAATTCATCGAAGCAAAAACAAGAGAAGGATTATCTTTAAAAGTTTGATGCGCTTTTAAATAAAAATATACATTTCCGAAATTAAAAATACCTAAAGCAATTCCCCATAAAATTTCTTTAAAAGTAAACCGTATTTTTTGCGCGAAAGTAATAATACAACCAACTATAAAAGAACCAATGAATATAAAAAAGGTGGAAGTCGTAAACGAAAAATTTTGATTTACTGCTATTAACTTATATAAGATGTTAATAATTCCTAATCCGAAAAATATAAGAATAAGGAGATACAATTTAGTATAAGGAAAAGTTTGATCTCCTTTTTTAGCGTAAAATATAAAGAGTATTGAGATAAATCCAATCAATAATCCCAAGATTTTAAGAGAATTGATAGACTCATTAAAAAATAAAAAAGATGCACTCACTGTTAATAGTAAAGACATTCTTTGCGCTATGTCCGTTCGTGCAATTCCCGTATATTTAATAGATTCTGCAATCAATAAAAAAACTACGGGCATTAAAATACTCATCAGAAAATAAATGAACCACGGAGCCGATGAATAATTTAAAGAAGGTAGATCGGGTTTGAAAAGTATATAGCAAAAAATTGCTGAAAATAAATAATTATACGTAATGACTAAAGAAACCCCTTTGGATTTTTTATTATATAGTTTTAATAGGATTGAAACAACTATATTGAAAAAAATACTAATTATAATTTCTTTCATAATTTTTTAAATAGTTAACAAAAATACAATTACAAATTCTAATTTTTTTGAGAAGCAAACTACAATTAATGAAATTTATTAGCAATCATGTAAACTTATCAAACATGAATAATGTACAACTCATATTTCGTATGGAAGAAAAACGAAGAAGCAAATTATTTTATTTCATTCTCTTTTGTAGTTTTTACTAAAAAACTTCTCATATAAGCATAAAAAATTCTCTTAAAATGCAAAATACTTTATGACATTTAATAAAAAAATTTTAGATTTACATACTTTTAGAAAACATATTTATGAGTTTACAAGATTTAGACCAGAATTGGATTAAACAATTCGAAAAGCCTTTAGTAATTGCGGGGCCGTGCAGTGCAGAAAGTGAAAAGCAAGTTATGGAAATAGCTGAGCGAATGGATCGGAATTATATGCAGGTGTTTCGTGCCGGAATTTGGAAACCTCGTACTAAACCCGGAAGCTTTGAAGGGGTAGGGGCTATAGGTCTTAATTGGCTTAAAAGGGTAAAAGATGAATTTAATATGCCTATAGCTACGGAAGTAGCGAATGCTTCTCATGCTAAATTAGCTTTGGAATTTGATGTGGATTACCTTTGGATCGGAGCTCGTTCAACTGTAAACCCTTTTACCATACAAGAAATAGCAGAATCTTTACGAGATACAGATAAAATCGTTTTAGTTAAAAATCCTGTTAATCCTGATTTGGATTTATGGATCGGGGCATTGGAAAGATTGGCAGCTCAAGGAATTAAAAATTTAGGGGTCATTCATAGAGGTTTTTCTTCACACAATAAATCAAAATATAGAAATAACCCTCAATGGCAGATAGCCTTAGAACTTAAAGACCGATTCCCCAATATTCCTATTTTAGGAGATCCGTCACATATAACAGGAAGAAGAGATTTAATTGCAGAAGTTGCTCAACAAGCTTTTAACTTAGAATATAACGGATTAATGGTTGAAGTTCATAATAATCCGGATGAAGCTTGGAGTGATGCCAAACAACAAATTACGCCTGAAGCCTTGAAGGATATTTTGGTAGATATTACTTTGCGAAAAAAAAATGATAACTCGGATGATTTTTCAGCCAAATTAAACCGATATAGAGGAGAAATAGATGAGTTGGATAATCAATTGTTAGGTTTATTAGCAGCCAGAATGGATGTAGCCAAAAAAATCGGAAATCTTAAAAAAGAACATAATGTGGCTATATTTCAACCCGATCGATGGAATGTGTTAAAAAACTTAGCCATTCGCAATGGAGAAAGAATGGGATTATCAGAAGATTTTTTAGAACATCTTTTAGTTTCCATTCATAAAGAATCCGTTGAATTGCAGAATAAAATTATGGAAGAATAATCATAAGTTTTAGATAGTACTAAAAATGCATCAATTTAGGATGCATTTTTTTTATATTTTTGAGTTATGAATGAAGCAATCGTATTAAAATCTACAGGAAGTTGGTATTTAGTAAAAGACATAATAACGGGAAAAGTTTATGATGCTCGAATTCGAGGGAAATTTAAAAAAGATAAAATTAGAAATACCAATCCGTTAGCTGTAGGAGATCGCATACAATACGAATTAGAAGATCATGATATTGCTTGGATAAAGAAAATTTATCCTCGAAAAAATTATATTATTCGCAAATCGGTTAATTTATCTAAAGAAACGCACATTATCGCATCTAATATAGATTTGGCTTGTATAGTTTTTACCCTAAAACATCCTCAAACTTCTTTAGGTTTTTTAAATCGATGCTTAATTACTTGTGAAGCCTATCAGATTCCTGTTTTGATTGTGTTTAATAAAATCGATTTGTTATCCGAAACGGAGTTAGAAGAATTGCAAGAGATTGAAAATATTTATCAAAATATAGGATATTCAACCTTACGAATTTCTGCATTGACCAATCTTCATATAGAAGAGTTGAAAAATAAAATAAAAGATAAAACTTCTGTATTTATAGGACATTCAGGAAGTGGAAAATCTTCTACCATTAATGCTTTACAAGAAAATTTAAATTTAAAAGTAGCGACTATATCAAATTATAATGAAAAAGGAAAACACACCACCACATTTGCGCAAATGTATGAGTGGGATTTTGGGGGGGCAATAATTGACATACCCGGAATTAAAGAATTTGAATTAGTAGACATTCATAAAGAAGAATTACAAGATTATTTTCCCGAAATTTTACGCGAAAAGGCTTATTGCAAGTATAATAATTGCTTGCATATCAATGAACCGAAATGTGCCGTTATTGAAGCAGTCAAGGAAGGAAGAATATCAGAAAAAAGATACTCACATTATTTAAAGTTAATGCAAGAGTTAAAATAATACGTGTGTTCACATTTTAGCATACCGGTAATTTACAGCATAAAATAAAAAAGTCGGATTTTTATAAAATCCGACTTTTTTAATACATTACACATCTTTGATTTAGTTAACACCTCCACCTAAAGCTTTGTAAAGGTTAATTGAAGCTTGTAATTGTTGAAGTTTATCATTTACTTGACTTAATCTTGCATTTAATAAGTCTCTTTCAGCATTTAAAACTTCTGTATAATTAGCATCGCTGTATATTAATAATTGTTTAGTATAATCAACAGATTTAACTAAAGAATTTATCTGTAAACTTCTGTCGTAGTCTTTACTTTTAGCTTTTTCATAAGCAAATAAAGCATTAGAAACTTCAACACTTGAATTTAAAACCGAATTTTTGAAATTAAGCAAGGCTTCTTCTTGTTGAGCTTGTCTTATTCTCAGTTGGCTTCTTAATTTTCCTTGATTAAAAATAGGTTGTGTTAAACCTCCTACCACACTTGCAAAAAGACTGGAGTGGTCAAAGAAATTATCTAAATTCTTTAAGGTAGAATACCCGGCATTACCGGTAATTGTTAAAGATGGATATAAGGATGCTTTCGCAACATTGGTATCTTCAAATGCAGCACGATATGCAAGTTCATACATCATTACATCAGGTCTTTTTGACAATAATTGAGCAGGCACTCCATAGTCAAATTGACTAGGAACTGTTTGTTGTGCCATTGAAGATCTTTGTATAGGTCCGGGAGTTCTACCCAATAAATAACAGATGTTGTTTTCCAAAGCTTTGATATTATTTTCCAAATCAGGAACACTCACTTGAGTAGAGTATAATAAAGCTCTGCTTTGTTCAACAGCTGCACCGGTTACTATGTTAGCTTCTTTTAGATCTTCCATAGTTTTCACATTATCTTCTAATAATTTAATGGTGTTTAGCGTTATTTTCAATTGTTCATCTTGAGCAATTAGAGAATAATAATTATTTGCAATATTTGCCACTAAAGAAGTTTGAACTAAACGTCTATACGCATCACTTTGAAGATAAGAAGCCAAAGCTGATCTTTTGGCACTGGAAATTTTTCCCCAAATGTCAAGCTCCCAGCTTGCAGATGCTCCCAATTGGAAAACTTCTGAATGAGTTTTAACTCCGTTTCCTTGAACAGTATTTAATTTACTGTTAGAATAAGAAGCGTCTGCAGACAAACTAGGTAAATAACCTAGTTTGGCAGAACGAAGCGCAGCTTCTGTTTGTTTTATTCTTGCAACAGCAATTTTTAAATCATAACTGTTTTGAATACCTTCATTAATCAAACTTTGCAAATTGGGATCTTTGAAGTAATCACTCCAAGGAATATCTGCAATAGTTGTACTATCTTTAACAGGCATATCCCTGTACAATTGATTATCGGTTATCTGAGGTTTCTCATATTTAGCGGTAATACATGAACTAAGTACTACTGAAACTAATAATAAGGTTGTATATTGAATTGGTCGAATTTTCATTCTTAATTCTTTTATTTTGTTATACTTATTCATCATCATCATCATCGTTATCGTTTTGTTCTCTTAAAACCACGGAAGGTTTATGCGTTGCCTTTTCCTGTAAAGATTGGAATACTGCAAACAGCATAGGAGTAACTACTAATCCAATTACAGTACCAATTAACATACCACCAATAGCAGCTGTACCAATTGAACGATTACCAACAGCTCCTGCACCGGTTGCTACCATTAACGGGAATAATCCGAAAATAAATGCAAAGGAGGTCATTAATATAGGTCTTAAACGGGCAACGGCACCTTCAACGGCAGCATCAATGATACTCATTCCATGCTCTCTACGTTGAACTGCATACTCTACGATCAAAATAGAGTTTTTCGCTAATAAACCGATAAGCATAATTAAACTGATCTGTAAATAAATATTGTTTGTAATTCCGAATAATTTAGCGAATAAGAAAGCTCCTGCTAAACCTATAGGTAAAGAAATGATAATAGCTAAAGGTAAAATGTAGCTTTCATATAAAGCTGATAATAAGAAATATACGAAAATCAAACACAATAAGAAAATATAAACAGTTTGTGAACCACTGTTGTTCACTTGCTCTCTGGTCATTCCTGAATATTCGAAAGAATATCCTTGAGGAAGCGTTTGTTTAGCAACTTCTTCAATAGCTCTAACCGCATCACCGGCACTATATCCTGCATTGGGTTGTCCATTTACAGGTATGGATTGGTAAAGGTTAAATCTTTGTAGAGATTGCGGACCGTACACTCTAGTCAAGGTAATAAATCCGGCAATTGGTGCCATTTCTCCACTATTGGTCCTTACATACATTCCATTAAGATCTTCTACATTTTTTCTGTATTTAGGATCTGCCTGGATCATAACCTTATATTGTTTACCGAATTCATTGTAATTAGAAGCATATACACCACCAATGTATCCTTGTAAAGCACCTAAAATGTCTGATACGGCTAAACCGGCTTGTTTAACTTTAGCAACATTTACATTAATTTGGTATTGAGGATAGTTCGGGTTGAATGAAGTAGTTGCATACATGATTTCAGGTCGTTGATTTAACGCTCCTAAGAACTTACCGCTGATTTCAGAGAATTTACGGATATCACCTCCGGTTTTATCTTGAATTTGGAATTCAAATCCGTTACTGATACCGAAACCTTGAAGGGTAGGAGTTCCGAAGAAGATAATCTTACCACCTTGTATTCCTGCTGTTCTAATGAACAGTTGTTTTACTACATCGTTTATTTGGATTTTAGGACGCTCTTTCCACGGTTTTAATTTTACTAATATTACGGAGTAGTTTCCTCCCGCACCACTAATAAAGCTCATACCGTTAATTTGAGCAACATTGGATACTCCTTCAATTCCTTTCGCAACTTCAAATACTTGTTTAGCAATAGCTGTTGATTGCTCAAGTGTTGAAGCCGGAGGAAGACTTATATCCCCGATGATAAATCCACTATCTTCTTGAGGTACAAAGTCGGTAGGAGTTGTTTTCATAAGAAAATATAAAATTCCGCAGAAAACAATAATAATTGCAAATGCAGACCATTTAGCTTTAGAGGTCCAAATTAAAACTTTTTTATATCTGTTGGTTAAACTTTCAAAAGCTCCGTTGAATCCGTCTTTTAATTTTTTAACAACAGAATTTTGTTTTTTGTCATCATGAGGTTTTAATAATAATGCACATAATGCAGGACTCAACGTAAGCGCATTAATCGCAGAAAGTACAATAGAAACCGCTAAGGTTAACCCGAATTGTTTATAGAAAACTCCTGAGGTTCCACCAATAAAACTTACCGGAATAAACACTGCAGACATTACCAATGTGATAGCTACAATTGCTCCTGCTATTTCGTCCATCGCATGTAAAGAAGCTTTTTTGGCATCTTTCATTCCGTCTTCCAATTTAGCATGGACGGCCTCGACGACCACAATCGCGTCATCCACCACGATACCAATTGCCAAAATTAATGCGAATAAGGTTAAAATATTAATGGTAAATCCAAATATTAACAAGAAGAAGAATGTACCTACGATAGCCACGATAACTGAAATGGCAGGAATCAAAGTAGATCGTAAATCTTGTAAGAATACTAAAACAACGATAAATACTAATACGAATGCTTCAAATAAGGTATGAATAACTTTTTCAATGGAAGCATTAAGGAAATCGTTCGCATTCATCATATATACAGTTTCTACTCCCGGAGGATAAGAACTTTTTGCATTATCTAAAACTTTTTCAACTTCGTTGATAATTTGTTGTGCATTAGAACCTGCAGTTTGCGCAATACTGATAATTACAGATGGATTTCCGTCGATGGTAGAAGTAATTTGATAGTTTTCAGAACCAACTTCCACTCTTGCTATATCTTTTAATCGTAAAACATCTCCATTTGGAAGAGATTTTAAAACCATATCACCGAATTGTTCAGTACTTACTAAACGACCGGTGTATTTTAACGTATAGGTAAATGTTTGTGCACTATTTTCACCTAATGCACCGGGAGCTGCTTCTAAGTTTTGCTCTGCTAATAAAGCATTTACGTCAGCAGGAGTAATACCGTACGTTGCCATTACGTCAGGTTTCAACCATATACGCATGGAATAGGTATTAGCACCTCTAGCTTGAGCATCACCCACTCCGGAGATTCTTTTTATCTGAGGTAATATGTTGATGTTCGCATAGTTTTGTAAAAATTTTTGATCGTAGTTTTTACTTTTACTAACTAAACCGATAAACAAGATATTACTACTTTGTGTTTTTTGTACAATCACCCCGTTTTTGGTTACTTCCGATGGAAGTAAACTGTTGGCACGAGCTGCCAAGTTTTGAACGTTAACGGCAGCAATATCAGGGTTCGCATCTTGTTTAAAATAGACTGTAATGGTAGCACTACCGTCATTGGTTGCACTCGATGTTATATAAGTCATGTTTTCAACTCCATTGATTTGTTCTTCCAATGGAATGATAACACTTTTCATGACCACGTCGGCATTTGCTCCCGGATAGTTTGTAGTTACCTGTACCGTTGGCGGAGCAATTTCGGGATATTGGGCAACCGGTAGAGAAACTACCCCTAAAATACCCAGAATCACAATTATAATGGATATAACTGTGGAAAGAACGGGTCTTTCTATGAATGTTTTAAGCATTGTTTTATTTCTTTTTTATTATTTAAAGTTATAATACTTCTTTTTACGTTAAGAAAATTAAAGTTGAGGTTTGATTTCCATTCCCTCTTTTAAATTCTGGATTCCGTTAACAACTATTTTATCGTTTTCGTTTAATCCTGAATTTACGATAAAGGATTGTCCATCCGGTGTTGGAGTAACTTTAATGGTTACTTGTTTTACTTTATTATCTTTTTGTACCACGAAAACAAAAGTTTGACCTTGAATTTCAAAGGTTGCTTTTTGCGGGATAACCAAAGCATTTTCAACAGTTGTACTGATACGTATGGATCCGGTTGAACCACTTCTTAAAATACCTTGCGGGTTAGGAAAACTAGATCTGAAATTTGCAGAACCTGTAGATGTATTTACAATACCGTTGATAGTTTCAATTTTTCCTTTTTCATTATATTCCGTACCGTCAGCTAAAATTAAAGTCACCGGTTCGGATTTTTTAATTTTTTCTGCTTGAGTTGCTCCCGGGGTATTTTTAAGGAAATCCAATAATTGCTTTTCATTTAAAGAAAAATATACATATACATTGGAAGTATTCGCCACAGTAGTTAAGGTAGTGGTACTATTAACTAAACTACCTAAACGATAAGGTATGGAACCAACAATTCCATTAACCGGACTGGTAAGAACGGTATAAGATAAATTAGTGTTCGCAATAGCTAAAGCAGTTTGTGCTTGATTTAAAGCGGCACGTTTAGTCTGTAAAGCATATTGTGCAGATTCTAATTGATATTTACTTACAATTCCTTTTTCAACCAAAGGGGTGATTTTTGTTACATCCATAACTGCATTGTCAACTTGAGCTTTTGCAGTTTTAATGGCAGCTTCTGCATTTAATACATTTTGTTTGTATTGTGGAGCATCCAATGTAAATAAAACTTGTCCTTTTTTAACTACAGAACCTTCGTCAACATTAATTGTTTTTATGAATCCTTCAACCATTGGTCGAATTTCAATATCTTCTTCACCTTTTATGGTTGCCGGATAATCTGTTTCCAAAACAGCAGTTTGTGAACTAACTACTTTTACCGGATAGGGTAACACTTGATTGGCTTGCCCGCCCATAGCAGCCATACCTGCTGCATTTTTCTTATCACCGCCACAAGACACATACAATGTGGATGTTGCAGCAGTGAATAGCAAAGCTATAATTTGTATTTTTCTGAGTTTCATATTTATGATTTTTCTAAATTATTGATATTATTAAATTCGTATTCTTTACAACAAGTTTTTTTAATTTCATCAGTATAGATATCGTCATCTAAAAGAGTTACCAAATTTTGTTGAAATTGGTTTTGTTGATCTTTTAATGAACTAAAAAATGATGTATTGAATTTTTTTATAATCTTAGTTGCATCTTTAATAATTGATTTTCCATCTTCTGTTAATGAAATTAGTTTAGTTCTCGAATCTTTTTTGTTAAATTTTCTTTTAATCCATCCTTTCTTTTGTAATGTTCGTAAAACGGTAGAAGTAGTCATGGGATCAATACCTGCTTTATCTGAAAGGCCTTTTTGAGTTACTTCGGTCTGGTTAGTTTCTCCCCATAAAATAGATAAAAGCAAAACTAATTGGCTATGTGTCAAATCTAAGTGTTCAAAGTTTTTTTTAAATTCTCTTTGCCAAAGATTATTTACTTTCCAAAGCAGAAATCCTGTTTTGTCGCTATCTGTAATATTTAGGAGAAATCCCTTATAATTAGTTTGCATAATTTTTCTTTAACAAAAATTGAAAGTGCAAATATAATATGTATACTTACTAAAATACAAATTAATGTTTGTTAAATTTATAAGTTTCCATATAATAAGTGTGCTTATTAATCGTGTTTTACAATATCAAATACTAAGCCAAAATGTATTTGACCTAAATATTTGACGGTGCAAATATATAGTTATTTTAACAATATGAATAAATTTTTAACTTAAATTTTTAAAGACATTCGTAAAATTTTTCAAAATAATTAAGTTAGTTTAAAGGGAAGCTAGATTTTTAAAAAGCTAGTTTTAGCTATTAATTATCATTGGCCATATGCACGGTAAGCTGAGGGAATGGTATATTAATTTTGGCATGTGTAAATTTCTCATAAATGTTTTCATTGAGAAAGAAATAAACTGGCCAATAGTTGGATGATTCAACCCAAACCCTAATTACAAAGTCAATAGAACTGTCATTTAATTTTAATAATCCAATGAAAGGTTCAGGAGACTTTAATATGGAAGTATTAGATCTGATAATTTCATTAAGAATGTCTTTGACATCTTGAAGTGAAGTTCCATAATCAACCCCTATGGTTATATCTATTCTTCTTTGTGGTTGCGTAGAAAAATTAAGTATGGATCCTGTGGATAATGGTCCGTTAGGGATATAGATGGTTTTATTATCACCGGTCGTTAAAACTGTATATAATATACCAATGGATTGCACCACTCCTTCTTGATTTTGAGCTAAGATGTGATCTCCAATTTTTATAGGTTTGTTAAAAAGAATCATGACTCCTCCGGCA
Source organism: Apibacter sp. ESL0404 (assembly GCF_019469245.1). Taxonomy (NCBI): domain Bacteria; kingdom Pseudomonadati; phylum Bacteroidota; class Flavobacteriia; order Flavobacteriales; family Weeksellaceae; genus Apibacter; species Apibacter sp. ESL0404. Next base: position 929,869 of record NZ_CP048267.1, read on the forward strand.
AAATTTCCAAGATTGTCTTTCATTGCCATACCAATAGCCAAACCGGCAGATGCAATTAATGCTGCAAAGGAGGTGGTTTGAATTCCTAAAATTCCAATTATGGACAAAACCAACAAAATGGTTAATGTAATATTACATAGACTTCCCAGAAATGACTTGACAGAAGGATCAATTTTTCTCCTTTCTAAAAATTTATGAAATAATTTTTCAATCCATTTTATTAAAAACCTTCCCAGGTAATAAACCACTAAGCAGGTAACAATTTTTATTCCCAGATCATAAACCAAATCAAGTAATTTATTTAGCAATTTTTCAATAGCTGTGGGATTGATTATTTCGTTGGAAATTGATTGATGATTTACTTGGTACAAATTCATTTTTAATTTATTTATTATCTATTAATTATACATTATTATATATATAAGCAAAAATAATACTATTTTATAATTAAATCTTCGAGTTATTAAGATATTAGAAAAAATAGTTTATCCGTCTGAAATTTTTATTTGTTGAATGTTTCACTTTTTTCTGATAAATTATAATTTACCGGTTATTTTAATAGAACTTTATTTATTTTGGTAAATAATTACTAAAATACATATAGTATATTATAAAAAAAATTGATACGTATAAAATGAAAATTAATAATTATAAATTAATATAAATTATAGATATAACGTAGTGAATGTAAAGTAGTTTGAAAAATTAAATAGAAATAAGATTATAAAATTAAAATTTTTGCAGTACTTAAAATTATCTAAATTTGTAAAATAGTTATGGAAAGCAATAGACAAAAGAAAATAAATCAATTATTACAAAAAGAGTTAGCTGAAATTTTTAGGAAACAATCAGCGGAGATGAATTCTAAAATACTAATATCTGTTACCGAAGTAAAAGTGTCTTCAGATTTAGGAGTGGCTAAAGTCTATTTAAGTATTTATCCGCAAGAGTACAGAGAGGCCTTAATTAAGGAAATACAAATTCTTAATCCAAAAATTAGAAAAATTTTAGGTGATAGAATTGCTAAACAGGTAAGGCAAGTTCCCGAATTGATATTTTATCTTGATGTAACCTTAGATACAGTTGAAAAGATAGAGAAAGCTTTAAAAGGCAAAGATGAAAATCCTATTTTGTAATTTTTGTAATTTGTGAAAAATCTATCCTGGTACATAGCCTTCAGGTATTTTATATCCAAAAAGAGCACTCAAGCTGTAAGTATCATTATGTATACTTCTTTAACGGCCATAGCGATTGCTACCTGTGCAATGTTTGTTATCCTTTCGGTGTTTAGTGGATTAGAAAGTTTTAATATTAAACTTTTTAGTGATGTAAATCCCGATCTAAGAATTTTACCTGCAACAGGTAAAACCTTGCCTGATATTGAACGGGTTGAAAAAATTCTTTCTTCTCATTCAGAAGTTAAAGCATTTACGAAAGTCATAGAAGAGAAAGTATATGTTTTGTTTTATGAAAAGGATGAAATAGCATATCTTAAAGGGGTGGATGAAAATTTTTTGAAAGTTGTAAAAATCGATACTTGTTTTCAAGCGGGTAAATTTCCTAACACATCTTCCGATAATGAAGCAGCTTTTGGTAATGCTTTAGCCTATCGTCTGGGTGTTCCTATTGATAAAGAATATTACGCTTCTTTATATATGCCTAAGCCGGGGAAAAAATTGATATCTAATACGGATGATGCATTTAAAAAAGCAACGGTGCATATGACAGGGGTATTTGCTTTAAATGATCAATATGAAAATTATATTTTTGTACCCATACAGTTATCACGCAATCTTTTGAATTTACCTCCTAATAGTGCTTTTTCTATTGAATTAAAAGTTAAGAACAATGTAAAATCCTTGCAAAAGCAATTAAAAGACGAACTGGGAAAGAACTATATCATTCAAAATAGACAAGAGCAAGATGCTTCTTTTTTAAAAATGATGAAAGTGGAGCAATTGTTTATTTATTTGATATTTATTTTAGTAATTATAATTGCCTCATTTAATTTAGCGGGGGCTATTATTATTATTATATTGGATAAGAAATATCAATCCAAATCGCTTATTGCTCTGGGATATAGCATTTCAGGATTAAAAAAATTATTTTTTACCATTGGTATTATCATAACCATGTTTGGAGTTGTTATAGGTATAGTACTAGGAACCTTTTTGACCTGGTTACAATCTAATTTCGGACTAGTAATGGCAAATCCTTTTATGCCATTTCCGGTTAAATTCGATCTTACTAACTATCTTATTGTATTGATTACTGTATTATTTATAGGATTTTCTGTATCATTTTTATCGTCGAGAAAATTAAATTTTTAAAATGTTTTTTTATTTAAATAATTAATTTAATATTGTTAATTGAAAGAAATTGAAGTTCATTTTTTCTATATTTGTATAAAATAAAATATGAATTAACAAACATAAATAAATCATTTATATATTTTATTGAACTAGCTATTTTTAACCGTTATTTATAAAATTATGAAAAAAGTAAAAAAGGCCGTTATTCCGGCTGCTGGTTTAGGTACCAGGTTTTTACCAGCTACAAAAGCATTGGCTAAAGAAATGCTTCCTATTGTAGATAAACCTACTATCCAATTTATAGTAGAAGAGGCTATAAACTCCGGTATTGAAGATATCTTAATTGTAACCGGCAAAGGAAAACGACCTATAGAAGATCATTTTGATTCCAATCCTGAATTAGAAGCTAATCTTAGAGAAAAGCATAAAACGGAATTATTAAAACTCGTTGAAGAAACGACTGATATAAATTTACATTTTATTAGACAGTCTCATCCTAGAGGATTAGGACATGCTGTATTACAAGCAAAAGCATTTGTAGGTAATGAGCCTTTTGTGGTAATGTTAGGAGATGATATAATGGAAGATAAAATACCATTAACAAAGCAATTAATTATGGATTTTGAAAAAACCTATGCTTCTACCATTGCAGTAATGAAAGTTCCCCATGAGGAAACTTCAAAATATGGAATTATCGCTCCTGAAAGAGAAATTGAAAAAGGGTTGTATAATGTGCTCAACTTTGTAGAGAAACCCAAGCCGGAAGATGCTCCCAGTGATCTGGCAATTATCGGTAGATATTTATTGACCCCTGAGATATTTAGTATTTTGGAAAATCAAGCTCCCGGAGCCGGTGGTGAAATTCAATTAACAGACGCAATTGATACACTAAATAAAATTCAAAGAGTCTTTGCTCGTAATTTTTGCGGTACCCGTTATGATGTAGGAGATAAATTCGGTTTTATGAAAACTAATATTCAATATGGTTTAGTCCATCCACAAATAAAAGATAGTTTGCATGACTACATTATTGAATTGGGCAAAGAACTTGAAAAAAAACAAATTGCAGAAAAAGAAAAATTAGCTGTAGTTAGCAAAAAATAATAAAATAAAAAATCTTTCATAAAGTTGAAAGATTTTTTTTATTTAAATTTGCTTCCAAATAATTTATACAATCTAAAGTGAAATTTCTTCATTCCAATAAAATACGAATTATCTATCTTTTATTTTCGATAGTATTCGTATTTAAGATATTTTCTATACAGGAATATATTCACTTAGAACAACATAAAGTAAACAAAATTAGTCATGATCATTGCCAACAATGTCATACTATTTTTCATTTAGGAAAATATCAATTATTTGATGTAGCGGAAGACCCAACATTTATACTTCATCATCACTCTGAAATAATTAATCACCCTGAAGATATTTATACCTTTATATTTTATAAAAATATAAATAAATCTAATTATTTCAACAGGCCACCTCCTAAATTTTCATAAAAATAATAATATGATGCGGATTTTTTAATAAAAATTAAAAAAAAAGATCCGTATTTATATCTTTTTAAAGGATATAACTTTTTTAGTTAAGTCATACCTTATAATAATTATTTTATGAAAAAGACAATATACGTTTTTTTTACGTTTCTTATTTTATTAAATATAAAATCGTATGCTCAATGTACCTTGCATATTAAAGGTAAACTTACCGATTTACATTCCACTCGTGGTATAAAAAACGGTTCTATACAGCTCATAGCAACTAATGGAAAAGAATCCATAACAATAACTGATTTATCCGGAGAATATACTATTTCCAATGTTTGTCCAGGAATGTATCGACTTATCATTTCACATCCTAACTATAGTTCTCAAACATTAGAAATAACAGTAAAGAATAATTTAAATCAAGATATTTCATTAGAACATAATGAAAAAGAATTACAACAAATAGTAACTGTTGGAAAATCTTTAGGAAAAACTAAAACTTCAACAGAAAATAAATTAACCAAAAATCAAATTAATGAATTTTCGGATACTAACTTAGCTAGTGCATTAGCTTCGATTGCAGGAGTGAGTATATTAAAAACGGGAAATAATATAGCTAAACCAATTATTCATGGATTGCATAGCAGCCGAGTGCCCATATTTAATCATGCCATAAGACAGGAAGATCAACAATGGGGTGTTGAACATGCTCCGGATATTGACCTTAATGTTGCCAATTCCATTTCAATCATTAAAGGAGCGGGAGCATTACAATATGCGGGCGATGCTACTGGGGGTATCGTATTGGTTGAACCAAAAAAATTATATACAAAAGATACTCTTACGGGAAGTCTTATAACTTCCTATGTTTCCAACGGCAAAGGAGGAAATACTACAGCCCAAATTGAAAAAGGATGGAAAAAAGGATGGGCTATGCGCTTACAAGGTACTTATAAAAGATCCGGAGATCTATCAGCGCCTGATTATATTATGTCTAATACGGGGCTTAAAGAAAATGATTTTTCAATTCAAGTAGGTAAAAATCAAAGAAATTACGGCATTGAATTATTCTATAGTTATTTCGGTTCAGACACTGGGATTTTAAAAGCAGCGCATGTAGGTAACCTGGAAAATCTTTTAAATGCCATCAATAATAAACAACCCTTAGTTATTGATGATTTTACGATGAAAATTGATGCGCCCAAACAGAAAATTCAGCATAATTTATTTAAATTCAATACTCATTATAATTTTAATTTTGGTAAATTAAGTTTAGTGTACGGATATCAATTTAATAATCGGAAAGAATATGATATCAGAAGAAGCGAACTTGCCGACAAGGCGTCTCTCAATTTGGATTTAACTACACATACTCTCAATTTAGATTACGAATCGATTGCCCATACTAAGCTTAAAACAAAATTAGGAAGCGGCTATTCTTATCAAGAAAATTTTCCAAATGCTGGAACCGGCGTAAGTCCATTAATCCCCTTTTATGAAAAAAATAATTATTCCTTCTATTGGATTGAATATTTTACCATAAATAAAAAATTACTAATCGAAGGAGGAATACGATTTGATCATCAAAAAATAGATGCTTTAAAATTTTATAAAAAAAGCCGATGGGTATCTTTGGGTTACGATAAAAAATATTCAAAAAAAATACTTAAAGATACCGGTCTTAATTATTTGGTAAATCCGATTCTTACCTATAACGGTTTTGCATCTACTTTAGGCTTAAAATTAAAGTTGGGAATGTTTGATGAAATTACATTTAATTATTCATTAAGCAGTCGAGCACCCAACCCAAGTGAATTATTTAGCGACGGATTGCATCATTCAGCCGCAGCTATTGAATTGGGAGACCTAGACTTAAAAAATGAGAAGTCTAATAAGTTCATGACAACCTATAAAGGGCTTGGATTGGATAATAAGCTAACTTTTGAATTAACGGCTTATTATAATTATATAAATGATTTTATAAACTCAATTCCTGTAAGTGCTGAATATACGATTAGAGGAGCATTTCCGGTTTGGCAATATAAACAAACCAATGCTAAAATTTACGGTATCGATGTAATGGCTGATTATCAAATATTGGGACCATTGAAATTTTCCACTAATTTTTCTTATTTGAGAGGAAATGATATAAAAAATAAAACGTCCTTAATTTCCATGCCTCCTTTGCAATGGATCAATTCAATAGAATATAAAAATAAAAAATGGAGAAATTATTTTGCAAAACTTACTTCCACTTCGGTGTTTAAGCAAACGCACTTTCCTAATTATAATTTTGAAATTGACATAGTGAAAAATGGAGCAGTGGTTTCGGAAACATTAGATATTAGTTCTCCTCCTGCTGCTTATCAGCTATTTGATTTTATTACCGGTTTTTCATTCGATATCACAACCATACACACGATGAATATTTCATTAGGTGTAAAAAATATTTTTGACACCGCATACAGAGATTATATGAATCGGTTGCGTTATTATACGGACGAAAGCGGAAGAAGCTTTTTATTAAAAATACAATTTAACTTTTAAAAATATACAATACATATATGAAAATTAAAAATTTAATTTTTTGGTTACCGTTAACTTTACTTTTAGTTACTATTTTTTCTTGTTCTTCCCATGACAGAGATGACATTTTAAATTCCCTACCGGAACACGATCACGATGAAATGTCAAAGGTGATATTGCAATTTAGAAATAGTTCAGACCCAAATTTAATTCGAGAATATGTTTACGAAGTACCGGAAGGAAGCACCGAAATACCGATTACGGATATTAGCTTACCCACAGGAACGTATAATGTTGAAATAAAATTTTATTCACAACATGAAAATCATTTACACGATTTGACCGATGAAATTTTTATTGAAGATGCCGATGATCATTTTGTATTATATCAAAAGGTTGATTCTAAAGGGTTAAGCATTACCTATGCTGATTATGATAATATTGATACATTAGGCAGAAAGTTAGGACATCATACAGTGTGGACCGTAGAAGATCAAGCTTTTTCAACGGTGTATATTTATTTACTGCATCAACCGGCAAAGAAAGATCCTGAAGCAACTTCTGCAGCATTATTAGGTGGTGAAATTGATTTAGAAGCTCATTTTAATGTTAATTTACAAAATAATTAATAAAAAATTGTATAATCTATAATAAAACTCATACATCTTTTGTTTATATTATAAATTAATCTTAATAAGTTAATCAAATTACTTATTAAGTATATTTTATATATACTATAAAATTATAGTAAATAGAAAAACTAACGTTGTATGAAAATTAACTGTTTATTATTGGCAATATCGTGTTTATCTATAAGTAAAATCAATGCACAAATTAATGCATGCTGGAAGTATATATCTGTAAAAAATTATTACAGTTTGGGTATACATTATAATGGATCTTTATGGGGCTGGGGAAAAAATGATAAACGACAATTAGGAGATGGCTCCGACCAAAATAAGTCTCTCCCAACCGAAGTGGATCTTTCCAAAAAATGGAAATTGGTGTATTCCGGTTACAATCATTCATTAGGTATAAAGTCAGATGGTTCCCTATGGGGATGGGGATTGAATGATAATGGTCAGTTAGGTCAAGGAACTAACTATACCAAAATTTATCCGGTTCAAATTGATCATTCCAATTGGAAAAGTGTTTCCGCTGGAGAATATCACTCATTAGCTATAAAAGAAAACGGTACTTTATGGGCATGGGGAAGCAATGAAGAAGGTCAGTTAGGAGATGGCACCACCGACGATAAAAATAAACCGATTAAAATAGGAAATGCAAGATGGAAATCTATAACGGCCGGTTTTAATTATAGTATGGGAATACAGGAAGACGGGACATTGTGGGGGTGGGGTAATAATGAAGACGGGCAGTTAGGGACTGACCAATTTAAATACTCGAATATTCCTGTTCGAATTGGTTACAGTAAATGGAAATACATTACGTCCGGATTTGACTATACTTTAGGAATTCAAGCAGATGGTAGCCTTTGGGCTTGGGGATACAATGAATTTGGCCAATTAGGTGATAAATCCAATCGGGATAAAGATTTTCCTGTTCGTATCGGTCATTCTAAATGGAAAATGGTTGCTGCAGGAGAATACCATTCCTTAGGTATTCAAGAAGACGGTTCACTTTGGGGATGGGGAAAGAATAATAGCGGACAAGTAGGAGACGGAACTCAAGTTAATAAAAATTCCCCCGTATTATTGGATCATTCCCAATGGAAAACAGTTTCCGCCGGTTTTGAGCATAGTATAGGCATCCAAGAAGATGGGAGCTTATGGGGATGGGGTAGGAATGATTACGGAGAACTTGGATTTGGAATAGAATTTAGCAGAAATATACCTACGCAAATATCCACATGTGCTGTGAAACATTGATTAATAATAATCTCTCACATATTCCAATACTTTTTGCATCTTCTCCTTTATTTCCCCGGATGAACCTTGGAAATTGTTATTCATAAAGCTAAATATCAATACTTTTCCCGAATTGGTTTCTAAATATCCGCTCAGGTTTGATACTCCTTTCATTCCTCCTGTTTTTGCAAATATATACGGCGGATTCCCTTTATAATAATTTTTTAAAGTTCCACTAACTCCTCCTGCCGGAAATAAAGAAATTAATCTTTTATACGGAATTTCTTCATAGAGCTTAGTTAAAACATAAACCATATCCTTAGGAGTAAAATTATTATATCTGGAAAGTCCGGATCCATCAACCCATCTGGGTTTTTGTGGCAAATCTTTTAAGTAAGAAGATAACATAAGATTTATTGCAGAGGAGCTGTTTAATTTATCTGAAATGGAAAGACTTCCCATCAGTAGAATTTGTTCTGCTAAAAAGTTATCACTTACAACCATCATTCTCCTGTATAAACTGTCGCCGGGTATGCTATATAAATAGGAAGGTTTTTCTTTGGGAAATTTTTCGGTTAAATAAACGGATTTATTTAGTTCTCTTTCTAAAAGTATTTTAGTTAACGAATCGGAAGTAATAAAGGGTATCTCCATTTTTTTATTATCGGAGTAATGAAACTTATTTTTTCTTAAATCTCTTACAATTTCTTTATGGTCCAATAGTACATCATTTATAAAATAAGAGGGATATACTTGAGTTGGTGAAGAAATAGTTACTAAATTTCCGTACATAGGAAAAGAAGTGCGTTCGGGTGAAAAATATTCTTTATAATCTTCCCAAGACCAACCGGGGCCGTAAATAGTATCATCAAAATTTTTTGTAAATAAAGCTATAGTTTCTTTTCGATTTTTTAAAAATTCAATTACTTTATTTTGTTTAAAATAGGGTTCCAATAGAGTTGGATCTCCTGTTCCACAAATATAAAGCGTGTCATTTTTGGAAACATATTTTAGGGAAGGTATAGAATCAGAAATTAATTTCAATCCGGTATATAAGGTAAAAATTTTTACATTGGATGCCGGAATAAAATACTTATTACCATTATAATTAAAAATTTCCTTTTTTTGCACAGGATCATATAAATAAAAGCCGGCCCACTGTTTTGTATAAAAATCAGAATCAAAATGGTTAATTAAAAATGTTTTTTGTGAATAAAGAGATATACTTATCAAAATATAATAAACTATAAAAAATATTTTTTTCATATGATAACTAATTTATAGCATTTCATTCAAATGTACTACTATGAAATCTTATAATCTAATTTTTTATCTTAAATTTAAAATTTTTAAAATTTAAGCTAATCAATCTATGAATATCGAAGAATTTAGAGAATATTGTTTACAATTTTCAGATGTGGAAGAATGTTTTCCTTTTGATGAAAAAACTTTAGTTTTTAAAGTAAAGGGTAAGATGTTTGCATTAACGAATTTATATGATCCGGATTTTAAGATAATTTTAAAGTGTGAGGCAGAATATTCATTGGAGTTAAGAGAAAATTATTCGGAAATACAACCCGGATATCACATGAATAAAAAGTATTGGAATACAGTTTTTATGAATGGAAATTTAACGGATGATTTTATAAAAAATCTTATTAAACTATCTTATACAGAGGTGCTTAAAAAAATAACTAAAAAGAGAAGAACAAAATTTTAAAATTTTGGTTACTCAAAAATCTTATTATATCTTAGCATAATGATAATTACCAATTATATTTCAAATGATGTATTAACTCTTTATGAAAATGACAGCGTTGGAAGAGCAGAGCAATTGATGATTGATCTGGGAGTTAGCCATTATCCTGTTATAAGTAAAGAAAGAGTAAAAGGAAATATAGGTTTAAATATCATTAGAGATTTAGATAAATCAGAATCATTAAAAGATCATCTTTTAGATTTAGAACAGTTCTATCTACTTGATAGTGCTATACTTTTTGATTCTTTACGCGTTTTTAGCGAAAATGAAACCAATATAATCCCAATCTTATCCTATCAAGAAAAATTTTTAGGAGTAGTATTAGAGGAAACAGTTATTGATGAATTAGCCTCCTTTCAATTTACTACCGAATATGGAGTTTTTATGATCATTACGACTCCTATAAAAAAATATTCTACCAGTGAAATATCGAATATAGTAGAAAGCAATAATGGAAGGATATTAGGGATGTTATTAGTCAATACCGATGAAGACTCAACTCAAATAGTACTTAAAATTAGTGCAGAAAATATAAGTTCCATTGGAGATACTTTCGAGAGATTTGGATATCAAATTTCCAACAAATACTTTGAAGATTCCAAGCAAGAGCTTTTAAAAGAGAGATTTGATCAGTTGCAAAAATTTATGGAAGTATAAATTAATTATAATTCAATGATAGTAGGTGTATATGGAAAAGTAGTTCACAAAGAAGATTATGAACTTTATGCGGCTTTTTTTCAACAATTAGAAAAAAAAGGTATAACCATTTATGTATATGAATCCTACGTAAAGGAATTAGAAGAAATGTTAGGATTAAAAAATCCCGGCTTTATTCCTTTCACCAAAAAGAAAGGGCTTCCAAAAGAAACCCAATTATTATTTACTTTTGGTGGAGACGGAACTATTTTGTCTACTGTTGCTTATATTAAAGGATCTAATATTCCGATTGTGGGAATCAATACAGGGAGATTAGGATTTTTAGCCACATTTCAGAAAAATGAATTTTTGAAAGAATTGCCCCATATTTTAGATGGTAATTGCACTATAAGTGAACGTTCCGTATTAGAAGTGAAAAGTAATTTTCATAAATTCTTGCCTTATGCCATAAATGAAGCTGCAGTAATGCGTAAGGATACAACCTCAATGATAACCATAGATGCCTATGTAGATAATATATTTCTGAATACCTTTTGGGCAGATGGTTTAATTATATCCACACCTACCGGTTCAACGGGCTATTCTTTAAGTTGTGGAGGACCCATCATTTATCCTAAAGCCGATATTGTTGTTATAACCCCAATTTGTCCGCACAATTTAAATGTAAGACCATTAATTTTAAAAGATGATGTTGAAATACGTTTGAAAGTTCATAGTAGATCGGAAAAATATTCCTTGTGTCTGGATTCACGATATAATACGGTAGGAATAGACGATGAAATAATCATAAAAAAAGCACCATTTAAAATAAAAATAGTCAAGTATAATAATTATTCTTATTTTAAAAATCTTCGGGAAAAATTAAAATGGGGAACTGATTCGAGGAATTAAAAAACTTGTTTTTTCAATTCAAAATAAAATTGTGTTTATAACTTCTTAATATCTTTTGAGTTTCTCTAGAGTCAAGTATGTTAAATATTTTTAATTTTAAATACATAGTAAGAGCCTAAAACAAAAGAATTAATTAATTGAAAGAAAGTTAATTATAAAAATCATAAGATTATAAAATTTGAGTGTAAGGGTTTGTATACGTTAAAAATTATACACGAGACCGGCTCTTATAAAGAATTTTCTGTCTTTTAAAAATAAAGTAAAAATTATAAAAAAAGAAAAATAAATTAAGGATTATGTCAATATTTGATAGAAGAATTAATTACAAGCCTTTTGAATACCCTGAAATTTTACAATTTACAGAAGCAATCAATCATGCCTATTGGGTACATTCAGAAGTAGATTTTACCGCCGATATACAGGATTTTCATTCGCATTTAGAAGACAGAGAGCGAAATTCAATCAAAAACAGTTTATTAGCAATTGCCCAAATTGAGGTCGCTGTTAAAAGTTTTTGGGGAAATATATATCAGCATTTTCCAAAGCCGGAGTTCAATGGATTAGGAAGTACTTTTGCGGAATGTGAATTTAGACATTCAGAAGCTTACTCAAGATTGTTGGAGGTTTTGGGATATAATAATGAATTCGAAAAGTTGTTGGAAATTCCCGTTATCAAGGAAAGAGTGGAATACTTAGATAATGCATTAAAATATGCTAAATCCGATGACCGAAAAAAATACGTAGTATCACTTATTTTATTTACCATTCTTATTGAAAATGTATCTTTATTCAGTCAATTTGCCATAATCTTATCATTTACAAGATTTAAAGGTCTGATGAAAAATGTTAGCAATATCATTGGTTGGACTTCGGTAGATGAGCAAATTCATGCAAATGCGGGAATCTATTTAGTTAATAAAATTAAAGAAGAATATCCCGACTTTTTTGATGAAGATACCATTAAGCACATTCAAGATACCGTTAAGAATTCAATCATCATTGAAGGTAAAATATTAGATTGGATATTTGAGAAAGGAGAAGTAAACTCAATTGAAAAAGAAAATCTCCTAAACTTCATGAAATTCAGGGTAGATGAAAGCTTACAACAAATAGGAATGGAACGGTTGTATCATGTTACACCAGAGCAATACAAACCAATGGCATGGTTTGAAGAGGAAGTATTTGCCAATAGTTTGGACGACTTTTTTGCGAAAAGACCTACCGAATATACCAAATATGATAAAAGTATAACTGAAAACGATTTATTTTAAATGGGAGATTTTTATTTAATTAAAGCCAATTTTATATATCTTGATTTTAATGCAACTATCGAAAGAGAAATTGCTACCAAATTAGAAGACAGAGATCGTCATATAGAAATATGGGAAGAGTTAATAGAAATAATTTCAGGATATCTTCGAGTATTTTCTTTATCTGAAATATATGAAATGCCTTTTATTGATGAAGAAGGAAAAGATAACGGGTATTTTTTAAGAAGAATGGCAGTAAATAATGAAACCGGATTAAAAGGTAAATTAGAATTAATGGTTAAAAGATTAGATTAATATATATTATGAGCGAAAAACTTTGGTGGAAAAATTCGGAAAGTGAACAAATATTAAATAGGGGGTATCTTCTAAAGGGAGAGACGGTTGAAGGAGCAATTGATCGTATTACTTCCGCTGCAGCTCAACGATTATACAAACCTGAACTAAAAGAAGCTTTTCAGGAAATGATTGAAAGGGGCTGGATGAGTTTAAGCTCACCCATATGGGCAAATATGGGAACAGAAAGAGGATTGCCTATATCATGTTTCAATGTTCATATTCCTGACAGTATAGAAGGAATAACTCATAAATTAGGAGAAGTAATCATGCAGACCAAAATTGGCGGAGGTACTTCCGGTTATTTTGGAGCTTTAAGAGAAAGAGGATCAGCGGTTTCGGATAATGGCAAAAGTAGTGGAGCGGTAAGTTTTATGAAATTATTTGATACTGCCATGGATACCATATCTCAAGGGGGAGTGAGAAGGGGGGCTTTTGCAGCTTATTTGGATATTGATCATCCCGATATTGAAGAATTTTTATCCATACGCGATATAGGAAATCCAATTCAAAATTTATTTTTCGGTATATGCGTTCCTGATTATTGGATGCAGGAAATGATTGACGGAGATATTGATAAAAGAAAAATTTGGGCTAAAGTTTTAGAAAGTCGTCAACAAAAAGGTTTACCCTATATATTCTTTACTGATAATATTAATAAAAATAAGCCACAGGTATACAAAGATAAAGGAATGGTTATTCATGCTTCTAATCTTTGTTCTGAAATCATGCTTCCTTCCACAGAAGAAGAATCTTTTATATGTTGTCTTTCATCCATGAATTTGGAATTATATGATGAATGGAAAGACACGGAAGCAGTAAAATTAGCCGTATTCTTTTTGGATGCTGTTTTACAGGAATTTATTGTAAAAACAGAAGGTAATTATTACTTGTCACCCGCAAATAAATTTGCTAAAAAGCACAGAGCACTAGGATTAGGTGTATTAGGATGGCACTCTTATTTGCAAAAAAACATGATTCCTTTTGAAGGAATGGTTGCTAAACAAAAAACCGTTGAGATTTTTAAATATCTGCAGGATAAATCCAATAAAGCAACTGAAGATTTAGCCAGAATTTACGGAGAACCAGAATTATTAAAAGGTTATGGAAGAAGAAATTCTACTTTATTGGCTATTGCGCCAACCACTTCATCTTCTGCGATCTTAGGTCAAACCTCGCCGGGGATAGAGCCGTTCAGTTCCAATTACTACAAAGCGGGTCTTTCCAAAGGTAATTTCATGCGTAAAAATAAGTATTTGGATATGCTTCTTACAGAGAAAAATATTAATAATGAAGACACTTGGAGAAGTATTATGCTAAATGGTGGAAGTGTACAACATTTAAAAGATTTATCGTATGAAGAAAAACAAGTTTTCAAAACTTTTAAAGAGATCAGCCAATTGGAAATTGTTCAACAGGCCTCTATAAGACAAAAATATGTGGACCAATCCCAGTCTTTGAATTTAAATATACCTGCTGAACTTCCGGTAAAAGAGGTAAACCGATTATTAATAGAAGCTTGGAAATTAGGTATTAAAACTCTTTATTATCAAAGAAGTCAAAGTGTGGCCAAAGAGCTGGTGGTTAATTTGGTTAATTGCAGCAGCTGTGAATCGTAGTGATTATAACTATCTTATATCTTAAAAAAAGACTATTTTTAAATAGTCTTTTTTCGTTTAAATGTTTATCAATCGGTGTAAATGTATTTTAAATAGCTTATATTTGTGCCAAATGTTCTTTTTAATACTGGTTGTAGCCTAAAATAATGAAAGATTTTTATACTATATTAGAAGTCGATCCGACTGCATCGCGTAAGGAAATTAAAAAATCTTATAGAAGATTAGCTCTTAAATATCATCCGGATAGGAATTTAAATAATAAAGATAATGAAAAGCTTTTTATAGATATTAACGAAGCATATCATATTTTATCCAATGAAGAATTTCGTAAAAATTATGACGTAAGGTACAGAAAAAAAATTTCTTATTATTCTCAACCTATTACACCTTATATTTTTTTGAAAAAGTTTCAGGATATTCGTAAATTCATTTATGATAGAGGTATTAATAAAATAAGTAAAAATGCGTTATATTCAGGGTTGGAAAAATTATTGTCTGATGAAAATATCAACTTCTTACTTTTAAAAAGTGATAAAGAAGTTCGTAAGCTGATTATAATTGAAAATTTAAAATGTATAAAGTTTTTACCATCTTTAGATAAAGAAAAAATCATAATCAAGCTATTAAAATTAGCCGATAATGATCATAGTCTTGTAGCTCTTATTAGTTTCTCTACTAATCAGACGGAAAACAAGTATTTTTTTACCTCTATTTTTTCAAAGTTTACTTATAAAATAAAACAAATGTTTGTTCCATAAATTAATGGAATTAAACAATAGGCTAAAACAGACGTTACCGTTTGAAATTGTAATCTTAAAGCCAAAAAATTAGATATATTGTAAGATACTAAAATAATTATAATGAAAAAAATTGTATTCGTTTTCACTCTACTAATGATTTTAAACAGCGGAGAGCTGTTTTCACAAAATAAAACCAATAGGATAACAACTACTAAATTAAAAAAGAAAAGCCTTATTTTAGGTCCCAAATCTGCGGCTAAAATTAAAGAATTATTTTTTACTGCTAAAGGATTTAAATTACCGCAAAAAATAGAGGCAATCAATACTATAGCTACTTATACGGATGCAGAACCCATCGAAGGTTCAGGAAACATTTATACTTGGGATTTCATGAATGGTTTTCAAATTAGTGCAATATCAGAGGGTGGCGGACGATTAGGAAGTAATGATAAAATTTCACTGGTTAGTTTCAATTATGGAGGAATCAATTCAGTAGAATTATCAAATTCAATTGTCTTATATCAATCTTCTCTAAGTTCCATTGAAAAAATATATGCTAAGCGTTTAATAAAATTTAAAAATACGAAACAGCCTACATATAAAGTAGTGTCAGATAAAATTTATACTACTTTTTACTTTAATGAAAAAAATATTTTAATAAGTTTATCTATCTCTAATTATGATTTAGAATTTTAAATATTTATTTCAAAAAATCGGCAAAATTTAATGAGATTGAAATAATCAAGTTACTCTAAACATACTTGATTAATTATAGTTTATTGTTTAAGTAAATAATCTTCAGTATCGTATTGACCTGTATTGTCAAGATAGTATAGTTTTTTTTCAAAAGCTTTAAATTTAAAACCAAACTTGTCTAAAGCTATCATTGAATTTTTTCTATCCCAATTGAAATTTCCTTGTTCATAAATAATTGATCCTTTAGAATCTTCATCATTAAAAAGCTGAATTTTTAACATATACGAATAATTTTGATCTAAAGTAAGAACCACAAATTCACAATCATCACATGAAATACTTCCTTGATAAGTTCCGATAAATTTCTTAGGTAAAGTATCCCTAATTGAAGAAGATACTGATAAAGAATCAGTTTGGTTAGAAGCTTTAATCGTTTGTTTCTTATCGCAACTGTTCAAAAGGCAACTAAATATAATTAGCAGTATATAATATTGTATTGAATGGATGTTCACAGGAAACAATCAATTTATTAAATATATTTCAACTTTAAAATTTTGTATTAGGATCAAATTTTTCCAAATAATCAGAAACCCTCTTAGCAAAAGCACCTCCTAAAGCTCCATCTATGACCCTGTGATCATAGGTATGTGAGATAATCATCATATGGCGTATACCTATCATGTCTCCTTGTGGAGTTTCAATAACTGCCGGTTTTTTAACAATCGATCCAACAGCCATAATAGCAACTTGAGGTTGGTTGATGATCGGCGTTCCTGCAAGGTTTCCAAAACTTCCAATATTACTCAAAGTATACGTTCCACAATTGGTATCTTCCGGTTTTAGCTGATTATTTCTTGCACGATTTGCTAAATCATTTATTGATCTTGCAAGCCCGGATAAACTCAACTGATCAGCATTTTTTATAACTGGAACAATTAAATTGCCATTAGGAACAGCAGTTGCTATACCTATATTAATATTTTTCCTTTTTATAATTCTATCCCCATCTACGGAAATATTAATCATAGGAAAATCTTTTATTGCTTTTACAATTGCCTGAATAAACATAGGCATAAAAGTGAGCTTTACACCTTCATTTTTGAAGAAAGAATCTTTATTTTTATTTCTCCAAAGTACAATATTGGTAACATCTGCTTCAACAAATGAAGTAACATGAGCTGAAATCTGTCTGCTTTGCAGCATATTTTTAGAAATAAGCTTACGCATTCGGTCCATTTCTATGATTTCGTCACCATCCGATATGGAAGGAGAAGAATTTAATATAGAGGTTTCAGATGTATTTTCTGATACTTTAGGGCTATTATGAACCGGTTCCAGTATAGGTGATACTTTTACGGTAGCGGAAAGATTTCTACTTTTTAAATAGGAAAGGATATCTTCTTTTGTAATTCTACCGTTTAATCCAGTACCTTGTAATAAATCTAATTCCGATTGAGAAATATTTTCTTTTTTACAAATAGATCTAATTAAGGGTGAATAATACGAACTTTTAGAAGCATTACTATTATGTAGTTCAGAGTTAGAAATCAAAGGTTTTTCTAATTCAGCTGTTATATTAGGTACATTTATAGATGTATTGATTGTTAAAGTATCATCCTGATTTAAAGATATTTCGGTTTTAGAAACAGCAGATGATTTTTCATCAGTATCTTCAATTTCTAATATAGCAAAAGCTTCTCCAATTTTGCAAATGTCATTTACTTCTTTAAGCTTTTTTAGTAGTTTTCCCGAAATGGAGGAAGGAACATCTGAATCGACCTTATCTGTCGCAATTTCAACAATAGTTTCGTCTTCTTCTACATAATCTCCTTCATTTTTTGCCCATCCGGTAATAGTAGCCTCCATTATACCTTCTCCCATAGGAGGTAATATAAGTTTATATTCAGCCATAATTAATAATTAGAAAGACAAAACTAGGAAAAAAATATGGAATGAGATTAAATTTTTTATGTTATACTCAGAATCAGTATCGAATTATTAAAAAAAAACAAATTTTATTGATTAAAATGATGAAAAATTGTATAGTTTTGAATTACTAACTATTCAATACTTATTATGAATTATAAATTAAGTATAAAATTGCTATTGCTTAGATTATTATTCTTAATTTTTTGTTATCAGCTTTGTAGAACAATATTCTATCTATTCAATTTACATTGTTTTAAAAATATAGGATTATCGGAGTTTTTAGGAGGCTTACGATTTGATTTGGCAGCAATTTTTTTAAGTAATATACTCATAATTGTATTAAGTACGATTCCGGGCAACTTCAAGTACAATCATACCTATCAAAAAAGTTTAAAAATACTATTTTTTTTAATCAATGCCTTTTTTATAGGTTTAAATTTCATTGATATAAAATATTATATATATACTAATAAAAGAAGTACCTATTCATTGATTACTGCTTCCGGTATGGAAGGAGACATACTCAGACTAATTCCTGTATTCCTAACTCAATATTGGTATATGTTTTTAGGATATTTATTGGCTATGTTTTGTTTTTGGAAATTTATTCCTGAAATTTCATATAGACAAGAAAAAGAAAACGGATGGAAAGGTATTTTCGTAAGCTCATTAGTTTTTTTATTATTTATCGGCTTAATTATATTATTGGGGAGAGGAGGAATCCAAAGAGCTCCAATCAAAACGGTTGATGCTATCAATTACACCGATTATCCCCAAAATACCGCAGTGGTATTAAACACAACTTTTACAATTTTTAAAACTATAAATAAAAAAGATAATTTAAAAAAGAAGAATTATTTTACCTCTCAACAATTAAAAACTATTTATAATCCGATTATAGATATCAATTCGGATGGAAGTTTTAATAAAAAGAATTTAATAATTCTTATTTTGGAAAGTTTTGGAAAAGAAAACATTAATCAACAATTTGAAGGAAGGAAATTGACTCCGTTTTTAGATTCCTTACTTACGGAGGGCAGGTATTATACCAATGCTTTTGCTAACGGATTAAAATCTATAGATGCTGTACCTTCAATAATTACATCTATACCTTGTCTTATGGAAGTTTCTTATATATCTTCACCTTATTCCTTTAATCAAATTGATGGTTTTAATGCTGTTTTAAAAAAAGAAGGATATAGTACTTCTTTTTTTCACGGCGCATTTAATGGAAGTCAAAATTTCAATGAATTTGCCTTTATTTCCGGCTATGATAATTATTATGGTAAAAATGAATACAAGGAAAAAGGTGGATATGATGGAGTATGGGGGATTTTTGATGAAGAATTTTTACAGTTTGCATTAAAAAAATTTAATACATTTAAACAACCTTTCTTTTCAACTATTTTCACCATTTCATCACATTCTCCTTATACCATTCCTGAACAATATAAAAATAAATTTCCTATAGGAAACAGAGATATACATGAGAGCATTGCTTATTCCGATTTTGCTTTAAGAAAATTTTTTGAGAATGCTAAAAAACAAGAATGGTATACTAACACGGTCTTTGTTATAACTCCCGATCATACAAGTAGAGGAGGGGTTAAACCTGAATATTTTTTAACAGAAATTGGTAATTATTCAATACCTATATTATTATTTGATCCTTCTAATTCTAAATTAAAAGGAACTGAAAATAAATTAATGGGTCAAATTGATATTTACCCTGAAGTTTTGAATTATCTGGGTTATAAAGAACAAATTTTTTCTTTTGGCAATCCCGTTGAAAGTAAAGATCGAGTGGTTGCCAATTTTAATGAGGGTATTTATAGATTTTTAATCAATCAGTATTATGTTACTTTTGACGGTAAAAAGATTTTACGTGTATATGATTATACAAAAGACAGTTTATTACAACATTCAATTTCAAATTATCCTAAAGAAAACCTTGAATTAAAAATAAAATCGTATATTCAACAATATAATAACAGGCTGATAGATAATGAATTATCTTTAGTAAAATCAAAGGATTAAGTCGATTACGAATCCCTCATGATTTCTAACATTAAACACCATATTATTATCAAAAAGCAAATATTGACCTTTAACACCTTTTAGAATTCCTTCAAATTCAAAAACCTTTTTAAGGTTTACCGAATTTACTTTATGTGGGTATGCGATTACCGGATATTGAAAATTAAAAATTTCGTTATCCTCTAAAATATAATTTTCTAATTGTTCGGGTATAAATGTTTTAAGCTCATTTTTCACAATTGATAAATCTATATAGGGAACTGATTCTCTCAACATTTTCCTATAATTGGTTTTATCTGAAACGTGCTTTTTAAGAATGGATTCAATGACTCCTGCTTCATATCTATTTTCAGTTTCTGCTAATTTTATGGCATACTCGGCACCTTGATCGATCCAACGATAAGGTAATTGTGATTTTCTTGTGACACCAACCTTAATTCCACCGGAGTTTGCTAAATAAACTATGTGAGGCTGAAGTTGAGCTTTAGATTCAACACTTAAATCTCTGTCTTCCTTTCCTAAATGGGCTTTAGATAATTCGGGTCTTAGGATCCAATCTCCTGCATAGGGAGAAGTAAAATAGCAATCCTTACAATATCCCATGGCAAATATTTCTTTATCCAAACCACATCCCAGACATTTATAATGATCAAATCGTATTTTGATTTTTTTATCTAATAGTTGATTTATAATAAGTATTTCATCATTAAAATTTAGATAATACTGAATAGGAGAATTATATTCGGTTATCATTTTTGTTAGTTGTCCGGTTAGATGCATAAAGAATAAATTATTTACATTTAGTCTGTATTGTAATCTTGAATATTACAAATGTATTAAATATGTATTTATATAATAGTTTAATATTAAGTTTATATTAAAATATAATTTTTAAATATATGGGTTTAATTTACTTTAAGATAATAAATTAGTAATAATAAACGTTATACGGCGTATAGGGAAAATTTATATTAGTTAAAAAAAAATCTAAAAAAATAGTTGTTATTGCAGGTTTTTTATATCTTTACCTAATATTTATTTTGCTCAAAAAGTTAATTAATCGTATAATACATACTTAAATATTATGAAAAAAAGTTTATTGAATTTTCATTTGATCTTCTTAGGGTTATTTCCATTATTTCTTATTACAAGTTGTGGAACATCAAAAAAAGCAATAGTTTATAGTGATGAAGTTCAGATTAATCAACACGAAGATGTAATAGATAGTTTAGAAATAATTGAGAATGGTGATGAAGATAAAATAATTGAAGTTAAAGAAACATTAAATATTAGAAAACCTAAAGGTAAATTAGATAAAATTTTAGTCTATTTAGGCGATGAAAATGTTGTGAAATGGAGATTAGTAAGGTTGAATTCTCAAAATGTTGAAGATTTATATGAGAATGTTCCCTTGATGAGATTTGATGAACCTTGGAAACAAATTTACGGAACAACAGGTTGTAATAAATTTACAGCATATTATACTTGGGAAAATACTATTTTTAACATTTCAAGATTAACTTCTACTGAATTGCCTTGTGATTTTGATGAATCACAATTTTTAAATGCTATGCAAAATATTGATGAAATAAGAGAAGAAGATTCTATTTTATCATTTTATAATGATGGTCAAGAAATTTTGGTTTTTGAAAGATATAATCAGTAAAATTTGATTAAAAAAATATTATAATAGCTTCGTGTTAAAATACATGAAGCTTTTTTTATATTTTAATTTTATAAACAGAAACATCTGTTGTTCTACGGTTAATTCGTGTTAAAACTTCTTTGAATTTTTTAAAATCTCTACAGGTAAAAACTACTTCATTACGTATTATTTTTTCTGTACTTAAAATAGATCCATTTAAGATTTGATTTTTTATTTCAAAATTAAATTTTAAAGGAAAATCATAATTGTTTTTAATTTTTAAATCTTTTGATTCGTATAAAACCAATGCTTCAGCACCTAATGGGTATATTCTTTGTTCTTTAGTGAAATGATCTACAGGGGAAGGATGTCTCTCAAGTATTGCTAATCCACTTACTAGTGCTAGATGGTAAATAATACTGCTGTATATCTCGTATAGTAAGATTGAATCAGAATTTTCTGAAATGTGAGCTGGATTTCCTAAAATTTTCCAAAAAGAAAATATCTGTTTGGGTTTAACTACTACATCAGACAATTTATTTTGTATCCATAAAATCTGACTAGCTAATTGTTCTACAGAAACAAAAAGATGGTCTATCATCCTATATGATAAGAGAATTTTATAAGGATAAATATTTAAATCTTTTTTTTGTTGTTTTGCATAATTAATAATTGAAAAATATTCCTTAAAAATTTTAATTAGGTTTATCATAAAAGTTATTAATCATATAATATAGAAGTAAAAAGACATCACTAAATTTAATTAAAAATAATTAATGATTAAATTTACAAAACTAAAAAATTATGAGAATAAATTATTCTACAAGAATATATATAATTTGTCCTGCAAATATCTCAACCGGAGGGCCTGAAGCATTACATCAATTAAGCCATAAATTAAGAACTGTTTTTAAATTAGATGCTAAAATGTATTATATACATAAAAAGTCTAATGAAAATCCCAAACCGCAAGTTTATAATATCTACGATACATCAGAGATTGAAACTATTGATGATCATCCTAATAATATTATTATCATTCCAGAATCTCTTACTAATTATATTTTTAAGTTTAAAAAAAGTAAGAAGATTATTTGGTGGTTGAGTGTTGATTTCTATTCAATTTGTATGAAGAATAGGCACAGAGGATTAAAATTTTATATTTCAAAATATTTTAAAGGTCAATTAGAAGAGCAGGAGTACCATTTGGAAAATCTTCCAGATGTGTATCATTGGGCGCAATCTTACCGATCCTATATATATCTTGTCGAAAACCATATACCAGAAAATAAGATATCTTTTGTATGTGATTATGTTAATCCACTTTTTTTAGCAGAAAGTAATCGAGTTAAAAATTTAGTAAATAAAGAAAATATAATAATCTATAATCCTAAAAAAAATAATAAAGATTTAAAATCCATACAAAAGAAAAGCTCGAAGTATACATGGATAGCCATAAAGAATATGACACCCGATCAAGTGGTTGAAACCATGAAAAAAGCAAAAGTATATATAGATTTTGGATACAATCCCGGAAGAGACAAAATGTTAAGAGAATCATCTGTAATGAAATGTATTATTATTTCAGGTATGGGTGGATCTTCAAAATATCAACAAGATTTAAATATTCCAATTGGATATAAATTTAAATATGTAAAAAATGATCTTTCGAAAATTATTGATAAAATAGAATATTCAATGATTAATTATGAGCAAGCAATTTTGGATTTTAATGAGTACAGAAACGAAGTTCTAAATGAAGAATTAGAATTTGAAAATCAATTACAATTATTTTTTAATATAAATCCGGCTAAGAAATGATATCAGTTATAATTCCCATCTATAACGTAGAAAAATATTTAAGTAGATGTTTAGATTCTGTAATAAATCAAACGTATTCAGATTTGGAAATACTATTAATTAATGATGGATCTACAGATTCTAGCGGATTTATTTGTGATGAATATGCAAAAAATGATTCCAGAATTGTTGTTATTCATCAGGAAAATAAAGGTCCCTCACATGCAAGAAATAAAGGATTAGACAAAGCAAAAGGAGAATATATTAGTTTTATTGATCCTGATGATTTTATCTCTTTAAATTTTTTTGAAATATTACTTAATCAGTTAATTGAAACAGATAGCGATATTTGCATATGTAATTTCCAAAGTTTTTCTAATACAATACAAATTAAAAGTTCCGATTTAATAAATACATATAAAAAAGTATATAATGGGAGTATTTTTATTACTGAATTTAAATATACTAAAGATACTGTTCGTTATGTGGTTTTGTGGAATAAACTATATAAAAAATGTTTATTCGATAATATAAGAATGCCAGAAGATGTAAAAATTTGTGAGGATGAATATATATGGTATAAGTGTATGTATAATGCTGAAAAAATTTGCGAAATAGATACATTATTATATTATTATTATAAAAGAGAAAATAGCACAACCAATAGATTATATAAAGAATTTTCATTTAAAAAAGAAATAGCATTTTTAGAGGCCTTAGAAGATCGTATTAATTTTTGTGAAAAAGAGGGTTTAAATTATTTTATGAAAGATACAATTTTATACCGAAATAAAATTTTAAGAAAGATTTATATTTCAACTCCTAAAAATAATGTTCCAAAATATATTAAAATTGAATTAGAAAAAAATATGAGAAAAATTTCTTATCTGAAAAGAATTAAAATATATTTGAAGAAAATTTTTAGCTAATAACATGTTCACTTATTCAATCATAATTCCACATAAAAATATACCTCATTTACTAAAAAGATGTTTAGATTCTATACCATTTAGGAATGATATTCAAACCATTATAGTTGATGATAATAGTGATCCTACAATTGTTAACTTTGATAAATTTCCAGGATACGATAAAGAGAATATTGAAATTTATTTAACTAAAGAAAATAAAGGAGCTGGTTATGCTAGAAATATAGGTTTATCCAAAGCCAAAGGAAAATGGATATTATTTGCTGATGCAGATGATTTTTTTAATACAAATTTTTTAACTGAAACAGATAAATATGTTGATACTGATAATGATATAATATATTTTTTAGCTACTAGTGTCTATAGTGATACAATGAATAAAGCATTCAGAAATAAATATTTGCTTACCACTCGTAAAAAATATTATAAAAAACTTATTAAAAATGAAGAAGAAGCAAAGAATGAATTAGTATATAAAAATTGGGAAGCTTGGGCTAAAATGTTTAATCGAAGTTTTATTGAAAAAAATAAATTATTTTTTGAAGAAGAGAAAATAGGTGAAGATGCTTTATTTGTAATTAAAGCTGGAGAATTATCAAGAAAATATTATGTAAGTGATTTTCCAATTTATTGTATTACTTACAGAAAAGATAGTTTATGTTTTAAAATGATCTCTGAAGATGATTTTGATCATAATTTTTTAGCTAAAGTTCGTATAAATAAATATTTAGAAAACGTTAAAAAGAATTCGTTTAAAATAGATTTAACTGATGATATTATATTGTCATATCGTTTTGGAAGGAGAAAAAAAATGATAAATATATATAAAATTGCGAAAGAAAATGGTAATAAAATCCGAATTAAAGCTATATTAAAATATTTTTTAATTTCACTAAAAAAAAAATTTTAATATAAAAAAAATCATAATAGTTATTTAAAATAAAATATTTCATTTAGATGTAATAATTGAGGTATTTCATATAAGTTCTTTTAATAAAATTTGGTTATGTTATTTAATTTTTAAACATTTTGTTATACTATTGAATTAATATATTTTTTGCAATACTATTTTAACCAAATTGTAATTATATTTTATACTAAAATATAGCATTTTTTAAATTTTTACAAGCTATTATCATACAATTTGTTCTTTAAAAGTTAGAATATAAATATCTTATTAATTTATATTAACTTATATATAATTTTTAATATATCTTATGATGCTCATTTTTTAGATATTAATCTTTTATAGATATTACATTATAATAATTTTTTAAAAAAGTGAATACCCCATATTTCTATTTTGAAGAATATGAGACTGTTAAGAATATTCATTTATCATTTTACATATTATTTTTCTTAATAAATCAGTAAAGTAAATTTTTCAAATAATTGAATTAATTAATATTACTAACATAAATTAACAAAATAAAGTTAAAATAAACCCATAAAATGTGAATTAAGATAGTAATTAACAATCTTTATTTCCATGATACATATTATAGAGAGAATCAATTTTAAGTTATAACAGCTGAATATTTTTTAAATTAAAACTTTAAAACATTGTTGCTTATGTAATATCGAAAATGTTTTAGATAATTAATTTTTGGATAAAAAAAGACAAATAAATGATTTACATTTTAAAATATAAAAAAGTTAATCCTATCAAGCATAGCTAATCAACATAATCATATTTAATCTTGATAATAATAAATGAATACTATCTTAATATATTTCAAAGTTTACTGTTTTTTAGGATTTATTCCATATATTTCATTATAATTAGCGGTGATATTTCCTTTAGTTATAGTAATTTTACAAGTATTATGATCTATTCTAAATAATGAGACGTAATCATTCAAATATTGTATATGCGCTATTTCACCTTTTCTAGTTCCACCTATTGTAATTTTTTTATTCCAATAAACGGTAAATAATTTAATAATTAATTGAGTTGTTCCAGTAATCTCAACACTATCAACTAAATATACTTTTTCTTCCTCATCCCCGTATTCGCTTGCAAAATAACCTATTATATCGGTATGAGGTATAAGATTAAATTTAACTTTTAAATATTCGTTTTTAGAAGAAACAACAGGTATATATTTTTGACTTATATAATTTTCTTTAACTATGTAATCATTTGTGGGGGTTAAATTCATATAATCCTCTTGCAAAAAAAAGCTGAATTTAAAATTAATATAATTATAGTCTATTCCTCTAAATAAGGTAAAAAATCTATTTTTTGACATACCATATAAAGATTGTCGAAATTTATCATATAATTTAGGAGTAGGTTCATTTTTTTTTAATTGAATTTTTAATAAACTATCTTTTTCTTTTTTTAATTTCTCTTCTTCCATGAATTTTATTTTTTGAATACTATCTTTAATTTTATAAATGCTATCTTGCTTTTTTTTCAATATTTGCTTTTTGATTTCATGGGCATTCCAAACACTATCTATAAATTGTTTTTCCTTTTTTAAACGTTTTTCATTTTTAGATTTTTCAATTTTATCTTGTCTGATTTGTTTAGCATATAATATTGGGAATAATATCAAACTTTTGATTTGTGCAGAAGTAAATAAAGGAATTAAAATTAATAATAAGGTAGGCAGTATTTTTATTTTCATAATTATTTTTTTTCAAATATATAAATATGAATAAAAATGCGATAAATATTAATTTTTATTTAGAAATTAATAATTTATATTTATTATTAAATTATGATAATAATTAGATTATTTTAATTTATAAACATGTTATATTTTATTATGTATGACATTAAAAATGTTATTTTTAAAAATATTCAATTAATCAAAATAATTAAAAAAAAAAAATAAATATAAAATGCCATTATTAATTAAAATTGACAATTTATAAGCAAAATGTAAATAATATGATGAATATCTATAAAAAAACAAAATAATAACAACCTAAATGAATTAGTTTTATTACTTAAAATTATATATGGTAAAATTTTGATTTACGAGTACTATAACTATTTAAAACTAAGAAAATGTATTTATTATTTGAGATAATTTCTATAAATATTTAATTAATTTTTCAGTCAGAAATTTTCTGTGAAAATTGGAAATTTTAGATGATGGGACATGCGCAGTATTGCTTTTCCAATTTTTAAACTCAGTTAAAATGAATTGTTTTAGATGATCGTGATCGTTATAAGTAAAATGTTTACCGGATTCGGTTTCAATTAAAATTTTCTCAACATCAGCATTTTGTGGTCCTATAGATAAAATGGTTTTACCTGTTGCTAAATATTCAAATAATTTACCCGGAATGATACCTTTGGATTTTACATTATTAAAATTGGTTAATAGCAATAAATTAGAATTATTCATTTCTTTAATCGAATCAACATGAGGTAAATATCCTATATTGACCCAATTGTTTTTTAAAGCCGAATTATTTATCTCTTCTATAATCGAATCAGAAATTTTTCCCACTAATTTTAAACAGAATTGAGAAGCAAATGTTGGATTCTCTAAAATTAATTCTGCTAATACTTTCCATAAATTAGTTGGATTTCGTAGAATCTCGAGCATCCCAACATACGAAATGGTGAATACAGAAGTTGGTTCATCTGCTCTATTTACTTCTGAATCAAAACCATTAGTAATACATTCAATATTTTTAGCTCCCAATTTTTTAAAATTTTCTTTATCTGTATAACTGGTCGAAAGAATCAGATCGGCATTTTGAAAAACTTTTTTTTCCATTTCCTTATGTTTTTGATCTGATCTTTGAGTTAGTTTTAGTTGAGAGTAATAGGAAATTTGAGTCCAAGGATCTCTAAAATCGGCGATCCATTTGATTTTGTCTTTTTTTATTTGCTTTAATCCTAATCCTATTAAATGCATACTATGAGGAGGTCCGGTTGTAACTAAAGTATCTATATTGTATTCATCCATATATTTTTCAAGAAACTTAATAGATGGTTTAATCCAAAACATACGAGCATCGGGAATAAAAAAATTTCCTCTTATGAATACGGAAATCCTGGATAAAATGCCTTGTTTTTTAGAGGTTTCAAATTGACCGGCTTTAAAATCTTTATTTTTCTTGGTGAGTTTCTCAGCTAAACGGTACGGTTCCCATATAGGTTTTTTGATAATTTTTATTTTTGGATTTATTTCATCAACCAAGCTTGGATCTAAAATAGGATAGGAGGGATTTTCGGGAATATAAACATGAGGTTCAATACCGAATTCCGGTAGATATTTTGTAAATTTTAACCATCTTTGTACCCCTGGGCCTCCGGCCGGAGGCCAATAATAGGAAATGATCAAAACCTTTTTACACATGTCTTACAAAGCTTTTGAAATCTCAGCGGATTTACTTCTTTTTTTGTAGTCATATATCAATAATATACTGCTTATGATTACAAAAAGAAGACAAGTGCCCAGAGTTATATATTTTCCTTTTTGAATTACGGGAGGATTAAAGGAAAAATTTATAGTATGTTTTCCTGCAGGTATTTTTAAGGCACGTAACGTATAATCGGCTCTATAAATAGGAACTTCTTTTCCATCGATTGAAGCCTTCCAACCATGTGGATAATAAATTTCCGAAAAAACTCCTAATTTTTCCTCTTTACTATTAGAAATATAGGTTAAATTATTCGGTAAATATTCTTTTAATTCTATAGAAGACAAACTATCAGAGGAAGATTTTATGGTAAGGTCTTTTTTATATTTTGAATTTATGACTGCTTTTCTTTTGTTATCAATCTTTCCCAATGCTAATAATTCCTCATCGGCATTGTTGGCAAAAACAATTTCATTTACAAACCAAGCATTTCCATTATTATTAGGATTAGGAATAGGTCTGATTATAGAATCGGCAGTGATGATGTACTTAGTATTAAGCATATCAAGTATAGGTAAATTTAAGCTGTCCGATAAATAAAAATCTATTAAATCTTGATATCTCCTTAATTTAGCACCATGATATCCACCAATCGATTGATGAAAATAAGAGGTATTAGTTTCATTAAAAGGACTTAACAACAAATTGAATACTCTGTAATGAGCATGATCGTTTTGTTTAATTATATCTAATGCATGGTTAATAGGTGCTGCATTGAAAATACGAGCCAAGGTTGGATCGGTTTGTGCTTTTTCTAATTGACTTTCTGTTACTTGAGTAGGAAAAGGATTTTTATAAAATTGTTTGTCCACAAAATTATCATCATTTAAATAACGTTTATCCACTCCCCATAAATCAACTAAAGATAATGCGGCAATAGCTAAAACTGCATAACTTGATTTAAAGGACTTAATTTGAGCAGCCCAAAGAAGTACAGAACAAACTAAAACGAAGAAAAAAGTTCGTAAAATATCTGATTGGAAAAGGGCAAAACGATCTTTTCTAATTGCTTCTAATATTTCAGATTTTATAGCATTACCTTCTAAAGTAGTATGAAAGCTAAATATTTGTAATCCTAATACATACAGAAGTAATAATATAACCAATATAAAACCGGAACTTATATATAAAATTTTAGTTTTATAAACTTGGGTAAGAGTTTCATCCATAAAATATGAATACGTACCCAATAAAGCTAATAAAGGAATAGTAAATTCAGCAATCACGAGAGCGGAAGAAACAGCTCGAAATTTATTATATAATGGGAAATATTGAATCATGAAATCAGTAAATATCCCAAAATTTTTACCCCAAGCTAAAAAGAAACTTAGAACGGTTGCTGCAACCAACCACCATTTATATTTGCCTTTATAGTAAAATAAAGCTAAAAAGGCTAAGAATATTACTACAGAACCTTGATAAGCAGGGCCTACGGTCCCCGGTTGCTCTCCCCAATAAGAGCCATTAAAAGCACGTTGAAATTGAGTATATTCTTCCTGTGATCTAATATTTTCCTGTAAAGATGATTCAAGATTAGAGGTTTTAAATCCTTTTTCATTGTTACCACCTCCCATAAAACTAGGAACAAATAAATTTGCCGTCTCTAAAATGCCGTAGCTCCAATGAGTAATATAATCCGTATCTAATCCCTGATTAGGGGAAACGTTATTTTTACTTATAGTCAAATCTGACTTTCCTCGCGTAGTTTCCTTTGAATATTCATAGGTTGATAGTAAACGGGTAGAATTCATTCCTAGCGCCAGTAAAATGGCCAGAAGAAAAAAGCCAGAAGAAATACCAAAAGATTTTAATGTTTTCGTTTTAAAGCTGTGAATAAGTTCAATCAAACCAAAAATTCCTAAAGCTAAAAACAGATAATACGTCATTTGTGGATGATTGGCTGCAATTTGTAACGATAAGAATAAAGTGGTAAGAATAAATCCAGTAACATATTTTTTTTGATACAGTAAATATACACCTGCAATAAATGGCGCAAAATAGGCTATCGTATGAATTTTAGCATTATGACCGGCTCCAATTATGATAAAAAAATAGGTTGAAAAAGAAAACATAATACTTCCCAGCAAAGCATATTTCCAATTTTTTAACCATACCATACCTAACAAGTAAAAACCGGATAACAATAAAAATAAATAACTTGCGGGAGTAGGAAAAGTTCTTAATAAACGATCGATACTCTTAATTATATCTGAAGGATAATTAGCTCCCATTTGGTAGGTGGGCATTCCCCCAAACATGGAATTGCTCCAATAAGTGTCTTCTCCATGAATAGATCGATACTCTTCTAATTCATGCGCGCCGCCTTTATAATGAATGATATCAGGTTGAGAAATATATTTACCTGATAATAATGGACTAAAATACATAAAGGAGAGGATGACAAAAAAAAGCAAACATCCTACAACCGGCAAAAAATAACTATTTTTTTTCATTGTCTTTAGTTTCTACTTCTTCGTAATCAACTGTTTCTGCATCCCATTTAATACCCTTATTCGGAGAAGAATTTTTTCTTTGGTTATTAAATTGATGGGGCTTGGACTTGGAATATTTCTTTTTTGCACGAGTACCCGAGAAAATTTTATTTAAAATATTAAAAACAAAATAAGCAACTGCGGCAAAAAATATAAATTCAATTAATCTTCCCATCGATAAATATATAAATTAATTAGTAACCTATCAATTAATATACGTGTTATTTACAGATTTCTGAACCACCTTTTCAGTTTCATCACCTTTACTGGCTGATTTGGTTTCTGTAACAGTCATAGTAAAATTGGCATTGGAAATCCAACCGGATTTATTATTTATGATAATTTTTCCACTTTGAGTTCCCTTTACAGACAATTTATAAGTTATCCCTTCTACCACTTTAGAATCTGTTTTAGACGGTAAAGTTCCCTGAATACGAACTTCAGTTAAACTGTCACCCACTTTTACTAACTGATTATACCCTTGGTCTTTCAATTCCGGATGAGAATTCCATTTCTCTCCAATTTTTAATCCTTTTGAAGGAAATTTCATAATGGAACCTTCAAATTGTGCTTTAAAAGTTTCAGGATTCAGACCCAATTTAAAAGCATTAATAAAATCTTCCAGTTCTTTTCCTTTCAATTCGGATTTTAAGGTTGATTTTGCTTTTTCATAAATGGCGTCCATACCCTTTATGTTGGAAGCATTTCCGTAAATATCCATCGTTAATGTAAAAGTAACATTGCTGATTGCTCTGTATATTTTCCACAATTTTGCTTGATCGGGATTTTCCGGTTTTTTACCGTTGGTATCAAATACCACTACTTTACCATCCGCTTTAGTAATAACTTTTTTGCCCCCCATGGATACTTGTAAGGTATATATACCATTTTTGATATCTAATACCGTAAAGCTTATTGGATCTATGGATTCTTGCGAAACAGATTGACTTTTATCTCTAAAAGATACTGTTTGCTTATTAATTTCTCTGGAATTAAAAGAATAGGTTTTACCTTTTTCAAGAATATATCTAAGATGATAAAGGCTATCCGCATCTTGATAGATACCGGTTAAAATTTCAGGACTACTTTTTTCTTGTTTATTAGTATCATTACTCGGTAAAGTTGATTCCGCGTTCAAAGATATTCCTGAACGGTTTGTTTCATCTTTTTTTGAAATGGAAGTATCTGGTAATTGTTTGGATTTTTCTTCATTTTTGCATGATAAAAGACCACCACCCAATAAAATAGATATAAACAAATAAGATACGACTGACAATTTTTTCATTACGTCAAAATTTTCTGCAATTTACTAAAGATTATTAGTAAACAAATGATAAAGCTCGGAAAAACCTAAGTTTTTTCTCAGTTGTTTACAATAATTTTGAAAATTATATATTTTGAAAATTCTATCAGGCTAATTAATTTGTATTTTAGCGTTAAATATTATTTATTCGAGGATTTTTGAAAAATCGTTTAGAACTTAAGACATACAAAGACCAAGAGCTTTTAGATAAATATAGGGAAACTCAAGATATCGAATATTTTGGTGTATTATATAGCAGGTATATTCCTTTACAATATGGACTTTGCCTTAAATATTTAAAAGATGAGCATAAAGCCCAAGATGCAGTAATGCAACTGTTTGAAAATTTACTTCCTAAAATTTTAAATTATAAAATAGATTATTTCAGATCATGGTTATATACAGTTTCCAAAAATTATTGTTTACAACAATTAAGAAGAGAAGGTATAGAAATAAATATAGATCATGCTATGGAAAATGTGCAATCTGAGGATGTTTGGGACTTATTGGATGAAAATAATGATGATAAAAAATATCAAATGTTAGACGATTGTATATCCAGGCTACCTCAACCTCAAAAGACATCCATTGAAATGTTTTTTTTCAAAGATAAATCGTATATGGATATTTGTGATGCTACTCAATACAGCTTGAAAAGTGTTAAAAGTTATATACAGAACG
The DNA here is from genome assembly GCF_019469245.1 of Apibacter sp. ESL0404. Classification (NCBI taxonomy): domain Bacteria; kingdom Pseudomonadati; phylum Bacteroidota; class Flavobacteriia; order Flavobacteriales; family Weeksellaceae; genus Apibacter; species Apibacter sp. ESL0404. The sequence goes on from NZ_CP048267.1 coordinate 963,239, forward strand.
GTAAAAGAAATTTAAAGCTTTGCTTAGAAAAAAATCTTAAATGAAAAAATTACTTAACTATATAGGAGGCAAAAAAAGAGGTAAAGATGCTAGAGATATTGAAAGGCAATCCATGAAGGATGACTTTTTAAGAGAAGCTTTAGAGGGTTATGAAGAAGTTCAAGGAGACCCAAATAAGGATATTAAAAAGCTCGAAAGAAAAATTTTAGATAAAACGAATCCTCGAAAGAATATATTTCCAATTTATGTCGAAGCTGCTGGATTAGTTCTTCTAGTCAGTATAAGTATACTATATAAATTAACAAACGGTCAAAGAAAGGAAAGAAATTTAATCGCTTACGAAAAATCAGGAAGTAACGACAAGAATACGAATATTCCCTTTGCAATCAATGAATACAACAATAGTTCAAACAATGAAAAGAAGGATTTTTCCGATACTTTCAAAGTAAAATCACAAAATAAAAGTAAACCTTTGACTATCGTATCTAATCATACATTGAAACAAAAAATTGATCCTAAAGAATTTATTCGAAATATAGAACCGGAATCAATCGAAGAAGATACCGATACCTTTGAAAATAAATTTATTGCACACCGGGATATAAGCGCTGAACTCAGTCAAGAAAAAGTTGAGGAACCGTTATTATCTTTGAAAACAATGAATAGAGATTCCTCTCTTAAACCGGTAAAAAAACTCAACAAAACTGAACGAGAAATAAATCAAACTTATTTAAGCGATTCTTTAGTAAGAGATTCACAATCTTATAGTAGTATGAATAAAAGTTTAGAATCTGAGCCTACTATAGGAAGGGAAAATTTCAATGTCTATATCTATGAAAATCTATCATTTAAAAAAGAAAAATGCGATACTAATGAAGTTAAGATAGTTATCGGATTTACTGTAAGTAAAGAAGGCAGACCGAAGAAATTACACATTCTTCAATCCAATTGCGATAAATTAGCCAATAGAATCATTAAATTAATAAAATCGGGAAGCAATTGGACTGAAGGAGAAGGAATATATCGTTTTGTCAGATAACTTGATTATTTACTAAAATTAATTGGAGTTTCTAAATTTTTATAACTACTTAAATCGGCTTTTAAAGATCCAACGGCTAATTCAGCTTTAATTTGAATTGGAACATGATTTGAGTCATCGGTTACCCACATGGTTACACTTTCTTTCTCTTTAAAAACTCTTCCTGCAAGGACGTAGGGTCTGATTTTTAAACATTTTACTTTTCCAAAACTAGAAGAGATTGTTTCTCTATTCAAAATTTTAAGTTTAAAATTTAAAGTTTCACCGTCCATAAATATATTAAGACTGATATAATCTCCCGCTGTATAATTATCGGTATTCATATGCCTTAAATAATAAAATGCCGATAACATATCGTGCATTTCTCCTGTATAATTATAGATTTTGGAAGTATTGGATTTATTATTGGTATAAGTAATATTTTTATTCGTATGATCAATGACCATCGTTTGATCTCTTACATAAGAACCTTCACGAATTTTACGTATAAATTTAGAAGAAAGCAAAGTGGATTTATCTATATAAGTTTCATATAGATCTTCCACTTTAAAAAATAATTTTACCGCACCGGTAGAATATCCTTTACCAACCACATGATAGTGAGTTTTCTCATTAAAAGTTTCCACATTTGTGGTAAAAGTAGCATATCCGGCATTTAAAAAACCATAATGGATCCTATACTTTAAAAATTCCCCGTCTTTAAATTGAGTAGGAGAGGGAGTTGAATAATCCGCTGATATAAATATAAAAAAGAATAAGAACGTAACTACTATCGTAAATAATTTTTTCATTCCAAATTTTTGGTTATTAGTTATAGCTCATAACATTTATTAAATAAAAGTAATTAATATAAAAATAGATTAAAATATCATAATTCTATCAAACTTATTGCCAAAAATTAAATAACAAAAGAGCAGGATTAAATTTTTATTCGCTTATACTTATTACTTCTTCAATTTCGGGTACATGTTTTTTTATAGTTGATTCAATTCCTAATTTTAATGTACTTTGATTAATTGAACAATCAGAGCATGCGCCTGTAAAACTTACAAAAACCTTATTATCTCTGATTTCTATAAGTTTAACATCGCCGCCATCGGACATTAAAAAAGGACGAATTTCTTCTAATGCTTGATTTATTCTGTCTGTTAATGTATTCATTTGCATGTAAAATAAAAAATTAATTGTTAGAACATCCCGCCATTGTTGTAATTCTTACCGCTTCTGAAGGTGGTAAATCTTCATTTCTTTTAACCAGGCTGCTTATCATATTTTTAGCCAAGTTCATATAAATTCCGGATACCATTTCATCTTCTTGTAATACGGCCGGCCTTCCGTAATCAGAAGCCTCTCTGATGGATTGTATGATAGGAATTTCACCGAGGAAAGGAAGGTCCATAGACTCAGCTAATTTTTTAACACCTTTTTTTCCGAAAATATAATATTTATTATTTGGTAATTCTTTTGGCGTAAAATAAGCCATATTCTCAATTAAACCAAGAACAGGTACATTAATTTCCGGCATTTGGAACATAGCCACCCCCTTTTTTACATCCGTTAGGGCCACATGTTGCGGTGTACTAACGATTACGGATCCGGTTACGGGAACTTCCTGAACGATCGATAGATGTATATCTCCGGTTCCCGGAGGAAGGTCTATAAGAAGGAAATCCAATTCGCCCCAATTGGCATCATGAAGTAATTGGTGGATCGCTTTGGAAGCCATAGCTCCTCTCCAAATAACCGCCTGGTTGGCTCCTGCAAAAAATCCTAAAGAAAGAAGCTTTACTCCGTAACTTTCCACAGGTATAATTTTATTATTATCTGATAAAGGCTTTTCATTGGTAACATCAAACATGGTAGGAACCGAAGGTCCGTATATATCAGCGTCCAATAAGCCCACTTTAAATCCCATTTTAACTAACGCTGTTGCCAAGTTGGATGCAACGGTAGATTTTCCGACACCGCCTTTTCCTGAAGCAACCGCTATTATATTTTTAATACCCGGAATAGCATTTCCTCTGGAATCCTTTTTTTCCGGTACTTCTACTGAAATATTCAATTTAAGCTGTACATCTTTTCCAAACTTTTGTTCAAAAGCTGTATGCATAGCTGTTTCCATTCTTTTCTTTTCATGTAGGGCAGGTGAATGAGAAAGCATATCGATGATAACGGTATCACCCATTATTTGTATATTCCTGACTAAGTCATCAACCTCTATTTCCTTCAAAAAGTTTTTAATTTCTTCTTTACTTGCCATCTTGTATTTTCTTAAAATAAAAAAGTATAATTCCTTTTTATTGTCTGTACAAATGTATTAATCTTTATGGATTTATGTATACTTTTTACTAAAGAAAATCTATAGTTGAATAGTTTAAATGAATCAAAGTATATTAAATTTTTAACTTGCCTAGTAAAGGGTATTCGGATTTAATTTGAGTTTAAGCTAAGATAAAAACTTATGTTGAGTAAAAATTTAATTTTTAATAAAAATTAATAGTTAGAAAAAAATGTAACTTTACCGAGGATAACCCATTCACTATGGAACTGAGAAGCGTACACGTTACAAGATACATTACCCCGTTGAGAGAAGGAGGTTCCTTACCTGCCTTGGCAGAAGCTGATGACGGGTTTAATTACGTGATCAAATTCAGGGGAGCAGGACACGGAACTAAGGCTTTAATATCTGAGTTAATTGGAGGGGAAATTGCAAGATTGTTAGGATTGAACATTCCTGAAATAGTATTTATCTATTTAGACGAAGCGTTTGGTCGTACGGAAGCTGATGAAGAAATACAAGATTTACTTAAAGCAAGTAGAGGTTTGAATTTAGGTTTACATTTTTTGTCAGGAGCGTTAACTTATGATCCGGTGGTTACAAAGGTTGATTCTTATCTAGCCTCAAAAATTGTATGGTTAGATGCGTTTTTAACTAATATTGACAGAACGATTAAAAATACGAATATGCTTATTTGGCATAAAGAATTATGGCTGATTGATATGGGAGCTTCCTTATATTTTCATCATTCTTGGATAAACTGGGAACGATTATCGGTTACACCTTTTGCCGAAATTAAAAACCATGTATTATTACCTTTTGCCTCGCACCTCGAAGAAATTGATCAACAGTGCAAAAAACTAATAAGTTTAGAAAAAATCGGTGAAATAGTAAATTCAATACCCGATGATTGGTTAGATTGGAGAAGTTCAGAAGAATCCATACAGGATATAAAAAATATTTATCAAGAATTCCTTTCTAACAGATTAAATAATTCACAACTATTTATAAAAGAAGCTAATAATGCAAGAAAAACGATTATATGAATATTCCGTCATACGATTGGTGCCGAAAGTAGAAAGAGAAGAATTTATAAATGTGGGAATTATTTTGTTTTCAAAAGAAGCTAAATTTATTAAAGTCGAATATATAGTTGATCAAGAGAAAATAAAATATTTTAGTAAAGATAATACTTTTGATATTGATTGTATCATAAATGCGTTGGATGCATTTAAAAAAATTAGTATAGGAGATTCTAAAGGACGAGGCATAGCTGCTATGGGTATTGCAGAAAGATTTCGTTGGCTAACTTCTGAAAGAAGTACTATGATTCAAACATCCAGACCACATCCCGGGTTTTCTTCGGATCTTAATCAAACATTTTTAAAATTATTTAATGAATTGGTATTGTAAAGCAAATTACTTGTTAACACAAAGATCATTTTCATTTAAAATTATATGTAATTTTTACGCTAAAATTTAGTAATCATAGTAAGATAATTAGTTCTAATACGAATAATTATTCTTTATATTTTTTTTATTGTATTATATAATTTATACAATATTATATCATATTATCAATTATGTTTATTGTTATTTTATCCATCTATAAGATTAGTTTTTTTAAAAAATTATATACAATCTTTATGGAATTTAGTAATTTAAGCATCTTTATTGTAATAAATTAACAATAGATATTTTATAATTTGAAATAAAATCATATGAAATCGATTTTTTTATTTTTAAGTTTTTGGATAATTCAAATAGGTATGGCACAAGTTATCAATTATGATAAAGAATGGAAGGAAATTGATATAGAAATGAAGAATGGAAAGTTTAAATCTTTACTTCCTAAAGTTAATCAACTTTACATTCAGGCAAAAAAAGAAAATAATTCTTCGGAAATTATTAATTCCTTGATATATCAATATCAAATCTTATCACAAACTCAAGAGGATAAAGATAATGATCCGTACAAACTTGTAATCCAAAATTTTGAAAAGGAAATGAATTCTTTTAAAGGGATTACTTTATCCTTAACAAAATCGATGTTAGCAAAAATTTATGAAGAATATTCAATTAGAACTCGTTGGGAAAGAAGAAATATTACAGAAACTGAATTTCATTCCAATGATATTAGCGATTGGTCCACTCAACAACTTATGCAAAAAAGTTTTTCCTTGTATAAAGAATCCATTAAAAATGATCAATTACTTAAGAAAGAAAAAACATTACTTTGGAAAAACATTTTAAATTCAGATGAAGATATAGAATTATATCCTACTTTATACGATATTTTAGTGTTTCGATATATCCATGCTTTAGAAAAAAATAATTTATCAAGCGAGTTTATTTTAACGCAGAATACAATTGAGACCAAAGGGTCTTTGGATAAAAAAAATAAAGAAGAAGAAATTAACGATCTTTATAAAGATTTATACGAATTTCATAAAAATGATCCGGATAAATCAGCTTTTCTAAACGTTAAATTAAAACAAATTGAAAATACTATTCATTCTTCTGAAACTTTGGAGATGAAAGCAGCTTTAGTAGAGAATTTAGCAAATTCTTATCCGACTCAAAAATTTTCCGCCTATTTATATTACAAAGCAGCGAGTATGAATATGAATTCAAACAAAGAAAAAGCATATTCAATTTGTAAAAATGTTACCTATTCTGAAAATAACCCGTGGTCTATAAATTGTAAAAATCTTATCGAAGAAATTCAAAAAATATCCCTCAATGCCTCATTGGATGAAGTTCAATTACCAAATGAAAACATCCCGTTGATAATAGAAGCTACTAATATCAATAAAGTTTATTATCGAATTTTTCAGCTAAGTACGGATAATAATACGATGATAAATTCGACTAATTCAGAATTTATATCCAATGGAATTTATTCCATGGTAAATAAAAAACAGATAAGAAATGGTGTGTTGGAATGGAAATCGTTTTCAGATTTTAAGACTCATTCCACGTTAATTAAATTGGAAGGTCTTTCCGAAGGAAATTATATGTTGGAATTGTCAACTAATTCATCATTTATACCCAATAAAGAATTAAATTTAGAGTTCAATGGAACCTTATACTTTATGGTCCATGATTGGAGTATTGTTAAATTAGGAAGATACGTAAATCCATTATTTCAATTATTAAATCGTAAAATGGGAAAGGTCTATCCAAATAAATCTATAACCGTATACAAAAAACAAAATAAAAATATAGATTCAAAAAATTTACTTGAGCCCTATACCATTACAACCGACTCACACGGACTTTTTGATTTATCTAAACTCAGCTCAAAATTTGGAGATACTTATATGTATATTCCTTCTTCACATTCCTATATGAAACTTCTTTCAAGCATATACAATGATGAAAGTGATGTAATTAAAAATGATATTCAAAAGATGAGTGCTTTTTTTACGGACAGATCCATCTATAGACCCGGACAAAAGGTTTTTTTTAAAGTAATATTTTATACTAAAGATAAGGATAAAACTTTAGTAGTAAAACAGCAAAAAGTGACTCTATCATTAAATAATGCGAATGGACAGGAAATTTCAACATTAAATTTAACTACAAATGATTACGGAAGTATATTTGGAGAGTTTATTCTACCTCAAGAAGGATTGACAGGAAATTATTATATATCTTCCAATTTTAGTAATGATACTCATTATTTTTCAGTAGAAGAATACAAAAGACCTAAATTTGAAATCACATTTGATGATTTTTCAGGAAATTATAAACTAGATGAACAGGTGGTAAGTAAAGGTAAAGCATTATCATATAACGGATCGCCTGTTTCTGATGCAAAAGTTATTTACAGTGTTGAAAGAAAAGGTTTAGTACCTTTATATAGGATGTATTATCCCATGCCTTATACGGATCAATCCGAAATAATAGCACATGGAGAAGTAAATACAGATAGAGATGGAGCTTTTACAATATCCTATCTCGCTAAGGCTAAAGATGTTAAAAAGGATAATGAATATAGATATTATACCTATATTTTAACCGTAGATGTTACAGATAATACCGGAGAAACCCAAACTAAAAAAACTAAAATTTCATTGGGAGATCTCCCTTTGCAACTAACCTTACATACACCGGATGTATCCACTCAAAAAGATTTTACTAAACTTATCATACAATCTACTAATTTAAATGAGGTAAAAGTATATGCTCAAGGGATTGTTAACCTATATAAATTAGAAGGTCCATCCAGAATACTTCTTCCAAATAAATTAGCAATCGTTCCGGAATATCAATTATACGATAAAGAATCATTTGAACGTTATTTTCCACATTTACCTTATGCTAAAGATGAGCAGGATCCGTCGTCATGGAAAAAAGAAAAAATAAATACCTATAAGTTTGATACTCAAATATCAGATACTCTTAATCTTTCTACACAATTATCTAAAGGATTTTATTTAGTGGAAGCTGAAACTGTATTGGGTACTGATACCGTTAAAACTCAAAGAATTATTGAAATAAAAGATGATAAAACATTAAAATCATCAGATTATGAATATTTTAGTGTAAACGCTACACAATCATCATATCAAGTAGGAGAAAAAATTGAACTCAACATTTTTTCTGATTTAAAAAATTCAACAGCCGTTTTACATTTGGAAAGTAACGGGAAATGGATAGTACACAAAGAAATACCTTTAGTTAAAGGTAGAGGAACCTATTCCTTTACGGCAACTAAGGATTTTATTAGTAATGGACTATTTGTTTTAACTTATTTGGTTAATGAAAATGGATATCAAGTAAAAAGCTTTCAAATTGAGGTTGTTGAAAAAACTAAAGACTTAAAAATTAAAACTGATGTATTTAGGAATAAGCTAATTCCGGGACAAAAAGAAACCTGGACTTTGACTATTAGCGGGAATGATAAAGATAAAATTGCTGCAGAAGTACTGGCTACAATGTACGACGAGTCTTTAGACCAATTTGTTCCTACTACTTACACATTCACTCCTTGGAAATATTATACGTATGGGGTATTATATCAATCGGCTTCTACCATTGGTTATAATCTCATTTCAAATAGATTATCAGAAAAGTTACCTAATTTAATTTATAAAAATCCAAAAAATGTTGATTTGAAGGATATATCCATAGGTACTTTATACGATGGGGAAGTGGTAGCTACTTCTGCAATTGCCATTCCTAAAAACGCTGATTATATGCAATCCGATTCTAATTGGGAAAAAGGATTAACCGGAAGAAATAATAAGCAAAAGATAATAAATCAAGATGCAGATGTAGAAAAGAATCTTTCTCAATTGAAATATCGTACGAATTTAGAAGAAACCGCATTCTTTTATCCTAATCTTTATACAGACGAGAAAGGAAACGTTATATTTTCATTTACCTCACCTGAGGCTTTAACTCAATGGAAACTTCTTATTTTAGCTCACACTAAAGATTTACAAACGGGAACAGCCGAATTTCATGCACAAACTCAAAAAGATCTCATGGTAGTGCCTAATTTTCCCAGATTTTTAAGAGAAGGGGACGAACTAACGATACGTACAAAAATTAATAATTTAACCGGAAAAAATATAACCGGAAATGCCCGGCTTTTTCTTTTTGATGCATTTACTCAAAAATCGGTAGATGATATATTTAATAATTTATCCCCTGTTATACCTTTCAAAGCAGAACTTTCTAAAAATACCGAAATAAGTTGGAAAATTAAAGTTCCAAAAAATATTCAAGCCGTCAGTTTACGCATAGTTGCAAATGAAGGTAATTTTTCGGATGGAGAAGAAAGTGTACTTCCTATACTTTCCGATAGGGTATTAATCACCGAATCTATACCTATCAACATAAAAGAAAATGAAACAAAAGAATATCATTTTGATAAGCTTAGTACTCATTCTTCAAAGTCCTTATCTCCATTAAGTTTAAATCTGGAGGTTGCTACTAACCCTATATGGCTGGCTGTATTTACCATTCCTTATTTAAAGGAATATCCCTATGAAAATTCAGAGCAAGTGTTTAGTCGTTTGTATGGGAATGTATTGGCCTCTTTTATAGTAAATACCGTTCCGAATATTAAAAATGTATTAAATGATTGGAATTCTAAAGGGATCAACATATCCAATTTAGAAAAGAATCAAGAATTGAAAAATATTCTATTAGAAGAAACCCCTTGGATACGTACCAGTGAAAATGAAACCGAAGAGAAAAAGAGAATTTCTTTGCTGTTTGATTTAAACCAAATGGCTCAAGAAAATGCTAAAGTTCTAGAGAAACTCAAAAACTTACAGAACCCTGATGGCGGTTTTGCTTGGTTTGAAGGAGGAAATTCCAATGCATATATAACTGATAATATTATTGCCGGAATTGGTCAACTTAGAAAAATGTTGGGCATTCAGTATTCAACGTATATACCGAATGATCTGGAACAGGTGATTAAAAAAGCTATTGCATATTCCGATCAAAACGCATTGGATTATATCCATAAAAATCAAATGGAAAAAACAGGAGAGGAGGGCGATTTACTACAGTATTATTATGTAAGAAGTTTTTGGAAAGATCGTTATCAATTACCGTTAGAAACAGAAAACTACAGTAAAGAGATTAACAGAAATTTTACAAAGTATTTTAAAAAGTTAGATACACAAAATAAAGCGATGTTGGCCGTCACTTTGCATAGATTTGGATATAAAACATCAGCGCAAACTGTGCTTCATAATTTGAAAGAAACATCGGTGAAATCAGAAAATACAGGTATGTATTGGAAAGATAATCTAGCCGGATGGTCGAGATACCAAACACCGATCGAATCTCAAACTAAAATTATAGAAGCCTTTGCAGAGGTGAATCCCCGAGATATTAATTCTATAGAAGAAATGAAAATTTGGCTGCTAGGTAATAAACAGACTAATTCTTGGGGCTCTAAGAAAGCTACAACTAATGCTTTGTATGCTTTATTGAATTTTGGAAAAGATTGGTCTGAAGGAGAAAAAAATGTGACCATTTTTAGCGGAAACAAGCAAATTTATCCATCATTCGATGCTTCCTTGACTCAAACTACAGGATATTTTAAAAAATCATGGATTGCTGAGCAAATGAAATCGGAAATAGGAGATATAAAAATTGAGAAAACATCTCCCGGTATAGTTTGGGGAGGATTATATTATCAATATATCGAAGATTTAGATAAAATAACAGATGCAGGAAATGCTATTAAAATTCAGAAAAAAATATTTAAAAAAACGGTATCCGATCAAGGCTTTATATTACAGGAAATTACGAGTAAAAATTATATATCCATCGGTGATGTAATTACTATAAGACTGATACTAAAAGCAGATCGTGATATGGATTTTATTCATATTAAAGATATGAGAGCTTCAGGATTTGAGCCTGTGAATATTTTTTCTTCGCATAAATATCAAAACGGATTAAGTTATTATGAAAGTACTCGCGATTCTTCTACTAATTTTTTCTTTGAACATATAAGAAAGGAAACGTATGTGTTTGAATATGAGGTAATAGCTACTAATAAAGGAGAATTTTCAAACGGGTTTACTTCAGTGCAATCCGTGTATGCGCCTGAAATGTCCGCTCATAGTGGTGTAGATTATATAACAATCAACTGATTTAAAATGTTGAAATTTTAATTTAAATATAAAAAAATATAAAAAACACATAAACCATTATGTGTTTTTTATATTTGTAACGAAAAATAGAATCTATGAAAAAGTATTTTAACCTAATCGTTATATATCAATTTTGTTTTGTTTTTTCACAAAGTTATAGTTCATTTACATTTGATTTAAAAGATGGAGATTTACTGTTTCAAGAATCCTATGCTAAAAATATGGATAGCGCAATCAAACAGGTTACTTCAGGCATAGATAATTATAATTTCACCCATGTTGGAGTGGTATATAAAGATTCTATAACAAATTCATTTTATGTAATTGAAGCAACTCATCCCAAAGTACAAATTACACCGCTGGAAGAATTTTTAATTCCAAAAAAATATGAAAATAAACCACCCATTTCTGTTGTTGGGAGATTGAAAGCACCCTATCAAAAGTTAATTCCACAAGCGATAAAAGAAGCTCAAAAATTAGTAGGTAAAGAATACGATGACGCTTTTGATTTAACTAATGATCAATACTATTGTTCAGAGCTTATATATAAAATTTTGTATATATCCAATGACAATAAAGAAGTATTTCCTTTAAATGTAATGACATTTAAATCCTCCGAGACAGGAAAATTTATTCCGTATTGGGAAAGTCATTTTCAAAAATTAGGAATTCCTATTCCGGAAGGAAAATTAGGAATTAATCCGGGAGCTATGTCTAAATCTGATGTCATCGATATCGTTTATTATTATAAACCCTAGATATCAATATGATGTTTTACATACATCATTAATAAATTCTCATTTGTAAATCATTAATTTAACAAATAAATTAAATTTATCTTAAAATTATTTCAATCTCCTTTCTTCAGCTAAACTATTTATCATACATACAGTTTTAATAATCTTCATTTACCTTTAAGTAGTTTATTTAATTGGTATCAAAAATTTATAGATTTTTTGATAGTTTAAATATATTAATAAAAAATTATATATACCATTCAATATTCTTAATCTTCATCCAACTAAATAGAATAAAATTTAAAGATCTAATCTAGTTTTTAAAATTTAGTAATATATTATAATAAGATATATAATTTTTCCATATTAAAATATTCTTCACTTTCATTTCATGTATTTATATCAATTTTTTTAATAAATATCTATATTTATTAATTAGTTAAACTATTTTACTTGTTTTATATAATATAACTATCACAAAATTTACATAAATACTATATAAAAAAATATTTTATTATTGTTTGTTTTTAGTGTTATAACAAATTGTTTATAATATTTAAAATTAAATTTAAATAAAATAAATATAAATTAATAATTATTGTATATTTGTATAAATTATATAGTAATTATTGTATATAAATATAATTTATTTTTCATTTTATATATTTAAATGCTTTAATTATTTGTGAAATTTAATTTTATAGAATAATTAATTTATGAAACACTTTTTACACTTTATTATTTGTTTTCTAATTTTTCAAAACAATAGTATATCACAAACTTTAGATTATACCTCTACTAGCAATCAAATACCGGAAAAAGAATACCAGGCTTTAATAGATATCTATAATCAATTGAATGGCTCCAATTGGGATGGATTTGAAAATTGGAAAAGATGGAACATAACAGAGAATAATTTACATGAGATACCATGGAGTGGAGTAACGGTAGAGAATGGACATGTTACCAAACTTAGTTTAGAGTATTTTAATAATGTAAAAGGTAAGCTGCCGGTAAGTATAAAAAACTTGGAATATTTAAAAACTTTAGATTTATCAATTAATTCCATAGAACAAGAAAATGATTATCAAGGCACAGACTGGAGTATATTATCCGGATTAAAAAATTTAAATACTTTAGCTCTAAATGGATGTAATATACAGGGGCCGTTACCAGAAAGTTGGGGGGATTTACAAAACCTTGAAAGTTTATCAATAGCCTTCGCAAATGTGACCCAAATAAATTCCACCATAGGAGATATGTCAAGTTTAACAACATTAATAATAGCTGGAAATCAAATACAAGAATTACCCACATCAATTTCTAAATGTAAATTTGGATTCTTAGATCTTTCCTTCAATTACTTAAAAAAAGTACCTAAAGAATTGGAAGAAGTAAAAACCTTATATAATTTGAGACTTAATGAAAATCAAATTTCAGAGATAGAAGGTTTCTTGCCTTATAGCATTGGAAACTATGATTTAAGACATCAAAAAATAACCTTACCCTTGTTAGAATATAAAGGAGAAGATATAAAAATAAGCTTACCCCAAATATTTTCATATAACAGAGATAAAAATGATTTTAGCTATGCAGCAGAAATATATCCCGTCATTAGAGATTCTATCATAGAGTCTAGTTTTTTGGAATTTAATCAAGGGGTACTTACCATATCTAAGGAGTTATTGGCTACCATTAACGAAGGAGATGACATATATTTTTTTCAATCCACATATCACCAAAACGGCACCATCATGGGAGGAAATATTCTACGATTTGATGAAGTAAAAGTAGATAATTCTTTGTCCATTGATGAAATTGAAATAGCTGATACTAAAACGTTAAAATTAGTACCGGTTCCTAATAAAGGAATTTTTACCTTGTTGATGAAAGGTAAAGAAGGAAATTTCAATTTGTCAATTTATGATTTAAGCGGACGTAAAATTTATGGTGAAGAAAAAATAAAAGTAACTGATAACTTTAAGAAACTAATTAATATAAGTCCAATTCAGAGTGGAGTATATTATCTGATTTTACATAACAGTAAAGAAGCATATAAACTTAAATTTACAGTAGAATAATTGATTTAATCTCACTAAAAAGCCCTTTTAAAAAAAGGGCTTTTTTATATATTATAAATTATAAAAAATTAAACAGAGATAAAATTATGTGAAATATAAAAATGTAAACTTATTGTAATGTTTAACATATTTTTTATAAATATATTTCCAGTACAAATTTTGTATGGTTAAACTATAACTTTACCAAATATAATGTATATATTGAGAGGTTTGTAAAATTATTTTGTGATTTACATAAAAAATGAAAGAAAGAAAAGTTTCAAAATTTTTACCTTGGATAGCTGCAATGGCTATATTTATGCAATTTCTGGATTCAACCATATTAAATACAGCCCTTCCTTCCATAGCAAAAGACTTACATAAATCTCCTCTCGAAATGCAATCGGTTTTGATAGCTTATGTATTAACGTTAGCATTACTAATTCCTTTAAGCGGTTGGCTTTCAGATAAATTCGGATCTAAAAATATATTTATTTTAGCTATTGCTGTTTTTACCATAGGATCTTTCTTATGTGTAGTTTCTGTATCTCTGAAAATGTTGGTTTGCATGAGAATTGTGCAAGCCATTGGAGGATCTATGATGGTTCCCGTTTCAAGATTAACGTTGATCTATTCCTATCCTAAACATCAACTTTTGAAAGTTATAAATTTTATTACTATTCCCGGATTAATAGGACCGGTTATTGGTCCAACTTTAGGAGGCTGGTTAGTTGAAATTGCTAGTTGGCATTGGATATTTTTAATTAATATCCCTGTAGGTATCATAGGAATTTTAGTTGCCTGGAAAGCCTTTCCAAACTATAAAAAAAATACAGGCAAATTTGATTTTTTCGGATTTATTTTATTCAGTTTAGGTTTAGTATTGCTTTCGTTAAGTTTAGAATTTGCCGGAGAAGGAATGACAGATATAATTAATGTTTTGATTTTATTACTCATAGGTATTAGCTTATTAAGTGTATATGTGATGTATTCAAAAAAAATAGTTCGGCCTATTATCGATTTAAACTTATTTAAAATAAGGACGTTAAAAATTGGAATTATTGGAAATTTGATCACTCGATTAGGTATTGGAGGCGTTCCTTTGATGCTTCCACTTATGTTGCAAGTCGGATTCGGTAAATCACCCACAGTATCAGGAATGATGCTTATATTTTCTGCTATTTCAACCATTTTTGCTAAATCTTGGGTAATCCGGTTGGTAAAGAAATTTGGATATAGAAATTTATTAATCTCAAATACGATAATTTTAGGTTTGTCGATTTCATTATTTTCATTTCCGGATAAAAATACTTCATTGTTTTGGTTGATTCCTATTTTAGTTTTGTATGGCTTTTTTAATTCCATTCAAATGACCTCAATGAATAGCATTTCTCTGGCAGATTTAACTCCCGCTAATGCAAGTGGAGGTAATACGATACTTTCAGTTACACAACAGCTATCCGTGAGTTTTGGAATATCCTTAAGTTCTCTAATTTTAAGGGGATTCAATCAATCGGAAATATTTACCGAAGTAAGTTCAAGCTTTAAAGCAACCCTATTCATTTTGGGTATTATAACCATACTTTCATCCTTCACATTTAAATATTTAAATCCCGAAGATGGAGCAGAGATGTCAGGAATAAAAAAATTCAAGTAACTGAACAGTAAAAATTAATAATATTTATTCATTTTATTTTTATCAACTTTATTTAATATTGTAATAAAATAATAAAATTTTATATTATTATTAATATAGCTTAAATAATTATAATTCATGATAGGATTAATATTTAAATTTTTTTGATATTTATGGATGCAAATGTTTTATATACCCAACTTTTAGCTTAATTTGTTTTTTTAAAAAACCATGTTTATATAAAAATAGGCATAAATATATAAGGTAAATTTGAGGTTATACATATTTGTGTATTTTTGCATTAATAAACATTTTTATATGAAAAAAGTATTTTTAGGTGTAATGGTATGTATACCTATTTTTTTTATTGCACAAAAAAAAACAATTTATTCGCAAAGTGGAATGAGAGTTGATCCCTCTTTAGTTGATGAGAAAGTGGGAGATAGTGTTACTAAAATAAATACCGTTTTTCATTTCAAGAATGATACAAAAAATTACTTCATTAAAATTTTAAATCTAGACGGTAAAACATATGCACAGGGAATAAGTGAGTTTATTAAACTGGATTTTAACAGCAGAAAAGGGGGCGATTTACACCGTAAAGTGCAAAAATTAACCAACATCAAGATAGAAGACGGTAATTTTATTTCAGATCAGGTCAAAGCATCTTTTATATTTTTAAAAGAAAAGGATAAATCTCACAACGAAAGTAATTCGAAAATCAAATTAATGGTTTGTACCAAAGATAAAATCGGAAACAGGAATTGTCGTATTAATGATGATGAAGTTATCTTAACTCCCCAAGAATTTCCCGGAAAATATCCACAAACTGCTTTTACTCGTTTAGGTATTGAAGATTTGAAAGATAAAAAACCGAAAGAGTTGGAATTGATGAAAAATGAAATTTTTGCCAGGTATGGATATAGTTTTTCAAATCCGGATGATGTAAAATATTTTTACAAACAAGATTGGTATGAACCGATTGTTGATAATAAAAATATTGAATTAAATGATTTGGAATCCGATAATGTAGCTATGATTGATTTATTCAAAAAATTGATTACTTATAAAGATATTAATAAGAAAGCGTACAGTCATATTATTCCCTTAGAAACTACAAGTAATACTTTATATGATCAAAAGGCTCTAAAAAGTATTCAATATATTGTTAAAGATAGTCTTTTCGGTAAAAAATGTAAATTAACAGAATTCAATAAACAGGGTATTGCTTTGTTTCAGCATGATTGTGTGGATAAGAAAGATGTGTATGTAAATTATTTTTATAACGATTTTCTTATACAGCACATAGATGATTTAAATGATACCTTTTATTATTATAATGAAAATGGTTTACCTTATAAATCTGTGAAACTCGACTATGCTAATCAAACTACCGAAGAAACCTATTTTGATTATGATGCAAATGAAAATATAACTAAAAAGAATATTTATCAAAATAATGATTTTAACAGCTCCGTTTTGTATGAATATGATGAGGAAGGAAATCTAAAAAAAGAATATTATAAAGATGATGATGGATCGGAACACATGGTTACAGAATATATTTATGATGACGAAAATTTAATGACGGGATATATTAAGGATAAAGACCTTCATTGTGATTATACTTATAATAAATTTAATGATGTTATTTTGGAAACCAAATGTTATAAAATAGTTGATGATATAGAAAACATCAAACAACGAACGGATGTTAAGGTATTAGTGACTAACAGGGGCAAAGACAATCGATTGCTTTCGGTAATATTTAATGAAAAAGACAGCAGAAATTCATCATTAAATATGATTGAAGTTAAATATAACAACTAGCCGTTTGCTGCTATTTAATTATAAGGTATAATTATACTATTAATTATATCTTATAATTGGCTTTATAAAAATAAAAAGTATCTGATTATTAAACAGCTACTTCTGCTTTAATATGAGGATGAGGATCATAGCCATCAATGGAAAAATCTTCGTATTGAAAACTGAAAATATCTTTCCTATCAGGATTGAGATTCAATGATGGAAGCGGTCGAGGCTCACGCGTTAATTGAAGATTTACCTGATCAATATGGTTATTATAAATGTGAACGTCCCCGAAGGTATGTATAAATTCTCCCACTTTTAAATTACATACTTGAGCCACCATATGTAACAGCAAACAATAAGAGGCAATATTAAAAGGCACGCCAAGAAAAACATCTGCACTTCTTTGATACAACTGTAAAGATAACTTTCCGTCAGCCACATAAAATTGAAAAAGTGCATGACAAGGTGCAAGGGCCATTTGAGGGATATCTGCTACATTCCAAGCGGAGACAATAATTCTACGAGAATCCGGATTATTTTTAATTTGATCGATGATTTCCGAGATCTGGTCGATATGTTTTCCATTCGGAGCCCCCCAGCTTCTCCATTGATGCCCGTAAACAGGACCTAAATCTCCATTTTCATCTGCCCACTCATTCCATATACGAACTTTATGATCGTTTAAATACTTAATATTGGTATCTCCTTTTAAAAACCAAAGTAATTCGTAAATGATGGATCGTAAATGGAGCTTTTTAGTCGTAACAAGAGGAAATCCTTTTTGTAAATCGAATCGCATTTGATATCCGAAAGTACTTATTGTACCCGTTCCGGTTCGATCTTGTTTACGAGTTCCTTTATCTAATATATGTTGTAAAAGTTCTATATAGACCTGCATGAACAATGAATTTAAATTATATTTTTTTTCTTAATCTTGCTACAGGAATATTGAGTTGATCTCTATATTTTGCAATAGTTCTTCTTGCTATATTATATCCTTTATCATTAAGTATTTTCATCAAGTTATCATCGGTTAGAGGTTTTTTAGTATCCTCATTTTCAATGACTTCTTGTAAGATGGTCTTAATTTCCCGTGTGGAAACTTCATCGCCTTCTGAATTGGTAAGACTTTCAGAAAATAAATCTTTTATAAGCAAAGTTCCATACGGAGTATTCACATATTTACTGTTGGCAACCCTTGAGATAGTGGATATATCTAAACCGGTGAATTCGGCAATATCTTTCAAAATCATTGGTTTAATTTGTTCTTCATCTCCCGTCAAAAAATATTCCTTCTGATAATCCATAATTGATTTCATGGTAACATACAAGGTTTGTTGACGTTGTTTAACTGCATCGATAAACCATTTAGCAGAATCTAACTTTTGTTTAACAAACATTACCGCATCTTTTTGCTCTCTCGATTTATGTTCAGTATTTTTATATGTATCCAACATTTCAGAATATTCTCTGGAAATTTTTAATTCAGGAGCATTCCTACCATTGAGCGTTAATTCCAAATCTCCGTTTACAATTCTGATTGTAAAATCAGGAATAATTTGTTCCGTATTTTTTGAATTATTAGTAAAAGCCTTTCCCGGTTTAGGGTTCAAGCGTTCAATTTCATTCACCGCGCATTTAAGCTTTTCTTCAGAAATGGAAAATTTTTGCTGTATTTTACTGTAATGCTTTTTTGTAAAAGCATCAAACATTTCATTAATAATCTTGTAAGCCAGTTCCGTGGATTCTGAAGGATTTTTTGCTCTTAGTTGCAATAACAGACATTCTCTGAGGTCTCTGGCTCCAATACCGGTAGGATCTAATCTTTGAATATAATTAGTTAACAGTTTTTCAATAGTCGGAACATCAGTATAAATTCCTTGGGTAAAAGCCAAATCATCCACGATGGATGATAAATCTCTTCGTAAATAGCCATCATCATCTAGATTTCCGACAATAAAATCGGCTATTTCTTCTTCATTTTCCGTTAATCTAAATGTGTGTAATTGAGAACATATATGTTCTTGAAATGATTCATATTGAGCATAGGGTAACTCTTTATCATCATCGTCATCGCTGTAATTATTGGATTGTACCCGATAGCTGGGTACTTCATCATCACTTAGATAATCATCGATATTTATATCCGGAGCTTCAATAATCTCATTGTCTGCGGAATCATCATATTCTTTTTCGGAATCAAAGGAATCAGCAGAATCATAATAATCTTCATTAGAATTATCTTCCAAGGCAGGATTTTCTTCGATTTCTTGTTTTACTACTTCCTCAAATGCAAGGGTGGGAAGCTGAACTAGTTTCATTAGCTGAATTTGCTGAGGAGATAGTTTTAAAAGTTGTTTTAGTCTTAAATCCTGTTTTAACATAAAATAGTTTCTTTATAAAAGTAGATTAAGTAAGGTTTATAAATTCAAATTTACATTATTAATATGTAAGATACAAATAAAGGCATAATTTTTGTAATGAATTTTTTTTTGCTAAAGTCTTAAATTTTTCAATTTATATTAAATTAAAACTTCAGAATATTTTTTTTGGTGATTTTATTTTTTTTAAAGCAATTTTTACTAGTTATTATATAGTAAACATATAATAAAAATATCATTATCTAAGAGGTGATTTAATTAAATTTTTTAGAAATTGCTTTTCATTTAATGGATTTAAGACTAGTAATGAATATATTTTATTCATCAATTCTATAAGAAAATAGTAGAAGAGTTGATAAAATATAAAATTTTGAGACGGTAATAAATAATAATAAAAAAGATGCTTACATATATATAAGCATCTTTTTTATTATTATTAATCAATTTTTAAAATTCAGCGTTTTTAGGGGTTCTAGGAAAAGGTATAACGTCTCTAATATTACTCATACCTGTAACAAATAAAACGAGGCGTTCTAACCCAAGTCCAAATCCTGAATGAGGCACTGTACCGAATTTACGTGTATCTAAATACCACCATAATTCCTTTTCGTCAACATTCATATCTTTCATTTTTTGTTTTAAAATATCAATTCTTTCTTCTCTTTGTGATCCTCCAATAATTTCACCAATACCCGGAAAGAGAACGTCCATAGCACGTACGGTTTTATGATCGTCATTTAAACGCATGTAGAAAGCTTTTATTTTTGCCGGATAATCATATAACACTACCGGACTTTTAAAATGTTTTTCAACTAAATATCTTTCATGTTCAGATTGTAAATCTGCTCCCCATTCATCAATAAGATATTTGAATTTTTTCTTTTGATTCGGTTTCGAATGTTTAAGAATATGAATAGCTTCCGTGTAGCTAAGCCTGATAAATTTATTATTTAATACGAAATCTAATTTTTCAAGTAAATTTTGATCCGATTTTTCTTCTTTCGGTTTTTGTTTTTGCTCTTCTTCAAATCGTTTGTTTAGAAATTCCAAATCTTCTTTACAATTATCAACAGCATATTGGATGCAATATTTTAGAAAATCTTCTGCAAGATCCATATCTTGATCCAAATCATAAAAAGCTACTTCCGGTTCAACCATCCAAAATTCTGCTAAATGTCGAGTAGTATTTGAATTTTCAGCCCGAAAAGTAGGACCGAATGTATAAACTTTTCCTAGACCCATAGCAGCAGTTTCTGCTTCCAATTGTCCTGAAACGGTCAGATTTGTCTTTTTTCCAAAGAAATCTTGAGAAAAATCTGTGTTTCCCTCGTCATTTTTAGGAAGATTATCTAAATTGAAATTGGTAACGGTAAACATTTCTCCCGCGCCTTCAGCATCTGATCCGGTAATTATAGGAGTATTGATATAGCAAAATCCATTTTTATTAAAATATTGGTGAATGGCAAAACTTAAAGCATTTCTAACCCTCATTACCGCAGCAAAGGTATTGGTGCGAAAACGAAGATGTGCTTGCTCTCTCAATTTTTCCAATGAATGTCTTTTAGGCTGTAAGATAGTTTCCTGAACATCTTCAGGATTAGCATATCCGTAAATTTTTATTGTATTGGCTACAACTTCAATCTCTTGTCCCGCTCCTTTGCTTTCAGTAACTTTTCCTTCAACATAAAGAGAAGATGCTGTTGTAATTTGTTTTAAAGTTTCAGTATCAAAATCGTTGTAATTGATTATTATTTGAATATTATTTTGCCCCGAACCATCATTAAGAGCAATAAATTGATTGGAACGAAAAGATCGCACCCATCCTCTAATTACTACTTCTTCCTGTAAAGCTTTTTTTCCTTTAGCTAACAATTCTTTAATACTGTAATCGTTCATTTAATATATTTTAATCGGTAAGCAAATATAAATAAATTTCAACGTATTATATGGTATTACTCCAACCAAATATACATAAGGTTGACTTCTATACTGTTTATTGATAAGTAAATTTAATCGTACTTATATTTATTCATATTTGGTAAAGGGTAGTCGCCGAATAGAGGTGCTAATCGAATAGCCGAATAGATCATATTTGAATATTTATTTCCAATGGCTATAATAGTAACTTTCTCATCCACAAGATGTATAAATATGGCATTGCTTCCATGCCACCATCCGGTATGGTAGATTAATTTTTTGCCGTTTTTAAATACCATTAATCTCATTCCCAATCCGTAGTTTTTAATGTTCGGTATTTCATTACTGTACGGAGTGTACATTTGATCTAATAAGTCTTTACGTAAAAAGTTTGGAGCATACATGGCCTGACTTAATCGGAACAGATCTTCTGGAGTGGTATAAACGTTTTTATCTCCGTAAACTAAATCCAGGTGATTGAATTTATAGGGTCTGCCGTCAGGATAGTAGGATAGATTAGCTTTTTTTAAATCCTTTTCTTGAAGTATATACGAATGTTTCATTCCCAAAGGGGTAAATATCATTGTATTTATAACTTCCGGAAAAGACATGTTGGTCGTTTTCTCTACGATTAAGGCTAACAGAGCAAAATTAGAATTTGAATATGAAAAATGAGTATTCGGTTTATATTGTAGTAATGGAGTATGAGTTGAAAATAAATCTAAAACATCTTCATTGGACATTTTCTTTCTTTTATCCCAAGTGTTAATCAAATCAACCAAATGAGTATATTCCGGAAGACCGCTTCGATGTGTCAATAAATCATGTATGGTTATATCCGAATAGGGGAAATCGGTAAGTATGGTATTTACTTTCTGATCTAAATTTATCTTGTGAGCTTCAACTAATTTCAATACAGCTAAGGAAGTTAAAATTTTGCTTACCGAAGCCACGTGCAGAGAGGTTTGGGGTGAAATTAATGTTTTATCTTCCCAATTGGAATATCCATTATATTTTTCTAACAGTATGGTGTTGCCTCTAGCGACTAAAATACCACCGCTTAAATTTTTTGATTTCCAGACATGAGTGAAATATTTATTCAACTGATATACAATGGTATCGTCTTCCGGAGAATAATTATCCTTTTTAGTAAATATAGAATCAAAATTTATATTGTAATATCCGGGAATTGAAGGTTTTTTATTCTGAACACTTTTATTTACTTCGTAATTTGATTTTTTGCAATTGGTAAAGGTTGTATTAAAAAGGCTTATTAATGATATAATATATATAATTTTTTTATACATTTTTTAATGAATGTTTGAATAATTAGTTCTTCTAAAATGATTTTGCAAGTTAAATTTAATAATCTTAATTATTTCTTAAATAAAATATAAAATGTTATAAAATTAAGTTATATTAAATTGGCAATCTAGATACTTTCTGCCAGCATGCAAATATTTCCTTGTAAAGAACGTGTAAAAATTAAATACATAGTTCCGCCATCAACAAGCTTATATTTTTTCTTAATTTCTTCAGGTTTTAACGGATAATTTCGACTGATTATATTAAATTGTTTATGAATAGTTTTTTTAGGATTAAAATTTTTGTCAATAAGTATGAAAGTACGTCCCGGAAAATTTTCAATTTTGTTTTCTGAAGTGTACATATGGGAATTGGAATGTAACTTATCAATAGTAAATTTAATACCTAATTGTTTAAATGCTCCTGATTTTAATAGGGATGAATTGGGTATATATAGATACGATTTCGGAATGGAATAGGAGGGAACTGGAGATATTTTTTCCTCTTGCCAAAAATAACAAAAATCAGGCTGTCCTGATTCCAGATTGATACAATGTACATAAGGATTGGAGAGGTTTAACTTATCCTCAAGATTCAATTGCACTATTAATTCTTTGGTTTCATTTTTAACTGATACAATATAAATTTTTGAAATCGGTAATTGATCAATTGCTCTTTGAATATCTAGAAGAGGAGAAAGCTTAATAAAAATGGATTTAGAAAATTTAAATAATGTATCTTTTAGGTTTAATATATTGGGGAAAAGATCTTTTAAATCGATTTTTTTATTTTTATTTTCATCACGTCTGGAAGGATCTATATAAATAAAATCGAAATGTGTAGAATTAGTAGAAATAAATTCCTCGGCGGTTTTGTTTATAAAACTCACATTTTTTTTACCAAGTACTGTAAAATTATGTTTTACTATTTCCAGGAGATCGAGATTCGGCTCGACATAATAAAATTCATTGGTATGCTCCGAGAGAAAAAAACTATCAATACCCGTACCACCTGTTAAATCAATACCCTTTTTACCGTTTATAATTGATTGTTTGAATAAAGCCGTACTTTGAGATGAAGCTTGTTCAAGGTTAATATGCGGAGGGTATATGATCTCATTATTCTCATAAAGAAATGGAAATTTTTTTTGAGATATTTTCTTACCTTGAATTTGTTGAATTAATTCAAGAGAAGAGATCCCCGTAAAAGGAGATTTTTTAAACCTTAATTCCGATATATTAGAATTTAGGTGGTTGGTTATATATTCTTGAACTTCTTTATGTAGTAAATGAGTATTTATCACAATTCTTGAATGCTATATATTAGTTACAAAATTACATGATTGTAAATAATTTAAATATTGATTAATATAAAGTACTTTATTTAATTTTAAAATAGATTATTTACCAAAAGATATTAATAGAATCTTTGCAAGATTGAAAGTTTTTTAACTACAAATTTTTCGTAATGGCTTGTACAATTTTAAAACGGTTGAAGAAGCTTTTCATAACGACTCTTAATACAGTATAACCGGGAATTGCGAAAGTAACACCTATAGCACCAAATAAAATACCGAAGATTAACATAACTAAAAAAATCTCCAATGGATGAGATTTGACACTTTTAGCATAAATTAAAGGTTGAAAAATCGCATTATCAATTAATTGTGCAATTAAATATAAAATACTGATCCAAAATATGGTAGGTATAATTTGAGTATTAAAGTCCATACCTAAGGAAAACATACTGCTCATGCTGAGCAAATTGATAATAAAAAAACCAAGCAAAGGTCCTAAATAGGGTATAAGGTTACAAAATGCACAAAACATAGCTATTATTACCATATCTTTAATGTTAAATCCGCCTAAAATAGCTAAGTAAAGTAAAAACATAGAACATATTTGTAAACACAATCCAAGAAAATACCTAGTTAATAAATCTTTAATATTAGAGAGCACCTGAATGACTTTTTTTATGTCATTGGTTGGAGCAGCACCAATGATCATTCTGTTAAATAAGTCTTTTTCTCTTAAAAAGAAAAAAGTAATAAATGTTACAGAAAATATGGAAATACCTAATTCAGCTAAAATCGAAAATCCACTCTGCAGCGTATCCATATGTATTTTAAAATTAAACTTTGAAGTAAATAATTGTGCATAATTATCTTCAAATAAATAGATATGCTTGCTTCGTAAGGCTTCATCAATTAATTTTACTTGTTCTGTTATTGAATTTTGTAATTTATCTGTATCCAACAAAGATAAATTTCCGGCTTGTTCGATGGCTAAAGGAATTACAAAGCTTAAAAAAGTGAGAAGAGTACCCACCATAATTAATAGAGTGATACAAGCAGAAATAGTATTAGATATTCGAACCTTTTCACTTAGAAAATTCATTAAAGGTCTTCCCATTAAAGAAAAGGCAAATGCAACAAAAATATAGCCTAAAACAAATCGAATTTTCCATAATAAAAAAAATAAAAGAACTGTGAGTGCAATAACGGATACAGCGCTAATTATACCTTTACTAATATCTTTGTAATTCATACATTATAAATATCTTTTACCTTATTAATCTTATTCTTACTATTTATCCCATAAACTGGTATTTTTATTTAATATATAGTATATCTTATATGATGCAGTTACTATAAAATTGTTGAAAGTAATAGAATCATATCTTTTTATATTATACTAATTTTTTTTAAAATTATAAAAATATACGTTGTTTTAAGACTTACTAATTAATTTAATAAAGTAATAACGAAATAAATGTTAAAATATGCATTTTAAATGTATTTATTTTAAAAATCTAAAAAAAATATGTTACTTTTTAATTAATCTAAGATTTAAGGGTTAGATTTTGGCGTTATAGAATCATCTTTCGTTACCATGATGAAAATATCTTCATTATTTTTTTTAAAAAAATAATTTTCTCGAGCATATTTTTCTCGAGCTTCTTTATTATTTTTTAAATTTTTATACTGAATATTTTCAGAATCTAGTTTACTTTTATAATATTCTTTTTCATGTTTTAATTTGGAAATTTCATTATTTAATTCTTTATGAGTTAAATAAGAATTTGTATCAAAAAAAAGCATCCAAATAATAAATATAATGGAAAGTATTAAGTAAATACTGGAATACCAGTGTTTACCGAAGATAGATTTTTTATCTGACGATTTATTGCTTTTTTTTTCCATTCTTTAATTAGAACGATTTTTTAAAGTATTTTGGATCACCGTACTTAATACATCAATTGCAACAGTATTTTTTTTCATTGTCGGAATTATAATGTCAGCATAAGCCATAGAGGGTTGTATAAATTCTTCATGCATCGGTTTTAAAGTAGATTGATACCTACTCAATACTTCTTCTAAATCTCTGCCTCTTTCCTGAATATCTCTTCTGATTCTTCTAATTAATCTTTCGTCAGAATCAACATTGACATATACTTTAACATCAAATTCTTTTCTTAATTCAGGATTTGTCAATACTAATATTCCTTCAACAATAAGGATTTCTTTAGGTTGAATAATCGTAACATCTTCCGTTCTGGAATGGGTTATAAAAGAATAAAGAGGCTCTTCAATAGCTTGCCCCGCTTTTAACTTTTTTACATGGTCGATTAATAAATCAAAATCAATAGCTCTCGGATGATCGTAATTTAACAGTTCACGCTCATCAAATGACAACTCAGGATTGTAATGATAATAATTATCTTGAGTGAGTACATTTACACTGTTGGAATCCAATTGATTAAGGATGTTGTTTACAACGGTTGTTTTTCCGGAACCGGTTCCTCCGGCAATACCAATGGTTAACATTTATTTTATTATATTTTTGAGTTTATTTTTTTAAGCAGAAAATAGTGTACCAAAATTTAGCTAAAGTAAATATTAAAGTTCTTTAAGCATACCTTTAAAATCGGATAATGTAGCGTAATTTTTGGTTTTCATAATTTCTTTTAATTCAGAAGATAATTTAGAAAAAATTTTAGTATCGTCTTTCATTAACTGTGTACCAACCTGAACCATGGAAGCCCCGCATAAGATGTGTTCAAAAACATCTCTACCGGTTTCAACTCCCCCACATCCGATAATAGAAATATCTTTTCTTAATAATTTATAAAACATTCTAACATTAGCTAAAGCAGTAGGTTTTACATAAGCCCCTCCAATTCCTCCAAAACCTCCTTTAGGTTTTATAACAACGGATTCATCTTCAATGTACAAGGCATTTCCGATACTATTGATGCAGGTTACGAATTGAATCGGGTATTTATTTAAAATTTCGGCAACCATTTCAAAATGTACCATATCAAAGTATGGAGGCAGCTTAACACCTAAAGGTTTTGTATAAAATGAAAATACCTTATTCAAAACTTCTTCAGTTCTTTCAAAATCATAACCTGTTTGTGGTTTTCCCGGTATATTTGGGCAAGATAAATTTAATTCAACCAAACCTTGAAAATCAGACTTTTCAATTTGGTTCAACATTTCTATATTATCTTCTAAAGTTAAACCGGCAACTGAAAAAAATAAGTTATCATTTCCTTCTTTGTGTTCATTAAGAACATAATCAAGATAAAATTCAAAACCTAAATTTGGTAATCCCATTGAATTAATGCTTCCTAATTTTAAATCAACATATCTAGGAGACGGGTTACCTTCTCTAGGAGATAGGGTACAGCTTTTAGTTATCCAAGTTCCTGAACCTGAGTTTTTCATGTTCGATAACTCTTCTAACGTCATACATTTTACACCCGATGCATTCATCAAACAGTTACTGAAATTTTTATTGGAAATGGTTGTTTCTAAAGATATCATTACTATATTTTTTGCAAATATCAGAATATTTATGGTGAATAGAAAGTTATTTACTATTCACTCTTTAAAAAAGTTATTATAAAAGTTACTACTTGCTTTATTCTCGATCTTTAAATAAAATTCTTTATAGCTGTAACATAATTCAGTATTTTATTTTTATTGGCTTGTTTAATCTAAAATAATAGGTAAAAATTGTTAATAATTTATTATTAAGGGTATAATATTTGTATTTATTGCTAAAAGTAGAAATAAATTTTTTATTTGATTTTTTAAATAAATATAAATTTTCAAATGAGAACAATTTAAAATTTAAATTTCAACCTAATATTCAACGTAATCATTAATTGTTTAAAAATATTAGAATCAATAAATGTTAATATAAAAAAAATTAAAAATTATATATATGGAAGAACAAAATTCAAAATTGCAATGTAATAATACTTTCAATTCTTCAGTTTCAAATGATAATAGAAAAGAAGGATTACCAAATAATCATATGGTATTTGCGATTACTTCAACTATACTAAATGCCGTAACTTGTAATTTTATGGGGCTAATATTTGGCGTTATAGCAATAGTTTTTGCTGATCAGGTAAAAACAATTTATAATTCGGGAGATTATCTTGGATCTATACTTAAATCCAAAAATACACGAGTATTGTCAATAATTTCTTTAGTAATATTTTTTTCAGGAATTTTAATTTTTATTTTATATATACTTTTCATAATATTTTTTGGTAATATTTCTTATTATGAAGGATGGTATAAGAATTCTTAAATTTTATCATTTGAATTTTATTCTATATTGGATAAAAATTAATTTGATATAATTAAATTTGATATAATTAAATTTGATAAATTTTTAATATTGCCTAATGTTATTTAGAATTTTTCATAAAAAAATTTTAGTTTTTTTTATCTTACTGACTTTTATTACTTTTTTATGTATTTATTATTATGCTATAAATCCCAATAAATCAAATTTGGCAATACCTTGTATGTTTAAATCATTAACCGGACTAAATTGTACGGGTTGTGGCGGGCAAAGAGCTTTTCATTTTTTATTACATGGAGAATTTTTACAAGCATCACGTTATAATATTTTAATATATTTTCTACCTTTTCTTTTATATGTATTATTTGCATCAATTCAGATGTATATTTTTAAAAGTAAAAAGTATGTTATCAAATTTATATTTTCAAATGAAATTGGAATACTGATTTTAGTGTTTCTAATTATTTTTACTGTTTTAAGAAATATCCCTTATCAACCATTTATATATTTAGCTCCTCCTAAATAAATACTATTTAATATAATAGGATAAAAACATAAAAATAAGATAATCCTTTTTTAGTATTTTGTTACTTTGTACCTTTGTTAAAGATTGCATTCTGCATTTTTTAAACAAAAAACATAATATTAAATGAGTAGATATACTATAACTACAGCACTTCCCTATGCAAATGGCCCTTTACATATAGGTCATTTAGCAGGAGTATATATACCTGCGGACGTGTATGCCCGATTTTTAAGAAGAAATGATCATGATGTTATATTAATAGGGGGGTCAGATGAACACGGAATTCCAATTACGATAAGAGCGAAAAAAGAAGGTGTTACTCCTCAAGATGTGGTAGATAGGTATCATGAATTAATGAAGCAAACATTTACGGAATTAGGAATTTCGTATGATAACTATTCGCGTACTACGGCTCCTATACACATTAAAACAGCTCAAGAATTTTTTTTAAAACTATACGAGGATGGAAAATTTATTGAAGAAGAAACAGAACAATATTTTGATGAAAAAGCAAATGAATTTTTAGCAGATCGATATATTGTAGGAACCTGTCCTAAATGTGGTAATACAAACGCATATGGTGATCAATGCGAAAAATGTGGTTCCACATTGAGTCCGGATGAACTAATCAATCCTCATTCCATGTTAAGTGGTGAGAAACCTATTTTGAAAAAGACGAAGCATTGGTATTTACCCCTTAACGAATATCAAGAATTTATTTCCGATTGGATATTAAAAGGTCATAAAAAAGATTGGAAACCCAATGTTTACGGTCAAGTGAAATCATGGTTGGAAGAGGGACTTAAACCTCGTGCCATGACTCGAGATTTAGACTGGGGAGTGCCCGTGCCTTTAGAAGGAGAAAAAGGTAAAGTTCTATATGTTTGGTTTGATGCCCCGATAGGATATATTTCCTCCACCAAAGAGTGGGCGGAAAGAACAGGAAAAGATTGGAAACCTTATTGGCAAGATAAAGAAACCAAGCTGGTTCATTTTATTGCAAAAGATAATATTGTTTTTCATTGCATAATTTTTCCGGCTATGTTGAAAGCTCATGGGGAATATATATTACCGGACAATGTACCGGCTAATGAGTTTTTAAATTTAGAAAACGATAAAATATCAACCTCAAGAAATTGGGCGGTTTGGGCGCATGAATATCTTGCAGATTTTCCGGGAAAACAAGATTCTTTACGATATACTTTACTAGCCAATGCACCTGAAACAAAAGATAATAATTTTACTTGGAAAGATTTTCAAACTAAAAATAATTCTGAACTAGTAGGAATTTTTGGTAATTTTATAAATAGGGTATCCGTCCTAATTAATAAATATTATGATGGAGAAATACCCGAAGTTGGAAATAACTTTCATTCCGAAGAATTAGAATATCTTTCGAAAATATCCAAAGAAATATCAACTTATTTATCTAACTACGAATTTAGGAACGGTTTAAGTTCTTTAATGAATTTAGCTCGTTTAGGAAATAAATTTTTACAAGAGAAAGAGCCGTGGAAAAAAATTAAAGATGAACCGGAAAAAGTAAAAGAAACTTTATACGTATCAGCTCAAATTGCTGCTTATCTAGGGGAATTATCTGAGCCATTTATACCTTTTTCTTCTCAAAAAATAATGAATGGATTAAATTTAACTTATCATTCATGGAAAGATCTTGAATCAGGTAAAATCTTGTTACCTTCCGGAAGTAAAATAAATCTTATACCCCTTCTTTTTGATAAAATTGAAGATAAACAAATTGATTATCAAATTGAAAAATTAGAAAATTCAAAAAAACAAAATGCTTCTCTAAATAATAACCGGGCCGAACTTCAAAAAGATAATATCACATTTGATGAATTTGAAAAGATTGATTTAAGAATAGGTACCATATTGGAAGCCAAAAAGGTTGAAAAAGCTGATAAATTACTGCAATTTAAAGTAGATACAGGAATAGATGTTCGAACTATTGTATCGGGAATTGCAGAAAGCTTTACCCCTGAAGAATTAGTTGGTAAGCAGGTTACCGTACTTCTTAATTTAGCTCCCAGAAAAATACGCGGCATTGAAAGTCAAGGGATGTTACTTTTATCAAAGAATATAGATGGAAAATTTTCATTTATAACGCCTGATGATGCCATTGAGAATGGTACATTAGTTAAATAAATGAGCTGTATTAAAATAATAAAAACTCCTTATATAAAGGGGTTTTTATTTTATTAATTTATATTATTTAAATATAATAAATAATATTTATTTTATTGTTAAAAAGGGCAGTGGTATAATTTTTGCATTTTTATTAAAAATTTTAACACTAAAAAATATGGAATGTTTATTTAATTCAATTTCTGAATTTATTAGTCCAGAAATTGTGTCCAATATTTCTAAAATTTTAAATGAAAAGGAATCAAACATTATTCAAGCCCTTCATACTACAACAGCAAGTATACTTGAATTAATTTTAGAAAAAGGAGAGCAAAAAAAACTTGAATCTATATTTAAAGGTATAGGTACAATGAACATATTATTTAGTGTTTCAAATTTATTTTTGGATCCAACGAATTTAAAGAAGCATTGTGCAAGTTCTAAGTTTTTAATTTTTTTACTTAAAGATCGATTAGAAGAATATTATTCGTTGATTGCCTCTTCCTCTCAAATATCTATAGTAAATTCCAAAAATATAGTGAATAAATTAGGTTTATTAATATCCGCCTTCCTAGGTGAAAAAATAATTTCTAATATAAGTTATGTTACTATTTTAAATCAATTGCAAGATGAAAGGAATGACTTTCAGATATATATACCTTTTGAAATGTCAGAAATTTTAGATGAATTTAATGTTAAGGCTTATCTAGAACAGAAATTTTGGATGTCGTTTTTTTGATGATAGCGATTTATAAACCAATTTGTTGACTTTTCTAAACAATGAATAAATTATATACATTAAATAAGTTTTACATTATCTCACCGATTATTTATATTGCAAATTAAATAATACATTTGATATATAAAGAATATTTATGCATCATACCATTGCATTTTACAATGTTGAAAATTTATATGTTTCTGGAAATAATAAAAATATTGGAGATTTACCTTTTCAGGGTAGTCGTTCCTGGAACATTTCAAGATATAAAAATAAATTAACTAAAATAGCCAAAACCATTAGTCGTATAGGAGAAGAAGAAACTCAAAAGTTACCAACGTTTTTTGGTTTATGTGAAATTGAAAATAAAAAGGTGATAGATGAACTTCTTGAAGAATTTCCTTTTAAAGCTAATTATGGGTATGTTCATAAAGACTCATTGGATGAAAGAGGTATAGATACTGCTTTTTTTTACAATAAAGAATTCTTTACTATTGAAGATTCAGAATTTATAAGAATTCCTATATTTAATAGTGATGGTAGTAGAGATTATACAAGAGATATTACGTATGCAAAGGGAAAGCTAGAAAATATTACCATTCATTTTTTTGTATTGCATTTACCCTCTAAACGAGAAAATAATATTAATGTATCTAAACGTATTCATATACTTCACGAATTAAGAAAAAAAATAAATGAAATTTTTGATAAAGATATCTTAGCAAATATTATTATAATGGGTGATTTTAATGAAGATCCTACCACCACCTATTTATATCAACAGCTTTGGAATAAAAAAACGATACAAGAATTAAAAGAACGCGAATTATATAATCCCTTTGAGAATTTATATAAAAGAGATTTATACAGTACCTTTCATGAAGGAAAAGGGATGCTTTTTGATCAAATTATTTTTTCCAAATCTTTTTTCGATGTAAACAGCAAGCTCAGATATTCAAATTCCAATGTATTTAATCCTCCATTTCTTCAAAGTCCGGATAGGGAAAAATTAGGAACCCCTTGGCGGACCTATACAGGAAGTAGATATTTAGGGGGGTATAGTGACCACTTTCCTGTATATGCTATTATTGAAAATATAAAGTAAAAATAAGATTTTATATTTTATACTTTGAAATATTTCTTTTTCAACATATAGATAATATCTTTTTGAGTAATGAATATTTCATCAATAAGGGTATCTGACTCATTCATTACCGGTTTATCTTTAGAAATATCATTCGAATCTAATAACATAGATCCATTACCTGTAAGCAGCCAAGTAGGATTTAATTCTGGAAACGTATGTAAAATTTTTTCAATCGTATCTGTATGTAAACCGGACTTGTTCCTTCTAGCCCTTCCGATAAGTCCAACAGATAAATTTGCTAACTTAGTTAGTTTGTTATCATTTAGGTTTTTATAAACCATAAAATCTAGTAATCTGTCAATAGTAGTTTTATGTTTATTTTCCATAATTTAATGAATAAAATAATGAATATATAAAAAATAAGGTATGTTTATTAATAGTACAAAATTAAAAAAAAAGTTTTATATTGATAATTTTCAAGATTAAATATTTATATTTACAATTTAAATAGTTGTGTAACTGCTTCAATATATGATACAAAAAGATTTTTTAGAGAATATTATCGAAATTTTTAAACAGAATGATAAATTTGAATATGTTGACTTTAAAGTTGATATAAATCAAAATACTATAAAAATTATATATTTAATAGAACCCAAATATTATATTTTATTTAAAGATGAAAATTATTTCATTGAAAAAAAAGATAACGAAAAATACACTATTTCAGGAGAAGCAGTTCCCGGCAGATTTTCAATGCATGAAGATTTCATTATAGATTCAATTGCTAACGTATATGTAAAAATAGAAAAGTGGTTGGAAGTTATTTGGAATGAAATTTCATTAGCTTCACCATTAGGTCTTTTGGCTGAAGAACAAGAACAAATAGACAAAATTTGTGAAAAATTTGATGAATATGATGATTATTTCAATACGGAAGAAATTATAAGAATTAAACAAAAACTTAAACTCCTTAGAAAAAAGCTTGAAGAAGAAATAACATCTATTGTTGATGACGAAGAGATTAGCAGATTGGAAATTCAAAAAATGAATAAGAATTTTGATACATTGGAACAAATATTACCTTCACTAAAAAAGAAAGGGTGGGTGAGAAGCCTGACCGGAAGAGTATTCCATAATATGAAAAGGTTATTGGATCTTAGACAAAAATTAATATTGGATTCCTACAATATGCATAAAGAAGAATAGAAAGTTAATTTATCTATTAGTAATTTTTATAATGCTATTATAAATTTCTATATGGAAAAAAATCTATTAAATAAAGATTCAAGGATAAAATATATAGTTAAAATTTTCTAAAATTTTATACACATAATTTTATAATAATTTTAACATTGCTCATTTTTTGTCTCTTTTTGTTGTATAATTGCTTAATAATCAAATAAATATTTTTTTTTCAGAATTGAAAATATATAGTTTTTTGTCAATAATTGATTAAATGAATTTAAGCGGTTTTGGATATTAGAAAAAAATCTATAACTTTGTAATCAAATAAATGAGGCTAAGGAAAATAAAGATTAACGTAATTAAATTAAAAACTAAATATAATATTATATTAAGATATAAACACTAAAAACTAAAAATTATTAATTTAACACTAAAGCTTAACACACTTTAACACTAATAACTTTATTAGAATTAATTAATTAACGCTTTTAACACTAAAATTATTAATTAACACTAAGACTTAACACACACACTTTAACACTAAAAGCTTAGAAGAATTATTAATTAATTAACACTAAAACTCAATTTTGAAATTGAAAGATCATAATTGATTGAGTATTTATTAGAAAAGTCATCTTTTTAACACAAAAAGGTGACTTTTTGCTTTGCAATATACATATAATAAATTAAATGATATTTATTTTTTTATAAAATTTATAAAAAAAACAGACTATTAAAATAGCCTGTTTAAATATATTATTAAGAATGAGATTAATACATTATATCATAATATATACTACAATGTTTTAACTTATTTTTTAGCTCCCTTTTCTTCTGATTCTTTTTTCAGTATTTCATCAAACTTTTCTAAAGTAACAGTTTTTTCTTTTTTCTGAATTTTTGAATCAAAAATTTTGAATAATTCTTGTTGAATTAAGTTACCGGACGATTGACGAACATGTTCTTCATTTTTCATTGCATTCGCAACATATTTGTCTAACTCTGAATCAGGAATATCTACATATCCATACATTGCAAATTGTTGTTTCATTTGATTTTTAGTGAATTCAACCAAATCATTATATTGTACGCTTACCTGATTATCTGAAAGAATTTGACCTTCAATTAATTGATAACGTAAAGCTTTTGCGGATTTTTCATATTCTACATCCGCTTCTTCGTCGGTCATTGGTTCTTTGGACTTGCTTTTAATGAATTTTTTCAAAAATTCAGTCGGTAAATCGAATTGTATAGTATCTAATAACCATTCAACAGAATCATTCATGAATTTAGTATCAGATTCCTTTTTATAGTAATTTTCGATTTCTTCTTTAATTTTAGCTCTTAATTCTTCTTCGCTCTTAATTTTATCTTTACCGTAAACTTTATCAAAAAGATCTTGATTTAATTCCGCTTTTGTTCTAATAGAAGTTTTTTCAACAGTAATTTTTAAATTGGCATTAAAGTGATGAGCATCTTCATGGGAAAGCCCAAAGAAATGTTGAAGTTGATGTACATCATTAAATAAATCTTGAGCCTTGATAGTAATTACATCACCTTTTTTCTTACCTAAAAAAGAATCTTTATTCTTTAAATCGTCTACCATAAAAGTTATAGTAGTATTTACACCACCTTCTACAGGGTTTCCTTCAGCATCAATTTCTTCTACTTCTCCTACAAAATTTCCACCTTCTTCAATTGTGTCAGCATCTACAATTTCTCCAAATTGAGTTTGCATTCTTGCAACAGTATCATCAATCTCTTTTTCAGTAGCCTCAATTTTATAATAAGGGATTTTAGCTTTTGAAAGATCAACTTTGAATTCAGGAGCTAATCCTAATTCAAATTCAAAGGTCATATCTTGAGCATTGGTATCCAATTCATTATTTTCTTTGGGCAAAGGTTGCCCTAAAATGGATAATTTATTTTCAGAAATGAAGTTACTTAAAGCATCATTTAAAACTTTGTTGATTTCTTCAAAAGTTACCGCACCTTCATATTGTTTTTTAACAATACTCATCGGAGCTTTTCCTTTTCTGAAGCCAGGCATATTCAGCTTTTTACGATAATCATTAAGTGATTTCTCAACGTTGGGTTTATAATCTTCCGGCTTAATGGTGATTTTAACAATAGTATTTAAATCATCTATTTTGTTTTGTGTAACGTTCATTTATATTCTAATTTATAAGCGGGCAAATTTACAAAAACTATTTAAAAAAAGGAAATATTTTAACACTAAGGATAAAATTGAAATCATATTTAATTCTCAATAAATCTGTCATTTATCAAAATTATACTTCCTAGATTTTATGTATTTTTTTAAGTAATTAATAAAAAATGTTTAATATGTTATTGTTTACTATTGTATAAATAAATGGTTAATAAAGATAAACATGAATATTAAATTATACAGTTTTATAAATGGTTTAAACAAAATTTATTTAGATAAATAAAAAAAATCTGATCAATCACTTAATTTTAAAAAAGAAAATATAGATTTACTATCAAAATATACAATTAGTTAATTAAATACCGGTCCATAGACTAATTTCATAAAGTTTATAATGTATATAAAAATTGTGTATGATGTTGATATGATTTATATTTGCTATTCATAATAATAATCAAGCTTTGAAAAAAAGTAAACGATTACATACCTCCAATCCATCATTATCTACTACAGTAAATTTTTTATTTGAAGATAAAAAAGCTTCTTATATTATAAATAATGAAAAAAAAATTATACATTATGAAAATTTAGTGAACCAAGTAGATAAAGAAAACCTAACACATAAACTCTTAAAAAATAATTTTTTTAATACCAAGTGTAATTTTTTAGACATTACTCTATTAAATGACAAATTTACCCTTATTCCCAATGAATTTTTTGAAGAAAGAACTGCAGAAAAGTTTTTAAATCTTAATGTTCCGCATTTAGAAAATTTAGGAATACGATTTAATTTAATCCCCAATTTTGATTTAGTTTTAGTTTTTTATTATCCCGAAATAATTGAAACTCTTTTTACCTCTTATTCCGAAAAAATAAGAATTTCTCATACGGGATTTAAATTTTTATCAAAAATTAACAAAAACTTTTACAGTAATGGTTTTTTTATACACATTTACGATCATTATTTTGAGATATCCATTATAGAAAATCAAAAATTAATTTTATATAATATATATCCATACAAAAAAGTTGAGGATATAGAATATTTTTTGAAATTTATTGCAAACACTTTATCCCAAAATCTTTCAACCCATATATTATATTATTACCATATACCGCACCATCTGAATGCAATAAAAAAATTTGAAAAGCTTTTTCAAAAGGTAGTACCCGGTGATGAAAACACTTTTAAAAGAGAAAATTATACACTATTAGATATATGATACGAATTATATCAGGAAAATTAAAGGGAAAGAAGATTTCAGCCCCCAAACATTTTGATGTTAGACCCACAACAGATTTTGCAAAAGAAGCATTATTTAGCATTATTTCCAATAGATATATGATATCGGATATTTCAGTGCTCGATTTATTTTCCGGGATTGGTTCAATAGATTATGAATTTGCTTCGCGTGGTTGTAAAGATATAACCTCGGTAGAATTGAACGGAAAGCATGTTAAATTTATTCAAGATACCATTAAAGTCTTAGGAATAAATGAAGTAAATGTGATAAAACAAAATGTTTTTAGTTTTTTAGATAAAGAAAGCTATAAAAAATATGATCTCATATTTGCAGATCCCCCTTTCGATTTAGAAGATAAACAATACGAAAATTTAATAAAATCTATATTTGAGAATCATTTTTTATCCGAACAAGGGGAATTTATTTTAGAACATAATACAAGAAAAGATTTTTCCGAATTTCCAAATTTTACCGAATCCAGAAAATACGGTAATGTTCGATTTTCTTTTTTTAGTTTATCTCAAGAATAACCAATAATACATGTTTATACGAATTATCTTAATTATAGAAGATTTAAGTTTTTATAATTAAAAATAATTTTAAAAATTCATAAAGGATAAATTTGTTTCAATTTCTTTTCTATTCATTTAAAATTTTAAAATGATCTCGTTCATCTAAAAAATTATACTGAGATCTCCATTTCTTTATTTCATCTAGTGAAATAATGTGACTATAAATTGCATTACGTTTATTTGTTAAATTTAACTTTTTACCAACGGGTGTGTAAATAGACGAATGACCAATATAATTGAGCTCGGTTGGTTCAGAACCGATTCTGTTTACTCCGCAAACATAACATAAATTTTCAATGGCACGAGCTTTCAATAATGTATCCCAAGTATCTATACGTGAA
This sequence comes from Apibacter sp. ESL0404, assembly GCF_019469245.1. Classification (NCBI taxonomy): domain Bacteria; kingdom Pseudomonadati; phylum Bacteroidota; class Flavobacteriia; order Flavobacteriales; family Weeksellaceae; genus Apibacter; species Apibacter sp. ESL0404. Next base: position 1,001,632 of record NZ_CP048267.1, read on the forward strand.
TCCGGCCAATTAGCAACATTTATCAATAAATCATAATACTCCGTATTTCTGAACCAAACCGGAAAACGCAGATCAAAGCAAATCATTGGACAAATTTTCCATCCTCTATAGGAAAAAACAACGCGCTTATTTCCCGATGTATAAGATTGATTTTCTCCTCCGTATGAAAATAAATGTCGCTTATCATAATACATTACTATTTTTCCTTCAGCAACAAAGATAAATCGGTTATAAAAATTGCCATTATCTTCAATTACTAAACTTCCGCAAATAGCGGTATGTTTTTTTAAAGAAATTTCAATCATCCACTTTATTGTTCTACCGTCCATTTTTTCAGCGATTTTAGTAGGATTAAGACTGAAACCGGAATTAAACATTTCAGGTAAAATAATAAGATCCGATGAAGCTAAATCTTCTAAAAGTAATGATAAAAAAGAAAGATTTTCAGAACAATTTTCCCACTGAGGAGAATATTCGATTAAATTGACAAATAAATCATTAGTAATCATACTATAAATTTTACAAAAACGTATCTTTTTTAATACTAATAAATACTTTAACCCAATTTATAAAATATATTTAACATTAATATTTAAGAATCAAATTAGTAATATAAAAAATAGTCTAAGCATAACCTAAAAAATTTATTGATCCTATACTCAATTACCGCGAAAATTTAATATCTAACTGCATGGATTATTAGATTTTATTCTTTTATAATACAAATCTACGAATTTATTAATTTTTAAAGATAAATTTAAGTTGTAAGTTGTGAATTAAATTAATAACTTTGAATAAATTTTATTAGTATGAGCACAAAAATTGATTATATCCCTTATAAAGTAAAGGATATCTCATTGGCCGATTGGGGAAGAATGGAAATTGAATTAGCGGAAGCAGAAATGCCCGGATTAATGGCCTTACGTAAAGAATATAAAGACGAACAGCCTTTGAAAGGTGCAAGGATAGCCGGTTGTCTTCATATGACTATACAAACCGCTGTTTTAATTGAAACTTTACAAGCATTAGGAGCTGAAGTTTCTTGGAGCTCATGTAATATTTTTTCTACTCAAGATCACGCAGCAGCCGCTATAGCAGCTAAAGGAACATCTGTATATGCTTGGAAGGGAATGAATGAAGACGAATTTAACTGGTGTATTGAACAAACACTTTTCTTTGGTGAAGATAAAAAACCGTTAAACATGATTTTAGATGATGGAGGAGATTTAACAAATATGGTTTTAGATAAATATCCCGAGTTAGTACCGGGAATTAAAGGTTTATCAGAAGAAACTACTACAGGGGTACATCGTTTGCACGAAAGAGTAAAAAACGGTACGTTGTTATTACCGGCCATCAATATAAATGATTCCGTAACCAAGTCTAAATTTGATAATAAATACGGATGTAAAGAATCTGCTGTTGATGCAGTACGCAGGGCAACAGATTTAATGATTGCGGGAAAAGTAGTTGTAGTTGCAGGATATGGTGATGTAGGAAAAGGTTCAGCTGCTTCATTTAGAGGAGCAGGAGCCAGAGTTATAGTTACTGAAATCGACCCGATTTGTGCCTTACAAGCCGCTATGGATGGATATGAAGTTAAAAAGATGGATTATGCCATTACCAAAGCTGATATTGTAATTACTTGTACTGGAAATTGCGATATTATTCAAAGTAAGCATTTCGAGAAAATGAAAGATAAAACCGTAGTTTGTAATATAGGACATTTCGATAATGAAATTGATATGGCCTGGTTAAATGCCAACTATGGATCTACAAAGGTTACTATTAAGCCGCAAGTAGATAAATATACGATCAATGGTAAAGATATTATTGTTCTTGCCGAAGGTCGATTAGTAAATTTAGGTTGTGCAACCGGCCATCCAAGTTTTGTGATGAGTAATTCTTTCTGCAATCAAACGCTGGCTCAAATAGAATTATGGCACAATTCAAATAATTATGAAAATAAAGTTTATACCTTGCCTAAACATTTAGACGAAAAAGTTGCCATGCTTCACCTGGCTAAAATAGGGGTTGAATTGGATACTCTTTCAGAAAAACAGGCAAAATATATTGGAGTTCCTGTTAAAGGACCATTTAAATCGGATGAATATAGATATTAATAAATTCATTACTACACTAATTATGATCCGGAATTTTTCCGGATTTTTTTTGCTTTTACTAATTATGTTTAGGGTTTATGTAAAGCATTATTTTAATTTGAACAAGTGCTTATCAATCCTTAAAATTTGAATAAATATTAAATTCTTTAATAAGAATACAAATTGTATTATTTAATTGGATATTTATCATTTTTAATTAAACTTTTTAAATGAATTATCTTTTAAACATACTAATTAGAAATACTAACTTTTATGAAGTAAAAAGATTAAAGTAAGATAAATAATAAAATTATTAATCTACAAGATTCATTTAATTTTTTGCATAAAAATTTAAAAGCTATACTTTTGCATTAAAAATTATAAGGATGTTAATATTAGTTATTAATGCGGGAAGTTCTTCTATTAAATATCAATTGCTTAACATGGATTCAAACTCCGTTATTGCTAAAGGATTGGTAGAAAGAATAGGTACGACTGGCGGAATTATTACACACAAATATCTGAAAAACGGTATTTCAGATAAAAAACAAATTCATCAAGAATTTCCTACACATGTTGAAGGAATGAAACTTATTGTTGAATTGTTAACAGCAAAAGATGTTGGAGTTATTAATGATCCATCAGAAATAAAAGGAGTAGGACACCGAATTGTACAAGGCGGGGGGAAATTTAACGTTCCGGTTTTAATTACTGATGAAGTAAAAAACGAAATTGATGAAATGAGTGCATTAGCACCCTTACATAATCCTGCTAACTTGTTAGGTATTGAAGTTGCGCAAAAATTTTTTCCAAATACCCCTCAAGTAGCTGTATTTGATACAGCATTCCATCTTACTATGCCACCTAAAGCATACAGATATGCAATTCCGAACCATTTTTACACAGATTACAAGATAAGATCTTACGGAGCGCATGGAACAAGTCATAAATACGTAAGACGGCAGGCCGTAAATTACTTAAATAATCAAGAAGCTAAAATCATAACTATTCATTTAGGAAATGGATCAAGCATTACCGCTATTAATGAAAAAGGGGAGAGTATTGATACCTCAATGGGCTTTACCCCGCTTAATGGTTTAGTTATGGGTACTAGAAGTGGAGATATAGATCCATCCGTTCTTTTTTACATGGTTAGAGAATGCGGAGTAAAATTCGAGGAATTGGATGATCTGCTAAATAAAAAGTCTGGAATGTTAGGTCTTACCGGAAAAAGCGATGCAAGAGATGTTGACGAGATGTATTTAAACGGTGATCCTAACGCTATTTTGTGTTTAGACTTGTATTCTTATAGAGTTAAAAAATATATTGGAGCATATATAGCCGCTCTAAATGGTGTGGATGCGATTGCTTTTACAGCCGGAATTGGTGAAAATGATGCGCAATTACGTTCATTAATTTGTAAAGACTTAGATTATTTAGGTATTAAATTGGATGAAAACAAGAATGTTGAATTGAGTGGGCCGGAAAAGGTAGAAGAAGTTCAGGCTTCTGATTCAAAAGTTAAAATAATGATAATACCTACTAATGAAGAATTAGAAATAGCTAATGAAACTTTGAACATTTTAAATAAAATGTAAATTGTAAAGATATAAGATAATTAAAAACAAAAGCTGCAAATTATTGCAGCTTTTGTTTTTAATTGAGTATAATTTACCTATTTTGTATAAACAACTTCCACATTTTGTTGTTGAGGAAGAGTTTTAGATCTCACCTCATCAGGAGCTATATGAGCATTTATTTTACCTTTATTTTCTGCAATACCAAAAGTTAACCAATATGGAAGGATACATACTAAAAAAGTAAGACACCAAAAACCTATAAAGGCAATTAATAAAAATAAAATAAATCCTATAAATTTCACAAATGGCCAAGCGCCTATATAAAGCAATGTTACCATAATACAATTATTATATATTGTTTTGCTCAAATGTAATAATTAATTTTATTCAAAACAAAAAATAATTCAGGTTATTATAGCTCAACTTATCAAAAAATTATTTTGAAAGATGAATTGCTCTGTTAGTATCAAGTATGGCCTTATTATTTTTATAATCAATCCATTTTTGCCCCTGTCTTTTTCTCATAAAATTATCGTAATTCCTTTTAATGAAAATATTCAATACAGCATTAGCAAAATTTGCAGGTCTTTTAGCCAAAGATCGTAAACTCATTGAAAAGCTCGGAGTTAAATATTGCATATAGTGCCACCACCCCTCAGGCATGTATAGCATTTCACCATGAGATAAATGAGCCTTATATGGAGTAACGTATTTTAATCCGGGCCATTTATCAAAATCCGGATTATCAAAATCTATGTCTTCTCTGCAAATAGTAGCATATGGTATTTTATACATATACTTCGTATCTTGAGGCTTCATCAATATGCATTGTTTTTCACCTGCAAAATGAAAATGTAAAATATTGGCTAAATCTATATCAAAATGCATAAAAACATTGGAACCCGCACCTCCGAAAAACAACATAGGTAAATTTTTAAATAAATTTAGACCTAAGTCCGGAAACTTAAAATCGTCTTGCATGGCCGGTACTTGTTTCAGTATATTAAATAAAAATATTCTTAAATCAGTCGGGCCTTTTTGAAGTAAATCAATATAGTCGGACATTTTCATTCTGGCGTCCGGTTCATTTACTTTTTTATCAGCACTAACCGGATCATTATTATACAAAGGGACAATTTTATCACCTGCAACTTTTTAATATAGTCAAAATTCCATTTTTTATAAGCCGGCCAATCTTCAGTCAGTTTTTCAATTACTACCGGTTTTTGTGGTTTATAATATTGATTATAAAAGTCTTCTTTGGATATTTTTTCAACTCGGTCAATAGGTTTATAAGTAAACATAGGTTAAAGGTTTAAAGTTTTTTATAGTATCATGAATTCATAAGATCTTCTAATTCTTCAATTTCGATAGGTATATTTCTCATTAAATTGTGCGGATTTCCATTCGATTGAATCACTACATTATCTTCAATTCTAATCCCGAATCCTTCCTCCGGAATATAAATACCCGGTTCAACGGTAAACACCATATTAGGTACAAATGATTCCGTCAGTATACCATAATCGTGTGTATCAAGGCCCAAATGATGAGAATTTCCGTGCATAAAATATTTCTTATAAGCTGGCCATTTCGGGTCTTGATTTCTAACTTCTTCTGTTGTTAAAAGATTTAATTTTAACAATTCTTCCGTCATTATATTACCCACTTCTTCATGGTAACTGTACCAATTATTACCCGTAATTAAAAGCTTAGTTGATTCATTTTTAACATTTAAAACCGATTGATATACTTCTTTTTGTCGGGGTGTAAATTTTCCGTTCACGGGAAGAGTACGTGTCATATCCGAAGAATAATTAGCATATTCGGCCCCCACGTCCAACAAAACAACATCACCGTCTTTACATTCTTTATTGTTTAATATATAATGCAAAACATTGCTGTTTTTCCCGGAAGCTATAATAGGTGTATAAGCCCAACCTTTAGAACGGTTTTTAATAAACTCATAAATTAACTCCGCTTCAATTTCATATTCCCAAACTCCCGGTTTAATAAATGGAAGAATCCTTCTAAACCCTTTTTCCGTTATATCACAAGCTTGTTGAATAGCGATTATTTCTTCAGGTTCTTTAATTGAGCGTAGATGTTGTAAGATGGGATTGCTTCGTAAATAACAATGTCCTCTGTATTTATTTTGTAATTTTTTTATGAATCTATCTTCTCGGGTTTCAACAACTTTTTCGGCTCTGTAATGTTCATTAATATTTATATATATATTATCCATTTGAATAATAACCATTTCAAGAATTTTATCAAAATCTTGTAACCAATACACATTTTTAATTCCTGAAACCTCTGTCGCTTGCTCTTTAGTATATTTTTCTCCTTCCCAAATGGCAATATGTTCATTAGTTTCACGTAAAAAAAGCATTTCTCTATGTTCCTCTAAATAAGCATAGGGACATAATACTAAAATAGATTCTTCTTGATCTATTCCCGAAAGATAAAATAAATCTCGTTGCTGTTGAAAAGGGAGAGTACTGTCTGCACTGATAGGATAAATATCATTACTGTTGAATATTGCAACTGATTTTGGGGCCATTCTTTGGACAAATTTTTTTCTATTTTTAATAAATAAATCTTTGTCTAAAGCATTATATCTGGTATTCATTTAACTAATTTTTATTTATCAAAAATAACAATAATACTTCAACTCTTTATAATTTTAGAAAAGTTAAAAGAGCTTTTTTAGATTATTTACTTTATTGTTATATAGATAAATTTATTATTTCAAAAGAGCATACAAATGCATTATTAATAAAATGAAAGGCTATTTTTCAAAATATTATCAATAATCATTGAATAGCCTAATTGTTAATTATTAAAAATTAAATTAGGTTTTTCTTTTTTTCATATATTTAAAGGCAAAAAATGTGTGTATATGTGTATAATTTATCATTAAAATTTTTATTATCTCAGTTAAAGCAAGATTAGAAGTTGCAGGTAATAAGTACAACATTTTAAATGTGAATTACTCATTAGCACAATAAACGGATGTTACAGGTCTCCCATCTTCCGAATCTAGAGGAGGCAAAATTACAATTACTATTGAGTCAACAAACGAAACAAAACAGATATTTTCGAATGGATGACTAACGGTTTTGAAAGAAAAAGTGATAAGGTGATTTTTTTTAAAAAGGGATTCCGATGCCACATCTAAAGCCTTAAAATTTGCAGACGGTTATATAGTTAATGATTGTGAAAATTTTGATGATTAGGATATTAATCCATTAACCGAATCGTTTACGTTTTCGACTAAAGAAATCGAAATGGGAACGGGTGCACCCTTTAATGAATAGGTTTAACTTGCTAAATTTAAAATTCCCTTTTTAACAAATTTTAAATCAATCATAATTAATTCAAACTAAAACTAATTTCTATAAATTGAAATTGTTTAAAATAATTATAGGCGAGCTTCTCAATACCTTCAGGGGTTAGATTTTCTATTGGAGACATTTCATTTTTATGCAACACATAATCTCCTTTTTTATAATCCGCAACGTTATTTACCAGAAAATTATTCTTGCTGTAAAAGTATTTTTTTTTTCTAAGTTAAATTCATTCAAAAAATATGTTTCTTCACCATTTATATAAAACTCATGGTAATATGCATTTGTAGTGAAAATCCCTCTAAATCTTTTTTCTATAATACTTATTTCTACATCCGAAGAATAGATATGGCTAAATATATCTTTCATGGCAATTTATTTTTATGTTTTAGTTTTAATAGTATCATTAATTAGTTAAATAATTTTTTCATGAATACCTATCTTATTACCTCTAATTCGTCAGATCCTTCGGGTATGTGCAGTAGAATCGGGAAATTACTCTCAGATGAGTAATTTTCTCCATCTTCAATTAATCTTAGAGCAGGTTTTTGATCTTGAGTTTTCAAAGTGACTAATCGACCATTAGCATAAAACTTAATTAATGTATTACTAATGGATTCACAATGAATATTGGTTTTGGATATTAATTGTTTAATTTCTGTTATACTATTTTTTTCTTGCTGATCAGTTAAGTAATAAAATCTTTTTGATTCAGATATACTCTTTTTAAACATTTTTATAAATAGATTTGAATCTTTATTATAAATAGTACTTTTTAGGAATAAAAATTTATCTTTTACTTTTTGTTCAATATCATTGATTTTAGTTAAATCTTTGGAGTGTTTCCAGCCTTCAACGGTATAAGGTAAATTATTTATATCAAAAGAATCTGTAATATCCCAACTACTTAAATTTTTATTTATTGTAAGTTTTGGTAATACATAAATTATCTTCCCTTGATTTGATGAAGTTATAACATTATTATCATTATTTACTACACTAAATACTTTTAGAGTAAAATTAGTATCATTAGGTATTTCTTTATTGTCGTAGGAATATAAAATTATCTTAACTTCTTGTTTTCCCGAATTTATAATATATGGATTAATTGGAGTTATGGAGTTATCAATATTCACTGGTTTAAAATAACTTTTAACTAAAATATCATTAATATATATTTCAAAACCACATTTATTATTGTAGTCATATTCTATAAAATAAAAAACATTATCTTTCATTCTGTTATCTTTAAAGTCAATATTATTTTTTCCTGCATTACAAGAAAAATTAAAAATTATTAATATTATAAATAAATATTTATTAATCATTGATATAAAATTTCCTACTTTTTTATTTACCTTATTATTTCTAATTCACTGGAGTTTTTTGGCTTATGATAAAATAATGGATAAGTATAAATAACTGATTTTCCATTTTCAATTATTTCACTTTTTAAACATGATTCACCATTATTATCTTCTAATCTAACCAATTTACCATTACCATAAAACCTTATTTCACAATTTGTAAATGGTAATATTTTTTCTTTTTCTACTGGAAAAGGCGTTATTTCGTGATCTTGTTTTTCATATAATGATACTGATTCTTCGAAAATTTTATTTTTAACTAATAACTTAAAAGCGGAATTGTCTTTCTTTTCAATAGCATTTTTTATTTTTTCATATGCTAAATTTAATTCTTTTTTAATATTCTCAGTATTTTCAATAGATTCTGAATTTTTTCATCCTGTTAATTGATAAGGGACATAAACGGTAAATTTGGTTTGAAACTCCCAATAAGGCAGTCCTTCTTTAGGAACTATCATATCAGGTATTTTTAAAATAATTTCTCTTTTGTTATTAAATGACCATGCATCTATTTTTTTATTTAATTCTAATGAAAAATAACTATTTGGTAATATCAAGTTATTATCTTTGAGAGGGTATACCTTTATTGTTAAAATTTGTTCACCAGATTCCAATATCCCTGTATTTATTGGAAATTCCATATTCATTCCACCAGACTTTTCAAAAAATTTTAATAAAGGTAAATCATTCACTCTTATATCAAAATTAACAGCAGAACTTTTTACATTTATTTGATAATAAGGTCTATTTTCGAAATTATTTATCGTTGAATTTTGAGTATGTTTCATGCTAATTTTTTTTATTTCATTATTACTTTTTGCGCATGCCAATGAAATGAAACTTGCGAGCAGTAATATAATTATGTTACGACTAATCATGTATATAATATTTTTTATCAATTTCAAGTTTTCCTTCTTTAATAACAGTGAACTCTTCTTTCTTTGTTTTTTTAAAACCATTGACTTTTACATATAAGCTTAATGTGATTTTAATACCAGAATGTCTAACATTTGGTTTAAAATATAAGCCTTTATAATCATCCAATCCAGCAGAAAGACCTAAGGCAAAATATCCATTAGATTGTGCTTTCGCCTCAAAATCTAAATCAACTTGAGTATAATATAAATTTAGTTTACCTGTTGCCGAAGCCTTTAATATTAGTTCAAATTTTCATTGTAAAATAATCTCAATCTAAAAGCGGCATACTCGCCTAAAACATCCTGTCCATTGGAGGAATAAATGCAAATAGTTAATTTTTGTTTACCACTTACCAGTATATTATAATTTAATGGTACTGTAATATTACCCCGATAATTGGCAAACATTTGTGTACCATTAATAAATAGTTCCCATTTAACATGGGAGCTATATATTTCGGCATAATAAAAAGGTGTTTGTTTGTACTGCTTTGATGTTTCAATAACTTGTAAATTTCATTAGTTATTAGTTTATCTGCTTTTGGTGAGTGTCCACAAGAAAATAGAAAACTACTAAGTAAAATATAAATTCTTCCATTTGTATTTCTTGTCCGCAAGAAAACAAAAAAAACTAAGTAAAAACAAGCTAATTGATTTTTTCATCATTACCCTATCTTATTACCTCTAATTCGTCAGAGCCTTCGGGTATATGGAAACGGAAATTGAATGATCCTTCAAAGTTTGTATTATTGCCTTTATATTTACCTTTAAAAGGAATCCCCCAAAAATACATGTCATTGCCATCCATTCTTAATTCAACGATCCTATTATTACCCTGTAACAATAGAGTGTAATTTTCTATTGGCAAAAAAACTACATCATAAGAATCATCAAAATGATTTGATATTTTATTCTCTTGAAGATCTGATTCAATTATTTCCTTTGAACTATAAAAAGAAGTATATTTTTCGATTTCTCTATTTTTTATAGCATCAAGATATTTTGCGTCATCACTAGCTTCAATAATTTTTTTAAGATCCTTTAACTTTTCTAGTAATTTTTGTTCTAGGTTAGGAACCTTAGTTAAATCTTTTGATTTTGTCCACCCCGTTAGGTTATAAGGAACTGTTGCTTCAAATTCAAACGATTTTTCAAAATAAGGTAAATCTTTAACCTGTTCATAAGGCAATTCAAAATTAAAAAAAGAATCGTATTTTTCCATATTCCTTTTATCCGAATAGTATTCTCCCCGAAGTTTAAAAGTTGCATATTCGCCTAAATGAGTTTTCCCTTCTAGTGGGTATATTCTTACTTTTATTATTTGCTTCCCAGAAGCTAATATTCGCATATTTAATGGCAATTGAACATTTATAATATCGCCTTTTTTAGCAGGAAAATGGTATAATAAAACATCATTAACATAAACATCCCATCTACAATTACTACTATAAACCGGAGCATAATATACAGGTTGATTATTTGGTAAATTTGGAACTAAATCGATTATTTCTTTCATAATTTTTTGATAATTATTATTTTGTGAACATGAAACATTACAAAATAGTATAAATATCAATATTATAATTTTACTTTTTATTTTCATAATTACCCTATCTTATTACCTCTAATTCGTCAGAGCCTTCCGGTATATGGAAACGAAATAAATAACTTCCAGTAGTCTCCTTTTTATCTTCTTTAACAATTGCTTTAAATTTGATTCCGTCTGTAAAACTATCACCGTTTTTTTGTCTTAATTTTACAAGCCGATTATTGGGTTCAAGTATTATCTGATAGTCAGTAATCGGTAAAATTTGTATATCATCAAATATCTTTGAATATTCCCCATTGGTTAAAGAGTATTCTTGAAAATAATTTTCAATTTCTTCTTGAGTGGCATATAAACAGATGAATTTTTCTTTCAATTTAGGCATGACTGCTTGAAAGTAAGCTTCTGTATCCTTATTTTCTAAAATAGTACGCAACTCTTCTATTTTTTTAACTACTTTTTGTTCCAAATCGGGGACTTTGGTTAAATCTTTAGATTTTGTCCAACCTGTCATTTGGTAAGGCACTTCCGCTTCAAATTCAAACGATTTTTCAAAATAAGGTAAATCTTTAGTCTGTTCATAAGGCAGTTCGAAGTTTAGTATATGGATTTCAGGATCTTCCTTATCCCTAAAATTTTTATTGAAAAATAATCTCATTCTAAAAGAGGCATATTTGCCTAAAACAGCCTGTCCATTCGAGGGATAAATGCGAAAGGTTATTTTTTGTTTACCACTGCCCAATATTCGATAGTTTAATGGGACAATGGGACTGGTAATTTTACCTTGATAATGGGCAAACATTTGTACATCATTAACAAATAGTTCCCATTTAATATTAGCGCTGTAAATTCCGACATAATAGAACGGTTCTTGCTTGTACTGCTTTGGCACTTCAATTGCTTGCATAGTTTCTTGAATTATTTGTTTATCTGTTTTTTGTGCTTGTCCGCAAGAAAACAGAAAACTACTAAGTAAAAACACGTTTATTAATTTTTTCATGAATACCTATCTTATTACCTCTAATTCGTCAGATCCTTCGGGTATATGGAAACGAAATAAATAACTTCCATTAGACTCCTTATTATTTTCTTTAAAAATTGCTTTAAATTTAATTCCGTCAGAAAAATCATCTTTGTCTTTTTGTCTTAATTTTACAATCCTATTATTGGGTTCAAGTATTATCTGATAGTCTTCAATCGGTAATATTTGTATATCATCAAATATCTTTGAAAACTCCCCATTGGTTAAAGAGCTTTCTTGAAAATAATTTTCAATTTCTTGTTGAGTGGCATATAAACAGATAAATTTTTCTTTCTCTCTGGGCATGATTGCTTGAAAGTAAGCTTCTGTATTATTTTTCTCTAAAATAGTACGCAACTCCTCTATTTTTTTAACTACTTTTTGTTCCAAATCGGGGACTTTGGTTAAATCTTTAGATTTTGTCCAACCTGTTATTTGATAAGGCACTTCCGCTTCAAATTCAAACGATTTTTCAAAATAAGGTAAATCTTTAGTCTGTTCATAAGGCAGTTCGAAATCTAGTATAGGGATTTCAGGATCTTCCTTATCTCTAAAATTTTTATTGTAAAATAATCTCATTCTAAAAGAGGCATATTTGCCTAAAACATCCTGTCCATTCGGGGGATAAATGCGAAAGGTTATTTTTTGTTTACCACTGCCCAGTATATTATAATTTAGTGGTACAATGGGACTGGTAATTTTACCTTGATAATGATCAAACGCTTGTGTATCATTAATAAATAGTTCCCATTTAATATTAGCACTATAAATTCCGACATAATAGAACGGTTCTTGCTTGTACTGCTTTGGCACTTCAATTGCTTGCATAGTTTCTTGAATTATTTGTTTATCTGTTTTTTGTGCTTGTCCGCAAGAAAACAGAAAACTACTAAGTAAAAACACGTTTATTAATTTTTTCATGAATACCTATCTTATTACCTCTAATTCGTCAGATCCTTCGGGTGTATGGAAACGGAATAAATAACTTCGATTTCATCTTATGATTGATAATTTTGCATCTGTTTTTTTTCGATGAAATAAAGCCATTTCAATAAAATTACCCTTCTGTTCCGGCTCTTTAAAATCTAATTGAAATTTAAAACCCGACAGTTCATGAGGTATTCTTAAACCTACCAATTTTCCATCTGCATAAAATACGAGTTCGTAATCATCTAAAGGTACTTTTTTTAAATTTCTTGGTAAATTTTTAAAATAGTCTAATTCCTCTATTTCCTCATCAGATAAGTAAAATGAAGTATTGATTTCTTTTAAGCGTTGTTCTGTTAGCTGAATATATTTTGAACGATCTTGCTTGGTAAATATGTCATAAAATTCGTTATACCATTCATCTAATTCCTTAAGAAGTTTGTTTTTATCTTCTTTTTCTAAACTAACCGAATTTGTCCAACCCTCAAAATGGTATGGTACTTCTGCTTGAAAATATAAAGTTTCTGTTTTAAAGACTGGCAATTGAATATCATTAGTAAAGGTAATATGGGGGAAACTTAAGACAACATGCCGTTTCATGGTTTCTAAAGAAACATCTTTGACAAATACTTTTAGATCAACTTCCGCTTTTGTAGAAATAAACTCTTGACCATCAAAGGGATATACTATAGCTTTTACCGCCTGCTTTCCTTCTTTAGATAATATCCATTGATTAATCGGCCAATCTACCGCCATGCTTCCAGTTTCATAATTTGTAAAGACGAGAATATCGTTAACAAATAAATCAATAGCACATCCACGGATAGATACTTCTATTTCATAAAAAGGAGAATGCATATTTATTTTATTATTGTTTAAAACATTTTGGATGTTTTGCTGTGTTTTTTCTTTCATTACCTTTTGGTTTTTTATTTCGTGATTATTATTTTGAGCTTGATTACAATTTGCCATAAATATAAGCGGTAGTATAATGATGATTCTAGGTATTAATTTCAATGTATTCACCTTTCTAATTTTTTTTCTCTGTTTTACTATAAACTAATTTTTACGCATATATGCTCCTGTTTGAGCTTTAAGTGATTCATTTTTTGGTTCAATTGGATTTTCTCCCCTAATCCAGCCAACCATAGTATCTCGGTCATCGAAATCGTTAATTTGAATGCTCGTACTTAAGTATCGATCGGGTAAGTGATAGCAGTAATAGTGTAAATCAAATTTTTCTCGATACTCTCTTTCCATTTTCTCACTCATTAAATTATCTTCTAAATATTGGCTGTTTTTTTCGTGAAAATCTTCTATTGCACTTTTAACCCATTTCGTAGGTGCCTTTATTTCTCCTGTATAAGAATAGATAGTACCGTTCAAATCAGTGATGATTATTATCCTATCTAATTTGACATTTTTTTTGTAGAAATAATAATCTTCATCAGCTAATCGAACTAAAATATAAGTATAACCAATCATCTCATCATCATCAGGAGATGTCATTTTTCCTAAAGGTTCTTTGTAGTATTTACCCTTAAACTCAGACAAAAGAGTATCGATAGGGACGGAAAAATCGAGGTGTCTAATATCAAAAGGTTTTCCACTGATGATTTTAGAACTTTGTGGCTGTTGGGCTTGATTGCATCCGATCATTAAAAATACTGACATACAAATAATAAGTTTTTTAAGTAGCTTCAATGTATTCTTTTCCTGAATTATAAATTTCTCTTTCATCAAATAATGTTAATGTGTTTTCTTTATATAAGTTATATGATTTGCTTAATACTAGTTCGTATATTTTAATCGTTATTTTAGCCCCTCCCCAAATAACAGAAGATTCTTTATATTGAGCGCTTTTTTGCCTATCATAGCCGATTTTTTGAGTAAAAACAAAGGAAGTTCCAGCCTCTCCATCTACCATCCATTTTAATTTTACTGGTTGAGTTGAGGTAGCAATTACTGTACCTCTTGGTTTTATACCCACCTTAATTTTTATACCTACTTCGATTTTAGCTTCTTGCTCACCTGCTTTGTCAAAACCATCTATAGTATTGTATGACCAACTGCCTTCCCAATTTACCTCCATTGAAGCTTCGAAAGTAATATATATTTCTGATTCTGATAGTTTTTCGACTATTGATTTTATCCATAAGAACACCGTTCCAACATAAGGAATCTTGCCTATAAATGGGATTAAATCAATCCCTATCGCAATACCGATTAACGGTTGTAAAGCTATTCCTCCTTTATAAACTGTTGCCATTTGCCCGCTTTGGCTTTCATCAAATTGCCAACGCAAGGCAAAACCTATATTAGGTGGGTCTATGCTGAAATCTATTTTACTTAATGTTCCTGATTCTAAACCGTAGTTCTTGTAACCTTTTTCAACAGTCGAAGGATTAAGATCTTTAAGACTGAGTGAAACTGAATCGTAGGCATATTTAGCATTTTCAATTATTTTTTCAATGCTTTTTAGCCCGTATTTATGAGGTTTTCCATTTATACTGTAACAAACTGCTAAATCATATTGAAGTTTAGCTGAATCGGTAACCTCAATATTTAACTCTCTTTTTATATATCTAAAACCGAATTTTTGATGATACCAGTTCAAAACTTTTCTTTCTCGTGTAATAGAGCCTTCGATCTGTAATCCTGCTGTTAAAACAAATGCAATTTCCCATTCAATATCGGGGTATACATTAATTTTTACGGGTATGGTGTATCGGCAGGTATCTACCATTACCACATGTTTTTGGACATCTTTTTCGTTTAACCAAAAATAGTTAAAAGGAAAAATATTAACCATACCTAAGGCTTTATGATCACGTATGTATTTATAGGGGATAAGCAAATCAATGGAACAATAGATGTAGCAAGCTCCTGATCGTAAGTAAAGGGTACATCAACATCAATCATCAATTTAGCTTCATAATAAGGTAACTTTTGCTCTTCCAACCCTTGTGGCAAGTTAAATTCGGCAATTTGTTGATAATCTTTTAAAGAAGTATCCTTGTCGGCTGCTCGGTAAATGGTAACAGATGCATTAGCATATTTGGTTATATAGTCTTCTCCATCTCTCGGGTAGACTTTGATGATGACATTTTTTTTGCCGGCATTAAGTAATAATAAGTTTAAAGGCAACATGGTTGATTGACCTGTATTATCTACAAATCTATAATCGGTACTTCCTTCTACTTCAATAATAAGTTTGCAACCGTTTTTGGTAACTTGTGCGCCAAATGCAGGACGATGGTTATAAGTATGTGTTAACTTTAATCTTTGTTGTATAAATTCTTCCATTTGTTTTTCTTGGTTTTCTTGTCCGCAAGAAAATAGAAAACTACTAAGTAAAAACAAGCTAATTGATTTTTTCATCATTACCCTATCTTATTACCTCTAATTCGTCAGATCCTTCGGGTATATGGAAACGAAATAAATAACTTCCAGTAGTCTCCTTTTTATCTTCTTTAACAATTGCTTTAAATTTGATTCCGTCTGTAAAACTATCACCGTTTTTTTGTCTTAATTTTACAAGCCGATTATTGGGTTCAAGTATTATCTGATAGTCTTCAATCGGTAAAATTTGTATATCATCAAATATCTTTGAATATTCCCCATTGGTTAAAGAGTATTCTTGAAAATAATTTTCAATTTCTTCTTGAGTGGCATATAAACAGATGAATTTTTCTTTCAATTTAGGCATAACTGCTTGAAAGTAAGCTTCTGTATCCTTATTTTCTAAAATAGTACGCAACTCTTCTATTTTTTTAACTACTTTTTGTTCCAAATCGGGGACTTTGGTTAAATCTTTAGATTTTGTCCAACCTGTCATTTGGTAAGGCACTTCCGCTTCAAATTCAAACGATTTTTCAAAATAAGGTAAATCTTTAGTCTGTTCATAAGGCAGTTCGAAGTTTAGTATAGGGATTTCAGGATCTTCCTTATCCCTAAAATTTTTTCTATAATATAATCTCATTCTAAAAGAGGCATACTTGCCTAAAACAGCCTGTCCATTCGGGGGATAAATGCGAAAGGTTATTTTTTGTTTACCACTGCCCAGTATATTATAATTTAATGGGACAATGGGACTGGTAATTTTACCCTGATAATGATCAAACGCTTGTGTATCATTAATAAATAGTTCCCATTTAACATGTGAACTGTAAATCCCGACATAATAGGCAGGTTCTTGTTTGTACTGCTTTGGCACTTCAATTGCTTGCATAGTTTCTTGAATTATTTGTTTATCTGTTTTTTGTGCTTGTCCGCAAGAAAACAGAAAACTACTAAGTAAAAACAAGCTAATTGATTTTTTCATCATTACCATACTTTCAACTCATTGCTACCTTGTGGCATATATAAGAAAATAGGATCACCTCCTTCTATATTTCTTTCTTCTCCTTCATCATTTTTTACATGGGCTTTCATATAAAGCATTGGACGTAGATTTTTTTGCCAAAGAGCCACAATTTTACCGTTGGCATAATATTGTATAGTATAGTTTTTGATCGGCAAAAATTCGCGATTTGTTATTCTAGAATCCGAATCGGTTAACATAGGTTTTCTTTTATATGAATTTTTTATTTCATCATAATTATTTTCGTAGGTTGTGTTTGATACAATACCTGAAGAATGAAGAAATTCCCTATGATATGCAATTTCATCTCTGTTAATGCATATTGTTCTTATTTGATTATATTTTTCGACAATTTTTTGTTCGATATTTGGGACATTTTTTAAATTAATAGATGTTGCAAGCTCCTGATCGTAAGTAAAGGGTACATCAACATCAATCATCAATTTAGCTTCATAATAAGGTAACTTTTGCTCTTCCAACCCTTGTGGTAAGTTAAATTCAGCAATTTTTTGATAATCTTTTAAAGAAGTATCCTTGTCGGTTGCTCGGTAAATGGTAACAGATGCATTAGCGTATTTAGTTAGATAGTCTTCTCCATCTCTTGGGTAAACTTTGATGATGACATTTTTTTTACCGGCATTAAGTAATAATATGTTTAAAGGCAACATGGTTGATTGTCCAGTATTATCAGTAAATCGATAATCTTGTGCTCCCTCGACTTCAATAATAAGTTTGCAACCGTTTTTGGTAACTTGTGCGCCGAATGCTGGGCGATGTGTGTAATTTTGCGTTAAGGCTAATTCTTGTTGAATGATTTCTTCCATTTGTTTTTCTTGGTTTTGAGGTTTACATCCGCTTACTGCACCTAATAAACAGGAGAGTATTAAAAATTTTTTAATTATTTTCATTGTTTATCTTCACTAAAAATATAATGTTTGTTTAAATAAATCGGGTTTTTCGTCTACTATTGTAAAAGCTTTATTCTCAATTCCAGCGTCAATTCTCCACATTTTTACTTTAGCCGTTAAATAAGCAACTACCCCACCAAAATCTAAGCTAAACTCATTATAAATTCCTTTATCATCGAATCCTGCTTTAGCATTTAAACTGAGTGATGTTTCTCCTTTTGCTGAAAGTTCTCCCTTAAATGTGCTTTCGGCTTGGAAACTTACTTCTTCTATATCAGAAGCTATTTTTGCACCCAATTCTACTCCTAAAGTTACAGTAGTTTTACTGGATAACGGTTCAACGTTTTTTTCTTGGTTAAAATATAGATGTCCTTGAAGATCAATTTCTCCTATTGCATATAAATTAAACCATATATCCCCATTGAGTTTTTCTGCCGCCCACCTTGCTGCTTGAATAAATCTTCTTGCAGGAGGGTAATATTCAGCACAGGCAATTAAATCTATTTTACCTGTCGCTTTTATTAATGGAGTAAAACCTAAAGATATTTGACCTTGCCTCACAACTTTTTTATTTGATGAATTATAACCGTAATTCCAATTACCTAAAATAGAAATCACAGGATAATCAATTTGTAGGGTAAATGGCAATTTTTTCATGCCAGGTACTTTACTTGTAATTGTTCTAGCCTTCGGCTTTATCTTATCTAATCCACATAATTTGTCTAATCCTTCTTTTATTGAAATAAGACTTTTTAATATGCTTTTAATTTTTTGCTCATAGTGGACAGAATATTGTCTTTTTATATTGTTGATTTCTGCCTGTAAAGAAAGTTCAAAATATACTTCTCCATTTATCCATCTTCTATTTTGTCCCGCTTTAATTGCATCTTGTTGATGTTGTTCAAAACTTCCATTGGCAGTGGGAAAATTGGTATGTGAATATGTTTGGGGTAGTACAGAACCAACTTCGAATTTAATTTCCCAATTAACATCAGGATATACATTTATCTTTACAGGTATGTTATATCGGCAGGTATCTACCATTACCACATGTTTTTGGACATCTTTTTCGTTTAACCAAAAATAGTTAAAAGGAAAAATATTAACCATACCTAAGGCTTTATGATCACGTATGTATTTATAGGGGATAAGCAAATCAATGGAACTGTAATCGATTTTTTGAATGTTAATACCTTGTTTTTCTGAAGATAGTTTAGCAGGAAAATAAAATACGCTGTCTGCCCCTTTGGTGTGTTGTTGTGTTTTGCATTCTTCGGTTTTTAGATTAGTACTTAAAGTTAACAGATAAGGATTTACATCTCCTGTTATCAGACCAATTTCAATCGGATCTAATTTTATTCCTTCCTTTTTTTCTTCAAATAAGGTTATCTCTTCGTCTTCTTTATGTGCTTTTATCCATGTATAATGGCAAGGCTCTCCGTTAGGTTGCAAAAGTACATCCCCTGCCTTTTCCACATATTCATCGACTTCTTTATTTTGTATCTCCAGCAAATTTTCCATATCGGTATAACCAATGGTTAAATACCCCTGTTGTATCGGATATAATTTTTTAAAATCTGTATTAGTTGCGCTATATGCTTGATAAATGTGTTTAAGAGTAACAAAGAAGGTACGTTTAGTTTTCTCTTTTTGATCTTCAGGTTTTTTATCTATGGCTAACGGTATCAAAAGTTCTGCTCTTTTAAAATATTGGGAGAGGTATGAGACTAGCTCATAATCAAGATCTTCACTCCAAAAATTATCATTTTCGGGCTTTAATCCGTTTACTTTTTTCTCATAGATTGTTTGGTAACTATCAATTTTAACCCCTAAAAATCCGCTATTAGATCCATGTTGTACTTTTTGATCAATTATAACTGTAAATTCAGCAGATTCAGGAATCAGTAAAGTACAAACATGGGCAGAAATGATGAGGTTTTCTCCGTAGTAAACTACATTTTCGTTTTCTTGTGATTCCTTTTCTGTTTTGGGTAAAGGTATTTGAAGTTTTCTATCGAAAGGAGAATTATTTATTAGAAGATCCGTTCGATAAATTTTTGGTTCTGCAATCGGTACAATAAAAATACCTTTAGGTTTTTTACTGAAATGTAATTCAGGATGAATTAAAAAAGGCTCTACCCATGACAGGGCAGGCGTATCGTACGGTTTGTTGTCAAATTTTATCTGAATGGTTTTTTGTATCGTATAGTTGCCTTGAACATTGTGTAAATCGATTTTCGATATCTGTTCAACGGGTTTGTTATTTACCCATTCTTCGTTTTCATCTTTTTTATTATTTCTGTTGGTATCTGTATACCATCCGTGCCAACTAATTCCTCCTTTCTGTAAATTATATACCTTTCCGTATACCCATTTAATACCGCTGTGTATTTGCTTATTTTTTACTTTATCTTCAACATCTAAAAATACTTTTTCATCCATTTCAACGGATAAGGTAACCCAGTTTCCATTAGCTATCAAACCATATACTTCACAACCATTCAAAAGTTGTGGAAACTTTATAATTTGTCCGTTGCTTATATGTTCATCAGAGATAATGATTCGATTAATACCTTTAGACATTTTATTTGGCTTTTAGCGTTAGTATTCTATGGGTTAGTTTTAATGAGGTCAGGGGATTGATTTGCTCGTGAACTTCCTTCGGGGTATTTTCAAGGTTTTGTTGTGATAATTCGGCTTGTTGACCGTGGTGTACTACACTGATACAATCTTGTCCACCCAAAGGACAACCTGCTTTGGATTGTTCTGTTAACAGTTTTCCGGCTCCTTCTATTTTTTGCGTGGATTCTTCGCTACTCCATTGAGTTACTTGCACGGAACACGGCGCACGGTGCGGTTTTTTTGCACATCCTCCGAAACAATTCTTTTTAAATGTTGCGCCTACATCGGTTGTAGTAGCTGCTAATTTTTTCGAGCTGTTACTATCATTCAGATAAAGTATATTTTGTGTTTTAACCAACAGTTCATCGGTACTATTGCCATATTTACAGGCACATATAGCACCTTGAACTAAATATTTTATTCCCATAGTTGAAATTTTTGTGTTTTAGTTTTTATTTTGCATTTGGATTTATAGATTAAATAACTTGCTAATCCAACTCCGTTGGCTTTTCATATATTTTTGATAGTTTTCTTCCTCTTTTTGTTCTTTTTCTTTCTGTTTTTGAATGTTGTGAACGTGTTGTAATTGCTTTTCTTTTGAAGAAGACTCTTCTTCTCTTAACTGGTAACAAGTCATTTTATAAAGTACTATTTTGTTATCTTCGATAACGGTTTTCACTTCCGCTAAAATATCTTTAATAGTGTAATCGATATAATCCATATTGTATTCTACATAAAGCTCGTATACTTGCCCCGATAGTGAAGTAGCACTTCCTTGAAAATGGATATAAAACCCTCTCATGCAGTTATAATTTTCATCGATTTTCAGCTTACCTGTAAACATTAAAGGATAACTTACATCAGGAACATGTACCATTATGTTACTTTCCAGCTTTCTTGATTGAGGGTATGACTGATAAAGGGGATGAGTATAAAGGGCTAAAAAGAGGTCTTTATGCAGTAGCCGTTGATTAAATAAGTTAGGATCTGCAAGACATCTTTGTATTTCTTGAATATAATTTGCAAAATTATTGCCTTTATAATTTCTTTGAATGGTCGGTAATTGTTGTTCGAACTTTTGTTTTATCTCTGCTAAATTATTAATTCGCTTTATGTTCGTATCATAATTAACAGTTATTCCTATAGGATATAAAATATGGGTGCATTCAATAGCTAACTGATCAATCAATCGGTTAGGCGTTTTGCCGTCTGTAAAGAAGTAGTTTTTTTTATATTTTATAGCAACACTTCGGTTAGAAAGGGGCTTAGTTTTTACCTTTACTTCATATCCCAACGATTGCTTTTCATTTGAAAACCGTAGGTCTACTCGATATAATCTTGCATTTAGTGGGTGTAAAGGAAGTGAATTTTCCGAATGTAAACGCACTTTTCCTTCGGGTTTATTAACTTTTACATGAATTTCACTAGTTGGTTTATTTGTGGAAAAGTTCTTTTCGTCTAAGAAGAATCCATTAGATTTCATAAGCAAATAATTTTAAATTATTAATTCTTAATCTTCTTTACATTTACATTACTGTTCTATTATTTAGCTTTTATTACATAAATTTGATTGCCTTCCTTATTGGCTGTATGATTCGAAAATCTTCTTTTCTTCCAAAATTTCCGGTCCCATCACTTTACTGCCATACCAGTATAATTTTTTTTCTATGATTTTTATAGTTCCCCATTTTTCATTAAATGTATAATACCGAGCGGTTACGTACAAACCTTTTTTTTCTCCTTCTGTTTCTAAATAACTATTCAATTCAACGTAATCTTCTATCGTTACTTTTCCATTACTGCCGTCTATATAAAAGGTTCGATCTTTAACTATAGCGCCGTCTCGATAAATGGAATCTTTTTCTATTATGGAATAATACACAGTATACAAAGGATTAATATCTTTCTTAGGAGAAGTTAGATGTTTGGCAACAAAAATTCCTTCTGTTCTAACGCTTAAATCAATGCCGTATAAGGATTTCATTTTTTGTATCAAATCCTCTACCGTAAAAGAATACAGATAATCACAATTAATCACATTTTTGCGATTACCATTTTCATAAAAAGATACAAAATCCCCAATATTAAAGCCGTAAAATCGTTTAACCGTTGTAAATAATTTTCCATTAGAATAATATCTTCTTACAACGCTATAAGGACTTCCTTCTTGATCAATAATTTCTCTAATAAAATTATCTCCTTCGTCATATTGATAAACGCAAATATTATTATCTAAATAATAGATATAACTATCTCTATTGGTGTTTTTGATTTTTTCTTTGAATGTTTTTAAATCAAACGTTTTTGTATAGAGGTCAAAATCTTTCATGGATTGAGAGAAGACGGGAGCTGT
Source organism: Apibacter sp. ESL0404 (assembly GCF_019469245.1). Taxonomy (NCBI): domain Bacteria; kingdom Pseudomonadati; phylum Bacteroidota; class Flavobacteriia; order Flavobacteriales; family Weeksellaceae; genus Apibacter; species Apibacter sp. ESL0404. Next base: position 1,024,688 of record NZ_CP048267.1, read on the forward strand.
CATAGATATGATTAAAATTAAGGTTATAAGTAACTTTTTCATATATAATTTTAAAAACTGCATAAATTTGATTGCCTTCCTTATTGGCTGTATGATTCGAAAATCTTTTTTTCTTCTAAAATTTCCGGTGAATATTTTTTACCAAATTTGTAGTATAATTTTTTTTCCATGATTATTTTAGGTCTCCATTTTTCGTTGAATTCATAATACCGAGCGGTTACGTACAAACCTTTTTTTTCGCCTTCTGTTTCTAAATAACTATTCAATTCAACATAATCTTCTATCGTTACTTTTCCATTACTGCCGTCTATATAAAAGGTTCGATCTTGAATTATAGCGCCGTCCCGTTTAATGGAATCTTTTTCAATTAAAGGATAACGGACGGTATACAAAGGTTCAATATCATCCTTTGGAGAAGTTCCATGTTTTTTCACTGAAATCCCTTCTGTTCTAACGCTTAAATCAATGCCGTATAAGGATTTCATTTTTTGTATCAAATCCTCTACCGTAAAAGAATACAGATAGTCAAAATTAATCACATTTTTGCGATTACCATTTTCATCAAAAGATACAAAATCCCCAATATCTAAGCCGTAAAATTGTCTAATCGTTGAAAATAATTTTCCATTAGGATAATATCTTCTTTCAATACTATATGAACTATTTTCTTGACTAATTACTTCTCTAATATAATGATCTGGTTGTACGTGTTGATATACGTGAATGTTATCATTTAAATAATAGAAATAATCTTCGCCATTAGTCGCTTTTTCTTTAAATGTTTTTAAGTCAAACGTTTTGGTATAAAGGTCAAAATCTTTGATAGATTGAGAGTATACGGGGGCTGTCATAGATATGATTAAAATTAAGGTTATAAGTAACTTTTTCATATATAATTTTAAAAACTGCATAAATTTGATTGCCTTCCTTATTGGCTGTATGATTCGAAAATCTTTTTTTCTTCCAAAATTTCCGGTGCCATATCTTTACTATCCGACCAGTATAATTTTTTTTGTATGATTTTTTTAAGTCCCCATTTTTCATTAAATGTATAATAACGAGCGGTTTTATGGGTACCAATATTTTCCCCTTCTATTTTGATATAGGTGTTTAATTCAACATAATCTTCAATCGTTATCTTTCCATTACTGCCGTCTATATAGAAAGTTCGATTTTTAACTATAGCGCCGTCCCGTTTAATGGAATCTTTTTCAATTATGGGATAATACACAGTATACAAAGGTTTAATATCCTCTTTAGGAGAAGTTAGATGTTTTCTAACAGTAATCCCTTCTGTTCTAACGCTTAAATCAATCCCGTATAAGGATTTCATTTTTTGTATCAAATCCTCTACCGTAAAAGAATACAGATAATCACAATTAATATTTTCTTCACGATTACCATTTTCATCAAAAGATACAAAATCCCCAATATTAAAGCCGTAAAATTGTCTAACCGTTGTAAATAATTTTCCATTAGGATCATATCTTCTTTCAACGCTATATGAACTATTTTCTTGACTAATTACTTCTCTGATATAATGATCTGGCTCTATGTATTGATAAACGCGAATATTATTATTTAAATAATAGATATAACTATCTCTATTAGTGTTTTTGATTTTTTCTTTGAATGTTTTTAAGTCAAACGTTTTGGTATAGAGGTCAAAATCCTTCATGGATTGAGAGTAGACGGGAGCTGTCATAGATATGATTAAAATTAAGGTTATAAGTAACTTTTTCATGATTTTTTATTGAATTTCCTGGCGGATTAAATCCCATTGCCATTTATAGAGAAAATTTCTTTCCGTACTATAGTCCATAGTATTACAAGTTGATATTATTTGAAAGTAATACTTTCGGTATTTATTTGGAGGATCATTTTCCCAAAAAGTATGATCTAATCCGATAGAGTGTAAAGCTTCATGCACGACTGTATCACCATATCTTGAGCGATTAGGTAATCCATCTACAAAATTTTCATTTCTAAAAATAAAGCATCTTTTTGATTTTATGAATGAAATCCCTGTGTTGCCAATGCTCTTTAACCCCCAAAAATATATAACGATATCGTCATTTTTAATTTCTTTACAACTCAAACTGTCTAATAATATTTGATAAACCTTCATACCACTTTGATTATCATTTATATCACCATTTTGATCTATATATGGTGTGTTTTTTTTAAAATTTATATTTGTAGTTAGGTCTAAATATTCACTTCCATCCGTTGCTTTATATAATCTAATTTCCGGTTCTATATAGGCTTGATTAAACATATAGTGGAATCGTTGTATTTGATCTTTATAAAATTTTCCTTCTTGTACCTCTTTTCCTTGTGTATCATCAACACGCGTTTTTAATTGTACGGCTAAAATGTTTACTTTTTTTCGATGATTGGCTGAATTGGGCAATACCTTAATAACTCCTGCTAATTCTTTCGTGAATTCTCGTTCTATTATATTTTTTCCTTTGCTTCCTTTCGGATAGACATAGACCCGTATTTCTTGTTCTGTGTCAAAATCTTTTAGACAGGTTATTTTTAAGTTACAACTGTGTTTAGTGGGTTGGCATTTTTTTATTTCTAAAGGTATTTCAAGAGAATGTTTAAAAAGTCTTTTATTGTATTCAAATTTCCATTGATCAATATCTTCTTCAATTTCAACGATCATGGATAAATAAGCTTCATAAACAGGTTTATATTCGGACGTTATACTATCCACATATTCCTTTGAATACAAAGTCATATAAGGGATGTAATATGTCCATTCTTCGCTTTCCCACCCCTGAGTTATTGTTTTTTGCGTTCGATAAGCAATGAAATGCTTTTTATATTCCTTGCATAAGGCTTCATATTGATCTCTAGCGGTTTTATATTGTTTATAAGCTCCGTTCTCACTGTAATATCCTGTTTGCTTATCAAGAGGGAGACTATCAAAAAAGGACTTTTCATCTTTAAAAACTGAATTTTTTTTGCGAAAAAAATCAAAGCCGAATTGTCCTTGATATTTCATTTTTTTTAATTCTCCCGTAGTAGAAGGACTTAAGGGATTAGGTCCTTCTCCGGGCAAGAATTCTATGCAAGCCAAAGGTAAAGGGATTTCTCTATCAGGATGTGGTATTGCCTTGCCAAATATTATTTCACTTGCATTTGTTATTACTTCATTTGCCGAATCAATTATATCACCTTTAGCGAAATTTTTAATTTCCCCTTTAGCAGTACGGCGTAGAATTCCACCAACTTTTATATGTAGCATAACTTTTGTTTTTGGGATTCAGTTTTTAATGTAAATTGGATTTATTAATACTGTTATTTCTAACCTCTTTTTGTGAATTATTTATAATATTGCCTACGCTTTGATTTTCTATCTTACTGTAGCTGTTAGAAATCATATCCTTATCCGTATGCATGGATAAATCGCCTTGAACATCAATATCGGCAGTTCCGGCAATGGTATATTGAGTTGAACCTAAAACTTTTGTTTTATGGTTACCGCCTACACTCACATTATTATTTTTAATTATATTAAAATTAACATTTTCACCAACCGTGATGGTAAGATTTTTTATTACGTTCAAAGTAACGTTACCGTCGCCCTCAAACTTTATAAAACTGCCTTCTTTATCTTCTTCCAAAATACTTCCTTCGGCATCATTGACAATTCGTTTAGTTCCACTTCGGGTTTGAAATACTTTCAAATCATTATTTTTAGTATGAAACCCGCTTTTATGACTTCCACTGTATAGACTACCTAGAACGATAGGAGCTTCGGCATTATGACCGAGAAAATCCACCAATACTATATGTCCGATTTCTGGGATAACATGCGCTCCTTGTCCACCCCCCGAATGTCCTTGCATTAGAGGAACCCATATGGTACTTTCATGTTCTTGTTGCCAATAAAAGCGAATTTTTAGTCGGTTTAAAGATTCGGGGTCGTTATTGTCAACCACAATCGCAATTTGATTATCGATATGCGGATATGCATTTTCATCTAAATAGGGAGCTATTTTTTGCTCAAAAGGAATACCTTTACAATGATTGGTATATCCTTCATCGGTAAAGCGGTGTTCGATTTCTGTGATACGGTAACTTTCGATGGGTTGGAATTTATTATTTTCTTTAGTCCATGCATTCATTTGCATGGTATCGCCTAAACGGAGATGAGGATTATCGGTTTTAGTTGTGGCTATAATGGTGGATTCATGACTTAGTTTTTTACGCTGTACGGCTCTTTCTAATTGTTGAGCATCCCCATAGAATAAATCGGGAGCAGAATAACCCGTTTGCGGTTGTATGGAGTATTTTTCAGAAGCTCGAACTGATTTGACATGAAAAAGATTTTTTTGATCGGGATAGTACAGTTGATTTGATTCTTCTTTTATAACTTTATCGTTACGTAAATCATATCGTTGACGGATAAAATGTTGAGGTTTACTGATTACGTTTAAGGAATATTCTTGAAAATCTTCTCCTTCGGATATTTCAGTCCTTAGTTGATTACCTTTTCCGAAAACAAAATATTCTCCATTATGATACATATATTCACCGTATCGCTTGGCTAATCGTTTTAAAAATTGAAAATCGGTTTCGTTATAGCATACTGTATAAGGCAGGATTTCCGTAGTTTCGGGAGATATAAGTACCTGTAAGCGATTATCTTTATATTTATCGGTAACCGCTGTTACAATTTCTTTCAGAGATTTGTTAATAAAGGTTTGACAATTTATGTTCTTATCCATAAGGTGTGTAGCAGCTTCTCCGGTCAAAAGTATATAAGGATATCCATCCTGAACACGATGCTCAACCCCCGTAATAACACCTTGAAATATCGCCGTAGTTTCTTTAAATCTAATCAAATGCACGGAAAAATAGGAGTAGTGCAGGTTTTGGCTATTGATAAGAGGATAACTGTTTTTTTCGCTAAAGGTTTCACTTGGACATAATATTTCAAAATAATTATGGGTTAGTAACTTTTGCTTGATTTTTACTTGGATTTGATTTTCTCGTGATATTTCCACTCCATTAACAGTAACTTTTGCATAGGTTTTAAAGGATTCACCTAAAGTAGAGCTACGATAGATATTCATAGGATGATTTTTTTTGGGTTAGTTTGACTTTAAATAATTAAGAGATCTTTCAGTTTTTAGATCTTCCAGCTTTTTTCATAAGTTGCTTTAGAATTAAATTTCAGTGTACGTGCTGATATTGTTAAATCTATTTTCATAGGAGAAGAATTTGTTGAATTAAAAATTTCTTTAAAATCTAGACAGTAAGCTTTTTCAAATTCAATATTATAAAGCTTACTCATTCCATCTCGACGATAAAAAATGATTTTACCGTCTTTAGTTTTGTCTTCCGATAAAACCCATTCAACAAAGTCAGTTTTTCCGTTGCTTTCTATACTTAAGTTTATTTCTCCCCCCGATGTTTCACCTGTTGGTTTTGAGGTACTATCTGTTTTTTTGTGGAAAAAATAATCGCATTCTAATATTGTATAAGTTACTCCGTCCAATTCTAATTTAGCTAAAAATGATGACATAAAATTTTTTTAATTAAGATTATTTTTAAATAATGATCACATAGTTTATATGTAATCATACAAAACACAATGTCAACATAAAAGAACTTTCAATATAGCTTGAAGCTTGAGTTATCTATATGATTACACATAAATATTTTGCTAATATATTAAATAATTTATTAATAAATGTAAAATAAATAATAAATACATAATTTAATTCCTTTTTAAGGATATATAGGTAATATTTTATGTTTGATAATTAAAATTAAATTAAGATCTAATATGAAAGTTTTAAGAAAAGATAAGTTGTTATTTTTTATAATATCAATATTAAATAATATTAATTTTGTATGTTTAAATTAAAATATTAGTTTTTTTAAAGAAAATTATTGCAGAATATAACTTAAATAAAATACTTTAAAGAAAATTTGAAAATTCTGTAAGATTTATTGTGGACTAACTATGAAAAAATATTTAATTAAAAATAAGATAACATATAAATATATTTTTCTAAAATACTTAGTAACAAACATTAAAACTTAAAACATATTATATTAAAAAAACGAAATTTGTTCAATAAAAATTCCTCTTAATAAGATAAGATATGAATAACAACACTATTAAGAAATTGAAACCCGAGTCTATATGGAATCATTTTGCAGATTTGAACTCCGTACCAAGACCTTCTAAAAAAGAAGAAAAAGTTATCAAATTTATTAAAGACTTTGGAGCATCTTTACATTTAGAAACTATTGAAGATATCTGTGGAAATGTGGTAATAAAAAAACCTGCAACCCCGGGATATGAAAATAGAAAAAAGGTGGTTTTACAATCCCATTTGGACATGGTCTGCCAAAAAAATAATGATGTAGATTTTGATTTTGAAACCCAAGGAATACAAATGACTCATGAAGGTGATTGGGTTCATGCATTAGGAACAACCTTAGGGGCAGACAACGGAATAGGAGTCGCTGCCATAATGAGTGTTCTATCTTCAAAAGATATTGAACATCCGGCTATAGAAGCTTTATTTACCATTGACGAAGAAACCGGTTTAACCGGAGCATTCGAATTAAGTAAAGATATATTATCAGGAGATATTTTGCTTAATTTGGATACAGAAGAAGATGATGAAATTGACATAGGTTGTGCGGGAGGAATTGATGTTACAGCGAAAGCAAATTATGAAGAAAAAGAAATCATTAAAAATTCTAAAACTTACCGAATTAATTTGTCCGGTTTACATGGAGGTCATTCCGGAATGGAAATTCATAAAGGTTTAGGTAATTCTAATAAGTTATTAAACCGTTTTTTATATGATTTTTTAAAATTTAATATTCAATTGATTTCTTTTGATGGAGGAAGCTTGAGAAATGCTATACCCAGAGAAGCTTCTGCAATATTTTCAATATCCTCTGAATTTGAAAGCAAATTACAAGAACAATTTAATCATCTATATTCAGAAATCAAATCAGAGTTTAGTAGCATAGACAATAATCTGAATATTCAGCTTTCTCAAATAGATCATGTAGAAAAAGGATTGAGCGTTGAAGACAGTAGAAAATTTATCTCAAGTCTACAAGCTGCTCCTAACGGAGTATTTCGAATGAGTCCGGATATCGAAGGATTAGTTGAAGCCTCAAACAATATTGCAAGAGTAAAATTGGAAAAAGGAAAGGCTGAAATACAATGTTTAACGCGATCATCAGTTGAAAGTTCTAAAATGTGGGTGGCAACGTCACTTGAAGCTGCATTACAGTTAGGAGGAATGAAAGTTGAATTAACCGGTTCATATCCCGGATGGAAGCCAAATCCCTCTTCAGAAATATTAAAACTGGCGGAAAGTATTTATGAAAAAAAATACGGGGAGAAACCTTCTGTTCAGGCTTGTCATGCAGGATTAGAATGTGGAATTATTGGAGAAAAATATCCATCAATGGATATGATTTCATTCGGGCCAACTATTAAAGGTGCCCACTCTCCTAAAGAAAGAGTTAGTATATCATCGGTTCAAAAATTTTGGGATTTCTTACTGGAAATTCTTAAAAACATTCCGGTAAAATAAAATTTCTTTTATGAGCTTGTTAAGAAGAAGTGATTTTTTGCAGATATACCATCATTAAATAAATAATGATCCGTAAGATGCTTAAATAAATTAATTTTAATAAGCTCATATTTTAATATATGGTAATAAAATGTCAATTACTTTTTAAGTAAAATAGCAGCTATTAATAATAATCAATTAATTTTGCAAAAAGAGTTGCTATTTTTAAGTAATTTCTATAAAATAATAAAACTATTATAAATTAAACTATATATGTCAACATATGTTGTTGTCGGCTTACAATGGGGCGACGAAGGAAAAGGAAAAATTACAGACGTTTTAGCGGAAAAATCAGATTATGTAGTACGCTATCAAGGAGGAAATAATGCAGGACATACAGTATACGTAGGAGAAGATAAATTTGTATTACATCTTTTGCCTTCCGGAGTTCTTCAATGTAAAGGAAAATGTATCATAGGAAATGGGGTGGTAGTAAATCCTGAAGCTTTTTTCAATGAAATAGAACAAATTGAAAAAAGAGGTTTAAATACCGATCATGTTTTTATCAGCAGCAGGGCTCATATCATTATGCCGTATCATATTTTACTTGATACCTATAGAGAAGAATTTGCAGGAAGTTCTCAAATTGGAACAACCAAAAGAGGGATAGGACCTTGTTATGAAGATAAAATTTCAAGAACAGGAATCAGAGCCATTGATTTATTAAATCCTGAAGTTTTAAAAACTAAAATAAAGGAAAATCTTAACGTTAAAAATGTTTTATTTGAAAAGCTGTTTAACAAAGAACCATTAAAATTTGATGATATTTACACAAAATATCTTGAATTTGGAAAAAAACTTAAAAATCGCATTATAGATTCAGAATACGAAATAAATCATGCAATAAAAGAAGATAAAAATGTTCTGTTTGAAGGTGCTCAGGCACTTATGTTAGATATAGATTTCGGAACCTATCCTTATGTAACCTCGTCGTCTCCAACTACCGGAGGTACAACCGTAGGAGCAGGGGTTCCACCAACCAGTTTAAAAAATTTAATAGGAGTATCTAAAGCTTATTGTACAAGAGTTGGTAACGGGGCTTTTCCTACAGAATTGGAAAACGAAACAGGAGAACTTATACGTAAAATAGGTAATGAATATGGGGCATCAACCGGACGCCCACGTCGTTGCGGTTGGTTAGACTTAGTAGCCTTACGCTATTCATGTATGATTAATGGGATTACGCATTTAGTAATAACCAAATTGGATGTATTAAGTGATTTTGATAAAATTAAAGTGGGAACCGCCTATAAAACGCCTGAAGGTACTATAACAGAGATTTTCCCGTCAACTATTGAAGAATTAGCAAATTATGAAGTTATTTATCAAGATTTAGACGGTTGGAAAGAAGATATTTCAAAGGTTACCTCTTATGAAGAATTACCTATTTTAGCTAAAAAATATTTAGAATTTATTGAAAATTTTCTTGGTGTTCAAATATATTTAGTTTCTGTAGGTCCTGAAAGATCACAAAATATCATTAAATCTAATTTATAATAATTCTTATTATTACATTTTTTCAAATACTCCGTTCAAGCCATTATAAATAAAATTTAAATAATATATTGAACATTGTATTTTATTGAAGAATTAATAATTGAATCATAAATATATTCACTTAACATACCAAAAAGGAGAATGAAATCAAATATTATTGATATCATTCTCCTTTTTATGTTATTTACTTATTTTATTTGATATAGTTATATATTCTATATCAAATATTTAGTTTTTAAAATTTAAAAAAGAATTGTAGCAGTAAAAATCATTTTTATATATTATAAAATTTTGTAAATGATTTTTTTTATATAAAAAATATAAATTGAATATTTATATATTATTAATTTTTCATTTCAAAATGCTAATTATATGACAAATATTATTCTATTTTATGAAAATAAATTGCTATTTATGATAAATTATTGTTTATATTGCAAGGTATTTGAGAGAATAAATCAGTATCCATAAGATTTACTCTAAAACATTACTATTAAAAGCGAGTTTTTATATAAAATGTTTCGAGCGTTTTATATTGCTTTTTAATGTAACACTGATTACTATTATGAAAAAAACTAATATTATATGCGCTTATGAGAGAAAAATTTTTACTTATTATTCTATTGATTTTTAATATTTATATTGCTCAAGAAACTGAAAATAACATTTCGATTGATTCAACTAATATAAAAAGTATAAATCAAGAAGAACGTTTAAAAAATTCAATACCATCTTATAATTTATCAAAAATTGAAAAGTTGATTTCAAAATTATCATCAATCAATGATACTGAATCAAATGAATATAGTGATAGGTACTTATCGGAAAAAGATTTTGATAAATTGACAATTAAAGAAAAATTTACCTATACTATGGTTTATCCCGAAATTAAATCTTCAAGCGAAGATATAGATTCCCTAGCGATCTATGAGGAAAATAAAATTTTCGGAAAGCTGCCTACTTCGGTTAATGATCCCAAATGGAGTGCAAGACAAAAAAAGTTTTTAAAACAATATCGAAAAAATATTCAAGAATTTATACGTGAAACCTCTTTAAAAAATCAATATATGGGTCTCAACTTTAAAAAAGCTTTATTGGAAATTAATGCTATTGAGTCCATACCATTTCTTGTTGATTTTTATAATTCAACAGATAAAAATGATAAAGATTTATTAACGGTGTTAATGCTATTAGTTAAAAAAGGAAAATATTATCCATTTGTTCGATCCAATGTGTATCGCCAATTATATAATGACGATGTAAATTCTCAAGTCAGCTGCATAGACTATTCGGATATAAATGAGGAATATATATTAAAAACGGCCCATAATTTTTATTTACAAGCGCCAAAAATTAAATAGATTTAATTTTTATATAAAATAATAAAACAGGAAGTATATTCCTGTTTTTTTTTATTTTAAAAGTTAAAAATTTATTCTACGATAAGTTTACCTCTCATTGTCGCACTATGCGCGGGAAATGTACATAAATATTCATAAGTTCCTTTTTCATTAATTGTAAAGGTTATCGTATCTTGTCCACCTCCTCCTAACAATTTGGTATGGGCAACAATTGACGGATTATTTTTAGGAATATAATCATCAGCCGCATCCTTAGCTGCTCGATTTGCAAAATCATTAAAATTGGTACCCGGTTTTATAATTACTATATTATGTCCCATATCTTTAACACTAGCTTTGCCCACATGTTTAAGTGTAAGGGTTATAGGTTTTCCTGCTTTTGCTTTTAATTCGTGTATATTAAATTGCATTGCATCATCTCCCTCTACTATAAAAGTATTTTCAGGAAGATTAGCAATCTCTTCCTCTTTGGATTTTTGAATATCTTCTTTTGTCATAGAAGCGGCTGCAGATAAAGGATCAATTTTATGCGATGAATCCTTTTTATTACAAGAAGTATAAATATTTAATGAGCTTATTAAAAATAGTGTTAATAGAATAATCTTTTTTTTCATAAATTCTTAAAATTTTAGGGTTGACTAAAAGTGTTCAGATTTTAAGGAAAAGTAAATGTAAAAGAGTATAAAATTAGTTTCTTCAAAATTAGTAATTTTTTATTAGAATAAAATTTAAAATTAGCTATTTATAATTAATATATCGATAAAAATCAATATTTATATAAAAAATGATATAATAAATAAAGTTAGTTGAGTATTAATTGTTGCATGTATCCAATTATTTTAAAGTTTTATTTGTTTTTTATATTGATATATTAGTATGTTAGAATATTATAAAATAGTAATACAATTTTGTATATTTTTTGATATTATTAATAAACATTATTTTAAATTATAAAAAATCAAACATGAATCTACAAAATATACTGAAACGTTTACCGAGTAAGATAACTAGTTATAAGCCTATTTCGGGCGGAGACACAAATAAGTCATACGTTTTACAATCTGTGGAGGGAAATTTTTTTATGAAAACCAATAGTACAAAAGAATTTCCCGGAATGCTTAGAGAGGAAGCAAAAGGACTAAAATCTATAGAGGAAACCCATACATTAAGAACCCCTAAGATTATTAAAATAGATGATAGTGGCAATGAGCAATATTTGATTCTCGAATTAATTTCCAAAGGGGAAGCCAATGAAGAAATATGGGAAAATTTTGGAAAATCCCTTGCTTCGATGCATAAAATTCCTCAACCGTTTTTTGGATTCAGTAGCGATAATTATGTGGGACGTTTACCTCAAAAAAATACTAAAGCGTCTACATGGGGTGAATTCTATGCTCAATATCATTTACAACCCTTAATAAAAAAATTGACTGATATGAATGCTTTATCTAATCAAGAAGTACGAGCGGCAGAAAATTTTTATCTACAAATTGATGATATTTTTCCTAAAGAAACTCCTTCACTAGTCCATGGAGATTTGTGGAGTGGCAACTTCTTAATATCAAATACCGGTGATCCGGTGGTTTTAGATCCGGCCGTTTATTACGGACATAGAGAAATGGATTTGGGAATGACCCGTCTGTTTGGAGGATTTTCCGTCGATTTTTATGAAGGTTACAATTCTAAGTACCCATTAGAAAAAGGATGGGAGGAACGTATACCCTATACCCAATTGTACCCTTTGCTGGTTCATTCCATTTTATTCGGCAATTATTATTTAGATGAAGTTAAAAGTATATTAAGTGAGTTTTAGATATTTTTATATTTTGTTAGAATTATAAATGCTTACAATATTGCATAATTAAGAAGCTTCGCTTTTATTTCTTTTGTAAACCAAGGAAGAAACCAATATACTGGCTTCATATAGTAAATATAAAGGACAAGAGGCAACGAGCATTGAAGGAATATCACCGGGGGTAATAAATCCGGCAATTATTAAAATAATAACCAAGGCATGTCTTCTGTATTTTTTTAAGAAATTTGGAGTTAAAATACCGATACTGGTAAGAACATATACAATAACAGGCAATAAAAAAATCAAGCCCATTCCTAATACAGTTTGTAATAGAATTCGTATATAACTGGACAGATCAATGTTAACTTTAATGGTTTCGGAAATATTAAAAAAATAACCAAAGTGCATCGTCAGAGGAGTAACAAAAAAATAGCCGAAACAACATCCGAGAATAAAGAGAAAATAAGTTGAAATAAAAAAAGTCAAAGAATTTTTCTTTTCATTCGGTTTGAGTCCGGGAGAAATAAATTTCCATAATTCATAAATAACATAAGGAAATACCAATATAAAGCCCCCTACAATAGACACATAAAAGGCTGTATTTAATTGCTCAAAAATTTTACGCACTTGGATGGGAAATTCGTCGGGCATATCAAATACATCACTAGAACCAAAAATCCTACCGAAAAAATTCATAAGTTTAAAGGTCAAAAAATTCTTATGTATCGGACCGAATATAATATGGTCCATTACAAAATGAATTTTATATCCAACGAAACATGCCCCTAAACATATAGCCACTAAAGATCGTAAAATATGCTTTCTTAAAACGCCAATATGAGCAAGAAACGGCATATTCGCATTATCATTCTCTTTTTTTTGAGCCATTGAATTTTTTTAGTTAAAAAAGATACTAATTTAAATAAAATTATTTAAATCCATTATCCAATAGAGTATGCAGGTCTATAATACCTACATAATTTTCTCCATCTAGTACAACTAATTGACCTATTTGATTATTTTTAAGCTCTTCAAAAGCAACACTGGCTAATTCATTTTTTTGAATGGTTTTAGGTGTAACAGACATTATATCTTTAGCTGTAATTTGATTGTAATCTACATCTTTAGCTAACGTCCTTCTTACATCTCCATCGGTAATTACTCCTTTAACCTTATGATCCTCAATAACGACAGTGATACCGTAAGATGAATACGTTAAGGAATTGATAATTTCTTTAAGATGAGCAGATAGTTGAACTTCAGGCCTTCGGTCAGGTTTTACCAATTGTTCCACTTTTAGAAGCAGTTTTTTACCTAAAGCACCTCCCGGATGATATTTAGCAAAATCGGTAGAAGTAAAATTTTTAGCCTGAAGTAAGGCAACTGCGAGAGCATCCCCCATAGCTAATTGTACTATAGTGGAAGTGGTGGGTGCCAGATTATTAGGATCGGCTTCTTTTTCCACTTGAGTATCTAAAACCACGTCAGCAAGTTCTGCCAATAAGCAATTTTTATTAGAGGTCATGGCTATTAATACCGAAGAATATTCTTTAAGAAAAGGAGCTACTTCTTGAATTTCTGAGGAAGTACCGCTGTTAGAAATGCAGATGACCACATCATTTTTAGAAATAATACCTAAATCGCCATGCTTTGCCTCGGCAGCGTGTAAAAATTGTGATGGTGTTCCGGTAGAATTAAAGGTGGCTACTAATTTATTGGCTATATGTGCACTTTTTCCGACTCCGCATAAAACAAGTTTACCCTTAGAATCAAGTATATAACGTACCGCTTTAACAAAATCATCACCTAAACGATTATATAAGGATTGTAATTCGGTTGTTTCAAATAAAATAGTATCTTTGCCTGCTTTTAAAATCATTTGATCATCCAAAATAAATAATTTTTTTTGTTTAAGAAATTTGTTGTATATTTAATTTAATAAACAGCAAATTTAATAAAAAACTAAAGTTTAAGAATGAAATCTTTGGAAAAAGACTTGCCTAAATTATTAAAAAAATTTTTTGGTTTTAATTCATTTAAGGGGCCGCAAGAAGAAGTAATTACGAATTTGTTGAGCGGCAACGATGTATTTGTATTGATGCCTACAGGTGGCGGAAAGTCCTTGTGTTACCAGTTACCTGCCTTATTATTAGAGGGTACAGCGATTGTTGTCTCTCCCTTAATAGCCTTAATGAAAAATCAGGTTGACGCTGTCAGAGGTATATCCTCAAGTGAAGGAATAGCACATGTCCTTAATTCTTCATTAAATAAAACAGAAATAAAAAGAGTTAAGGATGATATACTATCCGGGACAACCAAATTGCTTTATGTAGCTCCCGAATCTTTAACCAAAGAAGAATATATAGAGTTCTTAAAAACTATAAAATTATCATTTTTTGCGATTGATGAAGCGCATTGTATTTCTGAATGGGGGCATGATTTTCGTCCTGAATACAGAAATTTACGATTCATAATTGAAAAAATCGGTAAAACACCTATAATAGCCCTGACGGCTACAGCAACGCCAAAGGTTCAGGATGATATCCAAAAGACCTTAGGAATGACGGATGCTAAAATTTTCAAATCTTCTTTTAACAGGCCGAATTTATATTATGAAATCAGACCTAAAATAAATCCTGAAAAACAAATTATAAAATATATAAAAGACAATCCGGGTAAATCCGGAATTATCTATTGTTTAAGCAGAAAAAAGGTAGAAGAATTAGCTGAATTATTAAAAGTCAATGGAATAAACGCTTTGCCTTATCATGCCGGATTAGACAGTAAATCCAGAGCAGCCCATCAAGACAAATTCTTAATGGAGGAAACGGATGTAATTTGTGCAACCATAGCTTTCGGAATGGGTATTGATAAGCCGGACGTGCGTTTTGTAATTCATTATGATATACCCAAAAGTTTAGAAAGTTATTATCAAGAAACCGGAAGAGCCGGAAGGGATGGAGGAGAAGGTTATTGTCTTGCTTTCTACGATTATAAAGATGTTGAGAAATTAGAAAAGTTTCTAGCTTCAAAGCCTGTTTCCGAAAGAGAAGTAGGCTTACAACTTTTACAAGAAGTGGTAGGTTATGCGGAAACATCCATGTCCAGACGAAAATATTTACTTCATTATTTTGGAGAAGATTTTGACGAAAAAAATGGCTTGGGAGCAAAAATGGATGATAATTCCATGAATCCGAAAACAATGGTAAATGTTGCGGAAGAAATGAAACAAATCCTTACCGTAGTTGAAAAAACGAAAGAAAAATTAAAATTAAAAGATCTGGTTAATGTAGCTGTTGGAAAAGAAACAGCCATTACTAAATCCTATAAATTGGGATTTGAAGATTATTTTGGTTTTGGTAAAAATAAATCGGATAATTTCTGGAAATCCATCATCAGACAGGCCATTGTCCATAATTTTCTTACTAAAGATATAGAAACTTACGGATTATTAAAATTATCTGAATTAGGCAAAACATTTATTAATGATCCCAAAGAAATTTTAATAGCCGAGGATGTTGATTTTGAAAAGGAAATGGAAACTCCGATCGTCACCCCTCAAGCGGCGGGTAGCAATGCATTAGATAAAAAATTATTTGATGATTTAAAAGATATCAGAAAAAGAGTTGCCAAGAAAAATGCAATTCCTCCGTTTGCTGTTTTTCAAGATCCAAGCTTGGAAGATATGGCTTTACATTATCCGACCACCCTTTCAGAACTTTCCAATGTGTTTGGTGTAGGAGAGGGTAAAGCAAAGAAATTTGGAAAAGATTTCGTTGAATATATTGCCAAATATGTTGAAGAAAATGAAATTGAACGTCCTGATGATTTAGTCATTAAGCAAGTAGCCAATAAATCGTCTCATAAAGTATTCATAATTCAAAGTACGGATAGGAAATTGGATTTTGAAGATATTGCAAAAGCAAAAGATTTAACAATCAATGATTTACTTAATGAAATGGAAAGTATTGTTTATCAAGGAACTAAACTAAACATTGGTTACTATGTAGATGAATTATTGGATGAAGAGCAACAAGACGAAATAATAGATTTTTTGATGGAGTCTGAAAGTGATAAAATGTCCGTCTTGTTGGATGAATTTGGAGAAGACTATTCAGAAGATGAATTACGAATAATGAGAATTAAATTTATTAGCGAAGTTGCTAACTAAATTTAGTTGGATAAATAGTACAATTATTCACCCTATAAACTATAACATAAATAGTAAATAATTTTAATAAATTATTTACTATTTTTTTTTAAAATTTTAGAGAGTATAATTTTAATCGTATAAAGACGGAATTCTTTTAAAATAAACCGTGAATATTAGCCTCTACTTTATCAATAATTTTTCCTAAATCTTCTTTATTGTCAACAAAATCCATATTATCAACATCGATGATCAATAATTTTCCTTCAGTATATTTTGAAATCCACTCTTCATATTTTTCATTTAATCTTTGAAGATAATCAATGCTAATGGACGTTTCGTATTCTCTTCCTCTTTTTTGAATTTGATTTACTAAAGTAGGAACGGTGGCGCGAAGATAGATCAGAAGATCCGGAGCTTGGATATACTCTTTCATTAAATTAAATAGATTCAAATAATTGTCATAATCTCGAGTTTGCATCAATCCCATTTCATGAAGATTTGAAGCAAAAATATATACATCTTCATAAATAGTTCTATCCTGGATTGTATTTTTCTTATTTTCTCTAATTTCTTTTATTTGTTTAAAACGAGAACTTAAGAAATAGATTTGCAAATTAAATGACCATTTTGCCATATCGTAATAAAAATCGTCTAGATATGGATTTTGTTCGGTGTCTTCAAATTGTGCAATCCAATTGTAATTATTTGATAATAATTTAGTTAATGTAGTTTTTCCTGCGCCGATATTTCCGGTTATAGCAATATGCATTCTTAATAAATTTATTTTTTAGTTTCTAATGTGTAAAGGTACATAACCTTAGATTTCCATAGAAATAAATGTTTATTTAAAATATAATATTTTTCACCTAAATTCGGCAAGGGTATTTGAACGGGTTTGTTTTCAAAATCATAGATATATAAATAACCATTATGTATCCAATAAAAATTTTGTTCCATCCATCCATAGTCTTCCATTTCGGGTATTACATAAGTATAAACCTTTTGATTATTTTGCTTACAAATTTTGTATTGATAAGCTTCGTTGGATTCGTTGTTACTTTTTAAAAGAAGAAATTTTGATTGTTTAGAACTGTAGATATCCTTTAGAACAAAATTATCTGAAAGTTCTTTAGACAAAGTATTTGAAAAAAGAATTGTATTTTTTGATCTGTAATCGTATTGAATAAAGCTTTGAGAGTTCAACTCATCAAAATATAATAAAGAATGATTGTCTTGAACATAAATTAAGTCAGGATATATAAGTTGATCGGTTAAAATAGAAACATTATCCTGAGTATTGATTAGCTTATCGTCATAAAATTCAAGAACTTGGTTCATCTTATCAAAAGTTACTAAAAATAAAGGATTTACGATAAACAGTTTTTTGGATGTATTAAAATTTTTAAGTATAAATGTTTTTTGTGAAGTTAAATCGTATTTTAATAAAGTGTTATCTTTTTGAGAAACGAAATATAATGAATTGAAAATATCTGCTTGTTGAAAATTAAACGATTCGGGAACTTCAATTTTAATACTATCTTGTAAAACCAATTGTTGTCCCAATGAAATGTTGATAGATAGTAGTAAAACCAGCAAATTGATGAATCGTGACATTGAAATTTCAATAAATATAAAGTAAAAGTAAAAAAATAATTTTACTTGTTTGATTCCAAAAAATCTTCTCAAAGAAAATAATTTTCAATAATTGGATAGGGATTTTCAGCTATAGATTATCAACCATTAACAAAGCGTAGCTATAATATATAACGTGGATGAATTTTATAGATCCTTAAGAAAATAAGCTATTAATTTTTTAAATTTGCGATACTTAAATGATTCCATGAAATATACAGAATACCATTTCAACGTAAAACCATTAGAACCTTGGAGAGACATTTTAATCGCTTTTTTATCAGAGTTGCCTTTTGAAAGTTTTGTTGAAACCGAACAGGGTTTTTTAACTTATATTAAGGTTGAAGAAGAAGATGAGCAATTAATTAAGGAATTACCTATTATGTCTTCTCCTGAAGTTGAAATATCTTACGAAAAAAAATTATCTCCCGATATCAATTGGAATGAAGAATGGGAAAAAAATTTTCCACCGGTAGTCATTGAAGATCAAATTTATTTACATGCAGATTTTCATCCTGTCAGAAACGATCTTCCTTTTTCCATAAAAATTGATCCGAAGATGTCTTTTGGTACGGGACATCATGAAACCACTTATAACATGCTTCATGCAATGTTGACAATGAATTTTGAAGGTAAAGATGTTTTAGATATGGGCAGCGGAACCGGAGTCTTGGCAATTTTTGCAAAAAAGAGGGGAGCCCATTATGTTGAAGCGATAGATATTGATGAATGGTCTTACGGTAATGCTCTGGAAAATTCTAAAAAAAATGAAGTAGATATAGATATAAAATTGGGAGATGCCGATTTATTAGGAAATCACTCATTTGATATAATTTTAGCCAATATCAATAAAAATATTTTATTAAAAGATATGTCAAAATACGTTGAAAATCTGCGTCCTAATGGATACGTTTTGGTAAGTGGTATCTTTGAACATGATTTTGATGACATTATTGCAGAAGCTACCGGGAATGGCTTAAAATTTGTTCAGAAATTAAGTAAAAATAATTGGATTTCAATATTATTAAACAAAATATGATTTACAATAATCAACCCAGTTGGAAAGAGCAGGAGAGTGTTGATACGTTAGTAAAAGAAGCTGCTCCTCATGTAATTGTTTTGCATAACGACGATTTTAATACGTTTGACTATGTCATCGATTGCTTAATAGAGATATGTGAACATACTTTAGAACAAGCCCAACAATGTACTTTTTTAGTTCATTACAAAGGAAAATGTGAAGTTAAAACCGGATCTTTAGAAAATCTAACTCCGATCCATCAAGCATTATTGAAAAAAGGGCTTTCTTCACAAATTGTCTAAATTATATACACATTCCTATATTTTTTATTTTATTTACTTTAATTTCTTAGTAAAAGAAGTAAATAAATAAAAATACTTTATTATTTTTACTTAATTTAGTTACAGGAAAAAATACGTTGATGAAAATATTAGTAGCTATAAGTAGCGTACCGGATACTACATCCAAAATTAATTTTACGAATGATCAAAAAGAATTCGATACTAATGGAATTCAATATATAATTAATCCTCAAGATGAATATTGCCTAAGCAAAGCATTATATTTTCAAGAAAAACAGGGAGCTGAAGTAACCATTATTACAGTTGGAGATACTACTGTTGAGCCGGTAATGCGTAAGGCCTTGGCAATCGGTGCTAATAATGCCATTCGGGTTAATATTCGACCTACGGACAGTGAATTAGTGGCTAAAGAAATTGCAGCCGTAGCAAAAGAGGGAGCTTATGATTTGGTACTTTTAGGTAAAGAATCGATTGATTATAACGGAGGATTGGTTCCGGGTTTAGTGGCCGCTGAATTAGATTACCCATTTGTTAATGCCGTTACCGGTTTTGAAGTTGAAGGAAAAACCATACAGGTGGTACGGGAAATTGATAATGGAAAAGAAACAATTTCAATTGAATTACCTGCTGTTTTAGCAGGTCAAGAAGGTTTTGTTCCTGAAAATCAATTAAAAATTCCTAATATAAGAGGTATTATGACTGCTAAAAATAAACCCTTTACGGTTGTTGAACCTAAATTTTCCGGAAATAAGGTTATCATTGCAGAATTTGAAAAGCCAAAGACTAGATCTCAAGTGGTTTATGTAGATAAAAATAACTTAGATGAATTGGTTCGCTTGCTTCATGAAGAAGCGAAAGTAATTTAAGTATAAACTTACTATCAATTTTGTAATACAAACGTTGAAATAAATGATTTACGCATATATAGAAAACTCTAAAGGAAAATATAAAAAAGAGGCCTACGAATTAATAACATACGCTAAAATTTTGGCAGATGAAATTGGAGATTCAGTAACGGCACTAACTATAAATTCTGAGGATTCTTCAGAACACTTATACAAATTTGGAGCAACTAAAGTTATAAATATTCAAGATGATTCTTTGCAATCTTTTAATCCAAAAGTATACGCTTCGGTTTTATCAAAAATAATTGACGGTAACTATATTCTTTTTACACATACTAATGAAAGTGTATCTATAGCTCCTTATATTGTCAAAAAAAAATCTGCGGCTTATATTACACAAGCCATTTCGAGGCCGCTGTCCGTAACACCGTTTAAAGTTAAAAGATCTGTTTTTTCAGGAAAAGGAATTGCTATCGTTGAAACTCAAGAATCTACTATAGTTCTAACACTTTCCGTTAATTCTGTGGGAGCAAAAGAAAATCCCGTTTCCGGTACCGAAGAAAAAATTACGGTAACTACAGTTGCAGATCCAACATATCAAGTAAAACAACAAGAAGTAGCTACAGGGAAATTAGATGTTAAAGTGGCTGAATTGGTAGTTGGAGCGGGTAGAGGAATGAAAGGACCGGAAAACTGGGGAATAATTGAAGATTTAGCAAATGTACTTGGAGCAGCTACAGCTTGTACTAAACCGGTAGCCGATTTAGGATGGAGACCTCATGCCGAACATGTAGGACAAACAGGGAAAACTATTTCTCCTAAACTATATATAGCAATCGGTATTTCGGGAGCTGTTCAACATGTTGCCGGGATTACTAAAAGTAAAACCATAGTCGTTATAAACAACGATCCGCAAGCACCTTTTTTTAAAACGGCTGATTATGGTGTAATTGGTGATTTATTCGAAGTTGTACCGGAATTGACTAAAAAATTGAAAGCTTTTAAAGATGCACATTAATTATTCGTCATTACTCTAAGCTATAAATTATATAGAATCAGTTTAATTACAAAGCTGATTCTTTTTATTTATACTTATTTATCAGTGAGTTTTACTTTTTAATTTTGCTTTATAAAACTGACTGTCTGCTATATAGATTTTTTTCTCTAAATAACAATAAATTTGACCTTCTGAATTGGTAATGTTCATTTGCTTTTTGATAACTATTTCATTATCATTTTTAACCATTTCTTTTATCTTTTCTATTTCTTCTTTTTGAAATTCAAATAGAGCTATGGCTTTTTTATTAATCGGCCTTATGTAATCAACATAAGCAGATTTATCCCAAACGATATAATTAGTTCCCAGAATATGTATGAGCTGCAACATATAGATAGGATCCGTAGCTGAAAGTATGCTTCCACCAAACATAGTTCCCGAATAGTTTCGGTTTTTGTACGTAAGAGGAATTTCGACTATTATTTTATGTACATCATCTGAAACATATTTGATATTTCCTGTTGTCCTTATGTAAAGAGGAGAAATGTTAAAAAAATATTTATAAATGATTGAGGGTTTAAACAAAGTAGTAAGGAGCTTATATATTTTTTTGTACATACCAATTGATGTCTTTAACCCTATAAAAATAGAGTTAAAAAATTATTTATACAAATAGATAGAGAAAGGTTACATTATTGAGGAAAATAAGGCTTGCCAATTTTTGGTGTAATCTTTTTTTCGTTGTTTTTTCTTGATTTGTAGATAAGAATATTTTTATCGAAAATATTTAAAATCTGGAAGTAATTATCATGATCGTAATAAAACTTTAAATTATGATTTAAATAAGCATACAATATAAAATCATTGATTTCATTTTTTTTCAAACCTAATTCTTCAAAGTAAGCATCTCCAAAATAGTCTCTAACATTTTTGATTATGGTTGACTGCTCTTCAAAAATTGATAAGCGCTCTTTACGTTTAACCTCTCCGGATATAAAATCCAAAATACCCTCAATACCAAATTTCATGGAAGATAACTTTGAAGCTTCGGAATCAACATCCGTACTTCCATCCATTTTTTGTGATGGATTTAAACTGCCTAATTTTTTTAAAATCTCGTTGGTTTTATTCATCATTGGAATTCGTTTGACATCCAATTCAAGGCTTCCAAAAGTTTTAAAAGGAGTAACATAAATATCCTCTAATTGCTTTTCTTTAAGATCTAATTGAATTTTCATTTGCAAATGATCAAACATGTCTTGCGTAACCAAAATAGTTCTTTTTTCGATATTGAATGATTGAAAAGTAATGGCATCTCCAATGAGTGCAGGAATAGAAAATTTACCGGTTATATCGGTTAACGTTGTGTAATTGGTTGAAAGATTTTTAACATAAATACCGGAAACCATTTCATGATACTTATCAAGAATATATACTTTTCCTTTAATTTGTTTTCTATCTTGAGAAAAGATGATTATGGTAAATAAAAGTAAAAAATAAGTATAGAAAAGTTTCATGTATTGAAATTACCTAACAAAAATACATTAAATACAACAATTATCTATCAACTCATTAAAAATTAATTATTATTATTGAAAAAATTATATATTTTATTTTTTACCCGTCAAAAAAGATTTAATATTTGTGGATAGTATTTCTTTTATCGGAATAAATTTAAATACACTATTGGCGACGAAAAATATGCATAAAATGAGTAGGGGCTTAGTAATTAAATTAAATAAATTATTGGAAAAATCGGGTATATAATTTACAAGTAAAACACCCATTATTCCGGTTACTATTATATACGTATACTCTTTTGAAAACGGTTGTATGCCGAACTTACGGTAATTAAAGCCTAATTTTATTAAATTAAACAATGTTAAAGATAAGGCCGTTGCTAAAGCTATACCTTCGATACCTAATTTGAAATACGAAATAAAAATAATATTTGAAATAATTGTAAAAATCGCTAAAAACAGCATTGCATAAATATTAAATCTAAAATACTTTGAATAAGAAATAATATTACTGTTAAAACCGGTTGCCAAATCAAATAAGGTGGCTGCTCCTAGAATGTAAATAATAACTTTTGCATCCGATAATTCTTTTCCGTTTTTCATGAATAAGAATAGATAGTCTATTCCGACTAAAATACAAGACAACAAGACCGTACCAAATAAGAATAAAAATTTGGATACTTTTTTATAGAAATCATTTAGTTCATCTAATTTATTATTTTCCAGCTTTTCAACAATTATAGGACCGGATATGGTGAAAATACCCATCAAAGGAACGGTAAGAAAACCCACAATAGACGTTAAAATAGAATAGATCCCGTTTTGTTTAAAATCCAACAGTTCGGGAATCATCAGGTTGTCAATTTGTAGAGCCAATCTATTTCCAATACTTCCAAGAACTGAAAATATACAGAAATTTAATAAGTTTAGTCTAAAATTTTTATCTTTCAATATATCTAATGATCCGCTCTTATGATCTTTGTTTAATTTTACAAAATAATATACCAGCCCAATCATAGCAATCACAAAAAATAATACGAATATATATAGAGCATTTTTTTGTGATATTCCTATATACACACAGGAGATAAAAGCTGTAAGAGCTCCCAGTTTAGGAAAAAAATTTTCAAAAATTCCGGGAACTGTTATTCTTTTTAAATTAGAGATATATTTTGAAAGTAATTGAGTTAACGCAAGAGACAAAGCGACCGGCAAAACATACTGTTTCATTTTCCAGGAATCAGATTCTTGAATACTTGGAATCACTCGAGTGATTATCCAATATACTAATGAGATAAAAATAAAATTGAGATACACAAACTTAATTGAAGCATAAAGAAAGTCGACCTGTTGATTTTTTGCTTTAAGTTTTTGATGGAATTTTATGTTTGCATAACTAAGTCCAAAAAGGATGAAGGGACAGATCAGTTCAGCAGATGGCTGAATGAACCTTAATTTACCCAAAAATTCAGGATTGGAAGGATAGATAAAAATGGTTGAAAATGTACCCAGTAAAAAACTTAGATAACTAATTAGACTGTATTTTATCCCTTGACGTGCTACTATTCCCATTTAATATATGCTAAATAAGTTTTCCTTTTGTTGTTTACGATTCAATCGGATCTCTTTAGAGAAAAGCAAATGTATATAGTGAATCCCTAATTTATAAAATAATACGGAAGTATTTTTAATAGATAACATTTTAAAATAATACTTAGGTATTCCCCAAACATTAATAAAAGCTTCAAAATATGCTTTGTAAAGATTATTATTTGGATTTAAAAGTATACAATCCAATTTTATTTTTGATAATCTTTGTATTTTACTAAAATCTGTCGTTTTACTCCTATCATGATTGGCTTTAGCCGTGGTAACAATTCCTATTTTTAATCCGGAATAAATGACTCGATTACAGTAATTTTTATCTTCTCCGTAATGGGTGAAATAAGGATTAAAAACACCCGTCTTTTCCAAACATTTTTTACTAATTAACCAAAAAGCGGCATTAACGAAATTAGTTTCTAAAATAACTTGGTTTTTCTTTTTACTTTTCGCTAAATATTCCTTAAAATTAAAATCCATTTCAGAGAAATCATGGTTATAATGTATGGGACTTAGTATACCAAACTTTGGATTTTTAATGGATACATCAGCTAAATATTGTAGACAATTTTTGTCTATCCAAGCATCTTGATTGATGAGAAAATAATGGGTATAGTTTTTTTCTTTATATAGTTTTTTTAAAAGGATATTGTTAGCTTGTCCAAACCCTATATTACGTCCACTTTCCATATAAATTACATGGGGATAATTTTCGACAATTTTTAAAGTGCTATCGGTCGATCCATTGTCTATAAGGTAAATATCTGTATGTATGCTAGATGCCAATAAAGAATCCAAACATTTTTTTATCCATTTTTCCCCATTATATGTAACAATTACACTTACAATGTTGTACATTTACATGATATAAAACCTATTACAAATATATAAATAATAAAATAGTAGAAACCTTATGATTACTAGAGTTGATGTTTTAAATTATTTAATAAAAGTAAATAATGTTAAAAACTATTTGGAAATCGGTGTAAACAGAGGAAAATGTTTTTTTAATATCAAAGGAGCAAAACAAAGAATTGCAGTGGATCCTTATTTTAATTTTAGCTTTATCAAAAAAATTAGATATTTAGTTAAAAATCCCCATAATTTTAAAAACAAATATTTTGAGATGACCAGTGATCGTTTCTTTGACATGCATCATAAATTTCTTAAAAATAATCCGATAAATCTAACCTTTATCGATGGGTTACACACTTTCAGTCAATCTCTCAAAGATACGCTAAATTCGCTTAAGTATTTGTCTGATCAAGGAATTATTATCATACATGATTGCAACCCTCAGGATAAGATTGCAGCCTTTCCTGCGAGTAATATTGAAGATGTAAGAATTAAATTTTCATCTCATAAAAGTTGGAAAAATATTTGGAACGGCGATGTATGGAAAACGATCGTTTTTCTTAGAAAAAATCATCCTGAATTAACTGTAAGTGTTTTAGATACCGATCATGGATTAGGAGTAGTCAAAAAAATTCCGACCCAAGAAGTTTTACCTCCTGTTTTTGATTCAATATCAAATGAAGATATTCCACAATTGGAATACTCTTTTTTGGCTTCACATAGAAAAGAACTTTTAAATCTAGTACCTATTGAAATTTTCTTAGGAAAGGAATAATAATTTTACATATAAAATAGTATAAAAGAAAAGATGAAAAATTTACCTTTTGAATTTTTTAATCATTTCATTCCATCGAAATTTGCGAATGAAATTCATTTCCTCTTGAGTGATCACTCGTTCTTTTTTTTCTTTTTCTAAAGAAATAAAAGTTTTAAATGAAATTATAAAATGTCGTAAAGATTTTTCTTTCCATGAAGATTTTGCACAGGATATAAAGGCTAATTTTTTGGATAGTCCGATATTGTAAAAATATTCACCCAATTTTCTAGATTTAGTTTCTTGATAAACGTGTGCAGTTGGTTTTAGGTGTTTTACAAAAAGATTCTTTAAGACTTTAACTTCCCAATGATGCATACGGGCAAGTAATATATCGAGATTATCCCAACCCAACGTCATACGAAGGCCACCAATATCAATAAAACATTCATTTCTATAAGTTTTTATGGGGCCGCGTACATGATTTTTATTTGAAATATTTTCATAAACCCACTGATTCCCTTTTTTTATGTACACCAATCCACCGATAATGCCAATTTTTGGATTGTTCTGTAATTCATTTACAATGAGTTCAAAATAATTCTCAGGGAGAATTATATCGGCGTCCAGTTTAACTAAAACATCATACTGTTTCCAATTTACTGAATTTAATCCGGCATAAAACGTTTTAACTACTTTTGCACCCGGTACATGTTCAGAGCTATTAATCAAACTAACAAAGCGAAAAGTAGGTTTATCTTTAATAAATTCTTCAATAATTTCTTTTGAATTATCCGTTGAAGAATCATTGACTAAAATCCAATCAATATTTTTATAGGATTGTTCATAGAAAGATTGTAAACATTTCAATATATGTTTAGACTCATTAAATACCGGTATTACAACTAAAATTTTCAAATAGTATGTTCTTTCAATATGATTTTAATTTACTATAACATTTTCATTCTAACTTTTCAAAACATATTTTTCAAGTTTATCGGCAATAGCTCGATCATTAGACAAACGAGGAAGTTTATTTTGACCTCCTAACTTACCAATTTCTTTCATATACTCATTAAATCCTCCTTTTTTGATAGTTGAAATTTTTAAAGGTCTTAAGATAGCACCCGTAATAAGATCATTATAGTAGGAATTTCTTTTTCTAAGAGCCTGATCTAAATTTGATTCAAATTCATCAATGTTGATCGGCGGTTTTTCAAATTCTATGAACCATTCATGATAGGGTAGCCCTTCTGCAGGATTCACCTGAGGAGCAAGAGTAAATTCTTGAACAATACATCCAGATACTTCCATGGTTTCTTTAATAGCTTCTTCTACTTCGAATGAAATGACATGTTCACCAAATGCAGAAGTAAAATGTTTAGTTCTTCCGGTGACAAGAATTTTATACGGATCTTTACTGATAAATCGGACTAAATCACCTATTTCATAAGCCCACAATCCGGCATTCGTTGTCAATAATATAGCATAATCCGTATTAAATTCTACTTGTTCCAGAGTAAGACGTCTCGGATTATTTTTACCAATATCTTCTGAAGGTATAAATTCATAAAAAATACCATGATTCAACATAAGCAATAATCCTTCATGGTCCACATCATCCTGAAAGGCTATAAATCCTTCCGAAGCCGGATAGGTTTGGATAATATCCAACTTTTTACCAATTAATTCATTTATTTTATCTTCATAGGGCTTATAATTTACACCCCCCGTTACTAAAAGCTGTAAATTGGGAAAAATTTTACTTATAGATTTACCCGATTTTGCAATCAATCTTTCAAAATACATAACCAGCCAAGGAGGAATGCCGCTGATTAAAGTCATATTCTTATCAACAGTTTCCTCTACAATTTTATCAACTTTAGTTTCCCAATCTTCAATGCAATTGGTTTTCCAGGAAGGCATACGATTGTATTGAAGATATTTCGGAACAAAATGGGCGGAAATTCCTGACAGCCTTCCCGTCATGATCCCATTATTATTTTCCAAAACAGGACTTCCTTGTAAAAAAATCATTTTACCATTGATAAAATTAGGATTTTTTCTTTTATATATATAATGAAGTAAAGCACTTTTAGCTCCTTCTATATGAAAGGGCATGGATTCTTTAGTAATAGGAATGTATTTAGTGCCTGAGGTGGTACCTGAGGTTTTTGCAAAATAAAGGGGCTTATTAGGCCATAAAATATTATCTTGTCCCGATTTAATTTTTTCTATATAAGGTCTTAACGTTTCATAATTCTGAACAGGAACATTTTTTTGAAAATCTGAAATAGAACTTATTTTAGAAAAAGAATAATCAACGCCAAAATATGTATTTTGAGATTCTTTAATGAGTTTTTCAAACCAATAGTTTTGTGTTTCCACCGGATTGTCAATCCATTTTTGCTCATTTTTATTGTGAAGGGATGCCCACCCTTGTGCCAGTTTCTTTTTTAAAAAACCCATGGTAACTAGTATGAATTTATCACGTAACAAATATCGTAATTTAATTTTAGTATGTTAAAATCTAAAGAATAATAAAGCTTATAATTTTTTATAAATAACTTTCTAACAATTAATATAAAAAGAGAATAAAATATAAAATGAAAACTTTTAAAATTAATATTATTAGTATATTCGCAAACAAGAATTAAGGTAAAATGAAGTTAAATTACAATAAATTGAATAACCTTACCGGATGGGTTGTTTTTATTATAGCAGCAATAACTTATTTATTAACTATTGAACCCAATTTCAGTTTTTGGGATTGTGGTGAATATATATCTTCAGCGGTTAAGCTGGAAGTTACTCATTCACCGGGAGCCGTATTTTTTCAAATATTGGGTGCCGTTTGGGCGATCTTAGCCTTTGGCGATCCCACTAAATATTCCATAGTTATAAATGCTATGTCTGCTATTATGAGTGCATTTGCCATATTATTTTTATTCTGGACAATTACTCATATGGTTCGTAAAACTCTATTTTTACAAACCGAACCCAAAGAATTTACTTCCTATCAGATTGCTACCATCTTATTAAGCGGGGCAGTAGGGGCGTTAACTTTTACTTTTACCGATACTTTTTGGTTTTCAGCAGTTGAAGGAGAAGTTTATGCGGCGGCTTCCTGTTTTACCGCTTTGCTGTTGTGGCTTATGTGCAAATGGGAAAATGATTTATCTGATTCCCGATCCAATAAGTGGCTTATTTTAATTTCTCTACTTATCGGTCTGTCTGTTGGAATCCATTTAATGGTAATACTAGTGGTTCCTACGTTAGGATATATTTATTATGCAAAAAAATATACCTTTACTTGGAAAAGTTTTATATGGGCCAATATTGCTATTGGCGGTGTATTTTTAGCCGTTTTTAAAATTATATTTCCTTTTACGATGTCTTTCTTCGGAAAATGTGAAATATTTTTTGTAAATAATCTTCAAATGCCATTTAATACAGGTTCGGTAGTGGCATTCATACTTTTAATTATTGCTTTTTATTTTGCCTTACGATATACATCCAATCATGGATATAAAACAGGAAATACCATTATTTTATCGATTTTGTTTATGCTTATCGGTTTTTCAAGTTGGGTGGTACTTCCTATACGTGCTAAAGCAAATCCTCCTATAAATTTAAATGATCCCGACAATGCAATAGGTATGTTGGATTATTATAACAGGGCTCAATATGGTGATTGGCCGGTGTTTTACGGAGCTAATTATACTGCATATTTAGATCCTAACGGAATAATTGGAACCGAGGATAATGGTCCTATTTATGAAAAGGATGAAAATTCAGGCAGGTATATTGAAACAGGCAGAAGAATTAATTATAAGTTTAATCCGGAGCAAGTCAGTATATTTCCTCGAATGTATAATCCTGATCCTAGTGTTATTGAAAATTACGGATTAATGGAAGGTTACCCCGATTTTACTTTAAATTCGAAATATATTGGTAATCCTGAAGCACAAAAGGTTTTTGATGAGTTAGTGAGGAAAAAGAAAACGGGAGAAATATCTGTTCGTGATTATCAAATGGCTAAACAAAATGAACTAATTAATGTTAAAAAACCAACCTTAGGCCAAAACTTGGATTTTATGATGACCTATCAAATGGGATATATGTTTATACGATATTTTCTATGGAATTTTGCCGGTCGTCAAAATGATTTACAAGGAAATTATGAATCTACCAAAGGAAATTGGATCAGCGGTATTAAATTTTTAGATAATTTACGTTTGGGAGACCAAGACAAATTACCTCAAGCATATGTGAACAAAGCTACCAATAAATATTATTTTTTACCATTATTGTTAGGTTTAGTAGGATTCTTCTTTCAACTGAACAGAGATCCGGGTAGAAACTTTTCTTTAATTGCTTTATTTTTATTAGCCAGCGTGGGTATTATCTTATATACCAGTATAAAAGCATTTGAACCCCGGGAACGAGATTATGCGTTAGTGACTTCCTTTTACACTTTTGCTATTTGGATAGGGATGGGAGTGACAGCAATTATGTTTTTATTAAATAAACTTAAACAAAGGCAAATAGGACTTATTATTGGTTTTCTTGCCTTAGGAGTTCCTGTTTTGGTTGGATTCCAAAATTGGGACGATCATGATAGAAGCAGGAGATATACGGCTTATGATTTTTCAAAAAGCTATTTACAAAGTTTAGATGCAAATCATCCTATACTTTTTGTATATGGAGATAACGATACGTATCCTTTATGGGCATTACAAGAAACCGAAGAATTTAGATCAGATGCCAAAGTGGTTAATTTTACTTTATTGGGTACGGCATGGTATATTGATCAGGTACAGCGAAGAACTTATAAAGCACCCGGTATTCCTTCTTCTTTATCTCATGAAGAATTCAGAGATGGCGTTAATGATCAGGTTATTTTATTAAATAGAGATTTTTGGAAGCAAATTTTTGATAATCTTCCGGCAGACAGTATACCTGCGGATATTCTTCCATTTAAGAAATATGCAATTTCAGATACTATATCTGCTAAAGAAGCCATTAATTTTCTTAGAAACAAAAAAGAACAATCTGCTATTAAAGATTTATATACATATGTAACCGAAAGGGATTATAGAGGAACAGATGTTGGATTTATTCCTGTTAATAAAATATCTTTGCCTGTAAACAAGGAGAATGCGTTAAAATATGGAATAGTTAAACCCGAAGATTCTAAATTGATGGTAAACAAGGTAGTACTATCAATAAATAAACAAGCTTTATATAAAGACGGTTTAGCTATGTTGGATTTACTTGCCAATTACAATTGGGATCGTTCCATTTATTTTAGTTCAGGGGGAACCTATTCTCAATCTAATATCATGTTTGCACAAAATTACTTGGAGTATCAAGGTTTAATTTCAAAATTAGTGCCTATATATACTCCCGAAACCAATAACGGGGAACAAGGAAGAATAAATCCTAATACGATTTATAACTTAGTTATGAATTATAAATTTGGAAATTTAAAAGATCCGAAAGCATATTTTGATGAAACTTGTAGAAGTAATATTTTAAATTATAGAATGTCTTGTGGAAGAGCTGCTATAGCTTTAGCTAAAAGTGGAGACAAAAAAAGGGCTAATGATATTTTAGAGTTAATCAATAAAGAAATACCTATATCTATGTATCCGGCTACGCCTTCTTATAATTCAATTATATCCGGTTATTTTCTTATTGGAAAAGAAAAAGAAGGGTTAAAACTAGCAGAAGCATATAAAGATCAAATTTTTAAGGAATTAAATTATTATTTATCATTACCATTGCACGATCAAACGTTTGCTACCGATGATATGAGTAAACTATCCAGTTATTATACACTTATTGTTGATAATATTGTA
This sequence comes from Apibacter sp. ESL0404, assembly GCF_019469245.1. Taxonomy (NCBI): domain Bacteria; kingdom Pseudomonadati; phylum Bacteroidota; class Flavobacteriia; order Flavobacteriales; family Weeksellaceae; genus Apibacter; species Apibacter sp. ESL0404. Next base: position 1,056,514 of record NZ_CP048267.1, read on the forward strand.
AATATTTATCTGGAATTAAATCAAAGAGATAAAGCTATAGCTTATATCACAGAATCAATGAAACCTTTAGATAAAAGATTAAAAACTTTTGAAATGCTAGGTAAAAATAATGCGAAAGATCAAAAAGTATCTCTTCAGAATTTGATGTATTCCTACGGACAGATGCTTCAAGTTTTGCATCCTATTGATTCTGTATATGAAAAAGAAAAAGCAGAAGAAATTTCAAATATTATTATGAAGTTAGACTAAATTATTAGTATACTTGCAGAAAATATTTTCGGCTACGTAGTTCAACTGGATAGAATATCAGATTTCGGCTCTGAGGGTTGGGGGTTCGAATCCCTCCGTGGTCACAAAACAAGAAAAAAAAACACTAAAATTCAAGTAACCTACTGAAATAATAGGGTATATAAGTAAAATTCGTTGAGTTATAATTTGGCTTTTTTTTAAATTTTTAGAACAGAATATAGAACAAGAATTTTTTTTGTTCTAAATAAGAAAAAAAAATTTCAGATCCATAAGGAAAACATATTGAATGCAATCCCAGAATAAAATTTGAAAAAATGGGGTATGTTAAAGTAAAAGAAAAGAAAGAAAAAAAATTAAAACCTAAGCCTATGTCGGAAAAACAAAAGATTATGGAAGAATATAGGCAACTACTTTTAAAGGATTATTTTAAATCAAGGAATACTAAACAGTAAGAATAATTTAAATTTTTTTATTATACTGATTTAATAAAAAGGGTATTATACTATGAAAAATTTAACTAATTTATAAAATTTTAAATCATATGCTCTTTTAAATATAAACAATATTTTCAAAAGAATTTTGTATAGCAAAAAATCGAATATGTATTATTTAAAAAGAAATTTTTAGGTAATTGAATTTAATATTTATAATATTTCTTGTAGAAGTTTTTTTAAGAATATAATTATTTTTTTACATCTAAATACCTCGGATAGGTTACTTACTTTTCTTAATAAAAGATTAAATAATCTTAAATCTTAAAACAATTTTAATTTTCCTAAAACATTAAATTTCATTTTTAATTACAATCAATTTAATCATTATATATTCAGTTATTAATTTAAAAATTCTTAAAAAATTATTTATCTTTTATAAATATTTATTTTGAAAATTAAAAAAATCCTGAGCATTTGCTCAGGATTATTTAAAGACAAATCAGACAGTTTTTGCAAGTGATTAATTAGTTTAAAAAATAATTTTTTTAATTAAATTATTATTTGCTTTTTTATGAAGTTAAAAATAAATAAAATGGTTGCATTACGGAAATCCGTAAAATAAAAAACAATATTAAATAATCTTAAATTATATCATTTTCAAATATCAAATTAAATATAAGAGTGACTATTTATAGAATTTATAAAATTAAGTATTATTTTGTCTTAATATAAATAATATTTAATTATAAATATTTAAATAACTGTAAATTATTTTATCAATTTAATATTTATAATTTTTTTTAACGGAATTAAATTTACTTTTAGCATGATTTTAGTATAAAAAATAATGTTTTATTTTTTATATTTTTTTATATATACGATAAATAATATAACATTATAAATTATATGAATTAGTATTAATATTATACATTAATACTAAAATCGTATTTTATAATATTTATACATGATAAATATTATATTTATATAAATAAAATAATTTTATATATTTGTAGTATTAAAATAACAGATAGTTAATTTATTTTAATTTTTATATAATTCAATTTAGTATAAACCTTAAACACTAAACTTTATGAAGCATATTAGACCCTCTATTTCATTACTCACCTTAATTTATTTTATAGCAATGATTTGTGCTGTATATGTTAGTATACGTATTTTAATTAGATAATAAAATAATTATAGATTAATTTTATTTTTTGAGTTTTGTATTATAGCCTCCTATTATAGGAGGCTCTTTTAATTTATTAAGCAATGATTTAAATGAATCGACAGTTATTTTTTTAATTTTAAAAGCAAACTATTACTAACCACACTAACGCTGCTTAAAGCCATGGCAGCACCGGCAACCATTGGATTTAATAAAAATCCATTGATAGGATATAATATACCCGCAGCGATAGGAATACCTATTATATTATAAATAAATGCCCAAAATAAATTTTGTTTAATAGTTTTAACCGTTTGCTTGGAAAGTTTAATTGCCTCAGGTATTTTTTGAAGATCTCCTGAAATTATAGTCATTTTAGCAACATCAATGGCAATATCAGATCCACGACCCATTGCGATACTAACATCCGCTTGGGCGAGGGCAGCACTATCATTAATACCATCACCAACCATAGCCACAATTTTATTGTTAGGCGAAGCTTGAAGTTTTTTCACATAATCAATTTTATCCTGTGGTGAAACCTCGGCTTTAAATTTGTTAATTCCTGTTTCCTTAGCTACATAGTTAGCAGTAGTAGGATTATCACCCGTTAGCATATGAACCTCAATTCCTAACATTTTAATCTGCTTAATAGAAGTTAGGGAAGTTGGTTTAATCTTATCTGAAATAGATATTCCTGCAAGTATAGTATTTTCATTGGCAAATAAAATAGTAGTAGTAGCTTGTTTAAATTTATTATCCAGCCAATTTTTAACTTCATTATCAATGGGAACTGAATGTATAGATAACAAAGAAAGATTTCCAATAAAATATTTTTGATTATTGTAAATACCAATAATTCCTTGCCCTGATACATTAGTAATTTCCATATCAGGAATAAAAGTTATGCTTTTATCATTCAAATAACTAACAATAGCTCCGGCTAAAGGATGTTCAGAGGAACGTTCTATACTATATAAAATATTTTTTTCAAGATCATGCATTGAAGTAAACCACTTGAAATCTTCAACCTGAGGTTTACCTTTTGTAATCGTACCGGTTTTATCCAAAACTATCGCATTTATATTTTTTGTATTTTCCAAACTTTCTGCATCTTTAATTAAAATGCCTTCTTCCGCACCTTTACCGATACCTACCATAATGGCTGTTGGAGTAGCTAATCCTAAAGCACACGGACAAGCAATAACCAATACGGTTACAAAGCTTTGAAAGCCATAAATTATCCCTTGTTTACCGCCGAAAATAATCCAAATAATCAACGATAAACAAGCAATAATAAAAACTGCGGGAACAAAAATACCGGCAATTTTATCAACCAATTTTTGAACAGGAGCTTTACTGCCTTGGGCTTCTTGCACCGTCTGAATAATTTGAGATAAAAGAGTATCTTTACCCACTTTATCTGCATGAAATTGAAAACTTCCTTTCTGATTAATCGTTCCTGCAAATACTTTTGAACCTTTTACTTTTTCAATTGGAATGGGCTCACCACTAATCATACTTTCATTAACATACGAATTACCCGAAAGAACAGTTCCATCCACCGCAATCTTTTCACCCGGTTTTACTAAAATGGTCATTCCAATAGAAACTGACTTAATGGGAATTTCATTTTGCTCATTTCCTTGAATTATAGTAACTGTTTTAGGTTGTAAACCTATTAACTTCTTGATGGCATATGAAGTATTTCCTTTTGCTTTTTCTTCTAATATTTTACCTAATAAAACAAATGCAATAACTACAGCCGAAGCTTCAAAATATACATGCGGTTGCAATCCGCGTTTAATCCAAAACGAAGGAAATAATGTATTAAAAACGCTAAAAATGTATGCCGTTCCCGTACTTACCGATACCAGGGTATCCATATTGGCGGTTCTATGTTTTGCTTGTTTATAAGCTCCCGTAAAAAATTGTTTTCCAAAAATAAAAATAACCGGAGTAGCTAAGATCCACATGATGTAATTTGCCCAATGTTGATGCATGAGTGACGGTGTCATTCCTATAATTAGTAAAGGAATGGAAAAAATCATGGCACCGATGGTTTTCCTTTTTAGAGCTTTGTAATGATTTTTTTGTATTTCTTCCAATGAATTTTGCGAATCATCATTTTCTTTGATAATCAAATCATAACCTGCTTCTTGGAGAGAGTCTTTCAATTTTTGCGGGGTTATCATTAAAGGTATGTATTCAATGTATGCCATTTCATTTGCATAATTTACCGAGGCGTTTATCACGCCCGGTTGCATTCTAAGAATATTTTGACTGCTATTGGCACAAGATGCGCAACTTAAGTTGAGTAAAGGGAAGTTGTTTTTAGTAACCGGAACTTTAACTTGTAAGTCTGTGAGAATCGGAACAGCCTTGGCTATGGCTTCATCAGGGTATTTACTGGTTATACGGATCTTTTGATTATTTAATTCTAAATTGCATGTATCAATTTCTTTTATAGATTGTAAAGCATGGGTAATCTTGGAAACATCAGATTCATCAATGTTATTATTGAAGGGTATGTAATAATATACCGGATTATTTTTTTTAGAAGAATTCATAATTTTATTTCAGACTGAATATAAATTTAACTATCTATTTACCTATACAAAAGTAGGTTGAAAAGTATTGGAATATGTTATACAATTATGGAATAAATTTATAGTACTAAATTTCCCTAGTTTTTCATATTTTTGCAAAAGATTTAAAAAAAAGGCCTCATAGTTCAATGGATAGAACAAAAGTTTCCTAAACTTTAGATGTGAGTTCGATCCTCGCTGGGGCTACTACGAAAAGACTTAATCTATTGTTTGCAGTATTTTGAGTCTTTTTTTATGTACATGACCTTCACTATTATAATTTATCTATACTACAAACCAATTGAATAAAGAGCAACTTACATATTTCATAAAAGAAAAAGCCAAAGAATATTCTTTTATTGGATGTGGGATCTCTTGTTCAAGATTTTTGGAAGAAGAAGCTCCAAAATTAGAAAAATGGCTTAAAGAAGGTTATCATGGAAACATGAAATATTTGGAAAATAACTTTGATAAAAGGCTTAATCCCGGATTACTTGTTGACGGTGCAAAATCAGTTATTTCCTTTTTATATAATTATTACCCGCAAGAAAAACAAAATACAGAAAGTTACCATATTGCTAAATATGCATTTGGAGAAGATTATCATATAGTAATACGTGAAAAATTACAAAAATTTGTAGAAGAAATCCAAGATAAAGTCGGTCAATTTTCCTATAGAGTATTTACAGATTCGGCTCCCGTGATGGAAAGAACATGGGCGCAAAAATCCGGCTTAGGTTGGATCGGAAAAAACTCACTCTTATTATCCAAACAAAAAGGCTCATTTTTTTTTCTTGCTGAAATCATTTGCGATCTCGAATTGAACTATGATGAAGCTTTTCCAACCAATCATTGCGGAAGCTGTACCCGTTGCATGGATGCTTGTCCCACCCGAGCCATCATATCCGAAAGGGTCATAGATTCCACAAAATGTATATCCTATTTAACTATAGAATTAAAAGATCAGATCGGAAAGGAGTTTGATGGAAAATTGAAAGATTGGATTTTTGGATGCGATATTTGTCAGGATGTTTGTCCGTGGAATAGATTTTCTATACCACATACAGAAGATAAATTTAATCCGCATCCCGATTTGTTATCCTATACTAAAAATGATTGGAATGATATTAATGAAGAAGCCTTTAAAATACTATTTAAAAATTCAGCTGTTAAACGAACCAAATTTTCAGGTTTTCAAAGAAATATTTTCTTTAACAAAAAAACATAACCATATCTACTTAATTATTCTTATACTTATAGGTTTAAAATAAAAAACTGTAAATATTAAATACTGTATCTTTGTTATTTAAAAAATATATCAATTGGAGTTTGCAAACGTAATTATTCCACTTTCATTAGAGGGTGTTTTTACCTATCATATACCCAAAGAATTACAAAACCACATTCAAATCGGGCAACGGGTGGTTGTTTCATTTGGAGAAAAAAAATTATATACGGCTATAGTGGAAAGTCTCCATAATAAGAAGCCGGAACTATATAAAACCAAAGAAATATATACCATCCTTGAAGATTACCCCTTAGCAACTCCAAAATTAATTGAATTTTGGAAATGGATTGCTGATTATTATATGTGCTCTTTAGGGGATGTATATAGAAATGCTTTTCCTTCAGCTTTAAAATTGGAAAGTGAAACATTTATCCGAAAAACATCTCAAAATATAATTTGGGAAGAGTTGGACGAAAAGGAAACGTTTATTATGCAGAATCTCGAAATTAAAACTGCAATTAATTTAAAAGAAATAGAAGCTTTTTTAGCGAAAAAATACATCATTCCTACCATAAAATCTTTATATGATAAAAAATTAATTGAATTAGATGAGCAAATCATTGATAAATATAAACCCAAGAAACTAACTTATATTAAATTAAATCCTTTATTTGAAGATTCAGAACTATTTCAAAAAGCATTGGTCGATATTAATAGGGCGGAAAAACAAAGAGAAGCGTTACTATTATTTATTAAAATGCAACAACAGAGAGCAACATTCATACAAAAAAGAGAGCTGATAGAAATATCATCACCCTCTGTCGTTAAATCTCTGATTGAAAAAAAATATTTAGAAGAATTTCAACTCCAAAAAGATCGTATAGAAGAATATGATGATCATATCGAAGATTCTTATAAACTTTCTAACGCTCAAGATATAGCATTAAGAGAGATTGAAAAGCAATTTCAAAAATTTTCGACGGTTTTATTGCATGGCATCACTTCTTCCGGAAAAACCGAATTATATTTTCAATTGATTGAAAAACAAATTTCTAATTCTCGTAATTCCCTTTTTTTATTACCGGAAATATCCATCACAACGCAACTGGTAAGTAAAATAAAAAAACGTTTTGGCGATGAAGTAGGAGTTTATCATTCTAAACTCAATCAAAATGAACGAGTGGAAGTTTGGAAAAATACTTTAAAAAATAAGTATAAAGTAATTATCGGAGCTCGTTCGTCTATTTTTTTACCATTATCTAACATCGGATTAATTATTGTTGATGAAGAGCATGACAGCTCATATAAACAAACGGACACAAAACCCTTTTACCAAGCAAGAGATTGTGTACAAATCTTAGCGCAACAAAATAATTCAAAAGTTCTATTAGGATCTGCCACCCCCTCTATGGAAAGTTTTTATAATCATGAGCAAGGAAAATTTGGTTTAGTAGAGCTTAAGGAAAGGTTTGGCAATGTAAAACTTCCTGAAATAGAAATGGTTTCCTTATGTAAACCCACAGTAACCCCCAATATATCGTATCGGTTACAAGAAGAAATCCATCAATGTTTAATTCAGAAAAAACAAGTTATTCTTTTTCATAACCGACGTGGATTTTCACCTATTTTGGAATGTAATGACTGCGGACATTCACCGTCGTGTCCTAATTGTGATGTTACTCTTACGTATCATAAGGTAAGCTCAACCCTTCGTTGTCATTATTGCGGATATACCATGGCATTTCCCCAATCATGCCCAAGCTGTCATTCCCATGCTTTAGAAACGAAAGGAATTGGAACCCAGCAAATTGAAGAAGAGGTAAAACAGCTTTTTCCCGATGCTAATATTGCCCGTATGGATGTTGATACTATGAAACGCAAACATGCCTATGAAATATTATTTGAAAATATGGCTCTTAAAGAAATTGATATCCTTATCGGCACACAAATGGTAACCAAAGGACTTGATTTTGATGACGTTCAGTTGGTAGGAATCATACGTTCGGACTCTTTATTAAATCTGCCCATTTTCAGAGCAGAAGAAAAAGCGTTGCAACTCTTGACTCAAGTAAGTGGTAGAGCAGGAAGACGAAAAGAAGGAAAAGTATTAATTCAAACTTTTGACCCGGAAAATCCGTTTTATTTATTTATTAAAGAGAATAACTATAATTTGGCAAAAGAAGGTATTTTAAGAGAACGTAAAGAATATTTATATCCTCCTTACTTTAGATTGATTGAATTGACTTTCAAGCATAAAAATAATGAAAAGGTTAAAAAAGCAGCTGCAATTGTAGGAGATTATCTAAAAAATTTTATTCATGAACCGTTCATTTTAGGACCGGAAGAAGGATTGATACCGAGGATAAATAATCAGTTTATATATAATATTCTTTTAAAAATACCATCTACAAAATCTACTAAAACTAGTAAAAAGTTCATAAAAGAAGCTATTTCAAAATTACAAAGTCTCTCGTCGTTTCGTTCGGTAAAAATTGATGTAGACGTTGATCCTTCTTAATCAATTTATATATCCTATTTTTTGAATTACAATTAGATAAAGCTGAATAAAACAGTTGGGTGGGTTTTATATTGAGTGAAAGTAGAAATAGTTAAAATTAGAATTATGGAGCATACCTTTGGCTAATCCAATCCATATCTTGCAATGTATAAACAATCCGATCGTGTAGGCGATTAGGTCTGCCTTGCCAAAATTCAATTTGATATGGTTTAACTAAATATCCTCCCCAATGTTCGGGTCTTTTGATTTCATCCTTAGTTTTAGTAGAAAGTTCCAATTCCCTTAATTTATTTTCCAAATAATCTCGGTTAGGTATTACTTCACTTTGTGGAGATACAATTGCACCTAACTGGCTACCCAAAGGTCGGGAATGAAAATATCCATCAGATAAATTAGGTGCCAATTTTTCTGCTATTCCATTAATGGTAACTTGTTTTTCAAGACTTTCCCAATAAAAATTCAGGCAAACATTAGGGTTTTTACTTATTGCTCTGCCTTTCCTACTGTGGTAATTAGTATAAAAAATAAATCCTTCCCAAGTATATTGTTTTAATAAAACTCTGCGAGTTCGGGGAATCAAATTATCTTCAACAGTTGAAAGAGCCATAGCATTGACTTCAGAAACTTGATCACTTTGTTCAGCCAGTAAATACCATTCTCTGAATAGTTCCATCGGATTGTCTGTTATATCCGATTCAGTTAGCGAACCTTGTTTGTATATTTTTCTGCGATCAGATAAGTCTTCCATTAGTAAAAAATATGTAATTTTATGTCTCTAAGTTATAAAAGAAGATAAAAATGGATTACAAAGGTAAATTTTTAATTTCAAAACCTATCAGCTATGATTCTTTTTTTTCTAAAAGTGTAATTTTTATTACAGATTATGATATGTTAAAAGGTACTATAGGTTTCACTCTTACAAAAATATATCATCAAAAACTATCGGAGTTAGTCCCTGATATTGATATAGATATGGATGTTTATGTGGGAGGGCCGGTTGATTCAGATCATCTTTTTGTTATCCATTCTCGACCTGATGTAATTGGGGACAGTATCTCAATTAACGAGAAATACTATTGGTCCGGAGATTTTGAAGATATTAAAACAGCTTTAAAAGATAGTCTTATAAAACCGGATGAAATTCGTTTTTTTATCGGATATTCCGGTTGGAAAGCTAATCAATTAGAAAATGAAATTAAAAATGATGATTGGTTGATAAGTGATAATAAAGAGTTAAATGTATTAAAATGGGAAGATCATTTATGGAAAAACCAATTGATAAAAGTAGATAAAAAGAATATAATTTGGATAAATTCTCCTAAAAATCCAAAATTAAACTAATATTCTTTAATATAAATGTTTTTTTATAAAACAATGATATGATATAATAATAAAAAATTATTTGTTTATTTTTTAATTTTTCACCATTAAACCTTGCTAAAATGAAATTTATAATAAAATTGTGAATTTTAACAATTTTTTTAATATTTTTGCAGATAAGTTAACATTATCTTATTTAGCTAACCAATATTATCATGAAAATTCACAAATTATTATTAATTTTAATATTAATAATTTTTGCCTGTTTTAATAGAATAAATTATTTCAATGGGCAAACTACTATTGGTAAGTCATATTCTAATCTTTACTTCAATAATTTACATCAAAATAAGAAATCAACAGATTTAAAAATTCATACTGAAAATTTTGTTTCAACCACCTCAAAAAAATTAGCAAGGAATTACGGAATTAAAAATATTTTTCTATGCTGTTTCCGCGATTTATGTAATCAATATATATTCAACACTTCATCTACCAATAAAGGCATTACAACCCATGCATTTAAAGTAAACCCATTCAAAACTCAAATCGTAACTAACTATAAATTATATATAATAGATGTCTTTGAATTGTCAGAGACCCACTTTGTTTATTTTTCCAAAATATCATAAACTATTTAAAACCATTGATATCACACAATGGAAATAACAAAGAATGTAAAAGGAGCTATTTTTGTAGCTCCTTTTTAAATTTATATTACAAATATTTAAAACTTTGATTATTTTTTATTGCTTTTAAAGCATTATAAATCATAAGAATAGTGCTTTCAACATCTTTTTTATGCACCATTTCAACAGTTGTGTGCATATAACGCAAAGGAAGAGAGATCAATGCAGAAGGAATACCTCCGTTCGAATAAGCAAAAGCATCTGTATCGGTTCCGGTTACTCTACTGGAAGCTTGTCTCTGAAAAGGAATATTATTTTTTTCTGCACTATCAATTATTAATTCCCTTAAATTATTTTGTACGGCCGGCGCATAGGAAATTACCGGACCTTTACCACATTTTATTTCTCCGTGCTTCATCTTATTTATCATGGGAGTAGTAGTATCATGAGTAACATCCGTAACAATAGCTATATCAGGTTTAATGGTTTGCGTGATCATTTCAGCTCCTCGCAATCCAACTTCCTCCTGAACAGCATTAGTGATATATAAACCATAATCGAGCGTATCTTTATTCTCCTTAATAAGCTTAGCTACTTCTGCAATCATAAATCCGCCAACACGATTGTCTAGAGCTCTGCCGACAAAGTATGTATCATTTAATATAAAAAATTCATCCGGATATGTGATGATGCATCCCACATGAATCCCTAATTCTTCAACTTCTTCTTTAGTGGTGGCACCACAATCAACCCATATAGTTTCAACTTTAGGCGGTTCTTCAACTCCGGTATAATTTCTAGTATGAATTGCCGGCCAACCAAATACACCGCTTACGATACCTTTTTTAGTATGTATATGAACTTTTTTAGAAGGAGCAATCATATGATCGGATCCACCATTACGAATAACATAAATTAAGCCGTCATCAGTGATATAATTTACAAACCAAGATATTTCATCTGCGTGAGCTTCTATTACTACCTTATACTTTGATTCGGGATTAATAATTCCGTAAGCAGTTCCGTAATTATCGGTTCTGACTTCGTCCACATAAGGGGTAATATAATCTATCCATAATTTTTGTCCCTTACTTTCGGCTCCGGTGGGTGAAGGAGTATTAATATATTTTTCTAAAAATTTCAACGAATTTTCATTTATAATTGAATTTTTCATATTAACCTGTTTTTTTACAAATGTACAAATTTGGGAATAGTTTTTGACGGGATAAAATTTATGAACTTAAGAATTTTTACTCTTTTATTTATCTTGATTTTCAACATCGTTCTATGTCAAAAAACAGATTCATTAGAAACTAGTATTCATTTTAATTCTGATTCAGTAATGCGTTATGAATCATCCCAGTACAGCATTAGGAAAGACAGTGTATTAATTGACTTAAAAACAATACAAGTAGAAGGTATGCCTAAGTTTAACAACAACTTAGATAAGAATCAGTACAACTGGCTTAAAAAAAGAGTTTTTAGAGTATATCCGTATTTTCTTATAGCACTCAAACAATATAATAATTTACATGATTCCTTAAACTTGAATTTAAATAATGCTGCTTTTCGTAAATATTTAAAAAAAAGGCAAAAGCAACTGTCCGAAGAATATGAAGGTAAACTAAAAGGATTAACCAAAACAGAAGGCAGAATATTTTCCAAATTAATGTATCGTTACACCGGTAAAACCGTTTATGAAATTATTAAAGAATTAAGGAACGGTTGGTCGGCTTTTTGGTGGAATGCAAAAGCGGGAGCTTTCGATATTGATTTAAAAGAACCTTTTGATCCTTATCATATCCGTGATGATGCCTTTGTAGAATCGATACTTCAAAGAGCTTTCCAACGAGGAGAATTGATTCCGCCCAATGAATTACATGATTAAAAAATTAAAAAAAATCATGTTTTAACTATTTATTTTATAAACATTTTGATGAAGAGGTAAGTTGATGTATTTTTGGGAGTTTATATAAAATAATATAAAAAAACCAATGAAGAAAATTCTTGACTTGTTGTTTTCTACTAAAACAACAGCGATTATGTTGGTCATTTATGCTCTCTCTATGGCATGGGCAACTTTTGTAGAAAATGATTATGGTACTTCAGTTGCTAAGGCATTAATATACAATTCGAAATGGTTTGAACTGATCATGCTCATTTTAATCTTAAATTTCATAGGAAATATTAAAAAATATAAGCTTTGGTCTTTAAAAAAATGGCCCATTTTAACTTTTCATTTATCTTTTATCTTTATTTTTTTAGGAGGTGCAATCACAAGATATATCAGCTATGAAGGACAAATGCATATTAGAGAAGGAGAGACTAGTAATGAAATTATATCAGACGCAACCTACTTTAAAGTACAAATTTCAAATTTTCAAGGAGAAACAAGAGCATATAAAGATATTCCTTTCACTTTAACCTCAGAAAATATTCCTTTTTTACTTAAGCCATTTCAAAAGAAATTTTCTGCCAATTACGATTTTTTAGGTCAAAAGGTAAAATTAGAATCTGTAAAATTTATTCCGAGAGCTCAAGATTCAGTACAAATAACACCTTCAGGTAAAAAAATATTAAAAGTAATTTGTTCAGGATCAAAGGGAAGAGAAATTATTTATATTGAAGAAGGAAGTGCCCGACAAGTTCAAAATTCAACCCTAAGTTTCAATAATTATCTTCAAGGAGCCATAAATATTACCACAGAAAATGAAGAAATCTATATTTCTTCGCCCATGATGGGAAGGCGTATGATCATGACAACACAGGAAGAACTTCCGGTTGAAGGAAGCGATAAAAAACAAAAATTACATTTTGCCAGTCTCTATCAATTTCCCAATGTAAGTTTTGTGATACCGATTACTCCTCAATCGGGTAAAATTATTTATTATGAAGGGGATAAAAATAAAAATACTGAGGATCCCGATCTTATTTACATGAAAGCCTCAACCAATCAACAATCTAAAGAATTTTTATTTTATGGAAAAAAAGGGTTAACCGGTGTTCAAAAACAAGTAGCCCTAGATAATTTGCTTATTTCTATAGGTTATGGTTCTAAAATCTATACTACTTCTCCATTTTCGTTAAAACTGAATAAATTTATTATGGAACATTATCCGGGAAGTAACAGTCCATCTTCGTATGAATCCGATATATCCATTTTAGATAATGGAAAAGAAACACCTTTTAAAATTTATATGAATCACATACTCAATTACAAAGGATACCGATTTTTTCAATCCAGTTTTGATTCAGATTTAAAAGGAACCGTCCTTTCCGTTAATCACGATTTCTGGGGGACAACTTTTACCTATATAGGCTATGCATTATTAATTGTGGGAATTTATATGACTTTATTTTGGAAGGGAACAAGATTTTCTAAACTTAATGTTCAACTTAAAAAAATAGCTGCTCATAAAAAATCATTTCTTTTATTATTTCTTTTATTCAGTCAATATGCTTTTAGTCAAAATCCGGAGCAAAAAGATCTAGACACCTTACCAAAATCTTCCGTCCATAAACCGGAAATTCATGAGCATACCCATAGTAAAAATACAACGTATTCAAAAGTAGTAGACGGGGAATCTTTTAGTAAAAGTATACACATTCCAAAATCACATTCAGATAAATTTGGGGCACTTTTGGTTCAATCATCCGAGGGACGAATAGAACCGGTGAATACATTGGCTTTAGAAATTTTGCGAAAATTACATAAAAGCGAAAAATTTTATGAGTTGGACGCTAATCAATTTTTTATTTCCATATCTATCAGTCCTATGCTTTGGGCAAATGTTCCTTTATTCAAAATAGGAACTAAGGGAGGGGACCAATTAAAAAAAATTACTAAAGCAAATACAGAAGGTTATACCTCCTTAATGAATTTATTTACTACCCAACCGGATGGATCTACCGATTTTATTTTGGAAAATGATTTTAAAAAAGCATTTAGAAAAAAGCCGGCAGAAAGATCAAATTATGATAAAGAAATAATTGAGTTAAATGATAAGCTCCAAGTAATGCAAGGATTAATCAGCGGGTATTATTTAAAATTTATTCCGATACCCAACGATAAAAATCATACCTGGACTTCCTGGATTTTACCCGATATGAAAACTGATAGCGTTGCTTTGAATTTGTTGGGAGGATATTTTAAAGCGATAGTGGTGGCTGAAAAAAATAATAATTGGAATCAAGCGGATGAAGCCCTGGAAAAAATATCCGATTATCAACTCAAATGGGGGAAAGAAATTATACCCTCTCAAGCCAAGATCAATTGGGAATTAAGATATAATAATTGGGATGTATTTTTTAAAATTATGATAATATATGCCGTATTGGGACTTGTATTACTAATATTGGCATTTACTAAGCTATTTACTGAAAACTATAAGCTTTATTCTTGGTTAGAGGGTATTTTGTTAAGCCTAGTTATACTAACTGCTCTTATACATGGAATGGGATTAGGGATTCGATGGTATGTTTCAGGACATGAACCCTGGTCCAATGGATACGAAGCGGTACTGTTCATAAGTTGGATAAGTGTACTTGCCGGTTTTCTCTTATATCGAAACAGAAATGGATTTATCCCTGCGGCAGGTTGCTTAGTTGCAGTTATCTTAATGGGATTTGCTCATGGAGGAGATCAGATGAATCCACAAATTACACCCTTAGTTCCTGTATTGAAATCATATTGGCTAATGATCCATGTTGCGGTAATTACATCCAGCTATGGTTTTTTCGGATTGAGTGCCTTAATAGGAACCGTAGTTTTATTTTTGTTTATAATAAACCGTAAAGATATTTCTTATAAAGTTGAAAATTCAATTAAAGAATTAACTATTGTAAATGAACTATCATTGACGATTGGTATTTTTTTATTAACCATCGGAACATTTTTGGGCGGTATCTGGGCAAATGAAAGCTGGGGGAGGTACTGGAGTTGGGATCCTAAAGAAACTTGGGCATTTATCTCCGTAATAGTTTATGCGGTTGTCTTACATCTGCGATTAGTTCCTAATTGGAGGGGTAAATACCTATTTAATTTTTTATCTTTAGTAGCTTTTTCGACCATTATAATGACATATTTTGGTGTAAATTATTATCTATCGGGTTTACACTCTTACGCACAAGGAGATCCGGTTCCTATCCCTTTATGGGTATATATTGTACTATTATTGGTTGCTATATTAGGATTAACTTCATATATAGCCCAAAAAAGAAAATTCAATTTCTAAAAAAATTAAATAAATAAACAAAATATAAAATATAGTTATAAATATTCTAAAAAGATAAATTAATAGAGAATCAAGCTTGTTAAAATCAATTACATTCCTAGATAACCTTATTAATTGCATAAAAATAAAATTATTTACATCAATTAATTATTTATTAATGAAAAAAAATTAACTATATGATAAATAAATACTAATTACAAGGAAAATATCAAGAATTATGATTACATTTGCAACCTACAAATAGTAGATTTATAATTTACTAAAACTATTGTTCCTTTTAAAAAAAATTTCCGATGACATTGTTTATAAGTCGCATAAATGTTTATGATTTAGTCAGGAGTTTACAGTTTACTATATAATAAAAACAAAAATATACTTTATAAGACTAAAGTATAAGCTAAATAAATAGAGACTCAGAAATTTTATGACAAAAATTTCTTTATGGCAATTTGTTTATGTTAATGTAAATTACACGGTCTTATATATAAACCATTAGCTTACCTAATAGGTCGGAAAAAAGGAGTCTTTTCTACAGTAAATTTTACACAAAATAATATTTGTATTATTAATTTTAAAATTAAAATATGGAGTATAATACTCAAAGAAAAAAATTAATTATCCCGGAATATGGAAGACATGTTCAACAATTAGTTGATCATTGTATGACGATCGAGGACGATGATGAAAGAAATAAATTTGCCAAATCAATCATTGATGTTATGGGAGATTTAAATCCTCATTTAAGAGATGTGCCGGATTTTCAACATAAGCTATGGGATCAACTTTTTATAATGGCCAATTTTGAATTAAAAGTAGATTCACCTTACCCGATTCCAACCAAGGCAGAAATGAACACGGCTCCCAAAAAAATGGCCTATCCTTCCAATGAATCTAAATACAGATATTATGGAACGAATGTGAAAAAAATGATTGAAATAGCAAAATCATGGGAAGAAGGTGATAAGAAAGAAGGATTGAAATATGTGATCGCTAATCAAATGAAAAAAAATTACCTGAAATGGAACAAAGATCAGGTAGAAGATGAAGTAATATTTAATCATTTAGAAGAATTATCTAACGGTTCCTTAAAATTGAGTTCAAAAGAAGCTTTAATGAATGTGCCGGTTCAGACTAATTCAAATACTTCTTATAAAAATAAGAATAGAAACAACAATAGTAACTATAGAAATCAAAAGAAAAATAATTTTTCTAAAAACAAAAATAAATAATGAATACTTTTCAGATTTGCGGTGGAAAGCCTCTTCATGGTGAATTCTTTCCGCAAGGTGCCAAAAACGAAGCTCTTCAAGTTATCTGTGCAACTCTTTTAACATCAAAATCAGTTAGGATAAAAAATATACCCGAAATTCAAGATGTTTTAATACTAATTGAAATATTAAAAACTGTGGGTGTAAAAGTTACCCGAAATGTTAAGGGAGATTATACCTTTTGTTCTGAAGAAATTGATTTTGAATTTTTGAAAAGTAAAGAATTTAGAAAAAACGGAGCTCAGCTAAGAGGTTCCATTATGCTATTAGGTCCTCTTTTAAGTCGATTCGGAGAAGCTTATATTCCCGTTCCCGGCGGTGACAAAATCGGTAGAAGAAGATTAGATACTCACTTTAAAGGCTTTATTGATTTAGGAGCTCAATTTGAATATGACGAAGAAGAAAAGTTTTATTCCGTAAAAGCTAAAAAGTTAAATGGTAATTATTTACTTTTAGAAGAAGCTTCCGTAACAGGTACTGCAAACATCATTATGGCTGCAGTTTTGGCTGAAGGAAAAACTCAAATATATAATGCAGCTTGTGAACCCTATATCCAGCAATTATGTAAGATGTTAATTAAAATGGGCGCAAAGATTGAAGGAATTGGCTCTAATTATTTAACTATTTATGGCGTTTCCAAACTTAACGGTGCCGAACACATTGTACTCCCTGATATGATTGAGATTGGAAGTATCATTGGCTTGGCTGCCATGACTAAATCGGAAATTACCATCAAAGAGGTTAGCTGGGAAAATTTAGGTAATATACCGGATACCTTTAGAAGATTGGGTATTCAAATCGAAAAAAGAGGTGAAGACTTATATATTCCTTCACAAGAACATTATAAAATTCAAAATTTTATAGACGGATCTATATTAACGATTTCCGATGCTCCTTGGCCGGGATTCACTCCCGATTTATTAAGTATTATTTTAGTAGTTGCCACGCAAGCTAAAGGAAGTGTTTTAATACATCAAAAAATGTTTGAAAGCAGACTGTTTTTTGTTGATAAACTCATTGACATGGGGGCACAAATTATTCTTTGTGATCCGCACAGAGCAACAGTTATCGGATTAAATCATGAAATTCCTTTACGAGGAACAGTAATGACTTCTCCGGATATCAGAGCCGGCATATCTTTACTAATTGCCGCCATGTCAGCAAAAGGAACCAGCCGAATACATAATATCTATCAAATCGATAGAGGCTATGAAAACATCGATGAGAGATTAAGGGCCTTAGGCGCCGATATTGTTCGGATGGATCTATAATCAATAAAACAAAACTATGCATGGAGATTTACATTTAAAAATTTCAATTATTATAGCAGTATATAATAGAAAAGATGAACTACAGGAATTACTGTTTAGTTTAATTAATCAAACGGATAAAAATTTTGAAATTGTTATTGTAGACGATGGATCTCAAGAAAAACTAGAGCCTATAATCTCCACATATGCAGAAGTATTGGATATTAAATATTATTACAAATCAAATTCCGGAGCAGGATTATCAAGAAATTACGGAGCGGAACACGCCTCAGGAAATTATTATATTTTCTTAGATTCAGATTGTATTGCTCCGGTTCATTATATAGAAAATGTGCGTAAAGAATTAAGATTAAATTATGTGGATGCTTTTGGTGGAGCTGATTCGGCAGATAAAAATTTTAATGATTTACAAAAAGCAATTTCATATTCCATGACTTCTTTATTAACCACGGGAGGAATTCGTGGCAGTAAAAAAGCGATAAATAAATTCCAGCCCAGAAGTTTTAATATGGGTATATCCAAAGAAGCATTTAAAAGTGTTGGCGGATTTTCGGAACTGAGGGTAGGAGAAGATCCCGATTTAAGTCTTACTCTTTGGGAAAAAGGGTTTAAAACCCGATTTTTTCCTGAATGCAAGGTTTTTCATAAAAGAAGAACTTCCCTTAAGAAATTTGCTAATCAAGTATATCATTTCGGAATTGCCCGTCCCATATTGAACCAAAGACATCCTAGCTTTACAAAAATTACTTTTTGGTATCCTTCTCTTTTTTTGATATTCACTGTTTTGTCCTTAGTATTATCGATAGTTAATTATAGGTGTATCTTTCCTTTGCTTTTTTATTGCTGTGCTATTTTCCTTGATTCAAGCTATAAAAACAGGAGCATCAAAATCGGTCTCATATCTTTACTTACAACATTTATTCAATTTTTTTCCTATGGATTTGGCTTTTTACAATCCTATATAAAATTAAATATCTTAAATAGGGAACCTAAAGAGGCATTTCCATCACACTTTTATTAGTTTTATTTAAATGAAGCATGATTACTTGTTTTAAGCAATCTTCCTTCTCCCATAATTTCTTTTTTACCATCAAAATAATAGGTATTATAGTATAAAATGTTTTTTTCAATTTTAACAGTCTTTACTTTAATCCCTCCATTTTTATTAATAAATCTTTTAAAACTGTCCTTTTTAGCGTCTCGATTAGAGAAAAATAATATATAATCACAATCATTTAACCATTCAATCCTTTTAAAAGATTCAACTCCGTTGGTAACTTCCAACTGTTTATTGCCATTTCTCACAATAAGAGAACTTAAATTGGAATTTTCGCTAATATTTCTGAATTCACCCCGATTAAAGTCAAGACAGGTAAGGTTCTTTTCCTGAGCATAGCAGATAAAAGAAGTATATAAAAATAAAAGTACTGATAGTTTTTTCATGTCTCAAATATAGTAAAATAATATCTCCAAATTTAAGTCCCTGTTAATAACTTTACTACCTAAATGCTGATCTTTTAAAATGTGATTATTTATTATTTTGACTTATTTATTTTTTTAGACGATTCGATCAATAATTGATATTTTTATATAAATTTTAGTAATAATATCATAAGAAATAATTATGTTGAAAATTAAATTCTTAAATAAAAAAAGCTAAGTAAAAATAAAATTATCTTTGTACTAACATATGAAGCTTTATCGAATACATGACCAATAATAGGAAAAAATCCTGTATTCTTACTACCTTAAATTATTGAATATTCAATAATTACGTTACAATTATTAGTATTCCAAGTTTCATATATAACCCTGTATTTGGCGACAATTAAATTTTATGTCTCCAAGTATAAGGTTTTCATCTTACATAAATTGCAATAGATAAAGTAAACATAAAATGATTCAGACAGTTATTAAAAGAGATGGACGCATTGTCGAGTTTAATAAAAATAAGATTTTTAATGCGATTAGCAAAGCTATGCAAAATACGGAAAATGGAGTGGATTCTTTTTTAATACAAAAAATTACTGAAGATATATCCCAAACAGGCAATGTAGAAATGACGGTTGAAGCCATTCAAGACATGGTAGAGATGGAATTAATGAACAGTCCCCGTAAAGAAGTTGCAAAAAAATATATTTCCTATAGAGATCAAAGAAATGTTGCAAGAAAGGCTAAAACATGCAATATGTTTTTGGAGATTATTGAAACTAAATCCAATGAGGTTACAAGGGAAAACGCAAATATGAATGCTGACACCCCCGCAGGAATGATGATGAAATTTGCCAGTGAAACAACCAAACCCTTTGTGGATGATTATCTTTTAAGTCCTGAAGCCAAAGAAGCGGTCCTTTCCAACTATATACACATTCACGATAAAGACTATTACCCGACTAAAAGTCTAACTTGTGTACAACATCCATTAAATAAAATTTTAGAAAACGGTCTTTTTGCAGGACATGGAGAATCAAGACCGGCAAAAAGAATTGAAACTGCCAGCATGTTGGCTTGCATTTCTTTAGAAACCGCTCAAAATGAAATGCACGGAGGACAGGCAATTCCGGCATTTGACTTTTATTTAGCGCCGTTTGTTAGAAAAAGCTATATTGAGGAAATAAAAATTCTTGAAAATATAAACGGTCAAAATTATGAACACCTGTATGACTACGCGATTAAGGATTATGTTAAGGAAGAACTTGGTCATAAACAAGGTGATGAAAGAATCGTACAACATGCCATCAATAGAACCGTAAGCAGAGTTCACCAATCCATGGAAGCATTTATCCACAATATGAATACGATCCATTCCAGGGGAGGAAATCAAGTAGTATTCAGTTCCATTAATTATGGTACGGATACTTCTCCGGAAGGAAGATGTGTGATAAGAGAACTTTTAACAAGTACGGACGAAGGTGTTGGAAACGGTGGAACTGCGATTTTTCCTATCCAAATATGGAAGAAAAAGCGAGGAGTAAGTTATTTACCGGAGGATCCAAATTATGACCTGTATAAATTAGCATGCAAAGTTAGCGCCAGACGTTTTTTTCCAAACTTTTTGAACTTAGATGCTACGTTTAATCATCATGAAAAATGGAATGCACAAGATCCTAAAAGATATCAATACGAAACAGCCACTATGGGATGTCGTACGCGTGTGTTTGAAAACAGATTTGGAGAGAAAACATCCATAGGTAGAGGTAATCTTTCTTTTACAACAATCAACTTAGTTAGATTGGCATTAGAAACCCGCGAAATAAATGATGAAACTGAAAGAAAACATCAATTTTTCCAAAAGCTGGATCATACGTTACATATAGCTGCCGAGCAACTGCATCAACGTTTTGAATTTCAAAAAACAGCAGCTCCCAAACAATTTCCTTTATTAATGTCGACATTATGGAATGGATCCGAAGAACTAAAGTCTGAAGAGACAGTAGAAAAAGTAATCAATCAAGGTACTTTGGGAATCGGGTTTATAGGACTTGCCGAAGCATTAGTTGCTTTAATAGGAAAACATCATGCGGAAGATGAGGAGGCTCAAAAATTAGGACTGGAAATAGTTACATTTATGAGGGATAAGTCTTTAACTTTTTCAGAAAATTATAAACACAACTATAGTATTCTAGCTACACCGGCAGAGGGCATTGCAGGTAGATTCACCAGAAAAGATAAAAAAGACTTTGGAAGTATTAAAGGTATCACGGACAGAGAATACTATACTAATTCTAACCATGTTCCTGTATATTATAAATGCAGCGCTCACTTAAAAGCTAAAATTGAAGCACCTTATCATGATTTAACTCGCGGTGGACACATTTTTTATGTTGAAATAGATGGAGATGCCACTCACAATCCCGAATCAATCATGGCTGTAGTGGATATGATGGATAAATATAACATCGGCTATTCTTCCGTGAATCATACTCGAAACAGATGTTTACCCTGTGGGTATGAAAATGCTTCTGCGCATTTAGACGAATGCCCAAAATGTGGAAGCACCCATATTGACCGTTTGCAAAGAATTACGGGATATTTAGTAGGGACAACCGATAGATGGAATTATGCTAAGTTAGCGGAATTAAACGACCGAATTATTCATGACTAAACTATCTATACTAGATATTATACAGGATACAACGGTGGACGGGCCCGGCTTTAGGACTTCAATTTATGCGGCAGGTTGCATTCATAAATGTGTAGAATGCCACAATCCGGAATCTTGGGATATTGATAATGGAAAACCATATACAATTAATGAGCTGATTGAGATTATAAATCAATCAGAATTTTCAAATGTAACTTTTACGGGCGGTGACCCGTTAATACAAGTAAAAGAATTTACCGAACTAGCCAAAGAAATTAAAGCTACTTCGCATAAAAATATTTGGTGTTACACCGGATTTACCTTTGAGCAAATACATAAATCCAAAAAATTATCACAAATTTTACCTTATATAGACGTACTTGTAGACGGTAAATACGTGAATACTTTATACGAAGAAGGATTACCATTTAGAGGAAGTACCAATCAAAGAATAATTGATGTCCAAAAAACACTTTTGCATAAAAGTATAGTAATCAGAGAGAACCAATTTATATAAAAATTTAATAAGTAAATATTCCATTGAGATAAATTCATTTGAATCCAAATTGATATATAAATACGAACTATAATCGCACAAAATCCTTAAAAGGCATGTCTAATTGCGTGTTCGATAAAAATTCATTATCTTTACGGTCTTATATACTAAAGAAAAAATAAACAAGTACACTTATGATAGGAGAAGGGGAAAAATTAATTCCTATTAATATTGAAGATGAAATGAAATCATCTTACATTGATTATTCAATGTCTGTGATAGTTTCCAGGGCTCTACCCGATGTAAGAGATGGTTTGAAACCCGTACATAGAAGGGTTTTATATGGGATGTATGAATTGGGAGTTACTGCCAACAGTTCTTACAAAAAATCTGCAAGAATCGTTGGGGAGGTTATGGGTAAATACCATCCTCATGGAGACTCGTCAGTATATGACACTATGGTAAGGCTTGCTCAGGAATGGTCTATGAGGTATCAGCTGGTAGACGGTCAAGGTAACTACGGTTCCGTAGACGGCGACCCGCCTGCAGCAATGAGGTATACTGAAGCCCGACTAAAAAAGATTTCTGAAGAAATATTATCGGATATAGATAAAGATACGGTTGATACTCAACTTAACTTTGACGATACGTTAGAAGAGCCTAAAGTGATGCCTACCCGTATTCCTATTCTGTTAGTGAACGGTGCATCAGGAATCGCGGTTGGTATGGCTACCAATATGGCTCCTCATAATCTTACTGAATCTATTAGTGCCATTTGTGCATATATTGATAACAGAAATATTACTATTGATGAATTAATGCAGCACATTAAAGCTCCCGATTTTCCTACCGGTGGTATTATATACGGTTATGAAGGGGTAAAATCTGCGTTTGAAACAGGAAGAGGAAGAATAATTTTACGTGGAAAAGCCAATTTCGAAGAAGTACACGGCAGAGAAGCCATCGTAGTTACAGAAATTCCATATCAGGTAAATAAAGCCGATATGATTGCTCGTACGGCCGAATTAATCAAAGAAGATAAATTACAAGGTATTTCTGAAATCAGAGACGAGTCTGACAGAAATGGAATGAGAGTAGTTTATGAACTTAAACATGATGCCATTCCAAATGTAGTATTAAATCTTTTATACAAATATACAGCATTACAAACCTCATTTAGTGTTAATAACATTGCACTAGTAAACGGAAGACCCGTTCAGCTTAATTTAAAAGATATCATTCATCATTTTGTTGAGCACAGACATGACGTAGTAGTAAGACGTACTCAATACCTTCTTAAGAAAGCTCAAGAGCGAGCCCATATCTTGGAAGGATTTATGAAAGTTATTGCTACTCAAGATACTTTAGATTTAGCCATCAAAATAATCCGTGAAAGTTCAAGTCCCAGCGAAGCAAAAACGGGCTTAATTCAAGAATTTGAATTAACGGAAATACAAGCTCAAGCGATCCTGGATCTTAGATTGGCTCGTTTAACCGGAATGGAGTTGGATAAAATCCGAGATGAGTACAATGCCATTATGAAAGAGATCGAATACCTTAAGACTATTTTAAATGACGAAGGACTAAGATATTCTATCATTAAAGAAGAATTAGAAGAAATCAAGCAAAAATACGGTGACGAGCGTAAGACTGAAATCAATTTTGCGGGTGGTGAAATGAGTATTGAAGATATTATTCCTGACGAAAAAGTTGTTTTAACTATTTCTAAAATGGGATATATCAAAAGAACTTCTCTTTCTGAATATAAGACCCAATCAAGAGGTGGCGTTGGAAACCGTGCAGCATCTACCAGAGATGAAGATTTCCTTGAATATGTTGTTTCCGCTACTGCACATCAGTATATGCTTTTCTTCACAGAAAAAGGTAAATGTTTCTGGTTACGAGTATTTGAAGTTCCAGAAGGTTCCAAAATAGCTAAAGGACGACCTATTCAGAATTTAATAAATATCGAATCAGACGATAAAATCAAAGCTTATATTTTAACTCATGATTTGAAAAATGAGGAATATATAAATAATACGTTTTTAGTAATGGTTACCCAAAAAGGAACCATCAAAAAAACAACATTGGAAGCTTATTCCAGACCACGTGCCAACGGAATTAATGCTATTAATGTTAGGGAAGGAGATACTTTGGTAAGCGCAAGTTTAACTTCCGGTAACGATGAAATAATGATTGCTACCAAATATGGAAAAGCTATTCGCTTCCCTCAAGAAAAATTAAGACCCATCGGTAGAAATGCTTCAGGTGTACGAGGTATTACTCTTGGCGATGAGGATGACGAAGTAATTGGAATGGTTATTATTTCAGATCCTGAAAATGACACTATTTTAGTTGTATCAGAACAAGGATATGGAAAACGAACTCATGCCGATGCCTATCGTATTACTAATAGAGGAGGAAAAGGAGTCATAACTTTAAATATAACTGATAAGACCGGTAATCTGATAGCTATCCAAAAAGTAACCGATGATAACGATTTAATGATTATAAATAAATCCGGTGTAGCCATCAGAATGTCTGTAGAACAACTTAGAGTTATGAGCAGGAATACACAAGGAGTTAAATTAATTAATCTTAAAAAGAACGATGAAATTGCTGCCATAACTAAAATTGAAAAAGAAGAAGGGGTTGATGAAGAAGAATATGATGAAAATGGAAATACTATTAATGGTGAAACCTCGCTAAACGTTACAGAAACAAATGAAAAATTAAATGATTCTGACGGTTCAGAAAATGATTTAAATGAATCAAACGAAGAAAATAATTCAGAATCACAGGATTAAAACCATTATATGAAAAAAATATCAGTTTCTCTATTTATATTAGTTAGTTTATGGTCTTTTGGCCAAGAGAAAGAAATAAAAGATGCTTTTAATGCATTAGAGAAAGGAAATAAAACTCAGGCAGAGTCATTAATACAGCAAGTAGAACCAACGCTTAGTTCTAATATATCCGGAATCAATCCCGACGTATATGCTAAATATTTATATATAAAAGGAAATTCTTTATTGGAACAAGGAAAAACTCTTGAATCTGCTAAAATATTTTCCAAATTAGCCCTTTATGAAAAAGGCCCTATTTATTCTTTAAAAAATAAAAATACTAAAGAAAAGGCTTTTGTTCTTACTAAAGAAGAAGCAGAAAAACTTAAATCAGAAGGTTTTACAGGTTTAAAAGAAACAAAATCGGGTACAAACTATATTCAAAAAATAATTCCGATTTTAGAACAAAAAAGACAAGAATTATCCGGCAGGGCAACTTCTGAATATAATGCAAAACAATTTTCGAAAGCGGCTGATGATTTCTTAGAATCCTTTTATTTAACTCAAGCAGCAGGAAATGCGGATGAAGTTTTTAAATATTATGCAGCAATTTCTTATCATGCAGCCAATAATAATAAAAAAGCTCTTGAACTGTACTTAGAATTACTAAATGAAGGTTATACAGGTAAGACAACCACGTATACAGCGTTACAAAACGGTAAAAGAGTCGGTTTAAGCGAAGAACAATACAATTTATTCAAATCGGCACCTAATTCCGGATTTTCTGACTTTAAAAAAGAGGAATCACCTTCCGTTGAAGCAGATTTATACAATTATGCAATTTCCTTATTAGTTGCAGATAAAAGGTATAATGAAGCTATGACTTTAGCTGAAAAAGGATTGAAAAAATTTCCGAATGATACTAATTTAAATTCTCAAATAGGAGAATTATACTATCAAACCGGTCAAACAGATAAATACATTGCTAAATTAAGAGAAGCTATTGTAAAAAAACCTAATGATTATATTTCTTATTATAACTTAGGAGTATTATACAGCAAAGATCCTAAAACAGCTGAATTAGCTAAAGAATATTATAATAAGACTATACTTATTAAGCCTGATTATCCAGCAGCATATCTGAATTTGGCAGCTTTATTATTAGCTCCTGATAAAGAAATTGTAGAAAAAATGAAAGCCTTAGGATCTTCAAGAGCTGATCAACAAAAATATGATGCTTTAGTCGAAAAAAGAAAAGCAATGTTCAAACAGGCTTTACCTTATATGGTGAAAGCATACAGTTATGATCAAAAAGATAAAGGAATTATTCAAGCACTAATAGAAGCGTATAGAGTTTTACAGATGAAGGATAAAATGGAAGAAATGAAAAAAGCAGAATCTGCTTTATAAAGAAAATAATATAATACAACATATTGTAAGGGAAGTAGTTGAAAACTTCCCTTACTTTTTAGGAATAATATTTGATATTGGATAATATAATAAATAGTAAATATAAATTTAAGTAAAAATTATGAAAAAAGGATGTTTAATCGGAGGTGGTATTATAGGATTAATCGCTATAATTGTAATCGGAGTATTTATGTGGGGGGTAAGCATTAATAATAATATGATTGAATTAAATAACGATGTAAATTTAAAATGGAGTGCTGTAGAAAGTTCATATCAAAGAAGATCAGACTTAGTACCCGGTTTAGTAGCAACCGTTAATAAAGCAACCAATTATGAGAAAGAAACTCTTACTTCTGTAATTGAAGCCAGAGCAAAAGCAACTTCAGTACAGATTGATCCTTCAAATTTATCTCCTGAAAAATTAGCTGAATATCAAAGAGCGCAATCCGGCTTAGGTTCTGCTTTAGGCAGATTATTAGTTACTATTGAAAAATATCCTGATTTAAAAGCCAATCAAAATATTTTAGGACTTCAAAATCAGTTGGAAGGAACAGAAAATAGAATTAAAATCGATAGAGATAACTTCAACCAATCTGTTACAACCTATAACAATTATATACAAAAGTTTCCCGCAAGTATTGTAGCTAATTTTAGAAATTTTAAAGAAAAAGGAACATTTAAAGCAGATGCAGGTGCTGAAAAAGCCCCAAATGTTGATCAATTGTTAAACGGTAAATAATTTAAAAAAACTACTTTTAGAATAATGTTATTTTCACCCCGGGACGAAGAAGATATTATTGAAGCCATTAGACAAGCCGAAGCAATGTCTACAGGGGAAATTAGGGTACATATAGACCAAAACCTAACGGGGGATGCGTTAGCCACAGCGCAATCCCTCTTTACCAAATTGGGTATGGAAAAAACAAAAGATAGAAATGGTGTCTTATTTTATGTATCCGAAAATAAGAAAAAAATTGCTGTAATTGGAGATGTCAACATTCATAAATATGTGCATCAAAATTTTTGGGATGGACTTTTAAAGGAAATTACATTTTCATTTAAAAAAGATAATTATAAAGAAGGATTAATCAACGCAATTTTAAAAACCGGAACTAAATTGAAAAAATTTTTTCCAAGAGATGGAAAAAATATAGAAAATGAATTACCCAATGAAATATCCCGTTAAAATTATTTTAGTCCTTTTTGGCGTATTATTTTTAAATAATTTCATTTACGGCCAAACGGAATTTAAAATCCCGGAAAAACCAAATATAATTTACCCCGTTAATGATTATGCTAATATTCTTACGGAAGAGCAACAAAATAAATTAAATAATAAGCTAATATCTTATAGCGATTCAACCTCCACGGAAATAATTGTTTGTCTTGTTAAAACATTAAATGGTGACGATATCAATTATGTGGGAGCCAAATGGGGTGAAAAATGGCAAATCGGACAAAAATATAAAAATAATGGTATTTTATTATTAATAGCTTCCGATGATCATAAATTAGCTATACAGAATGGACGGGGAGTGGAAGATGTCATGACTGACTATACTTCCAGTACTATTATTCATCAATATATGATTCCTTATCTTCAACAAAATGATTATTATGGTGCTATAAACTCCGGTACGGATCAAATTATAAAGGTTCTTCAAGGGAAATTTAAAGCAGATAACCCGGAGGATACTGATGATACTACTTCAGGGATCATAGTTGCCGTATTTTTATTTTTCATTATACTGTTGTATATATTAATGCATAAAAACAATAGAAACAACACATATTATGACCGAAATGGTAAAAGAAGAAATAATGATGATGATTTTTGGGGTGGTTTAGGTGGATTTATCGGCGGAAGTATATTTGGCGGTAGTGGGGGCAGTAGTTCCCGAGGTGGTGGTTTTGGAGGTTTTGGCGGAGGAGGAAGCTTCGGTGGCGGCGGTGCTAGTGGTAGTTGGTAATTTTTAAAAAATATAACTATCAGCTACCGTTTATTTTTCTCATTCTTTATTCGTGTTAATATGGAAATGAATAGGAATAAAATAATACTAAATAATTGCCGACCAGACTTTTCCAATTAATTATTTTCATACTTATTCGACGATTGAAATAACTGATTACTAATGATAATTTAGTTTTATCTAAGCATTTTTTGAGCTAAATACATCCCTTCAATCAGTTGATCAATATCTTTCTTATTTGTATAGATGGCAAATGATGCTCGTACTGTACCTTTTATTCCCAAACGTTGCATAATGGGTTGAGCGCAATGATGTCCTGTCCTTACTGCTATCCCTTGTTTATCTAAAATAAACCCGACATCTGACGAATGAATATTTTCGATATCTAAATTAAAAGAAAGTGCTCCGGAGGTATGTTTTGCATTTTGAGCATAGATAATTATATTATCTAATTGCGAAAGGTTATTTTTAGCATACTTCATAATTTCGTCTTCATGCTTACTAATATTTTTAAAACCTATAGTTTGCACAAAATCTATTGCATTTTTTAAGACAATATTACCGGCAATATTCGGAGTACCTGCTTCAAATTTAAAAGGCAAATCTGCATAGGTCGTCTTTTCAAAAGTAACTTCTTTAATCATTTCTCCACCTCCCTGGTAGGGTTTCATGGATTCTAATATATTTTCTTTACCGTATAAAATACCCACTCCCGTAGGACCATAAAGCTTATGTGAAGAGAATACATAAAAATCAGCATCTAAATTTTGTACGTCAACCTTTCGGTGGGATACGGCTTGCGCTCCGTCTATAAGCACATATGAACCCATTTTATGAGCTTTGGAAATTATTTCTTCAATTGGATTAACTACTCCCAATGCATTGGAAATATGATTTACAGCTACTATTTTAGTTTTTTCAGAAAGGAGTCGATCATATTCATCCATCATCAAATCTCCGTTGTCATACACAGGAATAACTTTAATTTTTAGATTTTTTCGTTCGGCTAATAATTGCCAAGGAACGATATTCGAATGATGTTCTAAATTGGATATAATAATTTCATCGCCTTCGTTAAGTAAGGGTTCTATTCCTGTAGCTACTAAGTTGATACTGTCGGTCGTTCCTTTAGTAAAAATAATTTCGTAATCCTTTTTTGCATTTAAAAATTGTTGCACAGACTTTCGGGATTCTTCCATTTCCACGGTAGCCAATTGACTAAGGGTATGAATTCCTCTATGAACATTAGAGTTTATAGTTTTATAATATTTTTCTTCTGCCTCTATTACGGAAATCGGCTTTTGAGTAGTTGCAGCATTATCAAGATAGACTAAAGGTTTGCCATTTACTAACTGATTCAGTATAGGAAAAATATTTTTTATATCTTTTAAATCTTCGTTCATGGTAAGAAAGTTAAACTTCAAAATTAAATGATTTAATTGAATTAAAAATTATTTTTTTGTTATTATTTAATAAAAGAAGATTTTTCTACAAATGGAATATCCGGATCAGCAATTTCTAAGATCAATCGGGAAACTTCCTCAAATAAAATAGTAGCTTGAGATTCGTTTAAACTTTCAGAAGAATCAATTTTTAAAATCTCCAATCCTCGAAAAGGTTTTTTAAAACTCCAAATTCCCACCTTTACCGATTCTGAAAGTTTTTCATGTAAAATCATATAAGCATAAAAAACAAGCTGAATATAAAATTTAAAATTTTTATCTTCTTGAATTTGATCAAATCTCTCTGACTTAAATATAAGAGTATTTATAGATGATGTTTTATAATCTATAATTCGGTCCCGGCCATTAAAACTATCCCAGCGGTCTACAAATCCTTTCAAAAATAAGGTGTCTATTTCAGGTAAATTAATAGTGGAACTAAGTTCTTTTTCAATTTCTTTTAAGATAATGATATTACCGTTTTTTATGTCGGTTAAATCTCTTAATAATATTTTTTCAATGGTTTTTTCCGCTAGCAGCTTTTGTAAGTAATTTTGCCCTTTTTTAAATAAGTCTGGATTTAATTCTTTTTCGATATACTTATTTAAATAAACAGAATAATTTTTTAAAGCTGAAAGTAACTCCTTTTCCGTTAGTTTATTTCCTTGCCATGGGGAATAAATAGATTCTAAAGTATGATGAATCAAATTTCCGTAATTTAAAGCAGAAATTTCCTCTTCCATCTCTTGTTGTTCGTTAATCTTTAAAATCTTTTGCAAATAGAAATTGATTGGATTGTAGTGATAATTGGTTAAATGAGTAGGAGAAATAGGATTTTTTAGCCAATCTTGAATTGAATTCAATACAGCAGGAGATTTTTCTATGATTAATTCCTTCGATTGTTTTAAATTTCCTCCATAGGAGGCTACAGATTCTATTATGGTATGTTGAGACTCAAATTCTAATTGATTAATAAATCTGCTTTTTTCTCCGGAGTTAATACCTTCAGTATAATTATTATAAACTAAGGTAATGTTTTGTGCGTGTTGTATTAGTCTATAAAAATGATACGCATAGATGGCATCACTTTCAAGAAAAGTATTGATTCCGTAGTTTTTCTTAACATCAAAAGGAATAAAAGAATTATCATTTTTTCCACCCGGCAAAATTCCTTCATTAACTCCGGTCATTAGTATATTTTTAAAGCTTAGCAAACGAGTTTCCAAAACTCCCATAATTTGAAGTCCCTCTACCGGTTCGCCAATAAAATCAATAGTTTCATTATTGATTACATGCTGATAAAATGTATAAAGAAGAGAAAAACTTTGAATGGAAAGATCTTGCGATAATTGTGTATGTAAAATGGAGAAAAGATTTTTAAATTTTAAATAATTTTCTTTTAACACCTGATGATCAGAATCTGTTTTCCAAAATTGTTCAGTACAAAATTCATAAAGTTTATGTATCAAATCGATAGGATTTGCATATTCTTTAAATATAAAATAATAGTAAGAACTACCTAAACGTTTATATATGAGAGAATCAGTTAAATAGATAAGATTATTCCTTTTTATTTCAGATATAAATTCAATAAGAGATATAGTATTATGTAGTAATGGATTCTGAAGAAGGGATAAGATATCGTTATAGTAATATCCTTTGGATGTATTTTTTTCTCTAAATATGTGTAATTTAAAAATTTGCTTAAATAATGATGCTAAAAATGAATTTTTAAGAGGAAATCCCATAGTTATATTAACTCGGGATATATTTTTAGGTATGCTTTCCAATATTGCCGGAAGAATTGATTCATCGCTTAATACTAATGCGGTATTGTGTAACTCTTCTTCAGGAAGGGTAGATAAGATTGAACTGATATATTTGGCTTGAGCTACGTCTTGAGAAGTACTCACTACATGTATATTTTTTTTTTGGTTGAAATCGTCAGTTACCCATTTGAAATCTCGAGTTGCATAATAATTCCAATTTTTATATTTCCTTAAAAAATCTCCGGCTTCTTGATTACTGTTGTTTAAATAGTATTTATCGGCATCCCAATATAAATACGTTTCGGCATGTGATATATAATGTTTAATCAGCTTTTCTTCTTTGGGCGTTAAGGCATTTAATCCGACAAAAACATACTTATCATTCTCAGGAATATGAATATCTGTTAATTGGCTTAACACATGGTTTAGAATCATTCCATACGTGCCCAATCCTTTAGTTTCCAAAGAATCCTTTAATTTATGATATAAAATTATGTTGTTTTCCCAAAATTTTACATTTTTATAATATAATTTTTTTTCACTGGTGGTATCCAGCTTATTCACCCAATTTTCCATTCTTTCAATGGAAGCCATATGCTCTAAAACCCTATGAGGATTATCAGAGAAAATTTCTATATCGCTAAAATCTTTAAGAAGAGTAGGGATCCATTTTAAAAATTCATCAAGAGTTTCCTCTGCATTTACGAATTTTTTCTGTATCTGAAAAGCTTCCAACCAAAGAGGAATATTTTCAATTTTAACTAAATGGGAATGTTTGTATATAAAATCTTCAATGGTATAGAAAGTGGGCAAAAATCCGTTATACCCTTTTTTAATAAGATATCTTTTAAAAAATATGATAGGTCTTCTTCCGGTAATAATGATAGTAAATTTAGATAAATCATTATTTTTTTCCAATAACTCATCAATTACTTTTTCTATAAAATTTGTATGCATAAATATATAAAAAGCGCTTGTTAAAGAATTAATTTATTTAAAAAAATAATAATAGTAATAGGCAAAAAATTCTCTTATTAATGACATATAATGATGCCTTTTACTATAGTGATGAGAACTTGCAGAACCTAAATTATAAAAGCCAAGCTTGTAATACATCAGCTTAATACGTGAAATATGATAATATTGTGATATAATAATTAATTTTCTGTAATTATTATCTTTCATTATTTTTAATGAATTTTCTACATTTTCTTCAGTATTTAAGGCTTTATTATCCAAAATTATATCAGATAAAAGCACGCCGTGTTCCAATAAATATTCCTGCATGAGATCAGCTTCACAAAAGTTTTTATTAGCTAAACCTCCGGAAACAATTAATTTTTGAACTTGACCTTCGTTATATAATTTTAAACCAATATTTAGTCTTCGAATTAAAGACATAGGCATAGAACCGTCTTTTTTATTTTTTGTTCCAAAAATAACTCCTACGTCTGCATCCCTGGTATCTTCTTGGTTCCCATCAATAATAATAGCAATGGTATGAAGAATAAACCACAAGAATAAAAGTATAATTCCTGTAATAATATATTTTATTAATTTTCTGTAATAAGACATATTACAATTTACAATTCCGAAAAATTAAACTTATTTATATAATTTTATTAAATATATTATTTTATTGTAAAAAAAAGTTTAAAAATAAATATAAATATTAGTTAAAAAAAGCTTAATTAGTAAATTTTATATTTTATAATAATAAAAGACTGCATCCTCTTATATCTGAATTATCCATTCTTCCTAAAATTTTAAAACCTTTCTTACCTTCATCTTTACCAATATCTTGGGTAGATATAAATGAACAACTATGAACATTTGCCAAGTCTATGATGTTGACACCTCCCGATCTGTTTGTCTCAACATATTCAAAAGGATCATCCACATCTCGAATTAAAATCTTCATCCAGGGAGGACATTTATAAACATTATTAGATAAAGAATAAGCTTGAGATAATAATTCCGTCATACTGTATTCTGAATAAATTTTATCGGTTTGAAAAGAATTTTTTAATTCTGCTAGCAATTCATCTTTTGTCATTTCTTTTTTTCTTCCCTTCATTCCTCCAGTTTCTATAATTATAGTATTTTTCAGTTGTTGAGGATGAGAATTTGCAAAATCTAGCAATGCATAGGAAACACCAAAAAGAATAACTTTCTTATTCTCTTTTTCCAGTCGATTTATAATAACATGTAAATCATTAAAATTATGTAGATAATAACCATTTTCCACCTTTCCCGATTGCTCCATTAAATAATTTACCATATATATAAGTGAAGAATTATTTCTCTCCAAATAAGAAGGAAGCAAACCTAAATATATGTATTCGGAAGGGTCTCCGAAAAAAATTGAAAATGAATGTAAAATACTTTGTTTATAAATATCTTCATTTGCTATATAATGCTTGGATAGGTTTTCGGAAGTAGTACCGCTACTTTGAAAATATAAATTCGGTGAGAAATTTTTATCAACTATTGTATTGGTTTTGAAAAATTCAATCGGTAAAAAAGGTATTTGCCGATAATTGAGAATTTTATTACAATCTATAGATAATAAATCAACAAAAGTTCTATAGGGTATATTATTTTTATATTGATACAAAAAAATTTGGATGGCGAGTGAATTAAATTCTTCCTCCGATTTGATTGAAAAAATATCAAAACTTTTCAACATTTGAATATATTTACTTTATATGCAAATTTAATAAGAAGTATTTAAATAATTTTTTAAATATAGGTCGATTTGACAGCATTTTTACTATGGCAATAAAATTGATAAATATCAGTAACCAATAAAGAATTTAACCATGTCAATTCAAAGTGATAACGAAGAAAACGAATTAATTGAAGAAAATAACAATCAAGAAAATTTAAAGGATACTGAAAATATGTCAGAACCTAACAATAATTCTGACTTAACAGAAAAACTTGAAAAAGAAAAAGACAGATATATCCGTTTATTTGCTGAATTTGATAACTATAAAAAACGTGTAATTAAAGAGAGACAGGATCTTCTTAAATATTCGGACAAAGATATATTAGAATCATTACTTCCGGTATTGGATGATTTTGATCGGGCAATTACCGAACTTGAAAAAAAGGAGGATGATCTTTCAGTTTTAGAAGGAGTGAAACTTATTTATAATAAGTTGTTTAATACCTTGAAAGATAGAGGATTGACTGTTATTGATGTAAAGGCCGGTGATGATTTTAACATCGATTATCATGAAGCAATTACCCAAGTCCCGTCTCCTGATGAAAGTCTAAAAGGTAAAATTATAGATGTGGTTCAAAAAGGGTACTTATTGCATGAAAAAGTAATTAGATATGCAAAAGTAGTTATTGGAAATTAAGAACTCAAAGAGGTTTATATAAAAAATTATGTCTAAAAGAGATTATTACGAAGTATTGGAGGTTTCTAAGAGTGTAACTGAAGTAGAGTTAAAAAAGGCCTATAGGAAAAAAGCACTCAAATATCACCCGGATAAAAACCCCGGTGATAAAGAAGCTGAAGAAAAATTCAAAGAAGCTGCTGAAGCTTATGAAGTTTTAAGTGATCCTCAAAAAAGAGCAAGGTATGATCAATACGGTCATGCCGGAGTAGGAGGGGCTGCCGGTGGTGGCTTTGGAGGGGGAATGAATATGGAAGATATCTTTTCCCATTTTGGTGATATTTTCGGTAGTGCCTTCGGAGGCGGTTTTGGCGGCTTTTCTTCAAGACCTCAACAAGTTCAAGGCTCCAATTTACGTATCCGTTTATCATTAACTCTTAAAGAAATTATTAACGGTGTTGAAAAGACCGTTAAAGTAAAAAGATTTAAATTAGCTCCGGGAGCTACCTCAAAAAATTGTCCTACCTGTAACGGGACCGGTCAAACGAGAAGAATCATGAATACTCCGTTTGGACAAATGCAAACTCAATCAGTATGTAATACTTGTGGAGGCACCGGTAAAGTTGCGGATCATATACCGCCGGGTGCTAATAATCATGGTTTAATTAAAGTTGAAGAAGAAGTATCCATTAAAATTCCTGCCGGTGTTAGAGAAGGAGTTCAACTGCAAGTTAGAGGTAAAGGAAATGATGCTCCATTTGGAGGAATTCCCGGAGATTTAATCGTTGTGATTGAAGAAATTGAGGATGAAAATTTAAAAAGGGAAGGGGATAATCTTCATTATGAACTGTATATTTCTGTACCTGAAGCTATTTTAGGTACGAAAAAAGAAATTCCTACGATTACGGGAAAAGTGAAAATTACAGTAGATTCCGGAACTCAATCAGGGAAAATTCTACGATTGAAAGATAAAGGATTGCCTCAAGTTCAAGGATATGGATACGGAGATTTATTTATTCATATCAATGTTTGGACACCTAATCCGAATAAATTAACTAAAGAGCAGAGAGAATTTTTTGAATCTATGTTAGATAATGAACATTTTCATCCTAAACCATCAAAAAATGATAAAACATTTTTTGAAAAGATCAAAGATATGTTCATGTAAAAAGTTATCCGGAATTTATATATAGAAAAAATCTTTGAGTATCATTATACTCAAAGATTTTTTTATAGTTTATATACAAAAAGGTACCAACTTTACATTGATACCTTTTCATTAATAATATTTAAAATTATTTATACTATTCAGCTTTTTTCTTAGCAGGTGTTTTTTTCGTAGATTTTTTAGTTACACCGGCTTCATCTTTTGTATCATCATTTGATATCTCATTAGTAGCTGTTTTTTGTGAAATGTTACAATCTTCTGAATTTTCTTTTTGGCTATCATCCGAAGCTTTAGCTAGATTGTCTTCATAGGCTTTTACGCTTTCTTCAGTTATGATACCATTTTTAACCAATATATTATACCAAGTAAAAAGCTTTTTAAGATCTGAATTATATACTCTGTCTTCTGCATAATCCGGTTGAGCATCTTTCATTAAAGATCTTAACGTATTGGTATCATTTTTATCAAATTCAATTTCTTTAAATTGATGTTTTTTGGAAATTGAAACTAAAACTGAAATTAATGATACTTCAGAATCTTGAGTATAGATTGAAATGTTTTGCAGTAAACTTACCTGACTATTTGCATTAATAGATAATTTCTTTTGAGCAACTAAATCTTTAACAATGAAACCTCCTTTAGTTTGAGATAATAATTCAAATAAACCGGATTTCCCTGTAATTGCAATGATTTTAGTAAGATCCATATCAATATTGTAATTATATTTTTAATTAATTTATTTTAAAATTTAATGAGAAGGAAATTTCATTCGGTATTCAGTCTCCACCTTTCCTTTACTAATATTGGCAAGTTTACCTTTTAGTAATTTTTTCTTAAGTGAAGATAATAAGTCTGTAAACAGAATTCCTTCAATATGATCGTATTCATGCTGAATAATTCGCGCACGAACATCACTAAAGTTTTCAGTTTTTTTATTCCAATTTTGATCAAAATATTCAATTGTAATATTTTCCAATCTTTTAATATCTTCTCTAATATCAGGAATACTTAAACAACCCTCGTTAAACTTCCAAAGTTCACCATCTCTTTTAGTTATTTTCGGATTTATGAAAACTTTCTTACAAAGGGCTAACTCGTCTTTTATGTCGACATAATCCTCATCTTCTGCCAATGGAGATGCATCAATAACAAATAAACGTATATTCAATCCTACTTGTGGGGCTGCTAAACCAATTCCATGTGCTTTATACATGGTTTCATACATATTTTCAATTAATTGATCTAAATCGGGATAATCTTTACCGATTTCTACTGTTTTTTTTCTTAAAACAGGTTCTCCATAGCCATAAATAGGTAAAATCATAATTTTATTTTTTCTCTAAATAGGTTTGTAAAATTAAAGTAGCACTTACTTCATCCAATAAATGCTTATTTTCTCTATTTTTTTTATTTTTTCCACTCAAACTTATAAAGTGAGAAGCAATTTTTGAAGTAAATCTCTCATCCACTCTTTCAACCGGAATATTTGGAAAAAGAGAAGTAATTTTCTTGATTAATTTTTGAATTGAAATTTCAACATCTGAAAGTTTTCCGTTTAATCGAACAGGTAAACCAATAATTATTTTTTCGACAGAATTTTCAGCTATATATTTTTCAAGAAATGGAATCAGATTAGAAGTCATAATTCCGGCCAACCCACTGGCAATAATTTGCATATCATCCGTTTCTGCTAATCCGGATCTTTTTTCACCATAATCGATGGCCAGTATTTTTGACATGAAAATAAATGTTAGTTTACAGATTAAAAGCTTCTTTAATTTGATCTAAATAATCTAATTTTTCCCAAGTAAATAATTCTACTTCGATTTCTTTTATTTCTGTCTTTCCATTCTCACGATTTCTTACAAATTTTTTTGTAACGATTTCGTTCTTTCTTCCCATGTGTCCATAGGCTGCTGTCTCCGTATATATTGGATTTCTTAATTTCAATCTTTTTTCAATAGCATAAGGTCTTAAATCGAATAATTTCTCAACTTTTAATGCTATATCTCCATCGGACAGGTTAACTTTTGAACTGCCAAAAGTATTAATATAAACACCGCACGGTTCAGTGATACCAATAGCATAAGAAACTTGTACTAAAACTTCATCAGCAACCCCTGCCGCTACTAAATTTTTAGCTATGTGTCTTGTAGCATAGGCAGCAGAACGATCCACCTTAGAAGGATCTTTTCCGGAAAATGCGCCACCGCCATGAGCTCCTTTACCACCATAAGTATCAACAATTATTTTTCTTCCGGTTAATCCGGTGTCTCCATGTGGTCCTCCGATTTCAAATTTTCCGGTTGGATTTATATGGTAAGTGATATTATCATCAAATAATGCTTTTATTTCATCTTTTGATTCTGCCTTAACTTCAGGAATAACAATTGAAATAATGTCCTTGGCAATTTTGTCCAATACAACCTTTTCATCCTCATTGAACATATCATGTTGTGTAGAAAGAACTATCGTGTCAATACGTATCGGCTTATTATTATCGTCGTATTCAATAGTTACTTGAGATTTTGCATCCGGACGAAGATAGGTCATAATTTGACCTTCTTTTCTTATTCGTGCTAACACACGTAAGATGCTATGTGAAATATCTAAAGCCAAAGGCATATAATTATCCGTTTCATTGGTGGCATAGCCGAACATCATCCCTTGGTCACCTGCACCCTGTTCTTCTTTATTCTGTTTATCCACTCCGCGGTTTATATCCTGCGATTGTTCATGCAAAGCGGATAAAATACCGCAAGATTCGGCTTCAAATTTATATTCACTTTTCGTATAGCCTATTTTTTTTATAATATCTCTGGTAATATGCTGAACATCAATATATGTGTTGGATTTAATTTCTCCGGCTAATACTACCTGACCGGTAGTAACTAAAGTTTCACAAGCTACCTTAGAATCGGGATCAAATGCTAAAAAATTATCTAATATCGAATCTGAAATCTGATCAGCAACTTTATCTGGATGGCCTTCCGAAACCGATTCGGATGTGAATAAGTAAGGCATATTTTTTGCTTTTATTTTATTATAATCATTGCAAATTTAAGAACATTAATTAATAAATTTACTATATTTCAAAAATTATTATAGAGTTTATGAATTCAAAAAAATGCTTATTATTATCGCTAGTATCTTTATTAACAGTAGCATGTGCAACTAATCCGTTAACCGGAAGAAAATCGTTAAATTTTGTATCCAATTCTCAATTATTGCCATCTTCATTTCAGCAATATCAACAAGTTTTATCTTCCAATAAAATTATTACCGGAACTCCTCAAGCAAGGCAAGTGGAAGAAGTTGGTAACAGAATAAAAAAAGCCGCAGAAGATTATTATAGATCCATTGGAAAGTCTTCGGCTTTAAACGGTTATCAATGGCAATTTGTATTAATTGATGATCCCAAAACGGTTAATGCATGGTGTATGCCCGGAGGAAAAGTGGCTGTATATTCAGGAATTTTACCTATTTGTAAAGACGACACAGGATTAGCTGTTGTTTTAGGACATGAAATTGCCCATGCTCTGGCAGGTCACGGAGCTGAAAAAATTTCACAATCATATATTTCAGAAATCGGTGGACAGGTATTAGGAGGGGTTACCAATAACCAAGCTTTGCGTTCGGCAATTAATCAATATTACCCCGTAGCCAGTGGTATCACTCTTTTACGTTATGGTCGTAAACAAGAATCTGATGCAGATGAAATGGGTTTATATATTATGGCAATGGCAGGATATGATCCCAGACAAGCCCCTTTATTTTGGCAAAGAATGATTGACGCTACCGGAAGTACCGATACACCTGAATTTCTTTCCACGCACCCGAATCCTCAAAATAGAATTGCAGATATAAATAAAATAATGCCTAAAGCATTACAATACTATCAAGCTTATAAAGCTAATTAATATGAATTAATCTTTATTGGCATGTAATTTGGCTTTAACTAATGACTTTTAATTTGAAAAGAAGAAACAGATATATTCGAATTGATTACCATATAACCAAAATTTGATCCTAAATCTTTATTTTTGGATATGGTTGTCAATAGTTTACCATTCAAAAGGAATTGAATAGAACTTTTGTCTGTTACGATTGAAAAACTATTCTTTTCCTTTTTTTTATATTTTTGAGTTTTTTGTTTAAAATAAATTTGTGATTTTCCTTCTCTTTTGCTCTCGTATGATATAACTACTTCGTTTTCTGCATTAATTCCAAATAGGAGATAATTTTCAGGATATTTTCGATCATCAGCATATAAAATTATACCCGCAACGCCCTTAGGATCATAAAAATTATTAATTTGTAATGAAGTAGTATAGGTTATATTTCGATCGGATATTGGAAGGGAGAGTAAAGAATAATTTAAAACATTTTTCAAATCAGCTTTCATCAATAAATGTCCTTCTTCAAGTTTAGTATATAGTGCATCTGTAGATATCGTATCCCAATGATTGGTATTGGTATGAAAATCATCTTTAAACAATAGAGATTCTTTTTTACAGGAATTAAAAATTAATAAACTTAAAATAAATAGTAAGCTTTTTTTATAAAAGTTATTACTAATCATAATCTTACATTTTATATCTAGCGGTAGCTATAGTTTTAAGATCAGAAAATTTATTATGTTCATATTTAATGCTTCCAACCACGGCAATCATGGCTGCATTGTCTGTTGTATATTCGAATTTGGGAATAAAAGTTTTACAATTTTTTTCTAATTCTAATTTTTTTATTTCTCTCCTTAACTCCGAATTCGCCGAAACACCACCGGCAATTGCTACATTTTTAATTCCCGTAATTTCAATAGCCAACTTTAATTTATCTAACAATGAAGATAGGATTGTTTTTTGGACGGATGCACATATATCTTCAAGATTCTCTTTTATAAAATCCGGGTTTTTCTGTAGTTCTTTTTGTATGAAATAAAGCACGGAAGTCTTTATGCCACTAAAAGAAAATTTGATTACTTCCAATTTTGGTAAAGGAAATTTAAATTTATCTTTGTCTCCATTTTGAGAAAGTTTATCAATAGTAGGCCCTGCCGGATATTCAAGTCCCAAAATTTTACCTATCTTATCAAAAGCTTCGCCCGCCGCATCATCCAAAGTTTCTCCCAACACTTCCATATTAAAATAATCATTTACCTGAACAATTTGGGTATGTCCACCACTTACCGTAAGACATAAAAATGGAAATGATATATTTTCTTTAGATTCATCCTCAATAAAGTGTGCAAATATATGCCCCTGCATGTGATTAACTTCAATAAGAGGAACGTTCAATGACATAGATAATGATTTAGCAAAACTGGTCCCTACTAATAAGGAACCTAATAAACCCGGACCACGGGTAAAAGATATCGCATCAATTGCTTTTTTATTTATATTTGCTAATTGAATTGCTTGATGTACAACGGGTATAATATTTTGTAAATGTGCACGAGAGGCTAATTCCGGAACTACACCGCCATAATTTTGGTGTATTTTTTGGGTAGATACTACATTAGATAGTATTTTTTTACCTTGTATTACAGCTGCTGATGTATCATCACATGACGATTCTATTCCTAAAATAATGGGTGTTTTCATTTATGACAAAGTTACTAATTAAAAAAATATTTTTTAAGTCATCCAAGGCAATTCTCTATGCATTTTGCATTTTATTTTTATTACTTCTATCTTTAATTATTGTTATAAATTTACCTTCTGTTAAAGATAAAATAGCAAAAGAGGCACTTTCCTATTTAAACAAAGAATTTAAAACTTCCATTTCTGCTCAAAGAATTGAAGTTGATTATTTTGGAAATCTTACTTTACATGATGTAGTTATTAAAGATCATCATCAGAATAATTTACTAACCGTAAAAGAATTAAAAGGATATTTAAATACCATATCTCTAATTGAAAATTTGGTAATTAAGCATGTTGATGATATCAAAATTGATCAATTGCGCTTACAAGATCCTGTCATTAAAGTAATTACTTATAAAAATGAAAATCATGATAATTTTTCTATTTTTATAGATAATTTTAACTCAGATAAACCTTCTCAAAAAAAAGATTTTAAATTAAATGGTAGGGTAGATATAATCAATGGTCGATTTTCAATTGTAAATCAAAATTTACCATTAGAAGATCAAGTCTGGTTAGATACTTCTGAATTAAATTTAAAAGCTTCCAGCGTTGATGTTTTCAATTCGGATGTAAGGGTTTTAGTTGAGCAATTTAATTTCAAAGCTAAAAGACATAAGGAAAATTATACGGTTTACCAATTTTCATCCGATATTCACTATTCAGAAACAGAACTTTCTTTCAAAGACCTTCTTTTTGAATCAGATACCTCATTGTTATTAGGTTCTTTATTTTTTAATCATACCAAAGAAAATGGATGGAGCAACTTTTCGGATAAGGTAGCTTGGAATATGGATGTTACCAAAGGAAGTAAAGTATCAGGTAAAGACATACGATATTTTGTAAAAAACTGGGATACTAGTTCTATACTTAACATTTCTTCGAAAGTTAATGGTACACTTAATAATTTAACATTAACTAATCCAATCTTATCGGTTAACGGTACTTTTTATTCTTCCCCTAGATTAGTGTTGAAAAATTTAGTTACTACTGATCCTTCCCAATCTTTTAATATAGAAACCAAAGAAACGCATCTTCAATCTTCATATGCCTCTCTTAATTCATGGTTACCGAAATTTATTTCTAAGGAAATACCCAAAATAGTTTCAGAATTTGGAACTATGAATTATATGGGTTCATTTTTAATTGATAAAAAAGACCTTAGTATAAATGGTAAAATGATTAGCTCTTTAGGTACATT
Source organism: Apibacter sp. ESL0404 (assembly GCF_019469245.1). Classification (NCBI taxonomy): domain Bacteria; kingdom Pseudomonadati; phylum Bacteroidota; class Flavobacteriia; order Flavobacteriales; family Weeksellaceae; genus Apibacter; species Apibacter sp. ESL0404. Next base: position 1,099,739 of record NZ_CP048267.1, read on the forward strand.
AAAAGCGGATGCTCAATTAAAAGATTACGCTTCCCAAAAACCTAGATATAAAGGAAAATTAGAAACATACCAATTAAATTTAGCTTCTTTTATTAAAACAACAACACTAGGTCCCATATCCGCTAAAATTCAATTTGACGGCAGCGGATTTAATCTGGACCATATGGATACTAAATTTGATGCAAAACTGAATAGCTTAGTTATTAATGGTAAAGCGATTAATGATATTTCAGCTGTGGGTAATTTAAGAGATAAAATTTTTGAAGGTAAAATTATTTCCGATGACAAATACGCTAATTTTGACTTTAATGGTACAATAAATTTTGCTCAAAAATATATTAAAACCAACTTTGATGCAGATATCCAATCATTAAATTTAGGCTATTTTATTTCTCAAGCCGATAAAAATAAATCATTTAAAGGAATAGTCAAAGCAGATATTGAATTCAGCTCCATTGATGATTTAATTGGACAAATCAACATAAATTCAATTTCTCTTGAAGATAATGGTAATACTACCAATTATAATGATATTCAAATAAAAACAAGTTTTGAGGAAGGAAATCGAAATTTAGATATTTTTTCTCCGAACATGATTACTGCCAATATTTATGGTAAATACAAATTAGAAGATATTCCTGATATGTTACAGAAAGGAATTGGGAACCTGGTAACTAATTTTAAAACTAATAAACGATTTGACAATCAAGAATTTTCATTTATTTTGGATATACAAAAGGATTTATTTGATTTATTAATGATGGATGTTAACTTATCCCCGGGAACGACCATAACAGGAAGGTATGTTGGCAATGGAAATAAGTTACAAGCACAAATGATTTCAGAATATATATATTATAAAAATATCAAACTAACCAATCCGAACATATTTTTAAATACAGAAGATACCTTACGACAATTTATGGGATCTTTATCTTCTTTAAATATAGACAATACGAATATTGAAAAAATCAATTTTTCCGGATATAATAAAAATGATTCCCTTTTTGTTTCCACGAATTTTTATCATGGAAAATATAAAGAAAAACAAACTAATTTTGATTTAAATTTATATCAAACTCAAAAAAATAATGATATTATTATTGGATTTAAACCTTCTAATATTAATTTGGCACAAGCAAAATGGAAACTGAATCCTAATTTTAAATCGGATGAAGCCATTGCGAAATATAATTTATTAACTAACAAATTAGTTTTACAAAAAATTGAATTAACATCTGAAAATTCTGAAATTTTATTGTCCGGAGAATATACCACCAAAAATGAATATACTTTTGATCTGAATTTAAAAGATGTTAAATTAGAAAAAATATTACCTCATAGTTTACTTAAAGATATGTCTTTTGAGGGTGTTGCCAATGGATCTGCCAAAGTACTTAAAAATTCAAGTGAACTAAAACCGCTTGTGGATCTTTATATCGATCAATTGAAATTCAATGGTCAAAATTTAGGGAATTTGGCCATGAGAGCTATCTACGATGCTAAAACCAACCGATATTTACTACAAAGTAAATTAGAAGATTCCGGACAAGATCGTTTTTTAGCTGACGGATATATAGCCAATCAAAATGGTAAGCCTTCTCAGTTGAATATAGATTTACAAGCCAATCAAATGAACATTGCTCCTATAGGGACTTTTTTACAAAGTATCTTCTCAAATTTCAGAGGAATTGCCACCGGAAATGTTCAAATTTCAGGAGATATAACTTCTCCTAAATATCAAGGATCCCTTACAATGTCTAAAGTTGGATTTAAAGTTAACTTTTTAGGGGTTGATTATCAACTTACTAAAGATCAAGATTTACAAATATCTGACGGTATATTTTTATTTGATAATATTGAGTTGATGGATACTCAAAGAAAAACTAAGGGAGTAGTTTTTGGACCTTTAATGACTAAAAATTTTTCTGAATGGGGAATGAACTTAGACTTTACCTCGGATAAACTTTTAGTGTTGAATACTACCATGAAAGAAAATGATCTTTTTTATGGAACTATTTATGCTTCAGGTAATTTTTCCATAACAGGAACTACGGATAAAGGTATTGATATTTCAGCAACTGCCATGGCTCTTGAGGGAAGTAGTCTCACAATAAACAGCAGTAGTACAACTAATGCTACCGACATTCAATATATCAAATTCATTCCTGAACAACATAAAGAAGGAGATGAAAAAGAAACTAAACCACCTATGGGATTATCCATTCGTGCAGATGTTACAGCAGACAATAAATCTGTAGTTAATCTAATTATCAGTCAAGAAACCGGAGATAAAATAGTGGTTCGGGGAGATGCAAAACATCTAAAATTTGACATGTCAAAAGCAGGAGTGATTTCTATGGACGGTACTTACACAATAACCGGTGATAGTAAATATTATTATAATATGTTTGTTAATAAAGATTTTACTATTATTCCCGGAAGTACTATCCGATGGGAAAATCGTGGTCCTACCGAAGCCGATTTAAATATTCGCGCTTCCTATACCAGATTAGTAAGTAATATTGGCGATTATTTGGGTATATCTACAGTACCCGCTTCTAATGTAACAGTTTCGGCATTATTAACCGGATATTTATCTAAACCAAGTTTAACTTTTGATATACAAGCAGATGCTTCTTCTTCGGTTCGTGATCAACTCAATACTAAACTAAATAATAATGAAGGGGAAAAATACAATCAAGTAGCAGGAATTGTTGTTTTTGGAAGCTTTTTATCCGATAAGATGGGAGGTAGCAGTTATGCTTCTTCTGCTTATGATGTAGTATTGAAACAATTAACTTCAGCAATAAACAATATAAGTGGTGTATTTTCTCTGGATGCTAATTTTAATGCCGGTTCAAGAGTTGATGATACAAGTGATCGGATCTCTTTAGACCCTACATTTAAAGTGAATCAAAGGTTATCCATAGTAGGATCAGTTAATATGCCACTGGAACAAAAAAGTGCTGCCGACGTGTGGACCTATGGTGCAAAAATTAATTATGACATATCTAAAAACAATGATAAATCGCTAATTATCAATGGTTTTTCAAAACCTTCCACTTTTGGACTGGAAACATCGGTATTATCCACTACAGGGGCAAATAATCAATCATATGGCGGGGGGATTGTTTACAAAAAATCTTTTAATAAATTCAGTGATTTGTTTTGTAAAAAGAGAAAGAAAAAAGAAATTATAAAGGATAAAAAGGATTCCATTAGTAGAATTACTAATGGTTTCCAACAATAATCATAGCAATTTTTAGTTTTAATTTATCTTATTAAAACCATCCTTTACTATTTAATATATAAGTATTATAGAAGTCTTCATCCGATTTAGTCAGATAAGTAATTCCTTCAATAATACCTATAGTACCCATAATCATTGCTCCCGCACCACAAGTGACTAATGAAATAGCTAAAGTAATTAAGCCTTGTTTTGTGTATCCTAAATAAAACTTATGAATACCTAGGCCACCCAATAGGATGCCACAAATTCCGGCTACTAATTTTTTACTATTAGCTTCTTTTAGTTGATCCATCGAAATTTCTGATGAATTACCATTAGTTTGATTCATTTCTTGCATATTTATTTATTTAAATTTTATATTAAAAAATTATAAAACTGTAAACTTATAAATAATTTTTAATATATAAACAAATATTATGCATTTTTTTGGTTTATATATATAAATCTTCTTTTTAGAAAAAAAATAGTATTTTTGTCAACAAAATAATCTGTACCATGAATTATGATATTATAGTTATAGGTAGCGGGCCCGGTGGATATGTTGCTGCTATTAGAGCCGCTCAATTAGGTTTTAAAACAGCTGTAGTAGAGCGAGAAAATCTAGGAGGAATTTGTTTAAACTGGGGATGTATACCAACTAAAGCTCTTATTAAAAGTGCTCACGTATATGAAGAAATAAATCATGCTGAAGAATTTGGATTGAATAAAACCGAATCATCTTTTGATTTTTCTAATGTTATTAAACGCAGTAGGGGGGTAGCCGATAAAATGAATAAAGGGGTTGGCTTCCTTATGAAAAAAAATAAAATTGATGTAATTAACGGAAATGCCAAAGTTAAGCCCGGAAAAAAAATAGAGGTTACTGATAAAGAGGGTAAAGTAACAGAATATTCAGCATCTCACATTATTATTGCTACCGGTGCAAGATCAAGAGTATTACCTAATTTACCTCAAGATGGTAAAAAAATAATCGGTTATAGAGAAGCCCTTACTCTTCCAACTATGCCTAAATCTATGATTGTAGTTGGTTCGGGAGCTATAGGTATTGAATTTGCATATTTTTATGCATCCATGGGAGCTAAAGTAACCGTAGTTGAATTTTTACCTAATATTGTCCCTGTTGAAGATGAAGAAGTTTCCAAACATGTTGAAAAATCTATTAAAAAACATGGTATAGAAGTTATGGTTAATTCTTCAGTTGAAAGAGTTGAAACTCAGGGAGACGGAGTTAAAGCTTTTGTTAAAACAGCGAACGGGGAAATAACTTTAGAAGCTGATATTATTTTATCTGCAGTGGGTATTACTGCAAATATTGAAAATATAGGATTAGAAGAGGTAGGAATATCTACTGATAAAGGAAGAATCCTTGTTGACAGTTTTTATAATACTAACATTCCAGGCTATTATGCCATTGGTGATGTTATTCCCGGCCCTGCTTTAGCCCATGTAGCTTCAGCAGAAGGAATTCTTTGTGTTGAAAAAATTAAAGGTATGAATGTTGAACCTATTGATTATGGAAATATTCCGGGATGTACTTATTGTTCTCCTGAAATCGCTTCTGTGGGAATGACAGAGAAAAAAGCCAAAGAAGCAGGTTATGATATTAAAGTGGGTAAATTTCCTTTTGTAGCATCTGGTAAAGCAACTGCTAACGGTGATACTGATGGTTTTATAAAAGTTATTTATGATGCTAAATACGGTGAGTTATTAGGTTGTCATATGGTTGGTAACGGAGTTACTGATATGATTGCAGAAGCTGTAGCTGTGAGAAGATTAGAAGCTACTTCACATGAAATTTTAACTACTGTGCATCCACATCCGACTATTTCAGAAGCATTTAAAGGTGCAACAGAGGCGGCATATGGAGAAGCAATCGATTTATAATATTGTTTTTAAGTTATATAGTTCTGTTTAAATAGTGTGAATTCTTATTCTATTTAAATAAATATATAATTGATGCAAAATATAATTTTAAAATAAAAGACTATCTTACTAATAGATAGTCTTTTATTTTTTAACTTATTGATTATCGAATTACAACTATATGAATACATTTAAAATTATTTTAGCTTCTCAATCTCCACGAAGACAAGAATTTTTAAAAAGTTTAAATTACAAATTCGAGACCCTACATTTAAATATTGATGAAAGTTACTCTCCCTTATTAAAAGAAAATCAAATTACCGAATATTTAGCAGAGCAGAAATCGAAACATTATGGAGAAGTAGATGATCACACGGTTGTGATCACAGCGGATACCATTGTTTGGATGAAAGATCATGCATTGGAAAAACCTGAAAATTTCGAACAAGCAAAAAAAATGTTGTTTGAATTATCAGGAAATTCACATAAAGTGTATACTTCTGTTGGATTTTCAACCAAAAATGATTTTAAGGTTTTTACGGATTGTACAGAAGTTCATTTTTTACCCATGAATGAAAAAGAAATTGAATTTTACCTATCCCATTTCAAACCCTTTGATAAATCGGGTTCTTATGGAATTCAAGACTGGATTGGATTGGCTAAAATCGATAAAATAAAAGGTTCATTTTTTACTATTATGGGATTACCAACACATATTGTATATGAATATCTTGAAAATCTTATCTTTTAACTTATACCTTTGTTAGTATAAAATACTAAAATAATTATAATCAAATTATTTCATTGTCTAAATACTTAAAAATATTTTCAGAGTCCTAATTCTTTATATATTTTTGTGTCATATAAAATAAGTAAAAGTGAAAAAATCCATAAGTGTTTGTTTATATTTTTTTACCTGTATTGTATTTTCTCAATCGGTTTTAATGACCATAAATAATGAAATAATTGATACCGATAATTTTGAAAATAATTACCGAAAAAGTTTAGAACTACTGGGAACGGATAAGACTATAGATAATTATATAGACTTTAATCTTCTTAAACAATATGCACTTGCAAAAAATTTAGAAAATTCGATAGGTTTTAAGACAGAATTAGCAAAAGGAGCAAACCAATTAAAAGACAGCTTATTCTATCCTTCTGATTTACTCGAACCGATACTGCAAGATTATTATAAAAAAATCGTTGTTGAAAAAAAATTTCAATTGTTAGTTTTTAAAAATGAATATTTAATCAATAAAAACGAAACCTATAAAAACAAATTTTTAAAGGCAATTATTGATAGTATCGATAACGATCCCTTACGCTTTGAAAAAGCCATATCAAAGTATTCTATACTTACGGATTTTAAAAAACCTTCTTATTTAAATATATTCGCATTAAATAAAAATGTAGTGGATGCAATATATAATGCACCGCTAAATCAGTTAACTACGTATGTAGATGAAAATGATAATATATATCTTATTTTGGTTTCCAATGAAAGAAAATACTTAGGTGAAGTATCTTTAGGTCAAATATATATTCCGGATACTTCTCGATTAGGTAAAATTAAGATCGATAAAGTTTATAAAGAACTTAAACAAGGTGAAAGCTTTTCTAAAATTAAAGATAAAGTTTTTAAAAATTATAATGTTTTAAATAAAAATAATATCCTTTCGAATGAAGAAGTATACACATATGTGGTTAATCAAATTAAATCCGAACCTAATAATATCCCCGATTATTCTCACCCCATTAATTTAGAAGGTGGTTATGTTATTTGTGAATATTTTTTTAATGATAATTATGATTCGTATTCGATTGCTAGAAAAAAAATATATAACCGATTAAAAAAATCTGAAGAAATCAACCGATTAAACGATTTATTAGTTTTAAGATTAAAAAACCAATCTTACTATAAAGAAAATTTTATCCACCTAAGTAATTTTATTTCTTCTTTACCTCAATCTTACAATCAATTTAATGATTTTACTATTCCAAATAATGAGACAATTATTACTATTGGTGATTCCTATACACTTACCTTCAATGATATACTGGTATACCTTAAAAAATATTTAAATTCTGAAAATTATTCTGAAAGAAATCATTTGATATATGATTATTTAAATAAATGGGAAAAAGAGTATATTTTAGAGTTTTATACGGCACACTTTTTCGAATTGAACACAACTAAAGAGGATTATGAAAATTTAAAAAATCAACTTCTTATTAAATATGCGCTTAATTTAATTGCTTACGAAGCTCAAAATGATAAAATCGGTCAAAAAAAATTTTTACATGATGAAGCTGCTCGATTGACCTGGAAGGAAAGAATTGAAGGTACTTTTTATTATTGTCTCAATTCAGATATAGAAACTAAAGTCCTTAACTGGTTAAAAAATAAAAAGTCAGTAAACTTTATAAAAAATCAATTTGAAGATAATCGTGAAGAATTAATAATTGAAGAAGGTAAAAAGACTCGAGAATTTCTTAATTTGCCTGCAAATATAAAATTAAACAAAGGATTATATGTCGTTGATAGTAAAAATAGAAGATTGATAATTAATATTAAAAAAATCATTAAAAATGATAAAATGAGTTTAGATGATCTTCAAAAATATTATTTAAATGAATATATTGATTATAAAACGTCACAAACAATTAAATTAATGAAAGAGAAAGCTGTTGTCACAATAGATTCAAATCAAGTAAAAAGATTAAAAGAGATTTATAATTGATAACATTAAAAACTAATATAAACACTAATTACTCATAAAAGAATTTTAAATTTGCAGAATATATAAATTAAAATGAATAGATTATTTATAGTTGTAACCTTTTTTATGGCTACCTTCATTTTTGCCCAAGAAACAAAAATTGATGGAATTGTAGCTGTCGTGGGAAATGAAATTATTACAGAAACTGATGTTAAAGAAGGTGAAAATTACGCTCGATCTGAAGGACAAACCGTAACTGATAGATGCAGCTTTATAGAAAATATGATGAAAGAAAAAATTATTTTATATAAAGCAAAACAAGATACTCTAATAACTGTTAATAAAGATGAAGTAGCAAGAGAGGCTGAATCACGAATTGAAGGATATAGAAATTATTTTGGTTCAGATGCTAATATTCTAACCAATTTCAAATTTAAAACTATGGGTGAGCTAAGAAGTTTACTCGAAACAATGATTAAAAATCAAATGTATACCCAAAGGAAAATGGCTGACATAACCAAAAATGTAGACGTTTCTCCAGAATATTTAAAAGATTTTTATAAAGCTCATGAAACGGAATTTCCAACTTTAAATGAAGAAATCGAATATGGGCAAATCTATATGTATCCTAAATTAACAGAAAGTCATAAACAAGAATTGATAAATCAATTAAAATTTATAAAAAAACAAATTGAAGAAGGAGCCAGTTTTGCTGACATGGCTAAAAAATATTCACAAGATCCGGGTTCAGCTGCTAATGGTGGACAAATTTTAAATGTTAGAAGAGAACAAATGGTAAAAGAGTTCGATGCCGTTGCTTTTGGACTAGAAGAAGGCCAAATATCCGAACCATTTGAAACTGAATATGGATTCCATATTGTTTATCTTGAAAAAAAGAAAGGTCAAGTGATAGATTTAAGACATATACTATTAATGTCTGTTCCTAATCAAGAAGAAATTAAAACAGCTATAAAAAAACTGGAAGATATTAGAGAAGATATTAAATCAGAAAAAATAACATTCAATCAAGCTGCTTTAAAATATTCTGACGATAAATATACTAAATACAATGGCGGTTTATTATCAAATTCTCAAACCGGTGATAACAGATTTGAAAAAATAAAACTACCTACTAAAGTACTGTATAATCTTTCAGGACTTGGAAAAGGAGATTTATCCGAAGTTTTTGAAGATAAAGAAAATAACCGAACGGTAGTGAAACTATTGAAAATAACCGATGTTATTCCGGCTCACAAAATGAATTTAGAAATTGACTATAACAGAATCAAAGGCTTTGCTCAGAAAACTAAAGAAAATGAAGTAATTGAAAAATGGGTAGAAGCGCAAATTCCTTCAACCTTTATAACAGTTCAAGATGAATATAAAAAATGTAACTTTTCAATCGATTGGTTACAAAATAAAAATAGATAATTAGTAAACTATTAGTTAAAAAGCCCTGTATTACAGGGCTTTACTTTTTTTCAATTGATTTTCAATTGTTACTTAATTAGTATATGCGAATGTTTTTTATAATTTAGCTGTAATAAAAAACTATTGATTAAAAATTATTTCGGTTCAACGAATAATAGCACTCAATTATCTATTTCTAGAAAAAGTAATCCTATATTTGAAAAATATTTTAAGAATCTATAAAATCTTAAAAAAATATTTAAATAAAATTTAATATATTCCTATTAACACATTTAACTTCATTTTAATTGAAATATTATAATGTTTGCTAATAACGATTCCTTTACGATGCAAGCCAAAACTTTTTATGGCTTAGAAGATGCGCTTGTACAAGAACTAAAACAATTAGGTGCTTCTCAAATTGTTAAAAAAAACAGAGCGGTTGAATTCCTTGGAGATTTAGGATTTTTATACAAAGCGAATTATTCGTTAAGAACAGCCCTGAAAATTTTGGTGCCCATACACCATTTTAAAGCTAAAAATGAAACTATTTTTGAAAAGGAAATAAATAAAATTCCATGGGAAAATTATTTTTTCAATTCGCAATCTTTTGCAATTGATGCAACGGTATATTCCGATTATTTTAAACATTCCCAATACATTATGTTAAAAATGAAAGATGGAATTGTTGATCGTTTCAGAAAAAAATTTGGCAAAAGACCCGACATTGAAAGATACAATCCGGATATAAAATTTCATCTACATATCAGTAACCAAGATGTAACTATATCTTTAGACAGCAGTGGAGATCCACTCTTTAAAAGAGGTTACAGAAAATCTCATTTTGAAGCTCCCATAAATGAAGTATTAGCTGCCGGATTATTGAATTCAGCAGGATGGGACGGGAAAGGAAATTTTCTTGACCCAATGTGCGGTTCGGGCACTTTGTTAGTAGAAGCCGCCATGATCGCTTTAAATATGCCTCCACAATTATATCGGAAACAATTTGGATTTATGAATTGGAAAAATTTTGATTTGGAGTTGTTTAACAAAATAAAAGATACTCGAATTAACAGGATTAAGGATTTTTCAGGTAAAATAATCGGATATGATATTTCTGATAAAGCTTTAGTTTCAGCAAAAAATAATATTGAGGCAGCAGATTTGTCAGAATTTATAGAATTAAAAAATCAGGATTTTTTTACTTCACAAAAAGAACTATTTCCCTTATTAGTTGTTTTTAATCCTCCTTACGATGAAAGACTATCCATTACTACAGATCATTTTTATAAAAATATCGGTGATACTTTAAAAAATAATTATAAAAACACTTTAGCTTGGTTCATTACTTCAGATTTGGAAGCCTATAAAAAAATCGGCTTACGTCCCTCAAGAAAAATTAAAATTTATAACGGGAAATTGGAATGTCGTTTTTTTCAATACGATATTTATGAAGGAAGTAAAAAGATAAGATAATTAGTTAAAATTTGTAAAAATTGTTGATTATAATATAATAATTTAGTTTATACAGTTAAATTTGCAATATTTTAATAACTATCAATGGTTATATAATAATAGTAAATTATGAAAATCGCTTTAATATCTTTAGATTATTATAGATATGATAAATATATTATTTATGCAATGAAAGAATTAGATATAGAAGCTATTCATATTGATATTTATGCAAACAGATATAGGTATCCCAATCTATGGGTTCGATTAAAAAATTTAATTACTAAATCATTTTTTAATACTAACATCAAAAGAACCCACCTGGAAAAATTAATTAAAAATTCCTTATCTAAAAACGATAAATTTGATAAGATCGTTATTATTCATGCAGAATGGTTATCTCCTGAAACTTTAAAATTTTGTATACATAAAAGTAATGAAATGATTGCTTACCATTACGATGGTATTCAGCGTATGCCTTCTATTACAGATACTTTTAAATATTTTGATAAAATTTACAGTTATGATAGAAATGATGTTAAAAAATATAATTTAAAATTTATACCCAATTATATTTATGAGCAAATGGAAGATATAAATCTTCATGAGCAAAAAATAGCTTTCAATATTTCATCATTAGATAATAGAACTCCCATATTAGAAAAAATTGCAAAAATTTTAGAAAATAAAAATTATCCCTATGAATTTCTGGTTGTAAATCGTAACCATTTTAATTTTTACACTCAAAAATTCAAAACCAAGATTAAATATTTAAATAAAATGGTTTCCAGAGATGAAGTTCTTGAAAAAATTAAAAGATCTAATCTCATGGTTGACATACAAAGGCCTGAACAGATAGGCTTGACATTTCGTGTATTTGAAGCTTTAGGACATCATAAAAAATTGATAACTACTAATAAAGACATTATCAATTACGATTTTTATAATCCTGCAAACATTTTGATTATAGACCCTGAAAATATTGAAATTCCGGATGAATTTTTATATTCAAAATATGAGAAAGTTCCGGATCATATACTTAATAAATACCATGTTAAAACATGGGTTAAACAAATTTTAGAATTAAATTGATCAAAATACTATTTGATTGTAATCTATCCTATACATTTCATAAAAATATAAATAAATTTGCCTTATTAAAATAACAGCGAATGCGAACAAAATCTGTTGGGAAAAAAAAAATTAACGTTATAACTTTAGGCTGTTCTAAAAACATTTACGATTCTGAAGTTCTCATCAATCAATTAAAAGCCAATAACAAAGAGGTTGTTCATGAACAAAATGGAGACATTGTAGTAATTAATACATGCGGATTTATAGATAATGCCAAAGAAGAAAGTATTAATACAATCTTAGAATGTGTCAAACAAAAAGAAGAAGGAACTATTGAAAAAATATTTGTTACCGGATGCCTTTCGGAAAGATATAAACCCGATTTAGAAAAAGAAATTCCTAATGTAGACCAATATTTCGGTATTCGTGAATTGCCCTTATTACTAAAAGCTTTAGGTGCTGATTATAAACATGAATTGGTAGGAGAAAAATTAATTACCACTCCTAGACATTATGCCTATTTAAAAATTTCGGAAGGTTGCGATCGACCGTGTAGTTTTTGTGCAATTCCTTTAATCCGTGGAAAGCATATTTCAACTCCCATTGAAGAATTGGTAAAAGAAGCTCAATCGTTGGCTCGAGGTGGAACCAAAGAATTAATTTTAATTGCTCAAGATTTAACTTATTACGGTTTAGACTTATACAAAAAAAGAGCTCTCGCAGATTTATTAAAAGAGCTTATTAAAGTGGAAGGTATTGAGTGGATTCGTCTGCATTATGCTTTCCCTACAGGATTTCCTATGGACGTTCTGGAACTTATGAAAAATGAATCTAAAATTTGCAATTATATTGATATTCCTCTCCAACATATTTCAAGCGATATATTAAAATCCATGAAAAGAGGAACTACCAAAGAAAAAACCAACCGATTGTTGACTGATTTCCGTTCCAAAGTTCCTGACATGGCAATTAGGACAACCTTAATTGTAGGTTATCCGGGAGAAACTCAAGAACATTTTGAAGAATTAAAAAATTGGATTATAGAACAACGATTTGATCGTTTAGGTTGTTTCTCTTATTCCCATGAGGAAAACACGTCCGCTTATTCATTAGAAGATTCTCTTTCTGAAAAAGAAAAAATGAATCGAGTAAACGAAATCATGGAAATTCAATCTCAAATTTCGTGGGAATTAAATCAAGAAAAGATCGGTAAAACCTATAAGTGTATTATAGATAGAAAAGAAGGAGAATATTATATTGCCCGTACTGAATATGATTCACCGGATGTGGACAATGAAGTTTTAATTTCAGCCCATGATGTATATTTATCCGTAGGAAGTTTTGTATCTGTTAAAATTAATCGTGCAGAAGATTTTGACCTTTATGGCGAATTAGTTTAATAATCCTATTTATTTAAAATTTTGCCGGCTATCAATAATAGTTTTTATCATCGATTCATTTGATTAAAAAAATTCTTATTTACGCATTTGCTTCTACATATTGGTAAACAATATAAAAATGGGACTGATATATAATTTATATCAGTCCATTATATAAAGTTACATTTACTTAAATTATATGACAATCAACGTTTGTCACAAATAAGCAAAAAAAAAATAATATAATTGATTGATTTTTCGGCGTTTATTAACTCATATAAAATTGCTTAGCAATCTTAACTCATTACAAACCCTATCCAACTATAATTCTTTTAATTCTTATCAATCATTTTATTAAGATTTTCCGGATATCGATCTCCAACAATATTAATTTTAGACAATCCTTCATTGATTCGATTTAAAACTTCAGGACTTAATTTTAGAGAAGTAGCTTCTATGTTTTCTTGCAAACGATTTAATTTAGTAGTACCCGGTATGGGAACAATCCACGGCTTTTGAGCTAATAACCAAGCGATAGCAACTTGGGCAGGTGTTGCATTGAGTTCTATACCGATAGATTTTATAAAATCAATTAATACAAAGTTTTTTTTCCTGTTTTCAGCCGATAAACGAGGAACTATATTCCTAAAATCATTTTTGTCAAACCGGGTATTTTCATTAATGGTTCCGGTTAAGAAACCTTTACCAAGTGGACTAAATGTAACAAATCCTATTCCTAATTCTTCCAGTGTAGGAATAATCTCTTTTTCAGGATCTCTATAAAATAAGGAATATTCACTTTGAAGAGCAGTAACCGGTTGAACGGCATGGGCTTTTCTAATCGTTTGAGGACCTGCTTCCGATAATCCCCAATATTTAATTTTGCCTTCTTTCATTAAATCTTTGATTGTTCCTGCCACCTCTTCAATCGGTACATTTTTATCAACTCGGTGTTGATAGTACAAATCAATATAATCGGTTTTTAATCTTTTAAGTGAGCCTTCCAGAGCTTTTCTGATACTTTCGGGTCTACTGTCGGGAGGATTGGCAGAATTTCCATCTTTAAATCCAAATTTGGAGGCTATTTTTATTTTATTTCTAAATTCTTTTACCGCTTCTCCTAACAGTTCTTCATTCGTAAAGGGGCCATACACTTCAGCTGTATCAAAAAAAGTTATTCCGGAATCGTAAGCAGTTTGTATTACTTTTATTGCTTCTTTTTTTTCAGTGGACGGACCTAAACCAAAACTTAATCCCATACAACCCAAACCTAATTCGGAAACCTCAAGTCCATTTGTTCCTAATATTCTTGTTTTCATTTAAAAATATTTAATAGTAAATTTATATCAACAAAGATACTTTTATAAGATAGCTTTAATTTTATATAATTTACTGAAATTGTTATCAATTTTACTGATTATTAATTTCTTATACGAGTAAAAACATGATTTACGTAAATTTGAATGAATCTAATGATCATCTAAAATGGAAAAAATTATTTCTATAGATAGTGTTAAAACCTATAACACCATGCGAGGAGTTGAAACCACTCATCCATTAGTTAACGTACTTGATTTATCAAAAACTAAACCGATAACAGCTCAAACATTCAATTACGGTTTATATGCCATATTTTTAAAAGAATTAAAATGCGGTGAATTAAAATATGGAAGAAATACGTATGATTTCCAAGAAGGCTCTCTCGTTTTTATTTCACCCGGACAAATTATGAAAGTGGAGCCCAATGTAACTACCTATGCACCTAAAGGATGGGGATTATTGTTCCATCCCGACCTATTACTTGGAACTCAATTAGGTAAAGACATAAAAAAATACTCATTTTTTTCTTATGACAGTAACGAAGCATTACATCTATCCGACAAAGAAAAACAAATGATTTTAGAGTGTTTTAAGAATATTCAATATGAAATTGAACAACCTATTGATAAACACAGCAATACACTGATCACTACCAATATTGAACTACTACTAAATTATAGTTCTCGTTTTTTTGATCGTCAATTCGATACAAGAAAAGATATTAATAAAGGAATCTTAGAAAAATTTGAAAAACTACTTTATGAATATTTTTCTTCTGATAATTCAAAAAATTTGGGTTTACCTTCGGTAGCCTTTTGCGCCTCACAATTGAATTTATCATCCAACTATTTTGGAGATTTAGTAAAAAAAGAAACCGGAAAATCAGCTCAAGAATATATCCAAGAAAAAGTTATTTATTTAGCTAAAGAAAAAATTTTAGATCTGAATAAAAATATTTCTGAAATCGCTTATGAACTTGGATTTAAATACCCTCAACATTTTACCCGATTTTTTAAAAATCAATTAGGTATTACTCCTAATGAATATAGAAATATCAATTAAAAATTTTTATAAATATTGGAAATTTAAATTCATTAATTACATAATAAGTTGTACGTAAATAATGAAAAATAATTGAAGTCTTATCAAAGATATCTTTTAAAATACAACTTATTTACTCCATTTCATTTTAAAATAATTAAAATGAACAATTCCAAATTTATAATCATAAAAAAACTCCAGTTACAATAACCGGAGTTTATAATTAAAATTTTTTTAAGTAATGAAATTACAATATTTCATAATTAACTTTTATGACTCCTGCATTTAAGCTTGTTAATTCTGCAAAAGCAGCTTTACTTAAATCAAATTCTCTTTTAGGTACAAATGGTCCACGATCAGTAATTCGTACAATAACTTCTTTACCATTTTTTGGATTTATAATTTTAACTTTCGTCCCAAATGGTAATGTTTTATGTGCAGCAGTAAAATCATTCATGTTATATCTTTCTCCGCTTGAAGTCAATCGACCGTGAAACTTTCCTCCATACCAAGAAACACGCCCGGAAAGAGTGGATTTTTCATTACTATCTACCTCTTCTTTGGAAACGTTACTTGTCAAACTGTCATTTTGGTAATTTACTTTAATAGTGTCACCGGATACATGAGAAAGGGAAGGAGCTTTTACCAATTCTTCACTGTGAAAAAATGTAAATGATAAAGACACTAATAAAATAATCATCAATGCTAAAGTTACTTTCTTCATATTTTAGTTTTACTCTTTTGTGCTGCAAAATTACAATCTCATTATCTAAAATATTCTTAAATACATTTCACATATGGTAAGCATACATATGAAAACTTCTATATTTATTTTAAATAAAGGGTTTCAATGAGATAGTTAAAAAAATGTTAAATTATATTGATTTTGTTAATTTTTTTCACTATTAATCATAAATGAAATTCACTTTATTAAAAACAAATGTTTTATTGATAAATAAATATAAATTAATAGTATTATTTTTGACAACTAAACGTAATTATATAATGAAAAAAATTGTTTCTTATTTTCTTTTATGCCTCGTCTTACTATCGTGTACTTCAATTGAGAAAAAGAAAAATATAAAAAATGTAGAAGAATTTTATAAAATATATGCTCAAAGAAAAGACGCCAAACAACTTATAGGCTTTTATACGGACAACAATCCTAAATGGGTAGATGCCGTTTCGCAATCTTTATTGGAAGGCAAAAATATAATTTTGGATATGTATGAGAACAGTTGGAATGACAAAAATTTTAAAAAACATCAAGATTATCCCGAAAGCGTAACAATTAAAGAAATAGTTTCGAATGATAGCATCGTAGCAGTCAGTGGGCAATATAATCCCTATTATTATAAGGATAAATTAATACATTCCATGAAATTCACTTCATGGTTCTATTTTGATAAAGAGGGAAAGATTAAAAAACAAATCGAGTGGATGCAATACACCATGAATGATTTAATGGATATCATAAATTTTAAGCAAAACGCAGAAATAAATTAATTTTTTTAAACGAAATTTTAAAATTCTTATTTTTGTAGCTCCAAAAACCAAGTAGTAAAAATGACTTCTAAAGAAATACGAAAAACTTTTCTGGATTTTTTTAAATCTAAACAACATAGTATAGTTCCATCTGCTCCGATTGTTTTAAAAGATGATCCTACACTCATGTTTTCCAATTCCGGAATGACACAATTTAAGGATTATTTTTTAGGCTATAAAGAACCTAAAAATAAGCGTACGGCCGACACTCAAAAATGTTTACGGGTTTCAGGAAAACATAATGATTTGGATGATGTAGGTAAAGATACCTATCATCACACCATGTTTGAAATGCTTGGAAACTGGAGTTTTGGAGACTATTTTAAAAAAGAAGCTATTGAATGGGCTTGGGAATTGTTAACTGATGTATTTCAAATTTCAAAAGACAGGCTCTATGTTACCATATTTGAAGGAGATGCAGAAGAAGGCTTAGAAAAAGATATGGAAGCCTACAACTTTTGGAAAGAACATATTTCAGAAGATCGAATACTTCTAGGTAACAAAAAAGACAACTTTTGGGAAATGGGAGAAACAGGACCTTGTGGGCCTTGTTCCGAAATACATGTTGATATCCGTTCGGATGAAGAAAGAAAAAAAATCGATGGTAAAGATTTAGTTAATCACGACCATCCGCAAGTCATAGAAGTTTGGAACCTGGTTTTTATGGAATTTCTCCGTAAAGCGGACGGCAGTTTAGAAAAACTTCCTAAAAAAAATGTAGATACGGGAATGGGATTTGAAAGACTTTGTATGGTATTACAAGGCAAAATTTCTAATTACGATACAGATGTATTTACTCCCTTAATAAAAAAAATAGAAGAAATATCCGAACTAAAATATGGCGAAAACACTAACGTTGATATAGCCATGCGAGTTTTGGCAGATCACGTAAGAGCCATCACATTCTCTATAGCCGACGGACAGTTACCTTCTAATTCCGGAGCAGGATATGTAATACGAAGAATTTTAAGACGGGCCATTGGTTATGCATACCGAGTATTGCATATCAAAGAACCTATTTTATACAAGCTGGTTCCGATTCTAAATAATCAAATGGGAGAGTTTTTTCCCGAAATTTCTAAACAAGAAAGCCTTATATCAGAAATTATAAAAGAAGAAGAAATTGGATTTTTAAGAACACTGGATCAAGGATTGGTACGATTGGCTAATTTCATGGAAAACAATCCGAAATTAGAAATCATACCCGGAGATGTTGTTTTTGAATTATATGATACCTATGGTTTTCCTTCAGATTTATCTCGAATAATTGCAGAAGATCATGGAAAAAGCATTGATGAGAATGGCTTTAATGAAGAAATGAGCAAACAAAAAGCTCGTTCCAAATCTGCTTCCACTTTTAAAAATTATGATTGGGTTATCTTACAAGAAGATGATGTAGAAGAATTTGTAGGTTACGATTTTTTGGAAACTCATGTTAAAATAACAAGATATCGTAAGGTAGAAAATAAAGAAGGAGAATTTTATCAATTAGTATTTCAAATTACCCCATTTTATGCCGAAAGTGGAGGACAAGTAGGGGATATAGGGTATATTGAAAATTTAAATGAAAAAATAGAAATTCTAAATACTAAAAAGGAAAATAATTTAATTATCCATACAGTAAAAGAACTTCCGAAATACCCTGAATTTCCATTTAATGCAAAGGTAGACAGCAAAAGAAGAGAGGCTATAACCAAAAACCACTCGGCGACCCACCTTTTACATGAAGCATTGCGTGAAGTACTTGGTAAACATGTTGAACAAAAAGGTTCTTATGTAGGACCGGACTATTTACGTTTTGACTTTTCCCATTTCAGCAAAATGAGTCCGGAAGAAATACAAAAAGTTGAAATGATGGTCAACACCAAAATATATGAAAGAATCGAATTAGACGAAAATAGGACAGTCCCATTTAAAAAAGCTATTGATATGGGAGCTATGGCTCTTTTTGGTGAAAAATATGGCGATTTAGTACGGGTAATTAAATTTGGAAATTCGGTTGAATTATGTGGAGGAACCCATGTAAAAAATACGCATGAAATCATATTTTTTAAAATTATGAGTGAATCTTCCAGTTCCGCAGGAGTACGAAGAATTGAAGCGATTACCGGCGAAACGGGAATAGCATTTCTAAAAGATCAATTCAGTCAATATGATCGTTTAAAAAGCTTTTTAAAACAGCCGGATGATCCTATTAAATCCATTGAGAAATTATATTCGGAAAATGATCAACTAAAAAAACAAGTTGAGCAACTCAACAAAGAAAAAGCAAATCATGAAAAAATACTTTGGAAAAATTCAATTACTCAAGTGAATGGAGTAAATTACCTTGGATTACAGACCGACTTAAGTAATGCTTCGGTAAAAGATTTAATTTTTCAACTAAAAAATGAATTTTCCAATTTGTTTATTATTATAGGTACTCATACAGATCAAAAACCTACACTTTCCATAGGAATTTCTGAAGATTTAATCAAAGCTAAAAATTTACATGCAGGAACGATCATAAAAGCTTTATCTAAAGAAATAAAAGGCGGCGGTGGAGGACAACCCTCTTTTTCCACAGCGGGAGGAAGCGATTTATCAGGATTGGAAATTGCTATTAAAAAGTCTTTAGACTATTTACAATAAATAAATAATAATAATTTGTGTTGTGCTCAATTATAAAAATTTATAATTGAGCACAAACTTTTTGTATGAAAAGACTGCCACTTCTTTTAAACCTTTATCTACCACAAACGTTATTCTTTAAACTATATTAAAACTATAATAAAGAATCTAAAGCACTATCTAAATCGGGATACTTAAATGTAAATCCGGCTGTGCGAATTTTCTCCGATGAAATTCTGCTGCCTTCCAATAAAAGTGTAGACACTTCACCAAATAACCAGCGCAGTATAAAACCGGGCACATTAGGTAAAAAAAGAGGTTTATTTAACTTTCGTGCAATAGCAATGGTTAAATCTTTGTTTGTTGTGTAGGAAGGAGCCACCGCATTGTAAGTACCTTGTAAACCTTCATTTACCAAAACATATTTATATATAGAACATAAATCATCAATATGTATCCATGGAATATACTGTTTTCCAGAACCGAGACAGGCGCCTACATAATAATTTACCATTTTTTTAATTTTATATAAAATGCCTTTTTTATTTTTAGATATGGATATACCTGTCCTTATTTTTACAACTCTGTCGGCTACGCCTTCCGATAAAAATTCATCAGCTGCTGATTCCCATTGAAAACATACCTCACTTAAAAAATCATTACCCTTAGAATCTGTTTCTTTATATATCTTGTCTGAAGTGGTATTGCCATAATAGCCGGAAGCCGAACCACTGATAAAGGTGAGTATTTTTTGATTCCTATCCTTTAGAGTTTTTAAAATAAGTTTGGCCGAATCTACACGGCTGGAAAGTATAACTTTTTTTCTTTCATCCGACCATCTTTCATCGGCAATACCTGCACCGGCTAGATGAATAATATGTTTAACTCCCTCCAAAGCGTTGGTATCCAAATATTGCTTTTCAATATCCCATTCATATTCATTCGGTTTGGTTTTTTTTCTGGTAAGATAACGGAGAGAGTAATTTTTTAAGAGTGTCGATAATTGGTTGGCAACCGCTCCGTGGGCTCCGGTTATTAGTATAATTTCTTTTTCTTCCATTTTTTAGTATTTAACGGTAATCGTTGTAATTGCGATAACAAAATTATATGCTGCTAGTTATCAAACTATTATATCAAATAACAGGCCGTTGGTTTAATCCCATAGTTTATTTTATATATTTAAAAATAAAATCTTATTTTTTGAAATAACATTCCTTTAATAAAGAATATTTTTATTATAATGCATGAAATTATTAATTGAAATTAAACTTTTCTAATTTCTTATTGTCTTAATAATAAGGAATAAAAATGGACGAAACAGAACTTTTACTTCTTTTAGAAAAAGATGTTAACAGCGGATTCAGGCTGCTGGTAAAAAGGTATAGTCAACCCATATATTGGCATATACGTAAAATTGTCTATACTCATGCAGATGCAGACGATATAACTCAAAATGTATTTATTAAAGTTTTTCAAAATCTACCTGGATTTAAAAGAAATTCAAGTCTTAAAACCTGGATATACAAAATAGCAACTAATGAATCGCTGAATTTTATTAATAGTGCTGCTCAGAAAAAAAATATAAGAAGCGATGAATTAGTCATTCAGTTGTCTTCTCAACTCAAAGATGATAATTTTTTTGATGGAGATGAAATTCAATTCAAATTGCAACAAGCCATAGCCGAATTACCCGAAAAACAACGAATTGTATTTAATATGAAGTATTTTGACGATATAAAATATGAAGATATGTCTGAAATTCTGGAAACATCTGTAGGGGCTTTGAAGTCTTCCTATCACCATGCTTCTAAAAAAGTTGAACAATTTCTTTTAGCCAATATTGAAAAATAGTTTATTTAAAACCTTATATGAATAACGTCAATAAAAATAAATCTACTCCTTTCCAAACCCCTGAAAATTATTTTGCTCAGTTGGAGAAACATATTGTTTCCAAATCGTTAATTAATAACCCTTCAGAGTCTCCCTACAGAATTCCAAATAACTATTTTGAAAATTTAGACAAGAAAATTGTATCAAATACGATTGAAAAAATAATTCCTGAAAAGCCAAAAATTTTTACTTTATTTTCTAGAAAAATATATTGGATTCCGGCAGCAGCCTGTTTATTTTTCGCTGTAATGGTGGGAATATATAGTACTAAAAATCAATACACTACTGATTCTTCGATAACAAGTGCTAACTTAGAAAATCAAAACCATTTAGCTCTAACAGATGATTTATATGCACCTAAACCGTCGGATTCGTTTATACCATCTTCCGGTTCAACGTCCAATATTCATAAAACCACTAATAATATTCCTAAACGTTCACCTAAAAGAATTCCCAAAAAAATGGAATCTAGTAAAGATAAAATGATTGAACAAGAGATGATTTCTTCTTCAAATGTTATCTATGATTTGTATTTTACCAATGAAGAAACTACCAATTTATACGATGAAGAAACATCACAGGATAGTTTTGTTTTATTTTAGAAAAAGTAAAGTTGTTATTTTTTCAATAGTTAATGAATTAATGATGGGTATATTCGAAAAAAGCTTCTTCCAAACTTAAATATTTACCTTTAAAATCCTCAATGCTTCTATCTTGAATAATAGATCCTTTATTTAAAAGTATGACTCTTGAACATAAGGCTTCAACCTCTTGCATAATGTGAGTAGATAAAATAACGGTTTTCTTTTTACCTAATTCCTGAATTAATTGCCTGATTTCAATAATTTGATTGGGATCCAAGCCATTAGTCGGCTCATCTAAAATTAAAATTTCAGGATCAAAGAGAATTGCTTGTGCCAGTCCCACTCGTTGTTTATATCCTTTAGATAATTGACTGATTTTCTTATTTTGTTCCTTCTGTAGGCCCACCTTTTCAATAATGTCGGAGATCTCGCTTTTGGGAGTATGATGAATATCCGAAACAAAGCTTAAATACTCCTTAACATACATATCTAAATATAATGGATTATTTTCCGGAAGATAACCAATTAACGATTTGGTTTTATATGGGAACTCTTGATTATCCATACCATTGATCCAAATTTTTCCCCGGTCAAAAGATAACGATCCTGTAATTGACCGCATCATGGTTGTTTTACCTGCTCCATTTGGACCTAATAAGCCGACAATCTCACCTTTTTTTATTTCCAGAGAAATAGCATGTAAAGCAATTTGTCCTTTATAATGTTTAGATAGATTTTGTATTTTTACAGACATTTTATTTCTAGCTTGAACAAAGCTGTTCCATTAAATTTATGTAAATATAATTAATAAAAATAAAAAAAATTGGGTATTTAGTACCATTAATTTATGAAGTCAATATCAATACAAGGGATTAAAGGATCGTTTCATCATGAAGCCGTAAACCGTTTTTTTCAAAATGAAAAAGTGGAAATAATTGATAGTCCTACATTTAAAACCGTAGTAAGGGATGTAATTAATGGGAAAGCAAACTATGGAATGATGGCCATAGAAAATTCAATAGCGGGAGCTATTTTACCCAATTATAGTTTAATTACCAAACACGGGTTACACATAGTCGGTGAGGTGGTCTTACCGATTAAACATCATTTATTAGCATTACCGGGAGAAACATTAGATTCTATTTCTGAAGTTAGAACCCATCCTATGGCTTTATTACAATGTGAAAATTTTCTTGAAAAATATCCTGATTGGAAATTATTATCTAAAGACGATACCGCAACTTGTGCATACAACATTCATAGTAAGAAAATGAAAGGTATAGCGACTATTGGCTCAAAATTGGCAGCAGAAATGTATCATTTGCAAGTATTGGCTGAAAATATTCATGATGTTTCTGACAATTACACCCGTTTTTATTTATTATCTCCTCAAACGGAAAAAGTTGAAAATTTTACGAAAGCATCCTTATACTTCACTACAGATCATACAATGGGCAGTTTAGCAAAAGTTTTAAATATTCTTGCAAACTATCAAATGAATATCACTAAAATACAATCTGTGCCTTTATCAGGATCGGTTTTCCAATATTCTTTTCATGCGGATATTATTACTCCCGGAGGAAATGATGACAATTACCGCAGGGCGTTGGAAGAGATAAAAAATAATACCAATTTTTTACATATCTTAGGGGAGTATAAGGAAGATAAAATTTAAAAATGAACTATGAATATATTTTATTGGGAGGCACTCTAATCGGTGCAATTATAGGATATATTAAAGGCTTTCTAAAACAAATTTCTTCAATCGCAGGACTCACGGTCGGATATTTATTTTCTTCTCTGTTTTTATCTCAAATGCATCACATTTTATTACAAAATAAAATAATTTCAGAAGAAACATCGACATGGGTTAGCTATGTCTGCGTTTTTATCATTTTATTTATAAGTATTCTATTTTTATCCCGAATTATTGAAAAAATTTTAAAAAAATTAGGTTTAGGTTTCACTAACCAACTAGCAGGAATGGCATTGGGTGCTTTAAAATATTTCTTACTAATAATGATGATTTATTGTTTTTTATACTATTTAAATATATTAACTGAAGAAAATTGTTCTATTAATTTATTAAATTTTGTATCTTTATTCAAAACTGTTGTTTTTAAATATATATAATGAAAATTAATTTGTTTAGTAAACAATTATGTTTAGCCAATTTTTTTAATTTTTTACTGGTAATTTTTTTAGGGATTAAATATTTAAAATATACCGAAAATTTAAGCGGATTCATTACATATTTTTATATATTTTCTTCACTTATTACACATTTTTTTATTCTTAATTGTGTTCCACTGTTACTGAGTCTTTTATTCTTATTTTTTACCAAATCAAAATTACTATCTAAACTTATTTTTAGCTTACTCTCTATTCTTATTATACTATATCTGCAAATAGATATACTGGTATTTAGCCAATTTAGGTATCATTTATCCCCTATAGTATATAAATTAGTCTTTGGAAAAAGAGCTACAGATATTTTTCATTTTTCAACTATAAATACTACCATTGCAATACTTTACCTAATAGGACTTATTTTACTTGAGATACTAATACTGTATTTTTCTTCCAAACTATCCAAAAAATTACCTAATTTAAAAATTAAGCTAATCTTAGTGATTGTAGGATTTTTATTAGTTTGTACAAACTTGATATATGCTTGGGCTGATGCGAGTCGATACAGGCCTATTGCTCAAATGAAAAATATATATCCTGTCTTCTATCCGTTAACCTCTGAATCACTTTTTCGCAAACTTAATTTAATTAATAAACAAGAAATTGAAAAAAATACTTTACTTAGTCGCTCGTACTCAAAATCATTGATCAATTATCCTTTAAAGCCCATTCTATCTGAAAATAGCCAAAAAAAGAATATAATTTTCATAGTAATAGACTCATGGAGATTTAATTGCATGACCGAAAATATAACTCCGCATATTTTTGAATTGTCCAAAAGATCACAAGTATTTCAAAACCATAAAAGCGGATCAAATATGACCACAGGAGGCATATTTTCGCTATTTTATGCCATACCTGCTACCTATTATGATAATTTTACAGGACTACAAGTATCTCCGGTTTTTTTCAATGAAATACTCAAGCAAGGCTATACATTATCAATTTTGTCCAGCTCAACGCTTGAAAATCCCCCTTTTAATAAAAATGTATTTTCAGGAATTCAAAATTTGAGACTGGAATCGAATGGAAATTCTCCCTCAGAAAGAGATAAAGACATTTATAATGAATGGATAAAATTTATAAACGGCTATGATTCAAAAGAAAATACTCCCTTTTTTAGCTTCTTATTTTTTGATTCTGCTCATGGCTTTGATTACCCTTCAGATTTTCCTGTTAAATTTAAACCGACCTTAGATGAAGTAAATTATATAGCCTTAAACGATGATTACAATCCAATCCCTTTTTATAACAGATATAAAAATTCATTAAATTATATTGATGGTCTCATCGGTAACATATTGAAAAAATTAGAAGAGAAAAAGCTCTTAGACTCTTCAATTGTAGTTATTACAGGGGACCACGGACAAGAATTTAATGACAATAAAAAAGGATATTGGCAACACGGAGGAAATTTTTCAGATTATCAAATTGGCACACCTCTAATTGTATTTGATGCTTCTAGACCGGCAAAAACTTATACTCATTTAACTTTACATTATGATATTATTCCAACGCTTATGAATACCGTTTTGGGGGTTACAAATCACTATTACGATTATAGCGTAGGCCAAAATTTATATGATTGCAAGAATAGAAATTGGTTTATCTGCGGGTATAATCAAAAATATGCTATCATTGAAAAAAATATGATAATTAATGTTTTTTCCTCGGGAATGTATGATGTTGTCGATAAAAAATTAAATCCGGTAAATGAAAATACCGTTGATTTTAGTGTAATTAAAGATGCGGTAATTGAAAATTCACGTTTTTACCATACATCCAAAAAATAGTAGTTTTATTTGCTAAATAATGGAATTCTTAACAGAAAATTAAACAAAGAAAATATATTCAGAATAATTAATTAAACAACTGAACTTGCGGTTTAAGCGACTATCAAAGTATTTATGATTTAAAATACTAACTTGTAACTTTTAAAATAATTTTTAAAAAAATATATATAAAAGTAAGAAGCTGAAAATATTCTATCAAAGTTGTACATTTGCAAACTTAAACCATCAGTATATATGTCAGATTTAGTATCAAAATTAGAGGCTATTAAACAAAGATTTGATGAAGTATCAGATTTAATCATTCAACCGGATGTTATTTCAGACCAAAAAAGATATGCTCAACTAAACAAAGAATATAAAGACTTAAATAAAATAGTTGAAATCTATCATCAATACAAATCCTTACTTAATACAGTTTCAGATGCCGATGAAATTATTAAAGAAGGCATTGATCCTGATATGGTTGAATTGGCAAAAGAAGAAAAAAATGATGCCTTAGCCAAAATTCCTGAAATGGAAGAAAACATAAAATATATGTTAATTCCAAAAGATCCTGAAGACGACAAAAATATCACCGTTGAATTAAGAGCCGGAACGGGTGGTGATGAATCGGCTATTTTTGTGGAAGACATTTTCCGAATGTATACCATGTATTGGAGACAAAAGGGTTGGAACTTTGAAGTAGTAGACGCTACGGAAGGTAGCGTTAAAGGATATAAAGAAATGATTATTAATGTTAGTGGAGAAGGAGCTTACGGAACCATGAAATTTGAATCGGGAGTACACCGAGTTCAAAGGGTTCCTGAAACCGAATCACAAGGAAGAGTACATACTTCGGCCATAACTGTAGCTGTTTTACCAGAAGCCGAAGAAGTAGATGTTGAAATTAATCCGGCGGATTTAGAATATCAAACCGCTCGATCTAGTGGAGCAGGAGGACAGAACGTTAATAAAGTAGAAACCAAAGTTCAGCTTACGCATAAGCCCACCGGAATAATGATTCAATGCCAGGTAGCACGTTCACAACATGCCAATAGAGAGATGGCGTTACAAATGCTTCGTAACAAATTATACGATATGAAGTTGCAAGAGCATCTTGATAAAATTTCGGCACACAGAAAAACGATGGTATCCACCGGAGACCGTTCGGCTAAAATTCGTACTTATAATTACCCGCAAGGTCGTGTAACGGATCATCGTATTAATAAATCCATCTATAATTTAGATAACTTTATGAATGGAGATATTGATGAAATGATTGAAGCGGTAAAAATTGCCGAAAATGCAGAAAAACTAAAAGGTCAAGAAGACTAAATTCTTACATAATAAGCTTTATATAATTCGCTATTAACTACCATTTTATCTTAACGAATTATATAAAGTTTATTATTTATAAATCATACTTAAAAGATACTATACTACTCTATAAAGTTCTATTTATCTGTTAAATAAATCCTTTACGTGTTAAATTTACTATCGATATTAATTATCGATATATTAGAATTTTATAGAATTTACTACTTTAAAATCAATATAAACATTTTTTCAATTAATAATTTTAAGGTTTTTCTTTTTACATTTTGCAACAAGTGTTAACTTCAAATATCTTATATTTGAAAATAAAAACACAGATAACCCTAAAGAATGACCAGTCTAGATTGCGATAAAAAACTATTTCTGATTGATGCCTATGCTCTTATATTCAGAGCTTATTATGCCTTTATAAAAAACCCGAGAATCAATTCTAAAGGGTTAAATACTTCCGCTATTTTCGGATTTACCAATACGCTTTTCGATTTAATGAAAAAAGAAAAGCCATCACATCTGGCAGTAGTTTTTGATGTGGGAGAAACGTTCCGTCATCAGGTCTATAAAGAATACAAAGCCAATCGGCAAGAAACACCGGAGGCTATACGCATAGCTGTTCCTTATATTCATAAACTGATGGAAGCATTACATATTCCTTGTCTTTGGAAAGAAGGGTACGAAGCCGATGATGTTATAGGAACTTTGGCAAAAAAAGCGGAAAAGGAGGGATATACAACCTATATGATGACATCGGATAAAGACTATGCGCAATTAGTTTCCGAAAATATCTTTGTTTTTAAACCGGCATCCAGAGGAAACGATATTGAAATTTGGGATGTAGAATCTGTTAAAGAAAAATTCGAAGTTAAAAATCCGTCTCAAGTTATTGACCTTTTGGGCATGATGGGAGACAGTGTAGACAATATACCCGGAATACCCGGTGTAGGCGAAAAAACGGCTAGACAATTTATTAAAGAATACGGAAGCATTGAAAACTTATTTGCTCATTCTTCTGAATTAAAAGGAAAAATGAGAGAAAAAGTGGAAGCAAATGAGGAACTAGGCCTTTTATCAAAAAAATTGGCAACCATTGATACTCATGTTCCTATCGAATTTAATTATGAAAGTTTAACGGTGGATCAGCCGAATGTTGATGAGGTCATTAAAATTTTTGAAGAATTAGAGTTTAGAAATATGATTACAAATTTTCAGAAAACGTATCATATTATCTCTGAAAGCGAATCTAATTTAGAAAAAAATTCTTCCGGTAAAGCTCCGGTAAATGGACAAAGATCGTTGTTTGATACAACCGATCAGGACATTGAAATGAAAGAAAGCGCCAACTGGAAAACTATTGAAAATACAGATCATCTCTATCAACTGACAGAAACGCCTGTGGCAGTAAAATTGTTGGTAGATAAGCTTTTAAAGCAAAAAATTGTATGCTTTGATACGGAAACTACTTCCACTGATTCCATGATCGCGGAATTAGTAGGCATTTCATTTTCGTATGAAAAGGCCAAAGGATACTATGTACCTTTTAGTACTAAGGACAAAGAAAAAACACAAGAATTTATAGAACTGCTCCGACCGGTTTTCGAAGATGAAAATATAGTTAAAGTAGGCCAAAACTTGAAGTATGATTGTAAAGTTTTAAGAAAATATAAGGTAGAAGTTAAAGGGGTACTTTTTGATACCATGATTGCGCATTACTTAATCAACCCAGATGCAAGGCATAATATGGACCTATTGGCTGAAACAGAGCTTAATTACAAGCCTGTTCCCATAGAATCTTTAATCGGAAAAAAAGGAAAAAATCAAAAATTGTTTTCTTCGGTTCCTATTGAATTGCAAAAAGAATATGCGGTTGAAGATTCTGATATTACCTTACAGCTTAAAGACAAATTTGAACCTCAACTCAAACATGATAATCTTAAAAAGCTTTTTGATGATATAGAAATGCCCTTAATGAAGGTGTTGGAAGACATGGAGTGGGAAGGTATCAATTTAGATATCAAAGCATTAGGCGAAATGTCTAAAGAATTAGTTGAAGACCTTTCAAAGTTAGAAAAAGAAATATATTCTCTAGCCGGAGAAGAATTTAATATCAGTTCACCCAAACAATTAGGAGATATTATTTTTGATAAATTAAAATTAGGTACTAAGCCCAGAAAAACTAAAACAGGTCAATATGCAACCGGCGAAGATGTTTTATTAAAGCTGGCGCATAAACATAAAATTATAGATTTATTATTAGATTACAGACAGCTGCAAAAATTAAAATCAACCTATGTTGATGCCCTACCCAATGAGGTAAATCCACAAACGGGAAGAGTACACACAACCTTTGCACAAACTGTAGCTGCTACCGGTCGTTTAGCTTCTAATAATCCCAATCTTCAAAATATTCCTATTAGAACCGAAAGAGGGCAAGAAGTACGTAAAGCCTTTATAGCAAAGGATTCTAAACATAAAATAATTTCTGCCGATTATTCTCAAATTGAATTGAGAATCATTGCAGCCATGAGTAAAGATCCCACCATGATCACTTCCTTTAAAAACGGTGAGGACTTCCATAGGGCTACTGCATCAAAAGTATTTAATGTACCTATGGATCAAGTGACTAAAGAGCAGCGCTCTCAAGCGAAAACGGTTAACTTTGGTATCATTTACGGAGTATCTGCATTCGGATTAAGTGAACAAACCGGATTATCTAGATCCGAATCTAAAAGTTTGATTGATGCTTATTATCAGGCTTATCCCGTTTTAAAAGAATACATTTCGGAACAAGTACAGATAGCACGAAAAAACGGATATGTAGAAACCTTATTGGGAAGAAGAAGATATTTGCCGGATATCCATTCCGGAAACAGCGTAGTGCGTTCTCATGCAGAAAGAAATGCAGTAAATGCGCCAATTCAGGGAACTGCAGCAGACGTAATTAAAATAGCCATGATACAAATTCACGAACTCTTGCAGGTAAGAAAATTTCAAACCAAACTTTTGTTACAAGTGCATGATGAATTGGTTTTCGACGCTCCCGATGAAGAAATTAAGGAAGTATCGACACTGATTAAAAATACAATGGAAAACTCCGTAAGAATGGAAGTTCCTTTAATAGTAGATGTTGGAGTGGGTCCCAATTGGCTGGAAGCCCATTAAGAATTTATATAGAACACTCTAGAATTGATGAGTTTATAAATATTCTCTTTTAACTATATGAATCTCCTGACATTTGATAATTTATCTGCATACAGAGAATTAACCCATTTTACAACTACAATCGAAGGCGGAGTAAGTGTCGGGAAGTATGCATCGTTCAATTTAGGAACAACCTCCGGGGATGATCCGAAAAATGTGATTGAAAACAGAAAAAGACTCTGTAATGAGATAGGTATTTCAACCCATAAATTATTTATACCTGTTCAAACTCACAGCAATCACGTGTTACTTATTGATCGTAATTTTTTAGATTTAGAAAGTGATAAACAATCTGAAATTCTTCAAAATAAAGATGCTTTACTGACTCAAGAAAAGAGAATTTGCATAGGAATAACTACAGCCGATTGTGTACCTATAATACTTTATGATCCTTTAACCCACACTTTGGCAGCCATCCATGCAGGATGGAGAGGAACCGTTAGCAAAATTGCTTTAAAAACTCTGTCGGAAATGGTACGTCTTTTTAATTGCAAACCTGAAAATATAAGAGTAGGAATTGGTCCGTGCATTTGCGCGAATTGTTTTGAAGTAGGAGATCATGTCATAGAAGATTTTATTAAAGAAGGTTTTGATAGTAATCTAATTAGTTTTAAAAATAAAGAAACCCGAAAATATCATATTGATCTTAGAAAAGCAAATCAGTTGCTACTGGAACAAGCAGGTTGTATCGCTCATCATATTGAAATAAAAAATTTATGTACGGTTACTCAACCTAATTTATTTTTTTCGGCAAGAAGGCAAACCATAAATTCCGGTAGAATGATAACCGGTGGTATTTTACGTTAATTTTTTATGAATTTATTAAAATATTATATAATTTTGTTAATAAATTTATAAAATGGATAAAAATATATCAGATAAACAAAATATAGGAAATACTATTGATAATATCGATAAAAAAGATAATGATCAAAAGAAGAAAAAAAATTCTGGATCCTTAAAGTATTTTTTAGTTACCCTATTAGGGTTAGTCTTAGTAGGTTTAGGATTTTATTACCATATCATCCAAGAGATATTTTACAGCTTTCTTTCTATAATTTTTATTGTAATTGTTTTGTCTTTAGGCTTGGGATGGGAATATTGGGTATTCACTCATTTTACTACCGATGAATTTACGCTCATTAAAAAAGAACAAAACAATACTTCTGATTCTTGGAAAAACTTGGAGGAAGAATTTAAATTATGGATAGCAAGTTCTGAACAAAAAATAAAGCAAGTAAGACAATTATCATTGCTTAATTATATGACAGCTATTGGATTGTTTATAATTTCCGCCCTTGTTTTATTAGTTAATTGGATCTATGATGTAAATCCATCACCTTCCGCCTATCAACAATTTAATCCCGCGCTTGCGTTGGCTATTATTTTACTTCTTTTTTCAATACTGTTTATGCTTCTTCATTGTATCAATCAAAAAGATAGTATAAAAAAACAAGAAAAGCTGGATCATACCATCCAATGGATTCTGTCACTTAAAACAGCCCATACTATAGGTAAAGAGCATATGTTAGAAATTATTAACTCAAATAACCTTAAATCTTAAAATTTTGATATATAACCTCTTACATTTTCTTTCAAATTTCAGTTAGTAAAAAATTCACAAAATATTTTACAATCTATTTAAAGGAAATGCATACATAACTATAATTAATTAGAAAGTATATAAGTATTTATATAGTTTATTACATGACGATTATACTAAAATATCTGTTATTTTCCCATTAATAGCATCATTTACAATGACGCCTACAAAAAACTAAAGAATTTTATTAAATAAAAATATAAAATAATTTAGATTTAAATTTGTACCTTACCATTGAGCTTTTTTGTTAGTATAACTCATGAAATTTAAGCTGCTCTATATTTATATAATTATGTTTCCCATTTTGCTTCATGGCCAAGTAGAAAAAAATTTCATTAAGATATATAATAATCAAAAACTATGGTTTTCAAAAACCTATTCTGAAAATAAAGTAGGTTCGATTTTAGATTCTTTAGTAGATCTAGGTTTTTATACCCTAAAACTGGATTCTTTAAAAAAAGATAAAAAAGAAACCTTAGTTTATATTAACAGAGGAAAATTTTATAAAAAAGTATGGGTACAATTAGACTCACTTTCGCAAGCGGCAATTACTAACAAAAATCATTTTCAAACAGATAATATTGATTCTTTAGCAGGAGTAATCCATTATTATTATATAAAAAAAGGCTATGCATTTAACCAAGTCCACACAAAATTATCCCTTGCAAATGAACCATTAGAAGCATCCATACATGTTGAACTTCATCAAAAAAGAATCATCAATTCATTTGTTTTAAACGGATATACCAAAATTCCTCGAGGAATAATAAAAGAATTAGAATATGGATTTCTTGGTAAAACCTACTCAGACGAGCGACTTAATGAAATTTCAGCTATGTTACAAGGAACAGCATTTATAGTAGAAGAAAAAAATCCGCAAGTATTATTCACTCCCGATTCTACCAAGATTTATTTATATTTGAAAAAAAGAAAAGCCAGTTCATTGGATGGAATGTTAGGCTTTGGTAATGACGAAAAAGGAAAATTCAAAGTCAACGGTCAACTGCAACTTTCTTTAGGTAATGTATTGAATTCATTTGAAACCATTAACTTAAATTGGTTGTCCACACCGGATAAATCTCAAAACTTTGAAGTTCAAGTCAACGTACCCTATCTTTTTAAATCTAAATTCGGATCGGAATCATCGTTAACTATATTTAAACAAGACAGCACCTATGCAACTATTCGCCTAAATGAACATATATATTATCAATATACCGTAAACCAACGGTTAGGTATAGAAGGATTATATGAAAACTCACGATATGTATCGGAATTAGATAATAATAACAACTTTTCCAAAACAGGATTAGGCATAAGTTATCAATACAAAGAAAGAAATGAAAATGAAATTTTAGGTCCTAAAAATTTATACTCTATAAAAGGAATTGCATATAGGAATATACCGGAAGATCGAAAAAATCTAACTGAATATAATGTAAGTGCTTCCATAGAGAAATTATTAAAATTATCTGCTTCTCATTATCTAAAACCGAAAATAAATGCTTCAACCTTACTGTCGGATACGTTGACAGTAAATGAATTATTTAAAATCGGTGGTTTGAAAACTATCCGCGGATTCAATGAACAATCCATTTATGCCAATGCGTATATCATTGGAAGTTTAGAATACAGATACGTTCCGTTTGAAGAACTGTATTTAAGTTTATTTACAGATGTTGCATGGATTGAGAATAAAAATCAAAATACAAGACCCTTTTTACTGGGAACCGGAGTAGGAATTAGCTTTTTAACACGTTTCGGGATTTTTTCATTGAACTATGCCGTTGGCAAATACGATTCTGAACCTGTAAATTTTTCAGATTCTAAAATTCATATTGGAATACAAGCTACTTTTTGACAAAATAGAATCGAATTTTTGTTTACCTTTGTATTAATCTCAAGGTAGCATGAAATCATTAAAAAAAATACTAAAAAAATTTGCCTCTCCCTACAGAAAAGAATTTATATTAGGAATTCTATTTAACGTTCTATATTCTTTATTTTCAATAGTTTCCGTTTTTTCCATTATGCCCATTTTGGAAATGCTTTTAGGAGGAAAAAATCAAATTTTAATTGAACAAACGAAAAAAGAAATGCAAGCCTCAACGGGTATGATGGCTGAGCTGAAATATAAATTTTATGTATTTTTAGATCATTCCCTTGAAGGAACCAATCCTAAAACGATTTTAGCTTATCTTTGTGTTACTGTTATAGTTTTATTTTTATTTAGAAATATTTTCAGATATTTAGCTCAATATTTTATTGTACTGTTACGAAGCGGAGTCTCCAAAGATTTGCGGGTTGCTATGTATGATAAAATCCTTACGCTTCCGGTTTCTTATTTCACTGATCGAAAAAAAGGGGATATTATGATACGACTTTCCGGAGATGTAGGAGAGGTGGAAGGCAATATTTTAACTTCTATTTTAGAGCTTTGGAGAACGCCTTTTTCCATTCTTTTTACTCTTATCGCTTTGATTACCATTAGTCCTTCGTTAACTTTAATAGCATTTATTGTTCTGCCTTTTATGGCGTGGATTATTTCCGCAATTGGAAAAAGTTTGAAAAAAGATGCTAAAAAGGGATTAGCCGAATCGGGTAATGTACTTTCAGTAATTGATGAAACCCTAAACGGAACTAAAATAATCAAAATTTTCAATGCCGAAGAATCCATGAAAAACAGATTTATGAATAGCGTTCTTAATCTCAGAAGGCTATCCATAAATATGATGAAAAAATATGAACTTGCTTCGCCCTCTTCTGAATTTTTAGGTTCTGTTGCCATGATTTTTATAACCTGGTACGGCGGAGTTCTTATTTTAGACGGTGAAGGTTTAAATCTTCCTTCCTTTTTAGTCTATATAGCCCTATTTTTTCAATTATTGGAACCGGCCAAAACCTTATCAACTTCCATCACGAATTTACATAAAGGTACGGCCTCTACAGATCGCTTGGTGGAAACATTAGAAACCAGCATACAGATTTACGAACCGGAACATGCCATAGAATTATCCGAAATAAAAGAAGGAATTCAACTGAAAAATATTAATTTCCAATATGTTGACGGACATCCCATTCTTCAAGATGTAAATTTATTTATTCCTAAAGGCAAAACAATTGCAGTAGTGGGACAAAGCGGTAGCGGTAAAACTACTTTAGCCAATTTAATTGCACGGTTTTATGACGTAGACAGCGGCGTGATCTATGTGGATGGTCATGATTTAAGAGATTTAAATTTAAAAGTTTACCGTAAATTACTGGGCATGGTTACCCAAGAATCCATATTATTCAATGATACCATTGCCAATAATATTAAATTAAGCAATCCAAATGCATCGATGCATGAAGTTATAGAAGCTGCTAAAGTTGCCAATGCACTGGAATTCATTGAGCAAATGCCGGAAGGTTTCGAAACAACCATTGGTGAAGGAGGCGGAAAATTATCGGGTGGACAAAAACAAAGAATTGCTATTGCCAGAGCTATATTGAAAAATCCACCTATCATGATTTTAGATGAAGCAACCTCTGCCTTAGATACCCAAAGTGAACGATTGGTACAAGATGCTTTAGATAATCTTATGTCTAACAGAACATCCCTGGTTATAGCTCATAGATTATCAACCATTGTCAATGCAGATATGATTGTGGTGATGGATAAAGGAAAAATAATGGAACAAGGAACTCATGCTGAATTATTGGAGAAAAATGGTATTTATAAAAAATTAATTGACATGCAAAATTTTTCTTAACTTTTTGATAATAATATATATACTATAAAATTAAAAAGAGCTTCTATCTAATAGAAGCACTTTTTAATTAAAATAAGAATTGTATTATATACTATTTTCTCTAGGAATGAAATTTTTTACCCTGTTTATGTAAATGCTTTTTATTATGCATATCCTCTTTAATTTTCTTAAGCTTTTGTCTTTGTTCTTCAGTAAAAACTTTATTTATTTCAGATTTTTTATCTTCCTTTAATTGATGAATTTGTTGACGCAATTCTTCTGACTTTTTCCTCAATTCATCTTCACGGCTTTTATATTTATCCTCAATTAAATTAATCTTTTTAATTTGATCTTCCGTTAAATTAAGTTCTTTAGCCATCCTATCCCTCATCTCTTTCACTTTTTCTTCTTTTTTATCATGATCCTTAGGATCCTCACATTTAGATTGTGTAAAAGCAAAAGTAGAGGAAAATACTAATGCTCCTACAAAAATTATTTTTTTCATATAACTTTAGATTTACAACTTTATTGACAAAGCATATTTTAAAAGGTTTAATTTAAAGTTATATATTCTAAACTATTTTTTTAATATATAATAAAGAGCAAACTTTTTAACTTGTAATACTTTTGCGATGAATGTTTAAAACCAAATAAAATTAAAATAAAGTTCAAAGTAAAATAATTAAATTAGAGAGAAAAAATAGCATAATAATACCAAAAAAATAGTCAATAACCTGCTATAAATCCCTCTAATGTTGATAATTTTTTCTGAATATACCGTTTAAAAATTGTATTTTTACAGCTTGAAATTTTATTATACTGATGGGAAAAATTATTGCTATAGCTAATCAAAAAGGAGGAGTTGGAAAGACCACCACAGCCGTAAATTTGGCTGCGGCCATAGGGGTGCTTGAAAAAAAAGTTTTACTCATCGATGCAGACCCTCAGGCAAATGCCAGTTCCGGATTAGGTATTAATATCGAAGAAGTAGAATATGGTACATATGAAGTGTTGGAACACAGTGCTTCTGCCAAAGATGCCATACAACCTTCTACTTCCCCAAATGTGGAATTAATACCGGCTCATATAGATCTTGTTGCTGCTGAAATTGAATTGGTTGACAAGGTTAATAGAGAATACATGTTAAAAAAAGCTTTAAAAGATATAAAAGATGAATATGACTTCATAATCATTGATTGTGCCCCGTCATTAGGATTAATTACTTTAAATGCTTTAACTGCTGCCGATTCTGTAATAATTCCCATCCAATGTGAATATTTCGCCTTAGAAGGTTTAGGAAAACTCCTTAATACGATAAACAGCGTGCAAAAACTGCACAATCCGGATCTAACTATTGAAGGGTTATTATTAACTATGTATGATGCCCGTTTACGTTTATCGAACCAAGTGGTAGAAGAAGTCAAAACTCATTTTCCGGATATGGTGTTTGACAGTCTCATACAAAGAAATGTGCGATTAAGCGAAGCTCCGAGTTTTGGCGAATCCATATTAAAATATGACGCAGAAAGCAAAGGTGCTATAAACTATATCTTACTTGCTGAAGAAGTATTAAATAAAAACAAGGCTGAAGTTAAATAAATTATGGCTATAGACAAAAAAAGAGCTATGGGTAGAGGTCTATCCGCAATCTTAAGTGAGAATTCTAAAAAAGTTAATTCTGCCGAAGAAAAAGGAGCAGAAGAATTAGTGGGTAACATTTTGGAAATTTCACTTGATGATATCATAACCAATCCCAATCAACCCAGAACTAATTTTGATCAAAAAGCATTAGATGAATTATCCATTTCTATTAAACAGTTAGGATTAATACAACCAATAACTGTTCGTAAAAATGGAGACAAATTCGATTTAATTTCGGGAGAAAGGAGATATCGCGCTTCCAAACAGGC
This sequence comes from Apibacter sp. ESL0404, assembly GCF_019469245.1. Classification (NCBI taxonomy): domain Bacteria; kingdom Pseudomonadati; phylum Bacteroidota; class Flavobacteriia; order Flavobacteriales; family Weeksellaceae; genus Apibacter; species Apibacter sp. ESL0404. Next base: position 1,137,622 of record NZ_CP048267.1, read on the forward strand.
CGGTTTAAAAAAATTACCTGCATTTGTTCGATTAGCTAACGATCAGGAACTTTTAGAAATGGCTTTAGTTGAAAATATTCAACGAAAAGATCTGGATCCTATCGAAATTGCCTTAAGCTTTGAAAAATTAATTGAAGAAATCAATATTACTCAAGAAAATTTGAGTAACAGAGTAGGGAAGGACAGAAGCACCATAACCAATTATTTAAGACTTTTAAAACTTTCTCCGATTATCCAAACGGGAATCCGAGACGGGATAATTTCCATGGGACATGGAAGGGCGCTCATATCCTTGGAAGAGCAAGAGAAACAATTATTTGTTTATGAAAAAATTGTACGTGAACAATTATCCGTAAGACAAACCGAAAGTTTCATTCGAACCTTTAAAAATCCTAAAAGCAAAAAAGTTTCCAAAGAAAAAGAATTACCCAATCATTTAAAAAAGGGTTTGAAAAATTTTGAGGATTATTTCGAAACAACTATTGAAATAAAGGCTACAGAAAAAGGAAAAGGAAAAATTATCATTAATTTTGATTCCACGGAAGAATTTGAAAGAATTCAGAAATTATTAGAATGATACAAAAGAAAATATTGGTTATACTTTCATTATTTCTTACTTGTTTTATTTTAGCGCAAAATCAAGAAACAAACCATGCCACCATTAGTGATGATGGCGTTATAATACGCAATATTAATCATACAGATTCACTTACTCAAACCATGTTGAGAAGCCCTCTGAAAGCTTCTTTATACTCTGCCATACTTCCCGGTTTAGGACAATTGTACAATAAAAAATATATTAAAGCTCCTATTGTGCTAGGGGTTATTGGTGCGGGGATCGGTTTTATAAAATACTACGACAATCGATATAATAAATATCACAAAGCCTATTTAGCGGAACTTAGCGGACAAAAGCATCGATTTTCAGATGTAGCAGGAATCAGTCCTAAAGTTTTAGCTAACGCTCAAGATTCGGAAAGGAGAAACAGGGATTATGCGATTGTGCTGACTTCTCTGGCTTATCTTTTAAATATTGTTGATGCCACCGTTGATGCTCATCTATCAATATTCGACAAAGATAAAGATCTTGCCGTACGACCTGTTATTATGGAAGACGCCGATACCTGGTTTACTAATCAAAAAGTAGGACTTTCATTTTGCTTGTCTTTTTAAAATGATTAATGTTTATAAAAAATAATATATATTCTTATGAAAATAGCTTTAGTAGGTTATGGTAAAATGGGTAAGGCCATTGAAGAAATAGCTAAAAATCATAATCACGAAATTGTAGCCCGATTAGAAGAAAAACCAACTCAAAAAAATTTAAATGGTGCGGATGTAGCTATTGAATTTTCAACTCCTTCTACTGCTTATGAAAATGTAATTGCTTGTTTAGAATTGGGTATACCTGTTGTTTGTGGAACAACTGCCTGGTTAGATAAACTTCCTCAAGTAAAAGAATATTGCGCAAAGCATAACGGGGGATTTATTTATTCTTCCAATTACAGTTTAGGCGTTAATTTATTTTTCGAAATAAATAAAAGAGCGGCTGAAATTATGCAGAAGTTCCGGGAATATACGGTTCACATTGAAGAAATTCATCATACAGAAAAAAAAGATGCACCCAGTGGTACTGCCATAACGCTTGCAGATGAAATCATACCGATTTATGGTTTTGACGGATGGAATTTATCCTATAAAACCAATAATAATTTATTGGGAATTGAAGCTAAAAGAGTTCATGATGTTCCCGGAACACATACTGTGATTTATAATTCGCCTATAGACGATATTGAACTGAAACATGTAGCCCATTCTAGAAAAGGATTTGCTATGGGAGCATTAATTGCAGCCCAATGGCTTATCGGAAAAAAAGGGGTATTCACCATGAAAGATGTATTAGGCTTTTAGATAAAAACTATTTTATTTTAGGCTACTAAATAACTAAATATTAAAAAGATTTAAAGATTATCTCATGCATTATTTAACTTATTATTTACTATTCGCTTTACTTTCAAATATATTTTATTTCCTGACTGCTTGGAAATTATTTCAAAAAGCAGGTAGAAAAGCATGGGAATCCTTAGTTCCTTTTTATAATATTTTAGTTACTTTAAAAATTATTCATCGACCTTGGTGGTGGTTTATTATAGTATTTATCCCGATTGTCGGTCCAATTATGGGAGCTATTATATTAGTAGATTTTATAAGACATTACAATCGTCGTTCGTATTTAGATGCCGTTTTAGTTTTATTCTTCTCATTTATTTTTTTAGCATATATAAACTATTCACCTGAAACACAATACAGTGGTAAACAAGAACGAAAAGAAACATTTATATCTGCCGTATTGTTTGCCGTTATATTTGCCACAGTCATCCATGCTTTCGTCATTCAACCGTTTACCATTCCGACTGCTTCTATGGAAAGAACCTTGCTGGTAGGAGATTTCCTATTTGTCAGTAAGTTGAATTACGGAATAAGAATTCCGATGACTCCGGTAGCGTTGCCTTTTTTACAAAATAAAATTCCGTTGGGAAACAATCAACAGCCTCAAAATCAAATAAATTCTTATGTAGATAAAATTCGTTTGCCGTATATGAGACTTCCCGGTTGGACAAAGGTTAACAGATATGATATCGTTGTTTTTAATTATCCTACAGATTCTTTGCATACTGCCATCGATAGGAAAGATCCTTATGTTAAGCGCTGTGTGGGTTTACCGGGAGATAAAATTCAATTGATTGATGGAAATTTATTTATCAATGGAAAACCCGAAGAAATAAAAAAAGATGAAGAACAACAAAGAGACTATTTAGTATATACAACCCAAGCCGGAATCAGTCAAAGAAAAATTGAAGATCTATTGGGTTATGCCACGTATCAAGAAGGAATGAACGAACAGGGTAATACTATTTATTATTTCAAAGGGCTTACCCAAGAAAATGCAAACAAAATAAAAAATTTTGATACGGTAGACTCTATTCAGATTTTATATGCAAATAAAGGAGAGGAGGGCATCCATTATAGAGATATAGCAAAAACAAAAATTGATACAACTAATTCCATTTTTCCCCTTCATAGTGGTTGGAACGGCTCTCAATATGGACCTCTCATGATACCTAAAAAAGGGGATATTATTACGTTGACCCGTCAAAATATAGATCAATATAGAAGAATCATTAAAAATTATGAATATAATGATTTGAAGGAAAAGGAAGGCAAATTTTACATAAACGGTAAGGAAACTAACACCTATACCATCCAACAAAATTATTATTGGATGATGGGGGACAACCGAGATAATTCTTTAGACAGCCGTTATTTCGGATATGTACCGGAAGATCACATTATAGGAACTCCTATTTTTACCTGGTTAAGCATTCAAGGTTTATTCGAAAATGATCCTTTCGGGCATCCTGCCAAATTCAAAATAAGATGGGATAGAATGTTTCGTACCGTTAACACAAATGTTCCGCTTAAAGATAAAACTAATTATATACCTGTATTTATCTTATTGTTAGGAGGATATTTTGCATACGATTACTTTAACAAAAAGAAAAAGAAAGCAAACGATAAAAAATAATTATCAAATTATGAAGAAAACCATCTTTTTTGTAATGGCATTATGGATCTTACCTTCAATAAGTTATGCTCAAGATGATTTAATCAATAAAATTAAAGATAATAAGTCAACCCATACCGATTTTCGTTTTACCATCATAAAACAACTGGATAATACTTCCGTAAAAAATCAAGGATCTTCAGGGACTTGCTGGAGTTATGCAGGAAATTCTTTTTTAGAATCTGAAATATATAAAAAACATCATCGGGTATTAGATATAGCAGAAATATACACTGCCAGAAAAACTTACGAGGATAAAGCCAAAAATTATATTTTAATGGACGGTTACGTTAATTATGGTGATGGAGGTTCTTTACACGATGTTATTAATATGTACAAAAAATATGGAATGGTTCCTCAGGAAGCCTATACCGGACTAATTAATGGTGCTATAAAGAATAATTTCAGTAAAATGCAGCAAGAACTTAAAGAGTATTTAGATACGGTAAAATCTCAAAAAGCACCTATTAATACCCAATGGACGCAAAATTTTTCATCTATTTTAGATAAATACATTGGAAAAGTTCCTGAAACATTTATTTATAAGGGAAAAGAATATACACCTAAAACATTTGCAGAAGAAATTGTTGATTTAGATCCAAATGATTATATAGAAATTTCTTCTTTTAAAGATTACGAATATTATACACCATTTTATCCGCCATTACCTGATAATTGGAGTGGAGACAAGATGTACAATGTTCCCATGAAGGAATTGACTGAAATTATTGATCATGCTTTATCAACGGGATATACGATTGGATGGGCCAGCGATGTTAGCGAGCCGTATTTCAGTTGGAAAAATGGTATCGCTTATGTTCCCGATACGAATATTTATTCCATTTCTTCCGAAGAAAAAGCAAATTTATTCAATTATCCCAAGCCGGAAAAGGTTATCACTGAAGAATTGCGTCAGGAAGCCTTTAATAATAAAACTACAACAGATGATCATGCCATGCATATAGTGGGCTTGGCAAAAGACCAAAACGGTAAGGAATATTATTTAGTTAAAAATTCTTGGGGAATAAGCAATGATTATCAAGGATATTTATACGTCACAAAAAATTACGTACAATTCAAAACCACCGCAATTTTAGTAAACAAAAAAGCCATTCCTAAAAAAATTTATAAAAAACTAAACCTTAAGAATTAATACAATGAATTTTTCAATTCAACCCAATTTAGAAAATGATTATGTACAAATATTACCCTTAGAAATCAACGATTTTGAGAGTTTGTATCAAGTAGTAAAAGATAAAAAAATCTGGGCAACATCCTTGTCATAATCGTTGGAAAGAAGACGTATTCAAAGTATTTTTTAAAGAAGCAGTTGAAAGTAAAGGAGCTTTTAAAATTATTGATAAAGCAACCGGAGAATTAATCGGAAGTACTCGGTTTTATGATTATTCGGAAAATGACAAAAGCATCGTAATCGGATATACTTTTATAGCAGTGAAATACTGGAGAACAGGTATCAATTCTTCAATTAAAAAATTGATGATTGATTATATTTTCCAATATGTTGACAAAATTTATTTTCATATAGGCTCAACTAATTTGGAGATAGAATCGATAAACTTAAATAACAGTATTAAATATTCTATTTAACATAATATAAATTATAGGAAAATTAAATATTTCAAAATTAAAGATTCATTCATATTATTTAATAAACTTTCAGCTTTTATAATATATATTGCAAGGAAAAAAAACATTATAAAAATTTTTGAAAAATTTTTGTAAATAAAAGTCTGATATTTTTTATATCAGACTTAAAATTAATTTTTAAATTTTTAATTGAAATTATTTAAATAAAATTTATAAAACTTTAATCATTCTTTTTTGTATTATAATTTAATCCTATCATTTACATCAATTCAGTTCCATCTGTATAAACAATTTTGTTAACTGTAAAATTGAATATTAAATCGTCAAAATTTGAATTAACCAATTTCAGGTCATTAATATCATTTTCTGCATCAAAACTCATCGTTCCTTTATATGTCCCATAAGGCTTAATTCTTTTATCAGTAAAACTTTTCATATAACCATCTCCAATTTCATCTCCTAAAGCATTGTAAATATGAAAACCGAATTTGATCGCTTTAATTTCTTTATCCGAATTGTTATGTATAGTATATTTAAATATATGATAAGAATTAAATTGATAATCATTAATATTAGCAGGTTTATGATTATAATCATTAATAGATATATTTAAAGCTTTATTTACTTTATCTTCTTCATTTTCATCATCGTTATTAATTTTATCTTGTAAAAACTGTTCATCCATTTCAGCAAATTTTTTAGCATCTTCTAAAATTTGGTTATATGTTTTACCTGTTAAATGATGTTTTAAATTTGAATTCCTTAACCATTCCTTAAGAATATTTTTATCCTCTTGGTTCATATTCTCAATCTTTTCGATAGCTATTATATCTCTATCTAAATTTATTGCATTATATTCTCTTTTCATAGGATTTGAGCAAGAAAATAAAGCAAATGAAAATAAAAAAATTGTAAAATTTTTATTCATAGTATTAAATTTTATATTATCTTGCAAAGATAACAAAAATCTAAATATTTTATCTAAAACTTAAATTCCACAGATATTATTTAATCATATTTTCAAAAAATTATATTGATATAAAAAAATAATATATAATTAAATCTATCAATTTTAAATTGATGACTATTTTAGAACTATAAATACTAATTAAATTTTTGATATTAGTATTGTTTTGTATTTAAATAAACTTGATACGTATATTTCGTTTCTACAATTGAGCCTTATAGAATATTAAAATGAACCGTACAACAAAATAAAAAAAGAAATCCCATTATACTTTTACTTGAAAAAATAAATATCATTCAAACCATACAATTATATCATTAATAAGGTTGAAATAATGATTTTATTAGTACCATTAATCATCAACGAATGAAAAAAATAATCCTATTACTGGCAATGAACCTAGTTATTTGGGCAGCAGGTCAGCAAAATAAACATCAAGTAGAAATGAATCAGACAAAACAAACCGAACATTACACATTCACGTTAAGCGATAAGGTAACAAGACAGAAAGTTACATTTAAAAATCGCTACGGAATTAGTCTTACCGGAGATTTATATATCCCTAAAAAACACACTAACAACCCCCTGCCCGCTCTTGCTGTATGTGGACCTTTTGGAGCAGTTAAAGAACAAGCTTCGGGATTGTATGCCAATCAAATGGCACAACGAGGTTTTATTGCATTGGCTTTTGATCCTTCTTATACAGGAGAAAGCGGAGGGGAACCTCGCAATGTAGCATCTCCTGATATTAATACTGAAGATTTTAGTGCAGCCGTTGATTTTCTGGGAATTCAAAAAAATGTAGATAAAAATAGAATTGGAATTATTGGTATTTGCGGATGGGCAGGATTTGCCCTAAACGCTGTGGCGGTAGACAAACGAGTAAAAGCTGTTGCCACAACAAGTATGTATGATATGTCCCGGGTGATGTCCAAAGGATATTTTGATAAAATGACTTTAGAAGAGCGAACCAACATTTTAAAGCAATTGAGTGAGCAACGATGGATGGATGCAGAAGATGGCATATTTCATGCAGGCCCATTATTAAATCCTGTGAAATTAAATGGCGATGAACCGCAATTTGTAAAAGATTATTACGATTACTATCGTACACCCAGAGGATTTCATGAACGTTCTTTGAATTCAACGGGAGCTTGGAATGCTACCAATCCCCTCTCCTTTATGAATATGCCTATCTTAACCTATATTAAAGAAATCTCACCCCGTCCGATATTATTAATTGCCGGAGAAAATGCACATTCACGATATTTCAGTGAAGATGCCTATCAATCGGCTTCAGAACCTAAAGAATTACTACTAATTCCAAATGCTGTTCATGTGGAATTATATGATAACGTAACAATCATACCTTTTGATACATTGGAACGATTTTTTGAAGAGCATTTAAACTAATGCTAAATAGAATTTTTTATTACTGTAAGATTTTAATCAAATAGTAAAAATATCTCAGTATTAACCCTATAATTTTATTAATTCGTCATATCTTCATAACTTAGTAACAGAATAAATAATTATTTAAATTTTAAAATTAGAAAATATGGATTTTTTGAAATTAGCAAAAACCAGGTATACTACTAAATTATACGATCCCACTAAAAAAGTATCTGAAGAAAATATTCAAAAATTAAAAGAAATCTTGAGGCTTAGTCCCTCTTCCATCGACAGCCAACCTTGGAAATTTTATTTTATATCAGATCCGTCACTTAAAGATCAATTAGCGGGAGCTTCTGAATTTAATTCACAAAAAATAAAAGATTGCAGCCATATCATAGTGTTTACTGCTCTGGATAATGTCAAAAAATTTGAAGAGGAAATGCCTAATTATTTGCCTGAAGGCAGCATGGCTTATTATAATCAAGTACTGAAACCGCAATCAGAATTTGAAATAAAATCTTGGTTTCAAAAACAAGTATATCTATCCTTAGGATTCTTTTTAAGTGCCTGTGCCGCCTTAGGTATTGACAGTACTCCTATGGAAGGCATTGAGCCTAAAAAATATAATGAAATATTGAAACTCAACGATTATACAACCCTTTTCGCTGTAGCCATTGGATATAGAAATCCGGATGACAATAATCAACCTTCTAAAACTCCAAAATCAAGATTGGAAATGGACAAGATCATAAAATCAAGGTAATAGAATAAAAAAGTTTAAAAAAATACTATTTAATGTTTAAATAGTATTTTTTTGTTTATATGCTTCAACGTATTCAATTCAAGAAATTTTTATATAAATTATAATTGATCAAATACATATATTAAAATTCCAATTTCATCATAAGATCCGTTTGCTTATCTTCTCCTAATACAAAAAAATGCGTATCAAAAACCTTGAGTCCATTTTTCTGATAAAATTTTATAGCCTTAGTGTTTTTCTCCCAAACTCCTAACCAAACATAAGTGCAATTTCTTTCTTTAGCTATGGCAATGGCCTGATTAAATAATTGTTGTCCTATAAATTGTTTTTGAAAATCCCTAAGAACATATATCCGTTCAATTTCCATTCCCTCATTTTCTTTAATTTCCGTTTGAGCTTCTCCAAAATTAATTTTAAAATAACCTATAGGATTCTGATCGATTTCGGCAAAATAAAATTCAGAATTGGAATCAGCTAACTCGGATTTCAATTGATCTGAATTTACATGTTCATTCAAATAACGATCCATATTTTCTTGGGTATTTGAACTTCCAAAAGTTTCAACAAACGTTTTATAACTTATATGAACCAATGATTCTATATCTCTTTCACTTATTTTTCGTATCTCTAGCATTTTACCTGAATTCTTTTAAATTCAAAATTAAACTAAAATTACTTTTCATACACGATCGTATAGATTTTTTATTAATTGAAACAATTCCTTTCAATAATTTCAAACTATAGATAAGTAAAATCCATTCCTTACAATAAAAAATTACTAATTTCGTAATTGTATATATAAAGCAACACCATGGATTTGCAAGATCAGCTTAAGAAATTATTTCCGAATCATCAGTTTGAAGAACCTGAAGAATCATCTTCCACCCCTGAAAAAGAATTATTTATGCAGGAGGACCCTATTATTTGTAAATATGAAAAAAAAGGGAGAAATGGAAAGCCCGTTACTATCTTGGAAAATTATAACGGAGCAGATGAAGATTTAAAACAACTTGCCAAAGAACTAAAATCCCAATTAGGTGTGGGCGGATCTGCCAAAGACGGAATTATTGTTATTCAGGGAAATTATCGAGATAAAATAATGGATATTTTAAAAGAAAAAGGATTTTCCGTTAAACGAGTGGGCGGATAAAATATAGATATCAAATTTAAAAAAATTAGCTTTACAAACTATGCCTTCTAAATTATCAAATTCAGAATTAGTATTAAATCCCGACGGGAGTATTTATCATTGCAATATCAAACCCGAAGAGCTGGCAGATACCATTATACTGGTTGGTGATCCGGGACGTGTACCTAAAGTGTCACAATATTTCGATTCCATTGAAGTTACGTCTCAAAAACGAGAAATTGTTACACACACGGGAACACTTAACGCAAAAAGGCTTACTGTAATATCCACAGGTATGGGTACCGATAATATTGATATCGTTTTGAATGAGTTGGATGCTCTTGCCAATATTGACTTAGTTAATAAGAAAATTAAATCTACCCCTACCCGACTTACTTTTGTTCGATTAGGAACCTCCGGTTCTTTACAGTCCGATATTCCGGTAGATACGATGGTTGCCTCATCTAAAGGATTAGGATTTGACGGTTTAATGAGCTTTTACGCAAATACTGAAAATTTTTACACCAATGAAATTGCAGAAGCGTTTACATCGCAAACCCACTGGAATAAAAAAAGAGCAGTTCCTTATGTTGTAGACGGATCTCAGGAATTACTAGACCATATGTGTGAAAATTCAGCCGTCAGAGCCGGTATCACTGCAACCGCTATTGGTTTTTACGGTCCTCAGGGAAGAATTTTACGTTTGGACTTAGATGATGAAAAGATGAACGAAAAACTTAATCGATTCGAATATAAAAATCACAGAATTACCAATTTTGAAATGGAAACTTCAGCCATTTACGGTTTATCTCAATTGATGGGGCATCGTGCTTTATCATTAAACACTATTGTAGCTAACCGTTATGCAGGTACTTTTAGTAAAGATCCTTATTCCTCTATAGATAAAATGATACAATATGCTTTAGAAAAGCTTACAAGTTCTAATTAATTTTTTTAAATTAATTAGAACCCTAATCTATTTCTTAATCATTGTATGTTTGAAAATATAATAACCCACTAAATTAAGCAGTAAATTCTCCAGAGAAAATAGGCTAAAAATATAATTAATAAGATCCATTTATATTTAGGAAATCTATAGCAGAAATACAGAACAAACAACCATACAGGAATCAGCTCAATAGATAATTCCATACCGGTAAACCACATAATGGGTAAAATTCCAACTAAGAATATCAAACAAATAATATTTCCCAGCGGAAACCATAAAGAAGGAAATTTAGTTTTAAACACTCCTTCTTTATTTTTACTTCTTTTAAAATAAAAATGGGTTAAACTGATGATTATCCAATTGATGATTAGAGAAGAAACTACTAACGACATTAAATAATTAAGAGCTTCTTTCGGCATTACTTTGTTTACAATAACACAAACAGCAGCAAATAAGGCGGAAACCAATATGGCCATTACCGGTACATGATTGGCATTCAGTTTCGATAAAAATTTAGGAGCATTTCCTTGTACGGACAAACCATATAACATCCTGCTGTTACTGTACACACTGCTATTATAAACAGATAGGGCTGCAGTTAAAACCACCACATTCAGAACATTTGCAATGATGCTTGTAAAATAAAAAGTATGACCTAATAATGTAAAACTAAAACCGTTAAGGGTATCAAAAACAGTTACAAACGGACTGCTTCCTGTTGTTATTTCTCTCCACGGAGAAAGTGAAAATAAAATCAGTAGAGCTCCGGTATAAAAAATAAGGATTCTGTATATTACCTGATTCGTTGCTTTAGGGATAGTTACTTCAGGATTTTCTGCTTCCGAAGCAGTGATCCCGATCAGCTCCAACCCTCCGAAAGAAAACATAATGAAAGCCATTGCGGCAAGTAATCCTTGATAACCTCCTGCTCCATCTGAATTAAATAAGCACTTAGGAAAAAATCCACCGTCGTTCCATAAATTAGTTATGGATGCTTTAGGGCCTCCCGAACCGCTTATCAAAAGATAGCTTCCAAAAACAATCATAGCAATGATTGCAATAACTTTTATGATTGAAAACCAAAATTCTGCTTCTCCGTAAATCTTTACATTAGCCAGGTTAATTAAATTAATAACCACAAAAAAGAATAAACTCGATACCCATAATGGAATTTCCGGCCACCAAAAATGTACATACGTTCCTATGGCGGTTAATTCCGTCATGCTTACTAACGTGTATAACAACCAATAGTTCCAACCGGAAGCAAAACCTGCAAAAGGTCCCCAGTATTTGTTGGCAAAATGACTAAAACTTCCCGATACCGGTTCTTCAACCACCATTTCTCCCAGTTGCCTCATAATCATAAATGCTATAAATCCGGCAATGGTATAACCTAAAATAACGGATGGTCCTGCCATGACAGCAGCCGGTCCGATTCCTAAAAATAAACCGGTACCTATGGAGCCGCCTAAAGCGATAAGTTGTATATGTCGATTAGATAATCCTCTTTTTAATTCTTTCTTTGTTCTATCAGACTTTAAATTCTTCAAAATTAATTCTTTACAGTTAGTAATTTAGTATTAGTATAAAAAATTGTAATTATTTTTGCTCTATTTTCAAATAATATATAATTTCAGATAAAATTTATCTTATTTTATACGGAATTTAATAAATTTTACAAATATAATGAAATTCGAAAAATAACTGTTTTTTTAATTATATATATCTGTTAAAATCTTACATTTTCGATAAATCTATTCCTAAATTAACAATGATTTTTTACCAAATCACAACTAAAACTAAAGATTCAACACTAAAAAATGTAAATTATATACTTTGCTGCATAAAATAAACCAATTGATACATTTTTTTAACGCTTGAAACTATAAATCAATACTGCAATTGATCCATTCTGCATCAAATTTTGCATTATACTTTTTATAAAATTCTATCGCCGTTTCGTTCCATTCCAATACCTGCCATACCATCCCGTTTAATTGTTTATCTTTAGTTTCTTTGATCACAGCCTCAAAAAGTTGACTTCCTATTCCCTTTCCTCTCCAATCGGGGCATACATAAAGATCTTCAAGATACAGGCGTTGCCCCTTCCATGTCGAATATCTCACATAGTATAATGCAAAACCTATAAGGGTTTTAGATTTCTCATCTTCAGCTACCAACGCCCACCAAACGGGATGATCTCCAAATCCGCTTTCTTCAAAATGGGATAGATTTACGGTAACTTCCTCCGGTGCTTTTTCAAAATCGGCTAATTCTTGTACTAATTCCATTAATCTTTTACAATCTCCTTTAACTGCTTTTCTTATCATTTTATTTACATTTAAAATAAAGTTTATAAAAATTTTAATTTAAACTATTAAAGATAAAAAATTAAAATAAATTTATCTTATTTTAGAAAATAAAAAATTGGATAGTATATAGTAAATTCATTTGTGAATACATTTTTAAATAATGGAAATAAAAATTATCTATTGCTAATCCGCCTTTTACCTTTGTTTCCCGTCATTTTGTCATAAGATTTTCATTGGTACTTTTTTTGACTTTTAAAAATTAATTTTCATTAATAAATCGAAAAAAAATAAAAAAAATATATGGCAAAAGGAAATATTAATGTATCGGTTGAAAATATTTTTCCACTGATTAAAAAGTTTTTATATAACGATCACGAAATATTTTTACGTGAGCTGGTATCTAATGCTACCGATGCTACTTTAAAACTTAAACATTTATCGAATATTGGAGAAGCTAATGTTGAATATAGCAGTCCAATTATTGAAATTAAAATAAACAAAGAAGATAAAACTCTTCATATTATCGATCAAGGAATCGGTATGACAGAAGAAGAAGTACAGAAATATATTAATGAAGTAGCGTTTTCAGGAGCTGAAGACTTTATTTCTAAACACAAAGATGCTGAAAAAGAAGGCATTATAGGTCATTTCGGTTTAGGCTTCTATTCTGCTTTTATGGTTGCCGATAAAGTGGAAATCATAACTAAATCTTATACAGATGCTCCGGCCGTGCAATGGGTTTGCGACGGAAGTCCTCAATTCGATTTAGGTCCTGCAGATAAAAAAGATCGCGGTACTGAAATTATTTTACACATTGCCGAAGATTCTTCTGAATTTTTAGAAGAATACAAAATTCGCGAGCTGCTGTTAAAATACAATCGATTCATGCCTATTCCGATTAAATTCGGAACTAAGGAAGAAATGTTACCGCTACCTGAGGGTGCTGATAAAGATGCCAAACCCGAAAAAGTAATCGTTGATGATATCATCAATAATCCTAATCCGGCATGGACAAAGTCTCCTTCTGAATTGAAAGATGAGGATTACAAAGCATTTTACCATGAGCTGTATCCGATGCAATTTGATGAACCTTTATTTTACATTCATTTGAATGTAGATTATCCGTTTCATTTAACCGGAATTTTATTCTTTCCTAAATTAGCCAATAACCTGAATTTAGATAAAGACAAAATCCAATTATATCAAAATCAAGTTTTTGTTACCGATGAGGTTAAAGGCATCGTTCCCGATTTCTTAATGTTATTGAGAGGGGTTATTGATTCTCCCGATATTCCGTTAAACGTTTCTCGTTCTTATTTACAAGCTGACGGCGCTGTTAAGAAAATTTCTTCTTACATCACCAAAAAAGTGGCTGATAAGATGGTTTCTTTAATTAATGAAAACCGCGAGGATTTTGAAAAGAAATGGAATGATATTAAAATAGTAATAGAATACGGAATGATTTCTGAAGAAAAATTCTATGAAAAATCAGATAAATTCGCGCTTTATCCTACAGTAGATCATGTATATTATACGTTCGACGAGTTAAAAGATAAGATTAAAGATCACCAAACCGACAAAGATGGTAAATTAGTGATCTTGTATGCTACCAATTTAGATGAGCAAGATCAATACATTCAAACGGCTAAACAAAAAGGCTATGAAGTTTTATTATTGGATTCTCCAATAGTTCCTCATTTAATTCAAAAATTGGAAACGTCTAAAGAAAATATTTCTTTTGTACGAGTAGATGCAGATCATATTAACAATCTTATCAAGAAGGACGAAAACACCGTATCTGTTTTAACCGATGAAGAAAAAGAAACTCTTAAAAAAGAAATTGAGGAAAATGTAGATTCTAAAACGTATACTATTTCGTTAGAAAATTTAAGTAAGGATGACGCTCCTTTTATTTTGACTCAGCCGGAATTTATGAGAAGAATGAAAGATATGCAACAAGTGGGCGGTGGAATGTACGGCATGATGGGTAATTTCCCTGAATCTTATAATCTTGTCGTTAATACCAATAATCCTATTGCTTCCGAGATATTAAAGAAGGAAAACAAAGACGAAAAAGCTTCCATTATTAAACAAGCTTTAGACTTAGCTAAACTTTCTCAAAATATACTAAAAGGTAAAGATCTTACTGATTTTATTAAGAGAAGTTACGAAATGATAAAGTAATAAATTATCTTTGATACATTAAAAGCCATTCTAATCAGAATGGCTTTTTTTAATTTTATTTTAATAAAACTTATTTTAGTTATCTAATCCTCTATTTTAACCATTTCTTTACTTTTTTCCGAATGACTAAAATTAAGTGATAGATACTGTTTAATTCAAAAATAGCTTTCTTATTAGCTTATTTAACTAACGATTTAATAAGATCTGTAGAAAGATTGGAATTTTTTACTTCATATTCTTCTGCTACTTGAAAAAATCCATTAACAATTTGACTAGTTGCGTACTTTGCAATCGAATTAGCTCCGTTTTCAGTTGTTGAAGCAGGGTTTCCCGTAATCATGGCTAAGGCATTTTGAATTGTTTTGTTGTTTAACGCAGAATTAACCAATGCGGTTACTCCACTGCTGTTTAATTCATTTTCAACCTCGGGTTGTATTGCTTCAAAAAGTTTCGCTTCCGTTTTCTTTTTCAAAAATTGAGTGGCTGCTCCCTTTCCACCTGCTATAATTTTAGCAGCCTCTATAGGCGTGATGTCTTTAATTGCAGAATTAATGATAGGTTTAAATAAATTAACTGAAGATTGAGCTGCATTTCCGATGTTTTGCTTTTCACTTTCAACGATACTGGATAAGCCTAAGGTTTCGAGTTTCGTATTAATATCCTTAAGTTCATCGGGTAAGGCTTCTTCCATTTTTGTATTGATCAGAAATGAACCTGTATCTTTTAGTACGGAAAAACTTTGATTGGTACTGGCAGTTAAAATTTTTTTTACGGCATGTAAGGCGGCTAAATGATTGGTTGATCTTTTTTGACAGATACATAGTTGAAAACTCAATATAAAAATAAAAAGCAATCCAATTTTAGAATAAAATGTATAATTCATAAATTTTTATAATTAAAAATAACAAGCAAAAATACTATTATCTTTTAATAATAGTAACGATTTTATCCGATTAACTTTTTTATCGAGTTTAAGAGGTTTAATAAAACTTATTTATCCGTTTTAAAATAATTTAGGATTATTGAAGTTCTTTTATCACCAATAAGCTTTTGAATTTCATCTTCGCTAGCCTGTCTTATGGCTGGTACGGATTTAAAGTGATTTAAAAGTATTTCAATGGTTTTTTTTCCAATTCCGGGTATTGTTTCCAGTTCAGTCGTGAATGTTTTTTTACTTCTTTTATTTCTGTGCCTGGTTATTCCATACCTGTGCGCCTCATCCCGAACTTTTTGCAACACTTTTAAGGTTTCTGAAGTTTTATCCAAGTATAAAGGGATGGAATCATGGGGAAAATAGAGTTCTTCCAACCTTTTGGCGATCCCGATAATAGGTATTTTTCCCGCCAATCCCAGTAATTCCAATGATTTATAGGCAGAGCTTAACTGACCTTTTCCTCCGTCAATTAGAATAAGTTGAGGTAATTCGTTATTTTCTTCTAATTGCCTTTTGTATCTGCGATATATTACCTCCTCCATAGTAGCAAAGTCATTAGGTCCTTCTACTGTTTTAACATTAAAAATACGATACTCTTTTTTACTCGGTCTGCCGTTGCGGAAGACAACACAGGCAGAAACCGGATTGGTTCCTTGTATATTGGAATTATCAAAACCTTCAATTAATCGTGGTTCTTCCGGTAAATGTAAAAGCGTTTTCATTTCAGCCATAATTCGGTTGGAATGTCGTTCGGGATCTACAATTTTAACCTGTTTTAGCATTTCTAACCTATACTCTTTGGCATTTCTTTCAGATAAATCTAATATTTTCTTTTTATCCCCTATTTTAGGAATATATAATTTTACATCCGGTATTTTAATATCTACAGGAAAAGGAATATAAATGATTCTAGATACTGAATTGAATTTTTCTCGTATTTCAATTATACTTTTTTGTAATATTTCTTCATCGGATTCATCCAACTGTTTTTTTATTTCAGTTGTATAGGATTGAATGATTCTACCTTTTACAATTTTAAAATAATTAACATAAGCAGCCGATTCATCGGAAGTTATTCCGAATACATCCACATTGGATATAGTGGGTGAAATTACGGTTGATTTCGCTTGATATTTTTCTAAAATATCTAGTTTTTCTTTTATTTGCTGTGCTTTTTCGTATTCCATTTTATCAGAATACTGCATCATTTTTTTTCGTAAGGATGCTAAAGGTTCGGATATATTACCTTTGATAATATCCCGTATTTCTTTGATATTTTCTAAATAATCTTCAAGCGTTTGATATTCCTCACAGGGACCTAAACAATTATGGATATGATATTCCAGACAAACGGAAAATTTATGTGATTCAATTTTTTCTTGAGTTAAATCTAAATTACAACTTCGTAAGGGATAGATACTTTTTATTAACTCTAATAGTGCTTTGGCAACTACTACGGAACTATAGGGTCCATAGTATTCAGAACCGTCTTTTATTAGTTTTCTGGTTAAAAAAACTCTTGGAAAGGGTTCATTTTTAATGCATATGCAAGGATAGGTTTTATCATCCTTTAAACGAATATTATATCGCGGCTGAAATTCTTTAATCAGATTATTTTCCAACAATAATGCATCGTATTCAGTATCAACAATCGTAATTTTTAAATTTTTAATTTTTGAAACTAAAACTTTAGTTTTACCTACATGTTCTTTGTTGAAATAAGATGAAACCCTTTTTTTTAAGTTTTTAGCTTTTCCAACATATAAAATTTTCTGGTTTTCATCAAAAAACTGATAAATTCCCGGTTTGTTAGGTAATGTTTTTAACTGAAGTTCTAATGACATATCTGTTACTGAAATTTCCTATACAAAAATACGTATAACTAAATTAATTAATGATTCAAATATAGAGACGAACTAAGATTCTTATCTTAGTTGCAACCATTGAAAGGCAATATTGGAAATATTAAAATAGGACTATAAGGAAGATTTATTCTATTTTTACTACATCTTTTATATCACTGAATTTTAGTCAATTCTGTGATCATATTAAAAATTGTATTTATCCATCCACAAATTTTTAAGATAATCTCTGAGTTTGTTTTCTCTCGGATTATTACCGGGTTGATAAAAACTTTGATGAGAAGCTTGATCGGGTAAAAATTCTTGATATACAAAATTTCCCGGATAATCATGGGCATATTTATATCCTGAACCGTAATTCAGCTCTTTCATTAATTGAGTGGGTGCATTTCTTATTGGTAGAGGAACGGGCAAATTTCCTGTTTCTTTAACGTATGCTAAGGCTGAATTTATTGCTAAATAGGAAGCATTTGATTTAGGAGAGGTTGCTAAATAGATGGCACACTGACTTAATAAAATTCTTGCTTCGGGATTTCCAATGACATTTACCGCTTGAAAGGTATTATTTGCTAATATTAAAGCTGTAGGATTGGCCATACCTATATCTTCTGAAGCGGAAATAACCATCCTTCGGGCTATAAATTTAATGTCTTCTCCCCCATCCAGCATTCGAGCTAACCAATATACGGCTGCATTGGGATCTGAACCTCGAATCGACTTTATAAAGGCGGAAATGATATCGTAATGTTGTTCTCCTCCTTTATCATACAAAGCCATATTTTGTTGAATGACTTTTTTTATTTCTTCATTATTTATATGGATTTCCTCCTGATCACTGAATTGTTGTACAACTAAATTCAAGCTGTTTAACAGTTTTCTGGCATCGCCTCCTGAATATTGCAATAAGGCTTCTTCTTCATCTATGATTATCTTCTTTTGGGACAAAATTTCATCTTCTGTTATAGCCCTGTGCAATAAATTGGACAACGCTTTTTTATCTAAGTGATAAAGGGTATATACCTGACACCTGGATAATAGTGCTGATACAACTTCAAAACTGGGATTTTCCGTGGTTGCTCCGATTAATACGACCCATCCTTTCTCAACGGCTTGTAATAAACTGTCTTGCTGCGACTTGTTGAATCGGTGGATTTCATCAATAAACAAAATAGGACTTTTTCCGGTAAATAAATTTTGATTTTTAGCCTTTTCTATTACTTCTCTTACTTCTTTAACTCCGGAGCTTACCGCACTAAGTGTATAATAGTCTCTTTGAGATTCATGGGCTATTATTTCTGCGAGAGTTGTTTTTCCTGTTCCCGGAGGACCCCAAAAAATCATGGAAGCTAGATTTCCACTTTCCACCATTCGTTTAATGGGACCGTCTTTTCCTATTAAATGATTTTGATATTGATAGTCCTCAAGGGTTTTCGGACGCATTCTTTCTGCTAAAGGTGACTGGATCATCCTCTTATTTATTAATACTGTTTCTAAATGTAATTATTTATTTTCAAATTTTATGGATCAAAGGCAATAAATTTTCACATTTTCTAATATATATATGCTTTATAGATTTGAACTTAAAACTTTTAAAAATATCCTACTTTTTAAAAATAGAGTTACCCAAAGTTTCTGTAGTTTTACCATATAATTTTTCGTAAACTAGTATTATATTGAATAGAAATCCTTATTAGTTATTTTTGTAAAGCGTTTTGCCGTCTTTTTCTAATTCATAGATATCATTAATTTTTTTTACTACCCAATTTCCATTTTTCCATTCAGTATCATTTATCTTCTGTGCGATCACTGAACCGGGTATTTCAGATGAAAATATTTCTATACGATCTTTATCTACAAGTATATAAGCTGCTTGAGTAGAGGTTGTGGAAACTGGTTTTAATTTAATTCCTACACTAAACGGTTGAACGCAATCTCTTTTAATTTGCGACCATTGAGAACCGGTAGATCTTTTACACCCGTGTTCGTCTGCATCATTTCCTACAATGACCGAATGGGTGTTATTTTTAGATGAACAGGCAAGTAAGCTTAGAGTAGTTCCTAAAATTAAAAAAAATTGTTTCATTATTAAAGTTTTTAGATTATTTATGGTTTAAGTTCAGCAATGAATCCAAATATTCCCTGTCATTAGCTAAACGGGGTATTTTATTTTGACCACCCAATTTACCTCTTTGCTTCATCCAGTCATAGAAAAGATGAGGTCTTGCTGAATGTACTTTGGGCATTGTTAATGTCATATTATTATATCTTTTGGCTTCATAGTCAGAATTTAATTTCTGCAATTCATTATCTAAAATTTCCGTAAATTTTTCCAGAGAATTCGGTTGACGCGCAAATTCTATGATCCACTCATGCGAACCTTTTTCTTTTCCTTTCATAAATATCGGCCCGGCCGTATATTCGGATATTATCGCTTGGGTTTCTTTTTCCGCCTCTTTTAAGGCTTTTTCAGCATTTTCAACCATCAATTCTTCACCAAATGCATTAATATAAAATTTGGTTCTTCCCGTAACTCTTATTCGATACGGATTTTTAGAAACAAACTTTACCGTATCTCCTATAATGTATCTCCACAATCCGCCATTAGTTGTTATAACCAATGCATAATTGGTGTCTAACTTTACATCTTCAATGGATATAACTGTCGGATTATCCGAATAAAACTCATCCATAGGTATAAACTCATAAAATATACCATAATCGAGCATTAAGAGCATATCTTTACTTTCATTGGTATCTTGCATGGCAAAATACCCTTCGGAAGCATTATAAATCTCATAATAATTAATCGGTTTGGAAAATATGGATGCATACTGCTCAACATAAGGAGTGAAACTTATTCCCCCATGAAAGAAACATTCAACATTCGGCCATACTTCATCAATGTATTTTTTATCTGTAGCTTCCAATACTTTTCTTAATAATACCATCATCCAGGAGGGAACTCCGGTAAAACTTCCCACATCTTGCGTAATGACTTGTTTTACAATTGCCGGTAATTTGATTTCCCAATCTTTTAAAAGAGAAACTTCTTTATTTGGAGTGCTTTTCCATTCTGCCCAAAAGGGTAGATTATCTATTAAAACGGCAGATAAATCTCCATATTTCGAATCAAAACCGGCGTAATTTTCCCTGGTTCCTCCCAACCTTAAATTTTTACATTGAAAAATTTTTGTATTTGGATTATGGAAAGCATACATTGAAAATAAATCTTTTCCTGCCTTATAATGACATTCTTGCAAGCTATCTTCAGTAATTGGAATAAATTTACTTTTAGCATTGGTTGTACCGGATGATTTGGCAAACCATTGAATTATTCCGGGCCATATAACATTTTTTTCGCCTTTTCTTGCTCTCGTTATATAAGGTTCGAAATCTTCATAATGTACTAATGGAACTTGATTTTTGAAATCCTTATATGAAGTTATTTGATTAAACTTATATTTTTTTCCGTATTCGGTATCTTTTGCCTTATATAAAAGGGCTGTTAATACGGCATTTTGGGTATCTTCAGGATGATTAATGAACACTTCCATTTGCTTAACCCTTTTCTTTACATACCACTGGATAAAGGTATTTACAATTCCTGATACCATTTCTTTACTAATTTTAGGATATAAAAGTACATATATTACTAAATCTAGCCAAAAATTAACTAATTTTTGAAATAATTAACATACCTTAATTTCATAAGAATTATATTATTCTTAACTTTACATTTCGAGATTTAGGTTTATCTTATTCTAAATTTCGATAAAAAAAATTATATATGAATTTTTCGCAAATCATACTTGATAATAAAGTATTATCTTCTAAAGTAGCCTTAAATTTTAAAGAAAATCATGAATGGAAATCGTATACTTGGTTAGAGTTTACTAATTTAGTTAAACAAACAGCCAATGCTCTAAAGTCTTTAGGTGCTAAACCTGATGACAAGATTGCCATATATGCTGATAATATGCCGCAATGGATGATTTTAGATTTAGCGATTCTTACTATTGGTGCTGTTACTGTACCGATTTTTGCTACTCTAACTTCTGAACAAGCTGAATACATCATAGATGATGCTAATGTAAAAATTATTCTTGCCGGAAATGAAAAACAATATACGAATTGTTTAAAGATCTATTCTAAAGGAACTTCTCTTGAACATATTTTAGTTGCTAAGAATTTTATTGAATTACAAAGTAAATATTCCTATCATTTTTATGATTTGATTAAAGATCAGTCAACAGACTGTGAAGTGGTTTCTAAAGATAAAGACGATATCGCTTCTATAATATATACTTCCGGAACAACCGGAGAACCTAAAGGCGTAATGCTTTCTCACGGAAATTTTATCGAAGCTTGTAAAGCTCATGAAAGGTTCTTTGGTTTTACTCCTAAAAATGAAAATTCATTAGTGTTTTTACCATTAAGTCATGTATTCGAGAAATGTTGGAGCTCTTTTGTACTGTCAAGTGGTGGGCAGCTTAGCTTTTGTGAAAATCCGAAAGAAATATCACAATTTCTTTTAGAAGTGAAACCAACAACCATGTGTTCGGTTCCTCGCCTTTTCCAAAAGATTTATATTTCTGTTAATGAAAAAATCCAAAGCAGTCCCAAATTTTTAAAGAAATTATTTACATCCTCTTTGAAAATTGGTCAAAAATACTCCAATCTAAAAAGAAACGACAAAAAAATCCCTTGGTTTTTAGCCCTTAAGTATAAAATCGTTGATACACTGTTTTTCAAAAAAGTTAAGAAACAATTGGGAGGTAATCTTAGATTTATTCCTGTGGGAGGAGCTTCGATCAGTCCTGAAATAACAGAATTTTTGGATTGTATTGGAATTCATTTATGCGTGGGATATGGCTTAACTGAAACCACTGCGACTGTGGCAGCTTTTCCGTTGAAAAACTATGACTATAATTCAGTTGGTAAGCCCATGACAGGAGTACAAATACGTATAGGCGATGAGAATGAAATTTTAATTAAAGGATACGGGGTTTTTAAAGGTTATTATAAGAAGGAAAAAGAGACTAAAGATGCTTTTACTGCCGATGGATGGTTCAAAACCGGTGATGCAGGAAAATTTGACGAAAACGGTAATTTAATTATTATTGATCGCATTAAAGATTTAATGAAAACGTCTAACGGTAAATATATTTGTCCGCAGCCGATTGAAAATCTTTTAACCAATGATAATTATATTGAGAAAGCTGTGGTTGTGGGTGATAATAAACCATATGTAACGGCCTTATTAGTACCTAACTTTGAGGCTTTGAAACATTTTGCAGAAAATTTAAATATTCATTTTAATTCTTTTGAGGAGCTGATATCTCATCAAAAAATAAAAGATTTGTTCACTGCGAGAATCAATCATATTCAGCAACATTTAGCAGGATTTGAAAAAATTAAAAAATTTCAATTGCTTCCTATGGATTTTAACATGGATTCCGGTGAGATCACTCCTACTTTAAAAGTTAGACGTAAAATTGTATTAGAAAAATTTAAATTTCTAATCGATGATATGTATAGTTAATAGTAAATAAATTCTTATTATTATAAAAAAACAACTAAGATAATCTTAGTTGTTTTTTTATTTTATAATTAGTGTAATCAAAAACAGAGTTTTAATACAATTTGAGTTTTATATCTATATTATTAATTGCTTATTGAAATATAAATTTAAACGTTCATCCCGTTAAAATTTAATTTTAATAAAGATTATATAATAGTTGGTTCAATTTAAAAATATTTCTATATTTGCGCTCTACTAAACAGAGAGGTGCTCGAGTGGTTGAAGAGGCTACCCTGGAAAGGTAGTATACGGGTAACCGTATCGTGGGTTCGAATCCCATCCTCTCTGCTAATAAACCCGCTTAAATAGCGGGTTTTCTTGTGTTTACGCGGTTTATAGCCCTTTTTTACGTTTTTTTACCTGTGCCATATTCTGCCATATTCTGCCAATTTTTTGATACCTTTTTTTAAAAAAGTATCAAATTTTTTGATACCTTTAATCAAATTTATAATTACATGGATAGCTTATCATTACGCTTTATATTCGACAGGAAAAATGAAATTAAGAATAAAGGTAAACAAACAGGGCTATTACACATTGAAGTCAGGCAGAACAAAACCATAAACCGTATATTTATATCTACAGGCATTAGATTAAAACCATCTGAATTTACACCCAAAAACGGATTTACCTGCAAGAATCATCCTAATGCATCTGCTATAACCGCTAAGGCTCATCGGATCCCATTATTATTTCGGTAATTTATATTTTTAAACTCTATATTTTACTGCTTTTCCCATAGTTAACATAAAAATAGATTAAAAAAATACCCATTCGGGATGAAAAAAATTGAATTTTCTTAAGGGCTTAGATGAGATAATATTAGAATAGTAAATATGATTTATGATCATTAATAAGCGTTGCTTTTTATGTATATTTGTACTATTTATCTAATTAACTAGTAACAGAACATATAAACTATTAACCATCTATAATTAACAGAATAGGGAATAAAATATATCATTTTGGCATATACATATATATATGATTAAAGAAATAGAAATAGAGAAAAATTTAATTATAAAACTTTCAGAGTTAAAATATAATTATCGCCCGGATATAGTTGATAGAAAAACGCTTGAGGAAAACTTTAAAGCCAAATTTGAAGAACTTAACCTTGTTCATCTTACAGATAGTGAGTTTTCTCGACTTCGGGAAGAAATAATTAATTCCGATGTATTTATTACATCCAAAATGTTGCGTGAAAAACAATACTTTCAGCGTGAAGATGGAACTCCTCTACACTATACCTTGGTAAACATCAAAGATTGGTGTAAAAATGATTATGAAGTCATACATCAATTACGCATTAATACAGAAAACAGTCATCAACGTTATGATGTTATTCTTTTAATCAATGGTTTGCCTGTGGTGCAGATTGAATTAAAGAAGTATGATATATCGCCGCGAAAAGCCATGCAGCAAATAGTGGATTATAAAAACGATCCGGGCAACGGTTACAGAAATTCTCTACTTTGCTTTATGCAGTTATTTATAGTGAGTAATGTAAGCAGAACCTTATACTTTGCGAATAATAAAAATGAGCATTTTGCATTTAATGCAGATGAACAATTTCTTCCGGTTTATGAATTAGCTGACATCAATAATAACAAGATTAATAATCTTTATGATTTTGCTGATAAATTCCTCAAAAAATGCACACTTGGAGAAATGATTAGCAAATATATGGTATTGGTGGAAAGCGAACAAAAATTGCTTGTGATGCGTCCGTATCAGATTTATGCAGTAGAGGCTATAATTAACTCTATTAAACAAAACTTAGGAAACGGTTACATTTGGCATACTACAGGAAGTGGTAAAACCCTAACTTCTTTCAAAGCCTCTACTTTGATGAAAGATATCTGATATTGAAAAATGTTTATTTGTAGTTGACCGGAAAGACCTCGATAGACAAACCCGGGAGGAATTCAATAGATTTCAGGAAGGGAGTGTAGAAGAAAATACCAATACATTAACATTGGTAAGGCGTTTGCTTTCTACCGACTATGCAGACAAAGTAATTGTTACTACCATCCAAAAATTGGGTTTGGCTTTAGCTGAGGAAGATAGTAAGCATAACAAAGCAAAGGAAAAAAACGGTAAAGAAATTTATAAAAAGAGGTTAGAACCTTTGAAAGATAAACGTATGGTTTTCATTTTTGACGAATGCCATCGTTCTCAATTTGGAAATTATAATACAGCGATAAAAGCGTTTTTTCCCAATGCAAAGCTATTTGGTTTTACAGGTACACCCATTTTTGAAGATAATGCGACTAATGTTATAAGAGAAGATGGAAAAGCAACATACAAAGTGACTAAAGATATATTTGATCAAGAGTTGCATAAATATACCATCACTCATGCTATTGATGATAGAAATGTATTGCGTTTCCACATAGATTTTTTTAAGGGCAAAAATTCTACTAAAATAAATCAAGGAGAAACGGTTAAACGAAAGGCTGTTGTGGAGTCCATCTTGGAGAAGCATAATGGAGCAACCAACAACAGAAAATTTAATGCTATTTTGGCTACTGCTTCTATCAACAATGCTATTGAATACTATCAGTTATTCAAAAAAGTTCAGAAAAAGAAACAAAGCGAAAATCCTGATTATCTGCCGTTGAATATTGCTTGTGTATTTTCACCACCCGCTCAGTTAATTGCTAAGGATGGAGACCGTCAAAGCCAAAAGAATGCAGCAGATATCAAGCAACTTCAGGAAGATTTAATTCAGGAAAGAGAAGACAATACACAAAACCCTGAAGAAAAGAAAAGAGCTTTAACGGAAATTATTACCGATTACAATATACAATACGGTACGAATCATAGCATCCATGAGTTTGATTTATACTATCAGGACGTACAAAAACGCATTAAAGATCAAAAATATAGTAATAAAGATTATCCACATAAAAATAAAATTGATATTACCATAATAGTGGATATGTTGCTCACAGGTTTTGATAGCAAATACCTTAATACTTTGTACGTAGACAAAAACCTAAAATATCACGGACTGATTCAGGCATTTTCACGAACCAATCGGGTACTCAATGATTCCAAGCCTTACGGCAATATCTTAGATTTCCGTTCGCAGCAGGATGCCGTAAATCAAGCTATCGCTCTTTTTTCGGGAGAAGACAGTGGACAGTCCAGAAAAATTTGGCTGATTGATCCTGCTCCGGTAATTATTGAAAAATATAAAGAAGCCGTAGATAAATTGGGAGATTTTATGCAACAACAAAACCTTGTTAATGAACCGCAAGAAGTATACGGATTGAGAGGAGATGCTGCAAGGATTACCTTTGTGAAAAATTTTAAAGAGGTACAACGGCTTAAAACCCAGCTTGATCAATATACAGACTTGGATGAAGATCAAAAAACTACCATCGAAACCATTTTACCTTACGAAACTTTACAAAGATTTAGAAGTTCGTATTTGGAAACAGCGAAGCGACTAAGAGAAATCCAGCAAAAAGGAGGCGATGAAGTACCGCCCGAAATTCAACAACTGGATTTTGAATTTGTATTGTTTGCCTCTGCTATAATAGACTATGATTATATCATGAATCTGATTGCAGACAATATGCAAAAGAAACCTTCTAAGCATAAGATGACTAAAGAACAGGTAATTAGTTTGCTGAAATCCAATTCCAATTTAATGGAAGAAGAAGAAGATTTAACCGAATATATCAACAGTTTGGATTGGAACAGCGGTCAGGATGTAAAGTCGCTTTATCAAGGGTACAATACATTTAAAGTTCAAAAACACAACAAAGAACTAGCTGCCATAGCTCACAAGTACGGATTAGAAATAGCAGACCTGAAAGCTTTTGTAGAAGAGATCATGAGCCGGATGATTTTTGACGGGGAAAAGCTTACGGATTTATTAGAACCCTTAAGTTTAAGCTGGAAAGAACGCAGGGTTAAAGAATTAGCATTGATGGAAGACCTAGTACCCCAATTAAATAAATTAGCCCAAGGACGTGAAATATCAGGATTAACAGCTTATGAGTAAAAAGACTAAATTAATACCTGAATTGCGTTTTCCTGAGTTTGTGGATGAAGGGGAATGGGAAGAAAAGAAGTTAATTGAAACGACTGAAGAAAGAGTAAAATGGAGTTTTGCTGGTGGGCCTTTTGGGTCAAATTTAAAAGCTACAGACTATACAAAAGAAGGAATTCGAATTATTCAACTTCAAAATATTGGCGACGGAGAATTTAATGATGACTACAAAATATATACTTCAGAAGAGAAAGCTAATGAACTACTAAGTTGTAATATTTACTCAGGTGAAATTATTCTTTCGAAAATGGGAGATCCAGTTGGTAGAGCTTGTATTATACCAGATATCTTGAAAAGATGTGTTATGGCATCTGATGGTATACGATTGGTTGTAGATGAAAAAAGATATTCAAAATATTTCATCTATTCTCTAATAAATTCAATACATATTAGGACAGCCATTGAAAAAAAAGCAACAGGTTCAACGAGAAAAAGAATTGGTTTAGATGAATTAAAAGCAGTAAAATTAATAATTCCTCAAAAGTTAGAACAACAAAAAATAGCTTCTTGCCTTTCCTCTTTAGATGAGATGATAGCAGATCAAGGCCAAAAGCTGGATCTGCTTAAAGACCACAAAAAAGGATTAATGCAAAAGCTTTTTCCTCAAGAAGGGGAAAAAGTACCTAAATATAGGTTTAAGGAATTTGAGAAAGATGGAGAGTGGGTGGAAAAGAAAATAATTGAGACAACAGATAAAAAAATCAAATGGAATTTTACTGGTGGGCCTTTTGGTTCAAACCTAAAAGCTAGTGATTATACAACAGAAGGAATTCGAATTATTCAACTCCAAAATATTGGTGATGGAGAATTTAATAATGAATACAAAATCTATACTTCAAAAGAGAAAGCCGATGAATTGTTAAGCTGCAATATCTACTCGGATGAAATAATCTTATCAAAGATGGGTGATCCTGTTGGTCGAGCTTGTATTATACCATCTTACCTAAATAGATGTGTTATGGCTTCTGATGGCATAAGATTAGTTGTAGACGAGAAAAAATACTCGAAATATTTTATTTATTCAATAATAAATTCAAAACAAATAAGAGAAGCTATTGAAAAAAAATCAACAGGTTCAACCAGAAAAAGAATTGGTTTAGATGAACTAAAAGGAATAGAGTTAATGATACCTAATACTATCAAAGAACAACAAAAAATCGCCTCTTGCCTATCATCCTTAGATGCTTTAATTACAGCCCAGACAGAAAAGATAGAACAATTAAAACTACATAAGAAAGGATTGATGCAGGGATTGTTTCCTAAAATAAACGACTAGAATATGAATACAATAATTAATTTTACAAATCTTGCAGAGGTAGCCAAACATCTCCGAAAAGACTTAATAGGAGATAATCATAAAATGAAAAATTTGGTATTATTATTTGCTCATAATGGTAGTGGTAAAACCCGGCTTTCCATGGAATTTAAACAGGCCGGAAAAAAGGTTAATGTTGATGGTAATGTAACCAGTCGGGATACTTTATATTTCAATGCGTTTACTGAAGATTTATTCTCCTGGAATAATGACCTTGAAAATGATACCAACCGAGTACTTAAATTAAATCCTGAATCTGTATTTTTTGACGGATTACATGAGTTGGATTTGGATGTCAAAATTGAATCATTCTTTAATAATTATGTAGATTTAAAGTTCGACATCGATTATGATACCTCCACCGTAGCTTTTTCACGAAGCATGATTGTTGACGGAAATGAACAAACTGCTGAGAATATTAAAATCTCAAGAGGAGAAGAAACCTTATTTATATGGTGTTTTTTTCTTGCCATTTGTCAGTTAGCTATTGATAAAGACCCTGCATACAGTTGGGTGAAGTATATTTATATTGATGATCCCATATCCTCTCTTGATGAAAATAATGCTATTGCGGTTGCTTGTGATTTATGTAATTTAATTTCCACAAAAGGTAACATGATTAAAACGGTAATTTCAACGCATCACAGCTTGTTCTTTAATGTACTTTTCAATGAATTTGGTAGAAAAAAACTGCAGTATAAACGTTATTTTTTACATAGTAAAGGAACTGATGGTTATGCTTTACAAAATACCAAAGATACCCCTTTTTTTCATCATATAGCCATACTGAGCGAATTAAAAAAAGTCTGTGAATCAAATAAAATTTATACCTATCATTTTAATTCCTTGAGAAGTATTTTAGAAAAAACGGCAACTTTTTTTGGATATGATAAAATTGATAAATGTATTGTCGGTTTAGAAGATGAAGTACTTTTTGAACGGGCATTACAATTATTCAGCCATGGTAAATATTCAATATTCGACCCCGTAGAAATGGGAGATGACAACAAAGAACTTTTCAAAAGAATTTTTACCGGTTTTACTGAAAAGTACGAATTTCATTTTCCAGAAATATTTAACTAAGAAACTTAAACAGAAACAGTATGACACAACAAGATAAAAATAAATTAGGGGATACACTTTGGGATATAGCAGATCAATTGAGAGGAGCCATGAATGCGGATGACTTTCGTGATTATACGCTTTCGTTTCTCTTTCTCCGGTATCTGTCTTTTAACTATGAAGAAGCTGCCAAAAAGGAATTAGGAAAAGATTATCCCAAAAGTCCTTCTAAAGATAATCGAGCTGATTTTATTGTGCCTCCCCCTTTAAAAATCTGGTATGACAAAAACCAAGAGGATATAGAAGATTTTGAAATGCAGATGCGTAGAAAAGTGCATTATGTTATCAAACCTAAATATTTATGGAGTAATGTTACCGAACTAGCTCGTACTCAAGATAATGATTTATTGGAAACACTCCAAAAAGGGTTCCGTTACATTGAAAACGAATCGTTTGAAACCACATTTAAAGGTTTGTTTTCTGAAATCAACCTGAACTCGGAAAAACTCGGAAAAACTTCCAAAGAAAGAAATGATAAGCTTTGTAAGATAATTACAAAAATAGCCGAAGGCATTGCCGATTTTTCTACAGATACCGATACTCTTGGAGATGCTTATGAATATTTGATTGGAAAATTTGCCGCCGGTTCAGGAAAAAAGGCAGGAGAGTTTTATACACCACAACAAATTTCATCCATTCTTTCCCGAATTGTTATCTTAGATACTCAAGACCCTGTAAGAGGTCCAAAATCTAAATTAGACAAAGTATTGGATTTTGCCTGTGGTTCGGGTTCGTTACTATTAAATGTAAGAACCAAATTAAGGGAAAATGGCGGTACTATAGGGAAAATATACGGGCAGGAAAAAAACGTAACGACTTACAATCTGGCACGTATGAATATGCTTCTACACGGCATGAAAGATACCGAGTTTGAAATTTTCCACGGAGACACTTTGCTTAACCAATGGGATATATTGAACGAAATGAATCCTTCTAAAAAGATCGAATTTGATGCCATAGTAGCTAATCCGCCTTTTAGTTTACGTTGGGAGCCTAACGATACTCTGGCAGAAGATTTTCGTTTTAAAAGCCATGGCTTGGCACCTAAATCAGCAGCTGACTTTGCTTTTTTATTACACGGATTTCACTTTTTAGCTAAAGAAGGTACTATGGCTATTATATTGCCTCATGGTGTTTTATTTCGTGGAGGAGCAGAGGAGCGAATACGAACTAAGCTATTAAAAGATAATAATATTGACACGGTTATTGGTTTACCTTCCAATTTATTCTACTCAACAGGTATTCCGGTTTGTATTCTGGTTTTGAAAAAATGTAAAAAAGAGGATGATATTTTGTTTATTAATGCCGGTGAACATTATGAAAAAGGTAAAAGGCAAAATTCATTAGAAGATAAACATATAGATAAAATTGTCGAAACATATCAGAACCGATATGAAATAGAACGATATTCTCGTAAAGTTTCGATGGAAGAAATTGAGAAAAATGGGTATAACCTAAATATTTCGAGATATGTAAATATATCAGAAGAGGAAGTACCAATTGATTTACAAGAGGTGAATAAAAAATTGATATCAATAAACGAAAGCATAAAAACAAATACGGATAAACATAATGAATTTCTAAAAGAGCTGGGATTACCTCCTATTAACTAATAAAAAGAGTTATAAATTTAATGCAAGGCGCAAATATCTATATTTAGATACTTACGAAAAGCTTGAATAAAACTATGCTGAACGTATGATAATATACATCGGTTTAATCAATGTTTAATTGAAGTTTTTCTTTTTTAGGAGTGTTATCAAACCGTTACCGTAATATAAAAATTGGATATTATAAAACAATGTTACGATATTTTAGAAAGAGACCATCCTCTCTGCTAATAAACTCGCTTATATAGCTGGTTTTCTTGTATTTATACGGATTATAGCGCTTTTTTACGTTTTTTTACTTGTGCCTAATACTACTAATTTTTTGTTGCATTATTTTAAATTTGTAACAAAAGTTTATTACAATTTTGGTATGATCAATATTTAGGATAAGATTTTATAAATACATGGATAATTAAATATACCTGAAGTAAAAGCTATATTTAATTTATCAATAAAAACATATATGAAATTAAAGATATTTGACATATATTTAATAAAACTATAATAAATTTAAATTTATTCAATTTAATATTTTAAATATCTATCAAATTACATAGCAAAACTTAACTTTTTTATAAATATAAAATGAAAATAATTATTTAATCAAAATATTCTTTATCAGTTTTTTCAAAGTACTTGTATAATTGATTGCTTTTCAATTGATTTTTACTACTCACATTTTCGTTTAAGTTTTCATATTTATTTTACAAAAATAAATTTTAGATTATTAAAATTTATATAGTAATAGTATATATATAAGATTTTAATAAAAATAAATATTCTATACTTATAAATATTAATAACTAATAAAAAATTAATATAAAATAAAGTAATAAAAATATTTTTAAATAAACATAATTTTATTTAAACATCAAATCAATTATTTTGGAAAATTATATTTTTGGAATTTATTTATAGTTAAGCCTAATATAGTTTAAATTAAAATCACTACTTAATAAATTACAAATTACTAATATATTAATGATTATTTAATAAGTTTAAAAAAAGTAAAAATATGATACCGCAAGATTTGATGTATTATGAGACTTATACCATTTCCCATGTTTTGAATATCCATTATTATCTTTATAAATATCATTTAATCCAAAATTATATCTAAGCCCCACTTCATGCTTTCTTAAAAAGCTTACGCCTCCACCTAGACCTGCAGAAATATCAAATTTTGAAGCCCCTCCATACCATCTTTTATCCCTTCCTTTATTTTTTTCTTTAATTAAATACCCAAATTGAGGGCCTACTTCGATAAATAATTCGTGAGTTTCTTTACCTCTACAACATGGCGGAAATATAAAGTCACCAAAATAGTATTTTACCATTAATGGAACATTTATATATGATTGAAAAAATTTAGTATTCATTTCTTTTCCGTCTTTTTCCCCTTGTTCAGAGTAAACTATTTCAGGTTTAAAAAACCAAACATCATTAAAATCATTTAAAGGAATTTGTGCAAATAAGCCAATAGCAGGAGCAAAAATACGTGTTTCGGAATGTCTATGGATATTTCTAACATTAGTAAATTGTAAGCTTCCCTTAACACCATATTGAACTTGTGATTTTAAAATAGAAATATTTAATAACAAAATAGTTATATAAACAAATGGTATATTTCTTATCATACAGTTTTTATTATTTTTTATTAATACTTATAAATCTTATAAAAATATATTCTTAAATTTAATATTCTCAATTTTTTTGCCAAAGGTAATAATTAGTTTCTGAAAATAAAACTGAAAATAAAAATGGAATTTTATTTACTTGACCACAATTATAATATGATATGTAATATTTAATTTTCCAAATTTTAAGCCATTTATATTTTCAAATAATATAAATATATATGAATATTCAACTTACTACAATAATTTGATTTAATCTTAAATATTTTTGATTTCATATTTTTTTATGGCATTATTTAAAAAAATTGATTTTAAAATAATTTTCATTTTATAATTAAATTTATAAAATATTTTTTTATTATAAAAATATTATTTTAAAATATTTTTTATATAATTTATTTTAAATATATATTTATTTTATGAGAAAATTATTGTTTATAAATAAATATATACATCAAAATTATTGTTATTAATATTGTTAAATTTTAAATATAATTTATATTAAAATTGAGTGATATATTTTTTACAATTCCTAATAAAAATAGATATTCTCAATCTAAAAAAGAGTTGAACTTATATTTTAATTATGTAAAAATTTATATATTTGCAGAAATTAACACTAAGAAAAGCATATGCCATGAAATTTAAACGGTTTATTTCATTACTTAATTTGGAAAATTCTTTATTATTTGTAGCTTTAACTTTATTTTATTGCTCTGTTAAAATGCTTAAATTTGTTACTTCCTATTAATTTAAAATATATTAATATATTCACAATTTATTTATATTTTTAAGTTATTTCACCGGATAAATTTTCCTCAAACTGTTTTTTGAGTATTTTACCTTTTAAATTTTGTCCGAGTAAATGCATTAGCTTAGTTGTGGCAGCTTCTACTGTTATATCATATCCACATATTACGCCTAAATCTTTAAATATGAGGCTATTATGATATTTCCCAAAATTTACATTTCCTCTTATACACTGTGTAATAACTATAATTTCTTTTCCTAACTCCTTGGCTTTATGTAAGGCTCTTAAGGTTTCTTTGTCGGAAGGAATATTTCCCGAACCGAAGGTTCTTAAAATAATCCCTTCTAGATCATTGTCTGAAACCATTCGATCTAATAAATACTTATTTTTTCCCGGAAAAAATGTGAATATATCAATTTTATTAACCAGATTTTTATTTACCTTAAAATCTGTATGACTAGGTTTTAAAAGATATTCTTTAAAAACTCCAAGATTAACGCCGGACTCTCCTAATTTAGGATAATTGGGAGAAATATAAGCATCAAAATGTTCTGCTGAGAATTTGGTTGTTCTGTTTGCTCTATATAATTTATATTCAAAATAAATACACACTTCGTTGATAACAGGCTTATCATTCTCATATAAAGAAGCGTAATATATTGAAGTTATCAAATTTTCTTTGGCATCTGTTCGCAATTCACCAATTGGCAATTGAGATCCTGTAAATAGTACAGGTTTTTTCAATCCTTGTAACATAAAACTCATCATAGAAGCAGTATAGGACATCGTATCCGTACCGTGCAATATTACAAATCCGTCATAGTTTAAATAAGAATTTTCAAGTATATTACCTAATTTAATCCAATCATGAATATCTATGTCTGAAGAATCAATAGGTTTTTCAAATACGTTGATATCTATATCTACATCAATTAGTTCTATCTCGGGTATATGCTTTAATAGCGCATTAAAATCAAAAGGTTTTAGTGTTCCGGTACTATACTCTTTGATCATTCCTATAGTTCCTCCTGTATAAATTAATAAAATCTTACGTTTCATTTATATTTCTCGGTTTTAAATTGCAATTTATGAAAATATTAACAGCTTTAATTGTTATTTTTGAAACATGATTTCTAAAGAATTTTTGAATAATTTGGATTTATATAACTATTTAATAGATTTTATATCAAAAGAAAAATTTGAAAAAATAGAAAATTTAGTTAATTACAGATCAAATTATGTACTTCCCATACTTGAAGATCTGTATCAATATCGTAATGCCGGTGCCATAGTTAGAAGTATGGAAGCTTTTGGGTTTCAATCATTGATCGCCCTGGAAAACAGAAATGAATTTAAGCCGGAAAGTACTGTAGCAAGAGGAGCCGATAAATGGATTGATATCTCTTATAAATCTTCAAATCTGGAATCTTTAAAAGAAATTAAAGAAAATGGGTATCAATTGGTAGCAGTTTCTCTTGAAAAAAATGCTATAGATATTTATGATTTTCAACTAACTCAGCCAACAGCTTTAATTTTCGGTACTGAATTTAAAGGTATAAATAAAGAAACTTTAAATTATGCTGATGCGTGTATTAAAATTCCAATGTTAGGTTTTACAGAAAGTCTTAATGTTTCTGTAGCAGCCGGAATATGTTTTTATGAAATGAGAAAGAAATTGGAAGATAGTCATTTAAATTGGCAGTTAACTGAAATTCAAAAACTTAATTTAAAAATAAAATGGGCTATAAAATCGGTTAGTTCAGGTGAGGAAATTGCAGCCCATTATCTTAAATCTTTAAAACGATGAATAAAACACCTATTATACTTTTAAGTTTTATCTGTGCTTTTGCACATTCTCAAACTATTGAAGAATCTTCATATACAGAAAAAAACAAGATTATGGAATCCTTAAGTTTTACATTACCAATTTGTAATAAGGAAGTCCTAGTAAATACTTGGAAGAATTTTATCAAAAAACAAGGAGGTAAAGTGAAAGGTGGAATTGTTAATAAAGTGTATGGTTCGGATATTAAATTTTCACCAAATGGTGAAAGATGGTTAGGAAATTTTGCATATGAATATAATGATGATAAAAGTATGACGATATTCACTTCTTTTCATAATTTATCCAATACTTTCATCAATTCAAATACTACTGAAAAAGAATTAGCAATCCCAATTCTTGAAGAATTTAAGTTAGACATTCAAAAATCTTGTGTAATTGATGATTTAACGAATGCGAAAAGTTTTACCATAAAGCTTACTAAAGAAAAAGTTCGTAATTCCGATAGAATTTTATATTTAGAAAAAATTATTCGTGACGATTACAACAAAATTGACTTAAAAGCCAACTCCAAAATTTCTGACAAAGAACAAGATAATTTAACTAAAATTAAAGAAAGGATAATTTTAAATGAAGCGGAGTTACAAACTTTAAAAAACCGTAATAAAGACATTGATCAAGAATTAAATTCTCAAATATTGGTCATTCAAGGTTTCCAAAACAAATTAGACTCTCTAGAAGGTAAAGTTTATACTGAACGTCAGAGTGAAAATAATATTTCAACTGAAATTGAACCGAATATTAATTATAATAATTCTGCTACCATTAGTACTGATAATAATGAAAATTTAAATACAACTGATCAAGAAAAAGATTATCATTCTTCAGATTATTTTGATAATCATTAATAAATTTGTTTGTTTTGAAATAAATTATATTCAATTTTTTAATAAAAGTATTTACTCTCAATTTTAAATAAAATTCCATAAATTAATATGAAACTTGAAAAATTAAATCTTTTAGATCAAAATGAAATTACATTTGTCGAAAATAATTATATAAAATCTTTTCCTGTTGAAGAAAGGAGGCCTACGGATCAAATGTTTAAACTTTATGAAGATTATAAAGATAAATTTAAAATATTATTATGTATAAAAGACAACGAAAGAATCGGTTTCATTACTTACTGGAAATTAAATACTTTTACATTTATTGAACATTTTGCGATTTCTTCTGTTTATAGACAAAAAGGATATGGAAGTAAGATTATGCAACTATTCATAGAAAAAATTTCACAACCTATTGTACTTGAAGTGGAGCCTCCAACTTCACATTGGGATATACGTCGAATTAATTTTTATGAACGTTTAGGTTTCAAATTATGGAATGAAATAGAATATAAACAACCATCCTATCATCAGGATGGTAAAAGTTACCCAATGAAATTAATGTCTCTTCGTGAAATACAACTAGATAAAAAAGAAATAAATGTTATAAAGTTAATTCATTCTGAAGTGTATCAAGTTTAAATTAAATCTCATCAATAAAAAAAGCCTATTTAATAAAAATAGGCTTTTTTATTATATATAAATGTTAAAATATTTTAAGCATCAATATTTGCATAAACAGCATTTTTTTCAATAAATTCTCTACGAGGCGGTACATCATCTCCCATTAACATGGAGAATATACGATCTGCCTCTGATGCATTATTGATAGTAACTTGTCTCAACGTTCTTTTTTCAGGATTCATAGTCGTATCCCAAAGCTGTTCAGCATTCATTTCTCCTAAACCTTTATACCTTTGAACGGTAAAACCTTTACCTTGAGCATTACCTAATTGTGAAGCTATTTCCTCTCTATGTTTATCATCCCAGGCATAATATTCTTTATTTCCTTTTTTCAATAAATATAAAGGAGGGGTTGCAATATAAATATATCCTTTTTCTATCATTTCTTTCATGTAACGGAAGAAAAAGGTTAATATTAAAGTTGTAATGTGAGAACCGTCTACATCCGCATCGGTCATAATTACCACTTTATGATATCTTAGCTTAGAAAGGTTTAATTCTTTGGAATCTTCTTCTGTACCAACAGATACCCCTAAAGCGGTATAAATATTTTTTATTTCATCACTTTCAAATACTTTATAGCTAACAGCTTTTTCTACATTAAGTATTTTACCTCTCAATGGAAGGATCGCTTGGAAGTTTCTGTCTCTACCTTGTTTGGCTGTTCCCCCTGCTGAATCTCCTTCGACTAGGAATAACTCACTTTCCTCTGCTTTACGTGAAGAACAATCAGCTAATTTTCCCGGCAATCCGCTTCCTCCTAATGGAGATTTTCTTTGTACGAGTTCTCTTGCTTTTTTAGCCGCTTGTCGCGCTTTTGCTGCAAGAAGAACTTTTTGAACAATTTGTTTTGCTTCATTAGGATGTTCTTCCAGATAATTAGTTAACATTTCGGCAACTATTTTATCTACAGCAGAACTAACTTCCGAATTACCTAATTTAGTTTTAGTTTGTCCTTCAAACTGAGGTTCCATGACTTTAACGGAAACAACAGCAGTCAAACCTTCACGAAAATCGTCACCGGTAATTTCAACCTTTTCTTTTGCCAAATTAATATTTTCATCGGCATATTTTTTCAAGGTTCTGGTTAACGCCCTTCTAAACCCGGTTAAATGCGTTCCCCCTTCATGTGTGTTGATATTATTTACATATGAATGAATATTTTCCGTATAGGAAGTATTGTATCTCATCGCAACTTCAACCGGTATTTCATCAATCTCTCCCTCCATATGGATGATTTCATCCATTAAGGGTTCTCTGTTCTCATCTATAAATTCGACAAATTCCTCTAATCCTCTTTCAGAATAAAATTCTTCCGATCTAATGTTGCCTTCTTCATCTACTTCACGTTCATCTGATAAAGTAATAGTAATTCCTTTGTTCAAAAATGAAAGTTCACGAAGACGAGTGGCTAATGTATCGTAATTATAAATAGTTTCGGTAAAAATTGAACTGTCGGGAATAAATGTTACTGTAGTTCCTGTATGGGTGGAAACCCCAACAATTTCAACAGAAGTTA
This sequence comes from Apibacter sp. ESL0404, assembly GCF_019469245.1. Classification (NCBI taxonomy): domain Bacteria; kingdom Pseudomonadati; phylum Bacteroidota; class Flavobacteriia; order Flavobacteriales; family Weeksellaceae; genus Apibacter; species Apibacter sp. ESL0404. Next base: position 1,176,305 of record NZ_CP048267.1, read on the forward strand.
ATGCAACCCCTTTAGAGTATTTTTGCTGGTATTGTTTACCGTCTCTGTTTACGGTAGCAATCAATTCAGTAGATAATGCATTTACACAGGACACTCCCACTCCATGCAATCCTCCGGAAACTTTATATGAATCTTTATCAAATTTCCCTCCTGCTCCAATTTTAGTCATAACCAATTCTAAAGCAGACAATCCCGTCTGCTTATTGGTATCAACAGGAATACCTCGACCGTTATCTTTTACCGTTATAGAATTATCTTTACCTATACTTACATTAATAGTATCGCAATACCCGGCTAAAGCCTCATCAATGGAATTGTCAACTACCTCATATACTAAATGATGTAATCCTCTAACTCCCACATCCCCAATATACATGGAGGGACGCATACGTACATGTTCAATTCCTTCAAGCGCTTGAATACTATCTGCAGTATATTTTTGTTCACTCATTTTTTAATCGTTAATTTATTTCAAGAAATGCTTACAAATATACGTAAAAATATTGATATTTACTAGTATTTAGGGTATTTCATACTCTTTAAAACCAAATAAAAAAACAGATTCGAATAAATGAATCTGTTTTTTCTAAATCTAATTTTATAATGTAATTAAATTTCTTTGTATGTATTGATTAATGATCCAAAGTCTTTAACATTTAAAGAAGCCCCTCCTATTAATCCACCGTCAACATCCGGTTTTGAGAAAATTTCTTTAGCATTATCCGGTTTCACACTTCCTCCATATAGAATGGATACTGAATCAGCTACTTCTTTTCCATATTTATCAGCAATTAATGAACGGATATATGCATGTATTTCTTGCGCTTGTTCCGGGGTAGCTGTTTCGCCGGTACCAATAGCCCAAACCGGTTCATAAGCAATTACCACTTTAACTATTTCTTCAGCTGATAAGTTAAACAAAGCAATTTCGGTTTGTCTTTTAACTACTTCAAAATGTTTACCTGCTTTTCTTTCTTCTAATAATTCTCCGTTACAAAAAATAGGGGTTAAACCATTATCTAAAGCAATTTTAACTTTAGCTCCTATTTGTTCATCTGTTTCTTTATGATATTGTCTTCTTTCAGAATGGCCAATGATTGAACCGTCTACCTGAATAGAGGTAAGCATTTCTGCGGAAATTTCTCCTGTATATGCTCCCGATTTGTGTTCGGAAATATCTTCAGAAAAAACTTGTACATTTTTATGATTTGCTTTGGCATTTTCTAAATATATAAAGGGTATTCCTACAATAACTTCACATTTAGGTGAATTAGATTGAATAAATGAGTCAATTTCTGCTAATAAAACTTTAGCTTCAGGCAATGTTTTATTCATTTTCCAATTTCCGGCTACAATTTTTTTTCTCATATGTATGTTTATTAAGTTTATAATTTTTCTATTTCATTCACGGTTGGAAAATCATTACCATTGTATTTGGCAACAACTATTCCTCTTTTTAATATTAATACCCCGGGATTGCTTCTATTAATTGTTTTTAATGTTGTTTGATCTGTAATGCATGAAGATAAAGGATTCAAATATTGTGGATCATTCGTTAAAATAACAAAATTAAGTTTTTTCTCCTTAAATTGAAAAGTGATTTTTCTCAATTTAGCTCGTTCAATAATACTAAGTTTTTTTGCAAATGGCACAGTAATTATTACTATTTTTTCTTGATCTAAAATATCTTGCGTTATATCATTTCCTAAACATTCTACTGTAAAATCGTGAACAGAAGGTAATTTTGCCTCTTTTAAAATTTTAACCGAAGTATCGTTGATCTTCCACGTTAGGGTGTCTTTCCAAATTCCGGAACTGATATATTCTTCTGAATTCATTTTTTTAATCTCATTATTGGATGTATTCTTGAGTGTATATATAATTATATTTTGCTCCGGTTCACCGTCATTCATACCTTCTTTAAGATTTTTTCCCACAGCATAAGATCTAAAATCAATGATGGGTAAATGGGCAATCCCTTGATAAACAGTCCATAAGCAGATAGCAAAAGAAACACTTATGATTATCCAATTAATTTTTACAGAAAATACAGAATGGATATATTTTGAACCGAAAACTAAGATTAAAATCATTACCAAAAGGACAATATCTTTTCCAAATGAAGTCCACGGCGTTAATTTAAGCGCATCTCCAAAACAACCGCAATCAGTTACTTTGTGGAAATATGCAGAATAAAAAGTTAAAAATGAAAAGAAAATTATTAATAAAACTAAAGAAGAAAGCGTAAATTTTTTCCAAACTCCCAATAAAAGAAATACACCCAACATGACTTCAAAAACCACAAAAAAAATAGACAACGGAAGTGCTAAATGATGTAAGCTCGGCAGATTAAACACACTTTCTCCAAAATATTCTTCCAATTTATATGAAAATCCAATGGGATCAATAGTTTTAACATAACCGGAAATTATGAAAACTACTCCAACAAGTATTCTAAAAAATTGAGTTAAGAATTTCATGTAACAACAATTAATTAATTTCCTGATGAAGAATTAAAGCAAAAACAGAATAATTTAGAATATCAAAATAATTGGCGTCTAAACCTTCGGAAACTAATGTTTTACCTTCATTGTTTTCAATTTGTTTTATACGCAATAATTTTTGCAAAATTAAATCTGTAATTGAACTTATTCTCAGATCTCTCCAAGCCTCACCATAGTCATGGTTCTTACGCATCATTAAGTTTTTAGCCCGGCTAACCTTTTCATCGTAAAGCTGTACAGCCTCTTCTAAATTTAAATCAGGATTTTCTGCAATTCCTTTTTCCAATTGAATCAATGCCATAATAGAATAATTAACTATCGCTAAAAATTCTTCGTCGATTCCCTCTGAAATTTTTTGATTTCCTTTTTCCTGAATAGTTCTAATTCGATTGGCTTTGATATATATCTGATCTGTTAAGGAAGGCAATCGTAATATTCTCCAAGCCGATCCGTAATCAATCATTTTTTTTATAAATAATTCCTTACAAACTGAAATTACTGAATCAAATTGTTCTGATGTTTTTTCCATTATTCCATTAATACCTACAAATGTACTATTTAACTATATATTTTCCTAAAGGTATCTTGTCTAAAGTATATAATATGATAATAGATATTAGTAAAGTGAGTAAGGTAGTAATCGGAATAGAAAATAAAGGATTAAAAGAAAATGCGCTTAGTCCCAATTGTTCAACTAAGGCCATAACTAACACATGTATTAGGTAAATTCCGTAACTGTATTTACTTATAAAAGATAATATTTTACTTTTTTTATTGAACACCGGAACTAAAAAGAAAAGTAGAAAAACAGAAAGAGCTTGAAATAAATCCCACGGCTTATATTGTTCTATATAAAAATTGTTCATTTTTGACGTTATATAGGTATCAAAGCAAATCCCAAAATAGGACAATAAATAAATAGTTAAACATACATAAACATAATATTTAACATTATATTCATATTTTCTTCTTATTAAATAATATCCTAAAACTAAATATCCCAAGAATTCGGAATATAGTTTTATATAGTTAACTAAATAAACGGTACTAAAGAACGTATAGAAAATTAAAAATATTAAAAAACAAACAACTATAAAATATAATTGTTGTTTTGGATTACTATCTAAAATCCATTGATTGATAATCGGATATAATAGATAAATTCTTATAATCATATAAATATACCACATATGGTAACTCGCTCCCGAAACCAATTCTAGATAGGTATAATCTATAACAAATCTAAATCCCAGATCCACATGATCTTTATAATGAATACCTAGTATTTTAAAGAAAATATATATTAAACTCCAAAATAAAAAAGGTATTAATATTCTCGATAATTTTTTGGTAAAATGTTTAAATGTGTATTGCTTTCCCAAAGATAATAAACCGGTCATCATAACAAAAACCGGTACACCAAACCGGGCTATATTAATATAAAAGTTTGATATCCACCAACTTTTATTAGGAATACTTCCATACTGATGGCACATTCTGGCAGCCACATGCAATAAAATAATTCCTATTGCCGAAACAGCCCTAAGATTATCAATCCATATGATATTATTTTTATTCACAGATTTTTTCATTTAATCCTAGTTTTAAGAGCGCAAAAATAAATTAATTTTACTTACTATATCTTTTTATTTATAGTTGTTTACTAGTTGACTATATTGTTAATTGCATGACAGATAAGATCTGAATACATTTTATCTCTTAATTTTACGATTAAATTTTGAAATCTATTGGTCTATCATTTCATTAAATTGTTACAATATAGTTTATTATACTATTTTAATAATTATATAAAGAACTATCCTTTTTTAATTAAATTAATTATTTTAAAAATTAATATAATAGTAATTATTTTTTCAAGTACAAAAATATAAATAATATAATAATAATAAAATACTGGAAAGTAATTTCATAACCATTTATATTTTAAAATATTTATACTTAATTATAGATATAATTTATAACTAAACCTCATTAATATAAAAACGGATGATATTAAACCGTATGTCAATATTTATTTTAAACTTTATTTATTTTTTTAAATTTACAGCTTCAAATACGATATATGACAATTAATATTAATGGTGATTTGGTCGATTGTAATGAACCTAAAGTAGCCGGAATACTAAACGTTACTTCGGATTCTTTCTTTGATGGTGGCAGGTATTCCACTATTGATAAAGCTTTAAAACAAACAGAAAAAATAATAGATGAAGGCGCAGATTTCATAGATATTGGTGGACAATCCACTCGTCCGGATTCCGAATTTTTATCTGATGAAAAAGAACTAAGCATAGTAATTCCTGTAATTAAAGCTATTAAAAAAGAATTTCCTCGGGTAAAATTATCGATCGATACCTTTTGGTCTAAAGTTGCCATTGAAAGTGTCAATGAAGGAGTGGGAATGATTAATGATATTTCGGGAGGTACTTTAGATGATAAAATGTTTGAAACTATGGGAAAGCTCAACGTTCCTTATGTTTTAATGCATATGAGAGGAACTCCTCAAACTATGGGAAATTATACAGATTATGAAAATCTAATCACCGATATTAATTATTACTTTTCTAAAAAAATTAGTGAGTTACGAGAATTTGGTGTCAATGATATTTTATTAGATCCTGGATTTGGATTCAGTAAGACTTTACAACAAAATTACGATTTGCTGAAAAATATAGATAAATTCAAAATATTTAATCTTCCTTTATATATAGGAATTTCCAGAAAGAGTATGATTTATAAATGTTTGGAAACTTCTGCTGAAGATGCATTGATAGGTACTTCCGCATTAAATTTGTACGCTTTACAAAAAGGTGCTCATATTTTGCGTGTTCATGATGTGAAAGAAGCAAAACAAATGATTAAACTGTGGAAAATGTTAAATTAATAATTAAATGATTTAAAATAATTAATTTTCACATGAAAAATTCATCAGAAATAATTTTAGTCAGCATATCAGGAGTTGATAAACCGGGGATAACAACAGCAATCACTCATATCTTAGGAAAATATCATGCTAAAATACTTGACATTGGGCAAGCCAATATACATCATTCTTTATCCTTAGCTATTATTTTCATGTCTGAAAACGGTAGTTCCGGAAATATTTTAAAAGAAATTTTATTTAAAGCCAATTCATTAGAAATTAATGTTAGATTTTCAGCTTTAACCAAAGAAGAATACAGCAATTGGGTTAAAGTTCAAGGTAAAAACAGATACATAATAAATATTTTAGGTAAAGAAATTAGTGCTAACCAAATTTCTGAAGTTTCTAAAGTTTTATTAGATTTTAAACTTAATATCGAACGGATTATACGTTTAACTCAACGCATACCTTTAGATCGAAATATTGATCGAACTTGCTTTGAATTTGCTGTAAGAGGTAATCTATCTAACCTAAAAGAAATACAAAATAAATTCTTATCCTTATCATCTGATTTAAATATTGATATTGCCTTACAGGAAGAAAACAGGTACCGAAGAATGAGACGCCTGATTTGCTTTGATATGGATTCAACCTTAATTCAAACTGAAGTTATCGATGAACTTGCAGAAAAAGCCGGAGTTGGAAATGAAGTTAGAGCCATCACTGAGTCTGCCATGAACGGAGAAATAGATTTTTCCGAAAGCTTTAAAAAAAGAATAAAGTTATTAAAAGGCTTGAATGAAAACGTTTTAAAAGAGATAGCAGAAAATTTACCTATTACTGAAGGTCTCGAACGATTAATGGGAGTTCTAAAGAAAAGTGGATTTAAAACAGCAATTATATCCGGAGGATTTACCTATTTCGGAGACTATCTCAAAGAAAAATTCGGATTTGATTATGTATTTGCCAATAAATTGGAAATTATTGATGGAAAGTTAACAGGTAATTACATTGGAGATATTGTGGATGGCAAAAAGAAAGCCGAATATTTAAAATTAATTTCAACTTTTGAAAATATAGATATACAACAAACTGTTGCGGTTGGCGATGGAGCAAATGATTTACCTATGTTATCCATAGCCGGACTTGGAATTGCATTTCATGCGAAGCCAACGGTCAAACAAAATGCGAATCATTCCTTATCTACCATCGGATTAGATGGAATTTTATATTTCTTAGGATATAAAGATTCATCCGAAGATATAGAAATGACGTCCATTTCTTAACATTTGATTGTAAAATTAAATAAACGTAAACCATTGGTTGATGTGTACTAATTTTAATACTTAGATTAGTAAGCTGCAATGGTAGATCTTACAAGCACATTTCCAAAAGAATCAAGCTTTTCCAGGTAAACTTCTTCTAATTGGTTAATAAGTTTAGGATTATAAGGTTGGCTAACGCGTACGTAATTTTCAGTATATCCGTACATCATCCCATTTTTGTTCTCATGCTCCCAAAGAACCGTTTTAACTTTGCCTAATTGAGATTCATAAAATGCATGGCGTTTTTTTTCAGACAGAATTTTTAACATTTTATTCCTTTTTTTGCGCTCAGAATAAGGTACCCTGTCTTCCATATGAACAGCTTCTGTATTATCCCTCTCCGAATAAGTGAAAACATGTAAATAACTAATCGGCAGATTTTGTAAAAAATTATACGTTTCTAAGAACTTTTCTTCCGTTTCTCCTGGAAAGCCTACAATTACATCAACTCCTATGCAAGCATCTTTGATTACAGAATGTATCTTATGGATTCTCTCGTCGTATAAATGAGTCAGATATCTTCTCTTCATTTTCTTCAATAAATCATCGCAGCCGGATTGCAAAGGAATATGGAAATGAGGAACGAAAATTTTCGAATCAGCAACATAATCAATAATCTCATCCTTAAGCAAATTTGGTTCAATTGAAGATATTCGTATGCGTTCTATGGCTTCTACCCTATCTAAATTCTGTATTAATTCTAAAAAAGTATGTTGATGTTTTTTATTTCCAAACTCACCTTTTCCATAATCGCCAATATTCACGCCTGTAAGTACAATTTCTTTAATTCCTTTCTCAGAAATTTCTTCGGCTTGTTTAATAATGGTTTCAAGCTCTGCAGAACGTGAAATTCCTCTTGCTAAAGGAATAGTACAATACGTACATTTATAATCACAACCATCCTGTACTTTTAAAAAAGCACGTGTTCTATCTCCAATTGAATAGGAACCTACAAAAAAATCAGCTTGATCAACTTCACAAGAATGAACTTTTACTTCAGAATCTTTTTTAAGATCCATAATATACTTGTGGATATTAAACTTTTCTTTTGCACCCAAAACTAAATCTACCCCGTCAATCTTACTGATTTCATGCGGTTTTAATTGAGCATAACAACCAATAATACAAATCAGAGCATCAGGATTTAGATGTAATGCTCTTTTAACGATAGTTTTACACTCTTTATCGGCATTATCGGTTACCGAACAAGTGTTGATAATATAAACATCTGCTATTTCTTCAAAAGATACCTTTACAAATCCTTCCTCTATTAATTGTCGGGCAATTGTAGAAGTTTCAGCAAAATTTAATTTACATCCTATGGTATGAAAAGCTACGGATTTCCTGATTTCGTTTAGCATAGTGCAAAATTACGTATTTAATTTATTTACTGAAATTAATATAATTAGTATTAAATAATTTTTATGATTTTATTAAAATTCCCTGATTATTAAAAGTATAATCAGGGAATTTAAGATATGACTATATTTTTTTAATTATTAAATATTTTTCTACCGTTTAAAGGTTGAAGAGGTCTGTTATTTGATTTTGGTAAATGATATTTTATTTCATCAATTTCTTCTTCGCTCATTGTGATCGGATTTTTAAATACGATCCAAGTAACATTTTCTGCACAAGGAGGGGTAGTCAAAGATCCTAAATAAGTGTAATAGGATTTATCTTTTGGATATAAATTTTCAGGATTGAATTTTATAACCGTATTAATTTTTCCTAACCCTTTTAATGTTTTAAAAATTTCGAGTTTTTCAAAATAAGAATTTAAATTGCCCTCTTTTACCATAACACCAATTACCAATACTGAACCATCTTCTGCTTTATGAACAAAATGTAATTCTAACGGGTATCTAACTCTATCAATGGTATGTTCAGATTCTTCATGAGCATGGAATTGAACTAAGGTATAAACTTTTTTGTTGTACGTAATGGTGCTTCCCGATTTAAAATCAAATTGAAGAGAATGCCCATTGTCTTCGATATCCTCGATTTCTCCCGATCCGTAATTAAATTGTATAGGCGATAAATCTTTTTTATAGTTAGATTTTGAAATGTTAATTGGCGATTGAAATTTACCTGTACCGCATTGTTTTCCTTCTTCCAATTCTCCCCAATGTTCCGGAGAAGATTCTCCTTCATATCCCCAATGATGATTTTGAGAATAGCTCATACTTGCAGCAAGTATACTTAAAAATAAAAATACTTTTTTCATTGTTTTATCTATTATAATTTAGCACAAAATTATATAACCATGAAACAATATAAATGTTAAATTTTTGTTAATTAGTTTAATTTAAAACAAAATCTCCTCATTTAAGAGCTTTACATAATATTTTATGATTTTACAAACTTGCGAATTAAATTTGCAGCTAATTTTCAAAAAAAAACAAAATTTCATAGATGACTAACACTATTGATTCGAAGCCTAACAATCTATCACCCAAAAGAATCCGTTTGGGGGTATTTGCTTTTTACTTTTCACAAGGAATCTGTTTTTCCAGCTGGGCCAGCAGAATTCCTGACATTAAAAACTTTTTGAAATTAGGGGATGCTTCTTGGGGAACTATTTTATTAATGCTGCCGGTTGGTCAAATTTTAGGGATGACCCTATCGGGGTTTTTAATATCTAAAATGGGAAGTAAAAAAATATTGATAGCTTCTCTGCCTTGCTATGCCTTAAGTTTATTATTAATAGGATGTTCACAAACCGAATTAATGTTAATTCTTACTTTAATTTTGTTTGGCTTTTTTGGTAATTTTTGTAATATTTCCGTTAATACTCAAGGAATACTTGTTGAAAATCTATACAAAAAATCCATCATGTCTTCTTTTCATGGAGGCTGGAGCATAGCCGGATTTACCGGTTCTTTAATAGGTTTAGTAATGGTAAACTTAGGATTATCGCCTTTTCAACATTATCTGTTTATTCTTTTTACAGTAGGGGTACTTATTTTGTTTAATTTCAAATATCTACAAATAGACGCAAAAAATATTTCTGATAAAAATTCAGAAACAAAAAGTACAAAAGAGAAGCAAAAACCTGAAAAATTTTTATTTCTTCTGGGAATTACTGCTTTTTGTGGTATGGCTTCCGAAGGTGCCATGTTTGATTGGAGTGGGATATATTTTGAAGAAATCGTTAAAGCTTCTAAAAATTGGGCTCCTTTAGGTTTTACCTCGTTTATGATTATGATGGCAAGCGGTCGTTTTATTGCTGATCATGCCATACAAAAATGGGGAAGAAAACGTGTAGTTCAACTAAGTGGTATAATGATATCATTGGGCTTATTTATTTCTGTTGCCTTTCCTAATTTGATTATCACCACTTTGTCTTTTATGATTATCGGTTTAGGAGTATCCAGCATAATACCCACTATTTACAGCTTATCAGGACAGAAAACTAAAATTCCAACAGGCATGGCATTGACTATAGTTTCCAGCATAGGATTTATAGGTTTTTTATTAGGTCCTCCGGTTATAGGTTACATATCCGAAGCTCTTAATCTTAGATTTTCCTTTGCTTTAATAGGTATTTTTGGAATTTGTATTTTTATTCTTTCTTCAAACTTAAAAGTTTTTAAAGATTAAAATAAGTAATTTTCCATAAAAAACAATGCTCATAAATTTGAATAGTTTTATGAGCATTATTTTATAAATATTATATTATTTTTTTCTTCGCATGCTAAATATTAGTAAAGCTAAAAAATATCTTATTTTTAAACCGAACAATAAAAAAATATACATTACAAAAGGCTTTTTAAAATATTTTCTTACAAAAATTTCCATAGCATTATAGAAATTTTTGTAATACGATTTATCTATTCTAGTTGCCGCTCCTTTATAATGTATTATAGAAGATTTCCCGTAATAATAATTTTGATAACCGGCTTTTAAAATAGTATAACTTAGATCGATATCTTCACCATACATAAAATAAGATTCATCGAAACCTCCTACTTCAGTATATATTTTTTTTGTGGTAAAGAAAAAACATCCTGTTAAAATTTCCACTTTTCCTATATCATATTCACCCAATTCCGTATTATAATAGCCTTTAGATTTTGTTGATTTACTAAAAAATAATTGGCTGAATAACTTATCAAATGTATTTTTAGGATTCGGATAATTTCTTTTTGATTCCGGTTGATACTGATTGTGTTCATCGGTAATTCGAACCCCTAAGGCTCCAAATTTTTTTGCATGTTCGGCAAAAGGTATAATTTTTTCAAAAACATCTGGCTTAACAATAGTATCGGGATTGAGAATTAGTAAATAGTTTCCCTTTGAATACGTCACACCTATATTATTTGCTTTAGAGAAACCTAAATTTGCCGAGTTTTGAATCCATTTAACTTGATGAAATACTCGCGTTATAAATTCTTTGCTTCCGTCATTGGAATTATTGTCTACAATAATAATTTCTGCATCAATTGTTTTTATTGCATGTAAACAACTTTGAATGCAATTTTTTAAAAGATCTTTTACATTATAATTAACAATAATAATTGAAAGTTGTTTCAAATTCATTAATTATTTTTTAATTACTATAAGAACTACTTAATTCCTTGTTTATAAGGTACTCTGTTTTGTATGGAACGTATTAAAGTTAACTCATCCGTATATTCAAGTTCATCACCAACTCCTATTCCCCTTGCTATTGCCGTGAATTTTATATGAGAATCATTCAATACTTTATACAAATAAAACATGGTTGTGTCTCCTTCTATAGTAGCACTTAATGCAAATATAATTTCCTCTGTTCCCTGTTCTTTAATTCTCTCAATTAGCGGATTGATACACAAATCGGTTGCGCTAACTCCTTCCATAGGGGAAATTCTTCCCCCCAATACATGATATTTTCCATTGAACTGTTGGGTACTTTCTATTGCCATTACATCTCTTACATCTTCAACCACACAGATAATTTTTTCATTTCGATACGGATTTGCACAGATGGTACAGATCTCAGTATCAGATAGATTGTTGCACAATTTACAGTGTTTTATTTCATGTACTAACTGACTAATTGATTTTGATAAATTATCTGCCTGAATTTCAGGTATATCCAATAAATGCAAGGCTAAACGTAGGGCCGTCCTCCTACCAATACCCGGAAGTTGTGAAATTTCTTCAACTGCTTTTTCTAATATTTTGCTGGGATAATTCATACAATCATCAAGACCGGCTTAAATTTAATGATGATCTAGGGACGATACATATTTTTCTGCATCCAAAGCAGCCATACAACCTGCTCCTGCGGCAGTAATTGCTTGTCTGTATTTTTTATCTGCAACATCTCCCGCCGCAAAAACTCCCGGAATATTTGTTTCTGTACTAAATGGCTTAACATGTAAATATCCGGTTTCGTCCATTTCCAATTTACCTTTAAATATCTCGGTATTGGGTTTATGTCCGATAGCAATAAATATTCCGTCTACATCCAATACTTTTTCTTCTTTGTTTAAATTATCTATAACCACTGCTTGAGAAACCAAGTTATTATCGCCTTTCAAATCATGCAATTCGGTATTATACATAAGTACAATATTAGTGGTAAGGTCTACTCGTTCTTGCATAATTTTAGAAGCTTTTAAATAATCTTTACGTACAACCATATAAACAGTCTTACATATTTTTGCTAAATACGTGGCTTCCTCTGCTGCCGTATCTCCGCCTCCTACAACTACCACATTTTTACCTCTGTAGAAAAATCCGTCACAAGTGGCACAAGCAGAAACTCCGCCTCCTCTATAGGTTTTTTCAAAATCTTTACCTAAATATTTTGCACTTGCACCTGTTGCAATGATAATAGTCTTCGTTTTAAATTCTTTTCCCGATATAGTTTTTACTACATGTATGTCTCCAACATTTTTTCCTAATTCAACCTCTGATACGGTATCGATGATAACTTGTGTGCCGAATTTTTCGGCTTGTTTTTGTAAATGAATCATCATTTCAGGACCGGTGATCCCGTCGGGATATCCGGGAAAATTTTCAACTTCGGTGGTAGTCGTTAGCTGTCCTCCTAATTCTAAACCGGTGATCATAAGAGGATTCATTTCTGCTCTGGCAGCATAAATTGCAGCCGTAAATCCTGCAGGGCCGGAACCTATAATAATAGTTTCTAATATATCTGTATTTTCTGTCATCTTTATCATATATAATTAACCGGGCAAAGTTACTAAATTTATCTTTGAGACTATGTGTAAGTCTATATAAACTCTATATAATGCTATTATGATTTACTATCTAAAGGGCCGGTAAATGAATTATTTCAAGTATTAAACAATTTTTTCCGCTAATATTAATATAAATTATTATGTTTGAATATATTGATAAGTAACTTCTAAACAAATGTATCCAATTTTTTTCCATTTACAATAATCCACTCATCTAACTTAAAATCAGCCAAGATGCCTATTTTAGGAAACTGTATGGCAGAGTCCGCGAAAACGATACATCTTCCTTCTGCATCAATTTCTTCATGTCCATACATGAATGAAAGGTCTCCAATGTCTTCTATCTTGGCAATAAATGAAAGTTCATTTTCTCCCTTAGTAATCTTTTCTACATATTGTATACCAATATCAACTGTTTCTTTTTTATCTTCACGTATGCGTACATTTCTAAATATAATATCAAAAAATGATAAAGAATTATTAGGTATTTCATTATATAATTCATACCCCTTTTGCCATTCATCCTTAACAGAGGCATAATATAGAGCAGTAATCAACGATAATGTAAAATATCGTCTGGTTTTTTGACGATAATAATCTTTGGGAAAATGCCCGCCTTCAAACAGTATAGTAGGAATTCCTAATTTTTGAAAATTATCACCGACGGATCTTGGATAAAATTCATCGGTAAACCTCGATATCTTATTAGGTAGAAGTTTTGAAATTTCTTGATAAATATCAGCTATTAATCCCATCGATTTTTTTCGTGTTTCAGTCACCTTTCTATCAACCGATTCCGATGGCGATAAAAAAGCCAGGGTGGCCGGTTCTTTTTTTCCTTCTACACCGAATATAGTTCTTTGATCGTGTAGATTAAACGCTAAATCATATTTTTTTTCACTTGCAGTTTTTTTTAATACTTGCATTTCTATTGATGAAGCGGCTAAAAAATCCCGATTAATATCAATTCCTAAACGATTTCTTCGTGTCCAAATTTCAGCTCCATCCGGATTTAACATGAAAATAATATCGAGGGTAAACTTGCTGAGAATTTCATGTGAGCAATTATTTTCACTTTCAAAAAATTTAAGCAAATCTAGACAACTTAAGGTACCCGTTGTTTCGTTCCCGTGCATTTGGGTCCATAGTAATATATTTTTAGGTCCTTTTCCTAAAGTCAATTTATATATAGGTTTATTAAGTTCCGATCTTCCAATTTCTGTAAGTAAACTTTTATAATTATTCATTAAAAAATCGGAAAGCTCCGAAGGGTTTACATATCTATTTTTAAAATTTTCTTCGATACTTAAATTTTCATTTAAATCAAAGATTTTAAACTCTGCAGACATAATTATATTTTTTACAAAGATATTCAATTATACACAGTTTTCTTTATTTACATTTGTAATTTACATTTGTAAAACTATCTTCTTTCATAAATTGTTAGTTCTGATATTGTGTCATATAATTATGAATTATTTTATTTAATTTCTTATTAAAAAATATTTAATAATTTATTTACCAGTATTTTATATATATTTATTTAATGTTTTTATTAAAGTTAACTTTAAGTTATTTTTTGACAGAATCAATGGTATTTTTAGTAACTTTGTATTTATTACTCTATTTCACATATGTAAATAGTTAACATTTGTAAATCATGGAAATTGATAAAAGAATAGCTACACTCATAGAAATATTAGGTTTAACATCAGGAGAATTTGCAGATAAGATAAATGTCCAACGATCGAGCATTTCGCATATCACTTCTGCTCGAAATAAACCTTCATTAGATTTTTTAGAAAGAACTCTATCTGTTTTTCCTGAAATAAATTCTGAATGGCTTATTTTAGGAAAAGGAAAACCTTTGAAATCTCAATTGGAAAATAATAAAAAGGAAAGTTTAGATTTAGAAAATAAAACGCTTCAGGAACAACCATCCCCTACACTCTTTTCTTTAGATGAAATGGATCAAAAACAAAAAGATTCTTCACACTCTAATAATGATAATACTATTCAGGCACCTGAGAATCGCGTAAAAGAAAATTCTCAGACAGAAGATCAAATAATTAAAAATTCAATCCTGCAGAAAACGAAAAATAATAAGAAAAAAATAGAAAAAATCTTAATTATATACGAAGATCATACGTTTGAAGTATTCGAAAATTAATTTTAAAAAGGAAAGTAAAAACCAAAAAAAAGAGGAAAATTAAAATTTTCCTCTTTTATTTTAAAATAAATGCTAAAAGTAATATTATTTAACTCTAGCATCTTTAATTCTTGCTTTTTTACCGCGTAGATCTCTAAAATAGTAAATTCTTGCTCTACGTACTTTTCCTCTTCTGTTAACTTCAATATTTTGAAGCGCAGGCATATTAATAGGAAAAACTCTTTCAACCCCTACATCACCGCTCATTTTTCTGATAGTGAATGTTTTGGTTGCTCCGGTTCCTTTAACCTGAATAACTACCCCTTTAAAATACTGGGTTCTTGTTTTATTACCTTCTTTAATTTCGTAATAAACAGTTAGGGTATCCCCGGCTCCAAATTTTGGAAATTCTTTTTTTGCGATGTACTTATCCTGTACGTACTTAATTAATGGTTCCATTTAAAAAATATAACAGTTATAAAATTGAATAACATTCACGTCTTTCGTCAGAGGTTAATCAATTGGGTGCAAAATTAATAATTCTTATTTAATTGTACAAATACTATACGTAAATTTAAAATTCTTTTAAATACTAAAAAGTTTTATAACAAATAGCTGAATAATTTTATAATGTATTCAAATATGTGTTTCTTTATTTATAATCTATGCTAAATAAAGGAGACGTGTTTTAAAAATATAGTTTAAAACTAAATGATTGATATTAAAATAGCTTAAACATTAAATCGGAAATGAATAATATCTCCATCGTTAACGATATATTCTTTACCTTCAACCGATAATTTTCCGGCTTCTTTAACTTTAGCTTCCGATCCGTAAGTTACAAAATCTTGATAGGAAATAACTTCAGCTCTAATAAATCCTTTTTCAAAATCAGAATGTATTACTCCGGCAGCTTGAGGAGCTGTCCATCCTTTTTCAATTGTCCAAGCTCTAACTTCTTTAACTCCGGCAGTAAAATAAGTTTGTAAAGTTAAGAGTTTGTATGCTTGGCGAATCAAGCGATTTACTCCCGGTTCTTCTAAATTTAATTCTTCTAAAAATATTTTACGCTCTTCATAGGTTTCCAATTCAGAAATGTCTGCCTCAATTTGAGCCGCTAATACGATCACTTCCGCCTTTTCGTTTTTTACCTTTTCTTTTACCTTTTCAACAAATTCATTGCCCTCTTTTGCTGATTTTTCATCTACATTACACACATACATGATAGGTTTAAAGGTCAAGAGTTGTAATTCTGCAATAATCGGCTCTGAAATCGAATCTGTTTCGAATTCTCGTGCATTTTTACCTTCTTCAATAAAAGCTCTCAACTTTTCCAACACAGACACAATTTGCTGCTCTTCTTTATTTCCTGCTTTAGCTGCTCTTTTGGATTTATCCAATTTTTTTTCAATGGTTTCCAAATCTTTAAGTTGCAGCTCAATATCAATAATTTCTTTATCTCTAACCGGATCTATAGTTCCTTCAACATGGGTAATATTATCATTTTGAAAACAACGCAACACATGGATTATTGCATGGGTCTCTCTGATATTAGCTAAAAATTGATTTCCCAAACCTTCTCCTTTACTGGCTCCTTTAACTAAACCGGCAATATCTACTATTTCCACTACGGCAGGCACTACCCTTTCCGGCACTACTAATTCTTCAAGTTTATTTAACCTTAAATCAGGCACAGAAACTGTACCTACATTCGGTTCGATGGTACAGAACGGATAATTAGCCGATTGTGCTTTTGCATTAGATAAACAATTAAATAAAGTAGATTTCCCTACATTGGGTAGACCAACAATTCCACATTTCATACTCGAAAAATTTGTGACAAATATATAAAATTATAATTTAGCCTATGAACTAGCTATATAAATCAAAATATGTGTATACGAAAAAACTAGTATCCCTCTAAAACATTGAAGCAATGAGTATTTTTAATATTTACAAGGATAGCATTAGACAAGAACTTTTGCCAAATTAAAAAAATAAAGATTTATAATAACTAATGTAAAGAATACTATAGATTTTCGAAAAAATTAAATATTTTTACTGTAAAATCTTTTCCAACAATTCTTCCGAAATGGTACGTCCCTTATCCTTGTTATAGAATCCTTGAATATCTTTTGCAAAATCATCATGGGTATAATTTTCAGGATCTGTTTTATATTTTTTTAGGAAAGGAGCACAAGGTTTAGGACGAGGCCCCCAATGAGCAATTTCTGCGGAAGTTTCCGCATCAATAAAAATTACAATGGGAATTGCCTTTCCTCCATTAGTGAGATATTGATTAATCAATAATTCATCTTGATCTCTAAAAAAAATTCTCATGTCCAGCCTCTCGGATGATTCGCAAATTTTATTGACTACCGGCACTATTTGCGCTGCATCTCCACACCATCCTTCGGATATGACTAATATATGAATTTTACGACTAATTTTCTTCAAGCCCGAACTCACTGATTCATCCAATACGAGCGTTTTATCATTCCTATGGATTCGGCTCAAATTTAAACGTGTGTATTCAGCAAGTTTTATAATATCTTCATTTTTAGAAAGTAAACCTTCTTTTGCTTGAATCTCTATAATATCTTTATATTCAGCGTAAGACACTCCTTTGTCCCAATAGTTTTCTAATTTTATTGAATCCATCGTATATTTATTAGCTGTTACCATTTTATAGTTTGGTAATCTTTATTAATTATAAAAATTACATGTTTTCAAATACATAATTTTATATGTTCTTTATTTAACCGATAAATCGAAAATATAGTTATGTATATTCTTGGTTAGTTAAACGAAAGATATCTTCAAATAGTATTTCAACCGGTAAAGGATAGTTATTGCCAATAGTATTTAAAGGTTTATTTTAAAGATAAAAAATTAAATTTTTCTAACTTTATTCATCAACCAAAAGTCAGCCAAAATAAAAGCTGCAATAGCTTCTACAATAGGAACTGCCCTGGGAACTACACAAGGATCATGTCTTCCCTTCCCTTTAATTGAACATACATTTCCGTTTTCATTTATCGTTTGTTGCTCTTTCATAATGGTAGCAACCGGCTTAAAGGCAACTTTAAAAATAATATCCATACCATTGGATATTCCCCCTTGTATACCTCCCGAATTATTCGTCAGTGTTTTTCCTCCTTGAGTAAAAATATCGTTGTGTTCGGAACCTTTTAACCGAGTACCTGCAAAGCCGCTGCCAATTTCAAAACCTTTAGCTGCATTTATACTCATCATTCCTTGAGCCAATCTGGCAGATAATTTATCAAAAATCGGTTCGCCTAAACCCATTGGAACATTTTTAATCATACAGGTTATGACTCCGCCAATAGTATCTCCATCCTTTTTAATTTCAGCTATTTTCTGAATCATTTGTTCAGCAGTTTCCCAATCAGGACATCGGACTATATTAGATTCCGTTTGGCTTAAATCCAGTTCATGTATATTCTTTTTCAAAGTAATTTCACCTACTGAAGAAACAAATGCATGAATAGATATTGAGGATAGTAATTGTTTAGCTAAAGCTCCGGCAACAACCCAGTTAGCTGTTTCCCTTGCTGAGGTTCTTCCTCCGCCTCGATGGTCTCTGATTCCATATTTTTGAAAATAAGTGAAGTCTGCATGTGAAGGTCTGAAAATACCGGTATTATGATCGTAATCATTGGATTTTTGATTGGTATTTTTAATAACAAATCCAATCGCTTGTCCTGTTGTTTTTCCTTCAAAAATGCCGGAAAGAAATTCTACCTTATCGTCTTCTTTTCGTTGAGTTACAATTTTCGATTGTCCGGGTTTTCTGCGATCCAATTCTTTTTGTATTTCATCAAAATTAACGGATAATCCAGCTGGAAAACCATCAATTACGCCTCCCAGTGCCGGTCCATGACTTTCACCAAAGGTAGTAAGCTTAATAAATTTACCGAATTCGTTGAACATATGCTTACAAATGTAAGAAATAAAGTAAATGTATACCTAGCGTTAATTATAAAAACAGAAAATCTAAATTAGATTTTCTGTTTCATTAAGATATTCGGTTGCTTATCCTTTAAATTAAGGATTTTATATGTTTAATATTGCTTTGAATTGTGTCAACCACTTCTTTAATATTTCCTCCAAGCATCATTTTAGTCATGGAAGTTGTCATACCTTTAATTTGGCTCCATTCAATTTTAGGCGGTAAAGCAAGTGAATTGGGATCGGTCATTACATTAACTAAAACCGGACCTTCTGTTGAAAATGCTTCTTTTACAGCTCCTTCAACCTCTTCAGGCTTATTGACATTTATTCCTTTAAAGCCCATAGCCATTGCTATCATGGCAAAATCAGGATTTACCATATCGGTTTCATTGTCAGGGATACCATCCACTTCCATTTCAAGTTTTACCATTCCTAACGATCGATTATTAAACACAAATAATTTGACAGGCAATTTATATTGATATATAGTGGCTAAATCCCCTAAAAGCATTGAAATACCACCATCTCCGCAAAAAGCTATAATTTGTCTGTCAGGATGAGATAAGGATGCTCCTATGGACATCGGCATGGCATTGGCCATCGTACCGTGACTGAAAGAACCTAACATTTTTCTTTCTCCTGTGGCATGAATATATCGCGCCCCCCATACACAGCACATACCGGTATCTACGGTAAATATGGCATCTTTAGCTGCTAGATTATTGATAACTGAGGCTACATATTCGGGATGAATTAAATTTTCTTTTCCCGGATCTTTAACATATACATCTAAATCTTCTTTAACTTTATCGTATTTTTTCAGCTGTTTTTTAAGAAAAGAATCATCTTGTTTATCTTCAATCAAAGGCAATAATACAGATAAAGTATCTTCAATTTTTCCGCACAATCCCATATCTACTTTAGCTCTTCTGCCTAAACGGTCTGCCCTTTCGTCAATCTGAATTATTTTTTTATTGGAAGGCATAAAATTCGCATACGGAAAATCTGTACCCAAAAGTAGTACTACATCCGCTTCGTGCATACTTTGGAATGCAGAAGGCAACCCTAATAATCCGGTCATGCCCACTTCATAAGGATTATCATATTGTATACCCATTTTACCTCTAAAAGAATATCCTACAGGAGCTTTCAATTTACCTGCAAGTTTTACCAAGTCTTTGTGAGCTTTCGAAGCACCGATACCGCAATAAATGGTAACTTTATCATGTTCATTAAGAACATCTGCCAACTCTTGTAGTTCTTTATCGGATGGTCTTAAAATAGGTTCGTTTTGATAAACTTTTAAAGAACTCAAAATATCTTCCGCCGGTTTTGATTCTAAATCACCGGGTAACCCGAAAACGGCTACGCCTTTTTTAGATATAGCATTTTGAATTGCTCTTTGTAACATTCTAGGGGCTTGTTCCGGTAATGTTGCAATTTGGTTGTATACACTGCAATCATCAAATAGTTTGGTTATATTAGTTTCTTGAAAATAATCTGTACCAAATTCTCTTGTTCCACACGTGGAGGCAATAGCGATAACAGGTACATTTGCCCTGTTTGCTTCATACAATCCATTAATTAAATGTACATGCCCGGGTCCGGAACTACCGGCACAACAAGCAATGCCTTCCAATTCAGCTTCGGCTGCGGCAGCAAAGGCTCCGGCTTCTTCATTCCTAACATGGATCCATTGTATTTTTCCGTTTTTTTTAATGGCCCTGTTAAGCTCATTTAAACTATCGCCTGTTACAGCATAAATCCTTTTTATACCGGCATCAACTAGTATTTCAACTAATTGATCTGCTACTTTTTTTTCCATAATAATTTTTAAATTTATAAAGTATATTTAGATACTGAATGCTCAAAATTTGTTCCAGGTAAATATACTTTATTAATAAATTTAAAAATTATTATTTATATGATACATCTACAAATAGTTATAAATTTAGCTTAATTTAAAATTCATATTTAAATTGCTGTAGCATTCGTATATCATTTTCAGTAAACATTCGAATGTCGCCAATTTGGTACATCAGCATGACAATTCTTTCGATACCCATACCAAAGGCAAAACCGCTGTATTTTTCAGGATTTATATTAACATTTTTTAGAACATTAGGATCAACCATTCCGCATCCTAGAATTTCCAACCAACCCGTTCCTTTAGTGATGCGATAATCGGTTTCAGTTTCCAATCCCCAATATACATCTACTTCTGCACTGGGTTCTGTAAAGGGAAAATATGAAGGTCTCATTCGAATTTCGGATTTACCGAATAATTCTGAAGTAAAATATTGTAAGGTTTGTTTTAAATCTGCAAAGGATACGTCCGTATCAATATATAACCCCTCTATTTGGTGGAACATGCAATGAGATCGAGACGATATATCTTCATTCCTGTAAACTCGTCCGGGAGACAATATACGAATAGGCGGCTCATTTTGCTCCATATATCGTATTTGTACAGAAGAAGTGTGAGTTCTCAATACCCTATCCGGATTTTTCTCGATAAAAAAAGTATCTTGCATATCTCTTGCAGGATGATACTCAGACATATTTAAGGCGGTGAAGTTATGCCAATCATCTTCAATTTCAGGGCCATCAGCTACTGAAAAACCTATTTTTTTAAATATGTTTATGATCTTATGCTTAACAATGTTAATGGGATGTCTGCTTCCTAAATTCAAGGCTAGTCCCGGACGGGTTAAATCTTCTTGCAAACCGACATTTGCAGACTCGCCGACATTCTCTTTTAACGTATTTATTTTTTGAGCAACCGATTGTTTTAAATTATTGATCAATTGTCCAAATTCTTTTTTATTTTCATTAGGTACTTCTTTAAATTTTTGAAACAGATCGTTCAAAATTCCTTTTTTACCTAAATACTTAATTCTAAACTGTTCAACATCCTCAGTTTTTTGAGAAGTAAAAGATTCTACTTCTTCTAAATATTTTTTGATAGTATTAATCATTAGTTATCTTTAATATTTTCTATTTTATAAAGATTTTTATCTTCTTGCAAAAATAATAAAACAAAAATACTATTATTAATTTAAATAAAAGATATCATAAATAATTTTAGATCAATTAAACAGAAAGTAAATTCAATAAAAAAAGCCTCCTTTTACAGAGGCCAAGGTTTTTAAAGAAATAAAAACTAAATAAACATTAAAATAATGCCTTTTTTAATATAAACTATTTTAGTGTGTTTGTAATCATTGTACTAATAAACAAACACCATACCATTTATCTGGTTTTATCCTATTTTATTATTTTTAATTTTTAAAAATTATTTAATTAAAATATCAATTACATTAATATTAATAATAATTTATAACAATAAAGCAATTTTATATTATTATATTTCTATTTTCATATAGCAAAATGTTTATTTTTCTAAACAATTTGTTTTTTTACAGTCAATGACTACATAGAAATTTATCTTATCTATATTGTTTTTCTATAACTTTATGTGTTTAATTGATTGAAAAAAAATATCATATAAAATAAAATTTGTTAATATAGCCGTTTATATAAATAAATAATATATTGAATTCGTGCATATGGCTGAAGAATTACCGTTCTTATCAACTTTAAAATATAAGATACTAATTAATTTAGTAAATTTGAATTTTCTAAATAACAGTATACGTAAGATACATAAAATCGTACTATATTGTTTATTAATACTAACCTTTATAAATTGCAAAACATTGGAAATAGACAAACAAACGTATGACGGGCTGCAAAGCGGTTTATATGCAAATATTAAAACCAATAAAGGAGATATGTTGGTTAAATTTTTTGATCATGAATCTCCGGTAACTGTCGCTAACTTTATAGGATTGGCAGAAGGTAAAATTCCTAATGATGCCAAAAAAACGGGGGAACCTTTCTATGACGGTATTATATTTCACAGAGTCATTAAAGATTTTATGATTCAAACCGGAGATCCTCAGGGAACAGGAATGGGAGGTCCGGGATACAGATTTGAAGACGAGAAAAATGATTTAAAGCATACCGGAATAGGAATTTTATCAATGGCTAATTCCGGTCCTAATACCAACGGAAGCCAGTTTTTTATAACAGAAGTCCCTACCCCGTGGTTGGATGGACGACATACTATTTTCGGAGAAGTTATTAAAGGTTTAGAAACCGTTAACGTTATTGCTAGAGTTAAAACGGGAGCTCAAGATAAACCGATTGATCCTGTAATTATGGAAAAAGTTTCTATAATTACCAAAGGGGACGAGTATAAAAATTATGATGCTGCACAATTTTTTAAAGACAATAAAGATTTAATTTCCGAAAGAAATAAAAAATATCTGGAAGAAAAACAAAAACAGATTGCAGCCAAGTTGGATGAATTAAAAGCTGATATGACTGAAACGCCTAGTGGATTATTTTATAAAATTAATGAAAAAGGCTCAGGAGCAAAAGCAAAATCGGGTGATACTGTTTCCGTTCATTATGAAGGATCTTTAGCTAATGGAAGTGTATTTGATTCTTCTTTTGCAAGAAATGAACCTATTGAATTTCCTTTGGGCAAAGGAATGGTAATTAAAGGTTGGGAAGAAGGTATTTCATTATTAAATGAAGGTGATAAAGCTACCTTTTTAATTCCACCTTCTTTAGGTTATGGGGCTCAAGGTGCCGGTGGTGGAGTTATTCCTCCGAATGCTTGGCTTATTTTCAAAGTTGAACTTGTGAAAGCTAAATAAAAAAATCTTTTTTTATAAATCAATCCGGTTAGTTCGTAACCGGATTTTTTATTTAAATAAAGTATTCTTTTTTTTTCCTAATTCTTTATGTATTCACAAAATCTGATTCTAAAAAATTCTTCCTTTAGTTATTGAAACCTGGTAAGGATTAAATATTTCTTCCTAAGTATCACAACCATTACCTTTAAGTAATTAAAAAAATAGTATATAAAAAATCGTTACCACAGATTTTATAGATCAGATACTTTTATTACTCTCTCAAATTATTAATAATGCGAAACCGTAAACATTCGTTTATTTTAAAAATTTCGTATCATCAGATATAAAAAAAGAATATAAAATTTTCAAGTCCTTTATTATACTCATTTTTTCAGGAAGGATATCATGTTTAAATAAAAGAATAAAATTATTTAAATATTTATTATTACCATAAATACATACTATAATTATATTTTTTACAAATATTTAAAATTAAATTATTTAAATAAATAATTTAATTTTAAATAGATATATAACACTGATTATCAGTTATATATATTAATAATAATAAAATAATATAAAATTTTAATTATAAAGGTATAATAATATAAAATAAATTTTTTACATTTGACATTATTCCTACCTGTTAAGTAGGAAATATTTTTAGTGTAGTAATTATTTTAATTTTTCATGAAAAAAAAATTAACTAGTAAGACTTTGGTAGCGGTTATTAGTATCTTTTATTCGTTTCTATCTGCGCAAACCCTTGTTAAAGGAACGGTACAAAATGATAAAAAAGAAAAAATAAAAGGAGCACAAATTAATGTGGAAGAAATAGGCATGGAAACATCAACCGATGCTCATGGAAAGTATGAAATCACCCTTCCAAATGGTAAATATAAATTTATTATTACCACGCCCGATCATGATGAAATTTCGGAAATAATACCTATCAATAATGAAAAACAAAAAATTGTAGATTTTACCATAAAAACATTTACGATTGAGAATGTTGTGGTAACGGGTACACGCTCTAAACCTAGAACTTTATTGGAATCCCCCACTCCGGTAGATATTATTGATGTTAAAAAAATAGCAGAAAACGGAGCACAAGTCAGTGTCAATCAAATATTAAATTATGTAGCACCTTCATTTACCTCTACCACTCAATCGTTAGGAGGCGGAACGGATATGACAGATCCCATATCTTTACGAGGTTTAACTCCGGATCAGGTATTAGTTTTAGTAAACGGCAAACGTAGATATAATTCTGCCTTATTAAATGTCAACGGAACTTTTGGTAAGGGTACAGTCGGTACTGATTTAAATTCAATTCCCGTTTCATCAATTGATCGAATCGAAATATTGAGAGACGCAGCTGCTGCTCAATACGGGAGTGATGCCGTAGCGGGAGTGATTAACATTATCTTAAAAACTTCCATTAATAAATTTAGTGCAACAATTACAGGCGGAGAATATATAAGTAAAAATAGCGCTCAAGGTAAAACTTCCAAAGATGGAGAAGCTGTACAGATAGGTTTAAATTATGGTATTCCATTAAGTGAAAAAGGAGGATATATCAACTTTTCGGCAACATTCGACCGAAGAAACCCGACAAACAGAGGCGGAATGTATCAAGGTAGCATTTATAAAGAGTATACTTCGGGTGTTCCTGTAGATAAAACCGATGAATTTTTGGAAACTACACATACCAATCGTCGCGATTATAGTTTAATTATCGGCCAATCTAAAGCATTAAACGGGCAAGTTGCTTATAATGCTTCTTTACCCTTAAATACTCAAACGGAAGTGTATTCATTTGGAATTTTCGGATATAGAAACAGCACAGCTTCTCAATTTTACAGATATCCAAATTCAGAAAATAATGTACCATCCATATATCCCTTAGGTTTTAGACCTCAAGCAGAAGTAAGTATTTATGACAAATCAGCCACTCTCGGGGTAAAAGGAATGTTCATAGGTTGGAAAATGGAAGTCAGCAATACTTTCGGGCAAAATACATTTACTAATAAAGCGAAAAATACGTTAAATGCTTCTTTAGGCGAACTGTCTCCAACCTCCTTCCGTGGGGGAAAACTACAATTTACACAAAACGTGGTCAATGTAGATATGTCAAAAAAATTTAATTGGCTTTCCGACGTAGGAATTGCATGGGGAGGTGAATACAGATATGAAAGATACCAAATTATTGCCGGCGAAGAAGCTTCTTATGCCAATTATGCTATGGGCAGAGAAATAGTCAATCCCGATGGCAGTATTTCCCTCGTACCTGATATTAATGGCACTATACCTATGAAGTTTGGACCGGACGGTAAAACACCGATACCGGGCGGAGCACAAGGAAATGCAGGATTTTCTCCGCAAAATGCAACGGACTCTCAAAGAAACTCTTTGGCCGCTTATACAGATGTTGAAATCAATTTTAACCAATCTTTCCTGGTGGACTTGGCCGGAAGATATGAATATTACAATGATTTCGGATCGACCGTTAACGGTAAAATAGCTCTTCGTTACAAAATTTCCAATTCTTTTAATTTCAGAGGTTCGGGAAGTACCGGATTTCGTGCTCCGTCCTTACAACAACGTTACTATTCCAGTACGGGGACTTCATATGTCAACGGAAATATGTATGAGGTAGGAACTTTTACGAATGACAGTAAAGTAGCTCAACTTCTGGGTATACCCAAGCTCAAACCGGAAAAATCCAGGAGTTTGAGTGCGGGACTTTCGGCTAAAGTTGGAAGATTCCATTTCAGCCTTGACGGATATTTTACTCGAATTAATGATAAAATTGTATATACCGATTTGTTTAGCGGAGATCCCAACGGTTCCTCTTCAGAAAAAGAAATCTATCAAATATTGCAACAAGCAGGAGCTCAAAAAGCTCGATTTTTTGCCAATGCTGTTGACACGGAAACTAAAGGTATAGATGCTGTCCTCTCCTATAATACTCTTTTAGGAAATGGAAAACTGTTTATAGATTTAGCCGGAACGATCTCCTATACACAACAAGTGGGTTCGATTCATACTTCCCGTTTATTAAAAGATAAAAAAGATATATATTTCAGCAACTCCAGTAAAGTGTATTTAGAAAATGTAATTCCTAATCAAAAATTTAACATCTCACTTACTTACGCTATCCAAAAATGGAACTTATTTTTACGAAATAATTATTTTGGAGGCGTAACGGAACCTTCTAATATACTTTCAAATCAACAATACTATAATCCAAGATGGATTACGGATGCTTCTATAGCCTATAAATTAACTGATTTTTTAAAACTTACCGTAGGAGCAAATAATTTGTTTAATTGCTACCCCGAAAAAGTAGCCAAAAAAGCCAATAGTAATCAAGGACAATTCGTTTATTCTCGATATGTCAGTCAATTTGGTTTTAATGGTCGTTATATTTTTACTCGATTAAATTTTAATCTATAATTATAATAAAACCATGAAAAAAATTATTTTAACCATTAACTTACTTTTCGGATGGTATATATCCGCACAAGTGAATTCGGTTTTAGAGCCCAAAGATTTTTTACAAAAATTAAAAAATTCAAATAGTATATTGATTGATGTCCGCACACCTGAAGAATTCGAAACCGGACATATCAAAAATGCTATCGACTTAGATTACAGAAATGCTTCTTTTAGTGATAAAATTCGTAAGCTGGACCCTTCTAAAACATACATGATCTATTGTAGATCAGGAAAACGTTCCGCTTCAACGGTTGACTCTCTAAAAAACTTAGGGTTTACTCATCTATACGACCTTAAAGGGGGAATCAATGCTTGGAAAACTGAAAATCTACCGGTGGTAGGTGAAGCCGAAGACAAAATATCTAAAGAAGAATTTAAAAAAATGATTTCTTCCGATCGCATAGTTTTAATTGATTTTTATGCTCCGTGGTGCGGACCTTGTTTGAAAATGGAACCTATGTTTAAAAATTTAGCTGAAAAATATAAAAACAAAGTGAAAATTATCAAAATTAACAGCGATGAAAATAAAAATCTAGCTAAACCCTATATTAAAGATGGTTTTCCAAAATTAATAGCTTATAAAAACCAAAAAACGCAATGGGAAAAAGTAGGATTGATCGATGAAGAAGATCTTATACAAAGTATTGAAAAATTAATAAATTAAAATCTTACCTATGAAAGAATATTTTCTTATAACTATTTTAATTTTTTCAATGGCAATTGGATCCGGCTGTACTACTGCCGTGATATCCGGTAAAGCCACTCCTGACGGAAGACCTTTATTATATAAAAACAGGGACACGACCACCCTACATAGTCGAATGGTTTATTCCAATCGTGGAAAATATTCTTTTATAGGAATGACTAACCCCGAGGATAAAGACAATAAAAATATACTGAACGGACATAATAGTGCCGGATTTGCCATCATGAATTCTGACAGCTATAACCTCAATTATCCTGAATTAAAAGAGGATCAAAGACAAGATGGAGAAATAATGAGACTTGCACTGGAAACTTGTTCCACTCTTGAAGACTTTGAAAACTTACTTTCCCATCTTCCAAAGCCTTTGCGCTTAAGTTCCAATTTCGGAGTTATTGACGCACACGGTGGTGCTGCATATTATGAAACAGGAAATCAGGGATTTGTTAAATACGACGCTAATAATCCTGATGTGGCACCGTTTGGATATCTGATACGTACGAATTATTCTTTTTCAGGCAAACCTGAAGATGGTAAAGGATATAGTAGATTCCTTCGCGCACAGGAATTGTTATATTCGGCCTCTCTTACTAATTCTCTTACTCCGAAATACTTTTTACAAAATGTTTCCAGATCCTTAGTTCATGGTTTGACCAAAGTTGACTTGACCAAATATCCTGAGCAATTTTCAGCTTTCAGAGATTTTATACCTCGTTATTATACTGCATCCGTGGTAGTTATTCAAGGAGTTAAACCTAACGAAACGCCTTTACTTACTACTGCCTGGACTATTTTAGGTTCTTCGCTGGGCTCTGTTAGCATTCCTTTATGGTTAAATTCCAATCAAATATTTCCCAAAGTTTTAACTGCTGATTCAAACAATTCGACACCAATGGATGAATGGGCCACAACAATAAAAAAGAAATTATTTCCCATACAAAAAGGAGAAGGATCTGATTATATTTATGTTCCTACTTTAGTATCGGTTTATCCTAAACTTATATCGATTGAAAATGAAATATTGGAACAATCGGGCGTGCTTCTTAATGAATGGAGAAATGAGGGTAAAATTAATACTAAAGAATTAATTAATTTTTACTCTTGGATTGATAAATACATCCATGATAAATATTATCCGTTAACACGATAAAAACCACTTTTTTTCAATCCGGCTAATTATTTTTTATTACACCTGTTTAAATTTTAAAAAATTTCATTGAAAAGTTTCTGCAGGTGTATATTTTTTATTCTTTAGAATCTAATCGATTTATAAGCATAAATAAAGGATATTTTTTCGATTATGGCAAAAAACGTTAAATTTGCTTTCATATCGATATGAAAAATAAACCTACGCATTACGGATTATTATTGGCAGCAATTACTCTTATTTTATTTTTTGCTGTATATTTTTATTTTATAGGATTTAATTATTATATAATTAGTATTCAGGTAAATTTTTTTGTTCTTCCTGCTCTTTATACGTTAGCATCGATACTATTGCTATATAAACTGACTAATTATGAAAAACTTTCTTTTCTAACGTGTTTACAATATTCATTTACGACGATGTTTATAGGAGGTACTCTTTCCTTCCTTTTTATAACTTTATTTTTCAATTATATAGATCAAGATGCGCAACAACTTTTGCAAAATCAAGGATTAAATAAAATGTTGGAAAATCTTACTTCCGAATATGCATCCATTGAACACCCAACAGAAGAAATTACGTTAAAATATAAGGAATACGTAAACAATATTCAAACAAGAATAACAGAAAAGGAATCTTTTTTCACGTTTAAAAATTCCTGCATTATTTTAAGTGTGCTATACTTTTTTTACTTTATAATATCCGTACTTTTGTCAATATTTTTTAGAACCAGAAAACCTAATGCAACTATCTATAGTCATTCCCCTGCTCAATGAAGCAGAATCATTGCAAGAATTATTGAATCGCATACAAGCCGTATGTGAAAAAGAAAACTATACTTATGAAATCATTTTCGTAGATGATGGAAGCACCGACTTATCCTGGAAAATCATTTCAGAATTCAGCCAACAATATGCGGAAGTAAAAGGTATTAAATTTGCTAAAAATTACGGAAAATCTCAAGCTTTAAATGCTGCTTTTAAAGTAGTGAAAGGAGAAGTAATCATAACTATGGATGCCGATTTACAAGATTTTCCCGAAGAAATTCCTGCACTTAGGAAAATGATTGTTGAAGATGGTTTTGACCTGGTTTCCGGTTGGAAGAAGAAAAGATACGACAATGTTCTAACAAAAAATCTTCCTTCTAAATTATTTAATAAAGCCGCTCAAATAACTTCAGGGGTCAAATTGCATGATTTTAATAATGGTTTAAAAGCTTATAGAAATGAAGTAGCTAAAGCCATCGACGTACACGGCGATATGCATCGTTACATACCTGTATTGGCGAAAAATGAGGGATTTACTAAAATAACTGAAAAGGAAGTACCTCATCAAGCGCGACTATATGGAAAATCAAAATTTGGTGCCAATCGATTCGTACGCGGATTTTTAGATTTAATTACCGTTTGGTTTATGTCCACCTTTGGAACAAGACCTATGCATTTTTTTGGTTTTATTGGTACTTTAATGTTTATTATCGGTTTTATATCCTCCGCTTGGATAGGCATCAATAAATTAATAAAAGTATGGAAAAAAATTCCTGCTCAACTGGTTACTAATGATCCTTTGTTTTACATAGCTTTAACTATGATGATTTTAGGTACTTTGTTATTTATTGCCGGATTTTTAGGAGAATTAATCGTACAATTAAAACGAGGAAAAAAAGATGATTATACGGTTTCACAATATCTAAATATTAATTAACATGAAAAAATTAGTACATTATAGCATTTTATGTTTACTATCTATCGTTTTACTTTCTTGTTCTCATTCAATTAAAGGAGAAGGAGAAGTAACCACCAAGGAACTTAAAATTAGTCCTGTAAAAGAAATTTTAGCCAATGGCTCCTATAGATTGATCTATTTATATGACAGCAATAATCCGAGAATTGTAATAGAATCTTATAAGAACTTGATCGATAACTTAAAAATTGATGATTCCAACGGAAAATTAACTATCTCTGAAATTGATAACGTTAAAGATCCTGATCTCTATAATGTATATGTTTACAATCCTCAGATCGAAACATTTGACATTCATGATCTTGTTAATGTTGACATAAACTCTCAATTACGAGTTTCAAAATTATCCATTAATTTAAATGATGTTTCTAAACTTATAGCCAACACAGTGATTACCGATGAATTAAATGTAAATGTGAGCGATGTTTCCAAGATAAATTTAAAAGGAACTAGTAATACATTACATTTAACTGCCAGTGATACAAGTGACTTTACTGCGCCGTTTTTAGAAGTATCTGAAGCAAATGTTGAGCTTTCCGATGTTGCCACTGCAGAAATAAATGTAAAAAGCAAATTGGTTGGAAGAATATCCGACAATACGAAAATAACAGTAATTGGTAATCCCGCTAAGAACATTCAACAAAAAGATCTCGCGGTTATCAATTTTAAATAATTATAAAATTAACATTATTATTATATGAATTCATTAGAAATTGCAAAAACATGGTTACAACCTCCTTTTGATGAAGAAACTCAAAAGGCTGTACAAAACTTAATTAATTCTAATCCAAAAGAATTGGATGATGCTTTTTATAAAAACCTCGAATTTGGAACGGGAGGAATGCGTGGAATTATGGGTATAGGTACAAATCGGTTGAATAAATATACCTATGGTCAAGCAACCCAAGGTTTGGCTAACTACCTGCATCAGCAATTTCCTGATAAAAAAATTACAGTAGCCATAGCTTTTGACGTGAGACATAACAGCGACACGTTTGCTAAATTGGTAGCTGATGTTCTTACTGCCAATGGTATATATGTTTACTTATATAAAGAATTTCGTCCCACACCGGAACTGTCCTTCACCGTACGTAATTTAAAATGCGATGCAGGGATTGTATTGACAGCTTCTCATAATCCACCGGAATATAACGGTTATAAAGTATATTGGAATGATGGAGCTCAAATTGTTCCTCCTCATGATTCTGCTATTATAAAAGAAGTTCGTTCGGTTGATTTTGCTGACATAAAATTTGACGGTGATGATTCCAAAATTACCTATTTAGGGGAAGAAGAAGATAAAAAATTTATCCATGCCGCGGTTGAAAATACTTCCTATTTAATAGGTAAAAAAGACTTAAAAATTGTTTATACTTCCTTACACGGAACTTCCATAAAAATATTGCCTGATGCTTTGGCCGAAGCAGGTTTTGAAAATGTATTTATTGTACCGGAACAAAAAAATCCCGATGGAGAATTTCCTACTGTAAAATCCCCAAATCCGGAAGAACCGGAAGCTTTATCGTTAGCTTTAAAATATGCCGAAGAACAAAATGCTGATATCGTATTCGGTACCGACCCCGATGCAGACCGTTTAGGAGTAGCCGTACGCGGTTTAGACGGTAAATTAGTACTTTTAAACGGTAATCAAACCAACACGGTTATTACTGATTATATTTTAGGAAAATGGAAAAAAAACGGTAAAATAGACGGTAAACAATTTATCGGTTCAACTATTGTTACTTCTGACATATTTTTTCCTTTAGCTAAATATTATGGTGTAGAATGTAAAGTAGGTTTAACCGGTTTTAAATGGATTGCCGATTTGATTAGAAAAGCTGAAGGTAAAGAAAAATTTATTTGCGGCGGTGAGGAAAGTTTCGGTTTTATGCCAAGTGATTATGTTCGTGATAAAGATTCCATTTCATCAATTTTAGTTGCTTGTGAAGCAGCTCAGGAAGCTAAAAATGAAGGTAAAACTTTATTTGATAAATTGATTGAAATATACACCAAAGTAGGATACTATTATGAAGAATTGGTTTCAATCGTTAAAAAAGGTAAAGATGGAGCAGAACAAATCGCTAAAATGATGGAAGAATTTAGAAGTAATCCTCCTAAAGAATTAGTAGGTGAAAAAATTGTTAAACTAGATGATTACCAATCTTCCACTTCTTTAAATTTGATTTCTGGTGAAAAAACACCAATTGATATTCCAAAATCAAATGTATTAATATTCTACACAGATAAAGGAACAAAATTAGCTTGTAGACCTTCAGGAACTGAACCGAAAATTAAATTCTATTTCTCCGTGCAAGATACGTTATCTTCTAAAGATGAATTTGAAAGCAAATTGAGCCATGCTCAAAATAAAATTCAAAAGATCAAAGAGTTTTTAGAAAAATAAAAAATTTAAATAAAAATTCCGATAAGTATTTATCGGAATTTTTTTTGCTTTTATATTTTTGATTGATATGTTTTAAAATAAACCTTCTACAGAAAAATATCTTTCTCCGGTATCGTAATTGAATGTTAAAATTTTAGCATTTGAAGGAAGATTCAATTCTTGTATTTTTTTAGCAACAGCAGCCAAAGAAGCTCCGGTGGATATACCACCTAAAATTCCTTCTTTTTTAGCTAAAAGCTTTGCATAATTAAATGCTTCATCTTTTGTAATTTGTATGGAACCGTCAAGAATTTTTGTATCTAAAGTTTCCGGTATAAATCCTGCACCAATTCCTTGAATTGCATGAGGTCCGGGATTTCCTCCTGCAATAACAGGAGATTCAGTAGGTTCTACTGCAAAGATTTTTACAGAAGGAAATTTTTGTTTTAATACTTCGCCTACTCCGGTTATATGTCCTCCTGTTCCCACTCCGGTAATTAGAACATCTATTCCATCCGGAAAATCCTGAACAATTTCTTTAGCGGTTGTTTGTGCATGTATTTTAGGATTGGCTTGATTTTTAAATTGCTGAGGAACAAATGAATTTGGTGTATTTTTTTGTAACTCTTCCGCTTTTTCAATAGCTCCTTTCATTCCTTTTTCTCTGGGAGTCAATACCAATTCAGCTCCATAAGCGGCTGCAAGTCTTCTGCGTTCAATTGACATGGATTCCGGCATAACTAATATAACCTTATACCCTTTAACCGTTCCCACCCATGCTAATCCCACTCCTGTATTTCCCGAAGTCGGTTCTATAATGGTTCCACCGGGTTTAAGAATTCCTCTTTTTTCAGCATCTTCTATCATTGCTAAAGCAATTCTGTCCTTGATACTCCCTCCGGGGTTTTGTTTTTCTAGTTTAATGTATACTTCATGATCGGGAAATATTTTGGGTAATCTCACATGGGGAGTATTTCCTATGGCTTCTAAAATACTATTTATTTTCATGACGATTTGCTTTTAAATTTTATGGTTATTATAAGTTTTAAATTACGTAATTAATAGGTTCTTTGAAATCCTTCACGGTTTTAATTTTCATTTCTGAAGAATAATACACCAATGTGTAAGGAAGTATGGATTTTGTTATCCATACATTACCTCCAATAATTGAATCATGACCTATAACTGTATCTCCCCCTAAAATGGTAGCTCCTGCATAAATCACTACATTATCTTCAACGGTAGGATGTCTTTTAACTTTAGACAGATTCTTGGTTACATACAAAGCTCCTAAAGTTACTCCCTGATATATTTTAACGTTGTTTCCGATAATGGTTGTTTCTCCAATGACTGTTCCCGTACCATGATCTAAAAAAAAACTCTCTCCTATTTGAGCTCCGGGATGGATATCTATACCTACTTTAGCATGTGCATATTCAGAAAAGATACGAGGTATTATAGGAACCTCCAATCTATGAAATTCATGAGCAATACGATATGCTGCCAACGCAAAAAAACCGGGATATGCTAATACGACTTCTTCCAATGAATCTGCTGCCGGATCATTCTTATAAAAGGCATTTGCATCCTTATATAGTGCTTCCTGAATCGAAGGAATTTTATCAAAAAAAGTATTTACTATTGATTCTGCGGCCTTAGTATTAATAATTTTGGAAATATTTTCCAATAAGATATTATAAACGGATGTAAGCTCTTGCTCTATTTTACGTCGATTTTTTCTCTCACAGACCGGAAACATTTTGGAAAATAGTATTTTTACTACCTGCTCTAATTCTTTTTTATTTATAGGCAAACAGATTGGATGAAGTTCTAATCGATCAATAAGTTCATTTATTTTCTTTTTCATGACTATTTTTGGATTATAGTTGATTTATGAAAGAGAACCTTAAATAAATCTTTGCTATCCTATTATTGCGATAAACAAATCTATAAAAATATTTTAAAACCTATTTTATTTTTTTTATAATATTTAATTATTGTCAAATAGTAGACCAATATATTTTATAAATAAAATATAAAATAAGAATTAATGTTTAAATATTTATTATTTTATGTTTAAATATTATTTTCTTTACATTTTAATCTCTTTCAATTAAAACTTTATCTAAAATAAAAAAAGGCCTATTTCAATTGAAATAGGCCTTTTTATTTAAAAGATATTAGTATCTTATTTTAATAAATCTTTCATTTTTTGTTGTTCTTCTCCTGCTAAATATTCATCTACAAGAATCTTTCCGCTGTGTTCATCCAAAATAATTTTTTTTCTGGAAGCAATTTCAACTTGTTTTTGAGGAGGAACGGTAAAGAATGATCCTACCACAGCACCACGATCAATGCTGGTTATAGCTAAACCATTTTTAGAACTTTTTCTAATACGACGATAGCTATTTAATAATCTTTCATCAATTTTAGAAGCAAATTCTTCCGATTTTTCCAATAAGAAATTTTCTTCTTTTTCAGTTTCTTTTATCAAATTGGACAATTCGGAATTTTTAAATTTAAGATGTTCTTGGAAATTAGATAATTTGGTACGTTGTTCTTCTATCTGAGTTTTTTTAAACTCAATTTTAGCATTAATTTCTTTTATTTTTTTATTTTGTAATTGAATTTCCAATTCTTGATACTCAATTTCTTTTGTTAATGCTTCAAATTCACGATTGTTACGTACATTATCTTGCTGTACTTTATATTTTTTTATTTGAGCTTCTGAATTTTTATTTAATTCATTTTTTACTTTAATCTCATTATTCAGATGAACTACTTCATCTTCCATTTTCCCTATTCGTTTCTCCAATCCAGCTATATCGTTTTCTAAATCTTCCACTTCAATAGGTAATTCTCCTCTTAAGTTTCTCAATTCATCCAGGCGGGAATCTATGATTTGTAAATCATATAATGCTCTCAACTTTTCTTCAACAGTAGTATTATCTGCTTTTTTCTTTATCATAGGGTTGATTATAATTATTTTTTGGAATTTATGTTTATATCTTATTAAAGTTTACAAAGTTACTAAATTTTATAATATGTTTCAATAGCATGAGGTATTTGCTTAACGAACATTCATTGGTTAGTTAAATTATTAATTTATTATTTAATATAGTTACTTTATATTAAAAATATGCTTAAGGAAAAATAATAATCTTTTAACTTCTATTATTTACAGTATAGTTGATTAATCCTGTAATACCATATTTTATGATTGATCTAAATTAATTGTCACAATTTTATAAAAAAGGAGTTATAAAATTTGACTATTTAAAGTAATAGTTTATCGGATTTGTATTTATTTCAGAGAGTAAAATATCGATATTATTTAATTTTTCACGTAAATAATTATGCAATAAATTTTTAGTGAACTGCTCGCTTTCATAATGTCCGATATCTGCCAGAAGAATTTTTCCTTCTGCTTGGAAAAATTCATGATATTTTATATCTGCCGTCACAAAAACATCTGCTCCGGCATTTAACGCATTTTTTATTGCAAAGCTACCTGCTCCCCCTAGAACTGCTACCTTTTTGACTTGTTTATTTTTTAAATTGGTATGGCGAATACATGAGGTAGGCAAATTTTCTTTAAGAAATGATAAGAATTGTTCTTGAGATAATGAGGTTTCCAATTCTCCTATTCTACCCATACCTAATTCTTGATTTACATTATCTAAAGTGAAAATTTCATAAGCAATTTCTTCGTAAGGATGAGATCTTCGTAATGCTTCTAAAACGGTTGCTTGTTTAAAATCCTCAAATATTACACTAATCAATACCTCTTGTACTTCTTCAATTACGTTTTTTTTGCCAATAAAAGGATTAGAATTTTCTGTTGGTAAAAATGTGCCAGTTCCTTCAACTCTAAAACTGCAATTTTTATAATTCCCTACTTCTCCTGCCCCGGCTTTAAATAATGCATGTTGTACTTGGGTAAAATGCGTCAAAGGAACAAATGTTTGCAGCTTTTTAATGCTTTTAATTTTAGGAATTAACGGTTTACTGTTTTTAATATGCAAACGCTTACATATTTCATAATTAACACCTTCTTTAGCTATATCTAAATTCGTATGAATGGCATAGATTGCTATATCATTTTTGATGGCTTTAATAACTGCTTTTTCAACGTAATTTTTACCGGTAATTGATTTCATACCCGAAAAAATTATGGGATGAAAGGTAACAATCATATTGCAATTTTTTTGAATTGCTTCGTCTACTACTTCATCTAAACAATCCAGGGTTATTAAAATGCTTGATATTTCAGCTTGAAGGTCTCCAACTAATAAACCAACATTATCAAAGTTTTCTGCATTGGACTCAGGCGCCAGTTGTTTTAAAAGTTCTGCAACATCTGCTACTTTCATATTTTAAATAATTTTTCTTATCAAAGATAAGATAAGAAATAAAATAAGCCAAGAATTTAAGCAATAAAAAAACTGTCAGTTAAACTGACAGTTTTTTGTATTGTATTTACTTT
Source organism: Apibacter sp. ESL0404 (assembly GCF_019469245.1). NCBI lineage: Bacteria > Pseudomonadati > Bacteroidota > Flavobacteriia > Flavobacteriales > Weeksellaceae > Apibacter > Apibacter sp. ESL0404. The sequence goes on from NZ_CP048267.1 coordinate 1,214,005, forward strand.
TTACAAATTATATTATTCTTCTGCAGCAACTCCATCGGAAACTACATCAAAGGAATAGTCATATTCAACGGTTCTGTGTAAACGAATTTTTGCTGTATATTTTCCTAGTCTTTTAATAGTATTTCCAGGAATTTTAATGTATTTTTTATCTACATTAACTCCGGCTTTTGCTAATGCTTCTGCTAAGTCTGAATTGTTAATAGAACCGAACAATTTATCTCCGGCACCTACTTTTGCAGGAATAGAAACTACTACTTCTTTTAATTTTGCAACGATATCGTTAGCTGCTTTAACTTGAGCTGCTTCTTCTGCTTCTCTTTCTTTTAAAGTAGCTTCTAATGCTGCTTTATTTTTAGGAGTTGCTAATAAAGCAAATCCTTTAGGTATTAAAAAGTTACGAGCATAACCCGGTTTTACGCTAACCACGTCAAACTCTAGTCCTAAATTTTCAACGTCTTGTTTAAGAATTACTTCCATGATCTCTTTTTTTCTTTAAATTAAGGTTTTAATTGATCTCCAACATATGGCAATAATGCTAAATGTCTTGCTCTTTTAATTGCTTGAGATACTTTTCTTTGAAATTTTAAAGATGTTCCGGTAAGTCTTCTTGGAAGGATTTTACCTTGCTCATTCACAAATTTCAATAAGAAATCAGGATCTTTATAATCAACGTATTTTATACCGTATTTTTTAAAACGGCAATATTTTTTTTCTGTCTTAGTCTCAATATCTAATTGACTTAAGAATTTTACTTCACTGACATTTCCTCCTGCTGCCTGTTTTGCTAATTCATCAATTGCCATGTCTTATTTTTTTAATGATTTAACTTTTTCTTCTCTTTTTCTAGCCCATTCTACCCCGTGCTTGTCTAATTTCACAGTTAAGAATCTTAATACTCTTTCATCTCTCTTGAATGCTAATTCTAATGTATTAACAATTTCTCCGGGAGCTTGAAACTCAATCAGATTGTAAAATCCATTTCTTTTAAGTTGAATTGGATATGCTAATTTTTTTAATCCCCAGTTTTCCTGGTTTACAATAGTTGCATTGTTTTCTTTGAGTAAAGCCTCAAATGATTTAACTGCTTCCTCTACCTGAGAATCAGACAGAACGGGAGTTAAAATGAAAACAGTTTCGTAATGATTCATAGATCAAAATTTTTTAATTATTTTTTTCGAAGTGCAAATATATAGATTTTTATTGGTTTTGCAAAATGAAATCTACATATATAGATTGAAAAAAGTGATACCTATTAGAGTTAGCTAATTTCATTATATTTTTCTCAATTGGTTAATTAAACCATATTCAACCTTCTTACTCTATATATAAATAAATTGCCTCTTTAATAAGTTCTTTTTCCACAGAAATATCATAAACTGCTTGTCCTATTTTTTCCAATAAAACAAATTTAATTTCCCTATTCACATTTTTTTTATCGTTTTGCATGAATGAAAAAATATCATCAAAATAGTCTTTCTTCAGAATTAATTTAGTATACAAGGAAGAAATATATAGCTTAATCTCTTCGTATTCGGGATAAGAAAGAAAGCCTTTTTTCATGGAAATATAACTTTCTACAATCATTCCCATGGCTACCCCTTCTCCATGCAAAATAGGGGTATTATTTTCTAAAAAGAAACTTTCTACTGCATGACCTACGGTATGACCAAAATTTAATATTTTCCTTAATCCTGATTCGGTAAAATCATTTGAAACTACATTCTTTTTTATTTCAATACTGGTCTTTATCAATGGTTCTAAATAATCGGGATTTCTATCATCTAAGCGAATTATTTCTTCCCAGTATTTTTTATCTGCAATTAGTCCGTGCTTAATAATTTCTGCAAAACCGCTTAAAATTTGCTCGGTAGGAAGCGTAGTAAGAAAACCAACATCTACATGGACTAATTGAGGTAAAACAAAGTTACCTATTTGATTTTTATGACTGCCTAAATCAACGCCCGTTTTTCCTCCAATGGAGGCATCCACCATTGCTAAAAGTGTGGTTGGAATATTTATGAAAGGAATTCCTCTCTTGTAACAGTTTGCTACAAATCCTCCCATATCCGTTAGTACTCCCCCTCCAACATTTATCAGTAAGGCTTTTCTATCTATTTTGAGTTCTGTTAAAGCCTCCCATAAATTTATACATATATATAAATTTTTATTATGTTCTCCTGAATCAATTTCCAAAATTTCAATTTCAGCAGAACTTTCAATTTCAGTAATAATTTTTGGGTAGCATACCTCATGCGTATTTTCATCCACCAAAAAAACTATTTTGGAAGGTTGATAGCTTTGAATATACTTATTGATTTCTTTGATTCCTTCAACTCCGTAATATATAGGATTTATAAAATTCATAACTCGTTATGATTGGCTTATTAGTTAGTCATTTCTTCGATTATTTCCTAAAAATATCATGACAAAATAAATTAATTGAGCTAAAGATCCGGCAGCTGATACTAAATAAGTTCTTGCTGCCCATTTCAAAGCATCTTTACATTCATCATATTCACCGGGTTGAACGACATGATTATTTTCTAACCATTTTAATGCTCTGTTACTGGCATCATATTCTACTGGTAAGGTGATAAATGCAAAAAGGGTAGTTATGGCAAATAAACCTATTCCAACTCCTAATACAATCGTATTTCCTGAAAACACCATAATAGCTAACCCTGCTAATAACACCCATTGTAGAAATTTAGAACTAATACTAACTATGGGAACTAATTGGGAACGTAATTGTAACATGGAATATCCAACGGCATGCTGTACGGCATGTCCGCATTCATGAGCAGCAACCGCTGCTGCGGCTGTAGACCGCTGGTTATAAACACCTTCAGATAAATTAACGGTTTTATTTACCGGATTGTAATGATCTGTTAACATTCCGGGAGTTGATGTAACTTTAATATCGGTTATTCCATTATCTCGTAACATCTTTTCTGCAATTTCTTTTCCGCTCAACCCATTAGATAACCTTGTTTTGGAGTATTTTTCAAATTTTGATTTTAATTGTCCTTGGACAATCGTACTTACTATGAAAATAATTGCTGTTATTAATAAATAAATGGGATCGTTTACCATAATTGTTTAAATTCTTTATAGACTTATTATTCTTGTAAATTTTAAAATTAATTTATACTAAGTATATTTGCTAAAATTATAACTTTTTAGTTGTAAAACCAAAAAGACTTGTAAATCTAACAGTACATGAACAAAATTAGTATTAACGAGGTTATCACGAAATCAGATTTAAAAAATTTTGTAACATTTCCAACTAAACTCTATAAGAATAATCCTTATTATGTACCGGCGCTAATTTCCGAAGAAATGGCAATTTTCGACGAAACTAAAAATCCTGTTTTTGAATTTTCAACATGTAAAAAATTTCTTGCCTACAGGGATAATGAAATCGTTGGAAGAATTGCTTTGATTATCAATAAAAATGAGGAAAAATTTTCCGGTATAAAGAAACTACGATTCGGTTGGTTTGATGTTATAGATGATCTTGAAGTTACCAAAAGACTTTTAGATAAAGCTTATGAAATGGCTGAGGAAAAGGGTATTCAACGAGTTGAAGGACCGGTTGGTTTTACTAATCTTGATAAGGCGGGATTTTTAAGTAAAGGATATGATAAATTAGCTACTATGATTGGTATTTATAATTTTCCTTATTATCATGATCATTTTAAAAAATTAGGTTTTACTGAAGCTAATGAATGGGTTGAATTTTACATTGAAGTTGTTAAAGAATTACCGGATAAAGTTATTCGGTTCTCCGACTTATTAAAGCAAAAATATAAACTAAAATCTTTACAGTTTAAAACGAAAGATGAATTAATTGAGCGAGCGGATGAAATTTTTAAATTGTTAGAAGATACCTACAAGATTTTACCTACTTATGTTCCTTTTTCGGATAAGCAAATACAATATTATAAGGAAAAATACATTCCATTTATAAACAAGGATTATGTAATCTGTATTGCAGATGAAAGTAATAATTTAGTGGGTTTTGCCATAACCATGCCTTCCTATTCCGTAGCCTTACAAAAAGCGAAAGGGAAATTATTTCCATTCGGATGGTATCATTTACTAAGAGCTTCCAAAAATAATGAATGGGCTAATTTTTATTTGATAGGCATCCATCCCGATTATCAAAAGAAAGGAATTACTGCCATTGTTTTGAAAGAATTCTTTGATTTATTTAACAATAAAGGAGTTAAATATTTGGAAACTAATCCTGAATTAGCAGATAATAAAAGTATTCAATTATTATGGAAGGATTATAATCCTATTAATCATAAAAAAAGAAAAACTTATTATAAGGAAATATAATATTTTGAATTCATTTGAAATTTTACCAAAGGTAATTCTGAATTATAATAATTATGAAAGATTATTAACGTTTACGGATCAATTAAGCTTGTAAAATATCTTTAATTTTTTTGGGATAAATAGTTTTCGTATTAGTAATACTGATACACAATGTTAATATAGTAGATGAGATTATAAAATAAAAAAACAGTTCGAAACGTACGCTTCGAACTGTAAATTATACTTAAAAATATTTGACAATTATTCTGCCTTAATATCATTTACAATACTGGCATGTAGAAATTCTCTGTTCATTCTGGCTATATTTTCAAGAGAAATTCCTTTAGGACATTCAACCTCACAAGCTCCTGTATTGGTGCAGTTACCAAATCCTTCTTCATCCATTTTTCTAACCATATTTAATACCCTGCGGGTAGCTTCTATTTTACCTTGAGGTAATAATGCATATTGAGAAACTTTAGCAGAAACAAACAACATGGCTGATCCATTTTTACAAGTAGCCACACAAGCTCCACAACCAATGCAAGCGGCTGCAGCAAATGCTTTATCTGCTTTTTCTTTTTCAATTGGTATCGCATTAGCATCAATTGTATTTCCTGAAGTATTCACAGAAACAAATCCTCCGGCATGTTGAATTCTGTCAAATGCAGTTCTATCAACAATTAGATCCTTAATTACAGGAAAAGCTGCTGATCTCCAAGGTTCAATAACAATAGTGTCTCCATCATTAAACATTCTCATGTGTAATTGACAAGTGGTTATTCCTCGATCCGGACCATGAGCCCTTCCATTTATATATAGTGAACACATTCCGCATATTCCTTCACGACAATCATGATCGAATGCAACGGGTTCTTTATCTTGTTCTACTAATTGCTCATTTAGCATATCTAACATTTCTAAAAATGAACTTTCAGTAGATACTCCTTCTAATTTATATTCTTCAAATTTTCCTTTTTGTCCCCTACCTGCTTGTTTCCAAACTTTTAGTGTTAGGTTTAATAATTTTCCTGCCATTTTTTTATTTTTATTTACAGGTTATTTATAATTTCTTGCTGCTATTTTAATGTATTTGTAATTTAGATCTTCCTTATGCAGAATTTCTTTATTTAAATCTTCACCATTATACTCCCAAACGGCTACATAAGAATATTCTTCATCATTACGCAGCGTTTCACCGTCTTCTGTTTGGTATTCAATTCGGAAATGTCCTCCGCATGATTCATTTCTATTCAATGCATCCATGGCCATTAATTGACCTAATTCTAGGAAATCTGCCACTCTACCCGCTTTTTCAAGTTCCATATTAATCGTATTATCGGAACCCGGTACTTTAACATCTCTCCAAAATTCTTTTCTGATTTCTTCTATTTCAGAGATTGCTTCTTTTAATCCTTTTTCATCCCGAGCCATACCTACTTTGTTCCACATGACACGACCTAATTTTTTATGAAAATAATCAACGGTTTTAGTCCCTTTATTGGTTAGAAAATGATGAATTCTATCTTTGACTTGTTTTTCAGCTTCTACGAATTCCGGTAAGTCTGTTGATATCGGCCCGGTACGTATATCATCGGCCAAATAGTCAGCAATAGTATACGGCAAAACAAAATACCCATCGGCTAACCCTTGCATTAAGGCTGACGCTCCTAAGCGGTTAGCTCCATGATCAGAGAAATTAGCTTCACCGGTTACAAAACATCCCGGAATGGTACTCATTAGGTTATAATCAACCCAAATTCCTCCCATAGTATAGTGAACTGCAGGATATATTTTCATTGGAGTTTCGTATGGATTATCACCCGTAATTTTTTCATACATGGTAAATAAGTTTCCATATTTTTCTTCAACTACTTTTTTTCCTAATTTAATAATTTCTTCTTGTGATGGATTGTGAATATCCAGCTCATTTGCTTTTTCTTTACCGTATTTTACAAAAGATGAAGAAAAATCCAAATAAACTCCTTCTCCGGTAGCATTATTTTCGATTCCGTATCCTGCATCACATCGTTCTTTTGCTGCACGTGAAGCCACATCTCTTGGAACTAAATTTCCAAAAGCCGGATATCTTCTTTCCAAATAGTAATCCCTGTCTTCTTCAGCTATTTCAGTAGGTTTCAATTTTCCTGCACGTATAGCTTGTGAATCTTCAATTTTTTTAGGTACCCAAATTCGCCCGTCATTTCTTAAAGATTCTGACATTAGGGTTAATTTGGATTGTTGATCTCCATGAACCGGAATACAAGTCGGGTGAATTTGTGTAAAACAAGGATTACCAAAGGCTGCCCCTTTTTTATGTATTTTCCAAACTGCTGTTCCATTCGATCCCATCGCGTTGGTTGATAAGAAAAATACATTTCCGTATCCTCCTGAACCTATAACAACCGCATGAGCAGAGTGTCTTTGTATTTCTCCGGTAACCAGATCTCTGGCTATAATTCCTCTAGCTTTTCCATCAACCACTACCAGATCAAGCATTTCATGTCTATTAAACATTTGTAAACGCCCTTTACCTATTTGTCTGTTCATTGCGGAATAAGCACCTAGTAATAGTTGCTGTCCGGTTTGTCCTGCTGCATAAAAGGTTCTTTGTACCTGTGTACCCCCGAATGATCGGTTATCTAATAGTCCTCCGTATTCTCTTGCAAAAGGTACTCCTTGTGCCACACACTGGTCTATGATTGAATTGGAAACTTCAGCTAGTCTGTATACGTTTGCTTCTCTCGCTCTATAATCTCCTCCTTTAATTGTATCATAAAATAATCTGTAAACGCTGTCGCCATCATTTTGATAATTTTTAGCTGCATTGATCCCTCCTTGAGCTGCAATGGAGTGCGCACGTCGCGGGGAATCTTGATAACAGAAAGCTTTTACATTATACCCCATCTCTGCTAACGATGCTGCTGCTGCACCTCCCGCTAATCCTGTACCTATTACAATTATATCTATTTTTCCTCGGTTATTGGGCGCAACCAAACGCATATGATCTTTATGATTTTTCCATTTTTCATGGATATCTCCTTCCGGTATTTTTGATTCTAATTTTATACCCATAATAGTATTTTCTTAAAATAATTTAAATTAAACCATTGCCTTTGAAGTAAAAATAAATTGCAATTGCGGCAAATCCAACTGCGATAAATATAAAATATGCTTTTCCCAGTATTTTAATAACAGGAGTATAAATTTTATGATTAAATCCAACTGACTGGAAAGAAGATGCAAATCCATGACTTAAATGCAATCCTAAAAATATAAAAGCCAAGACGTATATTAAGGTATATACCGGACTTTTAAATAATTCTGTCACTAATAAATAATCATCTCCTACCGTACCGAATTTAATGGGAACAAAATAATTATAAAGGTGTAATAATAAAAATATTAAAATTAACAACCCTGTATAAATCATAGTTCTTGAATTAAAAGGAGTGTTTGCTGAAAACTGATTTACGGCATAACGTTCTTTTCCTCTTGCTTTTTGATTTCTGGAGGTTAATATAATACCTAAGAAGATGTGATAGATAAAGCCAAAAGCCAGTACATATTGCATAATCTGGATTAAGGGATTAGTTGCCATAAAATGTGACGCCTGATTAAAAATCACTTCTTCTTTAGGCAATAATTTTCCTTCATTATCTGTATTACCTGCAAATAGAGTTAAATTTATTCCTAAATGCACCAGTAAAAAAATCATGAGAAAAAAGCCTGTTAAAGCCATCATAAACTTTCTTCCTATGGAGGAAGAGTAAAATCTTGTCATAATACTTTAATGTTTAATTTTGGAATACAAATTTAAAAAACGTCTAACCCTGTGTGTTATGACTTATATCACCTTTCGTTCTTTTAGAATGCATCTAAATAATTTATTTCATTCGTATATAATTGTATATAAAAAAAAAACTATCTCTTTTAGAAAGAGATAGTTTTACTATTATTGTAAATAATTATAAAATTATTGTGGCAATCTGAATGCTACGGGTACTCTAAAATAAGATCTTACCGGTTGATTATTTACTTTGGCCGGAGTCCACATTTTACTGGTTTTCTTAATAGCTGCAATAGCTACTTCATCTAACCCGTCACCCAATTTTTTACCGGCAACCTGAACATCGGTTACGCTACCGTCTTTTTCTACCACGAAACGTACGGTTATTTTCCCTTCAGTTCCATTATCTATTGCTCGATCTGTATATTCCATATAACGGGCAATAAATTTACTTACTTCTTTCAATCCTCCTCCTTTAAATTCTGCTTCTTGATCTACTTGAGTAAATACTTTGTTAGGATCTGCAGGAGGGATTGGCGGTGGTGGTGCCGGAGGTACATCATTTTTAGGTCCATGAGATATGGCTGCATCTGTTGTATTTTTCCCCTCTTTATCTTCTAATCCAATTGCCTTGTCTTTGGTATCTTGAACTTTAGGAACGGTTTCTTCTTTAACCACAACCTTTTTAGGTTCAGGGATAACCATTTTTACTTGAGCTACTTCATCTTGCTGCACGGGTGGTGGCGGTGGCGGTTCATCTTTAGGTTCAAAGATTTCTTCTTTTTCCTCTTCAGGAGTTTGTATATCCGTTAATTCAATATTTACCGCCTTTTGGACTTCTCCGCTGTTGGCTTGCCATCTGTTATAAAAATATAATAACAAAACGAATGCAATAAAGATAGCCGTTCCTATAATAAATGCTCTTGTCAGATATTTTCTTTCTGTATTTCTTATCCAATAGGCTCCATAGTCTTTATTTTTATGTTCAAAAACTATGTCGTCTAAGGACTTCATATTATTTTCTGCCATTCTTTTAATTTTTCGTTAGTTATTAACTTTTTCTTTATATACTGCTTTTTCTTTTGAAGAAAGCTCTTTAATTCCGTATCGATCAGAATTAGTAATTTCCATTTCATCTAATATATCCACCAAGTTCTTATAACTTGAATCATCGGTAGGTTTTATAATCACAGTGAATTTATTTTGATCTGCTTGTTTCTGAGCTCGTAATATTTCTTTACGTATTCCTTCTTTTGAATAGTCGGATTCCATCAGAGTGGAAGCATTTAAATCCTGTTGTTCCTGTTGATGCCAATATATTTTATCGTCTTTTCCTAAAATTATAGTTAACGAATTCTTTGTTTTAATTTCAGGAATATTAGAAGGGGGGATTTCAACCTTTGGTGGCATGTTTAAATGCATGATATTGGGTTTACTGAATGTGGTTGTAAACATGAAAAATGTAATTAAAAGGAAACCTAAATCACACATCGGTGCCATATCCACATTAAGGTTCATTTTTTTAGCCCTTACCTTTCCATCCCCTTTTCCACTATTACTTGTATCTACGCCTGCTGACATATTTTTCTTTTTCGTTAATGGGTTAATTTAATTACATTATTCCGGTTTACTTTCGGCTGACGTAATTAATTGAAATTTATTCATATTCTTCTCCTGTAATCTAGATAAAAGATTTTTAAATACAGGATATTGCGTATTAACATCACCTTTGATCCCTAAGTCTAATGAATCGCCATTTTTCTTAGCTATTTCTCTAGCTTCAAAAACCCAATCGGTAATTTCAGGTTTTGCACTGTCTGCAGGTATTCCCTGAACTTTTACAGATTCTCTTTGTCCTTCCGGAATATTTAAATATTGCTTAAGACCGGTTATTGATACCCCGAAATCCGTTAATTTTTTAAATTCGCTTTTTTCTCTATCCGTAAAATTGATGCCATACTTCTTTCCCATTGCATCGAGCAATTGAACTTTGTATTTTTCCTCATCCATTGAGAAATAGTATTTTCCATCTGAAGTTATAGATATCTTCATCATTCCATGATCTCTGACTTTAATTTGAGATATAGATGAAGGCGGATCAATGGTTACCGTTTCTTTAGGCTTAAATTGTGTTGTCAAGATAAAGAACGTTAACAGCAACCACGCCAAATCACTCATTGGCGTCATATCTATGTGTATCCCGTGTCTTTTTGGTTTAACTCTTGCCATATTATTTTTTAAGTTTTTAAAATAATTTTTAATCTTATCTTTTTAATTTTCTTTACTCTTTAAAGAAAATTAGAAACTTAATTAATGGTGAGCAGAAAAAGACTGTTGAATACTTAAACCTATTTCATCAATTTTGAAAGTTAAAGTATCTATTCTTGATGTAAAATAGTTATAAGCAATTATAGCAAGTGCTGAAGTACCAATACCTAATGCAGTATTTACTAAGGCTTCAGATATACCTACTGATAAAGCAGCTGCATCCGGAGACCCACCTCCTTCACCTAATGCAAAGAATGCTTTGATCATACCGATTACGGTTCCCATTAAGGCAACTAATGTACCGATTGATGCTATTGTTGCTAAAATAGTCATATTTTTCTCAAGCATTGGCATTTCCAATGAGGTAGCTTCTTCTAATGTTTTGTTTAATGAAACTAATTTTTGTTCTTTATCTAAAGTTGTATCATTAGCTAATGCTCTATATGAAATTAACCCTTCTTTTACTACATTTCCTATAGAACCTTTTTGTTTATCACATAATGAAATGGCATTATTGATATCGTTTTTATCTAATAATACACGGATATCATTTACAAATTTTGTTAAGCTGTCTGTTCCTTCCGCTTTTCCAATGATAAAAAATCTTTCAATTGAAAATACGATAACCATAAGTAAAAAGGAAATCAAAAAAGGAACAATCACACCCCCTTTATGGATAATACCCATAAACGTTTTAGGGTCGCTATCGGTCGTATCACCTTTAAAATTTGAAGGTGCACCTAGTACAAAGTGATAAATGCATTCTCCTATAGCTATTAAAATAATGATCGTAATAAAAGGATTTAATCCTCCTACTCTAGTCTTTGAATTTGTTTGGGTTAATTGTTGTTTTTCCATCTGATATATAAATTAATTTTTTAACTATTCGTAAAAATATCACGTAAAATAAATACAAAAAAATTAACTAAGCAATAATTTTTATCTAAGTTTTACTAGATATTATTAACATTCCTCCTTCATTAATCGAACTTTATTTATTTTAAGAATATTGATTTCACAAAAAATCTTAGCAGCCGTTCTTTGTTATATATTATTTTAATAATAAATTTATATTCTAACTGCTTTTGGCACTAATATTTCATAATCTCCGTTATATCTCATTATTTCTCTTACAATGCTTGAACTTATGAAAGATTTTCCGGATGATGTTAAAAAGAATACGGTTTCTACAGATTTTTTTGCCAATGTGCGATTGGTATGTGCTATTGCTTTTTCAAACTCAAAATCTGCTGGATTTCTAAGACCTCTAATAATATAAGGAGCTTTTCTTTTTGCACAATAATCAATCGTAAGCCCATCAAAAGAGTCAACTTCTACATTAGGAAATATTTTAACTGTCTCACGTATCCATTCCATTCTTTTTTCTAAGGGAAACATATATTGTTTATTGGAATTATTTCCTATGGCAACAATAATTTTATCAAATAATGGGACAGCTCTTTCAATTATATTTGAATGTCCTAAGGTAATTGGATCAAAAGAACCAGGAAATACTGCTACTCTTTCCATGTTTATTTATTTTCAAATCTTTGTAATGCCATTGAAATTTCGTTGTCTAATAATTCCGAAAAATCTAGACCTGCTTGTTTAACTTGTTGTGGAAATATACTGGCCGGTGAGCATCCGGGAGTTGTATTAATTTCTAAGAAATAGGGTGTTCCATTAACTATTATGAAATCTAATCTTGAAAACCCGGTCATATCTAAAGATCTGTATATATGGGCCGCAGCCTCTCTTATTCGTTTATCTTCTTCTTCTGAAATAGGAGCGGGAGTTATTTCTTCTGATGCTCCCAAATATTTGGCTTCGTAATCAAAAAATTCATTTTTTGAAATTATTTCGGTTGTATTTACTACAACCACTTCTCCTTGATTTTTAAATACTCCTACTTGAACTTCTCTGCCTTCTAAATAACTTTCTATCAATACGGCTTTATCTTCTTTAAATGCAAAATTTAAGGCTGTTAAAAAATCATCCTTTTTTTTCACTTTTGATACTCCTAAACTCGATCCCGACTGATTGGGTTTAACAAAACAAGGCAAACCTACCTCTTCAATAATAGAATCAACATCTATATGATCTCCTTGATTTAAATAAACTGAGTTGGCTACCGATACATTAAATTTTTTAAGCACAGATAAAGTATCTCTTTTGTTAAATGTTAATGCAGAATTATAAAAAGAGGATCCTGAATAGGGAATATTCAGCAATTCCCAATATGCTTGCATCAATCCGTTTTCACCCGGATTTCCATGTATTGTATTTAACAACACATCAAAATGGATTTTTTTTTCATTTAACTGAAAACTAAAATCTCCTTTATTTATAGGATATGATTGATCATTTATAATGACATTCCATCCGTCTTTTAAAATGGTTATTTTAAAGACAGTATATTTTGATTTATTTATTTGAGAATAAAAATAATCACCGCTTTTTAAAGAAACGTTACTTTCTTCAGAATAGCCTCCCATTACAATTCCGACTGTCATCATAAAATTTCAATTATTATAATAGTAATTAATTATTTATTGTTATTTAGAGTTAGAACGTACAAAATTAAACATATTTTTAACTAATAAACCATAATATTTTTATTATTTATATATTTGCTTTGTAAAATGTAAGTATGAAATTCTTAAAACTGTTAGGATCTTGGCAATTTTGGGTCAGCATTATTCTAGCTATAGTAATATTTTTTGGACTTTTACAAGGAACCTTTCTATGGTTGAATGCTTACACAAATCACGGTGTTCAAGTGGAAGTTCCTAATTTAAATAATTTAACTCTGGATCAAGCAGTAGTTAAGCTTGAAGATAATGACTTGGAATATGAGATTGATACTTCTAAGTATGATCCTAAATATAAATCATATCAAATTTTAGATATATATCCTCTAATAGGTTCGCATGTTAAAAAAGGTAGAAGAATATTTATTCGAGCCAATGCCAAAACATGGAAACCTGTAACGGTACCTAATGTTATCGGAAAATATAAATATTTAGCTTTCAGCCAATTAGACTTAGTCGGATTAAAAGTTACCGATACGATTTATGAACCAAGTTTGGCAACAAATACGGTTCTAAAATTATTATATAAAGGTAAAGAAGTACAACCGGGTTTAACGTTACCCCGTTTTTCTCCTTTAACTATTGTATTGGCAAAAAGTCTTGCTAAAAATGTTTCCGTACCTAATTTTATTGGTTTAAACGAAGAAACAGCTAAAAAACTGATTACAGAAAACCTGTTTTCTATTGGTAATATAACCTATGATGATCCTGCCAAAACAGAAAATAATCATGTTTATTATCAAGTGCCTGCTCCTTTACTTGTTTATGATCAAGGCCAACCCATAGATTTATATCTTAGTAACAAGCCTTTGAGTAGCTTACGTGAAAAAATTAAAGAATTGGATCAAACATTTAACATTCATAAATATTCCGATTCTTTGAACGCTGTTGATTATTCTCATGATTTTATTAAACCTGATATAAATCATCAAAACATTCCTTCTTCTAACGAAACTACTAATAATAATTCTAACACTCACGAGAATTCGTCTCACCCCATTCAACTTCCTGAAGATAATACTTCGAAAAAACCTAAAAGATTAATATTGGAATAGTATAGTTAGAACAGATTTATAATTTTTATGGAGAAAAAAGATTTATTAGATACTGATCAGAATAATGATGCGGATGAATTATATGAACATTTTAAAATCACTGTAGATAAAGGTCAAGGTTCCGTACGTATTGATAAATATCTTGTAAATTTAATAGAAAATTCTACAAGAAATAAAATTCAAAAGGCTGCTCTTGCCGGTAATGTTTTAGTTAATAATATACCTGTAAAATCTAACTATAAGGTTAAGCCTAATGATATCGTTTCCATTGTTTTAGCACATCCTCCTCGTGATACGAGTATTGTTCCCCAAAATATTCCTATAGATATTATCTATGAAGATGAAGATTTATTGGTGGTTAATAAGAAAGCCGGAATGGTGGTACATCCCGGATTTGGAAATTTTGAAGGCACCCTAGTTAATGCTTTGGCTTACCATTTTGGTACTCTCCCCTATTTTCAAACAGACTTAGATAAACGTCCCGGACTAGTTCACAGGATTGATAAAGATACTTCGGGATTATTGGTAATTGCAAAAAATGAATTTGCGATGAATCATTTAGCTAAGCAATTTTTTAATAAGACTACTAAGAGGGTGTATAATGCATTAGTTTGGGGTAATTTTGAGGAAGATGAAGGAACTATAAATGGTCATATAGGACGCGATTTGAAAGACCGTATGCAAATGGCTGTTTTCCCTGATGGGTCTCATGGTAAACATGCGGTAACCCATTACAAAGTTTTAGAAAGATTCCGTTATGTAACATTGGTTGAATGTCAACTTGAGACCGGAAGAACTCACCAAATTAGGGCCCATATGAAATACTTAGGGCATATTCTTTTTAATGATGAAAGATACGGAGGTAACATTGTTCTAAAAGGAACTACTTTCACAAAATATAAACAATTTGTTGAAAATTGCTTTCATGTTCTTCCGCGACAAGCTTTGCATGCTCGTACCTTAGGTTTCGTTCATCCAAGAACAAAAAAAGAAATGTTTTTTGAAACTGAATTACCTGAGGATATGAAACAGGTGATTGAAAAATGGAGAAATTATATTTCCCATAATTAATCTTTATAAACTTTTTAGAATGTATTTATATAAAGAAATTAAAGAAAATTTTCCTTTAAGAACATTTTTATTAATTATAATTATCTGGATTGTTCTGGCTTTACTAAATTATGTGGCTATGCAATCGGGTATTTATACAGGTTTAGGATATTTGTTCCCAATTTCAGTTTTATACCCTTCTCATTTTACTATTACCGGGCCAATATATTTATTAATTTTTTTATGCATTGGATATTATAGTTTTTATAATGCTAGTAAATTTAATGCATTCAGTTGTTACATTTTTTGTACTTTATTAATATTATTCGGAAATTTAGGACAGGGAAATATTCATCTTGCAATGGTTGAATCTTTTTATATTAAAGGATATGAATATTATTCCGATGCAATTTTAATAAATGATTGGAAGTATTGGCTTGATCATTTTAACGAAAATCAACCCAATTTGTTGATCCATACTAAAACTCATCCCCCATTTATTACTTTATTTCATTATTTTATTCTATTTCTTTGTAATAATATTTTATTCTTATCAATATGTTTTTCCTTATTATCAACCTTATCATTTATTTTCATAAGAAAAATTCTTTTATTATTTTTAGGTAAAGAGTATTTATATCGTATCAATATTCTAACTTTATTATTTTCCATCATCCCTTCAGTGAATATTTATACAATAGTTTCTGTTGACGGTATAATTTTATCTTTTGCTACTATGTCTTTATGGGGAATAATTAAAACTGCCATAGATAATAAAATTACATTTAAATCCATATTACTTACTTTTGTTGGCTTAGCTGTTATGAGCAGTTTTACTTTTGGATCAACCTTCTTATTAGGTACATTCGGCTTATTCTCTTTTTTTCAACTTTTCAAAAATAAAAGCACTTTAATTTTAAAACTTTTAATAATTACTTGCATTTTATTATTCGTATATTTTGTTGCATTATACTTTCTATTAAATTATAATCACATAAAAACTTTTCAGATTGCCTCTTATTTAGAAAACAAAAATGGTTTTAGAGGTTTTTACCAACCTAAAGTATATATTAATACTAGAATAGAGGATATATCAGAGGTTTTATTATTTTTATCATTTGGATATGCTGCTGTAATATTGAATGCTAATAGAAAGTATTTAAATATCCTATTATCTCCAAATTCTAATAAAATTAATGTTCAATTATTTTACTCTGCTATCTTCACTTTTTTAGCTATGTTAGTTACGGGTGCATATGCTACCGGTGAAACTGCAAGAGCATGTTTATTTATATACCCTTTTTTCTTAATTATACTCACCAAATGCAATCAAATTACATTAAATATTATTTATTTCCTAGCTCTATTTCAAACATTTGGTATGCAGTTAATAGGTAATTTTCATTGGTAATAAATATATAGTAAATTTGTAAAAAAGATTCTTCATGAAAAACAGCTTATATTCAATTCCTAAAATAAAAAATACAATTACTAACAATTTCACTTTAATTGCTGGACCTTGTATTATTGAAGGTGAGCAAATGGCTATGGATATTGCCGGAAAAATTGTTGAAATAACAGATAAATTAGGTATTCCTTATATCTTTAAAGGTTCTTTCAAAAAGGCAAATCGATCAAGAGTCGACAGCTTTACAACGATTGGAGAACAAAAATCGTTAGAAATATTAAAAAAAGTTGGTGATACGTTTTCAATACCCACCACTACCGATATTCACGAAAACGAACATGCTCAATGGGCTGCAAAATATGTGGATGTATTACAAATTCCTGCTTTTTTGGTTAGACAAACCGATTTGTTAGTTGCGGCTGCAAAAACCGGAAAGTATATTACCTTAAAAAAAGGTCAATTTTTATCTCCAGAAGCCATGCAATTTGCCGCTCAAAAAATAAAAGATTCAGGAAATTCCAACTATGCAATTATTGATAGAGGAACTTCTTTTGGATATCACGATTTAATTGTAGATTACAGAGGAATACCTACTATGAGGAACTATGCTCCTGTAATATTAGATGTTACGCATTCGTTACAACAGCCGAATCAAACAACCGGTGTAACGGGAGGAAGACCTGATATGATTGAAACTATTGCTAAAGCAGGTATTGCCGTTGGTGCTGATGGAATTTTCATTGAAACTCATCCTAATCCAGAAATTGCTCTTTCCGATGGTGCAAATATGTTAAAACTGGATTTACTGGAAAACTTGTTGGAAAAATTGGTAAAAATAAGAAAAGCCATCAGTTAGTATTTGGGTAAAAAATGGTTTAAATTTAATTCAATATAAATCAATCATTTCATATCTTTTATTGATTATTATTGTTTTTGACATTTTTTTTAATTAATTTTTTATCCTGGGTTTACCTTCTTAATAAATTTTAAATAACTTTATTGGTTTGATTTATAAATACATAATTCAAAGTAATTGAATTATGTAAATCATATATTTTGTTATCAATAAATTTGCAGTAACGAAACGAAATATGCAAAATAATACTCTTATACAAAAATATAATGTACCCGGTCCCAGATATACCAGTTATCCTACGGTACCCTATTGGGATGAAAAAAATTTTTCTTGTGAAAAATGGATTCAAACGCTACAAAAATCTTTTTTAGAAAGTAATAAAAGAGAAGGCATTAGTTTGTATATTCACCTTCCTTTTTGTGAAAGTTTATGTACTTTTTGTGCGTGTAATAAGCGTATTACTAAACAGCATAATGTTGAGTTAGTATATATAGAAACTCTTTTAAAAGAATGGCAGTTGTATCTAGCTTTACTGCCTGAAAAACCCATTATAAAAGAATTACATTTAGGAGGTGGAACTCCCTCGTTTTTTTCTCCTGAAAATCTAACGTATTTATTAGAAAATATTTTCTCAAAAGCAGAAATTCATTCGGAAAAAGAATTTAGTTTTGAAGGACATCCGAATAATACCACCCATGAACATCTTCAATCCTTATACAATCTCGGATTTAGAAGAGTAAGTTTTGGAGTTCAAGATTACGATCCTAAAGTACAACAAGCGATACACCGTATTCAACCCCTTGAAAACGTTAAAAAAGTAACCGATATTGCTCGTGAAATAGGATATGAAAGTATAAGCCATGATCTAGTCTTTGGGCTGCCTTTTCAAAATTTAAATAAAGTGAAGCATACCATCAAGATGACCGAAGTAATGCAACCCGACAGAATTGCATTTTATTCTTATGCTCATGTTCCGTGGATTAAAGGTGTAGGACAAAGGGGTTTCAAAGATGAAGATTTGCCAAGCGGTGAGGAAAAAAGAGAATTGTATGAAAAAGGTAAAGAGTTATTGGAAAATATGGGATATTTTGAAATCGGAATGGATCATTTTTCCTTAAAATCAGATTCTTTGTACCAATCCATGCTAAATAGAAAAATACATAGAAATTTTATGGGGTATACTTCCTCTTCCACTCAAGTAATGATCGGATTAGGAGTATCTTCCATTTCAGACAATTGGTATGCATTTGCTCAAAATGTAAAAACTATAGAAGAATACTACCAAAAAGTTAATAATCAAGAACTTCCAGTTTTTAGAGGGCATATCTTAAGCGAGGAAGATTTATTTATTAGAAGACACATTCTTAATTTAATGTGTTTGTTGGAAACCCGTTGGGAAGATGGAAGTATTCAAAAAAATTATCCTGAAATCATCGAAAGATTACGAGAGTTTGAAGCAGACGGTCTTATTGAATTATCGGAAAATTCTTTAGTTATAAAAGAAAATGGTCGTTCGTTTATTCGTAATATTTGTATGGCTTTTGATCTGAGAATGATGAAAAATGCACCTCAAACCAAATTATTTTCTATGACGGTTTAATCTTGAAATCTTTTGATTTGATTTATTTTACTATCTACGAATTTTAAGTAAATATATATAGCATTCAATATATAGTTAAATTACGTAAAATTTATTTTTAAAGGGCTCATATTTAAGTCCAACATTATACTGTATAGATTAATTATTAAGTATAATTAGTTCCATACTATAAATTAGCAAATAAAATATGCAAAAAATAACTCACATTAGTAAATGTGAGCTTTAACTGTACTATTACTGGATTTTAAAATTAAAAGGTTATAATATCTGAATATCCCTAATTTTTATTTTATCTATTGTTATATCATTAAAATTTATGCAATGAAATTCAAATAATAATCAGATAAATTAAATAAATAGCTATTTGATTTTTCCCTATTACTACCGAAAACACAAATATTTTTATTTAATAAATGTGCATGTGTATAATTTATTAATTTAGATAACAACAAAGATAAAGTTTAAATTAATTTTATTTTTGCTTAGTTCTGGGCTTAACCCGATCAGTCTCCCTTACTGTAGTCTTAGGATTTTCTTCAGCATATTTTTTTGTGGTGTAGTGTCCAGTTTCGGCATCTCTGTACCTTACTATTTTTTTTTCTTTAGCCATAGTATTAATTTTTGTGATTTATAAGCAAAGATAAAATAATTTTTAAAAATAAAGTATATATTTTTAATTTTTTATCTTCTCTTACTTCAAAAGTAAAGGTATTTATTTTCACTAAGCATAATATCAGATTCTATTTTTACTATAAAATAAAAAAAATTACAAGGATAAATGCAGATTGAAACATTTATTTTTTTATAAAGTAATAATTTTAAGGATGCTAAATTTGAGCATTAGTAACCTCCTATTTAATCTAAAAGATATAAAATTATGGATTATAAAATGATGTTCAATAAAACTACTACCAATTAAAATTTAGATCAAAAAATATCATTTATAAATTAAAGTTCATCTTTGTTGAGAATATATAGTGTGGGGTTAACATGAAAGAGCGAATAATTCATTTCTTCAGCGGTTATATATATTTTGGAATCTGTTACGGCAATACCTTCTGTTTGACCGATAGCAGCGGTTAAACCGATCAAGGTTTGTTTGGATTTACCATTAAAAAAATTATGATCTTCAAAATCATAAAATTTCCATACATAGGCTGCTTCTTTGGTATATCCTATCAAATATAATGTATCATGGTGTATGTCTGCTCCGGTTATTAAACATTCCGTATTAAAAGTTTCTATCTTTTTTGCAATTTTAGTTTTTGATACAGAAGTTAAATCTATTTCGTAATGAGCGGTATGAAAATCTCCCCATCGTTTAGTAAATAAATGAAGCTTATTTTTATAATAAATAAACCCTTCGCAATCAAAGTTTGTCTTAAAGTTTCCTTTGTTTTCATAATCTCTTTGATCTTCGAACGTAAATTGAAACTGATCGACTATAGTTTTTTCTTTAAAATTTGTTGCATTAGTAGGCAAAACTACTTGATATATAGTTAAATCTTTGCGAATTCCTAAATTATTTCCAAAATCACCAATAAAAAGAGTATCTCCTTTACGTGCCAATTCTTCCCAATCAACATTTTTAACTCCTTCAATTTTTATCGTTTCTACTATTTTTCCATCCAGGGTGCTTAATTTATATATTTCGGCTTCTCCTCCGCTGTCGTTACAGGTATATAGGAAATCATTATAAAACTCAAGTGCAGAAGTTTCCTTGATTTGAGACGACAATATATTTTTTTCGGGATATTCGGATAAGTCTAATATATTTTTTTCAACCTGACTATATAAAAAAATTGAAACTAAACAAAAAATAAGGCTAAGTAGTTTCATCATACGTTCTCAGTATTTAATTGATAGGATTAGTCCTACTTACTTATTAATTCAAATAAATCATTTAGAAACGTTTCAATAGTTTTATTTCTTTTTGTAAACTAAAATTTGATAAAAATAGCTAGTTTGATAACTTTTTCAAGCTCTCCTTTAAAATAGTTAATTTTTCCAGTGTATCAGATTGCTTTTTTCTTTCCATTTCGACTACTTTTTGAGGAGCTCCATTCACAAATTTTTCATTAGACAGTTTTGCATTTACGCTTTTTAAAAATCCTTCTAAATAAGCAATATCTTCCAATATTTTTGTTTTTTCTGCTTCCGTATCGATTGTTTGTGTAAAAGGTATGGCAAATTCCAATTTACCAACTAAAAAAGTATAAGATGGCTCATTTTCATTCAATTGATTCTTTATTTGTGAAATATTAGCTAATTTTTTTATGGTAGCAATATTTTCCAATTTATCGGATGATTTAAATATAAGCGTTAACGATTCTTTGGGTGAAAGGCCTTTTTCAGAACGGAAATTTCTAATACTTGAAATAATTTCTTTGGTTACTTCAAAATTGGATATAATGGATTCATTATATGCGTTTTCAGAGACTGTGGAAGTGATAATAAGGCTTTCTTGTATTTCTCTTTTTTTAATTGTTTGCCAAATCTCTTCAGAGATAAATGGCATGAAAGGATGAAGCAATTTTAACAGGTCTTCTAAAATCGCTATTGTTTCTATATAAGTTTTTTCATCAATATCTTCACCAAATGGGGGTTTAACAGCTTCTAAATACCAAGAGCAATAGTCGTCCCAAATGAGTTTATAAATATTCATTAAAGCGTCGGAAATTCGATATTTTTCAAAATCTCCATTTATTAAAGTAACTGTTTTAGCTATTTTATTTTTTAGCCAAGATATAGCTTCTTTACTTTCAATGGTTTGAGGTTTTGATGAATCTACATTCCAAGATTGTACTAAACGGAAAGAATTCCAAATTTTATTTGAAAAGTTTCTCCCTTGTAAACATAAATCTTCATCAAACATAAGATCATTTCCGGCAGACGAACTTAATAATACCCCTACTCGTACACCATCTGCTCCGTATTCTTCAATCAATTTTAAAGGATCCGGAGAATTTCCAAGCTGCTTAGACATTTTCCTTCTTAATTTATCTCGTACAATTCCGGTGAAATAAACGTTAGAAAAAGGTTTTTCATTTCTGAAAGCATATCCTGCCATTACCATTCTGGCAACCCAGAAAAATATAATATCCGGTCCGGTAACTAAATCTTGGGTAGGATAATAATAATTAATTTCTTTATTGTCCGGTTCATTGATTCCGTTGAAAACCGAAATAGGCCATAACCAGGAAGAAAACCAGGTATCTAATACGTCTTCTTCTTGTCGTAAGGATTTGGGTGTGATGGATGAGTTTTTTTCTTGAGCTAACTTTAGAGCTTCTTCTTTTGTTTCTGCAATTACAAAATCATTTTCGCCTTCTCCATAATAATAAGCAGGTATTCTATGTCCCCACCAAAGCTGACGTGAGATATTCCAATCATGAATGTCTTCCAACCAATTTTTGTAAGTAGTAACGAATTTATCCGGATACAGTTTAAGCTCTTCATTTAATATTACATCAAGAGCCGGTTTAGCAAAATCTTTCATTTTCATAAACCACTGTACCGATATTTTAGGCTCAATAACTGCTCCGGTTCGTTCAGAAGTTCCCACTTTATTTACATAATTTTCTTCTTTTTCAAGAAGATTTTTTTCTTTAAGCTCTTTAGTTATTTCCTTACGAACTATGAATCTGTCTTTTCCTTTATAATGCAATCCATTATCATTTAGTGTTGCATTATCATTAAAAATATCAATGGTAGCTAATTGGTGCTTCTTGCCCAAGTTATAATCATTGACATCATGAGCAGGAGTTATTTTTAAAACTCCCGTTCCAAATTCCATATCTACGTATTCATCCTCAATGACCGGTATTTCTCTGTTACAGATCGGTACTATAACTTTCTTTCCTTTTAAAAATTGATAACGCTCATCATTAGGATTTATACAAAGAGCGGTGTCTCCGAATATAGTTTCCGGCCTTGTGGTAGCTACGATTACATAATGGTCTTCATGAGCTACTTTATATCTCAAAAAATATAATTTTCCGTTATGTTCTTTATAAATTACTTCTTCATCTGATATATTGGTTTTCGCTTCCGGATCCCAATTAATCATCTTGTTCCCTTTATAAATATATCCTCTATTATAAAGATCCACAAAACATTTAATTACTGAATTATATAGATCGCCGTCAAGGGTGAATTTTGTACGATCCCAATCACAAGAACAACCTAATTTTTTTAATTGTTCTAATATGATTCCACCATGTGTGTGAGTCCATTCCCATGCATGTTCTAAAAACTTTTCTCTTCCTATGTCAAATTTACTAATTCCCTGTTCTTTTAGCTTGTTAACTACTTTGGCCTCAGTGGCTATGGAAGCATGATCTGTTCCGGGAACCCAGCAAGCATTATATCCCAACATTCGGGCACGTCTTATTAATACATCCTGAATTGTATTATTAAGCATATGTCCCATGTGTAATACACCGGTTACATTAGGAGGAGGAATTACAATAGTATACGGTTTTTTCTCATTCGGTTCTGAATGAAAAAAGTGGTTATCCATCCAAAATTTATACCATTTATCTTCAACGTTTTTAGGAGAATATTTTGCTGTAATTTCTGACATGTATTCTTATTTTTTGAGAATGATTACAAAGGTAGTATTTTATTAAAATTTTTTAAAAAAATTATATCACTAGATATAAAAATAGGATTTTCAAAATTTGAAAATCCTATTGCATTTGCTTTTGTATCTTATCACTTATCTGATTTTTTAGATAAAGTCATAATTTCCAAAATTAAACTAATTTATATGACTATTATTCTGTTCGCAAAGCCTCAATCGGTTTTATTTGTACTGCTCTTTGGGCCGGTATAAGTCCAATAAACAAACCTAAACTTACCATTAAAAACAAGGCTGCTAAAACGTTCCAAATATTTACGGTTGGATTATAGAACGGAAATTTAGGATTGGCATCGCCCATAAATGAACTCATTCCTATTAAAAGTAATACTCCTAATATAAAACCGAGTAGACCGGAAAAGACAGTTAAAAACACACTTTCCATAAGTATTTGTGATCTTATCTCACCCGGTTTAGCTCCTAATGCTCTACGGATACCTATTTCCAAGGTTCTTTCTTTCACTGTTATTAATAAAATATTGGAAATAGCAACTACTCCGGCAAGAATGGTTAATCCTCCCACAAACCAAGTAAGTATTTGCAACCCTTTTAAGAAATTGGTTAATTTTCTAAAGTTTTCAGCAAAATTCCAAGCACCAAAAGCCTTTTCATCTGTAGGAGCTACATCGTATTTTTTTCTTAAAGCTGTTTTGATCTTTTCTTCGACTACATTAACATTGAATTGCGGTTTAATGGAAATTACCATCCAATTTACTTTATTTCCTTGATTGTATATTTTCTGATAGGTATTGAAAGGAATATATACGACATCTTCCTGTAAAAATCCAGAATTTGGATTTCTGTAAACTCCTACTACTTGAAAATAAATTCCGTTAATTTTGATATATTCACCTATAGCATTTTCTTTATTATTGAATAATTGTTCATACACCTCTTTACCGATTATCGCAACCTTTTTTTTCTGAACATCATCTTCTTCATTAAGTAATCTTCCTGTAATCAATTGTTTCTTTTGTACTTTGGATACCGAAGCAAAATCACCAAATACGGTGAAATTTTTACTTTTATTTTTTCTGTTTATAACACTTTGTTCTGAAGACGCAGCATTTCTAGGTACTACAAAATCAATTTCAGGAACTTGTTTTTTCAAATATTCTACATCATCCAAATGTATGGCTAAGTCCCTTCCTCTTGGATATCCTTTATAAGGTTCGCCTGTAGATCCTCCCCAAAGAAATATACTGTTGGTTGCATATCCGTCAAATATTTTATAAAAACCATTTTCAGCGCCTTTAGCAGCTCCTAAAAGAAATACATACAAAAACATTCCCCATGCCACACCGATCATTGTTAAAATGGTACGCAACTTATTTTTGCTGAGAGTATGGTAAATTTCAACCCATGTTTCTCTATCTAAAATTTGCATTTGTATAAGATATTAAATTTCAATAAATAGTTTAATCTGAACTTAAGGCTTCTATAGGTTTTATTTTTGCAGCTTTTCTTGCCGGAATAAATCCTGCTACCGTACCAAATGTTATTAAGGATACCGTTGCAAAAATTAATAATTCTTTACTTACCGAAGGATCTACTATAAGATAGGTGGAAAGGTTATTACCTATAAAATAAAGAGCCAGACTACCTAAAATAACACCCGATATTCCGGAAATAACTGTAATGAAAATAGATTCTTGCAATATAAGCCATACAATACTGAATGGTTTTGCTCCTAAGGCTTTTCTAATTCCTATTTCTTTTGTCCTTTCTTTTACAATATAAACCATAATATTACTAATACCGATAATTCCGGCCATTATGGTACCAAATCCTATAAACATAACCAAAGAAGAAATCACTGTGAAAAACGAGTAAGTATCTTCCATATTTTGGGCTCGGTTTCGAATAACCAAACCGGTTTTATCTGTAGGTGAAATTTTAAGTTTGGAGCGTAAAGTTCTCTCAATCTCATCTCCTAATTTCACTGCTACACTTGGTTTCATATCCGATAGATAAGCCACATCTATCTGGCTTACATGATCCGTACTTTTTTTGAGACTTTGTAAAGTGGATATAGGGATGTAAATTATTCTTTCATCATTATCCCCTCCTTCATCGTAGAATATACCAACCACTTTATAATTGATTCCGCCTATATTTATATATTTACCTAAGGCTTTTTCATTTTTAAAAAGATCTTTTTCTACCAATCGACCTATAACGGCAAATTTAGTTTTGTTTATAATGTCTGATTGATTTAAAAAACGTCCTGATGTAATAATGGCTTTTTCAATATATTGCTTATCCGGATAAGTTGCTTGAACTGTATAGATTCCTGAGGATGTTCTGTAAGAAACATTTTCAGGCTGTGTGATGGTAGCTGTTTTAAACTCTAAATTTTCATCAAATTCTTTTTTTACGAGTTCAAGATCTTCATTTTTAAGAGTTACATCCCTGTTTTGTTGTAAACCTAAATATGCTTCGGTTGCTTTTCCAGGAATAATATTAATTGTACTAGAGGAATCCAATATGAAGGCTTGTGAGAAGCCATTTTTTAAACCATTTCCAAAACCGAAAAGTATAATGAAGATAAATAATCCTAATGATATTGTAAAACCCGAAAGAAAAGTTCTTAATTTATTTTGCTTGATGGAATAAAATATTTCCTGCCAGCGATCTATATTAAACATAGTTAATAAATTATACTAAAACTTCTTGATTAATAAATTCATCCCTTTCAATTATACCATCTTTTAAATGAACTACCCTTTTGCATTGTTTCGCCACATCGGGTTCATGTGTAACTATTAAAATAGTTTTTCCTTCGTTATTAATTTTTTGTAAAAATTTTATTACGTCATAAGTGGTTTGACTGTCAAGTGCTCCAGTAGGTTCATCGGCTAAAATAACTTTAGGATGTGTTACCAATGCGCGAGCAATTGCCACCCTTTGTTTTTGTCCACCCGACAATTCATTAGGCATATGATCTGCTCTATCATCCAATCCTACCCTTTTTAAATATTCCATGGCCCTGGAATTTCTTTGAGAACGTTTTACTTTTTGATAATATAAAGGAAGTGCGACATTTTCCATAGCATTTTTAAAGCTTATCAAGTTAAAGGACTGGAAAACAAAGCCTAAAAATTTATTTCTGTAATCTGCTGCCTTTGATTCGCTTAAATCTTTTTCAATTTTAACCCCATCCAATAGATATTCTCCTTCGTCAGCATAATCCAATATTCCAAGAATATTTAACAAGGTAGATTTACCTGATCCGGAAGATCCCATAATAGCAACCATTTCTCCTTCTCCTATTTCCAGATTAATTCCTTTTAATACATGTAATTTATTATGACCTATGTCATAATATTTATGTATGTTTTTCAATGAAATCATGTCGTTTGCAATTGTAGTTACTAATTTGTATAATTTAACTACTAAATGTTACAGATTACCGCAAAATCAAAACAGTTTATTTAATATATGTTTAACATTCTATATAAACTAAAAATGATCGATAAATTAAATTTAATGTTTAATTCTAGCTTTTACTAAAGCAAATTAATTATATCCGTATAAACCTCTAATGAATTTTTGTTTAATCTTTTTTAAAAATTTTTATAAACATAAATTCTAAATGGTGATATTATATACAGATTTAAAATCTTTTTGTTTAAAAAAGTTAAAGATTTATCGTTAAAAAATATTCGCCATAAAAAAAGAGATCTTATATAAGATCTCTTTTTTTTATTCTATTAAATTTTTTTTAGTTGGAAAGTGAGGAAACTTCAACGGAACTGTCAATTTTTTTAATTAATCCTTGTAAAACCTTTCCGGGACCGGTTTCTGTAAATACCGAACAATTATCCTGTATCATATTACGAATTATTTTTGTCCAGTTTACCGGAGAGGTCAATTGTTTAATAAGATTTTCTTTTATTTCCTCAATATTGGTAACTGCTTTACTGGTATAATTCTGATATATTGGGACACTAGGTGTATTAAATTTAGTTTTAAGAATAACTTCTTCTAATCTTTTCTCGGCACTTTTCATAAGTGGTGAATGGAAAGCCCCGCTAACAGGCAGCAAAATTGCTCTTTTAGCCCCTTTTTCTTTTAAAGTTTCACAAGCTTGTTTAACTGCCTCTGTATGACCTGATATAACCAATTGCCCCGGACAATTATAATTTGCGGTAACTACAATATTATTTTCAGAGGAAATCTCCTGACATACCTTTTCGACAGTCTCATCATCTAAACCTATAACCGCTGCCATCGAAGAAGGATTTTCTTCACAAGCTTCTTGCATCGCCAAGGCTCTTTCGTAAACTAATTTTAAACCGTTATCAAAAGACAGGACTCCATTTCCAACTAATGCAGAAAATTCTCCTAAGGAATGCCCTGCTACCATTTCAATTCGGGCATTTTCATTAACTTTAGCAGAAGCGATGGAATAGATAAAAATTGCAGGTTGTGTTACTTTTGTTTGTTTTAGTTGTTCTTCGGTTCCCTTAAACATGATATCAATGATATTAAACCCTAATATATCATTAGCAGAGTTCATCATTTCTTTAATATCAGCTCTGCTCTCATATATTTCTTTTCCCATGCCTGGGAACTGAGAACCCTGTCCGGGAAATACTAATGAATTCATTAATTTTTTTTAATATTAAGTATTTTATTGTTATATGTAATTTTGTTTGTTCTAAGTTATTTTAATAATTGAATAATTCTAGCTTCTTGATTAACCCAAGCTCCATTTTTATTTATTCTTCTAAAAGAATATTTATTGCTGACTTGTTTGCTTTCAGCATTCATAATTGTGTTAGATAAATTCCCTTTTTCATAAACACGACTTAAAATATCATAGGTTACATCAAAACCGGTAATAGCATATTTATCCGGCATATGACAATATTTTTTCTTATATAAATTCATCATTTTTTGTTCATTAAAACCAAATTCATTTACATAATTTGTATCTAAATATAACAATCCGAAATTTATAAGTTTTTCTTCGTATTTTTTATTATCAAACAAAGAAGAGTAAAATAAAGAAATAGGTTGTACTTGATTAGTTTCAAAACTAGTGATCGTATCCAAATATTTATTTATTACCGGATCTTGATTTGAAATTAATAGGGCATAAATTTTATTATATTCTTCAGTAACTAAATTCTGATCCGGTTTAATATCTTCTGCATTTTTAGTTAAAATTACTTCTGCATTATTTTTTCTATCTTTAATTAATGATTGAATAAATTGAGCCGTTTTAAAATGTTCCTCATCATATACTATATATATTTTCTCGTTGGAATATTTTTTTAACATTTCTTCAGTTACTTTCTCAGCTAATATTTGATCTTTTGTATTATATAAAATTAAATTTTCGTGTTTATCTAGGTCATCGCTGGAAGAAAATGGAGAAATTATCGGAATTTTTTTAATTTTATCTGCTAGAGTCAATAAGTTCGATTTAAATAAAGGTCCTATTATAAGATTGGTATTCGAAAAATCAAAGGTATTAACAATTTCTCTGAATTTATTATCATTACTTGTGTCAAATATCTTTACATGAACTCTTTTTCCTCTATTGGTCAAAGAATCCAGTGCAAGTTTAACACCTGAATAAAATTGGGTTGCTATACGCCTTTCCGCATTAACGGTCGATTCTCCGGTATGGAAAGGTAAAAATAAAACCACATTTACTCCGTCTTTTCTAAATTCACTATCGGCTTGACTTGATGATTGATCTTTAGCATCATTCTGTAAATCATTTTCAGGTAATTTATTTTTACTTAAGACATCTGACTCTTTATCATTCTGATTTTCAATATTTTCTTTTTTATTAGTTTCTATTGGATCATCTTTTACCGAAGGTAACTCTTTTTTATCTTTTATGTTGATTTCTTCTTTTGAATCTGAATTATTTATTTTTAACTCTTCCTGATCCTGTTTATCTTCATTATAAACATAATTATAAGCATTTGAATTTTCCAATGAGGAATTGGCAGGAATTTTTAGAATTTCACCAATCTTGGGACCGTTCTTATCCATAGCCGGATTGAGAGCTTTTATGCTTTTAATTGTTGTATTATACTTTTTACTTAATCCGTACAACGTTTGTTTAGGCTCAACGGTAATATAAAAATAATCTAAATATTTAGAATTTTCTATATTTTGTATGTTATTAGCAGTGTTGGAAGTTAAATATTCATTCGCTTTAGAAGAAGCTTTTTTATCCGGTATATTAAGTATTTCCCCTATCTGAAGCGTACGGCTGTTTAATTGAGGATTTACTTTTTTTAAATCATCAATAGAAACATTGTATTTTTTACTTAACCCATAAAGCGTTTCTTTCGCCATAACAGTATGTTTTTGCTGTTGCGAAAGCATCAAGGAACTTATAAATAATAATAGCAGCGTATTAAATTGCTTTTTCATTTCTAAATAACTTTGTTGCAAATGTAATTAAATTATTTATTTCCCTTTTTCTAAATTAAATACTGTAACATTATTTTGAAATTCATCGATTTCATTATATATTCGAGCTAAAAATTCAGATCCCATTGTGGCATAATAATATGAAAAATTATAGACCCTTTCCTGCCAACTACCTTTAGGAAATAATTCTTCATATAATTTTTCAAAATTGTACACAATTTCTTTATGCTTTAATCTATTTGCTTTGTAAAAACGTTTGTTTATTTTTTCCAACCCATTGAGCTGCTTTTTCTTTTGAGCCATAATCATATTTTCCCAACTAGGATCTGTATTGGCAGATTCTTTTAATAAATCATCGAAAATTTCTTTTAAACGTCTTTCGTACTTTGTAAAATCAAATATATAGGATGAACTTTGAGTTACTAGGGTATTAATAGTTTGTTCTTTAGAAAGAAATAAATGATTGATATTCAAAGAAAGTCTTTTCATTCTTTTTTCTTGATTGTCATTAATCAATAAAAAGGAATTTCTTGGCACCAATATAGGAAAGGGAATATTTTGTGCAGAAAAATAATCTTTAAGTTCCATCCAATATGCAATTTCTGCATTTCCACCAACATAAGCAACGTTAGGCAATATGACTTCCTGATATACCGGTCTCATTAATGCATTGGGACTGAAATTTTGAGGATGTTTATCTATTTCTTCCAGTATTTCAATTTCACTAAAATTTTTACAGCTTCCTAAAATATAATATTTACCATTGGTTTCATCTATACGGTTTCTTTCTTTATTTTTATGATAAAAAAAATTAATTTTTCTCGGATTTACTTGTATTTTATAATGATTCGATTTTAATTTTTCGATTGTTTTTGAAATGATTTGGAAAGATTTTTTTTCCTTGATATCATCTTCAATAAACGGTATAAACAATTTTTTTAAAGTCTGTGTATTACCATCTATAAACAATAGACCATATTCTTTAAACAATTCATGAACTAAAATTCGAGTGGCATTTGAAAGATTATCCGCGGTATAATAGGATTTTTCAATAATCTTTCTTAATTCCTTTCCAAAAGGATAATATTTCAATTCTTCATAAAAATCGGATAGGACAGTTTTTAATCCACCGGTTGAAATTTCACCTACATAATCATGATGTTTCTCATTCCAACTTATAAATTCTCTATTAAAGTTAAAATGATTTATTTCCTCAAAATCATGATCTTCCGTAGCCATCCAGAAAATTGGAATAAATTTAAATTCCTCTTGTCTTTCATTCATCATATCACATAATTTTATTACCTGTAAAATTTTATAGATGAAATATAACGGACCGGTCATTAAATTTAGTTGATGCCCGGTTGTGATGGTTATTGAATTCGCTAAACTAAGATTTTTTAGATTGATGGTTTGCTTTTCAGACAATTGTAAATTTTTTAACTGTCTTTGCAATTCATCAACTAACTTTTCCCTGTGTTTATAATTGGAAATTTTTTCTCTAGCTTGTATAAGTAAAGATTCAGGCGATAAATTTCTTCCATAAAGAGATGCGATTTTTTCCTCCTTAGTTACATAATCTTTAATTAATTGAGAAATTCCGGGAATATCGGCAATGTTAATCTGATTTTTCACAATTCAAATTTACAATAAATTTTTTCAGATAAAAACTACTCTTTTGTATCTAAATAGTAATGACAAAAATTTAGTTTTTAACCTTATGTACTGTAAATAAAATAATTGTGCCAAATAGTTATAATAACAATAGTAATGTATATTAATTAGTAATTTAAAATATTTAATGAAATACAGATTAATTAGTAGAATTAAATCCTATGTTTATGTTGATTTTAAATTAAAGAATCGTATTTACTATTAGAAACCTCATATCCAATATATTACATTATAAGTTATTATTTCATCTATGTAATATTTATAGTATAGATATTAATAAAAAATTCAAAACTCATAAATCGACTGTATTATTTAATTTTATTAGCTTTTATAAATATATATATATTATTTTTAGTAATTATTTAAGATATTTTTCAATATTTTATTATAAATAAATAAATAAATTAAGTATATTTACTCCATATTTTAAATAAATATTAGTTTTATTTTTTAACTAAATTAAATCAAAATACCATGAATCCTTTGGATAAAAAGAATTCGGTGAATCTTAACACTAAAGATTTGACTAAAAATATAGTTGATTCTTCCGGAATTACCGATCAGGTAAATCAAAAAATTAATTCGTTTACAGCTCCTGTTTCCGATCATTCGGATAAGCTTGATTTGCTTAAAAAAAATATAGTTGCCAGTAGTGATATATCCATTAAACCTGAAGATGCTATTAAACCTCCCGATTGTTTTGGTATAACTCCTCCGGATGCTCTGGAAAAGAAAATTAAAGATATGGCTTCTAATTTTTTTGCTAAATATGGAGGGGATTTAGCTTCTCAACTTAAAAATTCTCATATTGTTTATGCAGCTATTTCTATTGATGGTAACGAAGTATTACGAGACAGTCATTTTACTCTTACGCTAAACCAAAAAATGGCGGACCATGACCATTTTGAAATTTCTTGTTATGCGGAAGCATTCGGTGACAGGGACTCTTATCCGATGACCAATTCTCGTGAGCTTTTAGGTAAGAAAATTTCTATTCAACTCAAACAATACGGACAAACTGCTTATATTTTTTCAGGTATTGTTACCGAACTTTCCAATAAAAAAGTGGATGGTTATAATAAGCTTTTTATCAAGGGCCATGCTCCTACTATCTTATTGGAAAACGGGCTGGATTGCCAAAGTTTTGAAAACCAAAGTTTGGATGCTATTATTCAACAGGCCACTTCGGAATATCAGTCGGATTTGCTCAGCTGGGACTTACGTCCTATGTTAAAAGATCCTCTACTTTATACGGTACAGTATCGTGAATCGGATTGGGAGTTTATTAAACGTTTGGCTACAAGGTATGGGGAATGGCTCTATTATAACGGGCAACAAATTGTCTTTGGAGGAGCGGGAGGTAAAACCGTGGAATTGGTCGAAGAAAAAGATGTCTACAGTTATGAGCTGAAAATGAGATTAGTTCCTCAAAAATTCAGCTATGTTGGTTATGATGCGAAAAGGGCTCAAAACCATACGGTAGACTCTGACAGTATTCCTCCTAAATGGAGTATTGTTAATCCTTTTCAACAACATGCTATCACTGCTTCGGAAAAAATATATGCTAAGGTGCCTTTATCCTTATACAATCAATCTTTATTGGAAAAAGGTTCTATTGAGGTAACCCAAGCTGTGGAAAGGCAAAAGCTCAGACGTCAGCATGTACTGTTTTTAGAAGCTAAGACCAATAATCCTAATTTAAGGTTGGGAGATATTGTAAAGCTTAAAGGCTGGATGCCTAAAAGCGGACTTTTTAAAGACGGGGAAGTTCCTTTGGAACGATATAAAATTATAGAAATCACGCATTCTCAAGACATTACCGAAGGGTATTATAATGAATTGGTGGGCGTGCCTATGGACAATATGGTTCCTGAATATATGGATGAGGATGCTATTCCTTTGTGTGAAGAGCAATCGGCTACGGTTATGGATAATAACGATCCGGAAGGAATGTCTCGAATTCGGGTACAGTTTCCTTGGCAAAAGCCTTTTAACGGTATGACACCCTGGATTCGTTCAATTACCCCATATGCAGGAAAAGGCAAAGGAATGCATGTAGTGCCTGAAATTGGAGAGGAAGTAATCGTGAGTTTTGAGAACGGAAATGCAGAAAAGCCGGTAAGCTTAGGGGCTATGTTTAATGGAGAAGGTAAATCCGGACATGGTGGAGCCGGTAATTTTATGAAAGGTTTGCAAACGGCAGCTGGATCTAACCTTACTTTCAATGATAAAGAAGGCTCCATGACTTTAGCCGATAAAGGGACAGCATTCTTAGTCATGGATGGTGCCGGTAATACGGATTTAGACTCAAAAGATAAAATTACAATCCAAAGTGGAGAATCCAGTATAGAGCTTCATAAAGACGGTAAAATAATTATTAAAGGTAAAGAAATAAAAATTGAAGGAGAAAAAACAATAGAAACTAAAACAAAATCCCATACTACAACAGGTACGGACATTGTAAAAACAATAAGTAAAACCCTTATTGCTAAAAAAGCCCCTAAAGTAACAATAAATGCTAAAGGACAAGTAGAAATTAAATCAGGGCAAACTATAGATGTAGAATCCACTATATCAAATATTAAAGGATCTGATTCTGTCAATCTTAATTAAGAAATTTATTTTAAGCTAAATTATGAATAACGAACATAATCCGATCGCCATACGATTGAATCGAATTCAACAAAATTGGAAAGATCAAATACAAGGTAAAAATTATAAAGTTGTACGTTTTTTATTAGAAGATGAGGACGATTTACCCCTTATAAATGGCTTTTATAAATTAGAATCTTCCCCACACCGATCAATAGATGAAATACTGGTTGTACTTTTAACTGATTTTGAATCTAAAAAAAATTTTTCTTATCAATTAGCCAAAGATTGGCTTGATGAATATGAAAAAAATTTAATTAAATACCCTAATTTACCTTGGAATGAATTTTCAGAATTTAGGGATAAATTTAAAAAAATCGATCCTGAAATTCTTCATGGTAAGTTTTTGTTAGAACTTCTTATAAGTTACAAAAAATTTCTTCCTAATAAAGAAGAAAAATTAAGGATAGGTTTAATTCCTAGAAAAGTACATAATTATACAGAATTTGCAAAATGGCTTAAAGTATTTGCAGAACAATTACCGGAAGGCATAGGAGTAGTAGTAACCGATTATAAAGAAAATTCCTATTATTCTAATGTAATCAATAATCCTAATTATTCCTCCTTTTCTTTACCTGTGAAAAGTCAAAATATGAAAGGGGCTTATGAAGAATTAATTAAAAGTGGTAATCCATCAGATCCTCAAGTAAAATTTAATGTTTGCATGATGGAAATGGGAAAACAGGCTTCAGCACAAAATAAATCAGGAATCTATCATTGGGGAAAAAAATTACTCGATGTAGGTCAGTCAACAGGTGATAAAGGAATATGGGCATCTGCACATCTTATATTTGCGGGTTTTTTATTCAGTTTTAAAGATAAAAATATACACTCCTTGTTAGATAAAGGTATAACTATTTGTCAATCACAACTAAAAAATAACGATATCTCATCTTTAGGTATTTTATTTCAATTATATAATTTTAAAGCATCTTATTGTAGTATTGAAGGAAAACCTAAAAAAGCTTGGGAGTATTTCGTTAAAAGTACAGACCAAGCTATGAAAACCCAACACTTTATGGAGGCTATCAGCAGCTGTAAAAATGCAATAATTATAGCTGAGAAAAATTTTATGAAATCAGACATGAATCAATATATGGAAAGTGGAATATTTTGGGAACTATATAAGCAAGAAGATGAATTTATTAAGATAACCGAATTCAATTTTATTGCAAACTATTACCTTTCCAATTCACCAATACTCACCGAAGATGATCATCGTAACATTAGTGATCGCATGGAAAATCTTTTTGGGCAAAAATGGAGACATCAAGCTTATTCAAATTTACAAATGTCACCGTAAAATAATTAAAATTAAAAAAATGTTACTAACAGACAATCATTTTACCCCCGTATTAGGAATAGATATACATTTTACAGCTTTTCCTCCTTTCAATCCTTTTCACCCGTACATAGGCATTGTATTGGATCCTATGGATTATATGCCTTTTGTAGGAACTAACGTACAAATAAAAGGAAAAAAAAGAGGGGTTTCCGATACTAACGGAATTATACTCACTATAAAGCATATACCTCTTTTTACTCCGCCTTGGATTATGGCTCCAATTATAGGACATCAATCCATGAATTTTTTCGCATCTAAAAAAGTATTTGCAGATAGCACACGTTTAAGTCCTAAAGGACATATGCTTATGACTTGTAATGATATAGGAATACCTTTATCACTACAACCGGGAAAGAAAAAATTTTGGAAATTAATACCAACATTGTTTGCACCAACATCCTATTCCCTGCCCATCTCATTTGGACCTAAAGTAAATGTGGGTGGCCCCTTTCCTCCGGATTGGGGTGGAATTATAAGCGGTTTAGTTATGAGTTTTGGTTTTGGTGCTGTTATGAAAGTTGTTGGTAAAGGTGTAGGTAAAGGTATAAAGGGTATTAGAAAGGGACTAAATAAAGCCAAAGCTGGAATTACTAAATTTAATTATAAGTTAAAAGCAAAAAAAGGCCCTAACAAATTAAGTAAATTTTTATGTCATTTGGGTTTCGAACCGGTCAATTTAGTTACCGGGGCAGTTGTTTATGAAGGAACTGATTTTACTATTCCGGGAATTATGCCATTGGAATGGAAAAGAGCTTGGTATTCAGATTCTGATTATGCAGGTCCTTTAGGGCATGGTGTCCATTCGAACTATGATTTGGATGTTGAAATATTTCCCGATGAAGAAATAATTCTCGTTCGAGCCGAAGACGGTAGAATTATTGAATTTCCTCTTCTTGAGATAAATGAAAATTATTATTTGAGAGAGGAAAAAATGACCCTAACAAGAAATAAAAACGGCTTTGAGTTATTCCTTCACCCCAATCAAATTACCTATTTTTTCGAACATAGAATATTTCAATATCAATATAAAATTAGTAGAATACAAAATACAGCCGCTTTTTCTTTACAATTTTATTATTCAGGAGGGGTTCTTTCAGAAATTATTGATACAGCTAACAGAAAGATAAAACTTTATCGAAATGGTGAAAAAATTATTAGAATAGTATTGGTTAGGGCTGATATAAATAAGGAAGAAGATCTTGTGCAATATCAGTATGACCAAATCGGTAATATGATCGGAATTACGGACGGACGAAATCAAACTACTCACATTCACTATAAAGGAACTTTGATGGTTAAGAAAACAGACCGTAACGGTCAATCCTTTTATTGGGAATATGATGGAACAGATTATAACGCCAAATGCATTCATACTTGGGGTGATGGAGGTTTACAAGAAGGTCGAATGGAATATTATCCCCAAAAAGGCTTTAACTGCATTATCGATTCACAGGGGGCTGAAACTTATTATTATTATACTTCTGACCAACTGGTTACTCAAATAAAAGACCCGTTGGGAAATTCTAAATTTTTCCATTATACGGAATTCATGGAACTATATCGAGAAATAGATGAAGAGGGTAATTGTACCGGCTATAGTTATGACGATAATGGCAATCAAACTGCCATTACCTATCCGGATGGCAGTGAACAAATTTTTATGTATGATCAAAATAACAGACTTACACTTACCATTTCGCCCGAAGGACAAAAAAAATCTTATGTATATAAAGAAAAAAGCCCTTTATTACATGCTATCATAGAGCCGGATGACAGTATAACGGTATTTGAATATAACGAGAAAAATCTTTTATCCGAAGTTCGGAAAAATGGAAATTCTGTCTTTTTATCTTATGATAACCATAATAACCTTATTTCCTTATCCAATACAAATAAGCTGTCCACTGAATGGAGTTATGATTTTCGAGGGAATGTAACTCGTGTAAAAAATGCTCAAGGTATTAACCAACACTTCAAATACGATAAACTTGCAAGAGTTACTTCTATACGCTCCCATGATCAAGAAACTTTTTTCCGATATAATGCCTATGAAGAGATTATTGAAGCCCTAGATGGCAATAAAAAAATAAATTTTCAATATACTCCTCTGGGAAGTTTGCTAATGAGAGAGCAAAACGGAATAAAAGTACAGTTCTATTATGACAAAATGGAACGCATTAAAGAAATACGAAATCAAAAAAATGAAAAGTACCAATTTTTTAGAAATTCTAGGGGTGATATTAATCGTGAAGTGAGCTTTGATCGTATGGCGGCCGACTATATACGAGATCGAGCGGGAAAAGTAATTAAAATTATTAAAAGCGGCGGAGCTTGGACAATATATGAATACAACCTTGCAGGACAAATTATACAACAAGAATATTCTGACGGAACATGGGAAACGTTTGACTATAATAAAAACGGACAACTGGTAGAAGCCCGAAATCAAGATAATTGTGTAAAACTTTTAAGAGACAAAGCCGGACGCGTTATTAAAGAAATACATAACAGTGGATTACCCCAAGATAAAGGTCATCATATTATCAGTAGTTTTGATGATAACGGTAACCGCAAGCAACTTAAAAGTTCACTGGGCGCTGATATTCAAAATACTTTCGATGAAAACGGTAATCTTCTTACTCTTACCGCCAATATAGTATCAGATCAAAATAGTTCTCAATGGAAAGCCCGAATTACTCGTAATTTGTTGGGACAAGAAATAGAAAAAGAGCTTAACGGACGTATTAAACTTACCACTTCCTATGATGAGCAGGGAAGGATATTTTCCAGCCGGGTACACAGCGGAAGAACTGAAACCTATAACCGTCAATATAGCTGGAGTCCAGGGCATCAGCTAAATCATTTCTTAAACGGTTTAACTCAAGGCAAAACCGAATTTTCTTATGATTCCTTCGGAAACTTGGCTAGTGCCGGTTATCAAGACGGAAGCTACGATTACAAACTTCCCGATGAGGTGGGTAATTTGTATTCCGATACACAAAAATCCGATCAAATATATGGGGCATCGGGTAAGATTCTAAAGGATAAAAATTGGAATTATATTTATGATAAACAGGGAAATCTTATTTTAAAAACTCCGCGAAATTTTAATAATTCTGCCAATAACTTACCAAAAAATTCATCTTTCTTAAGTGAAAATACAAATTCTAAGAACAATTTTTGGATTGAAGAAAATGAATTTGACCGTAAGGCCGAAATACGGAGATATTCAAAATCCGAACTCAAACAATACGATAAAATAAGAAAAAAAAGAACGCTTGAAAATTCTGACCCTCCACAATGGCAACAAGGTGACTGGGAATACCAATGGCAGGGTAACGGAATGTTACAAGCGGTACGCAATCCTCAGGGGAAATGGATCCGTTTTGAATACGACGCGTTAGGAAGAAGAACAGCGAAAATTGCAAATACAAAGATTTATCGTTATCTTTGGGATGGTAATGTATTATTACATGAGTGGTTTTATGAGAGTGAACGGCGTCCAAAGGTTGTTTCTGATGAGCTGGGAATGCTTATGTTGGAACAATCCGAACCGATCGAAAACCTGACTACTTGGGTTTATGAGGAAGGAAGTTTAGTACCCACAGCTAAGTTATGCGAGGGTAAGTCCTACTCGATTGTATCGGATTATTTAGGCAGACCAACTCAGGCCTACGATGAGAAAGGTGAGCTGTTTTGGCAGGTTGAGTTTGACATCTATGGCAGAATACGGGAAAATTTATTTAACAATAAGTCGTTTATTCCGTTCAGGCAACTGGGGCAGTATGAGGATGTTGAAACGGGGCTTTATTATAATCGGTTCCGATATTACGATAGTAATACAGGAACTTATATAAGCCAAGACCCGATAAAACTTGAAGGAAACAACCCGAATTTTTATGCATATGTAAGTGATTCGAATACGATGGTTGACCCGCTGGGTTTGGATATAATTCGTTTGAGACATTATACAAGTAACAAAGGATTGGAAGGTATTAAAAAAGATATGACAATTAAAGCAGGGGATCAGAATGCTGTATTTGCTACAAAGGCAAAAGGTAAACCTTTGAGTATGGCAGATGCAGCAGATAATTTTAAAATAGATCGTTCTCATGGAAGAAATTATATAGATTTTGATATTGATGATGGTCGTGTGGAGTTTAGGAAAAATAATTTAGGAGTAGAAGAATATAAAATTAAAGGGGATGTGGATTTAAAAGATTCTAATGCAAAATTTGTTAAACGTTGTAAATAATGAAAAAGATAGGGGAAATAAAAGAATGCTCTAATATTCTAGAATGTACAGTTCCTATTATCAATAAAATAGCATCTGGTTTTGATGATAAAGAAAGATGTGCATTAGCTTTATTATTGTTCTTTAAAGAAAATAAGATATTAGACAAATTGTCTAAAACGCGAAAAATTTTGAATTCCATTTTAGAAAAAGAGTTATCAGAAGAAGAATTTGATGAGTTTATAGAACAAGAAGTAGAATCATGGAAGCCACCCTATGGAGCAAGTAAAGAAGACTTATTAAAAATGTTAGAAGATTAAAATAAAAGACATAAACCAAGCCAACCCTAAAGGTTGGCTTTTCTTTTTTAAGAGTTCAACTTATCCAATAATTCCAGTTCATCCTCAGGGATAAGGGAGCGAATGAGTTGCAGGATGTTGTAGATATCCCATTTATTATGTTCCGTGTAATTCGGAAACGAGAGATCTGCCAGTAAAGCCGTTTGCCCAATATTATAAATAGAGTTAAGCATTAAGCCTAAATTCTTATCATCAAGAATATATTTAAGATATGGTAAAGTAGTTAGGAATTCTTGAGAATTTAGAGTTCTTTTTGTTTGAAGGATGATTTTTTCTATAAAATTTGTAAAACAATCCACAAAAATCCGATCAAATATGTGGTGCATCGGGTAAGATTCTAAAGGATAAAAATTGGAATTATATTTATGATAAACAGGGAAATCTTATTTTAAAAACTCCGAGAAATTTTAAAAATTCTGCCAATAACCTACCAAAAAATTCATCTTTCTTAAGTGAAAATATAAATTCTAAGAACAATTTTTGGATAGAAGAAAATGAATTTGATCGTAAGGCCGAAATACGGAGATATTCAAAATCCGAACTCAAACAATACGATAAAATAAGAAAAAAAAGAACGCTTGAAAATTCTGACCCTCCCAAATGGCAGCAAGGTGACTGGGAATACCAATGGCAGGGCAACGGAATGTTAAAAGCAGTACGCAATCCTCAAGGAAAATGGATCCGTTTTGAATACGACGCGTTAGGTAGAAGAACAGCGAAAATTGCAAATACAAAGATTTATCGTTATCTTTGGGATGGTAATGTATTATTACATGAGTGGTTTTATGAGAATGAACGGCGTTCAAAGGTTATTTCTGACGAGCTGGGAATGCTTATGTTGGAACAGCCCGAACCGATCGAAAACCTGACTACTTGGGTTTATGAGGAAGGAAGTTTAGTACCCACAGCTAAGTTATGCGAGGGCAAGTCCTACTCGATTGTATCGGATTATTTGGGCAGACCCGCTCAGGCCTATGATGATAAAGGTAAGCTGGTTTGGCAGGTAGAATTTGACATCTATGGCAGAATACGGGAAGATATCTTTAACAATAAGTTATTTATTCCGTTCAGGCAACTGGGGCAGTACGAAGATAAGGAACTAGACGGGCTTTATTACAATCGGTTTAGGTATTACGACAGTAATACGGGAACTTATATAAGCCAAGACCCCATCGGTCTGCAAGGAAATAACCCGAATTTTTATGCCTATGTACACGATACAAACACTTTGATAGACCCTTTCGGTTTAAGTCCTATTCCTATTGATAGATTTCCGTCTTGGATGCCGACAAAGCAAGGGTATCAAAGACATCACATAATACCGTACAGTTTACGGAATCATACTCTATTCCAAAAATCGGGATTGGATATTAATAATGCTACAAATATGAAGTATTTACCAGTAGCCGAAGGAATAGACCCTAATCCAAACAAATCTTTACACAAAGGATTCAATTCCGTACACGCAGATTATAATGATATAATGGGCAAAAGACTTGATGCTCTTGAAAGGGTTGCAACAAAAGAAAAATGGAGTCCAACGAGAATACAAACGGAGATTCACAATTTACAACACCGGACAAGAGCCGAGTTAGATTCAGGTAAATTAAAATGTCATTAGATTATGTTATATGAATTAAGAACAAGTATTTTAAATGAGTTAGCTATTGTTGATTTGTCGAGCATCAAAGAAAAAGATTATGAGGAATATTATAATTATTTCATTGAGGGGCTTAATGATAGAAAGTTCCTTGAACATAAAAAACTTGTTTTTACAGCTCAACAAGGATATAACAGTAATAATATAGAGAAGATTGATTATTTAAAATGTTCTTCGCCTGTTCCTATTTTTTCTCAACAATTTGTTGAAATATTGCAGGACAAGTTAAGGCAGGATATGGAGTTTATTCCCTGTAAAGTTATCTGTGATAATATTTC
This sequence comes from Apibacter sp. ESL0404, assembly GCF_019469245.1. Classification (NCBI taxonomy): domain Bacteria; kingdom Pseudomonadati; phylum Bacteroidota; class Flavobacteriia; order Flavobacteriales; family Weeksellaceae; genus Apibacter; species Apibacter sp. ESL0404. The sequence goes on from NZ_CP048267.1 coordinate 1,256,192, forward strand.
GTATGATTTTTATGTAGGTAGGATTTTAAATTTCATACAACTAATAGACAAAGAAAAATCAGAATATTATGAGTTATCAGAGGGCGAAAAAATTATGGATATTCCTGTTTTTAGTAGTTCCGTCAATACCGATTTTTATATAGCTCGTGATAGTGAAGAAAAAAATCTATATGCAATTACAGATAAAATGAAAGAGGTACTAATAGAACATAATTTCAATATCAAACTAAAAGAAGTTTAAGACTTTAACCGCTTTCTTCAAAGCGGTTTTTTTATCTCTTTCCGCTCCAAAAGCGGAAGAAAAAGGGGGCAAAAAAGGTGTGGCAAAGCCACGCATTTATAAAAATTGCTCCGCAAAATTTGGCTTTTAGTCTATTTTCTACCCTTAAAATCGCCCAAAATAAAAAAGTTATCCACAATTTGCATTTTTTTCATAACACTTTGATTTTCTTTCCTTTACCGTTCTTTTTCGTTCTTTCCCATTTTAGTCTTACAACATTGATTTTTACTGTTTTTTGTCTGTCATTTAATCCTTTACAAGATGAAAAACTTAGACATTAGTAACTCCAATTTTATCACATACAAAGGCGATTTTTTGACCGTTAATATTTTGGGCGGAGTGGATTTATCGTCGGTTGAAAGATTATTTTGTACGCTTCGGATTTCGTACCAAAATTATCCTACATTCCGCACCACTTTGGATTTATACAACGACAACCAAACCGATAAATTGCAAAGAACGCTTTGTGATAAGTTGATACTGAAAATAATTGAAGTTAGCAGAACTTTACAAGCTTTGACAATGCAATTAGAAGATTACCCAATGCAAAAGATAAAGTTTATTAGCAAAGCACCGCAACAACAATTTATCATTTCCGAAAACGATAAAAAGAATGCAATACAGTTTCAAAACACAAACATTTATTAGGACAAGTTAGTTTAAAACCCAATACCACATGGTTTTTTGGGGGGAAAATGAGAATAAAGTAATAATATTTTTAACGTAGACTTCCTACAAACTTGAAAATCCTTTTTCGCTTATATGCTTGGCAAAATCAGTTATCGACAAAAGTTACATTCTGCAGAAGTTAAGCGAATTATACCTAATGGTTTGTAAACATTCCATACGCAAAATAAAAATAAATTATAAAGTTATTGCATAAATACACAAATTGTCTATTTACCTTATTTTAAGACTTTGATTACTAATTATAAACACACAATCAAAAGGACATAAATAATTATTCCGTTTTTTGTCATTAAAAATATAGCCTATTTATACACATTAAATTGATATATGAATCTATATAACAGTAATTATAGGTGTGTGAAAAATTCAAACACCCATTTGATTTTGAGGTTATATGAAATTAAAAACTATATACTTTTGGATTAAAATATTATTTGATTCATATAAAGTTACACGTTATTTATAAAACATAAAATATTTTTGAAATTATATTTATATAACTATCTAACAATGATTTAAATAGTATTATTAAGTATCTTTTCAAGAAAAAGTTCACTTAAATACATTAGAACTTTTAAGAGAAAAGCTATTTAAGCATGACTACTCCCTTTTAATTTAACTTTGGTAAAAGACAGTTTTAGAAAAATTGTATCTAATTATTTATAATAAAAATATTTTAAAAATGAATTTAAATATATTAATGTTCATGATTTTCTTTATAGTAGTTGTATTACTATTTTGGAGAATTCCTGATAAAAAATTAAAATTAATTACTGTTTGTATTAAGTCTTTATTACAAGTATTACCGATAACTCAAGTTATCAAGATGATAATAGAAGTGCGTAATAAAAAATAATAAATATAAATTTTTAAATATATATACTTATATTTCAATTAATATGCTTATATTTATAAAAATATAAAAATTATGGAAGATTCTGATTATACATTGGAGAGAAAAATTAAAATTGGCAAAGAGGAATATACTTGTACTTTTGACTTTGATTTTAGAAGTAATCACTTATTTAAAGATGCAACTAAGGATAAAAATTATTTTGATGATCATTACAGCAATAATTCCGAAACCAGCCATACGCTTTTAAATTTATTTGAATTAGCTAAAGCATTTGAAAGTGGAAAAATTACCTTTATACCAAACGTTTATAAAGATAAAAGAATTTCAATAAATATACCTAATTCACATGATTTTATATATACCTATCGCAGGTCTTTAAATGGAAATGAATCCAGTATATGCGCCCGAAACTGTAGCGGAATTAAATTAGAAGGTACTTATGTTACCGATAAAAAATTGAAATTTTCTCGTTTAGGAAGTATTATTCTATAAAATAAAGCTTATTTTTTATCTTAAAATTTAATTTTTTTATTTCTAAAGCAATAATTCATTACATAAAAATTACTTGTTTAGGAAGCTATTTCTTTAGCCTTAATCATCCTAAAATTACCGGATATATCTTGTTTTAATTCCACGTAATTAAAGTATTTCAAAAACAGTTGTCTGGTTTTTTCTCCTAAATCTTGATTAATTTCAACATATACTCTTCCTTGTGGCTTCATGTTTTTTAGAGAAAAATCTATTATACTCCTGTAAAAAACCAATGGATCATCGTCCGGCACAAATAAGGCCTTGGATGGTTCATAATTGACTACCCTACTCTCCATAACTTCTTTTTCATATTCTCTGATATAAGGAGGATTGGATACAATAATATCATACTTTTGAGTATTCTTTATTAGGTGCCCCGTATTAAGTAAATCAGCCTGTATAAAATCTAACTGAACTTGATTACTTTCTGCATTTTTTTTGGCCAAATATATAGCCTTTTCGTCAATTTCAAGAGCAGATACTTTTGCTTTTAAGTTTTTAGCTAATGCAATAGCAATACATCCACTTCCGGAACATAAATCAATGATATTCAACTCCTCATTTTTATTTTCAAAGTCATTGCAAATCCAAGATACCAATTCTTCTGTTTCCGGTCTGGGAATCAAAACATGGGGATTTACAGAAATTTTACAGCCGTAAAATTCCGTATAACCTACCACATATTGATAAGGCATACCGCTAATTAAATGAAATAAGGCTGTTTGAAAAAGTGTAGGCTTTATTTGAGAATCTTCTTGCATTTCATCCAATCCTAATTTTAAGGTAATTTTATCTTTATGCAAATATGTTTCTGCCAACGCATAAAAAATAATATCTATTTCTTTAAGTGTATATTGCGAAGAAAGATTTTTAATAAACTCGTTTCTAATTTCTGCTAATGATTTCATGCTAAATATGCATTTAGGTTTTAATTTTTTTTATAAAAAACCGGAATAATAATTTTTTATTATTCCGGCTCAAATTTCTAATATTTTTTAGAGGTTATTCATCCTCTTGATCAACCAATATCCAACTTCCCTCCTCTATAAGACTTTGCGCTTGTTTAAATTTCAAAGATTTAACTTCTCCGGTTCTCAAATTACGCACATGTACCATTTCATTTCTTCCGATCTTGTTTACACGTAATGGTTCGGAAACCGGCTTTTCTTGAGTCTGTTTATCATCATTTTCAACAAATTCTCTGCTCTCAACCACTTTTTGTTTTACTTCACGAGCTTGTTCTATTTTTGATTCTTCAGGTTCAGATGGTAAACCTCCTTTGAACAAGAAAGATATAATTTCTTTATTGGTTTTATCTAACATATCCCTAAATAAAGCAAAGGATTCTTGTTTATAAATAACCAACGGGTCTTTTTGTTCGTAAACGGCTGATTGTACAGACTTTCTTAATTCATCCATCTCTCTTAAATGTTCTTTCCAATTTTCGTCTATTAATGCTAAAGTAATTCCTTTTTCAAAGTCTTTTAATAAAGCTTTTCCTTCAGAGTTATAAGCATCTTCTAAATTGGTGGTTACATTTAATACTTTTGTGCCGTCAGTAAAAGGAACGGAAATATTTTTAAATGTGTTTCCTCTCGCTAAAAAGACGTTAGATATGATAGGATACAACTGTTGTGCCGTATTTTCTAATTTTTCTTTATAATAAGCTTCTGCTTGTTCAAAAACTTTATCAACAAGTTCTTTTTCAGATAATCTGTTAAATTCTACTTCATCTACAGGAGTATCCATAGCAAACACTGTTGCTAACTCAAACTCAAAATTTTTATAGTTTTTATCTTGTTTATTGTCTCTTATTATTAAAGCAGCCGTATCATAAATCATGTTAGCGATGTCGATACTTAATTTCTCACCAAAAAGAGCATTTTTACGTCTGCTGTAAATTACTTCCCTTTGTTTATTCATTACATCGTCATATTCCAACAATCTTTTACGAATTCCAAAGTTATTTTCTTCAACTTTTTTCTGAGCTCTTTCAATGGAGTTAGTGATCATAGAATGTTGAATTACATCTCCTTCCTTATGCCCTAATCGATCCATCATTTTAGCTATTCGATCAGAACCGAATAAACGCATTAAGTTATCCTCTAGAGATACATAGAATTGAGAAGATCCCGGATCTCCCTGACGACCGGCACGACCTCTTAACTGTCTGTCTACCCGTCTAGAATCGTGTCTTTCCGTACCAATAATAGCTAACCCTCCTGCGGCTTTAACTTCATCCGTTAACTTAATGTCGGTACCCCTTCCGGCCATATTGGTAGCAATAGTTACTACACCCGGATTTCCCGCTTCTGCAACAATGTCTGCTTCTTTTTTATGTAATTTTGCATTCAATACATTATGCGGTATTTTTCTTAATTTTAAAGCTTTGCTTAATAATTCGGAAATTTCTACAGAAGTAGTTCCCACCAATACCGGTCTTTTATCTTCTTGAGATAAACGTATCACCTCATTTAAAACGGCATTGAATTTTTCTCTGTTGGTTTTATAAACTAAATCTTGTTGGTCATTTCTAATTACAGGTTTGTTGGTAGGAATAACCACTACATCTAATTTATATATTTCCCAAAATTCTCCGGCTTCCGTTTCGGCAGTACCGGTCATACCTGCCAATTTATTATACATTCTGAAGTAATTCTGTAAAGTAATTGTAGCAAATGTTTGTGTTGCTGCTTCGACTTTTACATTTTCTTTAGCTTCTAAAGCTTGATGCAATCCATCAGAATAACGACGCCCTTCCATAATACGTCCGGTCTGCTCGTCAACAATCTTAACTTGTCCGTCAATTACAACATATTCTACATCTTTCTCAAACAAAGTATATGCCTTAAGCAACTGACTTAAAGAATGAATACGTTCGGATTTGATGGCAAAGTATCGTAAGAATTCTTCTTTTTCTTTATGTTCTTCTTCTTTGGATAAGTTTTTATTTTCAATATCGGCAAATACAGTTCCTAAATCTTCTAATACAAAAAAGTTAGGATCGGAATTTCCTTTTGACAAAAATTCAATTCCTTTATCGGTAAGTTCCACCTGATTATTTTTTTCATCAATTGAAAAATATAAATCTTTATCTGCCTCAGGCATCATTCGGTTATTATCCGATATAAAATAAGCTTCAGCTTTTAACAAAATAGCTTTGTTCCCTTCTTCTGAAAGGTATTTAATTAAAGGCTTATGTTTAGGTAATCCTCTATATACTTGATATAATTTATAACCTCCTTCTTTTTTATCTCCTGAAGCTATTAATTGTTTTGCTTCCTGAAATAATTTTGAAATTTCATTTTTTTGAGCCATAAAAATGGTTTCAACAACCGGTTTTAATTCCTGATATTCTTGTTTATCTCCTTGAGGTACCGGACCGGATATAATCAATGGCGTACGTGCATCATCTACCAGAACGGAATCTACCTCATCGACAATGGCATAATTAAGTTCTCTTTGAACTAAATCATTTGGAGAATTTGCCATATTGTCACGTAAATAATCGAATCCAAATTCATTATTAGTTCCGTAAGTAATATCAGCAAGATAAGCTTGTCTTCGAGATTCCGAATTGGGTTGATGGTTATCTATACAATCTACTTTTAATCCATGAAATTCAAACAAAGGAGCCATCCATGCGGAGTCCCGTTTTGCTAAATAATCATTAACTGTTACTACATGAACTCCACGTCCCGGTAGAGCATTCAAATACATAGGAAGCGTTCCTACTAAGGTTTTTCCCTCACCGGTTGCCATTTCAGCAATTTTTCCTTGATGTAAAACCGTTCCCCCTATATACTGAACATCATAATGAATCATGTCCCATTTTACTTCTTTACCCGCCGCATTCCAATAATTTCTCCATACGGCTTTATCTCCTTCAATGGTAACATACTCTTTAGTTAAAGCCAATGTTTTATCAAACTCGGTAGCTGTAACAGTAATAGTGTTGTTTTCAGCAAATCGTCGGGCTGTTTCTTTAATTAAAGCATACGCTTGAGGAAGTATTTCTTCCAATATTCTTTCTTCTACTTCGTAGGATTCCTTCTCAAATTTCTCAATCTCGCTGTATAATCGCTCTTTTTCGTCTATATTATCAACATTTTGAGTTTGTTCTTTTAATTCTGCAATTTTATTTTTAAGATCAAAAGTTGCTTGAGATATTTTTTCTTTAAACTCAATGGTTTTAAATCTTAGATCATCAAAAGATAAAGAAGAAATACTTTCTTCTTCCTTTTTAATTTTGTCCAGATATTTATTTAATTGTGCAAGATCTTTTTTATGTTTATCCCCAATAAATAATTTGAGGACTGAATTTAATATATTCATTATATGTAATTAATTTGTACGTACAAATGTACTAAAAAAAAGCTTTTTTAGTATGAACTATGAAAAGTAAAGCCCTAAACGAGCTAGGGCTTATAAATTAGTATTCATCTTCGTTCCAGAGGAAATCATCATCAGTCGGATAATCCGCCCATATTTCTTCAATGCTATCGTAAATCTCGCCCTCATCTTCAATTGCCTGTAGATTTTCAACTACTTCCAAAGGGGCGCCGGTTCTGATGGCATAATCAATTAATTCATCTTTTGTGGCGGGCCACGGCGCATCACTTAAATAAGACGCTAATTCTAAGGTCCAATACATAAGGTAAAATTTATATTATGATTAATTTTTCCTTCCACACATCAAACTTCAAGCCAAATTTTTTAATCCCATTTTTTATTTCTATTTAATACAAATAGTTTCAATTTATAATCTAATTATTATAGTATTTGAGATAATTTGTTCACTTAGTTTATTGGATTATTATCGTCAATAATTTTTATCAAGTTGACTATTATATAGGTCAGACAATATATAAAAGTGATAATTATTGTATTTAAAATATAAATTATTGAACTGTTATAAATAAAAATATTAATATTATTTTTATAAAAAGTGTCCTTTAGTTTAAATAATACATATTTTAAAAATAAATGTTGCAATTTAAAAAAAATAATAGCTGAAAATTTTCTGTCACAAATGTCATATATTATAACTGACAATTTTTCATAGATAAAGCTTAAAGCTGTCGGTATTTTAGATCAAATATTTTAAAAACACAGAGAGTTATAAGCATAAAAAAATGGGATTAAACAAAATTAATCCCATGAATATATTTTATTTATATTTCGTTAATCAAAAATATAGGCAAAACCTAAAGCAATTACTGATGTATTTTGTTTTTGGTAAAATTTATCATAAATATCCATAAAACCATAATTATAACGAACGAAAATTTCTGATTTTCTTACAATACTATATCCTAACCCTACTGATATGGATGTATCAAGATTTTTAGGGTTGGATCCGTATCGCTTTTTTTCTAAGTCTTTATCTTTTTGGGATATTAATATTCCTAATTGAGGTCCAACTTCTGCAAAAAATTCGCTTTCGGATTCTGATAAATACGCCCTAAAATAAATCGGTATGTTTATATAATTTTGAAAAAATTTAGCTTTCGTTTGATTTCCTGACATCTTAACCTTATCTTTTTCCCCTTGCATGGAATATGATATCTCAGGCTGTATAATAAACCGATTATAATAGTCTAATTGAATTTGAGCTAAAACCCCGATAGATGCTGCATTTCTACTGCTGGATTCTTTATGTATATTGGAAACACTTGTATTTTGAAGTGTTCCTCTTACACCAAATCTTACTTGCGAATAAGACAAAATCGGAATTAATAATAATAAAAGAACGCTTTTTTTCATAAATATATAATTTTTTGGTTTGTTGCTGTGCAAAAAATACCTATACGAATATTTTGCCAACCGTTTTTCCTATATCTGCAGGAGAGTTGACAACGTGGATACCGCATTCAGCCAAAATTTTCATTTTTGATTGCGCTGTATCATTTTCTCCTCCAACAATAGCCCCGGCATGACCCATAGTTCTTCCTTTAGGTGCAGTAATTCCTGCAATAAATCCGACAATAGGCTTGGTTATATTATTTGATTTATACCATAATGCCGCATCTACTTCCAGTTGACCTCCAATTTCCCCTATCATAACTATACATTCTGTATCTTTATCTTCGATAAGTAGTTGCAAGGCATCTTTAATAGATGTTCCTACGATAGGATCTCCACCAATTCCAATTGCGGTTGAAATGCCATACCCGGCTTTAACCACTTGGTCAGCAGCTTCATAGGTTAGCGTACCTGATTTAGAAACTATACCGACTTTTCCTTTTTTAAAAATAAAACCGGGCATGATTCCAACTTTTGCCTCTTCCGCTGAAATAATTCCCGGACAATTGGGGCCTATTAATGTGCAATCGTACGATTTAAGATAATTTTTAACTTGAACCATGTCTTCAACGGGAATACCTTCTGTAATGCATATAATAACTTTTATTCCGGCTTGTGCTGCTTCCATTATCGAATCTGAAGCAAACGCAGGGGGAACAAATATGATGGAGGTATTAGCCCCTGTTTGGTCGATAGCTTCCTTAACTGTATTGAAAACAGGTCTATCCAAATGGGTAGTTCCTCCTTTTCCCGGAGTTACTCCTCCAACCACTTGGGTTCCGTATTCAATCATTTGTTCTGCATGAAAAGAACCTTCTTTACCTGTAAATCCTTGAACAATTACTTTGGAATTTTTATCAACCAAAACAGACATATCTATAATTTAAAGATGAATAATTAATTCAATTTTTATTTGGCTAATCTTTTGAGTGTAGCCATTTCTTTTAATTTCTTTTTAGCTTCTTCGGCAGGGTAACCAAAATAAGTTTTTCCTGCTTCCAAATTTTTAGAAACTCCCGATTGTGCCAATATCACAGCTTTTTCTCCCACGGTAAGTGAAGAGGCAAATCCTGCTTGTCCCCATATGCTCACTTCATCTTGAATATTACAACAACCGGCAATACCTACTTGAGATGCTATTAAACATTTTCTTCCAATAACGGTATCATGTCCCACTTGTATAAGATTATCCAATTTTGAACCTTCACCGATAATGGTAGAAGCTGTAACCCCTCGGTCGATGGTACAATTTGAACCAATTTCAACATTATCTTCTATTATAACATTACCTACAGATTTCAATCGATCATAATAACTTCCGCGATTTTTATAATAAAAGCCATCACCTCCAAGTACCGTTCCTGATTGTATAACGACATTATTACCTATTTCAGTATAATCATGTATGGTAACATTTGGAAAAATTACACAATCATTGCCAATTTTTACATGTTTACCAATGTATACTCCCGGTTGTATAACGGTGTTTGTACCAATTTGAACGTCATCGGAAATTAACTTATTTTGAGGCGTAAATTTTACAAAATAATCATTGATTTTATTAAAATCTCTGAAAGGATCATCAGATAAAAGGAGTGCTTTATTTTTCGGACATTCAACCTTTTTATTAATCAAAATTACACTTGCTTCGCTGCGTAATGCTTTGTCATAATATTTGGGATGGTCTACAAAAACTATTTCTCCTTCTTTTACGCGGTGAATTTCGTTAGTTCCATAAATTGGAAAGTCATCTTTTCCAATATATTCACATCCTATAATTGATGCAATGTTTTTTAGTGTAAATGATTTTGGAAATTTCATGATATTAAATAAAAATGATAGGTAAATATACGAATATATTTAATCTTTTCTAATCTTTTACTCTTTCGATATAAGAGCCGTCATCTGTATTAATTTTTATTTTTTCACCGGCCTCAATAAATAGGGGCACTAAAACCTTAGCTCCGGTTTCAATGATTGCATTTTTAAGCGCATTATTGGTAGCTGTATTTCCTTTAACGCCGGGTTCTGCTTCTATTACTTCCATGACAACACTTGCCGGTAATTCTGCTGACAATGGTGTTTCATCTTCTTCTTTCAGGATAATCATAACCTCCTCTCCTGCTTTCATAAATTGAGCGTTTTCAATCAAATTTTTATCTATATAAATTTGAGAAAAATCGTCGTTGTTCATGAAATGAAAACCATGATCGTCATCATATAAATATTGATATTTGCGAGTAATAACTTTTACATCTTCTATTTTACTACCTGCTGAAAAGGTATTATCAACAACTTTTCCTGATGTTAAAGATTTTAATTTAGTTCGTACAAAAGCAGGGCCTTTACCCGGTTTAACATGTAAAAACTCAATTACTTTATAAATATCATCATTAAAATTGATACAAAGTCCCTTTTTTATATCTCCCATTCCAGCCATATGTATATAATTTAAATTTTTTTACTACTATTTTTATAATCCTTGAGCGTTAAATCCTCTCATTACACCTCTCATACTTGATTGTATAAATTGGATGATTTCATCTCTTTCGGGGGTGGCCTCAAATTCAGCTTCTACTACTGATAAGGCCTGTGTGATATTCAATTTATTTTGAAAAATAACTCGATATATGTTTTGTATTTCCGCAATTTTATCGGAACTGAAACCTCTTCTTCTTAGTCCTACAGAATTAATACCAACATAGGACAATGGATCCCTGGCTACTTTTACAAAAGGGGGAATATCTTTCCTTACAAGTGAACCACCGGTTACAAATGCATGATTACCGATGGAACAAAATTGATGTACGGCTGTCATTCCTGCCATAACAACGTAATCTCCTACAGTTATGTGTCCTGCTAAGGTGGTATTATTAGAGAATATACAGTTATTCCCAACTTCGCAATCATGGGCGATATGGGAATAAGCCATTATCAAACAATTTTCACCTATAACTGTTTTCATTTTATCTGAAGTACCTCTACTTACGGTAACGCATTCTCTCAGTACAGTGTTATCTCCTATAATCGTTAAGGATTTTTCACCTTTATATTTTAAATCTTGAGGTTCTGCTGAAATTACTGCTCCGGGAAATATTTTACAATTTTTTCCAATTCGAGCTCCCTCCATAATAATGACATTAGAGCCTATCCATGTTCCTTCTCCAATTTCAACATCTTTATAAATAGATGAAAATGGTTCAATAACAACATTCTTTGCAATTTTTGCATCGGAATGTACAAAAGCTAATGGTTGAATCATTTTTCTACTCCTTCTCTTCTTTTGTTTTCGCTACTTGAGCCATCATTTCTGCTTCAACAACCATATGTCCATTACAGTATCCATATCCTTGCATATGTACAATTCCTCTTCGTATAGGTTCTAATAAGTCAATTTTAAAAATTAAGGTATCTCCGGGTATAACCTTTCTTTTGTGCTTCACATTATCTAATTTAATCAAGTAGGTAGAGTAATTTTGAGGATCATCTACATTTTCGAGCACAAAAATACCTCCTGTTTGAGCCATAGCTTCAATTTGTAATACTCCCGGCATAACAGGTTCATTAGGAAAGTGACCTACAAAAAAAGGTTCATTGATAGTTACGTTTTTAACTCCGATTATATGTTTATCATCAACTTCCATTATTTTATCCACCAATAAAAATGGAGGACGATGGGGAAGCATTCTCATGATATCTTTTATATCGTATACCGGTTCTTTTTGCAAATCAATTTCCGGTATATTTTTTCTTTTAAATAATTTATATAATTTATTTAATTTTTTTGCGAATTGTGTATTGCAATGGTGTCCGGGCTTGGTAGCTATGATTTTAGCTTTTAATCGAACCCCTACTAAGGTTAAATCCCCAATGACATCTAATAATTTATGTCTGGCTGCTTCGTTAGGATAGTATAAGGTCACGTTATCTAATATTCCGTTAGGTCTTACACTAACTTCCGGTTGATTAAATACAACTTTTAGTTTATCCAGGGTGTTCGGTGAAAGTTCTTTATCTACATAAACAATGGCATTATTAATATCTCCGCCTTTTATTAATCCGGAGTCTAATAAAGTTTCCAGTTCATGAAGAAAACTGAAGGTCCTGGCATTGGCAAAGTCAGATTTAAAATCTTGAATACTTTTCATGGTAGCATTTTGTGTTCCTAATACTTTAGTACCAAAATCGACCATAGTTGCTACTTCAAAGTGATCGGAAGGTATTGCAGTAATCTCTGAACCTGTTTCCGGATCTGTGTAAGAAATTATTTCTTTTATTGTGAAGTATTCTCTGTTTGCTTCTTGATCAACTACACCGGCTTTTTCAATAGCTTCTACAAAAAATTTAGATGAGCCATCCATAATAGGAGGTTCTGAACTATCCATCTCAATGTATGCATTGTCCAAATCCATTCCTGTTAATGCAGCTAATACATGTTCACAAGTATGTATTTTTACTCCTTTTTTTTCTAAAACGGTACCTCTTTCAGTAGAAGTCACATAGGTTGCATCAGCTTCAATAGTAGGTTGCCCTTCCAAATCCACCCTAACAAAAATAAATCCTGTGTTTACAGGTGCAGGCTTAATTGTCATGACAACTTCTTTACCTGTATGCAAACCTTTTCCTTTTAATGTAAACTCCTGTTTAAGTGTCTTTTGCTTATCTGACATTTTATATAAATTACTAGTTAAAGATTTACTTTTTACCTTTTTCTAACTTCTCTAATCTATTGACTATTTCAGGAAGTTTTTTAAAGTATATAAAACTTTTTTGATATTTTAAATATTGTATTGCTGGAGAACCGAATAGTCTTTGGTCATCTTCTACATCATTAGTTATCCCGCTTTGTGCTTGAACTATAACTCTATTTCCTACATTTAGATGTCCGGAAATTCCTACCTGTCCACCGATCATACTCCATTTTCCTAATTTTGAAGAACCTGCTATACCTGCTTGAGCTGCTATAACTGTATGCTCTCCAATTACTACATTATGTGCTACTTGTATTAAATTATCTAATTTAACTCCTTTTTTGATAATTGTTGATCCTATGGTGGCTCGGTCAATAGTACAATTTGATCCTACTTCTACATTATCTTCAATAATAACATTACCTAATTGGGGTACTTTTTCGTATCCTTCGCTTGTTGGCTGAAATCCAAAACCGTCTCCTCCTATTATAGTTCCTGCATGAATAGAACAATTATTTCCTATTACGCAATCATCATAAATTTTAACTCCGGGACCTAAGTAACAATTATCTCCAATACTAACATTTTCACCTATGAATACATGAGGGTAAATTTTAGTATTGTTACCTATTTTTACATGATTTGATATATAAGCAAATGCCCCTACATAAACATCTTCCGATAAATTTGCAGATTGAGATATAAATACAGGACTTTCAATACCCTGTTTTTTTATTTTCATCTCATTATAAATAGTCAATAATTTATTGAAAGCTGAATATGCATTTTCCACAACAATAATAGTTGGTAAATTGGAAATGTCCTTCGGTAATAGTTCTTTTGATATAATAACAATAGAAGCTTTGGTATCTTTTAAATATTCCTGATATTTTTCTCCTCCTAAAAAGGTTATGGTACCGGGCTTACCATCTTCTATTTTAGATATATAAGATACTTTTTCCTGGGGGTTACCTTTTATAACCCCATTTACTAAATTTGCTACTTGTTCAGCGCTAAATTCCATGATTGGCAAATGTAAACATTTTATTATGATTATAAAAATCTTTATTTAACACCACTAATTTCTCTGGGTATACATAAATGATAACGAGTTATTTTCTTTCTTAAATCTTTAACTAAGACTTGATTATCTGCTTTTTGTAATTCCAAAATTTTCCCATTTTTTAAAAGTAATTTGATCGGGTCTTTGGTATCGTTGTATGCTAATACACTTAACTCTTTTTGGTGTACAAAATACCCTGCATCTTCTATGGAATATAATTTTTTAACTTCATTTTTTATTTGTTCTACTTTTTCATTTGAAATAGGTTCTGAAATTATAAGTGATGAGGGTAATTCTCTTTGAATAATGAATTGACTTAATAAACTCAATGTTTTGTCTTCATGAGACTGCCATAATTTCAAGGCTGAAATTACATCAGAATCATCAAGCTGAGCAAATTTCTCCAAATCTATTTTGTTAATTTCAACAAAGTCGGATTTTTCCAAAAAATATTGCAAAACATCGGAAGATGGAACATTTTTACCTTTTTTCACCAATTGTTTGGCTCTTTTTAAAGCTTCAATTAAATATATTTCGGCAGTTACCGATGTTTTATGGAAATATACCTGCCAATACATAAACATTCTTGATGTCAAGTATTTCTCTATTGAATAGATTCCTTTACCATCAATTACCAATTCATCATTAACTACATTCATCATAGTTATAATCCTTTCTGAATTTACATTACCTTCAGAAACTCCGGTGAAGAAACTATCTCTTTTTAGATAATCCAATCGATCTAAATCTATTTGACTTGAAATTAATTGATGGAAAAATTTACGAGGATATTTATTTAAAAAAATATCAATTGCTAATGATAATTCATTATTAAATTCCTCATTTAATAATTTCATAAAAGTGATTGAAAGTTTTTCGTGATGTATTCCTTCCAACAATGTTGATTCTAGTGCATGAGAAAAGGGTCCATGTCCTATGTCATGTAATAATATAGCTATTAAAGAGGCTCTTTCTTCTTCTTTTGAAATTTTAACGCCTTTATCTTTAAAGACTTTATGGGTAATTTGCATTAAATTGATACACCCTAAGGCATGTAGGAATCTCGAATGTGTAGAACCGGGATAAACATAATAGCTTAAGCCTGTTTGAGATATCCGTCGTAACCTCTGAAAATAGGGATGTTCAATGATATCAAATAGTAAATCATCGGATATGGAAACAAATCCTAATACCGGATCATTAAAAATTTTCCTCTTATTTATTTTTTCCAATAGGCATATTTTTTGTACATTAATGCAAAATTAATGTAAATAAATAACTATATAGGCATGGGTAAAAAAATATTATGGATTGATGACGAAATAGAACTATTGGAACCTCATATAATTTTTTTAAAAAACAAAGGATATGAGGTTATTTATGTCAACAATGCAGCTGAAGCCTTAGAACTGATTCCCATAAACAATTTTGATGCAGTTCTGCTTGATGAAAATATGCCCGGTATTGGCGGTTTAGAAGCTCTACAAAAGATTAAGGAAATAAAATCGAATTTACCTGTAATTATGGTAACGAAAAATGAAGCTGAAGATATTATGGAAGAAGCCATTGGCGAAAAAATCACAGATTATATCCTTAAGCCTGTTAATCCCAATCAAGTATTGATAAGTTTAAAGAAAATACTTAAAAGCGATGAGATAATCGAGAAAAAAACGGTTCAAAATTATCAACAGGAATTTCGAAAGATTTCAATGGACTTAATGTATGCTCAATCGTATGAAGATTGGATACAACTTTATTTAAAACTTATTCAATGGGATATTAGTTTTGATAAACTTTCCGATGTTGAAATGAGTGCTATTTTAAGTAATCAAAAGGATGAAGCAAACAGTTTGTTTGCAAAATTCATAGAAAATAATTATCATGATTGGTTGCATTCTGAACAAAAACCGATTATGACTCATACTGCATTCAATGATGTCGTTAGACCGGTGATTAATAATCATCAAAAGGTTTTGCTTCTAATGATTGATAATTTGCGTTATGATCAATGGAAAATTATTGAACCTTTATTTTCTAAGTATTATAATTCTATAACTGAGAAATCCTATTTCAGCATTCTTCCTTCAGCTACCCAATATGCAAGAAATTCTTTTTTTGCCGGTTTACTACCTTTAGAGATTGAAAAAAAATTTCCTCAATATTGGATTGGCGAAAATGATGATGAACATAAAAATCAATATGAGAGTGAATTATTAACTGCTCAGCTTCAGCGTTTAGGTTTAAAAAATATCAGAAATAAATATTTTAAAATTTTAAATGCAGAATTTGAGAAAAAAATTTCTGATGAATTTAAACATCACAGTAGTAATGTTGATTTTATCACTATCGTTTATAACTTTATAGATATTCTTTCTCACGCAAAAACCAATAATAATATTGTCAATGAATTAATCAGGGATGACAAAACGTTCCGATCTTTAACTTATACCTGGTTTGAAAATTCAAGTATATTAAAAATCATTCAATCCGCCGCTGAAGAAGGATTTAAATTGATCATTACCACCGATCATGGGACCATTTATGTGAAAAAGCCTAGTAAAGTAATCGGCGATAAAGAATCATCCACTAACCTTAGATATAAATTAGGAAAAAACTTACAATACGATGAAAAAGATGTTTTTGCTGTGAATGATCCGGAAGATTATTTTTTACCAAAAGTTAACCTAAATTCAAAATATATTTTTGCTAAAGAAAATAAGTTTTTTGCTTATCCTAAAAATTATAATCATTATGTTAATTATTATAAGGATACTTACCAGCATGGTGGAATTTCACTTGAAGAAATGATAATTCCTATAGCTGTTTTGGAATAAACATTTATTAATACCCTATCTAAACGGGAAAGCATGAATTTACAGCACATAGCATAAGAACAATATATTAGATTATTTACGATAAACTAGCAAGCATTATCTTTTATTATTTATTTTAATGCTTAAGAATAAATAATTTAATACTTAAATAATATATTTTATATTATTGATATTCTTAAATTAAATTTTGTGGAATAATGATATATTAAATGTTTGAACTATTCTTTTTAAGATAATAGATGGAGATTTGTATATTTACCAAAATTATATTTATATGAAGTTAAAACAATCCCTTATTTTTATATTTATTTTAACTATACTTATAAGTTGTAGAACATCCGATAAAATGATTGTTAATAAAAAACTAACTGATTCCGAGGGCGAAACTATTTTATTTGGTCAAATAACTCGAGATGCTTTGAAACAATCTGATTTCAGTTCATGGTATACGGACGAATATAATTCTTATGTTCCTGATCGTAATGTTATAAATAAAATAAAAAATAAAATAAAAATTTATAACATTGAAATATATTTTGGTACTTGGTGCAGTGACACTCATGAGCAACTTCCTCGATTTTTAAAAATTCTGGATGTAACCAATTATCCTCAAAGAAAATTAAAACTTTATGCTTTAAATCGTAAAAAAGAGAGTTTGTATGGCGAACAAAATCAAAAGAATATAGTTAGTATACCGACTTTTATACTCTATAAAGCCAATCACAACCCTAAACGTCGCAATATAGAAATTGGCAGAATAGTTGAATCTCCAAATGAATCCCTGGAATTAGATTTATACAAAATTCTTACCGGAAAAGAATTTAAACAATAGTATATTAATATACTATTGTTTAAATAAAAAAAAATCCTACATAAAAATTATTCCATTCACGCCTTAAACTCTTTTTTATTTTATTATCTTTTTGCATGATTTATGCACTATTATTAATACTAAAAAATATATAATGATAATCCTTAAATTTTTAAAAAAATATTTTATATCCATAGTATTTTTAATCTTAGGTTTATTACTATTTATATTTATTTTAAGACAATCGGGTAAAGAAAATGTAAAATCTGAAACCAGAATTATAAATCATGAAATTCAGCGTTTGAATAAAATGATTGTTATTGAACAAAATTATTCTTCATTTAAGACTAAAAAGTATAATAATTTTAATCCTAAATATTTTGATTTTCTAAATAAAAATATTGTATTGTACATTACTGCCATGGCTCAAGTAACGTATGATATGAAAAAGATGAAAATTGAGGTAGACTCAGCTCATAAAACAGTACATATTTTGTCAATACCCGATCCCGAATTACATGTATATCCCGATGTTGAAATTTATAATATGGAAACCGGTTTTTTAAATGATTTTTCAAAATCTGAACTTAATGAAGTAATGGAAGAAGGGAAAAAAGATATAACTAAAGAAGTTCAAAAATCTAATATACAATATTTAGCTAAAAAACAGTTGATTTCCAATCTGACAGAATTGTATAACATGGTAAAACTTAATAATTGGAAAATTATTGATGACACCCCTTATGCCGGTCAAATACAATTAATGAAAGATTAATTTTGTTTTAATAATTACAAAATTTTACCATTTACCAATGGATCTGAATTTTGATTATAATAATTTATTAATATTTATTTCATGTTTACCATAATCATACCCGTAGGAAATTTAGGTTCAATATAGGTGATTTTATCGGGTAATTTTTCTCCTAATTCCAATACTTTTTGTAAGTCGGAAAATGAAGGAGGATAAAAACCAAATCCTATAGTAAAATCACCCTTATCTACTTCTTCTTTTATTTTTTTTATCCCTTCAATACCGTTGGAACCTTTTATATAAGATACTAAATTCATTTCTTGCTTGGAATCCTTTATATTAAAAATCTTTTCTAAGATAAAGGTATTAAATAAATACGTATCAATAGTACCTAATCCTTCCTTCATTCCCCTAAATTCATGTTTAATGTATAAACCAAAAAACTCTCCGTCCATGTACATGCTTATATGATGTTTATGTGAGGGAAAATAGGGTTCTTTGCCTTTATAATTAATAGTAAAATGTTCTTCCAGTTTTGAGAAAATATCTTTTTTTGTTAACCCGTTTAGTGATTTTATTAATCTATTATATTCTATAATTTTTAAGTTTTGACCTGAAACTAATAAAGATAATACTTGATGGTTTTGGTCAAATAAGAAATTTTTAGTTTTACTTTTATCTTTAATCTTGTCTGAGTGATTTATAGCTCCCATCAACCGGTAATATCCATCGGCTAAATATAAAGAAGGCAAATTAGAAACAACGTCTTTAAATTGTGATAACTTTAATCGGTTATCTATTCTCCATAACCTATGTGAAACGTCCATTTCATCCTCAAAATGGATAAATGGTTTACTTTTCATTTCTAAATCCATTAATATCTCTATTTTGGAATTGGATTCATAACAAAGTAATATTGGATTAGTTTGCAAATAGGTGGTATCTAAAAATTGGGTAAATCCATTGACTTTTGTTTCATTAGTAGGCGAAGGTACTTTTATATTTTTTCCTTTAAAATCATCCACAGAGATTAATCCTATAACTCCTCTAAAGGTTTCTCCGGATTTTTTTTTCTGCTCATAAATATAAAATGAGGCAGGATCATGATCAAGCAAATTGTCTTTCACATAATCCTCATACCTTTTTCTTATCTTTTTTAAACGATTTTCCAAAGGACTTTCTCCTTTGAAAAAAATCGGTTTAATAAGATCGATATAAGAAGGAGTTTTGCCTCTTAGTTTCATTCTTATTTGCTCATCAGAATATATATCCGGCGAATACATGGGAAAATCTTTGATATCTTCCTCTTTAGCATGTATTCCTTTAAAAGGTTTAAAACTTAACATATAAGACCATTTAAGAACAATGTAAGAACTAAATAAAATTTTTAATGTATATTGTTTACAATACTATTTTTTTGCTAATTCAATAATTTGATCAGCTAATTCCATACCTACCCTTTCTTGAGCTTCTTTGGTATTTCCTCCTATATGTGGAGATAAAGATAGTTTAGGGTTCATTAATAAGGTGATTTCCGGTTTAGGTTCTTTTTCAAAAACATCTAATGCTGCTCCGAATATTTTATCTTCATTTAAGGCATTAATTAAGGCAACTTCATCGATAATCCCCCCTCTTGAAGCATTCACAATAATTGCATTAGGCTTCATTTTATTAAGTTCTGCTTCGCCAATTATATATTTATTTTGTTTAGGAATATGGACAGAAATAACATCAGAATTTTTAATGACTTCTTCCATTGGAACTGTGGATATTTCAAAATGAACTTGTTGACCGTCAAAGAAATCCAATGAAATAGTTTTAGTGATGTCATTTACATCAGAAACCAATATTTTCATTCCTAAACTCAATCCTATTTTGATAACTTCCACCCCGATTCGTCCGAAACCGATAACTCCTAAAGTTTTACCTCCAAGCTCCATAGCTCCTGAATAAGACTTTTTTAATGCTGCAAAATTCGTGTCTCCTTCTAAAGGCATGTTACGATTAGAATCTTGCAAATATCTGTATAAGCTAAACATATGTGCAAACACCAATTCTGCGACAGATCTGGAAGATGCAGCCGGAGTATTAATTACATGAATTCCTTTTTCTTTGGCATATTGTACATCTATATTGTCCATCCCTACTCCTCCTCTACCAATAATTTTTATTGACGGACACTGATCTATCAGTTCTTTTCGAACCTGAGTAGCACTTCTAACTAATAATACATCAATGTTGTTATCATTTATAAAGTTAGCTAATTGTTCTTGAGCAACTTTATGGTTTAAAACTTCATGTCCTTCTTTTTCTAAAAATTCGATCGCAGATAAAGAAATGCCATCGTTAGGTAATATTTTCATTGTAATACTTTTAAATTAATTTTTAAGCGGTTTTTTCAAGTTCTTTCATAACATTAACTAACACTTGCACCCCCTCTAAAGGCATGGCATTGTAAATGCTGGCTCTGTATCCTCCTACCGTTCTGTATCCCCCCACACCTACAATATTTGCATCTTTCCACATTTGATCAAATCGGGCTTTATGTTTTTCTTCATCGTTCAAAAAGAAACATACATTCATAGGCGATCTGTCTTCTTTCACACAAACACCTCTAAATAACGGATTTCGATCGATTTCATTATATAACAATTCCGCCTTTTCTTTATTTTTTTTCTCAATGCCTTCTGTTCCTCCTTGTTTCTCCAACCAGCGTAAATTTAATAAGGTGGTATACACTGCAAAAACGGGTGGAGTATTAGCCATGCTTTCTTTGGCAATATGAACTTCATAATCTAAATAAGAAGGTAAATTTCTTCCTGTTTTTCCCAATAATCTTTTATCCACAACAACCAGGGTAACTCCTGCCGGACCAAGATTTTTTTGAGCACCTGCATACAATACAGCAAATTTATTATAATCTATGTTCCTGCTTAAAATATCCGATGACATATCACATACTAAAGGTATATCAGTATCAGGAAATGTTTTTATTTCTGTTCCGTAAACCGTATTATTAGTGGTTATATGTAAGTAATCAGCATCAGAGGGTACCACATAATCTTTAGGAATATAGGTATATTTATCTTGTTTAGATGAAGCAACAACCTCTATATTACCGATTTTTTCTGCTTCTTTAATTGCCATAGATGCAAAATTTCCGCTGTCAACATAAGCCGCTTTCGACTTAAGCAGATTATAGGGAACCATAGAAAATTGCAAACTGGCTCCTCCTTGTAAATATAAAACTTCATGATTATCATCCAACTTCATTAATTTCTTAGCTAGCGATCTAGCTTCTTCCATGATAGCTATAAAATCTTTACTTCTATGAGATATTTCAATTAAAGAGATCCCGTTATTATTAAAATCCATTACAGCCTGAGAGGCTTGTTGAATAACTTCTTCCGGTAAAGTAGAAGGTCCTGCACTAAAGTTATATTTTTTCATTATTTAATAAATATAATGTTTTTATCTTATTGAGAAATAAAGTAAATGCGTACAACTTCTATTAAGAAGGATGTAAAAAATCTTTTTTAGCGTGTAGTTCTTCATTACTTTCAACATGAGCATCATCCGGAACACAACAATCGACAGGACATACAGCAGCACACTGGGGTTCTTCATGAAACCCTACGCATTCTGTACATTTGTCAGCAACTATATAATAAATATCGTCAGATATAGGTTTTTGAGGAGCATCCGCATCAATTGAAAGACCACTTTTCGTAACTATCATACCGGTTAAACCTGTTCCTTCAGACAGTTTCCAGTCAACAGCTCCTTCATATATTGCATTATTAGGACATTCCGGCTCACAAGCTCCACAATTTATACATTCATCCGTAATTTTTATAGCCATTATTTAATTTTAATTTACTTTTGTGCAAAATTATACAATTTTTTTCACATTTATCATAAGTAAAAATGAGTTTAAATCAAAGAATAAAGTCGTTAGCTGCCGTAAGAAATATTTTAGATCAATTTCTTACTAAAAACCGGGCGGAATCCCCAACATATTCCGAATTTAAAAATAGTATCTCTCTTGCTGAGATAAAAAACCCTTGGTTTACTGAAAACAGCATTCTTTCGGTTTTAAATTATTGGAATAATGTTCTTACTGAAGAAATACTAACCCAATGGTTATCTAACTATACAATAAAATCCGAAGAATCTAAAACTGTTGGATTGGTATTAGCGGGTAATATACCTATGGTTGGATTTCACGACTGTATCAGTACTTTGCTGGCAGGGCATCAGGCAAAAATAAAATTATCATCTAAAGACTCTGTTCTTATCCCTTTTATACTTAACTTATGGAAAGAATTTTGTGAAGAATTGGAATTTGAATGGGTAGATAAACTTCCTCCTTGTGATGCGGTTATTACTACCGGAACTACCAATACTGCCAGATATTTTGAATATTTTTTTAAAGATATACCGCATATAATACGTAAAAATAGAACTTCAATCGCTATACTTAATGGGAATGAATCGAAAGAAGATTTGCACGGCCTGGCTGATGATGTATTTTCTTATTTTGGTTTAGGATGCAGAAGTGTTACTCAACTTTTCATTCCTGAAAATTATGATATTAATAAACTCTTCGAAGTTTTTATTTCCTATCAAGATTGTATTAATCATACCAAATATTCGAATAATTACGATTATAATAAAGCGATTTATCTAATGAATCAAGAACTGTTTTGGGATAATAACTTTATACTATTGAAAGAATCTCGGAATTTATTTAGTCCTATAGGCACTCTATATTACAGTACGTATTCGGATGACTCAGAACTTGAAAAATTTATCTCTCAGCATGCAGATTCTCTACAATGCGTAGTGAGTGCCCAACCTTATCATCAATTTAAAACAGTAGCTCCCGGACAGGCTCAAAATCCTAAAATAGATGATTATGCAGATGGTGTTGATACTTTAAACTTCTTATCGAATTTGTAAGATGCTTATATTTAAGGCCATAAAATAGCTATATCTATCATTCATTTTTTTACATATTTCAATAATAAATAGTATTTTTACTTTTTATAGTATAAAGACAAAATTGTTACTCTTATGAAATCATTACAAGGATTAGGTGTGGCTTTGATTACACCTTTTTGCGAAGATGGGACGGTTGATTTTCCATCCTTAGAAAAATTAGTAAATTACAATATTGAAGGCGGTACCAACTACCTAGTAATTTTGGGTACTACTGCCGAAAATGCTACTTTAAACTCAGAAGAAAAAAAACAGGTAATTGATTGCGTAAAAAAGAGTAACAACAAGAGATTACCTTTGGTTTTGGGTATAGGTGGAAATAATACGGCAGATATATTACATCAAGTTCGTACAACCGATCTGGAAGATTTTACGGCAATACTTTCCGTTTCTCCTTATTACAATAAACCTTCCCAAGAAGGAATTTACCTTCACTATAAAAGCATAGCAGAAAACAGCAACAAACCTATACTACTATATAATGTTCCCGGGAGAACCGGCTCTAACATTGAAGCTGGAACAACCCTACGATTAGCTCAAGACTGCCCAAATATTTTAGGAATTAAAGAAGCAAGCCCGAACTTTTTACAGTCCACACAAATTATTAAAGATAAACCATCTGATTTTATGGTGATTTCCGGAGATGATGAATTGGCTTTACCTATGGTATTAGCAGGTGGTTTAGGAGTAATATCTGTTTTAGGTCAAGCTCTTCCCCATGAAGTTTCTCAAATGATGCAACTGGCATTAGAAAGGAAAGTCGATGATGCTTATAAAATTCATTATAAAATTAAAAAACTGTTTGAACTTATCTTTGCTGAAGGCAACCCTTCCGGTATAAAAGCATTATTATCTCTTAAAGGAATTTGTAAACCCTATACGCGTTTACCATTGACTCCTGCGTCTTCTAATCTCATTGAAAAAATAGAAAAAGAATTAGAAAACCTATCCATCTTAGCTTAAATTTTATTGCAATAAGGGTTTATTAACCTATTTATTAGCTGTTTACTTTTAGGTATCATTTATATCAATAAATGTTATTTATTTGTTTTAAATTATAAAAAGATGTAATTTTGTAGTTAGATGAAAAAAATACCTCTACTAGGTTTGTCATTTCTCCTTTTAATTAGTTGTGAGAGAAGATTAAATCAAGCTTTGAAAAGTACTGATAAAGACTTGATATTAAAGGTTGCTGAAGAATATGAACAAAGAAAAAAATATTCTCAAGCCATTAGCTTATACGAGTATGCAAACAAATTTATAGTAGGAACAGATGAAGCTCCTGAAGTTTCTTATCGAACAGCTTATTTGAATTACCTGGATAAAAACTACAGACTTGCGGCTCATCAGTTTAAAAATTTTGTAATGTCGTATCCTAAAGATTCAAGAGCAGATGAAGCTGCATTTATGGCTGCTTATTGTTATTATGCAGACTCTCCTGATTATAATTTGGATCAAACGAATACTCGTGATGCGTTAAAAGAATTACAACTCTATATTGATACGTATCCAAACTCGGATAAGATTGCAGAATGCAACCGAATGATGGACGATTTGACAAGAAAGTTGGAAAAGAAAGCCTTTGAAAATGCTAAAACTTTATATAAAGTAACAGAATATAAAGCCGCTATTATTTCTTTTGATAATGTATTAAGCGATTTTCCGGATACTAAATTGCGTGAAGATATCTTAATTTATTCTTTAAGAGCAAAAACTGAATTAGCAGTTAATTCCATCCATAGATTGCAAAATGAACGGATTAATGATGCGGTTAATTCATATAACAACTTTTGCAAATTATTTCCAAAATCTGAATATTTAGACGAAGCTAAAAGATTGAATAATCGATTGGAAAATGCCAGAATAGTGTATCAGAACAAAGAAAAAAGCATTAATGAAGCAAAAGATCAATCGGAAGATAAACTAAAATCAGCAGAAAAAGAGCGAAAAAATAAAATAAGTTAACTAATTATACACCATCAAAATATGAATTTAAAAGAATTAAATGCACCCAACACAACCATTACTTTCAACAGACAACAAATTGAAAGTAAAGTAGGTAACATTTATGAAGCCATAGTAATCATAGGTAAAAGAGCTGAACAAATCAATACCTTTATTAAAAATGATTTAAACCAAAAATTAGATGAATTTGCTTCTAATAGCGATTCTCTAGATGAAGTATTCGAAAACAGAGAACAAATCGAAGTTTCTAAATATTACGAAAGATTACCTAAACCAACGTTAATTGCCATTCAAGAATGGTTAGATAACGAAGTTTATTTTAGAAAAACAGACGCCTAATATCCATTTTTTCAAATGTCGGTTTTAGAAGGGAAAAAGATCGTTTTAATTATTACAGGTGGCATAGCTGCTTATAAAACTGCTTCCCTTGTAAGGCTCTTCATGAAAAGAGGTTGTGAAGTGCAGGTAATTATGACCCCTAAGGCTCATAATTTTATTACTCCCTTAACTTTATCGACTCTTTCCAAAAAACCGGTATATACTCAATTTTTTGAAGGAAACACCGGAGAATGGAACAACCATGTAGATTTAGCTTTACATGCCGATTATTTGGTGGTAGCACCTGCTACCTCCAATACATTGTCTAAAATGGCTAGTGCCGAAGCTGATAATCTAGCTTTAGCAACTTATTTGTCAGCAAAAAACACAGTTTTTTTTGCTCCTGCAATGGATTTGGATATGTATAAAAATCCATACAATCAGGAAAACATTAAGAAACTTCAACAAAAAGGAGATATTTTAATACCTCCAAATAAGGGCGAACTTGCCAGTGGATTGGAAGGTGAAGGAAGAATGGCAGAGCCGGAAGAAATTTTAAACTTTATTGAAAATTATATACGAAAAGAGTTAATTTTTTATAAAAAGAAACTATTGATTACTGCCGGTCCTACCTATGAACCTATTGATCCGGTACGTTTTATAGGCAATCATTCTTCAGGTAAAATGGGTTTTGAAATAGCTAAAGCAGCCGAAAAATTAGGGGCTGAAGTTACCTTAGTATCCGGTCCTACCTGTCAAAAACTCTCTCATTATTCTTCTATTAAAAGAATAGATGTTATGTCTTCTGAAGAAATGTATCAAAAAGTAACAGAACATTATCAGAGTACAGATATTGTTATTATGGCCGCAGCAGTAGCCGATTATAGACCTGAAACTGTATCTAAAACGAAAATTAAGAAAAATGAAGAATCATTTTCTTTACCCTTATTAAAAAATAAAGATATACTTTTAGAGTTAGGTAAAACCAAAAGTAACCAATTTTTAGTGGGATTTGCTCTTGAAACGAATAATGAAGAAGAAAATGCTCTTACTAAATTGAACAAAAAGAATTTAAATATGATTGTTTTAAATTCTTTACAGGATAAAGGCGCAGGATTTTCTTACGATACCAATAAAATAACTATTTTAGATAACAAGGGAGATATAGAGTATTTTGATCTTCAAACCAAAGAAAAAGTTGCTGAAAATATTTTAAAATCTATTCATGAAAGAATTAAAACCTGATTTATGAAACATATATCTTTAATTACTCTATTGCTGTTTTTACCTTTGTTTGCTACTTGCCAACAATTATTTGCTGATGTAAATATTGATTACAGTAAAGTTCAAGGATCAAACAATCAAGTTTTTACTACCTTGAAAAAAGATTTAAAAGAATTTATCAACAATACGGATTGGGTTCAGGGTAAAAAATTATCTGTGCAGGAACGTATTAAATGTTCGTTCGGAATTATTATTGAGGAACGAATTTCAACAGATAAATTTAAAGCTACCTTATTAATTCAATCCAGCAGACCGGTTTATAATTCTTCATATATCACACCGGTGTTAAATTATCAAGACACCGATTTTACCTTTAATTATCTAGAATCCGAAAATTTAGTATTTAATGAAACCAGATTCAGCGGAAAAAATTTAACTGATGTTATAGCCTATTATATTTATATGATCTTAGGATTTGACGCAGACACATTTTCACTATACGGAGGAAATGAATATTTTGATAAAGCTCAAAAAATTGCAGATAATTCCATTAATCAAGGATACAACGGGTGGAATACTTTTGACGGTCCTAGAACCCGAGGATCTCTTATTTCCTATCTAATAAATGATAAAGCAAAAATGTTAAGAAATATTTCTTATAATTATCATCGTTTAGGATTAGATGTAATGTCTTCTAATGAATTACAAGCTAAAACTCACATTGCTACTTATTTAATGAAATTAAATGAATATTCTTCCAATTATCAGTTTTATCCTTTAGATCTTTTCTTAACTGCAAAACGTGAAGAAATAGCCAATATATTTTCTGGCGGAACTCCGGTTACTTCAATGAACATTTCAGAATTGAAAACTCTGTTACAAAAAATCAATCCAATCAACAGTAACGAATACTGGAATAAAATTAAAAATTAGAAATTTATGCTATCTCATTTATCAATTCGTAATTATGCGTTGATAGATATCCTGGATATTGACTTTCCTTCCGGTATGATAACTGTTACAGGCGAAACCGGTGCCGGTAAATCCATAATTCTGGGAGCATTAAAATTAGTTTTAGGCGAGCGGGCAGATTACAAATCTTTGAAAAATGCTGATGAAAAATGCTTTGTTGAAGCGGAATTCACTCTTGATCGCGAACTATTTTCTGACTTTTTTATTCAAAATGAATTGGATTTCGATCCTATTACTATTATTAGAAGAGAAATTTTACCTTCAGGTAAATCTAGAGCTTTTATTAATGATACTCCGGTTACCCTATCTGTATTACATTCGCTAACTGAAAAACTTATTGATATTCATTCTCAATTTGATACTTCGGATCTGATGAATGATAAATATCAATTACATATATTGGATACTTATTCCGGTGCAACTTTAGATTTGAAAGAGTATCAAAAAGTTTATCAAAAATACGTATTTGAAAATTCGAGGCTTACCTCGTTAAAGGATAAATTACTTTTAGGTAATGAAGAAGTTGATTATAAAAACTATTTATTAGAAGAGTTAAATACTGCTCAATTAGATTCCATCAATTTTGTTGATATGGAAAATGAGCTGAATTTGTTGAAAAATTCTGAATATTTAGCTCAAATCTTAACTGAAGTCAAACAAATCTTAGATAATGATGAGATAGGGATTTTAAATCAATTACGAGAAGTATCTTCGCGCATGGATAAAGGCTCGCAATATTCAGGGGATTTAATGAAATTATCTGAAAGAATCAGCAGCGTTAAGTTGGAATTACAAGATATATCAGCAGAATCCGACTTTTTCCTTGAAAGATTAGACTTCAATCCGCTGCGTTATGAAGATCTTACTCAAAAAGTTGATTTAATTCATTCTTTATATGCGAAGCATAAAGTAACCACTATAGAGGAATTAAAACAAATTAGAGATTCTTTATCTAAAGATACCTCTGATTTGATGAATTTGGAAAATCAAATCCAAGCCTGTCAAGATACTATAAAAACACTTTCTTCAGAACTTACTAAATGGTCTCAGGATCTTCATACTAAAAGAAAGACACATGTTCCTGAATTAGAAAAAAAAATACTCACTATACTTTCACATTTAGGAATGGAAAAATCTAAAATTGAAATTTCCATACAAAAAACAGATCAATTTACTGCAAACGGTACAGATATCGTCAATATTTTATTTTCCGCTAATGCCGGCATGTCCTTACAGCCTATAGCTAAAGCCATATCGGGAGGTGAACGATCACGCGTAATGTTAGCGATAAAAAAAATTATGTCTGAGAAAGAAGCATTGCCTACTTTAATTCTTGATGAAATTGATACGGGGGTTTCAGGACGAATTGCTAATGAAATGGGAAAATTAATGCAGCAAATGGCTTCAACCATGCAATTAATTGCCATTACTCATTTGCCTCAAGTCGCAGCAAAAGGAAACAGTCAATTTAAGGTCGAAAAAACGGAAAAATCGGGGGAAACTCAAACTCAAATACGTTTACTGAATCATGAGGAAAGGATTGAGGAAATTGCTCAGTTAATAAGCGGTTCTGATATTACAGAAAATGCAAGAAAACAAGCTATTGAGTTATTGAAATAATTTCAAGTTTTTTTAGTCACATTTTGAATTAATCCTTACTTACTAAAAATATAGTCTGATTCCCTTTTTTATTCAAAAGTTTAAAATATACACTATTCTAAGTATAATCATTTATACTTCTTTATTTTTCATATTACATTTATTTATATTGGTTAAGTACTCATAATTATTGAAATCTAAATTATTCAACTATTTATTTTTTAGCAAATATTGACTCATAATTATACTAAATTTGATTATAAATTAATATATTTACAATGATTACAATATATAATTTATAAAAACTATAATCAAATTAGAAAAGATGAAAACATTAATTATTAATGGTCACCCCAATTTAAATCAATCGATAATTCATAAAAGATGGTCCGAAGAATTAAAAAAATATCCGAAAGATTTTACAGTTCATAATCTTTGCTATGAATATCCGGATTACAAAATTGATGTTCAAAAAGAACAAAAGTTAATTGAAAACCATGAAAACTTAATTTTACAATATCCAATATATTGGTTTAATGTACCCGGTTTAATAAAACGATGGATCGATGAGGTATTTACTTATGGCTGGGCCTATGGATCTAAAGGGGATAAATTAAAAGATAAAAAAATAGCATTAGCATTGTCTGCCGGTATAAGTGAAGACGATCTTAAAGATAATAAAAATCTGAATTTGGAAGATTTAATTTTGCCTATTAAACTTACGGCAGCCTATGTTAGTTCGAATTTTAGGGGGTATTATATGTTATATAATTCTTATTATGCAGCTGATAATGGTACTTTGGATAAAAGCATAGACGAATATATATCCTTTATAAAGGGCTTATAAAATTCATCGCATAAAAAAATCTTTCCGAAAAGAAAGATTTTTATGATTTAGTATATTTTGTTTTTATTTAAAAATTGAGTCCAAATTTATTCCGCCGTAATTTCCGGAGCTCATCATTAAAAAAATACTGTTATTTTTATCGATTTCTTTTAAATAGTTCTCTAATATAACAGGATCTGTAAAGACTTGTAAATTATTTTTTTCAAAAGAATTTATAATCAGTTCTTTTGAAATTGGTTCCATTCTTTTGATTTTTAAAGCATCTTCACTATAAAAAACAATTGCCTCATCAGCTTTGTCCAATGTGTTTTTGTATTGTTTTAAAAATTCTGGGTTTAGTGAACTATATGTATGGAGTTCTAAACAAGCTATCAGTCGTTTATTGGAAAAATTTTCTTTAACCGCTTTGACCGTTGCCATTACTTTAGAAGGTGCATGTGCAAAATCTTTATATACTATATATTCATTTGTTTCGTATATTTTTTCCAATCTTCGTGAAGCACCTTTAAATGATAGTATTGCTTCATAAAACGCTTCATTTTGTATACCTATTTGATTACAAACCAATCGTGCACCTTCTAAATTCAAAAGATTATGTCTACCAAATAACGACAATTGTAATTCTCCTTCAGAAGTTTGAAGATATACTTTTTCATCTTTAATTACATAATTGGGTGTATGATAGGGAAACTTTTTCAGATAGTTACTCGATTGTTCTACTACCTCTACAACTTCTTTATCTTCTTCATTATAAATTAAGGCACCTCCTTGACTTATCGTATTTACAAAAGATAGAAAGGGTTGCTTATAAGACTCAAAAGTTGGAAATACATTGATATGATCCCAGGCGATCCCACTGAGTAAAGCTATATTAGGCTGATACAAAAGAAATTTTGAACGTAAATCGATCGGTGAAGATAAATACTCATCCCCTTCTAAAATCATAAATTCATTAGTATCTGTGAGCTTCACCATGGTATCAAATCCTTCCAATTGAGCACCAACCATATAATCAACATCTACCAGATGATACTTAAGTACATGAAGAACCATGGAGGTTATCGTGGTTTTACCGTGAGAACCTGCGATAACTACTCGGGTTTTATTTTTAGATTGTTCGTATAGAAATTCAGGATATGAATAAATTTTTAAATTTAATTCTTTTGCTTTTTGAAGTTCGGGATTATCTGAATGAGCATGCATTCCCAAAATTACTGCATCTATATCCGAAGTAATCTTGTCGGGAAACCACCCCAATGAATTGGGTGCTATGCCTTGTTTTTTTAATCTTGAGAGGGAAGGTTCAAAAATTGCATCATCAGAACCTGTAACAGTGTAGCCTTTTTGAGCCAAGGCCAAAGCCAAATTATGCATGGCACTTCCACCTATCGCTATAAAATGTATTTTCATTTACCGATATTTTTCAGAACAAAGATACTTTTTTAAACTAAAAAAGACAGCTAAATACGACTGCCTTTTTTTATCTCTGTAATAAATTATAGTTCAAAAAATGATCGGGTCTTTTCTTCTTCCCTTTCTGCTTCCAGTTCCTCTACCGATTTAACTTTTAAAAAACTTGGATCTTGTTCTATAGCTATCATGATTTTAGCTAAAATTTCATTTGAATCTTCGTTCTCATAATCGATGTCTAAAGGAGCTTTAAATGTCATTTTGGGTTCAACTCCCCTTTTTTTAACGAGTAAGCCTTTACGATCAAAAGCTCTTCTGAATCCATCGATTACAACAGGTATTACAATGGGTTTATTTTTTTTGATAATTTTTGCCGCTCCTCTTCGACCGGGTGACCAAGGAGTTACCGTACCTTGTGGAAAGGTAACTACCCATCCGCTATCCAAGGCTTGCAAAATATTATCTATTTCATTCATATCAACTTTTCGATTGACATCTTTTCCTGCATCTCTCCAAGTTCTTTTAACAGTAATTGCTCCTGCTAAAGAAAATAATTTGGCTAATAATCCCTTATTCATGGTTTCTTTTGCCGCTACATAATATAAATCTACTTTCGGATCTAAAAGATAAACAGGATTTTTAATGGTGTCAATATATCCGTGCTTTACGGCACAAAATACATGATACATAGCAAATACATCCGCAAAATAGGTTTGATGATTGGATACGAACAATACATTGGTATCAGGAAGCTTTAACAGGTTTTCAGTTCCTTTAAGCTTTAATTTATTAAATCCGTTGAATCTATTATATGATATAACCCCAAAGGTGAATATAAGAAATCTTTTTAAGATAAACCAATGGCCAAACGCATCTCTAAATATTCTATTCTTCTTCTTTCCTTTTTCCATTTTTACACCCAGGTTTTAAAATTGTAAATTTATTACTTTTAAATTTATAATTAATTCAATCCGTATTATTAGTAAATTAATGATTACACAAAATTATAATTTATATATAGAATTCTTGTTAATTAAATATTAATTAAAACGAAAGTATTTTTAATTAACCCAGTATTTATCTCTATTTTTATTAAAAAAAAGAAATATGCTACAATTAAATCATTTAAATACAAATTCTATTCCAAGATAAAATAAAAATTTAAATTTAGTTTTCTATTTATATTTTAATAAATTTATTAGTTATTTCTTTTTAAAAATATAAAATAATTAATTTAATAAACTATAATTAGGTCTAATCCCTATCCACTGATATAAGGAATCGCTCAACTGATTTCTCATCATTTGATTCATGTTTGCGATTCTTGCTGAAGCATGGTTTGCTCCGGGAAGTTCCAATTTAAAGGAATTAGTTTTTAAAGAAGGGATAACTTTGGTAGCGCTCCATGTGTCCAATTCCCCATAAATATATATAAAATTAGTACCCTGAGTATCTAACCATTTTTCTAATTTTTTGGTGAGTTTCGGACTATATGTGATTTTTCCTGCTTCTTTAGGAGGAAATGTTGCTAAAGGATTTTCAGTAAAATAGTTTAAATAATTTTTAAATGGTGAAATATCATATCCGTAATATCCCATTTCTAAGGCTGCTTGATAATAATGTGGCGCATATTGCTTAATTTCCTGATCACTAAAAAAACTTATATCAACGGCTTTTATAAGATAATCCACTCCCTTCGCAACCTCATTTGATTGAGGAATGGAATCACAAGAATATCCCCATTGCCAAAATGAAAAAGGATATTCCAATACTGTATATTCAAAAGCTTTGCCTAGGGATCCCAAATAATTAAAGGTAAGACCTTTTATATCAGAATAGGCTTGTA
This sequence comes from Apibacter sp. ESL0404, assembly GCF_019469245.1. NCBI lineage: Bacteria > Pseudomonadati > Bacteroidota > Flavobacteriia > Flavobacteriales > Weeksellaceae > Apibacter > Apibacter sp. ESL0404. Next base: position 1,289,689 of record NZ_CP048267.1, read on the forward strand.
CATATTTTAAGGCTTCCTTTTCATTTTTTAGCATAAACAGTTGAAAATCTTTAATTTTCTTTCTGCAAGTTTCCGATCCCACCGAGTTTAAAAAACTATATATTCGCGAATCTTCCAAAGAATAATTTATCGGAGCCACATATGGAACGGAGACATCTACATCTTCAGGAAAAAAATATCGATAATATATAGTTGACTGTCCTCCTTTGCTTATACCTGTACTGATCCATTTTTTACCGTATATTTTTTTAAAAATAGTGTTTATATGGTGTAAATCATGAGCTGCATTATAAAGTGTCAAATATTTCCAGTTAAATATTGAAGAGTCGGGTATTGAAGTTCCAAAATATCGATGTTCAATATTTAAATCGTTAGAATTTAAGATTTGCTGCAATTCATTTTTAACATCATAAATCCCATACCCTTGCGTTTCCATAAGCATAGGCCGGTCAAAGCCTGTATGGGTCAAAATGACTTGTTGATTAAAATAACCGGTATGGGGATCCGACCAATCTAAAGGTTGTTTAATTTGTAACTTATATTGTAAAGGTCCTCCTTTATAAGTTTCAATTCTTTCATAGGTTATATCTTGTTGTTTCGAAAGAAATTCTTCCAGTTTTTTTCTGTCTGACTCTTGAGCTGATAAAATATGAAACGAAAATAATAGAGTAAAGACAAAGAGTATTCTTTTCATATTAAAATATTATATATGCTTTATTTTATGAATTTAATCTTAGTATAAAAACGTTTTTGGTTCATAAAAAAACCGCTATAAGCGGTTGTATAGATTTTTATAATTCTAATGCTTTATTTATGTTATTATTCATCAATACTTCCAATGGATTTTCAAGTGCTTCTTTCACAGCCACTAAAAAGCTAACCGATTCTTTACCATCGATAATTCTATGATCATAAGAAAGGGCAACATACATCATGGGAGCAATAACAATTTGTTTATTTTTTGCGATGGGCCGCTCAATTATGTTGTGCATTCCAAGAATTGCACTTTGTGGTGGATTGATGATCGGGGTAGATAACATAGAACCAAAAACTCCTCCATTGGTAATGGTAAATGTTCCTCCGGTCATTTCATCCACGGTAATTCTTCCGTCTCTCACTTTTTCCGCAAGGATCTTTATATTGTGCTCTACTCCTCTAAATGTCATGGTTTCCGCATTTCTAAGGACAGGAACCATTAATCCTTTAGGTCCGGACACAGCTATGCTAATGTCTTGAAAATCATAGGTTATTTTATTCTCACCGTCAATCATAGAGTTAACATCAGGAAACAGTTGCAATGCTCTTACAACAGCAAGGGTAAAAAAAGACATAAATCCTAAATTCACATTGTGTTTATTTTTAAATGCCTCTTTATATTCATTCCTTATACGATAAATTTCACTCATGTCCACTTCATTAAAAGTAGTTAACATGGCGGTTTGATTTTTAACGGTTACCAATCTTTCGGCTACTTTTCTTCTAAGTGCCGATAATTTAACTGATTGGTACGTTCTGACTCCATTTCCTGTAGAATTACCAAGAGATGGAACTGCTTGTAACGCATCATTTTTTGTTATTCTTCCATTTTTACCGGTTCCTTGAATATCTTCGGGAGAAATATTATTTTCTTTAACTATTTTTCTGGCTGCCGGTGAACAAGTTCCTTTTACATATGAATCGGCGGGTCTTTCTTGAGAATTTTCCGTAGTATGAGTAGAAACATTTGCTTCTGTTTCGTTGGTTGCTATTTCTTTTTTATCATGAATTGGATTTACAGCATCCGTGTCAATTAAACATATAATATGTCCTACCTGAACTGTATCTCCCTCTTGAGCTTTCAAAGATATTTTACCGGAAGCTTCTGCCGGAAGGTCTAATGTAGCTTTATCGCTGTCTATTTCCGCAATAGCCTGATCTTTTACAACATAATCTCCCTCTTTAACCAACCAGGTTGAAATTTCTACTTCTGTTATTGATTCCCCGGGAGAGGGAACTTTCATTTCAAGTATCATAAGTTCAAATATTTTATTTTTTAATGGTTTATTTTATATTTTCAAACACAGAATTGATTAATTTTTTTTGTATTTTATCGTATCGTTTGTGTGAACCCGGTGAAGGAGAACCGCTTTCGGATGTATAAATTCCTTCAATATTGAATTTTCTAAATTCTTTGAGTATGTACCACCAAGCTCCCATATTTTCGGGTTCTTCTTGTGCCCAAATTAACTCTTTTTGAAAAGAATATTTTTGTAATATTTGTTGGATTTTATCCCAATGTAAAGGATAGAGTTGTTCTATACGTACCAATGCCACTCGATCCTCTTTTAGTTCTTCTCTTTTCTTATCCAATTCATAGAATAATTTTCCTGAACATAAAACGACACGAGTTATTTTTTCTATCTTAGTTGCTTTTGAATCATCGATAACCTCTTCAAAGGCTCCTTCTGCTAATTCTTCCAGGGTAGACACTACTTGAGGATGTCTTATTAAACTTTTAGGAGAAAAAACAATCAACGGTTTCCTATAATCAGTTTTCAGTTGTCGTCTTAAAGAATGGAATAAATTCGACGGAGTAGTTGCATTTATTACATACATATTTCCATTGGCACAAAGAGATAGGAATCGTTCGATCCTTGCCGAAGAATGTTCTGCTCCTTGTCCTTCAAAACCATGCGGAAGCAACATAACCAATCCGTTTTGCATTTTCCATTTATCTTCAGCAGCAGAAATATATTGATCAATTACAATTTGTGCTCCGTTGGCAAAATCTCCAAATTGGGCTTCCCAAATTGTAAGCGAGAAAGGAGAAGTCATGGCATATCCATATTCAAACCCTAAAACCCCATATTCTGACAACAAGGAATTATAAACATAGAATTTAGCTTTGGTATTCAAGCTGTTTAATAAGATGATTTCTTCTTCTGTATCTTCCGTTTTAATCACTGCATGACGGTGAGAAAAAGTTCCTCGTTCAACATCCTCTCCGGATAATCGGACATGATGTCCTTCCGTTAACAGCGAACCGTAAGCCAATAATTCTGCCATCCCCCAATCTATGGTTTGGGTAACATCAATCATATCCCGCCTTTGTTTCAATAAACGTTTGGTTTTATTAAAGAGGTTTTTTCCTTCCGGTATTTCCGTAATTTGATGCGCTATGGTACGCAAGTTTTCCAATGGAAAGGTTGTATCTATGGGTGTTAAAAGTTCGGCAGCTCCTACTCTTTCAAAATCTTTCCATTCTTGCTGCATGAATAATTCAACGGTCGCTTGTTCCATTTCTTTGGAATCTTCCAAATTTTTATCCAGTAACTTTCTGTATTCATCATCATCGTCAGCCACCATTTTTTGCGTAATGATATCATCTTTTTCAAGTTTTGCTCGATATATTTCTCTGGGATTCGGATGATTTTCAATTATTTTATATAATTGAGGCTGTGTAAAACGAGGTTCATCGCCCTCATTATGTCCATATTTTCTATAACCTAAAAGGTCAATAAAAACATCTTTATTAAAGGTATTCCTGTAATCCGAAGCAAATCGTACTGCATGGATAACTGCTTCTGCATCATCTGCATTTACATGCAATACCGGACATAAAACCGTTTTAGCTATGTCTGTGCAGTAGGTGCTGGAACGTGCGTCTAAATAGTTGGTAGTAAATCCTACCTGATTATTGATTACAATATGAATGGTTCCTCCGGTTTTATAGCCGTCCAAGTTCATCATTTGAATTACTTCATATACGATTCCTTGAGCGGCAATGGCTGCATCTCCATGGATTAGTATAGGCATGACTTTACCGTAATCTTCTTGATATTCGTGATCTGTTTTTGCTCTCGCAATTCCTTCCACTATGGCATCAATGGTTTCCAAATGCGACGGGTTGGGAGCTAAACTTATTTTAACGGTTTTACCTTTTTTAGTTTTATAATTATTACAAGATCCTAAATGATATTTTACATCTCCTGAAAAAATGGTTTCTGAATAATCTTTACCCTCAAACTCATTAAATATTTGCGAATACGATTTATTAAATATATTGGCTAAAACATTTAATCTTCCTCTATGGGCCATTCCGATAACGATTTCTTCCACTCCCAGTTCTGAGGAATGGTTAATTATTTCATCTAAAGCAGGAATTAAAGTTTCTCCTCCTTCTAATGAAAATCTTTTTTGTCCGACAAATTTCGTATGTAAGAAATTTTCAAAGGCAACGGCATGTGAAAGCTTTTTTAATATTCTTTTCTTTTCTTCTATATCTAAAAGGGGCTGATTAAAATTTTGCTTTATCCAATTTTGAATCCAACGGATTTCTTCGGGTTTTCTAATATATATGTATTCAATTCCAATGGAACTGCAATATTCTTTATTAAGTATATCTATTATTTCTTTTAAAGTATATTCTCCTTCTATTCCTATAATTTTACCGTTGACAGGTACGGATAAATCTGACTTGCTAAGTCCGAAATTTTCTATGCTTAAATCGGGGGTATAGGTTCTTCTTTGCCTGACCGGATTGGTTTTAGTAAATAAATGCCCTCTTGTTCGATACCCGTTTATTAAATTTATTATCTTAAATTCTCTTATGATATCTTCAGAAATTCCTTTTGCATTTGAAAAGTCCTTTTCACTATATTGATTATATTCAGATGTTTCATTGTAAGATTTTCGGGCAAAATCAAATCCTTGAAAAAAGCTTCTCCAGCTGGGTTCTATGCTATCAGGAAATTTCAAATATTTTTGATACAACTCATCTATGTATTCTGAATTGATTGCATTTAAAAATGAAAATTGGTCCATTTTATTTTTTGCTTTAACGGGTATATTTTATTTACTGTATAGGTTCAAATCTACTGATTTTGATAATATCTTCAAAGTAAATATTTTTTATATTATAAATTTATTGACAGTAAGTGATCAATTATTTTTTGAAAATAAGATTCTTATTTTTAGTTTGTATGTGCTTTGATACATTAATTTTCTATATAAATTCCTCATTAACTATCCTATTCATACAAATTTTAGTTATGCTATAATTTTAACATTTCTAGAATTTATCTATATTTTAGAAATAACTTTAAGCGATTTAAAGAATATTAATTTAAAGGTTATATATTTAAGCTATTAAAACTTTAAGTGATTGAGGTAATAAGGAAACTGTTAGTTTTTTAGCATTGGTGGGTATATATTCTCCATCAATTTGTAAATATTTTCCATCAAATTCAATTTCTAATTGATTGGATTTAAAAAATATTTTCTTCTTACTTCCGAAATTAGTATTAAATAAATATCCCATACCGATTAAACCAAATGCTCCCCAGGAACATTCAGCTATCAAATTAACATCAAATTTACCGTCCTGCAAAGAAGCTTTTGGCGAAATGGAAAACCCGTATCCTAAGCAATTACTGTTAGAGATATTCAGCATCATGGCTTTTCCCTTAAAGTTTTTCGTTTCTGAATGCATATCAATCTGAATAGGCTTATATTTAAAAACACTTGCGATAGCACTTTTAACATATCCTGCTAATTGTCTTTTCTTTTGATGAGCATATTCTTTCACAGTATGAGCATCAAAGCCTATACCTGCATTACTAAAGAAATATATATTATTAATCTTTCCACAATCAATTTTTTTACTAGTATGTTGGGAAGTTTTCAACGATTGTAATGCTTCTTCATAAGTAAGAGGAATATGTAAATGTCTGGCCAATCCATTTCCGGAACCTATAGGAACGATTGCTAAGGGGATTTCTTTATTAAGTAAGGCAGTAGCTACTTCATTAAGTGTTCCGTCACCTCCACAACTTACAATAATGTCGGCTCCTTCTTTAATGGATTGCAATGCAAATTTATATCCATCATCTTTTTTTCTTGTTACTTTGATTTCTTTATCATAGTCTGCAAAAAGTTCTTCTATCCTATTTTTTACTTTCTTACCTAATCCTTTACCTGAAATAGGATTAACTATAAAATGAATTTTTTTGTCTTTCATTTTAATGGGTTATGAACTTAGTTGGTACTATTTTTTAAATCTTTGATCATTTGTATGGGATCTTTCGCATTGAAAATGCTACTTCCGGCAACCAAAACATCAGCTCCGACATCTGTTAGCTTTTTAGCATTTTCCAGACTGACTCCTCCGTCAACTTGTATTAATGCTTGGGAATTTTTTTGAATAATTAAATCTTTACAAGAAGCTATTTTTTTATATGAGTTTTCAATAAATTTTTGTCCTCCAAACCCGGGATTTACAGTCATTACTAACACTAAATCCAAATCTTGGATAGTATCATCCAATAAATTTATATTGGTATGCGGATTTAAGGCCACTCCGGCTTTCATACCTAAATTTTTAATTTCCTGAATTGTCCTGTGTAAATGGATACAGGCTTCATAATGAACCGTAATATAATCTATACCTAAATTTTTAAAAGTTTGAAAATATTGACTCGGACTTACAATCATTAAATGAGCATCTTTGATTTTTTTAGCTTTTTTATTAACAGCTTCTAAAACCGGAAATCCAAAAGAAATATTAGGGACAAATACTCCATCCATGATATCTATATGAAACCAATCGGCTTCGCTCGAATTGATCATTTCTATATCTTTATCTAAATTCCCAAAGTTTGCCGAAAGGATGGAAGGTGCTATTAGTGCCATTTTTTTTATACAAATTTATAAAAAACTATTTACTAATCGATATTGAAATTTAGCCTAAAAAATGAGTGCGACTTACTATCCATCACTTTACAGGAAGAATTTAGGCATTACATTTGTATAAAATTTCATTTATGAATTTATATATTAAAAATATGGTTTGTGATCGCTGTATTTTTGCGGTTGAGGAAATTTTAAAAGAAATTCATATTAAGCCGGTTACTGTTAGGCTTGGGATGGTTATTTTAAATGAGGAATTGAGCAAAGAAAAGGAGCATATTTTTAGTGATAAATTAGAAAAGCTGGGCTTCGAGCTTATTAGTGATTCTAATCAAAAAATAATTGAAAAGATCAAATCTCTGTTAATTTCACAGATTCGAGAACATACAGCACCATCGATAACTTATTCTGAATTTTTATCCCAAAAAATAAACAAAGACTATTCCTATTTAAGCAAACTTTTTTCTTCTTCTGAAGGCATTACCATTGAACATTATATCATTCTTCAAAAAATTGAAACCGTAAAAGAATTATTGTCTTATGAGGAATTGAATTTATCAGAAATCTCTTATAAACTGGGATACAGCAGTGTAGCTCATCTTTCTGCGCAATTTAAAAAAGTAACCGGACTAACACCCTCTCAATTTAAAGCTCAAAAAATAAAAACAAGAAAAAGTATAGATAAAATAATATAATATTTTCCATTTCTTATTATATATTAATTTATTTATTTAAATATTATATTATTTTAGTATATAAATATAAAATGATTTATTAAAGTTTATGGTTATAAGATATTAAATTTATGATATTTATCTATTTTTATTCAATTTCATATAAAATTTTAGACATGAAATAAAATTTTTTATAATATACTTATTAATTTGGACTTTTACTATTATATTTATAGTTTTGTCGTCGTTAATTTAATTGCTTTTTAACAATGAACAGGAATAAGACCTTTGACTCTTTGAAATTTATATTAGTTTGTTTTGTAGTATATGCTCATACTACCGAAAACCTTTACAAAGATAGAGGAACAGCAGTTTTAGTTAGCTTTCTCTCTACATTTACCATGCCTCTTTTTATATTTATATCCGGCTATTTTTCAAAAAACATTACGTGGGATAAATATACCAAATCATTTAAATCTTTAGGACTCACTTACTTAGCAGCACAGCTAACTTATTCCATCCCTTTCATAACTGTACAAGCAGTAACCCTTCCTGCGGATCAATTTAATATTGTTCAAAAAATTATTTCGATTTTCATTCTTCCTTATGGAGGGCTTTGGTATGTGGTTGGTCTATTAGTTTGGAGATTACTGGTTTACTATATTGCTAAGTTAAATTTAAAATTCCCATTAGTGTTTAGTCTTTCACTAATTATACCTTTACTGTTTGGCTTTATAGATATCCAATTAAATGCCTTCAGAGTAATTACCTTCTTTCCGTACTTTGTATTAGGTTATTACTGCAATGAACAAATGTTCAATAAGATCAGAAAAGTTAATCCTATTATACCCGTTGTTATTTTATTAGCCATATTCACCGGCTTATACTTTGCTAAAAACCTTTTTTATTTCGTGATGGCTACTTTTGGGGAAGGATCTTATAAAAGTACTTATCCGACTCTTTTACAGGGATTTTTATATAGAGCATCTTTCTATTTAATTAGTATGATAAGCATTACTTGCGTAATAAATTTAGCAACTGATCGATTTTATAAATTAGGTAAATATTCGTTGGGAATATTTTTGGTGCATCCTTGTGTTATTTTTATAATATCCGGTATCAGGATGTATTTACTTCCTCCTTTAGATATTACCTACCCGATTCTTTTTGATTTTCCACTAGCAATGGTTATAAGCTTTATAAGTTTATACTTATCGGAAATAAAACCGGTCCAATATTGGATGAGTCCAATTATGTTTTTTCAAAAAAAATAAAAAAATTGCCTGTTTAATACAGGCATTTTTTTTGTTATTCACCCTTTTTTAAAATACTCATATTTTATATAAATTTTTTAGAGATAATTTTTTAATAAGCAATTTACTTGTATATTATTTAATTTGATAAATAATAAGCTTATTTTTTTATTGAAACTAACTACTTTATATTTTCAAAACTTAAGCTAATTTCACTAATATATAAAATTAAAAAGCTGTAATTTAGCAATCCATTATGATATTAGTTACAGGAGGTACGGGCTTAGTAGGAAGCTATCTTTTATTAAAGTTAGCCGAAAAAAGTGAGCAAGTTAAAGCTTTATATAGATCGGAAGATTCTAAACAAGAAGTTTTCAACTTGTTTAAATTATACGAACCGGAAAGATTTAACAAATTATATGATTCTTTACAATGGATTAAAGGGGATATTCTTGATATTATTTCCCTGGAAGAAGCTTTTATAGGTGTAACAAAAGTATATCATGTTGCCGGAAAGGTTAGTTTTGATGAAAAAGATAAAAAAGAATTACGCAAGATAAATATTGAAGGAACTCAAAATATGGTTAATTTATCTATTAGTCATAAAATAGATAAATTTTGTTATATAAGTTCAATTGCCACCTTAGACTCCAACTTTGAGGATTCTTCAATTAATGAAAATGCTGAGTGGAATTTTAAATTCAATCATTCTTCCTATGCTTGCTCGAAATACGGAGCTGAAATGGAAGTGTGGAGAGGTTCTCAAGAAGGATTAAATGTTTTAGTTGTATATCCGGGTATCGTATTAGGTTCCGGAAATTGGAAAAGAGGCAATGGATTACTCTACGATCAGGCATATGCAGATCGAGCTTATTATACTTCGGGGATTACCGGATGTATTGATGCTTCGGATGTCGCCGATATTTGTATACGACTTATGGATGATCCTTCAATAAGTAATGAAAAATTTATTTTAACTGCAGACAACATATCGAATAAAAACCTCATGTGCCTGTTAAGAAAAGAATTGAACAGGAAACCTCCCATTAAAATATCTAATTCATTATTAAAAAGGATATCCGTATTGTCTCGATTTTTACCCGGTAAGAAAACGATAAGTAAGCCTGTTTACTTAGCATTGACTTCTCAAAACACCTATTCCAACGACAAGATAAAAAAATTATTGTCCTATGCATTCATACCTATTCAAGATTCATTAAAATTTCACGCTAAAAATTATCTACAATATAAAAAATTAAATAATGACTGAGGAAAATTTTATTCCATCTGAAACGTATAAAAATATAGAAAATGGAGAAGTAAACGCTAAATGCAGTTCAAACATAGCATTAGTTAAATATTGGGGTAAATATAACACACAATTACCTGCCAATCCATCCATAAGTTACACACTTACCGAAAGTTTTACCGAAACTTCAATCCAATTTCAAAAAACTGACACCTTTTCGGTAAAAGTATATCTTGAAGACCAAATTCAAGAAAGTTTCGCAGCAAAAATTCATACCTATTTTCAATCTATAAAAAAGTATTTACCATTTATCGACCAATACTCCTATTCCATACATACCAAAAACTCTTTTCCTCACAGTAGTGGAATTGCTTCATCTGCATCCGGATTTGGTGCTTTGGCCTTATGTCTTATGAATATGAGCGAATTATTGGGAGAGAAAAATTCTGAAGAGTTTACATTAAGAAAAGCTTCTTTTTTGGCTAGATTAGGTTCCGGAAGTGCATGCAGATCAATTTACAAGGGATTGGCTATATGGGGTAAAAGCCCAAATATACCTTCCACTTCCGATTTATATGCTATTCCTTTTCCCTATGAAATAGCTCCTATATTTAAAGAAATTCAAGATACCATTTTATTGGTCCATGAAGGATCTAAACAAGTGAGCAGCTCCGTTGGCCATAGTTTAATGAAAGGACATCCCTATGCATCCACACGTTTCCAAGAAGCAAATAAAAATTTATCTGAAGTTTGCGATTTGATTCAATCCGGAGATTGGGAACAATTTGGTAAAATAGTTGAACATGAAGCATTGACACTTCATGCCATGATGATGACTTCTACCCCGCCCTATATTTTAATTAAGCCTAACACTTTGGCGATCATTGATAAAATTTGGAAATTCAGACACGATTCTAACGCTCAATTATATTTTACTTTGGATGCCGGAGCTAATATACATTTGCTTTATCCTGAAAGAGAAAAAGGTCTGATTACCAGTTTTATAAAAAATGATCTTATTAAATATACTGAAAATGGAAATTTAATATTAGATAGAGTTTTATTTTAAACATAAGGTATAAAAAAACAATTTAATTCTTAACAAAAAAATGTAAAGTCTTCTTTGTTAGAACGAAAAAAAGAGGGAATTTGCTTGTTTATATCAAACAAAATATTACCTTTGTTAAATTAAGATAAATAACCTTATTAAAATTAAATCATCATGAACAAATCAGAATTAATTGATGCAATTGCAGCTGATGCTGATATTACTAAAGCAGCAGCAAAAAAAGCTTTAGATTCATTTTTGAATAATGTAACCAAAGCATTAAAAAAAGGAGACAAAGTTACTCTTGTAGGTTTTGGAACTTTTTCTGTTTCTAAAAGAAGTGCAAGAGAAGGAATTAATCCTCAGACAAAAGCTAAAATTAAAATTCCTGCTAAGAAAGTTGCTAAATTTAAAGCAGGTGCAGAATTATCCTCTGCAGTTAACTAGATAAACTAAATTAATTAAGTTTAAAAAAATTAAAGGCTGTTATGATAACAGCCTTTTTATTTATTTTGTAATGGATTTGATATATATCTAAAAAAATACTACTTTCTAAATTTCGTCATCTTCATTAATATTCCTCAGAGCTTTAACTTCATTTCTGTTACGTATAGATGATAAAATATTCCTACCTCTAGAAATGACCATAGGAACAACATAAGAAGAAGCCAACATGATCAATTTTCCTGATAAAGATTTCTTATTTACAAACCTTGAAATTACTTTTTCAGTTCCGAAACCTATTCCAAAATTAATTAGCATCTTTAAGAGATTTGAATTAGAAGCAAAGTTTAATGCTTTGTTTCCTACATTATCATTAACTAAACCTAAGGTTTCAGGTAAATGACTTAGGGAGAGTTTATTCTCCATATCAGAAATCTCCTCTTTTAATACACGTTTACGTAATAAAAAATCTTCGTACGTATATCTTCCGTTAGTTTTTGTCATTAAGTTCATTTTCTTTTACATTTAAATGTAATTCAATAATTTTCCTCTCAATAAATTTTTTGATTTTCGAATAATTGGAAAGAAGAATCATAAAAATGATGAGATAGATACAAGAAATAATTAAAATGCCTAATCCCATATTATTAAAATGAGTTCCAAGCATTACTCCCAAAGCAATACTGGCTAAAAATAAGAACATCATTCCTAAGCTGAAAACAATAATAATGAAAATTACTATGCTCAACAAACCGGAAATAGTCTCAGTCAATTCCAATTTAAGAAGTTCGATTCTATTATTGATATATTTTTTTACAAAACCTAACATAAGTTATTAAAATATAGTGATAAAATTAAAAAAGAGTCATTAAAACAGACTCTTTTAAATTTTCAGTAATTATTTTTTGGTCAACTCATCGTATTCCTCCGCGAGATGATCAATTGTCTCATCTTTTTTTCTGTTAAACTCTTTTTTGTACTTATCATACCCCTCCTTCAATTCATCTTTATATTTATGATAAGAATCCCTTAGACTTTCCCCTAAATCTTCTGCTTTTCTTTTTATTTTTTTACGGGTGTTTTTACCTTTATCAGGAGCAATTAACACACCGGCAAGAAATCCGGCAACAGCTCCTAATACCATACCGGTTAAAACATTTTGAGCATTTTTATTTCCCATACTAATTACTATTAAATATTATTATAATGTTATTTTTAGAATTTTCACACTTTACTTAAGACAAGAAAAAACAACTAAGATTGTCAATTATTTAGCTAAACATTTAAATAAATTTACTATTTATATAATATGCTTAAACTATAATAATTAAAAATTTAAAACTTATTTTTAATTTTGTTGCCTTAAACAAATTTACTCAATAAATTTGTAATTTCCAAAACAACATAAAAAATTATGCCAAAGTTCTCTTCACGAGGTTTAAATATGCCTGAGTCTCCTATAAGGAAACTAGCTCCTTATGCAGTTAAAGCAAAGGAAAAAGGGTTGCATGTATACCATTTGAATATCGGACAGCCGGATATCAAATCCCCGCAAACTTCCATTGATGTTTTAAAAAATATTGATATTGATATTTATGCGTATACTCCTTCTGAAGGAAAATTTGATTATAGAGAAACCCTAAAAGATTATTATCACTCGTTAGGATTCAATGACTTAACCAGAGACAATTTTATTATTACCAACGGGGGGTCTGAAGCTCTTTCATTTTCTTTAAGTTGCTTATGCGACCATGGAGATGAAATTATCGTTCCTGAGCCGTTTTATGCAAATTATTACAGTTTTGCAGAATCTATTGGTGTTACTATAGTTCCCATTGTTTCAACTATTGACACCGGATTTTCATTACCCGATATTGAAAAATTCGAAGAAGTAATTACACCCAAAACCCGTGCAATTCTCATTACCAATCCAAGTAATCCCACCGGTTACCTTTATTCAAGAGAGGAATTGCAAAAATTGGCAGATATTGCAATTAAACACGATATATTTCTTATATCCGATGAGGTATACAGAGAATATGTATACGATGGATTAACGTTCCATTCCGTATTAAATTTTCCTGAACTTAAAGACAATGTGATTGTTGTAGATTCCGAATCCAAACGTTACAGCCTTTGTGGAATCCGTTGCGGTTTTTTAGTTACCAGAAATACAAAATTTTTGGAAATAGCCTTAAAATTCGCCCAAGCTCGTTTGAGTCCATCTTTAATTGGACAGATTATTGCCAATGCCGCACATAAACAACCTCTGTCGTACATTGAAAACGTAAGAAAAGAATATTCGGAAAGACGGGACCTATTGGTAAAATTACTTAATGATATCCCGGGGGTAATTTGTCCCAATCCCAAAGGATCTTTTTATTGCACTGTAGAATTGCCGGTTGATAATGCTGAGGATTTTTGTTTATGGATGTTAAAAGACTTTGAGTATGAAAACGGTACGGTTATGCTTACCCCTGCACAAGGTTTTTACTCCAACCAAGAACATGGCAAAAAACAGGTTAGACTTGCTTATGTAATCAATAAAGATGACATTGCCCAATCCATAAAAATTATCAAAAAAGGTTTAGAAAAATATAATTCACTTCAATGATAGTTCAGGAGAATAAGGATATCAAAAAATTTACGACTTTTCAAGTACCTGCGCTTTGTAATTTTTTTACGGAAATATTTACAATCGAAGAGCTCAACGAGGCTTTAAATTTTTCTGAGAATCAAAATTTACCTGTATTATTTATAGGAGGAGGAAGCAATATTTTATTTACAAGAGCTTTTAACGGTTTAGTTATACAAGTTAATTTAAAGGGAATTCAAGAAAGGCCGGGTAATGATGAGAATCATGTATTCGTATCTGCTATGGCCGGAGAAAACTGGGATTCTTTTGTGAGCTATTGTGTAGCTAAAAATTACGGAGGATTGGAAAATTTATCTTTTATTCCCGGAAATGTTGGAACCTCTCCTATACAGAATATCGGAGCTTATGGAGTTGAAATGAAAGATTCTTTTTATCAACTGAAAGCTCTTAATCTAAAATCCCGTGAAATAGAGATTTTTTCTTCTGAAGATTGTAAATTCGGATATAGAGAATCTTTTTTTAAGAATGAAGGAAAAAATAAATATGCCATTATTGAAGTTACTTTTCGATTAACCACTAAAAAACATAAACTTAAACTCTCATATGGAGATATAAAAGAAGAACTTATAAAAAATAATATTTCTGAACCCTCTTTGCTGGACGTAAGAAATCAAATTATAGCTACCCGTAAACGTAAACTTCCTGATCCCGCACTTTTGGGAAATGCAGGAAGCTTTTTTAAAAATCCGATTATAACGATTGATCAATTAACAAAAATTCAAGAAAATTACCCAAATATACCTTTTTATACCATTTCCGATACTTGGGTTAAGATTCCTGCTGCTTGGTTAATTGAAAAAGCCGGTTGGAAAGGCCAAAAAATCGGAAACGTGGGTGTGCACGAAAAACAACCGTTGGTGTTAGTTAATCTGCATAATGCCGACGGAGAAGAAATTTTATCACTATCAAACTCTATAATTGAAGATGTTAATAAAATTTTTAACATTCAATTAGAACGAGAAGTAAATATCATCTTATAAATTTATATTTTTGCTTCCTTATTAAAATATGAAGATATTCCTTTATCCCTTTGCCGGTCTGTATTGGCTGGTTACTTATATTAGAAATAAATTTTTTGATTGGGGACTTTTACATTCAAAAAGTTATAAAAAACCGATTATCACGGTAGGAAATTTAAGCGTTGGAGGAACGGGTAAATCACCTTTCGTTATATATTTAATCGGATTGTTGAAAGATACTCATCTTATTGGCGTATTGAGCCGAGGCTATGGAAGGAAATCCAAAGGTTTCCATTTTGCAAATTATACTACCAGTTATGAAGATATTGGTGATGAACCCATGCAATTTTTTTTACGTTTTAAAAACAAAATAATTGTAGGAGTAGACGAAAAAAGAGCCCATGGAATCGACAATTTAATTAAGGATTTTAATCCTGATCTTTTTATTTTAGATGATGCTTTTCAACATCGGTATGTAAAGGCGGGATTGAATATTCTTTTAACAGATTACAGTCATCCCTATTATGAAGATCATATTTTACCTGTTGGACGTTTACGTGAAGGCAGATATGGTGCTAGAAGGGCACAAATAGTTGTTGTTACCAAATGTCCCGAAAATTTAGATGAAGAAAATAAAAAGACCATTGAACGAAAATTAAAATTACAACCCTATCAATCTTTGTTTTTTTCAACCATTATATACGAAAAACAGGTGATCAATTCTACTTTAACTTTACCTATTGATGATCTACTTTCTTATCAGATCCTATTAGTAACAGGAATAGCTAAATATCAGGATATATTGGAATTTGCGGAAAGTAAATTTTCATCGGTTACTCATTTACAATTTAAAGATCATCATAATTTTTCGGAAGCGGATATTGTGGAAATTGAAAAAGCTTATCAAAAATTAGATGGTAAAGCAGTCATTTTAACTACTGAAAAAGACTTTATGCGGTTAAAACATTTTCAACAACTGCAAGATATTCTTTTTTATCTTCCTATTAATATTAAATTAGACAGACCTGAAGAGTTTAAAAAATTACTAACGAAATTCGCAGGATAAAGAGAGGTACTCATCTTTGAAATAGATATTTATCTATATTTGAATGGATTTCCTTATCTTTATCACAAAATTTTAACATTAAATTACCTTTACATGAATAAAAAGATATTATTTTGGGTTTTTCTTATTACGGGAATAATATGGATTTTAGGGGCAAGTTATTGGTATATATGGATTGAAAATCTGGATTTAAGCAAATTAAATTTAAGCAGTAATGACCCGAATACTAAGGCTTTTTTTAAAGCTGTTTCTGTGGTATTCGTACCTTTATTGATCACAGCTTTTCTTTTTTATTTTATAGGTTTATTGTTCGGTAAAAAAGAGGAAAAATATTTTACGGATATTGAAAAAGAAAATGAGCAATTAAAAAACGAAATTGCCACGCATATTGATAAAATTGAAACCATGAAGGTTTTATATACCGGTGGAAAAATCAGAAGAAGACCCATAGAGACGCTTGAAAACACCTCTCCCCTCTCTGCTTCTGAAAACGGTATTGTTGATGAAGAAAATAAAGAAAATACGCCCATTAAAAAAGATGATTTAAAAATTATTGAAGGTATTGGTGAACGTATTGAATTCTTTTTAAATGAAAGCGGCATTTATACTTGGGAACAACTTTCTCAACAATCACTAGATTCATTGAAAAATATTCTTGAGCTTTATGAAGGTGCTTCTTATCGTATACACAATCCTAGCCATTGGCCGCAACTGGCTGAACTGGCAGCAAAAGATCGATGGGATGAGTTTGAGGCTTTGCAAAAGTCCTTGTAGAATAAATACTGTTTCTTTTTTTATTTATAAAATATAAAATCGAGAATTTTTAAATTTATATTCTTGTTTAATTTATTTACAAACGTTTTGATTTTAATTGTAAAGTCTTAAAAATTAAATGCCTTCTTCGTTCATTATTGGTTAATACTAAACGTAATTATAAATTTTTCAATCTTTTCTACTAAATCTTTTTTAAATAAGTTATCTGACATTTTCAATTCTTATGTGTATAAAGGGTTGATAGAGTTACTTATAACTCAGCTATTTTTGATGCGGACTATCTTTTTTATCAAGATAAATTCTATTTTAATTGTAAAAAATTCACTTTTTACCTGAAAATTTTCAAATAAAACTTGCATTGTAACAAATTTGTTGTATATTTGCACTCACAAACACCGCGGGATGGAGCAGTAGGTAGCTCGTCGGGCTCATAACCCGAAGGCCACAGGTTCGAGTCCTGTTCCCGCTACCAAGTTTAAAAGAGAATCAAGAATATTGATTCTCTTTTTTTTATTTAGTTAATTATTAGCAAATTCAATTAAAAAAAAAATTATAATTTATTAGTTTTAAAATCATTTATCAATAAAAACTAAAAAATTATTATTTATAAATAGCTTTATTGTCCTAAAAAATCTTAAAAAATCAACACTATATTTATTAATTTGATTCATTAGATCACAATGCTCATTTTAAAAAAAAGTATATAATTGCAAAATATAGCTTAAATTTATCAATATTATTATTGATTAGTTAATATATCCCACAAATAGATTAATATTGTTTATTTTTTATTTTTACTAGGAGGTATTGGTGGGGGATTTTTATAACGAGGCATTGAATTATTATTAGGTTGTTTTCTGTTTTCGTCTTTAGATAAATCTGTTCGTGCTGATCTACTTTTTTTTGCCATAATAATTAATTGTTAATGAAAGTTTGATTAAAATATGAATCAGAATTTTCTTTTGCTTTATCGATTATTTTTTTTGGTTTATTTTTTAAAACATTATTTATAATAGGATTAATAACTAACTCAGTACGTTTTATTTTATAAAATTTATCTGTAGCTTCTTGTTCATTTATAATATTGTTTTCTAAATTATACCATAATTTTTCTAATTTATTATAATAATCCTCATAAAATTCATGAATTTTATCTATATTGATTATTTCCTTTTCAGTAGGTATAAAATGAGGTTTTATTAACTTTAACAATGAAACTAACGAAATAATAATACAAGAAATAAAAGGCATATAATCCCAAAATTTCCACCCCATCACTCCTGCTGATGAAAAAATTAAAGTAAAGATATTGAAAAACTTGATCTTATTGTTTTGATATTCAATATATAAACATATAAATTCTATATTGTGTTTAGATTGTGTCAATTCAGACCATATTCTATTACGCATAAATTGAAAATTATAAATTTAGTAATGAGGCTATTTTCTTTAATAGCCTCATTAATTATCATCTTAATTTTCTTGAATATTTGAATTTAACATTTCTATTAATAAAACTGTTTAATCCTTCACCATTAATAGCTAATTGTTTCATCTGTTCCACATTTTCAATGCCTGTAACTTGATAATTATATTCATAAACAGCTAAATTTGAAAAATGTACAATAATAAAATTATCACCTATTTCATAGGCTCTAACTCCTGAATTACCATTTCTGTTAATATAATACGCCATATTATTTAAGTTTTTTAAGTTGTAGTTAAAAATCTAATTAATAGAGTATTGGCTACTATTATTCACCAATACTTTTTTTTATTAGTTACGCTTTGCGAACTAATATCCAATTTGCTGAATGTCCTCTACCTTTACTACAAGGTGGAAAAGTTTCACCCTTTGAAAGTGGAATTGTATTATCCGGATGCTCAGAACATTTATATACTCCACTTTCTGGACATTTTTGACCTGTTTTATACATAATCAAAAATTTACATTAAACAATATGGAAAGACTTTAAAATAACTTAAATATTAAAATATTTATTAACTTTGTGTTGAACTTTAAACAAGATGTTAATAACATCTTAACAATTTAAGAGCCTTGTAGTCCTTTCCTGTGACTACTTGGCTTTTATTTTTTCTTTTTAATAATTCTTTTCTTTAATTTATAAATAATTAATTCTTCATGATCCATTTTATATATATCAAATATATACGTTTTTGAATCGTCTGTATAATCAATCTTCAAATCTGATAAAAAGTTTTTAGCTTTTATGTAATAATATTCACCCGCTTTACTTATACTAAATGAAAACTCATCTGATTCTTTATTTAATACCATGTAGATATTTTCATCGTTTTCTATACCTTCATTAAACGCAAATTTACAATACCTATATTCATCCACATTCATTAATTCAATTGCTGATTTTGAAAAACCTAATTTACCAGATTTATGAACTGTTAATTTAGTTGACCCCTCCCCTTCTCTTGGTATAATAAAATTCAAGTCTAACATTATGTAATTATTTTTAACAAATATAATTATTTTTGAATTTATTTTATATAGTTTTTTATAAAAATTTGCTTAAAAATATTTAATTAAGAATAAGATACAATATGTTCTCATATATTTATTATTATTACTCTTAATAATTTATTTGTTTGTTAATTTGTTTGTTGTAATTAAATTTCTGATTAACAACTTTTATTATTTCCTTGTAATTAAATAATAATATGATTTTACTTGCTTTAAATCATCTAAGATCACATTCTACTTGAAACTAAATTTATTACTCTATTTTTTATGTATAATAAATTTAAAGAATAGCTTTATATTTTCATATTTAATCAATTCTAACGAGTTAATAAAATATAAAATAATAACTGAAAGTTTAATTTATTTTAATTTGTATAATTATGAATAAAAAACTTATGAATTATGTAAAATATACGGATAGAACGGATATTTATATTGAAGAAAATAGAAATATCATTCTTATTCAGGAAAAATGGGATTATAAATGGTTAACGGCGGTTACCCCATTGAAGTATAATGAAAAAAAAGAAATTCTCAACCATTTTAATGCAGTAAACCTCTAAAAATTAGTTTTAATCCATAGAATTACAAACTATTTATTCAATAATCTCTCAATCAACTCATTTTTTTCTTGAATCATGCGTTCATAGAGCTCTTGTTTTTCTCTAAATAGATCTTCTTTTTCGGTATACAGTTCAATGATTTTTTCAATAGGATTAAATGTGCATTTATAATGAAAACTTTCAAATGTATTTGCAATAAAATTCAAAGCGCCTTCATCATTGAAATTTTCAATCGCCTCTACGGGAATTTTAAGAATTTGAGCGATTTTTTCAAGAGTTTCTTTTTCAATTTCTTCTTTGGCTTCCAATTTAGATACTCCTGCTTGTGTTATATGTAATTCAACGGCTAAAGCATCTTGTTTAACGCCTAACATTTCGCGCAATCTCTTTATATTTCTTCCGTGATGTACTTTTTTAGAGCTAATATCAGCATTCATGGTTTGTTTCGTTTTACCTGTTTACAAAAATATAAAATTATACGAATTAAATAAGATATTCTTCGGTTGTTGTGCGAATTAACATTTTATAATTATTTATCTTATCTAGGTGTCGTTACTTTGCTTGTATAAATATAATTAAAATATGAAACAAAAGCCCTATATACATATACAAGATTTAATCAATGAATTAAAAAAAGATCACGCTAAACACAATGAATATACAGATATCGGAAGTTATAAACATTTAGGGTTTACTATTCTTTCAATGCTAAATAGTTGTCAAACACATTTGTTTTCTTTGGAAACAGCTAAAAACTTTCTCCCCCATTCTTAATATGAGTTTATGAAATAAGAGTTAAAGATTAATTCGTTATTCGTAACTTATCTAACAGTTCTCCTTTTTCATTTACCCATTTTTCCCATCCATTAATAGATCTACCTAAAATTACTTTAGCTGCTGTACTAGGGGAAGTAAACTTATAGTCTTGTGTAAAAATATATTTATCATTTCTTAATTCTAATACCTGATCTTCGATCAATTTATTTCTTATTTGCATCGTTGTAATAGCAGACGCTACACAATCCTTCCGCGCTTGAGAATCTTTAAGAACAAGCATTTCTTTGTTATTGATATATTTTGCCGTGGCAGTCACTCCAAAAGTATTTTTAGCTATATGGTAAAGCACATGATCCTTATTTTTTTCTACATTATCAGACTTTATATTTTTTGCTACTTTACTATCAGTCGATTGTGAATTTTTTATTGTTAAAATTAAATCAAATAAGGCTCTAAAGTTTTTAAAATCATCTTTAGAAAAGTCTTTGGATGATTCTGCTAAATTATTTTTTGATTTTTCTTTTATTTCGTTATGAATATCTTCAATAGATTGGTTAAAAAAATAATTTGAGTTATCCTGTAAAGCTTTTGTATATGCCTCTTTATACTTTTCAGAATCAAACATATTTTCAATAGTGCAATTTGATGTAAATCCCTCGGGTTTAGGTAAAAGTAGAGCAAAAAAATTATGATGTTCCACTTTATTTTTAGTTAACTTTCTGTAGCCTAAATTTTGTTCTTCTTTATCAAAGCCACCTTTATTTATGGACTCTTGTCCGGCTTTATCGTTATCATATATGGCAATATATTTTTTATTGGTAAAGGTTCCGGCTTCATACAATCCTACCATTAAAGGTTTTATTTTACTTTCGCTGTTAATTGAGAAAATATCAAATGAAAGGCTGGGATACTCATCCTTCAATTTAGAAAAGGCATTTTGTATATGTACTTTATCGTGTTTTCCTTCTACTAATAAAATTATATCTTTATTACTTCCTAAAAAATTGGTTTGTTGATACGGTTCCCAAAACTCAGCCGTTAAATGATGGATTATACCTTGCTGGTCTTTGGGGATAAATTTTCCTTCATTCATCATAAATAAACTTTTGTCCTCTATGCACTGGGTAATAGTAGGCGAATGTGTAGTTATTATAATTTGCCTATTGTCTTTATAATTTTTAAAAGAATCTATAATTTTACTTTTATTATTAACATGTATATGTGCATCGGGCTCATCTAATAAAAACAAACTGTCTTCTTGTGCTGCAAATTCTAAAGAAGCCTTTATGAGTAATAATTTTTTTTCTCCCTCACTTAAGTTTTCAATAGTAAGATTCTCATTAAAAATTAAGGTAGTTGTTTTTACTACACCGGTAATTTGGGCTGTGTACAAATATTTAAAAATATCATCAGAAAAGTAATATATATTGTTATTCTTTGTTTCTTCTTGTTTAACAAGTTGTTTAAATTCTTCAAATGTATAGTGTGATTTATTTTTTATTATATTGATGAATTCAAGAGTTAAGTTATCTTTATAATTTTTTATATTAGGATCAAATTCAAAAGTTATAGAATTAATTTTTTCAATATTAAGTGTATCTTTTAAAAAATTCTGATTGTCATCTAAATCAGAGAGTGCTAAACATAACAAACATACATCCCAAAAATATTTATTTATATATAACATAGGAGGAAGATAGGAAGTTAAATTAATTCCCTCATTATGAGACTTATTTACATCAGATATATATTTATCAAAAAATGGCTGATAACATTTCTTCCATAAACGCTTTTCTTCTCCACTGTATATAGCTATTACTTTTTTTGGAAGATAAGGTCTTATATTTATATCAGATTTTCCGTTAATTAAAAAAGATATATTCGTATTTTTTATTTTATCTTTTTTTTCGATTTGTATTATATCTTTTTGAGTTGTTTCATATTCCAAATAGAAAGCAAAATCTATATCTTTTTGCAAGGTGTATAAATTCCTAAAAATAATACTTATAGCTTCTAAAAGGTTGCTTTTACCGCTTCCGTTATTTCCGATTAAAGAGATAAAATCAGAATTATGTACAAGCTTTATATTTTGTAAGTTTTTATATCCGTCTATTTTAAGGTGTTTAATTTTCATGGTTTTAATAAAGATCTAAGAATTAAATATTTCCTGTTCAAATTCTTTTATAGCTTCTTCCCTATTTTTTTTAGCTAATATATGTAGTTTTTTTATTTTATTTTTTAGGTTGGTAATATATGCTACTATTTCTTTTTGTTTTTCTAAGGGAGGAATTATTATAGGTGATTTTAAAAATTCCTGTCCATTAATATTAGGTTGTCCCGATATTCTTTGATTTGCTAAAACCCAATCTTTAAAAATTTTAGATTTTGAAAATATCAATAAATATTCGGGTAAAATAACTTTAT
Source organism: Apibacter sp. ESL0404 (assembly GCF_019469245.1). Taxonomy (NCBI): domain Bacteria; kingdom Pseudomonadati; phylum Bacteroidota; class Flavobacteriia; order Flavobacteriales; family Weeksellaceae; genus Apibacter; species Apibacter sp. ESL0404. The sequence continues at coordinate 1,312,739 of NZ_CP048267.1, forward strand.
TATTTAATTTATATTTAACTAAATATCCTGCAAATATTGCTTTACCATGTTCTTTTTTATATAAAAAAGTTTTTCCTACAGTATTACCTGATCGAGCTATTAAAAAATCATTATTTTCCAACAAGTACTTTTCCTCTGTAACCTCAGGATAAATAAAGTCATTGTTTAAATCACCATTTTCATTTATATCCGTTATTCGAATATATCTTGTATCGGATTTAATTTTGACCCCTTTCACATTTGCCCCATACATAGGTTTTCCTATAATAACATCATCTAAAATCTTATTAAGAAATATATTGCTGGAATTAATATTTTTTTTATTCCAAACATCCCAACGATCAACTTTTTTTAAATGAAAAAAAATTAATTTTCCTGGTTGTTTTTTTTCTTCCATTTGTTTTTCAACCCCCAATTCTTCCAACAAATAATTTTCAATTTCATGTTCCAACTGCCCGGCTTCTTGTTCTAGTTCTTCCGCTACTTTTATTTTATTAGCATAATTTTCAACCAGTCGGTTTTGTTCTTCCAAAGAAGGTAAAGGGATTTGTAATTTTTTTAATGAATCGAAGGTTAAATTTTGCCTAACAGAACCTGTTGTACTTTCTTTTATAATGTTATTAAACAATTCTGTTTTAAAAATCATAAAAAGATATTCCGGTAATAAATTTTCTTTACAACTAAAAACAACATAAGCTGGACTTATATATTCGTATTTATGTTCATTTAACTTTATACCAATTGAGCCTACATTAATTCGGTAAGGATTATAAGCGATCCAACCTGATTGCATTTTTTTATATGGCTGATTAATATCTTTACCTTTAAGTATATATGCATCGAAGATACCTTCCTTATTATTTACTCCTAAAATTTTGAACTCTGTCTCTTTTTCTTCAAAAATTTTATATTTTGTGCTTTGTTCTATAATACAATTATATAATTGTTTTAAATCGAAAGATGAATTTACCTTTTTAGAGTTATAACGTTTTGTATCCCATAATTCTAATCCAGAAAATGAAACAAATTTTAAATATTTGTAGGTGAAATTTTTACTTTCCATAAAAAACTTCCGGTTCTTGGGTTACACCTTCTAATACAGGTACACGGTAAATTTGGTCTTTTTCAATTTCATAATTAACAATGCGAATAGGTGAGCTCCACAAATGACTTTCTTTTCTATAGTTCGTAAATTCGTTACATACTTTAGGTAGTTCATTTTCTATTTCGGCTCCGGTAGTACTTATTCCTGCTTTTTCTACTTCAGAAATAGGGAAAATATAATCAAATTCTTCTTTTATTAGACTCTTTATTTCCTTTTCCTTCGTTATATCTATCTGTTTCAAATTATTTTTAAGCGTAATTTTTGCCTGTTTAAGTTTTTCTTTAATTTCATTTTCCTGTTCCTTTAGTTTTTCTAACCCTTCTTTTGCTGTGCTTTTAGCTTTAATTTTGGCAGCTATTTGTTTATATATGACTTCAAGATCACTAACTATAGCTTTTTCTTTATTTTCCCGAGATTTATATTTTTGGTTTACTTTTTTCGTTGCCTTTACAGTTATAACTTCAAATTCTTTGGCTTCTTTTTCGGTAAATTTTTTAAAAAATAGTAAACTGGGCTTTACAGTAGCCCCACTCGCTATAAAGACATCTTGCGGAATGGAGGTAATAAGTAAAATTTTTGCTTTTCCTTCTACATAATCTCGTACCTTTTGCAAATTCGCATTATTTAAAACTCCTTCGGGAAGAACTATCCCCATTCGTCCCCCGGGTTTCAATAAATTTAAACACCGTTCTATAAATAAAACTTCAGTTAGCGTACTTAGGGATCCAGTATCGTATAAACTTAATAAAGGCTTACCTATGTTTTTGCTTATCTGTTCCATAGCCTCATCATAGGCTTTTCCATATCGTTGTTTATATTTTGTGATACGGGTTTGGTTTATATATTTATCAGCTTCGGTTATTTTAAGAGATTTTTCAACTCTCGATCCAAAAGGAGGATTCGTTAAAATAAGGTCAAAACGGTTATCAAAAATGCCGTTTACATTCAATAATCCATCGTTATGGTGCACACCTCCGTGTCCGTCACCGTGCATAATCATATTCATTTTTGCGGTACGGCTCATTCTAGGATTGGCATCTGTACCATAAATGCAATCGTAACTCAATACTCGTAGTCTGCTCTTTGGGTTGTTTATATCTAATTCTGTATTGAGTTTATTGAAGAGATCATTTACTTTTTCATCTACTTTTTCTTGGTTTTTTTTAGACATTTTTTCATATTTCTCATCATAAAAGGTCTTTTTTATCTTCAGTTTTACATTGTGAATATCTTCTTCTATTTTTGCACGTACATATTCAAAAGCTTTTATGAGAAACCCACCCGAACCGCAACAAGGATCGCAAATCACTTCTCCTTCCATTGGATCTAATATTTCTACCATAAAATCCACCACCGTACGTGGGGTAAAAAACTGACCTAATTCTCCTCTGAAAGTTTTACCTAAGAATTTTTCAAAAGCAATTCCTTTTACGTCGTCTGAAGTGGCAGAGAGATTATAAATTTGTAATTCTTCCACAATAGCTTCAAAACTGTTTTCTCTTATTTTTAATGTTTCACTAGGATCAAATAAATCATCATCTTTAAAATCTTCTTTAATTTTTTCAAACAATACCTGATAAAAATCTTTATCGTCATTAGATTTATAGCGGTCGTAAATTTCTTTATCTTTTTTAAATACATCTAAAGAAAATATTTGCGCTCCTGAATTATTTTTTTCATAGCGAATTTTTATAAAAAGAATTTTACTTATTTCATCAAATGCAGCTTCCGGAGATAATTTGTCATTATTGCGTATAATGTTATGACATTTAAATAATAGTTTAGTAAAATCGTCACGAGCAAATGCCTTAGTTTGGTTTAAGAGTTTTTGAACTTCTTTTTTATTATTAATAATTTCAGCTTTCGGAATATCAATAATTTCTACTAACTTTTTATGAATCGTTCCTTGTTTAAATTTAAAAATACGAGTTTCTTTAAGATTGGTTGTAACAAAAAATTCAGCTCCCGCCCAAGAAGCATAATTATAACCAAGAAAATAATCTTCTTCTTGTATGGTAATGTGTTCAGCTTTACATTCTATCACAATAATCGGACAAAAATTTTCTAATTTATCTTTTTCGTTTTTCCAAACAACAATATCAGCCTTTGCCCCCCCTTACCTCTTTGAGAGTTGTATACTTTTATTTCCTGTTTCATTTGAGCTAAGGAAAAACCATAGCTGTTAACTAAACGACAAATGTATTCTTGTCTTACTTTCTCTTCAGGTTTGGATACTAACCATTTTCTCAACAAAGGGGCATAAATTTTCTTATCTTTTATTTGTATTTCCAAACTCATGTATATTAAATATTATGCAAATTTAACTTTTTAAAAGTACATAATATTAATATTTTATCTTATGAAAAGCTTCAGTAATTAAATATTCACCTAATTTCAATAGTATTAATCTAGCAAAAGATCTATTTTTTGAGTAATACCTATAATAGTTCTCAATATAGCAATTTAATACCATTTTATCATACTTTCTTTCTTAGGTGGTAATACTCCAAAATTAATATTTTGATATTGTAAAAGCTTATTTAGTTAAGTAATGGAAAAGTTATCTAAATTCAGAGAATAGTCATGAAACAAAATTTGGCTTCAAAACCTCATTAATAAATCTTTTAATTTATTAAGCTTTTATTTATCGGCAAGATATATTCAATATGAATTGCCTAACAAGTTTAAGGATTCCGTTTTTATGTATATGAGTTCAAAACGTGAAATATTATCTTCTAAACCAATTTGTTTTCCTTTGTCATAACATTTAATTCTACATACGCTGGTGCGATATTGAGTATAAGGCTTATCAATAGGTTAATAAAGTAGTTTTTCTATTTGAAATAAACTATTCAGGAAAAATGAAGGTGAAAAAGTATAAATTATATTTATTCCTGATTTTAGTTACTTTATAACTGCTTACTTAATTTCAAATTTTTGTTTGCCGGTCCGTTTCGTTTTATCTGTTTACAAAAATATAAAATTATACGAATTAAATAAGATATTCTTCGGTTGTTGTGCGAATTAACATTTTATAATTATTTATCTTATCTAGGTATCGTTACTTTGCTTGTATAAATATAATTAAAATATGAAACACAAGCCTTATAAACACATACAAGATTTGATTGATGATTTAAAGAAAGATCATGCTAAACACTGTGAATATGCAAGTATCGGAAGTTATAAACATTTAGGGTTTACTATTCTTTCAATACTAAATATTTGTCAAACGCATTTGTTTTCTTTGGAAAATCAAGGTTCAAAGGAAGAAGAAGAAATACGGATTGATATTTATAACCTTTTGGAATTAATAAAAAAACTTCTTCCACATCTTGAATTTGAATTTTTAGATAGGTATTTGTCGAAGACTAACGAAATTGGAATACGCAATTATACTTTAAAAATATCTTGGATTAGTTGTTGCACCCTTTGGGTTGAATAATAATACAAAAACATTTTATAATTAAGCAAATCCATGACCTCAACTTTCCAAATATATTTGTTGTACGATTGAATTCTAATCTCCATTGAAGCATCAACAAACAAACCCAAAACAGCATTTTCAATCGAATTTATTTTAGAAAAAATTTCCAGTACTTGCGATTTTAATGCAGGTAAAGCCTCTTCCCTTTTAATAGAAAGTAATTTAGAACTATTTTCTAAATAAAGTAAAATCAATGGTTAAATTTCTTTTTATCTTTCGTAAGAATATGAAAACGCCATAACAACATAACGGCAGCAAATCCTAACCCGATACACAAACCGATCCAGGTTCCCACAGCTCCCAATTTTTGTTGAATGCATAAATAGTATCCTATGGGAATAGCTAAGATAATATACGCTATAAAACAAATAAGGGTCGGAATTTTCACATCTCTCATGGCACGTAAACAGCCTAAGCTCACCACTTGTATACCGTCAAAAATTTGGAATAGGGCTGTTAAAATCACCAATCGTGAAGCAATAGCAATAACTTCGGTTTTACTTTTATCAAAAAATATTAACGGAAGTTGATCTTTAAAAATGATAAAAAGTATACCGCATATCGTCATAAAACCGACAACCAAATAAATATTTGCCATCCCTGCCTTTTTTAGATCCGCCATATTCTTTACTCCATAATATCCGGCTACTCTAACGGTTGCTGCCACACCAAAACCGGTACATACTTGAAAGGTTATAGAAGCCAAATTGGATGTTACCGAATGGGCAGAAGTATCTAAATAACTGTGCATTCCTGCAATAAATGCAGCAAGGGCAAACGAACTTATTTCAAATAAAGACTGTAATGAAGAAGGCAACCCTATGGAAATAAGCTTACGAAAATAGGCCGCTTGAAAATTTTTCCATTTTACCCCTTTTAAATAAAATAATGATTTTTTGTTAGTATATAAAACCACTATAATAATACACATCATTAAAATACGCGCTATTAAAGTTGCCGTTGCAGAACCTTGCAATCCCATTTCCGGCAATCCCCAATATCCGTATATCAATCCGAAATTCAAGATTACATTTACAATATTAGATATGATGGTTGCGATGGTAACTAAAATAGTCATGGAAATACCTTCAGAAAATTGTCTGTAAGATTGAAAAATCATTAGAGGCAATAAACTCCATGCGCTTATATTAAGAAAAGTAATTGCGTCGGGAATTACGGATACATCTTGTCCTGCTTTGTACATCAAAGGTGAGCACAACTCAAGTAAAAGAATGACCCCTAAGGCCAAAGATACATTCAAAACCATTCCGTGAGTGAATATTTTTTTCACTCGGTCTGTGTTTCCATTGGCAACAGATGAAGATATAAGAGGCGACATGGAATAGGAAAACCCTAACAAGAAAACCAAGAAAATGAAAAACAAACTGGTTGCCAATGAGGATGAGGCTACGGCTCTTTCTCCTAAGTTTGCTATAATAATAATATCAATAAAATTCACGGAAACTTGTCCCAATTGAGTAATTACAACAGGTAATGCTAATTTAATATTTGCTTTAAAATGTCCTTTTAAATCCATTTGATTTTATTAGAGCCTGCAAAGATAGTGAATTAACAGAAATTCAATTACCGGACTTTCTGAATCTTTATACTAAAAATCCAAAATATTTTCATTTTATAGAATAAAATCTATTGTATCAATGGCATTTTGTATTATATAGAAGTCAACTTTTAAATTTTCAAGAATAATATCAGTATTAATCAAACAAAAGATGTACCTTTGCACTGCCAGGCATTCGCCATTATAAATGTAATACACTAATACATGAATACCCCTGCAAAAGAAAATTATTTTTTTCAGAAAATTGTGGTTATTGTCGGAACGGCTTTATTTATTATTAAAGTTATTGCATGGCAGCTTACCCATTCCATAGCGATTTTAACCGATACGTTGGAAAGTATTATTAATGTTGCTGCCGGATTATTTTCATTATACAGCCTTTACCTATCTTCCAAACCCAAAGACAGAGACCATCCCTACGGACACGGTAAAATTGAATTTATTTCGGCCGGGATTGAAGGAAGTCTTATTACCGTAGCCGGTGTGCTAATTATTTATGAATCGGTACTTAATATTTTCAACGTTCATGAAATACGAAAACTGGACTTTGGAATTCTTTTAATTGCCGTGACCGGACTGGTGAACTATATTATGGGAGTTGCCGCCATTAAGAAAGGTAAAAAAAATAAATCTTTGGCTTTAATTTCGGGAGGAGAGCATTTAAAATCAGATACGTATTCCACCTTAGGACTTGTACTGGGTCTTTTTGTCATGTATTTTTTTAAAATATATTGGATGGATAGCGTGATAGCCCTGATTTTTGCTTTAATTATTATTTTTACCGGGGTTAAAATTATTCGTAAATCCTATGCGGGAATTATGGATGAAGCCGATGAAGAATTGATCGTTCAATTAGTTGAAACTTTAAATAAGAACAGAAATCCAAATTGGATTGATATTCATAATGTACGGTTTATAAAATACGGAAGCAGCTTACATCTGGACTGTCATTTAACCTTGCCCTGGTATTTTAATGTAAGGGAAGCTCATAAAGAATTAGATGCGCTTAAAAAGATAATTATTGATAACTTTGGCAACAGTTTTGAAATGTTTGTTCACGTTGATGATTGCTGTGAATCTATTTCATGCAAAATTTGTACAAAAACCAATTGTCCGTATCGTAAATATCTTTTTGATAAGGAGGTTTTGTGGACAAAAGAAATTATTGAGATTGACAAACGCCATAAATTAGATAAATAAAATATGAATAAGAAAAAAAATTATTTACGTATTGAAGAAACTATTTTTAAGTCTTTAGGAAAAATTGGATATATCATTATCTTTACTTTAGTATTTTCTCTCGTAATGGTGTTGGTAGATTTTATACTTCATTGTTTTGTAGATAATCATTATACTTCTAAATTCTTATTCTCAGGGGAAATTCCTTTTTCAAATTGGATCAACTTAATGTGGAAAAATTATTCTTTCTCCTTATTTAAAATAGTTTTCTTTGGTGTTATTTTTATTATCTTGGGCTTTTATAGAAGCAAAGCTTTAACGAATGAATTTTCTCAATAGATCTAACAATTAAAATTACACTAAAATAAAAAGCTGCTTCCTAATTAGAAAGCAGCTTTTCTATTTATAAAAATATATTCTAATTTTATTTTTTAGTTAAAATGCTTGAAACGGCAGAATTTATAATTTCTGCTTTTTTAGCTAATTCTTCATCATTCCACAATAAGGAAATAGGAATAGTTACTGTTTTGCTGATAATTTCATCTGATTGAGAATAATCTGCATTGGCATAATTTGGTAACAATTCTTTGTGCTCTTTATAAAGAGGGGCTAACGATTTCAGTAATTTCAAATGATCCCATTTTCTGATATAATGCCAATTGTTATCATACCAATAAGCATTGCCAATACCTTTAGTGCTTAATTCAAGCGATACTTTTTTTGCTAATTCTTGGCTAGGTAAAAATATACTTAAAAAAGAAGCATTATCTCCCGCTTCATCCGGTACTCGTCTGTAATTAACACCCTCTACTTCCCTCAACGCATCTTTCAATACTTTTTTATTTTTACGTTGTATGGAAAGTATTTGATCTAATTTTTCAAATTGAGCAAGACCTACAGCGGCATGTAACTCAGAAATTCTGTAATTTAATCCTAAATACGGATGATTTTCCGCACCTCTATTATTTCCGATATGATCATGTCCGTGATCCGTATATTGATCGGCATGTACATAGTACTCATCCTTATTGGTTACTACAGCTCCTCCTTCTCCACAAGTTACGGTTTTAACAAAGTCAAATGAAAAGCATCCTAAATCTCCTATAGTTCCCAAATATTTACCTCTATAAGTACCTCCAAATGCTTGACATGCATCTTCGATTAGTAATAATTTATTTTTTTTTGCCAATTCTTTCAATGCGGAAATATCTGCCATAGCTCCACACATGTGTACGGGCATAATTACTTTGGTTCGGGAAGATATGGCTTTTTCTACAGCTTTGGGATCTAAGGTTAACGTGTCGTCAATGTCAACCAAAACAGGAATGGCTCCCACGCTTAATACCGCCTCGAAACTGGCCACAAAGGTAAAGGTTGGAAGTATCACTTCATCTCCCGCCCCAACTCCTGCAGCATTCAAAGCCGTTAATAAAGCACTTGTACCACTACTGGTAAGTTGTGCATGGCTTACATGCATTCTTTTTTGAATGGCCTGTTCAAATTCTTTTGCCTTCCAATGATTATTCCTTGCGGATTCAAAGTTATAACGCATAAGAATACCACTTTCAATAACATCGTTCAGGTGTTTTTTTTCTTCTTCACCCCAAAGCTCATATCCTGGCATAATAAAACTATTTTTATATTATTTTTTTTTGTTAAAAATGTTAAACAAAGGTAACAAATTGACTGAAAAGAATCTTTATAAAAACAAATAAAAAAAAGTTAATACCTAAACTATTTCAATATAGATTTTTTACAAATTTAGGAACTGAACTCCCGTTTATAAAGGTAAAAAACAGTAATCAAGCTTTTAGATTTTTCCTATTAGAAATAAAAAAAACAATCTATTATATTAACTCATTTTATAAAATTATATATTATATAATTTTATTGCATAAAATTTATTAAATATTTAAACATTATTGATTTTTATTCATAATAATTTATTTTATTTGAAAAAAAATTTATAATTATATAAAATTAAATGTTAATAATTGTTAACTTTGTTAAACTAACATTAACATTAAAAAAGTACATGAGCACACAGGCTCCATACCGTTTTTTCATTTTATTATTCTTAGGAATTTTTAATTCAATTCCTGCCCAAATTATGACAACCCCTTCGGTGACGATAAAAGATCATAATGGCCTGAAAAGTCCTGTTACTATTGATTGTAATTATAAATTCAATGAAAATCATAAAATTTTACTGAAGGCTGAATATCCGGAACTAAAAAACACGTCTTCCTATGCTGTAACCTCTATTCCTTTTAATCCGGTGGGAACATTCTCTGAAGGTCAAGAAGTTATCATTGACAGTGATGATAAATGGAGCAACGCACAAGAACTCCCTTTTAATTTTTGTTTTTACGGTAATACTTTTAACTCTATTATTTTAGGTGATAACGGAGTCATCTGTTTTGATACCCAATATGCGGGAACTGAATGTCCTTATGCCATTGCAGGATCTATCCCCGATCCTAATTTAATGCATAATACCATATTCGGGGCATATCATGATATGACCAATGATAGTGATGTATTTGGATGTACTCGTGATTGCGGTAAAATCACCATGTATACGACAGGGATGATTCCTTTTCGAAAAACAATCATAAATTATTATAATATGAATCATTTCGGTTGCGAAGACTCAAAATCGACCGTGCAAATAATACTTTATGAAACTACTAATGTTATCGAAGTCTATGTAAAAGAGAAACCGTTAACTTGTGATATAGGAAATGAAAAAAGAGCACTTATCGGAATCACTAATTCTGATGGATCTGAAGGAGTTTCACCCGATCAAAGAAATACAGGAATCTGGGAAGCCTATCATGAAGCATGGAGATTTGCTCCGCAAGGTACTCCTACTGTTCCTAAAATTGAATGGAAAGATGCCGATCAAACCCTTCTTCCTTCATCGGAAGTTAATCCGAAAAATTCAACAACTTATTCTGTGAACCTATCCTATGCCGGTTGTACTCCGATTACCCTAAATGATGAATTCCGAATTATTTTCGCCTCTGACTTTCCAAAAGTGAAAGACTTAGAGGTAAATAAATGTTTTGAAGGTATAATCCCAAATGAAGTTATTAATTTAGAAGAATTGATGAAAGAAGCTTCTGAATCTGCTCCCGATGTCATTACCACTTTACATCAGAATATAGAAGATGCCCATTCAGGTCAATATCCTTTGACAGGTTTAAATTCCTATCCGATTACTTCTAATTCAAACTCCTTTTATTTACGAGCTTCAAAGGGTAAAGATTGTTATTCGACCTCGGTGATTACCATTCACATGAAAAGAAAACCTTCCCTAAAAGAAATGGAACCAATTATTATTTGCAATAATGATGACCAGAATTCTGAAATAATATATTTAAACAATTATACAAATCAAATAAATGGATATGAAGAATGGATGAACCTTGATTTTTATGATTCCTATACTAATGCTTTAAACGGAAATCATCCCATTAGTACCCTTTCGCATTCTTCTGCGGTAACCGTTTATGCAAAAGCAAGTAATAAAGACTTTGAAGATTGCTTTTCTATCATTCCTGTAACTTTCAAATTTCAAAAAACGATTGTTTCCAAACCTCAAGAAATTATACTTTGTAACGAAGATTTAAAAGGACGAGAAATTTATAATTTGAGATCCTATGAAGCCTCGATTACGGGATATGATAATCTTTCTTTTAGTTATTTTACTTCCGAATCTGATGCTTTACAAAATATAAATCCTATAGTAAATCCTAATAATTATTATGTGACCAATGGAGAGAAAATTTTTATAACCATTTCAAGTCCGGGCTATTGCTCTTCTATATCATCGTTAACTTTTACTTTTAAAAAGTCTTTAGTAGAAAACTTACTTAAATACGTGTGTGATGATAATTCCCAAGATATAAAGGTGAATCTTTTAGACTATTATTATTTAATGAAAAAAGAACACGATATAGATCTTTATGGAATGTACACTACCTGGCAAGGAGCTATAGATAAAGATAGTTTGCTGTTAATTACTGATTTAGAAAATTTTAAAGTTAATTATCCATTTTCAATTATTTATGTTCGTTTTTATGATAAAAAGATTAAATGCGATTTTATTCGAGAAATAAAATTGGAGATTAGAGATAAAATTGAAAAAAGGCCATCTTATAATGTTTGCGATATTAATAATTCAGGTAAAGTTAATTTTAACCTTAATACGTTAAGACCTATTTTTCTTGCCGGATATCCACCATCTTCAATCGCATTTTATGAAACATTGGATGACTATAACAATGAAATTAATCCGGTAACTGAAACTATCATCACCGGACCCAAAACCATTTATGTCAAAGTTAATGTTGATGATGGATGCAAATATTTCTATATGATTAATCTCTTTTTAAAATCTTTAGAGGTATCTGAAACACAAAAAATTTCATTATGCGATAGAGGTAATGATGGAATTGAAAATTATTATTTAAACGATTTAATTAATTTTTTAGGCTTAACCGATTACAGTTCTGTTCAATTCTACAAATCTGAACAGGATGCTTTCAAAGAAATACATCCGATTTCCGCTATAGAACCCTATCCTATAAGTATAAGTAATAATAAAGTATATGTTAGAACTAATTATGAAAACAGTTGTCCAAGTATTATTCCTGTAGAAATACGTTTATTGGAATCGGTAACAGTTCCTGATTTGAAAATTATTGAGGTTTGTGATACAGACAATAGCCATAACAAAATAGTAAATTTAATTCCGGTGATTGCAGAAAGCGGAGTAGATACGAAACAAATTTCCGTAGAGTTTTATTTAACGGCAGAAGGAGCTCAAAATCAAAACAATAATGAAAAAATTTTAGATCCTACTGCATTCGCCTTATACAATACTACTACACTATATGTTCGTTTTACCAACAAAAAATCAAAATGTTGTGAAATAAAGCCTTTAAAAATAAAGTTAAATCCTTTTCCTATTGTTTTAAAATATAACTTGGATATCTGTGACTTTAGTAATGATAATGAGGAAGAAGTAATTTTAAGTGAATTAAACTCTCATATAGTTACCAATCCGCAAAGTTTTACTTTCTCCTATTTTTTAAATGAACAAGATGCATTAAACAACATCAATACTATTATAAAACATATTATAAAAAATTCAACTCAACTATATGTTAAAATCTCTTCAGGTAAAGAATGCCAAATCATTCAAAAATTAGGTTTTACGTTACAATCTTCACCTGTAGTTAAAGATAAAATTGTTGAAATATGCGATAATAATGCCGATGATACTGAAATCGTCGATTTAACCTTATATGAAGAAGATTTAGTAACTGCTTCCCGATCAAATTATCAATACTCATATTATACTTCATATGAAAATGCGTATGCAGATAAATTTAGTATTTCCAATACAAATGAATATGTCATTCAACCATTTCCTACTACCATTTATGTAAGAATTACTAATTCTTCAGGATGTTTTTCCATTGCAAAAATCACTTTTAAAAGTGCAGAAAAAGTGTTAGCTCAAAATAAAAAAATACATATTTGCGATGAGGGATCAGATATGCAAGAATATGTTAATTTAACCAACTATATATCTGATGTTTTAATTACCTCGGGCCAAAATTTAACTATTAATTATTACAAAACCGAGGAAGGAGCTAATAATAGAGACAGCCATACGCTCATAAAAAATCCTGAACGTTATTCTGTTACCTTAGCAAAAGATTATGTATGGGTACGGATGGATAATCCTTCTACCGGTTGTTATACGGTTAGATATTTAGAAGTTAATTTAGAACCTCTTCCTAAACTTATAAATGCTAAATATTTAGTTTGTGATACAGATTTTGACGATATATATAAAGTAGATTTAGATGATCTTCGCTATACCGTAATATTTAACCCCGACGGGTATACATTTTCCTATTATCATTCTCAGGAAGATGCTGTTAAAGACATCAATAAGATCAAAAATATACATCAATACACAGTAAAAAGCTTTAATGAAAAAATAGTACTGAAAGCAACCAATAAATACGGGTGCAGTTCAATCAGAACTGTGACCTTGTACACAAAAGATAAAATTAAGGTATCAACTCAATCCATGGAAATTGAAAGTTGTGATGATGACTTTGATGGATTAACATTTTTCAATATCACTACCATGAACTCATCCATAACTAAAGATCCAAAGGCTACTTTTGAATATTTCAGCACTTTAAACGATGCTAAAAACCAAACCAATCCTATTGTAGATCCATATAATTATAAAAATATTGTACCTTTTAAGGACCAAGTATACGTCCGAGTTTCATCTCCCGATTACTGTCCGGCTCTAAGTGTAATAAATCTTAAGGTTTTACCGGTTCCAGTAAGTACATTACAAAAGAACCTAAAAATATGTCCGAATGGAACTCTTGAACTAGTAGCGGATACAAAAAATCCTGAGGATTTTTACGAATGGAATACCGGAGTAAAAGGATATGATAAACATACAATAACCATATATAAAGCAGGTATTTATACGGTAACCATTACCGGTAAAAACGGTTGTAAGTATACTTATACCACTCATGTAACCGAATATGCTAAAACGAGAATTACAGATTTAAAGGAAGGTAATGATTATATAACAGTAATTGCCGAAGGGGATGCTCCTTTGGAATATTCTATGGATAATAAAAATTGGCAATCCCATAATACATTTTATAATCTAAAACCGGGGATATATACTTTCTATGTAAGATCATTGGCAAACGGTTGTTATTCACCTGAAAAGAAAGGAGTTTTATTTAAGATAAATAATGTGATAACTCCCAATGGAGACAATCTTAATGATGCATGGAGATTATGCGGCTTGGAAAATTTCGACTCACTTCCTTCTCATATCAAAATTTTTGACAGATATGGTAAAGTTGTATTTTCACAAAGTTCTAATTCATGCTTTGTATGGAATGGATATTATTTGGGCAGACCATTACCTACTACTTCCTATTGGTATGTTATTGATATTGCTGACGGAAGACAATTTACCGGATGGATCGTTGTAAGAAACCATAATAATCACGTTGATTAATGAATAAATAGTTCTCATATAAATTTTTATCTTTAAAACACGTACAGGCATATACGTATTCAATTTTTTGAGCAGCGATTATATGTCTGTATTTTTTTATGATTTAACTCCGTAAATACTTATAAATTTTTTTGAGAAGAGTAAGGAATACAAAGTTTATAGTCGAGGGCATTATAAAAATTTTTGAATTGGTAATTTAAAAGTAAGCCATTCTGAATGAATTAAACAATCAGAAGGCTTAGCGGTTGTTAAGATTAAAATTTAAACTATTATCATTTAAATTTTTAAGACTTGGTGTGTGTAATTAATAAAATATAGCAGTTAAAGTGTATCTTATTTGTTATAAACAACTTCTTTAAGAATATTTATTCCGTTTATAGAAGCAGGAAATCCTGCATAGACTGTCATAAGTAGCATTACCTCTTTGATTTGATCAGGAGTTAAACCTATATTCAATGCTCCTTTTATATGAAAATTTAATTGAGATTGTGCATTTCCCAATGTTGCTAAAGCTGCTATGGTGGCAATTTGTCTATATTTTTTATCTAAATTATCTCTTGAAAAAATATCTCCATATCCATATTCGATAACAAAATTAACCAACTCCGGAGAAATGTCTCGATATGACTTTTTCAAAATATCTTCTTGTTCTTTCTTCAACATAGCTAAATAATCAGCTCCTAACTTATATCGGTCTGTCTCATTTTTAGAAGCTTTTTTACCTTCTTCATCTTTGATTTCTTTTTCTTTTCTTTCTTTAAGGACCTCTCTAAATGCATTCATTCCATTAATACATTTTGGAAATCCACAATATACCGACATTTGCAAAATAACCTCTTTTATTTCATTTATGGAACAACCTACTTGTAGGGCTCCATGTAAATGGACTTTTAATTGAGGTATGGCTCCCTGTGCCATGAGAGATGAGATGGCAGCTATTTCTTTTGATTTATTATCCAGTGCTTTTAAACTATACACTTCTCCAAACGAATATTCAATAATAAATCTACTTAATTCCGGTGAAATATCTTTTAAACTTTCAACAGTTCTGATTCCGGCTTCTCCATCAATTTCTTTTAATTTTTCCCAACCTTTTTGGTAACGTTCTGATTTTTCCATTTGCGCATAACTATTTAATGTTAATATAAATACCACTAATACGGTAAGTAATTTTTTCATTTTGTTTTTAAGCAAAGATACCGGAGATCAACACTCTACAGATAGGACTTTTATTTCTGTTTTCGGTACTTTTCCAAAAAGGTTGAAGGAGAGAAATCTGTTTTCTTTTTGAAAATACGTGAAAAATAAGAGGGATCTTCAAAACCTAATTTATAAGCTATCTCGTTAACATTATTCTCACTAAATAGCAATAATCGTTTGGCCTCTGTAATTTTAATATCTATAATATATTGTTTGGAAGAAATGCCTTTGTATTGTTTACAAATTTCATTTAATTCTTGAGTTGTAACTTTCAATTTTTCAGCGTAATCTTCAATGGATGATGTTTTAAAATTTTCTTCAAAAATTACCATTTTTAAATCGTCTAAAAGAGTATGATGAAAGTTTGTTTCTTTTTTAAATGACAATCTGTTAAGTATGGAATAGAGATAGGGAATTCCTAATTTTATAGTTGTATCGGCTACTTCATCTTTAAATCCAAATTCATGAATAAGGTTCATAAAACAGCTTTCCATAATTTGTATATATGAAGTTGGAATATCTACAAATGTCCTATGATTATTAATACCCAATTCCAAGCCCAGGCAAGCATCCACCATCAAAATATATCCTTTGCTGTCAGAAGAATATTCCCAATTATGTATCTGTTTAGTATTCACAAGAAAAATACGGTTGGGCTTTATGGGATACTCTTGAAAATCGACAACATAAAATCCGCTTCCATGTGTAAACCAAACCAGAGAATAGAAGGAATGTCGATGAGGCCATTCAATATCCGGATCTTCTGTTCCTTCAAATGTTCCCACAAAATACGAAATGAAATGATTCGGTACCCCTAAGATATTTGCTATTGAATATTCTTTTAACATATAACAAAGATAAAATTTATTGTGAGTGATATAATAGAAATATATTTTTTAAATTTCTGATACTGAACTTAAAAAATAGTTTGAAAACCTAATGATTACCTTTTTTATTATAATGGAATTATATAATTTATTGACAGTAAAATTTGTATTATTGATTAGTATCGAATATACTTTATATAAAAAGTTTCCATAATTATATAATTTACTTTCATTAATTATAGAGTACATTTGAGATATCAAATAAATTTGAACAATAAATATGAAAAATGAATTAAAGTTTAAAACTAATATAGATTGTGGAGGTTGCGTAAAAGCAGTAACCCCGTTTTTGTCTAAAGTAGAAGGTATTTCAAAATGGGAAGTTGACACAGCTAATCCGGATAAAATCTTGACTGTAGACTTAGCGGGTGCTACGGAAGAAGAAGTTGTCAATGCAGTAAAAAAAGCCGGATTTACCATTGAGAAAATTTAATTTTTTAATAAAATTGCTAAAAGAACCTTTATTTTTTTAAGGGTTCTTTTTATTGTTATCTTCTTTTTGTTCTTTAATCCTATAATAATATTAATTACCTTTGCATTTTAAAAATTTATATATAAATAAAATATAATTCGGATATCAATGACTAACTCTGAAAAAGAAAATTCGATCGGTTACCAATTAAGTTATACAGAAAATCTGCACAGGAATCTATTAAATAAAAAATTTTCTACCAATAAGTTAGACATTACTCCCGAACAATTTATTATTTTAGATTTATTAACGGAACATACTACAGGAATATCCATGCAGAAAATATCAGAAAAAATACACAGAGATAATTCTGCCATCACCCGATCCATTGATATTTTAGAAAAAAAAAATTTGGTAAGCAGAGTTAATGCAGAAAAAGATCGTCGGAAAAAAATTATATTAATTACTAAGCAAGGAATTACACTTTTACATAATGCTAAAGACATAGCAAAGCAATATGCAAAAGAAGTTGCAAAAGGACTAACTGAAAAACAACTTAATGATTTATTTTCTATTCTTAAGATTATCCAGAATAATATAAATGAATCTAATATATAGAAATGCTTTATAACCTTTTTTATATAAAAGGTTTATTCTTTACACAAATATGCTTATTAAAATTTAAAATTTGCGGTAAAAAAGATATGCGTCTTAAATAATAGCTTACCCTAACTATCAATTATAATTTTACAGCTTCAAACATTTGAGTCGGATTTACGATTTCATCTTGTGCTGCTACCAATTGCAATTCATACTCTCCTTGTCTATGAGTTTCCAGCATTACGGCATAAACAGCAGCAGTCGTATGTTCTAATACTTCTTTACAATTTTTCCCCATTAACATATGGGTCAGTAATAAACCGGAAGTAAGATCCCCTACTCCAACCGGTTGACGAACACCAAAATCTACTAAAGGTCTTGATATATGCCATTTTCCTTCTGAAGTAGACAATAACATCTCAAATTTATCTGAACGATAGCCTGCCCTGCTTAAGTGTTTAACTAATACAGTTTTTACCCCTTTACTGTGAATTACATCAACTGCAGAAACTACTTCCGCAACCGAAGTAATGGTTCGATCGGTTAAAATTTCCAACTCTAATAAGTTAGGTGCCATAATGTCACTTACTCCCATTGCTTCATTTTTAAAAAATTCCGACACTCCGGGAGCTACAATACAGCCTTTTTCCGGATGTCCCATAACGGGGTCACAAAAATAAACGGCATTTGGATTTTCATTTTTAACCTTTTTAACTATTTCCAAAATTGATTTTCCTTGTTCGGGAGAACCGATGTATCCGTTTAAAACTGCATCGCATTTTTTCAACTGATGGATGTTGTCGATTCCTTGAACAATATCCAATAAATGTTTGGCTGTCATTACTTCACCCGTCCATTGTCCATATTGTGTATGATTGGAAAATTGCACCGTATTTAATGACCATACTCTAACGCCGCAACGCTGCATGGGAAATTCAGCTGCGCTGTTTCCTGCGTGACCATACACTACATGAGATTGGATGGATAAAATATTTTTCATTAGTTTTACAATTATTAGTTACAAATTTATAAACTTTATTGGCAATTAGTAGTAATTTATAAAGAATTGTTTAGTATGTTCATTTCTCAATATGAAAAGTGAAAAAATTAATAAACCATATAAAAGAAGATTAATTTCTTGTTAAAAACCGTTAAAGCAACAAAATAATTGAAATTTGGTATTACTTTTGAAATAAAAAAATCCAGTATTTATTTAAATTAAATTGTACTATGAAAAAAAATAAGTTTGAAATTAAAAAAATAGGTTCTTATATTTTAGTAGGTGCGATAGGGGGATTAATTTCTGCAGGTGCAGTTACCTCTATATCCAAAAATCCGAATTTAAATGATTTTGAAATATTTAAAAATCCTACTCATAACGAAAAAGCTTATTTTACTTCAGCTTCTACCAATAGCGTAGTTGGATTAAATCCTCCCGATTTAACCATCGCAGCAGAAAAAACCGTGAATGCAGTAGTGAGTGTAAAATGTTATTCTTCCTATGTGCAGCAACAACGCAGATCCTTAGATCCTTTTGATTTCTTTTTTGGAGATCCTTTTAATTCTCAAGGGCAACAAAGACAACAACAAACTCCAAAAGATTCTCCTAACGGGTTAGGTTCGGGAGTAATTATTTCTAGTGATGGTTATATAGTTACCAATAATCATGTGATTGATGGAGCTGATAAAATAGAAATTACACTTAATAATCAAAAAACATATACAGCCACTTTAGTAGGAACGGATATCAACTCCGATATTGCTCTGTTAAAAATTGATGAAAAAGGGCTAAGCTTTTTAAATTTCTATAATTCCGATAATGTGAGAATTGGAGAATGGGTATTAGCTGTAGGAAATCCCTTTGGATTAACTTCAACAGTTACAGCGGGTATCATTTCAGCCAAAGGTCGTAGTTTAGATCTTTTGCGTTCCAATTCCAGAAGTCCTATTGAATCTTTTATTCAAACCGATGCGGCAGTAAATCCCGGGAATAGCGGAGGTGCTTTAGTAAACGCCAACGGTGATTTAATTGGTATTAATACAGCAATTGCTTCTCATTCCGGAACCGGAACATTTGAAGGGTACAGTTTTGCTGTTCCTTCTAACATAGCTAAAAAAGTTGTGGAAGATATTCGCAAATACGGTTTGGTTCAACGGGGTTATTTGGGTATTGGTGCTCTTGACTTAAGTGATGATTCTGCAGTTAAGCAATATAATTCTCAAAATAAAACCAACTATAAATCACAAGAAGGTGTACTTATCACTGATATTCAAAATGACGGAGGAGCAAAAGATGCCGGCTTGAAAAAAGGAGATATTATCAAGCAAATTGACGGAACAAATATTAAGAACTTCCCTACTCTTTCGGGAGTTATTGGTGAAAAAAGACCGGGTGACCAAGTAAAGGTTACCGTTATACGAGATAATTCGTATAAATCTTTCAATGTTAGAATTAAAGATGCTAAAGGGGGGACTTCAGTTAAAACGAAGAACGATTTAAGTGTCGCCGAAAAGTTGGGTGCTGAATTTCAAGAATTGACTGATGACCAAAAGGTTAATTACGGTTTAGAATCCGGTATTGTTGTAACCAGAATCGATTCTAACGGAAAATTGAAATTAGCAGGCATTGGTGAAGGATATATCTTAATGGAAGTAAACGATAAGCCTGTTAATAGTGAAAAAGACATTGAAAAAATATTAAAAAATTATAAAGGAACGGTTTCTGTAAGATATGTAGATCCTTATGGTAGAATCTATCGTAGAGGATTTAAAATGGAATAAGAAATGTAGTTATTGATATATAATTAATTAGTAGTTTGAATTGCAACTTTTTAAATTTATTAAAAAGTTGCAATTCTTTTTATATAATGTTTTTATGATACATAAATTATTACTGATGTAATAATTTCCAAAGTTCGTCTTTTAATTGAGTTAAATTTTCTCCGGTTACGGCAGAAATAAATAATAATTTGAAATTTTCAGGAAAAGTCTTCCTTATTTCATCCTCCAATTCTTTATCCAGTAAATCTGATTTTGAAATTGCAATTACTCGATCTTTATCATTTAATTCCGGATTATATTTATTCAGCTCATTTAACAGGATTTTATATTCTTGGTAATAATCTTTTGCATCAGCCGGAATCAAAAACAATAAAATTGAATTTCTTTCTATATGTCTTAGAAATTTATATCCTAATCCTTTTCCTTCGGATGCTCCTTCAATAATACCCGGAATATCGGCAATTACAAAAGATTGAAAATCCCTGTATTTAACGATTCCTAAATTAGGTACTAAGGTGGTAAAAGCATAATCGGCTATTTTCGGTTTTGCAGATGTTAAAGCAGACAACAATGTTGATTTTCCTGCATTTGGAAAACCAACTAATCCTACATCACCTAATAATTTTAATTCCAAAATAAAATTACCTTCCTTACCGGGCAATCCGGGTTGAGCATATCGCGGTGTTTGATTGGTTGATGATTTAAAGTGTGAATTTCCTAACCCTCCTTTTCCTCCTTCAAGTAAAATTATCTCTTCTTTATCTTTAGTTATTTCTCCAACAATAGTTCCGCTTTCATCTTTAGCAATAGTTCCTACGGGAACCTCGATATACAAATCCGCTCCATTAGCTCCGGTTAATTCTTGTTTTCCTCCGGGTTTACCATTTTCTGCTTTATTGTGTTTGGAATATTTTAAAGCCAAAAGGGTCCATAGTTGAGCATTACCACGTAAAATTATATGTCCCCCTCTTCCTCCATCTCCTCCATCAGGGCCACCTTTAGGGATATATTTTGCTCTATGAAGGTGTGCAGAACCGGCGCCACCGTGTCCGCTTTTACAAAAAATTTTAACATAATCAACAAAATTCGACTGCATATATCTTTTATTTTTTTATAAAAAAAGGATTATCATTTTTCATAATAATCCTTTTATTTGTATGTGTTACATGTATTTTTTATACAAACTTTTCTATTTCTTTAGACAGTTCTGCGGTTATATCTTCAATACTTCCCTCTCCATCTAATTCAACAAGTTTATGTTGTTCTTTATAATAGTTGGAAACAACGGCTGTTTTTTCATAATATTCTTTAATTCTGTTACGAATTATGCTTTCATCTGCATCATCTGAACGACCGCTTTCTTCACTTCTTTTTAAAATTCTTTTAACTAGAATTTCATCTTCTACATAAAGGGCTAACGTTACATCTACTCGGGTTTGAAATATAGAATCCAATAATTCATCAAGGGCTTCTGCTTGGCTTTTAGTTCTTGGATATCCATCTAAGATAAACCCTTTTTTGTTTGAATTTCTTTTAAGTTCATCTATCAACATTTCTGTTGTAAGTTCATCCGGCACTAATTTTCCATGGTTTATATAGGTTTGAGCCTCTTGACCTAATTTCGTATTATTCTTTATATTATATCTGAATAAGTCTCCGGTGGAAATGTGTTCTAAGTGAAACTTTTCTGCTAAAATTTTTGCTTGAGTCCCTTTTCCACTCCCGGGAGGGCCAAATAAAACAATTATATTCATATTTGAAATTCTGTTTATTCTCCTTTTAATTGGTATAAGTCTTTAAAATTCCTTCCTAAACCATTATAATCCAACCCATATCCTATAACAAATTTATTAGGTATATTCATTCCTATTAAATCTATATTTAGATCCTTTTTATAAACATCAGGTTTAAAAAACAAAGTTGCAATTTTAATGCTTTTCACCGGTTTTACTTCAAGTAATTTATAAAGGTATTCCAAGGTGTTACCGGTATCAATAATATCTTCAAGTATTACTATATCTCGGTTTGTGATGTCTACAGTCATATCTGTAATTAAATCAACAGTTCCTGAACTTTGCATTCCGCTTTTGTAAGAAGACAACTGAAGGAAACCTATTTCACAGTTGCCTTTATAATTTTTTAAAAAATCACTGAAAAACATAATAACTCCGTTGAGCACCCCTATAAAAACGGGGACGGTGTCTTTGTATTCTTCATACAAAGTATTGGTCATCCTTTGTATGGAATGGTCTATTTCTTCCGAAGATATAAAAGGGGTAAAAGTTTTATCCAGAATCTTAATTTCTTCCATATATAACTATCTTTACTATGCCGCAAATATAATGATATTGACTAAATATCAAAGTTTGAAGTATATAATTTTTAATGTTAGATAAATGAACCATCATAAAAGATTAATTTTCATGATGATGTTGATGTTGATTGGGAGGAACTATAAGAATGGGTACTTTAGATTTATTAATAACGTTTTTTGAAACACTGCCAAGGATTGCTTCCATAAGTAAACCTCTTCCATGAGACCCCATAATGATGAGATTAGCTTTTCTGGATTCTGCTTCTTTCAAAATTATATCTGCAGGAGTTCCTTGTTTTATAACAATTTCAACTTCAATGCCTTGTTCTTTTATTGATTTTTCATATTCTACCAATTGTCTGGTTTCTTCCTTCATACCTGCTTCCTCCAATTCCGGAAGATATTGAAAACCGATATCCCCTATAATAAAACCTAAATCTAAACTGGCAACATGTAAAAGGCACATTTTACTTCCGGTAGCTTTGGCATAGATGACAGCTTCTTTCAAAATATATTTGGTAGTTGCTGAAAAATCTACAGGGACTATCATTGTTTTCATAACCTAATTTTTTATTATACAGCTTAAAGTTAATGAATATTTTTATTTTTATCATAAAATTTCAATAGAATAAATTTTCTTACTTTTGCAAACTAAGTTTTATTTTGAATATGCATATATTTATCCAAATTGCCCAGTTATTATTATGTTTATCTATTTTAGTTGTCTTTCATGAAGCAGGACACTTTTTAGCGGCAAAATATTTTAAGACAAAGGTTGAAAAATTTTATTTATTCTTTGATCCATGGTTTTCTTTATTCAAAAAGAAAATAGGTGATACTGAATATGGTATTGGTTGGTTGCCGTTAGGGGGGTATGTTAAAATAGCAGGCATGATTGATGAAAGCATGGATACTGAGCAAATGAAAAGTCCACCTCAGCCTTGGGAATTTCGTTCTAAACCGGCTTGGCAACGTTTAATTATAATGCTTGCCGGAATTTTTGTGAATATCCTATTGGCTATCATTATATATGCCGGTATTTTAATGACTACGGGTGAACAAACTATTAATACGGATCAATTAAAAGACGGATATGCATTTTCTGATGTAGGAAAAAAATTGGGATTTAAAGATGGTGATATTATATTAGAAGTTGATAATAAAGAGATTCCAACTTTTAATTATTTACCTGTTTCTCTTTTATTCGGGGATCATGTAACGGTTAAGCGCGATGGAAAAATCATTAAATTTAACCTCCTCCCTGAAGAAAAAAGGGATGTTTTAAAACAGGAAGGCAGAGGCTTTATTTCTCCGAGAATAATTGCCGATGTTGAATCGATTTTACCAAATTCACTTGCTTCAAAATATCTTAAAATAGGGGATATTATAACTAGTTTCAACAAGCAACCTATTAAGTATATTGATGAATTTAGATTAGAACTTTCTAAACATAAAAATGACAGTGTAACTTTAGGGATATATCGAAACGGACAAAATATAAATGAAAAACTTTTTGTTCCTGATAGCGCCATTTTAGGTTTTGTTCCTAGTGCTTCGAATTTAAAACATGCAACTGCATATAAAAAATATAATTTTGTAGATGCCTTTAAAAGGGCGCCAGTATTGTCTTGGGAAATGTTATTGGTTCAAATAAAACAATTCAAACTTATTATTAATCCAAAAACAGAAGCTTATAAACAAGTAAGCGGTCCTTTACGACTATATAAAGCATTTTCACCTGAATGGAATTGGGGACAATTTTGGAGTTTTACCGCTATGTTTTCTATATGGCTTGCGTTTTTAAATCTATTACCGATTCCAGGTTTAGACGGAGGTCATGCTTTATTTACCATTGCTGAAATGATTACCGGTCGTAAATTAAGTGATAAGACGATGGAAAAGGTTCAAATGGTGGGTATATTTATACTTCTTGGATTAATGATTTTGGTATTTGGAAACGATATATGGAATATTATTGAAAGTTTGATAAATAAATAGTCATTATTTGTATTAAAATTATCAATTTTAAAATTTAATATAACTTTAAGGTTACATAGTATGTAACCTTTTTTATTTTCAATATTATAATAATTACTTATTTTAAATCGATATCAACTTTTAAGATTTTCTAAATAAATTAAAAGTCATGTCATTCCCATAAATTAAAACATTTAATTTTTGTACCTATATTTAAAATCATAAAATTTATTTATTTTTATTGTTTGCGTATTATTAAATTTATATATAATATTTGTATAAAATTAATATAAATATTAAATTTAAAAAAAATATATTTTTATGAAAAAGATAATAATAGTTCTTTACTTCTTTGTAAGCACTTCATTTTTATTTTCACAAGACGATAAACCCTATCCGAGGTATCTAACAAATCGTTTTTGGGATAATTGGTTTATAAATATTGGCGGTGGTGGCGGAATGTTTTTTGGAGGTAAACAATTCAAAGAAGCTAGTTTTATTGATCGTCTTACATGGGCGTCTCATATAAGTGTCGGCAAATGGTTTTCACCACTAGTTGGGGCAAGATTGACGTTTCAAGGTGGTCAAAAACATACATTCAATCCAAATGGAATACCCGTTTTTGATGAAAATAGAAATCCGGTTGATATAAGTACCCTAGACCCTAAATTAATACATCACATGCTTAGTGGTTACTATATAACAGTTCATGCTGACGCGATGTTAGATCTTTCCAGCTTATTTTATGGGTATAAAGACGCTAGAACCTATAGTTTGATATCGTATGCAGGTGCTGGTATAGGAACTGATAGAAATGCAATCGATAATAATTCTCCGGTTATTTTACTTGGTTTGTTAAATACTTTTCGAATTAATAAAAATTTTGCGATAAGTTTAGATATTTCTGCCCAAGCTGTTCAATCAAAGTTTAACGATTCCAAATACCCAAAAAGATGGACAAAATCTTATAAAAAACAAGATTGGGATGGAATCGGTTCTGTGAATTTAGGTTTTATTTTAGGTTTAGGTGGTAAACAAATTTTTGAAAAAGCAGATAAGGTACATGTTGTTGATAATGCTTATAATAATGAATTAGTAAATAAATTAACTAATCAAATAGATAGTTTAAATAATGGGAATAAACTTTTAGCTGAATATCTTGATAAAATTAAAAATGTTCCACCAAAGGTTGAAATTTCTAGGGAGGTTATAATTAAAAATAATCCTTATCCTATTCAGTTTAAAATTAATAGCAGTATCATAAATTCTAAACAAGAGGCTATAATTTATAATATTGCTGATTTCCTTAAAAATAATGAAGATTGTATCGTTGAAATTGTTGGTATATGTGACAGCAAAACAGGAACAAAAAAATACAATGAAGTACTTTCTATTAAACGAGCTAAATCTGTTGAAAACAAACTAATCAAACAATACGGAATATCTAAAGATCGTATCATATCAATTGGAAAGGGTGATTCAATTCAACCTTATCCTAATAATGATTGGAACCGAGTAGTTATAATGACACTTGTTCATCCTAATTAGAATTCAATTTTATTTTAGCTAATCATCAGTAACTGATGATTAGCTTTACTTACTTATCACTTACATTTATTTGCCTTTACCTTGAATCATGACAACTATAGTTAAGTATATAATTTTTATATCAAAAAAGAAATTTTCATTTTGAAGGTACAATAAATCATATTTTAATCGTTGCGACATTTCTTCAACTGTTTCGGCATAGCCGAAATATACTTGCCCTATGGAAGTTATACCGGGCTTTACTTTATGTAATTTTTTATAATTAGGATTTAATTTTATTATTTTATCTATAAAAAATTTTCTTTCTGGACGTGGGCCTACAATTGACATTTCTCCCTTCAATACATTAATAAATTGCGGAAATTCATCAATCCGGTATTTTCTCATGATTTTACCTATAGATGTTATTCTCGGGTCTGAATCTGTAGCTAATTTTGGACCACTATGCTCCGCATCAACATACATTGATCTAAATTTCATTATTTTAAATGGTCTGCCATTTAACCCTATTCTTTCCTGTTTATATATAATTGGTCCTTTAGAAGTAATTTTAATAATCAAGGCTAATATTGGCATTAACCAACTTAAAACAAATGTGATAAAAATTAGTGAAAACACAACATCAAATATTCTTTTAAAAATTTTATTAAATATATTTGATTTTCTTCTATAAATATATATAGGAAAAGTTCCGTAATAGCTTATAATTGAATTATTATAAAACTCATAGGATATATCTGGAATAATATAAATTAAATATTTACTTTCTGAAAATTTGATAATGGCGTCCTCAACTTCTTTACATAATTCTCCATTTAATGAAAAAAATAAAGTGTTTATGTTATGATCTTTTACGAATGAATATAATTTATCGAAATCATATTTAAATTGATTTTTTTCTTGGGGAGCTTTAACAAATTCTCCATAATTATACATTTTTTCACCATGAAAGTATTGCTTTATAAAATTGTTTGTATTGTTATTAGTATCTATAAATACAACCCTTGAAAATTTCTTATTTTGAAATTTATCAGCAATAATATGATGTATGGATATGCATATAAATATTGAAATGTTATACAATAATGTTATATAATTATTAAATAAATATTTACTTTTTAATCCTGAAACAGTAAATACTATAAATGTAAATATTATTGCTTGTATTAATACTTTTCTTATTGTTTCTAAAAAATTGCTTTTTTTTAATTTATATAATCCAGTTTTTTCTGAAATAAAGTACCAACTTATAATAAATAGCAACAATGCTTTGTAATGGTTTTCAAATAATAATAAAATATCCCATTTATCGCCTATTGTTTTATATTGTATTTTTAAAAAACAAAAAAATAAATAAATAATTATTAAAATATCAATTAAAAATTTAGTCATTGGTATAAGTGATTTATATAGATTTATTTTCAAATATTTTTAAAATAAAATTAAGTTTATTCATTAATAAATTAAATATCTTTATTCTCATAGGTTTATCAAATAATATAAAATAACCTGATAGAGGAATTAACAGTATAGATAAAAAGCAAACTAATAGTAATCTAATCCAACCTTCTGTTAATAAATAATGTAAATATATCTGTATTACAGACCCAAAACACACAGCTATTAAACACAAAAATAAATTTTTTAACGATATAAATTTATAGGAAAGTTGTGGAAGTAAATATTGCAAAACAATTGTTATTGAGAAATAATAAATTATCATCATGATAACATTTAATATATATGGGATAATAGGTGAAAATCCCATTTTAAAGAAGACATAAGAGAATGGTAAAACCATTAAATATATTGTTCCGGAAATAAAACTTAAACTTTTTATCCTTCCTGTTGCATGTATAGCAAAAAGCATTGGAGTACTAACAACATAAATTATATTTGATACTAAATTTAGTTGAGTAAATATCAATGTATAATTTGGAACTTCTTTTAACCATATGTGTAATATAAAATTACATTCTAAAATGAAGGGTAATTCTAATAAAAAAATTAAGATAAAAGCAAGTTTTGTTGAATTGTTCATTAAATTTTTCATTCGATTTAATTCACCCGATGCAAAATATTTTACGATTTGTGGTTGAACTGCTGATAAAAAACTACTTGAGAAGCTTGTAATTGCACCTTGAACCTGATTCGCTATTCCATAAGCAGCGTTTAAAAATACACCAAAAAAAGAATTAAGTAGCATATTTACACCTTGAGTTTTAGCAATAACACTGACATTTCCATATAAATCCCATGCAGAAAAATTCAACATTGGATAAATAATGGTTTTATCCCATTCTAGTTTATACTTATAATTTTTTAAAATTCTTAAACAACAAATTATATATGATATTGCTATAATAACCGCAACACATAAAAGTAAAAAGGAATATAAAATCAATTTGTCGTAATTAACAAAAATTAGAAGTATAGTAACACCTAATTTTAGCAAACTATTGACAACTTCAAGAATGGCAGAAATATTCATTTTTTCATGTGCTATAATCATTGCATAAAAAGGAACAAGAATTATACTAATAATAGCACTTATAACCGAAAATTGATATACCCACTGTGCAGCAAATAATTTATCTTGATTAATAACAATTTTATTATTCAACCACCATAATCCTACAGTTTCCGCCAAAAGTAAAATGATACCAGCAATTATAAAATGAACAGATAACGCAGCTGTAAACGTTTTAAACAAAGATTCTTTAGTTCCTTTACCAAGTTCAAATGTTAGAAATCGAGATGTTGCTCCACTCATCGACGCATTTAGAAATCCGAACATAACTATGACTCCCGCAACAATATTATAAATTCCATAATTTTCAACTCCTAATGTCTCTAGAATTAGACGAGAAGTGTAAAAACTTATTACCAATGAAAATATCATTCGTGAATATAAAAAAAGCGTATTTTTAGCTATACGTTTATTATCATCATGCATTTTTAATTAATATATTTTGGAGTTAGCAGTGAAAAATATTTTAAAATAAATTAAAATTTTTTATATATTTTCCAGTCAGTTTTATAATTCAGTAAATATAATATTTTTATGCCTTAAAAATATATTTTTTTACGAAATGTTTAATTTTAGTGAATTTTTTGTCGTTATAGCCGTAAGTATAATTATATCCATATCCATCTTTTGTATCTACATAATTTATGAGTATGGATGTTTTGTGAATATCAAATTTACCCTCTTTTTTAGTATGATGTAATATATCTAACATATTTTTTTGTAAATAATTTACTCTCATTATAAATAAAACTAAATCAGAATATTTATTAATCAACAACGTATCTGTCACTACACCTATCGGAGCTGTATCAACAATTATATAATCATAATTCTCACGTCCATATTTAATAATATTTTCAAATCTTCCATTCATTAATAATTCAGAAGGATTAGGTGATATTTTACCTGAAGGAAATAAATCTATTTTTAAGCAAGATGATTGTTGTTTGAAATAGGTAAATATATTTGAAATACTTGAATTAATTGATATTATATTAGTTGCAATATCATTAATATTCCCAGATAAATAATCCGATACCCCATCTAAATTACCTTCTATACCTAAATTTTCTCTAATTTTTGGTTTGCGAATATCTGCTTCAATTATTAAAACTTTTTTATTAGCTAAAGCTAATGTAAGTGCTAAATTTAAAGAAGCAAATGTTTTACCTTCACCACTTATTGTCGAAGTTACGTATACACATTTAGATTTATAATCCATTTCTGGGAGGAAAAAATTTATATTTGTACGCAATAATCTAAAAGCTTCTGCTGAAGTAGAGTTTATACTCGTAATATCCACAATTTTTGTATCGGATTTAGGTAAATATCCTATAATAGGAATATTTGTTATTACTTTTTCAATATCATTTTTATTTTTAATTTTATCATCAAATAAAAAATTTATATAAAATATTACAACTGGAATTATAAAACCTATAATACCAGATATAAAAATAATTATATAAGGCTTTGGAAAAATAGGATTTTTATTATAAAAAGCTTTATCAACAATTTTAACTATATTGGGAGTTGAAGCAGTATATATTTGTGTTTCTTCTCTTTTTTGAAGTAATAATAAAAATAATGCTTCAATGGTTTGTTGCTTTCTATAAATATCTTTAAATTCTCTTTCTTTTGAAGGCAATTCTGATATTTTACTTGAAACTTGTCCTATTTGCTTTTCTAAATTACCAATTGCAATGTTAGTAGTATTTTTATAATTTCTTAAACTGACACGAATGTTATTGTTTAGTTCAGAGATTTGGGAATTTAAATTTTTAACTATCGGATTTTCTTTAGTTGAACTCACTAACATTTTATCTCTTTCAAGAACGAGCTCATTATATTGTTTTGTTATGGTTATTAGAGAATTATCTGTTAAACCTATATTTGAGGGTAATAATGAATTTTTATTAGAATTAATAAAATTATTCATATAATCTATTAAACTTAATTGTATGGAATGTTGCTTTATTTGTTCTTCAATTCTAGAAGATTCTAAAACTTGTTTTTTCCCCTCGGTTTCAAAATCAAATATTTTTTTTGTTGATTTGAATTTTTCCATGCTACCATCTGTTATACCGAGTTCTTTGGATATTAAAGACAATCTATCATTTATAAATGAAATAGTTTTTTTTCCAATCTTTTTTTTATCATCAATTATATCATCTTGAAACTGAAGTATTAATAGATCAATTATTTTATTAGCATTATTAGGTAAATTACTTTTCATACCTAAATTAATAACATGTCCATTTTTGGACATACTATAAACATCCAATAAATTTATATATTCTAAGGTAATATCTATAAGAGGTACAATGGATACTAATACGGATTTTTCTGAATTAGATGTATGATTGCGAAAAAAAATAATTTCTCCAAACTTAAATTTCAATGGTTTGCCGAAAATACCTTCAATTTTATTATTAGTTTTTAGGTCTTTACAAATAAAGTTTTTACTAGATTTAATAACTATTTCATAATTTTTGGTGCTATCCACTAAATATTTAAATTTCTCGTCAACAAATTTTAATGTAATAGGTGAATTTTCTTTATAAATTTCTGTGGTTAAAAACCCTTTTTTTTCTTTATACTTAATATTTAAATCTAATTTGTCCACAACCTTCATCATTAAACGACGCGATTTAAGTATCTCAATCCAATCATCTAATTTATTTCGAGATAGATCCGCAAAATCTGTCATATCCATCCATTCTGAAATAAGAAAACTTTCTTTATTTCCTGTTTCAAGAATAATTTTGCTTTCTGACAAATATTTTTTAGGAGTAATTTTTAAAAATAAAATTCCAATAGCCGTAGTTATTATGATGGAGAATAAGAACCATCTCCAATATTTAAAATATTGAAATATTAATTCTTTAATATTTATAAAATCTTCTTTTTCATAATATATATTTTTGTCATATCTATTCATATTCATACTATTTACAAATATATTAACGGGTAAGAATTGAAATTACGGAGATAATTATACCTGCTAAAGATATAAATACCGAATTTGTTGCGCTATAAGCCGAAGAATTAGTTTTTGCATTGTTAGGATGAACATAAATAACATCATTTTGGGATAAATAATATACCGGCGATCTGAATATTTCTTTTGAAGTTAAATCTACCGTAGTAAAAGTTTTATTTCCGCCTTTATCTCGTATGATTAAAATATCTTTTCTTTTTCCATATATAGTAAGATCACCTGCTAAACCAATAGCTTCAAGAATTGTAATTTTTTCATTGGATAATGTATATGTTCCTGGATTAGTAACTTCACCCAAAATTGTAATTCTGAAATTGGATATGTGAATATTAACTGATGGATCTTTAATATATTTTCTAAGTTTATCTCTTATAAAATCCATAGCTTGAGATCGAGTTAATCCTCCTAACTTTAATTTACCAAGTACAGGAAAATCAATTTCACCATTTTCATCTATTAAATAGGTTTTCAATCTAGGATTTGTTGAAATTAAACTTTCTGATCCAGTAATATTTGCATTATATGGACTTTGTTGATTGAATGGAAGCGTAGACTCCAAATTCAAGGCTGAAACAGTAATTATTAATAAATCATCTGGTTTTAAAGTTGGTGTATACTTATAAAATTCTTCCAAAACTGCTTCATTACCTTGAAAATAATATAGATCTTTTTTTGAGACACATGAAGATATTAATCCTGATAAAAGAATTAATAAAAGTGGTATGATAAAAGAACTATTTTTTTTCATTAGTTTTTTATTTTTATAAACAAATATATTATTAAAATATTTTAAAATACAATATTTTTAATTACTATATTTTTATTCTTAAATACTAAATTAAGATTAGCAAAAATAATATATTTTAACATTATAATCTAAAAATTATTTAAAATTTAATAATTAAATTTATTAAAATTAAATAAAATAAATACATAGTTAAAATGCAATTTTAATGATAACAAATAAAATACTATTAAAATATCTCATAAATAATTTTAAGTAATATGCAAATATTTACTTTAAAATATTATTGATCTAAATTTAGTAATTTATATCGACATAAGACATAAATAATATGTTTTTTTTTATTTTAATGTTTTTTTATAAAAATTATACATTAAATTAATCATTCCATCAGCAGCACCAATTTTTGGAACATGAATTCGTGTGGAATGAGCAAATTTCATAACCGAATTATATATTAATAATGCAGGAACAATTACATCTGCCCTATCCGGTTTCATATTAAATTTTTCAATTCTTTCCTCATAAGAAATGCCTTTATATAGTTCGTACTGATGATGTATATAAGAAGTCGAAAGAAATTTACCTTCTTTTTTTCCTGAATTTTTAAATACAAAATTTATATTTCCTCCTGATCCTATTACATCTACGGATTTCCCTTTTGTTATTTTAGTCACCCAGGGTTTAACAACATTTGTTAGATAATTTTCATCTACCTTTTTATCTAATAATCTAACGGTTCCTATAGGAAAAGATTGACTATGAAGAACTTTACCTTTATTTAATAGGGATATTTCCGTACTCCCCCCTCCAACATCTACAAATAAATAATAATTATCGGAATACAAAAAATTTTTAAGTTCCGAACTAAAAATGATTTTTGCTTCTTCTTCTCCGGAGATGATATCTATTTTAATTCCACTTTTGTCTTTTATATAATTGATAACATCTTTGGAATTTGAAGCTTCTCGCATAGCAGATGTAGCAAATGCCCTATATTCATCCACATTATAAACTTTCATCAATAAGCTATAAGCTGTCATTGCATCATTTAACCGCACCATAGTTTTTTTAGATATTTTCTTATCTGTAAAAACATCCTGTCCCAGTCTTATAGGTACACGAACTAAACTGGTCTTATTAAATGTTACAGTTTCTTTAGTTTCATAAATGGTATTTATTAGTAGTCGTACTGCATTAGAACCAATATCTATAGCAGCATAGGTTAATATATTCATCATTTATTTAACTCTTTAATATATTGATATATAGTTTCTTGAGAACGGTTTTTCTTTTTTCTATTTTTCTGGTAGGGTTCCTCAAATCCTTCTTGTATCAAACGTCCTTTGACATTATCGTTAAAACCTAGTTCG
Source organism: Apibacter sp. ESL0404 (assembly GCF_019469245.1). Lineage (NCBI taxonomy): Bacteria > Pseudomonadati > Bacteroidota > Flavobacteriia > Flavobacteriales > Weeksellaceae > Apibacter > Apibacter sp. ESL0404. The sequence continues at coordinate 1,346,541 of NZ_CP048267.1, forward strand.
AAAATTTTCATAATCTCCTGTTTATTTTTTGCGCTGATAATAGGACATGCTACTTCTACTCTATGATCAAGATTTCTTGCCATAATATCCGCCGATGAAATATAAATGAGGTCATCACCTCCATTCTTAAACCAATACACTCGCGGATGCTCTAAAAATTTATCTACAACACTAATTATTTTAATATGATCACTTAAACCGGGAACTTGAGGGATTATAGAACATATACCTCGTACGACCATTCGAACTTCCACTCCCATTTTACTGGCTTCATATAAATAATCAATGATTTCTTTATCACATATACTATTAACTTTAATATTAATTTGCGCGGGTAATCCGTTTTTTTTATTATTTATTTCCCTTTCAATACCCTGTATAATTTTTCGACGTATTCCCCAAGGGCTTACTGCTATATCTTTATAATGTTTTACCAAATAATTGGCATTAAAAAAATCAAATACTTGATCCACTTGTTTTACTATTGCTTCATTAGCTGTGAAAAGAGTGAAATCCGTATACAATCGTGCGGTACCTTCATGAAAATTCCCTGTTGAAATAAATGCATATTTAGTTGCTGCACCTCGTTGAGGTTCTCTTTCTACAATTCCTATTTTTGAATGGACTTTTAATCCGGGAACTCCAAAAATTACCTTTACACCTTCATCTTGTAATTGTTTTGACCATTTAATATTATGAGCTTCATCAAATCTTGCCCTTAATTCTAAAACTGCCGTTACTTCTTTTCCATTCCTTGCAGCATTGAGTATGGCACTTAGAACTTGGGAGTCACTGGCAACCCTGTATATGGTTATTTTTATTTTTTTTACTTTTGGATCGATGGCCGCTCCTCTTAAAAATTTCAAAAAAACAGAATAATCATAATACGGAGCATAAAGTAAAGTATCTTCTTTGGCAAAAGCCTTGAAATAGTTTTTTTCTCCTTTTAAAATTTTAGGTATAATCGGTTCTATTTTTTTATATTCCAGATCTTGCCGTCCTAAGGTAGGAAATTTCATAAAATCTTTTTTATTATGATATTTTCCTCCGGGCGCTAAACTATCGTATTCATCTAGATCAAACATTTTCTTTAAAAACCTGAGCGTTTTAGGATCAATAGTTTTATCGTATACTAAGCGGACCGGTAATCCTTTTAATCTTTCTTTTAAGGCCACTGCTATGCTATCTACATAACTGACTTGCACATCGTTATCAATGGATAGATCCGCATCTTTCGTTAATTTTATGGATTTCCCCTCGATGGTCTCGAATTTAAAAAATTGAAAGATATCTTTTAAATGATATCTAATAATATCTTCAAGAAATATTACATAATGTTTATCATTAATATCAGGTAAAACTAAAAAGCGCGAAAATCTGTCCGAAGGAACTTCAATAAGAGCATATTGTTGATTTCCATTTTTTTTAGTCATGGTTACTATTAAATAAAAAACATTATCTCTAAGGTTGATCGTTTTATCTCCTTCTTTCCAATATAATATAGTTAAATTATGACTTAATTTATTTTCAAAAAAATCTTGAACGAAAGGTTTCAAGCTCTCAGGTAAGGTCTTATCATCTACTAATAAGGTTTTTTCTTTGGCCAGCTCCTTAATTATTTGTTCATACAATTTATCATATTTTTCTTGCTGATGAGCAACCGTCATATTAATCTCTTCCAATAAATTTACATCTTCTTGACTCTCAACAATATTATTATATTTTCTGTTGAATTGAACCATTCGAGCTATATAAGCATACCTTACTTTATAAAATTCATCTAAATTGTTAGAATATATTCCTAAAAAACGAAGTCTTTCCAATAAAGGATTTTTCTTATCCATTGCCTCTTGAAGTACTCGAGAGTTGAATTTAAGCCAACTTATTTCCCTATTGATATATCGAAAATTAGATCTATCCATGACTAAAATTTATTATAATTAAATCTAAAAAAATTTATTCTATTTTCAAATGGGTTAAAAAAAAACAATCCATAAGTTTTTATGGATTGTTTTTGCTATTGTTCAATTATTTTTTATTAATAATATCATTTAAAACATTGACAGATTCTCTAAGGTTAAAATCTTTTTTCATTCCTTTGTACCAATCTTCCCGTTTTGCTTTAAGGACAGTATCTTCTTTAAACTTGACTAACTCGTAAGCCGGAGCCTCTACTTTTATTTTTGCATCAAAATTAGTTTCCTTTTCATATACTTTACTTTGATCCCTTCTTTTATTCATTTCCTGCATGAACTTATCATACTTTAGCGGGATTTTAGTAATCTTTTCCAATTCTTTTGTCCATTTACCTGCTTTCTCTATAGACGAAACATAGGTACTGCCTTTTAATCTTTCTGCACTTCTTGCTTTAAGATATTCATAATCTATTTTAGGTGTACCTTTCCAGGTAGAATAATTTGTTGGAGATATCTGATCCCACGGTAAAGCATATTCTTGAGACTTTTCAAAGATATCAGAATAGGAAAAAATACCGGGAATAACTATATCGGAATTTACCCCTTTCAACTGAGTTGAACTTCCGTTTATCCTATAAAATTTTTGAATAGTTACCTTTAAGGCTCCGAACTTATCGTCTTTCATACCAAATCGATCTAAAGGAAAGATAGTTTGTACCGTTCCTTTACCATATGTTTGAGAAGGTCCGACAACCACAGCCCTATGATAATCTTGCATAGCTCCGGCCAGTATTTCTGACGCAGACGCTGAAAGTTCATTGGTCATAAGAATTAAAGGCCCATCCCAAACAATATCTTTTTCTTTGCTGTCTAATACTTTTATTTTTCCACCGGAATCTTTCACTTGAACTACGGGCCCCTTTCCTACAAATAATCCGGTTATATCAACCACCTCAGATAATGATCCTCCCCCGTTGTTTCTTACGTCCATAATTAAACCGGTTATTCCTTGCTTTTTTAATTCATTAATTTCTCTTTTGATATCATCGGAACAATCTCTGCCTTTACTGTTACTCTCTAGATTCACATAAAATTCGGGCAAATACAATATACCGAATTTATTACCTTTTTCATCCGTTATAATCGCACTTCTAACAAAGGTTTCCTGAATTTCAATTTCCTCTCTTACCAAAGTTACCGTTTTGGTACTTCCGTCCTTTTTCTCTAAAGTTAATACTACCGTAGTTTTTTCTTCACCTCTTATTAATCTAATGGCATCATCTAACAGCATTCCTACTACACTCACCGGATTACCATTTTTACCTTGTTGTACTTTAATTATTTTATCTCCTGCCTCAATTTCTTTAGATTTCCAAGCCGGACCACCAATTACTAATTCCCTGATCGTAGGATACCCTTTAACATCTTGTAATGTTGCACCAATTCCTATAATTTTACCGCTTATAGAGCTGTTAAAATTTTCTTTATCTTTAGGTGAAAAGTAGGTAGTGTGAATGTCAAAAACTTCCGTGTATGCATTGACAAATATGGAAAATAGATCAGATTTTTTTCTTAATTTTATTTGTCTAAAGTATTCTGACAAGTTTTCTTTAACTTTTTTTACGGCATCTGCTTCTATTTCTTCTTTTGTTTTAGGCTTTTCGATTTTTTTAGTAACTTTTTTACTGATCGAATCCGTTTTTATGGAATCACTAGTATTTATGCTATCTTTTACGTTTTGAGTATTAAATATTTCCTGTAGTATTCTATATTTAATGTAAGATTTCCAATACTGTTTTGCCTGATCTTTATTTTTTGGGAATTTTCTTTTTTTATCATCAGAATAAAAATAATCATCATTAGAGAAGGTAATTGGCTGACTGAAAATATCATTAACATATTGTTCCGTTTCATCAATTCTTTTATACAACCTATCGATAGTTAAATGATAAAATGAAACATCATTATTAATAAACATATCACTCATTTTATCTCTGTATTCAGAAAACTCATCCATATCAGAATCCAGAAAATATCTTTTAAACGGATCTAAGTCTTCCATATATTTTTTAAAAACATCCCTTGAATAAGACACATCTAAATTTTTAGGCGCATAGCTTGTAAAAAGTAGTGTTTCTCTAACTCTTTTAATTATCTCTCTTTCATTGTCGGCATGAGAAGAAGCATTAAAACAAAACACTAACAGGCTCATTGAACATAGCGATAAAAATATCCAGGTCTTTTTTAAATTAAGCATCGGTTTACGTATATTATTTGTAATTTTAAAAAATAAATTCAAAGATACTATATTTTTACAAGGAAAAATCTTAGTTTTGTTATAAATTTTAAATTTCATTGAAATCCTATGGAAAAGCCTTTAATATTAGTTACCAATGACGACGGAATCAATGCTCCAGGAATACGTGAGTTGATTGATATTATGAATGAAATCGGTGAAGTATATGTTGTTGCTCCGGATAAGCCTCAAAGTGGAATGGGACATGCAGTAACCATTCATTCTACTATTCGTGCAGAAAAAATGTATATTGAAAATGATACCCGCAGAGAATGGGCTTGTAGCGGTACTCCTGTGGATTGTGTGAAATTAGCCATTGATCAATTATTACCCCGAAAACCGGATATTTGTGTCTCAGGAATTAATCACGGTTCCAATTCCTCAATTAATGTAATTTATTCCGGAACGATGTCTGCTGCCATTGAAGGAGGTATTGAAGGAATTCCTTCCGTTGGTTTTTCTCTATGCGAATTTTCTTATACTGCAAATTTCAAAGCAGCCAGAAAACATATAAAATCTATATGTGAAAATATTTTAAAGTATGGATTACCCGAAGGGGTCGTTCTCAACGTGAATATTCCTGAAGCCGAAGAAAAAGATATTCAAGGAATTAAAATTTGCAGACAGGCAAATGCTCATTGGGATGAAGAGTTTGACCGTCGAATTGATCCTAAGGGCAAAACTTACTATTGGATGACGGGTAAATGGTGTAATTCAGATAAGGGAGATGACACGGACGAATGGGCATTAGAAAATAATTTTATAAGTATAGTTCCCGTTCAATTTGATTTAACTGCTTACCATTTTATGGAAAAAATTAAACAATGGAATTTTGAAATAAAATAACATAATTTATAAATAAACTTTAAAAAGGAAATATTTCAAATGTTGGTTGTTATTGGTATATGTATTTTTGCAATTTTGGGGATAATTCTTTTTGCTATATTGAATAATAAAAAATAGCTTCCACATAAAGCTTTTCTCTTAAACAATTTAAAATTATATTGATATTAAGGATTATTTTGCGATAGTTTATTAAATTCTTTCTTGATATCAAATTTTTGAATTTCTTCCTCTACTTTAGGAAATAAGAACATTTTATCGAATATTCCTAATCCAATAGTTTTCCATTTATCATGATATAAGATTTCAATGGTTGAAAACAGATAATAATTTTCTCTTCTTATATGAGTGTCCATCATGTAAGTAACGATCTTATCACTAATGACGGGAATTATATTCTTACTAAATTCAGCTAAAAAATTAAGATTAGGATCTTTGTTTTCATTTAGTTCATCCTCCACTTTCTGATTCATAATGGATGTTAATTTATCTTTAATAAATGCTTGGTGCATTTCTTTGTCCGGATTAGTAAAAAAAAGACTACCAGCCAATAGTATAATGATAAAAATAAATAAATACCTTAATTTCATATTTCTTCAAATTAAAAGTTGCAAAGATAAAATAAAAATTTTATAGAAATATTTATATTCTACTTCATTTAACCTTATGTTTTATCTAATTACATGAAATAAATTAATATTAAATATCGGAACTTATCTTATAATTTAAGTTTAAATAAAACTATTATATTGTTCTGAATAACAAAAACAGTAATATAAAATTTTATATAAAAATCACATTATCCATCTAAAAAAACTCATATTTTTGTGTAAATATTATTCGGAAATGGGCAATTATAATTTTGATCAAATCATAGATAGAAAAAATACAGATTCACTTAAATTTGGAGTTCTTAAAGAAAGATTTGGAAGAGATGATCTTATCCCTCTTTGGGTTGCAGATATGGATTTTCAATCTCCAAAGGAACTTGTTGATGCTATGGTTGAAAGGTCAAAGAACGGAATTTTTGGATATCCTTATGTTTCCAATGAATACTATCAATCAATCTGTAATTGGCAATGGAGACAACATCAATGGAAAGTAAGCAAAGAAGAGATTAGTTATTTACCTGGAGTAGTCAAAGGAATTGCTTTTGCTATAGATGTCTTTTCAGAAAAAGGAGACCAAATTATAATTCAACCGCCCGTTTATCATCCTTTTCGTATTATAACCCAATTACATGACAGAGAAGTGGTAACCAACCCCTTACTTTTAGAAGGAGATCAATACAGAATGGATTTTGAGGGTTTGGAAAAATTAATGACTACCAAATGTAAAATTTTATTACTCTCAAATCCCCACAATCCCGGAGGCAGAGTTTGGAGTCAAAATGAGTTGAAAAAACTTGCTGAAATTTGCTATAAAAATAAAGTACTGGTTATCTCGGATGAGATACACTCTGACCTGGTACTATTTGGAAATAAGCATGTTCCTTTTGCAACAGTTTCAGAAGAAGCAGAATTAAACAGCATTACCCTTAGTGCCCCTTCAAAAACGTTCAATATAGCAGGTTTGGTTACCTCCTACTCCATTATTAAAAACAAAAATTTAAGAGAGCGTTATCATAAATATTTGGTTAGCAATGAATTGAATCAAGGAAGTATATTTGCCTATCTGGCCATACAAATTGCCTATGAAAAAGGGGAAGATTGGATGAATCAATTAAAAAAGTATATCGAAGAAAATACTAAATATGTAGACCAATTCCTAAAATCAAACTGTTCAAAAATCAAAGTAATCATACCGGAAGCATCTTTTCTTATATGGCTGGATTGCAGAGAATTAAAATTATCTCAAAAAGAATTAAATTCGTTTTTTATAGACAAAGCTCGTTTAGCATTAAATGATGGCGCCATGTTTGGTAAGGAAGGTACTGGATTTATGAGGATGAACGTCGGATGTCCTCGATCTGTACTTGAAGTTGCTTTAAAGCAATTATCGGATGCTGTCAGAAAATTATAATTAGGTTTATTATTTTAACTAATCATTAACTTATTTATAATTAAAATAAATTAATAGTTAACTTTTCGCTTTTCGACCACATTATCAGCACGTTAGATTATATTATACATATACATGTTAAAAATCATATAAATAAAAAATGATAAATTATCTAGTTTTATCCTTGAAAAAGGAATTATATGAAAAACATTTATATTATATTGTTAACTTTCATCTTATTCACGCCAATATTTGTTAAATCTCAGAATGTAAGTTTACTTGCAACTGCCTCAACAGCTCAGGTAAATCAAAAAACTTCTGCGAATTCAAATGAAATAAAATCAGAGGAAACTAAAAAAGAAACCATTTCTAATTCGAATGCAACGAATGAAAATAACGCCCCTTTAAAATTTATCACACAATTAGGGTTATTATTAATCGTTATTTATTTTGGTATAAAAAAAGGAGGAGTTTCCTTAGGTTTATTAGGGGGATTTGGAGTGGCCATATTAGTTTTATTATTCAGGGATTCTCCCGGATTACCTCCCATTGATGTAATGCTTATAATACTTGCCGTAGTTACTGCTTCTTCAACCTTAGAGGCCACCGGTGCACTCGGTATGTTGGTGAGTTTTGCGGAAAGAATTTTACGTAAAAATCCAAAATATATTGTCTATTTAGCTCCATTATCCACTTTCTTTTTAACCATGCTTGTAGGAACCGGTCATGCTGTATATCCTTTATTACCGGTTATTTACGATGTATCTTTTAAACAAAAAATTAGACCCGAACGACCTATGGCGGTAGCTTCCATAGCCAGTCAAATGGGAATTACAGCCAGTCCTATAGCAGCAGCAACAGCAGCTATGATCGGTGTAGCCTATAAAGCCGGAGTTACCATAAACTTAATTGACATTTTATTAGTTACCGCTCCTTCTTGTTTTTTAGGTGTGATGTTGGCTGCAACTTGGAGTTTAAATAGAGGAAAAGATCTCGATAAAGATCCTGCATTTTTAAAGAAAATGGAAGATCCTGATATGAAAGCTTATATAGTAGGTGATTTAGAAAGATCTGAAAGTACTAAACCTTCAAAAGATGCTAAAATATCATTAAGCTTATTCTTTATTGGTATCCTATTTATTATCTTAATTGCTTTATTCCCGGATTCAATTTTACCAAAAAATAACGGTAAAACTATTCCAATGACCAGCGTATTGCAATTTATTATGTTAGGAGTTGGTGCTATTATAGTCTTAATAACTGGAGTTAAAGCTAAATCTATATCGGATACTAAGGTTTTTAATGCGGGAATGATTGCTGTAATTATGATTTTTGGTATAGCTTGGATGAGTGAAACCGTAATAAAAAATAATGAATCCTACTTATTATCTTTAATAAGTGATATGGTGAAAGAACGTCCCTGGACATTTGCCATAGCCATGTTCTGTGTGTCTATGTTTTTAAAAAGTCAAGCAGCCACAATATTGGTTATGATGCCCATTGGATTTATGCTACATATACCTGTATCCATTTTAATCGGATGTATTCCTGCATCTTATGCTTACTTCTTTTTTGCTTTTTATCCATCGGATTTAGCGACCATAAATTTTGATAGAACAGGAACAACCCATATCGGAAAATATATTCTTAACCATAGTTTTATGATACCGGGTTTAATCGGTGTAATTTCAGCTACAGCCATTGCTCTATTTTTATCCTATTACGTAGTTAATTAAATTAATTGCTTAACTATTTTTTCAATTTCAGGAAATTGATAAGATTTTCTATGGATGTAAAACTATATTCATTTTGATTCTTATCAATAAGATAAAATACGGAATCTTTTTCTAAAATCTGGATGGATGCTTGATCGGAAATAACAAAATTATTTTTTACCAAAGCTTTTTTTAACCAGTATGCAGATTGAGAATTGAAATATACTCGTACTGATTTAGAAGTATCAGAATTGAAAAAATTATATTCATTGGCTTGATAATCAAAACGTATCGTATCGTTTACAAAATAATCACATATGTTATATCTGTTAGCAATATCTTCTGTAAAACCTGTATGTAACAAATTATCTTTTATAAACCATAATCGGTCTGCTACGGCAAGGCCTAAGGATAAATCATGAGAAGTAAATAAAATAGATTTACCCTGATCGTGGGCATACATTTTAATTATTTTCATAATTTCTAATTTATTAGCTATATCTAAATGTGAGGTAGGTTCATCTAAAATTAATATTGGACAATTTTGAACTAAAGCTCTGGCAATCATCACCTTTTGAAGATTACCATCCGAAAGTTTAGTTATATTATATTCTCTATATTGGCTAAGATTCAACAGGTGCAGTATATCGTCAATCGCTTCAATCTCTTTTTTTGCAAGACTCTGATACCATTTTTTATAAGGATATCTACCTAAAGCCACTAAATCAAAAACCCGTAGAGAGGGGCTAACAGGGTTTTGAGAAAGAACTATCGCAAGATATTTTCCTGTTTCTAGGGGTAAGATTTCAGAAATATTTTTACCCTCAATTTTTATTGAGCCCTCAAGCAGAGGAAGTTCACCATAAATTGATTTTAATAAGGTAGTCTTTCCACTCCCGTTTTTTCCAGTCAAAAGTATAATTTCTCCTTTTTTAACTGTAGCATTTATCCCCGAGAGAATTGGCGTTTGATAACCTATGGATAGATTATGAAATTCAAGTATAGAATTACTGTTTGTTTCCAAAGGATTAATTTTTAAATCTGTCTTTTAAAATTATAAATAATATTGTTGGTACACCAATCAAAGAGGAAAGTATATTTACAGGTAATTGCGTATAAATCATAATAAGACTTACCAATAACATAAATCCGCTGCCAATTAAAATATTTAAATTAATTTGTACCCAAAGTGCGGAAGGATTCCAAATTTGTCTGCAAAAATGCGGAATAATAATACCTACAAATACAATCGGCCCAAGCATAGCGGTTGTACTTCCCGTGAGTAAGCAGACGGCTATCAGAATATTAATTTTAAGCTTCGCCATATTCACTCCTAAAACCTTTGCATACTCTTCTCCCATGAGATAACCTATTAATTTTTTTACCGACATAAAAGCCGGAAGTAGTCCCAGTATCGTGCAAATTGTATAAACTGAAATTTGATTTCCGGATAATCCTTCAAATGAACCAAAAGACCAATATACGTATTGTTTCAGAGTTTCAGACTGTGAGTAAAATTGTAAAGTACTGATTAATGACCCACAAAAAGAGGATAAAAGGAAACCAATAATAATAAATGTGGAAATATTCTTAATTTCTTTGGATATAAACAATAACAGGAGTGAAGTAAACAAGGCACCCGTAAACGCACTTATGATAAGTAACCAACCTTCTAGCCATTGATATTGAAGAAAAAATAGTACTCCACCTAAAAAAATAAGCAATGCTACAGCTAAAGCTGAAGCAGATGTAATTCCTAAGACAGAAGGTTCTGCTAAAGGATTTTTAAAAAGTTCTTGAAGTAAAAATCCACTAACGGGTAATGATATCCCTGCTAATACTACAGCTACCGCCCTGTAAAATCGATACGAAATAATTAACTTTTTAGTTTCTTCTTGAGTAAAAAAAAGATCGTATAAAGAAATATTTTCAAATCCGGTCAATAAATTAATAAGAAATAAGAATATACAACTTAAAAAAAGTAAAATTATAAGAAGTATAAATCTTTTTGAAAACATAAATACAAATATAAAAACTACTCGACCATTTGTAGTGAATAATCTAGTAAATTCTGTTATCAAATTAGTATTTTTGCATTGAATTTTAACTTTATGCCTGAATATATTGATTTTTTTGTTGAATTATTAGGACCTGAACATTGTTTCTACGATGAACAAAGTCTTGAATTTTATTCTTATGATCATACCGAAAATTTAAGTTTTAAACCTTTGTTGGTTGTTAAACCTGAAAATTCGGAAGAAATTTCTCAAATAGTTAAATTCTGCAATGAAAAGACGATACCTATTACAACTAGATCCGGGGGTACCGGACTAATGGGAGGAGCTTTACCTATACATGGAGGAATTATTTTATCCATGGAAAGACTTAATAAAATTATTAAAATCGATATTCAGAACTACCAGGCTGTTGTTGAAGCAGGAGTTATCAATTATCAACTTCAACAAGCCTTAGAACCGTACGGTTTATTTTATGGTCCTGATCCTTCGAGTTGGGGCAGTTCCTATATAGGAGGAAATATTGCTACCAATGCAGGAGGATTACGAGCGGTGAAATACGGAGTCACTTCTGCTTCTGTATTGAATTTAGAAGTAGTTCTCCCCAATGGAGAAATTATATGGACAGGTGCTAATACGCTTAAAAATTCAACCGGATATAATTTAACCCAATTGTTTATAGGCAGCGAAGGTACGTTAGGTATAGTTACCAAAGCCGTTTTGAAAGTTCTTACAAAACCCAAAACTGATATTACTCTGCTTATTCCTTTCCACAATTTAGAGGATTCGGCAAAGGCTGTAACGGAAATTTTTAAAAGCGGTTTACTACCCTGTTCACTTGAACTTATGGAAAGAAATGCTTTGGAACAAACCTTATTGCATTTAGATGAAAACTCTATTATTTTACAAGAAAATGTACAAGCTCATTTATTAATAAATTTCGACGGAAATTCTCAAGAAGAATTATTACCATTACTTGAAAAAACCATAGCGGTTGTTGAATCGTTTCCGACAGAAGAAATTTACTTTGCCGATAATGAAACAGATAAAAACCGTTTATGGGAATTAAGAAGAAAAGTTGCTGAAATTGTAAAATCAAACGGGTATACTATTGAAGAAGATACGGTTGTACCAAGAGCTGAATTACCTAATTTGATAAAATTCGCTCATCAATTAGCGAAAAAAAATGGATGTAAAGTAGTTTGTTATGGTCACGCAGGAGATGGAAATCTACACATTAGATTCAATCATCCGAAATATAAAAATTCGTATAATAATCCTGTTATTCGTGCCATGCTTTTTGAATTATTTGAGTATATCCATTCTCTTGGGGGAACAATTTCAGGAGAACATGGCATTGGATTGCTTCAAAAAACATTCTTGCCTATAGTTTTTTCAAAGGCTAATTTGCAAATCCAAAAAAACATAAAAAAAACCCTTGACCCTAAAAATATTATGAATCCTGGAAAATTAATCCCCGATTAGAATAATCCAAATTCTATTTATGTAACAAAATTTTTAATGTAATTACTTATAATTTAATAACTAAATCTGTGAAAAAAATCGAATTAGAATTTTCTAAATTAATTGAAAAAAATCAGGGAATCATTCATAAAGTTTGCCGAATTTATACAAACAATGAAGAAGATTCTCAAGATTTATTTCAAGAAATTCTTTTACAACTTTGGAAATCCTATAAAAGTTTTCAAGGAAATTCTAAATTCACTACATGGATGTACAGAGTTGCACTAAACACGGCTATTACCCTTTTTAGAAAATCAACTAAAACCATCAATACCCAAGAAATTGATAACACCTTATATAAAATATCTGAAAATGATGATTTTAGTGAAAAACAAGAACAAATCAACAAGCTTTATGAGGCTATTAAAAAACTTTCTGAAATAGAACGAGCGTTAGTGTTGCTATATTTAGAAGATTTATCTTACAGAGAAATTTCCGAGACTTTGGGTATTACAGAAGTTAATGCACGAGTAAAGATGAATCGCGTGAAAACCAAATTAAAAGAAATAATGAACAAAAATGAAGAATGAATTGGATATAGACAGTCTAAAAAAATCTTGGCAGAAGCAAAGTGAGACCAATCAATATTCTCAGGCAGAATTAATATTGATGCTTAATAAAAAATCGCGTAATAATGTAAAATACATTGTAATCATAAGTGTTATTGAATTTATAATTTTAATGACCTCTCTCCTGTTTACAGCAGCGGATATGAACCTTATTATGCCCAATTTGGGAGGAGAAGCTCTCAAAGTTTACATTCGTAACTATCACATTAGCAGATTGCTCATCTATTTTAATCTCATAACTTCCATTGGATTTATATTTTATTTTTACAGATGCTATAAAAAAATTGATCTCCTGTATTCGACCAAAGATTTAATCAATAATATACTAAGATTTAGAAAAAGCGTTAATTGGTTCATTTGCATTAATATTTTGCTGGGTGTATTGATACTTATTTTAACCGGCTTTTATGAATTTATGTACGGAAAAAGATTGGGACGAGGATTCAATTCAACAGATATTTTAAATATTGATCAAATAAGACTTAATTTCTCTTATCCTGAAAATATATTTGTTTTTATTATCATTTGCATAATTTTATTTTTAATAATTATTGCCTACTATTTATTAATTTATGGAATATTACTCAAAAAATTAAAGAAAAATTTGAACGAAATTAAAAAATTGGAAAAAGACAATCAATAATTTATTTTAAAAACACAAGAGATAGACTAATAGTCTACCCTATTACAAAATCATATACAATATACTATTTGTGTATGATTTTTTTTATAAATGAAAAATCGTATTTTTGCACATATTTAGTTGGAAGAAGATGAATCAAAGTACTCAATATACCGAGGATAATATAAAAACTCTCGAATGGCAGGAGCATATTCGTATCCGTCCGGGAATGTATATTGGAAAATTAGGTGACGGATCTTCCCCGGATGATGGTATCTATATTCTCTTAAAAGAAATAATCGATAATTCCATCGATGAATATGTTATGGGAGCAGGAAAAAAAATTGATCTTTCCCTTGATAATACCATCATAAAAATACGAGATTACGGAAGAGGTATTCCTTTAGGAAAAATGGTTGATGCCGTTTCTAAAATGAACACGGGAGGAAAATATGATTCCAGAGCCTTTAAAAAATCCGTTGGATTGAATGGAGTGGGTACAAAAGCCGTAAATGCATTATCCTCCTACTTTAAGGTTAAATCCGTACGTGACGGAGTTTCACGATATGCTGAATTTTCAAAAGGTGTACTGACATACGAAAGCCCTGAAACAGAATCCAAAGAAAGAAAAGGTACCGAAATTTCTTTTGAACCTGATTCTTCCATATTCGGAAACTTCAAGTTCAGGAAAGAATATATAGACAAAATGCTTAAAAACTATGTCTATCTTAATCCCGGACTGAAAATTTTCTTTAATGGAGAAGAATACTATTCTGAAAATGGATTGCAAGACTTACTTCAAGATAATATTGAAGGAGAAACGATTTATCCTATCATCCATTTAAAAGATGAAGATATTGAAGTAGCTTTCACTCACAGCGAACGTTCTCAATCAGAAGCTTATTTTTCCTTTGTAAACGGTCAACATACCACACAAGGAGGAACACATCTCAATGCTTTTAAAGAAGCCTTCGTGAAAACCATACGCGAATTTTATAATAAAAACTACGATGCATCTGATATTAGAAAATCAATAATAGCTGCGGTTTCAATTAAAATTATTGAACCGGTTTTTGAATCGCAAACTAAAACTAAATTGGGAAGTAGTGAAATGGGCCCCGATTTACCCACGATTCGAACTTTTATGAATGATTTTCTTAAAAAACATTTAGATAATTTTTTACATAAAAATCCGGAGGCGGCAGATGCTCTTCAAAGAAAAATTATAATATCTGAAAAAGAAAGGAAAGAACTTTCCGGCATTCAAAAACTGGCAAGAGAAAGAGCAAAAAAAGTAAGTTTACACAATAAAAAATTAAGAGATTGTCGTCAACATTACAATGATCAGAAGTCTCAAAGAAAATTAGAATCTACTATATTTATTACGGAAGGTGATTCAGCCTCCGGATCCATAACTAAAAGTAGAGACGTGGAGACCCAAGCGGTATTCAGCCTTCGTGGAAAACCATTGAACAGCTATGGATTGACCAAAAAAATAGTTTATGAGAACGAAGAATTTAATTTACTTCAATCTGCTTTAAATATTGAAATAAGCTTAGAAGATTTACGTTATAATAATGTAGTTATCGCAACTGATGCCGACGTTGACGGAATGCACATCCGTTTGCTTATGATAACTTTTTTCTTACAATTTTTCCCTGATTTAATAAAGAACGGACATTTATATATTCTCCAAACTCCTTTATTCAGGGTTAGAAATAAAAAAGAAACACGGTATTGTTATACAGATGAAGAGCGAATTAAAGCAATCCAAGAGTTAGGAAAAAATCCCGAAATAACTCGTTTTAAAGGGTTGGGAGAAATATCACCTGACGAGTTTAAAAATTTTATCGGCAAAGATATAAAATTAGAACCCGTAATGTTAAGTAAAAATACTTCTATTGAAGAACTATTGGACTTTTACATGGGAAAAAATACACAAACCAGGCAAGAATTTATAATTAACAATTTAGTAATAGATACTTTTTAATAATTGAAATTAAAAAAAACTATATAAGATGAATAATCCAAAAACTGCTTTTTTATGAAATTTCAAAATCCAAAAACCAAAAGTAAAATTGCTATAATAAATATTGTAATATTGATAGTTTTTTTTACTAGTTTTGTATTTATCTATTTAAATGTACCTGCTTTTGGCAGAAGTGATGAATTTGTTTTATTTATAAGTCTATTATTGCTTATTTATTTAGCCTATTTAGGTTGTCCTTTCTTTAGGTATGACAGTGAGGGAGAGACTTTAATATTTCAAAATGAGAAATCTCTTCCGATTGCATTTTTGGTTAGAGAATCATTATCTGACTTTCCTAAAAGAAAACTTGTTAAATTTGTTATAAAAAACAAGCCTTTATTTAAAAAAGTTTTAGAAATTTACATATCCAGTAAACGAGTAAGTTCAGGACAATCTAAAGTGAATTTCGATATTTCATATTTAAATTCTAGACAAATTAGAGATATACGAATTTCACTTAATAAGGTAATCAGCGAAAACAAAAAAGAAATTTATCAATAAAAGTTTATAAAATAAGTATATAAAGACACTTTTAAACTAATAATGAACGAAGACAATCAAGAAAACGTAAATAAAAATAATCAAAACACTGAAACTATTCAAAAAATATCTGGTATGTACCAGAATTGGTTTTTAGATTATGCTTCTTATGTCATTCTTGAAAGGGCTATTCCATCCATCTTCGACGGTTTAAAACCCGTTCAAAAAAGAATCCTTCACTCAATGAGGGAATTGGAAGATGGCCGATATAATAAAGTTGCCAATGTGGTGGGAAATACCATGAAATACCACCCCCATGGAGACGCTGCTATTACCGATGCTATCGTTCAAATAGGACAAAAAGAACTATTAATTGATACCCAAGGAAACTGGGGTAATATATATACAGGAGACGGAGCAGCTGCTGCCCGTTATATTGAATCCAGACTAACTCCTTTTGCTTTGGAAGTTGTCTTTAATCCTAAAACCACGGTTTGGAAACCATCTTATGATGGACGGAATAAAGAGCCTGAAAACCTTCCTATAAAATTTCCCTTACTTTTATCTCAAGGAGTGGAAGGTATTGCTGTGGGATTATCTACTAAGATTTTACCACATAATTTTTTAGAATTAATCGATGCTTCAATTGCGATATTAAAAGGAAAACCATTTACCTTATATCCTGATTTCCAAACAGGCGGTTTAATTGACGTTGCGAATTATAATGACGGAGAACGCGGAGGAAAAATAAGAGCTCGAGCCAGAATTTCAAATCCGGAAAAAGGACTTCTTTTAATAAATGAAATTCCGTATGGAACTAATACAGGTTCTCTTATAGACAGTATCCTTAAAGCCAATGAGAAGGGAAAAATTAAAATAAAAAAAGTTGAAGATAATACCGCTTCTGAAGTTGAAATTTTAATACACTTACCTAACGATGTCTCTCCGGACAAGATGATTGATGCTTTATATGCATTCACAGATTGCGAAATATCAATTTCTCCGAATGCATGTGTCATCAATGTAGATAAACCTGAATTTTTAAGTGTTTCTGAAATATTAAGAAGAAATACCAATCATACTGTAAATCTTCTTAAACAAGAATTAGAGATTGAACTCGGCGAATTGCAGGAACAATGGCATTTTGCTTCGTTAGAAAAAATATTTATCGAAAACAGGATCTACCATCAAATCGAAGAACTTGATAAGTGGGAAGATGTGATCTCAACTATCGATGTCGGATTAAAACCTTTTACCGGCCATTTGATTAGAGAAGTTTCCGAAGACGATATTAATAAGTTAACTGAAATACGCATTAAAAGAATTACCCGATTTGACCTGGATAAAGCAGAGGAAAATATTGCAGCATTAGATGGAAAAATAAAAGAAGTAAAACACCATTTAGATCATTTAATACAATATGCAATTGAATACTTTACCAATATAAAGAAAAAATACGGGAAAAATAAAGAAAGGAAAACCGAAATTCGAACTTTTGATACAATCGACGCAGCAAAAGTTGCAGTTGCAAATATTAAATTCTATGTCAATCGTGAAGAAGGATTTATTGGATATTCCCTTAAAAAGGATGAATACCTTTTTGACTGTTCGGATATAGATGATATAATTGTGTTTAGAAAAGACGGGGTAATGTTGGTTACTAAAGCAGATGCTAAAACTTTTGTAGGAAAAAACATCATCCATGTAGGAATTTGGAAAAAAAATGATACCCGTACTATTTACAATATGATTTATCGTGAAGGTAAACTAGGTCCTTGGTATATGAAAAGATTTCCGGTTACCTCCATAACCAGAGATAAAGAATACAATTTAGCCTCTACCGCTAAAGGTTCAGAAGTCCAATATTTTACTGCGAATCCTAATGGTGAAGCGGAATCAGTTACCATTTTCCTTAAACCCAGCCAAAGACTTAAAAAATTAAAGTTTGATATAGATTTTTCGGAATTAGCCATTAAAGGAAGAAGCTCTAAAGGAAATTTGGTATCAAAAAATTATATAAAGAAAATTGAATTAAAAGAATCAGGTATTTCTACTTTAGCCCCTAGAAAAATATGGTTTGATGAATCGGTACAACGTTTAAACGTTGAAGGCCGCGGTAAATATTTAGGCGCTTTTAAAGGAGCCGATAAAATTGTTACCATTTCTTCTAACGGTATTGCTAAACTTCATACTTTTGATCTGTTAAATCATTTTGATGATGAATTTTTAGTACTAGAAAAATGGAATCCGGAAAAACCGGTATGTTGTATATATTACGACGGAGATAAATCCATTTATTATATTAAACGTTTCTTATTAGATGATACCTTGAATCCGCAAATATTTTTTATCTCAGAAAATCCAAGATCTTTTATAGAATGGGTTGGAACCGGATGGAAATTAATTGCTGAAATCAATTTTGGAAAAGATAAAAGTCCGGAAACTATTAATTTAGAAGACTTTATAGCTATTAAAGGAATTAAGGCACAAGGAAATCAAATTTCTAAAGAAAAAATAAAAAAGATAACCATTACAGAAGAACCTTACGAACAGGAAAATGAAGCAAATGCCGATGCTGAAACTGAAGAAGCCCCAACTGAACCTAAAGATTCTCAAGATCCGAACTCCGGGACAGATGGTGAACAGATAAATCTTTTCTAATAATCTGAATATTTTTTATTTCAAAAAAACAGTAAATATTTGTTTACATATTAATTTCAAATATCTTTATTAAATAATTTAATGCCTTTACCGCATACTTACTCTTAAATTCACTAGATTTGTTTAATAAATTTAAGTTAAGTTTAATTTTTAATTAAAAAAAGAATATGGCATTTGAATTACCAAAATTACCGTATGCATACAATGCGCTAGAGCCTTATATCGATGCAAAAACCATGGAAATCCATTATACGAAACATCATGGTACTTATACTACAAATTTAAATAATGCAATCGCCGGTACAGAACTTGAAAATTTACCTATTGAACAAATTATAATTAAAGGTTTTGATAAAACCCCTATAAGAAATAATGGTGGTGGTTATTTGAACCATTGTTTATTTTGGGAATGGTTAACCCCTAATGGTAAAGGTAAACCGGAAGGAAATTTAGCTGCAGCAATCAACGAATCTTTTGGATCTTTTGATGCTTTCAAAGATGAATTTTCAAAAGCAGCAGCCGGCAGATTCGGATCCGGATGGGCTTGGTTGTTATCCAATAATGGAAAATTAAGTATTGGCTCAACGGCAAATCAAGACAATCCTTTAATGCCGGGAGTAGGTGCATCAGGAACTCCTATTCTAGGGTTGGATGTTTGGGAGCATGCTTACTATCTTAACTATCAAAACAGAAGAGCAGACTACATCAGTGCTTTCTTTAACGTGATAAACTGGGATAAAGTTTCTGAATTATTTGAATCAAGTAAATAAATCAGTATAAAGATTTAATAAAAAGCCGTCTAAATTAGATGGCTTTTTATCTTTTAGTGAAGATTGACACCAATGCTAAAAGGAAAATAGCGCCAATAGTGGACATAGCCAATAGGAGAGTTTTATCATTTTCATTAACCGGTATTTGAAGATGTCTAAATAGCCAATTTCCTAAAAAACTACCTAAAATACCAACCATTAAATTTCCAAAACATCCAAAACCTCGACCTTTAATTAAAGTCCCTGCTAAAAAACCGGATGAAATCCCTATAAGTAATGTCCACATTATTTTATGTTCTAATTTTTTAACTTTTGTGAATTAATAATTTTTTTCCAATCTAAATATCCAAAAATTGCGATGATAAATAAAAATATAGTTAAAAGAGAATATAATAAAAGTCCTTTATGAAGTAATAATGGAACGGCTATAAAATTACTAATATTTAAAAAAATCCAATTATCCAGTTTTCTTTTTGCTAATAGCCACATACCGGCCCAAGCAAATGCGCTCACCAATGAGTCCCATACAGGAACATCTGAATTAGTGTAATTCGTTAAGAAAAAATATAAAAGAATCCATGAAAATATCACAATGCAACATGCGATTAATCTATCGTTGACAGTACATAAACTTACCGTACTACTATTATTAGTTTTATTTGTCCATAAAAACCATCCATATATACTCATCACAAAATAATATCCTTGCAATAAAATTTCCGCATATAAACGAAAATCCCAATAAATATACATGGTTATGAGTATATTAAGTAAGCCGCAAGGATACAACCAAACCTTATTATATTTTGCGAATAAAGCTTCCGCTATACCAAAAGCTACTCCTATGGCTTCTAACAAAGAAATTTGATAAAATTGTTGCTTTAAAATTGTCCACCATTCATGTATTGAAACCATAGTTACACCTATATTTATTTATTAGTACTTAAACATACATTATATGTAGATATTTTATTTTCTTAGAAAGTCATGATTTTAATATAAATTTTAAAATCAATCCGATTGATTAAAACGTAGTATTCCTGATTTCGTATAGTATATTATTATTTTACCTACAAAGATATTAAAAAGACCTACTTTAATTAGTATTCTTTTACAAATAATTAAAATATAGATTATTTCAATAATTTTTATGGCAATAAATTTGATGTGATTTAAGTTTTTAATAAGTAATATAATCCAAAAATTAGTATGATAGCAGGTATGACTAAAGAAAAAGAAAATTCAGATAACCCTATTGACATTCTAAAAAGATGTAAAATTATACGAGAAAAGCATACAAAATCAGCTTATTTAAATATAAATATTTCGGGAGAATGGAAATTATATTCAGGCGATTCAGTTCAAACTATTGATACTAAAAAACCGATCGCGCAAGGTAAAGATTACGGAACTTATCCTTTATATATATTACCATCCAAAAGAAGTTATTTTAAATTAGAGACTTCCGAAGGATCGGCTATACTTGCGGAAACACACCTTCCGATGGAAGGAGGATATAATTTTAGAGATTTAGGAGGTTTAGAGTCTAAAGACGGAAAACGAATTAAATGGGGGAAATTATTTAGAACAGACGATTTATATAATTTAACCCATAATGATTTACTATATTTATCCAGTATTCCTATAATTACTCTGGTTGATTTCAGATGCGAAGAAGAATATAAAGCCTTACCGGACAAAATTCCTGCAGAAGTTAAAAATCATTACTATTTATGTATTGAACCCGGTCGTTTAAAAGCATATGCTAAAAGTATTCATACGAGCAAAAATGATGTAATAAATGCTATGAAGCATTTATACAAACTTTTAGTTACAGAAGATAAATATTTAAACGCATACGAAGAATTTTTTACCTATATACAAGATCAAGAAAAATTACCGCTCCTTTTTCATTGTTCAGCAGGGAAAGATCGCACCGGATTGGCTACCGCATTGTTGCTATATGCTCTAGATATTCCTAAAGATATTATTTTAAAAGATTATTTAGCATCCAATGATTATCTGGCGGATAAATACCATCCGTTGATTGAACAAAATCCATCCAACAAATATTTATATACGGTCATACCGGATTATTTAGAGAGCGCATTAAACGAAATAGAAAATGAGTATGGATCCATTCAAAATTTTTTGATTAACCGAATGCATTTAAATATTGATAAATTGAAAAATAATTTATTGTATTAATATCTGTTTAAACATTAGAATCAAAAAATAATCTTCAATCAACATATATCGAATTTTAAACAGATAAGTACCTAATTTACTTACCTGTTTTAATAAAGAATGTATTAAAATTTATTCGTACAAATGGTAGAGAAATTCTATTTATTTAGGTTGGCTTTTTGTAGACGAACGGCATTTAATATAGCTAAAAGGGCTACTCCCACATCGGCAAATACAGCTTCCAATAGATGAATATCACCAAAAATTCCTAAAATCATTACAATAATTTTAATACCAAAAGCTAATATCACATTTTGCCATACAACATGTTTCGTGGCTTTACCTATTTTAACAGCTAAAGGAATTTTAGAGGTCTGATCGTCTTGAATTATGACATCGGCTACTTCGATCGTCGCATCACTGCCTAAACCTCCCATGGCTATACCAACATCACTTAAAGCGATCACCGGTGCATCATTAAATCCATCACCTACAAAAGCTACTTTACCAATCACTGTTGATTTTATTTCCTTCATTTTACTTACCTTATCTTCCGGTAAAAGTTCACCATAGGCATGATCTATACCTAATTCCCGGGCAACTTTTTGTACGATTGTATTTTTATCACCGCTAAGAATAGTTGCCCCGATGCCTAAATCATGTATTTTTTTAATATCTTGTTGAGCTCCTGATTTAATTTGATCTGCAATTTCCAAATATCCGGCGAACTTATTATTTACTGCAATTAAAACTACAGTATTTATGATTTCTTTACAAGTATCCGGATAAGAAATAGAATAGGCATCCATTAATTTAAAATTACCTACTAACAATTCATTATCTTCTATTTCCACTTTAATCCCTTTTCCCGGAATATCTTCCATGGAAGTAATTTTTGTTACCTCAGGTTTTTGATTTACATAAGCTTGAATTGCGGTGGCAATCGGATGATTACTATGAGATTCAGCTATATTAACCCATTGTAATAATTGAGTCCGATCAAAACCTTGCTCAACATGTACATTTTGAACAGAAAAATTTCCTAAGGTTAAAGTTCCTGTTTTATCAAATACAATTTGTTTGACTTCTGCCAAAATATCCAAAAAGTTGGAACCTTTAACCAAAATTCCGTTTCTTGAAGCTAAACCTATGCCTCCGAAATATCCTAAAGGTATTGAGATTACCAAAGCGCATGGACAGGATATAACTAAAAATATTAAGGATCGATATAACCAAGTTTCATATTCATAGTTTGCAACAAAAAAATATGGTAATATAAACACCAGCAAGGCAATAAAGAAAACCGCAGGAGTATAAATCTTCGCAAATTTTCTGATAAACAATTCTGTTTTCGCTTTTTGACCGGTAGCATTTTGAACTAAATCCAATATTTTAGATAGTTTACTGTCTGAGTAAGGAGTAGTTACTTTTACAAGTGATGAAGTATTGAGATTTATCATTCCTGCTAAAATGGTCTCCCCTTTTTCTTTACTTTGCGGAGTACTTTCCCCGGTTAACGCAGAGGTATTGAACGTAGCCGTTGAAGAAAGCAATTCTCCATCCAATGCTACTTTATCTCCCGGTTTCAGTTGTATAATTTCGCCTACTTGAACCTCTTTAGCTTTTACGACTTTAGTAGTTTGATTTTCAATAATTGTCGCTTCATCGGGTCTTTGATCTAATAAAGCATTAATATTTCTTTTAGCTTTAGCTACTGCCAAAGATTGGAAGTTCTCTCCAATGGAATAAAATAACATAACTGCAACCGCTTCCGGATATTCTCCTATATAAAAAGCACCTACCGAAGCTAAAAACATTAACGATAGCTCATTGAAAAAATCCTTATGCTTAAATTCTTCCAACATTTCTTTAAATACAGGATACCCTACAGGCAAATAAGCTAGTATATATGCTCCCAATCTAATCCAAGAATTGAAAAATGAAGTTTTAGAATAATCTAAAATGAGAGCGAGAGCTAAAAGGATAGAACTTATGATGGCCGGTAAAAATAATTGAAAAATATTTATGTTGAAATCTAGTTCGTGATCATGGGTATGTCCATGAGAAGATTCATGATCTCCTTGATTAGTAATATTTTTTCTATCGTTGTCATTACAGGCACAACCGGGTTTATAAGAAGACATAACTATCTGTATTTTTTAATTATATAACAAAAATAATTCCTCTATGTTGCAATTAAATTGCAAAGAAAGAAATAGTAAAAAAATTAGAATCGGTATTATTTCCTCTCGCCCAATCCTTGAGTTTAATTTTTTATAAATTTGCATGAAACGTAAATAATAAAAAATGGATAAGGCAGAACTTTTAGCCAAGCTAAATGAATCTTCACCAAATACACTAATGCATACCTTAGGGATCGTATACACTGATTTTACAGGAGATACACTAACTGCAGAAATGGAAATAAATTCCCGGGTACACCAACCGATAGGATTTTTACATGGTGGAGCTTCATTAGCTCTTGCTGAAACTGTAGGTTCGGTTTTATCTATTACCACGGTTGATCCTTCAAATTATTATGTTTTCGGAACGCAAGTAAACGGCTATCATTTAAAATCTGTTAAAAACGGAAAAATTTCAGCTACAGCCCAATTTATCAACAAAGGTAACACATCCCATGTAGTTGAAATTAATATTTTTTGTACGGATGATGAGGGAAATACTTTTAAAAATTGTTATGTTACCATGACTAACCGCATTGTTCCTAAAAATAATTTTGAATAATGGTACTTTCTGAAATAGTTAAAGATTGCATTAAAAAAAATATTCCTTTTGCTTTTATTCGACTTCCTAAAGACAGTAAAATATTTTTAATCAAAAAGGAAGAGGGCGGCTTATATGAATATTCTTTTCAATCTTTTGATAATTCAAAGAAATATACATTCCATTTTTCAACATTTACTGAGGTAAATGATTTATTACCATCGAATGACCTTATATTTCCTCTACCTAACAATGAAAATACAAAGGTTATTTCAGAACATGAATATTTAAATCTTCTTCAACGGACCATTCATTATATTCAACAAAAACAAACAGATAAAATTGTAATTTCTCGCGAAAAATGGATCGATAAGGATAAGATCAATCCTTTCAAATCGTTTTTGTTTTTATGCGAAAAATATCCATCCTCCTTTTGCCAGGTAAGCTATTGGAATCAAAATGAAATTTGGATGGGGGCTACTCCTGAAATCTTAGGTTCTTTTGAAAATTCTTTATTTACAACGATGGCACTTGCCGGAACATTACCGGATATTGATTCGGTTCATTGGGAAAGCAAAGAAATAGAAGAGCAAAAATATGTCACAGATTATATTTGTGAAAAAATTAAAGCCTATACTTCGAATTTAACGATAAAAGGTCCTGAAACACTTCATTTAGGGCTTGTTAAACATTTGGTAACCTATCTTTCAGCAGAATTAAATACTTCTGATCAATTATCTCAATTGATAGCAGATTTGCATCCTACACCTGCCGTTTGTGGAATTCCGTTAAATAAAAGTAGAAATTATATTTTAAAGAATGAAGGATATAATCGTGATTTTTATGCAGGATATATAGGTTTGGAAACTCAGAAATTTAAAAAGTATTTCGTTAATTTACGATGTGCTAAACTATATGCTAATGGAGCTTTACTTTATGTAGGTGGTGGTATTACAGCGCAAAGTAATCCGCAAAAAGAATGGACGGAAACAGAATTAAAGGCTAAATTTATTGGTGAAAGTCTTTAAATACCTTCTTATGCTTAATCAAACAGGCTGAGTTGGTTTTTATCTATTTTTTTAGTTACAGATTTATTAGTTTTCTTGACGGTTTTTTTTATAAGACTGCTGTTTTCAACGGCGTCTCCATAGATAGTTTTACCACCGTATTTCCAAGAATTTTTCCGTTCATTTTCAATCCATTCATGAAAATTTTCACTGGGTTTAAAATTCATTTCAATTTCCATAGATACTTTGGAAAGATTTTTCAATGCTTCCAATTTATCGGTTTCTCCTAATTTAGATCGTTGCAATGCTTTATCAAAAACTTCAATGGTTTCATCATATACTCGAGTGGTTACAGGAAAAGGATGTCCGTCTTTTCCTCCGTGTGCAAAAGAAAAACGGGCGGGATCTGAAAATCTGGAAGGAGTGCCATGTATTACCTCACTAACTAAGGTCAACGATTGAAGCGTTCTGGGTCCTACTCCATTCAAAAGCAACAGAGATTCCACATCTTGAACATCTGTTTCATGAGCAAGTACCAAAGCAGCACCCAATCTTTTCAAATTGACGTCTTTTTCGCGTACCTCATGATGAGTAGGCAGTATAAGGGATATTTCTTTCATTAAACGATCCGGATTTTCCTTAGTTAGTTCCAAAATTCCCTGTTTGGTTGTAGAAGCATCTTTATCGGTCAGATTAAGGATTTCTCCTTTGTTTTTACCATAAATAAAAGTATGGGGAGTTTCCGTAAAGGATTGAACTGAAGAAGACAGCCAATGATACCTTCTTGCCAGTTTATCGTTGATATTCATTCCTTGCTGCACAACTGTCCAATCACCATCTGTAGTAACTACAAAAGAATGTAAATATATTTGGAAACCATCTTGAACCGCACAATTATCAACTTTAGCTACCAATCTGCTCTTAGTAATGAGTTCATTTCCATCTAAACCGGTTTTATCGGCAATATGAAGTAATTCCGTTGGAGTATTTCGCGAAGATTTCCCCCTGCCCCCGCATACATAAATACCAAGTTCCGAGGATCTTTGATTTATTGCTTTTTTCAAAGCATTCATAACGGAAGTGGTTATTCCTGAAGAATGCCAATCCATTCCTAAAACACATCCTAAAGACTGAAACCAAAACGGGTCACTTAATTTTTGTAAGAAAGTTTTTCTTCCGTATTCTTGAACTATAGCCTCTACAATCGCTCCACCTAATAAAGCCATTCTTTTAGCTAACCAGGCGGGAACTGTTCCATAGTGTAAAGGTAAATCTGCATATCCCTTCTTCATATAGTAAATATAGTAAAAATTAAATAAATTAACTCATTTACTGCACTTTTACCTTATAATTAAATGATAGAAATTGCGCGGTAACTTTAATTTAAACAATTTTTGACTAAAAGTTTTTCAGCAATCATATTACTTAAAACTTCTGTTCTATTTTGACCTACAATTTGAACGGTTACACTTCCGTCAAACTCTTCGACTGATTTAATCTGAAATTTAATTCCTAAATTGAAATTTTTAGAATTTAAATATTTTAAAAATTCTTTAGAACTGTGAATGATAGCGGATAATTCCACGATTTCTCCAATCTGGTATTCGTTTAACTTTTTAAAGCGTCCCCCTTCAATATTTCCTTGTTTATCCGGTATAGGTGAACCGTGAGGATCGAACTTAGGATAATCTAACAATTCGTCCATTTTATTGAAAAATTTTTCTGAATGTATATGTTCGATTTGTTCGGCTACTTCATGAACATCTTCCCAACTAAATCCCATTTTTTCAACCAAATACATTTCTGTTAGGCGGTGTTTCCTAAGAATTAAAGCGGCTTCTTTTTTACCTTTTTCTGTCAGTTTTAAAGGTTTATAGCTCTGATAGTATACCAATCCTTTTTTCAAGAATTTTTTCATCATGCTGTTCACAGTAGGCATTTTGATATCTAAGGATTGGCTTAACGCCAAAGTAGATACTTCTCCCTTTTCGTCAGACAGATTATATAAGGCTTTTAGATAATTTTCTTCTATAGATGAGAACATTTACAAATATATTAAAATATTAATTTTTCAAGATCAAATAATTTATTTTTCAAAAATACAATCGTAAAATAAATTTGTTAGACTAATCTAATTTTATATATTTGCTAGTCTAAAATTAATAATTATGAAAAGAGGATTGACTGTACTTTTTGCATTATCCCTTTGCACACTATATTCCCAAGAAGTTAAAGATTCGATTAAAAACTCTAAAGAAAAATCGATTGACGATATTGTCGTGACAGGAACCTTGAAGGAAGTTAGAAAATCTGACAGCCCGGTGCCTGTTGAAATTATTACACCAAAACTATTCAAAAAAAATCCTACTCCCAGTCTTTTCGATGCCGTTGGAATGATTAACGGAGTTAAACCTCAAATAAATTGCAGCGTTTGTAATACGGGAGATATTCACATAAACGGTATGGAAGGTCCTTATACTATGATATTAATTGACGGGATGCCTATCGTTAGCGGATTAGCTACTGTTTATGGTTTAAGTGGGATTCCCAATAGTTTGGTAGAAAGAATTGAGGTAGTTAAAGGTCCCGCCTCTTCTTTATACGGCTCAGAAGCTATGGGTGGAATTATAAACGTAATAACTAAAAACCCACAAAAAGCACCCAAATTTGCAGCGGATATTTTCAGTACAAGCTGGGGAGAATTAAGTACGGATTTATCCTTTAAATTTAAAGCCGGTAAAAAAGTAACCAGTTTACTGGGTATCAATCATTTTTATTATGATAATCCTATCGATGCCAATCACGACGGATTTACCGATTTAACTTTACAAAACAGAATATCGGTTTTTAATAAATGGAGTTTTAAACGAAAAGAAAACAGAGTTGCCAGTTTAGGGCTGCGATGGGTCAATGAAGATCGCTGGGGTGGAGAAATGAACTGGAGTAAAAAATATCGAGGAAGTGACGAGGTTTACGGAGAAAGTATATATACGAAACGTGCCGAAGTGATCGGACTTTACCAATTACCTCTACATGAAAAAATATACACCCAATTTTCATATAATTGGCATGATCAAAACTCATGGTATGGGAATACTCCGTATATGGCAACTCAACAAGTAGCTTTTATCCAAAGTTATTGGGATAAAACCATAAAAAATCATAACTTTTTAGCAGGAGCTTCTTTTAGATATACTTACTACGATGACAATACACCTGCAACCGCTTCTCCTGACGGCTTCAAAAACAGACCTTCAGAAACTCCGTTACCGGGATTATTTTTACAAGATGAATGGTCTATAAATACTAAAAATAAACTTTTACTTGGGTATAGATACGATAACGATAAACATCATGGAAATGTACATTCTCCCAGAATTGCCTATAAGTTTTCACCCAATTATACGAATACCTTCCGAGCCAGTTTTGGAACCGGTTTTAGAGTTGTAAATATCTTTACGGAAGATCATTCTGCTCTTACGGGAGCCAGAGATGTAGTCATCTTGAATTCTTTAAAGCCTGAACGTTCATTTAACGGAAATTTGAACTATGTTAAAAAAATGATGTTCGATGATCTTAATGTAAATCTGGATATCACCGGTTTTTATTCTTATTTCACTAATAAAATTATTGGTGACTTCGATTCCGATCCTACTAAAATCATTTATGATAACTTAGACGGACATGCTGTTTCGCAAGGTATATCTTTAAATACGGAATGGTCTTTTTTAATTCCTTTTAAAATTATGGCGGGTGTTACTTATATGGATGTTTACACCAAAGAAAAAGATGACAAGGGTTCTTATCTTAGAACAGATCAGCTTTATGCACCTAAATGGTCCGGAACATTTGTTATGACTTACACATTTCCTAAAAATTATATATTGGACTTTTCCGGACAATGGAACGGAAAAATGAGGTTGCCTATCGAGCCCAATGATTTTAGAAGTGAATATTCCCCGTGGTATTGCATTGCAAATATACAAGTAACCAAGAAATTCCACAATGGAATGGAAATTTACGGAGGAATTAAAAACCTATTTAATTTTACACCCAAAAACCCGATCATGCGTCCTTTTGACCCATTCAATAAAGAGGTTGATAATCCGATTACCAATCCTAACGGGTACACTTTTGATACTTCTTATAATTATGCGTCCTTGCAAAAATTAAGAGGATTTATGGGTATACGATATAATTTTTTCTAATTAATTTTAAAGACAGAAAAAAAGTAAATTTCATATAAAATAGATCGCTTACATATTTTGTTAAAATAAGAAGATCATATTTATTTTTATGGTAAATTAGCACTTTCATAAAAAATAACTATGATCGTCTTACCTTGTTTTTATTTTCCTCCTGTTTCTTATTTTGAAAAATGGTTCCATTCGGAAAAGATCTATTTGGAACAGTGGGAAAATTTTCCTAAACAAACTTATCGTAATCGTTGCATTGTTCAAGGAGCTAATGGAAAATTGCCTCTTATTGTTCCTATCGAACATTCAGGAGCCAGAATTATAAAAGATATTAAGATTTCCTATGCGTCTTCATGGCAAAAATTACATAGTAAATCATTGCAATCAGCATATCAAAGTTCTCCTTACTTTGAATATTACGAAGATAAGCTAATCCAATTATTGGAAAAAAAAGAAACCTTTTTATTAGATTTAAATCTAAACACAATAGAATGGGCATGTTCTATCCTAAAGTTGGAATGTTCTTACGAACTCACGGATGAATATGTAAAAAACCCTCCGTTTACCGATGCGCGAGAAGCATTCAATGCTAAAAAAGAAAGTCCTTATAAAAATAAAAAATATATTCAGGTATTTTCAGACCGTTTCGAGTTTATGAATGATCTTTCCATACTAGATCTTATATGCAATCTTGGCCCGAAATCTGCTAATTACCTTACTAATGTCGAATAAATAAATAATTTTAAATGAAGATAAAACTATTAAGCCTAAGCTTCGCTTTTGCATTCTTTACTGCCAATGCATTTGCTCAAAATAACGTTCCGGCAGTTGATTCCCTTGCTTTAAAAAATTGGTATCATCAAAGTTATGAAAAAACCGGTATTTATGGTGTAGGGACTAATGATGCTATTGAATTTTTAAAGTCTAAAGGACTCAAGCCCTCTCCTATTATCGTTGGAGTAATTGATAGTGGTGTACAAATTGATCATCCGGATTTGAAAAATAATATTTGGAATAATCCAAAAGAAATCGCTAATAACGGTAAAGATGACGACGGTAATGGATATGCTGACGATGTTCATGGATGGGATTTTATCGGTGGAAAAGATGGAAAAGATGTAGACCACGATACTATGGAATCAACCCGTATTGTTTCTTTATATGAAAAACTATTCGAAACCGGTGATCTGAAAACGAATGAAAAAAATCGGGAAAAGTATCCGAACGAATTCAAAGAATATCAAAGAGCTAAATTTATATATGATAAAGATTTAGGTGAAGCTAAAGATGCCCTATCTAATATTGATGAGCAAAAAGCTTTGATAAGACAAATGACCACTGAATTACAAAATGCTCTGGGTGACAAACCTTTGACTCTTGAAAATGTAAATGAGGCAACTTTTACTGTTCCTCAATATAAACAAGCTTTCCTTCAGATGATTGCAAATAATAGCGATTTGGAAGGAAAAAATGCAACTCAAATCAATATGTTGGCAGATAGTGAAATGGGTGAAGCAGTTAAGTATTATTCCGGTAAAGTAGATTACATGCTTAATAAAAGTTATGATCCTCGCTACATTGTAGGTGATGATTATACAGATATTAAGGAAAAACATTACGGTAACAATGAAGTGGAAGGCCCGGATGCATTACATGGAACTCATGTTTCCGGTATAATTGCAGCAGTTAGAAATAATAATATAGGTATGGACGGTATAGCCGGGGATGTTGCAAAAATCTTAGTAGTTCGAGCCGTTCCGGATGGTGATGAAAGAGATAAAGATATTGCCAATGCCATATATTATGCAGTTGATAATGGCGCTAAAGTCATCAATATGAGTTTTGGTAAGCCTTTTTCTCCTAATAAAGAGAGAGTATGGGAAGCTATGAAATACGCGGAAAAAAAGGGTGTATTAATGGTTCATGCTGCCGGTAATGATAATAAAAATGTAGATACTGAGTATAATTATCCAACCAATTTTAAGGATAATGAGCATAAATCTTTTGTAAACAATTGGATTACCGTAGGAGCCAGTACTCGATATAATAATGCATTGAAGGCGTCTTTTTCTAACTACGGAAAAGAAAAAGTTGATATTTTTGCACCCGGATTAGAAATTTACTCTACCGTTACCAAAGGAAAATATAAATTTTTACAAGGTACCAGTATGGCTTCTCCGGTTGTTGCGGGATGTGCTGCCCTTTTATGGTCTTATTTTCCTCAGTTAACTGCTGAACAAGTGAAAAATATATTATTCATAACAGCAAATAAATCTACTATAGAAGTAACAGCAGGTGGCGAGAGTGAAAACAGTCCTATGATTAAAACAACTTTTGATCAACTTTCAGCGACCGGTGGTGTTGTAGATGTTTTTAGAGCCGTGAAATATGCGTATGATAATTTCAACCCTGAAAAAGGAAGAAAAAAAGGAAAAAAATAAGTTGAATATTCTTTATATAAAAAAAGCTATTTTTAAATAAAATAGCTTTTTTTATGTTTCAAATTTAACATTATGAAATTTTAGTAATTCCTTCCGTTAAAGCTTTAATTAAATTTTTTAAAGGTTTTTCAACCATGGCAGAAATAAACATATTAAATTTACCATCGAAAGTAAATTGAACTTCACTTGAACTATCTGTAACCTGATCTATCAATAAACTTAGGTCAAAATTCAAAGTTTCTTTAGCCGAACTTAATACAATTTTTGAATAAGGAATTCTTTCTTTCATTTTCAAGGCAATTTCAGGCATTCCTTTTAATGCAAAAACAAATCCATCTTCATCTGCCTCAAACTTATCAATGGTTTCAGGCATGAACTTTTTAAATTCAGAAGGCTGAGATGCTAACGTGTAAATATCTTCTGCCGATTTATTAACCAGTATTTTTTCTCCTTTAATATTCATTTTTGTAATTTTGGTAAAAACAAACACAAATGTACAAAATTTCTGTAAACGAAAGATTTCTTACCCTTGGTAAAAATAAGAGAAAAGGTGTCATTAACCTTCCATACGAAAATTCGAAAACTTTGGTATACGCTCTGGATATTTTGTACCATACGAAAGTAAATTCCATTCATGTTTACTCATCTGAAACCAAAAAAGTTTGGAAAAAATTACAAAAAATAGCTACACCAGTGTATGCAGCGGGAGGATTAGTTAATAATAGTAAAGACAGTTATATATTTATTAAAAGAAACAGTTATTGGGATTTACCGAAAGGTCATGTGGAAGAAAATGAAACTTTTAAAAAAGCTGCCAAACGGGAAGTAGAAGAAGAATGTTCTATTTCTAATCTAAAATTAAAAAAATACCTAACGACAACTTATCATGTGTATCAATCTGAAAAAAAATACTTTTTAAAAATAGTTCAATGGTTTGAAATGAAGTATGATGGAAATGAAAAACCTAAACCTCAAAAAAATGAAGGAATTGATAAAGCCCAATGGATTAGAAAAAAGGATATCCCTAAACTTATGAAGAAAACCTATGTAAATATCAGGGAATTAGTCGGCACTTATGTTTTAACTAATTCTCGAATTAAAAAATAATTAATATAAAATTCAATAAAAAAAGGAGTACTATAATTACTCCTTTTTTTTCTTTTTAAATCGTATGATTTTTAGAATGTAAATTGCATTCCAAATTTAACTCCGAATTTATTAACATCCGGCATATGTAAGTAATTCCCTCTCCAGTTAAAATCTACTCTAAAGATTCTTAAATTTCCAAACCCTATATTTTCGATACCAAATCCATATTCATAATAGATATCTTTATTAGGCGCTACATATCTGATATTAGAAGCATTCATATTCTTGGAGCCTTCGGATATATCTCCCCAAACACCTCTGAAAATCGCTACTTCTCTTAATTGTAATTTTTTCAATAAAGGAATATAGGAAAATATCCTTCCGTTGAAGTGATGTTCAACATGCAATGCCGTATAAATATCTGTTACGAAATCATAATAATCCAGCAATGCAAAGGTATTATTTACGATACCGTAAGACTGGTTACCCGGTATAATTCCTAACAAGGATAAGGGCAATTTATTAAACGATTTACCGAATTCAAAAGTAACATTCGATTTACCAATCGGTCCCCAAAGGATCGGATGATTGTATAAAAATTGTATTTTATCATAGTTAAAATCACCATCCAATACTCCATTGAATCCTTTTATATATTTTAAAATTAAGGTTGGAGATAAAGTCGTATGCTCATATCTGTCTAATCCAAAACGAGAATATTTAGCTCCCGGTCTCGCTTGAATACTAAATGTTAAATGAGAATCATACAAATCGTTTTTAATATCTCCTTTTTTGTTGTAATACCCGATATTAAATTTGAAAGGATTCGCCGATTTTATGTATTGATAAGTTCCATCTAATCGCAATTGTACATTTTTCCACGGTTCAATAGATAAAAATGCATTGGTTTGATTGACAGAACTCAAATATTCATTACTTCCTCGGGATATGATGGAAGATGACGCAAAAGAACGGGTCATAATTCCCTCATTTTCTGTAAGCGAAGTCCCTAACTGAGTTATATCCCTTTTTGTTCCCGCACCTATCGTAAAACGATTGTATTTGTTTAACATCAAGCGCCCTTCAAAACCGTATTTAAATTGATCGTCTTTAAATCCGTATGCCGTATATCCTTCCACTCTCCACATATCATTGGGAGAGAAAAATGTCCTGGCTCCTAAACGAATTCTGGTTCCTTCAACATCGTTATATCCTAGTGTTTGATACAGATTTCCAATATCAATGGCATTACCCACATTGACATAACCTGAAGAAAGAATTTGTACGGCATCTACAATATTTCTAAATAAGCGGGTTTTAGATACCTTGTCTACCATTTCATATGCCTTTTTATCATCTTCATTGAGACGATCCGGACGATTGTCTGCCCAAAAATCATCTTTCCTATTGTAAGCTCCTTCAGAAATAGGTTCCCATTGTTGATCTAAGAGTTTTTCAACAGTACCTTGCGGCTCATCGAATTTATAATCATTATAAGTTATGGTACGTTTTGCAAACATACCTTTTCCTCCTTCTTTTTTAGTTATTAGAGACATATCCAGAACCGTGTAGTTTCGTAATGGAATAAAAATTGAATCATTGACATTGTCATAATTCAATTCCATATATATGTCTTTAACGAAGTTTACATTAATACCCGAAGTGGATTGTAAGGTTACTTGCTTTACTGCATAGGTATCTTTAGTAATATATAAATCTCCTTTAAAAGTAAGCTCATTTTCTCTTCGAGGTCTGTATTTAATATAATAACAATCAACTCCATCTACGGAAACCGTATCAGCTAATAAATAATCGTATACGGAAAATCCAATAGTAGCTACCGGACTGGTGAATCCTTTATTAAAAAAGTTTAACACATTATCGTATATGTTAACATCTTTATACAAATTTTTAACCGTATTGGCTACAATATCATTATTAGGAATTCCGGAAGCTTTATTTCCTCTTAAAAAGGATTTTTCCCGTTTGGAAGGCGTATTTTGTCCAACTATATCGGAAAGGGATTCGTTAAGAAAAACGGGAATGTACGTTTTTCCTGAGATATCTAATGTATCTATGTCTTTGGCTGAAATGTTTAATTTTTTAAAGATTTTTTTACTTATAAAAGCGCTATCAACATTATTTAAATCAAATTCGATTTTCTCATATTCTTTATATTGATAATTCTTAAAATTAGTCAAACCGTTGGTTCTTCTTCTCTTCCATAATTCACGCAGTATGCGGTATGCTGGATTTTCTTTTTTAGGTAAACGCTTTTTCGGAAAGCCGGTAACTACTACCTCGTCTATTTCCTTTTCTTTGCTTACGGTTCCTTTATCGGTTGATTGGCTACTATTTTTGCTCTTTAATTTGAGATTTACAATTAAGCCTAGATTATCTCCCCTTTGTAAAGGTATATATTTTGTCGGGTATTTATCTGTAATAATTTGTAACGTGTCAATGAATTTATTGGATTGTAATTCAAAATTACCGTCACTGTCTGTAATGGCGTAAACCTGAGTATTTTTAAGAAAAATATCAGCATCCGGAATTGGCTTCTCTGTATCTTCATCTAACAATTGACCGGAAACTCTAACGTAATTAACTTGCTGGTTTGAAGATGGTGATATACTATCCGTATCAATTTTAGTTTGATTGATAATTGATGGAGGAATTGAGGATGTACCAATCTTATCTTTTTCAGAGAATTTAATAATTAAATTTAAGTTTTGTTTTTTATTGACAGGAAATGACTTTTTCTTATAATTTACAATCTGAACAACGATAGAATCAAAGTTATTTTTAGATTCGAGTGAAAAATATCCAATATTATTTGAAAGGGTTGAAATTTCGGGAGCTTCAGGAAAAGATATTTTTGCTCCTTCAATAGGACGCTGGGTGTCCTGATTTATAATTACCCCCGTAATTTTGATTTGTGCATTATAAGATAAACTAAATAAAAATGCAAACAAAAAAAGTAATTTATTACTCATTGAACGTTATTTAAAAAAACAAAAAACTTTCGTTTGTAGATATCGAACAAACGAAAGTCTTAGTATAAATATTATATTATATGTATGTGGTTCTCAACAAAACAAAGCTTTACCGTTTTTCAAGAACTTCATCAATAAGTCCATATTCTTTAGCTTCTGAAGCAATCATCCAATAGTCCCTATCTGAATCCTTCTCAATTTTTTCAAAAGGTTGACCGGAATGCTCTGCCAAAATTTCATATAATTCTTTTTTCAGCTTCAAGATCTCCTTTAATGTAATTTCCATATCGGAGGCTTGCCCTTGAGCTCCTCCCAATGGCTGATGAATCATAATTCGAGAATGTTTTAATGCTGATCTTTTTCCGGCAGCACCGGCAGTCAATAATACGGCTCCCATAGAAGCAGCCATACCGGTACAAATAGTAGCCACATCGGGCTTAATAATTTGCATGGTATCGTATATACCTAGTCCGGCATACACTCCTCCTCCGGGAGAATTAATATATATTTGAATATCTTTATTGGCATCTGTACTTTCCAAGAACAATAATTGAGCAGTTACAATATTGGCTATTTGATCGTCTATACCAGTTCCCAGGAATATAATTCTATCCATCATCAACCGAGAGAACACATCCATTTGTGCTACATTTAATTTTCGTTCTTCAGTAATATATGGAGTCATTGAATTTACGTATTGATCTACCGCCAGACTATTAATTCCCTGGTGTTTTACTGCATATTTATGGAACTCTTTTCCTAAATCCATTTTTATTAATCTTTTTCTAAAATTTTTTACTTAATTTTCTCACTAAAACTATACCAAACAAGAGTCCCTATAGATAAGACTTTATTTTGTCAGCAATTTCAGTAAATTCTTCCGAACTCAGTGTCAATTTGTTACCAAAATTCATATCTCCGATAGCGTTTAATGGGATCAGATGAACATGAACATGGGGAACTTCCAATCCTTGTACAGACATTCCTACCCGTAAACATGGAATAGCTTTCCCTACTGCCTGAGCAACCCTATAGGTAAAATCCATTAATTCATCATATTCTTCTTTGGGCAAATCAAACAGTTTATCGGTTTCTTTTTTAGGAATTACTAAGACATGTCCTATAACTACCGGAAATGCATCTAAAAAAGCAAGGTGTTTTTCGCTTTCTGCAACTTTATAACAGGGAATTTCTCCTGCTACGATTTTTGAAAATATACTTGCCATAGGTTGTAAATTTAGCTTATTAATCTAATGAAATTTCTAAAATCTCAAAATTAATTCGATTACCGTTCGGTAAATTTATTTCGGCAGTTTCTCCAACTTCCTTTCCTAAAAGTCCTTTAGCAATGGGTGTATTAACAGATATTTTTCCGGTTTTTAAATCGGTTTCCGTATCCGGAACCAAGGTATACTTCATCTCCTGTCCATTGGCAGTATTCTTTATTTTAACAGAACATAATATAGCTACTTTAGAAGTATCAACTTGCGATTGATCTATTATTTTAGAATTAGAAATTATATCTTTAAGCTTAGCTATACGCATTTCAAGCAGACCTTGTGCTTCTTTAGCCGCATCGTATTCCGCATTTTCAGATAAATCACCCTTATCCCTAGCTTCAGCAATTTGCTGTGTGATTTTAGGTCTTTCAACTTGTTCCAATTGATCAAGTTCCTTACGTAATTTATCTAGACCTTCTTTCGTTACATAATTCATGATACTATTTTTTGTAATTTTGCGTTGTAATTTATAAACATAAAAAAAATAACCCGACTCTTCACGGTCGGATTATCCGTATGCAAATTTAGCAAATTTATTATGATTAAAAAATTAATTCTTTATATATTATTAATTTCACAGTTATTCTTCTTCATCCAATGCGAAAATGGAAATAAAACAATTAGTTGTTTTCCTAATTCTTCTATAAGTTATTCAGCCGATCTTAATTTACCTCAGTTCCAAAAATTATCCGGTATTAATGGTTATGCTTATATTGAAGCGGGTCCTTTAACAGGTACTAAGGGCTTAATATTGGTTAGAATAGATGCTAATAAGTTTTTAGCATACGACAGAAATGCACCGCATATTTGCCCTGGTCCTAATACCCAATTGGAAGTAAAGGACGATTTTTATATCTATTGTCCTGAAGATGGAGCAAAATGGTCTCTAACCTCCGGTCAACCGTTAGAAATAGCTGACCGAGCACCTAAAATTTATCCTACGCAATTGGTTGGAAATACGGTTATAATATCGTATTAATTTTATATAATATTTTTAATACTTTTCAGTTATAATAATATACTTGTATAGTATATAAAAATTAATGCATTGCCTGAGCAGCTGTGAATTGTTTTCAAATTTATTTAACTACTTATTCACGCCTTTTTTTCAATTATACTAATAATGTAAGGATACTGAAGGTATAAATTATAAATAAATTTAAGATAATGATTCTTATATTCTGATACTATATTAATATAATATAAATTTTATTTTTTGATAGTAATCAGAAGCTTGTTGTGAATTGTTTTCAAATTTTATTGATTATAAATTATTTCATAGTAAGAATTTAATGTTACTAATTTTTCATTTAGTTATGAATTTTTTTTCAATTAAGCTTTTCTAAACCAATTAGAGGTTTCTTCTTTCTCGTATAAATCACCTGTAAGTTGTATCAATCCTCTCCCTTTATAAAAGGAAGTACCGGATTTATATTTACTCGGTTTTTCTTGCGATAATTTAAAAAATCCCGTCTCTGCATTTACTTGAGCCAAGAAAGTTATCTTTTGTATGCAAGAATTAATTCCATACCTGCGAAACATTTGGTTTAATTCCCTAGTCAAGCTTTTCACGCTGTTGTCATTAATCAATCCATCGGTCCACAGTTTCGTATTCCCGTTCATATGGATCAGCAATTGTTCCATTTCTTCTTCGGTAAAATCTCGATGACAATAACAACCTTTTTTCTTTTAAATTTTATATTCATCCTTTAATTTATACTGGAGAATATTAAATTTTTTAAACTATTTTGAAAAAGGCCCTTTCTTATATGTAGCTTTGTATAGATAATCCATAGGTTGAGGATCATCTGATAAGGTTTGATCATTTTCAAACATATCTTTTTCCTGCTCTGCTTCTAAAAACCATTTTTTTAGATTAGGTATGTTGTAGTAATTGTTTTTCTCAAATTCTTTTTTATATTTTTTTTCGATATCTTGATAATGTATGAACTTACCTAAAAACATTTGATTATAACCATATTCTTTGTTATACTTATATTGTTCTCCAAAGGCTAATAATGTGGCTATTAGTTTTGCTTTTTGCGAAAAATCAAGAGGAATATCTTTATCTTCATTAGACAAATAATTTATATATTCTGCTAAATACAATATATTAACTTCATTTCCTGATTGGGAAGAAGGTACTAATAATTCTTTTATTAGGTTTAATGTTGTATCATGAATTTTAATTTCACCATTACATTGTTTTGTCCATAAAAATTTCCCGAAATTTTCCAAGATTTTATCTGATGGATATTTCACATATTTAAAGCCTTGTTTTTTAAAAGCCCATTCTAGTAATCTTTTATCCTCTGTATAGCCGAAAACGGTTACTAAAGATTCCATAAAATATTCATCATGGGTAACCAGCCATGGAAAATGGCTTTTATCATCATTAAATAAATATTTGTTTCTAGAAATTAATAATTGCTTATTAAAATTTCTATTTTTATGTAAATCATTATCATCTTTCCACTGAGAAGCTTTTACCTGAACTTTTTCAATTTCATCTTTTATTATTATATCTTCTTCCTCATATATTTTAATATCAGGATATAACTTAATATAATCTAAAATTTGAGGTAGAGCGTAAAAATAAGTAATAAAATAATGTTTTTTATCAACATATAGATATTGTGCATCTACTGAATAGGGGTAAAACTTTAACTCTTTATTACATATTAATTCTTCATTTGTATCAATTTTTAAATATTGATTTTCAGAATTATTATCGATAATTCTTCCAAAAATATTTTTTATTTTATCATTAAAAATCTCTTTTTTAGGAATTTTATACCCATTGTTTTTTAATAAGGTATCTTCAATAGATATTAAAGCGTCTAAATCTTCTTTACCATATTCGCTATAACAACTATATTTTTGATCATTTCCAGCTTCAATTTGTTTTACCAATATTGGAAATATATTTTCTATATTCATATTAATTTGCTTTTTTTCAAAAAATGATTTATTTTCTTTATCTTGACAATTATATAATGATAAGGAAGAGAAAAATAAACCGATAAACAATATTTTGTATTTCATTTTAATTTTTTTAATCATCTTTTTCACCAGTTGAAGTTTTAATTAAACCTAATCCGATTTTTTTATTTGCATCATCAACCGTATTATAATTATCTGAATCTGTTAATAGTTCTTCAGACTTAATAACATAATTTTTTGGTTTAAAGAAACCTCTAAATTTTTTATATACATGTTTTTTTCTTTTTACACTATAATGGCTATAAAATACATTACCACTACAATCGTAAATTGATACTTTTATCATATTATTTTGATTTCCTCCTAATACAGCATATATTTTAGAGCCTGGCAATTTTCCATAAACAAAAGTAACATGCCCTGTACTTTCTATATTGCCATTTTTATCACAATCTGAAAAAGTAGCGATTGCACCAAAGAAAGCTTCACATCTTTCTACAGTCTTGTGATTAATAAATGTTGAGGAGGCTGCTGAATGTGGTGTTTGAAATGGTGGTGTGGTGTTTTCTAGACACCAACAGGCAAAAGATGAACACCATGCGTCTTTGACACCATTGTAGTTAGCTCCTTTTCTGTGATATAATGATACTCTTTCTTGAATTAATGATTGTTTCTTTCCTCCATAAACTTTTGCTTCATTAACGACTGTATCCATCCACGGGGCTCTTACTTTTATACTAAATTCTAGTTCTTTATCTCCTTTGCAAAGTTTATCAAACTCAAAAACCTCATTTTTGAGTATTTTAAATGCTTTTTCCCGAATGTTCCATCCTATAGGATTTGTTTCAAGTTTTTGTCCTTTTGGATATCCATTAAGTAACTTAGCTTGAAGCCAATAATATTTTTCATCTTCTTCCACTAAATGAGATACTTCATTTAAAGGTTTACCTAATGCTTTTGAAAAATGCTCTGCACGGAATTTTACATATTCTTTTTGGGACGATGAAGACCAATTAGGTACAGTTTTTCCGCTTTCTTTATTAGTCCAAAACCACCCTGCGCTATCTATAGCATAGTGAATTTGGGTACAAACTATATCCGGTTGTTCTACTATTTTTTTATTTCCTACAAATTCCGCATATTTTTCATAAGGTCCGGGTTCATTATATAATCCGATATCATCTTGTTTTCCTATTAACTGATGGAAACCTCTTTCTTTATACTTAGATTTACTGGAATTATAAATGCACGATATATAAACTTTCACCTTCTAAGGCTCCTTTCAAATCTAAGCCTGATTCTTCTCGAGATTGTGCAAAAAAATGTGCTTTTCGAGCACAAGTGTCTAAGTTAAATTTATCTTTATTTTAAATTTTATTTAAAAAGGGATTATTATTTTATTGGTTCTGCTTTAAATTCATAATCTAAAGGTTGTGGTGAATCGGGTATAGTCTGATCATCTAAAAATAAATCTTTTTCTTTTTTTGCTGCTTCATACCATTCTTTAAATTTGGGTAAACCGTAATAATTATTCTTTTTAAATTCCTTATCATATGTGCCATCATCCATATAATGCCAAAAATGCCCCATAAACATTTGATTATAATCATAGTATTTATCGTATTTATATTGCTCTCCCCAATACATCAAATGAGCAGCTATTTTTGCTTTTTGCGCATCACTTAATTCTTTGTTAGCATTTAGGTGTTCTAAATTTGTAAGATATTCAGCTACATACATAATATATAAATTTTCATCCGGTGTAGACATTTCTTTTAGAATATCTAAGGTATTTTGATGAACTCGTATTTCTCCATTACAATCTTTAGTCCATAATAATTTTCCCAACTCCTCCAAATCATCGTCTTTAGCATAAGTATAAAAAAATGGAAGATGGGTATTTTCTAGTGCCCATTGTAATAGTTTTTTATCTTCCGTATAACCAAAGTCTGTTACTAAACTGCGCATAAAAAATTCATCTTGCGTAACCAACCATGGAAACTGGCTTTTATCGTCAGTAAATAAGTATTTGTTTCGGGAGATTAAACGCTGTTTATTGAAATTTCTTTTTTGCAATAAATTATTTACATCTTTCCACATCAATACCTCTATTTCACCATCGGCAGTATCAATCATATATGAATTTTCTTCATATTTTAATACTTCAGGATATATTTTCTGATAATCTAATACTACTGGAAGAGGTTCAAACTGTGTAATAAAATTATATTTTTTTGCTACATATATATAATTAAACCCCATATAGGTTGGATAATATTCTAAATCCTTATTGCATTTATAATATCTGTCTATTTTTAAATATGAATTTTCTGATTGATTGTCGATTATCCTTCCAAAAATCTTTTTTATTTTTTGATTAAAAACATCTATTTCAGGGGTTTTATATCCATTGTTTTTTAAAATAGTGTCTTCAATTTGTACTAAAGCATCTAAATCTTCCTTTCCATATGTTTCCCCCCAATATTCTGGACTAGCACCTTCTTTAATTTGTTTTATCAGTACGTCTTTTATTTTAGATGTTTCCATTTTTTTTTCCTCTATATTTTTGTTTGTCAGACTCACTTCTTTTTTTTCTTGACAATTCATTATTGCAAAAAGGGTGATTGTGTTTATTAACAATAATTTGGTTTTCATATATTTTTTATCTTGAACTTTCTCCTTTACTGGTATCTTGAGTTTTTTGGTTTAATTTTTTATTTGCTTCATTGATAGTGGCATATTCATCATTTTTATTCAATTTATCTTCTTCTTTAATAACGTATCCTTTAGGCTTAAAAAAACCTCTAAGTTTTTTATATATTTTTACTCCTTTTTCGGTATAAGAATAGAATGTGCTACCATCAAATTTATAATTAGGTGAAAGGGTTATCATGTTTCCTTGATTTCCCCCTAAACCAATATAGGTGTTTTTATCTAATAATCTTCCATATACTAAGGTTATATGTCCTGATCCTTTCATTTTTCCATTTGAATAACAATCTGAAAATACGGCTATGGCACCAAA
Organism: Apibacter sp. ESL0404; assembly: GCF_019469245.1. Taxonomy (NCBI): domain Bacteria; kingdom Pseudomonadati; phylum Bacteroidota; class Flavobacteriia; order Flavobacteriales; family Weeksellaceae; genus Apibacter; species Apibacter sp. ESL0404. Next base: position 1,389,867 of record NZ_CP048267.1, read on the forward strand.
GAACGCCTCACAAGGTTCTAATGTGTTGTGATTGAAAAACATACTCGAACTGGCAGAATGAGGTGATTTAAATTTAGGCGTTGAATTCTCCAAGCACCAGGATACAAATGAGGCACACCAAGGTACTCCACTATCACTACCTGAAGTTCCTCCTGCTTTGTGATATTCTCTTATTCTTTTATCAATTTTTTCCTCATGTTTACCGCCGTAGTTAATTATCTCTTGAATAGCGGTTTCCATCCATGGCGCCCTGCCTTTGGCGCTTATAAATTCCAACTCTTTCTCTCCTTTGCAAACAGCCTTATCGTACTTAAACCATGTTTTTAACTTTCTAAGTCCTTCTTTGCGTTTTTCCCAACCATGCGGATCGGGTTTATCTTTATGACCTGGCGAATAACCGTTAAGTATTTTAGACTGCAACCAAAAATAATTTTCCTCTTCTCCGCTTTCTTCCATAACCAAAGCCAATCGGTTTAAACTTTGATCTAATCCTTTACTAAAACGCTCCCTTTTCCATGCCTTAACTTCTCTTATTTTAGCCGAATCATAGTCTTTATCTTCCCATTTTGAAACCCTTTTAAAAACCTCCCATTCCCAACCGGCAATGTCTATGGCATAATGTAGATCTTTGGATATCAAATCAGGATTGGTGATAAATATTCCTTCCTTTCCTTTTTCCAGATAACCATGGTCTGCTAAATATTTTCCATAATCTTCATAAGGTCCGGGATCATCGTAAGCAGTTCCATCCTTATTTAAATTACCGGTAAGTTGTATCAATCCTCTCCCTTTATAAAAGGAAGTACCGGATTTATATTTACTCTGTTTTTCTTGCGATAATTTAAAAAATCCCGTCTCTGCATTTACTTGAGCCAAAAAAGTAATCTTTTTGAATACCAATATTTATATTATATCTGAACCTTTACGTGTACCTTGCTTAAATTATTCCGGAGTCTCCTTATCAGTAAATTCTTCTGCATATTCTACCATTTCTTCTAAATGGGGTAAATTATAGTAGTTGTTTTCTATAAAGGTGTTTTTTAAATCATACCAAGGTTCCAAATCATCTATTAATGAGGCGTGATATGCACCTAAGATATTTCCGTTTCCCCACCTTACAGTTCTTGATAAATGATATTTCCTAAATAGCGGATCACAGGTATTGGCTAAATACCCTATTTTTTTATAACTATATCCTTTTTGCGCTTTTGTTAAATCACTTTTATCTAATTCTCTTAATAGATATAATGTGCTGTCAATTAATTCTATCGCATAGGTGCCTTCATTCTCATTAGTTATATGTTCTATCGTTTTTAATATTCCTTCTCTGATATATAATTTATCATCCGTTTTAAAATTATCTACAAAAATTAAACTTCTAACCTCTTGCCCAAACTCATAACTTCTTGGATTACATCGATTATACAAACTATCTAAAACACTTTTATTAATTTTATCTTCCTTATCATAATTGAAATTTAATAATAAGTCATGGGCCAATTCTTTTTCCCTTGAAAGTAAATATATCAAACCGGCTTTATCTCCATACATTAAGTATTTATTTAAGGTTATTACTTTCAAGTTTTGTTTAATCGCATACTCTTTTTTATCGATACTATTTATTTTTATTAAATCCTCCAAAAAAACCATGGGGGTTATTATTTTTCTTTCTTTATCAATAAATAAGTTCCATTCATAGTATGCAAACGTGTATTTATACTGATCAAAAGTCATGGTTTTACTGACATTACCTTTTATCTCCTCATCCGTATAAGCTACCCCCCTATGATTGGCAAAACGAAGTGGATATAAGGTAACTATCGTTTCTTTACTTTTATCCAGATCGATTCCAAAAAGATATTTTACACGTTCTTTGAATTCGGCATACTCCGGAAATTTATATCCGCTGTTTAACAGCATTTTTTCAATTAAGGGTTGTTGCAAGTCTAAATCTTCCCGGGTGGCAACATACTCATTATCCGGAATATGATCCATGACAAAAACCCGTTTTTGTAGTTCAATATGCTCGGCTATTTTTTTTAAATCTATTTCATTATTCATAACGGGCTTATTTTCTGTCGGTTTTTCAATAGGTTTTGTTGTTGTTTCTTTATTTTCATTATTAATTTGTATTGCCGTTTTATTTTCTTGGCCTTGACAAGAAAATAAAACCAATACTTGTATACATGAGACCAATATCTTTCTCATAATTCTTTATTTTTTTATTATTTTTTATTTATTTCAAAGGTGTACCCTTGATCTTTCCACCGTATTTTTTTATCTGCCTTACTAAAATGAACTTTAGGAGTATAAAAACGGCAAGGTGAGACCTCATGCCCTTTACCATTTTTTAGAGGATGACCGATTAAATGGTAAGAATTTCTTAACCATTTGAGTTTAATAACCCCTTTCATAAATAATTTCGAACTCATCCCATAAGGAGTTTCAGAAGAACTGATTGCTTCAATGGTGGTGACTATTTCCAGGGTTTCTTCAACTTCTTTTCCTTCTTCATTTTTCTTTTTTATCTTTTTTTCTTCATAATCGATAATTACTCCGGTATGGCCCATTCCTCCGCTTTTATTTTTCCATATAAATATATCTCCTTTTTGAGGTTTGTAATTTATATCATCATGTTTCAGTAAATATTCCGAATAGGTTTCCCCAAAGTCGTGCAGTATCCTTGTATTTCCTGCCATTACCTTTTTACTCCATTCTATTTTTTGTAAATATCGGCACACTAATTCCGAACAATCCATCGTATTTTCTCCCGATTCTTCTACTCGGTTTTGATCGTTGGCATATCTTACTTTATACGATTTTCCTGCGTCTGCTTCTTCCTGGCTTATGGCTTTGGTTAATAACCAGTCTATTCCCTGTTGTATCTTTAAATCGCCATCAATATAGTCTAACGGCTTGTCTACCTTTTCACATTCTGCTACTTTAAATAGGACCTTGGTTGAGTTTTCAACGGCTACGGATAATTTCCCTTCTTTTCCTCCTCTGTACCATACTTTTCTTTTAGGGCGTGAGTTTGTATTATTATTTAATATATTTATTATCATATCCACTACCGCATCATCGGAGGATTGACCGGTCTTATCTGCTTCCAAATACATTTTATCTTTATACCAGTCGGCCATTCCGGTTAGGGCAGCTTGATACGGGGTATAGCCTTTTTCATTAATTGCCGAGGTAAATACATTAAAACCACTTTCGGGCGCTTGTTGATCTATTTGCTCTTGAATTTTACCGTAATTTTCTCTTCCGGTTATCTGAAGCAATCCCCGACCTTTAAATCTCCAACCGTCTTCTCCTCCTTTATTTCCTAATTCCTTACGATTGCCGTAAGCTATTTCTGCTATTTTTCTTTGATTGGCCGGGTGCTGAGCCGTCCTTCCATATTGATAGGCTAATTCATTAGGAGGCCCCTCTAATTTTCCTGTGCTGCTGAAGTTAATGAAATGTTTGGGTAAATCTTGCGCAGCATAATTTAAACTTTCTCCTTCTAGGGCTCCTTTTAAATCTAAGCCCGATTCTTCCCGAGATTGTGCAAAAAAATGTGCTTTTCGAGCACAAGTGTCTTAGTTAAAGTTGTCTTTATTTTAAATTTTATTTAAAAAATAATTATTTTATTGGTCTCGCTTTAAATTCATAATCTAATGGTTGTGGTTCATCATTTAAATAATTTTCATAACCTTCAAATATATTTTCTTCTTTTTTCGCTGCTTCATACCACTCTTTAAATTTGGGTAAACCATAATAATTATTCTTTTTAAATTCCTTATCATAAGTTCCATCATCCATAAAATTCCAAAAATACCCCATAAACATTTGATTATAATCGTAATGTTTATCGTATTTATATTGTTCTCCCCAAGTTAATAGATAGGCTGCTATTTTTGCTATTTGTGCATCATTTAATTCTTTGTTAGCATTTAGGTGTTCTATATTTGTGAGATATTCAGCCACATACATAATATATAAATTTTCATTTGGAGTAGACATTTCTTTTAGAAGATCTAAGGTATTTTGATGAACTCGTATTTCTCCATTACAATCTTTAGTCCATAATAATTTTCCCAATTCTTTCAAATGTTTTGTTTCGGCAAACTTTGAAAATAGTGGTAAATCCGTATTTTCAATCACCCATTTCAATAGTCTTTTATCCTCGGTATAACCAAAGTCTGTTACCAAACTACGCATAAAAGATTTATCATGCGTAACCAACCATGGAAATTGGCTTTTATCGTCAGTAAGGATGTATTTGTTACGAGAAATTAAACGCTGTTTATTAAAATACCTTCGTTGGGATAAATTTTTTATATCTTTCCAATGAGGAATTTCTAATTCCTTGGTCCAATATGAATCTGATTTTATAATTTTTTTATCTTCAATTGATTTTGTTTCAGGATATTCTTTTTGATAATCTATAAGTTCTGGTATTGCATATAGACTAGTAATGAAATAATTATTTTTTACTATAAAAATACCATTGTAAATAGGATTTCTACTATAAACTTCATCTCTATTACATTTATCATATAAATCTACATATAAATATTTTTTATCTGACTTGTTATCTATTATCCTATTTAATATTAATTTAATTTTATGGTTAAATTCAAGTTGTGTTGGAAATGTATAGCCTTGAGATACTAAAATTTTATTTATTATATTAATTGTGGCATCTAAATCTTTTTGAGAATAATTGTGGGATTCATATTCATCACCTAATGGGGTACTATCACCATCCTTTAATTGAGATATTAACGTTTCTTTTACCATATTATCATTTTCTATATTAATATTTGTTTGACTTTGCTTATTTTGTGAACATCCTTGTATGCTTAAAATTAGACTAAACAAATAGTTTGTTATTTTTCTCATAATTTTACTTTTTAATTATCTTGTTGAATTCAATGATTCTTTACCAGCTGTTTTAGTTGCTGGAGTAAATAATGGTTCTCCCAATTCTATTTTTGGAACTTGTTTTGGATGGAAATATTTTACTTTTGGATCTCTTTGTCTTAAAACTACATTCACAGTAGTTCCTTCTTGTTTTCCTGGTTTTGCCTGATTTCCTCCTAATTGTGCGTAAGCATTTTCTACTTTACCTACTACTATAGCAACGTGACCTTGGCTTCCAACTTTATAAAAGGTTCCATTTTTAGCCCAAACCATAAAAGATCCATAAAATGGTATATCTACTTCCTCATAACCAGAATATGAAAAAGAAACAGCATTTAAAGCATCTTTTCTTGGTATTTCTGGATTACCTATTTTCAAGCAATAATTAACAAAAGCTGCACACCAGGCAGTTTTATCTGTATATCCCTTATGTCCTATTTCAGTAAAAAAGTTTGCTATTATTGAATTATTACCTTCTTCTATTCCTATAAAGCTTCCAGCTACTTTTACATAATTAAGCATTGGATTATCTAATATTTTATTATAGTTGATTTCTTTCTCTCCTCTACAAACAGCCTTATCGTATTTAAACCATGTTTTTAACTTTCTAAGTCCTTCTTTACGCTTTTCCCAACCATGCGGATCGGGTTTATCTTTATGTGTAAGCGGATACCCATTTAATATCTTAGATTGAAACCAAAAGTATTTTTCTTCCTCTATAGTTTCTTCATAGGCTAATGCAATATCATTTAATGATTTTCCCACTCCTTTTGGAAATGTATCTCGTTTCCATTTAGCGTACTCATTTTTTTCTTTATCACCATAATCTCTTATATATGAAAGTGCCTTTTTTTCAATACACCATTCCCAACCGGCACTGTCTATGGCATAATGTAGATCTTTGGATATCAAATCAGGATCGCTGATAAATATTCCTTCCTCTTCTTTTTTCAGATAACCATTGTCTGCTAAATATTTTCCATACTTTTCATAAGGTCCGGGAACACTATAAGCGGTTCCATCCTTATTTAAATTACCGGTAAGTTGAATCAATCCTCTCCCTTTATAAAAGGAAGTACCGGATTTATATTTACTCGGTTTTTCTTGCGATAATTTAAAAAATCCTGTCTCTGCATTTACTTGAGCCAAAAAAGTAATCTTTTGTATGCAAGTATTTATATTATATCTGAGCCTTTACGTGTACCTTGCTTGAATTATTCCGGAGTCTCCTTATCAGTAAATTCTTCCGCATAAGCTACCATTTCTTCTAAATGGGGTAAATTATAGTAATTGTTTTCTATAAAGGTGTTTTTTAAATCATACCAAGGCTCCAAATCTTCTCCTAATGAGGCGTGATATGCACCTAAGATATTTCCCCTGCGCCATTTTACTGTTTTTGATAAATGATATTTCCTAAATAGCGGATCACAGGTATTGGCTAAATACCCTATTATTTTATAACTATATCCTTTTTGCGCTTTAGTTAAATCACTTTTATCTAATTCTCTTAATAAATCCAATGTGCTGTCAATTAAACTTATTGCATAAGTGCCTTCATTTTCATTAGTTATATGTTCTATCGTTTTTAATATTCCTTCTCTGATATATAATTTATTATCCGTTTGGTAGTTCGATATTAAAATTAAATCAACTAAATTGTCACCAAATTCATAGGTAGTATTGAATTTTTTATTTTTAGAATACAAGCTATCCATAACACTTTTATTAATTTTATCTTCCTTATCATAATTAAACTTTAATAATAAGTCATGGGCCATTTCTTTTTCCCTTGAAAGTAAATATATCAAACCGGCTTTATCTCCATACATTAAATATTTATTTAAACTTACTATCGATAAATTTTGTTTAACCGAATACTCCTTTTTATCGATACTATTTATTTTTATTAAATCCTCCAAAAAAACCATGGGGGTTATTATTTTTCTTTCCTTGTCTATAAATAAATTCCTGCCAAACCTGGCAAAAGAATATTTATACTTATCAAAGGTTAGATTCGTTGTTTGGGAAAGTATATATTTTATTTCTTTATCTGTAAAATTTTTATCTTTATAATAAAGAGGTTCATCACCATATAAAGTAATTATTGTTTCTGTACTTTTATCCAAGTCTACTCCAAAAAGATATTTTACACGTTCTCTGAATTCGACATACTCCGGAAATTTATATCCGCTGTTAAACAGCGTTTTTTCAATTAAGGGTTGTTGTAAGTCTAAATCTTCCCGGGTGGCAACATACTCATTATCCGGAATATGATCCATGACAAAAACCCGTTTTTGTAGTTCAATATGCTCGGCTATTTTTTTTAAATCTATATCATTATTCATAACGGGCTTATTTTCTGTCGATTTTTCAATAGGTTTTGTTGTTGCTTCTTTATTTTCATTATTAAGTTGTATTGCCGTTTTATTTTCTTGGCCTTGACAAGAAAATAAAACCAATACTTGTATACATGAGATTAATATCTTTCTCATAATTCTTTATTTTTTTATTATTTTTTATTTATTTCAAAGGTGTACCCTTGATCTTTCCACCGTATTTTTTTATCTGCCTTACTAAAATGAACTTTAGGAGTATAAAAACGGCAAGGTGAGACCTCATGCCCTTTACCATTTTTTAGAGGATGACCGATTAAATGGTAAGAATTTCTTAACCATTTGAGTTTAATAACTCCCTTCATATCTAAAGTTTTATCCATCCCATAGGGTGTTTTAGAAGAACTGATCGCCTCAATGGTGGTAACTATTTCCAGGGTTTCTTCAACATCTTTTCCTTCTTCATTTTTCTTTTTTATCTTTTTTTCTTCGTAATCGATAATTACTCCGGTATGACCCATTCCTCCGCTTTTATTTTTCCATATAAATATATCTCCCTTTTGAGGTTTGTAATTTATATCATCATGTTTCAGTAAATATTCCGAATAGGTTTCCCCAAAGTCGTGCAGTATCCTTGTATTTCCTGCCATTACCTTTTTACTCCATTCTATTTTTTGTAAATATCGGCACACTAATTCCGAACAATCCATCGTATTTTCTCCCGATTCTTCTACTCGGTTTTGATCGTTGGCATATCTTACTTTATACGGTTTTCCTGCTTTTGCTTCTTCCTGGCTTATGGCTTTGGTTAATAACCAGTCTATTCCCTGTTGTATCTTTAAATCGCCATCAATATAGTCTAACGGCTTGTCTACCCTTTCACATTCTGCTACCTTAAATAGGACTTTAGTTGAGTTTTCAACGGCTACGGATAATTTCCCTTCTTTTCCTCCTCTGTACCATACTTTTCTTTTAGGACGTGAGTCTGTATTATTATTTAATATATTTATTATCAGATCCACTACCTTATCATCGGAAAGATTCCCAGTTTCATCTGCCTGCAAATACATTTTATCTTTATACCAGTCGGCCATTCCCGTTAGGGCTGCCTGATACGGGGTATAGCCTTTTTCATTAATTGCGGAGGTAAATACATTAAAACCACTATCGGGCGCTTGTTGATCTATTTGCTTTTGAATTTTACCGTAATTTTCTCTTCCGGTTATCTGAAGCAATCCCCGACCTTTAAATCTCCAGCCGTCTTCTCCTCCTTTATTTCCTAATTCCTTACGATTGCCGTAAGCTATTTCTGCTATTTTTCTTTGATTGGCCGGGTGCTGAGCCGTCCTTCCATATTGATAGGCTAATTCATTAGGAGGGCTTTTTTCATTCAAGGCCGGATTGGCCCGAAAAGCTTTAAAATGTTTGGGTAAATCTTGCGCAGCATAATTTAAACTTTCACCTTCTAAGGCTCCTTTTAAATCTAAGCCTGATTCTTCCCGAGATTGTGCAAAAAAATGTGCTTTTCGAGCACAAGTGTCTTAGTTAAAGTTGTCTTTATTTTAAAGTTTATTTAAAAAGGGATTATTATTTTATTGGTCTCGCTTTAAATTCATAATCTAATGGTTGTGGGGAATCGGGTATAGACTCATCATCTAAAAATAGATTTTCTTCTTTTTTTGCTGCTTCATACCACTCTTTAAATTTGGATAAACCGTAATAATTGTTCTTTTTAAATTCCTTTTCATAAGTTCCATCATCCTTATAATGCCAAAAATGCCCCATAAACATTTGATTATAATCATAGTGTTTATCGTATTTATATTGTTCTCCCCAATACATCAAATGAGCTGCTATTTTGGCTTTTTGTGCATCACTTAATTCTTTGTTAGCATTTAGGTGTTCTAAATTTGTAAGATATTCAGCTACATACATAATATATAAATTTTCATCCGGTGTTGACATTTCTTTTAGAAGATCTAAGGTATTTTGATGAACTCGTATTTCTCCATTACAATCTTTAGTCCATAATAATTTCCCCAATTCCTCCAAATCATTGTCTTTAGCATAGGTATAAAAGAGTGGAAGATGGGTATTTTCTAGTGCCCACTTCAATAGTTTTTTATCTTCCGTATATCCAAAGTCTGTTACCAAACTACGCATAAAGAACTCATCTTGCGTAACCAGCCATGGAAACTGGCTTTTATCGTCAGTAAATAAGTATTTGTTTCGGGAGATTAATTCTTGTGGTAATTTTATTTTATACGAATTATCGGGATTAATTTGGATTAAATCTTTTAGATACGGTATAATTGTCACAAAATGATAATCTTTGCTAAAAAAATAGTTTCCTATTTCTATAAAAGATCCAAATTTAAGTCGTTCAGCTGTTAGTATTTCATTATCCAATTTATATGATAATCCATATAATATATAATTATAATTATTATCATTTAAATAATACCAATTATAAGCACATTTATCACTATATTTCCTTTCATAATTAAATATTTTTTGCATCTTTAATTTGAAATCATTATCTGTTATATCTTTAAAACCATTGTTCAGTAATCCTATATGTATAACTTTTAAGGCTAATTCTAAGTCTTTTTCGGTATATTCATAAGGGTCATCAAACTCTAACTCAGCTGTTTCTAATCTTTTTTGTAATTCTATATGCTTTTTAATTTCTTCTATATTCAACATAGTATCCGATTTTTTTAAAGTAAGGGTATCAATAGATTGAATTTCTTTTTTGTTTTTTTGTACGGTTTCGTTTTTCGGGGTTTCCTGACAAGAAATAGTTAAAATATTTCCCAGTAGAAATAGTATATTTATTATCTGTTTTTTCATAAGTTATAATTAATTTGTTTTTCCTGTTGATGGTTCTGCTATAATTCCAAATTTTATATTTAATGCGTCTGCACTTTCATATATATCGTTATCCGTTAATTTATCTTGATCTTTTATCTCATAGTCTTTAGGAACATAAAATCCATATAATTTTTTTATTTTACTTTTGCTTGTATATTCTCCATAAGCATCAAAACGTATTGTATCATCTTGATTTCCACCTAATAAAATATATCTTCCATCTTTCGTTTTGCCCATTAAAAATCCCGTATGCCCATTAGAGCCATTGGAATGTTTGTATACAACCAAACAACCATAAATAGGTTCAGATATTTGCTTATAATTATTTTTTGTTGCATCTTTTGTAGGAGCTAAAGAGGCTGCTGATTTTGCATGGTTATATGGCATATTTGTCTTAGGATTTATAGTCTGTCCTATTACCCAATTCATAAAGGCGGCACACCAAGGACCCTTTTCCCCATCTGTGGGTTTAGTCTTAAGTCCACAATATTGTAAATACTTTTTAGCATTTGAGTACATGGGCTCTTTACCTTCTTTACAACCTTTCATTTCTTTAGCTATATTTTCTGCAAGTTCCATCCACGGCGCTCTCCCTTTAGTGTTTATAAACTCCAACTCTTTCTCTCCTCTACAAACAGCCTTATCGTATTTAAACCACGTTTTTAACTTTCTAAGCCCTTCTTTGCGTTTTTCCCAACCATGCGGATCAGGTTTATCTTTATGACCGGGCGAATATCCGTTAAGTATTTTAGACTGCAGCCAAAAATAATTTTCCTCTTCTCCGCTTTCTTCCATAACCAAAGCCAATCGGTTTAAACTTTGATCTAATCCTTTACTAAAACGCTCCCTTTTCCATGCTTTAACTTCTTTTATTTGATTAGAATCTCTTGAATCATATTTCCATGTTGAAACCCTTTTAAAAACCTCCCATTCCCAACCGGCACTGTCTATGGCATAATGTAGATCTTTGGATATCAAATCAGGATCGTTGATAAATATTCCTTCCTCTTCTTTTTTCAGATACCCATTGTCTGCTAAATATTTTCCATATTTTTTATAAGGTCCGGGATCATCGTAAGCAGTTTTATCCTTATTTAAATTACCGGTAAGTTGAATCAATCCTCTCCCTTTATAAAAGGAAGTACTGGATTTATATTTACTCGGTTTTTCTTGCGATAATTTAAAAAATCCCGTCTCTGCATTTACTTGAGCCAAAAAAGTAATTTTTTGTATGCAAGTATTAATACCATATCTGCGAAACATTTGGTTTAATTCCCTAGTTAAACTTTTTACGCTGTTGTCATTAATCAATCCGTCGGTCCACAGTTTCGTATTCCCGTTCATATGGATCAGCAATTGTTCCATTTCTTCTTCGGTAAAATCTCGATGACAATAACAATTACGTTTTTTCATCAAATTCTTCCCCCTGGCCACAGTAACCAAAGAAACAGAAGATAAATCTTCAAGATTTCCCAGATCAGAAACATAGAGCGGATTAAAAAAATGGAAAAAACCAGATTCCACCTTTTTTAATTGTTCCGCGGTAGGAGTTTGCCCTTCCTCCAAAGTGGGCATGGCAATGCCCACCTGCGAATACTCCTCATTAAAAACCTTTTCATACGAATCCCTGTTTACCGTCTTCAGCTGAGATTCCAATTCCACCCAAACCGTTGCATCGTTTGCATCCTTTTCCTCCTTAAAAACGGCGATATAGAACACCTGAGGGCTCGGAACGTTCGAGTCCCTCTCCGGGGTAAAATCCAGCGACAGTAAGCCGTCGGTCCCCACCACTTCTGCCTCATATCTCTTTGCCTGTGTTGCCACCATAAAGGACTTTTGCTTTTCGTTATAAGAATCCGCCCAATCATCCGCCCCCAATTTTTTATACACAATCACCGTCAGTTTTTCCTTAGCCATACCCACGGTATGTACCCAAACCGTATGCTTTATGCCGTACTCAGTAGTCTTTATCTGAACATCATCCGCTGCCTCATTAGAAAAACACAAAGAAGTAATGCGCGCAGGAGCAGGGACTTTCAAATATTCTCTGCGATCCAATACCAAATATAACGTTTTCCCGTCTATATGCACCGTTTCCACCTCTTGACCGTCTGCCGTATGAATCAAGGATATGCGAGAAAGATCCAACGGTTCTTTTGAGGTAAATTCCACCGTAAAAAAAAGTTGGGTCTGTACTTTAGGGTCGGGATTGATGGTTTGTATCTTTTCTTTACTTTCCCGGTCCACAATAAAGGAAAGTTGACAACTTCCTTTTTCATCCAAGGCGGCATCCAGTTCTTTTATCAAACATTCTTGTCGGCGGAAGGTTTCCAACGGTTCAAAGTTGGGATGTTCTGCCCAAATCGTTACTTTGATTCCAACGCTGTCCAATCCTTTTAAACTAAGGTAGAAATAATTTTCTTCCTCCCAGCCCGTCTCGGTCCTTCTGGTTCCGTTTTTGTAACACCACAAGGCTCTTTCCAGAAAAACCTCTTCCGCTTGTACGGTTTTTTCTGCCGAACGGCGACTTACTTCCTCTCCCTGCAGTTGGGCCGAAAAAGTAACTTTTTCTTTCCTGTCCATTCGTAAAACCGCTTGTTGACGGTCGGAGGACAGACTCCATTTCAACTCGACAGAATGCGGAAGGGTCCATTGCGGCGTTTCTCCCGCTTGCAGAGGCATCAAGGGTTGGATCTTATAGACAGCTTCTGCTCCCACGGGTATTTTTTCAGGACCGCTGATGCTTTCCAAACGGTTCTTGCCCACTTCAATCCATGCCGTATCCGGACCTTTTCCCAAAACAGCTGCCGAGTCTTTATCTTCCCCGAAGGCTCGAAATTTATAAATCCCGTAAAGGTCGGTTACAGGCTGCCCTTGTTTTTTGAATTCTTCGATAAGCGCTGCAACACTGATCTTTAACTCTTCTTTAAGTCCTAACCGTATGACTTTCCCCCCGTCTTTTTGAACAATCCAAAAAACCCGATTCCCTAATCCGATCATTCCTTCGTAATTATACTTGATTTTCGAGACTTTCAGATGAAAAATGCCGTCTTTTCGTATCTTGTCGCTTCCCAGGTTTACTATATTTTCTGCCGATCGGTTTTTTATTTTTACGGTCAACATGCGCCGATTAGGCAACATTCCCATCGGAACATAATTATGGTCTTCCAACTCTATAACATAAGAGCCGCTGTTGCGAAAAGAAGCCATCAGGCTTCCCGAGAGAATTTGCGCTCCCAAAGGGCTGTTTTTATGATCGGCAGAAAATCCCGGAGCATTCGTATATAAGATCGTCCCGTTCAAATCTTTGATGCGCCATCGCATGCCTTGCAATATAAAGAACTTGGTTTTTAGCGAATCGGGAAAGGTATAGCGAGGGGTAAAATAGGCGGGGGTATTTTTGGGAAGTTCCACGATTTTCTCTTTGGAAACCTGCTTTGCGTTGACAACAATTTCCTCGAGTTTGTTTGCTTTGCGATGGATGATTATTTTGGTAGAATCTCCTATGGGAACCTTTCCGTATCCGAAGATGGTGGTCTTGCCTTCAGGTAACTCTTCCAGGTTTACTTGGTGTGTGCTTCCGTATTCCAGATAAGTTTTTATTCGGTCTTTTTGAGTATCTTCTTTGTAGTAGGCCCAATTGACCAGACTGGCATCGTCTTTTTCCCTTACCGTAGCCTGAAGGGTGATTGTTTTAACCGCTCCGCCTATTTCAAAGCACACTTCTCGGTGGGAGGGGATTGTTTGCTTGGGAACGCTAGAAGAAACCAAATCTATTTTGCTTACCGAGGGAATGGTATTTCCTAATGAAGCCGCAACCTTCGGACTTATCATAAAAATATCATACGATTCCCTGAGGTGTTTTTTAAAAATTTTAGCCGATAGCTTGACCTTTTGGCCGTGGTTTTTAATGGTGATTTTCCCCTTATACTTACACTCCCCGTAGGAAGCTTCCGTCAGTGGTTTTTGTTTGCCGAATTCGGCGTTTTGATAATAATCTTTCCATGAAATTTGAGGGGTGCAGGCCGGCTGGGGACTGCTTCGGTTACACAATCCAAAATTCATATGGTCTTGGTCATCTTCCAGCCAGGTGGCTATTTTCTTTTGGTTGGCCAGGTACTTGTCATCGTCCTTATGCTTTACTTTTAAAATACATTCGGGAAGGCTTCCTCGGTTGCAGCTTACGCAAGCTCCTTCTACTACTAAGGCTAAATGATCGGGTTTTTTATCGGGCATGGAGTTAGTTTTTTTTAAGGTTGAGTTAGTGGGAGTAAAGGAATTAAAAAAAATTCTCTTTACTTTTTTATTTTTACGGGTTTACAAGCGGAAAAATTCCATAAGAATTAGATTCCTATTTACACTAAATAAACTATACACGAAACAACGAGACGTTATATTCATAAGTTAGGCTTTGTGAAAATTATTCGGCTAAGATAAAGATTTTTTTATCAGAATTTATAACTTTTACGGTTATTTTTACTTTAACTTGTTGATCATCACAAAGATGCTGTTGGGTTGTCTGAACAAAGTTATGGGTTGGTTTCAGGGTTTCTTTGAAAATATGTATGGGCTATCTGTTTGTAGTTTATGCAATTACAGTGTTGGAGTGTTGTTTTTGTTATGGGTAAAAGCCTTAAAAATTACTCTTTGAATCTGTATGGATTTTTTTTTCTAAAAAAAAACTTTATATTATTCAATCCTTGTAAAATATTTTAATTACACTCCTACTATTTAGCAAAAAATCGAAAAAATTACGGATCGCAATACAAATAATAAGGCATATACCCGAAAAAGCCGTAAATTCGAAAATCGAATTCAAAATAAATTAATAGATATCCGCAGTATGCTTGATAATAAGAACCCATATAAAACTTCAATTTCAGAATATGGTGAATTTGGACTGATCGAACATCTTACTCAAAATTTCAAACCTAAACATCCCTCTACTCTACAAGGAGTTGGAGACGATGCCGCCGTGTTGGATCCAAAAGATAAAAAGGTGTTAGTTTCTACCGATATGCTATTGGAAAATATTCATTTCAATTTGGCTTATACCCCTTTAAAACATCTAGGTTATAAGTCAGTAGTTATCGGACTCAGCGATTTGGTTGCCATGAACGCCGTTCCGGAACAAATACTGATTTCCATAGCCGTTTCTAATCGTTTTCCGGTAGAAGCATTGGAAGAAATATATACCGGAATTCACCTGGCGTGTAAACACTATTCTATAGATTTAGTCGGAGGAGATACCACTTCATCCAACCTGGGATTGGTAATAAATATTTCTACCGTGGGATATGCTCATAAAGACGAGATTGTCTACCGAAAAGGAGCAAAACCCAATGACCTTTTGGTTGTCAGCGGTGATTTAGGCGGTGCTTACTTCGGATTACAAGTATTGGAACGTGAAAATTCTGTTTTTAAAGTTAACCCAAACCTTCAACCGGATTTATCGGGGTATACTTATATTTTGGAAAGGCAATTAAAACCTGAAGCACGTACGGAAATTAAAGCCTTACTTAAAGAAATGGACGTACATCCTACTTCTATGATTGATATTTCCGACGGGTTGGCCTCTGAAATCATTCATCTTTCTCAACAAAGTAACGTTGGCTTCTCCATTTATGAAGAAAAAATCCCGATGGACAGCCAGGTAATTACTACGGCAGAAGAATTCGGTATCAATCCCGTAACAGGGGTACTAAACGGGGGAGAAGATTATGAAATTTTATTTACCATCCCTATTGAAGATCATGATAAGATCAAACATAATCCTAACTTCACCATTATCGGTCATGCTACCGAAACGGTTGAAAATGTTTTGATAACTAAAGGAAATACACAGCGCATTCCGTTGAATGCTCAAGGCTGGGATGCTCATTTTTCCAAGAAAAACTAAGAGTATAAAACGATAATTTGTACGCAAAAATTTGCAGCAATAGTAAAACAAGTAGTATATTTGCAAACTTAACTAATAACGGGACGGGATCCCAAAATAAAAAATTATGGCAGTAAAAATTAGATTACAAAGACACGGTAAAAAAGGAAAACCGGTTTTTCACATTGTTGTAGCAGATTCTAGAGCTAAAAGAGATGGTAAAAACATCGAAAAATTAGGAATTTACGTTCCTACCACCAACCCTGCAACCATTGAATTAAATGTTGACAGAGCAGTGAGCTGGTTAGAAAAAGGAGCTCAACCATCAGATACAGCAAAATCTATCCTTTCTTACAAAGGTGCTTTATTAAAAAAGCATTTGAACGGAGGGGTTAAAAAAGGAGCTTTTTCGGCTGAAGAAGCAGAGAAAAAATTCCAAGCTTGGTTGGAAGACAAAGAAAAAGCTATTCAAGCGAAAAAAGACAAATTGGCTTCTTCTAAGCAACAAGCGAAAAAAGAAAAGCTTGAAGCTGAAAGAAAAGTAAATGAAAGCCGTATCGCTGCTCAACAAAAAGCAGAAGAAGCAGAAGCTAATGATGCAGAAGAAGTAGTAGAAGCAATCATCGCAGAAGATGAAGCAGCTACTGATGCTCAGGCTGAAACTAATGAAGAACCTAAAGCCTAATTAGATTCATGCAATTGGAAGATTGTTACTACCTAGGCACAATCACTAAAACTCATGGTCTGAAAGGTCATCTGATTGTTAAGCTAGACACAGATGAACCGGAGGCTTACAATAATTTGGAATCGGTATTTATTAATATCAATGAAATGCCGGTTCCTTTTTTTCTAAATGAATGTCAACTCTATAATAAAGATTCATTACGTGTAAAATTTGAAGATACTTCTATCAATTCACAAGACTTAATAGGAACGCAGCTGTACCTTCCTTTAAATACATTACCTAAATTAAAAGGAAAACAATTTTATTATCATGAAGTTATACACTTTTCTTTAGTGGACGAAAACCTACAAAAGATTGGAGAAATTACTGAAATAAACGATAACAGCGCACAAGCTCTTTTTATTATAAAACTATCGAAAAATGATAAATTTATTTACATTCCTATTATTAATGATTGGATTATTGAAGTAAACAGAAATGATCATTACATTTCAATGACTTTACCTGAAGGAATTTTGGATTTATAATTCATTGGAAATTTATTTTTGAAAATACCATTTCTAAGTAGTTTCAAAAATGAGAATTTAATTTGATTTATTTAAAAGTTAGTATATTTAGTCACTAATACTCATAAAATGGAATATTTAGATTTTGAATTGCCTATAAAAGAATTAGAAGACCAGCTTAAAAAATGGATCGAGCTTGGTAATGAAAGTGGAGTAGATATCAATTCTACTTGCAAAGAAATCGAAAAGAAAATCGAACAAACCAAACATCAAATATACGATAACCTTACCCCTTGGCAAACCGTACAATTATCCAGACATCCCTCTCGTCCTTATTCGTTAGACTATTGCAGTGCCATCACTGATAAT
Source organism: Apibacter sp. ESL0404 (assembly GCF_019469245.1). Lineage (NCBI taxonomy): Bacteria > Pseudomonadati > Bacteroidota > Flavobacteriia > Flavobacteriales > Weeksellaceae > Apibacter > Apibacter sp. ESL0404. Next base: position 1,407,423 of record NZ_CP048267.1, read on the forward strand.
ACATTTATTGAATTACACGGAGACCGCAACTATGGCGATGACAAAGCCATGATTGGAGGATTGGGAAGAATTGACGGTAAAACTTTTATGATTATCGGTCAACAAAAAGGTAAAAATACCAAAGAAAGACAATACCGTCGTTTTGGTATGCCCAATCCTGACGGCTACCGAAAAGCGTTACGTTTGATGAGGGTTGCTGAAAAATTTAACATTCCTATTCTAACCTTAATAGACACTCCGGGAGCCTATCCTGGACTTGATGCCGAAGAAAGAGGACAAGGAGAAGCCATCGCGTATAATATCGCTCAGATGTGCCAAATTAAAGTTCCGATTATTTGCGTAGTTATTGGTGAAGGTGCCAGTGGCGGTGCGTTGGGAATCGGTGTAGGAAATAAGGTTTACATGATGGAAAATACTTGGTATTCCGTAATTTCTCCGGAAAGTTGTTCCTCAATCTTATTCAGAAGCTGGGAATACAAAGAAGTTGCTGCCGAAAATCTTCGTTTAACTCCTAAAAATTCTTTGGAATTAGGCATTATTGACGGAATAATTAAGGAGCCGCTTGGCGGCGCTCATTACAACCCGGAAGGAGCCTTTATGTCTTTAAAAAATCAAGTTTTAGAGGCCTATAATGAGCTTTCTAAAATGTCTCCTGATGAGTTGGTGGAACACAGACAAAATAAATTTATAAATATGGGTGTATATAGCGAATAGTTATCTACTTACATTTACCATATTAAATATAATATAAGCCCCTGTTTTTTATAAAGGGGCTTTTTCTTTTTTATTTTTCATTTCAATACTTTCAATTGAAGTTGAAAAGTCCTATTCAATATCTTTATACCCCTTTAATATAATAAAAGGGTTTTTAAATTATTGAACTTATATTTACCTATAATTCTTATTAAAATTCTATATTTAAGCATGGAATTAGACCAAGCAATATCAATCATTCGGGATTATATAAAAAATAAACATTCTTCGGATAAAAGTGGACATGATTATTGGCATATTGAGCGAGTAGTAACCAACGCCCAAAATATTCTCCTTCACGAAAAGGCTGATCATTCTAAAGTTTTATTGGCAGCCTGGCTTCACGATGTCGGAGATTATAAACTCCATAATGGAACGGATCGTACTGAAGAACTCGTATTTCCATTACTGTCTTCTTTATCATATCCGAAAAGTTTCATTGAAGATATCATTAAGATTATTAACGAAGTTTCGTATAAGGGCGGACATAATCCCCCTCCTACTTCACTTGAAGCAAAAATTGTTCAGGATGCCGATCGATTGGATGCGATAGGTGCTGTAGGAATAGCTCGAGCATTTGCTTATGGAGGCACCAAAGGTCGAGAATTGTTTGATCCGAGCGAAAAACCGACCGAATATACGGAAAGTGCTTGCTATCAAAAAAGCACTTCGTGTACGATCAATCATTTTTATGAAAAGCTATTGAAGCTGAAAGATTTGATGAATACCAATATTGCTAAAGAAATGGCTGAAGAAAGGCATTTATTTATGCTGAAATTTTTGGAAGAATTTTATAAAGAAATCGGATACCCTAGATAAAAAAACCGAATTAAAAATAAACTCTATACTGAAAACCACCGGGCACGAAGATCGTTACTTTGCCATATAATCGGCAAATCGAATAAATATTTAGTTTATGTTTAGTTTAAATTAGTTTAAACAATCAGAACTGCCACAGTGGTTATTTCAGTATATATATTTTTAGACTCTAAGATCGGAATTTATTCCCATTAGATGTTCATATTTTAGTAAAATAGGATTTACTTCCTGATCTAAAAACTCTTCTGTTTGTTCCGGAGCAAATCCGATGAAATTGGATGGATTAATCAATTTCATCAATTTTTCTTTGTCTATATTTATTTTTTCATCTTTGATAATTCGTTCGATTAAATCATTAGGCTTTCCTTCCATTTTTACTTTTTTGGCTGCTTCCATAGAATGTTGACGAATGATTTCATGAAGTTCCTGTCGGTCTCCTCCGTTTTTAACTCCTTCCATAATGATGTATTCGGTTGCCATAAAGGGCAGTTCTTCATTAATATGCTTTTCAATCATTTTAGGATATACGACCAATCCGTCCAAAATATTATTCCAGATTAATAAGATAGCATCTATGGCTAAAAATGCCTGAGGTATGCTCAATCTTTTATTTGCGGAATCGTCTAATGTTCTTTCAAACCATTGAGTGGACGCAACCATTGCAGGAGAAGTTGCTAAAGAGATTACGAATTTAGCTAATGAGGCAATTCTTTCAGATCGCATCGGATTACGCTTATAAGCCATGGCGCTGGAACCTATCTGATTCTTTTCAAACGGTTCTTCTATTTCTTTTAAGCTTTGCAACAAGCGCAAATCATTCGTAAACTTGTGTGCAGATTGTGCAATATTGGAAAGTACTTCTAGTGCCTGAGCATCTATCTTTCGGTCATAAGTTTGTCCACTTACTTTAAAAACTTTTTTAAAGCCGAAACGTTCTGATAATTTCCGGTCCAATTCCTTGACTTTTGAAAAGTCCCCGTCAAACAATTCTTTAAAACTGGCAGCCGTTCCGGTAGTACCTTTAACTCCTCTGAAGCGCAACGTTTCCAAACGATATTCTAAATCTTCCAAATCTAATAAAACCGATTGCAGCCAAAGAGTAGCTCGTTTACCAATCGTTGTTAATTGTGCCGGTTGAAAATGAGTAAACCCTAAGGTAGGATGGTCTTTATACTTGAGTGCAAACGAATTCAATCCTTTAATAACATTAATCAATTTTTTCTTCACCAGTTCGAAACCGTCACGTATTTGGATAAGATCCGTATTATCCCCTACAAAGGCAGAAGTTGCCCCTAAATGAATAATGGGACGTGCTGCCGGTGCTGCATCTCCATATGCATGTACATGGGCCATAACATCATGACGAAATTTTTTTTCGTATTCGTCTGCTTTCTTAAAATCTATTTTCGATACTTGCTCTCTAAGCTCTTTTATTTGCTCATCCGAAATATCTAAACCAAGCTCTTTTTGTATTTCTGCCAGGGCTAACCATAATTTTCTCCAAGTAGTAAATTTTTTTTCAGGAGAAAAATTGTACAACATTTCATCACTGCAATAGCGGCTTTCCAACGGATTTTGATACGTATTCATTTTATCTTCTTGGTTATATGGATTAAATCAGCTCAAAAATAAGGATTTAATTAAGATGCTCCTTTAAAAATTTTAAATTATAAAAGTTTACTAACTCACATTGTTTTTTGTAATTATTAAAAATATCTTTTTTGGAAAGATTCTATTGTTAAAAAATGAAAAGGTGAATTACTTAAAATTCACCTTTTCCAGCTAAGTGAATTAGTATTTAATTGATACTAATTTTACTTAACAATAAACAGCTAAAACAAATATGAGTGTAAATTTACTCCTGATTCATGCCGAAAAAAGTTAAGGTAATTTTAGTTCCTTTATTTTCTTCGGATTCTATGGTATATTCTATATGGTTTTTTTCTAAAATACGAAGGGCAATGGAAAGCCCTATCCCCGATCCAGATACTTTTTCAGCATTTGGGGCTCGATAAAACGGACGACTTATTTGGCTTAATTGCATTTTGGGAATTCCAATCCCATGATCTTGTATCAAAAGATGTAATTTTCCTTCACGTTCATACAGTTGAATGCGTACTAATTTTCTTTGTGAGAATTTAACGGCATTTTCAATTAAATTGAATAAGGCTATAAATAATTGCGTTTTATCTATATTAATGTAAAGCAACTCTATATTTTCCGAAGTAACATCTAAAGTATAATCTATGATCTCACTGCAGTCGGAATATTTATCTGAAACCCGTTTAATAATTTCAAATATGAGTTCGTCAATACGTATTTGTTCTGATATGTCTGTATTTTTTCGCAAATCGGAAACAATGAGCAAAATATCTAATATTTCTTGAAGCCGTTCTATTTCCTCCATCAATGTTTGGGATAAGGCTTGATATTCTTCGTGTGAACGGTTTTTCATGGAAAATACCTCCAAATTTCCTTGAATTGCCGCCAAAGGTGTTTTGAATTCGTGAGAAACATAGCTCACAAAATTTTGTTGTATTTTAATTGAATCGGAAATTTTTTTTAGCAATTCATTAAAGGTTTCAGTAAGATCGTACAATTCGTCTTTAACTGTATTTCGGCTCGTCTTCAATTCCATGGAATCGCCCGGAGTCATTTGTTTTACTTGGTTAATGGCTTCTCTTATGGGACGATAGGCTATATGGGCTATCCAACGGTTTAGCAATATGGTAGCCAATAACCCGAAAATAAAGGCGGATACTAATATTCCTATAAGGGGATTGATGTATTGATACACATCCTGTTTATTTTCCTTAGCAATGATTACGAAATTACCTTCGTTGTCATTATAATACATTCCATAACATAAAAAGTTATCGGTGGTAAAGGACAATTTCTTTTGATAGCGTATTTCATTAATTACCGATTCGGGAACATCTTGTATATTTCCATATTTTAATTGATTCAGATCGTCGTAAATTTCAAAGTAGGGATTGTTTATTTTTTCGTATTGCTTTTTTATTTTTTGAAATTCTTTTGCGCTTATTTCATCTTCTTCAAAAAAGTAATAGCCGATAATTTGAGCGGTCTTTTGTAAATTCCTGTAAACGGAGTTTTCAATGCTCCTTTTGTAGAAGCTGAATATCAGAAGCGCTACGGCAATAAAGACAATTCCCCAAAAACCGGAGCTTAGTAAACTTAATCTTGTCTGTATTTTCATTATTCAGCTAATAAAGATTTAATACGATATCCCCTTCCTTTTATGGTTTCTATGATTTTTGTTTCAAACTCGCCATCAATTTTATTTCGTAAATAAGAAATATATACTTCTACTATATTGGTGTTTATATCATGGTTAATTCCCCAAACACTGGTTAGAATTTGGGTTCTTGAAACAACTTTATTTTTATTTTCCATTAAGAATTTTAATAATTTAAATTCAAGATGGGTTAGAACTATTTCTGTATCTCCTCTTAGAATTTTATGCTCATCCAAATACATTTTTAAATCTCCGCATACCAATACATTGGAAGAAGAATCATAATTCATTTTCCTTCTTCTGTCCAATGCATGAATTCGTGCTACCAATTCTTTAAAATGAAAAGGCTTGGTCAGATAATCATCTGCACCGTAACTAAGGGCTTTTACTTTATCATCGGGATCTCCTAAAGCACTGATTACTAAAACAGGAGTGGTTATTTTTTTATAGCGGATATACTGCAACAACTCCATTCCGTCAATATCAGGAAGCATAATATCCAATAAGATCATATTCCAATTGGTATCATTTAAACGACTTCTCGCATCCACACCGTTCTCAACCAAAGTGACTGAAAAACCGCTTTCTTCTAATCCTTTGATCATGAACTCACTGATTTTTTTATTATCTTCAACCAATAACAACTCCATATTTTACTTTTTGCTTTATAAAGTTACTATTTTATGATTTAATTTTTCTTTTCTTGCGGTAAGCAAAATAAAAAACTTGCGGTAAAATAGTAAATGATAAAAGCATACAGGTGATTATACCCCCTACAATCATAATTGCCAAAGGCTTTTGAACTTCAGAACCCATTCCATTGGACATGGCGGCCGGTAATAATCCCATCGATCCCATAAGGGCTATCATCAGCACCGGACGTATCCTGCTTTTAACTGCACTATCTATGGCTAATCTTAAATTTCCGGTTGAATTCATCTTTTTCTTCATCAAAGCAATCAACAAAATGCTGTCAATAGCGGTAATTCCAAAGAGTATAATAAATCCTATTCCTGCAGAAATTCCAAAAGTGGTACCGGTTATCCACAGGGAAATAAAACCACCAATAAAGGCATAAGGCATGGCACTTGCTGCAATTAAAGTGTCTTTGATGGTTCTGAAATTCATATAGAGTAAAAATAAGATCAACAATAAGGCGCAAGGAACAATAATCATCAATCGTTGTGTTGCTCTTTGTTGGCTTTCAAATTCTCCTGCCCAAACCATGCGATTTCCTCGACCTAGTTTGACCTCTTTATTTACTTTTTCTTGGGCTTCTTTGATAGTAGAACCTAAATCACGGTCGCGAACACTAAACCCAACTCCGATGTACCTGCTGCTTCCATCTCGATAGATAAACGTCGGACCGGTTACAAATTTGATATCGGCAATTTCTTTTAACGGAACATGTTTTCCATCCATGGTTGGTATTAAAATTTCCCCGATCTTATCTTCATTATCTCTGAATTCTTTTTGAAATCGTACTCTGACATCAAATATTTTTTCGCCTTCATAAAACTGGGTGGCAGCTTTACCTCCTATTGCCATTTCCACTACTGCTTGAGCATCTGCCATGGACACCGCATAACGGGCCATACGATCTTCGGATAAACGGATTTGTAATTCAGGTAAACCGATACTTCGGAACACATTCACATCTTCTACTCCTTTCACTTTTTGTATGATAGAAGCTGCATGATCTGCCATTTGTTCCAACTTTTGTAGATCATCTCCGTATATTTTAATTACTAAGGAACTTTTTACTCCTGCTACATATTCTTCTACATTATCTTGTATGGGTTGGCTAAAGCCGAAAACTGTTCCAGGATAAATGTCTAAAGAATCTTTCATTTCTCGGATAAGCTCTTCTTTTTTAACTTTTTTCTTCCATTGATTTTCCGGCTTCAACTGGGCATGGAATTCTATGTTAAAAAACCCGGTTGGATCTGTTCCGTCATTCGGACGTCCAGTCTGTGACAAGACAAATTGTACTTCATCAAAACTCCTCAACTTCTTTTTCATTTGTTGAGTGATTTTTACTGATTCGTCCAAATTAATACTGTTGGGTAAGGTAGCACGTATATATATTGCTCCTTCGTTCATACTAGGTATAAATTCCGTACCCCAAAAACTAAATCTTGCGATGCAAAGCACTAACAGTATAAAGAAGGTTATAATACTTCCTTTACGATGTCGGGATGCAAATAGAAAAATTTTATATAAATGGGAGGAAAAGAATCTGCTGATTGCATTTGATTTTTCTTTAACCGGTTTGGTAAGCAAAATTTTACACATAACCGGCACATAGGTAAGAGATAAAATTAATGATCCCATTAATGCATATCCTAAAGTAAATGCCAACGGGGAAAACATTTTACCTTCCACTTTTTGAAATGAAAAGATAGGAAATAAGGCAACGACCAAAATAATCTGAGCAAAAAATATGTGAGAAGCAACTCCTCCGGCACTTTTTTTAATTAATCCCCCTTTAGACGATTTTATAAATCGTTCTCCTCCCAACTCTTCCGTTCTCTTTACCATCGAGACAAATATGATTTCAACGATAACCAATGTTCCCTCGAGCAACAATCCAAAGTCTAGCGCTCCCATTGAAATAAGGTTCGCCGGAAGTCCTTGTATTCGAAGCATAATAATGGCAAATAAGAAAGAAAGCGGGATAACCGTAGCCACAATCAAGGTGGTTCTCCAGTTAAACAGGAAAATAAATACTACAATGGAAACCAACACAATACCCTCGATCAGGTTTTTCATTACGGTATGGACAGTAGCATCTACTAAGGTTGTTCGATCTAAAAAAGGTACGATTTTTACGTTTTCTGGTAATATACGATCATTTAAATCGGCTATTTTAACTTTTAAATTTTTAATCACGTCTCCCGGATTTTGTCCTCTCAGCATTACCACAATTCCCTGTACAACATCATCTCTATCATCTAACCCTACTTGTCCCAAACGTGGTTTTGAAGAAACAGAAACGTTGGCAACTTGTTTTACTCGTATAGGAGTGCTCCCTTTTACTTCAATAAGTATATTTTCAATGTCTTTGATATTGTCCAGTAAGCCAACTCCGCGTACTACATAGGCTTGACTTCCTTTTTGTATGACATCTCCTCCTACATTTATATTACTTTTTGAAATAGCTTCGTAAACCTCCAAAGGCGAAAGTCCGTAATTAGCTAATTCTGTAGGATTTACTTTTATTTCATAGCATTTTTCTTCTCCACCGAAACTTACAATACTGGCTACTCCGGGAACTGATAAGAGCTCACGCTCTACTACCCATTCGTTAAGAGCAGATATTTCGCGAACAGGAAGATCACTTTTAATAGTATAACGGTATATTTCACCGGTAGCACCGGAAGGCGGTTCTATCGATGGATCGGCTCCTTCCGGAAGATCCATATCCTGCATACGATTTGAAGCATATTGCTGAGCAAAGAAATCATCTACTCCATCTTCAAAAATTACGGTTACCACCGAAAGACCAAAAAGAGAAGTAGAACGTACCTCCGTTTTTCTGGGAATGGTATTCATTTCCTTCATTATAGGAAGTGTAACAAATTTTTCAATTTCTTCTGCACTTCTTCCCGGCCATTGGGTTATAATTCGTACTCTTGTGTTAGTTACGTCGGGATAGGCCTCAATAGGTGTGTTTAGATAACATACAATTCCGCCGATAAATAAGAGTACGCTAAGAAATAGTATTAGTATGTGATTCCTTAATGAAAAGGCAATACATTTTTCAACAAACTTATGCATGTTTTGTTATTTGTTTTTTAAAGCTGAATAAATTAGTAATTGATTGTTAACTACAACATTTTCTCCTTCGGAAAGACCGGATAGGATATATGCGGTTTCTTCGTTGTGACCTTGAAGTTGAACTTCTTTAACTTTGAATTTTTCTTTGGATTCTTCAACGATTACATAGTATTTATCGTCATCGAAAATGAGTGCGTTTACCGGAATTGACACATGGGTATTTTCTGTATTGTTTTTTAGTTTGATGGTCATGGACATTTCGGGCTTAAATTTCAAATCTGCATTTTCCATAACTATTCTTGCTTTCAAAACTCTTTCTTCAGAATCAAAAACTTGAGAAATGGATTGTATGGTTCCGTGAAATATTTCACCCGGATAGGATAAAGAACTCATTTCTACGGGCATTCCTACTTTTACAAATTGTAAATTACTCGCGTATACATTGGCTATCACCCATACTTTACTTAGGTCTGCAACCGTAAATATAGGCTCAGCATCCGGAGATATGGTACTGCCTGATGTTATATTTTTGTTTATAATATACCCGGTCATAGGAGAAACGATGGAAGAATTGCCGCTTCCATTGGATCCTACCACAGACATATCCGTATGTACCCTTGCTAAAGAGGCCTCAGCTTGTTTTACTTTAGCTCTTGCTTCAACCAATTCGCTTTCGGATAGCATGTTGTCTTTATACATGGATTCCGCACTTTTTAGTTCTCTTCTAGCGACTTCCAATTCAGATTGTAACCCGGATTTTTCGGAATGTAAAGAGTTTACTTCTAAACTTCGAACATTTGCCAATACTTGTCCTTGTTTTACTTGGTCTCCTAATGAAAAATAGGTTTTTGTTACCACCCCATTAATTAATGGAACATAATTAACGATCTTATCCGGATCATATTCTACTTTACCTGTAAGTGTTAACTCTTCTTCTTGTGGCTTTAATTCCGCTTTTATGGTTTTTACATGTTTAAAAAACGACCGGTTTATTGCAGCTTCTTCCTGAGTTTTTGATTGGTTATCTTTTACATGGGTGCAGGATAGGGCAAGTGCCAGAACGGAAAGTATGTATATATTTTTTTTCATGGGATTTATCTTATTTCTTTTCCAACAGTATATTGTAACTCTTCAAATTGTGTATTAAGATTTTTTTGGGTATTTAATAGGGTTTCTTTATTGGTTTTATAGGCATCCATGAAATCTATAAATTCCAACATGCTTATGTTTCTTTTCATCAGGTTTCTGGTATAAGCATCTAACATATAGTCCAAATCTTCGGAAATATTTTCTTTTTGTATATCTTTAAACAGGTGGTAGGTGTCGGAATAGTTAGTATAAGCTTCAGTAATTTCATGCTGTGCGGTAGTTACTACTTGTTTTGCTTGATATTTGCTTTGCTCTTTGTTAACTTGGGCTAACTTTATATTTCCTTGATTTCTATTGAAAAAGGGTAAATCAAAGCTTACGCCGAACCCTATAAAATCTTTCCATGGGGCACTTATACGATCATAATTGACAGCAAAGGTTAAATCGGGTACTTTTTGTGCTTTTTCATATAATAAATCTTTATCAAAATAATCAATTTGAAGGTTAGCAATTTTAATATCAGGTCTGCTTTCAGATGCTTCTTCTAAAATTTTTGGTAATAAGATATCATCCGGATTTTTTACTTCATTGTCTCCTTCGAGTATTTCAACCGTATTCAGGGGAGGAATATTCAATAAAGATTTTATAATTTTCTGCTGTTCGTTATAATTATTTTTAACCTCATATATTTCTCCACTAAGCTCTAGTTGCGAGGATTGCAAACGAATTAAATCTTTTTTTGCTATATTTCCTTCGGCAACTTGATTTTTATAAGCCGCAATAAGCTTTAAAAGCGCTTCTTGCTGGTGATTTAATATTTTTTGATAGGATTGTAAATAGATGAGTTCTTGCAGCGATTTTCGTACTTCTAGTTTTAAGCCCCGTAATGTCTCCTCAAACTCCTGAACAGCGATTTCTTTCGAAACCTTTTCTCTATTTATTAGTTTACCTCTTTTTCTAGCTGTTTTAACCATTTGGCTAAGTTCCATCGTAAACTCTGTATTTTTAGCAAACTTTCCAAAGAGTGCCGGAATTTGCTCTTGTTCTCGTTGAGATTTCGTACTCCATAAATTAACATCACCTAACGAAAAGTTAGGATTGTCCCATAGTTTTGCTTGTACAACAGCAGCTTCGGCAGCATCTATATTCATTTTTTCTGCCAACAACTGTAAATTTTGTTTGAGAAACAAACCTTCTGCTTGTTCCTTGGTTAATTGAATTACTTCTGCTTTTTGTGCAAAAACCAGACTTGTAAGGAAGGTACAAACCAGTAAAAAAACGTATTTACGCATTATATAAGCATTATTTTTTGTCTTAAGACAAATTTATTTACCAAATATTAGATTGAAATTTGACCTGCGTTATTTTTATATTAAAGAGACATTAGAATTATATTAGAAAAACTGTACATCTTCAAATAGTATATTTTATAATCTAATTAGAGGTATATATCATAATCTATAGGTCATACTATTTTATAAATAGAAAGGGTGTGAATTTCGACTATAGAAATATAGTAAATTATAATAACCATCAATTATTTCAAAAAATTATATAATTATTAAAATTATAATGATAAATATAAAATAAATATTTACATTTGTATTCAATATTATTATAACACAGAGATACTACTTTCACTAAAAAACTTATGTAAGCGTTTTTGACAACATACTATCGAAAAAATTTTAAAGCTTGAAATTATTTAATTAAATACTTAATATACTTTTAAATACCTTTTAAATACATATTAATAAAAACACAAATCATTAAATGAATCTTATTTATGAAAACTAAATTTATTTTTTTAGGGATGTTATCAATTCCCATACTAGCATTAAGCCAAGTTGGCGTAAATACTAATAATCCACAAGGAATCTTTCATGTTGATGGTGCGAAAGATAATCCAGACACTGGTTCCTCTACCCCGTTTCAAGATGCGAACGATTTTATTGTTACTTCAGATGGTAGTGTGGGTGTTGGTACCACTTCTCCCGATGCTTCTTCCATCTTGGAACTAAATGTAGACGGACTTAATTCCGGCAGTAAAAAAGGTTTTTTAGGCCCACGTGTATCTTTAACATCAAATATAGACACTCTCACAATTACGGATCCCGCTGTAGGATTATTAGTATATAATTTGGGAAATAATCCCAACTTCGTTTTTAATGGATATGTTTTTTGGAATGGAAATCAATGGAAGACATTAGATGGTCGTCCCATTATTCCGGGAACAATTCAAAATTTGACCTGTAATGCAGTTATGGCAATTCCAAGTTTTTATACTGCCGGCCAAACGTATAGTGGTATTATGACGGTACCTTATACCGGTGGTGACGGTGGAACCTATCCTGCTCAAAAAATCGGACCTGTAAACGGTCTTACAGCAACACTTGATGCCGGACAATTTAATGTTGGAAACGGTGCTTTACGTTATGTGGTAGAAGGAACTCCATCGGTTTCAAGTCCTCAGATAACAACATTTCCGATTACCGTAGCCTCGAAAAACTGTGAAGCTGCAATTGGTGCGGGTATAGGGATTGCACCCGGGGAACATGTTTACTATCGATCTCCGTATATTGATGCCGGTTTTGGTGATTCATCAACTAGTTTTTGGAGTGGTAATAGTAAAGAGTATTGGTTAAGCCAATACGTTAAAGATCTACCCATTTTAGGAGGTAAACTAAGATTAGATGCTTATTTATTAAATGGGGCAAATTCACCAGCGGGGATTTCCTATAATCCCAGATTAGTAAACATTACTACTTCCCCTGTTAAATTATGGTATGGAGCTAGAGCTAGTGCAACGTATAAAGGTGATGCTAACTTGATTTTACCTGCCAATGGAGGGTTTGTAAGTTTAGATGATGGTATTTGGTGTAATGTGGGTGATAATAATGTCATGGCTAATGCAAATGATATTAATAATAAGCCTTCATATGATCAGACTGAGATAATAACCGTAGATGTTTCTCTGGATGATAAATGGTATAAAGTTTATTTTTTTGGATTTATAGATAATATGAATACTATTGATTATTCAGATAACCTAAGAAGATTTTATATTTCAATTCAAAGATTATATTAAATCGTATATGTTGAATTACTAATATTTTTTTACTAAAGATATTTAAAAGTTAAACTTTTATATAGTAGGGAATTCTTTTCAAATTGAAAAGAATTCCCTTTTTTTAACCCTATTAATTATTTCACTGAAGCAGTTTTTTCTTTTCCGGCTTCCCAAATTTTGTATTTGATTACATACCCTTGGGGAGTATAGATCACTAGGGGAAGTTTACTGTTATATGTAATAATGATTGATTCAGAAGAGATAAATTTTTCTTTTTTTACTATCTGTGGACAAGCCATTCGTGTAGAAATAGTCTTTCCTTCTGAAGAAAACTCGTAAAAGCTATATCCCCAACCCTCTAACTCTTTTTCTTCTATTTTTCCCAGTAAAGTATGTTTATTGCAATCTACTTTCATTATTTTTCCGGGAATAAGTTCTACTTTATAAAATTCTTCATTATTTTTCTTATCTAAAATAATCACATGACGTATCATGCCTGGTTTTGCCTCTGGAAAATTTACTAATTCTTTTCCGGGATCATTTTTTACTTCTTTTTGATGCATTGATTCTCCACTTAATTGAGTAAAAGATACTAAAATACTGCCTAAAATAATTCCTGTTAAAAATTTTTTAATTGTTTTCATTATATTACTTTTCAATTTTTGATTTATTCTTATAGATGTTTTTCTTACTATTTTTCCATAAAAAATTTAAATTTTTTTTTTATATATTATCTAATTAAAATTTAAGCACTTTATACTTATATAAAATAGTATTCAATCGTATATAAAATAAAAAAATGTAGCTTCAAATACTATTTCAATCTACAATTTTAAGTTAAGTTTTTAGAAAACATTGTTATATTAAATTTAATAAATTTATTAAATAGTAAATTTTAGGTTGCTTTCTCAAAATTAGATATTTATATTTCTGTTATATTAAAATTCAATCATTTTAAAACCTCTTTAAATTTTTAGATTCCTTCAATATATCTGCTTTATTATTTCATGATTTCTTAGTATTTTTACTTTGTTGGATTTAAATTATATTTCCTCTTTATAAAATTTTATGTAATGAAAAGATTATCTTTATTAGTACTTTTCGAAGCGATAGTATCCGTTTCGATTGGCATATTAATGTCTAAAATGTCTTGGATTGGTCGAATGGGAATTAATTTATTTCGAGGTGAATATAAAATATTAAAAATATGGTGGAAAACCGCTCTTCTAGTTTTTAGTATTTTATTCATACTAATGCTTGTTCAATACCTCATCAAGCGTATATGCCATTTGACGGTCTCTCGGCTTTTCTTTTTTTTATTTTTATTACTCGGTTGTTTAGGACTTGCCTATACATATCATGATTTTTCTACGGTTTATGAACATAAAATCATGAAAGAACGTTTTCATTTAGGTGGTTATTTATTTTGGATCGGTTGGATTGCTTCTAATTTATACTTTCTTGTAACTCCTTATCAAAAATCAGTTCAAGTCAACGAATAATTATATTTATAAATGACTAACTATTCTTCCTAATATTTAACAATTATATTAAATATTTTAATCCGCTATCTATTTCGATTGAAAATTATATACTTAGGCTACAAAAATTTAACTTTACATTGATTAAGTGTTTTATTTTATTTGATAGCTATTTTTTTATTTAAAATGCTTTGATAGATAGCTATTTTTCGAAAATATGTATGTAATGAAATCTCTCCATGACCCTAAAATAAAACCATTTCATTCCATTTAATTTTATAAATACTTGAAATTATATCTGTTAAAAGGCAAGTAATTTTATAACTTAAACTTTTAAATACATTGCTTTTTTCAATAGGTTTATGTTCGAATAAAATCTGTAACTTTGTTTCTGCTAAAAATATTTATAGGAGTGATTAAAGATATAAATTCTACTATCTCAGATGCTAATTTAAGCTTCCAGGAATTTAAAAAAGAAGTATTAAATGATTATAGATTGTGCTTAATCAGCCGTTATTCCAGTTTATTGGCAAGAAAGGAAGTTCTTTCGGGAAAAGCAAAATTTGCCATTTTAGGAGACGGAAAAGAACTTCCGCAACTAGCCATGTCTAAAGTTTTTAAAAATGGAGATTTTCGTTCCGGGTATTATCGCGATCAAACCCTAGCATTTGCAGTAGGTGAAATTACTATTGAAAATTATTTTGCACAATTATATGCTGATACCGATGACCAAAGAGAACCGGAATCAGGCGGAAGAATGATGAATTGTCACTATGCTACTCATTTAATTGATGAAGAAGGTAATTGGAAAGTTCTTACGGAACAAAAAAATAATGCTGCAGATTTATCTCCCACAGCCGGGCAAATTCCACGTTTATTCGGATTAGCTTACGCTTCCAAAATTTACAGAAATTGTCCCGGACTTGAAGATAAAATACAATTTTCCCATCAAGGCAATGAAATAGCCTTTGGTACTATCGGGGATGCGAGTACATCAGAAGGACATTTTTGGGAAGCATTAAATGCTGCTTGTGCTTTGCAAATCCCTATGGTTCTTTCCATCTGGGATGACGGTTATGGCATCTCCGTTGAATCGTCTAAACAGAGAGCCAAAGACGATTTTTCTGAGCTTTTGGAAGGATTTAAAAGAACCAAGGAAAAAAATTCCAGAGGATGTGAAATCATTACGGCGCGAGGATGGGATTATGCCGAATTAATTGAAGCCTATGCGCTTGCAGAAAAAATAGCCCGTGAAAAACATATCCCCGTTATTATACATGTAAGTGAACTTACTCAACCTCAAGGACATTCCAGTTCGGGGTCTCATGAAAGATATAAATCTGCCGAACGTTTGGAATGGGAAAAAGAACACGATTGTATTAAGAAATTCAGAGAATGGATCATTGATTATGAAGCGTACGACCAAACGAACAATCAAAAAATACAAGTTGCAACCGAAGAAGAATTATTGAGTTTAGAAAAAGAAATTAAACAATTGGTTAAGGAACATCAAAAAAATGAATGGAATAAATTCCGTGCAGATATGGATGCTCTAAGTAATCAAACGGTTTCTTTAATCTCTGCCCTAGCTGATGAAAGTGTTAAAAAGGCTTTTATAAATTTGAAAAAAGAAAACTTTCAACAGCTGTCTCTTCCTTATAAAAAAGATATTTTCCATTTTATACGTAAAGTTCTTCGAATTGTCAGAGAAGAAAATACACAGGCCAAAACGAATTTGCTTACTTGGTATAGTCAAATTTCTGATAATGAAAGCCTTAATTACAATTCCAAATTATATACAGATACCCGATATTCAGCACTTCATGTTCCGTATATTGCCCCTGTTTATGGTGAAAATCCGGAATCAGTGGATGGAAGAATAGTAATTAGAGACAATTTTGATAAACTTTTTGAAAAATATCCTGAAATAATAGCCTTTGGTGAAGATGTAGGAAAGATTGGCGATGTGAATCAAGGATTTGAAGGATTGCAAGATAAATACGGATCCTACCGAATATCCGATACCGGAATACGAGAAAGTACCATTATAGGTCAAGGATTGGGAATGGCTATGAGAGGACTGCGTCCTATTGCTGAAATTCAATATCTGGATTATGTGTTGTATGGTATTCAAACTTTAAGCGATGATCTGGCTTCTTTAAGTTATCGTACGAAAGGAAGGCAAAAAGCTCCGTTAATTATCCGTACTCGAGGACACAGATTAGAAGGCATTTGGCATTCGGGATCTCCTATGGGCGGAATCATTAATTATATACGGGGTATTTATGTTTTGGTTCCCAGAAATTTTGTGCAGGCAGCCGGATTTTACAACACCATGCTACAAGCTGATGAACCGTGCCTGATTATTGAATGTTTAAACGGTTACCGACTGAAAGAAAACTTGCCGATTAATTTAGGTGAATTTACAACTCCGGTCGGAAAGATTGAAATTACCCGAGAAGGTAAAGATATCACTGTGGTGACTTATGGAGCAACATGGAAAATTGTTTCAGAAGCTGCCAAAGAATTACAGACATTAGGCATAGATATTGAAATTATTGATATTCAATCTTTAATACCGTTTGACCTAAGTCATGAAATTGTGGAAAGTCTTAAAAAAACCAACCGTTTGGTTATTGCTGATGAAGACGTTTCCGGAGGGGCAAGTTCGTATATTTTGCAAAAAATAATTGAAGAACAAAACGGTTTTCAATATTTGGACTCAGCTCCTAAAACTATCACGGCTAAGGATCATCGACCGGCTTACGGTTCTGACGGAGATTATTTTTCAAAACCTTCTGTGGATGATGTGGTTGAAAAAATATATGAGGTTATGCATGAAGTAAATCCCACCGAATATCCGAAAATAAGTTAACCCGTACATGTATCTTAAAAATCTTAGATTATTTAATTTTAAAAACTTTTCTGAAAAAAATTTCACTTTTTCCGAAAAAATAAATTGTTTTGTAGGAAATAACGGAGTTGGAAAAACGAATGTATTAGACGCAATTCATTATCTTTCATTGACTAAAAGTTACTTAAATTATTCTGATCAAAACAATATACGTTTTCATGAAAACTTTTTTTCGGTGGAGGGCAATTTTTCGGATGAAAAAACAGAAGATTCGATCAGGATTGTAGTTCAAGCGGGACAAAAAAAAGTTATTAAAAGGAATTCTAAGACGTACGAAAAGCTTTCCGATCATATTGGTAAATATCCTTGTGTGATGATTTCCCCCTATGATCGAAACTTAATTAGTGAAGGCAGTGAGTTTAGACGAAAATTTATGGATGGAATGATCAGTCAAATTAACCCTGATTATCTCCATCTGATTCTTAGGTATCAAAAAGCTCTAGCCCAAAGAAATGCTTTATTGAAATTGTTTTCAACGAACAATTATTTTGATGCTATCAGCTTAGAAATGTATGATTCCGAAATGATTGAACACGGAACAAAAATACATCAAATCAGAAAAGAATTTATCTCGTCTTATGTGCCTAAATTTTGTAGTTTTTACTCTGCACTTTCCCAAGGTGAAGAGGATGTAACCATTGACTATATATCGGATTTAGAACAAAAAGAACTTAGCAATCTCTTAAAAGAAAATTTAGACAAAGATCGAGCTGCTGCTTATACTACTCGAGGGATACACAAAGATGACCTCATTTTTAAATTGTTTCAATACCCTATAAAAAAATTTGGATCTCAAGGGCAGCAAAAATCTTTTTTAGTTGCATTAAAATTAGCACAATTAAAAACTATCAAAGAATATTCGTCTAAAAGTCCGGTTTTATTAATGGATGACATATTCGATAAATTGGATGATCATCGAGTGGCGCAATTGGTAAAATTGGCTCATGAAGAACAATTTGGACAAATATTTCTTTCCGATACGCATAAAGACCGAACGGAAAAAATAGTCCGACAAATCAGCTCGGATTATCTGATTTTTGAACTGTAATTTTTCTAACCAACAATCCTATATATATGAGTCTTAGAAGAAAAGAGCAAACGAGCAATTCTGCCATTAAAAACCTCATAAAAAAATTAGGAATGGAAGAAAAACTTCTTATTCTTGAAATGGAAGAAAAATGGAGAACGATGATGGGTAACCCTATCGCTAAGCATACTCAACGAATTTTTATAGACAATGAAACTTTATACATACAACTGGACTCGTCTGCTTTACGTCATGAATTAAATTACAGTCAAAACAAAATTCTTTCTGAACTAACTAAAGATTGTTCACAAACTTTTTTTACTAAAATTAAATTTATCTAGTCTTTTTATCTTATTTTTCAACTATAACAAGCATCTACACAAACTTTTTAATTTTTTAGAAGTAAGATTATAAGGGATCTTTATTTAAAAATTAACAAGTGGTTAGTAGTTATTGTAGAAAATCTTAAAGTTCCAACCTTCACTTTTTTTAAGAACATATAAAATTTTACCAACGTACTTAATTGATAAGTATTAATACTTTCTTAACTTAACTTATTAAGATAATTAGTTAAATTAGCCGATAGTATTTTTTATCATACTTATAAAACTCCTTTAATGGGATAGAAACATAGGGTTCGAATAAAAATACTGTATGTTTTCTTAATATATAATTAATTTAAATAAATTTTAATGAAAAAAGGCATTATTATTCTGATTTCCATTCTAACCATTGGTTATACTAGAGCTCAGGATTATTCAGCGTATCATCCTTCTGCTACTATGGTTAATGATTTAGTTCATACTAAGCTTAAAGTGGGTTTTGACATTCCCAACGAAAAGCTATTCGGTGAAGCATGGATAACTTTAAAACCTCACTTCTACCCTACCGACTCTTTGACTTTAGATGCAAAGGGTATGGAAATTTCCTCGCTAACTTTAAATGGAACTAAAGCGTTAAAGTATACGTATACTAACGATCAGTTAAAAATAAAATTAGACAAAAGTTACACTAAAAATGAAAATTACACGGTTTACATTAAATACGTAGCCATTCCCGGTTCTATTAAACAAAAAGGAAGTGAAGCAATTCAAGATGCCAGAGGTCTGTATTTTATTAATCCGCGAGGAGAAAACAAAGACAAGCCCACACAAATTTGGACACAAGGTGAAACTGAATCCAACAGCTGTTGGTTTCCGACTATAGATAAACCCAATCAGAAAACTTCAGAAGAAATATATATTACGGTTCCTGATAAATACGTGACTTTATCCAATGGAACTTTAAAAAATCAAACCAAAAATAATGACGGTACTCGTACCGATTATTGGAAATTTGATAAAAAACATGCCCCTTATTTATTTTTTATGGGTATTGGAGAATTTTCTATTGTTAAAGACAAATGGAAAAATATACCGGTAGACTATTATGTAGATAAGGAATATGAGCCCTATGCAAAGCAAATTTTTGGAGATACTCCTTCGATGATTGAATATTTTTCAACCCTGTTACAATATCCGTATCCGTGGGAAAAATACAGTCAAATGGTGGCAAGAGATTATATAAGCGGTGCCATGGAAAATACCACTTGTACACTTCATGAGGAAAGTGCCTTACAAAAACCCGGACAGCTTGTGGATAAAAACATCTGGGAACCGGTTATCGCCCACGAATTATTTCATCATTGGTTTGGAGATTTGGCTACTACGGAAAGTTGGTCTAACCTTCCGGTAAATGAATCCTTTGCGAATTATTCGGAATATTTATGGCTGGAACATAAATACGGAAAAGATTATGCGGAAGAACACAGGGATAATGAAAGAGACGGGTATATGTATGGTGGTGAAAATTTTGACAAGGATTTAATTCGCTTTAAATATAAAGATCGAGAAGATATGATGGATGCCGTAAGTTATAACAAAGGAGGATTAATTTTACATATGCTGAGAAATTATTTGGGCGATGATGCATTTTTTGCCGGTATGAGCTTATATCTTAAAAACAATGAATACAAGGCAACCGAAGCCCATCAACTCCGTTTGGCATGGGAAGAAGTTAGCGGAAAAGATCTTAACTGGTTTTTCAACCAATGGTTTTTTGGCAATGGACATCCTAAATTAAAAGCAGCCTATGCGTACAATGAAGCTAAAAAAACTGTAACTGTAACTTTAACTCAAAGTCAAGAACCGAAATTTCAGTTTCCTTTGGATATTGATGTTTATGAAAACGGGAAACCTACCAGGCATCATGTTTGGGCAAAAGCTGCCGAAACTAATTCTTTTGAGCTTCCTTATAAATCTAAACCTCAATTGGTAAATATAAATCCTGATAAAATTCTACTTTGCGAATTGAATGACGATAAAACTACTGAACAATATATAATTCAATATAAATATGCTCCAGAATACAGTTCAAGAAAAGAAGCTGTAAGTAAATTAGCGGATGCTCAAACTTCAAATGCTGAAGCGTTGGAAACATTATTGAAAGCGGCTTCTTCTGATAAATTTGAAGGATTGCGAACATTTGCTATTTCAAAATTGGATGAGACTAATCCAACGGTTAAGCAAAAGTCGGCATCAGTACTGGAAAAAATTGCAACTTCAGATGCAAAGACATTGGTTCAGGTTAAAGCTATTAAACAGTTAGCAACAATTGATGCTTCAAAATATAAGGACTTATTTATAAAATCTTTTAATAGTCCCTCCTACAGTGTAAAAGCGGCCTCCATACTTGGAGTTTTAAAAGTGGATAAAAATGCGGCATCTGAGTTGGTTTCTAAAATAGATGACAAAAACCCGGGCAGTGATTTATCCATAGCTATTGCTAAAACAGCAATTGTAACAAAAGATAATTCTAAATTATCCGTTATTTCAAAAAATTTCCTGAATCTTCTGCTTTCGGCTGAGTCTCAAGATGAAGCAGACACTTATTTTGAAGGTCTGCAAACTATTATGATGGGAGATTATCCTAATGAAACACAAACTATTGTTGATTCTATTTTAAAAATTTACCCGCAAGCTAAAAAATACAGCTTTGGTGAAGTGATGCTTCAAATTATGCAAGGTTCTTTACAAATGAAACAACAGGCTTCGAATGCATCACCCCTTAATAAAAGTCTTAAAGATCAAGTAAACTATATTACCAATGGATTGAATAAAATGAAATAAACAACCATTTTAAAGTTGCATGAAAAAAGAGTAAAGATTTCACCTTTACTCTTTTTTTTATATATTTAAATTTCATTTAACATCCATTTACATGACAATTATTGCAGCTCTAGATGAAAATAACGCGATAGGAAATAACAATCAATTACTTTGGCATCTTCCCTTGGATTTAAAAAGATTTAAATCACTCACACAAAATCATGTGATCCTTATGGGTAGGAAGACTTTTGAATCGTTAGGACGGCCTCTTCCCAATCGTCAAAATATGGTAATATCTTCTAAAGCAGATTACCAGGTTCCGGATAACGTATATTTGTTTTCTTCTTTACCTGAAGCCATCGAAGCTGCACGTAGTAAAGATTCCAATCCGTATATTATTGGAGGAGGAACGATCTATTCACAAGCTTTAAAATATGCCGATACGTTAAAACTTACGTTAGTACATACACAAATAGATAAGGCCGATACTTATTTTCCTGATATAGATTTTTCAGAATGGAATAAAACTTTTGATGAATTTCATCCAAAAGATGATAAACACCTGTATGATTTCCGCTTTGTAACTTACCAAAGGAAAATATAAGTTATTTACTTTTAGTAACTATCCAACCTTTATCTTTTTTATAATTTAAATTAAACGTTTTCACTATAAAATCGGTATGAGGATTTTTATCATATCCCAATATGGAAAAGTCATTAACTACCTTTTTAAGGGTAAGTACAGCTTTAGCTGTTTTTTTACCGGTCAATTCGATTCGAGCTTGTTCTTTGTCTCCTAATTGATATTCCAAAGACTTTACTTCAACTGTTTCTTTTTTTTGTTTTAGCACAAAAGGACGAGCTTTTTCGGTAAGCTTCACTTCATAGGTAAAAACACTGTCTTTACTGAGAAATTTCTTTTTTTGTTTAACCAAATTCAGGTTTACATATCCTTTCTCTTCTAATTCTTTATAGGCCTTAAGATCGTTTTTATCTTTTTTAAGACTAAATTTTACTTCACCTATGTTAATCTCCACTGTTTCATAAATGGGATTGGATTTTAAATAGGCTTCAATTGAATTTAAAGCGACATCTTCTGATAAGCTTGCTTTATCTCCACAAGCCGTAAAACTCAAACTTATTATAAAAAGGAAAGCAGCTTTCCATAATAAATTTTTTAAATTAATATACGTGGTATTCATACTGATTTTAACAATAAAATGAATAATCAATCAAAAATCATGCATTTCACAGTTAGCTTATGTCAATGTTGGAATTTTTGTCCAAAGATATTATAAATAGCCCCCGATAAGATACCGAGCCAAAAGACTATACCCGCAATAATTGTCCAAATACAAAGAATGCGTGTAATTATGGATGATCGTCTTGCTTTATCATACATTTTTTGTTCCCAATATTGATTAACTCGTAAAGAATAAAATAAGGCAAATATACCCACCGGGGCAAAACAAGCTACAGTACAAATAATAGCAAATGCCAGATAGTTATCCGGAGCATCCTCTTTTAAAACTTCATCCTCTTCTTGGTCTATGGTTTCATTACTCATAACCTATTAATTTTGGCATATAGAATAATCGTGTAAAAAAAATTTAATTCTCCCTTTTCTATGCCCAAAATTTTTTCATTCAAATTAATTCTAATTCTATTTTTTACCTTCTATTTGTCTCATCACTTCCAAAGCTACTCGTAAAGCCTCTCTACCTTGCATTAAAGTTACCTTGATCGGTTGTTTATTTTCAATGGAATCGGCTAAAGATTCTAATTCATCCAAAATAGAATTATTGCTTTCAATTTCAGGATATTGAAATATAATTTGTTTTTTTTCGCCTTCAGCATTTTCAATAATCATATCAAAAGGTTGTATTTTTTCCGGTACTTCCTTGATTCTTATGATTTCGGATTTTTTCTCTAAAAAATCTATTGAAATGTAGGCATCTTTCTGGAAAAACCTACTTTTCCTCATATTTTTCATGGAAATTCTGCTGGTTGTAACATTGGCTACACAACCATTTTCAAATTCAATCCGAGCATTGGCAATATCCGGTGTATTACTGACCACAGCAACTCCGCTGGCATGAATCTCTTTTACTTTTGATTCAACTATGGATAAAACAATATCTAAGTCATGGATCATTAAGTCTAATACTACCGGAACATCTGTACCCCTCGGATTAAACTCTGCCAAGCGATGTATCTCCAAAAACATGGGATTTACTATATAGGGTTTAGCCGCTGTGAAAGCTGGATTAAAACGTTCCACGTGTCCAACTTGCCCCTGTACGTTATGTTCTTGGGATAACCGAATTATTTCATCTGCTTCTTGTAATGTCCCTGCGATAGGTTTTTCAATAAAAAAATGCTTACCTGCTTGTATGGCTTTTTTAGCATATTCAAAATGTGCAAAGGTTGGGGTTACTATATCCAATAAATCAATCTGATGTAATAATTCATCAAAATTTGTGAAAAATTTATAACCAAATTCTTTCTCTAATTTTTTCCCGTTTTCTTCATCTGTATCATAGAAACCGATCAGATTATATTTTTCAGACTGCTGTAATAATCTTAAATGTATTTTTCCTAAATGTCCGGCTCCGACTAAACCTGCTTTTAGCATAATATCTTCGTATTAAATTATCTATTTCTTTTTTCCAACATTATTTACGGATAACTTATTAAATCAATTCATCAGATGATAGGTAAGAATCCGTCATATTAATTTACAATAGTAAAATTGATACATCGTTGTTGTTTAGTTTCAACAATCTATTCTTTTTTTTAGTTTCCTATTGGAAAATCAAATGATGGAACAACTACAATTATTTTAAAGTTTTTAGTTAAGAAAACTTAGCTGTAATTGTAATCTTTATCATATTTACTTAACAAATGTAGTGTATTTTAATGATAGAATCGACCATTATTTGTAAATCAAAGACTAATTATCTAAAAAAATCGGAAATAATTTTTTATGAAAAAACAGGGGAGAAAACAGGCGATTATATTAATAGATTCATCATGCAACTTAATTTATCTTTATTGAACGTTATTCGGCATTTTAACTATTAATTCCTATTGATTGACTATAACCTTTCTAAGATGTAAGCAAAAATGCCGGAAAATCAATTTTATTTAATCGTTTTTAATAAGCTTTTAAAGATCTTTAAAAAAGATATTATTGCCATTTCTCAGGCAAATCCCTGATGATTTTCAATGCATTAATTGCAAGTGGAAATCCAATATAAGGCAATGTCTGAATGATAGCTGCTACAATCAGTTCTTTATTATTGCCTTGTTTAAGATTTGCAAAGTAATGAGAAGTAAGTTGATCTTCCGCTCCCAGTGAAACTAACACGCAATAACTTAATAACTCACGTATGGCAAGGTCAAGTCCTTTTCTTGTATAAAAATCTCCAAAATAAACTTCAGTAAGAAATTTGGCAACCTCTTCACCCATACCATCTGGCAAAGCAGACATTAACTCTTTTATATGATTTCCATATAGAGGAATCTGAATTTTTTGTCCTTCTTCGAATCTGGTTTCCTCTTGTACGGTACTTTGTTTTTCTAAAGGGAGAGAGATATTATTTTCGGTAAAAGCTTCATTCATACTAGCAATAGCATTTAGAGTTTTTGGAAAACCAATAATCGGAGCACATTGATAAATAGCTTCTCTTAATTCTATCGGTGTTACCTGAACGTTCAATGCGGCATGTACATGAGATTTTAATTGAGGCAATTGCTGCAACGAGGCAAGAACTACACAAGTTATCAATTCTCGGGTTTTTATACTTAATTTTCCAACCGTAAAAACTTGACCAAAAATGAATTTTTGAAGAATTTCCATCATTTCGGGATCATTACCTTCTCCATTTAAGGCATTTCCTTTAAACAGCTTTTTAAAGTTATCTTTACAAATCTCTGTTCTATTCATATGATTGATTTTTACTTATCAATTGCCTTAACATCTTAGGATAGATGATGTTTCTTTTTAAAATCTAAAATAAATCGTACGGTTTCATGGTCGTTATGTGAAAAGAACAAGGATTTTTCTTGATCTAACGATTCTAACGAATGGATATCTTCCTCTGAAAGTTTAAAATCAAAAACATTAAAATTTTCAATCATGCGTTCTTTATGTGTAGATTTTGGAATTACAATTACCTGTTGTTGTATTAAAAATCTGAGTGCAATTTGAGCGGGTGTTTTATTGTATTTTTTACTTATAGAAACTAAAGTTTCATTCGTAAAGAAATTATTTTTTCCTTCTGCGAACGGACCCCAGGATTCAATTTGAGTGCCGTATTCTTTCATTACTTCTTTAGCTATTTTCTGTTGATTGAAAATATGGGTTTCAACCTGATTTACTGCCGGTTTTATTTCTACATGTTCGCAAAGGTCTACCAATCTATCCGGATAAAAATTACTCACTCCGATAGCTTTTGCTTTTCCCGATTTGTACATTTCTTCCAGGGCTCGATACGTACCGTAATAATCTCCAAAAGGTTGATGTATTAACAAAAGGTCCACATATTCGGTTTGCAATTTTTTCAATGATTCTTCAAATGATTTTTTAGCTCTTTCATATCCTGCATTTGAAACCCAAATTTTTGTGGTTATAAAAAATTTAGAGCGATCTATATTACTTGATTTTACCGCCTTACCCACTTCTTCCTCGTTATAATAGGCTTGTGCTGTATCTATGGAGCGATACCCCACCTCTATGGCTTCTGACACCACTCGTTCGCAATCTTGAGGGGGTATTTGATAAACTCCAAACCCTAAGATTGGCATTTCATTTCCGTTGTTTAATTTAATATAATCCATTTGAATATGATTTTTTATTTATATATAAAGTTGTTATTTATTTCAGATTAATTGCTTGTTCAGAGGCCGTATAATAGTCTTCGTCTGATACCGGCTCCAACCAAGTATTTTCATTGGTTTGAGGATTACAGGTAATAGCTAAATGAGAAAACCATTCATTAGGTGCTGCACCGTGCCAATGCTTAACATTAGAGTCTATTTCAATAACATCTCCCGGTTTCATTCGTATGGCTTTTTTGCCTTCTTCCTGATATAATCCAACCCCACCTACAGCAATTAGTATCTGTCCCCCGGAGTGCGTATGCCAATTGTTTCTACAACCGGGTTCAAATGTAACGTTGAATAAGGGAACATTTAATTCCTTATGGTTGGTAAGAGGTTGCAGCCATGATTTTCCGGAAAAATATTGTTCATATTCTTTATTTTCATTTCCAATTGGAAATTCACTGATTTTAGGTATTTCTGAATTATTCATTTGTTAACTAGTTATTTTTTTAAATATTAATTTATTGGCTTATTCGCTGAAAATCAAACATGCTCGTACTCCATTTAGCGTGTAGAAATTAGTAAGTTTTAATTTGGATAATGAACTACTATAATTCTTTTATATAGAACTAATTATCCGACAAATGATTAACTAAAAAATAATTTTTATTTAAATTTTATAAAATTTGCAATAAACTAGAATCTTTTGTCGGATAAATAGTTTAAAAAATTAAATTTTTATATTTTCTCTGAAATTTTTTATTACAATAAATTAGAGAGATTGCTTAGTAGGACGAACAATAACTTCACTTACAGATACATGTTGTGGAGTATTTATCGCATAAACTACTGCTTCTGCTATATCTTCCGGATTCAAACCGTAACCCTCTGTATCCTGCATTTTACGTTGATCTTCTAATAATTTTTCATCTTTCATTGTTTTGTATAGGTCTGTACGAACAGCACCCGGAGAAACCATGGAAGATTTTATGTTATTTTCTCTCTGCTCTTGTCGTAGTCCCTCCATTACTGCACGGATGGCTGATTTGGTAGCACAATATACTACAGATCCCGGATATACATAATGTCCTGCAACGGAATCGGTAGTGATGATATGACCAGATTTTTGTTTTACAAAATGAGGAAGAACCGCGGCTATTCCATGTAAAACGCCCAATACATTTACATGCAGCATATCATGCCAATCTTGAAGTTTACAATCTATAAGATAGGATGAAGGCATGGTTCCGGCATTATTGTAGATAACATCTATTTTTCCATACTTGCTTATAGCTAAATCTACTACCGCTTTTACTTCCTCGAATTTGGCAACATCGGCTACTTTATACTTAATTTGAGCATTTGGAAGAGAATCTTTAATTGCTTTTAATTTTTCTTCTCTTCTGGCAGAAATAACCAATTTAGCTCCCCTTTCAGCAATTTTCCTTACGGTAGCTTCACCAATTCCACTGGAAGCACCCATCACAACTATTACTTTTTCTTTCATAACTTTTTAAATTAAGATTTTTTAAGTTTATAGTCATTTATAAACAAAGTTAATGCCAGTTCAATATTGGGCTTTTGTCGGGAAGATCAATTTTTTTTGTTCTGAGGAACGGTCACAGTTCTTCCGAAGGAGAAAATCCGTATAATTTTTTAAAAGCTGTATAAAAATGAGATATGTTTTTAAAACCTACTTCCCAACAAACATCTTTTACTTTCCACTTTTTTCTGTCTTTGAGCATTTCAAAGGCAACTTCGAGTCGTTTACGTATTAACCATTTTTGGGGAGGTATATCGCTGATTTTTGCAAAGTCTCGTTTGAAAGTTGCTAAACTTCTTCCGGTATAAGCAGCTATTTCATTCATGGAAAGGTCATACATATAATTTTCATTGAGAAAATCTAGAATGTCGATTTTCCAAGGTTCTGTAAAATCGAAAAGTATTGAATAAAAATTCTTATTGATGTTTAACAATGCTAGTACGGCTTCTTGTTCTTTTAATTTAATGATTTCATCAGAAGGTTGTAGCTTTGTATCGAAATAGGGATTTAAGGATTGAAAAAGACTTACAATTTCAGGACGTAAAGGTAAAGTAAAAATATTTTCTTTGGGGAGACTAACCTCTTCGGGTTTCTCTTTACTTACCTTTTTATAATAAAAATCTCTTAAAAATGAACGTTTCAACGTCATGGTTATTCCTTTATATTGCTGATCGCCGGAATAAAATTTAGTCATTTTTATATTATGATT
The DNA here is from genome assembly GCF_019469245.1 of Apibacter sp. ESL0404. NCBI lineage: Bacteria > Pseudomonadati > Bacteroidota > Flavobacteriia > Flavobacteriales > Weeksellaceae > Apibacter > Apibacter sp. ESL0404. The sequence continues at coordinate 1,435,840 of NZ_CP048267.1, forward strand.
TCTCCGTACAAATGCACAAGTTCCTGCTTTTAATACTTTTTCTTTTTTTCCTTTTTCTTCAATGATTAATTTCCCTGAATATATATAGATCAAACAGTGGTCTTGAGCAGAATGTACACAACTGGTATTGTTATTGGCATAATAGGTTAGAAAAATTCCTGAATAATTTATAGTTTTCGAAGTGTCCATAGTTGGATATTCATTTTAAGACAGACAAGTTAAGAATTTTCTTATGTTTTAGTTATTAGTTATCTTAATTTAATTCATACAATTATTGATCAATCTTAAGCCATAAGATAAATAAGATTAATTTATCATTTCTTGTTACATAATTCTTCTATAAAATAGTGATGAACTTTAACAGAATCCGTTAATTCCGGATGAAAAGATGTAACTAGCATGTTTTTTTCTTGAGCTGCAACTATGTGACCGTTCACACGGGATAAAATTTTAACATTTTCTCCTACTTCGGTTATATAGGGCGCTCGTATAAATGTCATGGGAATAGTACCGATTCCTTCAAAATTTTCTTCAATTGAAAAGCTGCCCAACTGACGGCCATATGCATTTCTTTTTGCAGTAATATCCATAACTCCCAGATGTACTGTACCTTCTTCCACCCGTTTAGCCAGTAAAATTAATCCGGCACACGTTCCGAATACCGGTAATCCTGTTTGTATTTTGTTTCTGATTATATCGAGTAAGTTTAAATCTCTCAAAAGTTTACCTATGGCCGTACTCTCTCCTCCCGGAATGATTAATCCATCCATAGATTCATCCATGTCTTTTTTCTGCCTTATTTCAAAGGTTTCTACCTTTAGTTCTCGTAGTTTCCAAATATGCTCTATAAATGCTCCTTGTACTGCTAATACCCCTATTTTCATAATACTCTATATTTAGAATTAAAAAAGTCATTTGGAAAGTTTACACTCTCCAAATGACCTTATATTCGTTTGTTTTTTTATAAAAAAATTATTTTCCTCTTTCTGCCATTAGTAATTCAATTTCTGCTTCATTTATTCCAACCATCGCTTCTCCTAAGTCTTCAGATACTTCCAATAAAATAGTTGGATCGTTAAAATTAGTAACTGCTTTAACAATGGCCTGAGCTCTCTTTATCGGATCACCGGATTTGAAAATACCTGATCCTACAAAAACTCCTTCTGCTCCCAATTGCATCATTAATGCCGCATCGGCAGGAGTTGCCACACCTCCGGCTGCAAAATTCACTACCGGTAATTTTCCGTTTTCGTGTACGTATTTTACTAATTCATAAGGTACTCGAAGCTCCTTTGCCTCGTTGAAAAGCTCATCTTCCTGCATACCTTGTATCTTACGTATGGCTTCATTCATTGCGCGTAAATGTCTTACGGCTTGAACTACATCACCGGTTCCCGGTTCGCCTTTGGAGCGAATCATGGATGCCCCTTCTTGGATTCTTCGCAGGGCTTCACCTAAATTCTTAGCCCCGCATACAAAAGGAACTTTAAATTTGGTTTTATTTACATGATAGGTATCATCGGCGGGTGTTAAAACTTCACTTTCATCAATATAATCGATTTCTAAGGCTTCCAGTATTTGTGCTTCTACAAAATGTCCTATTCTGATTTTAGCCATAACCGGTATACTTACTGCCGATTGTATTCCTTTAATCATTTTGGGATCACTCATCCGAGAAACACCTCCTACAGCGCGTATATCTGCAGGAATCCTCTCCAAGGCCATTACTGCAACAGCTCCTGCTGCTTCAGCTATTTCTGCTTGTTCCGGAGTGGAAACATCCATAATGACTCCTCCTTTAAGCATTTGCGCTAAATTTTTATTTAATTCGTATCTGTTGTTTTCCATACTCAAATTTTATCTTAATTATACGTACAAAAATAGCATAATATACGGTTACATTCCCTAAGTTTCCTTTTTTATTTTCTACCCTTTTTTTTCAAGAAATTGATATATTATTTTCTTATTTTAAAAAATCTCAAATATTTTGCTAAAAAAAATGATACTTCCTCGTGAAAATAGTAAAATTTTAATAAAATGATTAACAATTTTATGACGCAGAAATCGTAATAAACAGTAATTTTGCTGTACATGTTATTAAAATATTAAAAAATGCATAATTCAGAAAATAAAGAGTTTATAGCTCAGAATTTTAATCAAAAAAATTGGAATGAAATAAAAACGCGAGACAGTTGGATGCTTTTTAAACTTATGGCTGAGTTTACCAATGGTTTTGAAACAATGACTAAAATAGGCCCTTGTGTATCCATATTCGGTTCTGCTCGAACTAATCCTGATAATAAATATTACCAATTAACGGAAGAAATTTCTTATAAGCTTACTAAAATAGGTTTTGGTATTATTACGGGAGGAGGACCCGGAATTATGGAAGCGGGAAATAAAGGAGCACAGGCTGCGGGAGGAAAATCAATTGGTTTAAATATTGAATTACCTTTTGAAACAGGAAGTAATCCGTATGTTGATCATAAATTAAGTATGAATTTCAATTATTTTTTTGTCAGGAAAGTTATGTTTCTCAAATATTCGCAAGGTTTTATTGTTATGCCCGGAGGTTTGGGTACTATGGATGAGCTGTTTGAAGCGTTAACTTTAATTCAAACAAAAAAAACAAGTAAATTCCCGATTGTATTGGTTGGTACGGACTATTGGACCGGATTATTGGAATGGATGCGAAAGTCTATGCTTGAAGATAATTATATTAAGGAAATTGATTTTAGTTTGTTCCGACTTGTTGATACTGCTGATGAAGCTGTAGGACACATTCATGCTTTTTATAACAAATACAGTATTAAACAAAATTTTTAAAACTATTTGGCATTAAATTTGTTTGCAGTTGCAGAATGAGCGATAATATAATTCAACCCATAATGAAAAAGTTTATTCTTTTTTTTGTTTTATCTTTTATATGTTTAGGTTTCTATAATTTTTATTCTTCGGATTTTTTTACTTCGATAACTAAAGTGGAATATGTTTCCAGCAGCAAAACATTAAAAGTTTCTTCAAAAGTTAACCTTGAACATATTGAACAAACCATTGGTAAAAAAGTAAATTCCAACGATTTTGATATTGCACTTAATAAATATCTTCAAAATAACGTTAAAATAAGTATAGATGATACTCCTGTGAATTTTACTTTTTCTTCTAAAAATCCGGATGGAAATGTAGTTTGGATTTATTATGAGGTATCGGGTATCAATTCGGTTTCATCAATCACTATAAAGAATTCTTTGTTATTGGATAAATTTCCTGATCAGCAGAATTTTATAAATTTTATCGTCAATGGCCAAAAGAAATCTTTAGTGTGTAAAAAAGGTTCTGAAAGCGGAAAGTTAACGTTTTAATCGTTTGATTTAACTACGTTTTTAAATGATAATTATAAATTAAAATAAATTTCTTTTTATGAAAAAATTAATAATTTTAGGAATTATGAGCATGTTTATTTTTTATTCTTGCTCTTCTTCAAATTCTGTTGCTCTTGACAGATCTTCTCAAAGAGATGTAAGAGGTACATGGAATCTTGACCGCGTTTCATATTCTGAAAACATGGTAAAGGTTAAAGCTTTTGATGAATATGATGCTCAATGTTTAAAAAACAGTGTGTGGTACTTTATCGCTAATAATAACAGAGGTAATTTTACTTTGCAAGGTGGCAATACTTGTCCGGCTTTAACTCAAAACTTTACTTGGTATATCGATAAGCAAAACATGCTTGTTTTAAAATTGCTTAATGAAGGTGATAAAGCAAGAAAAGTAACTACAGGAACTACGTATTTATATGAAATTCTTTCTGAAAATGAATTTAAATTAAGTCAAGTTATCAGCGGGGTTACTATTACTTATCATTTCAGTAAATTATCATCCGGTAAATTAAAATAAATAACTTGAAATACACTATATAATTATAATTATGAAATCAATATTTAAAAGATTAACTTTAATCTTATTATCTGTTAGTATTCTAATGTCTTGTAACACCAACGATACCCAAAAAGGTGCCGGATTAGGAGCTGTTGCAGGAGGTGTTTTAGGTGCTGTAATTGGAAATAATGTAGGTAATAAAAACAATGCTGCTTTAGGAGCCGTTATCGGTGCTGCCGTGGGTGGAACCACCGGAGGTTTAATTGGACACAAAATGGATCAACAAGCACGTCAAATACAGGAAAGTGTACCGGGTGCTTCTGTTGAACGTGTAGGGGAAGGAATTAAAGTTGTACTTAATGAAAATGCTATTCGTTTTGATTTTGATAAAGCTACTTTAACTCCAACTGCTCAACAAAATTTAGATAAAATAGTATCTGTTTTTAAACAATACCCGGATACTAATATTGGTATTTTCGGATATACTGACGCAAAAGGTGCAGATCAATATAATTTAAATTTATCTGAAAACAGAGCAAAAAGTGTTGCTAATTATTTATCCAGTAACGGTATCAGCTCCAGCCGATTTACTATTAAAGGTTTTGGTAAAGCGGATCCAATTGGAGATAACAGCACTGAAGCCGGTAGAGCTTTAAATAGAAGAGTTGAATTTTCTATTACTGCCAACGAAAAAATGATTCGAGATGCAAAAGCTGAATCCAACTAATTAATATATTTTATACTTTATATAATTTTGAATAGAAAGACAGACGAAAGTTTGTCTTTTTTTATTTTAAATATCCAGTAATTGTTCATCCATGAAATATTGGATGATCGCTTTTTTCATAAGCAAAGTTTGCTCATTGGGCTTTAAATCGGGCAGCTTTTCAATTAATTTATAATGCGGCCAATTGTCTTTATCATATCCATCGAGTTTATAATATCCGAAAGGTTCCAATAACCTGCATACGGCTATATGTATCAGGTTCATTTTTTCGTCTTTTTTATACTTTTTATATCCTAATCCTAATTCTTGCAAACCAATTAAAAATATCATCGTATTTAAATCGGGAATATCCTCATGTGCAAACTTCTCTTTGAAAAATTGTTCAATTTTACTCCAAAGTTGGGCCTCGTTCATTTTCAAGTCAAATTTTTATTCACGTAAATTTATAATAAAATGTATTTATATATTTAATATATTCTTTAAATTAATTAAAGATTCAATAGCAAAAGTGTTATTGTTTAATAATTCTTTTTTAATCAATTCTTAGATTAAGTATAAACAATTCCTTTAAATATAATAAATAACTCTTTTTTGGATATATGAATTCTATTAATAAATATAAGCTAATACTTACTATTTCTTAATAATTCCAATAATTTTTTAATAGAACATTATTAATAAATGATTTACTCGTCTTTGTATTTAATTATATAATTTTAATATTTTAAAATAAAATATTCGTCTATAAATTGTTTAAAAATCAGTATAAATAATAAAATAATTCAATATAAAGTTATATTAATAAATGTAATTGAAAAAGAATAATATTCTACAACATATTGAAAAAATAAAAATAAATAAATAACAAAAAAATATAGTAAATTATGAATAATTTTAATAACCATTGTCAATTAATTGATATATTAAATAAAATCTATAATAAAGGATTTAAAAAATTCAAAGACCAAAAATTTTCTAGAGATTTTGAGTTTTTAGATATCAATGATATTAATAATGCTGTTTTAATATTTACTGAAGTTTTAAATTTAAATGGAGGATCTTTAGGAAAATATGATTTGTATAAATTGATGCAGGAATATTTAACTAATATAGAGAAAAGAAATGCTATAAATAAAATACTTGAAAAATAATAAATTATTATGAATGGAAAATATATTGCATTATTAAAATAATAAGTTTTATATAGATTTCTGATTTTAGGATTTGAATGTAAATTTTTTATTGTTATAAGCGAAATTATGGTAAAGGTTTAAATAAAAGTTCAAGTTAGTTATAAAGTATAAAAAATATTCAATAGTATTTTTACAAGTATAGAGATAAACTTAGTAATAATATATTTACACATCTTCCCTTGATTATAACCAACCAAAAAATTTATCTAAATTCTAGAAATAAAAAATTTGTATAAAATTACTTTTTAATTTAATTAAAGAAATTAAAATTTAAAAATTCGTTTTTACTTTAATCAACTTTTTATCTAATACCTTAAATATATTCATAATAAATAATATGAATAATCAAATTATAACAGTAAATAAAAGATTTCAAAATAAGTACTCACGACCGGATTCGAACCGGCACATCCTATGGACACCACCCCCTCAAGATGGCGTGTCTACCAATTCCACCACGTGAGTTTAAAAATTATTTATTTTTAGCTTTGCAAATATACTAATATTAGTATTTCACCTCTAAGGTAATTTTAAATTTTTCCACACTTAGATAAGCAATTTTTTTATAGTGTAATCTTTCGACAGTTACTTACCTTCCAGTTTGAAAAAATCTTTTTCGATATTCATTGGGTGTGCAATTTTTAATTTTTTTAAAAATTCTATTGTAATAAGGCACATCCTTGAAACCTGAATAATAACATACTTCTGCAATGGTCATATTGGTTTTTTGAATCATTTGACAGGAAGATTCCACCCTAAATTCATTTAAGTAAGTCATCAAAGATTTACCCATCATCTTTTTAAAGAAAATACAAAATGACGATTTATTCATATTCACTAATTGGGACATTTCTTCTAAAGTAATGGTATTTTGATAATTGTTCATTATATAAAGTTGTATTTTTTGCAACCGAAGGATTTGTTTATCTTCCTCTATTCGGTTACCTGCTAATATTCTATGATCGGAATTACCTAGAAGTGTTAATATTTGAATGAAAGATGAAATCCTTTCAATCTCCGATTGATCAATCATCTGTTTCAAAATGTTTTGAAGTTTCGCCAAATGAGCTCCTATAAATGATATTGCTTGTTTATAATTTTGTATTTTTTGGATGTATGGTTGCAATTCGCTAAAAGTTAATTTACAATTATCAAGAAATCGATCAGAAAATGTAAGGGTAATGTTCTCAATCTTACCTTCTGCATCATAATCGGATTCTTCAAAAAGCCAACAATGAGGGATATGAGGGGGGATAAGAACGATTTCGTTGCATTGAAAGGGTTCGAGCCGATCCCCCATTTTTCTGGTTCCACTGCCGGTTATTATGTAGGATAATTCCCATGTTTTTTGTTCATGGAAAGTTACCTGTTCATTCCAATATATTTTTACATGATCAAATCGAAAAGATTGATTTTCAAATGTTGGCAAGTGAATGTATTTGATGTTTTTATACACTTACTAATATTACGCATTATTTGTATACAAATATAAGACAATAATAATAGAATATATTTCAATAGTTCAACTAATCATTAGTTTACTTTTGTTATCCGAATAAGAAATCAATATCTTCAAATGATGAAAAATATAACGGATTTAAAAGCTTCCAAGCCACATTATGTAATTCTTGACGGTTTACGAGGAGTTGCTGCTATTATGGTGGTTTTATTCCATGTTCTTGAAATTTATACGGGCGGTGATCACAGCTTGCAAATTATAAACCATGGATACTTGGCTGTAGATTTTTTCTTTATGTTATCCGGATTTGTCTTAGGATATGCATACGATGATCGGTGGGGAAGTATGACTTTAAAAGATTTTTTTAAACGCCGTATCATTCGACTTCATCCTATGATTATTGCCGGGATGCTTTTAGGGGCTTTATTATATTATTTCCAGGATGCTCCTTCATTGGGATGGAAAGCTACTTCTGATGTTTCTCTTTTGAAATTAGTTCTATTGATGATTATCGGCATGTTTTTAATTCCTGTCGGAAAAGGCTTAGACATTCGCGGTTGGAATGAAATGTATCCTCTGAACGGTCCTGCCTGGTCTCTATTTCTTGAATATATAGCCAATATCATTTATGCCCTTATTTTACGAAGAATCAGCAAATTAATACTTTCTATTTTGGTACTTGTTGCTGCCGGAGTTACGATTCAATATGCGTTTACAAATCCGATAGGTGACATCATTGGGGGATGGTCTATTGATGACCCTATTCAGTTAAGAATCGGTTTTACCCGTTTAGCTTTTCCTTTTTTAGCCGGATTATTGTTAGCCAGGATTGGAAAACTTCGTTTTATTAATCATGCTTTTTTGATAACTTCTCTTTTGTTGATCATACTTCTATCCGTACCTCATTTAGGAGGTGAAAATAATTTATGGAATCGCTGGTATGAATGCATATGTTTAATGATTTTCTTTCCTTTGATTATATGGTTGGGCGCAGGAGGAAAAATAAAAAATCCGAAAGCAATGACAGTATGTAAATTTCTGGGAGACATCTCCTACCCTATTTATATTACCCATTTTCCATTTATTAATATTTATATGGCTTATATTGCCAATCATCAACTTTCCTTGGAGCAATCATGGCAATATGGATTGCTGGTCGTTTTAATTTCCATCATTGTTGCTTATTTGTCCATGAAATTTTATGATATGCCGATTCGAGAATGGCTACGTAAACGATTTTTAAATTATAAAAGATAATCAATTAGTATTTCGAAACATAGATATTTTTTATGCAAAAGCATAAACAGTATCATAAAAATGTGTATAAAATAATGCTTTGTTTATATGACTTCGATTTTTTTATCTTTGTATAAAATTTTCTTTTGATATCTTACACCTTTAATGAACTTTTACCTTTTGGATTTGAAATAAAAAATTTGACTCAGATGAATCAAAGGGCATGTTCTATAACCAGTAAGCCGCATAGAACAAATTTTTATCAAATTATACGGATTACAAGCGGTAAAACAATTCAAAAAGTAGATTTTAGTCCGATTGAAGTCAGGGAAGGACAAATTTTATTTATCGGCAAAGATCAAGTTTTATCTTTTGATGTGGAATCTGCCTATACGGGTGAAATTATTTTGTTTACCGATGATTTTTATATTCGTAATGAATACGAAAGGCGTTTAATTAAGCAATCAGAGCTTTTCAACCCTTTTACCAAAAATATTCCTATTGAAACGCATGAATATTTAGATTCCATTTGGGAATTGATGAAAAAAATCTATTCTCCTGAACAAGATCCTTATATTCCCGATATTTTACATCATTTACTGAGTAGTTTTCTTATTTATTCAAAAAAAATTACTAGTCATTCGTTAAATATTCTTTCTTCTTCGTGTTATCCTGTTACTTTAGAGTTTTCACTCGCTGTAGAAAAAAATTACAAGATCCTGAGAAAAGTAAACGATTATGTCTCCAGTTTGGGTATATCGCCCAAAGCTTTATCAAAAGCTCTTAAAAACACTGTCGGTAAAAGTCCCAAAGAATATATTGATGAACGAATTTTATTAGAAGCAAAAAGACTTTTGGTTTACAGTGAACTCAATATAAAGGAAATTTCTTTTGAACTGGGATTTGACGAACCCACCAATTTCAGCAAATTTTTTAGAAAGTGGGTAGGTATTAGCCCTATCGATTTTAAAAAGCAACACCTGTCCTAAATTTATCAGCTTTGGCATACTTTTTATCATTATACTCATAAAATCCACACTTACCTTTACACGAATAAAATTCTTACAACAGTTGAAAAACACTGAATACGCCTGTTTTTATAAACATAATAAATTAAAAATACCTATAAGTGAATTTATGAATAATAAATAATTAATTTATAATAATATGAAAAAAATAAGTTATCTAGCAGCGGTAGTCGGAATAGCTTTGTTGGCAGTTTCTTGCAACCAAACTAAAAAAGAACCTGTTGAAGCTACGGATCAAACAAACACTGAAAAGGTAGAAGATCCTACCACAGAAAACAAAGAACCTTCTAATAAAGAAAAAGTTAGGGAGTTACTTTCTTCATTTAGCACAGGAAATGAAGAACCGTTGAAATACATTAATCCGAATAAATATATTCAACATAATTTGGAAGCGGCTGACGGTGTTGAAGGGTTTAAGAGCCTTATGAAAAGTTTATCAGCCTCTAAACCGAGTGTTAACATTGTACGTATGTTGAGTGACGGGGATTATGTTGTTGCCCAAACGGAATATGGGTATAAAACTCCAACCGTTGGATTTGATATTTTCCGTTTTGAAAACGGATTAATTGTAGAACATTGGGACAATTTACAAGCTGAAAAACCGAAAAATCCAAGCGGACATACATTGATAGATGGTGATACTACTATCAAAGAAACCGATGAGGCCGGATTGAAAGCAAACAAAGCGTTAGCCGAAGGTTTTGTAACGGATGTATTGATGGGTAAAAATCCTTCCAACTTGGAAAATTATTTTAACGGAAATAATTACATTCAACACCACCCACTCATTGGTGACGGGTTAGACGGATTAAAAGCCGGCTTAGAGAAATTGACTAAAATGGGACTTACTTTCAAATACACTCAAATTCATAAAATCTTAGGAGAAGGAAATTTTGTATTAGTAGTTTCTGAAGGCGTTATGGCCAATAAACCCACTTCATTCTATGATTTATTCAGAATTGAAAATGGCAAAATTGCTGAACATTGGGATATTGTGGAAACCATACCTGCAAATGCTGATCATAAAAATAAAAACGGTAAATTCTAAATTTATTCATTGAGTAAAAAGGATTTTAAACAGTAGTATAAGTTATCTATTATATAGTTTTAAATAATATTTCAAAATAAAAAAACCTGCATCAAGTGCAGGTTTTTTTACATTTTTGTAAATTATTTTTTTATGATTTTTTTAGTAACTATACCTTGATCGGTTGTAAGTGTTACTATATAAATTCCGGGAGCCAGGTCTTGCACATTTATTTCGTTATTTTTAAGCGATGGAAAAGTTTTTACTAATTTTCCAGAATAATTATACACATCAATAGATAAAGTTTTAAAAGGTGATGTGATCTTTACAATATCAACAACCGGATTAGGATATATTAAAACTGATTCAGCCCAATTTTTTGAAGGATTTTCTGATTTAATTTCTTCAATAGCAAACGCATTCGTATTATTTTCAACAAATCTTGCTGAATTGGCTATGGTTACTTCGTACCTTAAATTTAGATCGGGAATTAAATCATTTTTCATTTCACAAATCAATGTTTTTCCTGCATTTTTTCGATTTGCATAAAACTTACCTCTACTTCCATTCACTTTTACCTCTTTTTTAGTAGCTTTATCATACCAAACATAGGTTGTTTTCTTTCCTCGAATATTATATTCAGAAGAAAGATCCAATATATCTAAGTAACCCTTTGTACCTCCCTGTAGAGTTGATTGTGGATTAAATGCGACAATTGCTACTTTAGCGTAATCACCTTTAAGGGTTGAAATTTTAAATTGATTATTATTTGCAATTAATACAAATAATTTATTAGCCGTTAAGTCTAATGAGCCTAATTGATTATAGTTACAAGTGAGTATACTTAATTTACTATTTTTAGATGTATTTAAAGAAGTAAGCTTATTTAAACTGCAATCTAATTCTTTTAGCTCTGTACTATTTGATACATCTAAATTAGTTAGTTTATTTTCAGAACAATTTAAATTTTTTAAATTAATAGCATTGGAAACATTTAAAGTTATTAGTTCATTTTTATAACAGAATAAATATTCAAGTTTATTATTCGATACATCTAAAGTATTTAATTTATTTTTAGAACAATTTAATTCTTTTAATTTAAAATTATTTGATAAATCCAATGATGTTAATTGATTATTATCACAGTATAATTCTTCTAATTCCACATTTTGTGATAAATCTAAAGTGATAAGTTGATTATTAGAACAATACAAATCTACTAATTTCACATTTTTTGACAAGTCCAAATTATTTAATGAATTTTCGCTACAATCTAAAAATTTTAAATTAATATTCTTTGATACATCTAATGAAGCTGAATAATTTTCTTTAAAAACTAATCTTGTTAACTTTAAATTTTTAGATAAATCAATTGAGGTTAATTGTGTTGAGTTTATAGATAATTCTTTTAAATTTCTAAAGTATTTCCCATCAAATTCACCGTAAAATTTAGTTCCAATTAAATGTCTGTAATTACTTAAATCAAGAAAAGTTAAAACTTTAATACCATTTTTGTCTTCCCACCCAAATCTGTTAAAAAATTTTAAGAGAATGGAGTGAGGTTTACCATTTATGGCATCAACCATATCTTTCCAGGTCAACCCTAACTGTTCATAATTCCATTTGTTATCCTCTTCAGAATATTGCATTAAAAAATTCAAAATTCCTAAAACATCCCTTGGATCATAAACAGAGATTTTTGAAACATCAAAATTACTTACTAAATAATGTCTTTTTTCCAAAACAGGATCTTTAGCCAGCATTGTTACGCTTAATAAGGCGCATAACAACATAAAAAAATAAATTTTTTTTCATAATATTATTATTTTATAAATTTTAATATGCTAATATATCAATAATTATTTAAATAATTAGTTATTAAAAATAAAATATTTTTTATTTGTAGATTCTAACATGGATCCCGTTTAATTTTTGAGAATCAATTATTTCCATGATTATCTATAGAAATTGGCACAGGTAATTTTTAGCAAAAAAAACATACGTAATAAGCAGGGAATTATATGTGCAATTGAACTATAAACTTTATTTTAAATCGGTCTTTAATGAAGTGTTTTATCATTAAACGTTTATAATTTTATCAACTCATAAATAAAAAAAACCTGCTCTTTAGCAGGTTTTTTACTTTATTTTTGTTTAACTTATTTTTTTATAATTTTTTTGGATAATTTTCCTATTTCGGTATCTATATTTACTATATAAATTCCCGCAGGCAAATCTTGTAAATCCAATTCATTATTTATTACCCTTGAATATCTTTTAACTTCTTTACCTGCATAATTGTAAACACTTGCTGATGTTACATTTGCTGCAGTATTTATTTTTAATATATCTATTACCGGATTTGGAAATAGTTGTATTGATTCTGATTCATTTTTTTGAGGACCTACCCATACAAATCCTTCCGGTATGTTTTCTTTTATATTTCTTGAAGCAAATGATACGGTATTTTTTATCTTTACTTCATATTCTAAAACAAAGTTGGGAATTAATTCATTTTTCATTTTACAAATTAAAGTTTTGCCTGCATTTTCCGGACCGGCATAAAATTTACCTTTTAATGCATAGGCGCCGACTTCTTGTTTAGTTGTTTTATCATACCAGGTATAGGTAGTATATTTTCCATCAATAGCATATTCTGATGACAAATCCAACACTTCAAAAATTCCTTTATCTCCTCCTTGAAGCGTTGCCTGCGGGTTTAATGTTAAAGATTTAATTGTAAGAAAATTCCCTTTTAAGGTGGATAACTTTAAATTGTTATTAATTCCACTTAATTTACTTATCTTATGAACTTTCGGAATAAGCAATTGGGCTATCTTATTGTTATTAAAATAAAAGTATTTTAAATTAACATTTTTAGAGACATCTAAAGTGGTTAATTGATTAAAATCACAATTTAATGTTGTTAAATTAACATTTTTAGAGACATCTAAGGTGGTTAATTGATTCAAATTACAATATAATTCTTCCAAATTAACATTTTTGGATACATCCAAGGTGGTTAATTGATTAGAATCACAAACTAATGTTCTCAAATCAACATTTTTAGAGAGATCCAAGGCTGTTAATTGATTTTCAAAACAACTTAAATGTGCTAAATTAACATTTTTTGATATATCCAATGTTTTTAATTGATTGTAATAACACCCTAAACTTTTCAAATTAATGTTTTTAGACACATCCAAGGTGGTTAATTGATTATTAAAACAATATAAATATGTTAAATTAACATTTTTAGAGACATCTATAGTTGTTAATTGATTCCTATAACAATACAAATTTGTTAAATTAACATTTTTAGACACATCCAAGGTTGTTAATTGATTCTCATAACAATACAAATATGTTAAATTAACATTTTTAGACACATCCAAGGTTGTTAACTTATTGGAAAAACAATTTAGATATTCCAAATTAACATTTTTGGATACATCCAAGGCTGTTAATCGATTATAATAACAACCTAAATATTCTAAGTGCTTAAAATATCTTCCATCAAAAACTCCATTAAAGTATTGGGAGCCTATACTTAAATGAGTTAAAACTTTTAAACCATTGATATTTTTCCAACCAAATTTACCGGATAATTTTGTAAAAATAACCTCCGGATTTCCATTAATAGCCTTAGCCATTTCTTCCCAGGTTAACCCCGCCAGTTCATAATTCCATTTTTTTTCACTTTCCGAATATTGCATAAAAAAATTCAATATTCCATACACATCCATAGGGTCATAATTGGTGGTTGTGGATGCTACAAAATGTTCCCTCAAGTAATTTTCTTGTTTAGAAATATCAACGGTTGCCAACAGTGGTGTTGCTATAAAACACCACAATAAAATAAAAAGTAGATTTTTTTTCATAACATTTTTTTTATTTTTTATTATTTATAATATGCTAATTTAATATATTTATTTTTATTTTAACCTTATTTAAAAATAAATAGTTAATTATTTATTCTATAAAATATTTTAAATAATTCTATTTTCTATTAAAAAATTTTATCTCTTACAATATCCAACGCAATATTTTTCTTATAAAAAAACCTGCTCTTTAGCAGGTTCTTTTATTTTTATAATTTACTTTTTAATAATTTTCTTAGAAAGTAACCCCTGATCGGTTGTAAGATTTACGATATAAATTCCCGCAGGTAAATCTTGTAAATCCAATTCATTATTTATTACCCTTGAATATCTTTTAACTTCTTTACCTGCATAATTGTAAACACTTGCTGATGTTACATTTGCTGCAGTATTTATTTTTAATATATCTATTACCGGATTTGGAAATAGTTGTATTGATTCTGTTTCATTTTTTTGAGGACCTACCCATACAAATTCTTCCGGTAAGTTTTCTTTTACATTTCTTGATGAAAATGAAACTGTATTTTTTATCTTTACTTCATATTCTAAAACAAAGTTTGGAATTAATTCATTTTTCATCTTACAGATCAAAGTTTTGCCTGCATTTTCCGGACCGGCATAAAATTTACCTTTTAGCGCATAGACGCCGACTTCTTGTTTAGTTGTTTTATCATACCAGGTATAGGTGGTATATTTTCCATCAATACTATATTCTGATGATAAATCCAACACTTCAAAAATTCCTTTATCTCCTCCTTGAAGCGTTGCTTGTGGGTTTAATTTTAAAGATTTAATTGTTAGAAAATTCCCTTTTAAAGTGGATAATTTTAAATTATTTTTAATTCCATTTAGTTCACTTATCTTATTTATTTTCGGAATTAACAATTGAGCTATCTTATTGTTATTAAAATAAAAGTATTCTAAATTAACATTTTTAGATACATCTAAGGTGGTTAATTGATTAAAATCACAATTTAATGTTGTTAAATTAACATTTTTAGATACATCCAAGGTTATTAATTGATTGACATTACAATATAATTCTACCAAATTAACATTTTTGGATACATCCAAGGTGGTTAATTGATTCGAATCACAAACTAATGTTCTCAAATCAACATTTTTAGAGATATCCAAAGTTGTTAATTGATTTTCAAAACAACGTAAATTTTTTAAATTAACATTTTTTGATATATCCAATGTTTTTAATTGATTGTAATAACACCCTAAACTTTTCAAATTAATGTTTTTAGACACATCCAAGGTGGTTAATTGATTATTAAAACAATATAAATATGTTAAATTAACATTTTTAGAGACATCTATAGTTGTTAATTGATTCCTATAACAATACAAATTTGTTAAATTAACATTTTTAGAGACATTCAATGTGGTTAATTGATTCTCATAACAAAACAAATATATTAAATTAACATTTTTAGAGACATCCAAGGTGGTTAATTGATTCGAACAACAATACAAATTTGTTAAATTGACATTTTTAGAGATATCCAAGGTGGTTAATTGATTCGAATTACAACTTAAAGTTGTTAAATTAATATTTTTAGAGAGATCCAAAGCAGTTAAGTAATTCCCATCACAATCTAAATCTATTAAGTGCTTAAAATATCTTCCATCAAAAACTCCATTAAATTTTCTGTATCCTATATTTAATCGAGTTAAAACTTTTAAACCATTGACATTTTTCCAACCAAATTTACCGGATAATTTTGTAAAAATAATCTCCGGATTACCATTAATAGCTTGAGCCATTTCCTCCCAGGTTAACCCCGCCAGTTCATAATTCCATTTTTTTTCACTTTCCGAATATTGCATAAAAAAATTCAATATTCCATACACATCCATAGGGTCATAATTGGTGGTGGTGGATGCTATAAAATGTTCTCTCAAGTAATTTTCTTGTTTAGAAATATCAACGGTTGCCAACAGTGGCGTTGCTATAAAACACCACAATAAAATAAAAAGTAGATTTTTTTTCATAACATTTTTTTTATTTTTTATTATTTAAATATGCTAATTTAATATATTTATTTTTATTTTAACCTTATTTAAAAATAAATAGTTAATTATTTATTCTATAAAATATTTTAAATAATTCTATTTTCTATTAAAAAATTTTATCTCTTACAACATCCAACGCAATATTTTTCTTATAAAAAACCTGCTCTTTAGCAGGTTCTTTTATTTTTATAATTTACTTTTTAATAATTTTCTTAGAAAGTATTCCCTGATCGGTTGTAAGATTTACGATATAAATTCCCGCAGGTAAATCTTGTAAATCCAATTCGTTATTTATTACCTTTGGATATCTTTTAACTTCTTTTCCTGCATAATTGTAAACGCTTGCTGATGTTACTTTTGCTACTGTATTTATTTTTAATACATCTATTACCGGATTTGGAGTTAGTTGTATTGATTCTGTTTCACTTTTTTGTGGACCTACCCATACAAATCCTTCCGGTATGTTTTCATTTATATTTCTTGAAGCAAATGATACGGTATTTTTTATCGTTACTTCATATTCTAAAACAAAGTTGGGAATTAATTCATTTTTCATTTTACAAATTAAAGTTTTGCCTGCATTTTCCGGACCGGCATAAAATTTACCTTTTAGCGCATAGACACCGACTTCTTGTTGAGTTGTTTTATCATACCAGGTATAGGTGGTATATTTTCCATCAATACTATATTCTGATGATAAATCCAACAATTCAAAAATACCTTTAGCTCCTCCTTGAAGCGTTGCTTGTGGGTTTAATGTTAAAGATTTAATTGTAAGAAAATTTCCTTTTAAGGTGGATAACTTTAAATTGTTATTAATTCCACTTAATTCACTTATCTTATGAACTGTCGGAATAAGCAATTGGTCTATCTTATTATCACTAAAATATAAGTATAGTAGATTAACATTTTTAGTGACATCCAAAGTTGTTAACTGATTGGAATAACAATTTAATGTTGTTAAATTAACATTTTTAGAGACATCTAAGGTGGTTAATTGATTCAAATTACAATGTAATGTTATTAAATTAACATTTTTAGTGACATCCAAAGTTGTTAATTGATTGGAATAACAATATAATTCTGTCAAATTAACATTTTTAGAGACATCTAAGGCTTTTAGCTTATTGGAATAACAATCTAAAAATGTTAGTTTACTATTTTTAGAGACATCTAAGGTTGTTAATTGATTGAAATTACAATTTAAACTATACAAATTAACATTTTTAGAGATATCCAAGGTTGTTAATTGATTCGAAAAACACTTTAAAACTAATAAATTAACATTTTTGGATACATCCAAGGTTGTTAGTTGATTTGAATAAATATTTAAAAGCATCAAATTAACATTTTTAGATACATCCAAAGCTTTTAACTTATTGGAATAACCATATAATTCTTTCAAATTAAAGTTTTTAGAGATATCCAAGGTTGTTAATTGATTGGAAGAACAATTTAAATATGTTAAATCAAGATTTTTAGAGATATCCAAGGTTGTTAATTGATTCGAATTACAATATAAACCTTTCAAATTAACATTTTTAGAAATATCTATAGTTGTTAGTTGATTGCCAGTACAATACAATGTTTCTAAGTTCTTAAAATAATTCCCATTAAAAACTCCATTATAATTTTTATAGTTTAAATTTAATTGAGTTAAAACTTTTAAACCATTGATATTTTTCCAACCAAATTTACCGGATAATTTTGTAAAAATAACCTCCGGATTTCCATTAATAGCCTTAGCCATTTCTTCCCAGGTTAACCCCGCCAGTTCATAATTCCATTTTTTTTCACTTTCCGAATATTGCATAAAAAAATTCAATATTCCATACACATCCATAGGGTCATAATTGGTGGTGGTGGATGCTACAAAATGTTCTCTCAAGTAATTTTCTTGTTTAGAAATATCAATTGTTGCCAACAGTGGTGTTGCTGTAAAACACCACAATAAAATAAAAAGTAGATTTTTTTTCATAACATTTTTTAATTTTTTAATTATTTATATATGCTAATTTAATAAATATATTTTTATTTTAACATTATTTAAAAATAAATAATTAAATTATTTATGCTATAAATTATTTTAACAAATTCAATCTTTAATATTAAAATTTATCGCTTTCAATATCAAACCCACTATTTTCCACGTAAAAAAAACCTGCTATACATAGCAGGTTTTTACTCTTTTAATTCTTTATATTATTTTTTTACAATTTTTTTGGACACAAACCCTTGATCTGTTTTAAATATTATAAAATAAGCTCCAGCGATGAGATCTTCTAAATTTATTATGTTATTATTAATAATTGGTATTGTTTTTACTTTTTTACCGGAAAAATTAAATATATCTGCGGATTGAACTTTAGATGATGTATTAATCTTAAGGTTGTCTATAAAAGGATTGGGAGAAACATGGAAAGAATTTAATAAATCTTCATTTACTCCTACCATTTTGAAACCTTCAGGTATAGAAGCATTCATATTTTTAGCTGTAAGAATCATAGAATTTGAAATTGTAACTTCATATTCCTGCTTAAATCCGGGAATAAAATCATTTTCCATATAACAAATTAAAGTTCTGCCAATATTTTCGGGTCCGGCATAAAACATACCGTTAGATGCAAAAATATTCACTTTTTTATTAGTTGCTCTATCGAACCAAACAAATGAGGTTTTTTTACCATTAATTATATATTCAGAGGATAGATCGATTAATTCTAGAAAACCTTTCGTTCCTCCTTTTATTATGGATTGAGGATTTATATAATTATCCTTAATTTTAAGAAAATTTCCTTGTAAAGTAGAAAATTTGAGTTGATTGTAATAAGCATATAAAAGATCTAAATTTGAGTTATTAGATATATTTAATGAAGTTAACTGATTGTAATGACAATAAAGATTTCTTAATTTACTATTCTTAGATACATCTAATTGGGTTAACTGATTGGAAGAACAATATAACGTAATTAAATTAACATTATAAGTTAGATCTAAGTCTTTCAACTGGTTATTATAAATTATTAATTCTTTAAGATTTTCATTATTGGTTACATCTATGGATTTTATCTGATTATTATAACACAACAAATTCTCTAATTTAATGTTTTTCGTAACATTTAATGTAGTTAATTTATTATATCCGCAACTTAATTTAATTAAACTTGAATTATAGTATACATTTACATTAGATAATTGATTATTACTGCAACTTAATTCTTTTAAATTAAAATTTCTATAAACATCTAAATTATTCAGGAAATTATTATCGCAAGATAAAACAGTCAAATTAACATTTTTAAATACATCTATTGTATTCAATTTATTATTATTACAATTCAATTCTTTTAAATAATAATTTTTCGTTAGATCCAAATTTTCTAATAAATTTTTTGAACAATTTAAATAAACTAAATTAGTATTTTTGGTAATATTCAGTTTATTTATTAAATTATTAGAACAATTAAGCTCTTTTAATTTATTATTACTCGTTAGGATTAAATCATTAAATTTATTAGATGAACAAGATAAATATTCTAAATTCTTAAAATATTTCCCATCAAAAACTCCGCTAAATGATTTACTATTTAAATTTAATTTTTGTAAAACTTTACTATTATTTATTTCTTTCCATGTAAATAAATAAGATAATTTACTTAAAACATTATCCGGACTACCATAAATAGCTTCCGACATTTCGTTCCAACTTAAGCCAACCAATTCATAATTCCATTTTTTGGATAGATCCGAATATTGCATAAGAAAAGTCATGATCCCAAAGACATCCATGGAATCATAATTTGAATTAGCGGAAGCTACTGAGCTTTTTTTTAATTGAATTTCTTGTTCAGGTTGATGATCTAAAGCGAAAACTCGTGAGCTGATAAAGATTCCGACTAAAACAATAAGTACATTTTTTTTCATATTATGATTTTTATTTTAAAAATTTAAAATGCGAATATAAAATATTTTTACTACAATATACATTGTTACAGAATAAATTTAAGCATATTATTAAATTTTAAATTGATTTAAATTAAATTTTATCACGGTTTATTGTTCAATTATTTTATATTCTTTATTAAATAATTTATAATTTTTATTAGTAACTTATTATTTTACCAATAAAATTATTATTTGAATTAAGATTAATATTCAAATGAAGCAAAAGAATACGCTTTATATTTTTATCAGAATAATATTTTTTGATATAATGAAATTAAATAGTTAGGTTATAATTTTATCTTATTACACATTTATATAAAAATTCATATAAATAACTATCCATCGAATTTTTTATTTTATATAATCATAAAAACACTTTATTTTAGAAATATCTCTATAAAATAATTTACAATTAACTTTTTAAAACTTAAGTTTTGCAATAATGAAAAAACACCATTATATATGAAATCCTCTATAAATATGTAATTAATTTTTATACCATTACACCAAAAAGTAAATCATTTTGAATTTATAATCTAATTGGTTGAATTATCAACACTATTCAGATATTTACTTTGAAAATTTTAAAAAATATAAGTTTATGGCTTAAATTAAAGTTTTCGTAATTTTAAAAATAAAAATACGCAATCAAGGTTCAAGTTTTGATCATAACCTTAAATAAATATGAAGAAATGCTTATAAATTAGCAAGGCATATACGAAAAAAAAGGAGATGTTTATGATTTGTTTACGTACGCGAAATAAAAAGAGCTACAAAAAATTTGTAACTCATTGATTTTTAAGTGACCCCGGAGAGGCTCGAACTCTCGACCCATTGATTAAGAGTCAATTGCTCTACCAACTGAGCTACGGAGTCATAAACAAGAAAAGCTTGAGAATCTCAAGCGCGAATTTTCAAAATGTGACCTGGCTGGGGCTCGAACCCAGGACCCCAACATTAAAAGTGTTGTGCTCTACCAACTGAGCTACCAGGTCTCCCTAAATGTATATATAATCTATTTTTTGAATAGATTGTGACCTGGCTGGGGCTCGAACCCAGGACCCCAACATTAAAAGTGTTGTGCTCTACCAACTGAGCTACCAGGTCTTTATTTAGTGTTTGCTAAGCATTTTCGTTTAGCGAGTGCAAATATAATGACTTTTTTTGGGTATGCAAATATATTTGATAAAAATATATGATATTTGTAAAAAATCTGAACGTATGATTATTTCTTTATTGGGTTATATGGGAAGTGGAAAATCTACTGTTGGCAAATATCTTGCGAAATCTCTCAACATAACATTTATTGATTTAGATGAGTATATTTCAGTTCAAGAAAATAAGTCCATTCAAGAAATTTTTTCCATCTATGGAGAAATTTATTTTCGTAAAAAAGAAAATTTTTATCTGAATGAATTATTAAACGGTGACAATATAGTGTTGAGTTTAGGAGGAGGTACTCCCATTTATCATCGCAACATGGATAAGATCAAAGAAAAAAGCTTCTCGTTCTATTTAAAAATGAATGCTTCGGAATTGGCAAAAAGGTTAAGTAAAGAAAAAGAACACCGCCCTCTTATTGCGCATTTAGAAGACGAATCTTTACCGGAATTTATTGCCAAGCATTTATTTGAACGTTCAACATTTTATGAGTCGGCAGCTTATAAGATAGCGGTTAACCAAAAAACTTCGGAAGAAATAAGCAATGAAATCATTACCGTACTAAAAAATACTAAATAAACTTTTAGTGTATTTATTCATCCTCCCATTCCAGAGTATAATCGTCTAACTCTCTCCTATCCTTTTTGGTGGGCCTGCCTAACCCTTTTTGTCTATAATAGTTTTGCGTTTGTGTTCTTGATTTCATCATTTCAATCTGCTCAGGATCTGTCAGGTCTTTAATATATAAAGGAACCAGTTTTGCTCCTACCCGATTGGGAGGAATTTGTATAACTTGGATCGTATAGTCAATCTGATTTTTTCTAATTTTATACGTTTCACCAACTAATATTTCTTTTGAAGGCTTCAAGGGAGCATCATCTAAAAATACTCGATTTTTCTTACATTCTTCGGTAGCAATTGCCCGCGTTTTATAAAAACGCACACACCATAAAAATTTATCTATTCTCATTGGTTGAAAAAATTGGTCTTTAAAATTAAATTTAATTGTAAATTAGCAACTAAATTAACATATTTTATTTACATGATTAAAAAATCCCTTTTAGCCGCCTGTATCTTTTCACTTTTATTTTTTGTTTCGTGTGGGAGCGATGATAATAACGCCTCAACCTTATCCGTTGATGAGCAAAATACAGCTGATGATATGGCTATTGTTAATTTTTTAAATAACTATTATTTTGATGATCTTGGGAAAGTAACCAAATTTTCTGATACGGTTACTCCAAATGATAAAGAGCCTTTGAGCAAAAATGCAATAAAATCTCCTTTAGGATACTGGGTAGTTAAAAATCCAAAGGCGGATCAGGGCATAAACACCTCCAATATAGCTGACGGTAAAAACAATATACTTATTCATTATTCTTTAAAATATTTTGTTGCAACTGAAGGAGGTAATGGATATTCAACCCTGAATACTTCATCAAGTACAATTGATAATTCAGGGGTTGCACAAGAAGACCCTTTCTTTTACAAAAAGCCCAAAAACGATACGATTCAAAGTGAAAACTATTATGTAATTAAAGGTATTGTTGACGGATTAAAGGATTTCAAACCAACTAATAAATCTAAAAATGACCTTTACCATGTCTTACAAGGTTTAATCATCGTGCCTTCTCGATTGGCATACGGTAGAGAATCCAATTATATAAACAGTAAAGATGCTACGTTCATTTTAAATTTTGAATTGTATAAAGTTTGTCCTCAAGATCAAACATGTAATTAAACTTATATATTGTTTGAATGTTTTGTTCAAACAATTGTATAACCATTGTTATCAACAATTATGTACTGTTGATTATTGATGGTTACTAATTTTAAGTTATTTTTATACATCATATAGAATAGATTTGCAGCACAGAATCAGTAAAAGGTTCTTCTATATAATGCGGAAGGACATAGAAATTAATGACTTTTAATGCGGTGCAATTATCCAGATTATGAGTATTATTACGATCATCCATAACGTTGATATATGTTATATATCCATCAAAATTGCAGGCAATATTTATAAACAAAATATTCTTGCCTGAAATCTGATTTTTACAAATAAAATCTTAAAGTTGCCGGCTTGTTTCGGCAATATAAGAAGTCAAAAAATATTTTTATACCTAAGAATTTAGATAATCTAATTTAATAAATTTTAGGATTATAGTTTTCAGGAAGTTTAGCCATTTCCGGTTTATAAAAGTCTTCTATTTGATCAAATATCTCTTCAATCGTTTGATCGCCAATATAAATTAATTTGGAAACACCGGTTACTTTGTTTTTATAATCGGCATAGGCTAGA
The DNA here is from genome assembly GCF_019469245.1 of Apibacter sp. ESL0404. NCBI lineage: Bacteria > Pseudomonadati > Bacteroidota > Flavobacteriia > Flavobacteriales > Weeksellaceae > Apibacter > Apibacter sp. ESL0404. The sequence goes on from NZ_CP048267.1 coordinate 1,459,703, forward strand.
GCAATCGGAACGTTCGCTTGCTTAGCTATATAGTAAAAACCTTTTTTCCATTGTAAGGCACGGGAGCGAGTGGCTTCCGGAGTATTTATTAAAGCCATCGAATCAGAATTTTTTATTAGTTCCGATGAATACTGAACCAAATTATTCCATTGACTTCGATCGACTCCTAAACATCCGAGTGCTTTGAAAAAGAATCCATACCATGGCTTGGTATAAGCATCTTTAATCATTACTTTATAAGGAATTTTTAAACACCAAAAACTGGCTAAACAATAATATAAATCCCAATTCGAGGTATGGGGAGCACAAATTAATACGCATTTTCTTAATTCATTAACAGGCACTTCATTTTTAAATTTCCATCCCATTACTAACAGCATTAACCTTCCTAGTAATTTTTTCATAATTTGATTACTTATTAAAAATAATTAAAAAGTTCAGTTAATTTACATTAACTGAACTTTTCACATGTATATAATTTTCTAATTAACTGAACATTGACATTATGTAATCCATAATAACTAACACCATCTTAAAGAGAATTTGTACCATGATCTTTTTATTTTTTTCTGAATTAATTAAAACACTAAACTTTAAAAAAGTTATATTCAGGTGCACCACATACAGTTATAAAAACCTGAACTTTAATTATCAGAATCTCTATTATATATGAACGCCCTAAATTTTTTGCTAAATTAAAAATTTTCTTTGAATTTAACTCAAATTATTAAATTAATTATTAATACTTTATCGAATTTTATTTACATTTTTAATAATCAATATTCATTTATTGTTCTGTTATCCTATAGTTGACGTAAGAATGAATTTCCAAAATTTTTTATTAAAAAAAAGCCGCTATACACGGTTTAATTAAAAATATTTTACTTTTGTATTTATATATAATTTTATGACTCCCCTCGTATCAGTTATTATGGCTGCTTACAATGCAGAAAAACATATATCTGCATCAATTGAATCATTGATCAATCAAACGTATACAAATTTTGAATTGCTGGTTATTAATGATGGATCTTCCGATAAAACTCAATCGATTGTAGAAGAATTCTGTATAAGAGATTCCCGAATCATACTTATTAACAACGATAAAAACCTATTTGTTATAAAATCCCGTAATATCGGAATTGAAAATGCTAAAGGTAAATATTTGGCCATATTAGATGCTGATGATCTTGCATTACCCAATCGATTAGAAAAACAAGTTGAATATCTGGAGAATAATCCGGATGTATTTTTAATAGGCAGCAGTGCTCATATAATTGATGAAAACAATACTATTTGTAATGATTTTATAGCTTTAACCGATTATCATGAATTAAAAAGAAACATTCTCAAAAACAATTTATTCTATCATTCTTCTATAATGTTTAGAAATGAAAAAGTTTTTTATCGAGAAAAAATGATTTATACGGAAGACTATGATCTCATTTTACGGTTATTTTCAGAAGGTAAAAAAATTGTAAATATACCTGATACTTTAATTTCATACAGACAAACCAATCATTCACTTTCAAAAACCAAAAACAGACTAGTGCAATGGTTGTTTATCTATAAAGCCCGTGAATTTTATCGAGAAAATCTAGATAATGGTAAAGACAGTTATGATGCGTTTAATCCACAATCATTTATTAATATAGAAGATATAGATTTTCCAATTAATAAAAATGATTTGTTATATGCCATGAAAATTTGTTTTTACAGAAAAGATGCAGATCAATTAAAATTTTTAGTAAAAAAATATCGTAACAATTATCCTATTTCTATTAAATATTTACTTTATTTCCTTTTTTCCAAAAATCAATATATTTTTACTTTTTTATATAAAATTTATTCAAAATTATAAACCATGGATATATTAATTAAGTCTTTCAATCGTCCTTTTTACCTTGATAGATGTTTAACTAGCATTCAGAAATATGTTATAGGAGATTATACTATCAAAGTTTTAGATGATGGAACACCTGAAAAGTATCTAAACAAAATAAAAAATAAATATCCATTTATTAAAATTATAAAATCTGAAAATTATAAAGAAAAAGAAGAAGCAATCAAAGAAAATTTAAGGTCAGGAAAAGATATTAATGGTTTTAAAATTCCTACTCAACTTTGGATAAACTCAGTTAAAGAATCAACTCCTTATTTTATAATTACTGAAGAGGATGTTTGGTTTACTAAAAAAATAAATGTAAATGAATTAAATGAAATAATGAATAAAGAAAATATTTCTTTACTCAGACTTGGATGGTTGGGAAATCATAATTTTATGGAATATCATAAATTTGAACAATTTAAAATTAACTCCTACATATCTTCAATTTGTCCAAAACTTATAACGGCCCCCTATTTTATTATGAAATCTTTTTTTTATAATAAATATAAATTATACAGTATATTATATAGATTAAAATTAGCAAATAATAGTACTAGAGCAAAATATTGGATACTTAATTCAATTCTTATGGGGATGTATAAAAAAGAGTATTGGCTTGAAATATGGAATGATATTGATGGTGTTAATGAAAAAAAACAATTGTTAAATGCAGCAATGTATTTTAGAAAAAATAAACATAATAAAAATCTAATCGCTCAAATGAATGAGGAGGTTATGAAAACAACTTTCACTTCATCGGCAACTAATTCTTATCATAAATATGGATTTAATTTCGATGTAAATAAATATAACTATCTAATCAATGAAAAATGGTATAATGATGAATTTGATCCCATGCAAAACTTTCCTAAGGATTTTTCAGAAGATTACATCCTATCATTTTTGAAAAATGATAATAATCAAAAAATAAAACCGGAAGAATGGAAAAAATGGGCAGAAAAGTTTAAACATCAATATCGAATTCAAGGTTGTGAAATTGATGATTAAAAGCAAAATAGATAAATTATAAAAAAATAAGCAGTGATTTAACTGCTTACTTTTTTTAATATCATAAATAAATCTAAGAAGTCATTACTCCTCCTCATCATTTTCGTATTTTTCGATTTCTGCATCGCAAAAATCAAATGCTTGTTGAATCAATGAATTTACTTCATTAGCTACCTCTTCTTCTTCTCCTTCCAAATCGTCGAACCATTCAACCTCTTCTTCTTCTACATTTAATATAAATCTAGGAAACTCTGTATGCACAACAAATAAATCTTCAGGAAAATCCGAATTGTCTGCCATTAAAAACTTAGGTAATTTCATATTGTCTTTATTTAAATTTTTATTCGTCTAATAATTCTTTTAACTTAATTAATTCTGCCTTCACCAACTCTAAACGAGTAATGATTTCAACTTTTTTGGATAAATTTTTTTGTGATTGTAAAACAACTTTTGCTCCTTCTAAGGTATATCCTTTTTCTTTTACTAAATGAAAAATTATTTTAAAATTTTCAATATCTTTTGGGGTAAAAAAACGATCTCCTTTTTTATTCTTTTTGGGTGAAATACTATCAAATTCTTTTTCCCAAAACCTTATAAGTGAAGTATTAACATTAAAAGCCTGCGCTACTTCGCCTATAGAATAATATAATTTTTCAGGAAGTTGTACGTTCATCATTCAAATCTAATGATTTTTTAATTCAACTTACTATAGTTCGTTTAAAAAATTGATCTTTTTTTAGAATTAATTAATACTACCCAAATAATCAATACGGATGCCCTAAAAATATTTATTTATATTTGCCTAAATTTGGTGATCGCTATTTACCGGTAAATATGCAATCTTAAAAGGGAATTCGGTGAAAATCCGAAACAGGCCCGCTGCTGTAATCTTCTAGTACGTTTTAAGAGATATACCACTGAGGAGTTGCTTTCTTGGGAAGGTTCTTAAAATGAAGTAAGTCAGAATACCTGCCAAATTTAACTATAGTTTTACAAGCTTTCGTGGAACAAGGCTGAAACATTAAAAGCATTTCATATTCACTTTTCCTGTTTACTTTTCCGGAAACTAGTTTACTATATCTGTAATTTAAGATATTCGACTCCATGATGAACTTCAATCATAAATATAGTGTATTTGCTTTTTTAATAAGCCTGATGAGTCCAATATCTTATTCCCAAGAAAAAAAAGACAGCATTACTGTTACAGAATTACAGGAAATACTGGCAACGGGAAAAAGAAATGATAAAGGAATAATTCCTTTCCAAGAATTGAAAGGAAAAGAATTAGAAAATCGAAACAGCTCTTCGGTAGCTGATGCTGTACGATTATTTTCAGGAATTCAACTTAAAGATTATGGAGGTGTAGGAGGAATGAAAACTGTTAACATTCGAGGAATGGGAAGCGAACACGTGGGGGTATTTTATGATGGAATAGCCATAGGAAATGCTCAAAATGGTATGGTTGATTTAGGAAAATTTTCCATGGATAATTTAGAATCAATATCAGTATACAACGGACAAAAAAGTCAAATTTTCCAACCCGCTAAAGATTTCGGCTCTGCCGGAAGTATCTATTTAACTACCAAACGCCCTGTTTTTACGGGTGAAAAAAAAACTAATATAGGTGCTACCTATCATTCCGGATCGTTTCATTTAAGTAACCCTTCCCTCCTATGGGAACAAAAATTATCCTCATTAATTTCATCTTCTCTTACTATAGAATATATTAATTCAGATGGAAAATATAAATTTCTACAAAAGAAAGGTAATTGGGATACGATCGCTGTAAGACAAAATGGTAACATAAGTGCTTTTCGAACAGAAGGAAATTTATTTGGCATCTTACCTCATGGTAAATGGAATCTGAAAGGATATTATTATGATTCAAGCAGAGGAATACCCGGTGCCGTTTTAAAAAATTCTTATAAAAGGTATCAGTTTGCTCAACAATGGGATCGTAATTACTTTTTGCAGGGATCTTTTGAAAAAATAATCAGCACAAAATACAGAATAGCATTAAACGCTAAATATGCTCATGATTTTACCCATTATAAAAATTTAGAAGTTTTTAATGACCCTATTTGGGGAAATAAATTTTCCAATCGTATTAATAATACTTATAAGCAAGATGAACTATATATTTCATCCTCACAACTGGTTACTTTATTTTCTTTTTGGGATATTTCTTTATCTGCAGATTACCAACATAACGGAATGAATGCCGATTTAAAAAATTTCGCTTCTCCTTCGAGAAATACAGAAATGATCGCTTTAGCTACAGCTTTTTATTGGGATAAACTTAAAATTCAAACAAGCGTTTTAGGTACATTTGTACAAGATAAAACGAAACACATGAACAGCATGGGTACAGCTTCAGACAAAAATGAATTTACTCCTGCTGTTTTCTTAAATTACCAACCTTTACATTTTAAAGATATTAGCATTCATGGTTTTTACAAGAGAATTTTTAGAATGCCAACATTTAATGATTTATACTATACGGATTTTGGAAATTCAAATTTAAAACCGGAATATACTAATCAGTTTGATGCGGGTATTCGTATAAATAAAAACTTTACTTCCGGTAGTTTTACTCATTTTGATTTTACTATTGATGCATATTATAATACGGTCAAAGATAAAATTATAGCTTATCCCAAAGGACAACAATTTCGTTGGACCATGTTAAATTTTGGTAAAGCACGTATAAAAGGGTTAGACTTATCTTCTAAGACTTCAATAGTAATAAAAAACGTTTTAGTTTCAACCCTGATAACCTATACGTATGAAGATGCACAAAATTTATCTTCTCCTATTTTAAATTATAAAAATCAACTTCCTTATATACCTTGGCACAGTGGGACAGTTTCTCTAGAGGCTGCTTACAGAGCTTGGAATCTAAGTTATAGCTTTATGTATACAGGAGAACGGTACAATTCTCCTTCTAATAATCCTGAAAATCATGTAAAAGCTTGGTATACTCATGATATACAACTTTCAAGAGAATTATTTTTCACTCATATCAAATGCAAAGCATCTTTACAAATCAATAATATTTTTAATAAATATTACGACATTGTAGCCAATTATCCCATGCCGGGTAGAAACTATACGATCATCATTAAATTAAACATATGAAAAAACTAGAAACTATGGTAGCAAGGAAATTTTTAGTACCAATTTTAGTAATTATTACAGGGTTCATTGTTTCTTGTAGTAATGACGATTCATGGTCTGAAGATGATTCAAACATTATATCCCAACCGGATGCCAAAAAAGGGTTATATATTTTGAATGAAGGTAATTATCAACAAAATAACTCTTCTCTATCCTATTTTGATTATGACACAGCTGATTTTTTTAATAACTATTTTACTAAAATCAACCCTAATCAAGGTGGATTGGGCGATACCGGTAATGATTTAAAAATTTATAAAGATAAAATGTATGCCGTAATCAACGGTTCTAATTATGTTGAAATTATGGAAGCTGAAACAGCCAAGCATATAGGAAAAATAACTATTCCAAATTGCAGATACATTACATTTAACGGCGACTATGCGTATGTGTCTTCATATGCCAGTTCTACTCCCAATGGACAAGGATATGTTGCCAAAGTTGATCTTACTAACGGCACCATTGTAAATGAAGTTACTGTCGGACGCAATCCGGAAGAAATGACTATTGTAAATAATAAGCTTTATGTTGCTAATTCAGGAGGATATTATTCTCCGGATTATGATACAACGGTTTCTGTAATTGACATGAACAGTTTTACAAAAATTAACGATATCGAAGTCGGTAAGAACTTACATAGAATACGTAAAGATAAGAATAATCATATATGGGTTACTTCTAGAGGCGATTATGCTAATTTAAAGCCTTTCGTTGCTGTTATTGATCCATCGACTGATCAAGTCATTAATAAACTGAATTTAGCGGTTTCTGACTTCACTTTTTATAAAGATAAACTTTATTTTTATGGATCGGAATATTCTTCAGGAAAAACTATAAATAATTATGGTATTATAAATATAGATACGCAAAAAGTGATAAGTTCCGAATTAATCAAAGAGGGTTCAAAGTCTGAAATTATGTCTCCATATGGGATAATTGCCGATCCTGAAAATGGCAGCTTTTATATTGGAGATGCTATGGATTTTGTTTCCAATGGAAAAATATATCATTTCTCAAAAAATGGCGACTTACAATGGTGGAAATCAACCGGCGTATCTCCCGGACATTTTGCCTTAGTAAGTAAATAAATTTTTTAAACTACTATAGCTTTAAAAAAAGTAAAAAGATTGTTGAAAAACAATCTTTTTACTTTTTGGTACTATATCTTAATATCCTACCTATTATATAGCATAAAAATATTGTCGGAAAACTGATTAAAAATGGGTTAATAAATAATACTATTACTAAGTGTTAAGATAAAATCTATAAATTGGCAAGGCATCTGAAATTTAAAACAACTTATTATATTTCATAAATTTATCAAATATATCGGCATTATTATAATACGATACTATTTTCATTTTTTAATTTCACAGTTTAATCAAAAATTGTAACTTTGGCAGCAAAACTTTACAAAAAATACTAAAAATATAATGAGCATCATCATCATTATTTTCGCAGCAGCCATTCTGAGTTTATATTCAGGTGTTTTCGGGCAAGGAAAATACTCTCAACCATTTGCAATTTTAGGATTACTTATCGCTTTGATCGTCTCTTTTTACGGAGATAGTCCTTTTTTCACACGATATGCGTCCATGTTTGCTTTTGATCAAACAGCTAAAATATTTACTCAAATATCTATTTTGACCACTTTGCTAATCGTATTCTTAGGAAAATATGCATTTCGTCTCATAGATCATCATCAGGCAGAGGTATATAGCTTAATGCTTTTTGCACTTTGTGGCGGTATAGTCCTTTTCTCCTACCAAAATTTAATTACTTTATTTCTAGGTATAGAAATTTTATCTATTCCTTTATATGTATTAGCAGGAAGCAATAAGAATGACTTACGTTCCAATGAAGCTTCCATCAAATATTTCCTATTAGGAGCATTTGCAACCGGATTTTTACTTTTCGGAATTGCATTAATATACGGTATAACCGGATCTTTTGATTTACAAACTATTCGTTTGTACAGTATACAAGCGTCTCACTACCCTACTATGTACATAACCGGAATAATTTTATTGTTAGTCGGATTACTGTTTAAAATATCCATAGTTCCTTTTCATTTTTGGGCTCCGGACGTATACGAAGGCTCTCCTTCCCTAATCACGGCTTTTATGGCTTCTGTGGTAAAAATATCAGGTTTTGTTGCTTTATATAAATTAGTTGAAACAGCTTTTATCGGTCAACTAAACCAATGGCAATATATAATTTTCTATGCAGCAATTTTAACATTACTATCTGCCAATATTGTAGGTGTATTGCAAAAAAATGCTAAAAGAATGTTGGCATATTCCAGTATTTCGCATGCCGGTTATTTATTGCTAATTTATTTTAATACAGATGCTAATTCTATCTATACATTAGCATTCTATTTATTAGCTTATTCACTTTCAACTATAGGTGCTTTTATCAGCCTTATTTACATCGAAAGAATTTCAAATGGTATTACCGATATAAATGCTTTCAACGGGCTGGCCAAGAAACAACCCATCTTAGCTTTGGTAACTACAATCTCTCTATTATCTATGGCAGGTATTCCGTTAACTTCCGGATTCATTGCTAAATTTACGTTGTTTTCACAAGCATTATATACTCAACCGATATTAGTCATTATAGCTATTATAGGATCTGCAATCAGTATTGGATACTATCTTAAGCTTATCATTGCCATGTATTTTAAACCGGGTTATAAAGAATTAAATGAAGCTAAAAAAGCTCCAATTATTTACAATGTTATAGCTGTTATATTGGTAATTTTAATAATCCTTTTGGGAGTTTATCCTGAACCAGTGTTTTCTTGTTTAGCTTTAGCTAATTAAGAAATAAACAGTTTTTAATGTTAAGCATTATAAGATCAGATCAACAATATCATTTAAAAAAGATTCGTATAATAATATATCATATAAATAAAAAAAAGTCGCAATATATTTGCGACTTTTTTATTTACTTTAATTTGCTAAAAACTAGTATTTTTTTATCTCTTCATTTATAAAATACAAAGAGTTCTTTGTTTCAGATAATTTGGGTTATAATTAAATCGTTAAAGAGATCCATTCCACTTTTTTAATTATAGCTATTAAATCGCCGGTTCCTGTTGACTCAAACAATGGAAACTACCTAATCCCCAAATGATATCAGTGGAATCTATTCCTATTACATTTCTATTCGGAAAACATTTTTTTATGATATCCAACGCTCGTTTATCATTTTCACCATTAAAAATTGGTACGATCACTGATATATTAGCTATGTAAAAATTTGCATAAGAAGCAGGTAAACGACATCCATCGTAATATACCGGTTCTGGCATAGGTAATTCTATAACTTGTAAAGGAGAACCATCGGAAAGTTTCATAGCTTTTAATTGTTTTAGATTTTGTTGTAATATGTGATAGTTTTCATCATTTTTATTATTTTCTACCACAGCAAGTACGGTATTTTCATTTATAAAACGTACGGTATCATCTATATGACCATCTGTATCATCTCCAACAATTCCCTCATCGATCCAAAGGACTTGATTTACTCCATAATAATTTTTCAGATATTCTTCGATTTGACTTTGATTTAAATGAGGATTTCTGTTTTTATTAAGTAGACATGACTTAGATGTTAGTACCGTTCCTTTACCGTTAAATTCAACGGAACCACCTTCCATCACTATGCCCGGATTAAAAACAGGTAATCTTTCTTCTTTGGCTATATGAAGAGGTATTTCATTATCCAAATCATAGGGAGGATATTTATCACCCCAGGCATTATAATTCCAATTTACAATGGCTTTTTTATCTTCTAATGAATGGGGATTAATTACAAACGCGGGACCATGGTCGCGACACCAAGCATCATTAGTAGGATGAATATAAAAATTGATCATATCCAAATTAGCATTTGTTTTTTCTATATAACTCATGGCAAAGTCTTTCATCTCAACACTAACCACATTTATATTAACTTCTTCCCCATTAGATACTTCTGCAATAAATTGCGCATATGGGGCATAGATTTTTTCTATTTTACCCGGCCATGATAATTCTTTATGCGGCCAAGATAACCAAGTAGATTTATGAGGATAAAATTCAGCCGGAAAAAAGAATCCCAATTCTTTAGGAGTTTTATTTAAAAATTCTTGCGGAGTATATTTCATATAATCTTTGCTTGACATATTCAGTCTATGTTTTAAATTATTATTTATTTAATCCAAAATTACAGAAATAAAAAAAATTAATCTATTTTTGTAAAAATTTTTAATAATTTCTATTAAGTGATCACTTCCATAAATAAGCACAAAAAACAATTAGTTTTGTTTTTTCTAGCAGGAGCCTTAAGTGCCGTAATTGAAATTTTTTGTATGAAATTACTAAGCTTGCCTAATATGCTGCCTCATTTTTTTTCTTTTGAAAACAAGTCCAACGCCTACCCATTATCCAATCTTTTATCTACCGGAGCGGGTATTTTGAGCAATTATTTTTTTAGCATTCGCTATGTTTTTGAACGAGGTAAACATTCCAGAAGAAAGGAATTTGTATTATTTTTTAGCCTTTCTATAATTACTATGTTTATGAGCTGGGGAGCATTTGCGTTTTTTCATTTTTTCGTTAACAAACCCATTAATTTTTACTTTTATACTATAGGAGACATAGTATTTTGTAAAGCTGCCGCTATTTTCGCAGTATCTATAATCAATTATATCGCAAAAAAGAAAATAGTATTTTCTAATTAATAAAAATTTATAATCTTATAATCTAAATACAGTATAATATTTACTGTATTTAGGATTTTCATGCTTTGAGGTTAGTTTTAATACTGCCTATATATATTGAAAAAAGATCGTATTTCGGATCTGATATATTTATTTTCTATAAACTATATCTATTCATTACATTGTATTTCTAAGAAAAACCTTATCTTTTTGTATATCTAGAATTATGTTTCCTCCCATCATTAAGGCGCGTGTATCGAAAATATGTCCCCCGGGAAAACCAAATGCCATGGGAATATTGTATTTTTGAAATCGTAAAGCAATAATTTTATAGGCTTCTTGATCAAACGGTTCATCATAGAATTTATTTTCATCTTTTGAATCCATTTTCGTAAAAGCTCCTACCAGTAATCCTTTAATTTTATTAAGTACTCCCGCTCTTTTCAATCCGATCAGCATTCGATCAATATGATAATAATTTTCATACCAATCCTCCATAAATATAATTTTATCTTCCCAATGATCTAAGGATCTACTTCCTAACAGACTGTATAAAATCGATAGGTTGCCTCCTGTCAAAATTCCTTCAACTTTTCCTGGTTTATTAAAAGAAGTGCTTTCTATTTCATATTCAAGTTTTCTATTCTCTAAGGCATCCACAAGGGTTGTATAGGTTTCATTTGACTGTCCTTGCGGTAATGATTTACAAACGGTTGAATGTAAAGTAGGAATTCCTCTTCTATTAAAATGCTGATGAAAAACCGTATTATCCGAATATCCGATTAACCATTTAGGATTTTCTTTAAATTTATTCAATTTTAAAAAATCCACTAGTTGTACACCTCCATAGCCGCCTCGGGCAAACCATATAGCCTTAGCACGGGGATGATCTAATGCCCATTGCAAATCTTCCAACCTTTCTTTTACTGTTCCCGAATAATTATATCCGAAATAATAATGATTGAATGTATTTTTACCTATTTCATACTTCCAGCCTTGTTTTGTAATTATATCTATCGCCGGTTGAATGTCCTCTTTTTTAACTGCTCCTGCCGGTGCTACAATTAAAATAGTATCTCCTTTTTTAATAGGTTTCATAAAATTATGATATAAACTCATTACTATCCTGTTCTGTTGATTGATTTAATTTTCCTTTTACATTTTCCATCTAACAGGTATCTACAAAATGTATGCATTTTTAATTTTTTATGCTACATTGTGTCTGAAACCAATTGAGTAAAAGGATATAATCTTTTTCCGATAAATTTGCCTCTTTGTGCATCCAAAGATAACTGTTGAGGGGCATGGTTTTATTTTCAATTACTCGGTATAGGGATGAATTAATATGTTCTTTTTGATAACGATTATATTTTCCATATTCTGAAAAATTAACATATTCTTTTCCTTGATTTACATGTTCTTTAATAAACCAAGATATAGGAGCAATGGAAGAATACCATGGATAATTTACTTCATTAGAATGACAATCGTAGCAGGCTTTTTTTAAAATTTTTTGTATTTCCGGAGTTGCATGTGTTACCCGGTTATAGTCTATTTTTTTGTTAACCGATGGATTTTCTTTATCTATTTGAATTAATTGGAAAGATAAAAAAATGATAATTCCATAAAGCAATATTTTTTTCATCAGTAATGAATTATCGTTTATAGTTTAAATATGGATACTGAATTTATAAAATCCAAACTTCATTAATATCCCATAAGGGCCTGACATCGATAACATTGGGATATAAATAGGTTGGTTCTGCCGGTTTGAAATTTTCCAGATCTGCCGGATCCCAAATTCCGTTATTATTTTCATCCACCAATATACGAATCAAATATTTTCCCGGTTTCATGTTTTGAAATACAAAAGTATCTTGAGATCCATAAATATTTTCCAATACTTCGTATTTTTCATTTACCAGTTGAAAGAAAAATTTTGAATCAGGCTTATTTTGTAATCTGATACTTAAATTTCCAAATTCATTCTGCTTTTTGGTTTTAATCACATATGACAACGTATCTTTATTAGTTTGATTTAAAAAATCTTTAAATGATTGATCTTTAATGGTTACCTTGTATTCCGTATCATAAGCTACAGGAAATTTAATAGCAATATTTTTAGCATTTAAAGAATCTATTTCCGTATTAAAATTTATGGGTTCATTATTTTTACTTACTTCAATTCTGTTTTTGTCAATCCGATCAATATAATTGGAAGCTTTTAACATAAAACAGGCAGTGGGTGAAACTTCTTTTTCGATGGGTGTAATTGACAACTCTGACTTTAAGGTATTATCATATAATAAATTAAGCGTATCAACTTTTTGAAGGTATTTTAAAAGTAATTTTATTCTAAATTTCTTCTCTGTTTTTTTGAATTCTGCATTATTAAAATATACATATAAACTGTCGGCAAAGGGCTGATGTTCTATTTTATAAGAAGGAAAATCACGATCAACAGGAGTTATACTTAATTTATCGGGGTGTCCTTTAAATTTAACTTTTATTATGCCTTGACCCTCTTGTTCTGCTTTTAAAAATTTGTACGATTGCTTTACAGGAGACAATACTAATGAATAAGTTTCCGGATACAAGGGATTAATATCTTTTGCGGCAAATCCTACCATTTCTTTATCCGTGTCAGGAATTAAATTTGAATTTAGATCATTAAATGCCAATAATCTATATTTTCCTTCATGTAAATGTTTTAATTTGAAATTTCCTGCAGAATCTACTCTTGAAATGTAATAGGGTTTATTTTTTAAATTTACGGAATCTTTACCTGATTTATCTTTTTCAATCTTATACAAGGATACGATCGTCGGGTTTGCCAATTCTTTTTTTAAACTTTGCCTAACCGTACCATTAACTTGTAGACTATCAATTGTATTTCCCGTAGAAAATGTATAGGAAAAATTGTTTAATTTATTTCCTTCGTTATTATCTTGAATGCTCGATCCAAAATTGATAGTATAAGTAGTATTCGGAAGTAACGGTTCATAAAAACGAACGGTTACATATTTCCTAGCCGTACCAACCGGAGAAATGGTTGGGGTAATTGCGGGAGGTGGTGAAATGATGACCTGCTGTGCTATGTCTCTCAAAATCACATATTCATCAAAATTTAATACAATTTCTTTAGTATTAGGATTAACATTTGTAGCTAATGTATCCGGTTTAGAGCCTAAAAATTTAGGGGGTGTAATATCTTTAGGACCTCCGCTTGGACTCCCAACTCGTGCACATGAAATTATTAGGCTGCTTACTATAAGAATTTTAATTATTTTATACATATACAAAGTTTAGTATAGTGTTTACAAATATACTTATTGTGTCCCATTGTCAAGTATTTAATTCTTAATTTATCTTCATCGATGTAAATTTTTGTTTTATACTTGAAAATACCTGATTTTATTGATTCAATAAATCAGGATAATCTGATGTATGACCGGTCAATAAAGTAAAGGGATGAACCGGATATGATTCAACTATAACCGGTTGATTATATACAAAGTTTATGAGTTTAGTGAAGATAAAAATTTATATAACTATAAACTATTGCTTCTCTTAATTTTTATTTTACTGAACTAAAGGGTTTTCTTTTAAAAACAAGGAGGGATATTGTTTTTTATAATAGCTGACAATCATTTGAGATACAAGATTATAAGCAATAATTCCTTCTTTTTGCGAATTTGATTTAAGGTATACATTATTCATATAAGAAAATACATCTGATCCTAAACCTGACATTCCCAGATAATATTTTTTTTCTTTTTCTCGATCCAATTTCATTCCTTCCGAATAATTTCTTAAAAGTAAATGCACAAATGCAGAATCATTTACATAGATTTCTCGTAATAGATAATTTAAAGCTTTATATTTAACACTATATTGAAAATCTTTATTGGGTGAAGATTCTCCCATATAAAAGGAATAAAAGTTTGCTTCATCTTCTCTGGCTACTCCTACCTGATGTCCTATTTCATGTGCTATGGTAAAGGGGATCGATGTATCGGGAATTCCTTTAGCAACTTGAGCTTCTCCTGTAAATGGATTATAATATCCCAGTATTCCCAATTTAATTAAAATGGAATTAAAGATTGATTTTTTAACGTTTTCACTTTGCCTCGGAATACCATAAAAAGCACTTTGTTCTTGATTAATTATTTGAATCATCTTTTCACGGTTGACCGTAAATTCTCCTTTTTTATTGTTGGAAACTTCCTCCTTTAGTTTAACACATTCATTCAACAAATGACCCGCAACAATTTTATAATCAATTAGAAATAATTTTTCTTGAGAATTTTCATATTGGGAGAAATTTCTATAGTTGTATAAAAGCCCAAACGACAACATAAACCATCCGTATAAAATGTTTAAAAGAAGTAAGATCTTTATAAAACATGCTGTTATTTTTTCTTTCTTCTTTTTTATAAAAAAAACGAATGCTTGTATCAAACATGCTAAGATAAATACGGCTAAAATTATATAAAATATATCTCCTATTGAAATTGAAATATTTCCGAATACTGAATTTAAAAAAAACTTTACTTTTATTATAAAACGATAATACCAACTATCCGTCGGATTTAAACTCAATTTTATAACTTGAAATATGAAAAATTGCAACAAAAGTGAAGATAATAAACCGCTTATACTTACTTTTATTTTCTTCTTATTTAACATATTTATTGAAATTTTATAGCTTTTATAGGAGATATTTTAGTTATTAAATAAGAAGGTAAAAGTAATACTATTCCGCTAATAACTAAAGAAACTAAAGATATAATAAAAATATAAAAGAAATTTATGTAAACCGGTACTGAACTTACATAGTAATTATCAGGATTCAATTTTATAACCTCAAAATACTTTTGAATATATAACAATGCAATAGCAATACAATTTCCCACCAACAATCCCGGAATCATTATGAAAAGAGTATAATTTATAAAAATTTTTCTAATTTGTTTATTTGATGCTCCCAATGTTTTTAACATTCCTATTGAATTGGTTCTCTCAATTATCAGTATAAGAAGCACCATGATAATATTTATGACAACTACAACCATCATAATCGACATGATTATGAAAATATTAGTATCAAAAATACGTATCCAATCATTGATTTGTGAAAATGTTGTTGTTGCCTTTTCTGCATAATTATTAAATCCGGCACATTCTTCAATTTTAGGGAAAACCGTGTCTAAATCTTCAATATCTTTTATAAAAATATCATATCCTCCTATATCATCTCCGTTCCAATGATTTAATTTTTGGATATGTTGTATATCTCCTATCAAAAAGACATCATCAATTTGTTTTATGTCTGTTCTGAAAATCCCCTTCAACGTAAATCGTCTGTAAATAGGTGTTTGATTTTCTCTTACAAAAAACATGACAAAGGTTGAATCTATATCCAGCTTCATTTCTTTGGCAATTTTTTCAGACAAAATCACCTCATTACTTATCGAATTTTTAGAATAGTTGGGAATTTCCCCTTTAATCATGAACTCTTTAAATCGTTTGCGGTCAAAATCTTCCGAAACTCCTTTTAAAATAACCCCGGCAAAACTTATATTTGTTCTAATTACGCCGCTTCGGGTAGCATATTCTTGAATATTGGAAACCTCAGGATTATTTTTTATTTTTTCAAGCAGTACATTTTTTCTATTTAGTTTGGAACTATTGAATGAATTGTTACTGTCGTAACTTCTAATGGTGATATGACCGTTGAAATCGGCCATTTTTTGTTTAATGGCTTTTTTAGATCCAAGCCCTATAGCCATAGTTAAAACAGACACTACGATACCTATTGCAATAGCTGTTTGACCGATACGAATGATGGTTTGCGAAAGATTATTTTTATTACTTTTTGATAAAGCTATTTTTTTGGATATAAACCAGGTAAAATTCAACTCGGAAATTTTTTTCAAATATAAATAATTGTTTACTATTTTAACCTTTTTTAGCCTATTTCGTTATATAATCGTGGCTTTTAAATTTATGTGTATATATATTTTCTTTAAATTGAATCGTTCCATATTATTTTTAGTTAGTATTTAATGTAATCATTAATGATTTAAAGGTTTAATCGTATCTAAACTAAAATATAGATAATACACTTAATTTTAGAAACATTCCATTAGATAAAAACAATTTAACAGATTAATTCTTATAAAATTTAAACTATCCGACTTGAACGCCAAAAAGATGCCCAACGAAGGCTGCTAATCCCATCGAAAGAGTGCCCCAAAAAGCAATTTTGAACATACCTTTTAGCATGCTATACCCTCCGGTCTTTGCAGATATGGCTCCAAGTATAATAAGAAAGATAATTGAAAACAAATATTGCATTAATACCATATGATTGAGAGGTGCAAAAATCGAAAGAAGTAATGGTAAAGTTCCACCCGATAAAAAAGAAAATAAGGATGCTAAAGCTGCTTGCAAAGGACGAGCTTTAGATATTTCATTAATTCCCAGCTCATCCCTCGCATGGGCTGCTAACGCATTATGATTCGTAAGTTGTTCAGCTACTTTAATTGATAATTCCTTATCTAATCCTCGTTTTTGATAAATTTTAGCTAGTTCTTGTAATTCTACCTCAGGTGTCGCATCTAATTCTCTTTGCTCTCTAATTAAATCTGATTTTTCAATATCCTCCTGAGAACTTACCGAAACATATTCTCCTGAAGCCATAGACATGGCTCCGGCAATTATCCCCGATACGGCAGATAAAATAATAAATTCTCTATTGGTACTAGCTGCTGCAACTCCTATTACTAAACTGGTTGTAGAAAGTATGCCGTCATTTGCTCCTAAAACTGCTGCACGCAACCAACCGATCTTATGAACATAATGTTTTTCTGAGGTATAAGATTTTTTTTCCATCATAATGAATTAATCATCAATCATTATACCTTAATTAGATTTATTCGTGAGCGAATTCTTCTAAAAATTCATAAATCGGATGCATAATTTTATATAGATTCGTAGTATAATCTATAAAGCTATTAGAAAATAATTTTTCTTGGGCGAAGGGTTTGGTTACATAAAATCGTTTTAACTTCAAATATTCAACTGCCGGGCTTTCTATATCAAATCCTGCAGGTACTCTTTTTAAAACATCGGAATCTCTGGATAAATCGCCTATTTCTTTTTTGAATTTGCTTTCAGATAGAATCGATTTAAATTCTTCAAAATTCTCTTCAATACCTTTTCGAACGTTCTTTACTTGTTTCGAAGTCAAATCATAAAATCCGCAGCTTAGAAAATTATTATTCGGTTGTATGTGTATATAAAATCCTGATCCTTTTTTTTCATTGAATACCGCTCCAAAATGAGTTTTATAAGGAGTTTTGTCTTTTGAAAATCGTATATCTCTATAAATCCTGAATATACATTTTTTAGGATTTAAATATCTAGTTTGGATATCAAATTGAGAAATTGATTGAAGCAACTCAGTCACTAATTGCTCAAAATCTTTTCGTGAATTTTCATACCGGTCTTTATTTTCAGTGAACCATTCTCTATTATTATTTTTAGTTAATTCTGATAAGAAATTTATAGATTCTTTATGTAACATGCCATTTTATTTACTATATACAAATATATCAATAAACATTATATTTAATTACAAAAATAAGAACATTTATTTATCTTGTCGTTTATGCATGAAATATTAAAATAAAAAACGTCCTGAATTGAATTAATTCAGGACGTTTTTTTATATATACTATTTTATTATTCCCATTCAATAGTAGCCGGTGGTTTAGAAGAAATATCATAGGCCACGCGATTTATACCTTTAACTTCATTGATAATACGATTAGAAACTAATTCTAAAAATTCATAAGGGAATTTTGACCAAGTAGCCGTCATAAAGTCTACAGTATTGGCTGAGCGTATCACTGCTGTATATTCATAAGTCCTTTCATCTCCCATAACTCCAACCGATTTCACGGGCAAAAGAACTACAAATGCCTGACTTACTTTATCATATAAATCGTGTTTATTTAATTCCTCAATAAATATATCATCTGCTTCTTGTAAAATTTTTACTTTTTCTTCATCAACTTCACCTATCACACGTATTCCCAAACCGGGTCCGGGGAATGGATGACGGTATACCAATTCTTTTGGAATGCCTAATTCAATACCCACTTTTCTAACTTCATCTTTAAATAATTCTCGCAAAGGTTCTAATAATTGGAGATTAAGCTCATCGGGTAGACCGCCTACATTATGATGTGATTTAATTACTGCTGAAGGTCCTTTTATAGATTTGGATTCTATTACATCGGGATATATAGTTCCTTGAGCAAGGAAATCTATATTTTCCATTTTAAAAGCTTCTTCTTCAAAAACTCGTATAAATTCATTGCCTATAATTTTTCTTTTTCTTTCCGGCTCATCTACACCTTTAAGTTTAAAGAAAAATCTTTCTTCCGCATTTACTCTTTTTATATTCATATGGAAATGCTCTCCATACACTTTCATCACCTTGTCTCCTTCATTTTTACGCAATAAGCCCGTATCTACAAAAATACAGGTAAGCTGATTTCCTATGGCTTTATGTATTAAAACAGCTGCAACAGAAGAATCTACCCCTCCGGAAAGTCCGAGCATTACTTTTTTGCTGCCAACTTTCTCTCTGATCTTTCTGACTTCTGTTTCTATAAAATCAGAAATCTCCCAGTTTTTACTGCATTGACAAATATCAAAAACAAAATTTCTTAATATTTGCTCTCCATAGTCACTGTGAGAAACCTCAGGATGAAATTGAACAGCATATATTTTTATATTTTCATGAGCAATACATGCTATAGAATTAGTGGATGTTCCAATAAGTTCAAAACCCTCGGGTAATTTAGTTACTTCATCAAAATGACTCATCCATACTGTAGAGTTTTCAGGTAAATTAGTCAGTAACGGAGTATTCTTAACAATTTTAAAATCAGACTTCCCATACTCTCCTTTTATTCCTTCCGATACTTCGCCTCCTAAAATTTTAGCCGTAACCTGCATACCGTAGCAAATTCCCAAAACCGGTATATTTTGCTCGTATAGTTCCTTTTCAACCAGATGAGCATCTTTTGAATTAACGGACGAAGGTCCTCCGGAAAGTATAATTCCTTTAGGCTTGTGTGATAATATTTCTTCTAATGGAGTATAGTAGGGTAAAATTTCAGAGTATACACCAAATTCGCGGATTCGACGTCCAATCAATTGATTATATTGGGAACCGAAATCCAAAATGATAATTCCATTTTTCATTAAGTATCGTATAAATATATTTTTAATGCCACCGATGAACTTTATTTAAATTAAAAACCTTATTATATGTATGTGTACTTAAAATCAGTTTATACTAAACTGAAATTAATGTATATATTTTTGAATCATTGGTTTAAATATTTCAAAATGAGTTCCGGCTGAATTTTAAATTAAACAGAGTTTTATTTTTAAAATTTTGCAAATTTAAAAAATTTATAATAGATCTCTACATTCAGCATTTATGGCTTTATAACATATTTACTCCATATAATAAATATATGTTAAATTATGGTAAAATGCATTTAATTAATAGTACTATTATTTACAATTAATTAAAACCAAATAATTATTTAAAATAACATAAATAATTCAATATTCAGCCCTATTAAATATATTTATATAAATATATTTTAATTTATATTATACAATTTAAAATTAGTAAAAGAAAATAAAATTATAGATTTTATAAAATAAAAGTCTTTTTAGCTTGATTAGTATTAACAAAAATTTATAACATCTTGTTTAGTGATTGTATCTCCTCCCAAAATAATTAATCTCTCCACAACATTCCTTAATTCTCGGATATTTCCGGTCCATTCAAAAGTTTTTAATAATTCAATAGCTTCTTTATCAAACTTTTTAACTTTAGAACCCTGTTCTTCTGCAATAATTCCTGAAAAATGTTCAATTAACAGAGGGATGTCTTCAATTCTGTCTTTCAATGCCGGAACTTTTAGTTCGATAACAGACAATCTATGATATAAATCTTCTCTGAATCTTCCTTGTTTAATTTCTTCTTTTAAATTTTTGTTCGTTGCAGCAATTACACGTACATCTACAGAAATTTCATTATCACTACCCACTCTGCTAACTTTTCCCTCTTGTAAAGCTCTTAAAACTTTTGCCTGAGCTGATAAACTCATATCACCTATTTCATCCAAAAAAAGGGTTCCTTTGTCTGCTAATTCAAATTTACCTTGCTTATCTTTTACTGCTCCCGTAAAAGATCCTTTCATATGACCGAAAAGCTCGCTTTCAATCAATTCAGAAGGGATAGCAGCGCAATTTACTTCGACGATAGTCATTGCGGCTCGATCACTTTTTTCATGTATGGAATGAGCTACCAATTCTTTACCTGTACCATTGGGACCGGTAATTAATACCTTGGCATCTTTTGCAGCTATTTTATCAATTATTTCTTTAATTTCGTTTAGCTTTTTAGAATTTCCGATCATTTCATACTTCTTGCTTACTTTCTTCTTTAGTATTTTATTCTGAGAAAATAGCTTTTGGTTTTCAGTGATCAAATTTTTCTTATCCAATGCGTTTCTTACTGCACTTAATAACCTGCCTAAATCCGGGGGTTTGGAAATATAATCAAAAGCCCCTTTTTTAATACAATCAACTGCAATTTCAATAGTACCGTGTCCTGAAATCATAATAAAGGGCAATAAAGGTTTTTCTTTCATGACCTGACATAATAATTCCTCACCGTCCATCTTTGGCATTTTGATATCACAAATTACGAGGTCATATTCATTCTTGTCAATTAATTGCTTAGCTTCCAATCCATCTTTAGCTTCATCAATCTCAAATTTTTTATTTTCATCAAGCAGTATGTTTTTTAAAACTCTTCGTATAGTTTCCTCATCTTCAACAATTAAAATTTTTGTCATAAATTAATTTATTTGTACATACAAAGATACTGCTTTTAGGTTAAAAATTGATTGCTATATAGTTACTCATTTAGATTTATCCTAAATAAAGTTAATGAATACTGCCAATTTCACATATCAATAATTGTATTAATTTTGCTATTTGTAAATAATGAAGATGAAAAGACAAGCGGAAGCTAATTTACCCACCGAATGGGGAGAATTCGAAATAATAGCATATTCGGAAAATGAAAACGATTGGATGCCTCATCTGGCAATGATCAGTAAAAATACGGATTTAAAAAAAACCGTAAATATTCGTATACATTCTGAATGCATTACAGGGGACTTATTTCATTCGAAACGATGTGATTGTGGAAAACAATTAGATGCGGCCATGAAATATATCCATGAAAATGGAGGAGTTCTCCTTTATTTAAGACAGGAAGGTAGAAATATCGGAATTATTAACAAACTTAAAGCATACAATCTTCAAGATAAAGGTCTCAATACTGCTGAAGCTAATATTGAATTAGGATTTCCTGCCGATGCAAGAGATTTTAAAATTGCCGTGGAAATTTTGGAGGACTTGGGTATCCAATCTGTAAATTTATTAACTAATAATCCGGAAAAGATATCGTTTATAAAAGATAGTTCGATTAAATTAGTTCATAGAATCCCTCTTGAAATTAATCCGGAAAAAGAAAATTTGGAATATTTAAAAACTAAAAAGGATTTCTTCGGTCATTTTCTGAATAATATTTCTTAAAAAAATATATTTACTCCATTAAAGGAAAATTATTTACAACGTAAGTATTTATATTATTTTTTATATTTTATACTAAATTTTAGGGAATATGGGTTTTCATTCAAATTGAAATCCAAAGATTTTAATTAAAAATGTAACTAATTAAATTATTTAATTCCATTAGACCCAATAAAAAGTTTAGAGTTCATCTATATCATTTATTAAATCTTTTAATAACAAATATATTTTTTTATAAATTTGATGAAATTATCACTATCTATTAAATAATGTCAACAAATTTAACCTCACATTGGGAAGATAAACTTCTTAATCGTTTTTTAAAATATGTTAGCTTTCATTCTACTAGCGAAGCAGGTATAGAAAAAACACCCAGTACTGAAAAACAATGGAATATAGCCAACTACATTTTCAATGAATTAAAATCCATAGGATTGGAAAATGTTTCCATTAATGAAAACGGTTATGTTATGGGTTTTATTCCTTCAAACAGTTCTCAAGAAATACCAACCGTGGGATTTATATCTCATTATGATACTTCACCTGATTTTTCAGGAGAAAACGTGAAACCTAAAATTTGGAAGAATTATGATGGTAATGATTTACTTTTAAATGAAGTCACCGGTTTTACATTAAAAGTTACTGAATTTCCTGAGCTTAAAGATCACATGGGAGAAACTTTGATAACTACCGATGGAACCACCTTACTAGGGGCTGATGATAAAGCCGGAATTGCAGAAATAGTTACTGCTGCGGAATATTTATTACAGCATCCCGAAATTAAACATGGAAGAATAGCCATTGGATTTACTCCCGATGAAGAAGTTGGAAAGGGTGCCGATTTATTCGATGTAAAAAAATTTGGTGCTAAATGGGCGTATACTGTAGATGGCGGTGAAGTTGGTGAACTGGAATTTGAAAATTTTAATGCCGCAGGAGCTGTCATATCAATCACCGGTAAAAGCGTTCATCCCGGATCTGCTAAAGGAAAAATGATTAACGCGGGCTTACTGGCTGTTGAATTTGCAAGTGCCATGCCTTCAGATGAAACACCGGCAAATACCGATGGCTATGAAGGATTTTATCATTTGACGAAAATTACCGGTAACGTTGAAAAAGCTCAATTGCAATATATCATTCGAGATCATGACTTTAAAAAATATGAATCAAGAAAAGCCTTTATGAAGGATGTTAGCACGAAACTTAATTCCAAATACGGCGAAGGAACTTTTAAAATTGAAATTGAAGATCAATATTTCAATATGAAGGAAAAAATTGAAGATAAAATGTACATCATTGACATTGCAAAAACCGCAATGGAAAAGGTTGGAGTTACCCCTAACATTAAAGCAATCAGAGGAGGCACGGATGGTTCTAAACTTTCCTATATGGGATTGCCTTGTCCGAATATATTTGCCGGAGGTCTTAATTTTCACGGACCTTATGAATTTGTACCTTTAGAATCTATGGTTAAAGCAACTCAAGTAATAATACAGATTTCTCAAAATATAAAGTAAAAATTAAAATTCACTCCGTATGAAAAAAAAATATGCTGTTCTTTTTTACCTTTTTTCTCTACTTTTTATAAATGCTCAAACAGGTAACAAAATTATTGTTAAGCTGAAAGATAGTTCTCATGGAGAATTGAATCGCGCGAATAAAGTATCCGGCATAAATAGATTATTTTCGTCGAGTAAAGCAGAGAAAATCGTACTGAGCGAAAAAGACCATAATACCATTTACACCGTAGAATTTCCGGAACATTCTGATTTAAAAAAAATTATTGAAGAATATTATAAAACCGGAGAAATTGAATACGCCGAACCGGACTATATTTATACTACTCAAGTTCAATCTACAACTGTTCGCCCAAATGATCCGTATTATAAATATCAATGGGGATTACATAATGACGGATCGATTTCAACCGCTATAAATAATTATCCTTCCAAAATAGGTGCGGATATAAATATGGAAAAAGCCTGGGAAATTGAAAAAGGTAGCGATTCTATAATTGTGGCAATAATTGATACAGGATTAAATGTAAATCATCCGGAACTTAAAAACCGATTCTGGTCTAATATAGGTAAGAATTTTATCGAGAATCAAAACCCAAACGACTTATCTTCCACCAATGACCATGCAACCAATATTGCGGGTATTATCGCAGCAAATGCTAATGATGGTATGGGGTTTGCCGGAATTGATTGGTATTGTAAGCTTATGATTCTAAAAACTTTGGATAACGACGGTTCCGGGTATACAACTGCTATTGCCAATGCAATACATTACGCCGTTGATAATGGCGCAAGAGTAATTAATTTGTCATTGGGAAGTAGAAATTATTCCCAATTAATGAGCACGGCAATTGAAAAAGCCATAAAAAATAATGTAGTCGTAGTAGCAGCTATGGGAAATGATAATAGCATTCAAGAAAACTATCCCGCAGCCTATCCCGGTGTAATTGCGGTTGGAGCTATAAATGCTGAATCTAATCGTTCTAAACCTTTTTTTCGCACATGGAATACCGGAAGTAATTATGGAAATCATATTTCTGTTGTAGCTCCCGGAGATGTTATTTGCAGTATACATGATAATTCAATATTTAATCTAAATAATTGCTTAAGTGGCACTTCACAGGCTACTCCTCATGTAGCAGGATTGGCTTCTCTACTTTTGGCTCAAGATTCACGCAGAACTCCTGCCGATATTAAAGCTATTATTGAAAATACAGCTGACGACCAAATGGGCAATCCTTTAGAGGATACTCCAGGTTGGGATAAGTATTACGGATATGGAAGAATCAATGCTTATCGTGCTCTTTCAGAAAAAATTATTGATGAAAATAATGATTTAAATAAAAAAAGCGTAAAAATATATCCCAATCCGGCTAAATATAAATTTACTTGTGATTTTCCTTCAAATACTACACAAATTACCATTTTTACTAATTTGGGACAGATTATTCAATCTAAAACTATTAACGGATTGACTAGTGATAGCTTTTATATCTCCCAACCGGGAATATATTTTATACATTTTCAATTAGATGACGGTAAAAAAATTTCCAAGAAAATAAGTATTATAAAATAAATCCTAAGCGATTATGGGTTTAAAAACAACTTTCGGTAGATATCTGAAAGTTGTTTTTTTATTCTATCGGTAAGAAAAAACGAGCCGGATTTTTTATAAATAATTTTAATGCAGAATAAAGTATTTTTCCCATTTCTTTAGTCGGCACATTAACGGATTTCATAGCAACCCATAATGATAACGAAAAGCTTATCAGAAAATTAAATAATCCTATCCCGAAAATTCCTACAAATCCTAAAATAAAGTCTCCGCATGAAATATCAAAGTTAAAAAATGATAAGGCCATTGCATAATTACCTCCTGAAAATGTAATATGGCGAATATCGAAAGGTACGCCTAAAAAGTTACCGATCAGAAATGCGCTCCCCAAACAAAAACCTAAAAAAACATTTCCCGAAATACCTCCTATTTTTTTATTATACCAATTGGCCCAGCTCCTTCTTCTTTTTTCTTTGACAAAACGTTTTAGTAAAGGATGATTATAAAGCCTTTCAGGTATATTATGATAACGGGTATAATTTTCTGTGATTCCTGATATTAAACCGGATATAAACAAAAATAGTCCGGCAATGGAAGCAAACCAAAAAATTTTAAAATCAAGGTGAACCACTTCATCTCTAAAATCGGTTGCTTTATGTAAGTTTAATAACTGAATTCCAGTAAAATACGACAAAAAGTAATATAATCCTACGCCAACAATAAAAGCTGCAAAAACATTACCTATAAAAGCGATAAACTGGCTTCTGAATATTCTTGAAAATAACAATCCGAACTCTGTATAATCATTGGCCGATTTTTCATCTTGATTTAGAGCATGAGCCAATGTAGCCGCTGTCATAGCGGGTTGTTTGGTTGCTAAGGTCCAATGAATTAAATATATAGAAACAAATCCCCAGGAATAATTTAGACTGTACAATAAGGCTTGGATAAAAGGCGTATAAGTACGCATACCTATTTGGGCTTTTATAAAACACAAGATAGCCACCAAAAAACCTCCTCCCATTGCAGAATAAAGCATTTGGATGTATTCTTTTGATGTATTGGTTATGTATTTTTTACCCGCTTGTCTATTGTGCCATGTAACTAAAGAAGCGACTACATAAAGTGTACTTTGAAATGAGTTCGTAACACTACTTTTTGTTGAGTATATACCCAATAATTTTTTAGTAATGTTAGCCATTGCGAGGGATAAAGATTTATTATCCAGTAGATACAGAGCATTTAAAAGTATAAGTATACGATCCAATTGTTGTCTTAAACAGGTTACTTTAATCGTAATCGGTAAAGAAATACCTTTACTTTCTTTTTGATCAATGATATTATCTAAGTAAATTTTACATAATTTAATTTGATCGGATAAAGTATCTATTTTTTCTTGATTTATAATTTCATGATCTTGTAATATCTTTATAAGACTGCTGGTTAATTTTTGAAATGGGTTTTCTTCAATATTTCTTATGTAACTCATTTTAAAAACTTCAGTATCCGCAGCACCACCTATAACCCTGTCAATTAATATGAGAGCTCCTTCTCTGATTTGTTTAATTACATATCCCCTATTACAAATAATTACATCATCGTTAAATAAAACTTCATAAAATTTTTCCCATCGGTCCAGCGGAATCAATTTCATGAAATTATGGTTTACATTTGAATAAAGAACTTCATTAGCTAATGAGAGCAGCGTTTGGTCATCAGAAATTTGAGGTAAAATTTTATTACCTATTTGTCTGAAAAATAAAGATATCAGTTTATCATTAGTAAATATTCCAAAATCCGTTAAAAATTTCTGCATGTATATATTCCTGAATAAAGGAATAAGACGCCCGATAAATTTTTCTTTTATGGAATCATTAGTATATAATAAGTTGGTAATATAGTCTATAAAATCAATAGAGTTATCAAAATTTTTTCTACCGTATTTTAGTAAACTTAGTAAAAAATTACGCTCTTCTCTATTATTTAAAATCTTAATTAATTTTTCTTCCATCTTTATCTTCCGACTAACTTTAATATCTCATTTTATATATTGTATTTTTATCTGTATACTCTATGAACAAGTGCATATCGTCATAAATTAATTATAACGATATACAAGTAAAAATAAATATATTGAATCTATAAAGTTAATATATCTTTTCCAATAAAGCGGATATTTCTTTTAAACCTTGAATTTTTGCATGAATGGCCGGAGTATTTCCTCTTAAATCTGCGATCGATGGATCTGCCCCACTTTCTAATAATAATTTAACTATAGAAGGCCGATTAAACGATGCAGCATATATTAATGCAGTAGCTCCGCTATAATTAGTTTCATTAACGTTTGCGCCTGCATTTATTAATTTATCTGCAATGGTATCAAACCCCTTAAAACATACTCCCATTAATGCGGTATTACCCGAAGCATCTTTTTCATCTACCCTAGAATCAAATTCCAATAAATAATCAACGATTTCCTCATGACCATAATAAGTAGCCAAAAGTAAAGGATTATAACCGCGTCTGTCTTTATAGGTTAATAGAGATAAATCTTTTTTCAAAATTTCAGTTACAAGATCTAAATTGTTATCTCTTATTGCTTGAAATAATACTTCTGGATTTCCCATATAAAAAATATTAAAAAAAATCTGCCGAATAGTATTTCGGCAGAATAAAAGTTTATTAGTGAATATTAATTTTTAGTGTATTTTTTTTAAATTCCAAGTGCTTTTCTAACACCATTTCCGTATTCAGGATCTGCTTGATCAAATAATTTTAATTGTCTCTCAATTATTTCTCTGGATACACCTTGCATAGCATCTTTGATATTATTAAAAAGCCTCTGTTTTTCTTCTTCCGTAAATAATCTAAATAAGTCTCCGGGTTGCTTAAAATCACCATAAGTATCATTTTCCTCAAAACGATTTATATCACCATGGATTTTATAAGGCGGTTCTTGAAACGAGCGATCTTCAACCGGTCCATTTTTAGAATTTGGCTCATAATAGGCATCCGGATTTTCGTTTAAATTTTCAAAAAAACGCATTTGTCCGTCTTTATAATAGGGATTGTTCTCTGATAAAGGATGATTTGCTGGTAAAAACTCATAATGAGTTCCTAATCTATAACGGTGCGCATCAGCATAAGAGAAAATTCTGGCTTGTAAAACTTTGTCCGGTGAAAAGGATATTCCGGGAACTATATTAGATGGTGAAAATGCTGCATTTTCAATGTATTGAAAATAATTGCTCGGATTTTCATTTAATTCCATAACTCCAATTTCAATTAACGGATAGTCTGAATGAGGCCATACTTTTGTTAAATCAAAAGGATTATAAGGAGTTTTTAAGGCATCTTCTTCCGGCATGATTTGAGCATAAACGGTCCATCTGGGAAAGTCTCCTTTTTCGATTGCCCCGAATAATTGTTCTTGATAATATTCTCTGGTTTTACCGGTAATATCTTGTGCTTCTTGATTGGTTAAGTTTTGTATCTCTTGTTGAGTTTTGAAATGAAGTTTAAACCAAAAACGTTCTCCATTATTATTCCAAAACGAAAAAGTATGTGAACTGAATCCATGCATATGCATCGGGCTTTTAGGTATACCTCGGTCTGACATTAATATGGTAACTTGATGTAAGCTTTCCGGAGTTAATGACCAGAAGTCCCACATGGCTTCACTTGATCTTAAATTTGTTTTAGGGTGTCTTTTTTGTGTGTGTATAAAATCAGGAAATTTATAACCGTCTCTAATAAAGAATACCGGTGTGTTATTTCCAACCATATCCCAATTTCCTTCTTCTGTATAAAATTTCAGTGCGAAACCTCTAACATCCCTATCTAAGTCTGATGCTCCTGATTCACCTGCAACTACAGAAAAACGTGCCAACATCCTGGTCTTTTTCCCGATTTCTGAAAAGATTTTTGCCCGTGTGTAGCGGGTAATATCATGAGTCACCGTAAAGGTCCCGAAAGCCCCCCAACCTTTAGCGTGAACTACTCGTTCCGGTATACGTTCTCTATTTTGATTGGCTAATTTTTCAATTAGTTGATAATCTTGTATTAGAACCGGACCTCTTAAGCCTGCCGTCAATGATTTTTGATTATTAGCTATCGGATTTCCAGCAGTAGTAGTCAACTTCTCGTTGCTCATTTGAATTGCTCTTTAAGTGTTAATAAAGTTTTTTTTGAGTGTTTAATAAACCTTTACATCAAATCAATTGATTGACTTTAATATAGTATAAATATTCCTCATATTATAATATTTATATGCAATATAGCTATTACTATGCCAAATTACAAATAATTTCCAATATTATTTTCACTTATAAATTATAACATTGTGTATATAAAAAAATATTAACAGTATAATTAACATATTAAAACACATATAACAAATATTATATTGATTATAATAATAAAACACGATATTATAATAATTAATAAAAATTATATGATTTTTGTTAGTAATATAAAATTTTAACGTTTAAATAAATCAATTTTTCAATTTCCTTTAAAAATTAAAAAAATAATTTTTACAATCTTACCCATTTTTATATTAGATATTTCATTTTTAATATTTTATAAAGACATAAGAATAGGTAATTTGAATTATTTAGGTATTAGTTTTTAAAATTAGGTAAGTAAACATTCATAGATATTTTATTGAAATCCGCTACTTTAAATAGAGTGAAAATAAAATTCAAAACGATTAAACAAAAAAAACGGTTTTATCAACCGTTTTCTTTAATTACATATTATTAATTATTATTTATTTTTTTTCCAATGGAATGAATTTTTTGTGCAAAAAGATTAAGTATATTTTTGAAAACAGTTATTTATTCTAAAACTTTGAGTTTAGCAAATTTTAACAATAATTTTTTATCTCCCTCATTTTCAAAATTTATAAGTGCTTTAGCATTTTCGGGATCTCCTTCAATAGATACTACTGTACCTTTACCGAAACGGTCATGCAAAACATGATCTCCTATTTTTAAGTTGGCAACCGAACCACCTACCGGATTAGCTAATTTTGCATTAGATATAGGCTTTAAGTTTTGCGGTGATTTGATCGGATCTTTCGACTTCTGATAAATAGGATTGGGTCCTTTAGGATATCTAGGTGCAAAATCATCGGCAAAGATATCCGAGTTCAATCCCGAATTATTTCTTATCGAATTCGTAAAACTGATATTTAAAACTTCCAAATGCTTTTCACTGATTTCCTCCAAAAATCTACTCGGCTCTCCATCTACTATTTTACCCCATCTGAAACGTGTGGTAGCGTACGTGAAATAGGCTTTTTCTTCAGCTCTGGTTAATGCTACATAAAATAATCTTCTTTCTTCTTCTAATTCCTGACGGGTGTTTAATGACATTTGAGAAGGAAATAAATTTTCTTCTAAACCAACTATAAAAACCACCGGAAATTCCAACCCTTTGGCTAAATGGATCGTCATTAATGAAACTTTATCATCATCTTCTTCACCTGAATCTAAATCTGAAGCTAAAGCTATATTTTCCAGGAAAAAATTTAAACTAGGATCTCCTTCATCCAGCTGTCTTTGTTCATCTACAAATCCTTGTAAACTGTTTAATAATTCTTGTATATTTTCTACTCTTGAAATTCCTTCAGGTGTGTCGTCTTCTTTTAATGTTTTTAGAATTCCTGAGGTAACGGCAACTTTCATGGTAACTTCATATACGTCTTCCGTCTTCAGTAAAACCTGAAAACTTTTAATCATAGTCCAAAAGTTGACTAATTTATCAATGGTTGGTTTGTTTAAACCTAAAGAATTTCCTAAAAACTCAATCTGTTCCAGAATTTCATCCAAAGACTTTTGCTGCTGATCTGCTCCTACAATGAGCTTATTGACAGTTGTATCTCCTATACCTCTGGCAGGATAATTTATAATTCTTAATAGGGCCTCCTGATCTTTTGGATTCACTAATATTCTTAAATAGGCTAAGAGATCCTTAATTTCTTTTCTTTGATAGAAGGAAAGTCCTCCAAATACTTTATACGATATATTTTTCTTTCGTAAGGCTTCTTCTATAGCTCTTGATTGGGCATTGGTGCGATAAAGTACGGCAAAATTTTTATTTTTTTTCTGTTGAGACATTTTCAATGAAAATATCTCTGATGCTACATAATTTGCCTCATCCGCATCCGAGAGAGCTCTATAAACAGGAATTTTATCTCCAGAAGGATTTTGCGTCCATACATTTTTTTCAAGTTGATCCCTGTTTTTGGCAATCACCTCATTCGCTGCTTCCACAATAATTTGTGTGGATCGATAATTTTGTTCCAGAGGAATTATTTTGGCATCCGGATAATCTTTTTTGAAATTTAGAATATTTCTAATATTTGCTCCCCTAAATGCATATATAGATTGCGCATCATCTCCAACTACACATATATTTTCAAATCTGGATGCAAGTGCTTTTACAATTAAATATTGTGAATGATTCGTATCTTGATACTCATCCACCATAATATAGCGAAAACGGTCTTGGTATTTTGCTAAGGATTCAGGAAAACGGGTAAGCAATTCATTGGTTCGAAGCAAAAGGTCATCAAAATCCATCGCTCCCGATTTGAAACAACGATCTACATAGGCTTGATATATGTGACCAATTTTTGGTCGCATAGCGGCAGTATCTGCTTCAATTAATTCCGGGTTATTAAAATATGCCCGAACCGTGATTAAATTATTTTTGTAACTTGATATGCGTCCTAAAACTTGTTTGGGTTTATATATATCAGTATCAAGCTGTAGTTCGTTTATTATTTTTTTTATAACATTAAGACAATCCTGTTGATCATAAATAGTGAAATTAGAAGGAAAGCCTAATTTATTTGCTTCTGCACGTAAAATTCTCGCAAAAACGGAATGAAATGTTCCCATCCATAAATTTTTAGCTTCAGTTCCTCCAATTAATGCAGCTATTCTTTCTTTCATTTCTCGTGCTGCTTTATTCGTAAATGTAAGCGCAAGAATATTAAAGGAATCTACTCCTTTATCTATTAAATGGGCAATTCTGTAAGTTAAAACCCTGGTCTTACCTGAACCTGCACCTGCTATTATCATTAAGGGGCCTTCTGTTGTACTAACTGCCTGTTTTTGAACTTCGTTTAAATCTGCAAATAAATCTTTCATACGAAGTCAAAGTTAGGAATTATTCATTAAATTTCTATATAGTGATTTTGATGGTAAATTAAATTTCAAAGTTTTTCAATTTATAGTGTTAACAATTTTAATTCAAAAAAAATTCTCTGATTTTAACTAATCAGAGAATTTAATAATGTGATTATGTTTGTTATTTATAATTTCGGTCCTGCTGCTACTAATTTTTTACCTTCTTCAGTATCCGTATATTGCTTAAAGTTTGCAATATATTTAGCTGCTAAGTCTTTAGCTTTTGTTTCCCATTCTGATACATTAGAATAGGTAGTTCTTGGGTCTAATATATCGGATACGTTTGGCAATTTAGTAGGGAAAGTAAGATTTAAATATGGAATTTTGTTAGTAGCTGCTTTCTCAATTGATCCATCGATTATGGCATCTACTATTGCACGAGTATCTTTTAAAGATATACGTTTTCCTGTTCCGTTCCATCCGGTATTTACTAAATATGCTTTAGCTCCATGTTTTTTCATTTTAGAAACCAATGTTTTTGAATACATAGTTGGGTGTAACGAAAGAAATGCTTCACCAAAAGCCGGTGAGAAAGATGGTAGAGGTTCTGTAATTCCTCTTTCAGTTCCTGCTAATTTGGAAGTATATCCACATAGGAAGTGATATTGTGCTTGTTCTTCATCTAAAATGGAAACCGGAGGCAATACTCCAAAGGCATCTGCAGATAAATAAATTATTTTTTTAGCATGTCCTGCTTTAGATGGAAGAACAATCTTATTAATATAGTAAATAGGATAAGATACACGAGTATTTTCTGTAATAGATTTATCTTTGAAATCTACTTCTCCATTTGATTTTACAACTACATTTTCTAATAAAGCATCTCGTCTGATAGCTCTCCAAATATCCGGTTCTTTTTCCTCGGAAAGGTCAATTACTTTTGCGTAGCAACCTCCTTCATAGTTAAATACTCCGTTATCATCCCATCCGTGTTCATCATCACCGATTAGATAACGTTTCGGATCAGCAGATAGAGTAGTTTTTCCTGTACCTGATAAACCAAAGTAAATGGCTACATCTCCGGCTTCTCCAACGTTTGCTGAACAGTGCATAGAGGCCATTCCTTTTAAAGGTAAATAGTAATTCATCATGGAGAACATACCTTTTTTCATTTCTCCTCCATACCAAGTTCCTCCAATAATTTGAACTTTTTGGGTAAGATTAAACATAACAAAGTTTTCTGAATTCAACCCTTGTTCTTTCCAGTTTGGATTGGTAACCTTAGATCCGTTCATAATAAAGAAATCAGGCTCTCCATAGTGTTCAAGTTCGTATTGAGATGGACGTATAAACATATTGGTAACAAAATGTGCCTGCCATGCTACTTCCATAACAAATCTGACTTTCATTCTTGTATCTTTATTGGTTCCACAATAAGTATCAACAACGTACAATTTTTTATTAGAAAGTTGTTTAGCTACTAAACCTTTTAGATTATCGAAAGTTTGTGGAGTTGTTGGTACATTAATTTTACCATCCCACCATATAGTATTTTCGGTTACTGAATCTTTTACAATATATCGGTCTTTTGGCGAACGTCCGGTGAAAACTCCTGTTTTTACGGCTACGGCTCCTAAAGTAGTTAATTCTCCTTTTTCATACCCCTCATTTTTAGGATCCATTTCCGCTTGATATAGTTGTTCATAGGTTGGATTGTGAACAATTTCTTTAATACCTGAGATTCCATGTTTCTCTAGTGATTTTATTAAGTTTTCCATAATTTAAAATAAATTAATTTCTTTTTTTTTGTATATACAAATCTAACAATATAAATCTACATATTTTTTTCTCTTATATATGATATAACTCACTAGTCGAAAAAATGTAATTATTAAAAAATTAAAATTTATGGCAAATTATCAGAATATTAAAATAACAGATCCCTGCTTAGTTTGAGTATTATGTTTTAAAGTGGCTTATTTTTATCTTATTTGCTTAAATTCACATAAGCTAATCTTTTTAATGTTAACGCAGCAATTACAAAATAAATCAGACACATGATCCACATTTGAAACCATAGTTCTTTTATTTCTATAAGTGAAGCTCCCGATTGGGTTATTTCCAAAAAGCCTTTTACGGCTAACGTTGTCGGAAATATATAGGATATTACTTTTATCCATTCAGGAAATGCCAATGTTGGCCAAGATACCCCGCATAAAAATAATGAGGGGATAGAAAATATAGTGACGATCATAATGGCATCTTCTCGTTTTTTAAAAAAGTTCATCAAAAATATTCCTAAAAATGTAACGGAGAAGATAAAGGGAATTAAAAATACAAATACCTCAAAAGGATTACCCCGTTGTGGAAATTTAAAAAGTCCCATAACCAATCCTACTTGTATTACCATCAAGATCATTGATATTAACAAATAAGCACCTGATCTACCCAATAATACCGGAATAGTTCCCAACGGCTTTTTAATAAAAGGGTATAATTTTGTATATGATTTTCGTTCTCTTTGTGTTCCTCCCAAAACTCCCATAGCAGAAATTTGCAGGGTTTGTATGGCAATTAAAAATACAACCGGCATAACAAAAGTTGCATATCCCGAATCTATGTTAAATAACGGAACAGATACCGTATCAATAGGTCTTCTTGAGGCAACTGCTTGTTTTTGAGGCGTTCCACCCGCCATCAATTTATTAACTTCAATTTGAGCACTATAAGTTCCTATAGAAGCGGTTACAGAAGTTAAAAACTGTTTGTAATAAAGCATGTATGATGCATCACAATATACAGAAATGGAAGGTACTTCCCCTCTTTGTAATTTTCTGGTAAAATCTTTAGGAAAAAGAATAATACCTTTAACCTTTCCTAAATTAAAAAGATTTTCAGCTTCTAATAAGCTGGTAGCAGAATGATCTATTTTTACCTGTTGAGATGAATTTAACATTCGTGTAATGGTATGAGTCATCTGTGACTGGTCCTGGTCTACAACAGCTATAGGTATTTTAGTAACTATTTCATTAGAATAAATATATGAATATAAAAAGCCAACTATTATGGGACTAATAAGATAGGATGATTTTACGGCTGCATCTGAAAATATAAGACGAATTTCTTTTACAAATGTTTTGCCTATTACCGATATATATTCTACTAAATCTTTAAACATAATATCCTCCTTTTTTTAATAATCGATTATAGCCGGGCATGGACGCAAATCCTATCAAACAAAATATCATAAAAGCTATTATATAACCGTAGTTAAGACTACCTATCGCAATTCCTCTTACGGCATAATCAATAATAAACCTTAAATAAGAAGTAAATGGAAAAGTATAACTCAAATATTGTATCACATCCGGTAAGCCTTCCTTAGGAAAAGTATATCCGGTAAATGAAAATGCTATGGCTGAATAGGAACCGCCTAGGGTCAAGGCCGAACGCAAATCTTTATTAAAGCTGACGTAAAATAATCCAAATAACTGACAAACGATTACGAATACTATAAAATAAATATTCACAATAAGAAAATTACCTCTTAAAGGAATTCCTATTTTATAGTACAATAAACTATTCATAAAAAAACCGATTAAAGAAAACAAAAGGGTATACGGTAAAGTTTTGGCCCAAAATGAAACCCATACATTTCCTCTACTTTTTACATAAAGTTCTCTGCCTTTTCGGTCTTTCAGAACTGATCCTAACACATAGATTGATACTACCATAACTATTATTTGCAAGGCCATAGGCATTAAAGCAATAGTAAGATAATAGGAATAGTTCGTGTAGGGATTAAAAAGTATATGTTGTTTTGAATTTATGGGAGATGTAGCTGCTAAAGCTTGTTTTTGAGTAAGTCCTTTTTGTGATAAGCCACTGATGTGAGCTCCGGCAGCAAAAGATCCTACCGTTGATTGAAAGGCTTTATTAATCAATCCTCCGGCTAAGAGATAGTTATTATTGTAATAACAAGCTACTTGAGTATCGATATTTCTATAAATATCATTTTCAAAATTTGTCGGAATAATTATTAAGGCAAAAGCCTTATCCGTTCGTATCATTTTCTCCCCATCTTGTTGATTCTCCACTTCAGCCACGATATCCATAGAAGATGTTGCATTCAGCATCCTTCCCAATTCTCTGGATGTATTCGATTTGTCTTGATCTAATAAAACAACGGGAAATTTTCGAGGTACTCCTTCCTGTAAAAGACTAGCATAATATAAAAACAATCCACAAGGCAAAATTACAGCCAAAAACATTAATCTTGGACTGGTTAAAAGCCTTTGAACCTCATTTAAAAATATGGAAAAAAAGCCTTTTTGCATTAATCTTTTTTCAATGATTTTTCATCAACTAATGCACTCATACCGGGTCTTAAGCCTTCCACTTTTTCCATGGGATATGCTTTAATCTCAAAAGTTTTCATATCAAAATCGCCTTGAGTTTTGGTAGCACTCCATGTAGCAAAGTCTCCTTGTGCTGCAATATATCGAACTTGTAATTTAATTTTTTTATTGTTTAACGCGGGAATTTGTGCTTCGAAAGTGGAACCTTTTTTAAAACTTGACATTAAATTCTCTTTGATGTTAAACACCACCCAAACATCATTTAAATCAACCAGATTTACAATTGGATATCCCGCACTCACAACCTCTCCTCTATTCGGAATTATTTTTAATACTTCGGCATTTGAAGGTGAAAGTACTTTAGCTTCTTTTTTATAAGCTAATACCTCTTCTATTGCTCCTTGTGCCTGATTAACTTGTGCAGATGCTGCTTCTTTATCCTCACTTCTTGACCCATTTATCGCCATTTTATAATTTGCATAGGCTGCTTTCTCTAATTCTCTGGAAGCCTTACTTTGAGTGTACGCTTCATCTCTTTTTTGCGCAGATATTACTTTATCGTTATATAAATTCTGCATTCTTTCATAAGTCTTATCTGCCAGCTCTGCTGATGCTTTTGCTTGTTGCCATTGATTGTAAGCTCCTTGTATTTGTTCTGTTCGAGTTCCTTTTTTGGCTTTTTTATCTTGAGCTTCTGCTGCAGCTTTTGCAGATTCTGCTTGTATTAATTTAGCATCTAATTCCGGCGTACTTAACACAGCCAACAAATCACCTTCTTTTACCATATCTCCTTCTTTGATTAATACCTGTTCGAGTCTTCCTGCAATTTTAGGTGATACATTAATTTGGGTAGCATCTACTTGACCTTGAATGGTTACTTGCGTCGGTTTATTCATAAACCATATAGAAAGGCCTATTATGGCTACAATTATTATGATACTTATGATGGAACTTATAAGTTTACTTTTCATATAAAATGATTATTGATTAGTATATTTTATAAAATCTTGACTTAATCCGCTATATTCTAATAAAGATGCTAAATCGACCACATAATTATAACTGGCTTGTATTTTTTGCAGCTTTATACCCGATAAATTAACTTCAGCATCGACCACATCTGTTGAGGTTTGAACACCTTCTGAAAATCCTTTTACTCTCACTCGAAGTAATTCTTCTGCTTGAACTATTTGAACATCTAAGTTTTGTATTTGTTCTTCTTGTTTTTGTATGTCTTGAAATATTTTTTCAATTAGAGTCCGAATGTCTTTTTTAGCTTTATCTTGAGAATATAACACACTTTCTTTGGTTGCTTTTGCTGATTTTATTTCATTTTTGTATTGCAGACCATTAAAAATAGTATAGGTCATTCCTACACCCAAAGACCAGGGTTTTCTATTTTTTTTCATACCCCCTATCGGGTTATTATGAATTAAAATTGAATTTCCTAAGGCTGATATGGTTGGATAATAGGTTGATTTTTTAGATTTAATTGATTGTTCGGTTAATTCAACTTGAAGTTGAAGCTTTTGTAATTCCGGATAATTTTCAACGGCGAAATCCTGGTAATAATCTAACGGATGTAAATAAGGAACAATAAAAAATGGAGTTGTTAATTCTTCATTAACTTGATCTATCCCTAAGGTATTTGCCAATGCTACCCTTGCCAATTCAGCATCTTTTTGAGCGGCAAGATATTGTCGATTAGCTTCTGATACGGCAACATCTGCTTGAAGTTTTTCAACAGGTGCTATCAACCCTTGTTGTTCCATTTTAGTTGCATTATACAAATGTTGATTCATTCCGTCCAACACTTGTTTTCTTACTAACACTGCATCTTCAGCTAATTTAACTTGAAAATATCTTTCGGCTAATTCCGAAATCAGCTTATTTTTAGTACTTACTAACTCTTTATTTCCTATTTCTGCCTTTAATTTTGAAGCTTCAATTGCGGCATTAATTTTTCCTCCTGTGAACAATGGCCAAGTAAATTTAACTCCTCCTAAGGCTATATCTCTTTTGAGGAGATTTACATCCCAATTTCCTAATTCTTCAGGATCTGAAATATTTAAAGCATCTGCAACTTCTGATCTGGCACCATTTAAATTGGTTCCAATTTTTTTATCTCGATATATACCGGCTCCAAAAATGTCTAATTGAGGAAAACGTAATCCTTTGTAAGATTTTAAGTCAAATTGATAGGCTTCTTCTTGCTTCTCGGCTGCTTTAATCAGATTATTTTCTTTATACATAATAATCTGAGATTCAGAAAATGATAGTGATTGAGAACAGAGTCTTAAAGATATGCTAAAAGTTAACACTAATGTCAAGGAATTTCTGATATATCCTATCATACTTTTATAAATATTATAATTACAAAAATATAATATTTTTTAATATAATTTATTTTTAATTGGGGTATCCATTGTAAAGTTATTAACTTTGATTTGTATATATTTTAAAAACAACATCATAGTTATTATATATTATCTAAAAAAACAATAAAAACCTAAAAATAGTATGTCAAAATTATTTAAACCTTTATCTTTAGAAGGTAACACGCTAAAAAACAGAATCATAATGTCTCCCATGTGTCAATACTCTGCTCATGATGGTTTTGCCAATAATTGGCACTTAATACACTATGGAACCCGTGCGGTGGGAGGAGTTGCGGCAATTATTCAAGAGGCCACTGCCGTTTCCCCTCAAGGTAGAATTACCTATAAAGATTTGGGTATTTGGAAAGACGAACATATTCTTAAATTAAGTGAAATTGTACAATCAATTCACGATAATAACTGTTTAGCGGGTATCCAATTAGCTCATGCAGGACGAAAGGCCAGTACTCCTATTCCCTGGCTTCCTA
Source organism: Apibacter sp. ESL0404 (assembly GCF_019469245.1). Lineage (NCBI taxonomy): Bacteria > Pseudomonadati > Bacteroidota > Flavobacteriia > Flavobacteriales > Weeksellaceae > Apibacter > Apibacter sp. ESL0404. The sequence continues at coordinate 1,499,625 of NZ_CP048267.1, forward strand.
ATGAAAAACTGGATGAAGGATATAAGAAATGGGCTATAGTAGCGCCTTCTCCTGTTCCTTTCGACGGCAATTCACAAAAACCAAGAGAACTATCTATTGATGAAATAAATATCATTATCAATGATTTTAAAGAAGGAGCAGAAAGAGCTGTGAAAGCAGGTTATGATATTATTGAAATACACGCTGCTCATGGATATCTTATTCATGAATTTTTATCTCCTCTTAGTAATGTAAGGAAAGATGATTACGGAGGTAATTTTCAAAATAGAATTCGATTGTTGGTTAGAATTATAGAAGCAATTAAACAAATACTTCCTAAAAGAATTTCTCTATGGGTTAGAATTTCTGCTACCGATTGGATAGAAGGCGGTTGGAGTGTAGATGAATCTGTAGAATTGGCCGAAATAGTAAAAAATTTAGGTGTAGAGGTTTTAGATGTCTCATCCGGTGGTTTAACTCCCCATGCTAAAATACCCAATAAACCTAATTACCAAGTGCCTTTTGCCAATAAAATAAAAAATAATTCTGCCATAATAACCGGAACGGTTGGATTGATAACCCAAGCTGTTCAAGCAGAAGAAATACTCGAAAATAACGAAGCTGATTTAATTTTCCTGGGTAGAGAGCTGTTACGTAATCCATACTTTGCTTTAGAAGCCGCCCATATTTTAGAAAAAGACACCTTATGGCCCCTACCCTATGAAAGAGCTAAATTTAGATAAGACCTTCTGTTTATGATTTCAAAAAATTCATTTTTATTACCAATTATATTATTAGATGGTATTATTTTTGAAAATAAAATTAAGCTAAAGTGAATTTAAAATTTTATATCTTTACAAGTATGAAAAAAACTGCTATATTAGTTTTTCTCCTATTTTTAGGAAGTTTCATTTCCGCTCAATCTATAACATTCAGTCAAGATCAAATAGATTATGGAATAATTAAAAAAAATTCTGACGGTAATCAAATTTTCAAATTTACCAATACAGGTGACAAACCTTTGATTATTTCCAACGTTAAATCATCATGTGATTGTTCTGTACCTTCATGGACCAGAACTCCTATTTTACCGAGTAAATCAGGTGAGATAAACGTTAAGTATAATACAAAGAATCTTGGTAAATTTTCCAAATCAATTGAGGTATTCAGTAATGATCCTAAAATTTCAAGAAAACTTTTAAAAATTAAAGGGGAAGTTCAATAGTTAAAAAAATAGTTAAATATATATCAAACATGAAAAAGTTCGTTTTAAGTTCGGCATTCCTATTGGGAGCATACATTTTCAGCAATGCTCAGGAAATTAAAATTACCAATTATGAAAATAATACGGTAGATTATGGGAATGTTAACAAAGGATCTAATGGCAAAAGAATTATAAAAATTCAAAATGTGGGAGATAAACCGTTAATTATTTCCAATATAAACACTTCTTGCGGATGTACGGTACCTCAATGGACTACAGAACCTATCGCTCCCGGAAAAAAAGGAGAAATTACGGTTACCTACAATACTTCTAATGTAGGAAGATTCAGCAGAACCATTACCATATCTTCTAATGATGAGAAAAAACCAAATTTACCGGTAAGAATAGAAGGTGTTGTTTTAGCTCCTGAAACCAATCCTGGTAACGATAAATAATTGTAATAATTTATAATACTTAAAGTAAGGACATTGCATAGTTCAGTGTCCTTTCTTTTTAAAATTAATAGTCTTTTTATACGTCTGTATATATGTTTTTTGTAGCTTTGTGTTTTCACACTAAATTCATTATTTACGTCTAATAACTTCTTATTTACATGAAAAAGATTGTTAATATTTTTCTTTTTTTAGTTTTTTTGATAATTATTGCCGGATGCATAATGCCATCTTTTCTTCCCAAAAAAATAGAAATTATAACTACTAAAGAATTTAACAATCCAATGAGTGAAGTCTTTGCGGAATTTAATGATCTTGAAAATTACGCTTCTTGGGGGTTATTAATTAATGAAGATTCTGTAAATACACGTATTAATTATTTTGCCCCTTATAAAGGTACAGGAAGCAGTTTAACTTGGAATAATGCTAAGGATCATTCCATAGGTAAAGGAGAATATAAAATTTTAAAAAGTAAAATAAATAACACCATAAAATCTCAAATAATTTTTGTAGAAAACGGTGTAGTTTGTATCGAGGATATAAATTTTCAATCAAACGGAGGAGTGACCGATGTAACCATCCACCTCACAACAGAAAATTTTACTTATTTTACTCGCATTTTTGCTTATTTATATTCTCATAAATTGGAAGAAAGCTTAAATAAAAGTCTTGATAAACTTTCTATATTATTGCAGAATGGACGATCCAATAAACAACTCCACGAAGGTGATGCTGAATATATTGATTTTAAAGGAATTCAAATGTTAGCCATTAAAAATGAAACATCCACAAATGCCGAGGATGTTTATAAAGCTATGTATAAATCTTTACATGAAATATCAAATTATTTAACAGATAGTTTAAAATATTCTTATAAAGATATTGATAATCCTATTGTTTATTACAGTACTTTTGACACATTGGCTAAAAGTACCATTTTCTATACAGGTTATCCCGTGGAATCTAATATAAATCCTCCTAATTCTGTTATGAGCTTGATAACTCTACCTGCCGGAAAAGCAATCACTACTCCTATAAATGAAAACGTACATACCCTTTTTAAAACCCGTTACACTTTAGATAAATATGCTAAAGAAAATGGAGTTAAACTAAAAAATAGTTACTGGGAAGAATATCAGGATATCCCTCAATCTGTAGATGATGATGTAAAAGGAAAAGCCTTTTATTTAATTACCGAATAAATGTAAAATCATAGTAATGAAAAGAGCTTTAATAAGTGTTTCAGACAAAACCAATATAATTGATTTTTCAATTTTTTTACAATCTCAAGGGTATGAAATTATTTCAACCGGTGGAACTTATAAGCATCTAATATCCAACGGCCTTAATGTCACCGAAGTTAGTGAATATACCGGTTTTCCTGAAATATTGGATGGAAGAGTTAAAACATTACATCCTTCTATTCATGGGGGTATACTGGCTTCCAGGACAAAAGAAGAACATTTACAATCCATTCATGATCTTGATATAAAAACTATAGATCTGGTTATTGTGAACCTATATCCGTTTTTCGATAAATTAAATAAAGGATTATCAGAGCAGGAAATGATAGAATTTATTGATATAGGCGGACCTACTATGCTACGATCAGCTGCAAAAAATTTTCACTCTGTAACGGTTATATCTCAAATTGAAGATTATAGTTTAGTAATAGAAGAGTTAAAAAAAGATGGAAATACTTCTTTAGCTACACGAAAAAAATTGGCCGGTAAAGTGTTTAACCTGACATCTTCTTATGATGCAGCCATATCCGCATATCTTTTGCAGGATGATTATCCTAAGTATTTGAACACTTCTTTTGAAAAAGTCGAAAATTTAAGGTATGGAGAAAATCCCCATCAAAAAGCAGCATTTTATATAGATAAATCCAAAAACGGAGCTATGAAGGACTTTGAACAATTACAAGGTAAAGAACTTTCATTTAATAATTTCCGAGATATGGATATGGCGTATAAAGTTGTTAATGAATTTTCAGAAATTTCCTGTTGTGCGATAAAACATTCTACTCCCTGTGGAGTAGCTCTGGGAAATACTATAGTTGAAGCTTATCAAAAAGCATTTGAATGTGATCCAATTTCAATTTTTGGAGGGATCATCGCTTTTAATCGAACTGTTGATGAGGAAACAGCTCGTTTATTGGTAACCGTTTTTTTAGAAATAGTTATTGCTCCATCATTTACGGGTGAAGCTTTACAAGTATTATCTTCTAAAAAAAGTTTGCGCGTTATAAAAGTAAACAACCCTGTATCGGATTCAGTTGAATTCGTTAAGGTCGATGGCGGTTTATTAGTTCAGGACGTGGATCATGCTTCAGCTACTGATTTTACACAAGTAACAAATTCAGCTCCTGACAAAAAACAATTGGAAGATTTGATTTTTGCTCAAAAAATAGTAAAACATGCCAAATCCAATGCTATTGTGGTTGCTTCTGATTTCCAAGCCCTGGGTATTGGCTCGGGACAAACTAATAGAATATGGGCGGCTCAAGAAGCAATTGAACGCGCCAAAGAAAAAAGAACCGATCATTTGGTTTTGGCTTCTGATGCATTCTTTCCCTTTCGAGATGTAGTAGATACCGCCGCAAAGAATGGTATAACAGCTATTATTCAGCCCGGAGGTTCCATACGTGATAAAGAAAGCATTGAGGCTTGTAATGAATACAATATTCCTATGATATTTACGGGAATACGTCATTTTAAGCATTAGTATCATTGATTTTTATATCATGCAATTAATTTCAACCGGCCAATCCAAATAATTTTTTTATCTTTACTTAATGAAATTAATTCAGTCTATACTTTTGATTTGCTTAGTTTTATTTGCAAATCTTAATCTCTTCATATACCAAAATTGGTGTCACGGAGAAAATATTGGCTATACCATTAATTTCAAAAAATTTTCCAACGAATTAAAACATTCTGAGAAAAAGGATTATCCTTCTTTTGAAAGAGATTTTTGCTGTAAGGACATCCTAATAAAATCGAACGAAAACAGCTTTTTTTCATTTGATTCCAATTTTCAACATTTAATTTTTACAGTTTTAGGAATTATTCCCAATGTAAATTGGAATCTATTTAATTGGGCATCTTCTCAACAAGAGGGTATAGCACAACTTTATTGTAACCCTCCTCCCTCTGTTTATCAATTATATAAATTTTATTGTCGTTACACCTACTACGGATAATGTATATTTTTTCATGGTTCAGTTTATTCTATTTTATATAAGATAGGATAAGATGCATTATTGTATGTAATCCATGTTCAGTAATGCCGGTTTAAAAATCAATTTTTTATAACTAAATAACAAAAAATGAAAAAATATATAAGTATGTTTTTACTCGTTTATGGCCTATTGGCTGTAGCCCAGCATAAAACATTAAAAGGTCGTATACTAACTACTTTGGAAAACGGAGAAAATATACCCGTTCGGGGAGCTGATGTAAATTGGAAAGAACACCCGATTATGAAAACTGTTACCGACAGCTTAGGCAATTTTGAGCTGATGTACCACGACGGTCTCTATACTATTGAAGCTGCAAAGGACGGCTTTATTTCTCAAGAAATTAAAATCGATGATGTTGATCATCCCCTAGATATTTTTTTAGAACCCAAACCTTCTTCTTCAGAGAAAGTATTGGATGAGGTTGTTGTCCGACAAAGAGCCAAGGCGGTAAGTATAAAAGCCAATTCTGCTGCTCTTACCTTTACAATTAATAAAACGGAATTGTTGAAAGCCGCCTGTTGTAATTTGGCTGAAAGTTTTGAAACAAATCCTACTGTGGATATTTCTACAACCAATGCAGTAACGGGTTCAAAACAAATTAAAATGTTAGGACTAGATCAGAAATATACTTCCTTAACTGTTGATAATATGCCGGAGGTAAGAGGATTGTCCACCGCCAGTGGTATAAATTTTATACCAGGCACATGGATAAACAGCATTCAACTTACTAAAGGAGGCAGCACAGTTACTAATGGCTACGAGGCTATAACCGGTCAAATAAATACTGAATTGATGAAGTATAAAGATAAAAATTTTACCACTATCAATTTTTTTGCAAATCAAAATGCTCGTTTGGAATTTAATGTTGTCAATGCATCTTCTATTTCCAATAATTGGAGTAATACCACATTAACTCATTTGAGCGGAAGGTTTGCTAAAGAAGATATGAATCATGACGGATATCTTGATAGTCCTCTTTCCAAACAATTAAATGTAATGGATATCATCCATTATGACGGTATTAAAAAAAACGGATGGGGTTCTCAAATAGGTATTCAGGCGCTTTATGATAAACAAATCGGAGGTCAAAAAAAATTTAGAGAATCAACTGACCGTTTGACTCAAAATCATTATGGACTAGGTATTGAAAATACACATTTTGAAATTTGGAATAAAACCGGATTTGTCTTTCTTACTAAACCTTATCAAAGCATAGGTTTACAAACTAAATTTATCCATCATACTATTGATAGTTATTTCGGTCAAAGAATATATAATGGTAATGAAAATTCATTTTTCACTAATTTATTATTTGAAAGTATCATTGGTAACACGAATCACAAATATACCTTAGGTGCAAGTTATCTTCATGATGCTTTCAATGAGGATTTTGAAAATTCCAATTATAAAAGAACTGAAAATGTACCCGGGATTTTTGCCGAATATACCACTACAGCAATCAAAAATATAACTTTAGTGTTGGGCGCCAGAACTGATTTTCATAATTTGGCGGGAAACCAAGTGTTACCAAGAATTAATATTAAATATTCTTTCTTGCCTAAAACAACCCTTCGATTAGCTGCGGGAAAAGGTATGAGAACAGCCAATATATTTGCAGAAAATATACAGTATTTTGCCTCTTCTCGTAAGGTACATATTCAATCAAACCATGGCGATATTTATGGTTTAAAACCTGAAATTGCATGGAACTATGGGGGTAGTTTAATCCAGGATTTTAAAATTGGAGCTATCAAGAATACATTTACTATTGATTTTTACCGAACGGATTTTAAAAAACAAGTTCTTATAGACTTGGATCGATCGTCTCAAGCGCTTTGGTTTTATAATTTAGATGGAAAATCTTTTTCAAATACTTTTCAGGCAGTATGGGATATTATTCCTATTTCCAATCTGGAATTGCATTTTGCTTATAAATGGTATGATATTAAAGCCGATTATGTGGATGGCAGGCGACAAGTTCCCTTTACTTCTAAAAACAGAGGCTTATTTTCTATATCATATTCTACTCTAGAAACTGAAAACAAAAGTAAATGGGCATTGGACTTTACATTGCAATATATAGGAAAACAAAGACTTCCGGACACCTCTAAAAATCCGATAGAATATCAGCGAAAATCGTTTTCGCCTAATTATACTTTAATGAATGCTCAATTATCCAGATATTTTACAGATAAGTTTAGATCTTATCTAGGAGTAGAAAATTTGGGAGGCTATAAACAAAGAAATCCAATTATAAATCCTGAAAACCCTTTTGGTTCTTATTTCGATACTTCTATAATTTATGCTCCTATTGTATCTTCAATGTTTTATTTGGGATTTGATTTTAAACTATAAAAATCATTTACATTGATCTGTAAATAAAAAACGACTGAATAGAATTCAGTCGTTTTTTATTTTACTTATTAATTAGTAACCCATAATTAATAACTTCTTCTAAAGTTATTTCTTGGTTTTTCATCTCTTGGTCTAGCTTCTGAGACATTAATAACTTTACCGTCAAATTCTTTTTGATTTAATTCCTGAATAGCTGTTTTAGCTTCTGCATCTGCCATTTCAACAAATCCAAAACCTCTGGATCTTCCGGTTTCACGATCTTGTATTATTTTTGCTGATTCAACTTCTCCGTACTCTGAAAATAAGTCATGTAAATCTTCGTTGGTCAACCTGTAATTCAGGTTTGAAATAAAAATGTTCATATAAAAATTTTAAAAAATTGGTAAAAAATTAATTGAGAAGAAATCAGACTAAAAACTAGCTATTCAAATTAAAAAGTAGAAGGAAGTATAATAACAATCTCAACGTGCTAATTTACACAATTTTATCAATAAACTCTAATTTTATTTTTTATTTTTTATAAGAATAAAAAAATGCTTTTCATACTTACTTTTTACACTTATCTTAAGTTTTAAGAGTATTTTATTATAAAATTTAAATGTATAATATTCTAATTTTATCTTATTTATAGTAAAACCGCTATATGTTAAGAGCAGCTGTATTTTTAAATTTCTATAATTTCTATTGATTTATGAAATTTTGACTTCTATTACAATTATATTTTCGAATAATCATTGATTTCAAATAAAAAAATTGTTTATAATATTTCAATTATTTTTTTTGCCATATAATAACCAATTATACAACCTATGCAATCAGCCACCATATCAGAATATTCAAAGGTTCTTCCCAATTTCATATATTCTTGTAAAAATTCGATCAAAATCCCATAGAAAGTACAAATTCCTATTATTAGCAATTGATTTTTTTTAGGAAATGAAATTTTAGCTAAAAAAGCTAATCCTAAAAATGTTAGAGTATGAAGTAATTTATCACTAAAATGAGGAAAAAAGATTAATAAATTTTTATTTCCTTGAGGGGCTCGTAACAATAACCATGTCAATATCCCAAAATATAAGAAAAGTATAATACGTACTTTTTTATACTGTTTAAGTAAGCAGTTTTTTATAGTCTTTAGCATTCAATAGTTGATCTAGTAAAGTGTTATTTTGTATTTGAACTTTTATAATCCAACCTTTTCCATAAGGATCGGTGTTTACTAAAGTCGGCATATTTTCAAGCTCAAGATTCATTTCAAGCACTTTTCCATCAACAGGCATAAAAAGGTCTGATACGGTCTTTATAGCTTCCACAGTTCCAAAAATTTCATCCAACTTTAGTTGATTACCGAGGCTATTTATATCTATATAAATAATATCTCCCAATTGTTGTTGTGCGTAATCAGTTATACCGATAAGTGCTGTGTTACCTTCAATTTTTATCCAAACATGATTAGAACTATAAAGTAAATCCAATGGAGTCTTCATATAAAAGTTTAATCTTTGCAAATATAATTAATTTCCAAAAGTAAATGTAGCACTTAATCCTGCTCTTATCGTTGAAAGCGGATATGCAGTTGAAACCTTATATTTAGTTATCATTTGCTCATAGAAAAATTTAAGATTAAAATTCTTAGTAAAGCTATAATCTGTAGAAAATTTCAATGAAACTAGCTTTTGTCCTCCCGTTACTTGAGAATCCAACTCTACCAATCGTCTAACGGTAGTTTTGTTATCTCTAATAGAAACGTCTCCTCTAATATTTAAATCGCCCGTTACCGGTTTAGTAGCACCTCGATAACGCAATTTTAACTTAACATCTTTTACAATATATCCCAGTCCGAAAACTACTTCATCGCCATAATCTTCTTGTAGGGTGTAATTTGTTAATCCTAAAGAATAGATTCTATCTTTATTGTAAGCTATTCTAATTTGGATATTATTTCTCATAGTAACATCTACTCCTGCAAGTGGACTGAACCCTTCTGACATGACAACTGTTCCGTAGGTGTAATAGTTGTATCTGTTCCCGTTTAAATCTCGTTCAGGTGCTGTTGAATCGTTTTGTGCCAAATAATAATCGGGATTGGTTTGTACCCCATTAACGGTATAGTTTGAAATATAACTATGATTAATTCTAAATTCTTTGAACCAATAATTAATAAATGGAATGTTTTTTAATCCTCCATAGGTAATTTTCCAATTTGGAACCGGCATACTGCGTTTATAACCTAACTTTTGACTTCCTGCACTTCTTCCTGAAAATGCAGACACAAACGAAGGCAATAAAACTTCTGAATTGGTTAACCCATAACCATCAACATATCCGTCATTATTAGTATCGACTATAGGTTGCCCCTGTTTTGCAGCCACTCTTTGTGATAAAATCATTGAATTGCTAATCATTTTATTATATACATAATCTCCTGATTTGAATGCAGTCGCAAAAGATATAACTGAAGAACTGAACATAGCAGATCGATTGACAAATGTATTAGCAATTTGTCCTGTTAATGGATCTATAGAATTAAACCCTGAATGAGATAATGTCTTTTGATGATTACGCATGATATTTAAATCAATTTGCAAATGGTTAATTGGTTCTAATTGCAGGGTAGCAGACAATTGCGAATTATTTGTTTTCACATATGGACTGGTCATATATTCATTTAAAGAAACCCAACCTTCTGTTACTGCTTTATTCCTTAAATCGAATTGAGAACCGAATAAAAATCCGAATGTAGGACCACTTGTTGAACCGGCATATCTACCAACCCCAAAAAAACTCGGTTCAGGCAAGAATCCCGGCAAAATTGTTCCTTTATTCTCGTTTACCTGAATTTGACCTCTTTTAAAACTACTTGCAATCATCCATAAATAATCTGTAGCCTTATACTTATTTTTAATAGTATACTTTTTAAAGGATTTAGGTTTTTTTAAGGCAAAATTTGTTTCATAAGCCCTATTTAAAGAATCTATTTCTCTTTGTCTCTTACGTTTTTTTTCTTCAAATTTTTTATAGTTTGAAAAATAATTATAGAATTTACTGAAATCAACATTTCCTATGACTGTTATAGTTTGAGCATTTTGTGCGGTATTTCCCAAACTTCTTTTTCTTGGATCGGCATTTGTAGGATCGTATGAAGTTTGGAAATTAGAACCCGCTTGCCAATCGTATTGACCTGTATATCCAACTTCCATAGACGTGAAATCTAAATAAGGAAGTAAATGTATAGGTACTCTATAATTTAATTGGAATCTTTGATTAAAATTGATAGGTCTTCCTGCAGTAAACAATCCATTCCAGATCATTCCGTCATCCGGTACTCCGTTTCCTATATCATCTAATATGGTTCTTGTTCCTGAAGAGAAATCTAATTTAAGCGAACGTGTTAGATTAAATCCTATATTGTATTGCCAACCGAACAAGAAATTATTGGCAAAAATAGGAGTATAACTGTTAGGATTATTATTGAGATAAGCATTAATATCTCTGTATTGGAATTCATTATAAGTTCTCGCAATATCAGCTTTAAAAGATAAACGAGAAGGAACCGGATTAAAGTTAACTTCTTTTAACCATTTTAAATATTTAGCAAATCGGCTGGTATCTTGCACCGCTCTCATTTTTTTAAATGGTTGATAATAAACACCTTTAGGTGAGAAGTTATAATCAATATAGGCTTGTAAATTTTGGTATATGTTATAAGTTGTATATATATCTCTAAAATAGTCAGTGGAATAAGAAAAAGAAGCCGATAAGTTTTCTACATCATAAAATCTAGGCGTTTTACTGGTAGTTCTGTCTTTTCTTAAATTCGAAATAGAAATATTTTTTTGTGAGGAATAGCTTCTCACCACTTTTTTAAGTTCATTTTTTCTTGGATCATTTTTTAATTTCACATCATTATCCAACGGATTATATTTTGGATCTATAAAAGTTTCAGACATACTAATGCTAACCGGTATTTTCATTCCCCATTTATCCGGAAGAACTCTATCTACATTTACGGCAGCACTTACCATATATTGTTTGGTTTCGTCTTGGCTTCTTTCACTCGGTTTACTATCGATTGCTCCAAATCCAACCGATTGATACGTTCCGGATGCGGATACTTGAGCAAAATCGGCCAAATTAAAATTGATACTTGCATTGGCTGCATATCCTCCTTCGTTATCAATATCAGATAAACGAAGTTCATCCAGCCATAAAACAACATGCTTATCTATGCTGGAAGTATTTCTTACCCCCATCATTATGGAATTAACATTTCCTATGGAAGGTCTACCTTTAACATAGATGATTTTATCATCACTACCGGTTACATAACTACGATATCGAACAGTACTATTATATAAGTTATTTTTATCTTTTTCATTTTTTACAGCTACTAAATCTTTTAATTTTAATTCAATCGTATTTTCAATCGGCCATATATCAATAGCAGACGTAGCGGTATTCGGTGTGTATTTTAATGGGAATTCGTATTCGTAGTAATTATCTGACAAATCACTACCGATACGGATGAAAAACTTAGCTTCTTTGTCAACTATATTACTTGAGGCATCTTGCATATTTTCAGCGTGTACAAACATTTTTAATGTTTTGTAACGTCTCATGTCTAATGCAATATTTTTATAAATACCTCTAGGTTCTGAATTTTTTAAATCTTTTATTTCTAACTTTAATGAGGATTCATTTTGCATTTGAGTTCCGGTAGTATTACCTAAAATTTCTCTGCTTATTCCCGGAGGCAATACATACGGTGGACGCGATGTAGAATTTTCTTCTAAGTTAACAGCGCTGATGATGACATTTGATACAGGTAAAAGGGTTGCATTTCCTTCGTCTGTATCTTGTTTGCTTTCTCCACTAACTGAGGAAATATTTTTTTCGTATTTTCTCCAATCACTTCTAACTAAATCTAGAGTTGCAAAACGCAACGTTGCAGTATTGGAAAATCCTTTCATTAACATACGTATATATCGTACGTTATTTAAAATTTCAGCGGAACCCGATTCATATGCACTCACGGGAATTCGAACCAAATACCAAGTTGTATTTCCTTTTTTTCCGTTGGGTAGTGATACTTCAACCTCTTTTTTATCAACAACCAATGGATTTTGATTATTTCTTAAATCGGAATCTAGTAAAGAAAGACGATATTGTGTATAATTTTCTGTTTCATCTAAGTTAAAATCTTTATTTAAGTCTTCTGTATCCGGAGACGCTGAAGAAGCATCCATAGAGTTTGAAGGTGAGTTGCCCTCTAAATTTCTGTAGTATTTATATCTTCCTATGATTGAATTTTTTTCATTGGAAGAATCCCAAGCGCCATGTAAATAAAATACGTAATCGTCTGCAGACGGGTCAACTTCACCTGTAATAGGATTTACATAATTGGCGTTACTCCCTATATCGTATCCTTTATTTTTATAATAATCTGCTTCTTCAAAACTTGTTAATCCGTCATATCCAACGTCTTGTTTTCTCCTGGCTTCTCCTTCTGTATCAAAAGCATATACTAACGGATAATTTTTAGGTTGTTTCCCAAGATTAGTAGTTGTCATTTGACTTATATCGTCAGTAATACCATTTTCATATTGCATAAAACCGTCTTTTAAAACATCTTCAGACACATTTCCTAACTGAAGAATTAATTCAGGCTTATTTCCTAATGGATTTGATCCGGGTGTTTTACTGTCAGCATACGGGTCCATCATCCAAAATTCAAGATATTCTATATTCGCTTCAGCAAAATTTGTTACCGATATGGGTCTCATTAAACCTCCCCATCGTTCTGATTCAGGATCTTCATTATGTGTATTAAAATTATACGGTCCTCTTTCTTTGGGATAAAAAGATACATCAAACGTATTCATGTATAATTGTTCTCCGGCAATGTAATCTCTATCCGTGAATATTTCTTGATATTTAACTCTTCGTTGTAAGTGTAAGGATAATGCATTATTATCTATACCCGCCGGTTGACCTCCACCAATTCCAAAAAATCTAGGGTCAATATTATACCAACTAATCAATGCCCTTCCATCGCCATTTCTTATGTCATTCTTATAAGTATTACCAAATCCACCTTTTTCGGGCTTACTTGCGATTCCCCAATAGCCGGGTTCTTTGAGACTTATTTTTGATGCAGTTGTTTCAAAATCATCAATGTAAGAGTTATCATTGATTGTTTTATTTTCACCCGGTAATAAAGCTGCTCCTTCTACTTTAAAACTTACATTGGATTCTGCTTCCGTTTTAATTCCCGGAATCCAGTTGGTAAGCTTTGTTAAAAAAGGAAATTCTTTATTCAGCATCATGTTAAATCCGATCATTGAATTATTAACCGGTTCAGAACCAAATTGTACTTTTTGCGTTAACGGTCTTTCTTTATAATTAAGAAAGGTAGCTCCCACTATAAATTCATCACTGAATTTATGTTCCACGTTTAATCCCATGAACCTTTTTTTCTGCATGTTGAATGCAAATTGATTCTCCAGGCTTATATTGATTGGAACTCCTGAATTTTTGTAGGTTTCGTTGATAATGGTTACCATTCCCATTTGGTAGTCTACTACATAATCTATTCCTTCATTTAATGTTTGACCATTTGCCGTAACTTTAACTGACCCTCTCGGAACGTTAAATGCTCCCAGGGATATGCCGTTACCTATACTTCCTTTGAATCTACCTTCAATGGTGTATCGATTGGCTAGAGGATCTGATGTGACTATATTACCTCCTTTTAGATTTTTGTATAAATTTTCAAATATAAATTTTTCGTCTACTGATTTACTTTTTAAGAATTCCCCGAATGGTTCTACTTTAGTAAATATCAATTTACCTTTCTCTGAGTTTATGGTAATTCCTTCTACAAAGTCAAATATACCATCCCCTTTACCTGTATTGGTAGCATCGTTATTTTGATTTAACCTGTCCCAATTTAATAATTGCAATAACTGTAAATTTCTTACATTGGGATCCGGTAAATAATTGATTTTTCCTTGAGAGGCGTCTTGGTACATAATATTAACCATAAAACCATCAGGAGAAATTTGAGATGCATCCATTGAATAGATGTTTTTCATCATCAAATCCCACATAGGTGATTCGGGAGAAACGATTTGATTAGGTTTTAGCAATTTTAAGATCAATACTCCGGTCACTTCATTGGAAAATTCCCCAACTTTATATATTTTGCCCGGATTTTTGGAATCTGTATATTGAAATGCTACCGCTAAAAGTTGATCATTATTTAGTTTTTGATTTAATGATATATATCCTAATTGTGGATTATAATTATATTCTGATTCAGAAAGTTTTTTTACTCTTTTATGAACAACAAATTCTTTTCCACTTTCATAATTCTTCATAGTTGCTGAAGAACTTGAGGTGGGTACAACCGGTAAAGAAACACCATTCACGCTATTGTATGCTGTGGAAGCGTCCCTGATTCCCGATAGATTTGAAATGGTACTATATAAATTTAAATTTGAATTATCGGGAAGTTGTCCCGTGGCACTTTCTCCTAAGTCTCTTAATGCTATAACGGGATGCTGCTCTTGAAGGTTTGAGTTTCCTAAATCGATTCTCCACACTTCCATCTTAGTGATATTAATGGTTGAACCTATTACCGGATAATTCTCCAGAGCTTTATCGTAATTGTTTCTAAAATAGTGCGTTAAGAAATAATGTTGATTTTCATCGTAATCAATTGCTTTAATTTTAAATGTATTGATTACTCCTCCTCCTTGAACTGTTATATTTCGTGCTTCGGATTGTTGTTCTGAAAATACGGTAGTCAAAAATGTTCTCCCGAATTGAAATTCCCCTTTGATTCCAAAAAGTGATTCAGCACCTGTAATTAAGCTGGTGCTTAGGGGCATATTTACATTACCAAATTCGATTTTCTTAATTATATTATCCTCTCCACCGCTTGTCCCATTGGGTAAGATCGCCCCACTTCCCGAGCCCGGAATCCATGCTAAATTTAATTTATTTTCGAAGTTGAAACCTGCCTGAGTATCATAGTTTACCCCTAAATGTACATTATTACCAACATTTCCTATAAGACTCATTTGTATTCTTTGCCTTAAATCGATGGTAAAGTTCTTTCTGTTTTGTGGTAAAATTTGTGGATTGTCAATTTTTTGATGCAATATTCCTAAATCAAAGGATGCAAATCCTGAAGGTTTTAGTTCAATTTTATTACCTCCGAATATTTGCTCAAATAATTTGGATTTAACCGTAATTCCCGGAATAAAGCCTTTTTTTTCTACTTCTCTTCCTTCTTTTTTCGCTCTTCCAATTTCATCTTGTAAACGTGAACGTTCTTTGTAATATTCATCAAACTTTTGTTGCATTACATATTGGGTATAGTCCTCGGCTGTCATAGTTATCGGAGTACCGACAACTACACCGCCCAGCTTGGGATATAATATGTAATTTCCACTTTTATAATCATAATACGCCTCATATTTTACAGGATCATCCAATTGCAAAACTTGTTCATCATCATTTTCCTGAGCAAATAAAACACTACCACTTAAACAAAATATGGTTGCCAATAGCAAATAGTCACGAATATACCTTAACACTTTCAACGTTTATAGTTTTTTTAAAGTATCCTTGATAAGCTCTTCTACTTCGATATCCGGATTATCCTTTAAAATTTTATCAATTATTTTTTCGGTAATTTTTTTAGAAATACCTAACACCTCCAATGCACTTAACGCTTCAGATTTGTTTTTATTGCCTAAATTATAATCTAATATTTCAGACGTTTCAAATATAGAAATTTTATCCCGCAAATCAACTATTATTCTTTGAGCGGTTTTAGCTCCTATTCCTTTAATTTTTTGAAGTGCCAGGTTGTTGCCGCCGGAAATAGCCGAGGTTATTTCCGATACAGACATTGAGGACAACATCATAATGGAGGAAGCCGGACCTACTCCATTAACACTTATTAAAAGATTAAATAAGGATCGCTCGGTTTTAGTTGAAAAGCCATATAACGAATGGGAATCTTCCCGTATAATTTCTTGAATATATACTAGGGCTTTTTTTTCGTTTTGAATGTCTTTATAGGTTTGTAAACTTATAGTGGCAAAATACCCCACTCCATTGCAGTCTATAACTACACTGGAAGGGGATATTTCAAAAATAATTCCTGACAAATGGGTTATCATTTTTGCTTATTTTACGGAAATAGTAATTATTTTTTTTCTTGAGCAGCAAGGGCAGCAAGGGTTGCCAGATTTACTATATCTTCTACCTTAGAATTTTCTCTAATTATTTGAATAGATTTATCTAATCCTAATAGAACCGGACCGATAGATTTTATAGCTCCTATACCTTTTGCTAAACTTGCACTTAAATTAGCTGAGGTTATGTCAGGGAATATTAAAACATTTGCCGATTTACCTCCTAATTTGCTAAAAGGAAATTCACTTATTAATTGTTCATTTAATGCATATTCGGGCTGAATTTCTCCGTCAATCAGCAAATCAGGATTCGTTTGGTTAAGTTTCCTAACCACTGCATCAGCACTTTTAGATGCTACTGAATTTCCAGCAAAATTTTCATTAGATACCATAGCTATTCTAGGTTCAATACCCATTTTCTTTACGAAATCGGCTGTAATTTGAACTATTAAATCTAAGTCATTACTGCAAGGATTTCTGCTTAATGAAGTGTCCGAAATAAATATCGGTCCATTTTTAGAAAGAAGAACCATAGCAGATGCTACTGTTATATTTGATGATTCAGAATAATCTACTACTTTTATAATTTGATTTAAAGCTTCCGTATAATCTTTAGTAAATCCGGTTAAAAATGAATCTGCTTCACCCATTTCAACAGCAATGGCTCCCAAATATTCGCTGTTATTTAATAATTGAGCGGCTTGTTGTTGAGAGGTTATTCCTTTTCCATTTTTTTGTTTTAGATCATAAAGATACTCTACATATTTGTCAAATTTATGAGTAGACGAAACCGTATCAATATCCAATATTTCTGCCTCAATTTCTAAATTATAGTATTGCTTTGTTTTTTCAATGAGATCTTTTTTACCTAACAAAATTGGTTGAGCGATCTTTTCCTCAGCAATGATTTGCGCAGCTTTTAATACATTGTATTCTTCAGCATTGTCGAAAATTATTCTTTTTGGATTACTTTTAGCCTTTGCCTTAAATTGTCTTATAATTTTTTCATCGTTACTTCCCATTCGATCTAATAATTCTTCTTCATATGCATTCCAATCAGTAATAATGTGTTGTGCTACCCCACTATCAATTGCAGCTTTAGCCACTGCCATCGAAACTTTAGTTATTAATCGACTATCAAATGGCTTAGGGATGATGTAATCTCTTCCAAACTTCATATTTTTAACATTGTAGGCTTGTATCACCTGCTCAGGAACGTTTTGTTTAGCCAAATCAGCTAAGGCTTTTACTGCAGCTAATTGCATTTCTTGATTTATGTCAGTTGCTCTAACATCTAATGCTCCTCTAAAAATATATGGGAAACCTAAAACATTGTTTACCTGATTAGGATAATCACTTCTACCGGTAGCCATAATAACATCTTTTCTAGTTTCAACCGCCAAATTATAATCAATTTCGGGAGTTGGATTAGCCATGGCAAAAACAATCGGATTTTCATTCATAGACAAAAGCATATCAGGAGAAACCAAGTTTCCTTTAGATAATCCAATAAATACATCGCTGTTTTTCATAGCATCTTCCAAAGTTCTATCCGGAGTATCTACAGCAAACTCAAGCTTTTCTTCATTCAATCCGGTTCGTCCTTTATAAATCACCCCTTTACTGTCGCACATTAATATATTTTGTGGGCTGGCTCCTAAAGCTTTATATAATCGGGTACAAGAAATAGCCGCTGCACCCGCGCCACTGACTACAATTTTTACCTCTGCTATATTTTTTTTGGAAATTTCCAATGCATTTAATAAGGCAGCGGCTGATATAATTGCTGTTCCATGCTGGTCATCATGCATTACCGGAATATTTAATTCCGCTTTTAATCGTTTTTCGATTTCAAAAGCTTCAGGAGCTTTTATATCTTCTAAATTAATACCTCCAAAGGTTGGAGCTAACGATTTAACTATTTCAATAAATTTGTCCGGATCTTTTTCATTTACTTCAATATCAAAAACATTGATTCCGGCAAAAATTTTAAATAATAAACCTTTACCTTCCATAACCGGTTTAGAAGCATCTGCACCAATATCTCCCAATCCTAACACGGCGGTTCCGTTGGAAATTACTGCTACCAAATTTCCTTTTGAGGTGTATTTGTAACTATCTGCACTATTTTTTAGTATTTCTAAACAGGGTTCCGCCACTCCCGGAGAATAGGCTAATGATAAATCTGTTTGGGTTGAATGTGGTTTGGTAGGTATAACTTCTATTTTACCTTCTGGTTTGGAACTATGATATTCTAAAGCAGCTTCTCTTAAATTTTTTTCTCGTGACATTGTTTTAATTATATTTTGACATACAAAAGTAAATATTTTTATTTTATAACATAGATACTATTTTTCACCTATTGTTTATATGATAAAAATATATAGGGTTGATAATTTATAAACTTATAGACAATCACTTAATTAGTATATTTTTAAATTAAATGTTACATATCCATGAATTTATATTTTTTTAAAATATATAATCCTATTAATTATATCTTAATAATATACTTACTTAGCATTTCCAATAGTTTTTATATTTTATTTTTCAGATATTTATTTTTTACAGAGTTATCTTTACGAAATGCGCCTTAATATATATTATTATAGGTAATATTTGTTTAATTTTGTAAGCTAATAAATTATTTATGAATAGTATTTTACAAAATAAATTTGAAAAATTAAAGGAAAACGGTTTTAATTTAACTGTGAATAAAGTAATTAAGGATGGGTTTACTGCTTGGAAAAATATTATTTTTTATGGAGTATTTTGTGTTTTGTTTACCTATCTTTTTACTAGCTTAATTAATAATTTATTGGGCAGTTATTTAGGAACTAATATAATTGATCTTGAATTTATTAAAGCGATTAATAAATTAAATAATTCGCAAGCGTTCAACAAAATTATCCCATTAGTTCAAAACTATTTATCAAATCCTTTAATAATTGTAAAAACTTTATTGTCTTCGGTTATTGGCATTCTTTTATATCCCTTAACTGCTGGCATTGTTTACTGTGCCTATCTAATCGATAGAAACGGTAAAGCAAATTTTAAAGAGCTTATAAGTGGCTATCAAGGCACTAAGTTTCTTAAACTTTATTTATTAGCTTTAATCGTACTAATTTTACATTGCATTAGTTTTTTCCTTTTGTTTATTCCTTCTCTTTATTTTATACCTGCTTTTATTTTAGCCGGAGCTTTTATAATTATTGATGATGCCCCCTTAATTCAAGCTATTACTTATAGTTTTAGAATCGTAAATATGAAATTTGGAAAAGTATTTTTATTATTAGTAATTTCTTCATTTATTAGTAAAGTTTTAGGTATCTTTTTGTGTGTTGTAGGTATTATTTTCACGTATTCTTTTTCTCATGCCATGGTTTATTCTCTGTATAAAAACACTGTTGGCTCAATAGATGTTGACGATGAAATAAATGAAAATTAATCAATCAATTTTAAAAAAATATTTTGAGTCCTATTGGGATTCAATTAAAAAATTACGAGTAAAATATAATATCGTAATTCGAAAATTTAGGAATCAAAATCCTCAAGCATTTATATACTTAGCAAGTACATTAATTGGAATAATTGGAGGAATAAGTGCGGTAATTTTAAAAAATTTAGTTAGTTTAACTGAAGAACTGATTTATCATAATAAAAATTTTAATTTTAATTATTGGACTATTTTTTTCCCTACCATCGGTATTATTTTGACCGTTATTTTTATTAAATATTGGGTTAAGATGGATATAAGTCATGGAGTTGAAAAAGTCTTATTTGCTATTTCCAAGAAACGTAGTATAATAGATAAAAAAAATACATACAGTTCGATTATAGCCAGTTGTTTAACCATCGGTTTTGGAGGATCTGTAGGTACCGAAGCTCCCATTGTATATACAGGAGCAGCCATTGGATCTAATATAGCCCAGGAATTTAAGCTTAACTTAAAATTAAGAACTTTATTCATTGCTTGTGGATGTTCCGCAGCCATTGCAGGTATTTTTAAGGCACCGATAGCTGCCATTATTTTTTCGCTTGAAGTTATTATGATCGATTTAAGTATGTGGTCATTAATACCTATTTTAATTTCTTCAACCACAGGGGCTTTAATTTCTTATTTTTTATTAGGTGATAATATATCGTTTTATTTTGCGATTTTTGAGCCATTCGATAAATCGAAAATTCCTTACTATATAATTTTAGGTGTTATTTGTGGTTTTTTTTCATTGTATTTTATAAAAATCGGTCGTTTAATTGAGAAGAAATTTTCAACCAGTAAAAGCATCTATTTAAAAGCTATTTTGGGCGGTTTAGCAGTAGGTATCTTGATCTTTATTTTTCCACCGCTTTTTGGTGAAGGGTATATTGGGCTGCAACATTTAATGAGTTCTCACCCGGAAAGTATAGCCAAAAATTCTTTCTTTTATATATTGAGAGAAAATGATTATTTTCTTATTCTTTTTTTAGTAGGCATTTTGTTTATAAAAGTGGTTGCCAGTAGCTTTACTACTTCGTCCGGGGGTATTGGCGGAGTATTCGCTCCTGCTCTTTTTACCGGTGGAATTTTAGGTTTTGTATTTACAAAAATTATTAATCTTACTAGCTTCACCAAGCTTTCTGAACATAACTTTACTTTAGTGGGAATGGCGGGTGTAATGGCAGGTATCATGCATGCTCCCATGACCTCGATTTTCCTTATTGCTGAAATTACAGGCGGATATAGTTTATTATTTCCTTTAATTATTACTTCTACCATTTCTTATCTTGTGAAATATCATTTTGATAAACATTCTGTGTATACCTATAATTTAAAAAGAAATAATGAGATGATTACTCATAATAAAGACAAAGAAGCTATTCGTAGAATGAATATTAAAAATCTTATAGAAAAGAATTTCGTTAAAATTTCTTTATCTTTATCTTTTTCTGAGTTTATAAATGAGGTAATTCCTTCTTCAAGTAAAAAGTTTTTTATCGTTGAAGATTCGGATCAGAAATTTAAAGGATATATCATTTTGGATGATCTTATTAATATTTTGCTTCACAAGGAACGTTATGAAAGTTTACATATTGTTGATCTTATAACCCAACCGTCTGAGTGTATTTCTTTACTTGATGATAATGAAACTATTTTTAGAGTTTTCGATAAGTCAAAATCTTTGTATCTACCGGTTGTTGAAAATGATCAATTTATCGGAATGCTTTCTAAATCTAAATTATTGGATAAATACCGAAAATTAATCGTAGATTTTTCAGAAGATTAAGTTATTTATTTAATAATACATTACCGGAATTAAAAACTATTGGAATAATAGATTTCTTATGTCGCTAAGTATTAAGTGTAATGCCGGTAATGTTTACTAAAAAATTATTTTTATTTGTGTTTACTTATTTAATTCCAAGAAAACATCGGAAAGACACTGTATAATACTTTGAGCTGTCATAGCTTCTTGAGAAAATTTCTCTGAGGCATAATCCCCTGCTTTACCATGAATGTAAACTCCTAAAATAGCTGCCAATTTCGAGTCATAACCTTGTGCCAATAATCCGGTGATAATACCTGTTAATACGTCTCCACTTCCCCCTTTTGCCATTCCGGCATTACCTGTAGCATTATAATAACAAAGACCATCCGGTAATAAAATTGCTGTGTTATGTCCTTTAATGACTATAACAATTTCATGCTCTTTTGCTTTTTTCCTGGCAAGTTCGCATTGCTCTAAAGTAGAGTTAGTTTTACCAAACAATCGCTCAAATTCTTTAGGGTGTGGAGTGATTATAGAATTTTTAGGAACTAAATTTAATAAATCTTTGCTTTCTGAAATTATATTGAGTGCGTCAGCATCCAAAACCATCGGATTTTTTTCATTTTGCAGCATTTTTTCAAATGCCATTTTTGTTAAAACCTCTGTACCTAGCCCCGGGCCTATACCTATGGTATAATTTTTAAATGGAATTTGTATGTCTTCTATGTATTTATCTCCGCATGAGAAAAACATAGCTTCGGGAGCAACGGTTTGAAGTACTAAACTGCCGTATTCAGGAGCTCCGGTAAATACTAATCCGGTACCCACGCGTAAGGCTGACAATGTAGAAAAGGTAATAGATCCCATTCTTCCATAGCTCCCACCTATTATAATGGCTTTTCCGAAAGTTCCTTTATTACTGAACGGACTTCTTCTTTTATAATTTTTTTCAAAAAAATCATTTTCTATAAGGTAATTATCGGTTTGTTCATTTTCAATGAATTTTTTATCCAAACCTATATCCAGTACATGTATTTTACCGGCATATTGTGCTGCTTCAGGATGTAAAAAAGATCTTTTATAAAATTCAAAAGTCAAGGTTTCATCTGCCCTAAACACCGTTTGGTTTTCTTCGGGAAGTGAATCTGTAAATAATCCTGAAGGTATATCAATTGAAATTTTTATAGCATTGATTTCATTTAATTTTGAAACTATTTTTTCAGCTTCTCCTTTCAATTTGTTATTTAATCCTATACCAAATAAAGCATCAATAATAATCGCTTTTTCTTCATTAACTTCAAAATCGTCTCCTTCAATAAAATCTACTGATTTTGGAAATTTATCAAAATTGATCTGAGTATCTTCTGTAAAGTCAGAAGAGGATTGTATAATAAAAGCTTCGACATTATAATTTTCATTATTCAACAATCTAGCTAAAGCTAAACCATCTCCTCCATTATTTCCTTTTCCACAAAAAATGTAATAGGTATATTCGTTTGAGTATCTGCTTTTTAGCCATTCAAAACAAGCTAAAGCTGATTTTTCCATTAAATCTAAGGATGTTGTCATTTCACTTTCAATGAATTGACTTGTACATTCTTTTATTTGCGTTGATGTTAATATCTTCATAAGTATTGTTAGTTTCAAGTTATTATAAATCTCCAAAGTTTATTCTTCCAAATTTCTCCTGCATAGTCTATTCCTACTCGTACGGTGGTAATAAAATTTGGTTTAATTTGAGAATCTTCAACCCAAATTTTTTTAGAAGAAGCTAAATCTTCTCCATAAAAATCTTTATTTAACTGTAATAATTTGCCAACTCGTCCCGGACCGGAACATTCCTCAACGCCTCTTATTAATACTGCTTGAGGTTGGTTCTTTTTACCCGTAACAAAGTTTAGCATCCAATATATTCCATATATCAGATAAACATATACTTTTCCTCCTTCATGGTACATAATCTCTGTTCTTTTGGTTCTACCTTTACTTGCATGACAGGCTAAATCTTCTTCTCCTCCGTATGCTTCTGTTTCCGTAATAGTATATTTTACTATTTCTCCGGAATCATAAGCTCTTACGATTTTTTTCCCTAATAATTCCTGCGCTACAAAAAATGCTTCTTTTTGAAAAAATTTAGTATCGATTCTCATTTTATCTTCACATCGGTAAAAATAAGTACTTTTTTTGAATTATAAGTTATTAAAATAAAATTTGATTAATAAAAATAACATTTTATTTTATTTATCTAAAATCACATGATGAAATCAAGTTTTTTTTATTTATATATCAAACATTTATCAAATTATTTATAATTTTAAAAAAAAAACTTAAAATATATTTTATTTTATAAAGAAATATAATATATATTGAATTTATTTTTTACTCTTTACGAAGTTGAAATTCGATTTTATTTTCTTTTAAGCTTTCAAAAATGAAAATAAAGTTTCGCTACTTATACTAATTCTGCCGCTTTATTTTCAATACTGTTGTTATTGCTTAACTGTCTTAAGTTATCTAATGTTACTAATGCTATTTGTGTTAATGCTTCTTCTGTGAAAAATGCCTGATGCGCCGTTACTAAAACGTTAGGGAACGAAAGTAATAATTGTATTTTGTCATCTTCAATGATGGTTTCAGATAAATCCCTAAAGAATAATTTATCTTCTTGTTCATAAACATCAATTCCTAATGCACCAATTTTTTTAGATTTTAATCCGTCAATAATATCTTGTGTATTAATTAAACCTCCTCTACTGGTATTAATTAAATACACGCCGTTTTTCATTAAGCTTATCGTATGTTTATTTATTATGTGATGCGTTTCAGGGGTTAAAGGGCAATGTAAAGAAATTATATCGGATTGTTTTAGTAACTCTTCTAAGGTAACGTATTGAAATCCTTCTTTTTTTAGTTCTTCATTGGGATAGACATCGTAAGCTAATACGTTTGTCCCTAAGGCTTTTATTGTTTTACAAAATACTTTACCAATATTACCTGTTCCTATAACACCCACCGTTTTTTTATAGATGTTGGTACCCAATAATCCATTAAGGGAAAAATTTTGCTCTCTTACTCTATTGTATGCCTTATGTGTTTTTCTGTTTAAGGTTAAAAGCATCGCCAAGGTATGCTCTGCTACTGCTTGAGGAGAATATGCAGGAACTCTACATACTTTTATTTCATATTTTTTAGCAGCTTCTAAATCTACATTGTTAAATCCTGCATTTCTTAATGCTATATATTTAATTCCTCTTTTTTTTAGTTTTTTAATTACCCCTTCGTTTAATTTATCATTTACAAAAACGCAAATGGCATCGGTTCCTTCTTCAATTATATTGACTGTATGTTCATCCAAATTGGGTTCAAAATATTCTAAATCAAAATTAAAATTTTTGTTACATTCATTAAAGAATTTTATATCATAGGGCTGTGTTGAAAAAAATGATACCTTCATATTTAAACTTTTATCATTAAACTTAATTTTATATAATTACAAATATTGTACAAAATTATATATAAATTTTTTCCGGTATAAAGTTTATTTTTTTAAAGATAAAATATAAACAGACGGTATAATAGGTAATAAATTTATATTCAATAAGTTAATCTAAATAACAAATTTACATATTGGTTATATTAAATAAAAAAAGAACCGTAAATATATACGGTTCTTTATGAATTATTTTAGGAAATGGTTTTATTATAAGGATTATTGTCCTTCTTCCATTTTTCTTTTTAATTCTTGTAATTCGTCTAAATCACCTAAAGTAGATTTTTCAACAGTTTGATTTTGTGATTTAACTTGTTTTTCTGTTTCTTCTCTATTTTCTTCTTCACGGAAAGTTCCTGTATGAGAAACTACAATTCTTTTGAATTCTTTATTAAATTCAATTACTTTGAATTCAGTTTCATCACCTTTTTTAATTTTGGAACCGTCTTCTTTTTCTAATAATCTAGATGGACAGAAACCTTCTACTTCAGCGTCTTCAAATTGAACAGTAGCTCCTTTGTCGAATAGCTGAACTACTTTACCTGTGTGTACAGTTCCTTCAGCATATTTAACTTCGTATTTTTCCCAAGGGTTTTCTGTTAATTGTTTGTGACCTAAGCTCAATCTTCTAGCATCTGTATCTAATTCTAATACTACTACATCTAGTACGTCACCAACTGAACAGAATTCGGAAGGATGTTTAATTTTCTTAGTCCAAGATAGATCTGAAATGTAAATTAACCCGTCTACTCCTGCTTCTAATTCAACAAATACTCCAAAATTGGTAAAGTTTCTTACTGTTCCTTTGTGTTTAGAACCAATTGGATATTTTGCTGTTATATCAGTCCATGGATCCGGAGTTAATTGTTTCATACCTAAAGACATTTTTCTTTCTTCTTTATCTAAGGTAAGAATAACACATTCTACTTCATCCCCGATTTTAACAAAATCTTGAGCTGATCTTAAATGAGTAGACCAAGACATTTCAGAAACATGTATTAATCCTTCTACTCCCGGTGCAACTTCTACAAAAGCTCCATAGTCTGCTAAAACAACTACTTTACCTTTGATTTTATCTCCAACTTGTAAGTTTGGATCTAATGCATCCCAAGGGTGTGGTTCTAATTGTTTCATTCCTAATTGGATTCTAGATTTTTGATCATCAAAATCAAGAATTACCACATTAACTTTTTGATCTAATTGAACTACTTCAGATGGATGATTTATTCTGCTCCAAGATAGGTCTGTAATGTGGATTAATCCGTCTACGCCTCCTAAATCAATAAATACTCCGTAAGAAGTTATATTTTTAACAACTCCTTCTAATACCTGACCTTTTTCAAGTTGTCCGATAATTTCTTTTTTCTGATCTTCAATATCTGCTTCGATCAATGCTTTATGAGAAACAACTACATTTTTAAATTCGTGGTTAATTTTAACAATTTTAAATTCCATAGTTTTTCCTACGTATTGATCGTAATCGCGGATAGGTTTTACATCAATTTGTGAACCCGGTAAGAAAGCTTCGATGCCAAATACATCTACAATCATTCCTCCTTTAGTTCTTGATTTTACATAACCTTCAACGATTTCGCCGGTCTCATGAAGCTCATTAACTCTATCCCATGCTTTAAGCATTCTTGCTTTTCTATGAGAAAGTTGTAATTGACCGGTTTTATCTTCTCTTTGAGCAACCATAACTTCGACCTCATCTCCAACTTTAAGATTTGGATTGTAACGGAACTCATTCAAAGAGATAACTCCTTCTGATTTAAAGTTTATATCAACGATTGATTCTTTGTCAGTAATACGAACAACTTTACCTTTGAAAACTTGATTTTCGTCAAGTTCTCTCAAAGAAGTATCATACATTTTTTCTAACTCAGACTTTTCTTTTCTATCCTCAGCATTTAATCCGGATTCAAAAGAATCCCAGTCAAATTGCTCAGGAGCAACATTTGCATTTTTAAGAGTTTCTTGCTCTTCTACTAAATTTTTAGTCTCTTCGGACATATTTTTATAAATATTGTATTCCTTTGCTTTTCAATGTAAGATAAAGGCGAAATTGATGCTCAGGAAGTGGTTATACTTGATGTTATTACGATTTTCTTACTTTCGCCAAATCGAGGCGCAAATATACTAAAAATATTTTAATTTAACTTAATTTTTATCTTCTTTTTTACTGATTTACTTTAAGTTAATCAATATTTATTAAAAATTACCTCCTTTTAGCTCATAGAAATATAAATTATTAAAAAATAGTTTATTATACCTTTATTTAATTTATTAACCAACTATATTTCAAAAGACTATTATATAAAAAACTAATTTCCTTTTCAAAAATCCTAAGTAAAAAAAACTAACCATTAAAATAAAATCAAATGATAACTCCAAATAAGTTTTTGTAAACTCATGAATTCGTGTATTCTGAACGCAAAGCCATATAAATTTATATTTCCAGTTCAATTATTAAATTATAATACAATTTATACTAGATATACTATAATGATCTTTTGGTTTTTAAAATTAAAATAAGTTAAAATAAGACTTATCTATTATAATAAAAAATCTTACTAATTCTAGGAATAATGTTATTAATAGGTAAAAAAATTGTATTAAATTTGAGGTATGGATTGGTTTGCAGAATGGTTTAATACTCCTTATTATCATATATTATATAAAAATCGTGATGATCAGGAAGCTCAAGAATTTATAACGAATTTATTAAAATATCTTGCCTTACGTAAGGAAAGTAAAATTTTAGATTTGGCTTGTGGTAAAGGTAGACATAGTATTTTTTTAAATAAATTGGGATACGATGTTATCGGCGTTGACCTTGCACCGGAAAGCATTGCTTATGCAAAGAGTTTTGAAAATGAACATCTTAAATTCTTTGTTGCAGATATGAGAAGAATTAATTTCCCAAACCATTTTAATGCCATTTTCAATTTATTTACCAGTTTTGGCTATTTTAGTGATGATGAAGATAATTTAAAAGTTTTTCAATCTGTTTTTGAACAATTGTTAAGTAAAGGAATATTTGTGATGGATTTTATGAATGTTTCCTTAGCAATGGATACACTAGTTAAACAAGAGGACAAAGAAGTAGACGGTATTTTATTTCATCTGCAGAGGAAAATTGAAGATGGTTTTATTATAAAAGATATTACATTTCAAGATAAAGGTAAAAATTTTCATTTTCAAGAAAGAGTAAGAACTTTTAAACTGAATTATTTTGAAAGTCTGGCCAAAAAAGTAGGATTTACTTTAAAAAATGTGTTCGGTGATTATCAACTCCTCCCATTTGATGAAAAAAATTCCCCCCGTCTAATTTTAATTTTTGAAAAATAAATGGATTATGTCGTATTGATTTCTGCTGTAATCATCGGAGCAGGAATAGCTTATTTTTTCCAAAATAATTCAAAATTTAATAAACAACTTTTAATGTTTAGTGCGGGATTGCTTTTAGCAATTACTGTATTAGACATGTTTCCTTCTTTGTATATAGATGGAGGGATAAATGCAGGAATATGGATTATTATCGGGGTTTCCATACAATTAATCTTAGAAGGATTATCTAAGGGAATCGAACACGGTCACTTACACAGCTCAGAACATCATACGGACAGCGTTATTCCGATTAGTGTAATGCTGGGTTTGTTTATTCATTCATTTTTAGAAGGAACTCCATTGGAAGTTAATCATTTACATAATCATGGTGCTCATGATCATTCCATGCATTCATCAAATATTTTATGGGCGCTAAGCATCCATAAAGTTTCGGAATCCATTGTTTTATCTACTTTTTTATTTTCTTTACCTATTAAAAGGATATATTCTTTCTCTATTCTCGTTTTGTTTGCCGTTTCAGCTCCTATTGGGGCTTTCTTTGGTTCATTCTTAGATCCTCATATTTATCCTAAATTGTTGGGTATCGTAGCCGGAATTTTTTTACATATTTCTTCTGTGATTATATTTGAAAGTAATGAGAAGCATTCCTTAAATTGGCAAAAATTACTTTTAGTATTTAGTGGAATGTTCGTAGGTTTTTTAATTTCTGTAGTTTAAAATATGCGGTTTTACCTATAAAAAATTCCCCTAAAATGTTAGGGGAATTGATCTTTATATAAAAATATGATTAGTTGACGGGTATATCTTTATTTACATTTTTACTTCCGATTAATGCATAATAAAGGATATAAGCAAATTCTATGATAATTAACCAATAACTGGATAAAAAGCCGAATAAATCAGCAAAATAATTTTGTATGAGGGGCAAAATTCCTCCTCCACATACCATCATCATAAAAATTCCGGATGCTGCTGATGTGTATTTTCCTAATCCTTCTACCGCTAAATTAAATATACCTCCCCACATTACGGAAGTACACAAACCACACAGTACAAAAAATACGATGGTAATAGGTAATTCTGCAAAACCTATAGATATATCCGATTTAAATACTGGCATACTTACCGTAGAAGAAATAGGACTAATAATTGCTAAAATTATGAATATTAACCCTAGAAGTGAGGTAAAGGCCAACATAGCCTTACTGGATATACGAGCCCCAAGTGATGCTCCTATTAATCGACCAATGAGCATTAAAAACCAATAGGTTCCTACCACCGTTCCAGCCACAGTTGTATCAATACCTAAACCTCCTTTGTCTGGTGCAGAAGTCATAAATAAATTGGCGGTATTGGGAATTCCTACTTCAATACCTACATATATAAATATGGCTACTACTCCTAAACAAAAATGTCTAAATGAAAATGCGCTATATTTTCCTTCAATTTTTTCTTTTTTATCTAAAAAAGGTTCCGGTATATTTACCAACAACAACACGATAAAGGCAAGGACAAAAATCCCCATAGCCAAGAAAAGAGCGGGATTCGCTTCTTTTATGGTTGCTCGAGATGCATTTCCGATTAAATATCCTACCAACACAGGTACAATAGTTGCTCCCATTGAATTTATTGAACCGCCTAATTGTAGCAAAATATTCCCTTTTTTACCTCCTCCTCCTAACGTATTTAACATAGGATTTACAACGGTATTTAACATACACATAGAGAAACCGGAAACAAAAGCTCCGATTAAATAGGCAACAAAACTTTCCATTCCTCCGGATAAGTATTGAATTCCAACGCCTAAAAATCCAACCACAATGGCTACTAAGGCTGTTTTTTTATATCCTATTTTTTGTAACAGCATACCCGCCGGAATACCCATAAATGCATAGGCTATAAAGTTTGCAGCATTACCTAGTTGAGACATAAAGTTGGATGCCCCAAATTGATTTTTGACAATTATTCCCATCGGATTTTGTAAGCCTGTTACAAATGAAATCATAAAAAACAGGGCAAACATCATTGCTATAGGTAATGCGTAATTTTTTTCTTTATTAGTCATATTTAGTATTATTTTTAATTATTATTATAGGTTAAAAAGAGTATTTAAGACCAAACTCAACTGTAAAAGGACGGATGTATGTTCCTGAAAGAATAGTTCCTTCCTTCTTTTTAGCTTCTTCGGAAGTTAAGATCAAATCAGAATCCCCCATATCTCCTTTAGCTCCCCTTTGATTGAATAAATTTATCACAGTTGAAGAGAAACTTAAGTTTTTGGTAATAGCATATTGTAAACCGGCAAAAGTTTCCCAACGACTTGCAAAATATATTGTATTCGGTCTATTGGCATATTGTTTACTAAAATATCTTGCACTCGCCCAAATCCTTAAATCTTTCCAAACATAACTCGGATCAATCTCTAATAAAACTTTAGAAATACCCGTTACATATTTGTCTGTGAAATCGTATTTAGCTGCTGCACCGTCTTTAAATTTAACTTCTCCGACAAAATTTTTATATTTTGGACTTTGTAAAGTGATCAAAAAGTGTAATTCAAAGTTTTTTATGGGTTTTGATATGATATCTGTAGTCCATCCTATGGTTTCAATATCATAATTAGTGGTTTCTCTTTTCACTTCTCCCGGATTATTAGGATTGGAAAAATTTACTGTTGAACGATATTCATTACGGGTGATATAGGTTGCCTTAGAAACTATACTTGCTAATGGATGATTGAAATATACTCCAAACCCTGCAGTTGGTATTTTAGATTTTTTGATTTTAGGATCAACTCCAATGTTATAATATTCTAGGTGTCCGGCTTGTTCATTGTAATTAACCTCACCTAGTAAACCAAATTTAGGGGTCATTTTATATACCGCATTTAACATGTAGGATTGATTAACCCAATCTTTATCAATATCAATTTTAGGTCCTGTTAATGTTTGCAATCCTAAATTTCTGTCCTGGTAATCTCCCCGTAATGCTTGATACTCAATACGTCCACCCAAATTTAATTCTAATTTATCGGCCAATAACCATTTATCTAATATATATAATGCTAATTTATTTTCATTTCCATTATGATATTCTAATCCTTGATTTAAATTAAAATCTCCATTGGCATTTGCCGTACCTCCTACTTGAATTAATTTTCTTGGATTCGGTGCCACCTCTTGAAAATACATAGCAGATTCTGTAGCATATTTATCCACTTTATAATGCCATTCGTTTAAACCAACTTTCAAATCGTGGTTTCCTATCTTTTTACCTAATTCAACAGTACCCGTTATAGATTTAACAGGAGTTTTTCTGGTTGCTAATATTAATACTCCTTGTGCGTTATTTCCCATATAAGCTTCTCCCGTATCAGCATATACATACTCTCCCGGTTTCGCTTCGGAAACTCCTGCCATAATAGGTATGTAAATTCCCACTTTGGATGAATGGTAACGAACCATGTAATTTAAATAAAATCCATTATCAAATTTGTTATTACCCAGTAGATCAACTGTATGAGATTCTGTTCCGAAATCGTCTAATATATCTTTTTCTACCAAGTTTCCGGTAAAAGCATCCATTAATGTTATTTTTCCGGATCTTTCATGATACGATTTCCGCCCAATTTTAAATCCCGATATTTCACTTACATCCCCATCTTTTCCATACATAAAAGGGCTGTAATTATACGTTAGATTTTTAACATTAACATATTTATATAATACTGAAACAGAGCCTTCTCCTCCTCTGTATTTATAGTCTTGAGTTAAGGCCATTTTATACATTTGAGTTTTATCGGCATAATATTTATCTATAATTGATGGTTTAAAAGTTCCCGGGTCAAAGCTCAGATAAGCACCGGCTGAATATTTAAGTCCCTTAGTATTTATAGGTCCGCTCACATTTGCACTTCCTCTCATTAATCCAAAATGATTGGATTCCAGGTTAATTATACCTTGAAGCTTATCTGTGCCTAGATTATCAAACGTATTTAAGGAAAAACCTACATCTCCAATATTGATAAAGGTTTGTCCTAAGTCAAACAAACCCGTACGATTAAGCGTAACATCGGATCTCCATGCTTTAGTAGGTAGTTCCGGCCAATAGTGGAATACTACCGGCAGACCATTCTCAAGAATAGTAGTACCTCCTACTGAAGCAGGTAAACCGATATTTACATCCCTGGGACCGGTACTATTTGCTGCATTTAACATGACATTCCTATCATTTTTCTGTTCTATGTCTACTTTTATCGTATCATTTTTCGTTTGATTTTGACTATATATTTCATTGGTACTAATCAGTAATAAAAGTACTGACAATGAATATATACTATTTTTATTTCTCATCTTTTATAAATTTTATTTCAGTGGTTACGTGCTCTGCTCTTTTTTATATACACAGAGTTTTATGTTCTTTGAAATTGATGAATTATAACAGTATCAAACACTAAAAATTTTTTAAGCCGACTTAATGATAGTTTTTCATGAAAACCATATATTACAAATAAATTAAAGTATTTATACTATTATGTAAATGCGTATAAAACATCTTATTCAATTATTTAGAATGCAGTAAATTTTAGTTGTTCTTTAACTTCTTACTTGATTTATTTTTAATTGCCTAATACCTTTTTTCCTTTTTCCACATAACTCATATCTCCAAAAGATTCAATCGTAAATTTTCCGTCTTTGTAGATTACCTTGGAAACTGCTGCATTTCCCATATGTGTACCTGTTATTTTTTTACCGCTACTGTCTAAATCTGAAAGAAAAACGCTAATTGCCATTCCATGAGCGACTAATAATATGTTTCCTCCTCCTGATAAAGCCTCTTTTTCTGCTATTTCACGAATGGCTTTCTGTCCTCTCGCTTTAACATCTTCATAATTTTCTCCTATTCCTAAGGTTTCTAACGTTTTAAATGTGTTCATGGCTTTCTTTAATATTTCAGGATTTTTTGCCATATCGGCAAAAAGTTCTTTTGATGATTTATAATGTAAGTAGAGAGCCGCATCCCCCCACATTTTCGAGTTTAAATCACCTTCGTAGCTACCAAAATTGGTTTCCCTTAGTTGAGGTACTTCTGTTATTGCTAATTTTTCTTGACCTTTAGTATCTAAGACTATACGAGCTGTTTGTCTGGCCCGTCCTAAGTCACTGGAATAAGCTGCTTTAAAATTTACATCTTTAATTCCTTCCCCTAGAAACTTAGCCACTTCCACTCCTTCGGGTGTTAAAGGGGTGTCTGCCCAACCTTGCACTCTATCCATGGTATTCAATATAGTCTTACCATGGCGAGTAACATATAAGATTACCGTCTTATCTTGTTTCGTTGATTTTTTATTTTGCCCATAAACTTTTGGGTTAATTGATACGGTCAATAGCATGAAAACTATCAACTTAACGTTTAGTAGTACAGAGTTTTTCATTTATTTACATTTTATTTATTTAATTATTAAAATACAACACCACCGGATAATGATCTGAATAGATATCCGTAAATTCATCTTTAATTACATCACATTTTACAAGATCTTTTTTCATATTTCCGCTTACATAGAGATAATCATATCTTACGGGAGATTTAGATTGATCATAAAATAATTTTGTTGGCGCGGTCGCTTCAAATTCAGGATGGAATAAACGAAGTGCATCTATAAATCCAAAATCAAGAATTTTTTGCTGGATAGTATAATCTAACTCATTGTCTTTGCCTAAATTCAAATTAAACGGTCTTTTCTTTGTGTCTTCCCGTATAAAATTTCTGAGTTTATTATCTTTATATGCACTTTTATCCAATGGAGAAACTGAATTTAAATCCCCCATAAACAACCATTTATCATTAGATGGTTTGGATTGGATGGTAGCTAAAATTTGATCCACTTCATAGCCTCTTTTCTCAGATGAAAATGGGTGAAAATGAGTAACTATAAAATGATATCCTTCAATTTCAGCTTCTATATATCCATGAATATTATTATCTAATACCCGATGAATATTTACAATCGGGTATTTTGAAGTTATAGCCACCGGAAAAGTTACAGAGCCATCGGTAGAAGGTTCTCTGACAATAACACAATAAGGGTGACCATAACTTTCAGCTAATTTTCTTAAATTTTTTGGATTCGCTCCTTCAGGGGCAAACTCATAAATTCCTGCAGTAAATCCATTCATTTCCTGTAAGGCTAAAATATCCGGATCTTGTTTACGAATCCATTCAGCAAATTTGGATTTATCTTTAGTTGAGTCCTGTTTCATTCCCCAGTATACATTATAGCTAATCAGCTTTATTATTTTCTTTTTGGTACTGCCTTGTGCATGAATATGGCTTAAAGGAATTAGAAGGAATAAAAAGAAAACCAACCTATATTTAAAATAAATCCAATACTTGCTCATTTTTTATTTTTTAAAATTTAAACTTAGTTTTAAATTCCAGAGTAAAAGGTCGAATGTAAGTTCCTGCTACCGGTTTATTATAATAAGGAGTAGGATCTATAGCTGTATTAGTTCCAGATATAGAGCCTTGTGCTCCACTTTGATTTAATAAGTTAACCGCACTTACTCCAAAACTCAGGTTACTGTTGTATTTAAAATCTATACCCGCAAACGTTTCCCATCTTCCTGCAAAAAACAATGAATTGGTATAATTAGCATATTCTTTACTGAAATATCTCGCACTTCCCCAAAATTTAAATTTCTTCCAATTATAGCTTGGATCTAATTCTATTATGGTTTTTGATACGCTTCTTGCTATATTCCCATCGTAATCATATTTTACATCATACGCTTCAAATTTGTAATTTTTGTATTCGGGATTTTGTAAGGTAAGTAACATATGAAATTGAAAATTTTTAAATGGTGAAACTAAAGCATCGGTTGTCCATCCTATGGTTTTAACATCATAGCTAATAGTTTTTTTCATGTAATCGGTTGGATCTTTTGGATTGGTAAAAGTGGAATTATTCGTAAAATTACTTCTCTGAATGTAAGTAACTTTAGATACTACTCTTACCAAAGCATGGTTAAAGTATACTCCGAAAGAAGCTCCTGGTATTTTTGACTTTTTAATTCCCGGATCATCTGCACCTGCATAACTACTTAATTTTCCACCTAATTCTCCATAGGTTGCTTCTCCTTGAAGTCCAAATGAAGGCATGATTTTCCACAGTGCATTGACTGTAAAAGTTTTATTAATCCAATCTTTTTTAACTTTTGTTTTATTTCCGGATACCCAATTTGTTCCGGCTAATTTTCTGTCTTCCCCTTTATACCATTCTCCGTTAATATTTTGCCATTCTAATCTCACACCTCCTCCCACTTGTATTTTATCGGAAGGCGTCCATTTTTCAGTACCATACACAGCCATTTTGTTTTCTCCACCGGTATAGTATTGCATAGCGCCGTTATGATTATATCCTCCGAATTCGTCTGAACCTTTTCTTGGCGTCCAAGTGCCGGTAAGTGGATCGTAATTTTCTTGAATTAACAGTGACGGATTTGGAGTCACTTCATGGTAATAGGAATAAGAAGCCGTATTATAATTGTTTATGTGGTAATACCATTCATTAAATCCGATATTCCAATTGTGTTTAGACGTTTTTTTGCTTAATTCCACGCGGCTCATATAAGTATTGAATGGAGCTCGGGGGGTGAAAAGCATTAAAACCGATTGTACTTTTCCATTATAAATGTTATCGGAACCTATATAACGGAAACGTGTCTTACCTTCAACCGGGTTACTTATTGATGAATAGTACGGATTAAAATATCCGGATTCAGCATATTGATATCTAAAAATGTAATCCAGCTTCATCCCATTTGTAAGGCTATTTTTTCCGATGATATCGAAAATATGATTTTCTCCTCCACTTCCTTTCATTATATCTCGAGTAGTATATTCTCCTGAAAGCGGATCTATATAATGCACCAATCCGGATTTTTCCAGATAGGAATCTCTGCCTAATTTGAATCCTTCTACTGCATCTACTTTTCCGTTGGAACGATAATAATAAGGATTTTGTTTAGTTGTTATCGCTTGTGAACTGATAAATTTATATTGTACTCCAATTTCTCCTTTTCCGTCATTGTATTTTTTATTTATAAATACTTTATAAATTTGAGTTTTATCTAAAAATTGCGAAAAGGCAGATGTAAATGTTCCGGGATCCATATTAGCATAAGCACTAACCGAATAATAAAATCCGTTTTTCATCGGTCCGCTTACATTAAAGCTTCCTCTTAATAATCCGTAAGAATTGGTGACAAATTCACCTTTACCTTGTAATTTATCTGTTCCTTTATTGGTATAAGTATTTACTGATACTCCCACATCCCCTACGCTTATAGCGGTCTTTGCAACATCTAATACGTCCATCTTTTCAAAACTGGAATCTGACCTCCATGCCCTCACGGGCATTTGTACGACGTAGTCCATCACAACCGGTAACCCATTTTCTAAAATAGTAGTTCCTCCCACACTTGCCGGTAAACCAATGTTTACATTTCTTGGCCCGTTATCGGCTGAGGCATTTAACATCACGGAAGTGTTCTGATCTTTTTTCAAATCTGTTTTAGTTTTTAAACTATCAGATTTATTCTCTTGTGCCTGTATCAAATTCATAGTAGAAACAATCATAATAGCACTAAGAGACTTAACTGCTCTTCTCATACTTAATTAATCTTTTTGTGGTTTTAGTTTAATTATGACTTTATATTTTATATCATTATAATTTGTTTTTTTTATTTATAGCATATTATTAACCTAAATTTATATTTATTTTTTTATACCGTATTTTGCGGTCCTAGAATCTTTGATAACACCTTTCCAATCTAAACCAAAACCAAAATTATAGACATTCCCTTCGCTGTCTTGATGACATTCCATGTCAAAAGGAATATCTTCT
The DNA here is from genome assembly GCF_019469245.1 of Apibacter sp. ESL0404. Lineage (NCBI taxonomy): Bacteria > Pseudomonadati > Bacteroidota > Flavobacteriia > Flavobacteriales > Weeksellaceae > Apibacter > Apibacter sp. ESL0404. The sequence goes on from NZ_CP048267.1 coordinate 1,537,066, forward strand.
TTCTGTTTTTCAACTGTGTTCATATTTGCAGGCATTTGAAGGGGTAATAATCCGGAGGGTTCGTATTTCCCGGAAATAATATCCATTATGGCTTGTTCTCCAATTCCAAATCTTGCTATTATCACATCCACTCTAGATTCAAATTCATTAAAAATCATAGGTCGACTGATATTTACTACTACTATGACCGGTTTATTTCCCATTTGACTTTTAGTAGTTAATATGGTAGATAGATCGGATGAATTGGAAACGGTCACTGTTTTATCTTTGTAACTTCGATCTTTAATTGAAGGGTCTATTACGGGGTCTCCTGCTGCTATACTGTGCTCACGCGCATTTGTAGCCGTATAGCTGTTATATTGTAAGGAGATGGGAACGTATCCATTCCCTCCATTATTTCTATCGGCTATATCATATCCCCCTCCATCGTTGTTAGTTTGAGGGCTTGAAACAAAGACTATGGAAAAATCTGCTTTTTCAGGATCTTCTGTAACATGATAATATTTCTTAACTAATTCGATATTAACCGAATAATCTAATTTTGGTTCAGACCATTTTCCCCACCAATCTTTTATGGAAGGTTGATAGTTTTTTGGTATATATACCGTTTTTTTATCTTTTATAGGTAGTATACGTTTTTTATTTTTAAGCAAAACCACTGATTTTATTTGTGCTTCATAACCCGCTTGCATAAATTCAGGATTTCCAACTGTTTTAACGCTTTGCTCAACGTTTAAATACGGATTTTCAAACAATCCCAACCTGAAAATATTTTTTAATAATCGTATTCCTGATTGCTCAAAACGATTTCTCATATATTTATTCCCGTATTCCTTTACTCCCATTTTGTAGGCTTCTAATATGGGTTGCATAATATTGTTGCCTCCAAATTGATCCATTCCGGCCATTAAGGCAATATAATGTCTTTGAGCTATGGTTTTATTTTCCACTCCCCATGGCTTACCTTTAAATTCATCCGGAGTTTTACCCTCATTGGCTGTTATCAGCCAATCTGTACATAATACCCCATCATACCCAAACTTATCTCTAAGTAAATCGGTAATGATATATTTATTGAAGCCATTTGCATAATTACTTCCGTCTTTTGATTGATTATATGAAATGGTGTAATAAGGCATAACTGCTGAAGCTTTGGATGTTTTTCCATTGAGATTAAAAGCTCCGTTAACAAAAGGGCTCATGTGTGTATCAAAATTATTTCCTGGATATACTGCATATTTTCCAAACGCCCAATGTGCATCTCTACCGCCCTCTTCCGGTCCTCCACCCGGCCAATGTTTAACCATAGTATTAACACTTTTATATCCCCATCCGTCTGCAATTTCATCTTTACCAAAAGAAGTTTGGAAACCATCTATATAGGCCCTGGCCATATCTGTAGTTAGTTCCGGGCTTTCTCCAAATGTCATGTAGATTCTATACCATCGGGGTTCTGTTCCTAAATCTATTTGAGGAGATAAAGCTGTAGTTATTCCTAAAGCTCTATATTCTTGTGCTGCTATATTACCAAATTTTTGTACAAGTGACGGATCAAATGTTGCTCCTAAGCCTAACCCATCCGGCCAAAGAGATATGGCACCTCCTGCTCCTGCATTAAATTCAGATTTTATATTTCCGGTAACTTGGTCAGAATGTCGGGGATCTGAACTTGTATTTCCCGGAATTCCTAATCCCACCCCCTCCACGTATGCTTGCATTTGATTGTTCCATCGTGCTGCAACTTCAGGGCTTTGAACCGAAGTTATTAATATATGTCTTAAATTATCCTTTTGCAGAAATTTTTTCTGTGCATCTGATAGTTCCCAAGGTTGTGCACCACTGGCAGAAAAGATTTTTCCATTATAGGTTCCAGATGCGAATCCACTATCGTTTGAAGGTATAGCTTGATGATTACTATAAAGCATTAATCCTGCGATCTGTTCCAAGGACATTTTTTGAACTAAATCTTTAGCCCTTTCATCTGCGGATAGTCTCCAATCTTCATATTTATCAAGTTTTCCGTTTCTATTAAGGTCTTTGAATTTCAAACCGTCAACAGTTATAATTTTTACACCTGATAATGGGGAATATCCTAAATTGACTCCATTTCCATTATCGATTAAAATAAATTCTTTTTGCTGCGCTTTTGAAAAAAAAAGAGACAAGATTGTTAAAGTAGTAAAAATCTTTCTTCTCATATATGTAGTTTTTAATTTATTTTTTATAAATATTACTATAAACATGTAAGTTTAACGTGTTTATACAAATATAAATTAAATATCCTATTATAGTATAAATTATCAAAGAGACGTAAGCTCACCTTAAATAATTATATATTTAAATATATCATTATCATATAATTAACAATATTATAATTGATTAATATCATATTTAGAAATGACTAATTTTATCTAATATTAAGGTTAAAATGGTGATTTTGATACTAGGATATCTTACCATTTCATTGACTTATTTGAAGTAAATGTTAATTTTTTAACAAAATTTTAATTTCTCTATATTCTATTGGCAGAACAGGATATCCATAAATTTAATACGTATAAATTAAATTTATTTTATTTTTTATACCTAATCGTATGATTTAAATCAACTATTGATAAATATTTACTGTTTCAATGATATCTTTTATTAATTTTAGTCTGTAAAGAGATAGTTAAACTATTTCAAACATTAGTATATATACTTATTAGTTGTAATAAATTGAGCACATTAACCATTACTAATAAGATAATTTTACCAACATTTATTGAATATTTATTTTTATTATAAATATTTTTATTTTGTACTTTTGAAACATAACTAAAATTAAAAACAAAAAATATGATTCTTCTAGCAGATTCAGGTGCTACTAAAGCCGATTGGATAGCCATTGATAATAATGGCAATCGTATATTCTCAACACAAACTAAAGGTTTAAGTCCCGAAGCCATAAATAAAGAGGAAATGATCAAAAGATTAAATGAACGTTTTGACATTTACCAAAATAAACCCGCGGTAAAAAAAATATTTTTTTATGGGGCAGGATGTGGAACTGATAATATGAAAGATATTGTAAGAAATGCTTTAACAGAATCTTTTCCTAATGCTGAAGAAATTGTGGTTGAAGAAGATACCTATGGAGCCGTTTATGCAACCACACCTCCGGGAACTCAAGCCATAGTATGTATCTTAGGTACCGGATCCAATTGCAGTTATTATGACGGTGAACTTTTACATCAAAAAGTTTTATCTCTAGGATATCTTTTAATGGATGATTGCAGCGGTAATAAATTAGGAGCAGATTTGATTCGTGCCTATAATTTCAAAACTCTTCCTCATGAATTATCAATAAAATTGTCGAAAGAATATAATATGGATATAGATTTTATAAAAGAAAATCTATACAAAAAACCTAATCCCAATGCTTATCTAGCCACATTTGCTAAATTTATTATTCAAAACAAAGATCATGAATTTATTCAGCAAATCATTGATAAACAAATTCAAACCTTTATCGATTTATATATAAAACAATACGATAATTGTACTCAAGTCCCAATCAATTTTAATGGTTCTATCGGTTTTTATTTAAAAGATGAATTAGAGAAAAAATTATCTGAAAATGGAATGAAATTAGGTATAGCTTTACGAAGACCTATTGATGGTCTGATTGACTATATCTGTACTCATAGACTTACTTAAAATTTGAATTTTAATTGGTTTAAAAGGAATGAGTATGTCATTCCTTTTTTCTTTTTGGGTAGCTAGATTTTAAAATTAATTTTATTTTTGTTTAGTATTAAACTATAAAAATGTCTAAAACAATTATAATTACAGGAACCTCATCCGGCGTGGGATTGGCATTGGGAGATTATTTATTTCAGAAGGGTTACAACGTATACGGTTTGAGTCGTTCAGTACCTATAAATGCTAAATTTACTACTATTCCAACTGATATAACTAATGAAAAAGAAGTTGATGATGCATTAGATCAAATTCTTGCTAAAAATTCAACCATTGATCTGTTAATCAATAATGCAGGAAAAGGTATGGTCGGACCTGTTGAAAACGCTAAAAAAAATGAAATTATAAATTTATTTACCCTAAATATTGTAGCACCCTCTTATCTGATTTCAAAGGTTTTACCAATTATGCGTAAAAGTAATAAAGGTAAAATTTTTAATATATCATCGATTGGAAGTGAAATGGGTTTACCATTCAGAGGTTTTTATTCCGGTTCTAAATCTGCATTAGACATGATTACAGAATCGTTACGTTATGAATTAAAAAATTCGGGTATTGAAGTTTGTACAGTAAATTTAGGGGATATACGAACAGATATAGCAGCTCATAGGATTAAAAGTGATATTTCGGTTGACTATGTTAAAGTTTTTGATAAGGTGTATGATCATATGAATGCGGATGTTTCAAATGGTCTATCCCCCGAAACTATTGCTCCCTTTATTGAAAAATTATTTACTCAAAAAAATAAATTAAAACCCCATTATTATTTTGGTACAACTATCCAAAAATTATCTATTTGGGTTAAAACCATAATTCCACAATTGTGGTTTGAAAAAATTATAGCTAAATATTCGGGTTTATAACAAAAAAAACCTCTTTAAAAGAGGTTTTTTGTACTCAATTTATAATTATTTAGCTGAAGCACGTAGCATCCATGCCATAGATTCGTGCTGTTCCATAACTCCGGTTAAAAAATCACTGGTTCCATCATCTTTATTTTTGTCAGCAGTTGGTATGAATTCTGCTCGGATTAAACGGATAATCGTTTCATGATCCTGACATAATTCTACCAATATAGTCTTTTCGTCATCCACTTCTTCCCCGTCATGTTCTAATAAGTCTACCACTGCACTGAATTGTTTAAATGATCCCAGCGCATAATGACCTAATTTCCTTATCCTTTCTGCCACTTCGTCAATAATTTCCGCAATTTCTTTATATTGCTCTTCTAATAATAAATGTATAGATCTGAAATGTGGACCTTCTACATTCCAATGAAATTTTCTGGTTTTGGTATAAAGAAAATATTCATTGGCTAACAATCTGTTTAGTGCATCGGACACTAATTGTTTATTTTCTTCACTAAGCCCTATGTTGGCTTCTATGTGCCTTACTTTTTCAGACACAGGTTTTTTGGTTTTTGTTTTCAAAATAAATTTATGTTATATACGTTTTTCGTACTCTATAATAAATAATTGATTATTGTAACCTTTTCAATCTAAACAATAATTGTTGAATGGCTTCTTGATAATCATCAAAAATGGACAACGCATAGTCATCAACAAATAATTCTCTACCGTCTTGAAGTAACAGGTAAAAATTCTCACAATGTTTAATAATATCTTTAGGCGTAGGAGTTTCTTTGATAGTTACTTCAATATCTCCAAATTGAGCATAGGCTGTTTCAACCAAGCGGTCAATTACATCTAATACTGAATCAATAGCCTGATCTAAAGCAATATGTGTTGCATAACTTCCTTTGCCGGTTACTTGCCAATGATATAGTTTTAAACTGCTGTTATATGAAAAAATTTCACCAAAAAATTTACCTAATTTTTTGTTTTTTGAAGAGTCGTTGTACGTGCTTTTCACTACGTTTTGTTCTTTGATCATAATTTTAAATTTTTAGTCTTCTATTTATTAATATTTGATTTGTACTTATAAAATGCAAATATCAGACCTAAAGCGTTTAACTCTATATTATTTTAAAAACCTATGATAAAGCTGTATTATGTTTTTTATAGTGAACTGTAAACTTTTGATTTTACGAATAAAAAAAGATCGTCTGATGAGACGATCTTTTTTTATTTAAACAGATATAAAATTATCTCATTTTTTTATAGGCATTTATCAGCCCATTAGTTGATGAATCATGTGTAGTTATTTCTTGATCTCCTGATAATTCAGGCAGCACTTTGTTAGCCAATTGTTTGCCTAATTCTACGCCCCATTGATCGAAACTGAAAATATTCCAGATAACTCCTTGTACAAATATTTTTTGCTCATATATAGCAATTAATTTTCCTAGTAATTTAGGTGTTAGAATTTTATACAAAAAGGAATTGGTTGGACGATTTCCTTCAAATATTTTATATGGTTTTAATTTATTAATTTCCTCTTCATTTTTGCCTTGATCTTTTAATTCTTTATAAACTACTTCTTCCGTTTTACCAAAAGCTAAAGCTTCTGTTTGAGCGAAAAAGTTGGATATAAGTTTTTCATGATGATCTGAGACTTTATTTAGTGTTTGGGCACCTGCAAAAAAATCACAAGGAATAAGTTTTGTTCCTTGATGTATCAATTGATAAAATGCATGTTGTCCATTGGTTCCCGGTTCTCCGAAAATTATTGGTCCGGTCTGATAATCAACTTTTTTACCGCTTCGGTCTATATATTTACCATTGGATTCCATATCTCCTTGTTGAAAATAGGCTGCAAACCGATGTAAATATTGTTCATAGGGAAGTAAAGCAACATCTTCCGCGCCAAAAAAGTTATTATACCAAATACCTAATAGGGCTAAAATTACCGGTATGTTTTTATTTAGTTCCGTATTTCTAAAATGTAAATCAACTTCATTTGCTCCTTCTAATAATTCGGTAAAATTGTCATATCCTACAGCTAAACATATGCTCAATCCAATAGCTGACCAAATAGAATATCTTCCACCTACCCAATCCCAAAATTCAAACATATTTTCTTGACTAATTCCAAATTTTGTTACGGCTTCTTGATTGGTTGATAGGGCAACAAAATGTTTAGCTACTTCAGATTCTAATTTTGCTGATTTTAAGAACCAATCTTTTGCTGTTTGAGCATTGGTCATAGTTTCTTGAGTAGTAAATGTTTTAGATGCCACAATAAACATTGTTGTTTCCGGATTTAACGGTTTTAATGTTTCTACTATGTGAGTTCCATCAATATTGGATACAAAATGTAAATTCAGCCTGGTTTTGTAATATTTTAGCCCTTCTACAACCATTAAAGGGCCTAAGTCAGAACCGCCGATACCAATATTAACCACGTCAGTAATTGCTTTTCCTGTATACCCTTTCCATTCGCCTGAAATTACTGATTCAGAAAATTTTTGCATTTGCAAAAGGACTTTGTTTATCTTAGGCATTACATCTTCTCCGTCAACTATAACCGGTGTATTTTTTCGATTTCTTAATGCTGTGTGTAAAACTGCTCTATTTTCTGTCTCATTTATTTTATCGCCACTAAACTGCTTTTCAATTGCTTCTTTAACATGGGTTTCCTCAGCCAGTTGAATTAATAATTTTAATGTTTTTTCTTCTATTCTGTTCTTAGAATAATCAAAAAGAATATCATTAAATTGTATTGAAAATTTATCAAATCTTTGAGGATCTTCTTTAAACCATTGACGAAGGTGTTTATCTTTTATTTGGTCGTAATGTTCTTTTAATAATTGCCAAGCGCGGGTTTCTGTTGGATTAATCTTAGATAATGCCATAATACATTTATTTATAATACTAGCAAATTTACTTATTTATCACTTTTAATCAACAAAAAAACCTCTGAAATAAATCAGAGGTTTTTATATTATTTTTTTTAATTTATAAAATTAAAAACTGAATTTTTTAGTAACTCCTACGTGAATAGATTTTCCAAACGTTAGGTCAAAATCTTTGCTCTTGTTATAATTTTTGTAATCCAAGGCTACGTTTTCTTTTGTATCGCTCCATTCAACTCCTCCAAAAGAAACATTTAAACCAAAATTATTTTTAAAGTTTATAAATAAAGCAGGGGCAAAATCGATGTAATATCCATATCCTCTAACTCTATTTTCAACTAACATATCTGCCTCATTGTAGATAGAATTACTTGGAGTTTTTTTGCTGTCAGAACGGTATTGTTGATACCCGGCTCCTAAATCTGCGTATATACCAAAAATTTCACTAAAAGGTTTATAATAACGAACAAAACCGCCAATTCTACTTTCGTATGCTTTATCTTGAACACTGTAATTTGGTAGCTTTTCATAAGTATGTTTATCATAAGATAAGCTGGTTTTGGCTCCTACAAACCAATTATCAGCTACTTCATAAGCTATTACAGGTGTAAATGTAACATTATTGGTTTTTTCGTCATTATAACCATTAACTCTTTTAAGGCTAAAATCTGTACCCAAAAGGATAGAATTCTTTTGAGCTTGGGCAGACAACACACTAAAAAGGGTAAGGGTTGCTATTATAATTTTTTTCATGCTTTTTCTTTTTAATTAGTTATATTAACTTGCGTTAAATAATTTTATACTATAATTAAATTATAGTGAAAAGTTTTTAGAAATACCAATATTGAAAGCATTTCCAAAAGTTACATCAACCCCATTAGATTTATTTTTTGTTCCTTTTTCTTTTAAGTGGTTGAATTCAACTCCACCAATGCTAAAATTCAATCCAAAATTATTTTTGAAGTTAATGAATAAGGCAGGGTTAAATCCTATGTAAAATCCATCTGCTTTATTTTCATATTTTGCTAAATCATCGTGTCCTTTGGTTTTTTGCTCTTGCCAACCTGCACCCAAATCAGCATATACTGCAAAAGTTTCACTTAATGGTTGTGAATAACGTATAAAACCTCCGATTTTTGAAGTTTTGGTATCTCCATCAAGTAAATTAGATTCTTGAAGTGCTTTACTATCTAAATCCGCTTTTGTAAAAGCTACTTTTGCTCCAATAGTTAAATGATCAGTAAATTGATATCCTAAATAAGGAGCCCATTCGTAAGTGTCCAATTTTTGTTTTCCTGAATTTCCTCCAAATTTGTTTTCGGTGTGGTTGTAACCTACATTACCTCCTAATAAAATACTGTTTTTTTGTGCATTCATAGTTGATAATCCAAAAACTACTGCTGCAAACAACACTAACTTTTTCATAATTTTCTTTTTTGTAAAATAATTTAATTCAAAATTTATTTAATTCTAATTCTTCCACTTGAAACGTAGTAGAACCTAAATTTATCTAATTTCGTGTTAAAACTATACTAAATACCGTGCCAAAGTTAACATTATGTTAAAAAAACATCTTATTTTCTATTAATTTATGTTGGATCAATATACAAATAAATTAACTTTGTATAATTATTCAGTTATAATTTTATAAACGATATCTAAATTTAGCATGCAAATATAAATAAATACTCTCTTATAAAGTAATTTGATACTTAATTTATTTTTTTACATGCAAATTTTGCTTTTTCTATTAAATTAATATTAATTTTTTAAGTAAAAATATTTGTAAATAAAAATTTAAAATGATTTTTTTTAACAAAAATTACTGCATTTTTAAATGATTATATACCAAATTCAATTTTTAACATTTTTTTATTTGTTTTAATTTATAATTGGAAAAACAAACTGTGTCATTTTACAAAAACAAATTGTACATAAAAACACTAAAAAAGCCTAAAAATAAAAGGCTTTTTTTGTATAATATATTTTGTATTTTAGATAAAGTTTTATGACTTTATATAGTAATAATGAGATGAGAATTTATTATTCTGCTTTTTTTACCATTTTAAAGCAATAAATATGCATTAATATAATGTTTTTTATGTTTTGAATAACTATCTGACTAACCAACTTTTCTTTAGCATATAAAACAAATAAAAAAAGAGAGATTATGATAAAACATACTCTTATTTAGTTTTAAATATTAAATAAACCCTTTTAAATTAGTCTTTACAGGATTCAAGGGTTTTTAGAATGTTTATTAATATAGATGAGGTATTAAGCATTTTAAATGGTAGTAAATGTACATTTTGTTTTTCTAGCCAATATTTTAAAAATCATTCAATCCCTTTACTAGATTGGATTTCCGACTTTTTTTAATTTATTAATAATATACAATTTGTTTTTTCCCCTATATATAAAAAACCTCAAAATTAAAATTCTGAGGTTTTCCAATTATACTGTGTATTATTCTTGTTTTTATTTCACTTCTTCGAAATCTACATCTTCAACATTATCTCCTCCTTGATTAGAACCACTTGATGATCCTTCTGCTCCGCCTTGAGCTCCCGAATTTGCTCCTTCAGCTGCTTGACCGGATTTATATAAATCTTCTGAAGCGGAAGCCCATACAGCATTAATTTTTTCCATTGCTGTTTCAATTGCCGGAATGTCTTTGCTTTCATGGGCTTTTTTCAAGTCTGCCAACGCATCTTCAATTGGTTGTTTTTTCTCTGAAGGTAATTTTTCTCCAAATTCTTTTAATTGTTTTTCTGTTTGGAAAATCATTGCATCTGCAGTATTTAATTTCTCAACTTCTTCTTTTCTCTTTTTATCTGCTTCAGCGTTAGCTTCTGCTTCTTTCTTCATTTTTTCAATTTCTGCTTCACTTAATCCGGAAGATGCTTGAATTTTTATGGATTGTTCTTTTCCGGTTCCTTTATCTTTAGCCGATACACTTAAAATACCGTTAGCATCAATATCGAAGGTTACTTCAATTTGTGGAACTCCTCTTGGTGCCGGTGGTATATCCACTAAATCGAATTTTCCTATTTCTTTATTATCGTTGAACATAGGTCTTTCTCCTTGCCCTACTCTAATAGTAACTGCCGGTTGATTATCTGCTGCAGTTGAAAATGTTTCAGATTTTTTTGTTGGAATGGTGGTATTGGCATCAATTAATTTGGTAAATACACCTCCGTAAGTTTCAATTCCTAAGGAAAGTGGAGTAACATCTAATAATAAAACATCTTTTACATCTCCCGTTAATACACCTCCTTGAATTGCAGCTCCAATAGCAACCACTTCATCAGGGTTTACTCCTTTGGAAGGTTTTTTACCGAAAAATTTTTCAACTTCTTCTTGGATCACCGGGATACGTGTTGAACCTCCGACTAATAATACTTCATCAATATCTGAAGTTTTTAATCCTGCATCTTCTAACGCTTTTTTACAAGGTTCCATAGATCTTTTAACAAGATCGGCTGCTAATTGTTCAAATCTTGCTCTGGTTAACGTTTTTACCAAATGTTTTGGACCGGAAGCTGTAGCGGTTATATAAGGTAAATTTATCTCTGTTTGAGTAGATGAAGATAATTCTACTTTAGCTTTTTCAGCGGCTTCTTTCAATCTTTGTAATGCAATTGGATCTGCTTTTAAATCAACACCTTCTGCAGATTTAAATTCTTCTGCTAACCAATTAATTATTACATCATCAAAATCATCCCCTCCTAAGTGTGTATCTCCATTAGTTGACAATACTTCAAATACTCCGTCTCCTAAGTCAAGAATAGAAATATCAAAAGTACCTCCTCCTAGGTCATATACTGCAACTTTTTGGTCTTTATGAGCTTTATCTAATCCGTAAGCCAAGGCTGCCGCGGTAGGCTCATTTATAATTCTTTCTACTTTTAAACCGGCAATTTCACCTGCTTCTTTCGTTGCTTGTCTTTGCGCATCATTAAAATAAGCAGGAACTGTAATTACTGCTCGATCTACAGTTTCTCCTAAGAAATCTTCTGCTGTTTTCTTCATTTTTTGAAGAATCATAGCTGAAATTTCTTGCGGAGTATATAATCTTCCGTTAATATCTACTCTTGGAGTATCGGAATCACCTTTTACTACTTTATAAGGAACTCTGGAAATTTCACCAGCATCTGATGAAAATCTAGTACCCATAAATCTTTTTATGGAATATACGGTATTGTGTGGATTGGTTACTGCTTGTCTTTTAGCAGGGTCCCCCACTTTAATTTCTCCATCTTCCATAAAAGCAACTACGGATGGAGTAGTTCTTTTTCCTTCAGCATTAGTAATAACGGTAGGATCGCTACCTTCCATTACAGCTACACAAGAATTTGTTGTTCCTAAATCAATTCCTATAATTTTACTCATGTTTATATTTTTTCTTTAATTACTTATGGTTATTAATTATACTAAATACTACTATTACTTATATAATTGTTTATGCAATTTCAATGATTATGCCATGAAGCATTATATAAACATTTGTCATAATTAATTTTTTGCAAGCTGACATATTGTCTAAGCATTTTTACTTCACCTTACAATTTCATCTATAATGATAATTGAAAAGGTAGAACTTTAATACTCTACCTTAACCACTTAATCTATTTAATCTATAAATTGGTTTATTCATTGTCTTTTAGATAAATTTTTTACTGCATTTAATAAAACATTAGCACCGGCACTCATCCATTCCGGTTTAATTTCTTCCTTTTCATTATGACTTATTCCTTTAATACAAGGTATAAAAATCATGGAAGTCGGGGCTATTTTAGAAATATTACACGAGTCATGCCCGGCTCCTGAAACCATTGTTCTATGGGGATAGTTTAGATTTTTAGTTACTTGGCGTACCACTTCAATGCAGGTATCATCAAAAGGTAAGGGAGGAAAGGATAGTATAGGACGGATGCTATAGGTTAGATTTAATTTCTCTGCTATTTGATGAATTTTTTCGAACAATTGTTGATCCATCCTTTGTAATCCCTTTTCTGAAGGATGTCTAAATTCAACTGAAAACCAAGCTTTATCGGTAATTACATTTCTTGAATTGGGTGTAATTTTTACCATTCCAACGGTTGCCCTTCCTTCGGGTTTTTCATTTTTTCCTATCGTGTTGACTTCAAGCACTGCCTCGGCAAGACCTAGTAAGGCATCTTGGCGTACTTCCATAGGAGTTGTTCCGGCATGAGAAGCCATCCCGGTGAATTCAACATCGTACCATTTTTGACCTAAAGCGCCGGTAACTATTCCTATTAATTCATTATGGTTTTCTAATATCGGCCCTTGCTCAATATGCAGTTCCAGTGAAGCATGGATTTTATAATTTGAAAAATTATCTTTTCCATCATATCCGATTCTTTCTAATTCTTGTTTAATGGTATTTCCTTCACTATCTCTACACGACCAACCATCTTGTAAAGAAGTTAAACCTGAAAAAACGGCCGAACCTATCATGGCAGGAGCGAATCGTGAACCTTCTTCATTGGTCCAGCTTACAACATCTATGGGGCGATCAGTCTTTATATTATGGTCATTCAATGAGTAAACAACTTCCAGGGCTGCTAATACCCCATATATCCCGTCGTACTTACCTCCTAAGGGCTGACTATCTATGTGAGAACCAATAAGTACAGGACTCAAACGGCTATCTTCACCGGATCGTCTGGCGAAAATGTTTCCCATTGCATCTATTTTTATTGTACATCCGGCTTTCTTCGCCAGAGATACAAACAAATCACGAGCTTGTTTATCTAAATCTGTGAGCGTTAAACGATGTACCCCTCCATTTGGTGTAGCTCCTATAGTAGCGAAATCGGCTAACCACGATTGTAGTCTCTTTGAATTTATATGTAAGTTATCATTCATTGGAAATATCTGTTTTCCCATTTTCTAGTTTATAATGAAAATCACAAAAACCGTCTCCGTTCATTATGGTATGGGGGCGGGTTAATTTTACATTTGGAGCATATCCTTCAATAAATTTAGCATCTCTGTTGCAGGAGAGTAAAAATCCAATTTCGCCCAATCCCATTTCATGATACATTTCTGCATATCGACATCTTTTCACGTTATAATCATATTGGTTCTCATTATTAACAACCACTTCAGTTTCAAGTGCATCATCTTTTTCCCATAAATATTGGAGAGCTACAAAGCTTTGTACTGAGGTTGGCCCATCTTCTTTTTGGGCAAAATCTTTTCCGGCCTGAATGGCTGCATTAGCTACGGCTTCTTCAATAATCGATTTTGCCTGTTCAAGTCCATACTCTCTCTTTAATATATCGTATATAGGTTTTATTATTTCTGCTTCAATTTTTCGTCTTTGTAAAATACCTATTTCTTCTTTTTGATTCTTCATACTTGTATTTACTTATGTTTATTTTAAATAGTATAATCGATGGGAGCAATATTTCCAATGAATTTTAGTAATCTTTCATCCTTGGATTTTTTCATTTGTTGAGGTTCTTCATTGTATAAAATTTTTCCTGATTCCATAAAAACAATTTTATCTGATACTTCAAATGCGAATTTCATTTCATGAGTAACAATTATCATAGTCATGCCTTCAGTAGATAATTCTTTTATAACTTTCAATACTTCTTGAACTAATTCGGGATCTAAAGCGGATGTTGGTTCATCAAATAACATAATATCGGGCTCTATAGCCAATGCTCTTGCTATGGCTACCCGCTGTTGCTGCCCTCCTGATAATTGGTGAGGGTATTTATTGGCATGAAGCAACATGCCTACTTTATCCAACATTGCCAATGCATACATACGCAGCAGTTCTTTATCTTTACTTTTTTTATGATATAAAGGGGCCAACATAACATTTTCTAATACCGTTTTGTGTGGAAAAAGATTATACGATTGAAAAACCATACCTATCCTCATTTCCTGAAGTTTCTTTTTTGATTTACGAAATTTACTTTTATTTTTGGATATAAAAGAAACTTCTCCCATTTCAATATCTCCTTCATCTACTGTTTCTAAACCGTTTATGGATCTTATTAAGGTACTTTTCCCGGATCCAGATGGACCTATAATACTAATTACTTTCCCCCAAGGAACGCTTAAACTTATATTATTTAATACTAAAGTAGTTCCAAATGTTTTTGTTATATTTTTTAATTCTAAAGCGGTTGAACCTTTATTCGTATTTTTTATGTTCGAATATTCTCTTAATTTTTCAAAATCAACTTTTATTGAACTATCAATGTCTGTGCTTTTTTTATGGACATCAAATTTTGCTTCAAATTTGTTAATAATCCATGTTACCAAAGTAACTATTAGTATATAATAGATAGCAACTGCTAACAGGGTTTCCATAACCAGAAAGTTACGTGTATACAATTGCTGTCCAACCATCAATATTTCGGTCAAGGAAATCACCGATACCAGTGAGGTTAACTTAACTATTGTTACGTATTGATTAGCGAGTGACGGTAAGGCTATCCTAAATGTTTGCGGGGCAACAATCAATCTCATGATTCCCCAGTAGGATAACCCCAGTGCTTTTCCCGCCTCATATTGTCCTTTGGGTATCGCTTGTAATGCTCCTCTATGTATTTCCGCTATATAGGCTGTTTCACTTAAAACTAAAGCTATTAAACCGGATATGAAGGGATTGGATAGTATTATCGAGCTTTGAGGCCAAATTTGAGGTAGATTATATATAAATATTAATAATACCAATAAAGGTAAACTCCTGAAAAACCAAATATAACCTTTGGAAATAGTTCTTATAAATGAATGAGAACTCTGTCTCATTAATGCTACTAAAAAGCCTAAAACTACTCCTATACACCAAGTTAATGTACTTAACTCGATTACAGTTAAACAAGCTTTCCAAAAATCTGTGTTAATAAATTGATTTTTAAAATATTTCCAATTGAAAATTGTATTCTTTTTTTGAGATGAAATCGATTCTTCTTCTATCTTATATTTATGTAGTAATTCTTGACTTGGATAAGCCAAATTATATTTGTCCAACAGCTGCTGATATTCTCCCGATTTCCTTAGTTCTTGTATAACTTGTGCGATTTTATTTTTTAAGGCTATGTTTTCATTTTTAAATGCTAAACCTATTAATACGGGATCTATCATTTCGTGTGTAGAAATTATCAATTTATCTCCTAATCTGTCAATTAACATTTTAGCTACTGCCGCATCTTCATATTGTACGTCCACGCCTTTGGATAATAGCGCATGTGAAGCCTCGGGAGCGCTGGGGTATTCTTTAACTTCAATTCCTTGTTTATTATTCTTAAAACAGAAATTCTTGGTAACATCATTCAATTTAGGAATCCATGCCGCCCCTTTCATGGAAGAAATTTTCTTTCCGCATAAGTCTTGTAAAGATAACGGTCGGTAGGATTCGTCTTTTCTAACAACCAATACACCACCGGTTTGTAAATAGGGTAAAAACGAAACTTGTTGAGCTCGTTGCGGATTAATATACAATGCAGATGCTATGAGATCATAATGTCCTGCATTTAAGCCCATAATTATATTTTCTATTCTGGTATCTTTAAAGACTACTTTAAGATTTAATTTTTCTCCTATTAATCTCATTAAGTCAGGGTCAAACCCTCTGGGAATTCCTTCTAAATAGGCATAAGGAGCATAAGTTAGGTCAATACCAACCGCTAATTCGCCTTTTTTTAGAGTTTGTGATTGATAAATCGTTGTACTAAATAGAAAGATTAGCACGTATACATATTTAGAAAACAAAGTGTAAAATCGAAGATCTATTTTAAATAATTGATTATTCACAAGCAATATTATTTTATTCAATATAAAAAACAACAAAATTTAATTCCTATTAAACTGATAGGCAAACTTACTTATTATTTGAATTATAATAAACTTATTTTTTTATCTTTTTATAAAATCTAAATAATTAAATTTTTATTCAACTTCTGCTTTTTGCAGTATTTAAAATTTTATAAAAGACAATTGGTTAATCAAATATAATTATCATATAATAATTTAAAAACAAAATTATATCACATAATCACAATATTATATATACTTTTAATTTTAATTCAGAATATAAAATTAAATATTTTTTCCTATATTTGATAAATTTATAAATATTATGATTATGAAAAATTTTACTTTTTTTTTACTATTATTTTCATCTGCTTTCTTGGTTTCTTGTAATGAGGAATCATTAACTTCTGACATTTATCCTGAGAATAAATCCTCAGAAAATGAAAAATTTTGTGTAGATGTCTTTCTACCCGGAGATAATTTTCAGACCCCAGAATTGGATAAAGAAGTTTCCGGTTATGGTGTAACCACCATTATAAAAAAATGGAATCCCGGAGATACCATTAAAATCAAATTTTTAAATGGTTCATCGTATTTGCAAGATAAAGTCAGAACATATGCAAGTGAATGGCTTCAGTTCGCTAATTTAACATTCAAATTTGTTACTGCGGATCAATATGCCGATATTAAAATCAATTTTGATAACAGCGGAAAATCATGGTCTTATGTGGGCACCGATTCAAAATACATTTCTCAACAAAGTCCTTCTTTAAACTTTGGTTGGTTTACGGATTTTACTCCTGAAAATGAATTATCTAAAACAATTCTTCATGAATTCGGTCATGTTCTTGGATTACATCATGAACATCAAAACCCTAATTCAAATATAAAATGGAATAAACCGGTAGTATATGCTTATTTTGAAGGTGCACCTAATTATTGGAATAAGGACAAAGTGGATTTTGAAATTTTTTATAAATACAGCAAGGCATTAACTAATTATTCGGCTTTTGATAAACATTCTATCATGCTTATTTCATTTCCTGCTTCATTCACTTTGAATCATTGGCATAGTCAACCCAATTATAAATTATCTTCTACTGACAAGAAATTTATTGCTAAGCAATATCCAAGAAGTAAATAAATTTTTAAAATCACTTTATATAACTCCTATTACTTTATTCAAAGTAATATTCCTAAATATTTATCTAAAATTTATAAAACCTTAAAAAATTTAAAATATGAAAAAATTTACCTATTTATTTTTAATAATTGCAAGCCTATTTGTATATATGGTTTCCTGTACTGAAGATTCATTAAATTCTGACATTGTGCCGGATAAAAATATAGCTCAAAAAGAACATTTTTGTTTAGATGCTTATTTACCGGATGACATTATTCAAGCCCAAGATTCAACTCAAGAAGTTATTGCTAATGGAGTAATTAATAAATTTAATAAATGGAATACAGGACAAACTATAAAAATTAAATTTTTAAACGGAAACTCTTATTTACAGAATAAAGTAAAACAATTTGCCGGTGAATGGTTGAAATATGCTAATTTAAACTTTGAATATGTTCCTGCTTATCAATATGCTGATATAAAAATAAATTTTGATAATAGTGGTCAGTCTTGGTCTTATGTTGGAACAGATGCTAAATATATTACCCAACGTATTCCTACCATGAATTTCGGGTGGTTTACAGATTCAACTCCTGATTACGAGTTTTCAAGGACAATAATTCACGAATTCGGACATGCACTTGGATTACAACATGAGCATCAAAGCCCCGCTGCTAATATTCAGTGGAATAGACAGAAAGTATATGAATATTATGCCGGAGAACCTAATTATTGGAGCCAAGCGTATGTGGATAGTAATGTTTTTAATAAATATAATTCAACTACAACTAATTATTCTTCCTTTGACAGTCAATCAATTATGCTATATTCTATTCCTGCATCTTTAACTTTAAATGGGTGGTCAAGCGGTTGGAATACCGTACTTTCCGAAATGGATAAAAGATTTATATCTGAACAGTATCCCGGCAGGTATGTATATGTAGAAACAAAAAATTTCTACATGTTTTATAATTATATAAATGGGCATCATTATTATAGTACTAATTATAAGGAATTTAATAAAAAATATTATCAAGGAATACTTGGAAAAATTTTATCAAATCCATCTAATGGAGCCTATCCTATTTTTAGATATTATAATTATAAAGATGGAGATCATTTATATACAATAAATTGGAATGAATTACAAAGTGGTGGTCAAAAGGGATGGATTTATGAAGGAATAATCGGTTATGCTTATAATACCCAGATACCTAACACAATTCCTGTACACCGTTATTATAAAAATCGTTATAAAGCAGACCATTTTTATACAACCGATAATATTAAGCCTAATTTAATTTTCAATAATAAATATCAATATGAAGGCATAGCATTTTATATTTTAAGATAATAGTAACGGATACTATTGTTCGTTAAAAAAAGAGAGCTAAAAAAAATTTAGCTCTCTTTTACAATGCTTTTTATATATTTTACCTAAAATTCATTCGTAAAATGAAGTTTTACCGATGGAAATTTTTCTTGAGTCATGGTTATACTAAATGCAGAATCAGCTAAGAAGACTAATTGCCCAAACTTATCTTTAGCTAAGAATTTTTGTTTCACCCGCTTAAATTCTAAAAATTCCGATGATTTTTCATCCTCTGTTTCAACCCAACATGCTTTATGTATATGAATTGGTTCATAACTGCATTTTGCTGAATACTCATGTTCTAAACGATATTGTATTACTTCAAATTGCAGCGCACCCACTGTTCCTATGATTTTCCTGTTATTCATTTCCAACGTGAATAATTGTGCAACTCCTTCATCCATTAATTGATCAATACCTTTTGCCAACTGCTTAGTTTTCATAGGGTCTTCATTATTTATATAACGGAAATGTTCCGGTGAAAACGATGGAATTCCCTTGAAATTTAATTTTTCTCCTTCTGTTAAGGTGTCCCCGATCCTGAAATTACCGGTATCGTGCAAACCAACAATATCTCCGGGAAAACTTTCTTCGACAACTTCTTTTTTATCGGCAAAAAAGGCTGCAGGACTGCTAAATTTCATGGTTTTATTTTGACGTACATGCAGATAATTGGTATTTCGTTTAAAAGTTCCGGATACAATTTTTACAAAAGCTAAACGATCCCGATGTTTAGGATCCATATTGGCATGAATTTTAAATACAAATCCCGTAAAACTCGTTTCTTCCGGTTTAACTAATCGTATATCGCTCATTTTAGGTAGCGGATTGGGTGCAATTTCAACGAATGCATCTAATAATTCCTGAACTCCAAAATTATTTAATGCGGAACCGAAAAATACCGGCTGTAAGGTTCCGTTCAAATATTCTTCTTTTGAAAATTTTGGGTAAACCGAGTGTATTAATTCTTGTTCATTCCTTAGATTTTCTGCTGCTTGGTCGCCAATAAGTTCATTGACTATTGGATCATTAATATCTTTAATTTCAATACTCTCTCCTACTTTTTGTTTTTTTTCTTCGGTGAAGAATTTAAAATTATTCTCCCACATATTAAAGATTCCTTGAAAATCTAATCCCATACCGATGGGCCAAGATAATGGTGTAACCCTTAATTGTAACTTTTGTTCAACTTCATCTAATAAATCAAAGGCATCTTTACCCTCGCGATCGAGTTTATTGATAAATACCAACATAGGAATATTCCTCATTCTACAAACTTGAACCAATTTTTCGGTTTGTTCTTCAACTCCTTTAGCTACATCTATAACTACAATTACTGAATCTACGGCAGTTAATGTTCTATAGGTATCTTCAGCAAAATCTTTATGCCCGGGTGTATCTAATATGTTTATTTTTTTTCCTTTATATTCAAAGGCTAATACAGAAGTAGCAACCGAAATACCTCTTTGTCTTTCAATCTCCATAAAATCTGAGATTGCTCCTTTTTTGATTTTATTGCTTTTTACAGCTCCTGCTTCTTGAATTGCTCCACCAAATAAAAGTAATTTTTCTGTTAAGGTTGTTTTACCAGCATCCGGATGGGATATAATTCCAAAAGTTTTCCTTCTTTTAATTTCTTTTTCTAAAGTGGTTCCCATATTTTATTAAATGTTTGCAAATATAAACTATTTAAAATTTCTAATTTTCAATGTAACTGATTTGTTTTTCGTAGAATTTCTGTAATGAATAAGATAAATAATTAATAAAAATCCTATTCAAATTTTTTAGGAGAATATTAGAGTTAATTTATAAATATTTTTATTTAAAATAATTTTAAATGAATTCTAAAAAATATTGATATCATTTTAAATGAAAATAAGATTTTTTGATTTTGGATTTCACTAATTTATTTTAGAACAAGGAGTTTGTTTTGAGTAAATTACATTATTTCAATAATCAAAATAAATTAGTTATGAATAATATTTACTGATATTTTTAAATGAATTACTTTTGTAATTCTTTATCAGGCAAATTTATGACGATTAATTTAAAACATGCTGTAATTTCCAAATTAACTTTACAATTTTCCGGTAATAAACTACGTGAAGAAAAAAACATTTATGCCGGTGATTTATTTCATTTAAATGAAAAAGAGGAAGAGGCTATGCAACCCTATTTTCTTTCTCCTTTTAAAAAAAATTTGGAATACTATGAATTTACTCATTATACCCAAGACATAAATTTTAATATTTTATATTCTTTATGTAAAGATGTTTTTGAAGATTCCATAGATTTTGTAAGTTTTTCAGACAAAGTTTTGGATCATCTTTATGAAAGATCCAATCACCCACAAATTAAAAAAGGCGAAATTTTTATCGCTTTATTCAATGATATTGATATTGGACAGGAGTCTAAAATTTCCGGCATCGGAATATTCAAATTAGAAAATAAAAACAAATTTCTTCGATTTAAGCATTCTGACATTGTTGAATGCGCCATACAGAAAGGTTTTAGATTAGATTCATCCATTGATAAGAGTTGTTTAATACTTAATACACATAAAGAAAGTGGTTATAATATATTGGTACATGATGATGCTCATGTAGAATCCGAATATTGGAAAAAGTCATTCCTGGAAGTAGATTATATTAAAGATGATTCGTATCAGACTAAAAATTATATTAATTTATTATCTGATTTTTCACAACAAGTAATTTTTGAGGAAAAAGGAAAAAAGATTCAAACTGAATTTATCAGTAATTGTCTTCAAGTATTTAATGAAAATGAAACGATAACTGAAGAAATTTTAGAAAAGGAATTATTGGAAAATTATGATATGGTTGATGAATTCAAATCATATAAAAAAGACTATTCAGAAAATTCAGGGGTTCAATTTTCGGAAATTTTTGATGTTTCTACCAATGCTTTAGCAAGGGAAAAAAGAAAAATTAAAACTGACATTAAATTAGATACATATATTCAAATTAAATTGGATATTAACAGACCCGAAGCTTCCGAAGATTTTCTAGAGCAAGGGTATGATGAAGAAAAGAAAATGTTTTATTACAAAGTATTTTATAATTCAGAGTTATAAGAGAATTATTATAATTTTATATATTTACTTACTAATCTATTTAAATAATCTTAAATGCCTATTGTAGATTTTATTATACCTGATTATTTTACGAGAATAGTTACTTGGAAAGTCAGTGAAACTAATGAGGAATTGTTACGGATATTAAAATTAGATAACATAAGACAAGGTAAATATGATTCTTTAACACCTAAAAGAAAACGCGAATATTTAGGATTACGAGCTTGTTTAATGGCTTTAGGTTTAGATAGTGCCGTGAAATACACTAAAAAAGGAAAACCCTATGTTGAAGGAACTTACAATATTTCCGTATCTCATTCACATGGAGTAGTCTGTGTTGGTGCCTCATCTTTCAACATTGGCGTAGATATTGAATTAGAAAGAGATGAAAAAATTAACACTATAAAATATAAGTTTATTCGAAAGGATGAATTTGAATTCATACCAAAAGGTGAGGAAAAGGACTATTATCATATTCTATGGGGATTAAAAGAAGCCCTGTATAAAATACACCATGGAAACTTATGGTCTTTTTTAAATCACTACAGAGTAGAACCCTTTCAATTGAAAAGTGATAAACCTATTGTATGTTGGATTATTGATAAAAAAGCGAGTGTTAAATATTATGCCTACTATAAAAAAATAAATAATTATTACATGACTTATGTTCTAAATTATGAATAATTTTTTTTTCTACTTTTGCCGAACTATTTTATGATTAAATATTATATTTTTGAAAAAAGCATTAATTATACAAAATAAATTTATCGGGGATGTTTTAGTAGCCAGTGTACTTGCTAAAAATTTAAAAAAAATATTTTCTAATATTGAAGTTCATTTTTTTTGCTATAATAATGCTATTCATATCCTTCAGAACAATCCCTATATAGATAAAATTATTGGGTTTGAAGATTCTGAATTAAAAAAATTAACTGTTTTATGGGAGTATACAAAATACATACAAAAAGAAAGATATGATCTACTATTCGATCCTTATGCTAAATTGCAAAGTCGTTTTATAACGTTATTTTCTAAAGCTCAAAGGAAAGTTAGTTTTGATAAACCTTTTTTTAAGTATTTTTATACGGATGTTTTTGTTGAGGAAAAGTTTCCTAAGTTTATACATTGTACATCTATCGAAAATAGATGCCTTTTACTTTCTCCTTTTGTAGAGGATTTTTCTAAAATTGACTTTAAAACCGAAATATATTTAACCGAGCAAGAAATAAATAATGCTAAAAAATTAATGATCGATTCCGGAGTCAGTTTTACTAAACCTATCATTATTATTGGCATATTGGGAAGCAGTTTAAAAAAATCTTGGCCTTTATCTTATATGGCTGAATTAATTAATTACTTGTTAAAGCATTACGATATAGATATTTTATTTAATTATATTCCTAAGCAACAAAAAGAAGCGGATGATCTTTTAAAAGAAATTGAACATAAAGAAAAAATATTTACTTCTATTCTTGGAAATAATATTCGAGAATTTGCTGCCATATTATCTAATTGCAATGCATTGATAGCCAATGAAGGGGGAGCTGTTAATATTGCTAAGGCTATTCAAAAGCCAACATTTTCAATATTCTCACCTCATAAATTTAGAAAAGATTGGGGATGTTATGAAAATTTACTTATTCATAAAAGTTTTCATTTGATGGACATTTTCCCTGAAATATATACAGAATATTCACTTAAAGAAATTTTACGTAAGCCTGAACCTTTTTATAAACTAATGAACCCGAAAATGTTACTTGGTAAAATTGATAATTTTTTATTAAATATTCTAGGAATCAATAAAATGAAATCCAATTTACCACAAGAAATTGAAACCAAAAAACCAAAAATAACTGCTTTATGTATCACCTATAACGAGGAGGAAAATGTTGATCGATTTATGAGAGATATTTCTTTTGCCGATGAGATAATCGTAGTGGATTCATTTAGTACAGATAGAACGAAGGAACGTTTTAAAAAATATCCTAATGTAATTTTTATTGAAAGAATATTTGATAATTTCACAAATCAAAAGAATTTTGCTATTGAACGCGCGACTCATGAATGGATAGTATTTTTTGATTTAGATGAACATATACCGATTGCTCTTAAAAATGAAATATTAATAACTGTAAATTCTCCATTTCCTAGAGATGCTTATTGGATAAAAAGAAATTTTTATTTTAAAGACAAACTCCTGAAACACAGCGGATGGAAGAATGATAAAGTAATACGTTTATTTAAAAAAGATAAATCCTTATATAAAAGCAGTAAACTTGTTCATGAAGAAATAGAATGTAAAACCGAACCAGGATATTTAAAAAATAGATTAGATCATTATTCTTTTAACTCTGAAGAAAAATATTTAGATAAATTAGATAAATATTCCCGACTTAAAGCAAAAGAATTATTTGAAAAGGGTAAAAAATCTAATTTTCTACATCACCATATTAAACCTATATATCGTTTTCTCCATCATTATATTATTCAATTTGGTTTTTTAGATGGAAAAGAGGGATATATTATTTCTAAAATGTATTCACAATATGTTTCCGACAGATATAAATATTTAGATAAACTTTGGAAATCTAAAAAGAACCAAAACTAACTTTAAATATTCGTATTTATTTATAATTTACAAATGAAATATTCAATAAAATTGTTTATTACATCATATGGGACAAGAAATTGAAAGGAAATATTTAATTACAGGAGAATTTAAATCGAAGGCTATTAAAAGTTTACAAATTAAACAAGGATATCTATCTTCAATACCTGAAAGAACTGTACGTGTTAGAATCCAAGACAATCAAGGTTTTTTAACCATTAAAGGTTCAAATAAAAAAAATAGTATAAGCAGATTTGAATGGGAAAAGGAAATCACAAAAGAAGAGGCTAATGAACTTATACAATTATGTGAAGTAGGTATTATAGATAAAATAAGATATATTGTTCCCTTTGGAGATAAAATAATTGAAGTAGATGAATTTTACGGTGAGAACGAAGGACTAATCCTTGCAGAAATTGAATTAGATGATGAAAATGAAAATATTGAGAAACCGAATTGGTTAGGAAAAGAAGTCACTGACGATCCAAGATATTACAATTCAATGCTTATGAAAAATCCTTATAAAAATTGGGATAATAAATAATTTTTATTTTAAAATAATCTTACAATTAAATTTATTAAACTAATTTTAAATTATTAAATAATTTACCAATCACCATAGAAATAGCTAATAATACAAGAATATTTAAAGTGATTTTATTTAATATTTTAATTGTTACTCTTAATATAATTATTTAATTAAAAACTTAAATAAAAATTATATTCAGAAATAGTATATTGAATCATAGCAACATAATAAATTTATTATATTGATTTATATTGAAAGACAATTAATAGTTTTCTTTTACATTTTCAATTCACTTTAATTTATATTATATTAAGTATTTATAATGGTATAATGGCATAAATTTTGTCTGATATATCTAACCAAAATATTATCAAATTTGTACCATATTCCAGTGTTGTGGGAGGAAATAGTCATTCTGTTATTGCTTGTGATAGGGAAGTACTTTTTAAATAATGTTCTTTCAAATGTTACCAATTAAATGGTTGCAGCAAAGCTTGATACAATTTTACTAAATGTTGATTGGGATAATTTATTTGATTCATCACAAACCTCTAGATATCAATTACCTAACGGGATTAATTTGACGGAAGTAGTGGCATAATGGTTAGAAGAGGAAATGGATTTTTTATCTTGTAATCAATTAATTAGAACCTCTATTAATAGTTTAATAATTAATTGCCACCAAACCGAATGGTCGGCACAGTCCGAAAATGAGGAGGTTCTAGAAGATGCTATTTCTTTTATACAAAATGTAGCTTGGGAATCAATTCGTAAATATATTGCCTTACATATAATGTATTCGAATGATGAATGTGCCGGTATTATTAACTTATCAGGTAGAAAAACATTAAGATTAACAGTACATGAAAAACGAGATTAAAACGATAAACCAACTATTTACATTAAGACCTAGTGTCTCAACATATTCTGTAGAGTTGTCTTCAATTCAAAGATATTATTTTTGAAAGCTTTGAAGAGTTTAATATAGGTAATAATGTTGTTCCTGTTCAGCTTAAGTCAGGTGAATCATATTTTATTTAATTGGTTAGTTTGTTCACAACAGCCATTATGTATTGTTGAG
The DNA here is from genome assembly GCF_019469245.1 of Apibacter sp. ESL0404. Classification (NCBI taxonomy): domain Bacteria; kingdom Pseudomonadati; phylum Bacteroidota; class Flavobacteriia; order Flavobacteriales; family Weeksellaceae; genus Apibacter; species Apibacter sp. ESL0404. The sequence continues at coordinate 1,563,170 of NZ_CP048267.1, forward strand.
CCGGGAGTTATACCAACTGAAGAGTTAATAAATGAAGCTTTAAATAATATACATAATTGAATAAAAATAATCAATTTATTAAATCAATTTTATATAAAAGGAGTAAATATTATGCATCTACCATCGAAAGATATTATTGTGTTGGCTGTGGGTCAGGCATTAACTACAACTGTTGTTTCGATGCTAACAACCGTCTCAAGCCTTTCCGGTTCATATTTATCACCGAATCCTTCACTTAGCACACTTCCAGTAACTGCTACAGTTATTGGTACTTTATCGATGATATATCCTGCTTCATGGTTGATGGGAATACTCGGTCGTAAAGGTGGTTTTATGTTTAAAGCCGGTGTAGGAATCTTAGGTGGAACAATATGCTGTATAGCCTTGTTGTTGAATCATTTTTATGTACTCGTCCTAGGAGCTTTGTTATTAGGTATTTTTAGTGCTTTTGGTCAATATTATCGGTTTGCTGCAATCGATGCTGCTAAAAACCCGAAGGAGCATGCTTCTGCGATATCTGTTGTAATGGGGGCCGGAGTGATAGGAGGTATTGCCGGTCCTTTTCTCAGTAGTCACTTTTCCGAATTATTTTCACCTGTACCCTATGCTGGTTCTTTTGTAGCTATCATTGCTGTTTGTGTTTGTTTAGCCTTATCACAGTTATTCCTTTCCAGTAATTTAGGACGTAAGGTTTGCCGTACTCCAGATGAAAATAAAACATCAGATCACAATCATAAGTTATTAAGCTTGAATTTTATTCAGATTAGTAGTATTTGTTCTATTGCTTTTGCTGTAATGACTCTAAACATGAATGCCGCACCATTATCATTGCATAAATCTTGCTTTACTTTAACGACAGCATCTAATGTCTTGCAGGTACATTTTATTATGATGTATTTGCCGTCCTTTTTTAATCCTACCTTAGTGAAAATCATTGGACTTAAGGGGCTAGTTACAATCGGAGTTTTAAGTAGTGCATTAGGTTGCTTATTAACTTTATTACCTAACCAAACTCTTGAAATTTATATGATTGAACTCGGATTATTCGGTATAGGATGGAATTTTATGTTCAATGGTGGAACACTTCTATTGATCAAAACATACAGTCCAGCCATGAAAACAAAAGCTCAAGGATTAAACTCATTGTTTGTATATACAGGGAATATCGTTGCTTCATTTTCAGCCGGCGCTTTAATGTACTTATATGGCTGGCAACTAGTTAATTTAATATGTATTCCATTACTAGGTATATCCATATTTATCTTATGGAAAACAAGAGTTAGCAACATTACTTAATTAGTATTCGCTTTAAACCCTCTTTTAGTGAACAGCTGAAATAAGTTACTTTTTCAATTATTAATGTTTACAAAATAAAACATGTTGCATATAAACAAAATAAAGATAAGATCTATTCTCCTGACTATAATTTCTCGGAAATAGTATTAATATCTTGATATAAGAGACAATTCCGATGTTTTTTTACTTGCTGTTGATAATATACTACGGCCTTACCCTCGGCTGCTCGATGATAACGACCATCAGATATTAATCAGTTTTTAGTGGGTTTATAGTGCTATTTTAATAAACTGGCAGCAATATCCAAATGGGTATACTGCTCAAGTAATTGGCAAGTAGATTTAACTCGTTGTCCAAAATAGCGAATATTCAGTTGCCCAAGTCCTACATCAATGCGTTTAGGTACTGTTTTTTAGTATTTGGAGAAGTTTTTGGCAGGCTTTTGCTTCAGTTTTTAAATCAATAGGCTTTACCGGCACTATTGAGTGTGCAAGTCCAATGTTCATAAGACAGTGAATTTTTGTTGTAGTTAGTTTTAAGCCCTTTAATTTTAATAGGGCTTTTTTTTATTTAATACAAAACATTAATTCTATATTTTAACAATACTCATCATTCAATTATAATTTTTTAAGGATATTTTAAACCTTATATTTAAAAATATTTAATTTACTTGCACAACTAAATGGCACAAATATTGTTTTATTATAAATGTTCATAAGGCAGTGAATTTTCGTAGTAGTTAGTTTTAAACCCCATTAATTATGGGGTTTTTTATTTATATATTTAAAATATTGATAGTAATTATTTTACAAAACACCTTATGATATAAATTACTATTTTCATAGTAGTAAACATTAAATTTCAAAATTTATAAATTATTTGCGCAACTCAATGGCACAAATATTGTTTTACTATAAATGTTCATAAGGCAGTGAATTTTCGTAGTAGTTAGTTTTAAGCCCTGTTATTATTAATAGGGCTTTTTTATTATCTTAATTAAAATTTTATCTTATATAATTATATTATTCCGAAGATTTTATACCATTTAATTATTATAAAATAAATATTATATACAAACAATAATTTCATAAAATTATGGCATGAATTTTGTTTTAAAATAATTGTTCATAAGGCAGTGAATTTTCATAGTAGTTAGTTTTAAGTCTCACTTTAAGTAGTGAGACTTTTTTTTATTTAATACATTTTATCAATATATTATTTTAATTATATAATAATATTAGTAAATTTATAATATATTAATACCATGTGATTTTATATTATGGCATGAAATTTGTTTTTAAATAATTATTCATAAGGCAGTGAATTTTCATAGTAGTTAGTTTTAAGTCTCACTTTAAGTAGTGAGACTTTTTTTTATTTAAAGCAATCAATACAACATATTATTTCATAACGTATAAAATTTTACCATATTTATAATATATAAATAAATTAAATATAACTATTATGGCATAGAATTTGCGTATAAACAATTGTTCATAAGGCAGTGAATTTTCATAGTAGTTAGTTTTAAGTCTCACTTTAAGTAGTGAGACTTTTTTTATTTAACATAATTTAAAAGATTATTATTTCATATAATATATAAAATTGAGTATATTATCGTATTTAATTATATTAAATATAATTTTTATGGCATGAATTTTGTTTTTATATAAATGTTCATAAGGCAGTGAATTTTCATAGTAGTTAGTTTTAAGTCCCACTATCATTAGTGGGACTTTCTTTATTTAGTACTTTATTTAAACTATATTATTTCAATTACAAATTTATTATCAATAAATTATTACAATTAAATAAACAAAACACATATATTATGGCATGAAATTTGTCTTAATATAAATGTTCATAAGGCAGTGAATTTTCATAGTAGTTAGTTTTAAGCCCCGTATTACGGGGCTTTTTTATTACCAGAAAAATTATTTTTAACTAAATTCATTATCGAATTAGTCAGCTAAAAAAATACATTTGAATAATAAATTTGATTTAAGATAAGTTTTTTTTAATCCCGTTCTTTTTAATTTGAGAAGAACTTTATTAATAAATTAAATACAAAATATTAGTATTTTTCCAATATATGCTTCATATTATTTTTTTCAATATTTATTTGTTGAAATAATTTATAATGGAAGATTTTATAACATATTAGATCAAAAAACCTAAATTCATATTTATTTTTAAAAATAAAAATAATGTATTCACTATAAATTATCTTAAAAATTATATAAACCCATATAATTTATAATAATTTAACTAGTTAAAATTTTATGGCATGGAATTTGTCTTATTAAAATTGTTCATAAGGCAGTGAATTTTCATAGTAGTTAGTTTTAACCCCGTTCTATAACGGGGTTTTTATTATGATTAAATTAAAACAATAAAATCAATAGTATATATACTTATACTAGTATTTAATTTAAAAATAACTCTAAAAATATTATTGTTATATTTTTTCTATAATATTACCTCCACTTTGTATAAAATTTCTTTTAATATTTTCAAAATTTGATACATCAATAGCTTTTGTAGCATTTTCAATAATAGTGGATGTAAATCCTAATTCCAGAGCATCTTTGGCTGTAAAGTATACACAATAATCTGCCGCTAATCCACAGACAAAAATTTCTTTCACCCCTCTCCCCTTTAAAAAATCTCCTAAACCCGTACATTTTAATTTTCCATTATCATAAAAACCACTATAGCTGTCAATAATAGTATTCACTCCTTTTCTGAAGATCGCTTCTATTTTATTTTGATTCAGTTCCGAAGATATTTCGGCTCCAACAGTGCCTTGAACGCAATGATCCGGCCATAGAACCTGCTCTATACCATTTAAATCTATTTTGTCATACACGCTTTTATTACTATGTTGCGAAGCAAAACTTTTATGTCCTTTGGGATGCCAATCTTGAGTAGCAACGACCAAATCAAATTTTTCCTGAATGGAATTAATAACGGGGATTATTTCATTACCCACTGGTACGGCTAAGCTTCCGCCTTGAAGAAAATCGTTTTGAATATCAACTACTATTAATGCTTTCATTTTAACCCTATATTGTTTTTGATCCGATAAATATAATCTTTTTATTTTTATCTTATTTTCGATAAAAACAAAAGGTTTTATTAATTAAATGGCTTATTAATAATAGTTTTAATCATAAAAATTGTAACTTTGACAAATACCTTTTTAGAAAACATATTTTAATTATGATAATTAAGCATTTTACAGACAACGATTTATATAAATTTTCAGTAATGCATGCCATTCAAAAATTATATCCATGGGCATATGTTAGATATGACTTTATAAATCGAGGAAAAGATGATTTTCCAAAAGGTTTTGCAGAAAGACTGAAAGAAGAAATAAATAAAATGATTAGTTTGAAATTAACTAATGATGAAAAAAATTTTATTTTAAAAAGATGCTATTTTTTAGATCCGTTTTTTGTAGATTTTTTAGAAGGGTACAGATACAATTCTGATGAAGTTCATATTTCCCAAGAAGGTGGTATATTAAACTTGTATGTTGAAGGATATTGGTATAGAACTGTCTTATGGGAAGTTCCGCTTATGGCTATGATATCGGAATTGTATTTTGAAATGATCGGCACAAAGCCAAAAGATATTGAAATTAAAGCTAAAGAAAAAGCGATTGGACTTAAAAATTTAAAAGCCGATTATTCTGAATTTGGTACTCGTAGAAGGTATTCATTCGACGTACAAGATAAAGTTGTAGGAGTATTAAAGGAAAATTCCGATAAATATTTTAAAGGGACCAGCAATGTATATCTTGCCATGAAATATAATACAACTCCAATCGGCACTATGCCTCATGAATGGTTTATGTACCATGGAGCTTTATTCGGTTATCGATCAGCTAACATTAAAGCTCTAGAAGCTTGGGTGGATGTTTTCCAGGGAAGTCTGGGCATTACCTTAACGGACACCTATACAACACATTCATTTTTTAAATCTTTTAATTTAAAATTGGCAAAATTATTTGACGGAGTGCGTTGTGACAGTGGAGATCCACTAAAGTTTACAGAAAAAACTATCGATTTTTATAAGAAAAATAGAATCGATCCTTCTTCAAAAACTATAGTATTTAGTGATTCATTAAATTTAAATGAGGTTAAAAAAATAAAAGAACATGTCAAAGACAGAATCCATGACACTTATGGCATCGGAACATACTTATCTAATGATGTGGGTGTTAAGCCTCTTAATATGGTAATTAAATTAACTCATGTAAAAGAAAAACCTTCTGATGATTATTTAAATGCTGTAAAGTTATCTGATGTTTTAGGTAAAAATACAGGAGACGAAAATGAAATCAATTTCAGCAAATTGTCCTTAGGTTTAAATGAAAATATATGATTGTAATTTCTATCTAATTAAATTTCATATATTATTAAATTATATTTTTTATATAGTATAAATTCGTTACGAGTAGTATATTATATTTAAAAAACTAATATATTTAAAAATTCATGATTACAATATTACTGAATTGATAAATAATTTCTCATAAGCCTCAAAAAAGACTAATACATCTATTCCTAACTTAGGATTTATCGAATACGCCGGACAAATAAATAAAAAATAATCCTACCACGATCACAGTCATACCAATTATAGATGATATCCACTCTTTTTTGGTTTTTCTTTCTTCGTTAAAATAAACTCCCGCAATTACCGAAACAATAATGGATGCTTGACCAACCGGATAGGCTACTGATAATCCTAATTTCATTTGAGAAATCAATATAGCTAAATTACCTATAGCCCACACCACCCCTACAACACTATTTTTCAAAGAATTAAGACTATAGGGATTTACTTTGAAATATAGAAATGCTATAATATTAATACCAATTAGTTGGCCAACAGATTGAGGCAAAAGACTCGACCAACTATCAATATTATAGTATTTTAAAATACCAACATACAATGTAAAACCTAAGGAAGATAATAAATTAACTGAAATTCCTTTACTCCAATTTATTTTTTTAGCATCATCATTTTCGATTACTTCCTTATATGAAGTAAAAATAATTCCTAAAATAATTAACGCTAAAGCACTAAAACCAAATATTTTTGAATTAAGAGTCGACCAATCTCCTAAAAATACGCCTAAAATAGAAGTTCCAATGATCTGAGTTCCATTGGATATGGGCATTGACTTTGAAACTCCCAAATATTTCAATCCCATAAATTGACCTACCGATCCGATTGTCCAAAATAATCCCGATACGATTCCAATTCCTATAATATGAAGATTTAAAGAAGGATGTTTAATGGCATATATAATGCAAGCAAATATAAAACTCCCTATTGCAATACCAAATGATTGTTCTATAACCTTTCCACCTATAAGGGTAGCTATAACGGGAACAAAACCCCAAGATAAAATAGGAATACAGGCTATTAAAAAGTCTGTAATATTCATATTTTAAAGATATAGTGTAAAATCACTTAGGCATTTTGCCCTAATATTGACAATGCTCCATCTACTGTATAAGTTGAACCCGTAACGTAAGAACTTGCATCGGAAGCCAAAAATAAGGCTACATTAGCAACTTCTTCCGGTGTACCGCCTCTTTTCATAGGAATAATATCTTCTTTTTCTTTTAATAACTTCGCTTCATCCGTAAATTGTTTGTTAATAGGAGTAAGTATCATTCCCGGAGCAATATTATTAACTGTTAATTCTCTTGATGCCAATTCAATAGCCAAAGTTCTGGCCAAATTCCTCATTCCGGCTTTAGCTGTATTATAATCAGCATCTCCCGGTCTGCAAATATATTCATGTATAGAAGTCACATTAATAATTCTTGATCCTTTATATGAATTGTTTTTTTTCTTTAGTTTTAAAAATTCTTTGATACAATAGAACGGTCCATATAAATTGGTTTTTATAGTTCTATCCCAATCTTCCAAGTTCATATCCTCCACATATGTATTTTTACCATTTATTCCCGCATTGTTAACTAAAATGTCTATATCGGTAAAATCTTGATTAACCAAATTAAAAAAACTTTGAGTTTCATTATAGTCTGAAACATTTACCTGATATGCTTTAACTTTTACGTTCAATCCTGATAATTCTTGCACCAAATTTTCTGCTCTTTCTTTTCCGGAATGGTAAGTTATAATAACATTAGCTCCTTCATGCGCAAATTTTTCCGCAATCGACTTTCCAATACCTGAACTTGAACCTGTAACTAATGCTGTTTTATTTTGTAAAATTCCCATGTCTTATTATTTAAATTATTTTATTTATAAATTGATAACTTTATTTTTATTTATTATTTTATTATATGACTCATTTATCACATTACTATTTTTATATTATTAACATTAACTAATAAGTAAAGAATTAAATTAAATTTTTAAATTCTTTATTTACCCTTTTTGTTAATTAAATAAGTTCTATTTATTTATAGTTTAAATAGCACTTATTTAGATTTCTTTGCCAAAAATTATGTAGTAGTAAGTAATGGTTGTAGAGTAGTTAAGTTATAAGATATAAAAACAAAATTTTTACGTCTTAATTTTGAAAAAACTCAAAAAAAGTTGCTATAAAATATATGTTTTTTAATGTTATATCAAATATTGTACTTAACTGAAAAAAACAGAAATAAATATTCATTATATAAAAACAGGATATTATATTATAAAGTATTTATACTTTATTTATATTTCAAAATTTTAAAAATAAAAATAATTTTATATAAATATTTTTTAATAATTTTAAATAATTATTTTAATACTAAAAAACAAAATGAAATTTTATTTAGTTATAGGTACTTATACTGATGGAGAAAGCAACGGTATCTATATATATGATTTTGATTCAGAAACCGGAAGTACTACATTTATTGATAATGTTTCAGTTAATAATCCATCCTATTTGGTTATAAACCATAAAAAAAATCATATATATTCAGTTAGTGAAAATGATGATAAAGAAAGTTCCATAGTAAATTCCTTTTTATTTGATAAAGCTTACGGAAAAATTTCCTTTCAAAACTCACAGGCAGCCTATGGCGCTGCACCTTGTTATATTACTATTGAATATCAAGATAAATACATAGTTACGGCTAATTATATAGGAGGAAGTATTTCTGTTTTTAAAACTGAACCTGACGGAAGTTTAAGTCCCATGATTCAACAGGTTAATTTTTCGGGGAGCAGCATACACGATGTACGGCAAAATCAATCGCATCTTCATTGCGTGGTGTTCTCTCCCGATTATAAATATCTTTTTGCTACGGATTTAGGAAGTGATAGAATTTATAAGTTCAATGTAAATTATTCTACTGAAAAGAATTTTCTTACGTTTTTTGATCCGGCTTATATAAATGTTGCACCCGGTTCAGGTCCTCGACACCTCGTATTTCATCAAAATAAAAAATTTGCTTATCTAATTAATGAATTGGGTGGAACTGTAGTTGTTTTTAAATATGAGGATGGAAATTTAGAAGAAATTCAGACGACTGTTTCCGATGAATACAAGGCCGAAGGAAGTGCAGATATTCATATACATCCTAATGGCAAGTTTTTATATTCTTCCAACAGATTAAAAAAGGATGGAATATCAATTTTCAGTATCGATCAGAATACAGGTAAATTAACTCCCATTGATTATGAAAGAACTAACATTAATCCCAGAAATTTCGTTATATCTCCTAATGGTAAATTTTTGATAGTAGCTAATCAAGATAGTGATACCATTCAAATATTTTCCATTGATCAAAATACAGGATTTTTACAAGACACCAATCAAAATATAAAAATTGATATGCCGGTCTGTTTAAAATTTATTTCTCCATAAATAATTTTATATTTTATAGCATCAACAATACAATAAAAAATAAACTTTTCATATCCTCTATATATTAATAAATGAGTATTTTTGTATAAAATTTTAACAAACAAATTTTATAATATTATGAGTCTAATAGCACAAATTCATGCAAGACAAATCTTGGATTCCAGAGGAAATCCAACAGTTGAAGTTGATGTAATCACCGAATACGGTACTTTGGGTAGAGCAGCTGTTCCATCTGGAGCATCAACCGGTGAATATGAAGCTGTTGAATTAAGAGATGGAGGAAAAGAATATTTAGGTAAAGGAGTTTTAAAAGCTGTTGAAAATGTAAATGATGTTATTGCACCTGAATTAGTTGGAGTTGATGTCTTTGAACAAGCTTTAATAGATAAAACAATGATTGACCTGGATGGTACACCTAATAAAGGTAAATTAGGTGCTAATGCTATTTTAGGCGTATCTTTAGCTGTTGCTCAAGCTGCTGCTAAAGAATTAGGATTACCATTATATCGATACGTTGGAGGTGTAAACGGTAAAGTTCTACCTGTTCCAATGATGAATATTATCAACGCAGGTGCGCATTCTGATGCTCCTATTGCGTTTCAGGAATTTATGATTATGCCGGTTGCTGCAGATTGTTATTCTACTGCTATTCGTATGGGAACTGAAATTTTCCATTCTCTTAAAAAAGTTTTACATGACAGAGGTTTAAGTACTGCTGTAGGGGATGAAGGAGGTTTTGCTCCTAACTTTAAAAATATTGAAGATGCATTAGATACCATTTTAGATGCTACCAAAAAAGCAGGATACACTCCGGGTCAAGATGTTATGCTAGCTCTAGATTGTGCTTCATCTGAATTCTTCAAAGACAATAAATATGATTATTCTATTTTTGAAGGTCAAGGAGGTAAAGTAAGAACCAGTGAAGAGCAGGCTTCTTATTTAGCTGAATTAACTGAAAAATATCCAATTATTTCAATTGAAGACGGTATGGATCAAAACGATTGGGAAGGTTGGAAAATACTTACTGATAAAATCGGTAAAAGAGTTCAATTAGTAGGTGATGATTTATTTGTTACCAATGTTAAAAGACTTGAAGACGGTATTAAACAAGGAGTGGGTAACTCAATCTTAATTAAAGTTAATCAAATCGGAACTCTTACTGAAACTATTGATGCTGTACAAATGGCTCAAAATGCCGGATATACTGCAGTAATGTCTCACCGTTCCGGTGAAACAGAAGATAATACGATTGCAGATCTTGCCGTTGCATTGAACTGTGGTCAAATTAAAACAGGTTCTGCTTCTAGATCTGATCGTATGGCTAAATACAACCAATTACTAAGAATTGAAGAAAACTTAGGAGAAGTTGCTGTTTATCCTCAATTCAAAGCTTTTAAAGTTAAAAGATAATTTATTTTATAAATAAAGATAAACGGAAAGATTAGTTAATTCTTTCCGTTTTTTTATTGCATAAATTCTCGACTAAATTATCTCCATTAAAAATTATTGACTTATATGGGAAGAATAAGAATTTTTTGGGATTTCCTCCCATATTTGATAAGTACACTTATCCATACTTCCAAAAAATTATAAAAATAGACGATATTTATTTTAACTTTTTCTTCTAATTTACTGTTTTTGAACGTTTTTTTTCAATATTTCTTTTATAATTTTTTTTCTACTAATTTTAATTTCATATATTCAAAGAATAAAACAACTAATAAAATAAGAAAGAAAATAAAATATGTCAGACACAGTAAAATTATCCTATGAAGGCAAAGAATATGAATATCCCATTGTTGAGAGTGTTATTGGCGACAGAGGCATAAATATATCCAAATTACGAGATGAAACCGGACTAATTACTTTAGATGTCGGCTTCAAGAATACAGGTTCAACTAAGAGTAAAATTACATATCTTGATGGAGATTTAGGTCAATTATATTATCGAGGATATCCCATTGAACAAATTGCTAAAAAATCAACCTTCACCGAGGTTATGTATTTATTGTTAGAAGGGGAACTACCTACTCTGGAACAATTAAACAGATTTGAGGCGGATATAAAAAAGAATAGTTTGGTAAGTGAAGAAATGAAACAAATTTTAAAAGCATTTCCTCGTTCTGCTCATCCAATGGGTGTTTTGTCTACCCTTACCAGTTCCTTAACAGCTTTCAATCCTCACGCTGTTAATGTTAAATCTGAAAGAGATCTATATAACGCATATACCTTATTATTGGGTAAATTTCCTGTTTTATGCGCTTGGACATACCGTTTAAAATTGGGGTTACCTTTGAACTATTCTAACAACAGACTGGATTATCCTCACAACTTTTATCAAATGATGTTCAGAATGCCGACTGAGGATCTAGAAATTGATGAAGTAGTTGTTGATGCCATCAACAAATTGCTTATACTTCATGCTGATCATGAACAAAATTGCTCTGCATCGACTGTCAGAATGGTAGGTTCAGCTCAGACCGGATTATTTGCCTCAATATCTGCAGGAGTTTCAGCCCTTTGGGGACCTTTACACGGAGGAGCAAATCAAGCAGTAATCGAAATGCTTGAAATGATTAAAAATGACGGAGGTGATCTTCAAAAATGGATCGATAAAGCAAAATCGAAAGATGATAGTTTCCGTCTTATGGGATTTGGACATCGGGTATACAGAAATTTTGATCCTAGAGCTAAGGTAATAAAAAAGGTGGCAGACGATGTATTCAATAGATTAGGTGTTGAAGATGAAACCCTTGAAATTGCTAAGAAATTAGAAGAGGTAGCTTTAAATGATCCTTATTTTATTGAGAAAAAGCTTTATCCTAATGTCGATTTTTATTCCGGAATTATCTACAGAGCTCTAGGCATTCCTACAGAAATGTTTACAATTATGTTTGCTTTAGGAAGATTGCCCGGGTGGATTGCTCAATGGAAAGAAATGAGAATGAATAATGAGCCTATTAACAGACCAAGACAAATATATATCGGTAGTCCTAAAAGAGTTTATATCGATATAGATAAAAGATAAAAATATCAATTCATTGTAGAAAAAGTTTTAGTAATTAACTAAAACTTTTTTTTATTTTCATTAAATTTATCTTATTAATTACCTGAATAAGACTAAATTATGAAAGAAAAGTTACTGCATTATATTTGGCAATTTAAAAAATTTAACACTTTAGATCTATATACTAATGATGGCAAAAAAGTTGAAATAATTCAAGCGGGAACTTATAATACGAATGAAGGACCGGATTTTATTTTTGCTAAGCTAAAAATAGATGATATTGAATGGAACGGTAATGTTGAAATTCATGTAAAATCATCGGATTGGTTTAAGCATAAACATGATCTCAATAATTATTACAAAAATATAATTCTTAACGTTGTATACGAAATTGATGATAATAACGATAGAATCCGAAATTTATCTTTTCCTGTTCTTGAATTGAAATCCTATATTTCCAATGAGATTTATAATAATTATGAATTTTTGGATCATCAAACATTCAAATTTATCCCTTGCGAAAATTTAATTGACAACTCATTAATTTGTGATATTTTTTCTTTCTCAGAAAATTTATACTTGGACAAATTAAAAAATAAATGTGAACGTATCTATGAAATTTTGAAAAGAAAAAAGAATGATTGGGAAGTCACCCTAACTACTGTTTTAGGGTACACATTAGGTCTCAAAATAAATGCTTATGCATTTGAATATATATTTTTATATTTAGATTATGGGATTATTAGAAAAATTTCTAAAAATCTATTTCAAACCGAATCTTTATTATTTGGAACAACTCATAAACTGGAAAATAGCGTTGATACGTATCCTCAAGATTTATATAAAGAATTTAAATTCTTGCAATCAAAATTTAACCTACCGGAAAAAATTACTGACGTAAAATACTTGAGATTAAGGCCTTCAAATTTTCCTACCATTAGATTATCCCAACTTGCAAACATTATCTCTACTTATCAAAATTTATTTTCTTATATCATAGGTATCAAATCTGTAAATCAGTATTATAGGCTATTAGATGATGTCAAAGCATCCGGCTATTGGAATGATCATTATGTTTTTGATAAAAAAACATCATCAACCTTTGAAAAAAAATTATCTAATTCACAAAAAGATTTGCTAATACTCAATGCATTTCTTCCCATAAAATATGCTTATTCTTTAAGTATCGGAAAACCTATGGAAGAAGAAATTTTTGAAATACTTTCTGAAGTTAAAGCTGAAAATAATTCGATTATAAAAAGTTATAATCAATTAGGTATTAAAATTAATTCTGCTTTAGACTCTCAAGCATTTCTATATTTATATAAAAATAAATGTTTAAAAAAACAATGTTTAAGCTGTAAAATAGGATATAAGATTTTAAAGTAAATAAGTAATTGTTTCTATGATTATTTTAACCAATTAAGTTATATCTTAAATTTTAATTATAATACAATCACTATTACTTAAAATAAAAATCATTTAAAAATTATAGTTGATTAAAAGTGCTTATTCTTTGCGTTTATTAACAATTAAGTAAATTAAATATGCGATAGGAATTAGCATTAATAATAAATAAATGGGTCTAAAATTAGTAAAAGGATAATAGGGATATTCACTAACAAATAAGAGTCCACAAAGAATACCAAAAAGAGCTCCTCCTATATGAGCATCATGTCCAATATTACCCAATTGAGTCTTCATCCCATATAAAGAATAGGTTAAATAAACAACACCAAAAATCCATCCCGGAATAGAAAATGGTAAAGGAAAAATTCCTATTGAAATTTCTGAATTTATAATAATTGTAGCAAATAAGATCCCGGATACACCGCCTGAAGCTCCTATTGCACTATATTGTGGATTATTTTTATGCATCCATAATGCCAATAAATTACCGCTAATAATGGATCCAAAGTAAGTTATAAGAAAAAACAGATTTCCATAATTTAGTAAAAAGACTGAAAAAAAATAAAAGGTATACATATTGAAAAACAAATGAGCGATATCTCCGTGTAAAAATGCTGAAGTAATCATCCTTTCCCATTGTTTTCCTTTTAAAATAGCATCGATGTTAAACTTATAACGGTTAAAAAAATTCTGATCATTAAACCCTTTAAAACTAAGTATACTGGTAATAATAATAATACCTATTACAATAATATTTGAATTTTCCATTTTATAAATTAAATCTATTAATATTTACTTCTGACATTAATTCTTTTCCATTTTCCATATAATCAAATAACTCTTTTGCCATAATAGGGGCTAACATAACTCCCCTACTGCCCAAACCATTAAATATAAACATATTTTTATGTTCAGAATGCTCTCCTAATAAAGGTCGACGATCAACAACTGTAGGTCGTATTCCTGCAAATTTTTTGATAATTTTATAATCAATAGTTAAAAATTTATTCAAATTATTAATTAATTCACTCTGTCCTTCTTCAGATATTTCATCATTTACTTCACGATAATGATAAGTAGCTCCTATATAATAATAGTCCTTTTCCATAGGCATAATAAAAACCTTAGCTTTTACGATATCAGTAAGGCCTAATCCATCGGCATGAATTACCATGGTTTCGCCTTTGACGCCTTCCATAGGAAGATAGCTAAAAAAAGGGTTATACTTCAAAGCATAACCATCACAAAATACAACTTTTTTAGCTTTAATTCCTTTATATTCATAATTATTTATCTCTTTATTTAATTGATTAAAATCAAATATATCGTCAATTATCCTATTTTCATTAACTAAAAATTTTCTAAATTCCCTTAAAAGTTCTCTAACAAATATCTTCCCTGCCTTATAAACTCTTCCCATTCCAAATTTTGCTATAATATTTGGATTAATCGAATCATAAATTTCAGGATCTAAAAATGGTTTTAAATTTTCATTCTTTACAGACTTTTTTTTCCAAGTTTTAACTTCGTCCTCATTTGCAAAAATTCTGTATAAATTTGAATTATAAACTAGTTTTACCTGTAATAAATCTTCAAATTCTGTAAATTCCTTACGTAATTTATCAATTTCAATTTCTGCATTCCAAACGGGAGTAAATCGTTTTAATACCACGGGATTATACATTCCCGATGAAACAAATGAAGCCGAGTTGGAAACTATATCTATTATTTTAAATGATTTGTTTTTTTTATATAATTTATGAGCCAAACAGGAACCTGCCAATCCTTGACCTATAATAAGATAATCTAGCATACTTTTATATTATCGGAAGTAGTATTTTTTTGTAAAGTTAAAAAAAAAAGTCCTGAATCAATCTTTTATGATTCAGGACTGTATTTGATTAAAATTCATTTAATTAATAATTCCACATATTGTTTTCTTTCTGTAGAATTTCATTTTTAATTCTATTACTTTCTTCAAGCTGAGATTTAGCATCTCCGGGTATATAATTTGTTATCAACCCATCGCCATATTCAGATTGCGATTTATAAATAATGGAACTGAATCGTCTTGCGTTAAGCACATCATCATAGGTAATTGATGAAGATCCATTTTTGGGATTATAAACTGTACAACTGGATAAAACTTCTCTGGCTCCCGGATAAAATATCCAAAATAAGTCGATCAACTCTTCATCTCCTTGATATCCAAGCATAGCAGCTTCTGAAAGCCCCATGACTTGAGGATCCGGTCCCATAGGTGCAATTCCCAACAAACGATATTTCATTTGACCTAATCGTTTATCTATATACCACATTCCTTTAATCTTAATTAATTTCACGCTACGTGTATCCGTTTTAAAATGATCCACTCCTTCAATCAAATCTTGAGCAGTAATTTCTTCTCCGGAAGCTCTTTTATCTTGAAGCCATTCGGATTCTCTTATTGCTTGGATTTTATTTTGAAGATTTTCGGGTGAAATCCTTGAAGTAAAGTTATCATCATCATATACTTCAGTTATATTTCCTGAATCAATACCCTTAAAAAGAGCATCGTATAGGGAGATATAAGTAGCTGAAACATCCTCATAAGAATAGTAATAAGGTTGATTTAATTTTTCATTTAAATCTATAATCTCCCATACTACTTTAGACCATAAAATATCTTTATCTTCAATATACCCATAAGGTAAGACAGTCGGAGCAGTTGAAATTGTATCTATTCCATTTACAATATCATACCTCTCTTCTCTCATTTCTCTTAATTCAACAGGTGACTTAGCATTTAAGATATTTTGTGCAAATGCTCCTGAACTTATTAAGACTGTTAAGCTAAGTAATAAAGATTTCATGTTAAAAATAGTATTATTAATTTCTTTTTTATTGAACATTTATAAGAATAGGTGAAATACTTTGTTGAGATATTCCGGATGCTGTAGCAGAAATATCAAATATTAATACTTGATCACCTGATTTTAATCCTTTTAAATAATCTGCAGCCGGTCTTAGCGAATTTCCGGAATAAGGTCTTGCTGCAGCTCCCGGTCTCTTCAATTTAAATCCGGTAACATTAAAGGTAACAGGGAATTCAAAATCCGGTATAGCTGCTGATACTGTTTGATTAGATACGGAGCTAGGCGGCATACTTACTACATTCGCACCTCGTATGGTACCTTGCGCTTTAGGTACATTCTTAATTCTAAATGCAACAGTTGTAGAAACAGTTTTTCCAGAGGAAGTTTTTCCTGAAATGGTAAAGTTGGTAGTTGTTCCTGAACCAGCTTTATATATCCAACCTTTTCCTGATCTTGAAAGACTACCGTTTGAAGTACTCATACTGATAGTAGATGCATCAACTCCGGTAACCGATCCGCTCATAGGGTTATCTACCCCTCTATAAACAACATTCATCTTATCTGCTACTACAGTTCCTCCGGTTGGTAAATCCTTAACAACATCTTGTACAACTTCGTATGTTTCGTCGAACGACTCTGTTTTAACACCATTTGCTGTTTGGTATGATATATTACCTGATAAACGTTGTTTTCCTACTCCGGAAGCAACCATATTAACTATAGCTTTCCCTCCAGATAAAGGAATATTCCGTCCGTTCAGAGTTATAGATCCTTTTAATGTGTTATCGTACGCACCGAAACCAATTGTAACATTAAATTTCTCTCCTGCTCTAACAAATTTAGGTGCAGAAACGATTGGAACAAAGGCTTTCAATTCGATTTCATCTTGCAGTTTGTTAGCTAATAAATCTCTAACTCTATTCCCTTCTTCAGTTCTAATATTTGATTGTAATCTTGTTAAGTTAGTTAGAGCTGAAATCATAGGTTGATCATAAAATTGATTAACAATCCACGGTTTATTTTGTTTATCTGTAAAATCAAATAATTGATCAATCCTTTTCTTTGCATTCTCATTCGCTCCTTGCAAAATAAATTGGGTAAATGTTTTAACCTTTGCAATCATATCTTGCACATCTTTTGTAGCTGTGTTATCATTTGCAAAGAACACTTTATTAACTACATCTGTATTTTGAAGTGAGTTGTAATTTGTTTCTTCACCTGCTGAAGGAGGAGTATATTCTGCAGCTGTCGCTAAACGATTTTTTACTTCTTCAATCGCATCTACAGCTGTCTGTGCTTGTCTTTTAACTTCATCTGATTTTTTTGCTATCTCTACATACCCTTCATTTCCATCGGCTTTTTTAGCATCGATTTGATCATAAAAGGTTTTATTATTTTCATCCGTTAATTTTGTGGATAATTGTAAAGATTCATTTATACCTTCGAAAGAACGTAAAACCTCTCTGTCTACATTCATTGCCAACATAGCAATAAACACTAAATACATTAGGTTTATCATCTTCTGGCGTGGTGTCTGTTTTCCTGCTGCCATTTTTACTTATTTAATTTTTGAATTTAAAATTATTAAGCTTTCATGGCATTAAGCATACCACCATATACCTTATTTAAGTTGTTTAGATTTGCTGTTAATTCAGCCAATTGTTTTTGGAATGTATGTGAATACTCTCCTGCTTTAGATAAGTCATCCACAAATTTTTGATTTGCTTCTGAATATTTTTTACCATTGTCTAATTGCAATTGGTATAAAGCATTTAAATTTTCTAAATGAGAGGAAGCTATACTTAATTGATTTTTATATTTTTCTGTAACAGAACTAGCTTCTACGGTTTTGTTAATTCCTTCAACTGCTTGTCCAAAGTTTTCTATACCACCTCGTAATCTTTCCAATAATCCTGCATCTAATTTAGCTTGAGAAAGCATTTGGTCTAATTTAGTTGACAAAGATATTTCAGCTTCTTGTATGGATGAGTCCTGTATTTGAGATTTTGATTTTCTCTGTGCTGATGAACTGTCTAATAATTCCGGATATGCTTTTTCCCATTCATATTCAGCAGGAGGTGGATCAAACGCAAATACCACAAATATAAAAGCTTCAACAATTAAACCTATTGCTAATATGGTACTACCGGTTATAGGACCTAATCCCCAGTGATTAATTTTAAATAAAGCACCAATGATAACTACTGCTGCACCTAAAGAGTACACCATATTTAACACTTTATCCTTTGATTTCGTTTGATTTGCCATTTTTCTAAATTTTCTAAATTATTATCTATGTATTATTTAATTATCAGTACTAATTATCTTACCGGAGCATGTTTTTTAACAGCCGGATATTTACCCTTAGACCCTTCCGGTATGGTTTGAACACGTCTAAAACCAATAAAACTTCTGGCTGAATCTTTATGTTCCCAATCTCTTTCACTCACCATAAGCATGTAACCTATGTCTTTCCATGATCCTCCTTTTATAACTTTTCGAGGGTCTTCAATTCTATTTCCTAAATAAGGATTTAAAGTGGATGATATTATATAAGAACTATTATTATATGCGGAAACTGTCCATTCAGAAACATTCCCTGCCATATCATATAATCCAAATCCATTTTTATGAAAAGATTTTACAGGAGCTGTGTATAAATAACCATTTTGATTTTCCATATAATCCCCTCTTTTAGGTTTAAAATTAGCTAAATAGCAACCTCTATCATCTATTAGATAAGGTCCACCCCATGGATAAGGGGCATTTTCTAAACCTCCTCGTGCAGCATATTCCCATTCAACTTCTGAAGGTAATCTATACGGAAATATTTTATCTATTTTTCTTTTTCTGCTTTGGTTATAATCGTTTTTGGATTTTGTGCTATAAGCACAAAAAGCCC
The DNA here is from genome assembly GCF_019469245.1 of Apibacter sp. ESL0404. NCBI lineage: Bacteria > Pseudomonadati > Bacteroidota > Flavobacteriia > Flavobacteriales > Weeksellaceae > Apibacter > Apibacter sp. ESL0404. Next base: position 1,582,492 of record NZ_CP048267.1, read on the forward strand.
TTGCTTGATCCCATGTTACACCCACCACAGGATATTTAGAATAAGCTTTATGCCAAAAATACTGTTCAAATAAGGGCTCATTAAAAGAGTAATTAAAATCTCTTAGCCACACTGTCGTATCCGGATAAATAGCTATTTCTTCTCTTCTAAGAAAATCTTTACCTCTACCCTTATTTTTAACTGCCTCCAGTTGATCAATCCATGTAAATTGGTAAATTAATTTTCTAGCATCTATGACTCTTTCATTGTTAAATCTTTCTTCAGGCGGGTAATATAATGATTCTAATACTTCTGCATAAGCAACATCAGGGTATCTGGAAGTATTCCATTCTAAAGGAACCGACCAATCTAACTTTTTAGATTCGTCATATCCTTCTCTACCTCCCTGTTCTTCCAACATTTGCTGATATGCAGTCTGTTCTTTTTCTGATTTTTTGTTTAAATAAGAATATCTTCCTATTCCTTCACCTCCTTCTTCACCTCCTCTTTCTGCTAATAGGGAACGAACAATGGAATCTTTCACATAGTTTACAAATACTCTATATTCAGCATTAGTTACTTCTGTATCATCCATATAAAATGCTGATACGGTAACAGTAGTTAAAGGGGCTTTTGTGTTTGTGCCGGTGAAATCCATGTCAGATTGCCCTAAAATAAAAGCTCCACCTGGAATAGGAACCATTCCATACGGTTTTTTGTTATTCCATTGCTGACTCTTTTGCGTAACTACAATCTCTCCTTGTGATCCCGGTTTTCCTGCTCTTCCTTTTTTGGATGAATTACAAGAAATAATTGTTGACGTTGCCAATAAGAGTAATAATACTTTTCTCATTATAACCAAAGTTTCTTTTAAAAATTGTAAAACTACTATTTTTTTATTTTATTTAAAAATTTTTTTATTCTTCTATTAAAATCAGCGCTAATTTTATCTGTGACTGTTTATAAAAACTTTTTGAAAGTTTTCCAATATCGCTCGGGAACATTTCCTTCTAAAGCTTCTTTGTAATCATTTGATGAACAAGGAACTAAGAAAGCAGGACTTTCATTGTCCTCAAAATCGATAGCCAACCACCACCTATCGACATATTTATCTTTTAAAAAGACCAATTCTTTATCTTCATGTAAGACTGTATATTTTATGTATTCATCATTTTCATAATATTCTTGCTGATTTTTACCTTCTATTATATACCACAAAATTTGTGAAACTAATTTTTCATTCATTTTATTGTATGAGTATCCTAAAAAATTATAGATTCCTATTATTTTTACCTGTTTAGACAAACCTATATACCTTGATAAACCACAAATTTCACGATTGGTGAATCCGTTTACCGTACTTCCGGTTGAGAGAGTCCCGTCATAAGACTCTACAGAGTCCAAATTGATCCCTACAAAATCAGAGCTTCTGAATATAGGCTCTGAATCTTTTATATTCGTTGTTATATTCCCTAAACGTATGCCTTCAAAATCTAAGGTGTTAAATTTTTTTAATGTTGATTGAGGTACGTAGTAACTTTGATATCCTATATTGGTAAAATTGAAAAGTAAATTAAAATCTTCAACTATCATCTTGGAAAGATAATTTTTATCCGTTAGCTTTCCTTCTGTATTTCCAATTTCAATTTTCGTATCAACTGCGGTATAATTTAAAGGCTTTTTTAGTATAGAAAGTGCTTTATAGGCGGTATAATTCAGTCCCATATTTCCACCTAAGATTATGGGTTGTACCTTCATTTCCAATAATTCTTCCAAAACTTTTTTAAGTGCAAAATCTGTATCCTCCCATTCATTTCCAGGAATTATATCTCCCAAATCATACAACTTTAAATTCCAATCATTCCATACTAATTGATAGAATTCTTCACGGATCAACCTTAAATTGGAAAACTCTTTTTTATGGCCGGTACCTCTTAAATCGGGACAACCAATAATTACAACACTATTCTCTTCAAGTTTTTTATCCCAGTAAAATTGTATCTTGCTTCCTATTGAATCCGGTTGTGCATATATTAAGGATTCATCTACCGGATGCAAAAAATCTCGCAATGCTTCCACTTATTTCTTTTTTGATTTGGTTTTGGATTTAGGCTTGGTTTTATTACCTGATTCCGAGATTAATTTTTTGACATCTTCAAGAGTTAATTTATCGGCTTCCGTGTCTTTAGGGATTTTATAATTTTCTTTTCCTTGTTTAATATAAGGCCCCCATCTTCCATTTAAAATTTCAATAATTGGATCTTCTGATTCAAATGCTTTAATAAATTTATTTCTGTCTGCTTCCCTTTTCGCTTCTATTAATGCGATAGCTCTTTCTAAAGTAATGGTTGAAATTTCATCTCCTTCTTTAGGTTTCAAAGAAAAAAACTTGCTGTTATGTTTTACATAAGGACCAAATCTTCCCGTATTTACTTCAACTTTTTTATCTTCATAATCTCCTAAATACTTAGGCAATTCAAATAATTTAAGCGCTTCTTCTATAGTTATTGAATTTATGTGTTGCCCTTTCATTAAACCGGCGAATTTTGGCTTTTCTTCATCTTCGGTTTCACCCATCTGAATCATCGGACCGAATCTGCCTATGCGAGCATAAATATTTTTACCGCTTAGAGGATCTTGACCTAATAATCTTTCTCCTGTAGCTCTTTCTGCCGTTTCTTTTACTTCTTCTACATGGGGGTGAAAATCATCATAAAAACCGGTCAACATTTCTTTCCAGTTTTCATTTCCTCCGGCTATATTGTCAAAGTCTTCTTCAACCTTTGCTGTGAAGCCATAATCTAATATGGTTGGAAAATGTTCCGTTAAAAATTCATTTACGACTAATCCTATATCTGTCGGCATTAATTTTCTTCGATCCGCTCCATAATTTTCAATTTCAATACTTTCTTTTATAGTATCATCTTTTAAAAGAATCTTCTTAACCTCCCTTTGTTTGGGATCTAAATCTCTGATTTCCACATATTGTCTTTTTTGAATTGTAGAAATAGTAGGAGCATATGTGGAAGGACGCCCGATTCCTAATTCTTCTAATTTCCTTACTAAAGAGGCTTCATTATATCTAGCTGCCGGTCTACTGAATTTTTCTTCGCCGATAATTTGAGATAATTGTACTTCTTCTCCTTTTTCTACGACAGGTAAGAGTCCTTCATTATTGTCTTCATCGGCTGAATCTTCTTCTTTTTGAATTTGGTATACTTTTAAAAAACCATCAAAAACAATAACTTCTCCTTTTGTTACGAACTTCTCTTTTAATTCCGGATTTGATATATCGACAATTGTTCTTTCTAATTTAGCATCGGCCATTTGTGAGGCCAAAGTTCTTCTCCAAATTAAATGATATAGTTTCTTTTGTGAATCATCTGCCCCTGCTTCTTGTACGGATAAATTGGTTGGACGAATAGCTTCGTGAGCTTCTTGAGCCGACTTATTTTTTGTGGTATATTGTCGTGTATTTAAATATTCTTTTCCATATTGTCCAATAATTACATCTTTTGCAGAATTCAACGCTTCTTCTGATAAATTGACGCTATCGGTTCTCATGTAGGTAATGTACCCCGATTCGTAGAGTTGCTGAGCTAACATCATTGTTCTACTAACTGAAAATCCTAATTTGGCAGCTTCTTGTTGTAAAGTAGATGTAGTGAAAGGGGCTGATGGACTTCTTTTACTTGGACGAGTCTCAACATTGGATATAGTGAATGTTTTCCCTTGGGCTCTTTGTATAAAATCTAATGCCTTGGAATAGTCTTGAAAATCTGTATTTAATTTACTTTTTAATAAATTATGAGATTTATTGTAAAAATCTGCTTCAACTTTATACGTGGGAACCGGAATAAATTTTTCAATTTCCTTTTCTCTTTCACAGATCAAACGTACAGCCACAGATTGTACTCTTCCTGCAGATAATCCGGCTTTTATTTTAGACCAAAGAATAGGTGACATTTCAAATCCTACCAATCGGTCCAACACTCTTCGGGCCTGTTGTGCATTAACCAGATTAATATCTATATTTCTAGGGTTTTGAATGGCTTTTTGTATGGCATTTTTGGTTATTTCATGAAAAACAATTCTTTTAGTGTTTTCTGATTTAAGTTGTAATTCATTAAATAAATGCCAAGCAATGGCTTCTCCTTCACGATCTTCATCGGAAGCCAACCATACAGTATCTGCTTTTTTTGCTAATGATTTTAGTTTTTTAACGACTTCTTTTTTATCTGAGGAGACTTGATATATGGGCTCTAGAGTTTTCATATCTATACCCATATCTTTTTTTGCTAAATCAGTTATATGACCATAACTAGATTCAACTTCAAAGTCATTTCCTAAAAATTTTTTTATTGTTTTGGCCTTTGCGGGCGATTCAACAATTACCAAATTCATGCTAAGATTTTTTTGCGAAATTAGAAATTTTTTATCAATATAATAGTTCAACTTTGATTTTTTATTTTCTAATAAACAAATTTATCCAGATATAAATAATTAATACTCATAGCATTGTATTTTTCTTACAGTACCGTAACGGTAAAATTCATTTCCTTTATTTTATTTCATCTATTCAAGTTTGTTTAATGCTTTTTTTTGGGTAAATTTTATATTACTTGCACCTATTTTTAGATGGTATTTTTAAAGTAAAAATTAGTAGTGATAGATTCTAATATTGAAAAAATATAATTATGTTACATGTTATCTATTTTCAAAAATCAATTAGAATCATTACATCGATAAAATTGCATTTACAATTAAGATTAATAGAATAATTACGATATAAAAAAAACCTTTAAGTAATTAACTTAAAGGTATTTTGATTAATGATATATTTATTATTTAAATTTAACTAAATTATCTTATATTTTTAATATCCAAAAAGAGTGGTATTCAAAGCTTGTAATGCTTCTTTTTTACTATTGCTGTCAATTACTACTGATATATTATGCTCACTTCCTCCATAAGATATCATATGCAGAGGAATATTTTTAAGAGCTTCCAAAATTTTAACAGCATAACCTGATTCATTTTTTGCAATATTTCCTACTATGGCAATAATGGTTTGATCTTTTTCATATTCAACATTGGCTATTTCTCTTAATTCCTTTAATATATATTCTAAATTAGAAGGATTGTCAATGGTTAATGAAACAGCAACCTCTGAAGTGGTTATCATATCTATAGAGGTTTTATATTTATCGAATATTTCAAAAATTGTCTTTAGAAATCCATACGCCAATAGCATTCTACCACTTTTTATGGTTATGGCGTAAATACCATCCTTTGCTGCTACGGCACGAATTCCTTCCGGAGTATTAATATTACCTATTAAAGTACCTTTAGCTTCAGGTTGCATTGTATTTTTCAAAGCTACGGGTATTCCTCTTTTCTGTGCAGGAAGAATACAGGTTGGATGTAAAATCTTTGCTCCGAAATAGGCTAATTCTGCAGCTTCATCAAAACTTAATTCATTTATGGGATGAGTTTTATTAACAAATCTAGGATCGTTATTATGCATCCCGTCGATATCGGTCCATATTTGTATTTCTTCAGCATCAATTACGGCTCCAATTATACAAGCTGTGTAATCACTTCCCCCTCTTTGCAAATTATCTATATCTCCTTGAGCATTTTTACAAATATATCCTTGAGTAATAAAAAAATCTATATCAGGATACTTTTTAATTTCTTCTTTAATACGTTCTTCTATATAGGGAAAATCCGGTTCACCGTCTTTGTTTATTCTCATAAACTCCAATGCCGGAAGTAATATCGTTTTTTCTCCGATTTCACTCATGTAAAAATGGAACATATGAGTGCTCAAAAGTTCACCTTGAGCCAAAATTATTTTTTCTTCTTTGGAAGTAAATATAGGAAAATCCAGGAATGAAGTTATATAATTGAAATAATCATCCAAAAGTTCGCTCCCTTTCTTGACTATGGTTTCATTCTTGTACAGATCTTTTATTTCCTTTCTGTATTTATCTTCTAGAGATTGTATTAATTCTTTCGCCTTAGAAGTATTTTTTTCATAAAGAGCTTGAGATATTTCTACTAAGGCATTAGTTGTTCCACTCATAGCAGACAAAACAACAATCTTCGGTTTTTGACCTTTAGTTAATTCAGCTAAATTTTTTATACGTTCTGCACTTCCTACGCTGGTGCCTCCAAATTTTAATACTAACATTTTTATCCTATTATAGAAGAGATACAAAAATACATATTTTATGGTTTATCAACTATTTTTATATTAAAAACATTAGTAATTTTTTATCATGAATTTAAAACAAATAATAGGTTTTTAAACTAGATTTCAATTTCAGCCCTAATTAAATTAATTCATTAAAAATCTATCTTATTTTTATAGCCGAAATACTAATTTCTAAATCAAAAAATGATTTTTTTAAATAAAAAAAGAAGCTTAATTGATAAGCTTCTTGCACAAATTTATATAAGTTAAAAACTTAATCTATTCTTTTTTAGATGCATCTCTAAATTTTCGTTTCGCATCTGTGGTTAAATCCTCTACCTTATCTCCTATTTTATCACCCCAATCTTCTGCCTTATTGGATATTTTACTAAAAAAATTAGATACTGAATCTTTAAAATGTTCGTATTTCCCTTTAAAGAATTTTTCCCAATCAACATGTAAATCTTCTTTATCCATATATTCTTTTATTACATTTAAAGATTTCACCGCTTGATCTTCACTGAGACCTACTTCTTTTTGAAGTTTTTCAATAATATTTTCCATACACTATGTTTTTTTATTGTTTTAGTAAAATAAAAAATCAAAAATTAGACCTAATAAATGATTTGCTTATAAATATTTTATATGTAATACATGTAAAATTTCAGGCTGCTAAGTTATATTTTACATTCTGTTTAAATAGAAACTAATCTTTCTTTACCCTGTAATTTTTTTTAATGTAAAATTTCACTCTATTTTATTCAATTCCAATATCTTTCAAAGTTATTTTTAAGAAACGAAATATTGATGGAACTTAAGATTTAAAAGTTACATTCATAAAGAAATCCCTAACTTTGTATTATGAAATTCCTAGTTTTTGATACTGAAACCACAGGTCTTCCTGCCAATGCAAATGCACCTGTTTCCGATTCAGACAATTGGCCTAGAATGGTTCAAATTGCCTGGCAGTTACATGATGAAAATGGTGATTTAATTGAAAACTATGACTATATAATTAAACCTGAAGGATACGACATACCTTTCAATGCTCAAAAAATTCACGGTATAAGTACCGAAAAAGCATTAGCGGAAGGTCATGATCTTAAAACCGTATTGGATCAATTTAATGCGGTACTGGCGGATAATCCGATTTTAGTCGGACAAAATATAGCATTCGACATCCCGATTGTTGGAGCTGAATTTTATCGAAAATCAATTGAAAACCATATTGCGGATCTTCCGTTAATAGATACCGCCCGTGAGGGAACTAATTTTTGTGCTTTGCCCGGAGGTATGGGAGGTGGATTTAAATTTCCTAAACTTTCCGAATTATATGAAAAATTATTTGGGCATGGTTTTGATGAGGCACACAATGCTGCGGCAGACGTTAATGCTACTGCTCAAGCATTTTGGGAGTTGGTTAGACGAAACCAAATAAGTGCAAATAAGCTGAATTTTACAGAAGAAGAATTAAATGCTTTTATTGAAACTCATTCTGAACCTTTTCAACCTTTTGATATTGTTATTCGTGAACAGGTCAAAGATTTTAATAAGCAACTAAAAGGGAAAACAGAAAGTACAAAAAAATCTGTAGATGAAATAAATTATTCATCTTTTTTCCACTTTCACAATCATTCGGTTTATTCAATACTTACTTCTACCAGTAAACATTCTGATTTAATAAAAAAAACCTTAGAATATAACATGCCCGCTTTAGGTGTAACGGATATGGGCAACTTGATGGGTGCATTTGCTTTTCTCAATGAAATAAAAAAAGCTAATGGATCTATTAAAGATCATAATGCTAAAATTTTAGAAGGCAATGGTTCTGAACCTTTAAAAAATGAGATTTTACCAATTATCGGTTGTGAACTGTATATATCTGAAACTTATTTACAAAATAAGTTTACAAAAGATAATCCGGATCGTAGATATACTCAGATATTACTTGCTAAAAATCATGAAGGATTTAAAAATCTTTCTAAATTATCAACTTTAGGATATAAACTAGGTTTGTATGCAGGTTATCCCAGAATTGGTAAAGAACTTATTGAACAATATAAAGAAAATTTAATTGCAACCACCGGAAGTTTATCTTCAGAAATTCCCAGTCTAATTTTAAATGTGGGAGAAAAGCAGGCAGAAGAGGCCTTTATCTATTGGCATGGATTATTTGGTGATGATTTTTATGTAGAGTTATTAAGACACCATTTAGATGAAGAGGAACACCTAAACAAAGTTTTAATAAAATTTGCAAAAAAATACGGAGTTAAGGTTTTAGCTCAAAACGATACATTTTATATTAGTAAAAAAGAAGCAGAAACCCAGGATATCCTTTTATGTATTAAAGACGGAGAAAAACAATCTACCCCTAAGGGCAGAGGTTTTGGTAAAAGATACGGTCTTCCTAATGATGAATATAATTTTAAATCTCAAACAGAAATGGCTCAATTGTTTGCAGACATACCGGAAGCAATTGAAAATTTTGAAGACTTTATCAAAAAATTTGAACCTTATCAATTAACCCGAGATGTTTTACTTCCTAAATTTGATATACCTGACGAATTTAAAGATCCTCAAGATGAAGTGGACGGAGGAAAGCGAGGAGAAAATGCCTACTTAGCATATCTTACTTGGGAAGGAGCTAAAAAAAGATATGGCGACCAATTATCCGAAGATACTAAAGATCGTTTACAATTTGAGTTGGAAACCATAGCCAAAACGGGATATCCCGGCTATTTTCTCATTGTACAGGATTTCACCTCTCAAGCGCGTAAAATGGGCGTATCTGTTGGTCCGGGGCGAGGCTCTGCAGCCGGATCAGCCGTTGCATATTGCATAGGGATTACTAATATAGATCCTATTAAATACGATTTACTTTTTGAGCGTTTCTTAAATCCGGATCGGGTATCCTTACCCGACATAGACATCGATTTTGACGATAGAGGACGTGAAAAAATCATTCAATGGGTGGTAGATAAATACGGAGAAAATCAGGTTGCTCAAATAATTACTTACGGTACGTTAGCCGGACGTTCCGCGATAAGGGATGCAGGAAGAGTGCTTGAATTGCCCTTAAGCGATACAGACCGCTTATCAAAAAACCTACCCTCTACCTTAAATTTAACCAAGCTAAAAAATAAAACAGAAAGTGAGTTAATTAAAGATTTCGGTAAAGAGGAGTCTGTTCCTGTGCTTCAACTCAAACAAAAATTTAATGAATATGACCTGGAAGGGCGGGTAATACAAAATGCTTATCAATTGGAAGGTAGTTTACGGAACACGGGAGTTCATGCGTGTGGAGTAATTATTACTCCGGAAGATATTACTAATTTAATACCGGTTGCCGTTGCCAAAGATTCCTCTTTGTTGGTATCACAATTTGACAACTCCGTGGTAGAAAGTGCCGGATTGTTAAAAATGGATTTTCTAGGTTTACGTACCTTGACGATTATTGCCGATACCATTGAAATTATTAGAAAAAGGACGGGTGAAGTTTTGAATCCCGATGATTTTCCTTTGGATGATGATAAAACCTATGAGATATTCAAAAATGGAAATACAGTAGGGATCTTCCAATACGAGTCCCCCGGAATGCAAAAGCACCTCAAAGCATTGCAACCCGATAAGTTTGAGGACTTGATTGCCATGAATGCCTTGTATCGTCCCGGACCTTTACAATATATTCCCAACTTTATCAATCGTAAACATGGAAAGGAAGAAATTTCTTACGATTTAGAGGATATGGAAGAGTATCTTGCGGATACTTACGGTATTACTGTTTATCAAGAACAAGTAATGCTTCTTTCTCAAAAATTAGCCGGATTTAGTAAAGGTGATGCGGACGTGCTTAGAAAAGCTATGGGTAAGAAGCAAATTCAAGTCTTAAATAAAATGGAAGCTCGTTTTCTTGAGGGAGCTATCGAAAGAGGTCATCCTGAAGATAAATTAAAAAAAATATGGGAAGACTGGAAAGCTTTTGCTCAATATGCTTTTAACAAATCTCACTCCACTTGTTATGCATTTATTGCCTTTCAAACCGCTTATTTAAAAGCTCATTTTCCTGCAGAATTTATGGCCGCATTGCTCAGCAATAACCTTAACAATCTTACCACTTTGAGTTTCTTTATGGAAGAATGTAAAAATATGGGATTGGAAGTGCTAGGACCTGATGTTAATGAAAGTGATTATGAATTCACCGTAAATGAAAAAGGTGCTATCCGTTTTGGAATGGGAGCTATTAAGGGAATCGGTGAAAATGCTGTTGAAGCTGTAGTAAGTGAAAGACAAAATAAGGGAAAATATAAAAATCTGTTTGAATTTTTTGAAAGGACAGATTTAAAAAATATAAATAAAAAAGTTCTTGAAAATTTAGTATTGGCAGGAGCTTTTGATGGACTAGCCAATAATAATCGTGCCCAATTTTTTAAAGAAGAAAATGGTACCAGCACTATTGAAAAGCTGGTAAGATACGGGATTGCCTATCAGGATAATAAGAATTCTGCTCAAAATTCTTTATTTGGAGACTTGGGGGATGAAGGATTTGATGTTATGAAACCGGTAATTCCTGAAACGGAAGAATGGAGTACCATGTATAAATTGGGCAGAGAAAAAGAAGTTGTAGGTATCTATATATCCGCTCATCCAATGGATAATTACAAATACGAAATTGCGTTGATTAAACCTGTTGATATTTCCGAAATTAATGAAAATAAAGAAAATTATATTAATAAGGAAGTGTATATCGCCGGTATGATCTCACGTTTTGAGCACAAGGAAATAAACGACGGCAGAACAAGAATCGCCTATTTTGATTTGGAAGATAAAACAGGTACTATTTCTCTTAAGCTTAAAAAGAATTATCTGGATTTGCAAAAATATCTTATTCCTAATTTATTTGTTTTGGTAAAAATCACGGTAGGAATGATTAAAGATAACGGCTTTGTATATATAAACGTGCTGAATATCGAAGAACTTAGCGATGTGATCGGAAAACATGCTAAAAAATTAACCATTAAGATAAACTTGGAAAATTTAGATGAAAATACCATTACTACTTTAAATAAAGTATGTGATGAAAATGCAGGTTCAAAAGATATACACTTTGAAATTATCGATAAAAAGAACAATGTGTATTTAGAATCTCAATCAATGAACCGAAGAGTAAATATAAATAAACAAATTTTAGATGTATTAAGAAACGATCTGTATTTAGATTTCAGGTTGAATTAATAAAAATTCCGACTTTAAAATAGAGTCGGAATTTTATTTTAGGTTTTATTATTGTAGATAAACCTTCAAATCTTTAAAATATCCTTCAGTGCCTACATCAACAAAGAGTCCGATAGCTCCTGTCGCATTTCCTCCTAATTTTAAATCATTTACGATGAGTGAGGGTTGTTTATTATCATTTATATACAATTGAGCTTTTTGCCCTTGAACTTCAATTCTTAATTGTATCCATTCGTTTAGTGCCATATCTGCATAGGACTCGTATTTATTTTGAAATTCATTTCTCAATCGTTGATACTTATAATTCGGATAAGAAAAATATTGTATGGTCCTGTTTCTATGTTCCTGATTCTCGGATCTTCCGTTTAAAGGGCGAACATATATACTTTCAAACTTAGAGTTTGAATCATTTATATGAAAGGCTATACCAATAAATCCTCGGGCAAAATTCGGAGCATCATCCAAAATTCGACTTAACACTTTTACTTCTATGATCCCATTGGCAAAATTTACATTATTGATTCGTACATAAGTAGGTTCATCAAATTTCTTGATTGATGGATCCTTAATGACTCTTACTACTTTATCGCCATCCATTTTTTCAAATGTCATAAATGTATTTATCGCTTTCAAATGAGTCTCCGTTAAATCTATAACTTTTTGTGCTTTTATTTCAGAAATGTTTATAATCACAACAAAAAGTAGAAAATATGCATTTTCTATAATATTTATTTTCATCGATTTTCAATTTACTTGATTTATATATGTTTTATTACATGATAAAATTTAATCTATATACTTAAAAGTTGAATTCCATTTATTATATAAAATACCTTGAGCTACATATAATTGTCCCATATACTCTAATGCTCGTGAAGATTCTAGTTTACCTGCATCATAGGTATTCCAACCTAAAGATTTAATTATTGTAGAAATTGTATTTTTAACCTCTTCATTATTTCCGGCAATAAATGCGGTACCGTTTTCTTTCAGTGAGGGCTGATACATAAGATGCGCACCTATGGTATTCATTCCTTTAACAACATGCGATAATGGCAAAAGCTTTTGTACACTTTCTGACAGAGATTCTTCCGGAGATGAAATTAATTTTATTACTCCATTAGTCGGAGCTTCCGATGAAAATGCATTTGTAATATCCCAAAGTATTTTACCTTCAAAATTTTTAATTCCAATATCCTTTATGGTTTCTATAAGCGCAAATCCGGGAATTGAAATAAGTATAATTTCACTTAATGCTACAGCCTCTTGGTAGGAAACAATGGATAGGGTTTGATTAACTTGTTTTAGTTTTTCTATATTTTCACTTCCTTTTTCGAAATTTCTTGAACCAACTACCACATTATACTTTTCATTAATTAATCCGTTAATTAACGCTTGTGCAACATTTCCTGTTCCTAGTATTGATATTTTCATTTTTATATATATTTAAATAAGTTTATGATTCGAATTTAGCCCGAACAACTTATGTTCACAAGCAGGATCGTAACGAACCGCTAAAGTTAGAATTATTGATTACCAGCTAATTATATGTTTAATTTTAACATTTATTTAACTATAAATTATTACTTTATTATTTATAGTTGTATTCTATTGGAGAGTAATATGTATATTTGATAGAAAAATGAAAGCTCATAAACTCGATTTAAAATATCCCATCTGTCCGATAAGAAATATATTAAGCCGATTTAGCGATAAATGGTCTTTATTACTATTAGCTGTTTTATATTCCGGCAAAACGATGCGTTACGGAGAAATAAAAAATGAACTTCCTGATATTTCTCAAAAGATGCTTACCAACACACTAAAAAATTTGGAAAAATATAACTTAATTAAAAGAAAAGCCTATGCTGAAATCCCGCCTCGAGTTGAATATAGTCTTACGGAAACAGCTATCAGTTTAATGCCCTCCATTCAGATGATGATCACTTGGGCTGAAAACCATTTTGAAGAAGTTTTAAAAAATAATAAAAATTACTAATCCTAAAAGATCATTATTAGTTTTTACTTTTTAAAAATCGAATATGCAATAAACTTAAACTCATAATTAATATGGCCGATACTCCTCCAATTGAGGTGGCAATTAATCTGTCCATAGCTATTTCATTACCCGATGACCCATTAATTGCAAACATTAATACGGTTGTAATCGTTAAAAAGGTTGACAAAATTGCATATCTGTGGTTGGCAAATACATAGCAAACATATAAAGATATCAGAATTTCCAATGCCATGATATATCTTGATGGAAACCACCATATTAAAAAAGTAGCTATGACAATACCCAGAAGTGTTCCCATCAACCTTATACTTGCTTTTTTCAGGGTATCAATAAAATCAGGTTTCAAAATAACTAAGGCAGTCATAACAGCCCAGTAATAATATTTGATATCGAAAATAGTAATGAAGAAAAAGCAAACTAATATGGTTAATGCGGTATAGATGATGGTCATATGAAAGCGTATTTTTTTATCAATATCTTCATATATGTTTTTAAAAATGATCAGAAGCTCCTCAGGGTTACTGATATTTCTTTCAAATGATGATTTCTCAATGAGAAAAATAATACAAATAGATTGAAATAAACCTCCTGCAAGAATTAAAACACCTCTATGCAGAGCGGCATAGATATCTCCCACATAATAGCCTCCTACAAAAAATGCAATAGACCATTGTAAAACAATCCACCAAGCATTTTGATCGATAGTTCCCACACAGGTTGCTAAACAGGCCAATAATACACAACAGATTATATACCAAAAATAGAAATGTCCTATTAATGATCCCAATGCAGCGCATATACTCATTCCTAGAACGGCTATGATCATGGGCGCAAAAGGATATTTTAATATTTTTTTATTTGCTCCATATCCCGCCGTCACAGCACCTCCTGCAGCTATACTTGCAAAAATGATATTATTGAAGATAAATCCGAAACAATAGATTATTAATATACCCGGTAAGGAATATAGCGCTATAATTAGGTCTTTTTTGTAATCTTTCAACATTTAAAATTAAAATTTTAAATTTTTTAAAATAAGTTGTTTCCGATTGGTATGAACTATTTTATTTAAACTTTCTAAAATATTTAATTAGTAACTGAACCTAATGTACCCTTTTTTAAATTAATTTTTTTTCTAATTAAATAAGCATGAATAAAACTCGGTACGTCATGCATCCAATGAGGTAATAGTATAAGTATAAGCAAAACATCAACATAGGAAATATATCCCACAATTATAGTCAGATATAAAAAGAATCCACCGTAATTAGAACCTAGTATTGATATAAGTGCTAAAAATAAAGTTATTCCCCAAAATTTTGAAGAATACGCATGGGTACTAGCTTCTTTTCTGAATCGCAAGAAACTAATTAGCGCACTTATTCCTTCTAATATTACTAAACCTAAAATAAATTTCAAATTGGCTTCTATGATCCCAGGTCGAACTATTCCTGTTGAAGTTGCAAGAGACAGCCAAAATATAATATCTATAAAACTATCCATTCTTCTTAAATTTTCAGTTGCTACCTGATATTTTCTGGCAATAATTCCATCCAATATATCGGAAGTCAACCCCAGGCATAGTATTAAAACAAGCATGGGAACACATCTTTCTCCATAGTGATAAGATAAAATAATGCTTAGGGGAGCTAGTAAGAGTCTGAATATCATAAGAATTTTAGGGACAGTACGCATATGTCTAATATTAATCTTATGTAAACTCAAAAATAATGCAAATGCTAACTTTATTGATTTTAGATCTTTTTATTTTTAGATTTTAAATAACCGTTAAAACAGATGGCAGCAATCATGACAGCAGTTGAAATATAAAATACTGGACTCATTTTTTCCGAATCTTTCCAAATTAAAAAGGCTATTAAAATAGCATATACAGGCTCTAAGTTTATGGAAAGCATAAGTGTAAAAGGCGTAATGTGTTTCATCAGCTTCATGGTCATAACTAAAGGAAAACTGGTTAAAAGTCCGCCCAACACTAAAAGCCATAGGATATCCCAAGCTTTTATGGTAGCTATGGCTTCCCAATCATTGAACAAAAACATAAAAACCGTCAAGGTTACAAAAGCTCCTGCCATTTCATAGAAAGTTATTATTTCTGGACTTTCTTTTGAATGCATTATTCCGTTTACTACTGAAAACAAGGCCGACAAGAATGCACATCCGATACCAAGTAGTATACCTTTCCAATAACTCATTTCTGTATTAAAGATAAAAAGTATACATATTATAATAACTAAACTTAAAATTATTTCAGAAATTTTGATTTTTCGTTTGAAAAAAAAGGGCTCTAAAAAAGCCACAAATAAAGTTCCTGTTGATAGGGTTGAAGTGGCAATAGAAATGTTGGATATTTTAATGGATCCATAAAACAATGACCAATGAGTACCTACAATTACTCCACACCCCAAAAGTTGGAACATCAGCTTTTTGGAAATTTTAAAATTTTTTCCTTTTGAAAAATATAAATAACAAAATAAAATAAAAGCTGCAACCAAGGTCCTACCCCATACCAAAGGTATAGCATTAAGAGAGATAAGCTTACCAATTACACCGGTAAATCCCCAAATAAATACGATAATATGCAATTGAACTATTGCCGGTAATTTCATGAATAATTAATTTGTTAAATAGTGGATGCAAATTTAATCATCTTTGTTTAAATTCTAAAAAAAAGAGTCATTTAATAAATAATTTGTAATTTTTATATATAAATATTCTAAAAAAATACATTATTCGCATTTCACCATCCATCATTTTACCCATAAATTGATCGTATTAGGGGAAAGAATAATCGGATATTTTATTTAGTTGTTGAAGTTAAATTGGCATTAAAATTTATATTATCCATAAAGCAAGAATAAAAAAAGGATGTGTAGTGTAAGTAAACATCCTTTTTAATAATCAATTACTATGTAACTATATTTCGTAATCGATAGCTACTCTTTGTTCAACCACTGTTTTTATAAACTCCACCACTTTAAGATGTTCCGGATGATTTGCATATAGAGTTAAATCTTCAAAATTTTTAAATCGGGAATCTAACAGTATATCAAAATTTGACTGTGGAGCAATCTCCATATTGGTATTTACTTGGATATATTGTAACTCCTTAATTCGATCTTTTAAAGCTTCTAAATCATTTTTTATTTTTAAAGCATTATTTTTTTTATCGCTTTCTTTAAGCTTCCACATTACAATATGATGTATCATTTTTATTGTTTTTTAAATTATTTTGATTTTTATTATAGATTTTATTTATTCAATCCAATAGTAATTGCCAAAATTCAACATCTATCAATTGATTAAATTTTTTTCCTGATTCTTTAAAATTTCCTATCAGATTAAATCCTGTTTTCCGATGCAATTTTCTACTGGGCTCATTCGGTAAAGATATTACTCCTATAATGGAATGTATATCTATCTTTTTTGATTCTTCAATCAGGGCTGTAAGTAATTCATTACCTATTCCTTGATGGGTTTGATTATAATCCAGGTAAATACTGTTTTCTAATGTTATATCATAAGCCGAACGTTCTCGCCAAGTATTCAGATATGCATATCCGAGTACTATTCCTTCTTTTTCATATACTATATAAGGATAGCCTTTTGCAAATATTTTTTGGATTCTGTTTTCTATTTCCCGGGCACTAACTTTTTTTTCTTCAAAGGTAATGACCGTATTTTCTATATAATAATTATAAATTTCAGCTATTCTTAATGCATCGGATAGTTGAACATTTCTTATCATAATTTATTATTATTTTCTTTGTTCAAATTAATAATAATTTTTTAAAAATTTACATTTATTTACACCATCCTTCCCGATCAAGACTACGATATTGTATAGCTTCTCCAATATGGTGAGCTTGGATAACTTCAGATTTATCTAAATCTGCTATCGTTCTGCCCACTCTTAAGATTCGATCATAGGCTCGGGCAGATAAACCCAATTTTTCAATGGCAGACTTTAGTAAATTTTTGGAGACGTCGTCCAACAAACAAAATTCATCTAATTGTTTAGGACCTATTTGAGCATTATAATGGATTCCTTCCGCTGTTTTATATCTTTGAGTTTGAATTTTCCTTGCTTCTACCACTCTTGCCCTTATTTCTGAACTTGACTCTCCTTTCCTTTTATCCGATAAATCATCAAAAGGTACTGGTGAAACTTCCACATGAATATCGATTCGATCGAGTAACGGCCCGGATATTTTATTCTTATATCTTTGCATTTCTTGTATAGTGCTCGTATTTTTAGGGTCATTTGGAAAATATCCGGAAGGAGAAGGATTCATGGAAGCAATCAACATAAAACTGGCCGGATAGGTGATCGTAAATTTTGCTCTTGAGATAGTTACAATCCTGTCTTCTAAAGGTTGTCTCATGACTTCCAATACTTGGCGATTAAATTCAGGCAGTTCATCCAGAAAAAGTACGCCGTTATGAGAAAGAGAAATTTCTCCGGGTTGCGGATAGCTTCCTCCTCCAACTAATGCTACTCCTGATATGGTATGATGAGGATTACGATAAGGTCTTACTGTCATTAAAGAAGATTCTAATCCTAATTTTCCGGCAACGGAATGTATTTTGGTTGTCTCTAGTGCTTCCGATAAGGTCAATGGAGGTAAGATGGAGGGAATTCTTTTTGCCAACATGGTTTTTCCACTTCCCGGCGGGCCGATTAAAAGTACATTGTGTCCTCCGGCAGCAGCAATTTCCAAAGCTCTTTTTACATTTTCCTGACCTTTAACTTCTGAAAAATCAAATTGAAATTTATTATTATTCTCAAAAAACTCTTCTCTTGTATTTACTATGGTTGGATTTAATTGAAAGTTTTTATCAAAAAAATCAATGACTTCTTTTATATTGTCAACTCCATAAACTTCGAGATCATTGACTATAGCAGCTTCTTTAGCGTTTTGTTTAGGAAGAAAAAAGCCTTTAAAACCATCTTCTCTTGCTTGTATTGCAATAGGTAAAACACCTTTTATGGGTTGTAAAGAACCATCTAAAGATAATTCGCCCATAATTAAATATTGATCGAGATGATCTCCTTTTATTTGCTCGGATGCCGCCAATATTCCCATAGCAATTGTTAAATCATAAGCTGATCCTTCTTTCCTTAGATCTGCAGGTGCCATGTTTACTGTGATTTTTTTACCCGGCATTTTATATCCACAGTTTTTTAAGGCTGCCGAAATTCGATGTGCGCTTTCTTTTATTGCCATATCCGGCATACCTACCAACTGATACCCTACTCCTTTATCTACATTTACTTCAACGGTGATTAATTGAGCATTGACTCCATAGACAGAACTTCCATACGTTTTAATTAGCATAAAAAATAGTTTTATCCGTATAAAGATAAAACTATTTTAGTTTATTTTAGATAATGTATGATGATGAATATCTGTTTTATACTTAAAATAATATTTACATTATTTTTCAATCCGTTAAAAACATGCCATTATTATTTGGATGCGGCATCGACTAATTGCATATACCAATTTCTAAGATTTTTTTGTTGTTCGGTATCTAATTTTTTCAAGACACTTTTGTAATTTTCATCTATATCATTGGCTTTAAGTTGCAATTCTAAAATTTTACTATCATTACCTGCTTGAGTAGCTTCTGCTATTTGCTCAAAATATAATTTAGTTTCCTGAACAAAGTTGTCCACCTCTTTATTTTCAAATTTCGGTACTTTTTTAATTGGAGATAAACTTATCGTATCTAATGACGGAGATTGTACCACTAGAGTACTATCCTTTGATTGGTTAGTATTTGGATCTTTCTCTGATTTTTTAGAATTGTTACATGAACTTATGCTTAAAGCAATACCTAAAAAAAATACGATATAAGATATTTTCATTTTCTTATTTTTAAATACTAATCAAAAGTACAATTAAATTATTCATTTTAATAGTGTTTTTAAGTTTCTATTAATAAAACCTTAAATTATGAATAATACTATGCTTTTATTTACTAACACAAAACCATATATTTAGCAATAATATCTTACATTTGCACCTGAATTTTAATATCATATATGCAATCAATTAGAAATATAGCAATTATTGCTCATGTCGATCATGGAAAAACAACATTAGTAGATAAAATTATTCAGTCTTGTAATGTTGTTGAAAAAAATGACGGGGATTTGATTCTGGATAATAATGATCTGGAACGTGAAAGAGGAATAACCATTTTATCCAAGAATGTATCGGTTAACTATAAAGGTGTCAAAATTAATATCATTGACACTCCCGGACACGCGGATTTTGGAGGAGAGGTTGAACGTGTTCTTAAAATGGCTGACGGTGTATTATTGCTTGTGGATGCGTTTGAGGGACCAATGCCTCAAACTCGCTTTGTTCTTAGTAAAGCGATTGAATTGGGATTGAAGCCCATCGTAGTAATTAATAAAGTTGATAAAGAAAACTGCCAACCGGAACATGTACATGATCAGGTATTTGAATTGATGTTTAATTTAGACGCTACTGAAGAACAATTGGATTTTGAAACGGTATACGGTTCTTCTAAACAAGGTTGGATGTCCGGAGATTATAAACAACCTACTGATAACATTACATATTTATTAGATAAAATTATTGAATTAATACCGGAAGCACCTTATGTAGAAGGAACGCCTCAAATGCAAATTACCTCTCTTGATTTCTCAAGTTTTGTGGGAAAAATTGCCATAGGTCGTGTGTATCGTGGAGATTTAATTTCCGGTAAAGATTATACTCTTTGCCAGGAAGATGGTAAAAATAAAAAAATACGCATAAAAGAATTACAAGTCTTTGAAGGTTTAGGAAGAAAACCTGTTGAATCTGTTAGAAGCGGTGATTTATGTGCTGTAATCGGTATCGATGATTTTGAAATTGGAGATACCATTGCTGACTTAAACGAACCGGAAGCTTTGCCTCGTATTGCAGTTGATGAGCCTACGATGAGTATGTTGTTTACTATCAATACTTCACCGTTTTTCGGTAAAGAAGGAAAATACGTTACTTCAAGACACCTTAGAGATCGATTAATGAAGGAAACTGAAATCAACTTAGCCCTTCGTGTGGAGGAAACTGATTCCGAAGATAAGTTCAATGTTTTTGGTAGAGGTATTCTTCACTTATCTGTCCTTATCGAAACTATGAGACGAGAAGGATATGAATTGCAAGTTGGTAGACCAAAAGTAACTATTAAAGAGATTGACGGTGTTAAACATGAGCCCTATGAGCACTTAGTAATTGATGTTCCCGATGCTGTATCCGGCAAAGCTATAGAATTGGTTACTCAAAGAAAAGGAGAATTAAAAGTGATGGAACCCAAAGGTGATTTACAACATTTGGAATTTGATATTTCTTCTCGAGGTCTTATCGGATTACGTAACCTTCTTCTAACAGCAACTTCCGGAGAAGCTATTATTAATCATCGTTTTAAAGATTTTGAACCGGTAAAAGACATTATTCCACAAAGACAAAACGGATCTATGATTTCATCTGAAACGGGACAGGCTTTGGCTTATGCAATCGACCGACTTCAGGATAGAGGTAAATTTTTTGTTGAACCGGGAGATCAAATATATAAAGGTCAAGTAGTCGGAGAACATAGCCGTGATAATGATTTGGAAGTTAATCTTATAAAAGGTAAAAAGTTAACTAACGTGAGAGCTTCCGGATCTGACCAAGCTGCTAAAATTTTCCCTAAAGTTGAATTTTCATTAGAAGAAGCTATGGAATATATTAAAGATGACGAATATCTTGAAATAACTCCTAAAAGCTTACGTATGCGTAAAATTTAATATACTTTTAAATAGCATTTTTATAAATAAAAATATCCTGAATATTTCAGGATATTTTTATTTTCATCAGATAATTGGATTAATCCAATAATGCATTCATTTTTTCTGCTAGCTTTTCTTTTGGCTGAACCCCTACTACTTTGTCAACAACTTGTCCGTTTTTAAAGAATAAAAGTGTAGGAATATTTCTGATTCCATATTCTACTGAAACCTCTTGATTGGCATCAATATCAATTTTAGTAACTTTTACTTTTCCTTTAAATTCTTCAGATAATTCATCAACTATAGGTTTTAAACTTCTGCATGGTCCACACCATTCAGCCCAAAAATCAACCAAAACCGGTTCTTTGGAACTTAATACCTCATCTTTGAATGTTTGATCACTAATTTCTAAACTCATATTTGTATAATTTATATCTATATCTTCACTAATTTTTAAAGCAAAATTAATTTAAAAATTTCATTTTGCACTAGTAAAGAAATTGCATTTTTAATGATTTATGTGAATAAAAAATTAATATATATTAATTCTTGAAAATAAAATGAGCGCAAATTATTTTTTTACCTTAAACTTTAGCCTTAACATTATAGTAACAAGTTTAAACGTTTTATTAACAATTTTTACTTAAATCTATTAAATAATTTTGTATTTAAGAAAAATGATGTATATTTGCATCAATAATTAGTTGTTCTTTAATAAAGTTTTTTAGTGTTAATGAACCCTTTCATAGTTTCTATTGAAAGGGTTTTACATATAATTACGTTACATTAATGTTAAAATTTTTTCCCCTTATCCTAATCCCCCACTATATTTTAACAAGTCATTAATCCTAATATTTCATTTATAACATATATAAATATTATCTTTTTTATATTTATACAATTATTTTAGCTTAATGAATAAAATCCAAAATAAAAAAGTAATATATAAAGATTTACTTCATGCTGATTATCTTAAAACTTGGAAGTTGCAAGAAAAATTACTCCAATATATTGTTTCAATCAAATTAAAAAACAAAAAATCAATAACTAACGAAATAAATCTTACTCCCAATTATTTTTTGTTTGTTTCCCATCCGCATATATTTACCTTAGGTAAAAATGGTAATTTAGACCATCTTCTTATCAGCAATATCAAACTTCAAGAAATTAATGCTCAGTTCATTAAAACCAATCGAGGCGGAGATATTACGTATCATGGTCCCGGACAAATTGTTGGATATCCTATATTTGATCTTGATAATTTTTTCAATGACATCCATAAATACATGCGCTTGTTGGAAGAAGTAATTATAAAAACCATAAATTTTTATGGAATTAAAGGAGAAAGATCTAACGGCGAAACAGGTGTATGGATTGATGTAAATAAACCTATGGCCAGAAAAATTTGTGCTATTGGTGTAAAGGCCTCCCAATGGGTCACTATGCACGGTTTTGCCCTTAATCTATCCCCCAACCTTTCCTATTTTGACTATATCGTTCCTTGCGGTATACAAAACAAATATGTTACTTCTTTAGAAAAAGAATTAGGTATATCCGTAAACCCGGATGAGGTGAAAAAAGTTATTAAAAAATACTTTTCTGAAATATTTGATCTTGAATGGATTTAATATTTATATTCTATAATTTTTAATTATAATTACTATTTCATCTTCCATAAATTAAATTCTTCACCAATTTAATTCTTCATCTTAAAATTCGAAATAGTAAAAAAAGATAAAAATTTTTTTTTATTAATTTTTACATTGTGCTTTATATCTTTAAGAATTTGTTAATATAATTTTTAGATTTTAAATTTTTAAAAACTAAAAAAATTGAATTTCTACTTTATTTAACACTTTTTGTGATTTATTTAACTCTAATATTTTTTTTTGATTTATTTATTTAACAACATAAAAATCATGTTTTTTTGAATATTTAATCCATTTACATTTTATTATCACTTATATAGCACATTTGCAATATTTTTTATATTTTTGTTTGGAAAAATATAAAAATATGGGTACTGAATCGGATAACCTGCATAATGCAGAAGGAAATGAAAAAAAGGTTGAATCAACTCAAAATTTAGAATCAACATATAATAAAAATTCTTCTAAGGAAGATTCTATTGATGAGCTAAATTCTGAAAACAACAAGGAGGATCAATCCGTTGAAGAAACAACCATTCCTGAAAAAGATTATGAATCTTTTTCATTAGAAAAACTCATTGATGAGCTTAAATATCTTCACAATCATTATCCAGTTCAATTAATTGGAGAAAATATTAATTCCATAAGGGATATATTTTTAAAAAAATTTGATGAACATGAAACGGAACGAAAACAAAAGTTCCTTGATGAAGGTGGAGACGAGCTAAGTTATCAACCCGATCAATTCTTAAAAAACAAATTCAATTCAGCCTACCACGACTATAAAACAAAACTAAACTCATATTATAAAGAACAAGAACAAAACGAGCAAAATAATCTCAATAAAAGACTTCAGATAATTGAAGAATTAAAAGAGCTGTATACAACCCCTATGGAATCGATCAGTTCTTTTTTTAAAAAATTCAGAGATATAAAAGAAAGATGGCATAATGCAGGTAAGATTCCTAAATCAAGAGCCGGTGATGTTTTCAGAACCTATTTTCATCATTTAGATAATACACATGAATTCATCAAATTAAATAAGGAACTTGAAGAATTGGACTATGCTCATAATTTGGAACAAAGAAGGGCTATTATTAGCAGAGCCGAAGAATTGACAACTGAGCCAAGTGTGCAAAAAGCATTAAATGAACTGCAATATTTGCACAAGCTATGGAAAGAACAAGCAGAACCTGTGGCGGAAGAGTTTAGAGAAAGTACTTGGCAAGAATTTAAAGCAATAACCCAAAAAATTCATGAACGCAAATCTGAATTATTTGAAAAAATTAAAGAAGAGCAACAAGCGAATTTGGAGAAAAAACAAGCCATTATTTCTCAACTTGAAACCATAGCATCCGCTGAAAATCCCGATCATTCCTTCTGGCAAAATAATGTTAAGAAAATAGAAAATTTAAGAGAAGCTTTCTTTACTACAGGAAGAATTCCTAAAGAAACCAGTAGTGACACTTGGAGTAAATTTAAAAGTCTGCTTCATGAAATCAACAATAAGAAAAATACATTTTATAAAGATTTAAAAAAGATCCAACAAGAAAATCTTAAAAAGAAAAACGACCTATTGGAAATCGCTAAAGCTAATAAAGACAGCGAAGATTGGGAAGTTGCTTTAAATCTTTATAAAAAGATTCAGAATGAATGGAAAAATATTGGTCATGTTCCAAGAAAATATTCTGATAAACTTTGGGATGAATTCAGAGAAAATTGCAATTATTTCTTTAACCGATATAAATTAAGAAATAATAAAGTTAATGAAGAATGGATCGAAAATTTAAAAAGAAAGCAAAGTCTTTTGGAAGAAATATCCTCCATTTCTGCTACTGATAAAGAAGATGCCCTTGCTAAAATCAATGATTACAGCATTCAATGGAATTCTATAGGAAAAGTTCCCAGAGAGAATATGAACATCAATAAAGAATTTAATTCAGCTATTAAAAATCTTATTAAAAAATTCGATATTGATAAAAACATCATTGATGAAATTCAGTTAAATATTAAAGTAGAAAATTATAAGCAATCTAAGGATGATAAAAAGCTGGATGAAGATCTACGAAAAATGAGAAAGCAAATTCAAGATTTGGGACATGAAATTGTTCAATTGGAGAATAATTTATCATACTTTTCAAATGCCAATCAAGACAATCCGCTTTTACAGAATACATTAAACAATATTGAATCTAAAAAAACTAAATTGGATGAATTAAAACAGACTTATTCAAAACTGGTTAATTTAAATTTGTCTGAAAGCGATTCAAATTATGAAGATGGTGAAGGTATTTCTGAAGAAACTGGGGAAGAATAATCTATTTCACCGCTTATAAAAAGTATTTATGGGTAATACTGTCGATGAAATCTATATGCGGCGTTGTATAGATCTTGCTCAAAATGGTTTGGGAACCACTTATCCTAATCCTTTAGTAGGTTCTGTTATAGTTTACAACAATACAATAATTGGAGAAGGCTGGCATAGAAAATCCGGTGAAGCTCATGCTGAAATTAATGCCATTTCCTCGGTTAAAGATAAAAGTTTACTTAAAAAAAGTACCATTTATGTTTCCTTAGAGCCTTGCGCTCATTACGGAAAAACTCCTCCTTGCGCTTTAAAAATAAAGGATTTAATGTTTAAAAAAGTGGTGATCGGTACTCAGGATCCAACGAGTAAAGTTAACGGCAAAGGAATTGAAATAATTCGCAATTCAGGTATAGAAGTAGTTACCGGTGTTATGGAAAAAGAATGTAAAAGATTAAATAAAAGATTTTTTACTTATCATTTGAAAAAACGACCGTATATTATTTTAAAATGGGCAGAAACTTTAAATAAGAAAATAGATAATGGCAGAGATAGAAACCATCCGTTCTGGATAAGCAATCCGTTTTCAATACAAAAAACACATGTATTAAGAAATGAAGAACAATCTATATTAGTCGGAAAAAATACTGCTTTAATAGACAATCCAAGTTTAACTACCCGATCTGTTTATGGTAATAACCCAATAAGATTACTCATCGATAAAAATTTAGAAATTCCTCTCAGTCATCCTATTTTCGATGACCAAGCTGAGACTTTTATCTTTACGGAAAAAAAATCTCAATCAACTATTCATTTAAACTATTTTCAATTAGATTTTGACAAGGATTTAGTTCCCCAAATTATAAATGTTTTATACGACAAAAATATTCAATCGGTAATCATCGAAGGCGGTAAACAAACCTTACAACATTTTATTGATAAAGGAATGTGGGACGAAGCAATGATCATCACGTCTCCAAATATATTAAAAAATGGTACTAGTGCCCCTATTCTTTTCGGAGATATTAGTTATCAAGAATTGGTGGGAGACAACCTTATTTCATATCTTAAAAATCCATCAACGTTATATTAATCAATTATCTACAAATCAATATCTTAAATTTACATGGATGATAAATTTATTTATAAAACTGTTGATACTGAAATAACGGATGCTCTTTTAAAAATTAAAGGAAGTAAATTTTACGGGCTAATATTTAATGTCAATAATGAACAAGAAGTAAAGAATTATCTAAAATTTAGTGAAACACTATATCCCAATGCAACGCATTATTGTTATGCTTTTCGAATGGGCATTTCGGGAGAGCTATACAGAGCCAATGATGATGGAGAACCTTCGGGTACTGCCGGATTACCAATCTATAATCAATTGCTTTCTTCAGGACTAACCAATGTACTTTTAATTATAGTACGATATTTTGGAGGGACTAAACTTGGGGTTGGGGGATTGATAAAAGCTTATAAAGAAAGTGCTCAATATACTATTGAATGCGCAAAAATCATTTTTAAGGAATTAAGTGAGAACTATGAGCTCTTATTTGATTATGCGTATCAATCTTCTATTATGACTCTTTTAAAAAAATTATCGATTGAAATAGTATCAAGCACTTTTTCCGATAAATGTTATCTTGTAGTTGAAGTTCCCATGAAAAATAAAGAATTATTTTTTGAAAAATTCGATTCTTATTTGGCTCAAAATTTTATTGTCATAAAAAAAATTTTATAGCTCACTTATCGTACTGAGCAACAAATTTTCTACCGATTTATTAATCCAAAATAACACTAATTTTCCTTCTTTAAAAGCCATAAAAAATCATCTTGTTTTTTTGATTTCACAGACCAAAAATATACCTATTTCTTTAGAAAAATGATGGATATTAAAATAAATAATTTGTTCAACAACATTTCAATTCTATTTTTGCCTATTTGATGAATAAATTGTTTTTCACAACTATTGGCTCATATTCTGCAATCCCTTTATTGGCCCTATATAGATCGATTTTATACAATCCAAATTATTATAAATAATCAATATTTTTAAACTATTGTTTTTTATCCTATTTATCCTATCATATTCTTATTTTTACGCTTTATTTCATCCAAGATAGAATATATATTTACTTACTAATAAATTTCTAAAAATACAACAGGTAATCCTCTTTTTTTTTCTAAAATAAATTAACAATTTTGTGATCTAAAAGGTGGGTAAAATTTTATCCTTTATTTTTTATACAAATTTAAAAAAATGTTAAATTCTGCGATTTCAATATGGGAAGCCTGTCTACAATATATCAAAGATAATATCTCTGAGAAATCCTATTTTACATGGTTCCAACCTATCAAGGCCGTAAAGCTTCAAGATAAAATATTAACCATACAGGTACCCAGTAAGTTTTACTATGAATATCTTGAAGAAAATTACATAAAGATAATAAAAAGTGCCTTAACCAAAAATTTGGGAAAAGATGCCAAATTGGTTTATTCCATTATGATGGAAAAAAACCAACAATCTGAAAATTCCTATACCGTTAACATTCCAAGTTCCCAAAAAGTACAAATAAAGGTTCAGGAAGTGGAAGCTCCCCTATTTATTGAAAGAGGAGTTAAAAATCCATTTATTATTCCCGGATTACAAAAATTAAAGATTGATAGTCAACTCAACACAAATTATACATTTGATAATTTTATTGAAGGAGATTCTAATCGTCTTGCCCGTTCTGCGGGAAAACAAATTGCTAAAAGACCCGGCGGTACTTCTTTTAATCCTTTATTTATTTATAGTAGTGTAGGTTTAGGAAAAACCCATTTGGCTCATGCTATCGGCTTAGAAGTTAAAAGAATTCAATCTGAAAAAACTGTCTTGTATGTTTCCATGGAAAAATTTTGTCAACAATTCCAAGAAGCTACAAAATCAAACAATAGAAATGATTTTATTCATTTTTATCAAATGATTGATGTGTTGATCGTCGATGATATTCATTTCATATCGGGTAAAAAAGGTACACAAGAAGTATTTTTCCATATTTTTAATCATTTACATCAAAACGGAAAACAGATTATATTAACCTCGGATAAATCGCCGATAGACATTCAAGATGTTGAGCAACGATTAATCTCTCGATTCAAATGGGGACTTTCAACTGAAATACAATCCCCTGATTATACTACGAGGTTAGCAATTCTCCAACAAAAAATGGAATTTGATGGTATTGCGCTTTCTGATGAAGTTTTAGGATATATTGCTAAAAATATTAAAACCAATATTAGAGAACTGGAAGGATCTCTAAATTCCATAATTGCTCAGGCAACTTTCAATAAAAAGGAAATAACCTTAGATCTTGTTGAAAAAACACTTTCTAATCTTATTACTAATTCCAAAAAAGATATTACCATAGATTATATTCAAAACTTGGTTTGCGATTATTTTAAAGTATCAATTGATGCTTTACAATCAAAAACCAGAAAAAGAGATATTGTTCAGGCGAGACAATTAGCTATGTATTTCGCTAAAAAATATACCAATGCCTCTCTTTCTTCTATTGGTATTCAAATTGGTAAAAGAGATCACGCAACTGTATTACATGCATGTAAAACGGTTGACAACTTATTTGAAACAGATAAGTTATTCAAATCTTATGTTGACGATTTAAATAAAAAATTGACTTCTGATATATGAAAATATTAATGGTTTGTTTAGGTAATGTTTGTCGTTCCCCTATGGCAGAAGGAATTTTACGTTCAAAACTTCCTGATAGTTTTACTGTAGATAGTGCCGGGATAACCGATTATCACGTAAATGAAAAACCAGATAAACGTGCGATTCAGGTTTGTAAAAAAAAAAATATTGATATTTCTCAGCTAAGAGGCAGAAAATTTATTACTTCTGATTTCGACGAGTTTGATGCCATTTATGTTATGGATCATGCCAACTACAGCGATATAATTTTCAAAGCAAAAAAAGAAGCAGATAAGAAAAAGGTTAAGCTAATTATGTCCGAATCTCCTACTGCTGTTAAACAAAGTGTTCCGGACCCTTATTACGGTGATATAGAAGATTTTGAAAATGTTTTCAATCTATTGAACGAAGCTTGTACTTGTATTGCTGAAAAGCTTACAAAGGATTAATGGATAAGTTACTTACCCATTAATCGCTTCTACTGCTTCAATTTCATTAGGTAACATTTGTTTTAAAAGTTCCTCAATTCCATTTTTTAAAGTAAATGTTGAGGATGGACAACCATTGCATGCGCCTTGTAAAAGCATTTTAGCTACCTTCGTTTCTTCATCGAAAAAAATAAGTTCTATATTACCTCCGTCTCCGGCAATTGCAGGTAACACATATTCATCCAAAATATTTTTAATTTTAATTTCAATTTCTGAAAATTCTCTTTCCGTATGATCTGTAGTTTTATAGGTGGAAAAATTTTTTATATTGCTGATCTCTTTTTCTTCTCTTAAATATTCAGAAATAGTATACCTTAGTTCCATAGAGATATCTTCCCATTGATAATCATCTGCTTTAGTTATGGACACGAAATTATCCGATATAAACACTTCTTTTACATAAGGAAAACTAAATAAATATTGTGCTAAAGGGACTTCTTTAGCTTCGCTCTCATTTTTTAATTCAATTATTCCTTCAACTAAAATTTTGTTGGTAACAAATTTCATCACAGAGGCATTAGGCGTCATTTCTACATACACAGATATGGGAGTATTACGCGGCTGTAAAACAACTGAAGGATTCGCCAGTAATTCGTCTTCAATTAGTTCTTTTACTTCATCTAAAACCATATCCCATTCTACCATATCATTTTTTTGAACAGCAATAAAATTTGCTGTAATAAAAATATGAGTAACAAATGGCAATTGAAGTAATTCTTGTGCTATAGGAATATCACCCGCTTTTTTTATATCCGATATTTCATAACTGCCTTCTACTAATGTTGAGGGGGCAACGAATTTAACTATATTTTTATTGGGAGTTTTTTCAATTTTTAATTTCATGTCATTTAGTTTAATTCTTCAAAATTACATAACTTGCTAGTATCTATAAACAGATTCTTATAATATTATTTAAAAATATGGCGCTACTTAAAAAAGTATTAGATAAATTTCCCACTATTGAAAATGATTGTTATTTATCAGAAACATGCGTAATCATCGGAGATGTGACTATAGGAAGCCAAAGTTCTGTTTGGTTTAATGCTGTAATCCGTGGTGATGTTAATTTTATAAAAATCGGCAGCAGAGTTAATATTCAAGACAATGCAGTTATTCATTGTACCTATATGAAACATCCTACCCTTATTGGAAATAACGTATCTATAGGTCATAATGCAATTGTCCATGGATGTTCCATTCACGATGATGTTCTGGTTGGTATGGGAGCTATAGTCATGGATGATGTAACCGTAGAAAGCAATGCAATTATTGCTGCCGGAGCTGTAGTCACTCAAGGTACGTTTATATCACGTGGTGAAATTTGGGCAGGAATTCCGGCAAAAAAAATAGGTATGGTTTCAGAAGATTTAATGAAAAATAAAATACATCAGACGGCTTCCAATTATCTTAAATATAGCAAATGGTATAGTAATGAAGAGGATGATGATGACAACGGCATTTAAGGATTCGATGAAAGAAATTTATTAACTTGATTACACTTTTTGTCAATAGTAAAGATTTAGATAAAGATAATTTTATTTTATGATTTATAATTTATTTTTAGTTGGATTAGGTGGATCTATAGGTTCAATCATCCGTTATCTATTATCTCTTTATATCCAAAAATATTATGGAGGAATATTTCCTTTAGCTACCTTTCTTATAAATTGTAGCGGATGTATTGTCATCGGATTTTTTTTGGGATTATCAGAACGATTTAATTTTATAAACAATGAAATAAAATTACTATTGGTAACCGGTTTTTGTGGAGGATATACTACTTTTTCAACTTTTTCAGCGGAAAATTTGCAATTATATCAAAATCATCAATTCTTCACTTTAGCTTTATATATAGGTATCAGCATCTTTATAGGAATTTTGGGTGTTTGGATAGGAAATTTTATTTCTAAAATCTGATATACCAGTAAATTTTAGAGTAAAAGTCGAATTATGATTGTTGGTTTCTAGGAATGTTATGAAACCGGATTTTTAATCTTAAATCTACAATCCAATTAGATTTACTGCCCAAAAAAGAAGGATAGATAGAGCTTGTAAGGAATGAAAAATAAGTATAGAGTTTAATTTGAAAATTTATAAATTATTTCCTTCTCTTCGTTTTGAATTTGGAATTCAAGATATTTAAAGCTGTCTCTAGGAATTACCCTAATCCATCGTTTGTAATTTAGAAACCATTCATTGCGTATGCTTTTAATGCCTTTAGTTAAATATGCTGCAACAAAAGGATGTGTATGCAAATACAATTTGCCTTTATTAGAAACTATGGCATTTAAGATTTGTTGTTGAATTTTATCTACTAATACAATAGGAGATTCTACTTTTCCATTAATATTAGGATTTTCCTCTGTTGTATTCAACTGTTTTTGAGGGCGTACTCTTTGTCTGGTGATTTGAACTATTCCAAATTTACTTGGAGGTAAGATTTTATGTTTTGCTTTATCATCTTTCATTACCTTTTTTAGATACTCATAAAGATCTTTTTTGTGCTGAGATGAAGTTAGATCAATAAAATCTATAACGATGATTCCTCCGATATCCCGTAAACGCAATTGACGAGCAATTTCTGCTGCAGCTAATTTGTTGATATGTAAGGCTGCATCTTCTTGAGATTTTTGATTGGCTGTAACGTTCCCTGAATTAACATCTATAACATGCATGGCTTCAGTATGTTCAATTATCAAATACGCGCCTTTCGATTGATAAATATTAACATGCTTACCAAACAATTGTTTTATTTGCTTATCTATATTGTAATATTCAAAGATGGGAATATGGGAATCGTAATATTTAACTAACTTAGATTTTTCGGGAGCTATAATATTAAGGTATTCTTTCATCTCTCCGGCCAATTCCTCATTATCACAAACGATACTAACAAAATCTTCATTTAAATTATCCCTAAGAATTGATGAAGCTTTATCTAATTCTCCCAAAATTTTGGCAGGTGCTTTGCTTTTTTTAATATTACGAAAGCACACATTGTTCCATTTATTTAAAAGATTAGTTAATTCCGATTGTAATTCTTGAGCGGATTTACCTTCTGCTACCGTTCTAATAATAAGTCCGAAACCATTAGGGCGTATTTGTTCTCCGATTTGTTTCAACCTGTCTTTTTCTTCAGCAGTAGAGACATTTCTTGAAACTGATGTTTTGGATGCAAAAGGTATCAATACAAGATACCTTCCGGCTAAAGAAATTTCGGAAGATAATCGAGGACCTTTGGTTGAAATAGGCTCTTTGGTAATTTGTACGAGTATATCCTGATTAGGAGTTAGAACATCTTGTATAACTCCATCCTTGTTTATATCTTCTTCAAAAGGGAACGAAGTTAATTTGGGTGAATTTATTTTACCGGAAGATACTCCTTTACAGTATTTTAATGAAGATTTAATTTGTGGACCTAAATCAAGATAATGTAAAAAAGCATCTTTTTCGTATCCGATGTTTACGAAACAAGCATTAAGACTTGGGGCAAGTTTTTTTACTTTGCCCATAATAATATCTCCAACCGTAAAATTATTTCCTATTTCTTCTTCATGAAGTTCTTGAATCCTTCCTCCTTCTAATATTATAATTCTAACCTTTGAATGTTCGTATGATACTATTAATTCTTTACTCATCTTTTACATTAATTATCCACCCTTATACACATTCATTTTTGAACAAAAACATTCTTTACCTATTGTTTTTGAGTTTAAACTTTGGTAAAGAATGTACAAATATCTTAAGTAAAAAAACCTTAGTTTTATGTTAGAAGAAAATTATTTATTTTTCTTTTTATGACGGTTTAATCTTCTTCTTTTTTTACGTTTATGGGTCGCTACCTTATGACGTTTTCTTTTTTTTCCGCTTGGCATAGTGTTCTTTTATTTATTAATTATTACTAATTTTTGACTTTAACATTTGTTTTTACGTCTTCAACAAAAGACTTAGCTGGTTTAAAAGCAGGTACATTGTGAGCCGGAATCTTAATAGTTGTATTTTTAGAAATGTTTCTTCCTGTTTTAGCTGCTCTTTTTTTAATTAAAAAAGTTCCAAAACCTCTTAAATAAACATTATCACCCTTAGCCATAGCAGTTTTAATCTCATCCATAAAAACTTCCACGACTTTTTGAGTTTCAACTTTTTCAAGACCCAGTTTACTTGAAATCGAATTTACGATATCTGCTTTTGTCATACTTTTAATATTATATTATTATACTTCTAATTAAATTTTGAGTTTGCAAATATAATATTATTTTTGGAAAGTAAAACTTATAAACATTTAAAAGTGTGAATTTTATTAGTCTTTTACAGAAATGGTATAAAATTAATAAACGCTTACTGCCATGGAGGGAAACTCTTTCTCCTTATAACATTTGGATTTCGGAAATTATTTTTCAGCAAACTCGTATTAATCAAGGATATGAATATTATTTAAATTTTATTCAACGGTTTCCTAATGTTGAAGTTCTGGCAAATGCCTCCGAAGATGAAGTATTAAATTCCTGGCAGGGATTGGGATATTATTCTAGAGCGCATAATTTACACTTCACCGCAAAATACATTGTAAATGAATTAAATGGTATTTTCCCTAATTCTTATCATGAAATAATTAAACTTAAAGGAATTGGAAAATATACTGCCGCTGCCATAGCTTCAATATCTTTTAATGAAAAAGTGCCCGCCCTGGACGGTAATGCATTTCGAGTATATTCCAGAGTTTTTGGCTCAGAAAAGGATATAAGTAAAAATAGCACATTTACCTACTTTTTTGATTTAATTAAACCTTTAATGCCCAAAAATCCGGGTGATTTCAATCAAGCGATCATGGATTTCGGTTCGATGGTCTGTACACCGTTACATCCAAAATGCGATCAATGTATTATTCAGGAGGAATGTTTGGCCTATACTAATAATTTACAAAACGTTCTTCCAATTAAATCTTCCTCGGTTAAAATTAAAGAAGAAAATATTCACTATGCCTATCTTTTTTGTAAAGACTTAACATTAATAAAAAAAAGAAATAACAATTCGATTTGGAAAGGGTTATATGAATTTCCCTTATTTGACCAAAATTTCAAAAATTACCAAATTATCCATAACCATCAGATCAAACATAAGCTTAGTCATAGATTGTTAACTATTACCATTTCAGAAATTGAAATTGATGAAAATGATTTTTATCAAGTCGCCCATAAAATAAATGCTATAATTTTGAATAAAAACAACTTAAAAAGCTACGCTTTTCCAAAACCCATGGAAAATTTTTTATTTTATAATTAAATTTTTTATTATTTTTGCTCATCAATGCGATCAATTTATATATAAAAATGAGTACATCTATTAATAAAGTAATTTTAGTTGGGAATTTAGGTACTGACGTAAAATCTTATAGGTTTAGTGATGGAAATATTGTTGTTAACTTTCCGGTTGCCACATCTGAAAGTTATATGAATAAAGAAACCGGAGAAAAAGTAGATGTAACTGATTGGCATAATATAACTGCAAGAAATAAACTGGCAGAACTTTGTGAAAAATTTTTGAAAAAAGGAAGTAAAGTTTACATTGAAGGAAAACTTAAAACTCGTAAATTTGATGATAACGGTATTACTAAACATATTACCGAAGTTATTGCAGATAATATTTTATTTTTATCCAACTTATTGGGTAAACAACCTGAAAATGAAGACATAATTCAGCATGATTTTTAAACTTCAAAAATACTTATAATAAAATTTCAATTTATATGGACGAGCCCGGGCCCACGAGTATTTCATTAATTTATATCCTCTTATTTTATAATTTTCTCTTCTCCTATTGTTTTAAGAGAAAAACTTTCTTTAAGTTATTTAGTAAAATTCTACAGGTATGTGCATTGACTGCTTTTGCATATACTTTATCCCCTCAAAAATATTTTTATTACAAGATAAAATATTTATATAAAAAGTTTCTATTTATAGGTAATAGATGGGATAATATACGTATTGTATCTAAAAATTCGTTATATATATTATTTAATTAAATACTAAATTTATTTATTTAGATGGGTAAATCATTAAAAAAATTATATATTTTATATTTTATTATTCTATTTTCTTTGTTTTTACTTAGTTGTAAGAAAGAAGAATATTTACCTAAGCCAATCGGCCAGGTAAGATTAGAATACCCTGCACCCAATTACATACTTTTTAAAAAAGAAAAATGTCCTTTTGAATTTCAGTATTCGAACCTCACTAAAGTAGAGGATAAACACAAAAATTGTTGGTACAATTTTAGTTATCCATTCATGAAAGCAACTCTATATTTAACTTATTCTGAGGTAAACGGAAATTTAAATTCGCTATTAAAAGAAGCTCAGAGACTTGTATATGAACATACCATAAAAGCCAATTCTATAAAAACCAAATCATTTTCTTATCCGGAAAAAAAGGTATTTGGGAATCTTTATCGATTGGGAGGCGAATCTGCTTCAAATATTCAATTTTATGTAACAGACAGTATTAAACATTTCCTTTCAGGAAATTTATATTTTAAAGTTCAGCCTCGGCCTGATTCTTTACAACCTGCTGTTGAATATATTGAAAAAGATATTATTAAAATGATTGAAACAACTACCTGGGAATAAACTTAATTTTTTTATATTAAAATGTTAGAAATAGGAATTCTTTTATTATTAACTCTTTTA
Organism: Apibacter sp. ESL0404; assembly: GCF_019469245.1. NCBI lineage: Bacteria > Pseudomonadati > Bacteroidota > Flavobacteriia > Flavobacteriales > Weeksellaceae > Apibacter > Apibacter sp. ESL0404. Next base: position 1,618,550 of record NZ_CP048267.1, read on the forward strand.
AATGCCTTTTTCGCTATATCTGAGATTGCCTTAGTATCTGTAAAGAGGCAAAAAATTGAAAACAAAGTTAAAAAAGGAAATAAAAAGGCTCAAATAGTACTCAATCTTTTAGAAAAACCGGAAGATTTTTTATCTTCTATTCAAGTGGGTATAACTTTGATCGGTATTGTATCGGGTGCTTATGGAGGCGCTACCTTAGTAAAATACGTTACTCCATTTTTTGAGCATTTCTCATTGACAGCAACCCATGCTAATGAACTGTCTTATATGGTAATTATAGCATTGATTACTTATGTGTCCATAGTTTTGGGAGAGTTAATTCCTAAGACTTTCGGCATGAGAAATCCTGAAAAAATAGCTTTGACTGTTGCTCCAATTATCAAAGTTTTTTCAATGGCTTTGTATCCGTTTGTTAAAATCCTTTCATTTTCAACCCATATATTTAACAAGATATTTAAAATTTCAAATGTGGAAGGTGAAAAAATTTCTGAGGACGAACTAATTTATATGCTTAAGACAGCAAGTTTACAAGGGGTTTTAGAAAAAGAGGAAAGTGAATTGCATCAAAATGTTTTTGCTTTTTCAGAACAAAAAGCTAAAAGTTTAATGACATACCGCAAAAGAGTTGAATGGATTAATTTAAAAGATAGTTTCGAAGAAATTGAAAAGCAAATTAAAGACAGCAATTTTACCAAATTTCCAGTTTGTGACGGTAATTTAGATGAAGCTAATGCCTATTTGGCAATAAAAGAATTTTATGAAAATATAAATACACCAAATTTTGATATCAAATCCATTTTAAAAACTCCGATCTTCATTCATGAAAATATGCATTCTGTTGATATTTTACAGGAATTCCGTAAAAATAAACAGCATATGGGTTTTGTAGTGGATGAATATGGTACATTTCAAGGTATTATTACTTTGCAAGACCTTATTGAAGGTATTGTAGGTGACATGCCTGAGAGCGATGAAGAGGAGACAGAAATTGTGCAACGTGAAGATGGTTCATATTTAGTTAACGGTAATATAGGAATTAGAGATTTAAATTCCTTTTTTGATGATACCATTATAGAATTAGACGATGATGAATATGTTACGTTAGCCGGATTTATTATTTATCACATGGAGTATATTCCTGAAGTTGCCGAAAAATTCAATTATAACGGATTTTCATTTGAAATTGTAGATAAAGATGCAAATAGAATAGATAAAGTATTAATGGAAAAACTTAATTCTACGGAGGAAAACGAAGAGAGTTCCGCTGAAGATGAAATTACTGATTAATACTATTTTTTATGGTTTACTTTATTTATAGTTTGCTCTTTATTGGATTTATTATTATTTCATTTATGCTTTATCGGTTTTTACTAAAAACTACCGATATAATGAAGTATATGTTTTTCATTATTTTATACATAGTCGGTATATTACTATTTTTTCAGGCAGCAGAAATGATTATTATCTATTGGTATGATCCCATACCTGCTAAGTATTTAAATTTTATGTTCTTAACCTATCTTTTTGCTACAATGATTGGATTTATAAGTATTTCAATTATTACCATTAAAAAGTTAAAAAAGAAATGAGTTATTCATTTGATTTATAGACTTTAACATAAAAATTTTCATCAACATAAAATTTATTGATTAAATTCTTACGTTTGACGGATTTCCAATTTTCTGTAGGTTTAATTTTACCTATAGACGTGTTTATTTCCATTGAAAAGCCTTTAACAATGTTTGACCATTTATAAAATAAGGCATTATCTTTTATATAATAATTTAATACGGGTATATCTACGGTTCTTAAATATTGGTCAAAAATTTTAGAAAAATTAATTCCTGATTTTTCTGATATATAATTTTCTATTTGACTCGAAGTAACAGTTTGATGATAAAAATCTTGGTTTAAACCTCTGAGTATATTTCTGAATAGCTCATCATTTCCGATAATTTGTCTTATGGTATGTATCATATTGGCTCCTTTATCATACATATCTATACTACCTTTTTTATTTTTAGAATACCTTCCTATAATGGGAATATCATTTTTAATATTCTTTCTTTGTCCTATTATATACCTATTTGCTTTTTCATTTCCATAAAAATATTCAACAAATAACGTTTCCGAATAGGTAGTGAATGCTTCATGTATCCACATGTCTGCAATATCCGCATTAGAAATATTGTTGCCAAACCATTCGTGTCCGGATTCGTGAACTATAATAAAATCCCAATCCAACCCTATACCCGTGTCACTTCTGTCTTGACCTAAATAGCCATTTTTATAATTATTGCCATAAGCAATTGCACTTTGATGTTCCATGCCCAAATAAGGCGCTTCAACGATCTTATAACCATCCTCATAAAAAGGATACGGACCGAACCAATATTCAAATGCTTCAAGCATCTTTTTTACTTGTGAAAATTGAAATTTAGCTTTATTTAAATTTTCAGGCATAACCCAATAACTTAATTCTAAATTTCCTTTTTCTCCCTTATATTCATCTTTAAAATTTACGTAATCTCCTATATAGGGAATTATATTGTATGAATTTATGGGATTAATTACCTGCCATTTAAAATAATTTTTTTTTGATTCATTCCAGTTATCTTTAAGTTTCCCATTGCCTATACCTTTTAAGTGGTTATTGGTAACAATAGTTAAGGTCATTCCTTCATCCGGCTCATCTCCCAAATAGCCCTTGCATGGAAACCACACACTGGCACCAATGCCTTCACAAGCAACGGTCATCCAATCTTTACCATTTCTATCTTTAGAAAATATCCAACCTCCATCCCAGGGAGCATTTTCTGCAATTTTGGGTTTTCCGCTAAAATAAATAATGAGTTCCTGATCAACATTTTCTTTTTCTGCATTGCGACTTATGTCTAAATAATAAAAATTTCCTTTTTTTACATATGGTATATGGTTATTTTTTACAGTCAAAATACTATCAATATTCATTGGATTTTGAAGATCTATTTGAATTATTTCAGATCCTTTATTTTGGAATTTAATTTTGTTTGATCCTTTTAGAAATTTTGCTTTAAAGTCCGGTTCAATAATTAGATCATAATGTTTTACATCCCAATGATCTATATACTTATTTTTATTACTTTCTATCGAATCTTTAAATATAAATAAGGCTCTTTCTTGAGCAACAAAAATTAGAGGGAAGAATAAAAATATAATGTGTTGAAATTTAAGCGATTTCATAATGAATACTTTAACGATGGATCTATTTGCTAAACTAATTATATAAAAGAACGTATAGGATGTAAGTATCTTGTACTTTACTTTAATTATTGTAAAATACTTTTATAACAATGAAAAGTTTATAATACGTATTGGTAAAAAAATATTAGACACTAATGAACTTCACTCTAATTTAATCGTATTTCACATTTGAAGTCAAATTACTTACTATGTAGTTAATTTCTATTAGTAAATACCTATTTGATGTAATTTGATTAAGCATTATACATAATTAAAATTGGTAAAATACTTATTTTAATAAAAAAAGTCATTAAAAACAAGCTATTTAACTCGCTTAAAATGACTTACTTTAGTGACCGCGGAAGGAGTCGAACCCTCAGCCTTCAGAGCCGTAATCTGACGCTCTATCCAATTGAGCTACGCGGCCATTTATTTTGCGTGCAAAGCTAATAAAATTTTTTTTTCTATTAAAATCTTTTTGAATTTTTCAATGAATTTTCATTATTCATTCAAAACTTTTTATTTAACAATACTTTTTTTAAAATTTTAGAAATAGGGGTTTCTAAATATTTATAGCTAAACAATGAAAAAATGCAAGCTAATGAAGCAATAAGTAAAGGTATGAAAAGTATTTCTTTTCCAAAATAATTATATATAGTTTTTATTGTCGCAACTCCAATGTGGTAATGAATTAAATATAATGAATATGAGGCTATACCTAATTTAACAATCCATTTATTATTTAAAAAGGATAGATATTTAGGAAAGTATATTAAAATTAAAAAAACGGATATTATTATAGTATGAATCAATAGATATTTAACGTGTCTACTCCAAAACGCTAATATGATAGATAATATAAAAATATAACCTATAATTTTATAATCTCTTTTATTGTTATATAGTTTATATAAATACATTCCTATTAGAAACCATAAACATTCATGAAAAAATACAAAAGATCTACTGACGTATTTATAATAATTTATTTTTTCATTTGAAATGAAATTTTGTAAAATAATATGTCCTGCTTTACTCCAAAATAACACGTAGAAAAAAATACCTATGATACAAATTATTATATAATTTCTCATCATTTTTTTTGGCGAATAAAAATATAAAAAACCTATTAAAAAATAAAAATTCACTTCAACCCATAAACTCCAGTAGCAATTATCTATATAATAAAACTTATTATAACCATAGGGTATATTACAGAAATACGGGTCAATAAAAGCATTTGCAATTAAATAATTATATATATTTCTAGAATTTGCGTATTCTTCACCTAAGTAAATGTATTTAAAAAATAAAAAAGTTAATGTAGAACATACAAACATTCCAGGAGCTAATCTAATATATCTTTTTTTAAGAAATTCTAAATAATTTCTCGATTTTTCTAAAGAAATGGATATAACAAATCCGGATATAATAAAGAAAATTTGAACTCCAATATATCCATATATAGCTATATTTTTAATAATTTCATTTTTCGAGAAATTGTAATAATGCCCTAGCATTACCATACCAATAGATAAAACTCTTAATCCATCTAAAACCGGCACCCTAGAATCTTTCATTACTGATTTTTTATATGTATTTATTTACTATTTCTAATAATTTTTCTGGATAATTTATAATATATTGAGCCCCTTGCTTTTTTAATTCCTTTTCGGATCTGAATCCCCACAGAACCCCTATACTTGTTATGCCTGCATTTACAGCTGTTTGCATATCTGTTCCGGTATCTCCAACATAAATTATTTCTTCTTTATTTGTTATACCTAATTCATTCATAATATCGTAAACAATCTGTGGATTCGGCTTCATGGGAACGTTAGTTCTTTGTCCAAAAACAGATGAAAATTTTATTTCACTAAAATATTTTTTTACTAATGCTTGAGTACCTTCCATAAATTTATTGGATGCTACTGCCAGTTTTATATTCATGGAAGTGAGTGATTTTAACATTTCAATTACTCCGTCATAGGGTGCTGTCTTTATAGCTGAATGCTTAGTATAGTATTCAATGAATTCATCTCTAATTTTTTCAATTACCTCAAAATCACTTTTTAATTCGGAAGGCAAAGCTCTTTGAATCAATTGAGTCATTCCATTACCTACAAAATTTTTGTATGAATCTAAAGCATGTACCGGTAAATGATTTTTTTCTAAAATATAATTACATGAATCAGCTAAATCATTTAGCGTGTTAAGTAAAGTTCCGTCTAAATCAAAAATAGCCAACTTAATCATAATTTTAATTTTTTTATTTTACAAATATAGTTTTAAACAGATAGTTAAAGTCTCCTGTTAATGACCAATTTTTTACATAATCTTTATTTATATTAATTTTATCCTTCCAAATGATCGTATCATTGTATAATTGTGGATCTTCAACTTTAGATAAAATTTCCTCTTCATTTCTGTATTTTAGTTGAGCCGGACCTGTAATCCCCGGTTTTACGGAAAGAATAATTTTATCTTCCCCTTTTAATTTGTCCGCATAGCCCGGCACATCGGGCCTGGGACCCACCCAAGACATATCACCTATAAGAATATTTAAAATTTGGGGTAATTCATCCAATTTATATTTTCTTAATAATTTACCTAATTGGGTGATTTGCATTTTATGTGTAGTGACCGTTGATGTATATACCCCTTTCATCGTTCTAAATTTGAACAAATTGAAATGTTTACCATTTTTACCTATTCTATTTTGAGTAAAGATTCCAATCATACCTGTGTCAAATGTAACCGCAATAAATATAATTATCATGGGGACAAGAAAAATAATAAAGCATAATAATGCTAATAAATAATCTGCTATAATTTTATTTTTCTTCATACTATTTATTATACAAAATTATAAAAGAAAAAGGATTTCTTACGAAATCCTTTTCCTATTAAGCACCTTTTAAAATAAACATTGAATAAATATTCTAATAACTATTAAAAAACTTTTTCTCCGTGTTGTGTTATATCTAAACCTAATTCTTCTTTCTCAGGATCAACCCTTAATGGAATAATTTTATTTACAATAAATAATAATAATAACGTTCCAAAAAAAACAAATATGGAAACGGCAATCATTGCTATAAAGTGATTAACAAACAATGAGGTCTCTCCAAAAAACAATCCGTTTGAAGGAATATCTTCATTTATAGACTTATCCGCGAAAACTCCGGTTAAGAGCATTCCTACCATACCTCCCACTCCATGACAAGGAAAAACGTCTAAGGTATCATCTACCCCGTTAGTATGGAAAAATTTAACCATGTAAAAACTAATCACGCTGGCAATTAATCCGATAAACAATGAATGTCCTAAAGAAACAAATCCTGCACCCGGGGTTATAGCTACTAAACCCACTACTGCTCCTACACAAACTCCTACTGAAGATAATTTTTTTCCATTTATTTTTTCTAAAAATCCCCAGGTTAGAGCACTTAAAGCAGAGGCTGCCGTTGTATTTGCAAAAGCTAACACCCCTAACTCATTGGCCGCAAACGATGATCCTGCATTAAATCCAAACCAACCAATCCAAAGCAAACTGGCACCCAAAATTACATAAGGTATTTGTGCGGATGCTAGAGTTGTATCTCTTCTTTTTTTCAAAAAAATGGCTCCTGCTAAGGCCGCCCAACCGGAACTCATATGAACCACCGTGCCTCCGGCAAAATCCAATATTCCTGCCTTTGCTAATATTCCTTCCGGATGCCATGTAGCATGTGCCAGGGGGGAGTAAATAAAAATTGAAAACATAACTATAAATAATAAATAACCCCAGAATTTTATACGCTCTGCAACACCTCCTGAAATTAATGCCGGAGTTATAATGGCAAATTTTAATTGAAAGAGGGCAAATAAAAGTATGGGGATGGTAGGCGCTCCTACCCAGGCAGAAGTTGTTCCAATCCCTTGCATAAACATATGAGGTAATGGATTTCCTATGATACCGCCTATATCCGGTCCGAATGCCAATCCAAACTCAAAGATAAACCATAAAACGGTTATTGTCACCATAGCTATAAAGCTCTGAAATATAGTGCTTATTATATTTTTACTGTTAACCATTCCTCCATAAAAAAAACCTACTCCGGGAGTCATTAAAAAAACAAGCACTGAAGCTACTAACATCCAAGCTACATCAGCAGAATTAAAATTTATGCCTTCTGCAACTGCTTTTGAAGACTCTGCTGAAAATAATGTATTTGAAAAAAGGCTTACTAAACCTACGAAAATTAAAATTAGAATTAAAATATATTTACGCATACCCAATATTTTATTCAGCAAAAATATAATTTTTTAATTAAAAACAAAATAAACATATGTTTTTTAACGGGTATAAATTATAAATATTAATAAATTATAAGATATACCCCTATTTTTTAATACCACAATTTATTTTTATTGCATTTAATTTATATATTATATTGGATAAAAATTTAATCTAAACATTTGATTATTTAAATCGTTTAATATATTTATCTCTTATTTAAAGAACTCTTCGTGTACCTTCTTAAAAGAAAGTAATTCGTTACACAATGAATTACTCAACTTATAAAAACTATAAAAATATATTTATAAACATCTGCAAGTACTCAAATTAAATTTATTTTATATAATTTTTTTAAAAAATTTTTATAATATTTGCGATTCATTCAATAGTATTTTAAAAATAAAACCCACAAGTTCTTTTCAAACTAGACTTGCAAAATTCTTTTAAAAATGTACTTAGTATTAAACATTTATCATGCAAACACCAATTCTATAAAAATTATTACATATAAACTACTATATAATTATACGTTAAAAGTATTTAGATAAATATTAATGTATTTTATTTCTATATATTAAAAAATAATATATATTTATCCGAAATTAAAAACTATATTAATGGAAGTTATAAACAACTGATTTTAAATGAATTACTAATTTTTTAATAACAATTTTTATGAAAAAAATTCTTTTAACACTTAGCACTATTTTAGCGCTATATTCATGTAATAATGAAGACTTACATGATGGTTCATCCCCCTCTCATTCTTTGAATGATAAGAAAATTATCAATCAGTCCGGCTCTATACAAGGAGTTACCTATTCATTTGATAATGTGGAAGTAAATCCTAATTTAGTAACCTTGAATACAGAAAATAGTTCTATTCTTAGTACTAAAGAGGAGTTATCAAGAGGATTTATTAGTTTACAAAACATATCTGAAAAAATCGGTAAAGAACTAATCCCGGGTAATACGGTTTATTTAATTACCCAAGATTCGACGTATATAAGAAATATCACCTCAATTAATCAAAAAAATGATATTTATAATTTAGAAACAACGGATGCCAATATAGGCGATGTTTTTGAAAACGGTACGTTAAGCTTATCTTTAAATATTGATGATACTAACAACAATAAGAATAGTTCTTTACTTGCACTTAAAAATGCTTACGATAAAGAATACGTTTTTCATCCTTTGATTTTTAATAAAGAATTTCGTGTAAAAGGGCTAATTTTTAATCCGGACAGTAAATTAACCCCTTCTATCGCTGTAAAATTAGGTTTTGATAAATCACGCATTATACCTAGCGTAATTGAGATGTATTATAACAGCCATACAGAATATAATCCGACTTTAACATTAGATAAAGACTTTAAAGGTAAATTTTCTCATGATTTTATCGATAATGTTCCACAAATCCTGATCGATTATTTAAAAAAATATAGTGTAGAAATAAAAATTCCTACAGGCAAATATTTAGGAGACGTTCCGGTTAAAATTAGTGTAAACCAAATTAATTTTCCAACTGAAATTGAAGCAAACGTTTACAGAGGATCTAGCGTGAGCTTTAAAGCCGAAGGTAATATAAAATTAGGTGTTAAATTTACACTTGATAATAATCCGGATTATATCTATGAAAATGGAATTCAAAAAATAGACGGATTTACTAATAATTTATACGGAGAAGTTTTAACCGACATGAAATTTATCATCATACCTCAAGTTCAAGTTTTCCAATCTAAATTAATTGATGTTAAAGGTAAAATAACTGTAGGACTTAAAACTTCTAATATAGGTAATGGAACTTCTTCAGGTGATTCTAAAAGTTTTTCACAAGGAACAGTCTATACTTCTGCGGCATTCACTTTTTCAAGTTTAGGCTTACCTGCCTATACCACCGATATTTTCAAAAAATCTATAAATATATGGAAAAAAGGAGAATATATTAATTCTGTTTCTTTTTCAAATTTTAAAGTGGGTAAAGCTACCATTGTACCATGTAGCGGTTTGACCTCTTTTGGATATGATGTGTTATTGGATTATAAATACAGCTTACCAGGTAAAACAATTTCCGGTGATTTAGAGATAACTTATGATGTATATGCTGATAATGGTACTCTTCTTGAGTCCAATAAAACAGTTAAAGTGTTGCCATATAATGTAACTTCTAACTCATTTAAATTCAACATGTGTATTCCTTTCAGAAAAATCAATTTCTTCAATATATCTAAAATTAGTTATGTTAAAAATATAACTATTAAAGATGCTAACGGTTATATAGCGAATGGAATATTAGACCCATTGACCGGAAGCCCGGTTACTGAAATTGCATTTGTAAGGTAATTTTTCTTAGTAATATATTAGTAAAGGTAGACGCTCATTGTCTACCTTTTTTTATAGAACTAATATTTCCTCAAAAAAATCAAAATGTATAACATTAAAATTATCAATTTTTAAATTTTTCTTAAGATGTATAAGATATCGTGAAGAATTTTTAAAAAGAATAGTAAATAAATACGGTAAACATTTTAAAGGACTTACAGATTATTACTAAATTTGCACGATAAAATTGTTATTATGCAACTTTCAGAACAAGAACTAATTCGAAGAGAAAAATTACAAAAACTTAAGGATGCGGGTATCGATCCATATCCCGCTGCAGAATATAAAGTTACGCATACTGCCCAAGAAATAAAAGATCAATTTAAAGAAGGAGAGAAGGTTGTGATTGCCGGAAGACTTATGTCTAATCGTATTCAGGGAAAAGCGGGTTTTTCTGAGCTGCAAGACACCACCGGGCGTATTCAGCTGTATTTTAACAGAGATGTAATTTGTCCCGACGATGATAAATTTAAATATAACGATTTTTATAAAAAATTGCTCGATTTAGGTGATTTTATAGGAGTTGAAGGAGAATTATTTGTCACTAAAATGGGCGAAAAAACCGTAATGGTTAACGATTTTAAACTTCTTTCAAAGGTATTGAGACCGCTTCCTCTACCTAAAGTTGATGAAGAAGGAAAAGTCCATGATGCATTTAATGATCCTGAATTAAGATATAGAATGAGATATGTTGACTTAGTAGTCAATCCTCATATAAAAGAAATTTTTATTAAACGGACTCGTCTGTTTAATGCTATGAGATCCTTTTTTAATGATAAAGGATATTTTGAGGTTGAAACCCCTATACTTCAATCCATTCCCGGTGGAGCTGCGGCTCGACCGTTTATAACCCATCATAACGCCTTAAATATTCCTTTGTATTTACGAATTGCAAATGAGTTATATTTAAAACGTCTTATTGTTGCCGGTTTTGAAGGTGTTTACGAATTCTCTAAAAACTTTAGAAATGAAGGAATGGACAGAACGCATAATCCTGAATTTACTGCAATGGAAATTTACGTTGCTTATAAGGATTATAATTGGATGATGAAGTTTACTGAACAATTATTGGAACATTGCGCCCTAGCAGTAAACGGAACAACCCGAGCAATATTTGGAGAGCATGAAATTGATTTTAAAGCTCCTTATGCCCGAATTTCTATGACTGACGCCATTAAAAAATTTACGGGTTTTGATATAACAGGAAAATCTGAGGAGGAATTGAGAAATGCAGCAAAAGAAATGGGTGTTGAAGTTGATGAAACTATGGGTAAAGGAAAAATCATAGATGAAATATTCGGAGAAAAATGTGAAGGTAATTTTATACAACCAACCTTTATTACTGATTATCCCAAAGAAATGTCTCCATTAACTAAACAGCACCGAGATAATCCTGAATTAACCGAACGTTTTGAATTAATGGTTTGCGGAAAAGAAATTGCTAATTCTTATTCAGAATTAAATGATCCCATAGATCAAAGAGAACGTTTTGAAGAACAATTAAAATTGTCTGAAAAAGGAGATGATGAAGCGATGTTTATTGATCAGGATTTTTTACGTGCATTGGAGTTCGGTATGCCTCCTACTGCAGGTTTAGGTATAGGAATGGATCGATTAATCATGTTCCTTACTAATAATCCGTCTATACAAGAAGTATTATTTTTCCCGCAAATGAAACCCGAGCAAAAAGCATTTTCTATTGAACATTCTGAGGAAGAAAAGATTATCATCAAATTATTACAAGATAATAATTCTTCTATGGAATTAAATGAATTAAAATCTCTGGCCGGACTAAGTGGAAAAAAATGGGACAAAGCCATGAAATCGCTTTCTAAACATTCATTGATTACTGTTACTGTTACCAATGAAAATAAAACAGTTGAATTAATTTCATAAAAATATTTTGAAATAACATTTATGAGGCTATCTTTTTAGATAGCCTTTTTCAATTAAAATATGTTGAATTTAGAACCCATACATTCTATTATAAGTCAATTTAAAAAAATGAATAAAAAAAATGATTTTATTTACCACTAAATCTATAGGGATTGGATGATATTAAATTCATATTTATTATCTTTGTTTAAAATCAAAATAAATAAATGATTATGGAAACGATATTTAAAAATAAAAGTCAAGAATTACTTAGCAGTATTGAAAATCTAAAATTAAGTAATTCTGATTACGAACAAGTTGCATCAGAATTATTTAAATATAATTTTAATGATTACGATGCAGCTTTTTCTATTAATAAAGTAAATGTTCCGGAAGGCAGTTATGTTCGTTTACCTATTTATGCTAATAAATGCTGTGCAATTTTAATGCTTTGGGGGATAAATAATAAAACTGCCATTCATGACCACTTAAACTATGACGGATTAATAAAAGTTTTAAAAGGAAATCTTACAGAAGTTAGTTACATTGAAGATAAAAATTTCATAGTATACGAAGGAGAAGGCGTAGCTCCTGAAGGTGCTATTTTTCCTGAAGATTTAGGAGGTATTCATTCGGTAGTTAATAATTCTTCGGAAATATCTGTTAGCTTACATATCTATCACACTCCTCAAACTTCTTTAAAAGGTGTTAGAATTTTTGATATTGAAAATAGAAAAATAGCCATCTTAAATGACAAGGCTACATCCTGTTCATGGAATTTACCTGAAGATAATTACGAGAAAATCACTCAATTATAACTAGTATAATCTAGTATAATTTTAAAATATTTAAATTCTAACTCAGATTGAGTTAGAATTTTTTAATTAAATATTAATTCATATTCGTCAATTTTAAAGCCTAACCAGGAAATCAATTTCTACCTTTCAGATATTAATTCTAATCTTATATTTTTATTTTTTTGAACTTTACAACTTATAAAGTTTAGCAATAAAAAAAGCTATTCCATTTAAATGAAATAGCTGTTTAATCTTATTAATTGTAAAAATTATTGTAAAAGTTTTTGTAGATTTAAAGCATCTGCATTTTGAGGATCCACAGATAATGTTTTGTTCAAATAAGTTTCTGCTTTATCTTTATTTCCTTCATGATATTCTTTATAAGCGAAAAATGTATAGGCAATAGCTAAATATGCTTTTTCATTGGCTGAATATTCTTTCTTCGGTTCAACCATATCAATATATTTTTGGAAGGCTTGAGCTGTAAGACCGCTTTTATCACTCGAATCATAAGCATATAATGCCATACCTTTTCCGGCATAAGCTACTTCCCAGGTAGGAATTAGAGAAATCAATTGGTCCCATGATGCAACAGAGCCTAAATAATCTTTAGCCTCGTATTGTTCTAAAGCTAAATTATACCAAGAAGTTGTATCGTTAGCATCAGCGGCAACCGATTTTTTCAAAGCCTCAATTTTATGATTAGTTATAGATACTTCTGTTTTAGCTCCCGGTTGTAAGGATAAAAGAATAGATTGATAATCATAGGTTTTATCTCCTTGACCGATGGCTTTGGTTAAATTCAATATCGCGGTTTTGGTTAATTCCTCTTTTTCTTGACCGCTTGCAGTTTTAAGTAATGAGGATTGTATTTTTCCTAAAACTCCATAATCTGAACCTTCTCTTTTTGATTCAGGAATAGTTTGTAAGTATTGATTTATATTTTTATAGGCTTCGGAAAAATCAGAATTTTCAATTAAATCCAATGCTTTTAGCTTAAATTTTAACGGATCGGATATATCATTCCAATTTTTAGTCAGTAAATCTAAAGACTTTGCATAATCTTTAATAAAATAGGAAACTTTAGCTAATTCAAATTGAGTCTCGGCATCGTTGTTCCCTGACAAAGAAATATATTTTTGTAAGTTTTTAAATGCTTCATTATAATTACCGCTTCTCACATTAAAGTCTGACAAATATTTGTATGTTAATGGATAATTAGGATTAGCTGCTATGGCCTTGTCAAAATTTTCTGCAGCTAATTTTCCTTGTCCATTGGTTCGCCCCCATATGTTTCCTATTAATGCATAAGGTATGGATTTATCTTCGGCAATTCCTAAGGCTTTGGTATAATTGGAAACCGCCTTACCCGGATCTTTTTTTTCAAAATAGGCATTTCCTAAAACTATATAGTATTCGGACTTATCTTTATTTTTAACCAAGTCTAATAGCTTTTGGCCATATTCGATACTTTTATCATAATCTGTACTTTCCGGCTTATTGGTAAATAATTGATAGGCTTTTGATATTTGAAATAATACATCCGCATTTTTGTACTTAGATCCTTTGGCGATGGATTCAAAATCTGCATTTACTTCCGATTTTTTTCCTTGATATAATTTTATTGTCGCCAATCCGATTTTGTTTAAATCAGATTTTGGATCTAAAGCCAAACCTTTATTAAAATATTGTGAAGCCATTTCTAGATCAGGTTTAGAAATTGTTAAATAATATGCTCCTAAATAATAATAATTGTCTGACGATGGTGATTGAGCTGCTAATTTTTCAAAAGTATTTTGGGCTTTGCTATATTGATCGCTTCCTAAATACTTAATACCTTCTTGAATACTTTGTGCATTCATAAATCCTGATAACATCAAAGCAGAGATTACAAATGTTGCACCTATTTCTTTTTTCGCGTAATTCATTCTAAATTTTTATTTATTTTTCTTTTTATTTTATTTTTAACTATTATTTGTATTCTAATAGTATTAAAATTATTTATTTTTTAAACTATTTTTTAAAATTTATCTTCCATGAAGTTCAATCCTTCTTTCATACAAATAATAGGGTTGAAGTCCTGCCCTTTTAACAATAAGCTGTCCTCTCTGAGAGCCACAAAATCTTGAAAAACTGCTCCCTATTTTAAAACTGTTTTCAGCATTTAATAGAAAAACTCTTTTGGTGAAAGGGTATATACCTTCACGCAAATTAGGCACCGTCGGATCTATTAATTTACCATCCGCTCTTTTTATAGGCAATATTCTCACTTTTGAAAGGAACTCCTTCACTTCATTATTATTTTCTTCACTTAATACATCCAAACCAATAATTCCTATATGAGTGCTATTTTTACTAATAAATTGGATTACCTCTTTTCCATTTGAAAAGGAGTTAATTTTTTGATTTTTAGTCAGTTTAAACCCTAATTTTTTTTTTAAATTATTAAAATTACTTGAATTTCCTCCATCAAATACAAATTTACTATCATTTGAAATAATATTTGATTTTAAAGAAGTTTGGTCAATTTCTTTAATGGAACTTTCTTTTGACACAACAAAAATGGTTGCATCACACGCTATTTGTGTTGAAATATAAGTAACGTTGGTATGATTGTATAAAATTCCGGCTTCTTCTGCAAATAAATCCCTGGTAGTCATTGCTATGGGAACCTTACCATTCAAAAGATCAGCGATCACTAAATCTTCAACTTCCGGCTTGAATAAAATTTTTGTTTCGGGATAAGAGGATTGAAAAACTTCAACTAAGGCAGAGCCTAAATTCATTAGTGAAGGATCAATAGCTAAAGTTATTTTCCCTTGCCTATACGCTTGTTTCTTTTTTATATCTTCTTGGCACGAAATACATATAATTAAAAAAGCTAAAAACACTATGGATCTGATTATTAATCTATTGTTCATTTTGTCTAATATATTTAGTCGCTCGATAAGCTCTAAAAAAACCGTAAACTATTAATAATCCCCCTAAAATCCAAGAATATTCCGGTTCTAATTCAATAAAAAACTTTTTATAAACAATAATTAATATTCCTATTATAAAATACCCAATTCCAATAAATATGGAAAGTGATTTATAACTTAGCTTCATACTTCTTTTTTTGAAGAATTCTAAATAACAAATATAAAAATATTTATTTACTTATTTTTGCAGTTACTATTCTTATAATCTTTTTAAAAAATAAATTATATGGATTTTGTTATTAATACATTTTCAGACTTAGAAGATGTTGCTAAAGAAATAATTTCAAATTCAAAATATAAAATTTTTACACTTAAGGGAAATCTAGGTGCCGGAAAAACCACTTTAGTCAAATATTTATGCAAAACACTTGAATGTCCGGATACGATAACAAGTCCTACTTTTTCATTAGTAAATGAATACCTATGCCCTGCTGGTAGAATTTATCATTTTGATTTATATCGAATTAAATATATGGAAGAATTAATAAATATTGGTTTTTATGAATACATAGATTCCGATAATTATTGTTTTATAGAATGGCCGGATATATGTGAAAATGAATTACCTGAACATCATAAAATTTTATTAAATTTGATGGATCAAACCAGGCACTTAACATTTAACTAATATGGGTATTTATACACCTTTTTCCGAAGAAGAGCTGATTCCCCTGGAGGAACGAATTGAAGTGATAAAAAAAGGAGGAAAATGCAGTATTGGTATTCCTAAAGAAGATCATTTGATTGAAAGCAGGATTGCTCTCACTCCCGATGCTGTATCGGTTCTAAGCTCTAATGGTATTGAAATCATAATGGAAAGTGGAGCCGGTTTAGGGGCTCATTATTCCGATGCTTTATATTGCGAAGCAGGGGCAAAAATTTCATACGACCCTAAAGAGGTTCTGTCTCAACCCATCATTTTAAAAGTTGAACCTTTATCCATAGATCAGATAAAGCACTTGCAGCCAAGTTCCTATTTGATTTCTGCTGTACAAATAAATACTCAATGCAAAGAATATTTCGAAGAACTTTCTAAAAAAAAGATTACGGCTTTAGGATTCGAATATATACGAGACAGCCATAATGAATTATCCATTGTACGACTTATTGGTGAAATAGCAGGAGTTTCCAGCATACTTATCGCCGCTGAATTATTATCTTCAACTCATGGGGGAAATGGACTTTTACTAGGAGGTATAACCGGCGTTAGACCATCCAACGTAGTAATTATAGGAGCAGGAAATGTGGGAGAAAGCGCCGCGCGTTCGGCATTAGGGTTAGGAGCCACCGTAAAAGTGTTTGACAATTCTCTTACTCGACTTAGAAGATTTCAAGAATTACTGGGACGACGGTTGTATACATCTACGATAGACCCGAAAGAGCTCAGCAAAGCGTTAATTCGCTGCGATGTTGCCATTGGATGTTTAAAGGGAGAACTTAGGGCGCCGATTATTGTACCTGAAAATACTGTTAAAAGAATGAAACCGGGATCTGTTGTCATTGATATAAGCATTGATAACGGAGGAGTTTTTGAAACCTCAGAAATAAATGCTAAAAATGAAGCTTTTATTAAACATGAAGTCCTACATTATTGTGTTCCCAACATCACTTCTAAATTTGCAAGAACCGCTTCAAAAGCTTTAAGTAATTTTTTTTTAAGTTATTTTCTTAATCTGAACAATCAAGGAGGATTTGAAGCTATGTTTAGAAAAAACCGTGGAATTTGTCAGGGCATTTATATGTACAAAGGCAGAATTACTAATAGACAGATAGCTTCTTGGTACGATCTGCCATATCAAGACATTCATTTACTAATTATTTAAGCATGTCATTTTCTAAAAGATTAAGACTCTATCTTACGGGTTTTTTTATGGGTTTTGTATTTATATTATTTGTATTTGGTAATAAGGTATTTTCTTGGTCATATTTGCCCAATGACAGGGTTTTAGCTGAAATACAAACCAAACCTTTAAAATTTTCTAATCAAAGTCTGGAAAGTCTTAAACTAAAAAAAATATCTCTCAATTATATAAAAGATACAGTTCTTAGTAAAGGTAAAATAAATTTTAAGATGAGTAATGCTCAAGCATTGCCTTGTCCTCATTATGTCCTTCATTATGAAAGCTTAAAAGTTACATTTACTAAATGCAAAGACACGGTAGTCATAAACACGATTGATTAATCCTATTAAGGATTTTTTAACATAAAATTCCGTTTGTACAATTTTTTCCTATATTTACAATCTAAATGTAAAACAGAATATATGAGATGGTTTACTAGACAGAAAAAAAACATAAGTACTGACATTAGCGAAAAGAGGGAGGTTCCTGAGGGATTATACTATAAAACTCCATCCGGGAAAATTATTGAAACTGATCAATTAACAGCTAATTTCTATGTAAGTCCGGAAGATGATTTTCATGTTAGAATTGGTAGTTCCCAATATTTCCAGATTTTATTTGATAATGGTAAATTTAAAGAACTTGATGTAAAAGTTCACAGCAAAGATTCATTAAATTTCGTCGATTCCAAACCGTATAAAGATCGATTAAAAGAAGCACAATCTAAAACTAAATTAACTGAAGCCATAAGAAATGCGGTAGGTAAAGTAAATGGAAAAGAAATTTATATTTCTTGTATGGACTTTAGTTTCATCGGAGGATCTGTGGGATCTGCGGTTGGAGAAAAAATTAGAAGAGCCATCGATTACTGTATTAAAAATAAATTACCATATGTAATTATAAGTCAATCCGGAGGTGCTAGAATGCAAGAAGCAGGACTATCTTTGATGCAATTGGCAAAGGTTGAAGCTAAATTAGCTCAATTAAGTGATGCCGGACTTCCTTATATATCTGTACTAACCGATCCAACCTTTGGAGGAATAACCGCTTCATATGGTTCTACCGGTGATATTATAATTGCTGAACCCGGCGCATTAATCGGATTTGCAGGACCAAGAGTAATTAAAGAAACAATCGGAAAAGATTTACCTCCTGGTTTCCAATCTTCTGAATTCCTTTTAGAAAAAGGCTTTATAGACATTATCGCACATAGAAAAGATTTAAAAAATACCATTTCACATTGTGTTGACATGTTAATGAATAAAGAAGTTAAATAAAATATAAAGAAAAAGCTAATAATTATTAGCTTTTCTTTTTTTAATCCATTACCTAAAAATTTATAATCCTCTCAAATAAATGACCCTTAATTATATTTGGATTGCCTTTATTATCTTATCTTTTTTTGTAGGAATTCTTAAGTTCCTGTTTTTAGGAGATACGGTAATCTTTAAACATATGGTTGACGGGTTGTTTAGTACTACCAAAGTTGCAGTAATGGATATTGCTTTGCCTTTGGCTGGAATGATGACTTTCTGGTTAGGAATTATGAAAATTGGTGAAAATGCAGGTGCTATACGTTTTCTCTCTAAACTGGTTTCTCCTTTTTTTTCCAAATTATTTCCTTCCATTCCCAAAGGTCATCCTGCAATAGGAAATATGATGATGAATTTTAGTGCCAATCTTCTTGGACTGGATAATGCCGCCACTCCTTTAGGATTAAAAGCAATGGACAGTTTGCAAACACTGAATACTAAAAAAGATACTGCAACGGATGCACAGATCATGTTTTTAGTTTTGCATACCTCGGGACTAACATTAATCCCAACATCCATTATGCTCTACCGTTATTTAAATGGTGCACAAGATCCTACCGATATATTCGTACCATGTATTGTGGGAACTTTTTGCACAACTTTATTCGGTATAATTATAGTAGGGATTAAACAACGCTTAAACTTATTTAGTCGCCAAATATTGATCGGTCTACTAGGGGCTCTAGTAATGATTTTTGGGCTTTCCTATTTCATAAAATATTCCACAGATTCTCGGACAAAATATGCTGTCGAGTACGTATCTCACATCACCCCTCAAACTGTATCCGGTGAAAATGTAACTACAGAAGATTTCGTTAAATTATATCCTGATTCATTTCAGAAGGAGATTAACATAAAAGATAAAAAAATAACTCCTGAGTTGATCCGTAAAACTAACCAAGAATATATAAATTTTGAGCGTGGTACAGCCTCTCGAGTGATTAGCAACGTACTTTTATTACTAATTCCCGTTGTATTTATTACAGGCGCTTTTATAAAAAAAATAAATGTTTTTGATAGTTTTATTGATGGTGCTAAAGAAGGTTTCGGAGTATCTGTAAAAATAATTCCTTATTTAGTAGCCATGTTAGCTGCTATCAGTTTATTGAGAACCAGCGGTATAATGGATTATCTAATTAATTCTATTTCTTATTGCTTATCCTCGTTACATATCAATACTGATTTTTTACCTGCACTACCTACTGCTTTAATGAAGCCCCTTAGTGGGAGTGGTAGCCGTGCATTAATGATTGAGGCCATGCAAAATTATGGTGCTGATTCTTTTGTAGGAAGACTTACCTGTATATTTCAGGGAAGTGCAGATACTACTTTCTATATAGTTGCTCTTTATTTTGGAAGTGTAGGTATTAAAAGAATTAGATATTCTCTTACTGCAGGTTTGCTGACCGATTTATTAGGCGTAATTACGGCAATTTTTATTACCTATTATTTCTTTGGGTAGCCATTAACTATAAATATGTTAATTTTTTTAACACATCATCGAACTCCTATAACAATATTTTTCTTAATTAAATATTAATATCTTTGCACCTGTTAATATTTAATTTTTCTTTGTTCCTATGAATGATTTTAGTTGGGGCCAATTAGTTAATCCGGAGTTTTATATAAAGTTAGGCGGTATTTATTTAGTTTTATTTATAGTTTTTGCTGAAACTGGTCTCTTTGCCGGATTTTTCCTTCCCGGAGATAGTTTATTATTCCTCTCAGGTATATACAGTAAGGAATTAATACGAGAAATTTTTTATATTGAATCAGATTTTTTAAGTGTTTTTTTATTATCGTGCTTAATTTCAATTGCCGGTATAATTGGCAACGAAATAGGTTATTGGTTTGGAAAAAAAAGCGGAACTTATCTTTATAATAAAAAAGATACCTTTTTATTCAAAAAAAAATATCTTTTCCAAGCAAAAGAATTTTATGAAAAACATGGGGGAAGAGCAATTATTCTTGCTCGGTTTTTACCTATTTTAAGAACATTTGCACCTATAATTGCCGGAATTGTTCAAATGAATAAGGGTAAATACTTATTTTATAATGTTTTAGGATCAACGGCTTGGTCTTTTTCCTTATTATTTGCAGGACATTACCTTTACCAAATATTCCTTAATGAATTTAATTTCGATTTGAAACGTCATATTGAAACTATAGTATTAGTAATGGTTATAGTAACCACCGCCCCTGTAGTAGTTAAGTTATTTTTCCAAAAAAATAAAGATATTTCAGAAAATTAATGTAAAAAACTAATAGATATATATAATTTTAAAAATTATATATATCTACCAGCTGCTTTTAGTTGCAATAAATTATTGAATGTTTAATTTTACTTAATTCAATAATTTTTATACTTTTAGAAAAGTTTAAAATTAAATTTATAGTATAATTGGAAGGACCTCTCCTTTCATTTGACAAATTAATAGATTTTTTGTACATTGAATATTGTTCTTTACTAGTTATTATAGTATTGATAACGATATTACATTAAATTTTATTATTGTAAATGAATGTTAAATTTTTGGTCTCAATTAGTTTTCTTAGATTTAAAATTGCATATCTCATTCTACCTAATGCAGTATTAATTCCGACATTTGTTTCTTCTGCAATTTCTTTGAAGCTTAAACCTTTATAAAAGCGTAATTCTAAAACTTCTTTTTGATCTTCAGAAAGTTCATTTATAAGCCTTTTAAGATCCAGGTTAATTTGCTCATTAATAATCAATTCTTCAATGGATTGTTCCGAAACCGTAACAAAATCAAATATATTATATTCTTCGTTCGGTCCACTCGATTCATTAATAAATTTGGTTTTATTCGAAACTCTAAAATGATCAATAATTAAGTTATGTGAAATTCTCAAAACCCAAGGTAAAAATTTGCCTTCTTCATTATATTTTTTCTCCTTTAAAGTTAAAATAACCTTTATAAAAACATCTTGAAATAGATCTTCTGCAAGCTCAGGATTATTTACCTTTCGATTAATATAATTATATATCCTTAACTTATGCCTATTCAATAATATTTTAAGAGCATTTTCATTACCATTAATATAAGAATGAACTAATTCACAGTCAGTTCTTTTTATCATTACTTATGATATTTGATATTTAACTAAAGTAAAAATCTATTCAATACATTTAAATTCTTTAAACTTATAAAACTTTCTTAATGAGCAAATGTATACATAAATTTTTAAAAAAACCTAAAAACTGTTAATGAAATTATAATATTTTATTTATGCAACATAAATTTGTTTTATTTTTTCTTATTTATTATGTAAACGTCTATTATTACTATCAAAACTCATATGCCAGATTATAAAATCAAAACTTTTGCTTTAGTAATATAATTTTTAAAATATAGAACAAATTTATATATTGCAACTTGAAATCTAAATATTAATATGAATAAGATAAAATACCAATTAGAATTTGCTATGAAATGTTCCACCACTCTTTTATTTGAATATATTGGAACTTCTTCAGGTATGAGTGAATGGTTAGCAGATGACGTAATTGAAAGAGGAGATAAATTTACTTTTGTATGGGGAGATCAAGAAGAATCAGCCAACTTAATACGATATAAAGAAGAATCTTTTGTGCGTTTCAGATGGGAAGAAGATGAAGGAACCAAATATTTTTGGGAACTTGCCATACATGTTGATGATGTAACCAGTGACGTAGCTCTTGTAATTACTGATTTTGCCGAAGAAAGCGACTTAGAACACTCTAAATTATATTGGGAAAATTTAATTGAAGACCTAAAAAAGATTATAGGTTCTTAACATAATAATTACTCCCGTATTAGGGCCAATAAAAAAACCACTAACACAAAAAATACTAATGATTTAGTATGAAAATAATTTTCAATCAAAAATGTATTGAAGAAAATCAATTAGTAATCAATTACACTGAAAACAATTATTTTTCCGGGGATTTTGTAAATGGTTTCTGTTGGCTATTTCAAAATAAACTCCTTTATTGGGAATATGTATATTTCCAATTGATGGCATCCATGAGAAAAATGAGGATAGATATACCTCTAGCTTTTACTCCGGAATTATTTGAAGATCAAATTAAAATACTCTCTGAGAAATTAAATACTACAGAAGGTAGAGTAAAAATAACAATCTATAGAAATATCCAAAATCATCCCCCTTCATTTATAATACAAATTTTATCCTATAAAAATTTCTTTGTAACTACTGAAAATGAAGTTGATGTTTATAAAGAAATTCTTATATATCCCAATTTATTGTCTGATTTATTAATTTATCAGCCTCTTAACAGCATAGCAGAACAATATGCAAGAGAAAATGAGTTACAGGACGTTATTTTGCTGAATAGTGAAAAAAGAATAGCTAGATCTGTATTAGGTAATATATTTTTAATTCAAGATAATATGATAGTTTCCCCTCCCATTACGGAAGGTGCCATCCAATCTGTTTTAAAGAAAAATTACATCCTTTTTCTACGAGAAAAAACAAATTACATCTTTAAAGAAGCACCAATATCTCCTTTCGAAGCTCAATCTGCAGATGAATTTTTTATACTTAGTGATGAAAATGGATTACTGCCCGTTACCCGGTTGAGAAAAAAAGTTTTTAAGAAAGATCAAACTCATTTATTGACAAAAAAATTTATCGGTTATTCTTTAGAATAGTTGGCAACTCAAAACATCTGTTTTGTTTTAAATAAAAAAAGGTCGCATAAGCGACCTCAAACTAAAACCACAAAAAAATGAGAAAGCGATTACATTTAATGTAATCATGTCTTGAAAGATCATTAAAAATCTTTTTAAAGATATCTCTTACTTTCTTGATGCAAAAATAATCTAATTATGGTTCTATAAAGGGTTTTATCAATAAAATTATTTTATAGTGTAAATAGTACGTTTTTTATTACCCCTCAATTTTAGATAGATAAACACGCTAAAGTGTAAAATAAAATTTAAGCTTGTACTATAAAAATGGTGGGTTCTTTGTGAAAATTTGGTTTTTTAGCTTTCCAATCTTTGCAATATAAAGTTTTAATAGATTCATTGGGAAGAGTAACATTCGTGGCAATACATAAAGAAGTTTTTGGATTTAAGTATTTAATCAAGTCATCAAATAACGCTTGATTTCGATACGGAGTTTCCATAAATATTTGTGCAGATCCTTGATTTCTGCTAACCTTTTCAAGATTTACTATTGTCTTTTTCCTTACATTAGAATCTATGGGAAGATAACCGTTAAAAGCAAAATTTTGACCATTCAAGCCACTGGCTATTAACGCCAATATAATGGAAGAAGGACCTGTAATAGGAACTACTCGAATATCGTGTTTGTGACACCAAGAAACTAAAATATTACCCGGATCTGCTATGCAAGGTAATCCCGCTTCTGAAATTAATCCAACATCCTCCCCGTTTTTCAAAGGCTGTGAAAGATATTCCAATTCCTCTTCCGTGGTTCTTTTATCTAATATTGAAACACTTAATTCGCTTTGAGTTATTTCCGGACATAAAAATTTAATAAATTTTCTGGCCGATTTTTGATTTTCAGCAACAAAAAATTTTAACGTATGTAATAATTCGATTTCTCTCGGAGAAAATATATCTTTGGGTGAGGTTTCACCTAAATAGGCAGGAAGTAAATATAATACAGCCATAATTATTTTTTACTAAACTTTTTTCTTCTTACAAATATAAACGAACCTCCTACGATACTGACTAAAACGATAGGAACCCCTAAATTTAACCATTGCCAATACGATTTTTCCTGAACAATTAGAGGCTTATTCAACATTCTCATTTGTACCGTCCTGTTTCTTAAAAGCATTAAACCATGATCATCTAATAAATAGTCTAGGGCGTTTATTAAAAATTCTTCGTTTCCATAAGTAATACCTGTTGAATAATCAAAACCTAAAGGCAAGGGCTGACCTTTTATCACCTGATTTCTTGCTAAGTCTCCATCGGATATAACAATCATCTTATTATCGTTTGACCGGTCCACAAAATTTTTAATTCCACTAGACTCTATCCTATCCTTGTATGCAGAGGTAAATTTACCTTCAAGCAAAACTGCCAATATTTTAGGCCCTTTATTGTATTCGTTCCAATTTACGTTGTTTCTTTCAAATAACTTTGCTTCTTCAAGTGATATATAGGAGGGTACTCCTTGAAGCGTGGTATAGGAAGAACTTTGATAGAGAATTGTTTTTTTAACTCCGGGAGTATCTAAGGTATCTATGGAAGTAGGAAACTGAAAGGATACCGGATTAATATTTTTGGTTATCGGATGATTATTCAAGGAAAATCCCATAGGAAAATATACCCAAGGTACTCTTGCATTTTGTGCATTCCCTTGTATTTCTCCAACCTGTAAATTTATATAGGTAGGATTTTTTATATCCTTAACAATTCCGGAATTTATCCTTACTCCGTATGAAAATAATAAATCAGTTAGATTAAGATCATACGGATAAGCCAGTATTTTACTGGACTTAAGCAAAGTATCCATTTCGGCATTAACTTGATCAATTGCCCATAGTGTTTTACCTCCACTCATGATATATTGGTCAATCGTTAATTTTTCCTTATCAGTAAAAGCCTTTCTTGGTTTGGCAATCAGTATGGCGTCAAATTTCTTAAGTATTGGTAAATCCTGAAGTGACAAGGTCTGACTATCTTTAGGAAAAATAGGTCCGAAATTATAACTTTGATGAATCCTGTTAGCCAGGCTGAACATTTCCAATCGGTTCAGTTCTTTTTGATTTACTAAAATGCCCACACTTTTCAAACGTTTATTGGATAACTTATCAATAGCACTGATAAAACCGTATTCCAGATTTTCGATAGATTTAGCCATTTGCTCATCTCCTGTTATTCCTGCCTGAGAAATTATTAACGGTACTGTTTGCCCATTGCCTTTATATTTTATAGTTGCATAAGGAAATAAAATTAGTTGAGATGATGCTCCATCTTTTTCAACCCGCAAAGCCGAAGGAGCCATACCCATAGCTTCTAATGTCTCTTGTGATAATTTTTCCTTTATTGGATCAATTAATTGAAAATTAATATTGGAATTTAACCTTTTAAATTCATCTAGCAGACTGAGAGTTTCAGACTGCAGTTGTTTAAAATCTGCAGGAAAATCTCCTTCTAAATATACATCAATCTGCATCGGCTCATCAATTTTTTTTAATACTTGACGAGTACTTTCAGTTAACGTATATCGTTTATCCGAAGTTAAGTCAAACCTTTTATAAAAAAAACCACTAGTTAATATAAGTCCTGCAATAAGTAGGATTACTAAGCTAATATTTATCTTTTTTAAATATCTCATTACTTTTTGCTGTTGATTATTCGAATCGATAATAAAAGAAAAACAACTATTACAAAGATAAAATAACCTATATCTCTTGTATCTACAATCCCTTTGGTAAAACTGGTATAATGTTGAAAAAATCCTATTTTTTGAAGGGTATAATCTAAATTTCCTAGCAGATTATACGATGCCAAATTTTCAAATCCATAAAAACAAATAAAACAAAAAAAGACACCCGTTACAAACGCTAATACCTGATTTTTTACTAAAGAAGAACAAAAAATACCAATTGAAGCAAAGGTCATAGACAAAAAGAGTAATCCGATATATCCGCTAACAATGATTCCTGAATCTATATTTCCTTTCGGTAAACTTAAATTATTAATCGTATAAACATAGGTAAAAGTAGGAAGTAAAGAAAATAAGACTAGAACTATAATCGCCCAATATTTACCTAATACAATAGATGAAACAGACAATGGTTGAGAAAATAACCAGACCAAAGTACCGTTTTGCTCTTCTTCCGCAATGCTTTTCATTGTCAAGGCAGGTAATAGGAACATCAATACCCAGGGAGCAAGTATAAAAAAGTTATTTAATGTAGCCAATCCTACATTGAAAACATTAAAATCATTATCGAAAAACCATAAAAATAAAGAACAGATTAACAATAAAGCAGCCGAAACAATATAAGCGCCTAATGTTCCAAAATATGCCCAAAGTTCTTTTTTAAAAATTGAAAACATACGATTCTTACTTTTTCTTTTTTCTGTTAACTAATTTTACAACTAACATAATTACAAGAACTAGAACAATAAAACTGATCAATAAGCTTAGCCACATTCCCATAAAATATTGTTTGAAAATAACTATAAATATTACGGCAAATAAAATAATAGTAGCAACTTCATTCATCATACGGAGCTTAATAGAAGTTGTAATGAATTTTCCGGCCTTTATTCTTCTAATACACCTCCAACTCCAGTAATGATATAGAGCCAATGCTCCAACAAATACCAGTTTGATATGGAACCAAGGTTCTCTTAAAATGTAAAAAGTAATATCCCCGCGAGTATTAATCATCATTAATGTTCCGGTAATAAGCATTATAATTCCTGCCGGAACCGTTATGATATCCCATAAACGAGAAATCATATATATGTATTGCTTTCTAAGAATCTCACGCTCAAGCTCCGGTTTTTCATTGGTATCTATAAAATAAACAAATAAACGTATTAAGTAAAAAATCCCCGCAAAATAGCTTACCATAAAAATAATGTGAATCGCTTTTAAGGCAAAATAACTCGGAATATCAGGAATATGCATTATACAATCAATTTTGAATGCGAATTTAATAAATTTAATATTATCAATACTTTAATATATAACCCTGTGAACAGGTCACATATACACACCGATTATATTTAAGCTAAAATTATAGTTCTTTAAATAATTGATATATCTTTTGGTAATAAAGACATAAGTAAACATTGCTTAACCTTCTATCAATTTCATGAATAAAATTGTAATATAATTAGTATTATACTGAATAAATGTAAAATTTTAGGCATTTTTTTTGAAAATAATTTTAAACATATGTATTTAGATAGCATACATTAGTATCAAAAAATTACATTATTATTTTAATTAATCATTTATATAATTCTGTTTATGAAAAATGCTTTACATCCTAAGAAAAATGTTGCCGTATGGGTAGGAATCATTTCAGGAATCATTTCAGGTTTTATCAAATTCGGTTGGGAAGTTCCTTTTCCTCCCCGTACTCCCGAAAGAGATATGACCAATCCGCCGCAACACCTCCTGGAACAACTGGGAATGTCTCATGACCTTTCCCATCTTATGTATTATTTTAATGATTATCCGCGACCGATCATGAGCTTTATTATTCACTTCTCCTTCTCAATTATCTGTGCAATATTCTATTGCTTAGTTGCAGAATATTATCCTAAAATTAAACTATGGCAGGGAACTGCCTATGGAATATTTATTTTCATAATGTTCCATATTATTATAATGCCAATACTGGGAACGGTACCTGCCCCGTGGGATCAGCCTTTTGCAGAACATTTCTCTGAATTTTTCGGACATGCATTCTGGACCTGGATAATTGAAATTACGCGTAGAGATTTACGAAACCGAATTACGAAACAACCGGATTCCGAAATCCCTCTTACCTCTCCTTTCAGGTAAAAATTTTATATTTCAACATACATGTAAAAAGGAGCATATGTTTTATGCTCTTTTTTTACCTTATTTACCTAAAAAAAAATCAAAACATTTCTATACCTTTGTTTTCAAAATAAGACATAAAGAAATGAAACCCGGAATTCCTAAAGGCACAAGAGATTTTACCGCTAAAGAATTACAAAAGAGAAGATACATAATTACTAAGTTACAATCCAATTTTGAAAAATTTTGCTTTCAACCGCTGGAAACTCCCTCTTTTGAAAATTTAGACACATTAACCGGTAAATATGGAGAAGAGGGAGACCGTTTAATTTTTAAAATATTAAACAGCGGTGATTTTCTAGCTGAAGCGAAAAAAAAGAATCCGGATATGTCTCAATGGAGTTCAAAAAATATAATTGGTTCCATTTCTGAAAAAGCTTTGCGGTATGATCTTACCGTACCTTTTGCGCGTTACGTTGCCATGAATCACGGGCAACTTCCCCTACCTTTCAAAAGATACCAAATACAACCGGTTTGGAGAGCAGATCGACCTCAAAAAGGACGTTATCGTGAATTTTATCAATGCGATGCCGATATTGTCGGTTCAGCGAGTTTATGGCATGAAGTAAATCTTACTTTATTATATGATTCGGCTTTTTCGGATTTACATATTCCAATTGAAATTCATATAAACAACCGAAAGTTATTGGCAGCTATTGCTCAATATGCATCTATCGAAAATCAATTAATCGATTTTACTGTTGCTTTGGATAAATTGGACAAAATTGGTTTGGATAAAGTTTTAGAAGAAATGTCAACTAAAGGCATTGGACAAGATTCTTTACAAAAACTTATTCCGATTATTGAACTTTCGGGAACTTTTGAAGAAAAAATTTCGCAATTGAAAGATATACTCACAGATATTGAAATAGGGCAAGAAGGTATTCAAGAGATGGAATTTATTTACAATCGGGTAAAAGAAATTGGACTTACCTCTGCGGAAATGGTCTTCAACCTGACCCTAGCGCGAGGTTTGGATTATTATACCGGAACTATTTATGAGGTGAAAGCTAAAAATATCTCCATGGGATCAATTGGCGGAGGTGGACGATATGACAATCTCACCGAAATATTCGGCGTTAAAAACATGCCGGGAGTAGGTATTTCTTTCGGATTAGACCGAATATATTTGGTTATGGAAGAACTTAATCTTTTCCCTGAGGCTACGTTACACCAAAAACAAATTCTTTTTTTCAATTTCGGTGAAAATGAATGTCTTCAAGCACTGAAACTAATTAAAGAACTTAGAAGTAAAAACATTGCTTGTGATTTATATCCTGAAAAATCGAAACTTCAAAAACAATTCACCTACGCAGAAAAAAAGGAAATATCTTTTGTAGCCTTTTATGGAGAAGATGAAATTAATACGAATACAGTAACACTTAAAAATATAAAAACAGGCGATCAGAAAAATTTATCTATTGATGAAATTGAAGAATTTTTATCTTAACTTTAATGGATTTTATCATCAAATGATTCGCGAAATTACAGTTATGTAACTAGTAATTAATCACATAAAAGCTTTTAAAACTGGCATATTTTTAGATTGGTTTTCTTTGTTAATTAATTTTATAAAACCAAAATAATAATGAACAAGTTTTTAACCTTAGCATTTCTATTAATGCTGTCAACATCTGCCTTTGCTCAATCCGAAAGAAAAGAAATGAATAAAGAATACGGCAGACAATATAAAGAGATAGGCAAAAATCAAAATTTATCCGGATATGAAAAAGCACAAAAAAAACGTGAACTTTCACTTAAACAAAAACAAGATAATTTAAATTACTCGAACTCACATGATCATGCATACGATCGCCACTCAGAGCTTGCCGACAAAAAGAAAAAAGAATTAGACGCTAAAATTGATCAATTAGAAGAAAGATATAAAAGAGATAAAGAAAGAATTGAGAATAACCGTCAATTAAGCAAAAATGAAATAAAAATTCAAAAAAACGAACTTGAGAGAACATATAAAGATAAAAAAAATGAATTAATTAGAGAAAAGAAAGCGATTAAGAAATAGATTTTATTAATGAAATAAAAAATAATTTCTTTATTTAAAAAATAGCATTTAACTTTATCTTATGAAATATTTTATATTACTATTTTTTCTCTCAATGCCTTTTTGCATTCTAAAAGCGCAAACGCAAAGTTTAGAAAAAAAAATTCATTCCATTACTAAAAATAAGAAAGCTACTGTGGGTGTGGCCGTGATTTTTGACGGAAAAGATACGTTAACTGTTAATAACGATATAAAGTATCCGGCGATGAGCGTTTTTAAATTTCATCAAGCACTTGCTTTGTTGGACTATATGAACAAAAATTTACTTTCTTTGGAATCCAATTTATATCTGAAAAAATCAGACATAAAAAAAGATACTTACAGCCCTTTAGCAAAAGAGTACCCGGAAGGTAATTTTACTATTCCTATTGGCGATTTGATAATATATACGGTTTCGAAAAGTGACAACAACGCCTCTGATGCTTTATATTATTATATGAACGGTACTAAAATGACGGATCTGTATTTACGTACACTAGGAAGTAAAAATTTTTCCATTCAAGCAACCGAAGAGGAAATGAGCAAAGATTTTAATAACCAATATATAAATTGGACGACTCCGTTGGAGGCTGCTCGTTTATTGGATATTTTTATGAATAAAGATATCTTTTGTAAAAACTATAAAGATTTCTTATTCCAAGCAATGACAGAATCTGAACCAGGTTCGGATAAGTTAAAAGCTCTTTTACCTAAAAAAGTTTTAATTGGACATAAATCCGGCAGTTCTTCCCGAAACCCGGAAGGCTTAAAAGCCGCCGATAATGACATCGGTTTTGTTTATTTACCCAATGGGAAACAATATTCTATTGCAGTATTTATTAAAGATTCCAAAGAAGATGATAAAACCAATGCTCGAATGATTGCCGATATTTCTCAGGTAGTATATAATTTTTATAAAAATAAATAATTTTCCATTTAAAAAGTTACATATATCAAACCGGAATAATTTTAAAAATCATTCCGGTTTTTTAAAACTAACAATAACTAGATATTACGCTATTTCCTTTCTAATTTCATCCAAAAATTCCAATTCAGAACGTGGAATTAATTTTTTAGCTATATCCAAAAGATTATATATATCTGTACGCACCTCTTCTTCTAATTTTTCTTCTCTAAAAAACAACGATTTTTGTGAAATATGAATAATGGAGTAAAGCAAAGCTCCCAACTGCACATAATTTTCAAACGCAACTCCCGATCCAAGATCCTCTGTTCCACGAGAAGATTGTAAATAATGACGCGCTTTATCAAGCCAAAAATCTTTAGTATATGTCATTCTCATTTGTTATTATATTGTCAAAATTAGCTCATTATTGAGATCGTATTTTACAAGTATTTACTTGTATAATACAATTATTGAGATGTATTTCACAAATACATTATTTTTAGCCGTATTTTTAGTATTTTTGTATACATAAATAAATAGTAACACATAATGAAATTAGATATTGCTCCTCAAAAAACACATCATGGTAGAAATATCAAACGATTGCGCGAAATGTTAGGTATTAAACAAGAGGCGATCGCTATTGATTTGGATATTACCCAACAATCCGTTTCTGAACTTGAGCAAAAAGAATTTATCGATGATTCTACACTAAAAAAAGTAGCCAAAACTCTTAATGTTCCGATTGATGCTATTAAAAACATGAATGACGAAGCAACTTTTAATTATATCAACACTTTTAATGACACAGTAACAAATAACAATGGAGCGCCTTTTTCATATAATTACAATTGTAATTTTAACGCCTTAGATAAAATTGTAGAACTCTATAACGAAAAGGAGGCTTTATATGAGCGCATGCTGAAAGAAAAAGATGAATTATTGGAAAAGTTATTGAATAAATAAAGGATTTCAATTTAGATAAAAGTTAAAGAGGTTTTAGTGTTAAAATCTCTTTTTTTATTTTACTGATTTTATTCAAATCATTTGTTTTATTTATCTGAATTGATAAAAAATAAAAAAAACACTCTCAAATATTGAAAGTGTTTTTTAATCTAATGTTATATTATAACTAACTATTTTAACTGTGAATTGCTCTTTTTTCGGTAGCCTCCAAGGCAGCCTCTTTTATGGCTTCAGCATACGTAGGATGTGCATGGCTCATTCTAGCGATATCTTCAGCAGATGCTCGATATTCTAATAAAGTCACGGCATCCGCAATTAAATCGGCGGCACGAGCGGCTATCATATGAATTCCCAATACTTCATCGGTAGCCTCATCAGCCAATATTTTTACAAATCCGTCCGTATCTCCACTTGCTCGAGCCCTTCCTAAAGCACGAATGGGAAATTGTCCTATTTTGTAACTACGCCCCTCCTCTAACAATTGTTCTTCTGTTTTTCCTACTCCTGCAACTTCCGGCCAGGTATATACCACAGCGGGTATAAGATTATAATCTATATGAGGTTTTTGTCCTGCTAACTGTTCGGCAACTAAAACTCCTTCTTCTTCCGCCTTGTGTGCCAACATAGGTCCACGAACCACATCTCCTATAGCATAAATATTCGGAATATTCGTTTGCAAATGTTCATTTACTTTTATTCTTCCTTGATCATCCAATTCAATACCTGCCTTTTCCCATCCAAGATTTTCAGTATAGGGTTTCCTTCCGACAGCAACTAAACAATAATCACCCTCAAACATGATTTCCTTACCGTTCTTTTCCACAGCTTGAATAAATATTTTATCTCCCTTACGTTCTATCTTGGTAACTTGAGTGGATAAAGAAAATTTCATTCCTTGTTTTTTTAACACTTTCAGTAATTCCTTAGATAAACCGCCATCCATTGTAGGAATTAACCGGTCTAAAAATTCTATGACGGTCACTTCTGCTCCCAACCTTTTGTATACAGATCCTAGTTCTAATCCGATAACTCCTCCCCCGATAACCAATAAATGCTTAGGAATTTCTTTTAGATTTAATGCCTCTGTTGAAGTGATCAAACGTTCTTTATCTGCGGGAGCAAACGGAAGGTTTGCAGGTTTGGAACCGGTTGCTATGATGAAATATCGAGCTTCAAGGTTTTTTATATTTCCTTTTTCATCTTTCACTTCCAATTGATTGGGAGATTTAAAAGTACCCATACCATGAAAAACCGTAATCTTATTTTTATCCATTAAATAATCGATTCCTTTACCTATTTGTTCAACGACTTCATTTTTCCGTTGAATCATTCTGCTAAAATCAATCGTTGGCTTAGTAATTTCAATTCCAAAGTCTTTAAATTGGTGTAAAGCTTTATCATAAAGCTCGGAAGCATCTAACAAGGATTTGGAAGGAATACATCCCACATGTAAACAGGTGCCTCCTAAATGGGAATATTTTTCTACCAATGCGGTTTTAAATCCTAATTGTGCACAAC
Source organism: Apibacter sp. ESL0404 (assembly GCF_019469245.1). Lineage (NCBI taxonomy): Bacteria > Pseudomonadati > Bacteroidota > Flavobacteriia > Flavobacteriales > Weeksellaceae > Apibacter > Apibacter sp. ESL0404. The sequence continues at coordinate 1,652,254 of NZ_CP048267.1, forward strand.
GAATGGCTGAGACATACCCCCCGGGCCCCGATCCAATGATTACTATATCGAAATTACTCATGATTTATTTTTCTACTAGGTTGGAATTCAAAGATAAAAAATATACATTCAATTTATACATCTCACTTAAACAATTTTATAAATTTAAAATTACTTAGCCTATACCTTTACATAATGTATTAAATATGTTAAACAGTAAAAGGTCTTAATCGAAATTATTTCCATTTCCAATCTAACATTCTTTTATACGGAATCGATTTTGATTCTGCTAAATCAGTAAGAGTTTTAGTAAGTGAGTCTATAGCTTCAATTTGAGATTTAGGAATAATAATATTTCTTCCCCTGTCTAATTTTATAAAAAAATGCGAGGGAATTTCATAGATTAGTTCTATATTGGAAATAGGAATTTTTCCTTCATTTTCACCGTTGGAAAGGATTATATCATCCGTTGAAAAAGTAAGTCCAATGGTTTCTAATTGCGTTTTATTAAAATTTCGATAAACAAAACGTTTATAATATCTTTTATATATCCAACGAGAATAAATCGGATAAATAAATATAAACCCAATACCAAATACTCCAAAATAAGCGGCTAATGCATAGTTCTTTAAAAAAACAAAAATTACAGCAAGTACAAAAAAGGCGGAAGTCCATAAAAGTAGCCCTTTTTTCCTTTGTTGTTTTACTATTTCATTCATCGAAGCACTAAAAAGCTGATGAGTAAGATAATCATCTGCTGAAATTTTATAAGTATATGTATAATCTTTCATAATTGTAAATGTATGAAATCCGTCGTATTTATGTTAGTGATTTAATAAGTAAGAATTAAATATGTATAAATAAATATTCCTATCTCCCTATATTATAAAATTAATTTATAATTGTAACTAGTAAAGAAAGATAGGAATAAGTATATGCCCCGTTAGTAACAGAAGCATATTTTGGTTATATTTTCTTTAAAAGAGATTTTAATTCAACATTCTCTCCTAAAATAGTGCGCAAGGAATCTACTGAAACTCTTTCCTGTTTCATAGTATCTCTGTTTCTTATAGTAACAGTATGATCGGAAAGCGTATCATGGTCTACGGTAATACAGTAAGGAGTACCGATAGCATCTTGTCTTCTATATCGTTTACCAATGGCATCTTTATCTTCATACATTACATTATAATCAAATTTCAAATCATTGAAAATCTTTTCTGCATATTCCGGCAATCCATCTTTTTTAAGTAATGGAAATATAGCAACTTTATTAGGCGCTAAAGCAGGAGGCAAACTTAAAACAACTCTTGATGAGCCATCTTCCAATGTTTCGTCTTTTAAACATTTAGATAAAAGAGCTAAAAACATTCGGTCTAATCCTATAGAGGTTTCCACTACATAAGGAACATAACTTTTATTTTGTTCCGGATCGAAATATTGAAGTTTTTTACCGGAATATTTTTCATGTGCCGATAAATCAAAATCGGTTCTGGAATGGATACCTTCCAATTCTTTAAATCCGAATGGAAAATTAAATTCAATATCGGTGGCAGCGTTTGCATAATGGGCTAACTTTTCATGATCGTGAAATCTATAGTTATCTTTACCCAATCCTAAAGCTAAATGCCAATTTAAACGTTTTTCTTTCCATTCTTTAAAATAAGACAGTTCAGTGCCCGGAGGAACAAAAAATTGCATTTCCATTTGTTCAAACTCTCTCATCCTAAAAATGAATTGTCTTGCCACAATTTCATTTCTAAACGCTTTACCAATTTGTGCAATTCCAAAAGGTAATTTTTTTCTTCCTGTCTTTTGAACATTTAGGTAATTTACAAAAATTCCTTGTGCCGTTTCAGGTCTTAAATATAAATCGGTAGCAGAATCAGCAGTAGAGCCTAATTTTGTCCCAAACATTAAATTAAACTGACGAACTTCTGTCCAGTTTTTAGAACCTGTTTCGGGATCACCAATTTCCAGTTCTTCGATTAAAGCTTTAGTATCTGCTAAATTAGTTTCTAAAGATTTAGCTAATCTTTGTAAGATATCTGCTTTTTGCTTTCTATATTCTAAAACTTTAGGATTAGTAGTCTCAAACTGTTCCAAATCAAAAGCTTCTCCGAATCGTTTTCTTGCTTTTTCAATTTCTTTTTTGGCTTTATCTTCAAATTTCTCCGCAAAATCTTCCACTAAAACATCCGCACGAAATCTCTTTTTACTGTCTTTATTGTCAATTAACGGATCATTAAACGCATCAACATGCCCGGAAGCCTTCCAAATAGTAGGATGCATAAATATAGCAGAATCCAATCCCAAAATATTTTCATTCAACTGCACCATTGCTTTCCACCAATACTGTTTAATATTGTTTTTTAATTCAACACCATTTTGACCGTAATCGTAAATGGCTGATAATCCGTCATAAACTTCACTGGAAGGAAAAACAAACCCATATTCCTTGGCATGGGCAACTACCTTTTTTAAAACATCTTCTTGAGATTTCATATATATACTTGGTTAGATATTTATATTCAACGTTCAAATTTACTATAAAAAATGAGATATTACCCTATAACTGTTATATACCTCTATCAGGGAAAACAAAATATATCCAATAATTCAACCTAATCTTTCGTTGATATTAAAAATAAATTTGCGTTTGCAAATTATCTTCATATATTTGCACTTCGAAAATAAATGAAGAACAAAAAAGAGATGTTATTATGTTAATTATTCCAGTAAAAGATGGAGAGTCTATTGATAAAGCTCTAAAAAAATATAAAAGAAAATACGATAAAACCGGTGTTGTTAAAGAATTAAGAAAAAGACAACAGTTTATTAAGCCTTCTGTTACTAAAAGACAACAGGTAATTAGAGCAGCTTACAAACAAAGATTGCAAAGTCAAGAAGAAGCATAAGAAACTTTTTCTATATAATATTAGCCTATTTTTCGAAATTATTTTTAATTTTGAAAAGTAGGCTTTTTATATGTTACAAAAATTTCTTGAATACCTTACCTTAGAGAAACATTATTCTCCTCTTACCATACAAAGTTATGAAAGAGATTTGCTGGATCTTCAAAGCTTTCTTTTAGAATCTGAAAGCATTTCTGATGCAGAACATGCTACTGCCAAGCAACTAAGGAATTTCATTATTTATCTATCCAATAAAAATTTATCGGAAAAATCCATCAATAGAAAAATTTCTTCTATAAGAAGCTTTTTTAAATTTTTGCTTAAAATTAGTTATTTGGATATAAATCCAACCATACACTTAAAAAATCTTAAACAAAAGAAAAAAGTTCTACTCCCTTACACTGAAGATGAAATTTATTCCATCGAAACTTATATAAATTCTTGTGAGGCAGGAAAAGATAACTCGGATTCCTTTGAAACTCTTAGAAACCATCTCATTTTTGAGATATTTTATCAAACAGGTATCAGAAGAATGGAACTCCTGCAACTTAAAACTTCAACAATCGATTTAAAAAATCACACGATTAGAGTTACAGGAAAAAGAAATAAAGAAAGATTAATTCCTATAACTCAAAAATTATCAGAGCAAATAAATACATTTCTAGCCTATAAAATCAATTTTGGTATACCTTATGAATATTTATTTACCAATAAAAACGGTAAAATTTTAAGTGAAAAGTATGTATATAACCTGATTCATAGATATGTTAGCATGGTAACTACTAAGGATAAAAAAAGTCCGCATATGCTTCGTCATACCTTTGCAAGCCATCTCTTACACAACGGAGCTGAAATCAATTCCATAAAAGAATTACTGGGTCACAGTAGTTTAGCAGCTACACAGGTTTATACTCATAATACTATAGAAGATTTAAAAAAAGTATTCAACCGGTCCCATCCTTTTGGGCTTAAAAATAAAAAAGATGAAAATTAACGTACAAGCAGTAAATTTTAATGCACAAGACACCCTATTGGCATTTTTAAATAAAAAAGTTTTAAAATTAGATCAATATTACGACAAAATAATCAATGCTAATATATTCCTAAAATTGGAAAACGTTGGAAATAAAGAAAATAAGACTACGGAAATCGTTTTAGAAGTTCCCGGTGATGAATTAGTAGCTAAAAAAACGTCCCCTACATTTGAAGAAAGTATTGACTTAGCCTGTGAAGCCGCTAAAAAGATGATACTCAAAAGGAAAGAAAAAATGTAGGTAAAAAATCATATTTTTTTTTCATAAAAATTTGGAAATATTAAAAATTTATCTACCTTTGCAATCCGTTAGACGAAGATAATGATCTTAGAAAAATAACGAAATATTTTCTTTGAAATAAAAAATTTAACGCCGGTATAGCTCAGTTGGCCAGAGCACGTGATTTGTAATCTCGGGGTCGTGGGTTCGAATCCCTCTACCGGCTCGTTTTTGAAGGGGAGATACTCAAGCGGCCAACGAGGACAGACTGTAAATCTGTTGGTTTTTACCTTCGGAGGTTCGAATCCTCCTCTCCCCACAAAAAAAATTAAAAAAAATTTTGTAATTCAAAAAAAAATTCTACCTTTGCAACCGAATTACAAAGGTAATCAAAAAATAAGCGGAAGTAGCTCAGTTGGTAGAGCGTCAGCCTTCCAAGCTGAATGTCGCGAGTTCGACCCTCGTCTTCCGCTCAATTTTTTAACAGCCGATGTAGCTCAGGGGTAGAGCGCTTCCTTGGTAAGGACGAGGTCACGGGTTCAACTCCCGTCATTGGCTCTCAATTATCCAAACATACAATCACAAATTTTATTAATAAGCCTAAACTTTCTTAAAGACATATTTACAAAACAGTTGTTTATAAAAAAGTATTTATTTTTTATAAGCTATTGTTATTTAAAAAAAATTGAGTATATTTGCACTCATTTTTGGAAATATAAACAAACATATTTATCATGGCAAAAGAAACTTTTCAGCGTACCAAACCACATCTTAATATAGGTACAATCGGTCACGTAGACCACGGAAAAACGACTTTAACAGCTGCTATCACAAAAGTATTAGCAGAAAAAGGGTTAGCAGAAAAAAGAGATTTTTCTCAAATTGATGCAGCTCCTGAGGAAAAAGAAAGAGGGATCACAATCAATACTGCACACGTAGAATATCAAACAGAAAACCGTCACTATGCACACGTTGACTGTCCGGGGCATGCTGACTATGTAAAAAACATGGTTACCGGTGCTGCTCAAATGGACGGAGCTATTCTAGTAGTTGCTGCAACAGATGGACCTATGCCTCAAACAAGAGAGCACATCTTGTTATGTCGTCAGGTTAACGTACCTAAAATCGTTGTATTCATGAACAAAGTGGATATGGTTGACGATCCTGAATTATTAGACTTAGTTGAAATGGAAGTAAGAGAATTATTATCTTCTTACGATTATGACGGAGATAACACTCCTGTTATCCAAGGTTCTGCTTTAGGTGCACTTAACGGAGATCCAAAATGGGTTGCTACTGTTGATGAATTAATGGCAGCAGTTGATAACTGGATTGATTTACCGGTTCGTGATCAAGATAAACCATTCTTAATGCCAATCGAAGACGTTTTCTCTATTACAGGTCGTGGAACTGTAGCTACAGGACGTATTGAAGCCGGAGTTATTAACTCAGGTGAAGCTGTAGATATCGTTGGTATGGGAGATGAAAAATTAACATCTACTGTAACCGGAGTTGAAATGTTTAGAAAAATATTAGATAGAGGTGAAGCCGGAGATAATGTTGGATTATTATTAAGAGGTATTGAAAAAACTGATATCCGTCGTGGTATGGTTATCGCTAAACCGGGTTCAATCACTCCTCACAAAAAATTCAAAGCAGAGGTTTATATCTTAACTAAAGAAGAAGGTGGACGTCACACTCCATTCCACAATAACTACCGTCCTCAATTCTACGTTAGAACTACTGACGTAACCGGTACAATTACTTTACCGGAAGGAACTGAAATGGTAATGCCTGGTGATAATTTAACTATTACAGTTGAATTACACCAACCAATCGCACTTAACAACGGTTTAAGATTCGCTATCCGTGAAGGTGGTAGAACTGTTGGTGCAGGTCAGGTAACTGAGATTTTAGATTAATTTAAATAAAATCATAACAAAAGAAAGAACTTAAAGTTCTTTCTTTTTTAAGCGGGTGTAGCTCAGCTGGTAGAGCAGTGGTCTCCAAAACCAAAGGTCGTGAGTTCGAATCTTTCCGCCCGCGCAAAATAATAATAAATGAACGGACTCATTAAGTATTTAAAGGGCGCAATAGAAGAATTTAAAGATCACGTCGAGTGGCCTAAATGGTCCGATCTGCAATCCTCAACAACTGTTGTAGCGATTACATCGATCATTTTGGCTATGTTCTGCTTTGGTGTAGATTGGATTTTTGCTAAAGCGCTTCAGAATATTTATTCTATATTAATAGGATTAAAATCTTAATATTAGGAAGCGATGGATGAAATGAAATGGTATGTACTGAAAACGATCAGTGGGCAAGAATCTAAGGTGAAAATGTATATTGAAAATGAAGTTTTAAGATACGAACATCTTAAAAAAAATCTTGGCCAAGTAGTGGTACCTATGGAAAAAGTAGTACAAATTAGAAACGGAAAAAAAATTCGTAAAGAAAAAGTCTATTATCCCGGCTATGTTATGGTTGAAGCTAATTTAATTGGTGAATTACCACATACTATAAAGAATATACCCGGCGTAATTAGTTTTTTAAGTGCTACTAAAGGAGGAGATCCACTTCCAATGAGACGAAGCGAAGTGAGTAGAATGTTCGGTAAAATGGATGAATTATCAGAATCTGAAGATACCGTAAACATTCCTTTTGTATTTGGTGAAACCGTGAAAGTTATTGATGGACCATTTAACGGTTTTAATGGAACCATCGAAAAAATAAATGAAGAGAAAAGAAAATTAGATGTGATGGTGTTGATTTTCGGAAGAAAAACCCCCATTGAATTAAGTTTCTCTCAAGTAGAAAAAATATAGGCTGCTTCCACAGATATAAATAAAACATTTTTAAGTAAAAATTAAAATGGCAAAAAAAATTTTTAAAATGGTAAAACTCCAGGTGAAAGGAGGTCAAGCAAACCCTTCACCTCCAGTAGGACCTGCATTAGGTGCTGCCGGGGTTAACATTATGGAGTTTTGTAAACAATTTAATGCCCGAACACAAGAAAAGCAAGGACAAGTATTACCGGTTATCATTACTGTTTATGAGGATAAATCATTTGACTTTGTAGTTAAAACTCCTCCTGTAACCGTTCAACTTTTAGCAGCTTCTAAAGCTAAAAAAGGTTCCGGCGAACCAAACAGAGATAAGGTAGCATCCGTTACTTGGAGCCAAGTACAACAAATTGCTGAAGATAAAATGGTAGATTTAAATTGCTTTACTATAGAATCAGCAGTTAGCATGGTTGCAGGTACAGCAAGATCTATGGGTATTAGAGTAACTGGGCAAAATCCCTTTAATAATTAATTGTAGGAATCATGGCAGTTTTAACGAAAAAACAAAAAGCAGTAGTTGCTAAAGTAGATAAATCAAAACTTTATACATTAGAGGAAGCTTCCAATTTAGTTAAAGAAGTTAATTATACTAAATTTGATGCATCCGTTGATATAGCTGTACGTTTAGGAGTAGATCCACGTAAGGCTAATCAAATGGTGCGTGGAGTTGTATCTTTACCTCATGGTACAGGTAAAGAAACTCGTGTTTTAGCTTTAGTTACTCCCGATAAGGAAGAGGAAGCTAAAAACGCAGGTGCTGATTATGTAGGTTTGGATGATTATCTACAAAAAATAAAAGATGGATGGACAGATGTTGATGTAATTGTTACTCAACCTCAAGTAATGGGTAAATTAGGTCCTTTAGGAAGAGTTTTAGGTCCTCGTGGATTAATGCCCAATCCTAAAACCGGAACAGTTACCACTGAAATAGGAAAAGCAATTTCAGAAGTGAAAGCAGGTAAAATAGATTTTAAAGTAGATAAATACGGAATTGTACATGCTGCAATAGGTAAAGTATCTTTCGATGCAAAAAATATTCAAGAGAATGCACAAGAAATTATTTCTACTTTAATAAAATTAAAACCTCAGGCAGCAAAAGGAGTTTATGTGAAAAGTATATACCTATCCTCTACTATGAGTCCGGGTATTGCTATTGATCCTAAAGGTATTAACTAATTTTAATTTTACCAAAACATGACAAAACAAGAAAAAACAGAGGTAATTAAAGAATTACAGGAAGTACTTGAAAGTACAAATGTATTATATATAGCTGATACTGATGGATTAAATGCACAACAGACTTCAGAACTAAGAAGAGCTTGTTTCAAAGGTGAAATTTCAATGAAAGTTGTTAAAAACACCCTTCTTAGAAAAGCAATGGAAAATGTAGAAGATAAAGATTTTTCAGGTGTTTTTGAAAGTCTAAAAGGAAACTCTACTATTTTCATTTCAGAAAAAGGAAATGCTCCGGCTAAATTAATACAAAATTTCAGAAAGAAAACTGAAAAACCATTACTAAAAGCTGCTTGGATTGATTCTGCAGTATTTGTAGGAGATGCTCAATTAGAAACATTGGCAAATCTTAAATCCAGAGAAGAGCTTATTGGAGAAATTATTGGATTACTTCAATCTCCAATTAAAAATGTTGTTTCTGCCCTTAAATCTGGTGGGAATACCATTGCCGGTTTGGTTAAAACCTTATCTGAAAAAGAAGAATAATTTCACACTCATAATAAATAGTTGTTAAACAAAAATTAAAACAAAATTAAAAATGGCAGATTTAAAACAATTAGCTGAAACTCTAGTAAATTTAACAGTAAAAGAAGTTAATGAATTAGCTGAAATATTAAAAGAAGAATACGGTATTGAACCTGCTGCTGCTGCTGTAGCTATGGCTGCACCTGTTGCTGGTGCTGATGCTGGTGCTGCTGAAGAAAAAACAGAATTCGATGTTATTCTTAAAGCTGCAGGAGCTAACAAATTAGCTGTTGTTAAATTAGTTAAAGATCTTACAGGTAAAGGTCTAAAAGAAGCTAAAGATGCTGTAGATGGAGCTCCTACTCCAATTAAAGAAGGAGTAGCTAAAGACGAAGCAGAAAGTCTTAAAAAACAGCTTGAAGAAGCTGGAGCTGAAGTTGAATTGAAATAATTCATTCTACCTAAAAATAAAGGTTTAGGCCTCCAATTTAACATTGGTAAGGTCTAAGCCTATTTGTGTTTTAAAGATTTTAATATATCATATGAGTAAATCATTGGCGTCAAAAACTCAAAACCCTAAGAGATTTAGTTTCTCTCACTCTAAAGGACAAATTGAATTTCCTGATTTCCTGGATATACAGGTTAAATCATTTCAGGATTTTTTTCAATTAGAAACCCGTCCTGATCAAAGAAAAAACGAAGGACTTTTTAAAACGTTTACTGAAAATTTCCCTATTTCCGATACTAGGAATCAGTTCGTTTTAGAATTTTTAGATTATTTTGTTGATCCTCCAAAATACTCTATTGAAGAATGCATTGAAAGAGGATTAACTTATAGTGTACCACTTAAAGCACGTCTTAAATTATATTGTACCGACCCCGAACATGAAGATTTTGAAACAGTAGTTCAAGATGTATATTTAGGTCCTATTCCTTATATGACACCAAGCGGTTCGTTTATTATAAACGGTGCTGAAAGAGTTATGGTATCCCAATTACATCGTTCACCTGGTGTATTTTTTGGACAATCTTATCATGCCAACGGTGCTAAATTATATTCTTCCAGAATTATTCCATTTAAAGGATCTTGGATGGAATTTGCTACCGATATCAATGGCGTGATGTATGCTTACATTGACAGAAAGAAAAAACTTCCGATGACAACCTTGCTTCGTGCAATCGGTTATCAAAGTGATAAAGATATATTAGAAATATTTGATCTTGCAGAAGAAGTAAAAGTAAATAAATCCAACCTAAAAAAGATGTTAGGAAGGACTCTAGCTGCAAGAGTTTTAAATACTTGGTTCGAGGACTTTGTTGATGAAGACACCGGTGAGGTGGTTTCTATTGAAAGAAATGAAATTATCCTTGACCGTGAAACTGTTTTAGAAAAGGAACATATTGATTTAATCATAGATTCCGGAATTAAAACTATTTTAGTTCATAAAGAAAACAGCAATGAATTCTCAATAATTCATAACACATTACAAAAAGACTCTACCAATTCCGAAAAAGAAGCTGTAGAATATATCTATCGTCAATTACGTAATGCTGAACCACCTGATGAAGAAACGGCTAGAGGAATTATCGATAAATTATTCTTCTCTGATGCTCGATACTCTTTAGGTGAAGTAGGTCGTTATCGTATTAATAAAAAGTTAGGATTAAATATATCAGAAGATATTCAAGTTTTAACAAAAGACGATATTATCGCAATTGTTAAATATTTAATTGAATTAATCAACTCAAAAGCTGAAGTTGATGATATCGATCACTTATCTAACCGTCGTGTTAAAACTGTTGGTGAACAATTAGCCGGTCAATTTGGTGTAGGTTTAGCTCGTATGGCTCGAACCATTAAAGAAAGAATGAACGTTCGTGATAATGAAGTGTTCACTCCTATTGACTTGATCAATGCTAAAACCTTAACTTCAGTTATCAACTCTTTCTTTGGAACTAATCAGTTATCTCAATTCATGGATCAAACCAATCCACTATCTGAGGTTACCCATAAAAGACGTATGTCTGCATTAGGTCCCGGTGGTTTATCAAGAGAAAGAGCCGGATTTGAAGTGCGAGACGTACACTACACTCATTACGGTAGAATTTGTCCTATCGAAACTCCGGAAGGACCGAACATCGGTTTGATATCTTCTTTAGGCTGTTACGCTAGAATCAATGACTTAGGATTTATGGAAACCCCATACAGAAAAGTTGTTGACGGTAAAGTAGATTTAGAATCCGAACCTCAATATTTAACTGCGGAAGAGGAAGAAGGAAAAATTATTGCTCAAGCGAACATCAATATGGACATCGATGGTAAAATTCTTGATGAGAGAATTGTTGCCAGAGAGGAAGCTGATTATCCGGTTGTTGAACCTGATAAGGTGGATCTGATGGATGTTGCACCTAATCAAATTACAGGTATTTCCGCTTCATTAATTCCTTTCCTTGAGCACGATGATGCGAACCGTGCTTTGATGGGTTCAAACATGATGCGTCAAGCAGTACCCCTATTAAAACCTCAAGCTCCAATTGTAGGAACCGGTTTAGAATTTCAAGTAGCTAAAGATTCGCGTATCTTAATTAATGCAGAAGGTGAAGGAGTAGTAGAATATGTGGATGCTAACATTATTACTATAAAATACGACAGAACCGAAGAAGAAGAATTAGTTAGCTTTGATTCTGCAAGTAAAACATATAAATTAACGAAATTCAGAAAAACCAATCAAAGTACTTCTATAACGCTTAAACCAATCGTTAAAGCAGGTGATAGAGTTTCTAAAGGTCAAGTTTTAACTGAAGGTTATGCTACTGAAGATGGAGAACTTGCTTTAGGTAGAAACCTTCTAGTAGCTTTCATGCCTTGGAAAGGATATAACTTTGAGGATGCGATTGTTATTAATCAAAGAGCAGTTAGCGAAGACTGGTTTACTTCTATTCACGTAGACGAATATTCTTTAGAAGTTCGTGATACCAAATTAGGTATGGAAGAACTTACACCGGATATTCCAAACGTAAGTGAAGAAGCTACTAAAGATCTTGATGAAAACGGTATGATCCGTATTGGAGCAGAAGTTAAACCCGGAGATATTTTAGTAGGAAAAATTACTCCTAAAGGAGAATCTGACCCAACTTCAGAAGAAAAATTACTTCGTGCCATATTCGGGGATAAAGCCGGAGATGTAAAAGATGCTTCTCTAAAAGCAGAACCTTCTTTAAAAGGTGTGGTAATTAATAAAAAATTATTTACACGTAACATTAAAGACAAACGTAAAAGAGGGGACGAAAAATTAAAAATTGAACAATTAGAAGCTGAATTTAAAGTAAAGCTTAATGATTTAAAAAATCAACTATTAGAGAAATTATATGTCCTTCTAAATGGTAAAACTTCTCAAGGAATCTATAATGATTTAAATGAAGAAGTAATACCAAAAGGAGTAAAATTCACTCAAAAGCTTTTATCTAGTATTGATGACTATTTTAATTTAGCTGGAGAAAATTGGACTTTAGATGATAATAAAAACAATTCTATTAAAGAATTGCTTCACAACTATAAAATAAAACATAACGATTTACTAGGTTCTCTAAATAGAGAAAGACATACTATTTCTGTTGGAGATGAATTACCGGCCGGTATCGTTAAATTGGCAAAAGTTTATATTGCTAAAAAACGTAAACTAAATGTTGGAGATAAAATGGCAGGTCGTCACGGTAACAAAGGTATTGTTGCTAGAATTGTACGTGATGAAGATATGCCATTCCTAGAAGACGGAACACCGGTAGATATTGTCCTTAACCCATTAGGGGTACCTTCCCGTATGAACATTGGACAGATTTATGAAACTATCTTAGGATGGTGCGGTAAAAAATTAGGTAAAAAATTCGCAACTCCTATCTTCGATGGAGCTACTTCCGAGCAAATCGATGAACTTACAAAAGAAGCAGGAGTACCACAGTGGGGAACTACTTATTTATATGACGGAGGAACCGGAGAACGTTTTGAGCAAAAAGCAACTGTGGGAGTTATCTATATGTTGAAATTAGGACATATGGTTGATGACAAAATGCACGCACGTTCAATCGGACCATACTCATTAATTACTCAGCAACCATTAGGAGGTAAAGCTCAATTTGGAGGTCAGAGATTCGGAGAAATGGAGGTTTGGGCTTTAGAAGCTTTCGGAGCATCAAACATTCTAAGAGAAATTATAACAATTAAATCTGATGATGTAATAGGTAGAGCTAAAGCCTATGAATCAATTGTTAAAGGTGAACCAATGCCTGAACCGGGTATACCTGAATCATTTAATGTATTCTTACATGAATTACAAGGTTTAGGGTTGGATGTAAGATTGGAAGAATAAATATTTCTTTCTTAACTCTTAATAAATTTAAATTTTTTTCAATTTAATTGATTACAAAATAATGGCAGTTAAACAAAGAACTAGCAAATTTAGTAAAATTATAATCGGATTAGCTTCTCCGGAAAGTATATTACAACAATCTAGAGGAGAGGTTTTAAAACCTGAAACAATCAATTATCGGACTCATAAACCTGAACGAGACGGTTTGTTTTGTGAAAGAATATTCGGTCCGGTAAAGGACTACGAATGTGCTTGTGGGAAATATAAAAGAATACGTTACAAAGGAATTGTTTGTGATCGATGTGGAGTTGAAGTAACGGAAAAAAAAGTTAGACGTGAAAGAATCGGACATATCAACTTGGTAGTGCCTGTGGCACATATCTGGTATTTCCGTTCTTTACCCAATAAAATTGGATATTTATTAGGTATTCCATCCAAAAAACTGGATATGATTATCTACAACGAACGTTTTGTAGTAATTCAAGCCGGAATAGCTAAAAAATTAAATGGTGAAGAATTAGAACATCTTGAATTTTTAACGGAAGAAGAATATTTAGATATATTAGAAACTCTTCCTATTGAAAATCAATATTTAGATGATTCTGATCCGAATAAATTTGTTGCCAAAATGGGAGCAGAATGTTTGGAAGAACTTTTAAAGAGAACAGATTTAGATGCTTTATCTTATGAATTAAGACATAAAGCCAATAATGAATCTTCCAAACAAAGAAGAACAGAAGCGTTAAAACGATTACAAGTAGTTGAATCTTTCAGAGATGCTAATTCCAATGGTCGTATTAACAGACCGGAATGGATGATCATGAGAGTAATACCTGTAATTCCTCCGGACTTACGTCCGTTAGTTCCCTTAGATGGAGGGCGTTTTGCTACTTCTGACTTAAATGATTTATATCGTAGGGTTATTATCAGAAACAATCGTTTAAAACGATTAATTGAAATTAAAGCCCCTGAAGTAATTTTACGTAATGAGAAGCGTATGCTTCAGGAAGCTGTTGATTCTTTATTTGATAATACCAGAAAATCATCTGCGGTTAAATCTGAATCTAACAGACCTTTAAAATCTCTGTCTGATTCCTTAAAAGGAAAACAAGGACGTTTCCGTCAAAACTTATTAGGTAAACGTGTGGATTATTCTGCTCGTTCGGTAATTGTTGTAGGTCCTTCCCTTCAACTTCATGAGTGCGGACTTCCTAAGGATATGGCTGCAGAGCTTTATAAACCTTTTATCATTCGTAAATTAATTGAAAGAGGAATTGTAAAAACTGTAAAATCTGCCAAGAGAATTATTGAAAGAAAAGAGCCGGTAGTTTACGATATCCTGGAAAATGTAATGAAAGGACATCCGGTATTGTTGAACCGTGCCCCTACTCTTCACCGTTTAGGTATTCAAGCATTTCAACCTAGAATGATTGAAGGAAAAGCTATTCGTCTTCACCCGTTAGTTTGTACTGCATTTAATGCAGACTTTGACGGTGACCAAATGGCGGTGCATTTACCTTTAGGACCGGAAGCTATTTTGGAAGCTCAATTATTGATGTTAGCTTCTCAAAACATTTTAAATCCGGCTAACGGATCTCCTATTCAAGTACCTTCACAAGATATGGTTTTAGGATTATATTATATGACTAAACCATTAACACCTACGGACGAAATTAAAGTTAAAGGACACGGATCTATTTTCTATTCTTCTGAAGAGGTAGATATTGCTTATAATGAAAAAGCAGTAGATTTAAATGCTATCATTAAAGTAAAAGCAACAGTTGTAGAAGGTGAAGAATTAGTTGAAAAAATGATTGAAACTACTGTAGGGCGCGTGTTATTTAACAAAATCGTACCTAAAAAAGTAGGTTTCATCAATGAAGTATTGACTAAAAAATCATTACGTAACATTATCGGTACCATATTACAAAGAACCGATTTCCCTACCACAGCTAAGTTTTTGGATGATATGAAAACTTTAGGTTATGCAACTGCATTTAAAGGTGGATTATCATTTAGCTTAGGTGATATTAAAACTCCTGAAGAAAAGAAAATTATGATTCAGGAAGCGAATGAACAAGTGGATGGGATCAGAGCTAACTATAATATGGGATTAATTACCAATAATGAAAGATATAATCAGGTAATTGATGTTTGGACTAATACCAATGCACGATTAACAGATTTAATCATGCAACGAATGAAAACCGACAAAGGTGGATTCAACTCTGTATATATGATGCTTGACTCCGGTGCACGGGGATCTAAAGAACAGATTCGTCAGTTAGCAGGTATGCGTGGATTGATGGCAAAACCTCAAAAAGCGGGATCTTCCGGAGGTGAAATTATTGAAAACCCTATTATCTCTAATTTCCGCGAAGGACTTTCCATCCTTGAATACTTTATTTCTACTCACGGGGCTCGTAAAGGTCTTGCAGATACCGCATTAAAAACCGCTGACGCAGGTTATTTGACTCGTCGTTTAGTGGATGTGGCTCAAGATGTTATTATTAATGAGCAAGATTGTGGAACTTTAAGAGGTATCGAAATTTCTCCGTTGAAGAAAAATGACGAAATTGTTGAACCATTATCTGAAAGAATTTTAGGACGTGTATCTCTTCATGATGTATACCATCCTGATACAGATGAGCTATTAATTGAAGCGGATCAAATGATAACTTCCGAAATAGCTAAATTAATTCAACAATCCGGAATTGAATCAGTGGAAGTTCGTTCGCCTTTAACTTGTGAATCTAAAAAAGGTATTTGTGCTAAATGTTATGGTGTAAACCTTTCAACTAATAAATTAATCAACAAAGGGGAAGCGGTTGGAGTTATTGCAGCTCAATCTATCGGTGAACCGGGTACACAGCTTACCTTAAGAACCTTCCACGTGGGAGGTACTGCAGGAAACGTTGCAGAAGTTAGCAGCATTGTTGCTAAAAGAGACGGAAAAGTTGAATTTGATGATATTAGAACTGTTGAAAGTGAAGACGAAAACGGAAATAAAGTTTCAATCGTTGTTTCTCGTTCCACAGAATTTAAATTATTAAATGCGGAAGGAAACATTCAAATGCTTACCAACATTCCGTATGGTTCTACTTTATTAGTTGAATCAGGTGATGAAGTTAAGAAAGGAGATATCATTTGTAAATGGGATCCGTATAATGCAATTATACTTTCTGAAACTGCCGGTAAGATCGAATACGAACAAATTGAGCAAGGTTCCACTTATCAACTAGAAATAGACGAACAAACCGGATTTGAAGAAAAAGTAATTTCAGAATCTAGAAATAAAAAATTAATTCCTACCTTAAAAATATTAGATACTAAAGGGAATGAGTTAAAATCAATTAACTTACCGGTTGGTGCACACCTTATCGTAAATGATGGTGAAAAAATTAAGGCAGGAAGAATCTTAGTAAAGATACCAAGAAGATCAGCTAAAGCCGGGGATATTACAGGTGGTTTACCGCGTGTTACCGAGCTTTTTGAAGCACGAAATCCTTCCAATCCGGCTGTTGTTTCAGAAATTGACGGTGTAGTTAGTTACGGTAAAATTAAGAGAGGTAATCGAGAAATAGTTATAGAGTCTAAAACCGGTGAAATTAAAAGATATTTGGTTAAATTATCTAATCAGATTCTTGTACAGGAAAATGACTTCGTTCATGCTGGAGATGCCTTATCTGATGGAGCTATAACTCCTAACGATATTCTTAACATCAAAGGGCCTACTGCCGTTCAGGAATATTTAGTAAATGAAATTCAAGAAGTATACCGATTACAAGGGGTAAAAATCGATGATAAACATTTCGAAATTATTGTTCGTCAAATGATGACTAAAGTAGAAATTGTTGATTGCGGTGATACTAAATTCTTAGAAGGTAATCTTGAACATAAAATTGACTTTATTGAGGAAAATGATCGTATTTTCGGAATGAAAGTTATTACTGATCCCGGAGACAGTTTGGAATTAAAAGCCGGACAAATTATTACTTCAAGGGAACTTCGAGATGAAAATTCTAAATTGAAACGTGAAGATAAGAAATTGGTTGAAGCTAGAGAAGCGCTTCCGGCTACTGCCAGTCCTGTACTACAAGGTATTACAAGAGCCTCTTTACAAACCAAATCATTTATCTCTGCAGCATCTTTCCAAGAAACAACTAAAGTTTTAAATGAAGCTGCTGTTGCCGGTAAAGTTGATTATCTAAACGGATTGAAAGAAAATGTTATCGTAGGACACAGAATCCCTGCCGGTACCGGTTTAACTGAATATCAACACGTAGTTGTAGGTTCGAATAAGGAATTTGAGGAAATGATAACCGAAAAAATTTAACCAAAAACTAATTCGAAATGGAAAATCAAAATCAGAATCAACAAGACTTAAATATTGAATTGACGGATGAAGTAGCTTCCGGGGTATTTTCAAATTTGGCATTAATAAATCATTCTCCGACTGAGTTCGTAGTAGATTTTATACAAATAATGCCGGGGGTCCCTAAGGCTAAAGTTAAATCAAGAATCATTTTAACTCCTGAACATGCGAAACGATTATTAACAGCTTTAACTGATAATATTCAAAAATTCGAACAACAATTTGGTGCAGTTAAAGATGATACCTACCATTTAAATTTTGGTCCTAAAGGTCAAGCTTAAATAGTCTAAAAGTCAACAAATTATTTATAATAATAATGAAGCCGAGGTAAACCCTCGGCTTTTTTTATTAATGGTTTAATAGTTTACATCATAAAAGGCCGATATTTTTATAATATAGACAACTAAATAAAGGAATTAATTTGTGAATTATGTAATTATTTAACAATTATTTTACGATAATTAAAAAATATATTATATATTTGAAACGATAAATTAATGTATTAGATATGAGAGTAAACCGAATTTTCTTAGGATTTTCGTTTATCTTCTTGGGTTCGGCTTTTGCCTGGGCTCAGATGAAAACGATTAGCGGGAAAGTTCTTGGGAGTGACGGTCAGCCACAAGCTGATGTTTCTGTTACGATACAAGGATCTACCAAAAAAACGTATACTGACGACTCAGGAAATTTTTCAATTGATGCTGAACCCGGACAAACCATCGAAATTTTATCATTTGATGACGAAACTGCAAGTTTTATTGTTAATGATCAAAGTTTCTATGATGTGGTTCTACAGTCTCCAGTTACAGAAAGCAAAGAACCTGCTGAAAAAAAGGAAACAGTAATTGAAGGAGTCGTAGTAACTGCTTTAGGTATCACAAGAGAAAAAAAGTCGTTGGGTTATGCGACTCAATCAGTAAATGGCGACGATCTTTCTATTACCAGGGAAAGTAATCCAATTAATTCACTTTCGGGAAAAGTTTCGGGATTGCAAATCGTTAATAATAGTGGAACCATGGGGGGTTCAACACAAATCAGATTAAGAGGAATGAGGTCTCTATCTCAATCCAATAAACCTCTTATTGTTGTAGATGGTATTCCTTTAATTGATCAAAATATCAATGATAAAAACACTGAACGAGGTGCAGGTGGTATTGATTATGGAGATTCATTCGGTGATATTAATCCCGACGATATAGCAAATATTTCCGTGCTTAAAGGAGCTACTGCCGCGGCATTATACGGATCCAGAGCCATGAATGGAGCTATAATGATTACCACAAAAAAAGCAAAAAGAGGTAAAACTGAGATTGTCTTTAATTCAGGTGTTGTATTTGACAAAGTTTACAAAATGCCTCATCAGCAAAAATTATATGGTGGTGGCGGAAGCAAAACATTTGCAACAAAAAATATTAATGGTGTGGATTACCTGGTGGTTGACTATAGAACCGACGAATCTTGGGGTCCTAAATACGATCCAAATGTTAAAGTCTTACATTGGAATGCATTTGATCCTGAATTTTCAAATGATTATTTAGTTGCAAAACCATGGATATATCCTAAAAATGATTACAAGAAATTTTTCAAGACCGGTGTAACATACAATAATGGTATATCTTTTAGCAGAAGTGTTGAAAATACTAATATCAGATTAGGATATAATAATACTAAATCATCCGGAATAACTCCAAATTCAGACTTAACCAAAAATTCATTATCCATGAATCTGAATTCTAAATTATCTGATGATTTAAAAATAAATGCTTCTGCAGCTTATACTTCTACAAGAGGTTTCAACAGACCTGAAGTGGGATATGATAATAACAACATTATTCAAAAAATGTTTCATTTTGGTCAAACCTCATTAGACTATAATGATCTTCAAAAATATGAGTTAGCAGACGGTACTCAAAGAACTTGGAACAGAGAATCTTGGGATAATCCAAAACCCGCTTATTCGGATAATCCTTATTGGACTATAAACAAAAATACCAATAAAGATAATAGAGATCGTTTGTATGGTACCGCCGGTTTAATTTATAATTTAACAAAAGATATGTATGTAAATGGAAAGGTAATGCTTGATACCTATACTCTTCATACAGAAAACAGGACAGCTGTTGGATCACATGCTCTTTCTGAATTTAAAATTTCTGAAAGAAAATATACTGATTTAAATTATGAAGCAACTTTTCATTATGACAAAAATATAGGGAACTTTTCACTTAATTCTTTTGCCGGAACTAACCGAAGGGAATACACATATAGAAGAATGAATGGAAAAACTAAAGGAGGGCTAATTATAAGAGACTGGTATAATCTAAATAATTCATTAGAGCCATCTTTAGTTATGAATGAAAAAGAAAAGAAAAGAGTAAACAGTTTGTTTTATTCTTTTAGTTTAGGATATGATAATTTTGTATTCTTAGAAACTACCGGTAGAAATGATTGGTCTTCTTCTTTACCTTCTAAAAACAATTCTTTTTTCTATCCATCGGTAGCAACCAGTTTTGTAGTTACTAGATATCTTACCAGCAATTGGTTGGAATTTTTAAAAATTAGAGGGGGATATTCTGAAGTTAGAAATGATACTGATCCTTATCAACTCATCAATACATTTTACAATATAGATGAGGAAGAGGATCCGGATTATGGCAGCTTGTATTTAAAAGATCCTTGGTTTTGGTTAACAACTGTTGCTAAAACAGATAAATTAAAACCCGAAAAATTGGAATCTTTTGAATTGGGAGTAGAATTTCAAATGTTCCAAAGAAGATTAAACGGGGATATTTCATTATATCAAACTACCACCAAAGACTTAATAACTAAAGTACCTTTAGACGGTTCTGCCGGTTTCAAATATGCAATGATGAATGCTGGAAAATTAGTTAATAAAGGAATAGAAGTTTCATTGAATATAGTTCCAATTAGAAAAGAGAATTTTAGATGGGATTTTAATTATAATTTTTCAAAATCTGATAATGAAATCAAATCTTTGAGTGAGGATTTAAGTTCATTAACCATAGCAAAAGCTCCCTTTAATGCTTTTGTAGTTGCACTTCCAGGATATAGATACGGACAAATTTATGGGACAGACTTTGTTTATAAAGATGGAAAAAAAGTAGTGGGTAGTGATGGGCTATATCTGAAAACCGATAAAAACGTACCTTTAGGATCAATACTTCCCGATTTTAATATGACATTTAGAAATTCTTTCACTTATAAAAATTGGAGTTTAGGATTTCAAATAGATTGGCAAAAAGGAGGTAAATATTTTTCAACAACCCATATGTGGGGGATGAGCTCAGGAATATTGCCCGAAACTGCTGCTAATGGAATTAGAGAAAATGGTATTATTGTAGACGGTGTTAAAGAAGATGGAAATCCTAATGATATTAGAGTTTCAGCAACCGATTATTCTAAGCATTTTTTTAGTGGACCTAGCGCACAAAATGTATTCGATGCGGATTACATCAAACTACGTGAATTATCATTGGCTTATTCCCTTCCTACTCAATATTTAGGAGATTTTATTAATTCCATAACATTTTCTGCCTTTGCAAGAAATTTATTTGTATGGGGATTAGATTGGAAATCCATGGATCCTGAGGTAGCTAATTATGGTAGTGGAAATGCTTCAGGGATTGAAGGAGGATCCATGCCTACTACAAGATCATTTGGAATTAATGTGCAAGTTAAATTCTAATTAAAATATTTAATATGAAAAAAATAACCATCTATATAGCTTCTCTAATTTTTCTGTCTGCCACTATATCTTGCGATAATAATTTTGAAAACATCAATACCAATCCCAATAATCCGGAGAAAGTACCCGGTTACACTACATTTAGATACGGTAGCCGATATTTTATTGATAACACTCGAGATGAATGGGGATCCGGAAGAATGGTTCTTCCATGGATACAATATTGGTGTCAGGTAAATTATACGGAAGAAGATCGATATCAATATAGAGACGGAGCTAATCAAAGCTTGTGGAAAGATTATTATCGCGCTGCAGAAAATCTTAAAACCTCCATTGAATTAGTAGAAGCCGATCCGATAAGCAATGTGCAATTTGGTGCTATAAACAATCAAATAGCTGTCGCAAGAATAATGTTAAGTTATTTATTTATGCAACTTACAGATACCTACGGAAATGTTCCTTATTGGTCTTACGGGGGACAATCTAATCCAGATTTTCAGGCTTTACAGGTTGAAAAATATAAAACCCCTAAATTTGCTTCACAAATAACCATATATAAAGACATTTTAAAAGAATTAAAAGAAGCTTCCAGCCAACTTGATACCTCTGAAAAAGTTACAACAGGAGATCACATATATGAAGGTAAGGGAATAAAATGGAAAAAATTTGCTAATTCTTTACGTCTAAGATTAGCTAATCGTTTAAAAAACGTTTTACCTGAAGCATTAGCCGAAGCTAATGATGCAATTTCAATGGGTGTATTTACATCTAATGATGATAATGCAGTATTTGCGTATGGGAACACTACATCAGATGCAAATCCAATGTGGATAGCTTATTTTGTTAAAAATAGAACTGATTTTGCAGTCACAAATACTTTTATTGATTTATTAAAAGGAAAAACAGGTAATTTTTCTTCTGATCCAAGACTTTATAAATTCTCATCTCCTAAAAAAGCAAGTATAGACGATGTAAAAAATAATACGTATAAATCATCCACTAATTTGGATGATTATGAGGGAATGCCTTACGGTATAACAAGCGGAATGGCATCTGAAATTTTTACCTCCAGCACTATTTCTTTCCCTAGTTATGACGTTTTACATATTAACAGAGGTGAAGTACTTATGGAATATGCTGAAGTTGAATTTATATTATCCGAATTAAATAATTGGGATCAAATACATTATGAAAGTGGTGTAAAAGCTTCACTCGATAAGTGGAATGTATCTGCTGCAGATCAAACAGCCTTTTTAAGCATTTTGCCGCCAGCAAACGAAGAAAATGTACTTACACAAAAATATATTGCACTTTATATGCAACCCCATGAAGCATGGGCTGAATATAGAAGAACCGGGTATCCTAAAACTTTATTATTACCTGATCAATCGCATACTCTTCCAGCGTATAATACAACTCCTGAAGGTACTACCTATACTTTTAAGCCTTTAGTCATTAATGTGACTGATCTACCGTCACGTATTCCTTATCCTTCTCATCTTTCTACACAGAATTCAAAAAATTATTATGAAGCTGTTAAAGGATTGGGAGGACCTGATGATATGAAAACAAAATTAGTTTGGGATGTAAATTGATACTTAGTTAAAATTTCATATATGAATAACGCTCTGTTTAATTATAAACAGAGCGTTGTTATATTTATAAAGCAATTTTTAAAATTTAATATTCTACCAATAATTGAATATCCTGTGTATACTTTTTTAACTCGTCTAAACCTCCTAAAAAGGAAAGTCCCAATATAAAGCTAAATTGAGAGACTACTGCATCACAATTTTGCACTAATTTAGCACATGCAGAAGCTGTTCCTCCTGTTGCTAGAACGTCATCATGAATAAGAATTCTTTGTCCCGGCTTAATGTGTCCTTTTTTAACTTCAATAATTGCTGAACCATATTCTAAATCATATTCTTGGGAAATTATCGGAGGAGGCAATTTCCCTGCTTTACGTACCAATATAAACGGCAAACCAAGCTCCCTGGCAATTTGAACTCCAAATAAATACCCCCTACTCTCAATACCACAAACTGCATCAATTTTACCTCTACTTAAATCAGCAAAAGCTTTTACAATTTTGGTACACAAATCTGCATTTAAAAATATGGGAGAAATATCTTTATATTGAATGCCTTCTTTTGGAAAATCTTGAACTCTATCAATATGTAAATCTATTTCTTGGCCTAAACTTAATTCTTTCATTCAATTCATTTTTAATTTTACTTAAAATCTTATTTCCAAGTATCTTCTTTTATTTCTTTAGTTTCTGTATTTGTTATTAACCAATTATCTTTAACTTTTTTTAGTATAAAATTTTGAGTTAAAGTTTTTATTTTTCCATTAATGTCTTTGATCTGATATTGTACATTAACAGTTTGTTTATCATCATTTTTTTCTTCTAATTGTGCGTTTATTAAGTTAGTAGCAGCAATAGTTCCAAATCCATTGGTAGTAGACGAAAATTGATCTAAAGAAGTCCATTTAGGATTCTGTGCTAAATTATAAGCTTCGGAATATTGCTTATCACCAATTAATTGTATAAATTTTTTAACATTGTCCAACGCAACTTGTTTATTTATTTCATCCTCTATAGGAGTGGATGCATCTCTTGTTTTGGATAAATCTATAGGAATACCCGACAGTTTACCGTATAGGTATTTATCTTCGGCATTAATCTTTATTTCAACATCCAGGGAGGATGTCGCCAATTTTTTGTTATCAAACATGAAAAAAGGAATTTTAATACCTTTATTTAATGAGGGATCTCCCACTGCCGAAGAATTAATTTCTCTTTGGATTACATATACTATGGTACCATTGTTTATAAATGATATGGATAAAGTCAATGGTAAATCATCATAAAAAATTTCTGATCCTGAATCATCAATTAATTCGGGGTATAAATAAAATCCATCATTGATGGTTTCATCTTTGCTAATCGGAGAATAACGAATATTGATCCGTGTTGCTTTTTCTATTTGTTTTAGTTTTTGCTCAGCTTCTGTTAATGGCTTTAAATCATTATCGAAAACAGAAGGATCTACTGAGTTCATGGAAGTACTGGACCAAGGAATCTTGTTTTTCTTTGCTATATCCTCTGCAATATCGAAAATTTGTTCAGCATTTTTACCATTAAGTAATGAATAGAGTTGTTCCCATCTCTTATTTTCATCGGATCCTTCTGTTTTAAACTTATAAATCAGTTTAACCGCTTCTTGAATTTTATCCTGTTGTAGGATAGTCAATTTGGACGATATAGATTTTACACTTTTAGTAAAGGTTTCCTTTGATGTCCCGTCAATTACCTTATATTCTTTTTCACAAGAAGAACATAAGAAAATAAAGGTTAAACCTATCAAAAATATTTTTCTCATAAAAGTATGTTTGTCACAGGTAAAAATACATTAATTATTTTTAACGATATACCCCGATATTTTTAATGATGAAAGATTTTTATAAGTAATTAGTGCTTTGGTTTCATAATCTATGATATTCAATCCGGCATATTTGGCAATGGCGTGTCCACCGGCAATATCCCAAAAATTTATAGGACTTAATCGTGCATATTCGTTTGCTTTTCCTTCTGCTACCAGGCCAATTTTAATGGCGCTGCCCATCTGTAAAACAACAATTTCTGAATGTTGTAATTTTAAGTTTTTTATATACTCTTCATCCACATGACTATAGTGGGAACGACTTGTTAAAACGGTATATTTTTTTAAATCGGGTTTTAAAGGTAATGTAACGGATTGTTCCAGTAGTTTGTCAGTAAGATCATCTTCATTCAGTAACGCATATAAATCTTCATACTTTCCATTCCATTTATAGCTACCTAATCCTTCCGCAGCAAAATAAAACAATCCCATAGAGGGAGCAGCTAAAACTCCGAGCAAAGAAGTTTCGGGAGTCAGTAAGCCAATTGAAATACAATATTCTCCGGTTTTATTTACATATTCTTTAGTTCCGTCAATTGGATCTACACACCAATATTTTTCCCAACTTTCCATTACCTTTTCCGATTCGTGCTCGGTTTCCTCACTTAAAATAGGAATTGATGTTTGTTTTAAATAAGTGGTAATAATTTCATTTGACTTAAGATCACCCGTTGTTACGGGTGATTGGTCTTTTTTTAAGGAAACTGAAAAGCCGTCCTCATATATCTTATTGACTTCTTGAGAAGCTTCTATAGCAGCTTTTAGCGCTATATTAATTAGTTTTTTCATTAGTATGAATCATTTGTATTACCTTTTTGAGATAAGGCTTTTGCCGAAGAAGTTCCAATTCTTTTTACTCCCATTTCAATCATTTTCACTGCTTCATCATAAGTTCTAACTCCACCAGCTGCTTTTACCGGCAAGGGTTGAGAATATTTAAGCATAATTTCCATTGCATGGAACGTCGCTCCATTTGGTTTTCCCTCTTCTGCTTGGTAAAAACCGGTGGAAGATTTCACAAAAATGTTACCAAAATCATTCTTTTCAAAGTTTTCTTGAGCCCAGGTGGAAAAATAAGAGCAAATAGACTGGATTTGTTCGTCAGTTAATGCCGCAATCTCAATAATCCATTTAACCACTTTGGATGCTTTTAAACCTAATGACGTTCCGGTAATAAATTCTTGTTTAATTAAATCGATATCTCCCTTTTTAAAAGCCTCGTAGTTGATTACATAATCCAACTCATCCACTCCATCTTCAATAGCTTTCTGTGCCTCTGCGATTTTTTCAGTTAATGAATAGGTACCTTCATGAAACCCAATGACGGTTCCTACTTTTACCTCAGAATCAACTTTTTGAATCATTTCTTTCACTTTTTTAATGTATTCGGGACGAATCATTACTAAATAAAAATGATTTTCAATTGCTTCTTCAGTAAGTTTTTTAACTTCTTCCCAAGTTTGTTCTTCGGTTAATCCACTTTGAGAAGGTAGCTTAAGGTAAGTTGAATCTAAATACTTTGTTATATCCATTTATCTTATAATTTTTAATTGTGTTTTTAGGGTATAATTTGTCGTGAAATACTTTGTTCTAAAGAAATAATGGTTTCAGTCCTTTCAATTCCATTTATATTTTGTATCTCATTTCTTAAAACCGACATGAGATGATCATTATCTTTACATAATATTTTGATGAAAATAGCATAATTTCCTGTTGTAAAATGTGCTTCGATAATTTCAGGAATTTGCATCATGCTTTTAATGGCTTCTTTGTATTGAGCCGATTTTTCAAGAAAAATACCGACATAAGCGGTAGTTTTATATCCTAATAATTTATAATTTAAAGGGGTAACCGGATCTTCTATGATTTTTGCTGCTTCCAGTTTCTTAATTCGTTGATGAATTGCTGTGGATGAAACTCCTACCTGTTTTGCTATTGTTGAAACCGGTATTTTCGAATTCTCCATTAATGCTTTTAAAATGATTTTATCAATACCGTCTAATTCTACTGTATGTATATCTGATATTCTCATTATTCGGTAAAATTACAAATACTAAATTAATATTATACAATTTTATATTTTATCTTTTATATTTTTAACAATTACTACAAGATTTAAATTATTTTTACTTTTTGCCCTTGTATTTAAAAATAAGTACCTTTGGGATTAATAATTTTAAATAGCTGTACATGCAGGACAATATGCTTAATCATCCCGGATTAATTACCATATTCGCGGTTTCGATTATTATTATGCTACTTCTTGACTTAGGAATTCTCAATAAAAAATCTCATGCTGTTTCTAATAAGGAAGCTGCGATATGGTCGGTAGTTTGGATATCATTAGCCATGATTTTCAGTGGGATTATTTATTTTGTTTTTAAAGGGGCTGATGGATCAAAATTCGCCCTTGAAAAATTCTCTCAATTTCAATCTGCTTATTGGATAGAAAAAGCACTATCCGTTGACAATCTTTTTGTATTTATAATGGTCTTTGGATTTTTTAAAATTCCAAAAGAATATCAACATAAAATTTTATTTTGGGGTATTATTGGTGCCTTGGCTTTCCGTGCCGTATTTATTTTCTTAGGTGTAGAAATGATTAATAAAACCTATCTTCCTCCTTTTTCCATCGGAAATTTTCATTTTATTTTAGACCAACAAAGTGCGGAACATGCCGATTATAGTCAAATGCTGTTTTTCAGACCTAATATAATTTTAACTATTTTTGGATTCTTCCTTATTTATGCCGGTATCCATTCTTGGACATCCAAAGATGATAACAACTCCGACAAAAAAAATCTAAATGAGAGTTTCGGTGCTCGTTTTGTAAAACGATTTTTTAAAGTATCTGATGAATTAGACGGAAGTAAATTTTTTACAGTCAAAAATGGGATTAAAATGGCAACCCCTTTATTTACTGCTCTAGTTATCATTGAATTTACTGATTTAATTTTTGCCGTGGACTCCATACCTGCTATCTTCGCTATTGCACCTAATGATCCGTTTATATTATATACCTCTAATATATTTGCCATTTTAGGTTTGCGATCTCTTTACTTTTTACTGGCTAATTTTATGTATATGTTCAGTAAATTAAAATATGGATTGGCTGTGATCTTAAATTTTATAGGAGTTAAAATGTTGGTAGCTCCTTTTATACATATTTCATCTATAGTTTCTTTAGGAGTTGTGGCAGGAGTACTTGTAATTTCAGTATTGCTTTCATTAACTTTTCCTGAAAAAAAAGAAAAAAATGTTTAATAATTTAAAATAAAAATTAGAATTTACAATGAATAAACCTATTTCGGAATTTATTGAAAAATATTTTTTACATTTCAATTCTGCAACCTTAGTAGATGCTGCTAAAGGTTATGTAGCTCATCTTAAAGATGGGGGTAAGATGATGATTACTATGGGAGGTGCCATGAGTACCGCTGAATTAGGAAAAATTTTGGCTGAGATGATTCGCCAAGATAAGGTATCCATTATTTCTTGTACGGGAGCTAATTTAGAGGAAGACATCATGAATTTGGTGGCTCATTCCCACTACAAAAGAATTCCTGAATATCGCGACCTAACTCCTCAACAAGAATGGGAATTACTTGAAAATCATTTAAATCGCGTTACAGATACGTGTATTCCGGAAGAAGAAGCTTTTCGACGTATCCAACAACATATTGAAAAAATATGGAAAGATGCAGACGATAAAGGAGAAAGATATTTCCCTCATGAATATATGTATCAAATGCTTCGTTCGGGAGTATTGGAACAATATTACGAAATAGACCCTAAAGATAGTTGGATGTTGGCCGCTGCTGAAAAAAATTTACCTATTGTAGTTCCGGGTTGGGAAGACAGTACTATGGGTAATATTTTTGCTGCTAATGTGATTAAAGGAAATTTGAAAGCTTCAACCATGAAAAGCGGTATTGAATATATGATATATTTAACCGAATGGTATCGAAACAATTCTGAAGGTAAAGGTGTAGGATTTTTCCAAATAGCCGGAGGAATATCCGGAGATTTTCCTATTTGTGTAGTTCCTATGATGTATCAAGATTTAGAGTGGGAAGATGTTCCGTTTTGGAGCTATTTCTGTCAGATATCCGACTCAACCACCAGCTATGGCTCTTATTCGGGGGCTGTTCCCAATGAAAAAATAACCTGGGGAAAGTTAGATATTGATACTCCTAAATTTATTATTGAGAGTGATGCAACTATTGTAGCTCCGTTAGTCTTTGCTTATATTCTAGAAATGTAGTAAGATAAAATTATTAATTTACACTATAAAAAAGTTCGGAATTTTAGTTCCGAACTTCTTTTTAATACTATCTTAAAAGATTACGATACCATTCCCAAAGAACTATTCCGGCACAAACACTTACATTTAAAGAATGTTTTGTTCCTGATTGAGGGATCTCAATAAAAATATCAATTAAATGGAGAATTGAATCACTGATCCCTTCAACTTCATTTCCGAAAATTAAAACATACTTTTGCTCCTTGTTTATAGGATAATCTTGTAATAAAATGCTTCCTTTCACTTGTTCTACTCCTACAATAATATGCCCTTCGTTTTTTAAGTTAGTTATTAATTCACTTATATTTTCCTGATGCTCCCATTCAACGCTTTCCGTAGCTCCCAAGGCTGTTTTTTGGATTTCACGATGAGGAGGGCACGGCGTAATTCCGCATAAATAAATTTTCTCTATAGCAAAAGCATCTGAGGTTCTGAAAACTGATCCTACATTATGCATGGAACGAACTTGATCCAGCAATACTATCACGGGAATTTTCTCACTTTCTTTATAATCTTCAAGGGATTTTCTGTTTAACGATTCTAATTTTAATTTCTCTACTCTTTCCTGTTGCTGCATATTTTCAGTAATGTTGATTGATTTTTAGAAGTTACATATATTTTTTTACCTTTTCCTTACTACCGGTAAAATTTCATTTTTCGATAATGCGTATTTTTCCATTTCACTTTCGGGTAAAGTTTCATAATACTTTACTTGCTCTACTTGAAACCCTGCGTTTTCTAAACGTTCAAAATAATCCAACCCATACCATCTCACATGATCATATTGTCCGAAATGTTTTTTTCTTTCTTCTTTGTCTGTGATCGAAAAATCTTCGTACGTTTTATTATATCCATATCTCATGGGCACTTGAAAAATTCCCCATCCTCCCGGTTTCATCACCCTGTATAATTCTGACATTGCTTTACGATCATCTTCTATATGTTCCAAAACATGATTGCAAAAAATCACATCAAATTCATTATCTTTAAAAGGCAGGTTCAAAATATCCGCTTTAACATCTACAATAGGAGAATAAAGATCAGCGGTTATATAGTCTAAATTTTTTAATTTTTTAAACCTTTTTAGGAAGCATTGCTCCGGAGCAATACTTAAAACTTTTAAATTAGCTGAAAAAAAATCAGTATCTTTTAGCAAATACAACCACATTAGCCTATGTCTTTCTAGAGATAATGTCCCCGGTGCTAAAGCATTATTTCTAGGTTTACCGTAACCGTACGGCAAAAATTTTCGGTATTTTTTACCGTCTATTGGGTCTACAAATTGATCTCCTTTGTAAAACCACGCAAAAAAAGGAGCAAAGAAATAGCTGAATTTAATAAGAATCGGTCTGGGTATTAAATTCAAAAAAAACTTAAATACTTGCTTCATTAACTAAATTAATCCTGCGCGGGTTGGTATAAAAATTCATCTTCTTCAATGGAAGCAATGCCTAAAGCATCATATATGTATTTATAGGTAGAGAGTAATTTAGGCTCTCCATTTACTACTGCAACATCGTGTTCAAAATGACAAGAAGGTTTGTTATCCCGCGTGGTTACTGTCCATCCATCGTTATGGAATTTAACTTTATAAGTACCTAAATTGACCATCGGTTCAATTGCTAATACTAATCCTTCTTCTATTTTCGGACCATTGCCTTTTCTTCCATAATTAGGAACTTGCGGATCTTCATGCATTTCTTTACCTAAACCATGACCTACTAATTCGCGTACTACTCCATATCCTGCATTTTCACAAATTAATTGAATCGCAAAACTTATGTCCCCTATTCTATTTCCTGCTTTGCATTTTTTTATTCCTGCATATAAGCTTTGTTTAGTAATTCGCATCATTTTATCAACTTCAGGATCAATGCTTCCTACAGAAAATGTATACGCTTGATCTCCGTAAAATCCATTTTTTAATGCTCCACAATCAATGGAAATTATATCTCCATCTTCGAGCGGTTTATTATTAG
Source organism: Apibacter sp. ESL0404 (assembly GCF_019469245.1). Taxonomy (NCBI): domain Bacteria; kingdom Pseudomonadati; phylum Bacteroidota; class Flavobacteriia; order Flavobacteriales; family Weeksellaceae; genus Apibacter; species Apibacter sp. ESL0404. Next base: position 1,683,121 of record NZ_CP048267.1, read on the forward strand.
GTATACCGTGAACCACTTGTTCATTAGGAGACATACATAATGTATTAGGAAAGTCATACAATCCTAAAAAACCGGGAATAGCACCGTGATCTCGTATATATTCTTCAGCAATTTTATCTAAGTATATGGTAGTCACTCCGGGTTTAACTTCTTTAGCCAGTACTCCCAAAGTTTTAGAAACTAATTGAGCGCTTTCGTACATCAATTCAATTTCTTCTTTTGTTTTTAATTGTATCATAATTTAAAAATTCTTGAAAAAAAACCTCTCTTATTTTTATGTTTTCTTTTTGAATAAACTAATATTTGTCTTCCCTCTACTCCAAATTCTATCTTTTCCTTTATAATTTCGTAAACTTCTCCCCAACCGGGAAATCCGCCTAAATTCCTGTCATCAATGAAATAGTCGGCATTTATTTTTCTACTCTGATTTTCACTTTCAAATATTTCCCCCTCAAAATTTGAATTAACTGAATAAAATTCAATTCCATTTTTTTTGCAAAATTCTATTGCTTCATTCAATCTATCTCCATATCTATAAGTCCACAAAATCAGTCTATAACCTTTTTTTTGAAGTCTTTTCATAGTTTCAAAAGCAAAAATCATCGGTCTACCAATTTCTGGATATTTATCTTCTACAATTGTTCCATCAAAATCAATAGCTATTATTTTATTATTCATATAATTATACTACAAGTTAGTTCTGTTTACTCTTTTAAGTTTAGTGTTCAAATTACTGTTCTAAATTGTCATTAATTTTCCAAATTTACAAGTTTTTAATCAATAAATTTTATGTTATCCACTTGGATATTAGCCTGAAATAATTTAAGAAATCTTTTATAATAAATTCGGTTATAATTTTTATAATTTTTGGTATAATATTAGATGAGAAAATTTTTAGTTCTGAAATATTAATTAAAAAAATAAAGGTCTATGAAATTAAAACTTTTAGTTATGACTGCTTTTTGCATCTTACTTTCCAGCTGTGCATTAACTACTTCCTATGATTTTGACAAAACGGTTGATTTTTCAAATTATAAATCTTTTATCATTTATCAGCAGGGTATCGATAAATTAAAATTGAATGATATTGATAAAAGTCGTATCATCCGTGCTTTAGAGAATCAATTAAAAAGCAAGGGATTAACCGAAAGTGCCGACGGAGATTTGATCGTAAATGTTCTTGCTTCATCAAAAAAAGTTATTAACGTTGATAATGATCCTTATTGGAATGGTCCATGGGGATGGGGTTACTATTGGGCACCTTCCAGTACCGTTTATGAAACTCGTGAAGGTAAATTAACGTTTCATTTAGTGGATTCTAAAAAAAATATTCTAGTTTGGGAGGGTATGGTTGATGGTTTTGATGTTGGTAATATCAAAAATAAAGACGAACAAATAAATAAAGCCATTCAAAAAATATTTAATTATTATCCGCCTAAAAAGAAAAATAACTCATATTATTAAAAAGGATAAACTCATCTAAAGCCTCAAAATATAAATTTTGAGGCTTTAATTATTTATCTAACCTAAATTATTTTATTTTTACTAATAAATTATTTTTGAGATCTTTATCCAGAAATTAACATCCTTTGCTTAACGAGATCATCCTCTTAAATTTGTTGCAAAAAAATTTTTACTCTAAATTTATTAATGAGACTTTTTAGTAATTTAATCCATAAAACTTATGTAGGAAATTAAGTACCCTAATAAATTCCCCAAAAAATCTTTACTCTTTCAAGTTTTTAAATATTTACCCTATCTGCCAAAGTGACATAATGAATGAAAAATGGTTTATCTAAGTCAATAGGGATATGAAAACCTCTCACTATAAGTAAGAACGCTACACTTATTGCCACAAAATTTAGTACAATATTGATGCTTTACCGTAACAATTGTAAAACTTCTTCCAAAGTATCGACTCATTATTTGATCATAATTTCTTTAAAAAAATATACTTCTTAGGATTTACTATGTTTTTCATTTACTATTTATTTTAATTATAAATGAGATAATTTTAAACTAGCTAAATTATTATTTTTTTATGAACATTTGTAAAAACTTTTCAATATTTAAACAAGAATTAAAAGATATTTATACTTTTGCACTTGATATCATTTCCCTTATTTAAAAATTCAAAAAAGCCGGAATGAATTTTAACACATTTTTTCGTAAAAAAAATATTTCTGATTTACAGGATACAACACAAAAATCTGAATTAAGCAGAGTATTGACTGTAAAGGATTTAACTTTTTTTGGAATTGCTGCGATTATAGGCGCCGGCATTTTCAGTACCATCGGAAGAGCCTCTTATGAAGGAGGACCCGCCATTTCATTACTTTTTATCTTAGTGGCTGTTGCTTGTATTTTTACCGCATTATGTTATGCGCAATTTGCTTCTATGATTCCGGTGAGCGGCAGCGCTTATACTTATGCTTATGTTTCTTTAGGTGAAATATTTGCTTGGACTATCGGGTGGGCTTTAATACTTGAATATGCTGTATCAAACATGGTGATCGCAATCTCTTGGTCGGGATATTTTGTCTCTATGTTGCAAGGTTTTGGCATTCATTGGCCTGATTGGCTTTCCATTGATTATTGGAATGCTCACAGAGCTTATCTTGAATATCTGGCACATCCTCAAAGTCTATCCCAAAATGATCTTAGATTATCGGAAATATATCAATCTGCTCCGGAAATAGCCAACATAAAAATAATATTTAATTTACCGGCGGGATTAATTACTTTATTAGTTACCACCCTGGCGTACGTAGGAATTAAAGAATCTACCCGTGTAAGTAATGCTTTAGTTTGGATTAAATTATCTGTAATCATAGGCATTATTTTAATTGGTGTATTTTATATAAAACCGGATAATTGGTCGCCTTTCTTTCCTAATGGTTTAGGAGGAGTTATGGGAGGAGTGGCTGCCGTATTTTTTTCTTTTATCGGGTTTGATTCTATATCGACTACAGCTGAAGAAGCTAAAAATCCACAAAGGGATTTGCCTCGCGCCATGCTATATTGTATTATAATTTGTACCGTTTTATATGCTTCAATTGCATTAATTTTAACCGGTATGGTTAATTATAAAGAATTACGCGTTGATGATCCGTTGGCGTATGTTTTCAATAAAATAGGAATAAATTTTATAGCCGGAATCATTTCCGTAAGTGCGGTAATCGCCATGACAGGAGCTATTCTTGTTTACCAGATCGGACAACCGAGAATATGGATGACCATGAGTCGAGACGGTTTATTGTGGAAGCCTTTTGGTACTATTCATAAAAAATATCATACCCCCGGATTTGCAACTATTATTGCCGGTTTCTTTGTGGGAATACCTGCTATGTTCCTGGATATGCAGTTGGTTGTGGATTTGACAAGTGTGGGAACTTTTTTCGCTTTTATTTTAGTTTGTTCCGGAGTTTTATATTTAGATAACAAAGGTCTTTCTCATCAAGCAAAATTTAAATTAATTTATATCAACGGTCAATATTTAATTCCTTTATCTTTTTGTTTGGCAATCATTTTGTTCTTAACCCAAACCAATTATAAGGAAATACTTGCTGATAAACCTTTATTAGCTATTTTTTGGATTATCTGGTTCGGTTTATCTTTAGGTGCATTCAAATATAAATTTTCGCTAATACCTATTCTCGGTATTTTGTTTAATTTATATTTAATGACGGAATTAGGATGGTCTAATTGGGGAATGTTTATATTATGGCTACTGATCGGATTATCAATTTACTTCTTATATGGAAGGAAAAACAGTAAACTCGAAAAATTAATTCAAACTTCTCATAATCATTAATTATTTTAAATTATTTATACTATAGTAATTTTATCTTCAAATAGTTTTGTATTAAATTAATTACATTAATCTTAAATATTTTCATTTTCATAAATTATTGCGTCTTTCCAATATAAATTTTGGATACAAACAATTAAAATATGCTAAAAGATATTTTTATTTCAATTAACTATATATAATTATCCATCAATACTTTAGAAAATAAAGTTTCTTTTAATTTCAATATTTATTTTATTTCTTTCATATGAATCTAAAAATAATCATGACGAAAAAAAATAAACTTATTATCTTTGCAAACGCTAATTAGCTTGAAAGTAAATTTTTTCTTGCTCAATAAATATAATTAAGTATTATGAATCAGAACTTAATAAATTTTTTTCCAAAAGAAAATGAAATTCCTGAACATTTTCGACTTCAAAACGAAATCTCTCAGAAAAGAGTATTGATCGATGGAGAATTTATTGAATGGGAAGGTCCATTTCAAGAAGTTTATTCTCCTATTTATACCCGATCAAACTCTACAGATGAGTTAGTACAAACTAAATTAGGGAGCTATCCAATCTGTACTTCTAAAGAAGCTGAAAAAGCCTTACAGGCTGCTTTAAAAGCTTTTAACGGAGGAAGAGGAGAATGGCCGTCTATGTCTGTTTCTCAAAGAATCTCTGCGATGGAAAATTTCATCGTTAAAATGGTTGAGCAAAGAGAAAAAGTAGTAAAATTACTAGTTTGGGAAATTTGTAAAAGCTATAAAGACTCCGAAAAAGAATTCGACAGAACGGTTGATGCAATAAAATGTTCTATTGAAGCTCTGAAAGAATTAGATATAAATTCATCTCGTACAAAAACAGATGAAGGGGTAGTTGCTCAGGTTAAAAAATCTCCTTACGGAGTTGTCCTTTGTATGGGTCCTTACAATTATCCGTTAAATGAGACTTTTGCGACTTTGATACCTGCTTTATTAATGGGTAACACCGTATTGTTCAAACCACCGCGTCGTGGTACATTATTGTTTGAACCTTTATTAAATGCATTTAAAGAATGTTTTCCTGCAGGGGTTATCAATACTTTATACGGTAGAGGTAAAGATGTTATACCTACTTTAATGCAATCAGGTAAAATTAATGTATTGGCTTTTATCGGTTCCAGCAAAGTGGTAAACGGAATGATTAAAGAACATCCTAATGCAAACAGTCTTCACTCTGTATTAGGATTAGACGCCAAAAATGCAGCTATTATCGACAAAACTGCTGATATCGATTTAGCGGTCAAAGAAGCTATTTTGGGTACTTTTTCTTTCAACGGACAAAGATGTACAGCTTTAAAAATACTATTTGTACACTCTTCAATTGCTGATGAATTTAATAAAAAATTCACTGAGGAAATATCTAAATTGAAAGTGGGAATGCCATGGGAAGATAATGTAACCATTACTCCGCTAGCTGAACCGGACAAACCTCAATATGTTCAAAAATGTATTGATGAAGCTTTAGAAAACAACGGTGAAATTATTAATAAAGAAAATGGAGGAGGACAAATTTTAAATTCATTAGTTAGCCCAACTATAATTTATCCGGCTAATGAGAAAATGAATCTATTATATAATAATGAGCAATTTGCTCCTATCATCCCGATAGTTCCTTTTGACGATCTTGAATCTCCGATTAGCTATATTACCAATTCAACTAAAGGACAACAAGCAGCTATCTTCAGTAATGATGAAGATACTGTATCTTATCTTGTTGATGCCCTATGTTGTCAAGTAGGTAGAATCAACATTAATGCTCAATGTCAACGTGGACCTGATACGCTTCCTTTTAACGGTAGAAAAAATTCAGCTTTAGGTACTCTATCAACCATTGATGCTTTATATGCCTTATCTATCGACTCTGTTGTAGCTACCAAGGATACTAAATCAAATGACAATTTGATTGACTCTGTTATAAAGAGTGGTAAATCTTCAAGATTAAGCTAATTTGAGGTTTTTTATCTTATAATATCAATTATTTTATAAAATGGAACCATCTATCTTCGTATAGATGGTTTTATTTTTTTTAAATATGCTAAGCTTTATTAAAAAGGAAAATTCATACATTCAAAAATTTATATCATTAATCGATCATTTCCTCTTACCTCTTATTATCTTTTCAAATGCGGGACTCCGTTTTAGTTAACAATATTTTTTATTCTGTTAAATTTATAATAAGTTTAGAAAAAGTTTTCAATAGTGAAGTTAAAATGCATATATCAGATAAATATATGACAAAGTGTACTTTGGTTTAGAATTTGTACCGATACATTATACACGAAATTTCCACGAATATAAAAAATTTGACTTACACTATATGGCATATATTGATTATTATAAAGTTTTAGGATTAAGTAAAAATGCTTCTCAGGATGATATCAAAAAGGCATACCGAAAATTAGCCCGAAAGTACCATCCGGATTTAAATCCTAATGATAAAGAAGCTAATGTAAAATTTCAGCAGATTAATGAAGCTAATGAAGTTTTGGGCGATCCCGAAAAACGTAAGAAGTATGATCAATACGGCGAAAATTGGAAACATGCAGAACAATTTGAACAAGCACGTCAACAACAAGGAGGCGGTGGCGGTCAATACTATTATGACAATTCCGGTAACCCTTTTGAAGGATTTTCCCAAGGTTTTGGTACGGAAGGTTTTTCTGATTTTTTTAGTGATCTTTTTGGTGGAAGAACCGGTAGAACCCATCGAAGAAGTTCTCAATTTAAAGGGCAAGATTATACCACAGAGTTACGTCTTTCCTTGCGAGACGCAGCCAACACACATAAACAGACTCTTAACGTCAACGGTAAACAAATACGTATTACCATTCCTGCAGGCATCTCTAATGGTCAGCAAATAAAATTGAAAGGTCAAGGGGGCCCAGGTGCAAACGGAGGTCCCAACGGTGATTTATATATTACTTTCAATCTTTTGGAAGATCCTAAATTTAAAAGATTACATTATGATTTAACCACTACTGCAGAAGTAGACCTTTATACAGCTGTTTTAGGGGGAGAAATAACCGTTGATACTCTGGATGGTAAAGTTAAACTCAAAGTGAGTCCGGGTACACAAAATGGAACTAAAGTGCGATTGAAAGGTAAAGGATTTCCTGTGTATAAAAAAGAAGGAGAACATGGAGATTTATTCGTGATTTACCAAGTAAAAATACCTACTCATCTTTCTGAAAAGCAAAAAAATTTATTTAAACAATTAGCAGAATCATAAAATTATCTGATACATGAAAAATGATTTGATAACTATAGAAGAATATTCCATACATTATAATGTAGATGTATCATTTATTGAGGATTTAGAAAATTTGGGTATTATCCATACCGTTCAAAAGGAGGAAATAAAATACATTACTTTTAATATTCTTTCCGAGTTGGAATCTTATTCCAGAATGTTTTATGACATGGATATAAACCTTGCAGGAATTGATGCTGTAAAAAATTTACTTTTTAAAATACGTAAACTCCAACTTGAGATGACCGAACTTAAAAACAAGCTTAAATTTTATGAATAAATAAAAATATTCTGTTATTTAAACATTTAATTTAGCTTTATTAATATAATAGCCATACATTTTAAAAATGTATGGCTATTAAGATATATGTATAAACTTTATAAAAAATTCTTAAAAACTACTCCTCCTTGTATCCATCTACCCGGCATGGGTACCAAATTTGATTCAGTATATTTAGTATTGAGAATATTGGTCATTTGGATGTATAACTGTAAGTTATTGGTTTGATACATAAGACGATCATCCAATAAATGGTAATCATCTAAGTTTACTCTGTCATTGTATCTATAAATTATTTGATTGGATATATTCTTGAAGAGTTTATGCTCTACTTTTACAACCAACTGATGTCTTAAATTATCTAATGAATATCTAGAGTACGCTCGGTCAGAATATTTTAAATTTTTATCCAAATAGGTATAACCTAAATTGATTGATTTTATGAAGAGTGCCGTAAAAGAATAATTAAAATCAACTTCTACACCATCCGTATTTATTCTTGAAATATTTTCGGGCTTCCATTTACCTTCTTCACTATCTTTTTTCCAATCTATACTTTTTCTTGATTCCCTTCTAAAAAAGCTGATGGTAGTTTTTATGTTTTTATGATTCAATCGATATCCCAATTCATAAGACAAAGCATTCTCCGGTTTTAAATTGGAATTTCCTTCGGTGACCGGGTCTGTATAATTAAGATCTGTATACGTAGGAACTCTATAGGTTTTTCCTAAATTAGCAAATAATTTATTTTGTTGGTTTATACTGTATCCAATATCAATTCCCGGATACCAAAAATTCCCAAAATCCGAATAGTCGGAAAAGCTAATTCCCGGAGTAATATCCAATCTGTTTTTAAAAAACATAAATCGATGTTCCAAAAATGCAAAATAAACTGTACGATGATTTTTTCCTAAATTATTGGAAGATAAATATTCCTTTCTAAAGTCCAATCCAACGCCGGTGATTCCTAAAGAAGATGAATAGTTTGTATTGACTTCGATTCCTGCATTATTACCTATATGAAGGTTTCTATATTTTGAGGGATTATGTCTTTCGAAAATATATTCGTCTTGAGACCATCTCCAATATGCATTGGATTCCCATTTGAATTTACCTGATTTTTGATTCCAACCAATGCTAACCATAGAAGTTTGAATTGCTTCATACTGATCTTTTGCTAAAGGGGAGGAATAAAATCCGTTGGCTCCAAATTTTTTATCAATAAATCCTCCTTGTAAACGAAGTTCTCCCCCGTTTAATTTATACTGATTCTGATACCATACATTTTTAACTTGATAGTCTGTATTGTAACGATATCCATCAGATTGTGAAGTTTCTGCTTGAATAAAGTGAGAAAACTTTTTTCCTGAAACATTTAATGAAGCACCTAAAGATGTCGTATTAAAATCACCTAAAGATCCTGAAATTGTTATATCATTCTTGGTAGACGGACGAGTAACAATATTAATAGCACCGGCATATGCATTTTGTCCAAAACGACGAGCTGCAGGACCTTTAACTATTTCAATTCGTTCAATGGATGCTAAATCTAACGGAAGATTCATGGTATTATGTCCGGTTTGGCTATCATTCATGCGTATTCCATTGATAAGAATTAATACTTGTTCAAAAGAACTTCCTCTTATACTAACATCGGCTTGTACTCCATGCGCTCCTCTTTGTCTTATATCTATTCCTGAATAATAAGAAAGAACTTCTTCAATACTGGAGGCAGGCATAGCTTTGATTTGTTCTTTCGTAATTATTTGAACATCTTGTGAAGTTTTATTATAAGGTAAGGAAAGTGTTTTCCCTTGAATTACAACTCCTTCAAGTTCTTTACTCTCCTGCGCAACCAGTACTAAACATATAAACAAGGCAATAATTGAATAAAATAGTTTCATAATTCTATTGTTCACAGCAAATTTTCGCAGTAGTTAGTTAAAATTTATTTTTATACTAGTTAGTTTATACAAAAGTAGTAACTTTCCGGATGATTAAACTATACCAGTTTTATTATTATGACTAGTCCGGATTTACTACCTTATTATAGCTTGATACATATCGACCGAAACGCTAAAGTTTCTGTATATCTACAAATTACCACTCAGATCATCAATGCTATTCAAAGAGGTTATTTAAGTATAGGTATGAGACTTCCCGGAACGCGTATTTTAAGTAATCTTATTCAAGTAAATCGCAACACGATCGTTAAAGTATATGATGAATTGCATGCACAAGGATGGATTGAAGTACATCCCAATAAGGGCAGTTTTATCATTCAAAAAGACAATGTGACTAATAAAAAAATTAAATCCATATCTAAAGATTCTCTGACTCATTATCCTTCTAAAACGGGATTTTCATATAGAACTTCCAATTTATTGGATAACCCTTTTGAATCTTCAACTTGCTCATGGATGTTAAACGATGGTGGACCCGATACTCGACTTTTACAAATGAATACCTTGTCGAGCCTCTATTCATCGAACCTTAAAAGAAAAAGACATTTTACTAAAGGAAATAATGAAGTTACTGAAAAAAGTGAATATCTAAAAAAAAACTTATCTAATTTTTTAAATCTATCTCGGGGATTACATATTTCACCAAAAAATCTTCTTATCACGCGAAGCATCGAAATGGGAGGTTATATAGCAGCAGAATTACTTATTACCCCAAAGGATATTGTATTGGTCGGAGAACCTAGTTATTTTCTGATCAATATGATTCTGCAAAAAGTTGGTGCAGATATAATAACCATCCCGGTTGATGAAGAAGGCATTTCTCCGGATGCTGTTAAAAAAATTTGTCAAAAAAGAAAGATTCGTATGTTATATATAACTCCACACCATCATTATCCAACAACGGTTTCTTTAAGTGTAAAACGTCGTATGGAATTATTGGAATTATCTCAACAGTATGGATTCATTATTTTAGAGGATGATTATGATTATGATTTTCATTACGAAAACAATCGGATTCTGCCTCTTGCCAGTGCAGATACCTCGGGAATGGTCGTTTATATCGGTTCGTTTGGAAGATCTTTAGCCCCGGGATTCCGTAAAGGCTTTGTGATCGCTCCTGAGAATTTAATTTTAGAAATGCAAAAATTATCAAACATGCTTGACAGGCAAGGAGATATTTTTATGGAATATGCTTTGGGCGAACTTATTGAAGAAGGCGAATTTAACAGACACCTGAGACGAACCTCTGCTATTTATAAAGAAAGAAGAAATTTTCTGGCATCTTTATTAAACACTCATTTGAAGGATTATTTAAATTTTTCTTTGCCAACCGGTGGATTGGCTTTTTGGACACAATGGAATTCATCGGTAAATTTGATGAAATTACGAGAGTATTGTCTAAAGGAAGATTTGCTCATTCCTAAGTCCTTGCTTTATCAAACGCACAATTTATCTGCTATGAGATTGGGATTTGGAAGTTTTACCACAGAAGAAATGGAGGAAATCATCTATAAAATCAAATCAGCTTTATCCCGTTTAGAAAAAAAATAGATCCATTATCCAAAATTAATCAATCATTTAATAAAATATTTATAAAAATTATATTAGATCGTAACGACATTTTTCAACGTTACTACTTTTCGTTTTGAAATTTTAAAACCGACAGTCTATAAGTAAAATTTGAAGTTTTTAAGTTGATTTTTGAATCAATTAGATAATAGTACAATTACTCAGTTACTCAGCTTGGCTCTGAAATGGGTGTAATATATAAACACTAGAAACCCAATGAATGTTAATACAACACCCGGGAAAGCACTATATTCATAGGGATAATTTTTACTGATAGGAATACCTCCTAAATAAGCGCCTAAAGCATTTCCTATGTTAAAAGCTACCTGTGCCATTGCAGAACCTAACATCTCTCCTCCTCTTGAGTTATGCAACAATAAAATTTGTTGAGGAGCTGATACGGCAAAAAGACAACCTGTGCAAAGGAACATAAGTAGTAACGAAAGGATTTGAGATTTGCTGAAAAAAAAGAAAAATAATAAGGATAGCATTGCCAACCCTTGGGTAACTGTAGCTACCTTTTGCGGAGAATATTTATCCGATAATTTTCCACTCAACAGATTTCCAACTACCATTCCCAAACCTGCAAACATCATTACTCCTGTCATAGATTCTTCTGAAAAGCCAACCGAATGGGTCATAATTGGATTTATATAACTATACCAACAAAATATACCTCCATTTCCTACAATGGTTGTTACAACAATCAGCCACGGATTCAAGTTCTTCAAAAAATGAAATTGATCTTTAAATCTAGTATAGGGAAGCGGTTTCAATTCAGGAACAAATTTTTTAATGGATATGAAAATTATGATTCCTAATAAAGCTATAAGAAAGTATGTAATTTTCCACGAAAAATGATGGCTTATGAATGTACCCAAGGGAACCCCTAAGAGGTTAGCAATCGTCATTCCTGAAATCATTCCCGAAACGGCAGAAGTTCCTTTTCCCTTAGGTGCCAGTTTACTGGCAACAATGGAACCGACACCAAAATAAGCGCCGTGTGGAAGACCAGAAATAAATCTGAACAATACATTCAATTCATAATACGAAGTCAAAGAAAAAAATAAATTACCTAATATGAAGATTAAAATAAGAATCAACAATATTCTCTTTAAGGGAAGTTTACCGGATATTAAAACCAGTAAGGGGGCTCCAATAGCTACCCCGAGAGCATATGCCGATATAAAATGCCCTGCTTTTGGTATGCTTATAGACATATCTCGTGCAATATCCGGAAGTATGCCCATCATGCCAAATTCAGACATTCCCAATCCTAAAGTACCTAAAGCTAACGCTATGGTAGATTTTTTCATATTTTTTAACTGCCTATTTACTAAACAAAATTATAGGAAATTATTCCTTATTCCGCAGTTTCCGGCAAAAAAATATTTATCGTATATTTGATTAAATTATAATACAGCAATCATGAATATAACAGATATTTCAGGAACAACTACTCTTTCCAACGGTGTAAAAATGCCTTATTTGGGTTTAGGCGTGTATAAAGCTGACGGAGGGCAAGAAGTAATCACTGCTATACATGATGCCTTAGATGCAGGATATCGTCATATTGATACGGCTGCTTATTATTATAATGAAGAAGGAGTTGGAAAAGCCATCCAATCTGCTTCAATTCCTCGTGAAGAAATTTTTGTAACTACCAAAATATGGTTCAGTAGACAAAGATATGAGGACACTTTTAAAGCATTTGATGAATCTATGGAAAAACTTGGTCTTGATTATCTTGATCTATATTTAATCCATTGGCCTCATCCGGATTTCTATTTGGAAGCATGGAAAGCAATGGAAGAATTATATAAGGCGGGTAGAATACGTGCAATAGGTTTATGTAATTCTTTGCAGCATCATATCCAAAAAATCATAGATTTGGGACAAACCGTTCCTATGGTTAATCAAATGGAATTCCACCCCAATTTAGTACAACAGGATTTATTGGATTTTTGCAAAAAAAATCAAATTCAATACGAAGCTTGGTCTCCTTTAAAAAGAGGGGCTTTGTTTAACGATCCTTTACTTTTAGAATTAGCTCATAAGTATAATAAAAATGTAGCACAAATTATTATTCGATGGGATTTGCAAAAAGGGGTAGTTACTATTCCGAAAAGTACAAAAAAAGAAAGAATAATTTCCAATGCTGATGTTTTCGATTTTCATTTAAGTGATGAAGATGTAAAAAAAATAGATTCTTTAGATTCCAATGATCGAACCGGAGCTCATCCCGATCATTTTTTAGAATATTTTGCTAAAAAGGGAATCAAATAATCCAACTATCATATAACTCATTTTTTAAAAAACGATTCATTTAAACTCAAAAAAATATATCAATTATTTTAGGGTTTAATTATACATATTGAAATATTTATTAATTCTTTTTAATAAATACTATTTCATATAACTTTGAATTTGCTTTATAGACAAAAAGTATATACTTAATATAAGAGTAAACTTTCCTAAGTTAAAATTCAACAAATTACAGCTAAAAAATATTTACATAATATTGTAAAAATTTTTTAGACGTTATCGTAATTAAAAACCAATTCCTAAATGAAAATTGCATACTGTATAGGTAACATTCATAATTCCGGAGGAATAGAACGTGTGATTTCAATTAAGGCCAATTATTTGGTTGACAAAGACTATGAAGTTCATATTGTCGTTATATATCCATCTTCTCAAAAGCCTTTTTTCAACTTTGATTCCCGTATTAAATTTCATTATTTGAATTTGGATTTTGAAAAAGATAGGGGATTGAAAAAACATATTAATTTTAAAAAAAATAAAAAAATTTTTCTTCAAACAATCGGAAATCTTTTTCAGGAAATTAAGCCCGATATAGCTATATCCACTTTTTGTAAGTACTCGAAATATATTTTTGAGTTAAATGATGGAAGTAAAAAAATTATTGAACGACATTTCGCTAAATACAAACGTGCGCAATATTATTCAAAATTGGATAATTATTTTCTAGGAAGAATCATAACGTATTTATACCGTAAAACAGATTATGATATTGGTAAGAATTTTGACCGATTTATAGTTTTAACAAATGAAGACAGAGAATCCTGGGGAAATACTCTTCCCAACCTTGAGGTAATTGAAAATCTACTTACTATATTACCTAAAACTCATGCATCTCTTGAAAATAAAATAGTAATTAGCTTAGGCCGATTAAACCAGCAAAAACAGTTTGATCATCTTATTGAAATATGGAACACTATCGTTCAAAAACATCCGGATTGGAAATTGTTACTATATGGTAATGGTGAGAAAAAAAGAGAGCTTGAAGAAATGATTGATCGATTAAATTTAAATTCCAACATTGAATTACATCCGGCGACTTCGGATATAAGTTCTGTTTTGCTAAATAGTTCCATTTATGCTATGACCTCTAAATATGAAGGATTTCCATTAACATTAATTGAATCTATGGTTCATGGAGTCCCTCCTGTTTCCTATACCTGCAAATGCGGACCTAAAGAAATTATCCATGATGAAGTAGACGGACTATTAGTTCCTTTTAATGATAAAGAAATTTTTGCTCAAAAACTCTCCTACTTAATAGAAAATGAAACTATAAGAAAACAAATGGGAAAAGCGGCTTCTGAAAATATTCTGCGTTATTCACAGGATATAATTATGCAAAAATGGATGAATTTGTTTCAGCGATTAGTAGAAAGTTAAAGTCGGGTTGCAGACTTTATTTTTTTATTATAAAATTCTACTTTTGTTTTAAAATACTTTGATTTACGAATTTTCCCCGCATCTGTAATAATGAGGCAACTATAATCCGGATAGTGGTTAATGAGTTTGCGTCCGGCTTTTACTCCAAGTACCATTATTGAGGTACTGAATCCATTAGCCGTTTCTGCATTCGGACCTATCACACTAACACTTTTAATTCCTTTTACGGGATATCCCGTGCGAGGATCGATAATATGAGAATATTTTTTACCTTCTAATTCGACATATTTTTCATAAGAACCGGATGTTGTTACGCATTCATCTTTAAGTGTAAAAAAACCTGTAATATCCGAAGGCTCAAAGGGATTAATTATTCCAATGTTCCAATATTCTCCATTAATTTTATGCCCCCAAACACTTATGTCTCCTGAAGCATTGATTATCCCCGCTTTTACATTATTCTTCACCATTAGTTCTTTTGCTTTATCAGCTGCATATCCTTTTCCAATGGATCCAAATCCGATTTTCATTCCGGGGAGCTTTAAAAAGAGAGTAGAGTGTAAAGTATCTATAATGATATTTTTATAGCCTATTTTCTTTATGGATTCTTTGATTTGCTCCTCTAAGGGCACTTTTTTCATAGAACCGTCAAATTTCCAAATTTTATCCATAGCTGCAAAACTTATATCAAATGCTCCTTCTGTAATCTCTGAAATTTTAATAGCTCTTCGGGTAAGTTCCAATACTTCTCTATCTACTTTTACGGGCTGTATACCTGCATTTTGGTTAACCTTTGAAACTTGCGAATCAGGCTTCCAATCCGATATTAAATTTTCAATCCGTACTATTTCATCGATAGCCTTATCTATGTATTTTTCTGCTTGTAGGGAATCTTCTGCTAGTATTGAAAAGTCAAACTTACAACCCATTAAAGTTGCCGTGCGGTTTCGTTGTACTTGCGAATTAATGTTTATGTAAGATAATACAAATAATGCTGCCAATAGAACATATTTCCTACTCATATATTTACTATTTTTCTTGAAATTCATTAATAACAATCGGTTACAATTTGTCCTTTTCTTTTGTAATCATTACATTTTTTTATGCTATCTACAAAAACAACCTCATCCAAGACTTTTTCAACCTCCAGTTGCATTTGCAAAGCTCCACAAATCATGATTACTCCTCCCTCTTCCAATAAATTAACAAAAAAATCTCTGTCATTTTGAATTAAATCCATCACATATTTATTTTCTATATCTGATGAATACGAAAAATTATATTGTTCTAAATATCCTTGGTTCATTTGTTCCTTCAAAAAACAAATATATTGATCTACCATTTCACTTCGTTGTCTGAATCCGCAATACAAATAAGTTTTAACTTTGGTTGAATTTTGATCGATCATTCCTAAAAAGGGACCTATTCCTGTCCCATTGGCAATCATAACTACTTTTTCTGCTTTTTCGGGAAAATGAAAAGAAGTGTTAGTTATGATTTTCCCGTATATGGTATCTCCTTTTTTCCGATTTATTAAATATTCTGACGCCAAGCCGCTCGGATAATATTTTATTGATAAATGTATGTTATGATTGACTTTGGCTATGGAATAATATCTTTCCTTTTGATCTTTACAGGGATAAACAGCAAGGATATCTCCTGAAGTAAATTTTTGTTTACCGGGATTTATTTGTACTATAAAAGTTTCTTTTGAATCATTGGGTATGTAAACCTCCTCTATCTTCATTTTTATACGATTCTTAGGTTTACTTGTATAAAATTTTGCATCAGCATATAGTTTGATACCCGTTTTAATATTCCATTCTTTTATCCATGTTGTAAACTCATCTATTGATTGGTCGTTTACTGTATATAAATCTAATATCTGTTCGCTCCATGCCTCTTTTTTGATTTGTTCGTCTACAGTTTTAGCAAACAAACAGTAATCTTCATAGGACTTTGAACCAAACCCTACTACACTGAACTTAACGTTTTGGTTTTGTGGATTTTCTTTTAGAAGTGTTTCGAATTTACGCGCATTTGAGGGAGCATCTCCCAATCCATAGGTTGAAGTTAAAACTAGTATATATTCCGCTTTTGGAAATACTTGGTACTTATTAAGCTCTGTTAGATAGGATCGATAATTTTGCGAAACCATTTGTTGATGAATTGAATGAGCCAAGTTGAACGTACTTCCATTTTCTGATCCTACCAATAGTATAATTTGACTATCTTCAGGTAGGTATTTATTTTTAAAATTACGTTTTCCTCTTTTCCAAGTTATGGTAAATCCTGAAACTATAAAAAACAATATATATACACCGGCTATAAAAAGAATGACAGCCCAAACTACATGAGTTCTGCCGGTATGAAGGTCTAAACTTAGAGTTGCTAACTTTTTTGAAATCGGATCATTAACTTGAGAGACAACTTCACCTGTTAAAGGACTGACGGTTAATTCTTTATCTTTTAATTTTAAAATAAAATATTCGTCGGGATCATCGGAAAACGGAAATTCTATTTTACGAACTTCTGAAAGTTTAATTCGTGAAAAAAGAGGGATATCTTTATATAATAGTTTCTTTGTTGAAGTTTGATCTTGGGGAGAATGAAAAATAATTTTCTCACCTTCTTTGGAAAAAAAATGAAACCTTTCTAAACATAGATAACTTCCGGTTAATGAAATTATACCAATAGGTATAAGCAGTACACGTCCAAACAAAGTATGGTAATATTGAGAAAAAGATGCTTTTTTTATTTTTGAAAAAAAGTTGCTGAATTTTTTCTGTCTTTTTATTATAAGTATGCTTCCCGAAGTTGCTATTAAAAAAAGTAAAAATGAATTGATACCCACAAGTATGCGTCCTGTTTCATGCATAAACAGGGATCTATGTAATGAGGTAACCCACAAGATAAAAGAATTGTTTTTTTGAGGTTTTCCTATGATAGTTCCCGTTTTAGGATTTATATATCCTACTACCTCCTCCCCATTCGTATCGGTTCCTTGTAATTTTACAAACGATTTTTCATTAATTTCCAATTCAGAAATTTCCTGAACAGTAGATTGTAATGCTGAAAGAGTCTGCGCAATACTAATACGATTTAAATTATGAATGCAATATGGTGACGTATTTTCTTCAATGGTATAAAAAGCAAGTATGGATCCCGTTATGGAAGCCATACTCAAAAATATGAAAGAAACTAATGCTAAAGTTAAGTGAGCATATCTCCAAATGGAAAGCGTCATTGAATTATTGAATCTTACTTAGTCTCACATAATTTATATATCCCATTCCGGATATTTTACCCGTAAAGGCTTGAGAATTTAAAGGGATTTCCAGATCTTTTACATAATAATTTTGATCTTCAACAGCAGTTTCAAATCGGAGTTTATATCCCTTATCAATTTTAGAATCTTCAATTTCCAACGTGGTTATGCTACGGTCTCCGCCGGTTACGGATGCTCCGGTTTTAGCATCTATAGTTTTCTTTTTTGAATTGTATTTATGCCATTCTTTTAAGGTATTATACCATCTTTTATCTTCTCCCATTATATATAATGTCTTTTCATATTGACCTTGCGGAGAAATTAATGATACTACTATGTAGGCACCTTCTCCTATATAATTATTCATTTGAAGTAAACATTTATATTTATGAGTCTGTGCATGGCCCATAAAAGGCATCAACATAAGAAGTAAACTGTAAGCTACTAATTTAATATTCATCTTCATAATAGATTATTTTAAGAAATCAACGGATACTTTATTTTGAGTTAAGATTTTGTTTTCTTTTGCTAAATCATAGGCTGTTTCTCCAAACTCTGTTTTTAGGTCTTTTTTTGCCCCTAAAGATAGCAGATATTTCAAAATAGTATCGTCTTTAGCAATCATTGCAGCTCTTTGTAAAGGAGTTATCCCCTCGTTATTAGCTGTATTAACGTCTACTTTCAATCCTGAAATTTTTTTAATCAAATTGATATCATTTTTACCGACTGCTAAATGATAGAGGGTATTGCCTTCTTCTTGTTTTGCATTAAAATCAACTCTTTTATCTTTTAGTAATTCTAAATTTGCATCAAAATCTTTATTTCTAGGATGATAAGATTGGATAAGATAATAAACCAAACTGTTTCCTTTGTTATCTTTCTGATTTATATTAGCTCCATTAGCAAGTAACAAAGCAATCATTTCCGGTGTACTAGATTTTACTGCTAACATTAGAGCACTTTCTCCCTTATTGTTAACTTCATTGATATTTTTAACTAAAGGTAAAAATACTTGTGTATTTTTAATATCTTTTCCTGAAGCACTTTTTATAAATGCTGTATTTCCTTCTTTATCTTTTTTTTGTGGATCAACCTTTTTAGAAATAAAATAGTTGATAATTTCTGCCTGATCAGGTTTTGTTGCGACTATATGAAGTACGGTTTGTTGATCGTCATTGACAATTAAAGGATTTAATTTTATATCCTCTACCAAATATTTAAAAACATCTAAGGTATTGGCTGTTCTCCGTGTAGCTTCAGCTGCCAGTAAAAGAGCATTGTTGGTGCTTTTTACCCCTCTTGTTTTCAATTTTTTTAATAATTCTATATCGCCTTTTCTGGCCGCATAATCAAATGCTGTGCTTCCTTTATCGTCTGTATCCGATAAAGAAAGACCTTTGGATTGTAAATAATCGGTAAGGTGAATATCAGAATCATAGGGAATAGCTAAAAGCAAAATGGTTGCCCCGTTTTTATATTTTTGCTTAGGATTTAATCCGGCATCAAAAAACAAGCGATAGATTTCAACATTGGTTTGACCTGCATTTGCTGCAAATACTAAAGGAGTGAGCCCATGGGAATCTTCTAAATTAATATTGCTCTTTTTATCGATTAAATATTTTATTAATTCAGTATTTCCTTTTAAAGCTGCCCAATGTAAATAAATTCTGTTATCATGAGTTAATTTATTTATGTCATTTCCTTTCTGTTTTAACAGGTATTTAATAGTTTCTAAAGGGGCTTCATTTAGTATGGCAACTGTAACAGCGTCAAATTTGTTATCATTAAACTCAATCGGACTGTTACCTTTTTTAATTTCTGTTTCAACTGCTTGTAAATCGGGTTTATTTTTCCAAAAGTTATTATCTAACAAGGTATTATTTATTTGAGCATTCATCCAAATGGATGCCATGCAAAGTAGAGTTACGAAACTTCTTTTCATTTTTTTTTATATTTTAAATGAGAGCACTATAATAGTAATTTTTTTGCAATAATACTTATATAGACTAAATAAAAACAAAATAGTTTAAAGCAGTTGAATAAATCAACTGCTTCTATTAAAAAATTATCTGAGTAAAATTAATTAATTTTTCAAGAAAGTGACCGCTCTAATATGCTCCTTATCATTGGAAAGTTCAAATCCTTTATTTGCTGTTGCTGTTACCGGATCTATGGCATATATGGCTGAATTTCCGCTTACCGGATTTAATGGTAAATATATTTTACCTTTATATGCTAACGGCCATCCGTTACTTGACACTTGGGTATAGTCCATAATTCCTTCTACCCATTTAAAAGATTTAGATTCCATTTTAACGACTGCAAAACGTGTTGCTTTGGAACCGTTTCCGGTATTTGCTGTTTCGTTGTAAAATTCAAGTAAAAAGTAATCTTTAGTAATCGGAAAAACTTTTCTGAATTTATATCCTCCTGAAGCGGTTTCAATATCAAAATAATAATTTGAATCGAATGTTTGAGAACCTTTATTTATTTTTAAAGCCCCTGCTTTTTTAGCAGTGGTATTTCCGGATCCGGCACCTGAAAATACATATACGTTTCCTGATCCATCCGGCCAAATTTGAGAATATACAGCACCTTTCCATTGGCCTCCAGAATAGCTTAAGCGAGAATCGTTAATGACTGATTTAATAGTCATATTATAATCCATCAAGGCTACATAAACATTATCTGAATTTGTATATTTAAATGCAGCAGCTATTTCATTATTTCCTCTATCTGCAATTCCTGTAATGGTTGGTTTTTTGTCATCAATCATATGCGAACTTAAATCGATAGGTTTATCTATCATTGATATATTATCTCCATTTCTCTCATACAGAAAGCTGTTATCTTTATTGGATATGGCATAAACATATTTTCCAAAATTTCCTGTAACTGAAAATCTACCAATAATTATCGGACTTCCCTGCAATTCTTTCATTTTATCATCTGTGTCATATTTAAATGCTCTACATCCCGATTTTCCTTGCCCTAAATCTGATCCGTTGGGATAAATAAATCCAACCAAGGTGCTTGCATTGTTTACTACGATCTGTGTAAAAGAACTGGTTGTTTTCACTGAATTAGAATTTCCTGAAATACTATCTTTACCGCTATCTAAATGATTGACAGTCAAAAAATAAGTTCCTGTACCTAATTTTCCACTCCCGGGAGCAGCCGCTATTACAAACTTATCTGCTTTAGTAGGAATGGGTTGTGTGGCTACCGTATTATCATCATCGCTACTACATGATATAGTCATGCATCCGGCCAAAAAGCTTACTAATACTTTTTGGATAAAATTTGTTTTTTTCATACTATATTTTATTTAAGAGTTTATTGAATTTTATTGTTTTTTTAACAGGGATAATCCCGTAATGCCATCTGCTTCAACCACTAATCCTGCTTTAGCTGAAGTAGTTTTAGGATCGATCACGTATACGGTAGGCTGCTCATTGGATGTGGTAACCGGCAGATATATTTTACCGTCATAACTTAATGGCCATCCCGTTGCCGTAATTTGTTCTTTAGATGGGAAACCATCTCTTAACCAATTAAAATTTTTTGTGCTCATTTTTAGAATTGCATATTGAGAGGCAGGGCTTATAATGTTATAGTCCAATTCGTTATAAAATTCTAATAGAAAATAGTCTTCCGTTATATGAAATACTTTACGAAATCGGTAGCCCCCTGATGCTTGTTCAATATTAAAATAGTAATCTTTATCGAAGGCAGTACTTCCTTTTTTTATACATAACGCACCCGCTGGTTTTGTGGTAGCGCTTTCGTATGAACCTGAAAATACATAGGTATTTCCGTTATCATCTTTTCCTATTTGAGAATACATGGCAGATCGCCATCTTCCTGCAGAATAACTGATTCTATCATCCGAATAAATTCGTTTAACATTTAAATTTGCGTCTAAAGCTAACACATGCACTTTATCGGGATCATTGGGACTAACGGCTGAGGTAAGAAATTCTCCATTTTCGGTATCAACAATTCCGCTAATCGTTGGATTATAATCGTTTCCAACTATATTATCGGTATGTAATGTTTTTTGGGTTATAGACATATTTGTTCCTTCTTGTTCTATAAAACTGAAGATGGCTCCTGTCGTTCCGTCTGCTAAAGCCTGTGATCCTCGTGCAGAAATCATATAATTTCCGAAATTTCCAACGGTATTATAACTGTTTACTTGAAATCCCATATCCTGATCTCCTTTTAATTTTTGAATTTTGCCGTTTGGAGCCAAAATGAAACAATATCCAACGTATGCCCCTCCTTGTCCGTATACCAGCCCTACTAATGATTTATAGTGGTTATTTATAAAATGTGTAAATACTCTTCCTACTTCCACGCCATTTCCCGATAGCGAGGTTCTGCCTATATCCAGATTATCGGAAGTTAACATATAGCTGGAACTGCCCATAGTTGCAGCTATAACAAATTTTTGTGTAGCAGAATCTGTTCCCGGATTTTCTGATAGGTTATCATTGTCATCGCTTCCGCATCCCACTATGAAAACTGATAGTGCTGCTATTAAAAGGAATTTTCTTTTAAATGATCTATTTCTCATATTATTGATTTATTTACTTTTTATGTGATTTTGAAAATGAATATCTTAGCTTGATATAGTAAGCCCTACCGGGCTTTTGTAAACTGTAGTTGTCATAAAGAAATTCATTGGTGATATTTTTAAGTTCCAATGAAACACTCAATGAACTTTCGTAGAGGGTGTAATTTATAATTAGATCATGTGATAGTTGTCGGGGTAAAGTGTATTTCGATTTTTTATTTCCCAAACTTTCCCAATTAAGATAAAATTTTTCAATAAAGTTGAATGTATAACCAATACTTAAATTATTTTTTCTTTTTACCCGATCGTTAATAAAATATGCTGCATCAATTGCGCCGAAAAAATAAGGAACATTAGGTATTCTGTCATTATAGGTAATATCTTTCCTGTTTCCACTGACGGAAGAATATCGCTCTTTATTCCTTAAATTTTGGTAAGTTACATTTCCTCCTAACGAAAATTTATTTCTGTAATAGAATTTTATTTCAGCATCTATTCCAATATTTTTTACTTTTCCGTGGTTGACATAAGTTGCTGTACCATAATGTTGTTCAATAATTCTTCGGATATAATCTTTAGTATCTCTTATATAACCACTGACATCAAAGTAGATAACATTATTATTTTTAAATTGTTTATTTAAAAGGATTCCTAAATTGTAATTAATGGAATTTTCAGCTTTTAAAACTGAATTTCCCAATTCTAATACTTCATCCCCAAAGAGTTCATTATCTGTGGGCAGACGGTATGCCTTTTCTAATGATCCTTTAAACTGAAAATCTTTCAAAAAATAAGTGACGGCTAAGCCATACCCGTTGGTGTTAAATTTTTCCGTGTTTTCAATATATTTTGTACTATTGGTTATGGTAGAAATATTTTTAGGACCTCTCACTTTTTGATAGTAATATTTACCAAAAACATTCGCATTCCATATATTTTTATAATTAAAACTATAAGAACCTCCTAAAATATTTTTCAAATTGGTTCTTCTCATAGTATCGCGCACGGAACCGATTTCCACTATAGAAACCCGATCGGATTTCTTTCTTTTGTAGCCGGAAAGAACATCATTTACAGCAAAGGAATGCATATCATTCCATCGATAAGTTAAATTTGCTGTTGATGAATAGTTATCATTATAAAATTTTGAAAGAGAATGAATGCCTTCACCTCTGGTTTTTTTGGGTACATAGTCTCCTAACCAATTGTATTGTCTGGCTGCCGTATCCGTATTTTTATTATAATTTCTATTATAATTTGCTGTAAGTTTAAGATTTAATTTATTGATCAAAAAATTATTTTTTCCGTAAACTAAAGAAGGCATAACAGTTGTACCCATTCTTTTTTTCATTCCGTAAACAATTTCCATTAAATTGGCATTTTGAATATCGGAAAATTCTTGTCCTAATGTAATCCCTATTAGAAATTTATCTGCCCATCGTTTCTTAATAAAGCCTAATTTTAAAATACCTGTTTCATTGTGATATTTTCCATGAAATCTTTTGACCCAAAATTTTTCGGATGAAAAGACATTTGTTTTCAAATCCAATATAGAAGTCTTTACTTTGTAATTATTATCTGAATAATTTTGAAAAGCATTAAGTTGAATCGTAAATCCTGATTTTGATGTATGGCCCATATTTAAATCGGTTCGGTAGGTATTAAATGAGCCGGAAGAATACGATAAATCCATATAGGTTTTAGTACTTTGAGCCGTCACAATGTTGATCACTCCACCTATTGCATCAGTGCCAAATTCAATAGGCACCACTCCTTTATATATCTCGATTCGATCCGCTATATTTACCGGAATATTATTTAATTGAAAAGCAGAACCGAAACCCTGCATAGGAACACCATCCATGAATAATTTAACATGTTTTCCCGTAAAACCATTTAATGAAATTGACAAATCCGAACCTACCCCTCCGGCTTCTCTTATTTTTACTCCGGGTGCTTTCTCAAGCATATGAGCTAAATCTAATGAGCTATTATAAAATGATTTAGCATCTAAAACAGTTACATTATACGGGGTTTCTTTAGTTTTTTGTAAGGCCGATTTTCCGATAATTACAACGTTATCAATATCGGTATAGGTTATAGGTTTAAGTTTAATGGATATATTTTTCTTTTCTCCTTTTTTTAAATAAACAGGAATACGTTGGGTGTCAAATTTAGGATTTGAAAACGTTAACCCATAATTTCCCTCAGGAAGCATTATCTTATAATATCCTTTTTGATCGGTTTTAGTTATATAATCTATATTGTCTACCTGAACAGAACAATTTTCCAATACTTGGGTATTAGAGGTAACTATTCCTTCTACAAATGCCATTTGAGAGTATAAACAGGTTGAAAATGAGCATATAATTAGAATATTGATAATTACTTTCATGGAGCAGTAAGTTTAAGACCTCAATAATTTTTTATTTCTTATTTTTGTTTAGACTAAATAAATATTATTTACGAAAGTATAATTTTAGAACCATATAATAATATCATATTTGGTATAAAAAATAATATAAACAGTATCATGAATATTTATTCGGAAATAAATCAAGATCTTTTACTGACTATTGAATTGGAAGACAGATTAAATATTAATTCACCTATAATTACTAAGAAAAACCATTTTAAAAAACATTTTGCCAGTGGTATTCAAAAAAGTATATATACCGGAGGTTTATGTATTCTTATTCAAAAATTTTCTGTAGTGCATAATTGTATTCAAACATTAAATATTGAAAATGACTACATACAAGTATCATTATTATTACAAGGAAAAGCAACTATTGAATCTTCTCAAAATAAAACCATTTATGGTATTAAGCCCGGTATTTTACAATTAGCATATCAAAATAAAAATAACATAAAAATTAAGATAGATCCTTATGAAAAGACATTTTATTCTATTAGTATTTTCATATCTAAACCTTTTATTTTTTCTATCTTAAAAAATGAAAAATGGTTTTTGGATAGTATCTTTTGTAAAGATATTCAACGGAATGCTCATTCTGATTTTAACGAAATAGTTTTACCGATAGATTTCAATATGCTTACAATTATAAATGAATTAATTGAAATTAAAGAAACGGGAGTATTCGGTCACAGTTATTATCAAATTAAGTTAAAAGAATTGTTTTTAAAAATCTTTATAAAATTATCAACAAACAAGAAAGAAATAAAGTCTATAAAAGAGGAAGATTTCAAAAAAATTGAACTAGCTAATGCCTATTTAACTACCCATTACGAAGAACCGCCTACAATTAACCAGCTATCTAAAATCATTCATTTAAATGAACTAAAATTAAAAACGGGATTTAAACAGGCTTATAGTTGTACCATTCATTATTATATTATACAATTACGGATGAAAAAGGCACTTCAAATGTTGAATAACCATTACCCAATAAATGAAATTGCATTGGCAACAGGTTATAAAAGCACTTCTCATTTTATAACCTCCTTCAAAAAAATGTTTGGAAAAACACCTAAACAATACATACTAGATGAGTCACTTTAGACTTTAAATAAATCGATCGTTTCTTATTTGAAAAGATTTTTCGTTCTTTTTCCATCTTATTAATTCTTTAAATGATTTTTATTCATCAGATATTTTTTTAATGTCTGAACGTATATTTAACTGAGCTTTTCTATTCCTTATTAGATATTTATTTTTTTACACTAAATTTGCCATTTAAAGTTTACATTGATATGTTACAGGTTGCATATATTAAAGATAATAAAGAAAAGGTCTTAGCCGGATTAAAAAAAAGAAATTTCGGCAAATTAGAACTTATCGATGAAATTATTTCACTGGATGAATCCAGAAAAAAGATACAATTTGATTTGGATTCCCAGCTTTCAGAAATGAATAAAATTTCAAAAGATATTGGAATTCTTATGAAAGAAGGTAAAAAAGATGAAGCCGAAAATGCTAAATCACAAACTCTTTCTTTAAAAGAATCCACTAAAAAGTTGCAACAAAATTTATCTGAAACAGAGGAAAAGTTAAAATTAGCTTTATATGAAGTACCCAATATTCCAAACGATTTAGTTCCTGTAGGAACAAATGAAGAGGATAATCTTGAGGTTTTTAAGCATACTGCAAATGAAAATATCATAAATGATGCTTTACCTCATTGGGAACTTACTAAAAAATACGATTTAATAGATTTTGAATTAGGAGTAAAAATAACCGGTGCCGGTTTTCCCGTTTATAAAGGAAAAGGAGCTCGATTGCAACGCTCTTTGGTTCAATATTTTTTAGATAAAAATACTGAAGCCGGTTATATGGAAATTGTTCCGCCATTTGTAGTAAATGAAGCTTCCGGATACGGCACCGGACAACTTCCTGACAAAGAAGGTCAAATGTATTATATTAATGAAGACAAATTATATTTGATTCCTACCTCTGAAGTTCCGGTAACCAATATGTACAGGGATGTATTGCTAAATGAAAATCAACTACCAATTAAATTAACTGCTTATTCTCCTTGTTTTAGAAGAGAAGCCGGTTCTTATGGTAAAGATGTTAGAGGGCTTAACAGATTACATCAATTTGAAAAAGTTGAAATTGTTCGAATCGAAAAATCAGAAAACTCTTATGAGGCATTGGATGAAATGGTTGAACATGTAAAATCTTTATTGGAGTCACTACAACTCACTTACCGAATACTACGACTATGTGGCGGGGATTTAGGCTTTACCTCAGCAATTACTTATGATTTTGAAGTTTGGTCGGCTGCTCAAGAAAGATGGTTGGAAGTTAGCTCAGTATCAAATTTTGAAACTTTTCAAGCTAATCGATTAAAATTACGATATAAATCAGAAGGAAAAAATCAGCTTTGCCATACACTTAATGGTTCATCTCTTGCATTACCTAGAGTTTTAGCAGCTTTGCTTGAAAATCACCAATCGGAAGAAGGAATTAAAATTCCGAAGGTATTAGTTCCTTATACCGGTTTCGACTTAATTAATTAAATATTTTTCCATGACAATTTCTGAAATACAACAAGGACTTATAAATGAATTTAATTTATTTGACTCTTGGGAACAACGGTATGAATATGTTATTGAATTAGGTAAATCTCTGCCCGAAATGTCTGAAAAAGACAAAATTCAAGATAAATTAATCAAAGGATGTCAGTCACAAGTTTGGCTAACTACTCGTTCGGAAAATGGTAAATTATTTTTTGAAGCAGATTCTGACGCTATTTTACCGAGAGGAATAGCTGCCATGTTAGTACGCATCTATTCAGGACAACCCATTGAAGACATTTTAAAATCGGATGAAAATTTTATTGAAGAAATAGGTCTTCAAGAATTTTTAACTCCTACTCGAGCTAATGGGTTATTGGCAATGATTAAACAAATTAAATATTACGCAATTGCTTACTCTGCAAAAAAATAATTAGTAAAAAAAGTGAGTAAGATCAAAGAAAAAATTTTAGTCTTTCGTTTTTCTGCAATGGGAGATGTCGCAATGACTGTACCCGTTATAAGAGAATTTATCGAGCAAAATAAAGATGTTGAGTTGCTGATAGTTACCCGCCATTTTTTTGCTCCCTTTTTTCAATCAATTCCTAATATAACCTTTATAGGAGTGGATATCGAAAACTATAATGGAATTTTAGGTTTAAAAAAACTTGCCGATGAATTAAAGGTTTACGAACCTACTATGGTAGCTGATTTACACAATGTCTTAAGAACTAAAATTTTAAAATTATTTTTATCTAAACATATAAAAAAAATTGCTACCCTTGATAAAAATCGTAAAGAAAAAAAATTATTAACTCGAAGAAAAAATAAAAAACTTTATCCACTTCGCCCTGTATCCGAATATTACGCCGATGTTTTCAGAAGATTGGGATTTGATTTAAAATTATCTCATAAATTATCATCAAACCCTATAAAGAAGAAAAACTCCATAGGCGTTGCACCTTTTGCAAATTACAAGGAAAAAATGTTACCTTTAGATAAAATGAAAGATATTTGCATACATCTTGCAAAAGATGATTATCAAATATATTTATTTGGAGGCGGAAAGGAAGAAACTGAAATTCTTGATTCTTGGCAGAAAATGCATTCAAATATTCATTCTTTATCAGGGCAAATTACCTTAAAGGAACAAATGAATTTAATTAGCCAATTGCCTTTAATGATAACTATGGATTCTGCCAATATGCACATATCTTCTTTAGTGGGAACCAAAGTTATTTCCATTTGGGGAGCTACTCATCCTTTCGCCGGTTTTTTAGGTTATGGTCAACAATTAAATGATGTGATACAAATAAATGATCTTCCTTGCCGACCTTGCTCGATTTTTGGAAATAAACCTTGTTATAGAAATGATTGGGCATGTACAAGAAATTTGGAATGTTCCTATATCTTAAATAAAATAAAAAGTCAAACTATTTTATAATTAGTATTTTTATACTGTATATATACCTAAAATTATTTCATAATCACAACATCTCTAATTACTTAGATTAAAAACTTACAGTATATCAAAAATTGATAACGTTCGATAAATTAACATATTAACAATATAAAATACTACCAAAACCTATAGTCAATTTATTTTATATAAAATTATTTCTTAATTTTTATACAAATTTTCTTTTCTTTTTAAACATAAAAGAATTTGATTGTTCAAAAAATTTGTACTTTTGCCGTAATAATTTTAAGTACAATGAAGGAAGTTCAATTTAGACAAGCAATTTGTGAAGCTATGAGCGAAGAAATGAGAAGAGATCCTTCCATTTATCTGATTGGCGAAGAAGTTGCTAATTATAATGGAGCTTATAAAGCTTCCAAAGGAATGGTAGACGAATTCGGTGCCAAAAGAGTCATTGATTCCCCTATTGCAGAAAGTGGTTTTACCGGAATTAGTGTTGGCGCAGCCATGAATGGATGCCGTCCTATTGTAGAATTTATGACATTTAATTTTTCCTTGGTTGCAATCGACCAAATCATAAATAATGCAGCTAAAATTTATCAAATGACCGGTGGTCAATGGAATGTACCAATCGTATTTCGTGGTCCAACCGCTTCAGCCGGACAATTAGGAGCTACTCACTCTCAAGCTTTTGAAAGTTGGTTTGCCAATTGTCCCGGATTAAAGGTTATCGTACCTTCTAATCCTTATGATGCCAAAGGATTATTGAAATCCGCTATTAGAGATAATGACCCTGTTATTTTCATGGAATCTGAGCAAATGTATGGCGACAAAATGGAGATTCCTGAAGATGAATATCTTATCCCTATAGGTGTTGCAGACATCAAGAAACCAGGATCCGATGTTACTATTGTCTCTTTTGGTAAAATAATGAAAGTTGCTTTACAAGCTGCTGCTGAACTTGAAAAAGAAGGCATAAATGCAGAAGTTATTGATTTAAGAACTGTTCGACCTTTAGATTATGACACTGTTATTAATTCCGTTAAGAAAACCAATCGTTTGGTATTATTAATTGAAGAATGGCCTTTTGCATCTGTTGCTAGTGAAATTGCTTATATGGTACAACAAAAAGCTTTTGATTATTTGGATGCACCTATAAAAAGAATTACAACTGCTGATACTTCAGCCCCTTATTCTTCTTCTTTATTTTCTAAATGGTATCCGAATGTGAACCAAGTAATAACCGCAGTTAAAAATACTTTATATAAAAAGTAATCGTAGTTATTTTCTTTAATAATATAAACTAAAAAATATTTTTTCAGGTTTCAATTTTAATTAATAAATTAATTTTGAAACCTGAATTTTAAATTAATATCAGCTTTATTAAAGCTTATGGAACAAAAATGTACTTTTTGCGGAAGAAAAAAATCTGAAGTTCAACTATTAATTGCCGGACTTCACGGACATATATGCAATGATTGTATTGAACAAGCACATAACATTGTTGTACAGGAAGAAAATTTTAAAGA
The DNA here is from genome assembly GCF_019469245.1 of Apibacter sp. ESL0404. Classification (NCBI taxonomy): domain Bacteria; kingdom Pseudomonadati; phylum Bacteroidota; class Flavobacteriia; order Flavobacteriales; family Weeksellaceae; genus Apibacter; species Apibacter sp. ESL0404. The sequence continues at coordinate 1,713,504 of NZ_CP048267.1, forward strand.
CGACAGCAATTTTGAATTGCAAGTAAAAAAACCTAAAGAAATAAAAGAATTTTTAGATCAATACGTAATAGGTCAAGAAAACGCAAAAAAAACGTTATCTGTTGCTGTTTACAATCATTATAAAAGGTTAGCACATTCTTTAGAAGTTGACAGGGAGGTTGAAATTGAAAAATCCAACATATTGATGGTTGGTGAAACAGGAACCGGAAAAACTCTAATTGCCAAATCAATTGCTAAACTTTTGGATGTTCCTTTTACTATAGTTGATGCAACTGTTTTAACAGAAGCCGGATACGTGGGTGAAGATGTTGAAAGTATATTAAGTCGATTATTACAAGCTGCTGATTATAACGTTGAAAAAGCTGAACAAGGTATAGTCTTTATAGATGAAATAGATAAAATTAGTCGAAAAAGCGATAATCCCAGTATTACACGCGACGTTTCCGGGGAAGGAGTGCAACAAGCTTTATTAAAACTTTTAGAAGGCAGTATTATTAATGTTCCTCCTCAAGGAGGCAGAAAACACCCCGATCAAAAATACATTCAAGTAAATACACAAAATATTTTATTTATTGCAGGAGGAGCTTTTTCAGGTATTGATAAAATTATTTCAAATAGACTAAATAAAAACACGATAGGTTTCAGCAAAACGGATGAAAAGACACTTGAAGAAGAACACATTTTATCTAAGGTAAATGCTACCGATTTAAAAACTTTCGGACTTATTCCTGAACTATTAGGAAGATTCCCCGTAATAACTAATTTAGAGCCATTGGATGATGAGGCTATGTTACAAATTCTTACTAAACCTAAAAATGCAATAATTAAACAATATCAGGCATTATTTAAATTAGATGGAATCAATCTTTCCATTACCGATGACGTATTAAAAGAAATTGTAAAAGAAACCAGAATTTTAGGTTTAGGGGCAAGAGGGTTGCGAAGCATCTCTGAAAACCTATTTTCTAAAATTAGTTATGATATTGACAATTATAACGGAGATTTACTTATAGATATGGATAAATTTGTTGCGTTAACGAAACACAAATCAATAAAATAAAAAAAAAAGACTTGCGAATAATATTTTTATTTATATTTGCACTACTAGTATATATTATATTTAATAAATAAATTTAACTAATAAATGCTTAATAAATGAAAATGAAATTTATACCCTTGCTTTTTGTATTGGGTTGTATTGCAAGCAATTCACAAATAACCACTACGAGTGGTGCAAAGTTCTTTGTGAGTCCAGGAACGAAATTATTTAGTACTGGAGATATAACCATAGATAATAGTTCGGATGTATTTACTAATAAAGGTGATATAAAAATATCTGAAGGTACACTTAAAAATAATGCCCTTCCAGACAAATTTGTTCTCACTTACATAGACGAGCAACATTACGGTCAATTAATTATTGCAAGTAATAAAAGTGCTTCTGGTAAAATAACTATTCAAAAACAAATTTTTGATGATGGGTCCGGTCAAATACTCTTTGGTACTCCTTTTGTTAATTATACATATGATCAATTCTATCAAAATATTACAAACTCTACTTCAACAGCCGGTATACCGAAACTTATTTGTTACAGAGCTGATGTAAACAATAATTGTAGAAACAGTAAAAATTGGTCTAAACACCCTGTATTTAAATGGAGAGAGGAATATTTTAGATTTGATCCTTTTCAAAGAGATGAAAATTTTGTTCCCGGAAATTATTATGCATTTAAAAAAGCTAAATTTGATAAGGGATCAAATTTTAATAATCCTTTATTATTTACTGGAACTCCTTATGTGGCAGGAACCAAACCAGCTGATGGAAATATAGCTTCAACTTCTGATTTGTCTTTACATGTTAGCAATAGAGTTGCAAATGGACGTAAAATTGGAAAAAATAGAGAAAATGAATATGGTATTTACTATTGGACTTATTTATCTGACCCTTTCGTTACCAATATAACTTTTGATAATAAAACTGATGACCAAATTCTAGACAATGCATATTATGCTGACAGGATGTTGCACTTAGTTAATCCTTATACGTCTAATATAAATCTTGATGTATTAGTTAAAAATAATTCACAATATATTATAGGTCTTGGTAGTGAAGGTCCTATAACAAATGTAGTTGACGATGGAGTAACTAGATATAAACAAAAAATGCAATTGCGTACTTATAAAAATGGAAGTCCGGTGGGTGGTGATTCTATTACAATTATTCCTCCGATGACTAACTTTTTTATAAAGACCAATACAGATGATGTAAACATTAATCTATATAATTCTGACATTCAAACGTTTAGCCAATCAGAATACGAATATAATAAGGGGGGCATTAAAGAATATAGTATAAAACCAGTAAATACAGATAAATATCAATTAAATCTTGAACTTTTTTCTGGAAAAACCTTTTATGGTAATACTTTTATTGCTGCGGGTGCTGACTTAATAACTGGAAATACTAATCAATGGGAGGCCAAAAATAGTGATAATATTATTTATGAAACTAATATTTATACTATACCAGAATCTCCTAATGGAGGAAAACAAGCTGGATATGAGGATACCAAGTTATACATTAATGTTATTAATACAGATAACGCTTCTAGGATCGCTGTGCCAGTAGGAATAAATGTTCTTAAAGAAGACAGAGGTAAACAATTTACATTTAAATCTGACCTTAGATTGAATATGAACGCATTAAAAAAAGGTCAAACAAATTTTGATAATCCTAATGCAAGATTTTATTTTCACGATAAAGATTTGAATGTTATCAAAGAAATCAATTCTAATTTTTCATATTCTGTAACAATTAATGAATCAACTAATGACAGATTTGAAATATTTTGGAAAGAACCTGGCACTTTAGGAAATGAAGACATTAATACTTTAAATAGTTTAACAACAATTTATAAGACCGGAAACGAATATAAAATTCACTTTGACCAAAATTGGAGTAAAGCAGAAGTTAATATATTTAACGTTTTAGGTCAGTTAATTTCGACAGAAAAAAATATTACTACCCAAAATGATTATTTACTACCTATTCATACTACATCCTCATCTTTGTACGTTATAGTTGTAACTAATTCGATTACTGGCGAAAAAATAACTAAAAAAATAGTTAAATAATAAAGTACATTAATATGAAAAAATTATTTTCCATAATATTTATAGTCATCATATATAATTTTACTTATGCCTATAATTTATTACAAGTTGTAGTTGAAACTAATGAGGTTCCTCCTGTACCTGAAGGAGAAGTCCAAGCATATATAGGTATTGGTGAACCACACACAACTACTCCAATAAATTTTATAGTACCATTTTTATTAATTAGTGCTATACTTTTAATATTTTATATTTTTAAAAAGAAAAGAATTAAATCTATATAAAGATTTTAATTTCATAAATTAGCCTTGTTAAATAAATAACAAGGCTTTTTTTATGAAAAAAATTTCAATTACATTCTTATTAGTTCTATTAAACTTAATAGCTCAAGCTCAATTTACTTTTAAAGGTACTATTGCCAATTATTCTAATAAAAGAATACTAGTAAAAATAGATAGAGCATTTGATGATATTTTAATAGGAAATATAACTACAAATTCAAATGGATCTTTTTCAATTCCTGTTAAAGATAACTATTCCGGTATAATTGAAATTTCATTACTGGATGCCAAAAAGAATTACATTTTCATTTCTAATAATACCGATATAGACTTTAGCGCATCAATTACTGCAAATGATGAATTTATTATAAATATACCAGGTAATCAAATTAATGACCGTTATCAAAATTATTTAAATTATGATATTAAAAAAAATTCAATTCTTCCTCAATTACAAAATATAAATTTTTATTATAATTCTAAAGATGATTTTTATTTACCATTAAAGGATGAAATTCAAAGAATATCTGAAATGAATGAACCTGATATTTCCGAATTCCCATTTTTATCCTATTATTTAAAAACTTCAGATCTAATTAAAAACACTGAAATAGGAAACGGCGATGCTATTTCTAATAAAAATTTAATCTTAGATCATTTTAAAAATGCCGGACAAGAATTTGAAACTTCCGGTGTTGGTAAATCTCTTTTATATAATTATTTTAAACTGTCTGCAATGGGAGCCACTTCTCAAAAAGATTGGGAAAATAAAATTGATAAAGCTATAGAAGTTTTATTGGAAGAAGTTGGTGAAGAAACAAGCAGGGGACAAGAGATATTATCCGCAACTATCAATTTTCTAAATGGATATGGTTTAGTAAATCTTACTGATAAATATATGAAAAGAGCTGAATCACTAACATGCGAAATAAGTGCGGAACTGAAAAAAACAATTCAAGACAATAATTCTATAAAGGAAGGTAAAATAATTCCAAACATAAAATTTACGCATAAATTAAACGATAAGTATACGTATTTATATGACATTAAAACTAAATATAAATTAATTGTGGTATGGGCGTCTTGGTGTAGTCATTGCCAACAAGAAATGCCATATGTTAAACAGTTTTACGAAAATTTTAAAAAATCGGGTGGAGAAATTATAGCCCTTTCTGTTGATTATAATAAAGAGGATTGGCAAAATGCTATTAAAGAAACTTCATGGTTAAACGATTCAGATTTAATATACTGGGATAGTAAATTTGTAAAAGAACTAAATATAACCGGTACCCCTACTCTAATTTTAGTAGATCAAAAAAATAAAATTTTAAAAATTACTTCTAAAATATCTGATATCAATAATTTAATTAACTAAGATACCCAAATATATACTTTCACATAAGAAGGGAATAATTCCCTTCTTATGTGTTTTCTTTAAATAGTAAATTTCAATTAATTTATATCTCTATTGCTAGTTATAGTAAGATCAGTTTCTTAATTTTGTAATATGAGTGCATTATATCTTCAATCTTCTATTGAATATGTTAAAGGTATAGGAACTGAAAAAGCGAACTTATTAAAAAAACAGCTTAATATACACTCATGCGAGGATTTACTTAATTATTTTCCTTTTAAATATGTGGATAAAAGTAAAATTTATAAAGTAAATCAACTAGGTTCTTCTTCTGCTGAAATTCAATTAAGAGGTAAAATAATATCTTTAAAAGAAACTACTTTAAATAAGAAAAGCAGATTGTCCGGTATATTTGAAGATAGTACCGGAAAATTAGAACTTATTTGGTTCAATGTAACGAACTGGTTAGTAAAAAGCATTCCTTTACATGAAGAAGTTTTATTATTTGGTAAAGTAAATTTTTTTAATGGAAAATTAACCCTTGCGCATCCGGAAATTGAAAAAATAAATGATGCAAAACTAGCTCCTATAGTTTTAGAACCAATTTATTCAAACTCGGAAAAATTACAAAAAAGAGGGATCAATCAACGTTTTTTTAAAAAATCAATTAGGGAAATTTTAGTCGCTATTGATGATCAAATAGAGGAAAATTTATCGCAAGAAATTTCAGTAAATTATAAGTTAATTTCTCGTAAAAAAGCTTATCAACAAATTCATTTTCCAAATTCTTACGTTGAATTACAACAGGCCGAATACAGGTTGAAATTTGAAGAAATGTTTTTTTTTCAACTTGGTTTTGGATTACAAAAAATTCATAGACAACGTATAAATTTAGGAAATCCTTTTTCTAATGTCGGACATCATTTTAATGAATTTTATAATTTTCATCTTCCGTTTCAATTAACAAATGCTCAAAAAAAAGTAATTAAAGAAATACGTAAAGACCTTAGCCGAAATATTCAAATGAATAGGTTATTGCAAGGTGATGTAGGAAGTGGAAAGACGATGGTCGCTCTCTTATCCATGCTTTTAGCTATTGATAATGGATTTCAAGCTTGTATGATTGCTCCCACCGAAATTTTAGCCGTTCAACATTATAAAAGCATTTGTGAATTGGTTGATGAAATGAATATTTCCGTACAGTTATTAACGGGATCAACTTCAACCTCGGAAAGAAAACTAATTCATCAAGAATTACTGTCGGGAAAAATAAATATATTGGTGGGTACCCATGCTTTACTTGAAGAAAAAGTACAATTTAAAAATTTAGGTTTAGCTATCATTGATGAACAACATCGGTTTGGGGTTGAACAACGCTCTCGATTGTGGGGAAAAAATTCTATACCTCCTCATATATTAGTGATGACAGCAACTCCTATACCGAGAACATTGGCCATGAGTTATTATAGTGATTTGGATGTATCTATAATTGATGAATTACCAAGTGGAAGGAAAGAAATTAAAACCTATCATAGAACAGATTCAAACAGGCTATCCGTTTTTGGTTTTCTGAAAAATGAAATTAAAAAAGGCAGACAAGTATATATTGTATATCCCCTTATAGAAGAGAGTGAAAGTCTTGATTATAAAGATCTTATGGATGGATATGAAAGTATAGTCAGAGATTTCCCAATTCCTGATTATCAAATAAGCATCGTACACGGGAAAATGAAACCTGCGGATAAAGAATATGAAATGCAACGATTTGTCAATAATCAGACGCAAATTATGATTGCTACTACTGTTATTGAGGTGGGAGTAAATGTTCCGAATGCAAGTGTCATGGTTATTGAAAGTGCTGAGAAATTCGGATTATCTCAATTGCATCAATTAAGAGGAAGAGTGGGTAGAGGTGCTGAACAATCCTATTGTATTTTGATGACCAAATCAGAGCTATCGAATGATGCTCAGAAAAGGATTAAAACAATGTGTGAAACAAACGACGGATTTAGAATATCTGAAGTGGATTTGGAATTAAGAGGACCCGGTAATATTTTAGGAACTCAGCAAAGCGGTACCATTGATTTTAAAAAAACAGATTTGATTCATGATAAGGTAATAGTATCATTATCTAAATCCTGTGTAGATCATTTATTACAAGATGATCCTGATCTTACAAAGGAAAAAAATCAAGCTATAAGAAAATTCTTCTTAAAATATCATAAGAATAAAATTAAATGGTCAAAAATTAGTTAATACTAAAGGGTATCTAGATAAGACTATTTTTGTCAGAATAATTCAAGCGCAAAAATATAAAAATAAATAAAGAAAATCCTAATAGTGAACTACCACCATAGCTAAAGAAAGGTAATGGGATTCCTACGGTTGGAAACAATCCTATGACCATTCCTATATTAATTAAAAAATGCATAAATAATATGGAAGCTAATGAATATCCCATAACTCTGGAAAATGCGCTTTTCTGTGTTTCTGCCAAATAATATATTCTTGCTATTAAACAAGTATATAACCCGATCAATAAGGCACATCCTACAAATCCCCATTCTTCACCCACGGTACAAAATATATAGTCTGTTTGTTGCTCCGGCACAAATTTACCTGCTGTAACACTTCCTTGTTTATATCCTTTACCCCAGAAACCTCCCGATCCTATGGCTGTTTTAGAATAAAGCAAATTATATCCTGCGGTATCTCTGTATTTTTTTTCTCCTTCGTATAGTACTAATATTCTTTCTTTTTGATGCTTGGGTAAATGCTCGAATATAAACGGTGAGGATATACTTATAACACTTGATATTAGTACAAATACTATGATAAATAAAATATTAAGGTGTTGATTCCATTTAATTTTCTTTCTAAGCAAGAATAATAATAGAAATAGTAAAAGTGTTAATATTAAAATAACGATCCATGATGGGACCCAGATGGAAGTTAGAAATAAAATCGCAAAATAAAAACCAATGATAAACAACCATCCCGTCATTCCTTCTCTATATAAAGCGATAAAATAAGCAGTAAACACTAAAATGGATCCAACATCGGGTTGCAGCAAAATTAATACTATGGGAATAAATATAATTAGAAATGCAATTCCTAATGATTGATTATTTTTAATATTAAAATTGGGAGAATCTACGTAATTAGCTAACATTAATGCTGTGGAAATTTTAGCTAATTCTACCGGTTGTAAACTGAAACCTCCAATTCGATACCAGGCTTTAGCTCCGTTAACATAGCTTCCAAACAATAAAACACCGGTAAGTAGACATAAGCCAAATAAGTAAAATAAGCCCGCAAAATTCTCAAAAAATTTAGGACGAACAAGAAAGGTTGAAATTCCTACTGTTAAAGATATTAACAGCCAGATGAATTGTTTAGTACCACTGGAACTATCAACGCTGTATATATTTGCGATACCAAATAAGGCTATAAGCAAATATAAAAATAACATTAAGCCATCTACTCCCCTAAAAATTTTATTCATTTTAATCACCAATAAAATTATCTAATTTTTTAGCTGCTTCTCCCTGATTAATTATATTTTGTATTAATCGTTGCTTTTCTTTTAAGGATAGTTTTTTATTCGAATTAATCTTATTTATACTATCTTTTAAAGCTTGAGGTAAATTATTTGGAACATATTTTCCTGTTCTTTTTAAATAATCGTTCCATTGTCTCAAATATTCATTACTGAAATCAGATTTTATGATGCTTTCCTCCATTGATTTTCTTTCAATGGTTCCGGTAAGATATTTTTCTGCAAGTAGAGAGGCCATGGGTCCGGCATAAGTTGCTCCAAAACCTCCATTTTCAACGACTACAGCAATTGCTATTTTTGGTTTATCTACGGGAGCTATTAAGACAAATATGGAATGATCTTTTCCATGAGGATTTTGCGAGGTACCTGTTTTTCCTTCCTGACTAAATGTATTGGTAAAAATCCTATGACCCGTACCCGACAAAACTACCATACTCATTCCTTTATTTACAATATCAAAATATTTTTTCTCGACTTTTACTTGTTTGGGTACAGTAAATTGAGGATCTGTTATCGGTTTTCCATCTATAGCTTTTACAATATGAGGGGTGTAAAAAAATCCTCTATTGGCAATAACAGCCGTATAATTTGCGATTTGTAATGGAGTTGCCAAAACTTCACCTTGCCCTATTGAATTCGAAATTATAGTATAGATATTCCATTTATCCTTTCCGTAACGTCTATTATAATAATTAGCATCCGGAATATTTCCTTTACTTCCCACTGCTAAATCATTATGCATAAATTCGCCGACGGCAAAACTTTTAACTATATCACTCCATTCATCAATGCTTTTTTCAATGTTACCCGGATACTTGTTAAGTATTCTTACGTAAGCCTCTGCAAAGAAATTATTACATGATTTTTGAATAGCTTTATCCATAGCTATAGGAGTATAAAAATATCCACAATGGCAACCTATCTTCCTGTTTCCATAATGAAAACCATGTTTACATATAAATGTTGTTTTTTCATCTATTACTCCCATTTGTAAAGCAGCTAAACCATTTATCAATTTAAAAGTAGATCCTGGAGGATATGCTGCTTGAGCCGCTCGATCAAACATTGGCTTATTCATAGAATCCATTTGAAGAGCATATATATGTTTATTCTTATCTCTTCCTACAAATACTGACGGATCAATAACAGGAGCTGAGGCCATAACCAATATTTCTCCATTATTGGGATCTAAAGCTACGATACCGCCTCTTTTATTAACTAACAATTTTTCTGCCAGATTTTGTAAATCATAGTCAATTGAGAGTGTTATATCTTTACCACTATGCATTTGCTGGTCATACTCTCCATCCTTATATGAGCCTATACTTCTTAATCTTCTGTCTTTTTGTATATATTTAATTCCTTTTATTCCTCGTAAATATTTTTCATACGATTTTTCTACTCCTGTCATACCAGCTAAATTACCGGGCATGTAATAGGACGAATCAGATTTTATATACTTTTCATTAACTTCATTAATATAACCCAATATGTTTCCTGCAGAATGGACCAAGTAATTTCTTTCTGGGGTTCGAACAATTGAAAATGCATTATATTTAAAAAGTTTTTCTTGTATTCTGGCTAAATCTTCACTAGTCAGACCTTTCATAAAGGTCATAGGAACCAGGTTATTGTAAATTTTCTTATTTGATTTAATACTTTTGATTTTTTTTATAAAATCAGCTTTCGAAATATTAACTAATTTGCAAAAACCTAAGGTATCAAAATTTTTTTCCATCTGGGATTGGGTAAAAGTTAACTCATAGGAAGGAGTATTTCCTACTAATATTTTACCGTTTCTGTCCATTATATATCCCCGTAATGGAATTTGATATTCTGCTTTTATTGAAGTATTTGCTGCGTTAAGCTTATATTTTTCTGTAAATAATTGTAGGTAGGATATACGCGCGATAAACAGTAACGCTAAGAAAATCAACACCCCTATTATAATCTGAAATTTTTTCACTATCCAATCTTATTTTTAAAGAAAGCGTAAATTATAATGATAAATAAAAATGAAAATACTGATGTTATAAGAGCGTCTTCTATTACATCTAATATCATAGATATTTTAAAACTTTCTAAAATAAAAAGACTTAAATGATGAATTAATATAATTATTATTATATACGATAGTAATTGAAGGAAATTTAAATCTGAAAAGTTTAATATTTTCATTTCTCGATCTAAATCTGAGATATATCGAAGTACTGTATTTCTTATATAAGAAATTAATACGGATGAGAAAGCATTAACGCCTCCGGTATCCATAAAACAATCAATTCCAAATCCCAAAAGGAATGAAAAAATTAGAAACAGATAATTAAAAGATTTGTCATATGGATAAAAAATGATCCAAATAATATATATGATAGGATTATATTTATGGAAAAAATAGATGTTATTAAATACAAAAACTTGCAATAATAGTAAGATGGGAATTAAGATGAGATTTATTAATGTGTATCTGTTAAGCATTATTAATTTATAGAATCTTTCAAACTTTTAATTTCTTCTCTATCCAGTTTATCCACTACATATACTTTTTGTATATTTCCCATATCTTGAAATAATTCAATTGAAATATTCCAATTACCGGTCTCCTCATCTATGGATTTACTGCTCACTCTTCCAATTAATATACCTTCAGGATATATTTTAGATTTTCCATCCGTCTCAATAGTATCTCCTATCTTTACACCTACATATTTAGGTATATCTGATAAATGCATGATTCTGGGATCTTCTCCCTGCCATAATAATGTACCGTAATATTTACTTGATTTTAATCTGGCATTTATCCTGGTATTCCTATTAAGAATGGAAATAACTTTGGAATAATTCTTCGTACAATTGATAATCATTCCTACAACTCCGGTTGAGGTAACAACGCCCATTTCCGGACTCACACCTTGATCTGTCCCTCGATCTATAATTAAATAATTATTTGACCTTGTAATTGAGTTTGATATTATATCAGCAGTTGTATAATAATATTTTTGCTTATATTTTGTAGAATCTAACATAGCAAAAAACTCAGGCTTAATTTTTCCCGTTTTTCCTAGAAATTTATTTCTATATTCTTTATTCTCTTCTATTAGACGTTCATTTTCCTTTTTGAGATTTATATAGTACGTTAAATAAGATATTTTAGAATCTACATAACCGGTGAATGAAATTATTTTTTCTTCTAGTATCGAATTATGATAAACATTTCTGTTAAACGTAAAAAAAAGAGCTAATATCTGCAAAAATAGAAATAGCAGGAATCTACTATTTTTTGATAGAAAATTTATCAATACAGACATTAATAAGTTTTATCTTAAGAATAATTTATTATTTGATTAAAAAATTCTCAAATTTTTCAATATTTTTTAGTGCAATTCCAGTACCTCTCACAACTGCTCTCAATGGATCGTCAGCTATGAAAACAGGTAACCCTGTTTTCCTTCCTATTCTTTGATCGAGACCTCTAAGTAAAGCCCCTCCTCCTGCTAAATATATACCGGTATTATAGATATCTGCAGATAATTCCGGAGGTGTTCTTGATAAAGTTTCCATAATAGCATCTTCGATTCTTAAAATAGATTTATCTAGAGCTCTGGCCATTTCTTTATAATTTACCATAATTTCTTTAGGTTTACCGGTAATTAAATCTCTTCCTTGAACTGGTAGATCTTCAGGCGGATTATCCAGTTCTTCAAGTCCTGAACCAACCTCCATTTTAATGTGTTCTGCTGTTTTTTCTCCGATAAACAAATTATGATGAGTTCTTAAATAATATAAGATATCATTATTAAATACGTCTCCTGCAATTTTAATAGAGTTATCACAAACAATTCCTCCCAAAGCTATAACTGCTATTTCAGTAGTTCCTCCCCCTATATCTATAATCATATTACCTTTAGGCTGTGTAACATCAATACCAACCCCTATGGCTGCAGCCATAGGCTCATAAATTAATTTTACATCCTTAGCATTTACTTTAGCTGCAGAGTCTTTTACTGCTCTTTTTTCAACTTCTGTAATACCTGATGGAATACAAATAACCATCCTCAATGAAGGATTAAAAATTTTTCCTTTTATTCCCGGAATTTGTTTTATAAATTCCCTGATCATATGCTCGGATGCGCCAAAATCAGCTATAACTCCATCTTTTAGAGGTCTAATAGTTTTTATATCATCATGCGTTTTCCCCTGCATTTGCTTAGCTATCTCTCCGACTGCAATAGGCTTCATGGTCCTTCTATCTATAGCTACTATAGAAGGACTGTCTACTACTACTTTATTATTATGAATGATTAGGGTATTTGCTGTACCCAAATCAATTGCTATTTCTTGTGTAAGAAAATCAAATAATCCCATTTAACTTTTAAATAATTGTACTATTTGGTTGAATAAATTCTCGAAAAAATTATAAAAATACTTTCCTCAAACTTTTAAGTTTTGCAAAGATATAATATCTTTATTGAAAATGATATATTAGTTAGAATATTTTTATTCAAGACTTTCTATCCGTTATTTAATTTTTACATCATACGGCATTAAGTACATTATTCCTTGATTACTTTCTATATTTTTAATTTTTTGATATAATTTATAATGATCCTTACCTAATTCATATTTTATAAGATTATCTATTACACCCGATTGATTCAATTCATTGGCATCAGAGGTAAACATATTTACTATAAGATCCCATTTGTTTTTTTCTTCCGGATAGGATACTAAATTGTAGGATGTTACCCCTGCTTTTTTTGCAGCATATTCAACAGCCTCATTGAATCCTCCGATTTCATCAACCAACCCCTTTTCTAATGCATCCCTTCCGCTCCATATTCTACCTTGTCCCACCGAATCTACTTGAGCATAGGTCATATGTCTACCCTTCATTACTTCATTAATAAATTTGTTATATGTTATAGTAATCCCCTTATTCATTATACCTTTAAATCCTTGAGATGTTCCCTGGGTAATTGAATAATAATTTGAGTTTGCATTTGTGGAAACATAGTCTGAAGTAATACCAATAGTATTGGCTAATTTTTTAACATCCGGGATCATACCTAAAACGCCTATGGATCCTGTTAGTGTATTATCTTGGGCATAAATTTTATCAGCAGCCATTGAAATATAATAGCCTCCGGATGCTGCTATATCACTAAATGAAACTATTAAAGGTTTTTTCTTTTTAAGCTCATATAATTCATACAAAATTTCAGCTGATGCATTAGCACTTCCACCAGGTGAATTTACTCGTAAAACTACCGCTTTTATATCATCATCATTTTTTATTTCATTAATAAGATTTATAAATGTTTTGGAGTAAATCTCTGAGTCTCCTTTACCTGTATATATTTGTCCGGATGCATATAATATGGCTATTTTATCATTAATAAACGAAACATCTTCAATAATTTCTTTATATTGTTCCAAGGATATTTTATTAATGGAATCTTCATCCGACAAACTTAATCTCTTTTTAATTAAATTATCATATTGAGACTCATAGATCAACCTATCTACTAAATTATTTGTATATGCTAATTCCGGAATAAAACCATATAAACTATCTACAGATTTATTAAAACTTTCATTAGTGATTTTCCTTGACGAGATTATATCTGATGATATTTTATACCAAAAGTTCTCTAACAAATTTTTTAACTGATATCTATTCTCTTCTGAAAGATTATCCCTAAGATAAGGTTCAACGGCTGATTTATATTTACCGTGCCTTAAAACTTCAAAATTTACTCCAAACTTTTGTCCTAAATTTTTATAAAATAAGACTTCTGCAGATAAACCCGCTAATTCTATACTTGCATTTGGATTAACGTATAGAGAATCGGCCACAGAAGATAAATAATATGATCTTTGATCACAATCATTACTATATGAGTATATAAACTTTTTACTTTCTTTAAAATTTAGCAAGGCTTGACGAATTTCTGCTATTTGTGAATATCCGGAATTTATATTGGATAATTTAAGACTTATACCTTCTATTTTTTCATCTGTTTTAGCTTGATTTATTACTTGTAAAATATCTTTTAAATAAACACGCTTATCATTATTTAAAAGTGAAATTGATGCTTCTTTATCATTTGGGGATTCCAAAATAGGATTATTTAGATTTATTTCTAAAATTGATTTATCTTTAACAACAAATTTAGATGGAATAAATGCTATAATATTTATTAAAATCAAGCCGAACACAACTATACTCGTTAATAACACTATACCAACAATGGTTGCCAAAACTTGAATGATAAATTTTTTCATTTCTTTCTATTAACAAATAATTAATTAGTAGATGAATAATGTCGTTTTGTTACTGGGTAGCAATTTAGGAAATAAAAAAAATAATATAACATTAGCTTTAAATTTAATAAATATTAAAATTGGACCAATTTTAAAAAAAACCAAATTAATTGAATCCGAACCTGAAGATTATTTTTCATCAAATAATTATCTAAATATTGGAATTATAGTTAGAACCAATTTGTCACCCATAAAACTTTTAAAATCAATTAAAGAAATTGAAAGATCATTAGGCAGAATTAATGACAGTTATTTAAGCGGAAAATATGAGGATAGGACTATCGACATTGATATAGTTTATTTTAATTCAATAAAATATTTTTCAAAAATCTTAGGGATACCACACGCTTCACACATATCAAAAAGAAGTTTCTCAAAAAAAATTTTATATGAACTGGTTTAATATATTTTTTTATTTAAAAAATTTTGATAATTTTACAACCTTCAATCATTATGTATTAGGAGAAGACTTAATATACTTACTAATTAATTATAGTTATGAATAAAAAATGTATTCTATTTTTACTTGCAGTTATTTGTACATGCATAAATGTACAAGCTCAAAATGTAGATAGTAGTAATTTCACTGATGATTATGTTAAATTTACTAATGAACAAAAGCAATTTAATGACTGGTCTGTATCTATATATGGAGGTGTTCCCTGGTTAGTAACATCTGATTTTACCTCTATAGATAATGGTGCATCTAGTAAATGGAGAGTTGGGTATGATTTTCAAGCTTCAATAAATAAACAAATTTCACATGTCTTAGGATTAAGTTTATTAGGTCAATTTGGTGAATCTAAGCAAGGATATGGTTCTAATAAAGTTGATGCAAAAACAAATTATTTTGCTTTAAGCATATTAGGTGATTTAAATGTTTCATCTTTATTCAGAAGAATTGATAACAGATCTCCATATAGATGGGCTCTACATACATATGCTGGTGTAGGAACAATACAATATAAAGCTAAAACTAAGTTCTTAGAAAAAGGTTCAACCGTCTATGAAACTATGGCGGACCAAGATATGGGTTTAAAATCTTTATTTGCTCAGCTAGGTACAGGCTTAACATATAAAATAAATAAAAGATGGGATGCATCTTTAAGAGCTATGTATGTAATTACCGGTGATGAACTATTTGATGGATCTGGTAATAACGGACATTATGCCGATTTACATAAAGGTAATAAATCCGATAACTTCCTAACAACATCTTTAGGGGTAACCTATAAAATTGGAAAACATAATGAATTTTTAGGTTGGGTTGATCCATTACGTGAAATGTTTACAAAAATCAATGATGTAGCAAGTCAACAACAACTAGAAGTTTGTGTATTTGGAGATAAAGATGATGACGGAGTTTGTGATGATTGGGATAGAGAATTAGACACTCCTAAAGGTGCTCGCGTTGATGGTTCCGGTAGAGCTTTAGACGTAGATATGGACGGCATTATTGACCTATATGATAAATGCCCTACTTTCCCTGGCCCTGCAACAAACGATGGATGTCCTGAGCCGCAAAAACTTGCTGAGGATGCTATTAATCCACTTATTGCTACTATGGGAGGTATTCAATTTAATCTTGATTCAGACAAAATTCTTTTAGAATCGCAACCTATTTTAGATCAAGTAGCTGATATTATAATTAAATACGGTCAAGGTACAAGATTTTTAGTTGAAGGACACACTGATGCTAGAGGAACAGATGCTTACAATCTTAATCTTTCAAAAAGAAGAGTAACTTCTGTGATTAAATATTTAGTTTCTAAAGGTGTGCCTCCTTATCAATTAACAGGTAAAGGTATGGGATTCACTAACCCTAAATACCCTGAATGTAAACCTGCTTCTAAATGTCCTGAATGGAAAAATAAAGAAAACAGACGAGTGGTTTTCAAATTACTTGATTCTGCAGAATAAAATAAATTAAAGATAAATAAAAAAGGCCTCTTAAATATAAGAGGCTTTTTTTATTTAAAGCTATTTAAAACTTACCACTTTTTAAGATATATTTTCAGTTTCTATTTACTATTAGCTCTTAAGTATTTAATATAATTTTTAAAGCTCTATAACCAACTTATAAAGCTTGATTTTATAAATTTATAATTTAAACATTTTAACTTAAATAAAACTATTACATTCAACATTCAGTTTTGACCTGTATTAGAGTATTATATTTTAATAAAATTTAATTCATTACTAGTCATAAATGATCTTTAAATCTATTTTATTGAAATATGATCATTTTTAAACGTTTATAAATAAAATTATAGATTAAAATAATTTTTAGAAAGCCTTTAATTAATATGATACTAATAGTGTATCTATAATTTAAGCCGATTACTGTATATCTTGTAAATTTGACAATTATAAAATAAAAAAAGCAGGTTTAAAAACCTGCTTTTTTTAGATTGAATTTATTTTTTATTCTTTTGTTTCATCTGATTTATTCTCAGATTTTACTTCACTAGTTTCATTAACTACAGATTCAGATGTTGATTCTGCAGAATCCACCTTTTTGGTTGAACGACGACTTCTTCTAGTTACTTTTTTATTAGATTCTCCTAAATTATAGGTTTCATTAAAATCCACTAATTCAATAAGAGCTGTATCTGCACCATCTCCTAATCTAAAACCAGTTTTAATTATTCTACAATAACCACCATTTCTAGAAGAAATTTTAGTTGCTACTGTTCTAAATAATTCAGTAACCGCTTCTTTACTCTGAAGATAACTAAAAACAGTTCTTCTATTATGAGTAGTGTCTTCTTTAGATTTAGTTAATAATGGTTCTATATACGTTCTTAATGCTTTAGCTTTAGCAACAGTTGTGTTAATTCTTTTATGAAGAATAAGGGAAGTAGCCATATTGGAAAGCATAGCTTTACGATGTGATGCAGTTCTCCCTAAATGATTAAACTTTTTTCCGTGTCTCATGATTTCTTATTATTCTGCTTCTAATTTATACTTTGAAACATCCAAACCAAAAGTCAGATTCTTAGAATAAACTAAATCTTCCAATTCGGTTAGAGATTTTTTACCAAAATTCCTAAACTTCATTAAATCTGATTTTGTAAAGGAAACTAATTCTCCCAAAGTTTCAACTTCTGCAGCCTTAAGACAATTAAGAGCTCTAACAGATAGATCCATATCAACTAGTTTAGTTTTTAATAACTGTCTCATATGAAGAGCTTCTTCGTCATAAGTGTCTGCGGATGAAACAACATCTGCTTCTAATGTTATTCTCTCATCAGAAAATAACATAAAATGATGAATTAATATTTTAGCTGCTTCTGTTAAAGCTTCTTGAGGAGTTATTGAACCATCTGTTTGAATATCTAAAATAAGCTTTTCGTAATCAGTTCTCTGTTCTACACGATAATCTTCAATGCTATAACTAACATTTCTGATTGGAGTATAAATAGAGTCAATTGCTATAGTTCCTATTGGAGCGTGATTAGATTTATTTTGTTCTGCAGGTACGTACCCTCTTCCTTTATCTATATTAAAAGTTATATTAAATTTAACTGATTTATCCATATGACAAATCACTAAATCAGGATTTAAAACTTGATAAGATGAAATAAATTTACCTAAATCTCCGGCTGTCAATTCTGATTTTCCAGATATTTGAGCTGTTACAATTTCATTTCCACCTTTATTGATTTGATTTTTAAATCTAACTTTTTTAAGATTCAATATGATTTCAGTCACATCTTCTATTACACCCGGAATAGTTGAAAATTCATGTTCAACTCCTTCAATTCTTATTGATGTAATAGCATACCCTTCCAACGAAGATAATAAAACTCTTCTTAAAGCATTTCCAACGGTTAATCCAAATCCAGGCTCTAAGGGTCTGAATTCAAATTGACCTTTAAAATCATCTGATTCAACTAAAATTACCTTATCAGGTTTTATAAAGTTTAAAATTGCCATATAAATCTTAGCTAATTTTTTGTTTTATTTAGAATATAATTCGACTATCAATTGTTCTTTGATATCTTCAGGAATTTGAATTCTTTCAGGAACTACTTTAAAATCTCCTGATAGTTTTTCATCATTCCATACTAACCATTCATAAGTTTTATGAGAATTATTAGCTAAAGCATCTTTAATTACTTGTAATGATTTAGATTTTTCTCTAACTCCAATCACATCACCCGGTTTTAATAGATAAGAAGGTATATTTACAATCTCTCCATTAACTGTGATATGTTTGTGTGATACTAATTGACGAGATCCTGCTCTAGTATTAGACAAACCGAATCTATAAACTACGTTATCTAGTCTTGATTCACATAATTGTAATAATACTTCACCGGTAATCCCTTTACTTCTTTGTGCCTTGTCAAACAAATTTGCAAATTGTCTTTCTAATATACCGTAAGTATATTTTGCTTTTTGTTTTTCAGCCAACTGAACTGCATATTCAGATTTTTTAGCACCTCTTCTCTTGTTCGGACCGTGTTGTCCTGGAGGGTATTTTCTTCTTTCAAAATACTTATCTTCCCCATAAATAGCTTGTCCGAATTTTCTAGCTATTTTCGTTTTTGGACCAATATATCTTGCCATTATAAAATTTGAATGATATTAATAGTATTAAACTCTTCTTCTTTTTGGTGGTCTACATCCATTATGTGGTATAGGAGTTACATCAACGATTTCACTAACTTCAATACCAGCATTATGAATAGTTCGAATAGCGGATTCTCTTCCAGCTCCCGGACCTTTCACAAAAACTTTTACCCTTCTTAATCCTAATTCATACGCAACCTGCGCACAATTTTCAGCTGCCATTTGAGCTGCATAAGGGGTATTTTTTTTAGAGCCTTTAAAACCCATTTTTCCAGCAGATGCCCATGATATTACTTCTCCGTTTTTATTAGTTAAAGAGATAATAATATTATTAAATGAGGCTTGGATATGAGCTTCTCCTACTGCTTCAATTTTAACTTTTCTTTTTTTAGCTGTTTTTGATGCTGTTTTTGCCATGTTTCTATTTATTATTTAGTGGCTTTTTTCTTATTAGCTACAGTTTTTCTTTTACCTTTTCTTGTACGAGAATTATTTTTAGTTCTTTGACCTCTAAGTGGTAAACCCAGACGATGTCTGATACCTCTCTGACATCCAATATCCATTAAACGTTTAATATTTAATTGAATTTCAGAACGTAATTCTCCTTCTACTTTAACGTTTTCGGAAATGAATTTTCTGATAGCATTAACTTCATCGTCATTCCATTCAGAAACTTTTTTATCCTCACTAATTCCTGCATCTTTTAAAACTTTAGCTGCAGTACTTTTACCAACACCGTAAATATAGGTAAGGCCTATAACTCCTCTTTTATTTTTTGGTAAATCTACACCGGAAATTCTAGCCATAGTATTAACCTTGTCTTTGTTTAAATTTAGGATTTTTTTTGTTTATAATGTATAGACGACCTTTACGTCTTACAACAATATCATCTGAACTTCTTTTTTTAAGTGATGCTCTAATTTTCATTTTTCTTTCTATTTTAATATCTGAAAGTTATTCTTCCTTTTGATAAATCATAGGGTGACATTTCCAACCGTACTTTATCTCCAGGTAATAGTTTAATATAATGCATCCTCATTTTACCAGAAATATGTGCGGTTAAAATGTGGCCATTTTCTAATTCTACTCTGAACATTGCGTTAGACAATGCTTCAATAATAGTTCCGTCTTGTTCTATATGTTTTTGTTTTGCCATATATTAATTCGGATTTCTACTTAATCTTGACTGCATTAAACCATCATAATGGTGGTTTAATAAATAAGTATTAATTTGTTGTACAGTATCTAATAATACACCTACCATAATTAATAAAGAAGTTCCACCAAAAAATAAAGCAAATTTATCGGTTGCGGTGAGACCGATAATTTTAACTATTGCAGGAAGAACTGCTATAAGAGCTAAATAAATAGCTCCAGGTAGTGTAATTTTAGATAAAACATCATCTAAATAATCAGCTGTTTCTTTACCTGGTTTTACACGTGGAATTAATCCTCCATTTCTTTTTAAATCATCAGCCATTTGATTTATAGGAATTGTAATAGCTGTGTAGAAAAAGGTAAAGACAATTATTAATAGGGCAAATAATAAATTATATTGCCAACTAAATACTTGACTAAATCCTGCCCAAAAAGTATTAGTAGTTGTTTCAGAACGAACCAATAAACCCGGTATGAACATTAGTGCTTGTGCAAAAATGATAGGCATTACACCGGCTGCATTAACTTTTAATGGTATATATTGCCTAGCCGCATTCGTTATGGAACGTAATGATCCAGATTTTGTCCTACTCACGTATTGTACAGGAACTTTTCTTACGGCCACAGTCAACATAATACATAATATGATAACTAACAACCAAGCAATTACTTCTACAAACATCATGATAAGTCCTTTTCCGGTATCTCCCATTTGTACACCAACTTCTTGAACAAATGCTGTTGGAAAACCTGCTAAAATACCAACCATAATTAAAATAGATATCCCATTACCGATTCCTTTGTCAGTTATCTTTTCCCCCATCCACATAGCAAAAATTGTGCCTGAAATTAAGATTATAATACTTGGCACCCAAAATAAGAAAATATTATTGGGATCTACTAAATAGGCTGTTCTAAATTGCTCAATAGGTAGAAAGACTTGTGTAATAGATGTCAAATAGGCAGGAGCTTGTATTAAACATATTAAAATTGTCAACCACCTAGTAATCTGATTAACCGTCTTACGACCGCTTTCTCCCTCTTTTTGTAGTTTTTGTATATAAGGTATAGCTAATCCCATTAATTGCACCACAATAGAAGCAGATATATACGGCATAATACCTAAAGCAAAAATTGATGCTTTACTGAATGCACCTCCCGTAAATGAAGATAATAACCCTAACAGACCGGTAGCCTGTTGGTTTCCACCATTGTTTTTGTAGATTTCAAGAATATTATCTACTTCAACCATATTGATAGCAGGAAGTGAAACATGCGTACCAAATCTGTATACCAATACTAGAACAAAAGTGAAAATAAGTTTATCTCTTAACTCTTTTATACTCCAGATATTCTTTAATGTCTGTATAAATCCTTTCATGCTATTTTATAAGATGTTAGCTTTCCCTCCGGCTTTTTCTATAGCCTCTTTTGCTGATTTAGTATATTTATCAACAGTTATAGTAACGGTTGATTTTAATTCTCCTCTACCAAGAATTTTAACTAAATCATTTTTAGAAATTAATCCATTTTGGATTAAAGTTTCTTTAGTGATTTCAGTAGAAATTTTATTACTATCAATTAAACTTTGAATTGTGTCTAAATTAATACCCACATATTCCTTTCTATTGATATTTTTAAAGCCAAATTTAGGAATTCTTCTTTGTAAAGGCATTTGACCTCCTTCAAATCCTACTTTATCTTTATGTCCTGAACGAGATTTATCTCCTTTGTGACCTTTAGTAGAAGTACCTCCTTTACCACTTCCTTGACCTCTACCTAGTCTCTTACTATTATGTGTTGAACCTTGTGCAGGTTTTAAAGTATGTAAATTCATATCTTATTATTCTTCAACAGTTACTAAATGTTTTACTACTGCAACCATACCTAATATTTGTGGGGTTGCTTCATGCTCAACGGTCTTATTCAATTTAGTTAAACCTAATGCTTCTAAAGTAAGCTTTTGATTTTTCGGTCTTTTAATTGAACTTCTTTTTAAAGTTATTTTTATCGTTGCCATGTTCTTATCCTTTAAATACTTTAGAAAGTGAAACTCCTCTTTGTTGTGCAATAGTTTCAGCACTTCTTAAGTTTAATAGTGCTTTTACTGTTGCTTTTACTACGTTATGTGGATTTGAAGATCCTTTAGATTTTGAAAGCACATCTTTAACTCCTGCAGATTCCAATACAGCACGAACAGCTCCCCCAGCAATCAAACCTGTACCATGAGATGCCGGACGTATAAATACATCAGCACCGCCATATTTTGCAGATTGTTCATGTGGAAGTGAACCGTTTAATATCGGTACTCTAACTAAATTTTTCTTAGCATCTTCTACAGCTTTTGAAATAGCGCTAGCCACTTCTTTTGATTTACCTAAACCAAATCCTACAACTCCTTTTTCATCACCTACAACCACAATAGCTGAAAATCCGAATGCTCTACCACCTTTGGTTACTTTTGTTACTCTTTGTACACCTACTAAACGATCTACAAGTTCTAACCCACCTGGTTTTACTCTTTCAATATTATTTATTCCTAACATAATTTTTTAATGTATTAAAATTTTAAACCTCCTTCTCTAGCACCATCAGCTAAGGCTTTCACTCTTCCGTGATATATGAAGCCATTTCTATCAAAAACTACAGTTTCAATACCGGCTACTTTAGCATTTTCAGCTAATTTCTTACCTACTAAAGCAGAAATTTCAGTTTTAGTTCCTTTTACTCCGGCAATTTCTTTTTGACGCGAAGATGCGTAAGCTAAAGTTTTGCCAGAATTATCATCTATAAGTTGAGCGTAAATTTCTTTATTACTTCTAAAAACTGACAAACGAGGTTTTTCAGCTGTACCAAATATATTTTTACGTACTCTCCTTTTAACTCTTATTCTTTTTTCTCTTTTAGTTAATGCCATAACTTAATTTTTTATGCAGATTTACCTGCTTTTCTTCTGATTTGTTCTCCTACAAATTTAACTCCTTTACCTTTATAAGGTTCAGGTTTACGAAGTGATCTTATTTTTGCACAAACCATCCCTAATAAATGTTTATCATACGAAGATAAAGTAATTATTGGATTTTTACCTTTTTCAGTTAAAGTTTCCACTTTTACCTCTTGAGGTAACTCTATAACTACTAAATGCGAAAATCCTAAAGCCAATTCTAATTTTTGGCCTTGATTAGATGCTCTATAACCTACCCCCGCTAATTCCAATTTTTTGGTGAATCCTTCAGATACACCAACTATCATGTTATTAATAAGGGCTCTGTATAATCCATGCAAAGATTTATGTTCTTTACTGTCGGATGGACGTTGAACTGCTAATTCAGAATTTTCAATATTTATAGTTATTCCTCCGGTAAGTTCTTGTTTTAACTCACCGTTTTTTCCTTTAACTGTAACTACATTATCTTTATAATCAATGGTAGTACCTGTTGGAATATTTATTATTGCTTTTCCTATTCTTGACATTTCTTCAATTTTTTAATAAACATAACAAATTACCTCTCCACCAACATTTTCTTGTCTAGCTTTCTTATCTGTCATTACTCCTTTTGAAGTTGAGATAATAGCGATACCTAATCCATTTAAAACTCTTGGAAGTTCTTTACAACCGGAATATTTTCTTAAGCCCGGTTTAGATGCTCTTTGAATTTTTTTAATAGCAGGAAGATTAGTTGCTTTATCGTATTTTAAAGCAATTTTAATAACTCCTTGTACACTACCTTCTTCAAATTTGTAGTTAAGGATATATCCTTGATCGAAGAGAATTTTAGTAATCTCTTTTTTAATTTTTGATGCAGGAATTTCAACAACTTTGTGTCCTGCTCTCATGGCATTTCTTACTCTTGTTAAGTAATCTGCAATTGGGTCTGTAACCATATTTATTTAATTTTAGAGTATAGAATTTAAATTCTACTTTTAAAATCTGTTATTTTTTAATTTTTACCAACTAGCTTTTTTAACTCCCGGTATTAATCCTTCGTTAGCCATTTCTCTAAAAGTTACTCTGGAAATTCCAAAAACTCTCATATATCCTCTTGGTCTTCCTGTAAGCTTACATCTATTGTGTAATCTTACCGGAGAAGAGTTTTTAGGAAGCTTTTGAAGTGCTTCGTAGTCTCCGGCTTCTTTTAAAGCTTTTCTTTTAGCGGCATATTTAGCTGAAAGTGCTTCTCTTTTGCGCTCACGCGCTTTCATTGATTCTTTAGCCATACTATTAATTAATTCTTTTTAAATGGTAATCCAAAGTGGGTTAATAATGCTTTTGCTTCCTTATCGGTTTTTGCATTAGTTACAAAGGTAATATCCATACCTTGAATTTTCTTCACTTTATCAATATTTATTTCTGGAAATATGATTTGTTCAGTAATTCCTAATGTATAGTTACCTCTACCGTCAAAACCATCCGATTTTATTCCATTAAAATCTCTAACACGAGGTAGAGCAGCAGTAATTAATCTATCTAAAAACTCATACATTCTATCACCACGTAAGGTAACCATTGCGCCGATTGGCATTCCTTTTCTTAGTTTGAAACCGGCTTCATCTTTTTTAGATAGACATGGTATTGCTTTTTGTCCTGCAATTAAAGAAATTTCTTCAACTGCATAATCAACAATTTTTTTATCTGCTGTTGCTGCCCCTAATCCTTGGCTTATCACAATCTTTTCTAGTTTTGGAACTTGCATCACAGATGTATAACCAAATTCCTCTTTTAGAGCAGAGATGATTTTATCTTTATATAATTGTTTCGGTCTTGCTATGTATTGCATAATCTTTCAAATTTAATTAAATCACTTCTCCTGATTTGGTTGCAACTCTAACTTTTTTCTCACCATCCATTTTATAACTTACTCTTGATGGTTTTCCAGATTTTGGATCCAATAGAGCTAAGTTAGAAATATGTATAGAAGCTTCTTTTTCAATAATACTTCCTTGAGGATTTTCTGCTGAGGGTTTTCTATGTTTTTTAACTATATTAACTCCTTCAACTATCGCTCTGTTTTTTTCAGGATAAATTACTAAAACTTGTCCTTGCTTTCCTCTGTATGATCCGGCAAGAACTTGAACTTTATCTCCTTTTTTTATTTTAACTTTTGCCATTTTTTTTAATTTACCTTATAATACCTCAGGAGCTAATGATATAATTTTCATATACTCTTTATCACGTAATTCTCTGGCTACCGGTCCAAAAACACGAGTTCCTCTCATTTCTCCTGCTGCATTTAACAATACACATGCATTATCTTCAAAACTAATATAAGAACCATCTTTCCTTCTTACAGGTTTTTTAGTTCTAACCACTACTGCTTTGGATACTTGACCTTTTTTAGCATTTCCTGATGGAGTAGCATCTTTTATAGTAACAACTATTTTATCACCTACAGATGCATATCTTCTTTTTGAACCTCCTAACACTCTGATAACTAAAGCCTCTTTTGCTCCAGTATTATCTGCAACTTTTAATCTTGATTCTGTTTGTAGCATCTCTAAATTATTTAGCTCTTTCTAATATTTCTACTAATCTCCATCTTTTACTCTTACTCAATGGACGAGTTTCCATAATGCGAACGGTATCTCCTTCATTGCATTCGTTTTTCTCATCGTGAGCAGTATATTTTTTAGTTTTTAAAACGAATTTCCCATACATGGGATGTTTCATTCTGCTTGTCTCACTAACAACGATAGTTTTATCCATCTTATTGCTAGATACTACTCCGATTCTTTCTTTTCTTAAATTTCTTTCCATAATTGAAATTAAATTCTTTTTCGGATTTTAAATTACTTTAAGGCTGTTAACAACCTTGCTATTGTTTTTCTCATCTCTCTTAATTGAATCGGATTTCCAATTGGAGACACTTTATGTGATAATCTTAGTTTAGCATACTCAGCTTTTGTTTCAGCTAATTTTGCTTTAACTTCTTCTTGACTTAAATTTCTTATATCAACTGCTTTCATCGATTTTATTATTTATGATTGCACAAAATCGTTAGCAACAACAAATTTAGTTTTCACCGGTAATTTTTGAGCTGCAAGTCGTAATGCTTCTTTTGCAACATCATAAGGAACTCCCCCTATTTCAAATAAAATTCTTCCCGGTGATACTCTTGCTACCCAATATTCCACAGCACCTTTTCCTTTACCCATACGAACCTCAGCAGGTTTTTTAGTAATAGGCTTGTCCGGGAATATTTTAATCCATAATTGTCCTTCTCTTTTCATATATCGAGTGGCAGCAATACGTGCAGCTTCTATCTGTCTTGCAGTAATAAATACTGAATCTAACGCTTTAATTCCAAAAGTACCGTATGCTAATTTACTTCCTCTGTAAGAAAGACCTTTCATACGTCCTTTTTGCTGTTTACGGAATTTTGTTCTTTTTGGTTGTAACATAATTACCTAAGATATTTTTTTATCTTCTTTCTTTAACTTTTCTTTTCTGAGTCTTTTTCTGAAGACCTACTAACGGAGATAACTCTCTTTTACCATACACTTCGCCTTTCATAATCCATACTTTTACCCCTAAGCGACCATAAGTTGTATGAGCTTCAGCAATATAATAATCGATATCAGCACGGAAAGTTGACAAAGGAATTCTTCCTTCTTTAAAAGATTCTGATCTTGCCATTTCAGCACCGTTTAAACGTCCGGAAATCATAATTTTAATTCCTTCAGCGTTCATTCTCATTGTAGATGCGATAGCCATTTTAACAGCTCTTCTATATGAGATACGGCTTTCAATTTGACGAGCTACACTTTCTGCAACTAATTTTGCATCCAGTTCAGGTCTTTTAATTTCAAAAATATTTATTTGAATTTCCTTTTTAGTAATCTTTTTTAACTCTTCTTTTAATTTATCTACTTCCTGACCACCTTTTCCTATGATAATTCCAGGTCTTGCTGTGGTGATGGTAATAGTAACTAATTTCAAAGTTCTTTCGATGTAAATTCTGGAAACACCTGCTTTGGATAATCTTGCTTCTAAATATCTTCTGATTTTGTAATCTTCTGCTATTTTATCTCCAAAGTTTTTTCCACCATACCAATTAGAATCCCATCCTCGAATGATTCCTAATCTATTACCTATTGGATTTGTTTTCTGTCCCATACTTAATTTACTTCGTTTTTGTTTCCTAGAATAATTGTTACATGATTAGATCTTTTTCTAACCCTATATCCTCTCCCTTGAGGAGCAGGACGTAATCTTTTTAACATAGATCCACCGTCAACAAAAATTTCTTTTACATAAAGTTTAGCTTCTTCGATGTCTTTACCTTCATTTTTAACTTGCCAATTAGCTATAGCACTTAATAAAAGTTTTTCTAATCTGATTGAAGCTTCTTTTTTTGAATATTTTAATATGTATAATGCTTTATCAACATCAACGCCTCTAATGATATCTGCTACTAATCTCATCTTTCTAGGCGAGGTAGGACAATTATTCAAGCGAGCAATTGCTAAATTTTTCTTAGCTTCTTTACGTGCTGTTGCACTATTTTGTTTTCTGTTACCCATTGCTTATTATCTGTTACCTTTATTTTTATTTCCTGCATGACCTCTAAACACACGAGTAGGTGAAAATTCTCCTAGCTTATGTCCAACCATATTTTCAGTTACATATACCGGTACAAATTGTTTTCCGTTATGCACTGCAAACGTTTGACCAACGAAATCCGGAGATATCATTGATGCTCTAGACCATGTTTTAATCACGACTTTTTTTCCTGACTCTATATTTGCTTGAACTTTCTTGTTTAATTTATAGTGAATATAAGGTCCTTTTTTTAACGAACGTGCCATACTAGATTATTTTCTTTTTTGTAAAATATAACGATTCGATTCTTTCTTCTTTGAACGAGTCTTGTATCCTTTTGCAGGCATACCTTTTCTAGATCTTGGATGTCCTCCGGTTGATCTACCTTCACCACCTCCCATTGGGTGATCTACAGGGTTCATTGCTACCGGCCTTGTTCTTGGTCTTCTTCCTAACCATCTGCTTCTACCTGCTTTACCAGATACGATTAACTGATGATCTGAATTGGAAACTGAACCAATTGTTGCCATACATTCAACTAAAATCATACGAGTTTCTCCGGAAGGCATTTTAAGAACGGCATATTTACCGTCTCTGGCTATAAGTTGTGCGCTGGTTCCGGCACTTCTTGCCATTTTTGCTCCTTGTCCGGGACGTAACTCAATACATGAAATAACAGTACCTAAAGGTATGCTTTTTAATTTCATTGCGTTTCCAATTTCAGGAGCAACACTCTCTCCTGAAACGACTTTTTGTCCTACCTTAATACCGTGAGGAGACACAATGTAGCGTTTTTCACCGTCTGCATAAACCAATAATGCGATAAATGCAGTTCTGTTTGGATCATATTCTACTGATTTTACAGTAGCCGGAATGCCAAACTTATTTCTCTTGAAATCGATCTCTCTGTATCGTTTCTTGTGTCCACCTCCGGTATAACGCATGGTCATTTTTCCGGAATTATTTCTACCTCCTGATTTAGAAATTCCTCTTAGTAAGGATTTTTCTGGTTTTGAAGTAGTGATTTCTTCAAAATTGTTAACAATTCTGAATCTTTGTCCGGGGGTGATAGGTTTTAATTTTCTTACCGACATGATTCTTTATAAATTATATATTTCCAAATACATCAATGGTTTGACCTTCTTTTATGTCAACCATTGCTTTTTTCAATTTATTAGTTTTTCCAACTTGAAGACCTGTTTTTGTATATTTTGATTTAACAACAGGTGCAGAAATTAATGTTCTTACTGCAACTACATTAACTCCGTAAGCTTGTTCTACAGCATATTTAATCTCTGACTTATTCGCTTTAGTATTTACTAAAAAAGTATAACGATTTCTTTTTTCAGCGATTTCGTTAGCTTTTTCTGATATAATAGGTTTTATGAGTACAGACATAATTCTATTTTCTTAAATTTTCTTGTATTTTTTCTACTGAGCTTTCAAACAAAACCACTTCATTCGCTTTTAAGACATCATAACTACTTATCTCGTTATATCCTAATACTTTAGCGTCTTGTAAATTTCGTGATGACAAGTATACATTTTTATTAGACTGCCCTAAAATAAACAAAGCTTTTTTGTTAGCTAGTCCTAAATCTTGTAAAACTTTAGTAAAATCTTTTGTTTTTGGTGCTTCAAAATTTAAGTCTTCAACTACTTTTAAGTTGTTTTCTTTTAATTTTTGGCTAAAAACTGATTTTTTTGCTATTCTTTTTAATGATTTATTTAATTTGAACCTGTAATCTCTTGGTCTAGGTCCAAATACTCTTGCTCCACCTCTGAACAAAGGGTTGTTGATATCCCCTTTTCGAGAACCTCCTGTTCCTTTTTGACGATGAAGTTTACGAGTTGATCCACTTAATTCGGATCTTTCTTTAGATTTATGAGTTCCTTGTCTCTGTGATGCCAAATATTGCTTTACTTCTAAGTAAACAGCATGTGTATTTGGTTCAACTCCAAATATTGTTTCGTCTAAAGTAACCTTTCTTCCGGTTTCTTTTCCGCTTCTATCTAGTACTACTAATTCCATCTTCTTACAATTACATATGAATTTTTAGGACCCGGAACTGCACCTTTTACAATTAAAAGATTTTTTTCATTGTCCACTTTTATAACCTGTAAATTTTGCACTGTCACTTGATTTCCACCCATTCTTCCAGCCATTCTCATTCCTTTAAATACTCTGGATGGATCTGATCCTGCTCCAATAGAACCCGGAGCTCTTAATCTGTTATGCTGACCGTGTGTTGCTTGCATAACTCCTCCAAAGCCGTGTCTTTTAACCACCCCTTGGAATCCTTTACCTTTTGAAGTTCCAGTAACGTCAACATATTCTCCTTCTGAAAATAAATCAACTTTTACTTCTTCTCCAATTTTCAATCCGTCAAACCCATGACGAAACTCCACCATTTTTCTTTTTGGTGTTGAACCTGCTTTTTTGAAGTGACCTAAAAGGGCTTTGCCGACATTTTTTTCACTTCTGTCATCGAAACCTAGCTGAACCGCATAATAGCCGTCCTTTTCTTCGGTTCTGACCTGTAAAACTGTACATGGACCCGCTTCTATAACAGTACAAGGAATGTTTTTACCTTCCTCGTCAAACAAGCTGGTCATGCCAATTTTTTTTCCAATAATACCTGACATTTGTTCTATTTATATATTTTTTCGGACTGCAAAATTAAAAAATTTTTTTCACAATTTAACATTCTGATTCAAAATTTTTTATAATTAGTTTTTATTTTGATTTTAATGGATTTAACTTGATTAAAATTTTAATTTAAAATTTATCATTATTCCATCCAATTTTTGGTAAATTAATTCAGAACAAAATACTTATAACTTTATTGTGTTTTTAAGTTTTTCACATATCAAGTAATTCCTTTTTTTCTCAATATTAGGTAAGCTCCAATTCTTTTAATTTAAATATAATCTATATTTTGCATAATTTGATTGAATGTAATTTTTCTATTTTTTAAATCATTTAATTATAAATTTTTTTTTAAAACTCTATTGATTTTACAATATATATTACTTATAATAATCTTTCTATAAAAAATAAGGGATTGCTATAAAATAAAGCAATCCCTCGGGGTTATTTTTGGTTTTTTGTATCTATTTTAACTCTTTAATTCCAAAATTTTGAAAAGCAAAAGCAAATTTATCCGCAGTTTCTTCAATAAGTAAATCAATAGGTTTTCCGGCTCCATGTCCGGCCCTTGTTTCAATTCTTATTAAAACCGGATTTTTGCAATTTTGTTTTTCTTGTAATTCTGCAGCAAATTTATAGGAATGAGAAGGAACTACTCGGTCATCATGATCTCCGGTAGTAAGTAATGTTGCAGGATAGCAAATTCCTTTTTTAACATTGTGTACCGGAGAATAAGATTTAAGATAAGTAAACATTTCTTTATTATCTTCTGCTGTTCCATAATCATACGCCCACCCGGCTCCGGCGGTAAACGTATGATATCGTAACATATCAAGAACACCCACAGCCGGTAAGGCAACTTTGGCTAAATTTGGCCGCATGGTCATTACTGCTCCTACTAACAATCCTCCATTGGACCCTCCCGATAAGGCTAAGTATTCTGAAGATGTATATTTATTGGATATTAAATATTCACCGGCGGCTATAAAATCTTCAAATACATTTTTTTTCTTTAATTGAGTTCCAGCGTCATGCCACTTTCTACCGTATTCCCCTCCTCCTCGAAGGTTAGCAACTGCATAGACTCCTCCATTTTGTAACCACACGGCAGTCGCTACAGAAAATACGGGAAGCAGACTAATTTCGAATCCTCCATATCCATATAAAAGGGTTGGATTTTTCCCATTGAACTGTGTCCCTTTTTTATAAGTAATTGTCATCGGTATTTTCGTTCCGTCTGATGAAGTATAAAAAATTTGTTTACTCTCAAATTGATTTGGATCAAAGTTTATCTCAGGTTTTTTGTACAGCTCTGATTTTCCGTTTTCCGTATCTAACTTAAAAACGGTTGATGGATATATGTAGCTGGTAAAGGAATAATATATTTCTTTTTGATGAGATTTTCCTGTAAAGCCTGTTGCCTGACCTAATCCGGGTAATGGTAAGGTTCGTATTAAGTTACCATTTAAATCGAATTGCTTCACTTCAGAATGTACATCAACAATATAGTTAGCAAAAAAATATTTATTAGCACCGGTCACATGTAAGACTGATTCGGATTCCGGTATGATCGTTTCCCATTTCGGCTCTTTCTGCCCTAATTGTGTTACATTCAATCTTACCAATTTTTTATTGGGTGCCTGTTCATTGGTTTCAATATATAACCAATCTCCATCGGTAGTGATTACTTCGTAATTATTGGTAAAACCGGTTACGATGGGTTGTATTTTATTTTTATTTTGGGTGTCCAGAATATATAGTTCATTACCCGATGTTGAATTTGCTGCCGTGATTATTATATATCGTTGATCTTCGGAAACCTTTGCATTGATATATCTTCTTGGTGTTTCTTCTCCCCCGAAAATTATCGGGTCTTTGGATTGAGATTCCTTTAAGGAATGAAAATACAAGATATGATGTTCTGTTTTCCCCGATAATTGACTTCCTTCTTTCGGCTTTTGATAACTCGAATAATAAAATCCTTCATTGGATTTCCAAGCTATGTTTGAAAATTTAACGTGAGTTAATGTATCTCCAATCTGTTTTTTAGTTTGGGTTTCTATTACTACTACTTTCCTCCAATCTGAACCACCTTCCGATATTTGATAAGCGGCTAGGCTTCCGTCTTTACTGAAAGAAATATCACCTAAAGAAGATGTACCGTCTTTAGAAAAGGTATTGGGATCTAAAAATACCTCTTCTTTTCCTCCGGAAGTTAATTTTCTATAAAGCACCGATTGAGATTGCAAACCATTATTCTTATAATAATAGGTATAGTTTCCTTCCTCAAAAGGTGCTGAAATTCTTTCATAATTCCACAGCTTTTTAAGCTGGTCTTTTAGTTGATTTCTAAACGGTATGTTTTGTAAATACTCAAATGTCAACTCATTTTGAGTTTTTATCCATTGTTGAGTTTTAGGAGATTGATCATCTTCCAACCATCTATAAGGAGCCGGAACTTTTTCTCCAAAATATTCGTCAAACACCGATTGTTTTTCTGTACTAGGATATTTCATGTGTTGTGCATTTACGGTTAAGCATGAGACTAAACTTAACGTAATTATTTTTGGTTTTATCATAAAAACTAATTAATAATTATAAAATTAAAAAAAACCTTTAATTAACAAATTAAAGGTTAGATAAAATTATGGATGTTAAAAATATTAAAAGCTGTAATTATATTCGGTCAAATTTTTGAATTCATTTAGTCTATTTTCATACTCCAAGGAAGATAACTCTTGCAATTTCTCTGTACCGAATTTTTCAACCGTGAAAGAAGCTAATGCACTTCCCACAATAATGGCTTTTTTCATATTTTCATAGGATAAATCTGCCGTTTGGGTTATATAGCCTGCAAATCCCCCGGCAAAAGTATCTCCGGCACCCGTTGGATCAAAAACATCTTCTAAAGGCAGAGCGGGAGCAAAAAATATTTTATTTTCATTAAACAATAAGGCACCATGTTCACCTTTTTTTATAATCACTACCTTAGGACCCATGCTTTGAATTTTTTTTGCTGCTTTAACTAAGCTGAATTCCCCCGATAATTGTCGGGCTTCTGCATCGTTTACTGTTAATACATCTACTTTAGAAATAATTTGAAGCAATGAATCCCAAGCGGTATTCATCCAGAAGTCCATAGTATCTAAGATTACCAATTTTGGTTTATCAGTCATTTGTTCTAAAACGGATAATTGTATGGCGGGATGTAAATTTCCTAACATTACAATTTCAGAATTTTTCTGAGAATCGGGTATTTTTGGCTCAAAATTGTCCAACACATTTAATTCGGTGATTAATGTGTCTCGATTATTCATATCTATATGATATTTTCCTGACCAAAAAAAAGTTTTTCCGTTTTCTATTTTTTTTATTCCTTCAATACCTATGGAATTTTTATGAAATACCTCTATATATTCAGGTTTAAAATCACCGCCTATTACAGAAACAAGGTTAACTTCTGCTCCCAGCTTGGAAGCAGCCAAACCTATATAAGTGGCAGCTCCGCCTAAAATTTTATCAGTTTTCCCAAATGGGGTTTCTATGGCATCGTATGCTACGGTACCCACTGCTAGTAATTTCATTTATTTTAATTAAAATTGTGTGTCTACAAAGATAAACCTATTGTAAAAGATAAGAAAAGTTTTACCGTAAAATATATCCTGTTTTATAAAAATTTTTTTTACTTAAATGCCTATACTTCAATAGTTATTTAATATATGTTAAAATTCATTCAGGTTGATTTTTATTTTCGACAACTAATTCTATTCTCCTTACGGCTATTTATTTTTTGACTTAAATCCGTAGGATAGGCCTATACCAAATGTTTGTCTTGTTTGAACTCTTTCTATTTGATCGTGATCATAAATTAAGTCAAAGGTTAGTTTCGTGGATATGTGGTTATTGACTTTCATATCTATAACACTTCCAAAATTCACATCAACCCTTTCGGTATGAGATAAGTAATTGGTAAATAAAG
Source organism: Apibacter sp. ESL0404 (assembly GCF_019469245.1). Classification (NCBI taxonomy): domain Bacteria; kingdom Pseudomonadati; phylum Bacteroidota; class Flavobacteriia; order Flavobacteriales; family Weeksellaceae; genus Apibacter; species Apibacter sp. ESL0404. The sequence goes on from NZ_CP048267.1 coordinate 1,748,041, forward strand.
ACAAAGCATTATCCCAAACAACATTTTTCATGATTTCAACTTTATATTTAGCGGTAACCATTGCCCCAAGTTCCATAAACATACAATCTCCGTCATGTTTTAATCCGTAATTATCTTTTTTCTGCAATTTTCTGTCCAGAACAAATGTATTTTTAGAGGTTATGGGTAATAATGATAATTGAAAATTTCCATCCGGTTTATATTCAAAACCAATCCCTAACGTTAAATAGCCCGGAGACATAAAAGAGGAAATTCTGTCTTTGGAAGTGTAATCCGGATGGGCAGAATAATCATATCCGTTAAACATTTGTGTTTTAAAAGACATATCTATACTTGCATACCAATTCTTAGATATGCTACGTCCATACATCGATTCAAGTAACAAAATATCATCTGTTTTTCTCATCTTATCGTTTTTGTTGTTAACTTGACCGTAGCCGATGGTTATTGTATTTTTAAAAATATTTTTTCCTTTTTTGTAATCTAAGGAATATTTTATTCTTGCTGATCCTCCAAAAGAATTTGTTCCTCCGGCTATCCAATGTGAAAATGAACTTTGATTTACTATAAGTGAATGGTCTCCACTAATTTTCCAATTTTTAGTTTTTTTGGGAACAGTTACCGTATCTGTAACAGGATTTTCTGTACCTAATTGTTGAGCATAAATAAAATGTGAAAGGATGGATACAGATAAAAATAATAAAATTTTCTTCATCATTCTTGATCGATTTATTGGTTTTAAAAAAAGTTAAATATAGCAAGTATTCAATTTACGTATTAGTTTACATTTTAGTTCGTTATTTATCAATTAAAGGATTGAATTGATATTGTTTTTCTTGTGTTATGTAAGTTTCTTGTTTATTAAAATAAATAATATACGAATATATTCGTATATTATCTAAATTCAAAATTAAATATGCGTATTGTTGATAACCTTACTAATTATCTAGTTAAAAAATGAGAATTTTTAAGTATTTATTGGTCGCAAAAATATTCCATAGAAATATTAATGGAGAGTGTTTTATAGTGAGGTAAAATCAAAATGAACATGAATGCAAAAAAAATAAAAATAACTATAAGAGCAATATCATATATAGCTGTTGTTATTATTCAGCTATATATGATGTAACTAATTTATATTAACTAAAAGATAAATTTTATTTTTTGCTTTTATAAAGAACCGGATTTAATTCGTCATCATTGTACATCTTCATTTGTTTATATACTTTCATATACTTTTTCCCGGCTGAGTAGTCTTCTAAAAGTTCTTCTATTGCAGTAGACAAATCCACATACTGTTGTTGTAAAACGTCTAATTTTTTCTGACAGCTTTCTTTGTGTTCTTGGTCCGCATCCGGACGTTCAACCTCAGCTTTCATATGATATATCTTTAAAGATAAAATCGATAAACGATCTATCGCCCAAGCCGGACTTTCCGTATTTATTTTTGCATCGGGAAGAATTTGAACGTCTTTATATTTATTTAAAAACCAGCTATCCAAATTTTCTACCCGATCAGTCCTTTCTTGATTAGATTTATCAATCCACCTTTTTAATCGTAAGGCTTCAATCGGATCAATATTTTCATCTCTAATTAGGTCTTCCAAATGCCATTGAACGGTATCAATCCAATTTTTTAAATACAATAAATGTTCAAGGCTATCTTGAGGATATGGGTTGTTAATTTTCTGGTTTACATCATCTTTTACATGATAATCCTGAATACTTTGGTTAAATATTTCCCAGGCTTTTTCTGTAAATTTCATGTTGTTATTTATTATTTTACTAATAATTAATTTGTGATTAGTTTTCGTTTTTGGAATTGGATGATGATTGAGAATCTTTTTTCTTTTCATCATCTGACTTAGTAGCATCTTTAAACTCCTTCAATCCTGTTCCCAAACCTCTCATCAATTCAGGAATTTTTTTCCCACCAAACAATAATAATACTACAATCAATATTATTACTATAGACATAGGATGTTCAAATAATCTCATAATTTTTTTGATTTGTTTCAAAGTTAATGAATTTTTGAAAATTCTTAACTTCAATAATACATTTTCTATAAATAACTTACATACCGGATAACCAGTTGGATGGATTTTGAGGAACAGTGCCTTTCCATACCTGGAATCCTAAAAGGGTGGTATTCGTATCGTCTGTGTAAATTTTACCTAACGCTTGACCTGTTTTTACTTTGTCTCCTACGGAAACAATAACGGTTGAAAGGTTTGAATATAAGGTAAAATAATTTCCATGACTGATCAATACTGCCTTGCCTCCTCCGGGAACTATTAAAATTCTGCTTACCGATCCGTTAAATACGGATTTAGCCAAACTACCCGGTGCAGCAGCTATCTCTACACCTTGATGCTCTACATAAATATTCGGTACTACCGGATGTGGTGTTCTACCAAATCCGGAAACCACTGTTCCTGCAACCGGCCAAGGTAGTGAGTTTTTATTGGCTTCAAAATTTCTAGACAGTGTTTCTGAAGCACTCGTATTTATGTTAGGAATATTTAAGGACTTTTTCTTTGCAACTGCTTTTTCTTCTGCAATTTTTGCATCTTGTGCTTTTTGGGATGCTAATTTTTCGGCTGCCGACTTTTCAGCAGCTGCCTTTTCTGCAGCTTTTCTAGCGTCGTCCGCCCTTTTTGCGGCTGCTTTATCATTAGCCTCTTTTTCAGCGGCTAATTTAGCGGCTAAGGCTTGTTCTGCGGCCTTTTTAGCTGCAGCCGCTTTTTGCGCAGCCATTTTTTCTGCCGCCATATGAGCCTCCATTGCTTTTTTAGCTCGTTCTTCTTCTATTGTTTTTTTTCGTAATCTTTCCGCTTCTTCTGCCTTTCTTCTTTCTTCAGCCTCTTTTGCCTTAACAACTCTAAGCTCTTCTGCAATAATCGCTTGAACCTGTCTTTCCAATGCCTTTCTTTGTGATTGTTTTTGCTTTATTTTTTCGGCTAAATCACCTTGCTCCTTCATATATCGCTCAACTAAAATTTCTTTTTCTTTCTTTTCTGTGTTTAGTTGATTGATTTGAGCTTGTTGTTGAGCCAAAACCTCTAATTTTTCTTTTTTTGCGGCTTCTCTTAATTCGATGGTATGCAAAATTTGCTGTTGTTTTTCATTAATTTCAGCAACTTTTTCATCTTGAAATTCCGAATATTTCTGTAAATATTTTATGCGTCGAAAAGCTTGGGATATGTTTTCTGACGATAATATGAATAAAATCTTATTTTGAACGGATTTATTTTTGTAAGATCGTATCAATACATCTGCATAATCTTCTCTGAGCTTTTTTAATTCTCTTCTTAATTTATTAACTGCTAATTGATTTAAATATATTTCTTCATCTAACACTCTGGCTTCTTTCCGTGTGGTGTTGATCAATTTTGCCCGTACGCTGATTTTTTTATTAAGATTCGCAATATAGGTAATAGATGTTTTCGATTCATTTTTACTTGAAATCAAAGCCTTGTTTAGTTCGGCAATCTCTTGTTTTAACTGAGCACTCTGTTTTTGAAGATCTTCTTTCTTATAGGGTAACTGACTATAGAAAAATACAGTTAGTAAAAGAAAGAAAAATGTATATATTTTTTTATTAATAGCCATTAATTAATTTTTCTTTGCGAATATCCCTTTGGAATTTCAAAAGGCGTTTCCATATTAACGAACTCAAATTTATTATAATTCAATGTAATTTTAATCTCTTTTTCTCCTTTTATGAAAATTTTAATATTTCTTGGCAAAATTTTATTCTCAATATTTATATAATCATCATAATCTATTTGTAAATACGTATTTTTTGATGGATCATCCATACGTATCTGTCTTAAATTAGAATTGGAATCGAAGGTAAGTCTTCTTGAAAAATTTCTTGCATCTTTACCGCTGCCTACTTTCATAGTTTTTTTGGAAGTAAGTATGTAAAAATTATTCTCAATTGAAAAATTAAAATCGTTGATATCTAGAGGAAAAAATAATTTACCTATCAATAAATCTTCAATATTTTTATAGGTTAAAAAATCAACTTTTAAGAGATTATTTAGATAATCAAAATTTGAATCAACATATGTTTTTCCTAATCTTTCGTACATCTTAAATCCTTCCGGATAAATAGAAGCTCTTGCTAAAGGAAGAATTAAAGAAGCATTAGCCCAAATTTGATTTCCTTTATCGATATATAGGGTTAAGGCTACCGAAGGATATGAATTCCCCGATTCTATATCTGCATTGGCTTTTATCTTTAAAGTAGTAAAATCGACAGGTTGAGCAATAGTTTTAACTAAATTTTCAACACTTGCATTTTCATACTTAATTTCTTTTTCATTGATGGATATTCCTTTTTGGGTTTTACATGAAAATATCAATGCAGAAGCCAAGAATAGAATCAGTAATTTTTTCATATCTTTTATTTAGTTTCCAATACACTAAAGTCACCTAAGCTTAATGATCGAGAGACACCGATATACTTAGCAGAATTACCAATCATTGAATTGGTAAGATTTCCATGACTGATTTGAGTGTTTTCTTGTATCAACGAATTTTCTATATTACTTTTATTAATTTTAGTTCCATTGCCTAAAGAAACATTGGGACCTATTTTTGAGTTAATTATTTCTACATTTTCACCGATGAAACACGGTGGAATAATTAAACTGTTTTCAATTTTAGCACTTTCAGGATATAAAGCTAATTCATCTTTTTCATAATTTAAAATTTTAGAATTAGTTTCTACCGTTACATCCTTGTTTCCACAATCCATCCAGTCATCTACTTTTCCAAGTGTAAATTTAGCACCTTTATCTCTTAGAATATCTAAAGCATTGGTCAGCTGATATTCATTAGCTACTTTAATATCATTATCAATCAGATAATTTATTTCATTCATTAATTTATCTGCATCCTTGAAATAATAAATACCGATAATTGCTAAGTCGGAGACAAACTCTTTCGGTTTTTCAACGATTCCTTTTATAATACCGTATTCATCTAATTTCACCACTCCAAAAGCACTCGGATCTTCCACTTTTTTAACCCATATTACTCCATCTGAATTTTTATCTAATTGAAAATCTGCTTTAAATAAAGTATCCGCAAATGCAATTATAATGGGGCCTTTCATACTTTCTTTCGCACAATGAATGGCATGTGCCGTTCCTAAGGGACATAATTGATGATAGATAGTACCTTTAGCTCCTAATTTTTCAGCAATATCTATCAATTGATTTTCCGTTTCTTGTCCAAAATCGCCTATTATAAATGCTATTTCTTCTATTTTATCATCCACTACTTTAGCGATGTCTTCCACTAATCTTTGAACGATAGGTTTTCCTGCAATAGGTATCAACGGTTTTGGAATAGTCAATGTATGCGGCCTCAACCTTGACCCTTTACCGGCCATTGGAACAATAATTCTCATATTTATCTAATTAAAATGTTCTTAAAAAGTTTTTTTAGTGTTATTAATTTTATTTGATTCCTGAACTTCCATACCCCCCTGTACCTCTTACCGTTTCACTCAGTTCTCCCACTTCTTCCCAAACTATCGTTTCATGTTTTGCTATCACTAATTGCGCTATCCTTTCTCCGTCATTTATAGTAAAATCTTCTTTAGAAAGATTTACTAAAATTACCCCTAATTCGCCTCTATAATCAGCATCTATAGTTCCCGGAGAATTGGGACAACCGATTCCGTGTTTAATAGCTAATCCACTTCTTGGACGGATTTGCCCTTCATATCCGGGAGGTATTTCAATATATAGTCCTGTAGGTATTATTTTTCTTTCCAAAGGCTTTAATAATACAGAAGCTTCCAAGTTTGCTCTTAGATCCATTCCTGCGGAAAAGGCCGTTTTGTATTCGGGAAGCTCATGCTTTGATTTATTTATAACTTTAATTTTCATTTGCATTGATATATTTTTAAATAAATAATTTATTATTATAAATTATCATAGGATTTATTCCAAATAAAATTAACTCTACTTGGCAGTTCTTTTTTATTAAATTCTTTTAATGATCTTATTAAATATTGTAAATCTTTTGGATCATTACTACTATATACTGTAACTTCGGAATTGGCCACTATTGAACAACAATTACTTAATTTCCATGAGCCTATTTCTGTATAACCTTTATATACATTTGGTTCAAACCAATTTTTGTAAATAAAAATAACATTTACATTTTTTTTCTTTAATTCTGTTCTTATTACTTTAGTAAGATATTCTTCACTTACTTTCTTACTTAGTGCAATATTCTTATTTCCTAAACCAAACATGTCTACAACGTAAGAATTAGAAAAAAAAGACGGATATCCAATATCATTGATTCCAACGCTTTGATTTTCATAATATTTCTTTATAAACTTCGCTGTTTGATACTGTTGATAATAAATCTCTTCAGAACCTCTTTTTATGCAAATATAATTAAAAACTGATCTTTGTGTAAGCCTAATTAAGGGATATAGTAAAAATAAGCCTATAATCGAACACAGTAGCAACTTTTTTTTAAGAGAAATATTTTTAATTAAGAAAGGGTATAACTGATAAACTGAATAAAAAAACAATGACAACACCATTGGAAATAAAAATGCCTCGTATCGATTTAACCATCCGAACTTAGCAAATGATATATAGAGAAAAAGATTTATCAAAAAAGCAAATATCACATAAGTTACTCCATCAATTTTTTTCTTTCTAAACATTATTACAAATTGTGTAAACAGAGAAAATGCAATTAAAATTATAAAACATGTCAGATAAACTCTCGACCATTTATTCCATATAAAATTATTTAAAATTGATTTAAAAGGAATAATTTTTGCCCAAAAAGTTTGTTCTGCCAAATTTGATTTTACTATAACGGAATATGGGAAAAAAGTCCCCCCGTTATAAATGAAATAAACCCCAATAATGGAAACAGATAAAACCGCTGCAATAAAACTTAAAAGACTTAATTTGTATTTCTGTTTAAAGAGAAGAATTATCCCTCCTGCTATTATAAGAAAAAGCCCCTCATATCTAGAAATGGGCAGAAAAAAAGAAATAATTACATAACTGATTATATTTTTTTTCTCAAATTCACCGGAAGTAATTTTCCATAAAACAAAAATATACAATAGAGATAAAAAAGCATGCAATATATGTTCCATTGCAATTATACTCATATTGGGTAAAGGTGTAAATATTATAATAGAGGATAATAAAAAAAATACTGTTAGATTAGAAATTTTATTTTTAAAAAAATCCCAAACAAAGTATATTAAAAATAGTGAAATAATAATATTAATAATTAGAGGAGCTAGTTCATTAACTCCAAATAAAAAAAAATATAGCGCTAAAAGTAAAGTAAATAATGGTGAAGATGAAGCAGAGCTAAATTCATGAGGATTGATCCCCCATGTACCGTATTCTGCTAAATTTTTAGAAATTGCCATATGAATATAAGTATCATCTAACGGGTAAGTTAATTTTCCCAGCGATTCAACTATAGAATAGCACATTTCTCCCAAAATAATAAAATATAAAATAAACGATGATAAAAGTGATAGTATTTTTTTTTCCATATATGTATTAAAGTTATAAATTGTTTAACAAATATATAAAAAACTGTGAATTTATCTTATTAAAAAAAAATTCATGGATTTTATTATTTTAGTTTTACAACATACCTTTAATTAGTTAAAAAACTTAGCCCATATTTAAATATAAACTATTAATTTTTAGAATGTTAAACATCAAAATTAAAATTTAAAAATATTGTTTTTAAGAAATAAATATAGCTTACTAACTAATATTTAATATTATATTTGTTTTTAAATTATTAATCATATTTAATGAATAACCTGTTTATTAAAGAGCTTACTTCTCGTTATAATTATAAGGGAGAAAAAATAATGCTTGGAAAAGCTTTGTTAGATGGCCAAATAGTACCGGAAGTTGAAATATCGGTTCCTTTAAAAATGATAAACAGACACGGTTTAATTGCGGGTGCTACAGGTACCGGAAAAACCAAAACTCTTCAGGTATTGGCTGAGCAACTTTCCCTTAAAGGTGTTCCAACCTTATTAATGGATATCAAAGGTGATTTAAGTGGAATTGCAAAAGCCGGTGATCCTAATAACCCCAAAATACTGGAACGTTATAAAAAATTAGGTTTATCTTACCAAACACAAGGATTTCCGGTGGAATTATTAACTATTTCACAAGAAAAGGGAGTCAGACTCAGAGCTACGATTACTGAATTTGGACCTATATTATTAAGTAAAATCCTTGAACTTAATGATGTTCAAACCAGTATCATGTCAATACTTTTTAAATATTGCGATGACAAAAAACTTCCCTTACTTGATCTTGACGATTTGCGAAAAGTTTTACAATTTGTAACTGACAATGATCAAGGTAAATCGGAATTGGCTCAAAATTATGGTTCAATTGCTCCCAGCTCTTTAGGTTCAATTTTAAGAAAAATTGTTTCTTTGGAACAACAAGGCGCCGGTCGTTTTTTTGGAGAACCCAGCTTTAATACAGACGATTTATTGGAAGTTAGAAACGGGTTGGGAGTTGTGAGTATTATTCGTTTAACAGATATTCAAAATCAACCCCAATTTTTTTCAACTTTTATGTTGAGCTTATTGTCTGAAATATATCAGACCTTTCCTGAGGTAGGTGATCTTGACAAACCTAAACTTGCCATTTTTATAGACGAGGCCCATCTTATATTTAATGAGGCTTCTAAAGCTTTACTTAATCAGATTGAAACTATGGTTAAGCTTATACGTTCCAAAGGGATTGGATTATATTTCTGTACCCAGGTTCCGGGAGATGTTCCCGAAGGTGTTTTAAGTCAGTTAGGATTAAAGATACAACATGCATTGCGAGGCTTTACCGCAAAGGACAAAAAAGAGATAAACAAAGCGGTTGAAAATTATCCTACTTCTACCTATTATAAGGCTAATGATCTGATACAACAATTAGGTATAGGAGAAGCATTTGTAACTTCATTAGATGAAAAAGGAATCCCTACACCTTTGGCAGATACATTCATGATCTCACCGAGTTCTCGTATGGATGTACTTACTTCCGATGAAATTGATGAGATTGTAAATAATTCAGACTTGGTTAAAAAATATGCGGAAGATATTAATAAAGAAAGTGCTTATGAAATTCTTAGTGAAAGAATGAATGCTGTTTCTGATAATAAAAATTCTACAACTACAGGAACTCAAACGAACAAAGAAGGAAACACAACTACTCAAAAATCCGAACCCTCTTTATTTGAAAAAATAATGAATTCACCATTTGTTAGAGATATTGGAAGAACATTTGTACGAGAAGGTTCAAAAATGTTTTTCGGAGCTTTAGGCGTTAAAAAAAATACAAGAAGAAAAAACTAATTTTTGACGAGTATAGATATTTTTATATGGACTATGCAATTTTAGATGTGGAAACCAGCGGTGGTAAATTTAATGAAGAAAGTTTAATTGAAATCGCCATATATAGATTCGATGGAGAAAAAATTACAGATTCTTTTAGCTCTTTAGTTAACCCTGAAAAGGAAATACATTTTTATGTTCAAAAGCTCACGGGCATTACGCAAAAAATGGTAAAAACTTCACACAAATTTTATGAATTAGCAAAGCGAATTGTTGAAATCACGGATGATGCCATTCTTGTTGGACATAATATTAGTTTCGATTATCGTGTAATACGCAGTGAATTCTCTCGTTTAGGATATGATTATCAACGACCCACCCTGGATACTATCACATTAAGCCGAAATCTAATTCCGGGTATGACCTCCTATTCTTTAGGTAAACTTTGTGATTCGCTGGGAATTCCTGTAAGTGATAGACATAGAGCTCATGGAGATGCTCGCGCTACCGTTAAATTATTTCAGCTTTTATTAGCTAAAGATTTGCATAAAAATATTATTGGATCATCCATAAAGCATAGCAACTACCAATCTTTAAATAAAAAAATACTTTCTTTTTTAGAAAAGCTTCCCCTTGAAACCGGAGTTTTTTATTTTCATGATGAAAATGACAAAATTATATACATCGATAAAGGTTTAGATATTTCTACTAAAGCCAGACAGATTTTAACTTCAAAAAGTAAAAGGTCAAGAATTTTACAAGTTAAAACCAAAGAAATCAGTTTTGAGCTTACCGGAAATGAAATTATTGCAAACATAAAGGCTTTAAATGAAATTAAAATTAATCGCCCCCTTTATAAGCCTACTAAAGAAAATTATACTACTATATTCGGTATTTTCTTTACGCCACCCACCTTAAGCATTGATTTTATCAATTTTAAAAATAAAAAACACGCTTTATTCGCTTTTGAAACCTTGGATAAAGCTGAAGATGCATTACTTTTTTTACAAAAAAAAATAGACAGTGGTGTAAATATACTTTCAGAAATAAATTTTCAAGAAGATACGTATATTTTATTAACAGATAAGGGAAGAACATTCGGTGAAAAATCTTTTTTGTTTTTTGAAAACGGTCATTTTAAAGGATACGGTTTTTATTCTCTGCACACACAAATAAAAAATGTAGAACAAATAAAAAAAATTATGGTACCATCCACCATAAATGCTGAAATTTTACTTCAAATACGTAATAAATTTTTCATTTTAAATAAGTTACAAAAATTTGTTATTTCAGAACCCAACCTTTTCAGTTAAATTCAATTTAAAAATCATTTTAAAAAGAGTATATCATTCTATTTTTCTATAAGGTGTGTATTACGAATTAATTAATTATTTTATAATATAATCAGTTCTTATTATGAGAAAAAGAAATTTTTTACCAATAGATTCTTATTTTTGTAATTATATATACTAAAAAAAGATGAAAGGGATACTTTTGGTCAATCTGGGATCACCAAAAACTGCATCAGAACAAGATGTTCGAGTTTATTTGCGTGAGTTCCTAATGGACAAACGGGTAATTGATGCGCCGTGGTTAATTCGTAAATTCATTGTGGAATGCATGATCTTACCTAAAAGACCTAAAGAATCTGCTCATGCCTATCAAAATATTTGGTGGAAGGAAGGCTCTCCTTTAGTTGTAATTTCAAAAAGAATTACTCAACTATTGCAAAAAAAGTTAAAATATCCCATTGCCTTAGCGATGAGATATCAAGAACCCTCCATTCAAAATGGTCTGCTCGAATTAAAAAATCAAGGAGTTTCAGAAGTTTTGGTTATTCCATTATACCCTCAATATGCAATGAGCACAACTGAAACTGTAGTAGAAAAGACTAAAGAAATTCAAAAAAAGTATTACCCGGATATATCAATAAGCTTTCTACCTCCTTTTTATAATGATGAAGAATATTTAGAGGTTTTAAGCAATTCTATAAAAAAACAGCTGCCCGAATCCTACGATTTGATTTTATTCAGTTATCACGGTCTTCCTGAACGTCATATTTACAAAACCGATCCGACTAAGCAATGTCGAATTGACGATACTTGTTGTTTTGAAAAAGGATTGGCATCTCATCCCTACTGCTACCGACATCAATGCTATTACGTTACCGAAAAAGTTCGCCAAAAATTAGGTTTAGATACATCTAAAATCAGGCAAACTTTTCAATCCAGATTAGGCAGAGATCCCTGGCTAAAACCTTATACTGATAAAACTTTGGAATCTCTTCCTTCTGAAGGGGTATCTAAAATAGCGGTTGTGGCACCTGCTTTTGTATCCGATTGTCTTGAAACTTTGGAAGAACTTGCGATAACGGACAAAAAATTATTTATGGATTGCGGTGGCAAAGAATTTCATTATATAAAATGCCTGAATGAAGATGAGAATTGGATTAATTGGTTACAAGAAAAAATTAACAGTTTTTTATATCAATCTTAATCAATGGTTTATCCAATAGAAAATTTAAATTATAAAATTCTTTACTACTTTTGTTTTAATATTCAATTGTTTTGAAAAGGTTAATTAAGAATATATTACTTCAGATATCCAAAGTATCTTTTCCCGTTCTATATGGTATCTCAACATTTTTATATTTTATCATTTATTATATCATTGGTTATAGAAAAAAAATTGTCAGAAATAATCTCTTAATTGCTTTTCCTGATAAAACCAAGGAAGAAAGATTGAAAATTCAAAAACAGTTTTACAGAAATTTTATGGATTTTATGGTTGAACTGATTAAAACATTTTCGATGAAGGAAGAAGATTATGATGAGAGAATCAAATTTGTAAATTTGGAAGTTTCGCAACAATGCCATAAAGAAAAAAAAGATATTATTATGCTTATCGGACATATGTTCAATTGGGAGTGGTTAACAGGAATTTCCATGGATTTAAGTCAGAAGCATTCGTATGCCGTATATAAAAAAGTGGCAAATAATTTTTTTGATCAGGAAGTACATGAATCTCGCGCCAGATTTGGAACTATTCCTCTTTCGGTTAAAGAGGTGGTAAGATCCATGATTAAATTGCCTAATGACGGTTCTCATGTATTTTTGTTTGTTGCGGATCAAAGCCCCTTTAAAAGTAGAATTCATTATGAATTAAATTTTTTTAATCGAATAACTCCCGCTTTTAATGGATATGATAAAATTGCTCGAAAAAAAGATTATGCGATTGTGTATGTTGATATGGTTAAGGTGAAAAGAGGAAAATATGAAGCTCATTTGAAACGTATTCTTCCTGATGGCGACCAATTCAGGGAAAACGAAATTGTCGAAAAATTTTACTCTGAATTAGAACAAAATATAAAATCCAATCCAAGTCTTTGGCTTTGGTCTCATAAAAGATGGAAATACACAAGCGGAATAGATTATCAACTTTAGCAATTGCTATACTTAACTATAATGGAATTGGCTGGTTTGAGAAATTTTTACAAAAGGTAATCGATTACAGTCCGGGCTCATCCATATATGTAATTGATAATGCCTCAACGGATGATTCTATATATTATTTGCAAAAAAATTTTCCGTCGGTAAAAATCATACAAAACAATAAAAATTATGGTTATGCGGGTGGATATAATGAAGGTTTAAAATTTATTTCGGAAGATATTTATTGTTTATTAAATTCTGATGTGCAAGTTACTGAAAACTGGACAGTACCCATTTTAAAATTATTTCAAGACAATTCGAATATTTCAGCTATTCAGCCTAAAATTAGAAGTTACAAGGAAAAAGATTATTTTGAATTTGCAGGAGCTGCAGGTGGTTTTATAGATAATTTAGGTTATCTGTTTTGTCGCGGAAGAGTTTTTTTCAGTCTGGAAAAAGATACGGGACAATATAATGACAACTGCGAAATATTTTGGGCAACCGGAGCTTGTTTATTTATAAGAAGGGAGGATTTTTGGGAAAATGAAGGATTCGATTCCGATTTTTTTGCTCATATGGAAGAGATTGATCTTTGCTGGAGATTAAAAAATAAAGGTAAAATTATTTATTATTGTTCTGAGTCTACGGTATATCATGTGGGTGGTGGCACTTTGGATGTTTACAAGCCTGAAAAGACTTATCTTAATTTCAGGAATAATCTTTTGATGCTTATTAAGAATTTACCGTCCGATCAAGTGGTATGGATTATTTTATTCCGGTTGTTATTAGATGGATTGGCAGGAATTAGATTTCTTTTTTCAAATGGTTGGAAACATTGTTGGGCCATCGTTCGGGCTCATTTTGCTGTTTATCGAATGTTGCCTAAATTTTTAAAAAAACGTAAAGCCGGAATTAAAAATTATTATAACAAAAAATACATTATATTTCAATACTTTGTTGAAAAAAGGAATACGTACACGCGCTTAAAATAAATTCTTATTAATTTATTTAGCTATCTACTTTTTTATAACTTTACAAACTGTTTATATTTATAAAACTATGGAATTAGCAAGAATACAACAACTTGAAAATTTAGCCAAAGAATTTGGCACTCCTCTTTATGTTTATGATGCCGATATAATTAAAAATCAATATAACAGGCTAGTTAAAGCATTTAAAAGCGTTAAAAAAGTCAAGTTAAATTATGCGTGTAAAGCTAATACCAATCTTAATATTTTAAAATTCATTAAAAGCATTGGTTCCGGATTGGACACTGTATCCATACAAGAAGTTCAGTTGGGTTTAAGAGCCGGATTCGAACCAAAAGAAATTATTTACACTCCCAACGGGGTTTCTTTTCAAGAGATTAAACAAGCCGTTCAGTTAGGCGTTCGTATCAATATTGATAATCTTTCAATTTTAGAAACTTTTGGTCATGAAATAAAAAATTATCCTGTTTGCATTCGAATTAATCCTCACATTATGGCAGGTGGCAACACTAAAATTTCAACCGGCCATATTGATTCTAAATTTGGGATTTCCATTCATCAGCTTCCTCATGTTTTGCGAATCGTAAATAATACGGCAATCAAAGTGGAGGGAGTACACATGCACACAGGTTCCGATATACTTGATGTGGAAGTTTTTCTTAAAGGAGCTGAAATACTTTTTAATGTTGCTAAGGAATTTCATGATCTAGATTATATTGATTTTGGCAGCGGATTTAAAGTTGCTTATAAGGAAGGAGATCATGAAACCGATATTAATTATTTGGGAAAAAAATTGGGAGAGCGTTTTAATGAGTTTCAAAAAACATATCCTCATGAATTGACCCTTATGTTTGAGCCGGGTAAATTTTTAGTTAGTCAATCCGGATTTTTTATTGTTTCAGTAAATGTCATCAAGCAAACTACTTCAACTGTTTTTGCTGAAGTTGACAGCGGGTTTAATCATTTGATACGCCCTATGTTTTATAATGCTCACCATACCATTACTAATCTTTCCAATCCTGAAGGAAGACACCGATTCTATACTGTGGTAGGCTATATTTGTGAAACTGATACTTTTGGAACGAATCGAAAGATAAGCGAAATACACGAAGGTGATTTGCTTTGTTTCCAAAATGCAGGGGCTTATTGTTTCTCCATGTCCTCCAATTATAACTCAAGATTGAAACCTGCTGAGGTTTTATTAATAAACGGTAAACCTCACTTAATCAGACGAAGAGAAAATTTAGACGATTTATTAACTACTACGGAGGAAATTTCTATTTAAAAAATTTGGAAAAAGAAAAAAGGTTTGTATATTTGCAACCGTTAAAAATAACCTACCTATAAGGTAGCCGGAGAGATGGCAGAGTGGTCGATTGCGGCGGTCTTGAAAACCGTTGACTGTAACAGGTCCGGGGGTTCGAATCCCTCTCTCTCCGCAAAAATGAATCGTAATAATTTAGATAATAGATTATTACGATTTTTTTTGTAATAAGCAACATATAGATGTATATTTCATAAATTTTAAAAAATTATCTTTTAAACCTATTAAATTATTAGTAACTAATAAAAATTCTTACGTATAATAAATAACTCTGCTTGATTTCTATTGTATATTATGTATCTTATATCTTTAGTCATATCTAACTAAATATAACCTTGCAATTGGAATAAGTTAATATACAAATTCAAAAAAATTATTTTTATTAAATATCTTTTAACTTCTTATACTTTTCTTAATTCAGCTACAAAGATTATCTGAGATATAATAACTAATACATAGAGTAAACGACCTAAATCACGTAATATCCATTTTAATCATCAAACAATATTTTCCTTACTTAAATTACTAATCACTTCTAGATATTTTTTAGAATATTTACAAAGCGTTTATCTTTATCATAATTCTATAAAGCAAAAACCATATAAAAAAAATTTTTCAAGTCATGGCAATACCTTTATATTATATAATTCAACCAATAAATTTTAGGTTTTTTTATCGGATTTTAATTATTTTTGCTAATATACTTTTGTTATTGATCTAGATACAGCACCTTAAAAAGTACATCATCAAGGGTGAAATATAAAAAAATTAGAATATATGCTTATATATAAATAAGAATCTCTAGCTTTAAATTAGGTATTAAAATAGCAACAGTATATTAAAGAAAATTTCTAAAATTTTCAAAGTTATGGCTAAAGCTTTCATGTAAGAAAATGAGTAATAAACTACTCATAATTTTATAAAATTTTTAAAGATAAATCAACAATAAATGAAATAATTGATTACAATTCAATTCCTAATGCAATAGATAAAACTGTTGAAATATACTTTGAAAAGACGATTTTTATAAACAAAAGCTAAAAGATAAAAATATTGTAATTAAAAAATTATCTGTGTAAAAACAACAAATTTCATTTTTTTAAATATATGTGGTTTAAAAAAAAATTACCTACATCAATTAGTATTCCAGACTTATATAAATTAACGGCTAATGTTGGAAGTTATTCTTCGACTATTAATTTATTTTTACAGTATGAAAATGCTGTCGATATATTAATAAATCATACTTTTAGTGAAAAGTTTAAAATTGATGCTATTGCGTTTCCTTTAGTTTACTTAATGAGACATTCAATTGAATTAGGTTTAAAGGAAAATATAAAATACCTTGAAAGATATAGTAACTTACCAAGAACTAATATTAAAACACATAATTTAGATAAATTATTTAAAGAATTTAAAAATCATTATGATAAAGTAGAATCTGAAAATAATTTTGATGATTTAACAAAAAATGATTTCAATAAGTCTTTTAAAGATTTAGAATATCTTATACAAAATTTAGGTAAAAGTGATAGTTCTTTTAGATATATATACGAAACTAAAAATAACAGAATTTTCGATTATTCGAATAAAATAAATATTTACTATTTAAAAAATATATATGATGTTTCAATTCTTTTATTAACTCATACTCAAGATCTTATTTCTCCATATACAGATTATATTGATTATCTAAATTTTGATTATACTATTAAAAATAAGAGTTTAGGGTTTGTTCTAAAATGTGTAGATATTGAACAAAAAAAACATTTCATTGAAATGTTAAATAAAAAATATCAATTGATAAAGAAAAATATTTGGTTCGATAAAGAAAAAAAATATTTCTTACATTTAAAATTCACTAATGAAAAATGCTATCTAATACCAATGAAATCCTAAATTTTAAATATTTTAAAACATGTTTTTTATCCCATAAGAAAAATTTTTTTGTCAATATACTTACTAAAATTTTTAATTAATATAATCTTTTCAACTTGAAATTTTTTATTTTATATCATTTAAATTCATATTGTAATATTTATAAAATTTGTTATTTGTTTACTGACCTTTTGTTAATAAATAATTAACCATTTCATATAAATATATTGTTTTAAGAATTAAATCATATTTTAAATTTATAATAACATTAAATAAAATTTTCCCCATATGTATTTTATTATTAATTAAACTTATGTTAATATAAAGAATAATCTAAATAATCATTATAATTTATAAAATATTATATGGCCCTTTCTTAATAATCAGTTCTTTTTCAATTGATTGAAAATTTTGGATCATAAATTAATTTAATATAAAAAATTAAAATAATGTCTAAAATAAATATTTATAAGAGATTATTTAATTAACAGTTTATAGAGTCTATAAAATTAAATTTTACAATAATTTAATTTTATAGTTTCATCTACTACAATATCAGTTTATTTACGAAGTATCTAAGAGATTAATAAATATTTATATTTCTCTGCTTCTTAGCTTATTATTTATTAATAATACTGTTCCCCTATTTAAATGTGTAATGTAAGTACAACCCATATTTATATAAGTTTCTATTTAAAATATTAAATACTTTTAAATATTCTTGATTTTACTGAATTTTATTTTTGATTTTTATATACTATATAAAACGGAAACTTAAAAAACTATAATGTTTTACATGGTTTCAAACAATTTATTTTCTCGACTGAGAATTAATTCCGTTGGTTTGAGCTGTTTCTATAGCCCAAGCAATTGCATTTGCGGTAAAAATTGAATTATATATAGTATGAATAGGTCCTCCTATATTAACATTTCCATAATTAGGCTTGGGTATTGGATAATAAGGATATGTATAATCGTTAATTGTAACTTTATCTATTAACATAGGATATTTATAAGAACTTGCATCATTTCCATTCATTTTATTAGGATAATTAGTAAGTGACGAATTAAATCCTCCATCTCCAACAAAGATTAAATTATATTTTTTATGTTTAAATGCAGAAATTCTTCCATCTTCAGTTCCTGAAAATATTTCAAGATCTTCTTTAGGCAATGATTCTAAAACTGCTGTTTGACTAGTATCATCTCCCCATTTTTTTCCTCGTATGTCTCCAAAAGGACCATTTAAAACAGAACTATCCGCATCTGTAAAATCCCATACAATACCATTTCCTTTTTGATCAGTATATAATGAGCCTTTGATCGGTAAATCAGGATATAAAGCTTTAAAAAAACGTTCTACACGACTTTGATCTTCTATAAAAAGAAGCACAATCCCTTTTCTTTTAAGATACTCTACATAAATTGGAGCTGATTTAAGCGTGATTTCAGATGTTTGCCCGGTAATAAGTATATCCGGTGGATTATCCCCCAGCAACAAATTTTCTAACTCTGTTTCTTTGGGAGAATCTAATATATTTTTATTATCAATCCATCCTTTAAATTTAACTATACTGTTTGGTGAAGGACCAAAATTTTCGGAACTGTTTACCATTAAAGATAAATTACCACCATATGGACCGGTTGACAAAGCATTATATACTCCCGCACCGGTAGCATATAATTTCACATAATCATAATAATAAGTCATGGGTACCGATGCTGAACAACTGGTTGATAATTCACTGTTAGAATATATAGTTAACTCTTTGGGTGAATAACCTTCCGGAATTCCATATCCTTGCAGCTTTACCGTTTGAGTTATTATATTATTATTGTTCTGCTGATCTCCTTCTAATGTTAAATTTTCAGTCTTAAAACCAATACCATCAACAATATTTGTATATAAAGATAATGGAGCTCCAATGTTGATCGGATTAAAACTTATGGTTACTTCAATATAATTATTTGGCGATAATTGAGATCCACTTGTATAAGATCCCTTTACGGATATAGAAGAACAATCTAAATTATATGCGGATTTCATTACCCGCTGTTTTACAACGACATTAAATTTACATGAATTACCTTCATTTATTTCCTGAGTTGTTAAAGTAAATTCATCTCCTGAATTATTTTCAGGGGTAAAATCTATAGGAGTACCATATCCAGGAATTTCAATTGTGTAAGTTCCTGTAGAAAGAAATTCTCCTGATTTAGAAAAAAAATACCTGTTATCCGGAGAAGAAACAGCATTAATTGTATAGGGCCCCGGTTTAGTAACATGTACCGTTACAGCGATTTTATTTTCCGAGGTAAGAGTTTCATCATTAACATAATTTCCTAACACTTTAATAGTGGAACAATCAATGCTGAAATCAGCATTTATCTTATTACCGCAAATACTTTTCCATCTCGCTTCGATCTTATTCCAGTAATTAAAGCAGTTTTCAGTAGTATTAAATATCAACAAACCATTTTTGCTAACAGCAGTATCAATTGAATCTCTTTGTTTCTGACTTAGTCTTGGTATTAAAATTCCCTTGTTATTTTTGGGGGAAGAGATATCTAACATCGTTTGGGGATCTGGAAATTCATTTCCAATTCCTACTTGCGCATTAAGTGTGTAAATAAATAGTAAGAAAATAATCAAATAGTTGAGTTTGCTCATAATCAAATTTTAGTAGTTATAGTATTATTATTAATTGGATTTTTTAAAATTATAAAATTTTTAACAATTAATTAGCCTTTTATACATAAAATTTTAAAGATTTTTTAAAATACTTACATAAAAGTAATAAATTAATAATTACGTTCGTAAATTTTTTATCCTTTACTTCTTGATTGTTAAAACGTTAAATATTTAAATAAGATCTATAAAAGAATTAGTGTAATTAAAATTTACACTGAACAAACATGTGTAATTAAAAAACAATAGACCTATTATCGGTTATTTAAAATTGATGAATTTTTTTTCTGCATCTACCTATATATTTTTAGACAGAAAATTTTAAAACTTACCATCTATTGATTTCAATTTGCAGAATATATTGTGTTTTTTTAAATATTATATGATTTAATATAAAAAATTCTAATTCAAATTTAGTATACATTATACTAAACCCAGATAAACTGCTACTAAATTTAAAATAGTTTGTATTTTTTATATCAAATAAATAGGATATTTTTAAATAGATGGTAGAACAATAATTTATTTTTCCATTAAGAAATTACAAATTTTATCAAATGTAAAGGTAAAACATTCATCAACTTCATCTGAGATTTCTTTTCCACAAGGAAATGGGTCTTCGTGAATATATGTATAAGGATAATCCATTAATTCAATTTTTACCGGAATATCTCTTGCCGTTCCTTGTAATGTATTCATAATTTCGTAGGAAGGGATCACTTCATCTTTAGCCAAAGTGATTACATAAAACTGATCGCTGATTTTTCTAAATGTTTCTTCCCTTTCTTTAATTAGGTTTTTATAACAAAGCATACTCCTGAAATTAGGCCCCTCCGGTTCAGTATACATATAGTGTCGAAGAATCTCGTCTCTTTTCATATGACTTTCCATATGTTCAACAATAAAGGAATATAACCCAACTCCGGCTTCACTATCCAAAATAAATTTGGAGACGGGTGTTAATCGGTTAAATACGGCACCTCCACAAAAAATGGCACATTTGGTATCTGAAAAATAACCGTTTCTGTTACTCATTTTTAAAACTTCAGCTAAAAAAGCACCAATGGAATAGGCAAAAAAGTCAATTTTAGCATCTTTATCAATTGCCGGATGTAGATCTTCTTTAATATCTTCAACAAAATCTATAACATCGTAATAGGATTGTAAACCCGACCAAATAAACCGTTGAGGTTTATTATTTATACGTGTACTTATTGCTACATTTGAAAGGCTGGAACATATAAGTATGGGAATTCTTTTTTTTCGTTCCTCACTTACCCGATACATTTCTCTGGAATTACTCCACAACAAGGGAGCCCTATTCATATGAAATGCCATTGGAAATAAAACAATAGCTTTTCCGGTTTTTTCTGCTAAATAGGTTGCCCAGGGTAAATACTTACTCCAATACTTTTCATTAAACCCATGAAATAGAATAATTATTTCTTTTGCCTTTTTTTCTTTTTTAGGCATTATTATATGATAACGAAACTCAATATTCTCGGATATATCTGCATCTTTTTTATTAAGCATCTTTTGTATGACATCCGGATCAAGATCGTTAATTGGATTACTTAAGAACTCATAATCATCATTATTACCTAAACCACCTGGAAGTATAAATCGATAATTTGATTTAAATGAAAAGTTTCTAATAACCAAATTCTCGTCTATTTCAATTTCATCCGCTGTATAATTTTCAATTTTCTTTAAATAATTAAACAAGTCTAAATATTTCATTTATATGTTAAAATTTGTAGTTAGGTATTGACTCACAAATAATTATACTATTATTAGGTATTTTAGGCTACAATTATAATAATTTTTCTGAATATATATAGGATATAAACCCATATTTTTTCGGAATAATAAAGATAATTTAATCTTATTATTAAAAAAAATATTCGCAGATGATTCAATATTTTCTTAAAAACAAAAAATACATTATAAATATAAATTTAATTAATTAGTTAAATTATAATCATTTTTTTTGAATTAATTTTACAAATAATTAGCAATGGCATAAAATTTGATGTTAAATTATCCTTAATAATATGTTAATATATGCGTTCTTTTAATAAAACTCAGCTAAATAAATTAAAAAATAACTTATTAGAAGACTATATTTGCAAAAATTTTAATAATTAAATATTTTAAAATGTTTATAAATTCTAAAGGATGTTATATACCTACTAGGAGAGTTACTAATAGTTATTTTGCAAAACTTAATGATTTATCAGAAGATTGGTATTTTAAAAGGACCGGGATTTTAACCCGAGCCAGAGCTTCAGAAGAAGAAACTATAGACTACATGAGCATTAAAGCCGTTGAGGATGCTGTTAAAAATTTGCCCTACGACATTAGTGAAGTGGATTTAATTGTATTTGCTTCTTATACACCCAATGATACGGTGGGAACTACAGCTCATATTGTTCAAAAAGAGTTTAACATCAACAATGCCAAAGCTTTTTATATATCTTCTGCTTGTTCTTCTGCCATCAATGGTATGGAAATTATTAATTCTTTTTTTAAAAGCAAAATATCTTCAAAAGCATTATTAATAAGTGCTGATAGAAATTCCAGCTATTCCGATGACAAAGACATTCAATCCGGACATTTATGGGGAGATGCTGCCGTTGCTCTATTTTTTTCTTCAGAACCTATGCGTCCAAATGAAGCTGAAGTTTTAGATATTAATACGCTTGGTCTTGGTAATATAGGCTATGGACCTAAAGCGGTTACTATGGAGCCTAAAAATGGTTTACATATGCCTTATGGTAAAGATGTATTTACTCAAGCGTGTATATATTTAACAAAGCTAACAGATGCTATAATCAAGAAAAATGGTTATACGATATCTGATCTAACTTATTTTATCGGTCATCAAGCAAATAAAAGAATTTTAAATAATGTTTGTCATGAATTAGGATTAGCTGAAAGTAAATCGCTAACAAATGTAGAAGAATTAGGCAATACAGGGTGTGCAAGTGCCCCTTTAGTTTTTGCTCAGAATTATGATATTTTTAAAAAAGGTGATCTTGTATGTCTTTCTGTTTTTGGAGGTGGCTATTCTTGCGGCACATGCTTAATTAAATTTAATTAAAAAAACTAACTGATATTAATTTTTAAGTTCTTACCATTTCAAATTTCATTGCTATAAGAATCAAAAAATTTTAATATCTTGTTTATTCAGAATGTAACGATATACATTCTTAAAGTTGTATTTTGCTAATTTTCAACTATACAAATTGTAAACTATTGTATAGCAGGGTATTGTTTTTTATAATTTTAAAGTTTTGCTCTTTATTAATAAATAGCTCTATGAATTCTAGTAAGAAATAATTTTAAAACACATATCTATAAACATAATGTAGTGTATAAATCCGTTTCAGTAATTGATTGAAATCAAGCTTAAAGATTTACAAATCTTATAGAGATCTTTTTATAGAATTTAAATAATCATCTTTTGTTAGTTACTTCATAAGTAAGATTAACTAATTATCTGTATATTTTTATAAAAAACATTAGCAATTATATGTGTATTTTCAATTAAATAGTATACTAATATTGATAAATTTTAAACAATATCTTTATTGGACGATAATGCAAATATTTATTTTTAATAAAATTCTATGAAGCTAGTATAAATATTAATTTTTACTGTTTGGATTTTTCAAATGCCTCACAAATTACTTGATGAATTAAAGGCATATACTCAGCCATATGAGAAATGGCATGTATATCATCCAATTCCAACACTTTTAAAGACTCACCAAATACTTTTTTATAATATTCCGGATAAAGAACCTCATCATTTTTAGAGATAATAAGATGTATATTTTTGTTTAAAATATTTTCAGAAGTAGCCGAAAATATTTTTTCTTTCATTTCGGGAGGAATTCGTTTTTGATCTTTAATTTGTTCCGAAGAGAAAACAGGATTAGTCATAACATAATGAATATCTTTGAAGAAATTTACCAAATTCCAAGTAAGATTTGCCCCCATACTGTCTGCCATAATAATTTTATCCCCTTTATCTTCCTCGAAAATTTTTGCTTTTTCTTCTAAAAATTTAGGAATGTCCATAAATTCATTCCATTCCCAATATATAAGGCTAAATTCTTTACTATTGCGATAAAAATTTTGTAAGCAATTGAATTTTTTTCCTGAAGTTTGATATCCGTGAAGAAAATATATTTTTTTCATTTGTAAATTTAGCTTGCCTAGTAGCTATTTAGATAATTATATTTATATAGGCCTATGCAATATCAATTGCGAACTTAATAATCTTATAAACTTCTCTGTTAGTTCATTATAAATTTCATTAAGCTTTTACCCTATTTTAAAATTGACATCTGTAAACCTAATCAAATTTATTAAATTTGTCAATAATATAAAATTAAAAATTATATTATTACATTTATCGTAACTGAAACAGAAATTATTTAAAAAGAACTCATTGTATAAGAAGTTATTTAGTCAGACATTAATATATGGATTAAGCAATGTTTTAGTCCGAGTATTTCCATTTATCCTTACTCCAATGTTAGTGCGAGCTTTCGGTCCGTCTAAATATTCAATATATGCTGATTTTTATTCAGCCGCGGGTATACTTTCTGTTTTACTTACCCACGGAATGGAAACTACTTTCTTTCGTTTTTTTCAAAAATTTAAAGACCACGAAAAAAGACAAAATGCAGTTTATTTTACTTCATTTACCTCTGTTTGTATTGTTTCTCTTTTATTCTTAGTGTTTGGCATACTTGCCAGACACCCGTTAGCCTCAGCATTTAAACACCCTGATGAGGTAATTTTTTTAGTATGGTTTCTATTTATTCTTGCTGCTGATGCTATTTCTGCTGTTCCTTTTGCTAAGCTCAGAATTCAAAACAGATCCTTATATTTTGCTTCTTTAAAAATACTGAATTCAGTAACCATGTTCTTTTCCACAATTATATTAATATTTTGGATTCCTAAACAAATTGAAAATGGTGGAATTGGCACTGTTTTTTTTAGTAAGATTTACAATTTTGATTACGGTATAGGTTATGCTTTTGCTGCAAACTTATTTGCAAGTATTATTACATTCCTTGCTTTAATTCCTACCATGCTTGATGGCAAATATGCTTTTGAATTTTCTTTATGGAAAAAGATGTTAAAATATGCTTGGCCAATTACCATTGCCGGTCTAGCCGGAATTATTAATGAAACAATGGATCGACAATTTATTAAATATCTCCTTCCGGAAGGCATAGCCGAAGTTCAAATGGGTATTTACAGCGCTGTATACAAAATTGCTACTTTTATAACGTTGTTTAAGACTGCTTACCTGTTGGGGGTTGAGCCTTTCTTTTTTTCTCATGCTGACGACAAAAATTCAGGAAAAACGTATGCTACTTTAATGAAGTATTATGCTATATTTAGTGCCTTCATTTTATTATTCTTAGTAGCCAACTTAGATTGGATCGGTCGTCTTTATATTAGAAACACCGACTACTGGAGCGGCTTCCAGGTTGTGCCTGTTTTATTAATAGGGTCTACATTTCTGGGAATATATCTCAATTTATCCATTTGGTATAAATTATCTGACAATACTCATTATGGTGCTATTATATCAGGAATTGGCGCATTCATAACTGTTATTTTAAATTTTATTGGATTGAAATATACGGATCTTGGCTATTGGGCGTGTGCGATTGCAACTTTTGTGTCATACTTAACCATGATGCTTATATCCTATTTTTGGGGCCAAAAAGAGTATCCTATACCCTACAATTATCGAAAACTGATTTTTTATATAGGCGGAAGTTCATTGTTAAGCTTTATTGCCTATTATTGCAGCAATCGCATGGCTGTGAGAATTGGGGTTGGTAATATTTTATTTTTTATTTTCTTATACCTTACTTTAAAAATTGAATATAAGGATGTACAAATTTTTAGAAAAAAACTTGTACAACTGAAAAAACGCAAAAAGAACTAATTTCAGTAGTTTTACTACATTCAAATTTTTTATTTTTTAGTAAAATAGTTACAATTATTATCAAATACTCATCTTTCTATAGCCCTATTATCTCATATATACTAGCGAACAACCTTAATTGTTTATGATACATTTTTAAAAGGCATACAATTTTAAATTTAAAAATTAATTTTTTTTATTTTATATCATTATGATTAATAATTAAAATTTTATAAAATAAATTTATAATTTATATTTATTGTATAGCCGCTTATTCAACGTACAATAACCATAGAATAATTAAATAAATATATTTATTTATTCTATTAATTATAATAATTAAATATATAAATAAATATTTATTGTAGCATATTAAAATAAATTTACTATATTTGCATTAATATTTATTTTATCTTATAATTATAATTTTGAGCATTCACAGATAGATATTCTTTCTATGCTGTGAAAACAAATAAAGCGGTCATAGTATGGCCGCTTTAAATTTTTAAAAAGTTAAATGCTGTGCTCAATTGTAATAAATCATGCATATTATAATAAAATCTAATCAAAATTAAATTTCCTTACCAGGTCATCATTGGTAACAGTTAAATGCTTTCTTTGCATTAGCAGCCTTACTTGATCATTATTTGGAAATCCTAAGGTAGTTAATACTAAATATTTTTTTCTTATTTTAAGAATCCATTCAGCAATTGAACTTATATCATTATTAAATTTACTCGAGATCATTTATTTTGAATTACTTTTTATTTACTATCTTTATTGTATAACAAATAAAATTAGCATGGTACTATCAAGACAAAGTTTATTTCGCAAAATAGATAATTCGCCATTGATTGTATTCCGTATACTATTTGGATTTTTGCTATTGGCAGAAACTTGGGGAGCAATTTTAACAGGTTGGGTAAACATCAATTTAATTACTCCTAAAGTCTTTTTTCCGTTTATAGGTTTTACTTGGTTACACCCTCTACCGGGATATGGTATGTATCTATATTTTATTTGTTTAGGTATATTGGGACTTTTGGTTATGATGGGTTATAGATATCGTTTAAGTCTTTTATGCTTTACTATATTGTGGACGGCTCAATATTTAATGCAAAAAACAGCCTATAATAATCATTATTATTTTTTAATTCTAATATGTATTATTATGCTCTTTTTACCTGCGAATGCTTATTATTCTTTGGACTCAAGAAGAAATAAAAATATAAGATCTTTGACCATGCCTCAATGGTGCTCATTCGTTTTATTATTTCAAATATCCATTTTATATTTTTTTGCATGTATTGCTAAACTTTATCCTGATTGGTTAGATGGAACTTTTACGCGTTTATTATATTCCAATAAAACTAATATCCCTTTAATCGGTCAATTTTTCACCCAAAAATGGTTTTATATTTCTATAGCTTATCTTGGAATTATATTTGACGGATTGGTTGTTCCTTTAATGCTTTGGAAAAAAACCCGAACGTTAGCCTTAGTTGCCTGTTTAATTTTTCATCTTGCTAATTCGTTTATTCTAAACGTAGGAATTTTCCCCTATTTTGCCTTAAGCTTTACCGTTTTTTTCTATCCTCCGGAAACCATCCGTAAAATATTTTTCAAAAAGCACCCAAAACTTTCTTTCGAAGAAAATAAATATGATTACTCTAATAAAAAAACGGTGTATTTTCTCTTAGTAATTTATTTCACTATTCAACTGATTTTACCTATACGTCATTATTTCATTAAAGGAAATGTATTTTGGACTGAAGAGGGGCATCGGTTAAGTTGGAGAATGATGCTGAGACAGCGTAATGGGTCAACACATTTTACTGTTATTGATAAAAAAACTAAAAAAATTCTGCCGTTTCGTATGCAGGATATATTTACTGATAAACAAATACTTAGAATCAATTGTTACCCTGACTTTATATGGCAAGCGGCTCAATATATAAAAGAGGATTTCAAATTGCGTCATAAAGATGTAGAAATTTATGCCGATACTCAAGTATCCGTGAATGCTCATCCCTATAAGAGGTTTATTGACCCAAAAATTGATTTAGCAGATGTAAGCTGGGATTATTTTAAACATTCCGATTGGATTTTTTTATATGATGATTACAGAAAATAGATTTTTTATTAAATTTAACAGATTAGTAATAAATTAAATTGATGCTGCTACTTGTATTGTTTAATATTGTAAGAATAAATTAAATCATATCATTACTTTTTTTGAGATACTATAATCCCAAAAACACCCATTATTATGAGGAGAATACCAACTAACATTATTGAGGAAAAGGGTTCTGAAAACACTACTACTCCTATAATAACAGCGGTAATGGGCTCAAATGCACCTAAAACTGAGGTAAGAGTAGATCCTATTCTTCTAACTGCCTCAACTAAAGTTATAATTGATACTATGGTGGGAATTAAAGCTAATAATGTTATATTTAGAACACATGAAGTATCTTTTACCGGAAACCATTGAAAAGAACCGGTCAATAAACAGAATATAAGAAGATAAACCACTCCAATAACTTGAATATAAAAGGTATATCTAAGCACTGGCATATCTTTTACCGTTGATTTAACGGATAATACCAGGAAAAATGCATAAAATATTGCTGCTGAAAGAGCAAACACAATTCCTTTGAAATTGATGTGACCTATTCCCTCCCCCAAAGATAAAAGGGCAACACCAACAACAGCCAATAGTATTGATATAAAACCTTTAACGGAAATTTTTTCACGAAAAAAGATTCCCATAATGATGGTAACAAAAACAGGATATAAAAAATGGACGGTAGTGGTAACTCCTCCTCCTAAATACGTATAGGATAGAAAGAAAAAGAGTGAACAAGTATTACAAAGTAAACTTAGAACTGTTAATGCTTTAAATTCTTTCAAGGAAACTGAAAAATGTACTTTTTTTATTTTCATCAGTATTGCAACAGCAATACATGCTAATAAAAATCGATAAAACAACACAGTATCAAAATTCAATCCTTTTTTCATTAAAGGAATGCTAAATAAAGGAATTAATCCATAGGTCATGGATGAAATGATTGCGCTCAATGATCCTTTAAAAAAGGATCCTTTTCCATATTTTCCAACCAGTGCTTTTGACTTTCTTGGTAAGCGTAATAATATATACCTTGCTGCCCTCATTTTTAGTGCAAAATTTGCTGCAAATGTATTTCTTATATTTCACAAAAAAAACTAGATTATTTAAAAATTGATCTTAAGTTCATTAAATTATCAATTTTAAGTTAATAATCATGCTTACAACTAATTATTCAAAAAAAATACAGATATAATCTTGATATTTCAAAATGATTTAAATTTTTCACTAATCAAAATCAACTTATCATTTACTTTTCTAATCCAATAATTCACTTTTATTTTTATTTTATTAATATTGGATTTATTTTTTATATATATTTGATAAAAAAGAATCCAATTGTATGAAATGGAAAAAGATTTCATTAGGATTAATTTCTCTCTTTATTCTGGGAGTTGTACTTAACTTCGGAATTAATAGTTGGATTAAAAACAGTTTACCTGATTTCATTTCTAAAAGAAATGATACACCCTATAATTTTAATTATTCTGATGTTACTTATTCGCTCCTCCAGGGAGAAATGAACATAAGTGATATCAATATTGCTCCCAAGACCTACAAAAAGGGGATTTATACCATCAAAGTAAAGAAAATTGTAATACACGGGGTAAAGTTTATACGATTTTTACTATTTAAAGATTTAGCGGCAGATCTTATCGAAATTGACCAACCGGATATCATTTGTAAACAATATGCCGATTCATTAAATCACAAAAATAATTTAGTAAAATACAAGCTGGGAAATTCAATTCAAATAGGAAAATTTGAAATTAATAAAGGAAATTTAGCTCTTTACGACAAGGCAGACGGAGCTAAAAAAGCATCTTTACGAAATCTAAACCTTCATCTTTCCGGGGTATTATGGGATATGGTGGATAATGAAAAACGTATACCGCTTACTTACGATAAAGTAAAATTAGATGTATCAGATATATTTTATCAGCTCGATGAAATTCACCAATTACAATTAAAAAAGTTTAAGTTTACCAACGGATTTCTTGAAACCAATCAAATACTTTTATATCCGAATATATCCGAAGAGAATTTTAAAACCGGAAATTATTTTCAAAAAACTTTACTTTCTATAGAGGTCCCGACCGCAAAGGTCAAAAATTTAGATTGGGGATATGATAAAAACGGTTACTTTTATCTTAAAACCTCTAAAATTGAAGTTGATTCCACTCATATCGCAATCATTGAAAAAAATTCAAATTCAAAACCTAAAAACATTACGGAGCATATAGACCGTATAATCCCTTTTAATTTGAGTATTGATACCATCCAAATACTTAAATCGAAATTAAATTTCAATAATCATTTAACAAGCAATAATGTAAATATCGAAATTCTAAAAATAATCAACAAGGTTAATGATAAAATCACCCTGGAACGTTTAAAATTATATGATAATTTTTTAATTATAAAACAACCTTATGAAACTAAATCAGCTAAAAACAATGCAGGCAAATTTACCTATTTATTCGACGATGTTCTTGAGATAAAAAATTTCATCATAGCTAATTCACATATTCAATACTATAATTCGGCTAATAACTCATTATTGGAAATGGGAAACATTAATTATTCGATTCATGATATTAATATCAATACGATATTTACTAATACAAAAAAATATATTCCTTTCTCCTACTCAAATTTTCAATTGGAAGCAAACCATATATTTTATACGGGATTTAAATTTTATAATTTCAAAATAGATAAAATGATTTTATCTGACAATAAATTTGAAGCAAAGAATTTAAACATTCTTCCTACTATATCTCCACAAAAATTTGCAGCACAAAAAGTAAGCAAAAACCTCTATAAAATCAATATGGATCATATACTACTCCCGAGGATAAAGTGGGATTTGAATAACAATAAATTCAGTTTACAAGCTTCTTCTCTGATTATAAATGAAATGAAAGCTTCAATATTTCAAAATCCAAAAGTTAAAGTCAAATCAAAAAATATACATTTCAACACGTACGACCTGGATACAGAAATTCGTTTAGATACATTTTTAATCAGCAAATCCTCCATCCATCAATATAATGCGGCCAATACAACACTCACTACATCAATAAAAGATTTAAATCTTTCACTATACGACATTAAGGTAAAAGACTCATCCGATATCCATACCTTCGGTTTCCCTTTTTCTTTTTCAAAATTCAATATAACAGGTAAAAATATTTACCATGATATGGGATCTCATACGTTACAAATGAACCATCTGTTACTTTCCCATACTTCCCTATATGCAAACACTATAAATATACGGCCCAAAAAAAGTCAATTGAATTTTATGAAAAAAAAGGGTATTGATGCTTATACGGTGAACCTTTCCAAAATTGTAATTCCCAAAATAAATTGGGGTTCATTAGATAAACAAATCGATTTTATTGCTCCTAAAGTCATCGTTGATAATATGCAAACCACTATCCATCAATACGACATTCCTGACAATGTTTACAAACCTGTTTACAAACCTTTTTTCAGCGAAAAACTAAGAAAATTAAAATTTAAGTTAAATATTAAAGAAATTCATTTTTATAATTCTTCCTTAACGTATGAAGAAGAATCCCTTACTAACAATATTGGAAAAATTTTCTTTACCAACATCAATGCAAAAATCAAAAATATTTCCGGTGGATATAATGTTTCTCATTTACCCGATGTAGTCATAGAATTTAAAAGTACTTTCATGAAATCCGGAAAACTATCTGCCAGTTGGAAATTTAATACATTAAATAAATCGGATAATTTTACCGTTAAAGGAAATTTATACGGACTTCCTGCCGATAAATTGAATCCATTTATAAAACCTTATTTACATATATCGGCAAACGGAGATATCCAAAAAGTTTCCTTTAATTTTAATGGCAATAATACAGTTGGAAACGGTACATTCGGTATGAATTATAAAAATTTAAAAATTACCCTATATAAAAAGGATGGTGAAAGAGAAAAAAAATTCCTTTCTTCTCTAGCAAATCTTGCCTTAATAAAAAATTCAAAAGACTCCTTAAAAATGTCGAAAATTAAAAAAGTAGAAAGAAGTAAAGACAAATCATTTTTTAATTTTCTATGGAAACTAACGTTCAGTGGACTTAAAGAAACTTTATTGATTTTTTAATTACAATTTAAATCAATAATAAATAAGTTAAATTAAAAAAATCAAATATATCATAAATAGACATAAAAATACCATTAATTTAAAAATATTTACATTAAAATATATAATGAAATTTTTTTACAGCAAAATAATTGATTTTTAGCAAATTTATCACCATTTATAAAATAATTATTCAAAATAAATACTATTTATAAAATTGAATATTTAATATTTAAAATAAGTTTTTATTATTTTTGAATTTTAAATATAATTTATTTGTTACAATATTAACATACAATTAGTTAAAATTAAATTTATATACATTAAAAATATCTAAACCTTAATTATTAATATTTTTTCAATGATAAATTAATTTACAGCTTAAAAAGAAATTGGTAAATATTATGTATTTAAAAAAAAATATTTTAACATAATGAATTCAAATAAATTAACTAAATATGAAACAGAAAATTTGGACTACCTTATTATTATTTTTTATAACTTATTATTTTTCTGCTCAAACTCAAGATCTAGCTAATTTAGCCGATGGAGAATTAGTCTACGGTCAGATTTTATACACTCAAGAGAGTAAAGTTTATGGATATATTTACTTTTTTGATCAAGGAAAAATAGATAAAGAAAATGAAAAAATAGAATATGTGATTCTTGATAAAAATCTTAATAAAGTTTCTAATAATACATTTACTAGAAAAATCAGCAGATTTGTAAAAAGAAAATATAGTGATTGTTCCCTTATCAATGATAATGAAATATTGATCAAATATAAACTTAACCATCCCGCATTTAGTTTAACAATCAATTCTTTCAATATACTCACTATTAAAAACAAAACAATTTCTCCCGAATACTGGTACAAAAACGGTAATATAGTTGAAATACCTAAAACTTTTAAAGATTATAGAAAAATGATGAAACACATAGATTATAGTGGAATATTTTATGTAGACCACAAACACAATTCTATTTTCATCATTGAAAAATCCTTTGTTAAATTCGGTTCAAACAAAAACATACGTTTCTACAATACTAAACTAGAACTATTATGGAGTTATGAATATAATCCTGTAGGAAAAGAGAATAATTTCAAACAACTTACAGTTCGTAGTATTTCAAATAACCTTATTTATTTGTTAGAATCCCAACATAACTCAAAATATCCCGAAGAATTTAAAATTGTTGCTTTAGATGCAACAAAAGGTGAAAAGAAATTTGAATATATTTTAGAAAATAATAAAAGTGAATATTCGCATACATTATATGTAAAGGAAGCTAATAAACAGCTCATATTAACCGGAAACTATTCCAAATACAGTAAAAAAACCGATTTTAATTTAGATAAAAATCTAGGATATTATAAAATAGTTTTAAATGAAACCGGAAAAGTGGTTTCAAAAAAATATACCCAATGGGATGAATTCAAAAGCAAAATTGATGTTGATAAAAACGGTAGAGTGGAAAGTAATTACCAACTGAGACCCATCCAATTTTTTATATTTAATGATGGATCTATATCAATTTTAACTGAAAAATACAAACCCGCAAAAGAAGGTGTTTATTTACCAATCCCTATTCTTGGTGATATAACAAAATTAGCCACCACATCTAGGCAAAAAACAACTGATTTTATCCTTTTCAATATGGACGCTTCATTTAATAATAAATCAATTTCTACCATACATAAAGAGCTTTCAAAAGGATACATTTCAGATTATTTATTCTCCCAATATATCAAAAATGACCATGGAGTTGCTTTCTTTTTTATAGATTATTTAAAATCTGATAAAACATGGATTTTAGGAGTCAATACAATTATTGATGGAAAACTAAAAGAAGAAACTATAACCATCTATTCCAAAGAAGATAAGTTTACTATTTTACCGATGGTAGCTAAAGAAGGCTATATAATGTTAAGGGAGTATAATGAAAAAGACAAATATAATCAGATACGATTAGAGAAAATTAATTATTAAAATAAATAATATAGTTAAAAAAAACATCTACTAAGTAGATGTTTTTTTGTTATAATAATCGGAAATATTTTTGATTTCATCTAAAGACAAATTCCACATAAAATTTAAAAATCTTTGGTAACTTTTCGTTTGATTTTCAGGATCAACCCTTTCTAAATATCTGTTTAATTTATAATTTTTTCTTCCCTCATATATTTTTTCAAAACACTTACCCATCCATTCTCTGTAATAAAAATCCTTACTATTCTTTTGTAATTGTATTAATGACAAATAGATTCCTTTGCCGTATTCTTCAAAGAAATACATAGACGGAATTTGTTCAAAATGAGCAATCCTTTGTAACTCAACAAATTCCTTAGATGGCTTATTCTTTATAGAATTTTTATTAACAAAAGTAAAACTTGATTTTAATTTTTTAATTCTATCCTCAATTTCCGGATGAGTGGAAATTGAATCCTTATTAATTTTTTCTTGATATAAAGAATAATCATAATTTGAAAAATCTTCCGTTTTAAACCAATTCTCATTAAAAGGTTGATTAGGTAAATTAAATATTTTTCTATAAATATTTTCTTTAACACCCTTAAGTTTAACAGAATCGTATTCAGCCATTAATTCAAGAGCATCAATAAAAACCATTTCATTAAAAGGTGAATTTTTAAGCAATACAAAACCTAAAGAATCTGCTTGGTATTCATTATTTTTTCTCATCTCACCGGTTGCATATAGCTTTGCTTTAAAAAGATCAAGAGCTGCACTGGATTTATTATATTTTTGCTTTTTAATACTTTTAATTTGATTTTTGGTGCTGGTAGATAATTGATCAGAGACTCTTTTTTCTTCTGTTTTCAAAGAATGTTTTAACATATCATGACTCAATTCGTGAGCTAAAACAGATGCAAATTCATCATCATTATCCAACCAATAAAATAAGCCCATATTTAAAACAAAGGTTCCATTGGGTAAACAATAAGCATTTAAACTCGGATCCTTAGAAATTAAAAAAATTAAATTTTGAGGAAGATTAGAATTTCCTTTTTTTAATTGATTAAAAATAGAATCCACGTAAGAAGAAAAACGAGAATCATATATAAATGTCCCTTCCTTAATCTTCTTTTCAAATTCTTTATTAAATTCCTCATAATTTTTTGCCATTAATTTTCCTATCTTTTTAGGATATTTATTCTGAATCGATTTTACCCACTCACCGGCTGAATTTTCAAAAGAAGAAGCAGCCAATTCTCTAGCAGTTTTATCAAGAGTGTCAATAGGAATATAATTTTGAGCCAATAACAAATTTGTAAAAACAAGAAAAACACACTTTAGAATTTTCATTTTGTTAATTTTTTAAATCCAAAAATAAAGTATTTGTGCTAAATTCCAAATATTCGATTTATAATCCTTACAAATAATCGTAACTTTGTTAATTCTTTGAATTACCCCATGCAGAATACATTAAAATTATCAGGATTAGAAGTTTTTACTGTTTATCCTGGAAGCAATTTTATAAACATCGGTGAAAGGACCAATGTTACCGGATCGCGTAAATTTTTAAATCTGATAAAAAATGAAAAATTTGATGAAGCTCTTTCAATTGCCCGAGATCAAGTGGATGGAGGAGCTCAGATCATTGATATTTGCATGGATGAAGGCTTAATTGACGGCGTGAAAGCTATGACTACCTTTTTACGTTTGATTGCTTCTGAACCCGATATAGCACGAGTTCCTATCGTTATCGATTCTTCAAATTGGGAAGTCATTGAAGCCGGATTAAAGAACATTCAAGGAAAAGGAATAGTTAATTCCATCAGCCTTAAAGAAGGAGAAGAAGAATTTATAAAAAAAGCCAAAATCATCAAACGATACGGAGCGGCTATGATAGTTATGGCATTTGATGAAGAAGGACAAGCCGATAATTTGGAAAAACGAAAAATTATATCTCAACGCTCCTATGATATTTTGGTTCATCAATTAAACATTAACCCTTATGATATCATCTTCGACCTCAATATTTTCCCGGTAGGTACCGGAATGAAAGAACACCGAAGAAATGCACTTGATTTTTTTGAAGGAACTCAATGGGTGAAAGAAAATCTTCCGGGGTGTTTCGTTTCGGGAGGAGTAAGTAATGTATCCTTTTCGTTTAGAGGAAATAATAAAGTTCGGGAATCGATTAATGCAGCATTTCTATATCATGCCATCCAATACGGATTGGATATGGGAATTGTCAATCCCACCCAACTGGCCATTTATCAAGAGATTGAACCGCAATTACTAAAAAAAATTGAAGACGTCTTATTTGATAGAGATGAAGAAGCTACCGAAAGGCTTATAGAATATGCAGAAACTATTGTTGAAAATAAGGATACAAAAGAGCAAAAAATAGAAGAATGGAGGTCGTGGCCGATTGAAAAAAGATTGGAATTTGCTTTGATAAAGGGCAATGCGGACTACATTGAACAAGATGTTGAAGAAGCCCGTTTACAAGCCAATAAACCTTTGGATGTAATTGAAGGTCCTTTAATGGATGGAATGAATACGGTTGGCGAGTTATTTGGAGCAGGTAAAATGTTTCTTCCTCAAGTGGTTAAAACTGCTCGAGTAATGAAAAAGGCTGTTGCATACTTGCAACCTTTCATTGAAGCAGAAAAAAACGGAGAATCTCAATCTAACGGTAAAATACTAATGGCTACCGTTAAAGGTGATGTTCATGATATCGGTAAAAATATAGTCGGAGTCGTATTGGCTTGTAATAACTATGAAATTATAGATTTAGGAGTTATGGTTCCTAAGGAAACAATTATCGAAACCGCCATCCGTGAGAAGGTGGATTTGATTGGACTTAGCGGTTTAATTACTCCTTCTTTAGATGAAATGATCCACGTGGTTGAAGAACTCGAAAGAAGAAATCTTTCATTTCCGGTCATGATTGGAGGAGCTACTACTTCAAAAATCCATACCGCCTTAAAAATTGCCCCTAAATATAGTCATACAGTTGTTCATGTCTTAGATGCCTCTAAATCTGTTACCGTTGCATCTTCTTTACTCTCTTCACAAAGCGAGGATTTTAAGAAAAAAATATCAGAAGAATATGCCCATTTAAGAGAAGGCTATTTAAATAGAAGTACTGAAAAAGAATATCTTACGCTAGAACAAGCTCGTAAAAATAAACTAACTATTGATTGGAATCAATACATTCCCTGTAAACCCAAACAGCTAGGTGTACAGGTTTTTTCTTCCATACTCCTGGAAGATCTAACGGAATATATCGATTGGCAACCCTTTTTCAGAACTTGGCAACTGACAGGAAAATATCCCGATTTGCTTTCAGATGAAGTAACCGGCGATGAAGCCACAAAATTATATCACGATGCATTACAAATGATTGAAAAAGTAATTGCTGAAAAACTATTGCAACCCAAAGCCGTAATTGGATTATTTAAAGCCAATTCCAATGAACAAGACGATATTGAAATTTACTCGAATGACAATAAACTAATTCATACATTTCGAACCTTACGGCAGCAATCTGTAAAGTCAGAAGGAAAACCAAACTTAGCCCTATCCGACTTTATTTTACCTAAAAACAAAGAAAATTTACACGACTATATAGGATGTTTCGCTGTTTCTATTTTTGGAGCAGAAGCCTTGGCCAAACATTACGAAACAAACCATGACGATTATTCGGCTATTATGATAAAAGCTGTTTCGGATAGATTTGTGGAAGCCTTGGCTGAATACATGCATCATAAGGTAAGAAAAGAAATTTGGGGATATGCTCCCGATGAAATCTTGGATAATCAATCACTATTTAAAGAAAAATATCAAGGCATACGTCCCGCTCCCGGTTATCCTGCTTGTCCGGATCATTTAGAAAAGCTCACTATTTGGGAATTGTTGGATGTTACGGATCGTATTGGAGTACAATTGACTGAGAGTCTTGCAATGTATCCGGCTTCTTCAATTTCGGGATATTATTTTGCAAATCCACAATCTAACTATTTCGGATTAGGGAAAATTACGCAAGAACAAGTTAAAGATTATGCTAAACGTAAAGAAATAAAACTTGAAGACGCACAATATTGGCTTAAACCTAATTTAGCCTAAGAATCTTACTATCTCACTTTTATTCTTGTTTTTAAAAGGAATAAATTAAATATTTATAAAAGCTAAACTAAGATACTACTTTTCTTTATAGAGAACATTACTAAGCCAATAATTCCTTATCTAATATAAAAAGAAAAGGTACATTTGCAATTATGAATATTCTATTAGTTGAAGACGATTTAAGAGTTTCGGAACTGATAAAAAAGGGTCTTAAGGAACAAGGATTTACTGCAACCTTAGCTTATGACGGTTTATCGGCAAAAGATTTGTTTCTCAGCCATGATTTTGACCTGATAATTACGGATATTATATTGCCTGAAATTAATGGAATAGCTCTTTGTAAAGAAATAAGAATGTTAAAACCGGAACTTCCCATTATCATGTTAACTGCATTGGGAACTACCGACGATAAAATTGACGGTTTTGATGCCGGAGCGGACGATTATCTAGTCAAGCCTTTTGAAATGAGAGAGTTGACAGCAAGAATAAAAGCTCTGTTAAAAAGATCATCCAAAAATAAATTAGGATTTATCTTAAAATTTTGTGATCTGGAAATGAATTTGCAGACGAAAATTGTGAAGAGAAGCAATAAAGAATTAAATCTTACCCTAAAAGAATTTAAACTCCTGGAATTTTTATTACAAAATCAAGGCAGAATTATTTCCAGAACGGAAATTGCCGAAAAAGTATGGAACACTCATTTTGATACGGGAACTAATTTTATAGACGTGTATATTAACTACTTACGAAAAAAAGTAGATAAAGATTTTGAAAAAAAACTTATTCACACGCGCTCCGGTATGGGATTTATATTAAAATCCGATACATGAAAATTCGTACTCAGATCACCCTATTGTTTTCTTTGATTACAGCATCCATATTGCTGATATTTGCCACTATCATTTATATTTCAGCCAAACAAAACAGAGACAATGAATTTTATTCTTTATTAAAAAAAGAAGCCATAACCAAAGCAAATCTTTATTTTAAAGCGAAAGTACCCCCACAAACTCTTCAACAAATTTATCATAACAATTATCAAACAATTCAAGAAGTTGAAGTAGCTGTATACGATAAAGAATTTCATCTTCTCTATCATGATGCAGTAGATATTGATTTTGTGAAAGAAACTCCTGATATGATTCATGAAATTTATTCCAAAGGAGAGATCAAATTTCATCAGGGCGACTGGCAAGTAATAGGACTTATCTATTCCTATAATAACAATAAATACATAATCACTGCGGCTGCCTATGACCAATACGGATACAATGAACTCAAGTCCTTATTGAGAAATTCATGTATTATCTTTATATTTTCCACACTTTTTATCATCCTTGTCGGATATTATTTTTCTAAAAAAGTATTCCAACCGATTAAAAATCTAACCACGGAAATGAAAAAAATATCAGCCAATCATTTAACGGTTAGATTGAAAACCAAACCTGATAAGGATGAGCTTTCCGAATTGGCAATTACATTTAATCAAATGCTGAATCGGTTGGAAAATTCTTTTGAAACGCAAAAACATTTTGTTTCCAATATTTCCCATGAATTACGAACCCCGTTAGCAGCCATTATTGCTGAACTGGAACTTTCTTTACATCATCAAAAAACTTCGGAAGAATATCAAAGGATTTTGAAAAACGCCCTATCAGATGCTAAAAAAATCACTAAATTATCTAATAATTTGCTTGATCTGGCAAAAGCCAGTTATGATCCTTCTAAAATAACATTTAAGCCAACAAGGATCGATGAAATCCTTATAGATGCCTGCAGTCAAATACAACAAGCAAATGCTGCCTATCAAACAAAATTATTTTTTGAAGATGATTTCATTCTCGATAATGAAACAGTACTAATGGGCAACGAATATTTGTTAAAAGTAGCCTTTATCAATCTTATTGAAAACGGATGTAAGTTTTCCGAAGATCACCTGTGCCATATATCCATTTCAACTAGTAATTTAAAACTTCAACTGAAATTTTCAGACCGTGGAATTGGAATTCCAACGGAAGATATCACCAAAATTTTCACTCCTTTTTATAGAGGAAAAAATAAATGCTTTAGCTACGGAAACGGAATCGGCCTTTCTCTTACTAAAAAAATTATTGAACTGCATTCCGGAACTATCAACGTAACCAGTCAATTGCATCAAGGTACTACCCTTACCATTCTATTATAACCTTTGTATTGCATTCTTTTCTAATAAAATTCTAATTTTTTTTTAAATCTTTTTTAATATTCATTAACAATTAGTTACCTTATTTTTGTATACAAAAAAAATTAAGAATTTTTAAAAAAGGCGGAAAATATGAAAAATATAAAAATCCGAAACATCAACTTACTAATTTTAGGATTATGCTTTATAACTTTTTCATGCCATAAACAAAATACAGAAGAAGAAAGTCCAGAATTTACTGTTAGTGGAAACACAATTATTTTACCGGATAATTCTAACGTAAATAATCACTTAAAAATAGAACCCGTAAAAAGTGAATGGTTAAGCCCCGACTTAGCGACCGTAGGAGTCGTCAGAGCCATACCAACCGGTTATGCGGAAATAGTACCTCCGTTTGCAGGCAGAATTACCCAATCCTTTGTAAAGCTGGGACAAAAGGTAGACGTGGGTTCTCCTCTTTTCGCCATCAGCTCTCCCGAATATTTCAATGCACAAAAAGATTATTTTGAAGCACAACAAGAATATTCCTTATCAAATTTAAATCTTAAAAGACAAAAAGACCTATTAGAGCACGGAGTAGGAATACAACGAGTGGTTGAAGAAGCTAAAACCGATTACGAAACCAAAAGATCCGCACTTGAAAATGCAAAAGCTGCGTTAAAAGTTTTTAATATAAATCCCGGCAGTTTAAAATTAGGGCAGCCCTTAGTTGTTACCTCTCCAATCAAAGGGGAAATTATTACCAGCAAAATAGTTATCGGTCAATATATCAAAGAAGAAGCTGAACCAATAGCCACCATAGCAGAATTAAATAAAGTATGGATTGCCGGACAAATAAAAGAAAAAGACTTAGGATTCATAAATAAACTAAAAGAAGTTACCATACAGGCAGACGCTTTTCCCGATAAAAATATAACCGGCAAAATATTCCACGTCAATGAAATGGTGGATGAAGACACCCGAAGTGTTGAAGTTTTGGTTGAATGCGACAATTCGGACAGATCCCTGAAACCGGGAATGTATGTAAACGTTCATTTTAAAAATGAACCGGAAGAAACTTTAACAGTTCCTACCCGGGCAATTTATCAAGTAAACGATGATCAATTTGTATTCGTACAAGTAAATAAAAATAAATTCATCAAGAAAAAGGTTGAAACCAAAGACATTTCAAAAGACAAAACCGAAATAAAAAAGGGAATTAAAGCAGGAGAAAATATAGTGACCGAAGGAGGAATATATTTACTGGAAGCCCAATAAAACAAAAAGAAAAACATGAATAAACTTATTCAAACAACTATACACAAACGTTGGGTACTGGTTGCCCTTTTTGTTATGCTTGCTCTATTCGGGTATTATTCCTGGAAGCACCTTTCCATTGAAGCCTATCCGGATATCGCGGATGTAACATCTCAAGTGGTCACCCAAGTTCCCGGATTAGCGGCGGAAGAAATAGAACAACAAATAACTATTCCGGTGGAACGGGCCCTAAACGGTCTTCCGGGAATGCATGTAATGCGCAGTAAAAGCACCTTCGGACTTTCCATTATTACCATCGTATTTGAAGACGGTGTAGATGATTATTGGGCGAGGATGAGAATACAAGAACGATTAAATGATGTAGAATTACCTTATGAGGCAACTCCCGAATTAGACCCTTTAACTTCACCTATTGGAGAAATTTATCGATACATTATAGAAAGTAAAACGCACGATTTACGCGAATTGACCGATCTGCAAAATTTCGTAATTATTCCACGAATTAAGCAAGTAGCTGGAATTGCCGATGTAACAAATTTCGGAGGAATTACTACCCAGTTTCAAATTGAGCTGGACCCAAAAAAACTCGATCAGTATCAATTATCGTTAGGAGAAGTCATTAAAACCATTGAAAATAACAATGTTAATGCAGGAGGAAGTATTTTACCTCATGGAGATTTAGGATATGTTATTCGTGGAATCGGATTAGTTAAAAACCTGGAAGATATCGGTAAAATAGTAGTCAAATCGGAAAATGGAGTTCCTATTTTATTAAATGACATAGGAAAGCTTAAATACGGAAACATTGAACGAAAAGGAATTTTAGGTTATACAGATAAAAAAAGAAACTATTCTGAGAGTATTGAAGGAATCGTACTTTTATTAAAAGGACAAAATCCATCTAAGGTTTTAGAAGGAGTTCATGAAGCAGTAAACGATTTGAATACTCAAATCTTACCGGAAGGCGTAAAAATACATCCGTTTTTAGACAGAACCGAATTGGTGAACACCACCTTGAATACTGTTTCGCACACCCTGTTTGAAGGGATGTCATTGGTTATTGTCG
The DNA here is from genome assembly GCF_019469245.1 of Apibacter sp. ESL0404. Taxonomy (NCBI): domain Bacteria; kingdom Pseudomonadati; phylum Bacteroidota; class Flavobacteriia; order Flavobacteriales; family Weeksellaceae; genus Apibacter; species Apibacter sp. ESL0404. The sequence continues at coordinate 1,790,536 of NZ_CP048267.1, forward strand.
TACTAATTGTTTTTTTAGGAAGTTGGAGAGGTGCTTTGTTGGTTGCCGTAACCATTCCTCTTTCTCTTCTCATTGCTTTCATCTTGATGTACTTCACACATATTCCGGCAAATTTGCTTTCTTTGGGAGCTATAGATTTTGGAATCATTGTAGATGGTGCCATCGTTATGATGGAAACTATATTGCGGAAACGAGAAGAAGAACCTAATGAAGAATTGCAAGAAAAAACCATTGCGCAAAGGGCGGCCGAAGTTGCAAAACCTATTTTATTTTCCACCATCATCATTATTACTGCTTATCTGCCTCTTTTTGCGTTCGAAAGAGTTGAAAAAAAATTATTTACTCCGATGGCATTTACAGTCAGCTATGCCTTATTCGGTGCCCTTCTCGTTGCCTTATTACTGATTCCCGGATTGGCCTATTTTATATACAGAAAGCCCCAAAAACTCTATCATAATAAATGGTTGGAAAAACTGACTGATCGCTATTTTATAAACATACAAAGGATTATGAAAGCTCCGAAAAAAATATTTCTTCCTTTAGGAATTTTACTGGGAGTTACTTTTCTACTGGCTTTTTATGTTGGAAAAGATTTTCTGCCTCCTTTGGATGAGGGATCTATATGGCTCCAAGTTCAGCTTCCGCCGGGTATTTCCGTTGAAAAGTCTAAAGAATTAAGCGACACGCTACGCGCACGTACCATGAAATATGATGAAGTAACTTATATCACGGTACAAGCCGGTAGAAATGACGACGGTACCGACCCATGGACGGCATCTCATTTTGAGGTTTCTATTGGATTAAAGCCTTACAAGGAATGGAAAAAAGGAAAAACCAAATACGACCTTATCGCTGAACTGGAAAAAGAATATTCAAAACTTCCCGGTTTTACCGTCGGGTTTTCTCAACCTATGATAGATGGGGTAATGGATAAAATATCCGGAGCTCATAGTGAGCTGGTAGTAAAAATTTACGGAGATGATTTCGGGGAAACTCGAAGAATTGCCGAGGATGTTATGAAAACTTTAAAAACTGTTAAAGGAGCAGTAGATTTAGCTATCGATCAAGAACCGCCCCTACCTCAACTTCAAATAATTGCAAACAGGGACAAAATTGCCCAATATGGTTTAAATGTAGCAGATGTTGCAGAACTTATTGAAGTAGCCATTGGCGGGAAAGCCATTTCTCAAATTTTTATAGGAAATAAAGTTTACGATATTATCTGTCGTTACGATGAAAACAGCAGAAATACGCCTGATAAAATTTCAAATTTGATGCTTACCTCTGAAACAGGAGCCAAAATACCACTATCACAAGTTTGCGATATCAAGTTAAGTACAGGAGAAAGTACCATTACGAGAGAAATGAATAAAAGGCATTTAACGGTAAAACTTAATTTGCGAGATCGAGACTTAGGTAAATTCTTAGTAGAAGCACAACATAAAATAGAAAAAGAAGTAAAATATAATCACGAAAAATACCATATTAAATGGGGAGGACAATTTGAAAACCAAAACAGAGCTTATGCTCGTTTGGCTTTTATCATTCCTTTGTCTTTGGGAATTATGTTTATCTTATTATACAGCGCCTTCGGAAATTTCAGACAAGCCGGTTTGCTGATGAGCATTGTTCCCCTGGCTTTATTTGGCGGAATGTTAGCATTAAATGTAAGGGGCATGACTTTAAATGTTTCTTCAGCAGTTGGATTTATTGCTTTATCGGGAGTAGCTATACAAAATGGCGTAATTATGATTTCGCATATAAACTTTTTACGAAAACAAGGACAAACACTTCTCCGGGCAGTACTATTGGGTGCAAAAGACCGATTCAGACCGGTACTAATGACTGCAACAGTGGCTATTTTAGGTTTGCTCCCTGCTTCTTTAGCTACGGGTATTGGTTCGGATGTACAACGACCTTTAGCTACCGTAATTGTATATGGACTATTATTTTCAACTGTTATTACCCTGTTTGCCTTACCGGCTCTATATTATATTATTGAAAACAAATGGGGAAAAGATGAACAAAAAGAAGAGATTTAAACCCTGAAATTTATGAAATCAAAGTATACGATTCTATCGATATTCATCTGCCTCCTGTTTATACCGCTAATAGTACCAGCTCAAGTTGTTGATACCACCTTTGCTAAAAAACAACTCAACTATATTGATTTTATTCAGCAGGTTAAGAATAACAATTTGGAATATGCAGCACAAAAATATACGGTAAATCTCGCTGAAGCCGAGGTTGAAAATGCGAAAATTATTCCTGATGTGGAATGGAACATTGAAGGAAATAGCAACCAAAAACATATGGGTAACAATTTGGAAACCGGCTTAGGATGGACTATCGAGCTGGGAGGAAAACGAAAAGCCCGTATCGACTTAGCTAAAAGTCAAGTTGATTTAAATCGTTATTTGTTACAAGATTACTTACGAAATTTATATGCGGATGCTTCTTTGCAGTTTTTGGAATGTATTCAAAATAAAAACCTGTTGGATGTACAACTCAATTCTTATAAAACGTTATCCAATTTAGCCGCATCCGACAGTATTCGATATAAATTAGGAGAGATTACTCTTACAGATTCTAAACAAAGTAAGTTGGAAGCTCAATTCATGCTCAATGAAGTCTTTAAAGCCGAGTCGGAATGGAAAAACTCTTTACTTGCCTTAAATTTAGTCATGGGTAAATCTCAAAAAGATACTTTATATACAGCTAACAGCAATTTTACCGACTTTAACAGAGATTTTGATTTGGCTGATTTGATAACAACCGCACAAAATAATCGTGCCGATTTACAAGCCGCTTTACAAAATAAAGAAGTTTCACAAAAAATGCTGAAGTTAGCGAAAGCCAATCGAGTAATGGATTTAGGAATTAGTGCCGGAATGCAATTTAACGGAAAAGCTACCAATGAAGAAGCGCCTTCTCCGTATCATACGGGGGTAACAGCCGGACTTTCCATACCTCTTCGTTTTTTAAACAACCGAAAAGGGGAAGTGCAAACAGCACATTATACCATTCAACAAGCAGATTTAGAATATAAGCAAGTGGAACTTCAAATTCAAACTGAAGTTACTCAGGCGTATCAAAATTATGTTAATACCAAAAAACAAATGCAGCAGTTTTCCAATGGTTTGCTTTCCGAGTCCAAGTCCATTCTTGAAGGTAAAATTTACTCCTATAAAAGAGGTAATACGTCTCTTCTTGAAGTCTTAGACGCACAAAGAACGTATAATGATGTACAGGAAAATTATTATCAAACCTTATATAATTTCTGTTCTGCACTAGTAAGATTGGAAAGAACTGTAGGTATTTGGGATATAAATTTTTAATTTTCAACCCGATAATCTTTTCATACCCTTGTATTTTTTACAGACCTTAGGTATTTTAAATGGCAGATTATATCTTTGCAAAAATTTTAAATAATTGGTTAAAATAGGAAACATAGAATTACCAGACTTTCCCTTTATTTTGGCACCTATGGAAGATGTGAGCGACCCACCCTTCCGTCGTTTGTGTAAAATGCATGGAGCAGATCTCATGTATTCCGAATTTATTTCCTCAGAGGGTCTGATACGAGATGCCATAAAAAGTAAGAAAAAGCTTGATATATTCGATTACGAACGTCCTATAGGAATACAAATATTTGGCGGAGATGAAGAGGCTATGTCTCTATCTTCCAAAATAGTTGAAACCGTACAACCTGATTTAGTTGACATTAATTTTGGATGCCCGGTTAAAAAAGTAGCCTGCAAAGGAGCAGGTGCGGGAGTACTGAAAGATATTGATTTGATGGTTCGTTTAACTCGAGCTGTTGTACGAAGCACTCATCTTCCGGTAACCGTAAAAACCCGTTTAGGTTGGGATGAATCTTCCATTACCATTGATGAAATTGCTGAACGTTTGCAAGACGAAGGAATACAAGCACTGACTATTCATGCACGAACACGATCTCAAATGTATAAAGGGCACTCCGATTGGTCTCATATTGCGCGGGTTAAAAACAATCCAAGAATTAAAATTCCTATTTTTGGCAATGGTGACATCAACTCTGCTAAAAAAGCGAAGGAATATAAAGAAACCTATGGAGTTGATGGTATCATGATTGGAAGAGCTGCTATTGGAAATCCTTGGATATTCAGCCAAATTAAACATTATCTGAAAAACGGAGAAGAGCTTCCACCGCCCGATTTGCAACAACGTGTTGAAGCTGTTAAAAATCATGCTACATGGTCGGTGGAATGGAAAGGCGAACGCACAGGCCTTTTAGAAATGCGTCAACATTATTCTAATTATTTTAGGGGAATTCCTAATTTTAAAATCTATAAAACTCAATTGCTTTCAGCTCTAACATTAGAAGAATTGTACCAAATATTTGACGATCTCCTTGCTGATCAAGCAATTTAATTCCTATTTGAATTGATGGTTTACCTGATTGTGTATATTTTATTATTACTAAAATCTGATTATATTATAAGGTTGAATTTTTAATTTAATTTATAAAAATATAGCCGTCACATTTTCCATAAATTCTTTTACATCGATATTTTTTCTTTATCTTTATCAAGACTATTGATAAAGCTATCTACTAATGAATCAGGAAATTGTATATCTCATTGCCTTACGAATGTGTCCTCATATCGGCGATATGACAATTAAGAAATTAATAAGCCATTTCGGAAGCGCACAAAATGTCTGGTCTGCAACTTCTCAAGAATTGCTTTCTGTGTATCATATAGGTCATAAAACCATTCAACATTTAGGTAATCAATCGCTTTTAGATCAAGCTTATAAAGAGTTTGGTTATTGCATTACTAATAATATTCAGATAGTGCATCTATGGGATGATTCCTATCCTAACTTATTAAAGGAATGTTCGGACGCTCCTGTAATGCTCTATTATAAAGGTGCTATAAATTGGAAGCTACCCGCAGTAAGCATAGTAGGGACTCGTAAAATGACCTCTTACGGCGAAAATTTTACTAAAAAATTAGTTGAATGCTTTCAAAACAAAAAAATCAATATTGTCAGCGGATTGGCTTTAGGAGTGGATGGATGCGCTCATAAGAAAGCTAATGAACTTGCCATTCCCACTCTGGGAGTACTTGCTCACGGCCTATCTACTCTTTACCCACCACAACACAAAGGATTAGCAGAAAGAATGATACTAAACGGGGGTATCCTTAGCGAATTTGCACCTAATACTAAACCCGAAAGAGCTAATTTTATACAGCGTAATCGTATCATTGCCGGGTTGTCTTCTGTAACGGTCATTGTAGAATCAGGATACGGAGGCGGTGCCATTTCCACTGTAAAATTTGCTAATTCGTATCATCGTGAGGTATTTGCTTTGCCCGGAAAAGTTACGGATACTTGCAGCCAGGGATGCAACCAGCTTATCAGAAACTTGGAAGCTCAAATACTCACCCGTCCTGAAGATGTGGTATCCTTATTTGGAGAAGCTCCTATAAAAAATTTACAACAAGAATTATGGATTGATCTCACAGATCAAGAATTAAAAATTATTGAATTGTTAAAACGTAAAGGGAAATTGCAAATTGATGCCTTATCTTTAGAATTAAGTTTACCTACGTTTCAACTCATGCCGATTTTGTTACAATTAGAACTTAAAAACATCATTGAAACCCTACCCGGAAAATATTTTTCTTTACTTTGATCTCCTACTTATTTATAAAAATATCAGTAATAAATAGTGCCCATCCCCGAAAAATTTAAAAAAAAATCAAAAGAGAAATAAGGTCTAATCACTTATTATCATTGTAAATGTTTTCGGAATCTTAAATTATTTATTTATTACATCCTAAACAACTACTTTGGAAAAATGATAAAAAATTTCTATTAATTTCTTTTCAAAAAATCGATTAAAAAATAATAACCATTATCCTTATCATTTATTTATATATGGTACAGTATATGTTTTAAAAATATCTGATCTATAAGTATCAATAGTTAAAAGATTATTCATTACTAATAAAAAAAGGTAACATGAAAACAAAATGGTTAACTGATCCCGCTCACTCCGAGATCTTCTTTAAAGTAAAGCACATGGTAATATCAACCGTAACCGGAGAATTTACCAAATTTCAAGGTTCCATAGAATCTGAAAGTGATGATTTCTCAAATGCAAAATTTGATTTTTCCATCGATGTAGATTCTATCAATACAAAAATTGCTGATCGAGATACACATTTAAAATCAGAAGATTTCTTTGACGTTTCTCACTATCCTAAACTGACTTTTACCAGCGATTCCGGTATTAAAGACAATAAAATCACGGGCATCCTCACTATCAGAGACGTAAGTAAAGAAATTACCTTAGATGCAGATTTTGGAGGAATCATCAAAGATCCATGGAATAATCAACGAGCCGGATTTGAATTTACCGGAAAATTAAATCGTAAAGATTTCGGTTTAAACTGGAGTCAAATGACTGAAGCCGGAGGTTTGGTAGTGAGCAATGAAGTTAAATTGCAAATAAATTTAGAGTTTATCGCTCAATAAATAATATAATAGTAAAAAACAGACTGAATTTAAATTCAGTCTGTTTTTTTTGCTCGTAAACTACTCTTGATTTTCTCATTTCGATCCTTTTTATTTATTCAATTGTATTTATCTGTTTTAATTGCAAGTGTACACACAAATAGTTTATAAGAATTCTAATTTTAAGAAACTTATAATGTTTTATGTATTTTTGTATGAAGGTAACTTGTAACATGAAAATAGAAGAACTCATTAAACATAAGATTCTGATCTTGGACGGAGCCATGGGAACCATGATTCAACGTTTTAAATTAAATGAAGAAGATTATAGAGGCGCTAGATTTAGGGATTGGAAAACAGATTTAAAGGGAAATAATGATTTGTTGTCCATTACACAACCGGATATTATTAAAAATATTCATTTAGAATATTTTGAGGCGGGAGCTGATATTATCGAAACGAATACATTTAATTCGAACCGAATTTCCATGACTGACTATGATATGCAAGATTGGGTACATGAACTTAACCTTGCTTCTGTTCAAGTAGCTAAACAGGCCCGAGAGGAATATTGGAACAAAAATGGAACAAAACCTCTTTTTATTGCCGGTTCCATGGGCCCGACCTCAAAAACCGCTTCTATTTCTCCTGATGTTAATGACCCTGCTTACCGTGAGGTAGATTTTGATTATTTAGCGGAAATTTATAAAGAACAAGCAGTATCTCTTATTCAAGCCGGAACGGATATTCTTTTAGTTGAAACTATCTTTGATACTTTAAATGCTAAGGCTGCTTTTTTTGGTATTGAAGAAGCTTTCGATAAAACCGGCAAAAAACTTCCCCTAATGGCTTCAGGCACAATTACTGATGCGGCGGGAAGGACATTATCCGGACAAACCACGGAAGCCTTTTTAGTTTCTTTATCACATTTACCTTTATTGTCCATTGGATTAAACTGTGCTTTGGGTGCTGAACAACTTTTTCAATACTTGGAAATATTGGCTAATAAAGCACCTTTTTACGTTAGCGCCTATCCTAATGCCGGATTACCCAATCCTTTAGGCGGATATGATGAAACGCCGGAAATGATGGCTGAAAAAGTTCAATTATATTTGGAAAATCAACTGGTGAATATTTTGGGTGGATGTTGTGGAACGACTCCTGAACATATTAAGCTTTTTAGTGAATTGGCTTCAAACTATACACCTCGAATAATACCTCTTACCAAATAATGGGATTTATGAATGTTCTTTTTATAGATTTATTTCCACGCTACAACCCATAAAAAAGGAGCTAAAGCATGAAACTTTAACCCCTTTAACTAACTATAAATATTGATAGGTAAATATATAAGTAAAATTTTATTTTACTTCAATTTGTTTAGGTGCAATTTCTGTTTGTTCTTTCTTAGGTAAAACTAATTTTAAAACTCCATCATGATAGGTAGCATGTATTTTGGCTGCATCTATATTACTGTCATCTAATGTAAAACTACGTTTAAAGCTGGACTGGTAATATTCAGTTCTGTGAGATTTTTTATTATGCGTTTCAGCTTTTTTATCATAACTAATCGTTAGTAATCCTTTTTCTAAATTAACTTTAAAATCTTCTTTTTTCAATCCCGGAGCGTATAAATCCACTTCAAAATTGGCTTTATCTTCAGAAATATTTACAGGTGGAAATTTTACTTCTGCTCTATTCCATGCAGGAGCATTTGTGAAAAATTCATCTAATAAATTTCCAAAACTTTTGTTGTTGCTTTTAATTAAATCTGCCATAACTTTTATTTATTTTTTTAAGATTTTTATGTTTTATGATTTTCAAATTACAGACCAAATACTTAAAAAAAATTGTAATTTATTAAAACAAAACCTTTTAGATAAAAAGCAAATTTTCAAATAATGTCATTTTGTCTTATTTTTGAATTAAATAATATTTATTAACGACATTTTGTCATTACATAAAAAGAATTATGGTAGAGTGTTTTATTTTTTATTTCATTTAACATACCTGATCGTTTTTACTATATTTGCAATCTTAATTTAAAAATTTTACTATTTTTTATTAGTTTTTATTAAAATAAACAGTATCAATATTATTCATGGAAACTTTACACTATTTAGTTGATTTTATTCTTCATATAAATGTTCATTTAGATGAATTAATGCGCAACTACGGAAATTGGGTTTATGCCATTCTTTTTTTAATAATTTTTTGTGAAACCGGACTAGTAATTACCCCTTTCTTACCCGGTGATTCTTTATTATTTTCCGCTGGAGCTCTTGCTGCTTCCAGTGATGAATTTAGCATCTATTTATTAGCCCTATTATTTGTGGTTGGAGCTATTATTGGAGATACGGTCAATTTTGAGATAGGAAAATATTTTGGACATAAACTATTCAGTAATCCCAATTCTAAAATATTTAAGCAAAGCTATCTTCAAAAGACTCATGAATTTTATGAAAAACACGGAGGCAAAACCATTATATTAGCTCGTTTTGTTCCTATTGTTAGAACCTTTGCTCCTTTTGTTGCCGGAATGGGACGTATGAGTTATAAATACTTTATTTCCTATAATATTATAGGAGGCGTTGTATGGGTGTTTATTTTCTTATTCTTGGGATATTTTGTAGGCAACATTGGATGGGTTAAAAATAATTTACCTCTATTAATGATTTTAATTATTGTAGTATCTATTTTGCCTGCCATTTTAGAAATTTTACGTAATAAATTTATTGTTAAAAAGGATAAATAAAATGCTAATATTCATGTAAGAGTTTTTATAAAAAATTTTATTTTAATATATTTGTTAAATTATTATCTATAAATGGGTAATAATTTCGTAAAATTTTATAAAAAATCATAAACTTACATGAATATATCTCGTTTTTTTAATATACTCCCTTTTATTTTTATTACTATTACAGGCGCACTGTATCTGGTTAACTTCTTTTTTGGAGTTATTCCGGAAAATCTTTTTTTCGCTTGTCGTTGGTTATTTATTATTTCTATTATCATCTTTGCATTTAAAAAGAAAAATTTAACCATATGGATTTTTGTAGCGTTACTAGTTGGTGCTTGTTTAGGGTATGATTTTCCGGGGGTTAGCGGAAAACTCGATATATTAAGTAAAGTATTTCTTAAACTGATAAAAACGATTATTGCTCCTTTGATTTTTGCAACCCTAGTTCATGGTATAGCCAGTCATTCAGATATTAAACAAGTAGGTAGAATGGGTTGGAAATCTCTGGTTTATTTTGAGATAGTTACTACCTTTGCGCTTTTTATCGGACTAGCAGCCATTAACCTCACTCAAGCAGGAGTAGGAACGAAAAAAATAAATATAGCCCATGAACAATTACCACAAGTAGCATCTCAATCTTGGGAGGATATTATACTGCATATTTTCCCTGAAAATATAGCAAAGTCTGTCGCAGAAGGGCAAGTATTACAAATCGTCATATTTAGTATCTTATTTGGAGTAGCCCTTATAATGGTAACCAAAGAAAAGCGAATGTATTTAGTAAATTTTACAGACAGTCTTGCCGATACGATGTTTAAATTCACTAATATCATCATGTATTTTGCTCCTTTTGGTGTCTTGGGCGCTATGGCTTATACTATCGCACATATGGGACTGGATGCATTAATCCCACTTATTAAGTTGTTATTAACTCTATATGGTGCTCTCATCGTATTTGTTCTCATCGTATTCCTTCCGATAGCTTTACTTATAAAAATGCCTATAAAACGATTCATTAAAGAAATCAAAGATGTGGCATTTTTAGCTTTTTCAACGGCTAGTTCAGAAGCTGCTCTACCCAAAGCCATGATTGCGATGGAAAGACTCGGCGTTCCTCGAAAAGTGATTGCTTTTGTAATGCCGACCGGGTATAGCTTTAATTTAGATGGAACTACTTTATATTTATCTTTAGCTATTATATTTGTAGCTCAAGCAACCGGGGTTCATGTATCCTTTACTACCCAATTAATTATGATACTTACCTTAATCGTAACCAGCAAAGGTGTAGCCGGAGTGCCTCGTGCTTCTTTAGTTATCTTAATGGGTACGGCAAGTACTTTTAATCTGCAAGAATGGCCCATTTTAATGATATTAGGAATTGATACGTTAATGGATATGGCTCGTGCTACGGTAAATGTTATTGGAAATTGTTTAGCTACTGCTGTTATTGCCCGATGGGAAGGAGAGTTTGATCCTGAAGAAGCAGAAAAAAAGTTGTTGGAAGAAGAAAATGTTCAGAAAGGCTAAGTAATAAGTAGGCTATAACCTATTATTTTCATTTAAATTTATCAAAAACGTTAAATATATAAATTTAGTATTTTGACAATTAGCCGATTACTGTCTCATTACTCGTAATATATTAAATATTATTATCCATTTACAATGAATGTAGGATAAATTTTGTAAATACTGAAAAAGACATTTTCGGCATAAGGATGAGTAAATTTTTTTGAATATTAACTTATCATTTTTTGATACAGCTTTTTTAGGTTCTACTGTTTTAAGTAATTAATTTTATATTCTTTTAAAGCTTGAACTAAAATTAGTCACAACCTTATAATAGTTAAGAAATTCTTTGATGTATCAAATTACATATAAGGCATAAAAGCTTTTATAACTTCAGGAGGAATATCCAATAATCGGTAATCTTTAGGAGAAACAAATATCAATTGTTGTTTTCCTTTACCCAATAAATTTCCGGCGGAATCGAAAACTTGATGTTCCAAAGTGGCAATCTTTCGATTATATTCCGAAGCTCGTATTTTTACGCTTATCCGTTCGAATTCTCGAGTTTCAGTAATATATTTGTGTTCAAAAGATCGTGTTAATATTAAATAGGTAGTATCCTTTAAATTAAAATCGGGTAATACATAATTAAAAAATAATTCGCGCGTCTTTCCAACCCAAAGAGCATAAACTCCAAAATAAACATTTCCAACTGAGTTGGTATCAGCATAGGTTGCCATAAAGGAATGCACAAACCATTTACCTTCAAAATGACTTCCCGTGCTAACTTCCAAGGTTTTCCCATTAATAGCTGTATGAGTTGCTTTAGATAAATTTTTTAATACAGGAATTTCTGACGCAGCATCTATCACTTCTTCAACTTTCTCTTTCACGACTCGTAGTAAGTCAGTATTTAAAACCAACCAAAACACATAGAGTATTGGAAGTATTGAGCCTATTATCATCAATACGGCCATTTGCATAAAATAACCTCCGGCAAATATTACTAATGAAAGTGCTCCAATCGAAAAAAGTTTCACTTGAGGTAAAGAATGCTGCGAATTGGGTACAAAACAACGCGCTATACCTAATGAGGCATAAGCCACAAAAAAAGTGGCATAAAATACCATAAAATATTCCAATTCAAAATTTGCCAATACAGAGAATATCGTAATTAAACCCGCCAAAATATAGGTAGGGATGGGAGAATCTGCAATTCCTTTAGGTATAATGGATAAAACAGGACTATTACTGGTTTTGGAAACTTCTTTCACAAACCACCGAGTAGAAACATATCCGCTATCTAAAGTTGTTAATACTGCGAATACTATAAATAAATAATATGACAGCGGAACCCATTCGGGAAGTGTAGATTGAAAGTGGATCATATAATTTACAATTTGCTCATGACCGTATTTTATACCTCCCAATCCAATCGATGCCATATTCGGATTAAACCAATTACTGTTAAAAACAAAACTTGCCATTAATCCATGAAAAATAAGCAGGAAAAAAAATATAACGGATCCGAAAAAATATCCGGTACATATATTGGTTTCTTCTTTTCTCATTTGTATAGCTCGCTGCCATTGTTGTAAATCCAGCCAAGGCCCTACAAAAAAACCAACAAAAATGGCTACCATATAGCCTATGAAAATAGGTTTTTGAGTTTCACTTTTTACCCATGCTTGATAATTGTATATTTCTTTAGGTTGTAAATAAGATAATAAGGAAACAATTATGACTAATAAAACTGCTCCAATTAATAGATGCCAGTATTTAATAGATTTAATCGAAAATTCTTCACCCAGTAAACAGGAAGCAGAAATAACCAATGAAACCACAAGTAATAAAGAAAAAATTTGTAATATACTTCCCCCATCATCCCAGCCCGGCCAATAAGAAGTAAGCAAAGGAATAAACAAATATTTTACAGTAGCAAAAACGGTTAACGTAATTGCCAATAACTGATATAAATATAAACTGAGGCGAAACGGCTTATACCATTTTTTATAAAAACGTTCTAATGATTCTTGTCCTTTATCCCGATTGGCAATTTTTTGAGTACCGTAACCAAATAAAAATAATCCGATTGAGTTTAACAAAGCAAAACCCAATAGACCTGTTAAACCGAATAAATAAGTTATTTGCACGGAAAAAAACAGTCCTAATCCCCACAACCAGGAAAGAGCAACCGAATTTCCCCAAAAAAAAGAATTTATGATTTTAGATTTCATTACTTTTAATTTAAAGTATATGTTGTTTCATTAATTTATTAATGTCAAAAATAATGCTTAAGAAACTTATAAAGAACATGTTCTATGCCTTTAAATAACTCTTTCAGACTCTCAATTTGTTTTTTTGTAGCTTACAATTGCACCTACATTCAACACTACAGCAAAGATAATAATTATATATAATTGATGAGAGATATCAGCCAACGTACTTCCTTTCATATAAACCAGCCTCATCACTTCAATAAAGTAACGTACCGGATTAAACATGGTAACGATTTGCGCCCATCTGGGCATACTGCTTATCGGAGTATAAAGTCCGCCCAATAAGAAAAATATAATTATAATAAAAAACAACACAAACATGGCCTGTTGTTGCGTAGATGAAAAATTTGAAATTATTAACCCAAATCCGGTAAATGCAATAAGGTAGAAAAAACAAAATATATAAATTATTATAGCATGACCGGCCGGAACTAACCCGTATACCAACCAGGCTATTAGCATACCAACAGTTAGTATAAACATTCCCATAACCCAGAAAGGAATCAATTTTCCTATAATAAAAATATATTTTGGAATAGGAGTAACATTGATTTGCTCAATGGTTCCTGCTTCTTTTTCTTTAACAATATTCAAGGAAGAAAGCGCCCCGCCTATAATACTGAGTAGCATAACCAAAATACCGGGCACCATAAAAATTCGATAATTCATTTCTGTATTATACATATAATAGGGCTTAACAATAATTTGTCCCGAACTTTGAGACTGACTAACCAGTTCCCGATTGTAAGCTGCTAAGATTTGTCCTAAATACGAAGACCCTAAACCTGCTTTTTGTCCGTTTATGGCATTTACCGAAAGCATAACATCGGTTGATTTTTCTCTTATAAAGGTATTTTCAAAATTATGGGGAATTTCTAAAATCAAGTCTGCTTCATTTTTTTCGACGATCTTCAATGCATCTGAATAAGACGTTGAATAATTGGCCAATTTAAAATAGCCGGATGAAATTACTTTTTGTATCAATTCTCTGGAAGCCGAACTGTGATCGTTATCTATTATGCTTAATAAAATATTTTTCTGTTCAAATGTGGCTGCCCATGGCAATACTAATAATTGAAAAACAGGCATAAAAAATACCAATCTCAAAATAGTTTTATTCCTGAATATTTGAAGAAATTCTTTTTCTAATAAAAATTTTAATGTTCTCATAACCTGTTTTTAAACATTTTGATACTTACCACTAATAAGAAAAGAGTCATACCAATAAGTATCAGACATTCTTGCCAGATAGCAAAAAAACCAAGCCCTTTAATCATTACATCTTTAACGGCAGTAATAAACCAGGTAGCGGGTAAAATGGTTGATATTATTCTAAGCGGTAAGGGCATATTTTCTACGGGAAATATTAATCCAGAAAGCAACAATGTGGGAAGCAATAATCCCATGCCCGAAATTAACATGGCAGCTTGTTGGGTTTCCGTTATGGATGAAATTAAAATCCCCAACGATAAGGTTGATAGAATGAAAATTGTACATAGAAAAAGAAGTAAAAGTAAATTTCCTTCGATAGGCACTTCCAAGATGGTAACAGATATAATTAATATAGAAAAAACGTCAATAATGGAGATCAGGAAATAAGGAACCACTTTCGCTAATACGATGCTTATGGGTTTTAACGGAGAAACTAATAATATCTCCATAGTTCCTTGTTCTTTTTCTTTTACAATGGAAATAGATGTCATCATTGAACAAATTAACATAAGAACCAATCCCATAATTCCCGGCACAAAATTATACGCACTTTTTAATTGTGGATTATAAAGCATTTTAACCTGACTTTTAATTACATAAGATCCTGAACTCGCTTTATTCATTTGTTGTTTTTGATATTCCGATATAATTTGTTGCAAGTAGCTAACTATGGTAGATGCTTCATTAGGATCTGATGCATCTACAATAAGTTGAACTTCACTAGTTCCTTGATGATACAAGTCTTTATCAAATCCTTGAGGAATAACCACCGCCAATTTAGCTTTTCCTAGGCGAAAACGTTGTTCAACCTGTTCTAATTTGTCCAGGTAGCCTGTAAGGTCAAAATATTTACTGGCATTTATTTGTTCTATAAGTTGTATGGATTGGATGGTTTTAGAATTATCTAATACAATGAAAGAGGTATTTTTAATTTCTGTCGTAATAGCAAACCCAAATATCATAAGAAGTGCTATAGGCATAATTAAAAGCATAAGCATAGTTCTAAAATCACGGGTGATGTGAAAGATTTCTTTCTTTATAAAACTAAAAAATTGATTCATGCCCTATTCTTATTTTTTCCTTTATTTAGTTAAAATCTATTCTCTTTTTGCTCCTCTTGCCAATATTTGAAAAACTTCATCCATTGTTTCCGCATGATATTTATGACGAAGTCCCGCAGGCGTATCCAATGCTTCAATTTTACCATCGACCATAATTGAAACCCGATTACAATATTCTGCTTCATCCATATAGTGAGTTGTAACAAAAATGGTTATCCCGTTATTGGAAGCCTGATAAATCATTTCCCAAAAAGTACGTCTTGCTATGGGGTCTACTCCTCCGGTGGGTTCATCCAAAAAAACAATTTCAGGAGAATGAAAGGTCGACACTGCAAAAGAAACTTTTTGCTTAATTCCTAAGGGTAAAGATTTAACCAAAACATCCCTTTCTGTTTCTAAGGAAAGTTCCTCTAAGCATTGTTCCGTTTTTACTTTAATATCTTTAGTGCTCATTCCATAAATACCACCAAATAATCGCATATTTTCTTTAATGGTTAAATCTTCATATAACGAAAATTTTTGGCTCATATATCCGATATTTTTTTTAATCTTATCCGACTCTTTGTAAATATCGTATCCTGCAACAATTCCTTCCCCTGAGGTGGGAGATAACAATCCACAAAGCATTCGTATGGCTGTTGTTTTTCCTGCACCGTTTGCTCCCAAAAAACCAAAAATTTCACCTTTTGATACTTCAAAGCTTATATGATTGACTGCAATAAAATCGCCAAATTTTTTAGTTAACTCTTTCGTTACTATGGTTTTCATTTTTATTCATTAAATAAATAAAACAATCTTCGATTCCCGGTTCAATTTCTTTTACTTCAGCTCCCTCTATCGTAACCTTTTCATTTTTAAATGTCACGTGCAAATATTCTCCGAATATATAACAGCTGTTTATTTCTTTTTGTTTGCGTAATTGCTGAAGAAGTTTATAATTATTATCAGATCGCACCGAATATAATTTATACGGATATTCTTGCGTAATCTGCTTAGGAGTATTGACAGAAAGTATTTTTCCTTCTTGAATTAGCGCAATCTTATCACATAAACTTGCTTCATCCATATAAGGAGTAGAAACCATTATAGTAATTCCCTGTTGTTTAAGTCGGGTTAACATATCCCAAAATTCTTTCCTGGATACGGGATCTACTCCTGTGGTCGGCTCATCTAAAAATAAAACCGAAGGCTTATGTATTAAGGCACAACATAGGGCTAGTTTTTGTTTCATTCCTCCCGAAAGTTTACCTGCTCTTCTCTTCTTGAAGGGTTCGATTTGAACATATATATCTTTAATTAAATCGTAATTTTTTTCTACCGTTGTATTGAATACCCGAGCAAAAAAATTAAGATTCTCTTCAATACTTAAATCTTGATAAAGCGAAAATTTACCGGGCATATACCCGACTCTTTCCCGTATTTGTAAAAAGTTTTTCTTTACATCAAATCCATCTACAAATGCCTTTCCTTTATCCGCTACCAACAAGGTAGTTAATATTCTAAACAGAGTGGTCTTTCCAGCTCCATCGGGACCTATTAAACCAAATAATTCTCCTTTATTAATTTCAATAGATATATCTTGTAAAGCTTCAACCGGAACTTTCCCTGTATAGGTTTTTGAAATATTTTGTATGGAAATAACACTCATTATCTTTTTTTATATCTTCACTATAATTTAGCCTTGTTTACTTATAGAAAATGAAAATAGAATTTATCAAAAATCTACATCACCATACATACCTATTTTAATAAGTCCGTCAGTATTTGTTACTGCGATTTTTACCGCATACACTAAATTTTGACGCTCATCCTGGGTCTGAATGGTTTTTGGAGTGAATTCGGCTTTATCGGATATCCATGTAATAGTGCCCGGATAGGATTTTTGTTTATCTTCAGAAATATTTATAAATACTTTAACTTTCTGTCCTATTTTAATTTTTTCTAATTGTTCTGAAACTATATATGCTCGTAAAAATAAATTTTTAGTATCTGCAATTTTATAGAGTGCTTTACCTTGAGTAACAACTTCTTTTTCTTCAACAAATTTGTTTAAAACAGTACCCTGAATTGGATTAATAATTTTACATTTTTTTAATTGATCTTCTATTTGGGATACTTGAACTGTATTGGTGTTACTTTCTTCATTGAGACTGTTAACCGATGTTGAAAGTGAATTTTCTTGCGCATTTAAAGATTTTTTAAGAACTTCAATTTGTGAATTCGCATCATCCAGTTGTTTTTGAGTAGCTGCATTATCTGCCAATAATCTTTGAATTCTTCTTTTTTCAAATTCAGCTTTCGCAATCTGTTCTTTTATGGAAGAAACTTGGACGGATATGTCCGGTCTTTTTACCTGTATGGCTTTATTGGTAGCTAATAATTGTCTTTTCTTTAAATACAGCTGGATGCTGTCAACATATCCAACGTATTGTCCTTTGGCCAATTGATCTCCTTCCGTTAATTGAAAAGATTCCAATTTACCGTTAGCTTCCGATGAAACAATCACTTCAGTTGCTTCAAACGTTCCCGACGCATCATGCTCAAATTTATTTCGATTACAAGATAACAGGAACATAAACGTTCCCAGGGTAAATATTATTAACTGTCTCATAGTTCTAATTTCCTTGTGTATATTTATAATTATAGATACTTTGTAAATATTGCATTTCATGTATAGACTGTGTTACTCGTGCCTGATTTTCTGCATTAATATCTCCGATTAAATCATTCATATTGTAAATTCCATTTTTATACTTACTCTCTCCGGCCTTTTTAACACTATTCCTTAACCGAATAATTTCATCATCTTTTACCATCAATTGTTCATATTTATTTATTTCATTCTGAATTTGGGTAAGCTGAACATGGGTGTTAAATAAAAAGGTTTCTCTTTGAGATTGAAGTGAATTCCTGTCATTTTTTAACAATCGATATTCGTTTTTCTTTGTGTATAAGTTTCCAAAATTCCAACTTAAACGCACCCCGCCAATAGCATACGTTTTAAAATCTGAGTTCAACATATTTAAACCGGGTTTTCCATACCCTCCTTGAGCAAAAAGTGAAAATTTAGGCATATTTTTAGCTTTTATCGTACTCTCTTTGGCTTCATATACTAAATTTTGCTTATCATACATCCTTAATTCGGGACGAGAAATCTCTTGATCAAAATTGATACTTTTGTCCGGAAGTTTCAGTTCAACTCCTTGACTTATTTCTTCATGTATAAATAAAGAAAGCATTTTTATATAAGCCATTCGTAAAGTGGTAAGTTCAATTTTTTTTTGATCGGTGTTTAATAATTCCACTTTAACCAAATCTAAATCAGATACCATGGCAACGCCATTTTTTAGCATGGCACTAACCAGGTTATAATTGGTTTGTAAATCGGAGTTTAAAACATCCAATTGATTTAATTGCTTGTCAATCGTTAGAATTCCAAAATACAATTGATTAATTTTTTCCCTTACAGTATATAAGTTTACTTCAAGCTTTTGCTTTTCAAAATCTGAATTCGCTTGGGTAATTTTTTTTTGAGATCGCGTTGCTCCTCCATCCCATAGCAATTGTGTAACATCTAAAGTTATTTTGTATTGATCTTTATCCATTTCGGGAATATTGTAACCCGGAATCTTTATGGGTATTTTAGTTACTTGAGTTTGATAAGAAGCCTGTCCACCGAGAGAAATTTGCGGCAAGTAATTTTTTGCCAAATTATCCAAAGTATAGTCTTCGGCTAGAGAAATTAAATCATATTGTTTAATTAACGGATAATTTTCTCTTGCTTTTTCCTGACATTCTTCCAGATTTATTACCGATAACTGTGAAAACAATAGACAAGGAAGTAAACATACTTGTAAAAAAATATACGTTTTAGTTTTCATAATCTCATTATTATACTAGCTTTAACATTGACTTTAACCAGATTGGAACTAAAGTTTTTCGTTGTTCGATGAAATCTGCAAAACTTTTTTCATCCATTTTAGTTACATATTTTATAAAGGGTTGCCCTATTATCGGAAAAATAGACATGGAAACTAGATTTATAAAAAAATGTATAGCTGTAAAATTCAACTTTTCTTTATTTATTTGCGCATTGATCTGTTTGAACATATAAGTATCTTGAATAAAACCTTCAGGAATTTTAACCCTATCAAAAAGATGTTGTGGATTAGCCTGTAATTCACTGAATAAAAAAAGAGGCAAATTTGAATTTTTGAACATTCCTTCTATATATCTTAAGACTCCTGCATCTATTTTCTCAGACAAGGTTGTTTGTTTATTATTCATTATATGTTCCAGATAAGAAAACATTTCTTCTATGCTCTCCTGCATCACTATTTCAAATAAATTTTCTTTACTTCTGTAATAATAATTTAGCAGAGCCAAATTGATACCCGCCTCTTTTGCTATATCTCGGGTACGGGTTAAACCAAAACCTTTTTTTTGAAAAACGCGCTTTGCCGCCTCCTTAATTTTTTGCTCTGTTGACACATCTCTGACCATATCCTGATTTTCATTTCCAATTTTATAACTTATTCATTGCAATCGTATTGCATTTTTTATACCACTAAATATATTTTAATGCAAATATATTTAAATTTTTGATTTAATCAAATGATTAAATTTTATTTAATGAATAGTTTTTTCATAACTATAACTTCTATAATAATTCTTTTAAATGATCAGATATATATCGAAATGAAATTTAATGCATTGAAAAATTAGACAAATAATATTTCTACTAAATAAAAATAAAACAAACAATAATATGAGTAAATTATTATACTCAATTATTAAATCAGCATTAAATAAAAATAAATATTTATTATTATAAATAATTTAATATAAATAATCATGATATAAGTATTTAAACTTATAAAATCTAAATTTTGTTAGTTCATAGTATTTGATGTAAATTTGCGTGTCAAATTGTACAAGGATGAAAGAATTTAGTAAAGAAGTATACCTCAAGTGGTTTGAGGATATGACTATGTGGAGAAGATTTGAGGACAAAGCTCGTTCTCTATATTTAAAAGATAAAATCAGAGGTTTTTTGCATTTATATAATGGCCAAGAGGCAATTGCAGCAGGTTTTACTCATGCAATGGATATAACCAAAGACAAGATTATAACCTCTTATCGTTGTCATGCTCATGCGTTAGCCATGGGGCTGGATCCTAAAGTAGCCATGTCTGAATTATGCGGTAAAGCCACCGGTTCATCTCAAGGATTGGGTGGATCTATGCACCTTTTCAGCCGTGAGCACAATGTATACGGTGGACATGGTATTGTAGGTGGTCATATCCCGTTAGGTGCCGGTATAGCCTTCGCAGATAAATATTTTGAACGCGACGCGGTTACTATTTGCTACATGGGTGACGGTGCAGTAAGACAAGGTACTCTACATGAAACTTTCAATATGGCTATGAACTGGAAATTACCGGTAGTATTTGTTTGTGAAAACAATCAATATGCTATGGGTACATCAGTTGAAAGAACTACTAATAATTTGGATATTTACCAATTAGGACTAGGGTATGAAATGCCATGCGCTCCGGTGGATGCAATGAATCCTGAGACAGTTGCAGAAGCAGCTTACGAAGCTATTGAAAGAGCAAGAAGAGGAGATGGTCCTACGTTCCTTGAAGCAAGAACTTATCGTTTCAGAGGACACTCTATGTCTGATGCTGAGCCTTATAGAACGAAAGAAGAGGTGGAAGAACACAAAAAAGAAGACCCGATTCTATTCGTAAAACATAAAATTTTATCTAATAATTGGGCAAGCATCGAAGAATTAGATGAAATAGATAAAAGAATAAAGGATGAAATGAATGAAGTTGGTAAGTTTGCAGAAGATGCTCCTTACGCTGATGATGACGTATTATATAAATATATATATTCAGAGCCAAATTATCCTTTTTTAGATAAATTAGAAAACCAATAAAAACACGAATCAAAACCAAATTATGGCTGAAGTTATAAAAATGCCTCGTCTGAGTGATACCATGACTGAGGGAAAAGTATCTAAATGGAACCTAAAAGTAGGAGATCCTGTAAAAGAAGGCGATATCTTAGCAGAAATTGAAACAGATAAAGCTGTTCAGGATTTTGATTATGATGGTGATGATGGTATCCTTTTATATCAAGGAGTTAAAGAAGGTGATGCTGCACCGGTGGATTCTCTTTTAGCTATTGTCGGAAAAGCAGGGGAAGACATCAACGCATTAATTGGAGGTACTAACAGCAATTCTTCATCTTCTGAACCAACAACTAATAACGACTCTAGCAATACGAATACAACTTCTACCCCTTCTGCTTCTGTAGAAATCCCTAAAGATGTGGAAATTATCAAAGTTCCTAGACTTAGTGATACCATGACTGAAGGTAAAGTTTCTAAATGGAATGTTAAGGTTGGTGATACCATTAAAGAAGGCGATGTTATTGCTGAAATAGAAACAGATAAAGCGGTTCAAGATTTTGAATACGATGGTAACGGCGGAGTTTTATTATACCAAGGAGTAAAAGAAGGAGATTCTGCTCCAATTGAATCTTTATTGGCTATCGTAGGACCTGCAGGTACGGATGTTAGCGGAATTATTGCCGGAGGCACTGCTGCTTCTACTACAACTTCTAAACCTGCTGCTTCTGAGCCGACAGCTGTCGCATCCAATGACTCTAAACCTTCTTCTGAAGCTAATACAGTTTCATCCGGAAACGGTAAAATATTCGCTTCTCCTTTAGCAAAGAAAATTGCTAAAGAAAAAGGAATTAGCCTAGATCAAATTAAAGGAAGTGGAGACAATGGAAGAATTATTAGAAAAGATGTTGAAAATTTTGTTCCAACAGCTTCAACTACTACAGCTTCTGCCTCTTCAGCTAAATCTGCGCCGGTTGCTCCGCAAATAACTCCGGGTGTAGACACTGAAACTCCAAACTCTTCCATGAGAAATGCTATTGCTAAAAGTCTTAGCCACAGTTTATTTACTGCTCCTCATTACAATTTGGTATTTGAAATTAATATGGATAATGCTATGGAAGCTAGAAAAGCTATCAATAGCCTTCCTGATACCAAAGTATCTTTTAACGATATTGTAATTAAAGCCGTTGCAATTGCTTTAAGAAAACATCCGCAAATTAACAGTACTTGGTCCGATACTAAAATTATCCACCGTGGAAATATAAATGTAGGAGTTGCCGTAGCAGTTGAAGATGGATTAGTAGTTCCGGTAATTAAAAACACCGATTACTTATCTTTAACTCAAATTTCATCAGCAGTAAAAGACTTAGCCGGAAGAGCTAGAGATAAAAAATTAAAAGCTAATGAAATGGACGGATCTACTTTCACTATTTCTAACTTAGGAATGTTTGGAGTGGAATCTTTCAATTCAATTATTAATCAACCGAATTCATGTATTTTATCCGTAGGAGCTATCATACAAAAACCGGTAGTGAAAAACGGACAAATTGTGGTTGGTAACACAATGCAAATATCATTGGCATGTGATCACCGTGTAGTAGATGGTGCTACCGGAGCTCAGTTTTTACAAACTCTTAAAATGTATCTTGAAAATCCGGTATCATTATTGGCTTAAGAGATTAAAATATTTAATTAAAAAACACTCAATTCTTTACAGAATTGAGTGTTTTTTTTTAACTTTATTTTATTATTACTTAGCTTAACTTTTTTAAATATATATTTTTATGTCTAATTTTACTCTTACTATGATAAAACCCGATGCTGTTTCTAAAGGGCTAACGGGAACTATTTTAAAAGATATTACTGAAGCCGGTTTTAGTATCATTGCTTTAAAATTAACCTCCCTCACCTTAGCAGATGCCCAAAGATTCTATTCAGTACATCAGGGCAAACCTTTTTTTGAGGACTTAGTGAATTTTATGACCTCCGGACCTATAATTGCAGCTGTTTTAAAAAAGGAAAATGCTGTGGAAAATTTTAGAAAGTTAATCGGTGCTACCAATCCCGATCAGGCAGAAGAAGGTACCATCCGCAAAAAATATGCGGAAAGCACACAACGAAATGCTATTCATGGATCAGACAGCGACGAAAATGCAGCGATTGAAGCTCATTTTCATTTTGCAGAAAGAGAAATCTATTCTTTCTTATAAATAATTTTTGTTTTAGCAAATAGATCATACAGGATAATTATTTTACCCATTTTTATAATTTATTAGTAACTTAGGTGCACTTAATAAGTATTAAACATGATTAAAGTCTTAGATCTAAAATATGAAGAGTACTCCCAATGGGAAGATCTTTCCGACCAAGACTTAGTAGTAATTAATAAGGCTAAAGAAGCCCGTAATTCTGCTTATGCCAATTATTCTAATTTTAAAGTTGGAGCCGCCTTATTATTAGATAATGGTAAAATCTTAACAGGTAACAATCAAGAGAATGCCGCTTATCCCAGTGGTTTGTGTGCAGAAAGGACCGCTATTTTTTATACTATAGCAAATTATCCGTCTGCTAAAATAATAAAAATGGCTGTAGTTGCCGGAAAAGATGATAATAGTTCCATTCCTGTCTCTCCTTGCGGAGCCTGTAGACAAGTACTTATTGAATACGAATTCAGACAAAAAATGCCTATTGAATTTCTTTTTACCGGTTTGAAAGGAAAAGTAATTAAATTTAACCAATGTGCTGATTTACTACCCTTTTCTTTTAATGAAAGTGCTTTATAATTATAATGAATAAACTATAAATGATAATAATAACAACTAAAAATATTTTTCATCTTCTAATAAAATGGCCTGTTTTGAACAAAAATAATTAATATGAAAGTTACAGAACATATTTCCAATGCAAAGGGAAAAACTTTATTTTCCTTCGAAATACTCCCGCCTAAAAAAGGAGAAGATTTACAAAATATATTTTCCAATATTGATCCTTTAATGGAATTTAATCCTCCTTTCATTGATGTAACCTATCATAGAGAAGAATACGAATATAGAGAGTTACCTAATGGATTGATACAAAAAATTGTTACAAGAAAACGTCCCGGTACAGTGGGTATATGTGCTGCAATTCAACAAAAGTATAAAGTTGACGCAGTGCCTCATTTAATATGTGGTGGGTTTAATAAAGAAGAAACTGAAAATATTCTTATCGATTTTAATTTTTTAGGTATTGATAATATTTTAGTTTTACGGGGAGATCCTATCAAAAGTGAGGGTATATTTAAACCACACTCCCATGGACATTCATATGCTAATGAACTGGTGTCTCAAGTTCAAAACATGAATTCAGGTAAATATCTTCATGAAGAATACGCTCATGGAGCTACTGATTTTTGTATTGGCATAGCCGGATATCCTGAAAAACATTTTGAAAGCCCTAATTTAGATACGGATTTAAATTATTTAAAGCAAAAAATTGATGCCGGAGCTGATTACATTGTTACTCAACTGTTTTATGATAATACTAAATATTTTGAGTTTGTAAAGAAGTGTAAAAATATCGGAATTACTGTACCGATCATACCCGGCATAAAGCCCGTATCTATAAAAAAACATCTGAATATTCTTCCAAACATTTTTCACATAGATATGCCTCAAGAGTTAGTTATGGCCGTAGAAAAATGTAAGGATAACAAAGCAGTGTATGAGGTGGGAATAGAATGGACGGTTAGTCAATGCAAGGAATTAATGAAGCAAGGAGTTCCCGTACTTCATTTTTATTCAATGGGAAGATCTGAAAATATAAGAAAAATTGCTAAACAACTTTTTTAAATGCAAAAAATAAAATTAAAAAATATAAAAATTTACGCCTATCATGGATGCTTAGAAGAAGAAGCTAAAATTGGTTCCTTTTATATAGTTAATGTGACAATACGGTTAAACTTAGAAAAATCCGGAAGATCTGATGAGCTTAATGATACTGTTAATTACGGAATTGTTGCACAAATAGTTAAAGATCAAATGGCTATTCGTTCTAATCTTTTAGAACATGTTGCCAATCGAATTATAAGAGAAATTAAATTTCAATGTAAAAAGGTAAAAGCTGTAAAAGTCTCTGTTGCAAAGGTAAACCCTCCTCTACATGTAAATTTAGATCATGTAAAAGTAACTTTTAAAAAGAAATTTTATTAGATTTTAATTTTAATTCAAAAAAAATTGTAGATTTGCAATCCAACAAAACGGCTTCGTGGCCGAGTGGCTAGGCAGAGGTCTGCAAAACCTTGTACAGCGGTTCGAATCCGCTCGAAGCCTCAATAAAAACCATCTCAATTGAGATGGTTTTTTATTATTCCTTATTTTGTTTAACTCTTGCCCAATTGGCGATCAATCGATCCGGAGTATTACAAGCTCTTTTTTTAAGCACAAAACAATTTCTTTTTACAGAAAAAGAATTTCGGTCGTAAAGCATATCTTCTTTCATCTCTTCTAATTCTTTCTTTCTACACTCAGCTGCTTTTTCCGAATCAAAAGGTTTTTTTAAGGCTTTTTTATTTACTTCTTCTGATTCTTTAGCTTGTACCCATAACCATTCATTGAAATTGTTTATTTCCCTGGGACCTATAGAGTCAATTAATCCGATCTCTAATGCCCTGGTTACACTTATGGGTAAACATTCTTCGGTTAATTTTCTAGCTTGTTGCTCTCCCACCCGTTTAGGCAAAGTATATGTCCAATATTCTGAACCGTATAATCCCATCGTGGCATAATGAGGATTTAGTATTATTCCATCTCTGGCAGCTATAAAATCAGCTGTTAAAGCTAACATTACTCCTCCCGCTCCGGCACTTCCTGTCAAACCGGCAATTACCCATTGTTTCGTATCTAAAAGTTCTAAACATACATCGTCTATAGCATGTATATTTTTCCAAGCCTCTTCTGCCGGATTTTCTGCTGCTTCTATCGTATTAAGATGTACACCATTGGAAAAAGCATTGTATCCCCCTTTAATTATCAACACATTCGTTTCCTGTTCTTTAGCAAATTGAATAGCTTTTATCATCCTTTCACATTGTTGGGTACTCATGGCACCATTGTAAAAATTAAAGGTTAACTCTCCTATTTTTCCTTTTTGGGAATAATGTATTGTACTGTACTCCTCATTAGATAAAACCATATCGTACAATGAAAGTGTTAAATCTTTTAGACTTTCTGCTTTTTCTTTTAAAACTTGTACAGCCGGTAGTTTAAAGGGCAATTGGTTTTTAGCTGCTCTTTTTAACGATCCAATCCATAAACTTTTTTCTCCTGTTCCAATTAAAACTGCATCTTCACGGCGGGCTAAAAGTTTTCCCGCTTCACCTTCACGATGATCCAAATATGCATCATATATATAAAATTTTTCACCTTCTATTTCTGCTAATACACCGGGTATTCCTTCTGCTGAATTTACTATATTTAAAATATCTTTTGCTGAACTAGTCCATTCAAAATGACGATCTGATTGCTTCATATTAGGCTCTAACCTTCCTTTTACGTTTTCGTTATTATAATCTAACGGGGTAGGTTTTTCTTTATTTATAAATTTATCAATAACCTCAAAAATACATTTTATAGCGGCATCACTTACAAAATTGTTATAAAGCTCTGATTTTCGTATTAAAGCAGGTTTTTTAAATTCATGACTTGCCCAAATAGGACCGGCGTCCATTTCTTCTACGGCTTGTAAAGCAGTTACTCCCCATGTGTCAAGATTTTTTAAAATTGCCCAGTCCAAAGAGGAGGCTCCTCTATC
The DNA here is from genome assembly GCF_019469245.1 of Apibacter sp. ESL0404. Taxonomy (NCBI): domain Bacteria; kingdom Pseudomonadati; phylum Bacteroidota; class Flavobacteriia; order Flavobacteriales; family Weeksellaceae; genus Apibacter; species Apibacter sp. ESL0404. The sequence goes on from NZ_CP048267.1 coordinate 1,817,551, forward strand.
TCCTCTAATACCCGGATGGATAATTATGATAGGTCTTGTCTCATTTTTCCAAAGAACTTCAGGCACTCTATCTTTTAAAAAAGGACAAATAACAAGGTCCGGATGGGCAGTTTCGATTGAATTTATAACCTCTTGTTCTGTGGTAAAAAGTAAAAAACTAACCTGATATCCTGCTTCTTTCAATGAAAGCCAGACTCTTTGAGTTAATCCGTTAAAGGCTGATGAAAGCAAGATAATATTTAATGTATTCTTCATAATTTCTAATATTATTTAATTCAAAATATAATTTTTGTTTACCTAACAAATATATATAAATCAATTAAATATTTTTATAATATTAATATAATTTAAATTTAAATTATATTAAATATTTTATAGACTATTCAAACTTATTACCTGAATTGATAATAAAAAAGGCAGATTTTTTAAATCTGCCTTTTTTATTATATTTTATAAAAGTTTATATATTTTCAAGTATAATTGCACTAGCTCCTCCTCCTCCATTACAGATTGCTGCCGCTCCATACTTTGCATTATTTTGTTTTAACACATGGATTAAAGTAACTATAATTCTCGAACCGCTATTGCCTAAAGGATGCCCTAAAGAAACAGCGCCTCCATTTACATTTACTTTTGAACTATCTATATTTAGTATTTTGGCATTCGCTAATCCAACTACGGAAAATGCTTCATTGAACTCAAAAAAATCAATATCATCTAAAGATAAATTTGCTTTTTTTAGGGCTTTGGGAAGAGCTAAGGAAGGTGCTATAGTGAATTTTTCAGGCTCACAAGCAGCATCTGCATAGGAAATAATTTTTACTAACGGTTTTAATCCTAATTCTTTAGCTTTCTCAGCTGTCATTAGTATTAGTGCTGATGCTCCATCATTTAAAGTGGATGCATTGGCTGCAGTTACAGTTCCTTCTTTCTGAAAAACAGGGGATAGTTGTTTTAGCTTATCGAAATTTACATTTTTAAATTCTTCATCTTCTGAAATGACTATCGGATCTTTTTTTCTCTGAGGAACAGTCACAGGCACAACTTCATCTTTGAATTTACCGGATTTCCATGCTAATTCCGAACGTGTATACGATTGTATGGCGAAAGTATCTTGCTCCTCTCTGGAAATGTTATACTCTTCTGCACAAGCATCTGCACATATACCCATATGATTGCGATCGTATACATTTATCAACCCGTCTTTTAGTAAACCATCAATTAACTTTTGATCTCCCAACTTGTTTCCAATTCTTCCTTTTGTTAGATAATAAGGTACTTGCGACATGGATTCCATTCCTCCTGCCACTACTATTTCATTATCTCCTGCTTGAATGGATTGTGCGCCAATAATTACCGCTTTCATTCCTGAAGCACATACTTTGTTTATGGTAGTACAAGGGACGTTATTCGGTATTCCGGCTCCTAAGGAAGCTTGTTTAGCCGGTGCCTGTCCTACATTGGCCTGTAAAACATTACCCATAAAAACCTCATTGATCAAAGTTTTTTCCAATTTAATTTTATTCAGTGCACCTTCAATGGCTGCTGACCCTAATTGCACCGCTGAAAGGCTTGATAGACTGCCTAAAAAACTTCCTATGGGTGTTCTCGCAGCAGAAACAATAACTAGTTCTTTCATTTTTTAATGGTAGTATATTTTTAATCTTTAATTTTTTACTGTTGACTTGTGGTAAATATACTTATTTTTACTTTATCATACGGTATTTTGCTTCTATTCTTATCATTAAAGAAAGATGAAAATTAATAGAGTACACACAAGAATGTTTTAAAAAATTTTTATGCTTCATCTAAATTAATGGTCAATGTTTTTGTTTTAGGATGAGCCATACAGGTTAGTATTTTACCTTTTTTTAGATCATTTTCTGTTAAAACTAAGTTTTCATCTAAATATACTTCCCCTTCAGTTTTAGTACAAATACATGCTCCACAAACTCCTCCTTTACAGGAATAAGGAGCTTCTACTCCACTATCCAGCAAAGCAGTAAGTAAGGAAGAACCGTTATTTATCCAATTCATCGTTTTTGTGATTTTCCGAAATGTATAGGTAACTTTTACTTCTTTTACTGTAGAACGTTTGACTTTATCATCAAAAAAAACTTTTTCAACCGGCTCATACAATTCGTAATGTATATTTTTTTTTGGGATACCTTGCTCATAAATAGCATTAGCCAGGGTAACGATCATATCTTTTGGACCGCAAATTAGTGCTTCGTCCAATTCATCCCAATCCATAATTTGATTTATGATTAATTTAATTTTGTGAGCATCCAATTTTCCCTCAAAAAATTTATCTTGCATTTCTTGGCGAGTATAAAAAAAATAAGGGAAAAAATTAGTAGGATTTTGTTTTTGTAATTCAGTCAATTCATCTTTAAAAATTGCTTCATTTTCATTCGTATTACCATAAAAAAGATAGAATTGAACGTTAGGCTCATGATATAAGGTATCTTTGATAATGCTTACAATCGGGGCTATACCACTACCGGAGGCAAACGCTGCCAAAGTTCTTTTTTCATTGGGTCGCGAGGGAATTCCAAAAGTTCCCATGGGAGCAGAAATCGATACAGGATATCCTTCCTTCACATGGTTTTGCACAAATTCAGATACAAATGCATTTTTAGCCTTTTTTATAGCAAAAGACAGATATCCTTCAAACGGTGCAGTACATATCGAATATTCCCTTTCAAAGATTTCTCCATTGATCACAAATTGAAAACGAATAAATTGTCCCGCTTTCCAAAGGAATATAGATTTTAATTCTTCAGGAATTGACAAGTCTAATCGAACACTTCCTGCAGTAAGCGGTATCACTTTTTGTACACGTAAGGAATAAAATCGCATTATTTTATTATTTCTTTTAGGTCTGCAAAAATACCGGATTTAAATTAAAAAAATCTTAAATCGTTTTAAGGATTTATCCGAAAAATAATGTGATTATTTAAAAAAAACAGATTTAAACACAACTTTTAAGGTATGGTTTCCGCATGGTTTTGTGAAGAAATTATACTGTCAACAATATATTTAGTATATCCTCTCCAAGGTAATGCTCCGAAATATTCCTTATAGTGCAAGATAACATCCTTTCCGGTAAGCTTCATTAATTGATGCGCTAACTCTTCATTATCCACAGAAAATTCAAATTCATTAGATTGCATACCTCCGGTGGTTCTTGATTTGAATCCGGTTTGAATTAATTTTCCTTCATAAGTTTTAAAAATAATCCCTTTATGCATGATATAATTTAATTGCCCTGACTTTACACTGCTGTCTCCATAAGGTACATAATAATACACATAAAATATTGCAACCCCTAAAACGCAGATAATTAAGAATAGGATTGTCATTGTTTTTTTCCATGAACCTGATTTATTTTCCATATCGAACTTATGTATTTTTCTGAATTAATTGTTTTCATTTTCATTTTTGTCCCATTAAGTGAATTACCATAGTTCGATACTTATAATCATCGTAAAAGTTAGTTTATCAACTTTTTATAATCCAAATTTATTCCAATTCGTACAATTAGTAATATATTTGCTGTTATTTTTTTCACCATACCTGTAACTATGGAAAAATCATCTCAACCAACCGGTACTGCATTCACCTTGTTGTCGTTATTAGCACTATCTCATATGTTTAATGACACATTGCAATCGGTTATACCTGCCATATATCCGCTTTTAAAAAATTCATTGGCTCTAACGTTTACTCAAATAGGTTTGATAACCCTTGTTTATCAAATGTCCTCCTCCTTATTCCAACCCATAATCGGAATTTATACCGACAAGCATCCTCAACCCTATTCTTTACCCGTTGGAATGACTTTCAGCATGATGGGCGTTATATCCCTGGCCCTTGCCACTAATTTCACTCATGTGCTATTAGCTGTTTTTTTTACAGGATTAGGATCGTCCATATTTCATCCGGAAGCTTCTCGTCTTGCCTATCTGGCTTCGGGAGGTAAGCACGGTCTGGCTCAATCCATCTTTCAAGTGGGCGGAAATTTCGGAAGTTCCATAGGTCCTTTAATTGCGTTATGGATTATAACTCCTTATGGACAAAAAAATGTGGGAGGGCTAGCCATCATCGCTTTATTGGGTATTGGAATAATGCTTGTAATCAGCAAATGGTACAAAAAAAATTTAGTTGTTTTAAAAACCAAAAAAGAATCCGAAAAAAATATCGGAGATCAAAATTCCATAAATAATACTTCATTGCCTCGACCTAAGGTAGTTTTAGCTATAGGTATTTTATTACTACTGGTTTTTTCAAAATATGTTTATATGGCAAGTCTTACCAGTTATTATACTTTTTATCTTATTAATAAATTTGGTGTTAGTATTGATGAAGCTCAAATCTATCTTTTCGCTTTTTTATTTGCTATTGCAGCAGGTACAATTATTGGCGGCCCTGTAGGTGATCGAATAGGTCGAAAATATGTAATTTGGATTTCCATTCTCGGAACTGCTCCTTTTGCTCTCTTAATGCCTTATGCAAATCTTACTTGGACATGCATTTTAAGTATTTTCATAGGATTGATTTTGTCGTCAGCCTTTTCGGCCATTCTCATCTATGCTCAAGAATTAGTACCCGGAAAGGTGGGACTTATAAGTGGACTTTTTTTTGGTTTGGCTTTTGGAATAGCCGGAATAGCTTCTGCTATTCTAGGTAAAATTGCCGATAAGACAGGTATTCAATACGTATACTATCTTTGCTCCTTTTTGCCTTTATTGGGATTGGTAGCATCTTTTCTACCCGAAACTAAGAAAAGAAATAAATAAGCTCCTAATTTTTTAATTTAATTATTTTTTTTGTTTTAAAGTTGTTAAAATTATTAGGACCAATCAAAATCGTCAACAATTTTATACTGATTATTAACAGGGTCGTAACTGAAATACAAGTGTTTAAATCCATTGGTTAATAAAATATATTTGGATTTAATTTGCGTATTATATCGAGCGGCCTGTTCAAAGGTAGTTTGAGTAATAGGTATTTCAGGAGCTTTGCATTCAACCAATAATCTGGGTTCTGATTTTTTATACAGTAAGATATCCAAACGTTTAGTTTGTTGATTGAGGTTTATTTTTTTTTCGATTATAAACGCTGATTGAGGAATCTTTTTTTCGGTTTTAAAATAAAAAATAATATGTTGCCTTACCCATTCTTCAGGTGTTAGAATTAACCATTTTTTTCTAACTTCGTCAAGAATATACCAAAGAGATTTTTCCTCCTTTATTTGAAAATTATATTTTTTGGGAAAATTTAAAACCGGAAGCTCCATTATTCTAATTATGAAAGAATATAATAATTTAGTCAAAGATATTAAAAATAAAAAGTTTCTGCCTGTATATTTTTTACAGGGTGATGAGCCTTTTTACATCGATAAACTTACCGAATTACTGGAAGAAAATGTCCTAAGGGAAGAAGAAAAGGCTTTTAACCAAAATATTATTTACGGAACAGAATCTGATTTGGATCAAATTATATCTTTGGCAAAGCAATTTCCAATGGGAGCCGATAAACAGCTTTTAATAATTAAAGAAGCAAAGGGGTTGCCTTTTGACAAATCCGAAGCCTTTGATAATTATATAAAAAATCCTCAGCCTTCAACTGTATTGGTCATCAATTATAAATACAAATCTTTAGATAAAAGAAAGTCGGTAACTAAATTACTCAGTAAACAAGGATATATTTTTACAAGCGAAAAGCTATATGACAACCAAGTACCCACTTGGATCGGTTCATTATGTCACTCTAACGGTTTGGAAATTGACGAAAAATCCAGGATCTTACTTGCCGAATTTTTAGGTACTGAACTCTCTCGTATTGATAACGAAATTCAAAAACTTAAATTAATTGTAGGTAACTCCAAAAAGATAACTCCTGAAATCATTGAAAGAAATATTGGAATCAGCAAAGAATACAACAATTTCGAATTAAGAAAGGCCATCGTTGAGAAAAATACGAAACAGGCTTATAAAATAATAGACTATTTTGAAAAAAACCCAAAAGCAAATCCTATTGTTTTGACTTTTGGAACATTAATAAGTTTATTTTCCAATATTCTTATCGTACACACTTTACCGATAAAAACTCCTCAAAATATAGCTAAGGAACTTCGTATTAACCCTTTCTTTGCTAATGAGTATTTAACCGCCATTAAAAATTATTCTTTAAAAAAAACTACTGCATGTATTGCTTATTTGCGAGATGCAGACATGAAATCCAAGGGAGTGGATGTTTCATCTCATGCAACTTCTAAAGATATTTTAATGGAAATGTTATATAAAATACTACATTAATCAAAACATATTCATTACATACTATTAAAAATTATTTAAACAACATATATCGGGTTTTAATTATATTAATTACTTTTGATGTATTAAATTATTTATACCATGTCAGAATTAAAAATAATTGCAACCATACAAGTAAAACCTGACTATCTTGATGATGTTAAAAAAATAGTGTATTCCTTAGCAGATGGCTCCCGCAAAGAAGAAGGTAATATATCTTATGATTTACACGAAAGCATAAAAGATCCTTTAAAACTTTCTATAATTGAAGTATGGAAATCCCAAGAGGCTATTAATATTCATAATAATACCAAGCTATTTAAAGATTTTATAAAATTCATTGATGGCAAATATGATGAGTTAGATATTGATGTCATCAAACAAATTTACTAGACATATAAGATTATGTTATTAATTTATATAGTAACCCCTTCATTTATATAGGATAATATAATTGTAATTTATTATTAGTGCTTTATTATATTTTTTATAAATTTGTACCAATCAATATAAACAAAAATGATTCAAACACATATACATCATCATCATTATTTACACACTTACAATCAGGTGAGGTAAGTAATTTTGTTATGCAAAATGTCAAAATAAATAATAGCCGCCTGAGTTTTCGGGCGGTTTTTTTTTAGGATCACTTCAGTAGTAAAGAAATTTAAAAACTATGGCTAATGAGTAAACTGAAAATTGCTATCCAAAAAAACGGACGGCTAAGTCAAAAATCACTGGAATTATTGAGTGAATGCGGAATAAAAATTCCAAATGGTAATCAAAAACTGAAAACTGTATCAACCAATTTTCCTATTGAAATCTTATTTCTTAGAGATGATGATATCCCACAATATGTAGAACAAAATGTAGCCGATATTGGGATTTTAGGTGAAAACGAAGTTTGGGAAAAAGACCGAAATGTAGAAATCATAAAGAAATTAGGTTTCGGTAATTGCCGAATGTGTTTGGCTATACCTAAAGAAGAAACATATACCGGAATTGCTTATTTTAACAATAAAAAAATTGCTACTAGTTATCCTAAAATTTTAAAGAAATTTTGCAAAAAAAACAATGTAAAGGTTGAAATTGAAGAAATCGGCGGAAGCGTTGAAATAGCACCGGGAATAGGTTTGGCTAATTGCATTTTCGATATTGTCAGCACCGGAAGTACACTTCTAATGAACGGACTAAAAGAAGTGGAAACCGTTACTAAAAGTGAAGCAGCCCTTATAAAATCAAAAAAACTCTCTCAAGACAAACAAGAAATTCTAGATAAATTATTGTTCAGAATTCAATCGGTACTATATTCACGAGAAAATAAATACATTTTGTTGAATGCTCCTAATGAAAACCTGAAAGATATTATTTCTTTATTACCCGGAGTAAAAAGTCCTACTATTTTACCCCTGGCAAAAGAAGGATGGAGCAGCGTACATTCTGTAATTAAAGAAGATAAGTTTTGGGACATCATAGAACAATTAAAAGAATTTGGAGCGCAAGGAATTTTAGTCATTCCTATTCAAAAAATGATTCTTTAAATTTTTATAATAAAAGGAATAACCCATTCAGTTTACTTAACAATCAACCATTTTATCTATTAATAGAGCTCAAAAATGAACATTATAAAATATCCTCCTGTAAATGATTGGCACCAATTAGTTAAAAGACCTGAAAATGAAAAAGTTTCGTTATATGAAACCGTAAAAAATGTATTTACCGATGTAAAAAATGAAGGTGACGCAGCCTTAAAAAAATATACTCTTCAATTTGACCAAGTGTCTTTAACTAGCTTTACTGTTTCCGAACAAGAACTTCTTGAGGCGGAATCATTAGTTTCCGATGAATTGAAACAAGCCATCTTACAAGCTAAATCCAACATTGAAAAATTTCATTTTTCTCAAAAAGAAAAGAAGAAAATTATTGAAATACAACCCGGTATCGAATGTTGGAGGGAATCCAGAGCTATAGAAAAAGTTGGATTATATATTCCCGGAGGGTCTGCACCGCTTTTTTCGACCGTTTTAATGTTGGGAGTACCCGCTATCATTGCAGAATGTAAAGAAATTGTATTATGCACCCCTCCCAATAAAGAAGGCAAAATACATCCTGCTATTTTATATGCAGCAAAAACAATAGGCATCAAAAATATATACAAGGTAGGAGGTGTTCAAGCCATCGCAGCGATGACTGTAGGTACAGAATCCATTTCACCTGTCTATAAAATTTTCGGTCCGGGAAACCAATATGTAACCGCGGCTAAACAATACGCCCAAGAGTTTAAAGTCAGCATAGATTTACCTGCAGGGCCCAGTGAGGTATTAGTAGTGGCCGATTCGTCCGCTAATCCTGCGTATGTTGCTTCCGATTTGCTCTCACAAGCTGAGCATGGCCCTGACAGTCAAGTTGTTTTCCTAACCACGGATTCAGAAATTTTAAATCAGACCCTAGCCGAGATCAATACTCAACTTGAAAGTCTTCCTCGAAAAGAAATTGCTAAAAAAGCTTTACGAAATAGTCTAGGTGTTTTATTGAATTCCTTAGAAGAATGTTTTCAATTGAGTAATCTTTATGCTCCGGAACATCTGATCTTAGCTATTGATCAAGCCAAAAACTATACACACTCTATTGAAAATGCGGGATCAGTATTTTTAGGCAATTACAGCTGTGAAAGTGCCGGAGATTATGCAAGCGGAACGAACCACACATTGCCTACTAATGGCTATGCACGAAATTACAGCGGGGTTTCTCTGGATAGTTTTTACAAAAAAATCTCTTTTCAAGAACTAACCAAAGAGGGATTGCAAAAGATCGGAAATACTATAGAATTAATGGCTGAAGCTGAAGAGCTGCAAGCTCATAAAAATGCGGTAAGCATACGTTTACGAACCAATTAAACTAATTTATATATTTTATTTAAAAATAAATAGGGTAGAATTAACGCTTTTAATTCAATAAAAATAATAACCATGAAAAATATAAATCAACTGGCCCGTCCTAATGTGCTTGCCATGCATCCGTATTCTTCCGCAAGAGATGAATCCGGAGGAATAGAAGGTATTTTTTTAGACGCCAACGAAAACCCTTTTGGAAACAATAACCGTTATCCGGATCCTTACCAAAAGGATCTAAAACAAAAATTAAGTGAAATTAAAAACATTGCAACGGAAAAAATTTTTATTGGGAACGGAAGTGATGAAATAATAGATCATATTTATCGGGTATTTTGCAATCCCGGTAAAGACAAAGTCATGTTTTTTAGTCCAACTTTCGGAATGTACCAGGTAGCAGCAGAGTTGAACGATGTTACGATTGTTGATATTCCTCTAACATCCGATTTTCAAATCAATATCGAAGAAGCTCAAAAATATTTCAACGATGATAATTTAAAAGTAATTGTTATTTGTACTCCCAACAATCCGACCGGCAATGCGATTAATCCAAAAGATATTGATTTTATACTAAAAAACTTTAACGGAATTGTTGCAATCGATGAAGCATATATAGAATTTACCGACCAACCTTCCTATCTGGAAAAAATGGATCAGTACCCACATCTTGTACTGTTCCAAACGCTCAGTAAGGCTTGGGGTATTGCGGGAGTACGTATTGGTATGGCCTATGCTCAACCTGAAATTATACATTTACTTAACAAAGTAAAGCATCCATATAACATCAGCGAATTGAATCAAAAGGAAGCTTTGGAAGCGCTGAATCAAAGCAGTGAATTTGAAAAAAGAAAAAAAATTATTCTTGAAGAAAAAGAAAAATTGCGTTCTGCTTTGGAAAAGCTATCGCTAGTAACGAAAATTTACCCTTCCGATACGAACTTCTTGCTCGTTGAATTCTCCAATTCCAATCAAGTTTTCAAACAATTAATGCAAGAAGGTATTATTGTACGAGATCAATCTTCCAAAATTAACAACAGTCTTCGTATTACGGTTGGATCTCCGGAAGAAAATTTAAAATTAATTAATTCATTATCTAGGCTAAACGATACCTTATGAAAAAAGTATTATTTATAGACCGTGACGGCACTTTAGTTAAAGAGCCTCCGATAGATTACCAATTGGACAGCTTGGAAAAATTGGAATTTTATCCCCTGGTTTTCCAAAGCCTTTCCAAAATATCCCGTGAAATGGATTACGAATTGGTTATGGTAACCAATCAAGATGGATTGGGTACCGAATCCTTTCCTGAAGAAACTTTTTGGCCTTCACAAAATAAAATCATCAAAGCTTTTGAAAATGAAGGAATAACGTTTTCTGAAATTCTGATAGACAGAAGTTTTGAACATGAAAATCTCCCTACACGAAAACCCGGAACGGGAATGTTAACTCATTATATAAAAGAAAAGTATGATCTCTCCCATTCGTATGTAATTGGCGATCGATTAACCGATGTACAATTAGCAAAAAATTTAGGCTGTCGTTCTATATATATGGGAACGGAAGAAAATTCCGGTGCAGAATTACAAACGCAAAGCTGGGACGAAATTTATCACTATTTAAAAAAGCAACCCCGAAAAGCTAAAGTGATTCGTAATACTAAAGAAACCAAAATTTCCGTGGAAATAAATTTAGACGGTTCGGGAAAAAGCTCCATATCCACAGGCTTAGGCTTTTTTGATCATATGTTGGAACAAATAGCTAAACATGGTTCAATGGATTTATATATTAAAGTAGACGGAGATTTGAATGTAGATGAACATCACACAATAGAAGATACGGGAATTGTTTTAGGTGAAGCTATTTTACAAGCGCTTGGAAGTAAAAAAGGAATTGAAAGATATGGATTTCTGTTGCCGATGGATGATTGTTTGGCTCAAGTAGGCATCGATTTCGGGGGGCGTCCGTGGATCGTTTGGGAGGCAGAATTTAAAAGAGAAAAGATCGGAGAAATGCCAACCGAAATGTTTTATCATTTTTTTAAATCTTTTAGCGATAATTCGAAATCTAACTTAAATATAAAAGCGGAAGGAAATAATGAACATCATAAAATAGAAGCTATTTTTAAGGCCTTTGCAAAAGCTATCAAAATGGCTGTTAAACAAACCGATGATAATTTTGCCATTCCAAGCACAAAAGGCAGTTTATAGTACTAAAACTTATTTTTTACTTTTTACCGTTTATTTCTTAAGTTTTAGATAATAAAGTAATTCAAACATTTAAGAAAAATTCATACTTTCAAAAATTATAAAAAAGGCTTGTGAAAAATGATAGCAATTATAAAATACAATGCAGGTAATATTAAATCAGTACAAAACGCACTAACACGCTTGGGGGTTGAATCTGTTGTTACCGATGATCCCAACACGATAATACATGCCGATAAAGTTATTTTTCCGGGAGTAGGCGAAGCCGGAAGTGCTATGTCATATTTACAAGAAAGAGGTATGGATGTTTTAATAAAATCGATTACACGTCCTTTTTTAGGGATTTGTTTAGGGCAGCAGTTAATGTGTTCTCATTCGGAAGAAGGCAACACCCATTGTCTAAATATCTTCGATGTTAACGTTCGAAAATTTCCTTCTACCGATATTGTGCCTCATATGGGTTGGAATACAATCTATGATTTAAAGGGAGAAATTTTTAAAAAAAATACTGACCATGATGATGTATATTTTTTGCATAGTTACTATGCGGATTTATGTGCAGATACTTCTGCTACCTGTACTTATATTTTACCGTTTAGTGCTGCTTTACAAAAAGACAATTTTTTTGCTACTCAATTTCATCCCGAAAAATCGGCAGATGTGGGAGATCAAATATTAAAAAGTTTTATTGAACTGTAATTTCCTGTTCAGATAAAAAGTTATCATTCAATCAACGGTATGTTACGAGAAAACCCTCGTAACTTTAATAAAAAATAATATAGCTGAAATAAAAAAATGAGAATTATACCCGCCATAGATATTATTAAAGGAAAATGTGTACGTTTAACTAAAGGAGATTATTCTACGGAAAAAATTTATCGGGAAGATCCTTTGGATGCCGCTAAAGAATATGAGGATATCGGAATTCAATATTTGCATGTGGTTGATTTAGACGGCGCAAAATCCAACCGAATCATCAATTATAAAATACTCTATAAAATAGCTTCCCAAACAAATTTAAAAATTGATTTTGGAGGGGGCTTAAAAAGCGATGATGATTTGAAAATTGCATTTGAAAATGGAGCTTCACAAATTACGGGCGGAAGTATAGCCGTAAAAAATCCTGAATTATTTCTTTCTTGGCTTTCAACTTTTGGAAATGATAAAATTATTTTAGGGGCAGATTGTAATCATCGAATGATAGCCACCCAAGGTTGGACAGAATCTTCTTCTTTAGATGTAGTTGATTTTATTAAAGAATATGAGAAAAAAGGCATTCGCTATGTAATTTGCACAGATATTTCTAAAGACGGAACTTTAGAAGGCCCATCAAATCAATTGTATGAAGAAATCCTTCAATCGGCTTCCATACATTTAATAGCCAGTGGGGGGGTGTCTTCGCTGGAAGATTTGCTTAAACTAAAGGAACTAGGTTGTGAAGGCGCTATTATCGGAAAGGCTATTTATGAAGGAAAAATCAAATTGAAGGAACTTAAGCAATTTTTATAAAACGGGTAAAGTAATTTTATAGAAACTTTGTATGGTTACTAAACAATCGCTTTACACTTTCCATGCAAATTTTAATTTTTTAAAAAAAATATAAAAAGAAGTGCTAAAAAAACGTATAATTCCTTGTTTGGATATAAAAAACGGCAGAACTGTTAAAGGAGTAAATTTTGTGAGCCTCACCGATGCCGGAGATCCGGTAGAATTGGCTAAAGCTTATGTACAGCAAGGGGCAGATGAATTAGTTTTCCTGGATATAACCGCAACTATTGAAAACCGTTCCACCTTGCTTCACTTAGTAGAAAAAATTGCTAATGAAATTAACATTCCATTTACGGTAGGAGGAGGAATAAATTCCGTGGAAGATGTATTTTCTTTAACTCAAGCCGGTGCAGATAAAGTAAGCATAAATTCTTCAGCTGTAAAAAGACCGGAATTGATTTCAGAAATTGCTTCCCGTTTCGGAAGTCAATGCGTGGTAGTTGCTGTGGATACCAAAAAAGAAAATACAGGTTGGAAAGTGTATACTCACGGGGGAAGAACCCCGACTACGATTTTAACATTAGATTGGGTAAAAAAGGCGGAACAATTGGGAGCTGGTGAAATTTTACTTACTTCCATGAATAGTGACGGTACGAAAAACGGATTTTCTCTTGATATTACGCATGATGTTGCATCTAGCATAAATATTCCCGTTATTGCTTCAGGAGGAGCCGGTACTAAAGAGCATTTTTCGGATGTATTTTTAAACACTAAAGCATCGGCGGCTCTGGCTGCCAGTGTATTTCATTTTAATGAGATTCCCATTCCCGAATTAAAAAGATTTTTAAAAACTAAAAATATTCCTATACGATGAAATTAGATTTTGATAAAAGTAACGGATTGATTCCTGTAATTATTCAGGATGAACTTACCCTGCAAGTACTCATGCTGGGTTATATGAATGAAGAAGCCTTTGAAAAAACAAAAAGGGAAGGAAAAGTGACTTTTTTCAGCCGCTCCAAAAATCGTTTATGGACGAAAGGAGAAACCTCTCATAATTATTTATGGGTAAAAAAAATTGATATAGATTGTGATCACGATACTCTTTTAATTAAAGTTTCTCCTGAAGGACCTACTTGTCATACGGGAAGTTATTCTTGTTTTGAGGAACAAAATGTAAAAGGATTTGTATATAAATTACAAAATATAATCAGTCAACGAATTGACGAAAAAGTAAACGGGTCGTATACCTATCAACTTTATCAAAAAGGAATTAACAAAGTAGCACAAAAGGTAGGTGAAGAGGCTGTTGAAGTTGTTATTGAGGCAAAGGATACGGATGATGTTTTGTTTAAGAATGAAGCAGCAGATCTGCTATACCATTACCTTATCCTTTTGAAAGCAAAGGGTTTTCAATTGGAAGATATTGAAAAAGTATTATTTGATCGAAACCATTAAATATAGGAACTGCAATCAAAAATTGCAGTTCATACTCTAATTTTATCCATTTGTTCTAACGAGTTGACTCATTTTCTTTCGGGTTTATGCCTTCTTTTTCAAATAAGTCTAGAAATTGATATTCATCTAATATATGTACTGTCCCCAATTGTTCAGCCTTTTTAAGTTTCGATCCGGCTTTTTCTCCTACTACCAAATAATCTAAATTTTTACTCACGGATGAAATATTTCTTCCTCCATTTTTTTCTACCAATTCTTCGGCATGTTCTCTTGTGAAAGCGGTTAATTTCCCTGTAAATAAAAAAGTTTTTCCTTCTAAAATATGGGAGATTTCTTCCTGAGAATCTTCTGTTTCGAAATGTAAACCTGCTTTTTTTAATCTGTCAATGAGTGCCAAATGTTCGGGTTTGGCAAAATATTCTTGTATGCTTATGGCTATTTTATTTCCTACATCAGCCGTATTTTCCAGTTCTTCTAACGTTGCATTTTGTAACCCCTCAATTGATTTAAATCTTTTAGCCAGTTTCTTAGCCATGGTTTCTCCTATATGACGAATTCCCAACGCATATAAAACCTTCTCAAAAGGGATTTGTTTTGAATTTTCGATACCGTCAATTATATTTTGAGCCGATTTATCAGCCATTCTATCCAGTCCGATTAATTGTTCTTTTTTTAAGGTATAGAAATCCGAGATATCTTTGATCAACCCATTTTCATAAAGCATTGAAACCGTCTCTGCTCCTACGCTGTCTATGTTCATGGCCCTTCTGGAAACAAAATGTTCCATTCTTCCCATCACTTGTGGCGGACAAGCTTTTTCATTGGGACAAAAATGAGCAGCTTCTCCCGGTTCCCGAACTAAAGGTGTACCACAAGCCGGACAATTCTTAATAAATTCCAGCTTAATCGTGCCCGGTTCTCTTTTATCGTAATTCACATCCACAATCTTGGGGATAATTTCCCCTCCTTTTTCTACAAAAACCAGATCATTGATTCGTAAATCCATATTGGCGATAAAATCTTGATTGTGAAGAGAGGCTCTTTTTACTGTGGTTCCTGCAACTAACACCGGCTTCAAATTGGCTACCGGAGTTATTGCTCCCGTTCTTCCTACTTGATAGTCAACACTTAATAATTGTGTTTCTACTTTTTCGGCCTTGAATTTATAAGCAATGGCCCATCGAGGAGATTTAGCCGTATAACCTAGTTCTTCTTGTTCTGAAATGGAATTTACTTTTATTACGACTCCGTCAATCTCAAAGGGAAGATGATATCTTTCCGTATTCCAATGTTCAATAAAATTCGTTACCTCTTCTAGGTTGGTACACAATCGGGCATAATTTCCTACTTTAAATCCCATGTCTTTAGCATGTTGCAAAGAGTCCCATTGGGTACTATATCCTCTTTCATCAGTAAGTACATAATACAAATAGCAATCGAGGCCCCTTTTTGCCACCGCCTCGCTATCCTGAAGCTTTAAACTTCCACTAGCCGTATTTCTTGGATTGGCATAGGGTTCTAATCCTTCTTTTTTTCTTTCTTCATTGAGTTTATCCAAAGATTTTTTGGGCATGATAATCTCTCCTCTTATATAAAAACGTTGCGGATATTTACCTCTAAGATGAAGCGGAATAGATCGTATAGTTCTCACATTATGGGTAACATCATCCCCTTGAAAACCATCACCTCGGGTAACTGCTTGAACTAGCTGTCCGTTTTCATATAATATACTGATGGATAATCCGTCGTATTTTAATTCACATACATATTCTACTTTTTCATCTATAGATTTGGCTACTCTTGTTGCCCAATCTTTGATATCGTCAAATGAGTAACTATTATCGAGTGAATACATCCGTCTTTCATGTCTTACGGTAGGAAAAATCTTAGTTATTTGTCCTCCTACTCTATGGGTAGGTGAACCGGGACTGTCTAATTCCGGATTTTCTTTTTCTAATTGCTTCAGCTCATTCATCATCTGATCAAACTCATAATCCGAAACATCAGATTGATCTAATACATAGTATTTGTAATTTAAATCCGTTAGTTCCTTCCTTAAAAATTCAATTCTGTCTTTAGTATTACTCATATTTAGAATATTTATTCAAATTTATAAACAATGGTTGATATGTTAAATACTAATGGATACTATTTAGTATACTAAGTATTTTTTATCTATATTTTTATAAAAATCGATGCATTTTAGATTAAATTATACCAAAATACACAAATCATGCTCAATTTTCATTTATAAGGGATTATGCAAAATACATCGTATAATTTCTTTAGTTTTTATGAATTGATTTATTAATCGGGTTAGATACTAAACTTTTCGGTTACATATAAAAATATTTACATAAATTTGTTCTGTTAACATTTTTAAATAAATACTATGTCTCACGGATTATTAAAGGGGAAAAAGGGAATTATTTTCGGGGCGTTAGATTCTAACTCCATTGCATGGAAAGTTGCAGAACAAGCTCATGCAGAAGGAGCTGAATTTATCCTTACTAATTCCCCAGTCGCTCTTAGAAAAGGGGAACTTAACGCATTGGCTGAAAAAACCGGCTCTGATACGGTTCCTGCTGATGCCACTTCAATGGAAGATTTGAATAAACTTTTCGATCATGCTCTTGAAAAATTCGGAAAGCTTGATTTTATTTTACATTCTATAGGAATGTCTATTAATGTCAGAAAAAATAAAGATTATACTGATATAAATTACGAATGGTTAACTAAAGGCTGGGATATTTCTGCTGTTTCTTTCCATAAAGTTATGAAAACTGCTTGGGATAAAGACGCTATGAATGAATGGGGTAGTATTTTAGCTCTTTCTTATATTGCCGCTCAAAGAACTTTTCCCGGCTATAATGATATGGCTGATAATAAAGCTTATTTGGAAAGTATTGCAAGAAGTTTCGGTTACGAATGGGGAATCCGTAACAAAGTTAGAGTTAATACAATTTCTCAATCGCCTACTCCTACTACTGCCGGAAACGGTGTAAAAGGTTTTGGTGGATTTATTGAATTTGCTGAAGAAATTTCTCCGCTAGGTAATGCTACCGCTGAGGAATGTGCAAATTATTGTATTACGTTATTTTCCGACCTAACCAGAAAAGTAACTCTTCAAAATCTTTTCCATGATGGAGGTTTCTCCAATGTTGGAGTTAGTGAAAGAGTTATGAAACGTTTTGAAAAATAATTGGTTAATAAAATTCTATAAAAAAAGAGGCTTATTTTAAAGCCTCTTTTTTATAGAAATACTTTTATTTCAGTTTCGGTTGTAATTTAATTACTTGGTCATCATTAATATGATAGTATTTAATTACAGCGTTATAATCTTTGTAATCAATAGGCATTTTACTACTAAATGCATTACCGGAAGAGCTTCCCGGGATAATAACAATTCTAAAAACTTGTTTATTAATTAATCCAGGAGTTAAAGTCAAATCATAACTTCCACCGGCATAAATATTAAAATCTTCAATACTAAAATCATAATCATAAGAAAATTCGCTTTCAGTAATCCCATCATTATTCAAATCAACATAAAAAGTTCGAGGTATAAGTTGCCATACATCTTTACCGGAAGCATTTTCAGCAGAAAGCCTATATATTAATAAATGATCTCCGTTTATAATGGCCGGTCTAAGCTCTCCGTTGATCACCCAACCCAATTGACTGTCAAATCTAAAAGAACTTTCAATTTCAAATACTCTTGAAATTGTATCCGTGTTAACTACAACACTTCCTTTGTCATCATCGTCACTGCAACTAGTTAAAAATACAGTAAAGCATAATGTTAGTACTACTATTGATACTATTTTTTTCATAAAATTATATTAAAAAACTAATTTACATATTTTTCTTATAACAAAGACAAAAATGAAGGAATTAAGTTTAAAATCGTATCTTTGCATGTTCAAAATTTAACAAGAAAATGATATTAGTCCAGAATCTAGGTTTACATTTTGCAGGATCTTATCTATTTGAAAATGTAAATTTTAGAATTAATAAAAATGATCGTATTGGATTAGCGGGTAAAAATGGTGCAGGTAAATCAACTTTATTAAAAATTTTGTCCGGTGAGCAACCTTCAACTGAAGGAAATGTTGAAAAAGAAGGAGAAGTTCGCATTGGATTCTTAAAACAAGATTTAGATTTTGAGAAAGGAAGAACCGTATGGGATGAGGCAAAACTGGCTTTCAAAGAATTAAATATAATCAATGAAAAAATTGATACAATCAATCATGCTCTTGCTACAAGGACCGACTACGAATCTGAGGAATATCACAAGCTTATTCATGATTTAACCGATCTAACCGATCGATTTTCTCATTTAGGCGGCTACAATATTGATGGAGAAATTGAAAAAATTTTAAAAGGATTAGGTTTTAAAGAATCCGATTTTAATAGGCTTACTGATGATTTTTCAGGAGGATGGAGAATGAGAATTGAGTTAGCTAAACTCTTATTGGAAGAAAATGATGTGCTGCTTCTTGACGAGCCTACCAACCATTTAGATATTGAATCCATCATTTGGTTGGAAAGTTTTTTAATTACTTATAGTGGAGCGGTGGTGCTGGTATCACACGATAAACAATTTTTAACCAATGTTACCAATCGAACCATTGAAATTTCCAATAAATCCATACAAGATTATAAAGCAAATTATACCAAATACCTTATTTTAAGGCAAGAAAGAAAGGAAAAACTTCTTCAGCAACAAAAAAATCAAGAACAAGAGATTAAGCGTACGGAACAATTAATCAATAAGTTTCGTGCAAAAGCTAGTAAAGCTTCTTTTGCTCAATCTCTTATGAAGAAATTAGATAAGGTAGAACGCATTGAGGTGGAAGATGAAGACATAACTCGTTTTAATATTCGTTTCGAACCGAGTATTACTCCCGGAAAAATAATTTTTAAAGCAGAAAATTTAGGTAAATCTTTCGATACTCATACTATTTTTGAAAATGCCAATTTTTACATCGAACGTGGAGAGAAAATAGCTTTCATCGGTCAAAACGGTCAGGGGAAAACTACTATGGCTAGAATTATGGATGGCTTATTATCTTATCAGGGTAAACTTGAAATAGGCCACAACGTTCAAATTGGATATTTTGCTCAAAACCAATCCGAAGAGCTAAATGCTTCTAAAACTATCTTAGAAGAAGCTGAAGATTCGGCTACAGAAGAATCTCGTCCTAAAGTTCGAGACTTGTTAGGTTCATTTCTTTTTCAAGGAGATGATGTTCATAAAAAAGTGTCTGTACTTTCCGGAGGGGAAAGAAATCGATTGGCTTTATGTAAATTACTTCTTCGACCTTTCAATACGTTGATAATGGACGAGCCTACAAATCACTTGGATATACAATCTAAAGCGATATTAAAACACGCCTTAAAGAATTTTACGGGGACGCTGATTTTAGTATCTCATGATCGTGAATTCTTAGATGACTTAGCCGACAAGATTTTTGAATTCAGAAATGGAGAAGTAAAAGAATTTTTAGGTAATATCAATGAATATTTAGAGTATCGTAAAAAAGAAAATATGAGAGAAGTTGATATCGAAAAATCAACTACCCGTAAAGTGACTTCAGAAAATACACCTACTAAAGCTTCTCAGGAAAAGCAATTTAAATCGAAAGAACAAAAATCGTTAGAAAATAAATTGTCTAAACTTGAAAATGACATTGAAAAAACAGAACAAAAAATTTCTGCTTTTGAAGATTTATTTAGTAAAGAAAACCCAAAAGAGGAAGATATTAAGGAGTATTCTGAATTAAAGGAAAAGCTTACCCGAATTACCCATGAATGGGAGAACATGTTTTCTCAATTAAACGGATAGGTATGGTATGATTTCCTTTTAAAGGATAATTACCTATTATAAATGAAAGTAATTACATTTTGCAATTAACCCTTTGTTCATCAGTATAATAAAACTCTATGTAAAGGGTTGTTTTTTTACCCTAATTTTACAATTATTGGACTATAGAATTAAATTTAAATTAATAGTAACAGATTAAAGTAGGAATCTTTAAATTTGTTACTTAATTTCTTAATTTTAATTCATTTTGACTATAATAACTTTTACAATTATTCTATTTTTTGGAGCAATTGCAGCGGGTACTCTGGGTTCTCTTACCGGACTTGGCGGCGGAGTAGTCATAATTCCTCTATTAACTCTGGGTTTTGGTGTTGATATTAAATATGCTGTTGGAACCGCATTGGTTACTTCGATAGCTACTTCTTCGGGGGCCGCAGCTGCTTACATTAAAGAAGGAATGACTAATGTGCGTATTGGAATGTTTCTTGAAATTGCTACCACCCTGGGAGCAGTTTTAGGTGCCTTACTTGCTGTTTTTCTACCTACTTCCGCAATTTATATAATTTTAGGTTTCACTCTTATCTTTTCATCTGTCATGACTTTAAGAAAGAAAAATGCATCTATAGATTATACTGCTCCGGGGAGTAAATTAGCTACTACATTGAAATTAAACGGAACGTATCCTACTCCTGACGGAATTAAAAAATATAATGTTCGAAATATTGGTGCGGGTTTTTCTCTAATGACTATAGCCGGTGTGCTTTCCGGTATCTTAGGTATTGGATCGGGAGCGCTTAAAGTATTAGCTATGGACACGGCTATGAAAATACCTTTTAAAGTATCGACTACTACTTCAAATTTTATGGTAGGGGTTACTGCAGCCGCCAGTGCAGTTATTTACTTTCAAAGAGGTCAAATTGATCCCTTTCTTGCCATGCCTATAGTGGTAGGGGTTTTGTTTGGAGCTTTTCTAGGTTCAAAAATATTGATGGCTATAAACGTTCAGCTGTTACGTAAAATTTTCAGTTTGGTTATTGCTATTCTTGCAATTCAAATGATCTATAGAGGATTGGAACCTTCATTGATTAAATGGTTTCCACATATCAATTTTCCTAAACTTTAAGCTGAGTGTGTTATGAGTAATTTATTTTCGAGAAAATTTTGGGAAGAACGTGATGTAGAGCTTTATATTGGTAAGTTGCTTCGTTACGGAGTTATTCTTTCTTCTATTATTACTATTACCGGCGGAGTAATTTATATATCTCAACATCCGGATCAACAACTCAATTTTAAAACATTTGTAGGGGCCCCAAATTATTTGAGGGAATTATCTACTTTATTACCCGCTGTTTTAAAATTGGACGGGTTAGCAATTATACAGCTGGGAGTTGCCGTTTTGATCGCCACTCCTATTCTACGGGTTGCTTTTTCAATAGTGGCTTTTGCTATTGAAAAAGATCGAATGTATATTGTTATTACCTGTATTGTTTTAGCTATTATCTTATCAAATATGATTTTTGGTCTGGAAGGATAAAAACTAACCGGAAATTCTAATTTACTAATCACTGCTTACAGATTTTCATGCAGCAAAAAATTAAACATATAGTCTCCGAAAGTACCTTTTTTATTTTTGGTTTTTATTTTAGTCGTGGCTTACGTATTGCTCTTGCTATTGTAATCCCCCTACTCGCCGGATGTTTTTTTAAGAGACCCGATATTGGTATAGTTGCTTCTTCCGGAGCTCTTGTAGCCGGACTGGGAGATAATCCCGGATCTATTCGTGTTAAATTTTATACTCAATCTATTGCCGCTTTATTTTACTTTTTAGTGGTTTTTGTGTGTCAGTTGTTGATATCGCATGAAATTATTTTCGGTATTTGGATTACTTTGTGCGGCTTTTTCTTTTCCATGTTTTTTATTTACGGCTCCCGTGCGGTTAGTGTAAGCACCTCTTCTTTATTATGTGTTGTCTATGCATGTAGTTTTGAAGCTAACCATATCATAACTAATACGTTGGGAATGATGATGGGTATTGTATGGTATGGATTTATTTCTTTGGTTTTATGGAGAATTCAACCGTATAGGGTGATTGAACAAAAAATTAGTGAAAATATTAAACTTTTAAATGAGTATACAGAGCTAATACATGAGTACTTTTTGTTAAAAATTAAAAATCCTGCTAATAGTCAAAAACAAACAGAGATTTTAAATAAGCTTTTTGAAAAACAAACAAAAATACACAGTACTCATGAGGATATCCGAGAAAATCTTTTTAAACTGCGGATTAATGCTAAAAGTTTTTCTGCAAAAGGTAGAAAAATGACTTTAATTTTCAGCGCATTAATCGATCTGTATGAACAACTTTTATCATTAAATTGTCAAGATGACAAGTTGATTCAATCTCTGGTTAAAAGTGGTCTAAAAAGGGATTTTGAATATCATTTAGCCAATATGGAAAAAATCCTCTATGAATTAAGTTGGTCTATAAATTTCCATAAAAAGGTCACTGTAACTATTGATACCGCTCCACTGGATCGTTTTAAAGAAAAAATACTTTCGATTGAAGAAAAGGAAAAAAATAATGAGAAATCCGTTATTGATATCAATGCTTTAAAACATGTTCGTTTTATTTTTAAATCATTTTATAAACAAACCGGTTTTATTAAATCACTTATCAACGGAGAGTTTAGATCGGAGAGAAAACAATATGAGGATTTGGATTTGGAAAAGTTCACCAGACAATATAATTATAGCTTTTCTACATTTAAAGCTAATTTAAATCTTAAATCCAACATTTTTAAACATGCTTTACGAGTAAGTGTCGCCATATCGGTTTCTTATATAATTTGTACTTTACTTAAAATTGAGTATTTTGCTTGGGTATATTTAACCATCATTTTAATTTTAAAACCTTTTTATGGAAATACGAAAAACTCTTCTATTCAAAGGTTGCAAGGTACTCTAATTGGAGGAGTATTAACGTTGGGTCTCATTCTTGTTACACATAACATTTATGTGATTTCTATAGTAACTTTTATTTGTATTGTGGGCGCTTATAGTTTTATACCTATCAGTTATAGAACGGGGGTTGCTTTTGTTACCATATTTGTTATACTACTGATTTTTCTGGAACACAGCGGAAGTGATGGTTGGACAAATATTTATCATCGTTTGGGAGGTACAACGATTGCCGTTGTAATCAGTTTTATTTTAAGTTTTTCTTTTCTTCCTACTTGGGAATATAAAAATCTTCCTGTATTGATTGAAAAGTTATTGAAATATAATTTAGATTATTTTACAAAAATAACTTATAATTTATTGAATGATGATAAGCTTTCTGATACCGATATAAAACTGTCCAGAAAGGATGTTTTGTTGGGAACTTCCAATTTATCAAGTACTTTTCAAAGAATTGTATCAGAACCTAAAATTTCAAAAAATTACAAATCCGATATATATAATATTCAAACTTTTATAAACCTACTTTCTACAAGAATATCATCCCTTAGATCCTATATTAATGAAAACAATAAAGCATCTGATATAGATAAACAGTTGATCTCATCTATTGAAAATACTTTAAATAAATGTTTACTAAATATCAAAGGTTCTTCCTTTGATTGTGATACGGAATGTCAAGAAAAAGAGGAAGAATTAAATGTTTTAGCAGATGATCAATCATTAATTTCTTACCAGCTTCGGGAAATTAATCTTTTATCACAGCAAATTTATTCCTATATAAATAAGCTCAATAATTTTCAGGAGTGGAAAGATTCTAAAAGGGATTTTTCTATTTAATGAAATTCGCAAAACCTTTGTAAGCATACATAATTAAAAGGTAACGAAATAGTTTACCGGCTAACATAGACAGGGATACGATATAGACATTGGATCTCATATATCCTAAGGCTACAGGTATGATATCTCCAATAATGGGTAAAAAAGAAAAAAAGGAAATATATGCTCCTTTTTTATTTAATCTTTGAGTGGCTTTATCAATTTTTGTTTTATTTATTTTTAAATATTTTTCAATCCATTCTATTTTTCCCAGCCTTCCCAGGTAGTAACTGGTCATTCCTCCTAACCAGTTTCCAATGGTAGCTATTAGAATACTTATCCATGGATTCCCGCCCATAATGAGTATTCCTGTAAGAACTGCTTCGGAGCTAAAGGGTAAAATGGTTGCTGCAAGATAAGATGCAATAAATAATCCTATATATCCATAGTCTACTAATCCGTCTAACATATAAAATTACTTATTTTATATTCATAAAATCTATCTTATCATCTTTTATCCTTTCATAAATTAAGTGATAGGCTTTTTCTTTGAGTGATTCTTTCGTTTCTCCATTCGGATACAATATTTTTACACGCTCTACTTTAACTTTACCCGGATATCCTAAATTAAATACAAATGGAAACATATTTTTTAGATTATGAAATGCATATACAACAATAGGACTATTACAATAAATTGAAGCTATAAATGCTCCATCTTTAAATTTTTCCAATTTTATTTTTCTCTTGGGAACCCCTCCTTCCGGAAAGATAACCACATTTTTATTTTGTTGGGTTAATTCTTTTTTTACGGCAGAAAAAACTGCTTGTTTGCTTTGTCTACTGGATCTATCTACCAGGATGGATACTTTTTTATAAATTCTTCCGAATACGGGGTATTTTTCCAACTCTTTTTTTCCTACAAATATGATCGGATGATGAGGGTGGAGTACATACATTAAGACTACATCAATTAAGGAAGTGTGATTGGCAATAAATATGTAATTTTCTTTAGGATCTAAATTTACTTCCGACAGTAATGAATAGGTAAATCCCGATCCATAGAAAAGCACCCATCCCCACATTCGCATAAAGAAATAGGTTAGCTTATTATTTTTCTGATAAGTCATCAGATAAATTACCACACCAATGGTAAGTGTGCAAAGGGCAGCTAAAATATAAAACCAGATTCTCCAAAGTATGGTAGCTAAAGTCCTAAGATATTTCATATTTAATCTATATGAACTTCTAAGAGTTTTGTTTGTACAAGGGGTTTTACTTCAACATTCTCAACTTCCGCAGGAAGCAACACCGTATCCCCTTTTATAAGGGTTACGGGTAAGGTCTTATTCAATAGGGTGCATTCTCCTTCTAAGCAAATCAATATACGAAATGAATTGGACAAGTTATTTAAAATTTTATTTTCTGTAACTTCCATCGATGAAACCGTAAAATATGGAGATGCTAATAGTGTTGTCTCTCTTGCATCTTTATCATAATGTGAAAATGGATCTTCAACAAAAGAATAATCCATTACCTCTTTAGCTTGATCGAGGTGTAATTCTCTTTTTTTCCCGTCTTTATCAATACGATCATAATCGTAGATTCTATACGTCACATCTGAATTTTGTTGGATTTCAACTACTGAAATTCCTTTTCCCATGGCATGAACTCTACCGGACGGTATATATATAACACTTCCGTTGTCAGGGTGTATTTTTCTGAGGATTGTATCTAAAGTATTTTTTTCAATATTTTCTGTGAAAATAGTCTTATTTGTTCCTTTTTCAAATCCTAGTATAATCTCTGAATTGGGCTCTGACTCCAATACATACCACATTTCCGTTTTCCCGAAAGAATGATGGTGAACTGCTGCATACTCATCATTTGGATGAACTTGAACAGATAAGGGTTGAGCTGCATCTAAGAATTTAATGAGTAAGGGAAATTTATCTCCATATTTCTTATATACTTTTTTCCCTACTAAACGGTTTTTATACTCTTTGATTAAATCGTCTAAATTTTTACCCTTTAGGCTTCCGTTGCTTACTATACTAACATATCCCGGAACTGTTGAAATTTCCCAGCTTTCTCCCAGTTTTTCTTCCTTACTTTCTTTACCGAATTGTTTTAGTTTATTTCCCCCCCATATTCTGTAATGGTAGGAAGGTTGAAATATCAATGGATATAGTGACATACTTATGTTAATTTATATGCAAAAATACAATTTTAAAATTGTATTTATCTTATTTTTAATTTAACTTAACGTAAATAGAAAGTCAAAATCTTCTTCAGAGCCCAGTTCTTTAATGGGTTGATTGTATTTAAAAATTCTTGCCGTTTTTTCTCCTATCAACTTTAACTTTTCATTTTCATAATGCAACATAGTACCTTCTCTTAATCCTACTACATATAAATTATGATTTAAGGTTATAAACTCTCTAATTCTTTGTTCACGGGTTTCTCCACCAAAATCGTCAGGATGTGTATCTATATAATGAGGATTAATTTGAAAAGGGATCAAATTTAAGGTTTGGAAATTTTCCGGTTCAACTATTGGCATATCATTAGTTGTTCTCAAGCTGGGACATGCAATATTGGATCCTGCACTCCAACCTATATAAGGAATTCCTTCTTTAACTCTTTCTTGGATAAGCGAAAGTAATTTTTCTTGTTGTAATTTTTTTACCAAATTCCAGGTATTTCCCCCTCCTACGACAATTGCTTCTGCCCTTTTTATCGCTTCTTTAGTATCTGAAAAATGATGTATACTTTTCACTTCTATACCTATTTCTTTCCAGGCTTCATTAACTTTATTTTCGTATTCCTCATACGAGAAAGTTACTGCTGCAAAAGGTATAAATATAATAGTTATTTTTTCAGTACCCAGAAATGATTGTACATGTTTTTTTGAAAATTCAAGATATTTTTCTCCAACATTAGTGGAATTACTGAGTAATAAAAGCTTCATTTTTTTACTATTATCAATCATTATTAAAATAAATAATTTTTATTTATTTATTACTTAAAATAAATCATTATGAGAACGTTAGTAGCTATATTAATGTTATAATGTCAGTAATAAATTGTTACATTTTAAAGTCAAATATAACTAGAAATTAACTCAAATTCCATTTATGAATTGAATAAATAAATTTGAAGTAGAAGATGGTTATTTCAATTCATTAAATTTTTATTACTGTTGGTTACAAATATCATTTTATCACTTTAATTTTATATATAATTTTGAAAAAAATTATTTAAATGAATACTATTAATTCTTTGGCAGAGCGATTATTGGGTAGAAAATTAACTAAAAGTGACGGAGTTAAGTCTTCGGAACTCGATAAAGTTGAAAGTAAATTGGGTTTCGCACTGCCTGATATTATTCGTGATCTTTATTTGATGACCGGAAAAAATGGAATGTTGATGGAATCATTCAATCGTTTTGCTTTACCCACGCAACTTCAAAGAGATGATAATAAAATAGTTTTTTTAGAAGAAAATCAAAATATATGCTATTGGGGATTTGAAATTGATCCGGAAAATACTAATCCAAAAGTATATCAACTGTTAAATGAAAATGAATGGTATGAGGAACAAATTCCGCTGATTGAATTTTTAAAAGTCATGTTGTATTATCAATGCGCTCAAGGTGGTTATGAATATTTAGGAATTTCCAACATTTCAGAAGAAGATTTTGAAATTTTCATCCATACGGAATGGGAAGATGTGGTAAGGTATAACGGTTTACAAATTTATTGGAAACCGGATAGTTTACTTTGGTATGTTTACAATAAAGAAAATATAAGAATCGAGGATATTTATTTTTCTGCAAGATCTGAAGAAGCATTCCTTACGCATGCACAAAAATATGAATTGGAAATTATTTAATACGATTTGCTACGCAAGTGGTTTACTAAACCTATGATTTATTAAAACAAATCTATTGTCCACAAATAAGTAATTAACTTCATATAAATCTGTTTTACAAATTATCAAAAATTAAGATAAATGTAAATAATGTATTTTAGTTTTATCTATTTAGTAATTTATTTTATAAAATTCTTTTAAAATTGCAATGATTTAATTTATTTTTTGAATATTCTTATTTCTAAAAGTAGTACTTTTACAAAAAAGGTATTTAATGGCAGTAAAAATAATTAATCAATCTAATTATGAATGGATAGACCTACTCAATCCTACGAAAGAAGAAATGCAAAAAATTGCGGAAAAATGCAATCTTAATTTCTATAATCTTGCAGATAGTTTAGAGCCTAATCATTTACCAAAATTTGAAACTGAAAATGGCATTAATTTCCTAATATTAAGAGTAGTACATAAAGGCGATAAAAAAGACACCAATATTGAAAGTCTTTCCAACAAAATTGCCGTTTTTTTTAATGATTCTTTACTAATTACTATACACCGTATTGAAATGCCCTTTATCGATGATATTGCCAACAAATGTCAAAGTATGGGACAAACTTTCTCGACAAATATGGTTATTATAAAAATTTTAAAAAGTGTATTACAAACTTATAATGATTCCATATTACACATTATTAATAGATTGGAATCTTATGAAAATAAACTTTTTTTAAAAGATCCCTCTTCCAAAGTTTTGCAAAGCATTTATTCTTTAAAAAGAAAAACCAATCTTTGTACTAAACTTTTAATTCTTTCGGATGAGGTGATTAATTCTATTAAACCCTCTAAGCAAGAAAAGGCTGCCCATCAAGATGCTAAAGATTTATATCTAAAGTTAACAACTCTTTATGAGCAAGTTATAGACGACCTCAATAATTTACTCAATTTATATATTTCCTTATCTTCACAAAAGACCAATGAGATAATGAAAACTCTTACCATTTTCTCAATATTCTTTATGCCCTTGACATTTATTGCGGGTATTTACGGGATGAATTTTCATTATATGCCTGAACTGGAATTTAAATTGGGGTATCCGATCATATTATTGATTATGTTTATTATTACCCTGATTATTTATTATTGGTTGAAGAAAAAAAAATGGCTTTAAAACTTTTTTCAAAAAATTTCAATTAAATTGACTTAAGTACTACAATTTCAAACCAATTTTCAATTTGTGAAATTTTACTTTTAACTATTTTTATAGTCTTTTAAAGTTTTTAGATACTTTTTTATCTATAAGATAAAATAATACAAGAGGATTTTAATGCTAACGAGTCAAATAACTATGAAAAGTTATTCTTTTAATTTTCTATAGGTTAAATCTAAACTAAATATTTCTCCTAGTAAATAATTGAAAAGACTACTTAATCAAAAAAAAATTGTTGATAAATCAAGTGACTTTTAAATTTTACATTAACGTAAAATTTCTAATTCGTATTCAACAGATTATAATTATTTTTGTATAAAAATTGTCAACATGTATAGAACCAACACCTGCGGAGAACTTAATGAATCAAATATAGGACAAAAAGTAATTCTTGCCGGATGGATCCAAACTATTCGTGATAAAGGTTTCCTTACCTGGATAGATTTACGCGATCGATATGGAATCACTCAACTTGTTTTTGATGAACAACGAACCGATAAGGATTTAATTGATAAAGCAAAAAAATTAGGTCGTGAATTTGTTATTCAAGCCTCAGGAACAGTAATTGAAAGATCCAGTAAAAATCCTAATTTGCCTACAGGTGCTATTGAAATTTTAGTTGAAGAATTATCCATACTTAATCCATCGTTGGTTCCACCATTTACAATTGAAGATGAGACGGACGGAGGCGAAGAATTACGTATGAAATACAGATATTTGGATATAAGACGTAATCCTGTGAAAGAAAAATTAATTTTCAGAAGTAAGGTTGCTCAACTGGTAAGAAATTATTTATCTCAAGAAGGTTTTATTGAAGTGGAAACCCCTGTCTTAATAAAATCTACACCTGAAGGAGCACGAGACTTCGTGGTTCCGTCTCGTATGAATCCCGGACAATTTTATGCCTTACCTCAATCGCCTCAAACTTTTAAACAATTACTTATGGTTGGAGGCCTAGATAAATATTTTCAATTAGTTAAGTGTTTTCGTGATGAAGATTTACGTGCTGACCGCCAACCCGAATTCACTCAAATTGATTGCGAAATGTCTTTTGTTGAACAAGAAGATATTCTCAGAATATTTGAAGGTCTGACCAAACATCTTTTAAAAGAGCTGAAAAATCTTTCTTTTGATAAATTCCCTAGAATGACTTATGCGGAAGCAATGAAGAAATACGGTAATGATAAGCCGGACATTCGATTTGGAATGGAATTTATTGAATTCAATGAAGAATTACAGAACAGCGGTTTTAAAGTATTTGATGAAGCGGAATTAATGGTTGGTATTAATGTTGAAAAATGTGCTGTTTATACTAGAAAACAGCTGGATGAATTGACCGATTGGGTAAAAAGACCTCAAATAGGTGCATCGGGATTGGTTTATATACGTTACAATGAAGACGGAAGTATTAAATCTTCTGTAGATAAGTTTTATTCTGAAGAAAAACTAAAAGCAGTCATACAAAAAGCAAATGCTCAACCCGGTGATTTGATCTTAATTTTATCGGGGCAAGCTCATAAAGTGCGCCCTCAATTAAGTGCGCTACGTATGGAATTGGCTGAACGTTTAGGCTTACGAAATCCTGAGGTTTATGCTCCTTTATGGGTTGTCGATTTTCCGTTACTTGAATGGGATGAGGAAGAAAACAGGTATGTTGCCATGCATCATCCGTTTACCTCTCCAAAACCTGAAGATATTTCTCTTTTGGATACCCACCCCGGAGAAGTTAGAGCCAATGCTTATGACCTCGTTTTAAACGGTAATGAAATTGGAGGAGGTTCTGTTCGTATCTATAATAAAGAATTACAAGGAAAAATGCTTTCTTTATTAGGATTTTCTCAAGAAGAAGCCGAAGCTCAATTTGGTTTTTTAATGAATGCTTTTAAATTTGGTGCTCCTCCTCATGGCGGTATAGCTTTTGGCTTTGATCGTTTTGTAGCTATTTTAGGAGGACAAGAAGTAATCCGAGATTATATTGCTTTTCCCAAAAATAATTCGGGAAGAGATGTTATGATAGATGCTCCTTCCTATATTCATGAGCAACAACTAGAGGAATTAAACTTAAAAATAACCAAAGAATAAATCAATTCTTATAATATCCCTAGTAAAAATAAAAAGCAAAATTTTTGTAACCAAAAATTTTGCTTTATAAACTAAATAAAATAAAACCAATTTTGTGAGAACACACAGTGAAAATTACTCCTTTACTTTATTTATATAAAGTAAATTTTTCATTTATCAATTCAAAGTTATGTTTTTTATTTAGAATGATTTTAAATAATTATATGATTTAAATCATATAATCTAATAGATAGCATTTAGTTAGCTAAATACATCTTTTTAAAAGTTATACTTACTAAGTTTAGCGAATCCGTTTAATCTATACTATCGATATCCACGTCATTGTTTTGCCAATTTTCTAATGTAGGCAAATTCATTGAGTTTGTTTCTAATACCGGGAAATTAGCTTTGATTTCAGGATCATTGGTTATTACAGATTTATTGTTGTTTTCCTTTTCTTTATCTTTAAAGAATTTTAATAAATCTGCAGCCTTCTTTCCCTCTTCTTTATCTTTATATAAGACAGCAATATGTTCTAACGATTGTTCAAACTCTTCTTTATTTCCTAATTTTGCATCACAAAAAGCGGAAAGTAAGGCAAATTTAGCTATTATCTCATCTTTGGGATATTTGGAAAGTGCCTGACTTGCCATGTCTTTTACTTCTGAATAGTTACCGTTTTTATATTTTTGATAGGCATTTTCATAAAACAAGATTGCATCTGAAGAATTAGTTTTTAACTCATTAACTTGAGGATGCAAAATAGCGTAAGCATATTTAGTATCAGGATATTGGGCAGTTATTATATCTGAGTATTTTTTTGCTAACACTTGATTTTCTCCTTGATTAAAACGATACAAGTTATACATTGCCAAAACTTTTATTTCCTCATTGTAAGGTTGAGTTGATAATAAATGTTCTAAAGTAGAGGTAGCTGATTTTACATCATGTAACTGATCGTAATTTAAAATTCCTAATGATAATTCCACAGAATCTCTCTGATTTTTTAAAACATCTATTTCTGATTGACTTTTAGGTAAATTTTCTGTATAATATTCAACTTCAAATCGTCTAGGATTCTTAGAATCCGACTGACCCGATAATTGCGTTTTAACATCATCTAAATTTGAAATCTTATTGCTTATTCGCCAGTTATCCTCCAACATTCTATCCCCCCATTGTTTTCTAAATTCTGATTGACCTACTTGCTTCATGTTATTATTATAAAAATACCATTTTCCTTTGGTATTGGGTGTAATCATCGTAAATGCAGATGTTGTATTTTCAAACGATTCGGTAGCAAACTCGGTATTATTTTCTCTTCTTTGATTCTTTTCTTGTTGTAATCTTTCTTTTTCTTCTTTTTCTTTTAGTTGATTTATATATTTTTGATAATAATTATTTCTTTGCTCGGGTAACATTTTAGCAACCATAATAATACTATCATTCTTTTTTACTAAGTAATATTTTTTGGTTACTTCTTCTAAAACTTTATTTTTAGCTGTTAATTTTCTTTTCATTGCCGGATCAACAAATCTTGAAATTGCGCTATCATAATAGGCACTTGCATAGACATAGTCAGGTTTTGAAAAATAATTATCTCCTATTTCTTGATAAACTAATGCTCGTATTTGAGGATCACTCTCTTCCTCTTTTAAAGAGGCAAAAAAATAGTTCATCGCATCTTTATTTCTTTCTTCTTTTAGGGAAGTTAGACCCATTGCATAGTATATTTCATTTTTTCTGGATTGATATAATCCTTTTTTGGTTAACCCTTTTAAAAATTTAATTCTATTCGTATAGGCTAAGCTATCCTCTTTTTTATACAATCTAGATAAAGCTATTTGTGATTTAATCTCCAACTCGGGAGTAGATTTTTTCTTAAAAGCTAAATTATAATAGTTTCTTGCCAAATCCTTTTCGTTCAATTTTTCTGACAATTGACCTTGAATAAAACTAAAACGAGCTTGGTTTGTATTGCATTTATTATATTTTTTTGCAACGTCTAAAGCTTTAACAGCTTCTGAATATCTTTTTTCATCAATTAAAAATTGAGAATATATTTTAGAGATAAATTTTGCATCTCTTTTTTTTAATTTTTGATTGATGAGTTTTTCATAAATCTCATTTGCTTGAAAAGAATTTCCTGATTGCGCTTGTGCTAAGGCCATATAACCTTCAACTTGAGCTTTTTTTGTATTTTTTACTAAAGTTGAATTCATATAATTCAAATAGTTAAGAGATTCAAACGGATCTCTTTTATAATAATAAGCTCTGGCTAATAAAAGATAAGCCTCACTCATCATGGAATTATATTCTTTTCCTTTTATAAGCATTGAATGTTTTTC
Source organism: Apibacter sp. ESL0404 (assembly GCF_019469245.1). NCBI lineage: Bacteria > Pseudomonadati > Bacteroidota > Flavobacteriia > Flavobacteriales > Weeksellaceae > Apibacter > Apibacter sp. ESL0404. Next base: position 1,851,008 of record NZ_CP048267.1, read on the forward strand.
AACGGCTTTCTTTCCTTTTTCTATAGCTTTGTCATAACCTTGCGCTTTTGAATCATTACCTGCACCTAACATCTTTCCAAAAGCGTCAGATAAGGAATTTATGGCTCCTTGGGCATCTAAATTTTTTAAATTATCTTTTAGTTCTCCTGATAGATTTGCAGTGTTATTATCTGAACTTGCTAAGAAATTATCAAGAGAATTTTCTTTTTCCTCCACAAAAGGATTACCCAGTTCTACTGGTAAAATGGCAGAAAAATTATCCCTGTATCTTGAGTTTCTTGATTTCAATTCTTCATTTAATGCTTCTTGCCCGTTGAATAAAGTATTGTTCCAAGTAGTAATCCGATGATACGTACGATGAGTTATCCCGTTTTTTTTGGTTGAGCAGCCTCCCAAAAGGCTTAAAATCAGAATTGAATATATAATTTTCTTCATTTATTTCTTATAATTGACAAAGCTAATAAAAAAACGAAAATTTATTAAATTTGTTGTTTTTAAATGCCTACTATTTCACTTATTATCTCTTATCTTATAAAACCTTAAATATAAGCTAAATTTGTTATTAAAAACAATTATAATTTTTATATTAAATGCGCAAATACATTCTAAACGAAAAATATCAGGAAAGCAAAGATGAATTATTAAACATTATCAATAATTTTGATAGTTATGATGAAATACTTGGAAACCCGGAAAGAAATGTTATAAAAAAAGTTCCTTTTAAGGGAGATTATATTACGATTAAAAGTTTTAAAAAACCTCACTTAATAAATAAATTTGTATACCGATATTTTAGAAAATCCAAAGCTAGAAGATCTTTTGAACACGGAACAAAACTTTTGGAATTAGATATATTAAATCCTGAACCTTTGGCTTATATTGAAAATTTTGATATCATGGGTTTAACTTCCAGTTATTACATATCAAAATACGTTTCCTATGATTTTACCTTGCGAGAATTATACGATCAACCGGATGGTTTTGAATGTGTGAAAGCCTTTGCTCGGTTTTCCTACTATGTTCATACTAAAGGGGTTTATATTAAAGATAATACACCCGGAAATACTCTTATTATCCGTAAAAATAACGATTACGAAATGTATTTGGTAGATTTAAACAGAATGGAATTTCATGAAGAGTTATCTTTTGATATTAAGATGAAAAGTTTATCAAATAATATTAAAGAGCAACCCTATTTAGACCTATTAATTGAAGAATATTCTAAGGTTTCCGGATATCCTTTACATGAAGTAAAATCTAAAATTGCTCATTATCAAAAAGAATTTAATCGTAAAATTGAATCTAAAGCAAAATTTAAACGTTTTTTAAAAAAAATATTTAAATAGCTATCATTTATTCTTGATTTGAATTTGATTTTTTATAAATAATTAGGAAGTCACGAGCTAATCTCTCTTTGTATGATTTGCCGGAAGGAGCCACAGTATTTAAATCAACATACGAAACTTTTTTAACGTTATAAATTGAGCTTAATTCTTTAATTAAATTTTCCGTATCTTTTTGAAAGCAAAGGACTCCGACATAATTTTTATTTTTTAATTCCAATTGATCTCTAATTCCTACCTTGTCAATAGGTGGAATCTTATCTTCGTAATCCCAAACAATTTCGGGTGACATGTATTTATAATCATACAAGGTCATTTTATTCGTAGTAAATCTATGCAAATCTTTTACAGATTTGTAATTGGGATTATACAAAAAACTTTTGGCTAGAGGGAAAACAAAAATGATAACCACACATTGTAATAGTATAATAGAATTAAATACACGGTGCCAAGATTTTTTAATAAGGAAATACATAATACTAATTCCTACTATAAATAAAACCAGGGATGAGTATAAAGCCCAATCGGATTGTCGCGTAATTTTTTCTTTAAAAAATAAATATAGTACCAAAGGATAAACAATACCTACTAAACCTAATAACCCAAAGTTTATCTTAATCAACACAGAATCTTTTTTATTTTTAATTCCCTTAAGAATGAATTCTATATAGAATCCTGTATTCAAAGCAAGAGGAATTAAGGTGGGTAAAATATACCGTACTTTTTTTTCCGGAATTACACTGAGTAAAAGCAAGGAAAATAGTGTCCACAGTAAGGTAAATTGATAGGCTTTAAGGTTGGAAACCTTATTTTTCATATAAGGATAAAAGAGAGCTACTAAGGAAGATATCGTCCATACTCCGGATTGAGTAAAAAAACTCCAATAATAAAAAAAGGATTTCGAGTTATAATCATTAATCCAACGGGCTGTTTCTTTTTTTGCCATTGAATTCAAATGTTCAGGATCCATCCAATGTACATAAGCCGACCAAGAAAGGCCTCCTATAAGACCAATAAGTATATAAATACATAGTGGTTTTAAAATTTTTTTATTTTTAAAATTAAATTTATAAATAAACCCATAAGAAATTAAAAACGGAAGCAGCAAAGCATATAATGAAACAGGACCTTTACTAAGCATAGAAAAAGCAAGAAAAATTCCTCCCAGTATTGAATTTTTTATTGTACCGTTTTTCAAACGTAATAAATTCCATAGATAAAATATTGAAACAATCATAAAACTGTGACAATAAATATCCCATTGATTATCTCTACCTGCAAAATAAACGTAAAAAGAAGTTAATAGAATTAATCCGTTTTGAAAACCGGTTTGTCCCGTAAGCCCTAATTTCAATGAAAATTTATAGATATAAAATACGAGGACCATAGTCACAAGAACTACGGATATACGTAAAATTGCCACAGAATGAAATCCGAATAAATACCCAAAAAAAGCAGTCATCCAAGTTGGAAGAGGCGGTTTTTCATACCTAGGTTCTCCGTTTAATGTAGTCAAAAACCAATGTCCGTCTTGTACCATTTCTCTTGCAGTGATAAAGTTTCGTGCCTCCATTATATTAACCGGCATGACTCCTAAGTTTACCCCTAATATAATCAGAGAAGTGCAAAACAATACTATTATATGCTTAGTGTTATTATTTTTCATGCATATTTTATTTTATTTAAAATGATATTTTTAAATAAAAAATTTTCATTACTATATAATCGAAAAATAGTCAAATATATTTTATTAACTATTTTATTTAACTATCACTTTTCTTCAGGATAATTATGTTTCTTGTATAAACAATAATTCCTATAATATGCCCGGCAAATAATACAGGGTCTTTTCTGATAATTGAATAAATAAAGATCATCAATGATCCGGTAAGGCTTAAAATCCAAAAGCCCATAGGTAATTCCGATTTCTTAATTTTTTCCGAATAAATCCATTGATAGATAAATCGCATGGTAAATAAAACTTGTCCGAGGCTTCCCCATATTAGTAACCATAAGGGTATATTTTGCCTGCTAAAAAGTTTATGTAAATCAAAAGCACTGTTCCAAAGGCTAAATATAATTGCCACAACAGGAAATAAATATAAGATATATCTAAAAACTACATGATATTTCATCCAGGCATCATGAAGCTGAATATTCCTAATGTAAATGTAATAAGTTATCAATTGCCCTAACATGATTGAAAAATCATGTCTCAAATATCCGTAAACGAATAAAAAAAAGGAAGCAACAAGACTTACCTGCCAAAAGATGAGATCAGAAGTAACCTTTTTATTTTTTTCTGCTGAAATCCATTGAATTATCATTCTACTTGAAAAAAGTATTTGTGCAAGAAAACCTAAACTTAAGGTAAAATACTTTGCAAATAGATCATTAAAAAAAAGATTCTCAGCTAAGATATTTTTCATATTTTTTTCTCAGCTACTTTATAATTGATATATTTATTTTTCATCCAAATGTAAGCAAAGCAATCACTTAGAGGCCCAATCAGACGATTCCATAAATGAAATTTGGATTTACCGGCTATTCTTTCGAAATGCTGAACCGGAAGTTGTTTAATTTTCCCGTTTTGAAGTAATATCATTGCCGGTAGAAAACGATGCAATCCTTTAAACATCGGAATTTTTTTCGCATATTCAGTTTGAATAATTTTTAAAGGACACCCCGTATCATCCATCCCGTCATGAGTAAAAGCACGTCGGATTCCATTCGCAATTTTCGATGAAAGATTCTTAACTTTACTGTCTTTCCTGTTGGATCGAACTCCTGTAACCAATTGGTATTGATCCGCATAATCTAAAAGAATGTTGAAATCCATGGGAGATGTTTGAAGATCTGCATCAATATATCCAACCCATTGTGTATCGGCATAATCAAATCCTGCCTTAATTGCGGCGCTTAACCCATAATTTTTATCGAATGATATATAAAAGAATTCTTGATTTTCGTTGCAAATTTTTTGAATTACCGAAAGACTTGAATCTTTAGAACCGTCATTAACAAAAAGTACTTTTGACTTTTTCTTAGCAGCATGTAGAAATGCCAACATTTCTTCTTTAACTCGTTCAAGATTATCTTCTTCATTAAAAACCGGTATGATTACCGTTAATTCATATTCCATGTATGTGGGATGTAAAATAATTATCAAATTTATTAAAAAAATAGTGAATTTAAAATTGGAGAGTTATGTTTTAAAAGATGATAAACGACATTTTATTATAATTAAACTTATTATACCTTTGAGAAGATTATTAACAATAAATTAAGTATAAAAATATGAAAGTAACTGTAGTAGGCGCTGGAGCCGTAGGGGCTACTTGTGCTGATAACATTGCAAGGAAAGAAATAGTTGACGAACTAGTAATCGTTGATATAAAAGAAGGTTTTGCCGAAGGTAAAGCTTTAGATTTAACACAAACCACATCACTTTTAGGATTTGACACTACTATTACGGGAAGTACTAACGATTATTCTAAAACTGCCGGATCTCACGTTGCCGTGATTACTTCAGGTATTCCCAGAAAACCGGGAATGAGTCGTGAAGATCTTATTGGTACTAATGCAGGAATTGTTAAAGACGTTGCAACTAACATATTAAAATATTCTCCGGAAGCTATATTGGTAATTATTTCGAATCCTATGGATACTATGACCTATTTAGCTCTTAAATCTTTAGGATTACCTAAATCTAGAGTTATTGGTATGGGAGGGGCATTGGATTCATCTCGATTCAAAACCTACTTATCTTTAGCTAGTGGAGCTTCTCAAAACGATATTCAAGCTACTGTTATAGGAGGACACGGAGATACAACGATGATTCCTTTAACTCGTTTTGCTTCTTGCCAAGGGGTACCTTTTTCAAAAATATTATCTGCAGATAAATTAGAAAAAGTTGCTTCCGATACAATGGTTGGTGGTGCTACATTAACTAAACTATTAGGAACTTCAGCATGGTATGCTCCCGGGGCTGCCGGAGCTGCAGTGGTTGAATCTATTATTAGAGACGAGAAAAAAGTAATTCCTTGTTCCGTTTACCTAGACGGTGAATATGGTGAAACCGATATTTGTATTGGAGTACCTGTAGTTTTAGGTAAAAACGGTATTGAAAAAATTGTTGAACTGGAACTCAATGACACTGAAAAAGCTAAATTTAAAGCTTCAGCTGATGCGGTAAGGAATATGAATAATGTTTTATACGAAATGAAGGTTCTATAAAGTTGTAAAAACTAAATAAATTTAAAACAGCTTATTAGTAAGCTGTTTTTTTTTATCATATAAATTTAACATCTATATTATAATCAGTTTCTCTACTACATATCAGAAGAAATAATTTCAATCTAATTAACCGTTCGTTAACTTCATAAATTTATTTATTTGAAATTTTTGATTTTTTTTAAATAAAACATATATCAAAAACGACTTTTGTTTGTTCTGATTATATTTATATGATTGAATTATTAAAGAATGATTATTGATCTATGTAGCTAACAATTATTTATTTTTGTATAGTAAATTTCAAAATAAACCAGGAAGATTATATATGACAATTATTGAATTATATTCCATTTTTTTGCAATCTTCAGGAATTGCAACGGACACCAGAAAAATTGAAAAAGGCAATTTATTTTTTGCTTTAAAAGGAAATAATTTTGATGGAAATAGATTTGCTGAACAAGCAATACAGAATGGTGCTTTAGCTGCCGTTGTAGATGATATTGATGTATCAAATCCTGAAAAAGGCATTTTCTATTTTGAAAATTCTTTAGTTGCTTTACAAAATTTAGCAAGATATCACAGAAATCAAATAAACATACCTGTTATTGGTTTAACCGGAAGTAATGGTAAAACTACTTCTAAAGAACTAATAGCTTCCGTTTTAAGTGAAAAATTTAATGTTTTATACACACAGGGTAATCTAAATAACCATATTGGAGTGCCGCTTACCATCTTATCTATAAATCCCGAGCATGAAATTGCTATTATTGAAATGGGTGCCAATCATCGTAAAGAAATTGAATTATTAAGCGGTATTTCTCAACCAACTATTGGCTATATAACAAATTTTGGTAAAGCTCATTTAGAAGGTTTTGGAGGCAAAGAAGGAGTAATTAAAGGAAAATCAGAACTTTATGCTTTCTTGAGAGAATATAAAAAAACGGCTCTGATAAATACCGACGATCCTTTACAAGTTTCTTTGAGTCAAGGAATAGAAAAAATAACTTTCGGTTCTCATGGCTCATATACATTTTCTTTATTAGAAAATAACCATCGGGTTAGCATTCAATATAAAGACCTTGTAATTAATTCTCAACTTACCGGTCAATACAATTTTACAAATATTTGCGCCGCTTTTTCCTTAGGGCTTTATTTTGGTATAGATATAAATACGATTAAAAAAGGAATAGAAAATTATTCCCCTCAAAATCAACGTTCACAAGTTGTAGAAAAGGAAAATGTAGTTTTAGTATTAGACACCTATAATGCTAATCCGAGCAGTATGGAAGTCTCCTTAGAAAATTTTTCTCATTTCAAAGGAACTAAATCTATAATTATTGGAGATATGTATGAATTGGGCAGCGAATCGGTTTTAGAACATCAAAAGATTGTAAATCTTGCAGAAAAGTTAAATTTTGATTTTATTTATTTAGTTGGTGAAAATTTTTATTCTACCAACACGAAGACTACCAGAGTTCAAAAATTTCATACAACTAATGACATGAGAGAATATCTTAAAAACCATACCCTACCAACGCAAAATATTTTATTGAAAGGTTCTCGCGCCATGGCTTTAGAAAGACTCATCGATTTTTTACCTTAAAATTATTTAGGTGTAATTTCTTGGGTAAATTATTATCATATAAGGTGTTTATTACATCATAAATTCTTTACCATAAATGTTAAAGTTTTAATCTAATTTTTTGTTTTTATATATAAAAAAAGAGGCTATTAAGCCTCTTTTATTTTGTTCTATCTTAATTCTTATTTTATTCCTAATTTAGCTTTAACATCATTTAGAATATTTGGTCCTTCAGCATATAAAAGAGAAGGTTGAGAAGTATCAAAAACATAAAGGTAACCTTTAGATTTAGCAACACTATCAATTGCATCTTGTGCTTTTTTCATAATAGGCTCATATAAATCTGCTTGTTTTTTATCTAAAGCTTTTGCTGCTTCTTCTCGTAAAGCTACTAGACTTTGTTGATCTTTTTGGAAATCTTCTTCGTATTTTTGAAGTTGATCTTTCATTTTTTCAAGATCAGCTTGTGATTTTCCTTGCAAATCTTTTTGAATTTTTTCATACTTAGCAGAAAAACTGTCTTCTTGTTTTTTAATTTCTGCCTTTTTTTGGTCTGCTAATGTTTTTAATTGATCATCAGCTGCTTTTTTTTCCGGCATCAGGCTTAATAATTCCATTGAATTAACATGAGCTATATTTTGAGCTTTAACTAATTGAAAAGCTCCAACAAATGCAGTTAAGAGGAATACTAATGTGATTTTCTTCATTTTTATTCTAATTTTATTATTTACTTGTTTTATCATTAGTTTGATTATTATTTTGAGTTTTTTTCTTAGGTATATATTTACTACCATATCCTGATTTTGGTTGCGATTTAATGGTAGTTTTAGACTCTTTATTATTTACTGTTTTACTTTCTTTATTCTTAGGAGCCGGTGCAGTTATTTCATCTACATCTTCCTCCTTAGGATAATCTTTACTTTTTACGTTATTTATATTTTTTACCTCTGAAACTTCATCTACTTTTTCAGAAGAAACTTCATTTACTTCTTCTTTTTGAATTTGTTCCTTTTTAGTTTGTTTGTTTTTAGGAACATACTTTCTTCCCCATCCTGATTTTTGTTGCTTTTTAGTAGACTCTTTATCTTTTTTATCTATTGCTGTTTCATCAGAATTCTTAACATTTTTAATTTTAACTTCTTTGTCATCAACTTCATCTGAATTGGATATCATAGAAGATGATTTACCATTTTTATCCTCTTTCTTTTTGGTTGCAATTCCTAATTGTTTCAACACTTTATCTGTGATGTCATATTTGGAATCTGTATAAACCATAATTAAATCTGACGATTTGTCTAAGATTAAATTATATTTATCTTTTATAGCTATGGCATTTATTGCATTCCAAATTTGATCTTGTATAGGTTTAACCAAATTAATTCTTAGATTGACTGATTCTCCTTTTGATCCGAATTTTTTTTCAATAAATTCATGGAGCGCCTTATCTGTACTATCAATTGACATCAACCTTGACTTTTGCTGATCCTCTGTTAATAAAACTTTTTCGTTCTCATACTCAATACGAAGTTTTTCTAACATGGATTGTCTATTAACAATCTCTTCCTGCCATTTTTTAACTTCATGGTCAAGTCTTTGTTCTGATTGTTGATATTGCGGCAATTGTTTTAAAATATACTGCGTATCTACGTAAGCCATTTTTTGAGCAATGCCAAAACTAAAAAGCAAGAGCAGAGCATATGTCAATGTTTTCTTCATGGTAACTATATATAAGGCTTTTCTAAAATCATACCAAGTTTTTATAAACTTTATTTTGCTATAAATATATTATTATAATTCAATATAAGCAAAAATCATCTAAAATTGTTGACCAAATATGAAATGGGTTTCCCATCCGTTGGCACTGTTTGAATTAATGGTTGAATCAAATCCTTTAGCAAAATCAAAACCTAACATTCCGAATTGTGGCATAAAAATTCTAATACCAAAACCGGCAGATCTTTTTAGCTCAAACGGATTAAATGATTTATTATTGCTCCAAGTATTTCCTCCTTCCGCAAATGTTAACGCATAAATTTTCGTAGCTCCTCCTAATAAAACCGGATAACGCAATTCCAACATAAACCTTGAATATGAGGTACCCCCTCCTAATGGGGTAATGTCTTCACCGGAAACTCCTCCGAAGGATGTAGCATCTCTATACCCACGTAAAGGGATAATTTCTCTACCATCAAATCTATTTCCATATAGCCCGGTTCCTCCTAAATAGAATCTTTCAAAAGGAGGAATTCCTACTTTAGAATTATAATTACTTAAAAATCCGAATTCTCCTCCTGCTTTTAAAACAAATTTACCTACTAATTCCTGATACCAATAGGCTTTCATCTTTATTTTATAATATTCCAGCCATTTGTATTTTTCCTTATCGGTTTTTTTGCTGTAATCTTCATTGTTAAATGCGGAATATGGAGGAGTAAATTTCACTGAAAGCTCAAATTCAGAACCCATTGTAGGGAATATAGGATCAAATCCTGCTGAATATCTACCTAAACTTGCATAAAAACTGAAATTGTTACTTTCTCCATTATCCCATGTTGTATATCCTAAGGCATTTTCATCTGCTATATTAAACGGATAATTTCTAAAAGAGTATAATTGATAATTGATACCATAGGAAAGCCTGAAATAATTATCCGGCCAATTTAAACGAGTGGTTAATCCCACTTGACCTCCATATATATTTAGTTTGTTTCTTCCTTCTGCATAATAGTTATTGTAATTCAATATCGTGCTGTAAAGAGAAACAGTCATGGAAGTAGGCCTTTTACCTGTAATCCATGGTTCTGTGAATGAAATGCTGTAATTCTGATAATTACTTCCTGCTTGGGCTCTTAAAGATATACTTTGTCCATCACCGGAAGGAATAGGTTTCCAAGCTTTTTTCTTGAAAAAATCATTAAATGAGAAATTACCAAAAGTTAAACCTAAAGTTCCAATAAAACGATTTCCTCCATAACCTCCTTGTAATTCTATTTGACTGTTTGTTCCCTTTTCTTCTAATTTATAATTAACGTCTACCGTACGAGTTTCAACATTCGGTGTAATAATAGGGCGCAAAGTCTGTGCTTCAAAGTATCCCATTTGGGCTAATTCCATAATGGTTCTTTGTATATCTTCTTTTGAGAAAAGATCTCCGGGTCTTGTGCTCAATGAGCGTTGGATCACGTGATCGTGAGTTTTGGTATTTCCTGAGAAAGTAACTTTGTCCCAATAAGCCTGTTCTCCTTCTCTTATTTTAATTTCAATATCTATCGTATCATTTCTAACTGCTTTTTCAATGGGAACTACATTGGCAAAAACATACCCGTTATTATAATATAGTGTTGAAATATCATCGTTTTTTTCTGATCCTGATACTTTTTTATTGAAACCTACTGCATCATAGGGTTCTCCTTTTTTATATCCGATAACTTTTGAAAGTGTCTCACTAGAATATGCAGAATTTCCGGAGAAAGTTACATTTCCCAGATAATATCTTTTTCCTTCTGATACATGAACATCTATATCAAAATTCTTTTTATTGGCTCTGAGTACAGTATCTGAAGTTATTTTTGCGTCTCTAAATCCATACGATTGAAAAGTTTCAACAACTCTATTTAAATCTTCCAGGTATTTTTCAGGAACATATTTTGATTTCTTCCAAAAGCGATAAAATCTTTTTTGTTTAGTATTTTTGAAAGCTCGTGATCTGACGGTTGAAGCTTTTAATACTTTAGTTCCTTCTATTTTAATTGTTTTAACTTTAACTCTAGGACCTTTATCTATAGTTACATTCCAATTGACTAAGTTAGGATCTGTTGGATTGGTCGATTCTTTTATTATTGCTTTGGCATCCGGAAATCCTTTATCTGTATATTCATTTCTTATGGAGTTTTGAAGTTTAGAACGCAGATCATCGGTAATTTTAGCCTTTGTTTTAAGACCATTGTCTTTTATCAACTTTTCGCCTTTAGATTTACTAATTCCATGAAATTTTACAGTACCTAAATCCGGAAGTGCTACCAAATTTATACGAAGGTACACCTCATTGTTGATTACTTTAGTTAAAAAAATTTCTACGTTAGCGAAAAGCTTAGAATCCCAAAGTTTTTTGACTGCCGTGTTAATTTGCATTCCCGGTATTTCCACAAAATCTCCTTCATACAACCCCGTATACCTCATGATTTGATTCTTAGAATATTTATCGGTTCCGGTAATTTTGATTTCTTTAATACGTAAAGCAGAATCGTCTTTTTTAATAGGGTCTATATCTTTTTGAACATCAGCCTTTGGTTCTTGTGGTGATATTTGAACACTGTCTGCAACCTGACCAAATATAAATATGTTTACTGAGAATAAAACGGCCGCTAATAATTTCTTCATGTACACTTTTTACTTCTTTTACTTTACTTTTAATTGTTCACTTATTTTCCCGAATCTTCTTTCTCTGCTCTGATAAAAATCTAATGCTTTTAAAAATTCTTCTTTATTAAAATCAGGCCATAATGTATCTGTAAAATATAATTCTGCATATGCTATTTGCCAAAGTAAAAAATTACTTATTCTTTGCTCTCCACTCGTTCTAATGAGAAGATCTACATCCGGTAGATCGTTTGTATATAAATATTGATTAAAGGTATCTTCATTTAATTGTTCCAAAGATATTTCGTTATTTGAATAATCCAGAGCAATTTTTTTGGCAGCATCGAGAATTTCATTTTTAGCCCCATAACTTAATGCCAATGTCAATGTGCCCCTTTGATTATTGCATGTATCTGTGGTAAGCAGGATTAATTCCTCTCGGACGTTAGTTGGAAATTTATCAATATTGCCGATAACTTTAACTCTAATGCCTTTTTCTTTTAATTTTTTTGTTTCTTTTTTTATAGTGTTAATCAATAGACTCATCAAAGAATTCACTTCTAAAATGGGTCTATTCCAATTTTCTGTTGAAAAAGCATATAAGGTAAGGTAAGGAATATTTGCTTCTTCACAAAATTCAATCGCCTCTCGAACTGCTTTAATAGCATTTTGATGGCCAAGACTACGAATCATACCTCTTTTTTTAGCCCATCTTCCATTACCATCCATAATAATGGCAACGTGTTTAGGCATTTTATTTTCTTCTATAAATATATCTTTTTTAGACATTAATAATTATAATTTAATAACAATAACATGGAGGTCTTCCAAATGTGTAAGTAAGATTTATCCCCCATATTAAATACCAATCGTTACTTTTATATGTATTACCTGTTTGATGTTTTCCTATGATTTTAGCATTTCTTCTATTTATCTCATCTTTAAGCTTAGGGTCTACAGTACTTATATTATTTAATTGAGGATCTATGTTTATAGTTATATTTTTGTTTTTTATAGAACTATAATCAAGATTATCCTGGAATGTATATCTTGCTCCTATTTCAAGAGATAATAACCAATCGTATTTAATTTTAAATTTATATCCCACGCCAAAAGGAATATTAAAATCGAATTTCATAGATTTCTTATAATTTTCTTCTGTTACAAAATCTTGAAAATTTAAAGGATCCCTGTAAGAACCATCATAATTTTTAGCTCTCGTATGATTGATTGTATATTTCCTATCATAAAACCCATATCCGCCCACTCCGGCAAATATATATGGAGAAGAACCTGAATATTTTATATCATTAATATCAAAGAAATAATATTCAAATAAAACTGAGGTTTCAAAAATGGTATTACTTCCTGATATTTTTCTTTTAAATCTATAATCTTCACTTGCTTTCTCATCGTCAAAATAGACTCTGTTATAAATTAAATTTAAACGTAAACTTTGTCTATTATCTAAATTATACCTATAAAGTACTCCTAGAGAAATTGGAATTCTATACCTATCCATAGGAAATATTTCAATATAATCGGTTTTACCTATATCACCAATTATATTGGCTCTTCCAATAGATATTCCTACTTCATTACGTTGAGCTTTTATATGCATTAAACAACAAGTACAAATCAGAATAACCAGTAAGAAAACTTTTTTCATTTTAATTTAATATTATTTCACGTAATTGCATAATTGCTTTAAACGTGAAATAAAGTCATTTTGTTGCATTATCCTCTGCAATATTATGTATCTTCTCAAGCAACAAAGATAATAATTCTTTTTATGTTTATACTCTTTATTTTGTTATTAACTTATTTTTAGTATATAACCTTTATTTTAATTATCTTTTTACCTCTTCTTTATAAAATAAAATGGAAATTTCAAATTAAAATATGTAAAATTTGATTATTTTTGAAACCTAATGTCCAAAGTTACTGAACAAATTAAAATTCCAATAGCTGATGAAATGAAGCTTTTCGAAAAAAGGTTCTATGAATCCATGAAAAGTAAAGTTCCCTTATTGGATAGAATCACCCAGTTTATAGTTAGAAGAAAAGGTAAGCAAATGCGCCCCATGTTTGTTTTTTTAACTGCTAAGCTTACCGGTAATGTAACGGATAAAACATATCGAGCAGCTTCATTGATCGAACTTATCCATACAGCCACTCTTGTTCATGACGATGTAGTAGATGAAAGCTACATGAGACGAGGTTTTTTTTCAATAAATGCTTTATGGAAAAATAAAATTGCTGTTTTAGTGGGCGATTATCTTCTATCAAAAAGTGTATTATTAGCTACTGATAATCAAGATTTTGATTTATTATCTATTATTTCCAGAACTATACGAGAGATGTCTGAGGGAGAACTGCTGCAACTGGAAAAAAGTAGAAAACTTGATATTACGGAAGAGGTCTATTTTGAAATTATACGTCAAAAAACGGCTGTATTAATATCTGCGTGTTGTGAATCCGGAGCACGTTCTACCTATGCTTCGGATGAAAATTCCGAAAAACTTCGCCTTTTTGGAGAATATACCGGAATTGCGTTTCAAATAAAAGATGATTTGTTTGATTATACAAGTACTAACTTAATTGGAAAACCGGTCGGTATTGATATTCAAGAAAGAAAAATGACGCTTCCATTAATTTATGTGCTTAACAACGCAAGTAAAGAGAATAAAAAATGGTTGATAAATTCCATTAAAAATCACAATAAAGATAAAAAAAGAGTTGCTGAAATAATCAAATTTGTAAAGGAAAACGGGGGGATTAATTATACGATTGATAAGATGAATGAATATAAGCAAAAAGCGCTCGATATTTTAGTTAATTTTCCAAAAAATGAAAATAGAGATTCGTTGGAATTGATGCTTAAATACGTTATTGAAAGAAAACACTAAATTACCTCTACTTATTTCTTCAATTTGCAATTATTTTCATATTAGTAAAATCCAAAAAATTATTTATTAATTATTTTTTACCTATAAGTAAACTTATATTTACCACTCGCCTATATATAAATATCTATAAAAAAATTATATTGGAATTAGGTAAGGAAATTTAAAAAATAATTAAATCATTTTTCAAATTTCCTAAAGTCATTTACTAGTTTAATTTATTTTCTAAATATAAATAAAAGGCATATTCTAAGGCTACTTCTTTTAAGGATTCAAAACGTCCGCTAGATCCTCCATGCCCTGCATCCATATTAGTTTGAAGTAATAAAAGGTTAGAATCTGTTTTCATATCTCTGAGTTTTGCCACCCATTTGGCCGGTTCCCAGTATTGTACTTGAGAATCATGTAAGCCGGTTGTTACCAACATATTGGGATATTCTTTATTTTCAACATTATCATAGGGTGAATACGATTTCATATAATTATAGTATTCTAGTTGATTCGGATTTCCCCATTCATCGTATTCTCCTGTCGTTAAGGGAATACTGTCATCTAACATAGTTGTAACTACATCTACAAACGGTACATCTGCCACTACTCCATGAAATAGTTTGGGGGCATAGTTAATAACTGCTCCTATTAATAATCCACCGGCACTACCTCCATTGGCATATAAATGATTAGACGATGTATATTCTTTTTTGATTAAATATTCAGCACAGTCTATAAAATCGTAAAATGTGTTTTTCTTTTTTAACATTTTTCCATTTTCATACCAAGGCCTTCCTAAATCTTCTCCACCTCTCACGTGAGCAATTACATAAATAAAGCCCCGATCTAACAAGGATAACCGTATGGAGCTAAATGTTGCATCCATTGAATATCCATAGGATCCATAAGCATATAATAACAAAGGGGTATTTTTAGATGGCTGAGTGTCTTTCTTCATTACTAAAGATAAAGGGATTTGTACTCCGTCTCGAGCTTGAGCCCAAATTCTTTTAGTAACATAGTTATCTTTATTAAAATTACCCAAAACTTCTTGCTCTTTTAAAACCTTTTTTTCTTTGGTGCGCATATTAAAATCAATATCGCTCCACGGGGTGGTCATTGAAGTATAACGATATCTGATAATATCCGTATCGAAATCTCTGTTTACAGAAGTTCCTACTGTATAAACTTCTTCTTCGAAAGGTATCTCATAATTAATTAAATTATCCCAACTCTTAATTTTTATATGAGTTAACCCTCTTTCTCGTTCTTCAGTTACTAAATAATTTTTGAATAGTTCAAACCCCTCCAATAAAATTTCCTTATTGTGTGGTATTACTTCAATCCAATTTTCAATTGAAGTATCTGTTATTGGGGTCTTCATTAATTTAAAATTAGTTGCCCCGTCTTTGTTCGTAAGAATATAAAAAAATCCTTCATAATGATCAAAGGAATATTCCACTCCCCTAATCCTTTCTTGAAATATTTTCCATTCAGCTTCGGGATGATCGGCAGGAATAAATCTATATTCATCTGTTAAGGTACTTCCGGAGGCTATTACAATATATTGTAAGGATTTAGTTTTGGTTACATAGACATTAAATGTTTCGTCATGTTCTTCAAAGACCAAAAGGTCTTCCTCTTGAGAAGTTCCTAAAATATGTTTATATATTTTAGATGAACGTAAAGTTTTAGGGTCTTGTACGGAATAAAAAATGGTTCGGTTATCATTGGCCCATACTACATTTCCTGTGGTATCTTTTAATTCATCGGAAAGTATTTTGCCGGTTACCAAATTTTTTATTTGAATGGTATATATTCTTCGACTCACTGTATCAACTGAATAACAAGCCATGGTATTATCCGGACTAACGTTAACACTTCCAATTTGGTAAAATTTATATCCTTTGGCCATCTCATTGACATCAAACATGATTTCTTCTTTGGCTTCTAAAGAGTCCTTTTTTCTTATATAGAGAGGATATTCTCCCCCTTTTATGTATTTGGTGGTATACCAATATTGATTGAATTTATAGGGAACGGACTCATCATCTTCTTTTATCCTGTACTTCATTTCCTCAAATAATTTTTTTTGCAATAAATCGGTAGATTTCATCTGCTCTTTTGTATAAGCATTTTCTTCCTCCAAATATTTTATTACTTCAGGGTTTTCTCTATCGTTAAGCCAATAATAATTATCAATTCGAATATCGTTATGAGTAATTAATTTTTTAGGATTTTTTTTTGCTACCGGTGCCTTCATAAATATTTTATTTATATAAACATCAAAAATAAGGGTAATACTATATAAAATCAATTATATTAGTCTTTTTATTTAAAAACGTATTTAATTAAAATAGATCTATTGTATTCGTAAGTAATTGTTATTAATTTAACAATTATCTTATCTCATTAGGCTAGAAATTTTTCCTAAACTGAATACGTTTAAATTGTAATATAATGATTGATTTAATTATGGAATTTTTATAATATATTTTAGGAATATTCACAAAAATAAAACCTATTAATTATATTATCTTATTATTCTTTAGGAATATCGTTTAATACTATTTTTATGTTAAATTATTAATTATCAGCATTAGTTCTTCGTAATATTATAGCTTTTTTACCAAAAAAAATGGCCATATTTTGATTGTAAAAGTGGTTGTTTGTTTCTTTAAGATCACTTCTTAAAATTGTTTTAGGTATATTTTTAATTGGTTTAACAAAAACAGTATCTTTTTTAGAACTACTAATGGTTTCGTATCTTTCTTTCATCTCTTCTTTATACTTTATCATATTTCCAGTTAATACATCCTTATATGAATTATAAAGATTATTAGAAAAATTGTAAATATTCTTATCTCGTATAGTAAATGTATAACTAAAGACTATTAATAATAAAATTGCTAATAAGGTATAAGGTGAAAATTTGATGGTGTTAAAAAAAGGTAAGGTTACAATTTTATAGGCAATGAGCATAGACAATATATTCATAGCAAAGAAAATCACATTTACGGTTCGTAACGGTGGAAAAAATCCTACCGACCATAAACTAGGAAAAGAACCTAAAAACATAAATATCAAAAAGGTAATAATATAAAATATATTTGAAAATTTTAAAAAAGGTAGATCAATATTTTTAAGCCAATTTCTTAAATTATAAAGCACTAATAGATGAATTGAAAATACTATTATAAAATATCTTATAATTATTACAGTAGTCTTCCATAACATGCTTATTATACAATTAACTAAAGACAAATGATATTGAGCAGTAGTTGAAGATCTGAATTTGTTTCCTGGAGATACCAAAATATACATGGTTAAAATCCCAGCGAATATTAGTAAACTTAAATAAAATGAATTAATTTTTTTACTATTGTAATAACTACATGAAATTAATAAAAATATAAAAATATCCAAATATATCATGGAAATTTCATTACATCCAATAATTAAAAATATTATTAAAAATGATAATATTTTGTAAATTAAATTATGATTTCTATAAAGTTTTATTATAATTCCAATAAAAAATAAAGATAAAATATTTCCCAAATGATATGTTGCTGAACCTGCTAACCAATAGAATGCAGAAGTAATTTCTGGCAACATAAAAAAATAAGTAAAACAAAAAGTAGATAATAAAATTAAAGTAAATTTTTTATTTAGTGTAATTTGATAAAACATGAAATAAGAACCGATAACAAAAAGAAATATCATTAAAAAAGAAATAATACGATATCCATCAAACCATCCAAAATAAATTGGATCAGTAATAAGTAAACCAGTAGATGTATATCTACTCCCCCAATTCATATAATCATTAATTTGTACCTCTAAAAAACTTTTATGTCTTAGCTTTAACGCATATACATAATCATCGAGAATTGGTTCTGTATAGAAACTTAATATTAAAAGAGGGATAAGCGATGCTATAAATAAGATTATTATGCTCCAATTAAAAAAATTTGAGTAGATAGAAATTTTCATATTTGTTTTACTTACAAAATATTTATCTAACAAAAATATTAAATTTTAATCTAACTCTCTTATTTCTCTATCTTATATATTAAACCATATATTTTTTATAATTATTTGAAAAATATAAAATTTTAAAAATATTACTATTTTATAATTATTTTTACAAAATCGTCTACAAATAAATTTTAAATATTATTATATTAGTATAATTACATAAAAAAACTCTCAAAAATGAGAGTTTCAATAATTTATATTAATTTAATTTTGTGTTAAGTAACTTTTATGCATCTAGTTCACCCGCAATCACGTTTAAACTTCCTAACGTAATGATAGCATCAGACAGCATTTGATCTTTAATTAATTCAGGATAGGCTTGATAGTAAATAAAGCAAGGTCTTCTAAAATGTAATCTATAAGGACTTCTCCCTCCGTCACTAACCATATAAAATCCTAATTCACCATTTCCTCCTTCAACTGAATGAAAAACTTCACCGGTTGGAATATCTGTTTCTCCCATGATAATTTTAAAATGATAGATAAGAGCTTCCATACTGGTATAAACATCCGGCTTATCCGGTAGATAATATTCGGGAACCTCTACATGATAATTACCTTCAGGTAAATTTTCATAAGCATTTTTAACCAATTTGAAACTTTCCCTCATTTCTTGCAAACGAACCATGAAACGATCGTAAGCATCTCCTGAAGTCCCTATAGGAATAATAAAATCAAAGTCATCATATGAAGAATAAGGGCTCATGACTCTCACATCATAATCTACCCCTGCTGCTCGTAAGTTCGGACCGGTAAATCCATAATTCAAAGCTCTTTCAGCTGAAATACCTCCTACCCCGATCGTACGGTCCATAAAGATTCGATTTCTTTCCAATAATTTAGCGAATTCTTCCAATCTTTTTGGAAATTCTGCAATAAATTCTTTTATTAATTGATGGAATTTTGGACTAAAATCACGCTCAAACCCTCCAATTCTTCCAATATTGGTAGTCATTCGAGCTCCGCAAACCTGTTCATAGAGGTCATATATCTTTTCTCTATCCTGAAATACATAAGTAAATCCGGTTAAAGCACCTGTATCAACTCCCATTACTGAATCGCAAACCAAATGGTCCGCAATTCTTGCCAACTCCATAATAATGATACGCATATAATCAATCTTTTTGGATACTTTCACGCCCAAAAATTTTTCCATGGTCATATGCCATCCCATATTATTTATGGGAGAAGAGCAATAATTAAGTCTATCGGTTAAGGTGGTTATTTGAGAATATGTTCTTCTTTCAGAGATTTTTTCAAATGCACGGTGAATATATCCAACGGTTGATTTTGCTGAAACAATCCTTTCCCCATCCATTAATATTTTATTTTCAAAAATACCATGGGTAGATGGGTGTGTTGGTCCTAAATTTATTTTTTGTAATTCTCCATCGACTTGTTCCTTCACAATGTATTTGTCTACTGTATTGGATAAATCGACCAAATCACTTATATTTTTTTGTTTAGACATTTTTTAATTCTAACTTTTTTAATTTACTAATTATCTGCCGAACATGGCATCATTCTTATCCGTACGGGTAGTATCTTCCAGCGTATATTGTTTTAAAAGCGGATGATAGTCCATATCATCCCTGTTTAAAATCCTTGTTAAATTAGGATGTCCTTTAAATACTATTCCGTAAAAATCAAAAGTCTCTCTTTCCTGCCAGTTAGCTGCAGAATAAATTGAGGTAACCGAATCAATTTCAGGATTCTCAATAGAAAAGAATGCTTTAATTCGTATTCTAAAGTTGTTTATGAAACTATGAAGATGGTAAATAACTCCTAATTCCGATCCTTTATTATCGGGATAATGTATTCCACACACATCAGTTAAAAAATCAATTTTTATCTCATGATTTTTAATAAATGTTAGTAAGGAAAGCACAATATCTTTTTTTATTTCAATGGTTAAAATTCCATCCGGCTCGTATGCCCTTATAATACCATCACCAAACTCATCAGATATGAGTTGCAATACCAATTGATTATCTATAATTTTTCCTTCCATGATTACGATATTTCATAGGATTTTAACAACTCTTTATATTCAGCAGATTCTCTTCTTCGTAAGCTTTCATTTCTAGCTATTTCTTGTATCTGCATAAAACCTTCTATAATTTGTTCGGGTCTTGGAGGACAACCGGGTACGTATACATCAACAGGTATAACTTTATCTATTCCTTGCAATACAGAATAGGTATCAAAAATTCCACCGCTGGAAGCACAAGCTCCGACAGCCATTACCCATTTAGGTTCTGCCATTTGAGTGTATACACGTTTTAAAACCGGAGCTAATTTTTTGGATATCGTTCCGCAAACCATTAAAAGGTCTGCCTGTCTTGGCGAAAAACACATGTTTTCTGCCCCAAAACGCGATAAATCATAATTGGCAGCTTGTATAGCCATAAACTCAATTCCACAACAAGAGGTAGCAAACGGTAACGGCCATAAAGAATATGACCTTGCCAATCCTATAATTTTATCAAAACTTCCGGCAAAATATCCGGGCCCACTTACTCCTTCAGGAGCATCAACAATCTTAACTTTTTTTTCTGCCATGTCTTTTTTAAAAAATATTTAAAATAGATATTTTATTCCTATTTTTCCCAGTCTAATGCTCCTTTTTTAACTACATATACGAATCCTAAAAGAAAAACCGAGATAAAGGTTAATACTGCTAAAAAGCCTTCAACCCCAAAATCTCTGATGTTCAACGCATAAGGATAAAAGAAGATAATTTCAATATCAAATAGTACAAATAATATTGCTGTTAAAAAATATTTAACTGAAAAAGGCGAACGGGCATCACCTTCATAAGCAATCCCGCATTCAAAGGTATCATCCTTAACTTTACCGTGTACTCTCGAACCTAACATTGCTGAACCGACCAGCGCTATCACACTGAAACCCAAAGCAACTGCAACCTGTATAAGTACCGGAACATAATCTATAGGTAAACTCATCCTTTCTAATTTATTATACTTTCTAATTTAGATTGCAAAGTTAATATATTTTTTAGAGTTGATCTCTATTTAAACCTGTAAACATCACCTAATTAGTCCTTATTTTATTCATATTAAAAAACCCTTAAAAAAACATATATCTTATTATATTTTAACTGTTTACAAAAAAAGATAATATAAAACATCCTTTTTATTTGTAATTGGTCTAAATTAAAATTATATTTGCCTAAAAATAAAAATTATTATGAAAAAAACATACATAGCTTTTGTTCTTTTATGTTTAGGGCAGCTTCTATTAGCGCAATATACATCAGGGATCAAAGGATATTTATTTGATGTAGAAGATAAACCGATAAAAAAAGCAACTCTCTACATTGACGGTGAAAAAATTTCTGAGATCGACAATCAAACCGGTTTTTTTGAAATATCGGGATTAAGTGATGGATTTCATAAATTGACCATTTCTTCTCCTAAATTCAATGATTATAACGAATCCTTTATTCTCAACCCTGATGAGGTAAAAGAAATTAATATAACATTATACGGTAAAGGAGATATTGATGATGTTACTATATACGGAACTAAACAAATACATGGTTTAGACATGATAACTCGTTTACCGGTTGCTCCGAGAGAATTACCACAAAATATCTCCGTAATTTCCAGTGAAATTATTAACGAACAGGGTGCTCTTACTATAACCGATGCAGTTAGAAATGTTCCGGGGGTTAACTTATTCGGTACTTATGGAGGCTCTTCGGAAAGTATGTCTATCAGAGGATATCGTGGAACTCCTGTGTTGAAAAACGGAGTTCAGGTTGATTCTGATTTTCGTTCTGCGTCTTTGTTGACAGATATGCAAGGGGTATCAAGCATTCAAGTTTTACGTGGATCAGCGGCTATAACTCAAGGTATTGGTAACGGATTAGGAAGTCCGGGGGGTGTAATTAATGTAGTTACTAAGACACCATTATTTTTAACCGGAGGAAATGTTGCTATTGAAACCGGAAGCTGGGGGTTATTTCGACCAACTTTTGATTATCAAACCATTTTGGACAAAAAAGGTACTGCTGCATTTCGTTTAAATGGTGCATATCAAAGAGCGGACAGCTATAAACCAAGAGTTGACAATAATAGAGTTTATATAAATCCTTCTTTTGAATGGAGACCGGATGATAGAACGACTGTTACTTTAGAAATGGATTATATCAATAACAATATAACTCCAGACAGAGGTACTGTAAATTCAACTGATGCCGATAAAAATAATTTATTAGATACTACCCATAAATTTTTTGGTTGGACAACGGATAATCAAAATACTAGGACTACTACCTATAGCGCCAAAATTGTACGAAAATTAAATGAAGTATTAAGTTTACGTGCCTTATATGCGGCCTCTATAAATAACGAAGAAACCTATGGATTAGGTTCTTTAGCTAGTCCTTATACTTTTACTGATAAAGCTACCGGTAAAAAAGTTTCGGATTTTTTAAGACGTACAAGAAATCTAACTTGGTCTGAAAGTGAAGATAAAAACAAAGTGATTCAGATTGATTTAATTGGAAAAAATTTATATACCGGTAAGGTAAAACATACTTTTCAGACAGGATTTGATTATAAGATCAATAATACGAATTCTACCACTCACGGAAAATACAGAAAAGATAAAGACGGTAAAGTTATATTAGATCCAAAAACCGGTTTGCCTCTTATTGACAGATCCATTGAAGTAGACGTTATTAATATATTTGACAAAATACCTAACGTATTACCTAAGGGATTCAATAAATCATCTTTTGATGCCATAGCTTCTACCAGCTCCAGCGAATCTGAAGTTTATGGTATTATGATTCAAGATGCTGTTGAAATCAATGAATATATAAGAGCCAATGTTGGATTACGTTATAGTCAAGATGCTAAAAAACCCAATATAGGAGCTGCTAATGAAGCATGGGATCCTTTTGTAGGAATTATGGTTAGTCCGGTAAAAAATATAAGTCTTTTTGGTAATTATGCTACTACAACCAATTTGCGTTCAGCAAGTAATCCTACTAAAGATGGAGGGACTATTGGATCTTCAGTTACCAACCAATTTGAAGTTGGAGTAAAATCTGATTGGTTTAATAAAAAATTAGATTTCAATGTAACCTATTACTTTATTAAGAATAATGATATTTCATATCAGATATACGAAAATGGAGTGGGAACAGGCTTTTACTCTAAAGCAGGTGATTTACGAAGAAACGGTGTTGAAATTGAGGCAAACGGGCATATTTTGGAAAATTTACAAGTAATTTTAGGATATTCTTATTCAGATGTTCAATATAAAAACAGCGTTGCTTATGTAAACGGTTCCAGACCAATGAATGCTCCTTATTCTACCGCTAACGGATGGGTACAATATTTATTTAACCGAGGAACATTAAAAAATCTTGTTTTGGGTGTAGGTGTTTATTATGTGGGAGATCGCCCAATTAATGACTACAGTTCAAATTTAAGAGCAGATGGACACGGTTCAACACCGGGCATTAAACCTTTCAACATGCCGGATTATACAACTGTTAATGCTCAATTGGGATACACGTATAAAAAAGTTGGTTTGAAATTCTTCTTTAATAATATATTCGACAAAATTGGTTATACTTCTTATTATAGAGGAGGTTATATTAATCAAATCGATCCTAGAAATTTTAAACTTCAACTTTCATATAATTTCTAATTTTTTCATAAAATAATTTTTAATTACACTATAAAAACTACCTGCTTTGCAGGTAGTTTTTTGTTTAAAAAAGATTTTTATTTCTTAATAATTCAATATGATATAAATAGGTTTGATAATTTTTTGAAAATTAACTTATGACTTATACCACTTTTGCCAGGTTTAAAATTCCGTATGTATTACGTAATTCTTCATCTGTCTATTAAAAACTTGTTTACATTTTCTGAAATGAAATTGAATATATGTGTTATTCTTAAAATAGAATGCTTTCTCTTTTTCAATTTATATATGACCTAAAAAATTAGAGTTCAAATACCTTTTTATATTTATTGCATTTCTGTGAGATATTTCCAATACCTTTTAGGCATATGTTGTTTTTGTAGTTTCAAATTAATTCTTTCTTTTATAGATAAAGCTTGAAAGTATTTTTTCCACGATTCTTGAAATAAAATTTCTTTTGAATCTAATAATTTTTCGTTAGGTTGATCTGAATTAAAATATTCATTATCATTTTCCAAAGTCATTTCAATCACTACTTTTCCATCATAATAAAATCCATAATTGCGGTTTAAATCATAAATAATCCAAGACTGTGAAGAAAATCGATCTTTAAAATGAGGAATCGCCAATGGTAAACTATTATAAATTGGATATACGGGAGCAAAATAAATTCCGTCTTTCGACTTTTTAAATCTTACAAATTGTTTCCAATTATAACCTTCTTTATATACTTTTTTAGCCAAATTATGAATAATTATAATAACTTCATCCCCAAAATCAGTATGTCCAGTAAATTTTGTATCAATAGCTTTTTTAATAAATTTGTATAGCAGCCAATCTCTATCGTCTTGTTCTGACAACCATACAGCTTGCATCATATTGAGGGATTCTTTAGACATCTTTTTCTCTAAATATGCCCAAGTTTTACTAACAATTTCATCTCGCGTTTGTATTTCAAGTAATTGATCAACGAACAACGGGGGTATTTCTCCTGATTGAATTAATAGTTCAGGAAAAATTTTTCTTTCGTATGCTTCATAAATTACACATAAAAGTCCATCCAACGATTTATCGTAAGAGAATATTATCATAATTTTAATAGCTTTTTTTAAGGGAAAATCAAAGATATTTGATTGGTGTTTTGGGAAGTATGTTTTTTATTTACAAGTATTTTTTTTACGAATTCAGGCTTTAATTCATTAATTGTTGTTCCTGACGAATCTCTACAGGTAATAAAATATTGGGCTCTTTTTATGATAACACCTATTTTTTTTAGTTGATACCTATCTAATTTACCAAACTTACGGGAGGCTATAATCAATTTAGCCGATTTAATTCCGATGCCGGGCACTCGTACTATTTGCCTGTATTCTGCTGTATTTACATCAACAGGAAACATTTCGGGATGACGAAGAGCCCAGGATAATTTTGGATCTACTTCCAAATCAAGGTTTGGGTTTGTATCATCAATTATTTCATCAGCCGTGAAATGATAAAATCTCATTAACCAATCCGCCTGATATAATCGATTTTCTCTTACTAAAGGCGCTTGTTGTAAAGCAGGAAGTCTGTTATCATGAGGATTGACCGGTATGAATCCCGAATAATACACTCTTCTCATGCTTGATTGCATATATAAAAGTGAAGAAACTTTCAATATATCCTGATCGGTTTCATTAGTTGCTCCGATAATCATTTGTGTACTCTGCCCGGCAGGGGTGAATTTAGGAATAGATTTATATTTTTTCTTTTCTTCTTTATATTCTAATACCCCGTTTTGAATGTACTTCATAGGAGCAAAGACACTTTTATGGTCTTTTTCGGGAGCTAAAAATTTGAGATTTTTTTCTGTGGGTATTTCAATATTTACGCTGAGCCTGTCTGCATACAATCCGGCTTGTGTAACTAATTCTTTACTGGCGCCAGGGATGCTTTTCATATGGATATATCCATTGTATTTATGAACCGTTCGGAGTTCTTTAATTACCCGCACCATTCTCTCCATTGTATGATCCGGACTTTTAACCACTCCTGAACTTAAGAATAAGCCTTCTATGTAATTCCTTTTATAAAATTCAAGGGTTAATTCCACCAATTCCTTAACGCTAAACGAAGCTCTTTTTATATCATTGCTTTTACGACTAATGCAGTAGGCACAATCGTACATGCAATAATTGGTCATCATAATTTTTAATAAGGAAACACATCGTCCATCTTCAGTAAATGTATGACAAATTCCTGAAGATGAAGTTGAGCCTATACCTCCGACTTTACTCTTTCTTCCAACTCCACTTGAGGAACAAGAAACATCATATTTAGCTGATTCTGCTAAAGTTGCGAGTTTATTGATAATTTGTTCATTCATATATAACAAAATTACAAATACTGCTATTTTTAAGGAAATATTAAATCATAAAAGAAACTTAAATATTTAATTAACAACTACTTAAGATAAATTTTTTATTTAGTTTTTTTAAATTTAGCCATTAAAAAAAACTATTTTCATAATTGGATGTTATTGATCATTTAATTATGCCAAGTTGTGTTTATTAACTTGCCATAACCAAATGATTGATTTTTATTATTTATTCAATAAGTTTAGTAATTTTTTAATCAGTGATTATGTCCGGATTCCATTTCTCCGGATTGTAGATAATAAACCCCTGAAATTACAAGTTCTTGATGAGGATCTAAATTAATCACTTCCACAAAATTATTATTTGAATTTCCAATTAGTACTTCTTTTTGTTCTATTTGATTATTTTTTCTAATAAATACATAATTTTTACCTTCTTCTTCATATACTGCCTCTTTAGGTACAGTTAGCACTTCTTTACTTTTATTAATTATATATGCATTTACAAATCGATTTTCATAGAAATTTGTGTCAGGCAATTTTGTTTGAATATCTGCATGAACCTGTATGGTGTTGTTTTCGGTACTTGTTACTTTTCCTATGATGTGAATTGTTCCTTGTAAGGTATCTGAAATTTCAGGCAAAGTGAATTCAATTTTTTGTCCTACAAAAAGAGTTGAAGCATATTTTGCGGGAACATTTAATTCTACATGTAATTTTTCCTGATTTATTATTAAGAATAATTCTTCTGTAGTTGTTATTTGTTTACCGGGAGAAATTTCCTTTGCTTGAATAAATCCGCTTAAAGGACTTATAATTTTTAATTCCGGATTAATTTTTCCTGTTTTAATTATAGTGGCAGGAGAAAATCCCAGTAATTGTAATTCAGATTTCAGACTTTCATATTCTGCAGTTGAAACTTGATATGTTGCTAAAGATTGTTCATACAATTTTCTGCTAATTGCATCACTTTCTAATAGGGCATTTTTTCGCTGATAATCCTTATAAGCTAAGTTCATTGTATAATAACTCTCTAGAAATTGTTTTTGCAAAGAGATGAATGAAGGATTATTTACCGTTGCCAATTCTTGCCCCTTACGAACGAAATCACCGGTTATGAAGTTTATTTTTCCAATAAATCCATCTACTTTACTATGTATAGATGCCTTATTTTGAGGCAAGGCATGTATGACACCGGTAACCATAATTTTGGATTCAATGGGACGTAATTCTGCAGTACCGAATTTTATATCATTGGTTTTAATCTGTTCTTCGCTCAAGGTAATTCCTGAATGTACACGGGATTCATTTTCGATAGAGTTTTCTTTATTTTTGGATGAACAGGAATAACTAAGCAATATTGAAATAAAAAATAGTATTATATGAGTTATTATTTTCATGATGGATAAATTAATTGGATTGTGTTAAATAGTTTAGCTCAATTAAGGTTTGATTGTAGTTGTTCAATAAATCTAAATAGGTGGTTTGAGCATCTATAGAAGATTTTAATATACTGCAATATTGCAAATAGTCTATTTCACCATATTGGTATTTAATCGTCGCTATTTTTATCATTTTTTGTAGTTCTTCTGAATGTGAAGTTCCAAATATGCTTAATTCCTTATCTAAATATTTTTGCTGCTTTTTTAATTGCCTGATTCTTAAATTTAAATTTCGTGTTATCTCCTTTTTTTTAAATTCAACATTGTTATTTTCAAGAAGAGTCTGTTCTTTAATTTTTTTATAAACATTGTTAAATAAGGGAATGCTTATATTAACCACACCCGCAAAATAACTGGTTTTGTGTTCAATGCTTTGCATTAATCCGCCAATTGAAAATTCAGGTAATTTTTTGGCTTTTTCCAGAATCAATGTTTTGTTATTAACATGCAGCTCTTTATCTAATTCATCCAAGTATAGATTATTCAAACTATCCGTCAAGGGATTATTTTCTAATTTTTTAAATGATTCAAGAGGTACTATATTTTCATCAGCACTTATTCCACATAATGAATATATCTTATTTTCAACTTCCATATTTTCTTGCTCATTTATAGTCTTTTGCTGAATTACTTGTTCTAATTCTGCCTTAAAAAATTGTTTTTCCATATAATCCGTCTCTCCTTTTACATATTTTAATTCAGCTTTCTTTAATCCTTCTCTATATATGGAATCTATTCGGGTAAATAAATTATTCTTTTCTAAGATATAAATCCATTTATTATATAATTGTTCTAATTGATAGGTTATTATATGTTTTTGTAAGTTAGATTTAGCCGTTAACCATTCTAACCGGCTATCAATGAGGCTCTTTTTTTTAGTTTGTGAAAATAGATTTCCTAAATCTTGTGACACTTCCCATTGATAATCAGCATCTTTACTGTTGAATTGTCCAAAACCGATAGTCATTGAAGTAGAATTGAATGTATAGGCATATTTTTTTTCAATTTTTTCTTTCTGTATTTGCAATTGACTGGATTTAAGCTCTCTATTTTCTTTATAAGCTCTTTCTACAAGGTAGGAAAGAGAAACTTTTTTTTGAGCACTCACTGAGCCAATACTGCCTAAAAAAACTAGTATAGTTAGCATTTTTTTTACATTTATATTCTTTTGAAAATTTTTATTTTCAAAAACATAATTTAAAGCCGGAATAACGAGTAAGGTTAATAAAGTTGAGGTTACTAATCCTCCAATAACTACAGTAGCCAAGGGTCTTTGTACCTCTGCTCCGTTTGATGTTGACATGGCCATTGGAATAAAGCCTAAGGTTGCAACCATTGCCGTTATAACCACTGGACGCAGACGGTTTAGTCCTCCTTTTTTAATTATTTCTTTGAGAGAAATATAGTTGCCTGAATTTTTCAGTCTATTTAATTCACTTACTAACACGATTCCATTTAAGACAGCAACTCCAAAAAGGGCGATAAAACCTATTCCTGCTGAAATGCTGAACGGCAATTCACGTATCCATAAAGCTATAATTCCTCCTATGGAAGCCAGGGGTACGGATGTAAAAATTAATATTGCATCTTTAAAGCTTTTAAAGGTTGTATACAATAATATAAGTATGATTACTAAAGCTATGGGAATAGCAATGCTCAGTCTCGAAGTTGCTTCTTGTAAATTTTTAAATGCTCCACCATATTCAATGGAATATCCCGGTGGTAATTTGATGTTTTCTTCTACTCTTGATTGAATTTTTTGTACTAGGGAATTTATATCGGAATTACGCACATTTACTCCTATATTAATTTTTCTTTGCGCTTGTTCCCTTGAAATCATCATAGGTCCGGATTCATAATTCACGGTTGCCACTTCGGAAACGGGAATTAAATTTTGGGTAGCTGTACGTATTGGTAATTGATCTAAATTTAAATCTTTTCTATATTTTTCATCCAGTCGCATTACTAAATCAAAACGCCGTTCTCCTTCCATTATAACTCCTGATTTTACTCCTGCTACCCAAGATCGGATAACTTCATTTAAGGTAGTTATATCCAATCCATATTGTGCTAATTTATTTCTATCATAACTTATTTTCATTTGTTTTAGTCCTTCGGTTTGTTCTACTTTTACATCGGCTGCTCCTTCTATTTTATTTATAATCTGAGCCGTTTGATCTGCCACCTTTTTTAATTCTCTTGCATCCTCTCCATAAATTTTAATTACTATGTCTGATTTTGCTCCTGTCATAAGCTCATTAAATCTTAATTGTATTGGTTGAGAAAATTCAAAAGAAGCTCCTAATATTGTCGACAGCTTTTCTTTTATTTTTTCCACTAATTCATCTTGTGTTTTGGCTGAAACCCATTGTTTTTTTTCTTTTAAAACAATCATAATATCTGAATCTTCTATACCCATTGGATCCGTTGGTATTTCGGCCGTTCCTATTTTTGAAATTACATGTACTACCTCCGGAAAATTGTCTTTAATTATCTTTTCAACTTTTGAAGTAGTGCGTATACTCTCTTCTAATGAACTTCCGGGCTGTATGCTCATTTGCATCGCTATATTTCCTTCTTGTAAGGTGGGAACAAATTCGGCTCCCATATTAGCGAAAACCAAGAGAAAAAAAAGCCAGATTACAAAAATGCTACCTATGAGAATATAGGGTAATTGCAACACTTTTTCTAAAACAGGCAAATAAATTGATTTTAATTTATTCATGATTTTATCTGCAAAGGTTACTTTGTTTTCAATATTTTTTTTAAGGACAAATGTTGACAATACGGGTACATAGGTTAATGATAATATAAAAGCTCCAACTATGGCAAAACTAACAGTGAAGGCCATGGGCCTAAACATTTTACCCTCTATTCCCTGTAAAGTCATAATGGGAATAAACACTAAAATGATAATAAGAATTCCGAAAGCTGCTGATTTATATATTTCTCCTGCTGTTTTAGATACTACGTTATCTAATACTTTTTGAGTAAGCTTTTTTCCTAAATAGTTTGCATGTAAAACTGAAATGACCGATTCTATAATTATAATTGCCCCGTCTACAACTATTCCAAAATCTATAGCTCCTAAGGAAAGTAAATTTGCTGAAACTCCGAATAAATTCATCAGTATCAGAGCAAATAATAATGAAAGTGGAATAATGGATGCTACAATTAGCCCCGCTCTTATATCGCCTATTAAGATAATTACAACTAACATTACTATTATTCCACCTTCTAGTAAATTTTTTTTAACGGTTGAAATAGTCTTTTCTATAAGATTTGCTCTATCTAAATAAATATAAATATCTAAGCCTTCGGGTAATGTTTTTTTAATTTGATTGATTCTTTCTTTTACCTTATTAACTGTTTTATAAGAGTTTTCTCCTTTTAACATCAACGTGATTCCTCCAACCACTTCTCCCTTTCCATCCATTGTCATGGCTCCAAATCTTTGGGCAGAAGCATATTTTACTATCGCTATATCTGAAATTTTAATGGGTACTTGATCTTTTACTGTTATAACCGTATTTTCAATATCTTGAAAATTTTTTAGTCTCCCTTCTGTTCGTATGTAGAACAAATTATGCTTTTGTTGAATGTAACCGGATCCGGAATTTTGATTATTTTTCTCTAGTGCATTATTAACTTCTTCTAAAGTGATATTGTAACTTTGTAATAAGATAGGATCTATAGCTACTTCATATTCTTTTACTTTTCCTCCAAAACTTGAGATTTCTATTATTCCTTCGATTCCGTTGAGTTGCTTTTTAATAATCCACTCTTGAATGGTCCTTAACTCTTCAAGATTATAAGTAGATTCATATCCGGGATTAACTTTAATTATATATTGGCAAATTTCTCCTAATCCTGTAGTAATAGGCATTAATTGCGGTTCTCCTATTCCATCGGGAATTTCACTTATAGCGATATCTATTTGTTCTTTAACCAGCTGTCTGGCTTGTATTATGGGAATGTCTTCTTTAAATACAACGGTAATTATGGATAAACCAAATCTTGAAATAGATCGTACTTCTATAGCTCCGGGAATATTTCTTAATTCTGATTCAAGGGGTATGGTTAATAATTGTTCCACTTCTTGTGGAGCTAAGGTAGGTGAGGTAGTTACTACCTGCACTTGATTATTGGTTATGTCAGGAGTAGCATCTATGGGTATATGTTTAAGAGAATAAAGACCCCATACCATTAATGCTACTACTCCTAAAGCAACCAATAATTTATATTTTATTGATAAATCAATTATGGTTTGAAACATGATTAAATTGTTTGAATTATGAATTGAAATGGATCATTATTCTCATTATTTAAACAATAGTTTAAATAATGAGTTGTAATTCATTTATACTATTTTTTATGTTAAAATTAACTGTTACTTAATTTTTTGAATAGAAACTTTAGTTACGGAGAATAAGAATCAATTATATATTTATTATCTCCGATTACTTAAATCAATTGGAATTTTAAGAATTTAAAAATGGGGGAGCTCTCAAACCTCTTCCTAAAAATTTTTTAGAAGTGGTTTTTGTATATGAATAGTAGAAATTAAAATCTTTATTCGAAGAATTTATTAATTGAAAATTAACCCCAAAAAAAGAATCCGGTATAATATAAATGAGTTGTTGAGAAAATTCATAATTAGAGATAGATAATTTAAAATCGTCTAAATTTTTTTCTCCTAAATTTATATGTTTGATTATATCTTCGAGTTTCTCGAATAAGTTTACAGAATGATTATTTTTAGCCTCAGATAAAAAACATTCGTGAAGAACAATTTCAAATTTAACCTTGTGTTGATGAGGAACAAAGGAATGTGCTACAATTAGTAACGTAGCAAAATATATGAATATTTTACTTATTATTTTCAAACATTACAAAAATATATATTTTATTAAAATAAATTAAATATTTTATATATTATTTTACAACAATAACTCTAAATTGCTTTCTTATCTCCTCCAACCGTTTTAAATACGGTACCTAAAATTATGACCATATCTAATAGGAAAGACCATTTTCTAACATAATAAATGTCTGCAATTATTCTTTTTTGCATATCTTCCCTGGAATTTATTTCTCCTCTGAAACCTTTTACTTGAGCTAATCCGGTAATACCAGGTTTAACATACTGTCTTAGGCTATATTTTATTAATAGATCATTATAATAATTATCTTGAAGAACCATATGTGGCCTAGGCCCTACAACAGACATATTTCCTTTTAACACATTGAAAAACTGAGGCATTTCATCCAAACTTGACTTACGCAATATACGACCTAATTTAGTCACTCTTGAATCACCTTTTACAGTGGCTTTAATGTCATTATCTTTACTGTTTTTCATCGTTCTGAATTTATAGCAATAAAATATATTCCCTCCTAATCCCACTCTTTTTTGAGCATAGATTACAGGTTTGCCAGATTCTAGTAAAATTGCTATTGCAATAAGCGGATATAGCCAACTTAAAATAAAAATTATAACAAACAATGAAAATAGAATATCAAATAGCCTTTTGATAAATTGATTCCAAAAATCATCTAAAGGAAATTTTTTAAATAACAGTATTGGAAATGCATCATAATATTTTAAATTTAAACTATAAAATGAATCATATACTGTGCTTGGAATAAATCTAATTTCTAAATGAAGTTTTTGTGCTAGAATTATCAGTTCATCATGCACTTTGTTTGAAAGTTTTCCATTTAATAAAAAAAATATGATTTGGATTTTCTCATCAACTATATAATATTTTAACCTAGATAAATCAAATTGATACAAATTCTTTTTTTATTATCATTTACACTTGATAAAAAAAAGTACCACAAATAATATATCCATAATCTTTTCTTATAGATAGAAAATTAATAAAAGAATGAGTGTTTTTATTCTCATCTATAAAAATGGCCCTTATGTAATTTCCACCTAAACTTCTATAAATTTTCAAAAATAAAAAAGCTCTAATTATAAAGGTTAATATAAACAGATAAATTAAAAAAGAAATTGTTACTTTATTTGAAAATAAATCATCTTTTTTTAATCCGATATAGAGAATATTATTATGCTAAATAATATTATTTGATAAAAATTATTTTCAAATATTGATATAATATTAGTAACTCTATCTACGACATACAATCGATTTTTTTTATGAAATAAAACACTATCTCATGAATAAGAATATCAGAACTTTATAATGGGAATGGAATAAATCTTTTACATGTATAAAGTAAATATCTAAATTATAATATTTGAATTTATAAAATAAAAAAAGATAAAATTATAACTTAATCAAGTATTAATTGAAGAAAAAACTATTCTTTAAATATCGAGTATATTTCATACATTATTATATTTATAAATAATAAATTAATATTCAATAAAAAATAAATTTTCTAAAATATTTTTTTTTATTTTAGTATTTTAATCTGATTTAATATGAACATAATATTTACATAAAAATTATTAATTTCTCAAAATTATGGATAAAATAAAAGTTTTACATGTTGTTGAGGCCCTTGGTGGAGGTATTTATACATATATCAAAGACTTAACGATTTTTTTTGGCAAACAATCTAACTTGTTTGATACTACTATTGCATATAGTGGAAAACGTCGTGAAGTTGCTAATATAAATATTAAAAAGGAATTATCTAACGGGGTTTCATTAATTGAATTAGATATTAATAAAGAAATTTCTTTAAAAGATTTTAAAAGTATATATGAATTATTAAATATATGTAAATTATTAAAACCTGACATTATACATCTTCATTCATCTAAAGCGGGAGTAATTGGCAGATTTGTATCTTTATTTTACAAAAAAGCGGTTGTATTTTATACTCCTCATGCTTATTCTTTTTTACGTAAAGATATTTCTTATTTAAAAAAAGAATTTTATTATTACATAGAAAAGTATACATCCAAAATTTTTGGGGGAACGACAATTGCATGCGGAGATAGTGAATATGAATATGGAAAAAAATTCGGCAAAACATTATTGGTGAGAAATGGGATTAATATTGAAACTATATCAGATAAATATAAATTAGAAAAAATTAATAATAAACGGTTAGTTATAGGTATTATCGGTAGAATATCATATATTAAAAATCCATGGTTATTTAATAATATTGCTAAGAATAACCCCGATATAGATTTTTTATGGATCGGAGATGGTGAATTACGAGATGAAATTACTTCTCAAAATATAACTATAACCGGTTGGTTAAATCATGATAATATATTTTACTATTTAAATCAATTAGATATTTATATACAAACATCATTGTGGGAAGGGCTACCTATAGCGCCTCTTGAGGCAATGACTTTTCAAAAACCAGTTCTTGCTACGAATATTATGGGAAATAAGGATATTGTAGTTCATGGAAAAACCGGATTCTTATTTCATAATGAAAACGATATCCAACAATATGTAGAAATTTTAAAAGATAAAGACATTCGAGAAGAAATGGGTAAAAATGGACTTACTCGCTGTAAAGAAGTATTCAATTTAAAGAATAACTTTAATAATTTGAAGAATATTTATTTAAACTGTTTAAATAAAAATAACCAAACAAACTAAAAAATATACAGCTAAAAACTATACCATCAAAACGAATTAAAAAGTCATCAGTCATATTTGATATTATGAAAAATAATGAAAAATAAATTATTAAAGAATTGTGCAATTTACATCCTATATAAAAAGGTATGAGCATAAATAGAATTAATAAGATTAATCCCATTACTCCAAATCTTAATAAATAGTCTAAATATTGATTATGAACAGGAAATTTATGCTTAAACAAAAATTTTTGATTAGTTTCACGATAATATTCAAATAATTTTCTTTTTCCATCAGATGAGCCTACACCTATCCATAAGTTTCTTTTGGATAGGTCTATTGTGGATTTCCAAATAGTCAATCTCGTAACCATTGAATTATAAATCTCACTTTCAGGATCTTTAAATTCATCTAGCTTTCCTACTTTATCCAGATTATTAAAAGAAACTGTAGTATATTTTTTTATTATATAGGGGAAAAAATTTATAAATAGAAATATAAATATTGCTAATAAAGTTGTTATTAAAACAGTTTTTTTTAATGTAAAAATGGATTTATATTTATGTATAGTTAAATAAATAGATCCTAATATTGCACAACATACAGCTATTCTCGTATTTATTATAAAAACTAAATTCAATAATATTATATATATAATCAAATTAAATATACGGATTAAACGATTTTTATGAATATTATTATAATAAGTATATAATGCACATATACAGCAAAATGAAACAATTAAATTAAGCGCAGGTGCGTGATTATTATCAATACTCCTTGAAAAACTATACCCCATATCCCACACGTCTATTCCATTTAAATATTTTACAACATTTTCCCTAAATAGTACAATATATCTTACTAAGAAAAAAATTAGTGTTAAACACATAATTTTTGTCCAATAATTAATTATTCTGAATATTTCTATTTTAAATGGAGAAGTTAAAGTAAAAAAAGGAAAAAATAAATATATCATTTTTTTTTCTAATGATTTTATACCATAATAAAAACTATCATTATTCCAAAAAAATAATATTTCAATTAGAAATGGAATAGATATCAATATTATCAAAAAATGAAATTTAATTTTATATTTTAATTTAAAAAAACTAAATACTAAGAATAGAAAATAAATTAAAATCAAAATTGAACATACTGATCTAAATATAATACTACTTAATATTAATAAAATAAATATAAAATTTATTTTTTCAAGCTTTTGATTTGTAAACATCATCAAATAAAATAAAATAAATAAGAGGAAAAATTCCAGCTTTATGTCTTATAGAAGACCCTAAATCTGGTTCAAACAAACCTTGAACTATGAAAAAAGAAAACACGATATAATAAATCCACCTAATGTTATCAGTCTTCTTTAATTTCAACCTTTTTTTAAACCTCAATGATAAACAACAAAATAAAAATATCTGCCATATTGCAAATACTACAACTTGTGGTGCCAAAGAAAAAATGGAGTTAAATGGTATATTTACTACCATAAACCCATATAATATTGATACTGCTTCTCCATACCATGTATCAGAGGAGACAGGAGACATTATAACCGATTTCGCTTCTTCTCTAATTTTTGGATCATCAAGACGTACTTGATTTAATTCTGTTCTTGTTTGGTATGACATGTAGTCTCCTTTTACATATCCATACGCTAGACTAATAAGGATTATTAATAATAAACCATATAAAAAAAGAATATATACATTATTAGTTATTCTTATTAGATGTAAAACACTAAATAAAAGTGTTATGATTAATACCAAAAAATAATAAGATCTAAATATCAAAGAAAAAATTATAAGGAGTATGCAAACAATAATTCTGTTTGTTATAATATGATTTTTCATTTTACATATTAGAACAATTAAGGTACAGAATAAAAATGTTATAAATTCCTTAGTTTGCATAGATATATAAATTCCTAAAAGGAAAAAGGCAAAATACATAAGACAGTTATTAACTCTTATTTTATCAAAATTGGAAGGAATTCCCATTTTAACCAATATATAAATGATAATAGGATATTGTAATATAGCTACCATAGGAAAAGGCATCCATCTCATACCTGTAACGGAATAAAAAAAAATTGAAAGCTGGAAACTTCCTACTATCCCTTTTAAATTCCATGGATTATGAATGATCGTTAATGCATCTGAAAAATATTTTTTAGGTAATACATAGCTACTGCAAATTGCAGTTATTAATCCTAAAAAAGCAAAACTGAAAAATATGAATTTACTTTTTGTAATGGTTAGATTATTCATTAGTATTTAAAAATTTAAATATTTGTAATGAAATACTACTCCAATTAAGAGATGTTTTCTTTTTATGCATTTGTTTAATTAAATAATCTCTTTGAAATTGATTTTCAATTAGATATACTAAACCTTTCTTTAATGAATCTTTATTAGGCTCAACCCAAATACATTCATCTTGATCTAATTGTTCATGAAAACCACCAACATTGGTACAAACCATAGGTAATGCTGAACTAATCCCAAGAGTAATAACTCCCGATTGTGTCGCTTCCAAATATGGTAATACTAAAATATCAGCCCAATTTAAAAGTTTACCTACTTCTACATCTGATAGATATTTATCCTGTATCTTTAATTTTTCTGTATCATTAATTTTTAATTCATAAATGCTTTTTCCAGCAATTATACATTTATCTATCTTATCCCCTATATCTTCAATAACTTCAGCTAAAAGCTCTACACCTTTATAAGGACTAATCCTACCTATAAAAAGTATATTTTTCCCCCTATTTATTTTCGATGGAGAATCCACTAACGATATTGTTTCAATTAATCCATGAGGAACTATAATACTTGGTTTAATTAGTTTTAATTTTTTCTCTACATTATCTTTAACGTAGTTTGTCAAAAAAATTAATTTAGAACTTAATCTAATATTTAAATTAGAATATTGCTGAATCAAAAAACCATTTTCTCCTTTATGTAAAACACCATCATGTACAGTCAATATTACCTCGCGCCCTAATATTCTAAAGAGCAAAATAAAAGGTAAATTCCATAAATGAAAATATGGTAAATATAGTATTCTATAATTTTTCACTATTTTGGGTAAAAGAACTATACTATAAAATGGGAGTATAAAAAGAGTATTTAAAATAAATGAAAAAGCTGATTTATAGGTTACTAATGATTTTTGATTAGATATTGAAATACCTTCTATAGCATATTTAGATTTATAATAATCATAAGACTCTTTAGGAAAATGTAAAACTATACTATCTGAATATAACGGTAAACTTCCTGTTCTCCCGAAAGACAAAATCATTATTTTATTTTTCATATTTTTAAATTTATCTCAACATTATCTTAAGTATCAAAGCTAACCTATCCCATTGCCTATGCTTTATTCTATTTATTATTATAGGTATAAAACTTAAATATATTATCGGCAAGTTATAAAATTTTAAATTTTTCTTAGCAAATAATATTTTATTTTTTAAAAAATAATAATCTGCAAATAATGTTTTTCTTTTTTTTCCATTTTTTCCACAATTTATAGTAGTTCCATGCTTATGATAAATATGAAATTTTGTTATGATTAGCGATTTCCACTTTCTCTTCTTTGCTCTGCTTGTATAATCCCATTCTTCAAAATATAAAAAGTAATCTTCATCTAAAAAACCTACATCATTAAAACATTCTTTTTTTATAAACATAGAAGCACCGACTGGTATTAGGTTATTTATATCGGATTTTGAGATATCAGAATATAGCTTATTTTCATATAAAGGAAAGGTATGAGCTAGCCAAGGATTAAATTTATTACCAACACACTGTAATTTTTTAGGAAAATCATAATAACACAATGAATTACCAACTATTCCAACATTATTTTTTTCTTTACTCATTTTAATAGAGATATTGCGTAAAAAATCAGTAGGAATTACCGTATCATTATTTAGAATCCAAATATAGTCATATTTATCCTGCTTTTTAAGAAACTTTAAAACTATATTATTTGCCGCTGAGAATCCTTTATTTTCTTTTGCTTTTATAAATACAATTTTTTGTTCAATTATTTTCTTAATTTCAATTTCATCTTCATTAATAAATAATATATCATTATTATTTTTATAAGAAATTGGATAAACAAGATCTGGAAATTTTGTATTTAAATTCAAAGGAACGTTTAAACTCCATTTTTTAAACATTTCATAGTCCTTTTCTCTAGTAGAATTATCCACGACGAACAACTGAAAATTTTGTTCAGTTGATTTAAGTATAGACTCCAAACATTCCAATGTATCTGAATATCTATTATGATTTACAATAGAAATCTTATATATCAACTTAATCTAATATTTTTTGTTAAAGAACTTAAATTCTTATTCCAAGAATTATCTGTGTAATTGCTATTCTGATATTTAATAAAATAATTATTATCAGAAATTATTTTTTCTATAACGGATTTTAATTGCTCACTATTATCTTGATCAATTATTTTTCCAAAATTATTATTTTTAAGAAGAATATCTTCCGCACCACCAATTCGTGTTGTTATTATATAATTTTGAAATCTATAAGCTTCAGAAAAAACTATTGGATAGCCTTCACTTCTAGAAGTTAGCACAAAAACTTTAGCCCGATTATAATATTCCCATAAAACACTCTTATCATAAATAGGACCTGTAAAAATTACTTTATCTTTTAAATGAGTGTTAATTGCAAAAAATTGTTTTATCTCTTTTTTAAAATCATCATCGTAAGGCCCTATAAAATAAAATAACCAATTATTTACATTAGACAATTTATCTATAGCAGATAAAAACATTTGTGAGTTTTTTTCAAATGCTCCTAAACGCCCAACTGTTATAAATATATCCTCTTTCTCATTAAAAGACCTAATTTTTAATGACATTTTATTTAATTCTTCTTCATCAAAACCATTTTCAATAAAAAAAATTTTTTCAGGTATATTTAAATTCTTTTTCCATAATTGATATGCTAAATCAGTTTCCAATGAAATATAATCACTTTGTTTAAGTAAGATATTGTAAATCCTATTTTTAACGAAAGAGGCATTTTTTCTTACTTCTATTATATCTTTTCCTCCATCAACTTTTAAATAAAACTTACCATTTGGATTAACAAGTTTATATAACATACACAAAATGGCACTTGTCGTACGAAAATGAAAAGTCATCAATAAATCAATTTTTTTTCCTTTAAAAATCACATAAAACAAAGATGATATAAAAAAAGAGATTTTTTCAATACCTTTTAGTAAGAAAATATTTTTAAGCGGAATTAAATTGATATTTCTAAATTTATCTTTAAAGAATCTATTTGTGAATTTATTTTGATAAACTATTGTTGTTTCGCATTTTAATTTTTTCCCTAAATAATAAGGTACCAGAAATACATCTTTACCCAAATGTTCCTTTTCCAGATTATAAAAAATTAATGTTAAATTATTAATATTCATTTCTATAATACTTTTAAAAACATAAAAAAATAATTTATTAAAGAATTAAAATAATATCAATATCAATAAATATTTTATACCATAAATTCAAATAAAAAATTTTCAACTGATGAAGTAAGTATTTTATAATAATTTTCATGTTATTTTTTAGTAATTAAGGTGATCGTCACTTAAATTTATTATGATTATATAAAAAAATAACCTAAAATATCATCATTTTAACAGATTTTGTTAATCAAAACTAATATAATTAATATTTATATTTGCCAAAAGTTAGATATTAAAAATAGTAACAAAATTTGTAACTCTATCTTTATAATCAATTTCTAATTTAAGATTAATTAAAATCAAATTTATATTGTTCATCGCTTTATATTTTTAAATATTTTATGAATAGACATAATACGCAAAAATATTCATTTAAGATAAATTAAACAACAATTATAATTATTTTATTTACTAATATTACTCCTTATTTATTATATGATAAGATAATTTTTTGAGAGATTTTATATTTAACCCTATATAATATTCTTTTCTAAGAAAAATTAAATTATAATTTATTAAATGAAATAAATAAATAACATAAATTTCAAATAATAAATTAAATAAAATGAGCGATCAAATAATAATATAAATTAATGAATAAACATCCCTTTTAAACTATCTTTCCAATCAGGAATGGAAATACCAAATGTATTTTTAATTTTAGTTTTATCTAATAAACTGTATCTAGGACGTTTTGCCGAAGTTAGATAATCCGTAGTTAGTATAGGATTGATTTTTATTTTAGATTTATTTATTTTTTTTATCTCTTCACTGAATTGATACCATGAACATTCTCCTTCATTAGAGTAATTATAAATACCATAAGCCCCTATATCATTTTCAATAATAGTTAGGATAGCATCTGCTAAATCCAAAGCGTTCGTAGGCGATCCTATCTGATCTTTTATGACATTTATTTCATCTTTTTCCTTAAATAATTTTAACATCGTTTTCACGAAATTAACTCCATAGGGAGAATATAACCATGAAGTTCTTATAATATATGTTTTAGGATTATAATATTGTGCAAACACTTCACCATTCAATTTTGTTTGACCATATATACCTAATGGAGCTACCGGATCATCTTCTTTGCGTGGTGTAGATTCTTCTCCTGAAAATACATAATCAGTAGAAATATGTATAAAAGTTGCTTTTTGCGATGCACTAGCTCTAGCCAAATATTTTACTGCATCTGCATTTAATTTTTCGGCCATCTCAATATCCGATTCTGCTTTATCGACCGCCGTGTAGGCCGCACAATTAATGACATAATCAAATCTATTTGAAAAAAAATATGTTTTTACAAACATTTCATCCAACACATCCAATTCCTGAATATCTGTAAAAACAAAACTATAATTAACAAGAGGTTTATCTTTTATTCGTTGCTTTAACGATCTCCCTAATTGCCCATCCCCTCCAGTAATTAAAATTTTTTTCATAATTTATATTTCAATTGGTTTAAAATCTTTAAATGAAATACCATTTAAATCTTTATTAGAAAGAATTTCTTTGCCGTTCTCAATTCCCCAATCGATGTTTAAATCTTTATCCAAGGGATTAACATTAATTTCGTTTTTTTTATTATAATATCCTTCACATTTATATGCAAATAATACTGTTTCTGATAAAACAGAAAAACCATGTAAGAATCCTTGGGGAATAAATAATTGTTTTTTATTTTTTGAAGATAATTCAACAGAAACATATTGCCCGAAAGTTGGAGAATTTTTTCGTGTATCCACTGCCACATCGATTACTTTCCCTTGTAAAACGTATACCAGTTTAGCTTGGGCAAACGGAGGTAGTTGTTGATGTAAACCTCTTATAACCCCATAAGAAGACATTGAAACGTTATCTTGAACAAAATTAGGTTTATAACCTAATTGTTTTTCAAATTGTTTAAAATTATACGTTTCCATAAAATAACCACGAGAATCCTCAAAAACCTTTGGTTCAACAACATAACATCCTTTGAGTTTGGTTTCAGTTACAATCATTTATTTTTTTAAATAATTTTTTTATTTTTCTTTCTCAAAATTTCAACTCTCTCTTCAAATAAATTTTCAGGTATAGTTACACAAATTTCTTCAAATAATTTCATAAATTGTTCAGGCTGAACTTCAGATTTTCGAGTTGCTAAATTAAAATATATTAAAGTTACCCATAAGGAAGCATGTGTTATACTCTTATCCTTACTCAACATTAGTACTTCTACAGTATTAGTTCTATCTGTATATTTTATAATTTTACTTGTAATTACAATGTCTTTATTATATCTTACTTCTTTTATATAAGCAATTTGATTTTGCAAAGCAACCCATAGACATCCCGTTTTTTTAGACTGTTCAAAATTATCCAATTGATAATTATCTAAACAATGATCTTCTCTTGCATTAAGCATATAATCAAAATATCGAAGATTAGAAAGATGACCTATAGGATCACAATCTGCAAATCTTACTCTATATGTAGATTCCGGTTCTTTAATTTTCATTTTGTAAATTTTATGATTTATTTTTCTAATTATTAAATAAAATCATTTTTTCTACAATAATAAAAAAAAGTTACCAATTATAAATAATTATTAAAATTTTTTATAGAAGTTAAAAAAATTTATTACACATTATATGTATTAATAATACTGACAATCTTATTTAAATCACTATTTTCTAAACCTACATATAATGGCAGACATAAAATTTTTTCTGATATGTATTCTGATACTGGCATTTTACAACCTTTAACATAATTTATTGTATTTAAAGAAGGGTGAAAATATCGTCTGGGGACAATATTTTGTTCTGCTAATTTTTGTTGTACCTTTAGAAGTATCTTTTCAGAATTAAATATAATGGGATAGTAGCTGTAATTCCACTTAGTATTTTCTCTTATTTGGAGTGATTTTAATTTACTAAAATCTAGCGATTCATTGTAAAAATCTACTACTTTTTTCCTTTCAGCAATTATATAATCAATATAATGTAATACAGACAAGCCCATCGCAGCTTGTAGTTCAGATATTTTAGCATTAATTCCTACACCACAAATATCATTGGTTTCAGTGTAACCAAAATTATGACTATAATTTAACCTTTTCATCAGTTCGGAATCTT
The DNA here is from genome assembly GCF_019469245.1 of Apibacter sp. ESL0404. Lineage (NCBI taxonomy): Bacteria > Pseudomonadati > Bacteroidota > Flavobacteriia > Flavobacteriales > Weeksellaceae > Apibacter > Apibacter sp. ESL0404. The sequence goes on from NZ_CP048267.1 coordinate 1,895,183, forward strand.
TGCAAAATAAAGCTCCTCCTTCTCCCGTATGAAATAATTTGGTAGCATGAAAACTACAGGTACTTATATCACCATATTCAAATATGGATTTGCTGTCATGCTCCACTCCAAAACAATGCGCTGCATCATAAATAACCTTTATCTGATATTTCTTTGCAATTTTTTCTATTATTTTCACATTGCAAGGATTACCAAACACATGGGTTGCTAATATTGCCGTAGTTTTATCTGTAATTGCTTCTTCAATCTTATTTTCATCTATAGTCAGATGATCCGGATCAATATCCACAAACACCGGTTTACAGCTTTCCCATATAATGGCGGAAGTAGTGGCCACAAAGCTAAAAGGTGTAGTAATAACTTCTCCTCCCTCAGCAATATTTTTCAATGCTATTTGAATAGGGACGGTACCGTTATTAGTAACTAATATATTAGTAATATTTAAATACTTCTTGAGTTTCTCTTCAAGTTTTAAAACTAATTCACCTCTATTGGTCAGCCATTGGTTTTCCCAAACTTTATCTAAATATGTATTATATTCAGATAAAGGAGGTAAAAATACCTTAGTTACATTAATTCTTTTTTCCAAAATCAAAAAACGCCTTTAATTATTAAAATTTAAAAATCAAAAATATAACAAAATTTATAATTCTCACAAAGAATACAAATAATTTTATATTTAGAGCATAATTTATTGAATACAAACATTTAAAACAATTATAATAGCTACGATAACGTTTACATACACCAAATATAAATCTGCTACTTATTTTTATTTACCTTTGCAAAAAATATGATATGTCAAATATTATAGCGCTTGTAGGAAGGCCTAATGTAGGAAAATCTACTCTTTTTAATCGATTACTACAAAAGAGGGAAGCAATTGTTGATAGTGTGGCCGGGGTTACTCGTGATCGGCATTATGGAAAAAGTGACTGGAACGGAGTCGATTTTACTGTTATTGATACCGGAGGTTATGTTGTTGGATCAGAAGATATTTTCGAAGAAGAAATAAGAAAACAAGTTGAACTTGCCGTAGATGAAGCTTCTGCGATTATATTTTTAGTTGACGTAACAGAAGGCATCACCGACATGGATAAAGAGGTTTCCAATCTTTTAAGAAAGACTGACAAACCAGTCTTTTTAGTTGTTAACAAAGTGGACAATGCTATGTTGGAAACGGAAGCCATGGAGTTTTATTCATTGGGAATGGAGAAATATTATACTATATCAGGAATGACAGGTAGCGGTACAGGAGATCTGCTGGATGATATAGTTGCCACATTTAAAGAAGAAGATTACGTAGCCCCTTTTGAAGGCTTGCCGAGAATAACCATTGCAGGAAGACCTAATGTGGGAAAATCAACATTTACCAATGCCTTATTGGAAAACGAGCGTAACATCGTTACAGATATAGCCGGTACTACCAGAGACAGTATAGAAACCTTATATGAAAAATTCGGATATAAGTTTGTATTGATAGACACTGCCGGTATGCGGAAAAAAACTAAAGTAAATGAAAACCTTGAGTTTTATTCCGTAATGCGTTCCATACGTTCAATTGAGGATTCAGATGTTGTAATCTTAATGATAGATGCAACCTTAGGTTGGGAAAAACAAGATATGAACATCTTATTTTTAGCCCAAAAATACCGAAAAGGTGTTGTTATCGTCGTTAACAAATGGGATTTAGTTGAAAAAGAAACCAATACGTTAAAACAATTTGAAAATTTTATAAAAGAAAAGATTGCTCCATTTACGGATGTACCCATCATTTTCACCTCGGCTATTACTAAACAGCGTGTGTATAAAACGGTAGAAACTGCCATGAAAGTTTATGAAAATCGTTCACGCAGGATCAAAACCAGTAAATTAAATGAAGTCATGCTTCCTATAATTGAATCTACACCCCCGCCAAGTATTAAAGGTAAATATATAAAAATTAAATACTGTACTCAGCTTCCCACCAGAACTCCACAATTTGCATTTTTTGCAAATTTACCGCAATATATCAAAGAACCCTATAAACGATTTATTGAAAATAAATTACGTCAAAATTTTGAATTGACAGGTGTTCCGATTGAAATATATTTCAGACAAAAATAAATTCCATAATAAATAAAAAGCATCTCATGATAGAGATGCTTTTTTTTATAATAAATTCTTTTAATGATTAGAAAGGATATTCAAATAATTCACTTTCATGATAGTATGGATTACCTTTAGCTTCTAAATTAAGCTTACTTATAGAATACATTACAGTAAATATAAATAGTCCCAACATAAAAATAAAAGCCCCGATTTCTAATAATCCTATACCCCAGAAAGCACCAACAGTTCCCGGCATAATAATATTAAACATATCCAAATAATGACCGAATAGTACTACACAAGCCATAATAGGAACAATGACATAATTCCTCTTCACTTTACTGCTAACTAATATCAAAAACGGTAAAACTAAATTCGGGATCAACATGGTAAAGTAAGTAGGTCCATATAACTTGTATCTTCCAAAGAAATATACCGTTTCCTCAGGAATATCAGCATACCAATACAACATGAATTGCGCAAACCACAGGTAAGACCATAAAAGGCTAAACCCAAACAAAAATTTAGCAAGATCATGCATATGGTTATCGTTAAATGCCGGTAAAAAACCTTTCTTTTTCAGATATATGGAAATAATCAACATCACTCCAACGGAAGAAACCAAACAGCTGATTAATACATACCACATATATAAAGTGGAATACCAATGAGGATCAATGGACATTAACCAATCCCATGCCCAGCAAGCGGATGCTAAAGCAAAGAAAACAATAGCACCTACGCTCCAGTTATAAACTTTTTTATAATCGGAAACATCTTTAGTTTCATCCAACTTTCTCGTTAGAGATTTTATTTTCCATAAAAAGAAAATACATCCGGCCACATAAATCAGCGTTCTAATAACAAAAAACGGTCTATTTAAAAACGGTTCCTTAGATTTTATAAGTAAATCGAAATGCGAAGAATTAGGATCGGTTAAAGAGGGATCCATCCAATGATATAAATGATTCAGTCCTCCGTGTTCACCACCATATGATGAAAGAAAAATAAATACAACCATTAATAAGCCGCCTACAGGTAGAAACGAAGCAATACCTTCCATTACTCTGATAACAACAATAGACCAACCGGCATTACCTGCATGTTGGACAGCAGCAAAAAACAAGGCGGTAGCTGAAATACCGAAAAATAACATCAAAGACACAAAAAATGCAGACCACGGCCTGTTATGAATTTGATGTTCAGCATGTTCAATATGTTCTTTAGAGTGCGCAACATCTCCTTTATAAACTGAATTCATGGGTTGAGCTCCCGCTAATTCTTCATTATGATGTAAAATTTCCTTAACAGCATGTTCATCTATACGTGAATTCTGATAATACCCTATACCAAAGGCTATCAATCCTACTACGATTAATACTATGGACGTTAATTTAAGACTTGATGAAAATGTATATCTCATAGCTGTATTATTGTTCTGTTGTTTGTGTCTGTTCTGCAGAGTTTGATGTTGCAGAAGGTTTAAATTCGTTAATTACATATTCTGCAACTCTCCACATATCTCCGGGTAAAAGTTGCCCCGCATAAGATCCCATGGCATTTCTTCCATGTTCCATAACATAATGTACAGATCCGACTGTTATATCCCTATCTTTATAATTAGGTACTCCCGAAAATGCTCCGGATTGAACAATATCACCTTGTCCGTCTCCGGCTGTACCATGACAAGCCGAACATGTTTTTATATATAAATCTTTTCCTCTGGCTAAGTCCTTATCTTTGTTTAAAGGGTTTAGCGGTGAAACCGTTATTTTTTTAGAAGCATCATATCCTTCAGGGGTATTTGGTAAATCCATAGGTAAAATTCCTTCGGGATTTTGAGCTATGGTTCCGGGTACAGGCGCTAACGCGGTTGCTCCTCCTTGCTTTGAAAATAAAGGAACCGTCGTTCCTTGTTCTCCATAAGCAATTACTGCCTCTTGATAAGGATCATAGGCTACCGGATAGTACATATCTGGAAAATAAACCAAACTGGGTTTTTTCTTACTACAAGAAATTATAAACAAACTTCCTGTTATAGCAAAAAGAATATATTTAGTTATTTTTTTCATCTTCAATTATTTTTACAGTTATTTCCTCAACACCTGTAGCTATCAAAATTTCCTTTACTTGGTCGTAATTTTGATTATAAATTTCAACTAAAAATTTATCATCGGTAGTCCTTGGATCAGGATTTTGAGCTTTTTGTCCCGGATAATGCTTGTTTAAAATAAGGTATGTAATGGACATGAGGTGAGCGGCAAAAAATACAGTCAGCTCAAACATAATTGGAATAAAAGCCGGCATATTTTCTGTCCAAGTAAAACTCGGTTTTCCTCCTATATTTTGCTGCCAATCATAATTCATCGTATACCAAGTAAGCACAGAAGCAACAGCTAACCCCATAGCTCCATAGAAAAAAGCAAATTCAGACATTCTCGATTCTTTTAATCCCATTGCCTTATCTAATCCATGTACCGGAAAAGGTGTATAAACTTCATTAATTTCAATTCCTCTATCACGAAGTTGCTTAACCCCATCTATAAGAAGATCATCATCTCCGTATAAACCGTAAATAATTGTCTTAGTGGTGCTCATTTTCTAAATGATGTTTTTTATACCCTTCACTTGATGTTTTTATAATTGTCTTCAATTCTGCCTGAGCTATAACCGGGAAAGTTCTAGCATACAACAGATATAATACTGAAAAGAAACCTATCGTTCCGATGAATATTCCAACGTCTACAAAAGAAGGTTGGAACATTGTCCATGAACTTGGTAAATAATCTCGTGACAGATTGATAACAATAATATCAAATCTTTCAAACCACATACCGATATTTATAACAATGGAAACAATGAAGGTCCATAGAAAGTTTCTTCTTAATTTTTTTATCCAAAGAGAGGCAGGAATTAATACATTACAAAGAATTAATAACCAAAATGCCCACCAATATGGTCCTGTGGCAGCTCCAACTGAGAAATAAGTAAAATCTTCATATCTGCTTCCTGAATACCATCCGATAAAGAATTCCGTAATATAAGCTACTGTTACCATTCCTCCTGTCACAACTATTACAATATTCATATATTCGATATGCTTTTGAGTGATATAATCCTCTAAATGACATACTTTTCTAACCACGCTAAGCAAGGTTTGAACCATAGCAAAACCGGAAAATATAGCACCCGCAACAAAATACGGCGGATATACTGTTGAATGCCATCCTTTAATAACTGAAGTTGCAAAGTCAAAGGAAACAATGGTATGAACAGAAAAAACTAAAGGAGTTGCAAGACCTGCCAAAACTAATGACACTTCCTCAAATCGTTGCCAATGCTTTGCTTTGCCTCCCCACCCAAAACTCAATATAGTATAAATCTTTTTAGTTACCGGTTTAACCGCTCGATCTCTAACCATGGCAAAATCAGGAATTAGTCCGATATACCAAAAAACCACAGATACCGAAAAATAGGTACTGATGGCAAATACGTCCCATAATAAGGGGGAGTTGAAATTGGGCCATAAAGTTCCGAACTGGTTAGTTATAGGAAATACAAAATAAGCTAACCATATACGTCCCATATGAATACATGGGAACATGGCTGCCTGAACCACCGCAAAAATAGTCATGGCTTCCGCCGAACGGTTTATGGAAAGTCTCCATTTTTGACGGAAAAGCAATAATACAGCAGAAATCAATGTTCCTGCATGACCTATTCCTACCCACCAAACGAAATTAGTAATATCCCATCCCCAATTTATCGTTCTGTTTAGTCCCCATACCCCTATTCCGGTACCTATCGTATAAGCGATACACCCTACTCCATAGATAAAGGCTACTAAAGCAATATAAAAAGCAAACCACCAAAGTTTCCCGGCTTTGGTTTCAATAGGACGGGCTATATCTTCCGTAATGTCATGATAGGTTTTATCCCCTAAAATTAACGGCTCGCGAATAGGTGCTTCGTAATGTCCTGACATAGTAACTTTCTTAAAATTTTTATGATTCTTTTCTATTCCTAATTTTGTGCTGATAGAATACATTAGGTTTTGTCCCTACTTCTTCTAACAATACATATTTCCTTTTATCTTTTGATAGCCTTGCAATTTCTGATGAAGAATCATTAATATCTCCAAATTTAATTGCTCCACTAGAACAAGCCAGTGAACATGCTACCTGAAATTCTCCATCTTCCACTTTTCTGCCTTGTTTTTTAGCCTCTAAAATGGTAGCCTGAGTCATTTGTATACACATGGAACATTTTTCCATGACTCCTCTGGAACGAACAACGACATCAGGATTTAATACCATTCTTCCTAAATCATTATTCATATTATAGTCAAACTTATTGTTAAGCGCGTAGTTGAACCAATTGAAACGACGTACTTTATACGGACAGTTATTGGCACAATAACGGGTTCCTACACATCGATTATAAGCCATATGATTTTGTCCTTGTTTTCCATGAGAAGTAGCCGCTACCGGGCAAACCGTTTCACAAGGTGCATGATTACAATGTTGACACATCACCGGTTGGAAAATTACATCCGGATTAGTTGGATTCGGTTCAATTAATTCCTTATACATAGGAACTTGATCCAAATTTTCCAAGATTTCTTCTTTTTGCTCTATTTGCTTTTTAGAAGAATAATATCTGTCTATCCGTAACCAATACATGTCTCTTGACATCCTTATTTCTTCTTTTCCAACTACGGGAACATTATTTTCGGCTTGACATGCTATAATACAAGCACCACATCCGGTACATGCATTTAAATCAACCGAAAGGTTAAAATGTGGACCGTCTGTACTGTCATAATCTCTCCATAGATCTACTTTATTCATAGGAACTTCTCCTACGTATGAATCCATTTTTAACGGCTCATTCCATTTTTTAGGATCCTCGTTTAAGAAAGTATCTAAGGAAACCTCTCTTGCTATTTCATACCTGCCCATTAAGGTGCCTTGCATTTGCATTGACGCAAATTCATGCATTCCTTGAGTCGGTTTAATAGTTATGTTATATTGAATTAAATTAGAGTTAAGATAAAAAGGATAGGCATTTATTCCGGTTTGACCTACTTTTCCTGATTTTGATTGGCCGTATCCTAAGGCTAATCCAATTGATCCTTTAGCTTGTCCCGGTTGAATTAATGCAGGAACACTTTTTATTACTTTTCCATTAACCGTTAAATCTACTAAGGAACCATTTAATTGCATTCTGCCATTGGTCTCATTCTTAATTCCTAATTGTTTAGCATCTTCTAATGAAATTGTAATATAGTTATCCCATGCTAGACGAGAGATAGGGTCCGGCAACTCTTGCAACCAAGGATTATTCGCTTGAACTCCGTCTCCAATAGCTGTTTTAAGATATAAGTTTAATTCAAAAGTTCCCGCTTTAATAACTGCTAAGTTAGATAATGCCTGTTCCGCATTTCCTCCGATTACATTTAATTCTGTAATTTCAGATGTTTCATTGTATCCATTATATAAAGCCTGATTAAAACTATAACCTAATTTAGTTCCTAACTGCGTTTGCCAATATTGTTTTAAATAATTATAATAAGCATTGGTTTGCTGGGGCGTTGCTGTCGTAGTATAGGTAGAATTAAACGGAGTGGTTGCATCTTGAACCGTATCTTTTTTAGATTGTGTAGCTAAAGAATCAACCGATGGAGTCGAACCAACGGGAGCAACTGTGGTATTTTCTTTAACCGCATTTGTTTGTAATCCTGCATTCCTCCAAACCAATAATGAATCTTGAAATTGACGAGTATCAAAAATTCTTTGGATGGTTGGTTGTGATAATAAGTAAACCCCTGTTGCCGGATTTAAATCTCCCCATGATTCTAACCAATGAGGAACCGGTGCAATGGCTTTACATATAGAAGCTGTTTCATTTTCATATTCTGAAAGAGATACAGAACAATTTACCTTTTTAAATAAATCTTTCAGTTTTTCTCCCTCTGAATATGAATAAATCGGATTAGTATTAAAGTTAAGTAATACTCCTACTTGTCCGGTTGACAACCAAGATAGTAATTCCAAAAAACGAGCATCATTGGATTCTTTAGTCAATAATACTTTATCTTTTCTAACTGCTAATGAATTTAATTTTTGATTTATCAGATTGGCTATCACATAGGCTGATTTATCGCCTTCCGCAAATACAACCGCTTTTGAACCTTTTATTGTGAGTTCTTTAGCTATTTTTTGAGCAGTAGGATTGGAAGAAGTTCCATCCAATGCTTTATACACTTCACCCAATAATTTTTGAACTTCCGAAGGTTTTAACGGCATTCTTTCATCGGAACTAGCCCCTGATAAACTTAAATTGGATTCAATTTGAATATGCTTAAGCATAGTTTTCCCCGGGGTTTTGGCTTTGGCATAATCTGCCTCAAAATGTCCTCCATTCCAATCATTCAAAAAATCAGCACCAAAAGAAACCAATAATTCGGCTTTAGTTAGATCATATAATGGTAAAGCTCTTACTCCATAAACTTCTTCAGCTGCATCTAAAGCCGGTGAATAAGAAATCGCATCGTAAACGACATGTTCTGTGCTTGGGAATAGGGTTGTAAAATCTTCAATGATTTTTTTAGTGGAGGGAGAAGGTAAAGATGGGGTTAAAATTACAATCTTTTTACCCGAAACCTTAGCTGCCTGTAATTCTTTATTTACATAATTATCTAATGATTTCCAATCGGTTTCAGATCCATTCAGTTTAGGTGTTTTAGCTCTGTTATTGTCATATAATGAAAGAACAGATGCTTGACTTCTGGCTGTGCTTTCACCAAAAAAGGCAGCATTTTTATTACTTTCAATTTTAATGGGTCTTCCTTCCCTTGTTTTAACTAAAACACTGGCAATGTCAAATCCATTGTAAAGAGTTGAGGCGTAATAACTGGGTACTCCCGGAATGATACCTTCGGGTTTAACCACGTATGGTACCGATTTAATAATTGGAGCTTCACAGGCTGCTAAAGTTACAGCTGCTGTTCCAAAACCTAAGAATTTTAAGAAATCTCTTCGAGAAGTTTTTGTAGAATACATTGCTTGATCATCTCCTAAAAATTCATCGATAGGAAGCTCTTCTACAAATTCATTTGCTGCTAATTTCTCTGGTAGTGAAGGATCTTGTAATTCTTCTAAACTCCTAAATTTTATTTTATCTTTTGAAGCCATAATGATCTTCTGATGATTTTAATTAATTAATAATGACATTTACCGCATTCTAAACCTCCTATGGCATCTACCGTTATTTTAGATTTATCTTCTCCATATTCTTTCTTCAATTTTTCATGAAGTTTATTGAAGTAAGCTGCATTATATCCATTGGTCATATCGACTTCTGTAGTACGGTGGCAATCTACACACCATCCCATTGTGAAATCATTCGCCATTCTTACAACATTCATGGTATCTATGGAACCATGACAGGCTTTACATACCACGTCAATTTGATGATTCGGGTTCTTTTTATTGAAATCGGCTATTATTGTTTTTTCTCCTGCCACTACGTGTTGTGAGTGATTAAAATATACGAAATCCGGCATATTATGAATTCTTTCCCATTTCACAGGTTTTTGTTTACCTGTGTATTTTTGGTTTTCTTCATCCCAACCAATATGGTCATAAATTTTCTTAATTTCAGCAGTATAGAATTCTTTAGATTTGCCCGGTTCGATATATTTGCCGGTATATTCGCTGATATTTCTATGACAATTCATACATACACTTAGAGAAGGAATTTCGGAAACTTTCCCATATTTTGCTCCGGAATGACATAATTGACAATTGATTTTATTTTCTCCTGCATGAATTTTATGTGAAAAATAAATAGGTTGATCCGGTTCATAACCTTTATCGACTCCTATTCCCATCAACCAAGCCCATACTCCGTAAAAAGATAAAGCCAATAGTAAAGTTACCAATCCATACAAGACTCCTTTATATTGTACATAAAATTGTGAAAAAGTTCTAATTCTTGTAGATTCAAGTTCTGATAATTCAGCGCTGGAGGTTTTTAGTTTTACTAGCTTATTGATTTTCAGTAAGGTAAAAATCAATATTACCCCTATTGAGGCAAAGGAAAGTAAAATATAATTAAGATCATTTGATGTTTTCTTTTCAACTACGGCGGGAGCAGCTTCTTCCGGTGGAGCCGGTGGATTTTCAAGATAGGCTAAAATATCATCGATATTTTGTACTGATAATCTGCCTTCGAAAACATCCATAGCAATTTGATTGTTCTCTTCGAAGATTTTATTCGCACGCTTATCTCCACTTTTTCTTAAGGCTTCATTATTCATGATCCATTTTTGGATCCATTCTACATCAGCGCCTTCTTCAGTTAATTTTGTTACAATTCCTTTTAGGGCAGGTCCTGTAAGTTTTCGGTCTAACGCGTGACAAGCGGTACAATTGTCTTTGAATAATTTCTCTCCATTCTTTACATCTCCATTTACTTTCTGCGCTAAAACAGAAACACTTGTAAAGAGAGTCAGCATACAGACTGCTATAATTTTATTCATAATAATTGATTTCAATTGAATGAAACTTATTTATAATATAATTGTCCCATTAAAAGCGACTTATGCAAAAATAAAAATATGCTCTATATTGCCAAATGTTTTTTTTAACATATCTTTTAGTTTTTGTTAATTTGTAATTATTCTAAATAACGATCGTTTTTATCTAGCTGTTAAACAGCTTATTAAATTGAAATACACGCAAATAACCTTTCTAAAAACCAGATGAAAAAACAACTTTTTTTATCTTATATGGCAAAAATTACTCATTTTTTCTAGCCAAAAATCGTGTTAATTTAATACCCATATCTAAAAAAATGATTTTAGCACTTCCATTTCTTTCAATATGAAAAAATGCGTTATTAATTTCTTCTAAAATATCTTCTATATTTTTCCCGTGAACAAAATGACTAAAATTATCCCATTTAAAGTTTTCATATGTTAATGGATTATTTACTAAGCTTGATGATTCGTAATTTTGAAGTAAGGCTTGTCTAAAAGTTTCGGCACAAAATTGTAAGAAATTCTTTTGTTTTTCTCTACCCCAAGCAGATATTTCTAAAGACCAATCTACTATTTCTCTTAAAAATTGTGGTTTTTTAGGAGCCATGACCGCTGCACGGTTCCATCGAATAAAATATTTCTCGAATTCTTCTTGTAAGGTATTGTTTTTTATTAGCTTACAAGCTACATCCCAATCGCCTTCAGCTCTTTTTGCTAAAATATCGGCCGTTTCTTTGTCTAAGGAAAACCTATTTTGTAAATGATCAGATATTTCATTGTTTTCCAAAGAATTAACAGTTATTTTTTGGCAACGAGACAATATGGTTGGAAGAATTTTTTTATCATCTTCAGCAATGAGTATAAACAAAGTTTTAGCAGGCGGTTCTTCCAATATTTTAAGTAATTTATTGGCAGCTTCTACTCTCATAGTTTCTACCATCCAAATTATTTGAACTTTATATCCTCCTTCAAAACTTTTTAAGTTTAGGTTATCAATTATATTTTCTATTTCTTTAACAGAGATGATCCCTTGTTTTTTATCTTCATTAATATATGCATACCACTGGTTTATATCCCTATAAGGATCTTCGATAATAAACTCTCTAAACTGTTTAATGTAGTCGGAACTTATGGCTTCTTTTTTTTCTGTTGTATTATTAATGGTTGGAAAAGATAAATGCAAATCGGGATGTTGTAATCGATTGATCTGTAATAAACATTTTTCAGATTGTTTGCAAATAACTTCTGAAGCATAGGCAAGTGCAAGCGGTAAAACTCCGTAACCCGGTTTTCCTATATACAGTTGCGCATGGCTAATTCTATCTTCCTTGATTGAATTTTGCAATAGCTTTTTTAAGTTTTGCTGACCTATTATTTCATCCCATTTCATGTAAACAAAGATAGATCAACTTTTCTAATTCACTTACTTTTATATAATAATTGAATCACTTGGTAGGTTTACTTTTTTATCATAGGCTTAATAAATTTAGTTTTATATAGACTGACAATCGATAGCCGGAAATCGTTTACATTATTTACTAAAATGAATAAAAGACAGCATATCTCAAAATTGTTCATAAGTTGTTTAGATGAATTTACATATATGAATAATTATTGCAATAGTTTATTAAACGTTACATCTGACTTCTAAAAAATTGTTTAGAAAAAAGATAGGTCTACCTTATAATTTTGCATATTTTTGAAACTGATATGGAACAACTAGAATCTAAATACAATAAAATTCCTAAATCCAACAAAATCATTAACTTAGAAAAAGGAAAGCTTCCCCCTCAAGCTATTGATTTAGAAGAAGCTGTACTAGGTGCCATGATGATCGATAAAAAAGGGTTAGATGAAATTATAGATATTTTATCTCCCGAAGTATTTTATAAAAAAGAGCACCAACTAATATATGAAGCCATTGAAGATCTTTTTAAGCAAACAGACCCTATTGATATTCTTACTATATCCAATAAATTACGATCTCAAGGTAATTTGGAGGCTGCAGGAGGCGATTTTTATTTGATTCAACTTTCCAACAAAATATCTTCTTCGGCTCACATTGAATACCATTCAAGAATTATTCTTGAAAAATATATACTTAGGAAACTCATCGAAATATCATCTAATATGATTGAAAAATCGTATGATGAAACTTCAGATGTTTTCGATTTGTTGGATTATTCTGAAAGTCAGTTATATGAAATTACCAACGGTACTTTGAAACGAACTTTCAATGAAGCGAAAAATTTAGTTTCCAATGCTTTAAAAAAGATTAAATCTTTAGAATCTAAACAAGGGATGAGCGGTATTCCTTCAGGATTTAAGCATGTGGATAAAATTACTGCCGGTTGGCAACCTTCGGATCTTATAATTATTGCAGCAAGACCCGGTATGGGTAAAACGGCTTTTATTCTTTCCATGGCCAGAAATATTGCCATAGGGGCAGAAACTCCGATCGGTGTATTTTCATTAGAAATGTCCGCAGAACAGTTGATGATGCGTATGATATCCAGTGAAACCGGAATTGAATCTGAAAAGTTGAGAAAAGCCAATTTATCCGAATTAGAGTGGCAACAACTTTATTCCCGAGTTAATAAATTGGAAAATGCGCCGATATTTATAGATGATTCTCCCGGGATTTCTGTTTTCGATTTGAGAGCTAAAGCTCGTAGACTTGTTTCTCAGCATGGAGTAAAAATGATTATGATCGATTACCTCCAATTAATGTCGGCAGGAGGAAAAGGTATAGGAAATAGGGAGCAAGAGATTGCTACGATTTCTCGTTCATTAAAAGCTATTGCTAAAGAGCTTGAAATACCTGTTATAGCACTTTCGCAGTTATCCCGTTCTGTGGAAACTCGCGGAGGAAGTAAAAAACCTTTACTTTCGGACTTGAGGGAATCGGGGGCTATTGAACAGGATGCCGATATTGTAACCTTTATATATCGACCGGAATATTACAAATTAGATACTTGGGAAGATGGAACACCTTGTACAGGTCAAGCAGAATTTATTATTGCAAAGCATAGAAACGGTGCTCTGGAAGATGTTCGATTGCGTTTTACGAGTTCTCAGGCTAAATTTTCGGATATAGATGAAGATTATTTTTCCGTACAGGAAAGTATAAGTTCTACCACTTTTGAAAGTAAAATCAATGATGAAACTTCATTTGACAGCTCCATAAATATTCCATCTATTAATCCTAGCGATTCCTTTGGAATTGATGATACTATTGATGACCAGGATTCTGATATGCCTTTTTAAAAACTTTGGCAACATCTTGTGAATCTTCTGTGTATTTTTAGCATTTAAATCAAGTATAATTAAAATAAAAAACACTCACTATATAGTGAGTGTTTTTATTATGATAACGAAAATATTATTAAATTTATTTTTTTACAGTATCCACAACCGCTTTGAAAGCTTCTGGATGGTTCATAGCTAAATCTGCAAGAACCTTTCTATTTAAATCTATATTTTTTTCTTTTAGTAAACCTATAAATTTAGAATAAGAAAGACCGTATTGTCTGGCACCTGCGTTAATTCTCTGTATCCACAAAGCTCTGAAATTTCTTTTCTTTTGCTTTCTACCTACATAGGCATATTGCAAACCTTTTTCAACAGCATTTTTCGCTACTGTCCAAACATTTTTTCTTCTCCCGTAATAGCCTTTAGCTAATTTTAGGACTCTTTTTCTGCGCGCTCTTGACGCTACTGAATTGACTGATCTTGGCATACTTTTTTGTTTTTTTGAAGTGGGTGGAAGCATTTTTTATCTTCTCTTCTTTTACCCAATTCAGGGTTAAACTTTTAAATGATTTTTAAAAAACCGGAATATCTTTCAAAAGATATTCTCTCTTACTTAATTAATAATTGTCTTTTAACGCTTTTTTCGTCTGCGATATCTACTAAAGTAGAATACGTCAGATTACGTTTACGTTTTGTGCTTTTTTTAGTTAAAATGTGACTTTTAAATGCATGTTTTCTTTTAATTTTACCTGATCCGGTAATTGAAAAACGCTTTTTAGCACCTGATTTTGTTTTTAATTTTGGCATTTTCTTATTTATTTACCTCGTTATCAATTGTACAAAATTAGATATTTTTCAAAAAATAAACAAATCATTTATCGTATGCTAATTTAATTTCATCAATATCAATTTCTTTAACTAATGAGGTAAGGTGAATAGTGATACTATCATTTTTAATATTATTTATTAGTGCAATTTTTACATTATTAAGATCGGGCTTTTGATTATTGATAGAATAAATTCTCCACTTTTTATTTTTAGAATTTAAAGTTATTGTAGCAGTCTTGTTAAATAATATTTTAGTTTTAAACTTATTATCTTGTTTATCTAATACTACTACATTATTCTTTGAATCTCCCAAAAGATATCCCGGTATTGTTATAAATTTATCATATTCACGTATTCCCAATTTATTCCCATATTTATTCATGAATAATGTGGGATTATAAGAATCATTGATGGAGAAAAGAACAGGCTTATATTTTCTTAAAAATTCATTATTTTTTTTAAGTTCTTCTCCTATTCTAAAGCTTGGAGTTGATTGTCCTACTGTAAATATTAGTATATCAGAATTACGTTTCAAAATATAATTTACATCCCCTAATTCATGACCAATATACCCTCCTTTAGCATAATCTTTGGGTGGGTGTCTAGCGATATAATAATCATTTAAACCTAACATATCCAAACAAGGCAAATTAGATGAATAGGGTATACATCCGGCGGCTGTAACTCCTAACAACGGCTGTTGTTTATAAAAACCTCTTTTCAAAAATTCTCCTAATAGTAAACCATCCCATTCCCATTTTTCATGTTTAACAATTTTATTGCTAGAATAATTAATTTGCAGATATAAATAGCAAGGGATACATATAAAAGTAAATATTGCTGAAAAATATTTTGTTTTAAAAAATTTAAAATTACATTTTATAAATCCTTCTATTAAAGCATAAGTTAAAATTACATAAACAAGAACAAAGTGCCTGAATGCCGGGAATATATCACCTCCAACCAAGGTTACATATACTACCCAACTACCCATCACAGCTAAAAGGTAGATAAATTTACTGTTCTTTTTAACAATTGAAAAATATATAATAAATAGTATACCTATTATTGAAAAAGGCAAAGTATTTTTAAGAGCTCTAGCTGAATATATAAATCCTAACAAAATAGTATATAAGGTAACTTTAGCTTTAACAAAAGCGGTATTTGGTAACCATTCTCCATAATAATTTAACCTAAATAGTAATTGAATAACGTAAAAAATTATAGGTAAGGAGAGGATTTTTATCAGAAAAGCAATTATAAATTTATACGGTCTTTTTTGATATAGTAAGAAAAAAAAGAAAAAAAAAGAAGTTATAACTGAAAATAAAACCCCATCGGGTCTTGATATAACTAAAACAGCTAAGGAAATAGAAAGTAACCAATTATATTTTCTAAAATTATATAAATCAATAATTTTAAAGACAGAATAAATCATTAAGCAAATAGACAAAGTGTATAGAGGCTGTTCTAAACCGGCTATTGTCCAAGTAGCGAATGCAGAGGTACAAATAAGAAATGATAAACCTACAAAAAGAGCATTAAAATCTTTATCTTTATAATATAAATAAATGATATAAAGCACACTAATACTACAGATAAGACCTGCTAACCTTAGGGATAAAATTAAGTTAAATCCTAATTTACCGAAAATAGATATTAATAGTATCCATGATAAATTAGAATATCCTTCAACAGGTCTTTCATTATCATTCCATGTTAATCCTTTACCTTGTAAAAAACGATCAGTGTATCGTAAGGAAATCAAACTATCATCTGACAGATACGGGTAATAATAGTAACAATGTAAAATGAATAGAGATATTAATAATAAAAATAAAAATCTTTTCACATAAACGATTTAATTTTTAAATTAAAAGTTATTCATTTCTTATCCTATTTTTTGGGAGACATCATCATAATCATTCTTTTCCCTTCGAGCTTTGGCATTTGCTCTACTTTACCCCATTCTTCTAATTCTTGCGCTAATCTTAATAATAAAATTTGTCCTTGGTCTTTAAAAACAATGGAACGCCCTTTAAAGAAAACGTAAGCTTTTAGTTTAGAACCTTCTTCCAAAAATTTTTGAGCATGTTTCTTTTTAAATTCAAAATCATGTTCGTCGGTTTGTGGCCCAAAACGAATTTCTTTAACCACTACTTTGGTTTGCTTAGATTTGAGTTCTTTTTGCTTCTTTTTCTGTTCGTACAGGAATTTTTTATAATCAACAACTCTACAAACAGGTGGATTTGCACTTTCTGTGATCATTACCAAATCCAACTCTAAATCTTCGGCAATAGCTAATGCTTCTTTTATAGGATAGATTCCTTGAGTAACATTATCTCCTACTAAACGAACTTCCGGAACATCAATTTTTCCGTTAATTTTGTGTTCTGGCTCTTGCTTCTTTGGGATATACTTCCCTCTTGAATTATTTCTGTTAAGTGCTATGGTATTTAAATTTTATTGATTATTTGTTGCTTTTTTCATCATCGTTACTACTTCTTCTAAAGAAAAAGTACCTAAATCTCCTTCTCCACGTTTACGAATCGACACAGTGTCGGAGGAAGCTTCCTTCTCTCCTACTACAAACATGTAAGGAATTTTATTGATCTCTGCATCTCGTATCTTTTTACCTGTCTTTTCGTTACGATCGTCTATTCGTCCGCAAATATCCGAATTTTCCATTAAATCCAAAACTTTTTTTGCATAATCTACATACTTTTCACTAATAGGAAGTATAATAAACGGTTCAGGACTTAACCATAAAGGTAAATCTCCAGCAGTGTGTTCTAACAGAATGGCTACAAAGCGTTCCAAAGAACCGAAAGGCGCTCTATGTATCATTACAGGACGATGTTTTTCATTATCTGCTCCTATGTAATAAAGATCAAACCTTTCCGGCAAATTATAGTCTACTTGAATAGTACCTAATTGCCAGTTTCTACCTAAGGCATCTTTAACCATAAAATCGAGCTTTGGCCCATAAAAAGCTGCTTCGCCATATTCAACAACCGTTGGCAATCCTTTCTTTTCGGCTGCTTGTTTAATCGCATTTTCAGCTTTCTCCCAATTTTCATCACTTCCAATATATTTTCCTTTATTTTCTTTATCGCGCAATGAAACTTGGGCAGTAAATTCGTTAAATCCTAAGGATTTAAATGTATATAATACGAGATCTATTACATTTTCAAACTCTCCGATCAATTGATCCGGAGTACAAAAGATATGGGCGTCATCCTGAGTGAATCCTCTAACTCGGGTAAGTCCATGCAATTCTCCACTTTGCTCATATCTATAAACGGTTCCAAATTCTGCGAATCGTTTCGGTAAATCTTTATACGACCAAGGGGAAGATCGATAAATTTCACAGTGATGTGGACAATTCATCGGTTTTAATAAAAATTCTTCACCCGCATTAGGTGTTTTTATAGGTTGGAAGCTATCTGCTCCGTATTTTTCATAATGTCCGCTGGTAACATACAAATCTTTATGCCCGATATGAGGGGTTGCTACAATTTCATATCCTGCTTTTCGCTGTGCCGCTCCTAAAAAGTCAATAAGTTTTTGTCTTAGTTTTGCACCTTTTGGTAACCATAAAGGTAATCCTGCTCCTACTTTTTCGGAAAAAGTAAATAATTGAAGCTCTTTTCCTAATTTTCTATGATCACGCTTTTTTGCTTCTTCTATTCTTTCTAAGTATTCAGTTAATTCTTTTTGTTTTGGAAAAGAAATTCCATAGACACGAACCAACTGTTTATTTTTTTCATCGCCTCTCCAATAAGCCCCTGCTGCATTTAATACTTTTACGGCTTTAATTATTCCGGTAGAAGGAATATGTCCACCTCTACATAAATCGGTAAAATTATCGTGTGTTACAAAAGTGATCGATCCATCTTCTAAATTTTCAATTAATTCAGTTTTAAACGGATTATCTTTATAGGCTTCTAATGCATCATTTTTAGAAACAGAACGGATGGAGAACGTTGAGTCTTTTTTGGCATTTTCCAACATTTTCTTTTCAATTTTTTCAAAATCTTTTTCTGAAAAAACTTCATCTCCAAAATCAACATCGTAATAAAATCCATTTTCAATGGCAGGACCAATAGTTAATTTAGCATTTGGATAATACTCCATAATCGCCTGTGCCAATAAGTGGGCAGAAGAATGCCAAAACGCTTTCTTTCCTAAATCATCATTCCATGTTAATAATTGTACCGTTGCATCCTCCGTAATAGGATCGGTAATTTCAACTTGTTTACCATTTACTATTGCAGAAATTGTATTTCTAGCCAAACCTTCAGATATGGATTTGGCAATGTCCAACGGTGTTACGGAATTTTCAAATTCTTTCACACTTCCATCAGGAAGAGTAATTTTTATCATTCTTCTAAAATTTTTAGGATACAAATTTACGAAAGTTTTATAAATGAAATTATTGCGTTTTTTAAATATATCGAAAATAATTTTTTATTTATTCTTGGATTGCAATTATCTCTTTGCGAAATTATTATCTTAATATTAAAACCTTATTTGTTTTTATGAACACAGAAAATATTTATTGATTTTATTCAACTGTTTTTAAAAATTTTTGCTTGAAGGAGTTTAATCAAATCTTGTGGATTTAATTGAATTTGTAATCCTCTTTGTCCGGCACTAATGTAAATGGAATCGAAATTCAAGCAGGATTCTTCTATATAGGTTGGAAATAATTTTTTCATGCCTATGGGTGAGCATGCTCCTCTGATATAGCCCGTTAATGCTATTAGATTTTTCATCGGAATTAAGTCGCATTTTTTATTGCCGGATAGTGATGCTATCTGCTTTAAATTAATTTCTTCATTTCCGGGAATAACACAAACAAAATAACCGTTTTTATCCCCTTCCAATACCAAGGTTTTAAATACCTGATTTATATTTTCCCCTAAAGTCTCTGCTACATGTATGGCGCTTAAGTCTTTTTCATCTACTTCATAGGGAATAAGATCATATGTAATTTTGTGTAAATCTAGTAATCTCGCCGCATTCGTTTTATGTATTTTCTGCTTACTCATGCAAATATTTCCCAGACTTTAATTCTTGACTTAATTTTTTATACAATTTATCTTTCAAATTCTAATGCCATTCCTCTTACTTCTTTTACTTCTCCTTCACTGTAAGCCAATTTTCCGTTCAAAAAAGTTTTTTCAACGGATGAACTAAAAGTTATATTTTCTAACGGTGACCATCGACATTTGTAAAGAATGTTCTCTTGTGATACTTTATATGGCTTTTCTGGATTAATCAAAACTAAATCTGCATAATAACCTTTACGTATATAGCCTCTTTTTTTAATCTGATACAGTTGAGCCGGGGCATGACACATTTTAGTAATAACTTTTTCTTTGGTAATTTTCCCTTGTTTAACTAATTCTAACATCATTACTAAAGAATGTTGTACTAAAGGACCTCCTGAGGCAGCTTGCAAGCATCCGCCTTCTTTTTCACTCAATAAGTGCGGAGCATGATCAGTTGCAACAACGTCTAATCGATCTTCTACAACTGCTTTAAGTATAGAATCTCGGTCTTTTTTTGTTTTTACTGCGGGATTCCATTTTATTTTGGATCCTAATTTTTCATAATCTTCATCAGTAAACCACAAATGGTGTACACAAGCTTCTCCGGTAACTTTCTTTTCTTCTAATGGTTTATTTTCAAATAAACTCAATTCTTTTTCTGTGGATATATGTAAAACATGAAGACGTGTTCCATATTTATGGGCTAATTCAATTGCCTCGAATGAGGATTGATAGCAAGCTTCTACGCTTCTAATTAAAGGATGACAAGGAATCGGTATATATTCGCCATAAATAGCTTTATATTTTTCGATATTTTTCCTTATAATTTCTTCTTTTTCGCAATGAACTGCAATCAGCATATCAACCTCAGAAAAAATAGTCTCCAGGGCTTTTTTATTATCAACCAGCATATTCCCTGTGGATGAACCCATAAATATTTTTATTCCGCAAACCTTCTTGGGATTAACTTTCATTAATTCTTCTCTATTATCATTGGTCGCTCCCAGGTAAAAAGAATAGTTCGCATAGGATTTTTGTGAAGCAAGGACAAACTTATTTTCCAAAGCTTCAATTGTTGTGGTCTGTGGATTGGTATTAGGCATTTCCATATATGAAGTTACTCCACCAGCAAGAGCAGCACGGCTTTCACTATGAATATCTCCTTTATGGGTTAATCCCGGTTCTCTGAAATGTACTTGATCATCGATAACTCCGGGAATAAGCCATAAACCTTCTGCATTTATTTTCGTTGATCGAGCGCTAATTTCCGCAGGAACTTCGCCTCTGTATATTTCGGAAATGATATCTTTTTCCAGTAAAACTGATCCTATAAACGATTGTCCTTCATTTATAATTGTAGCGTTTTCAATAAGTATCATTTGTTTTTTATTTATTTGTAGTTAATGTCCTGCTGTTTTGGAAAATAGGTTTATAATAAGTACACCTATGATGATAAATACGATTCCAATAATAGCCGGAATATCTAATTTTTGTTTGTATAAAAAGTAGCCTGAAAGACTTATTAATACAATTCCTATTCCTGACCAAATAGCATAGGCTATCCCGATTGGTATGACTCTAATGGCTTTAGTAAGGCTATATAAAGCTGCAAAAAAGAGAGCAAAAAAAAGGACTGTTGGTTTCCATTTGGTAAATTCTTTAGTCATCGGAAGTAAAGAGGTCCCAGCCGTCTCTAAGCATATAGCTATGAATAAATAGATATAGGATTTCATATTAAAATAGTTCTGATTGATTGCCCAGCATTTTTATTTTGCCTAAATGTTTATAGGCTTTTTCAGTTGCTTCTCTACCTCTGGGTGTACGCATAAGATAGCCTTCTTGAATTAAAAAAGGTTCATATACTTCTTCTAAAGTTCCCGGATTTTCTCCTACTGCTGTTGCTATAGTTGTTAATCCTACTGGTCCTCCTTTAAATTTATCAATAATGGTACTTAAAATCTTGTTATCCATTTCATCTAGACCGTGTTTGTCTACTTTTAACGCTTCTAAACCAATTTCAGAAATGGTAAGATCTATCTTTCCATTACCTTTAATTTGCGCAAAATCTCTGATTCTTCGTAGCAACGCATTGGCAATACGCGGAGTTCCTCTGCTACGGGAAGCTATTTCTATAGCAGCCTGCGTATCTATCGGCATATTCATTATGCGCGAACTTCTTTCCACAATACTGCTTAATAATTCTGTGTGATAGTATTCAAATCTAAAGTTAATTCCAAAACGTGCCCTAAGCGGAGCTGTTAACAATCCCGAGCGGGTCGTTGCTCCAATTAAGGTAAAAGGATTTAAATTGATTTGAACTGATCGAGCATTGGGCCCGCTTTCAATCATTATGTCTATTTTATAATCTTCCATGGCTGAATACAAGTATTCTTCAACTATGGGAGAAAGCCTATGGATTTCATCAATGAACAGTACATCATTTTCTTCCAATCCGGTCAATAAACCTGCCAGATCACCGGGCTTATCTAATACAGGCCCTGAAGTGATTTTTATTCCAACATTTAATTCATTTGCAATGATATTAGCTAAGGTAGTTTTACCTAGCCCCGGAGGACCGTGTAGTAATACATGATCCAAAGATTCGCGTCTTAACTTGGCAGCCTTTACAAAAATCTCCAGATTATCCATAATATGAGATTGACCTACAAATTCGTAAAAACTTTTAGGACGCACCTGCTCTTCTTGAGCGATATCTTCTTTTGAATATTTATTCTTATCCGGATCTAATAAATCTGACATTTTGTAAATTTAAAACTTCTGGAGAAATATAAAAAGTAAACAACTTTAAAATTATTATTTACAATTTTTGAATTATTTTCTTCCTTTTCTTAAAGATGATAGTTTGCTAATCTCTAATTTTAGATTGGAAATTGGAAATAAAAAAATATTTTAAGCTTTAATCAGCTAAATAATTTTGTAAATAATAAAAGGAAAATTAATTTCAACAACAATTGATAGGCATAATAAATGATTTATTTCTTGAAATAGACTTTTTCCAAATTTTTCACATTTACCACTCATTTACCTAGTAAAATTGTCAATTGAAATGAGTTGATACCATATGAGTATCTGCCAAATTTCAAAATGTTAAATTTTTTAAACTAACCCGAAAATTACAACTATTAGCAAAATTGTTACTTATTGATCAAGTAACTTATTTAACTAAAAGAGATACTATGTGTTGAGCCGTTTCTGAAGATAATGATAATAGGGGTTGAGGATAAATTCCACAAACTATAATTAAAGCCGCTATTACGATCAATCCTAATTTAGTTTGTAAATTAACATCTTTCTGACCTTCTAAAAATTCTTGATTTCCTTTACCAAACATTGACATTCCGTACATTTTGGTAATATAGACGGCACATAAGATTAAGGTTAATCCGGCTATAATTGCTCCCCAAATGCTTAATGTAAAAATACTTTTCAATAAAAGGAATTCACCTATAAATGCATTGGTCAATGGAACAGCCATAGTTCCAACAGAGATTATCATAAATAAAACAGCTAAAAATGGAGCTTTAGATGCTAATCCTCCCATTTTACTTAAATCTCTTGTACCGAATTTTTTAATTAATACATCCGCTACATAAAATAAACCGACTACATTAACTCCGTGTGCCAACATTTGAATTGAGGCTCCTTCAATACCGGTACTATCAATACCGCAATGCATGGATACGATTGCACTTGCAAATATACCGGCAGCAATAAGTCCCACGTGTGCCATTGAAGAAAAAGCAATAAGTCGCTTAATATCTTTTTGAACGATAGCAATTAAAGATGCATATACAATTCCAATAATTGATAAAATTAAGGCTATGGAACCGGAAGTTCCTCCTACAGCTTCAGGTGAAAGAGGTAATAAATATCTGATGATTCCAAATACTCCCATTTTAAGCATGATACCGGATAATAACATGGAGCCTTGGGTAGGAGCCATTGTGTAGGTATCTGCTTGCCAAGTGTGGAAAGGAAATATGGGTAATTTGATTGCAAATGCTAAGAAAAACATCCAAAAAATGAATGTTTGTGCTTGTGCAGGAATTTTAACTGCATATAAGGCATTTAAGTCAAATGATCCCGCTTGCAAGTAAACATATATTAGTGCAACAAGCATAAATAAAGATCCAAAAAAAGTATAAATAAAAAATTTATAGTTTATTTTCAATCTGTTTTCACCTGTTCCAAAAATTCCACATATAAACCAAATAGGAATTAAAGTTACTTCCCAAAATATATAAAACATTAAACCATCTAAGGAAGAGAAAATACCCACTAATCCAAATTGCATTAATAAAATTAATGCATAAAAGCCGGAAGGGCGTTCATCGTTCCATGATGAATAGAGTATAATTGGCGTTAATACATTGGTTAATAGAAGCATTAGGACAGTTAATCCATCAACTCCAAAATGTAACGTAGATTTAATCGGTGAAAAATACAACTCTTTTCCAATTTCAAACTGAATTCCTGAATCTGCTTTGAAGTTACACCATATAATAGCGGTTAATACCAATTCGGATATTGCAATTATAAATGCTATATATTTTGAAATATTCCCTTTTAAGGCAAATAATAAGCCTGATCCTATGATTGGTAAAAGTAGTACTGCTAAAGTTAACATTATATCTTTTTACTTTTTGTATTTTAATTAATGACTTAAAAATTCTGCAACTAATAATAATATGAATATTCCCAAGGACATTGCAAATACATAAAATTCTACATTTCCGTTTTGTATTAGTCTAAGGACACTTCCGCATCCCTTAACTGTTTTTGCTGTTCCTTCTACTATTCCGTTTACTATATATTTATCAACTATATTTTTCAGAAATTTTCCTAAGTTTAAAACCGGATTTACAATGACTTCATTATAAAATTCATTGATATAAGCAGCATGTGCTGAAAATTTTTCCCATCCGGTCATATTTTCTACAATAGTTGCCCGTACTTTTCGGGTAACATATTTGTTGTAGGTAACAAGGGCTACCATAGCTATTACAGCTAAAGTTATTCCCAGTAACATCATTTCAGTACCTAAAGAAGGTTCTTGATGTATAGGTAAACCTACATAAATAGGATGCAACCAATGCGCTAATTTTTGAGAAATTCCTTCTCCTAAATAATGAGGTAAGTTTATTCCTCCGCCTACAACGGTTAATAGAGCTAAAACCAATAAAGGAATGGTCATTATAGCCGGACTTTCATGCAAATGTTTCTTTTGCTCCTCGGTACCTTTGAAATCTCCAAAGAATGTAAGGAATAGTAAGCGAAACATATATATACAGGTTAAAGCTGCTGAAAATAAGGTAAGTCCCCAAATAATTTTGTTTTTAGTCCAAAGTGCTACTAAAATTTCGTCTTTAGAGAACATCCCTGCTAAAGGAGGTATTCCGCAAATAGCTAATGTTCCAATTAGGAATGTCCAATAAGTTACCGGGATTTTTTTTCTTAATCCTCCCATGTATCTCATATCTTGTTCTCCACTCATCGCATGAATAACACTACCCGCTCCTAAAAATAATAATGCTTTAAAGAATGCGTGAGTGATTACATGGAATAAAGCAGTAGTGTAAGCTTCTGCTCCTAAAGCGGTAAACATAAGTCCAAGTTGTGAAACTGTTGAATAAGCCAACACTTTCTTTATATCGTTCTGTCTTAATCCGATGAATGCTGCGAGTATTGAAGTAGCTAAACCAATATACATTATAAAGTCTAGAGTAATCGGCACTAAACTATAAATGGCATTGGATCTGATAATCATATAAATACCTGCTGTTACCATGGTAGCGGCGTGAATTAATGCTGATACCGGTGTAGGCCCTGCCATCGCATCAGGTAACCATGTATAAAGTGGTATTTGAGCAGATTTACCCATAGCTCCTATGAATAGAAATACAGTAGCTGTAATTAATATAGGGTCATTTAATTTAAATAAATGGGCTTTGGCTGCTATGTCGGAGTATTCTACACTTCCAAAGTAATAAAATAACATAAATATTCCTATTAAGAGCCCTAAGTCTCCTATTCTATTCATTACAAATGCTTTTCTGGCAGCATATCCATATTCTTTATTGGTATACCAGAAGCCAATAAGTAAATAGGAACAAAATCCTACTCCTTCCCATCCTATAAATAGGATTAAGAAATTACTTCCCATTACTAACAAGAGCATGGAAAATATAAAGAGATTTAAATAAGAAAAGAATTTATAAAAGCCTTTATCTTCATGCATATATCCAATGGAATACAGATGAATTAAAGATCCGATTCCTGTAACAATCATCATCATCACTAAGGATAATTGATCTATTTGAAAGGAAAAGTTAACTTTTAAAGTGTCAACTGCAAACCAATTAAACAGGGATGCTTTAACGGGTTCTGTAAACGTGTAAAACAAATATACGGATAGAAAAAAAGGTATCCAAACAGCAAGATTAGCAATTGTTCCTACTGCCGTTTTAGGCATTTTACTTCCAAAAATTCCACAAATAATAAATCCAATAAGTGGTAAAATTGGTATTAAATATATTATATTCTCCATTTCTTATCCTTTTAATCTATTAAATAAGCTAACATCTACAGATCGTGTATTTCTATACATCATGGTTATGATGGCTAATCCTACTGCAACTTCGGCTGCTGCCACAACCATAATAAAAAATACTAATATTTGACCGTCTGCATCTCCTTTGTAGGCTGAAAATGCTGCCAATAAAAGATTCACTGAATTCAACATCAGCTCCACACATCCTAAAATTATGATTGCATTTCTTCTTACTAATACTCCTGTTACTCCTATACAAAATAGTAATGCAGATAAGTATATAAAATAATCTACCGGTATACTTTGTAATAAACTGTTAACCATTTCTTTTTTGTTTCAAGAAAATAAATATTTTTTTATAAATCTCTTTTTCCTATCATAACTGCACCCACTAATGCACCTAAAAATAGAATCCCAGCTAATTCGAAGGGTAATACGTATTGACTAAATAATAAGTGTCCTAAATTTTTAGTTAATCCAATTTGACTGTCGGGATTCGTAGGAAAATCTATTTGTTGATATCCTCTTAATGCTCCAATAAATCCAATGAATACTAATCCTCCGCATATGGTTGCCAAAATTCGAAAAGCACTTCCTTTTAATGGCTCGTCTTTTTCTTTCAAATTCAGCATCATGAGCACATAGAGGAATAAAACCATAATGGCTCCGGAGTAAACTATAATTTGAACTACACTTAAAAATTGAGCATTTAACATTATATATAAACCTGATATGGAAAAAAAGGTTATGATCAATGAAATGATGCTGTACATAGGGTTTTTACTGAATACAACAAATAATGCGCTCACAATTGCACTAGCAGATATTAAATAAAACAAAATTGCTTCCATATTCTTTATTTTTCTACCGTATATTTTTTTATTTGCCTTTGTGAAACGTCTATTCTATTGTCCATGCTTTCTACAAGCTTATCTTTCTTGTATATAAATTCTTTGCGTAAATGTTCCGGCATTACTAAACGGTCAGTAAGAAATATGGCTTCTTTAGGACATGCTTCTTCACACATTCCGCAAAATATGCATCGTAACATGTTTATTTCATAGTTTTCTGCATATTTTTCCTCTCTATATAAGTGCTCCTCTCCTCGCTTTCTTTCAGCGGCAACCATTGTAATGGCTTCAGCCGGACAGGCTAATGCACATAATCCACAAGCTGTACAACGCTCTCTTCCTTCATCGTCTCTTTTGAGTACATGTCTGCCTCTGTATACAGGACTAAACTCTCTTTTCTTTTCTGGATATGAAGTGGTAACCGGTTTTTTGAAAAAATGACTAAAAGTGATTTTCATACCTCCTAATACTGCAGGAAGATATATCTTTTCTTTTAAGGTCATTTCTTTATTTGAAATTATCTTAGATTTATTGGTAAGCCTCTGCATAAATTTAATTTCTTTCTTTACTTTTTTCTTTATTTTAGCCAAATACTACAATAGTAGCAGTTATTAATAAATTGAGAATGGACAAAGGTATCATGACTCTCCAACCTAAACGCATTAATTGGTCGTATCTGAATCTAGGTAATGTCCACCTTACCCACATAAAACAGAATATACAAAAGACTATTTTTATTAAAAATGCTACTATACTTATAATTCCTATTGCATTTTCTCCAAGTGTTCCATTTTTGGCCAATTCATTCATAAACGGAAAGCTGTAACCTCCAAAAAATAGAGTGCTTATTAAAGCTGAACTAATAAACATGTTTATATATTCTGCAAAAAGGAATGTACCGAATTTCATGGATCCGTATTCTGTATGATAACCTCCGATCAACTCGGATTCACACTCTGCCAAATCAAAAGGGGCTCTGTTTAGTTCTGCAAACGAACAGGTAACGAACAATACGAATGCTAAGGGTTGATAAAATACATTCCAAGCCATACCATTTAAAAATGATAATCCGTATAAGTTGGAAGCTTGTTGCTCTACCATGGCTCTTAAATCCAATGTTCCTGTCATCATAATGATGGAAAGAAGGGATAATCCCATAGCCAACTCGTAAGAGATCATTTGTGAAGAAGCTCTTATAGCCCCTAACAATGAATACTTATTATTGGAAGCCCAACCTCCCAGCATGATTCCGTATACTCCGATGGATACGATACCCATTATATACAGAACTCCTACATCAATGTTTGCTACTTGAACTAAATGAGATTCTCCTGCTATAAATAAAGATTTTCCCCAAGGAATCACTGCTCCTGTGCTTAATGCTATTAGCATTAAAATTCCCGGTGATATGATAAACAACCATTTTTCTGCATTTTTTGGAACAAAATCTTCTTTGAAAAAAAGTTTTCCTCCGTCGCATAAAGGTTGCATTAAACCGAATATTCCTGCTCTATTGGGTCCTATTCTATCTTGTAAAAAAGCTGCTACTTTTCGCTCCATTAAGGTTTCATAAGCTGCAGCTCCTAAACACAACGCAAATAAAATAACTACCAATACTACTGTAAACCACATATTATATATATTATTCTAATGTTTTAGCTTTAAATTTTTCGATTTTATAATGCGGATCATTTTTAGGTAATGGTAATTCGTAATGATTTACCGAAATTACAGAATGATCGCTGATATGGGCAGGACCTTCTATATTCCAATAATTCAGGTCTTTTCTTTCAAATCGACAATCATTGCATATAAATTCTTCTACTTCATTGTATGCATCTTTTCGCGCTGTTACCCGTATAATGGTATCTCCTTTCATCCATAATACTGCTTTGCCGCTGCATTTTTCACAAGTACAAGTTGCATTTACCGGTTCAGTAAACCAAACTCTACTTTTAAATCGAGCGGTTCTATCTGTTAAAGCTCCCACCGGACAAACATCGATCATGTTTCCTGAAAAATCATTTTCAATAGCTTTGCTTATGTATGTACTTATTTCCGCATGATCCCCTCTGAATAGTATCCCTTGATTTCTTTGGTCGGTAAGTTGATTGGCAACTAATACACATCTTGCACAAAGAATACATCGGTTCATGTTTAATTTTATGTACGGTCCTAAATCATCGGATTGAAAAGTTCTTCTTGGGAATTCAGAACGGGTTTTATCCAACCCATGCTCATAGGCCAAATCCTGAAGTTTACATTCTCCTGCCTGGTCGCATATAGGACAATCTAAAGGATGGTTAATTAATAAAAATTCTGTAACTCCTTGTACGGCTTGTATTACTCTTTCAGAAGTAATAACTTTAACTTCCATACCATCCATTACATTGGTACGACAAGCCGGTACTAACTTAGGCATAGGACGTGGATCTTTTTCTGATCCTTTAGTCACTTCCACCAAACAAGTGCGGCAACGTCCCCCACTTCCTTCCAATTTACTATAATAGCACATAGTAGGCGGAACAGAGGCTCCTCCTATTTGTCGTGCTGCTTCTACAATTGGAATCCCTGGATTTACTTCTACAGTAATTCCATCTATTGTTACTTTTATTTTATTTGGTTCTTCGTTCATTAGATTTTAATATATCTTGGTGCATTAAAAATGCCAACTGAATCCGAATGTGTAATTCCATTGGAGATACAAAATATTTTGAGAAGCTTTATCCGAACTGCTGGATGTTGTTCTAATATCCGGCATGGATATAACTCCTTCTTTTAATTCCGTTCTAAGGAAAAAAAGATCCCAGAACAGCAATTCTGCTCCTACTTTTGCATCTAACCCCCACCCTGCTAAATGAAATTTATCATGTCTTTCATTATTCATTATAGTTGCATTGGTTTTTGGGATTAGCAATCCTAAACCTCCTCCTGCTATACTATTAAATTTAAAAAAGCCGGAGCTTATGAAATTATGATAATATTCTATTTCTGCATTCAAGTAATTTAGACCGTCTGTATGTTCTAAATGTAAAAAATCATCAGTTAAATAAATGTATTCTCCGTCAACGATTGCATCCTCATATCCGGGAGTGTTAATTGTTCCTGTTGATTTAACCCATTGCCCCGGTCTAACTACATATTTCATATGATCCATACCTAAAGAAACCGCCCAGTTATCCTTGAAGAAATAACCGATTCTATAATTTACTTGAGGTATCGTTACTCTGGTTGGATCTAAAAAATCGTGAAAATTCCAGCCAATCGGCTTATCGTCGCCTTTTACTCCATGTAGGGTAAAATTATAATCATTACCTGTGAAATGGACGGATGACCTTCCATAATAGGCTCGGTTCCAACCCCAGTAGGCGTATACTTCACCTTTTCTGTGAGCTTTTCTTTTGTTCTTTTCTTGTTCTTGGGCATCTACTGCACCAATTGTAAATATTGCTAATAAAAACAATAAATTACTTTTGTTAAATAGTTGCATATTCAGCTATACCATAATTTTTTGTTAAACATTCTGGATTATTTATATGCCATTGGAACTCATCTCTAAAATGTCTAATAGCTGCTGCAACCGGCCAGGACGCTGCATCTCCTAAAGGACATATCGTATTACCGTCTATCTTACTTTGTATATTCCATAGCAAATCGATATCGTCGTATGTTCCCCGTCCTTCTTCTATTTTTTTTAGTATTCTGTACATCCACCCGGTCCCTTCGCGACAAGGTGTACATTGTCCACAACTTTCATGATTATAAAAACGCGCCAGAGTCATCGTATGTCTTACTATACACTGGTCTTCATCTAAAACTATAAATCCACCTGAACCTAAGGCTGTTCCAGTAACAAACCCTCCATCTGCCATACTTTCGTAATTCATCAAGCGGGTTTCGCCGTTAGCTGTCTTTAGCAATAATTTAGCGGGTAAAATAGGAACTGATGATCCACCCGGTATACAGGCTTTCAATTTTTTACCTTTAGGTATTCCTCCGCAATATTCTTCGCTGAAAATAAATTCTTCTATACTTAAATTGAAGTCAACTTCGTATACTCCCGGTTTATTCAGGTTTCCACAAGCGGAAATTAATTTAGTTCCCGTAGATCTTCCTACTCCCATTTTAGCATATTCTGCTCCGCTTATGGAAATAATAGCCGGTACAGTTGCAATGGTTTCTACGTTATTAACCACGGTAGGGCATTGATATAACCCCTTAACAGCCGGAAAAGGTGGTTTCAATCTAGGGTTACCTCGTTTTCCTTCTAAAGATTCCAACAATGCGGTTTCTTCTCCGCATACATAAGCTCCTGCACCGCGTTGAACATAAATTTCCAGATCATATCCTGTATTCTTTATATTTTTACCTAAAAAGCCATTGGCTTTTGCTTCTTGTATTGCGTGTTCTAGGATCTCTGGAATCCAAGAATATTCTCCTCGTATATATATATAGGAAACGTTGGCTCCTAAACAAAAAGATGAAATAAGTATACCTTCTATTAATTGATGAGGTATATATTCCATTAAATATCGGTCTTTAAAAGTTCCCGGCTCTGATTCATCTGCATTAACCACTAAATAGCGCGGCACTCCTTCCGGCTTAGCCAAAAAGCTCCATTTCAACCCCGTAGGAAACCCGGCACCTCCACGACCTCTAAGTCCGCTGGTCTTAACTTCTTCCAAAATTTCATCCGGAGTCATTTTAAGGGCTTTTTCCGCTGCAGTGTAGCCTCCATGCTTTCTAAAAACTTCAAAAGTTTTTATTCCTTCTACATCAATATTTTTAAGCAATAATTTTTTACTCATTATATTATAATATATGCTTCTAACTTATTGTTTAACCAATTGCAATATTTCCAGCCCTGCAAAGGTCAATGATTTCATCTACTTTTTCTTTTGTCAGATGTTCATGATAAAATTTACCAATTTGCATCATAGGGGCATACCCGCAAGCGCCTAAGCATTCTGCCGGTTTTAGAGTAAACATACCATCTGCGGTTGTTTCTCCTTCTTTTATCTGCAATTTTTCTTTAATATGTTCAATGATTTGATCGCTTCCATTTAACATGCATGGACCGGTTCTACACACTTCCAACACATATTTTCCGACAGGCTGCATATTAAACATTGTATAAAAAGTAGCTACTTCATATACTTCTATTGGTGAAATATTTAATAAAGAAGCCACATAATCCATAACAGGGACATCTAGCCATCCTCCAAATTCTTTTTGAGCCAAATGCAACACAGGAATTAAAGCAGATTTTTGCTTACCTTCCGGATATCTTGCAATTATTTCATGTACTTTATTTAAGGATTCGCTGCTAAAAACTATCTCTTTATCAGGGCTTACACCGTTTTTAGTCATTTTTATTTTAATGTTAGGTTGCAAATATACAATAATGAATTTTACTTGAAAAGTTTAAGTAACTGTTTTTAATCTATATTTAACAATCTGGAATCATTATAAATAACACAAAATAACTGTTTTATAGAGATTAAACTGTTTATAAGAACCTTTGCTCATCTTATTTCGGGTTAAATTTACTTTTTATACACTCCTTTTTTCCTATAAGATTTGTTTTACAACGCATTATCTTAGTCTATTGAAATTTATTCACATACATTATTAATATGTTTAAATGAATAGTCCTTAATAAAATAGTATGATTTTTAAATTATATTGAATCAATGTATTAATTAAAATCTCAAAAAATAATTAAAATATTATTTTCCGTTTTATAAAATAAATGTATATTTGCAGTCCAAAACCAGTAAGCGGATGTGGTGGAACTGGTAGACACGCTAGACTTAGGATCTAGTGCCGTGAGGCGTGGGGGTTCGATTCCCTTCATCCGTACAAAAATAAAAAGCAATTAACTGAATAAAGGTTAATTGCTTTTTTATTTTATAGAATTTGCAAGACTATTGCACGATTATATAACACTAAGAATGATTTCTAATACCATCTTTGTAAACATATTCAAAATATTTTAACGTCTTTTTATAAGAATATTCGCTTATGGATGTAAAAAGATCATATTTGAACAATTGCCTGTTTAGAGGCTGTTTATTTATTTCCTAAATAATTGTAAATTGTTCGTTCATGTTCAATTAAACATGATTTTTAAATAGTTTCAACCTATTTAGTATGTTTCGATTCTTATCATTTGAAAATATACCTAAACTAACTCCGGCAGATATTTTAATAGGAGTACAACTTGTAATCATTCTTGACAGGTATTTTAATAATGTATAAATACTGTTTTGAGAAAATTTATTTATAAACTGTTCTTCAACAATGATCTTATAAAGCTCTATGGTTGCTAAAAAGATAGCTTCCATAATCTTTTTTATTCAACAATTTACAGGATTTTCATTTATTATTTTTAAAAAAAATTTAAAAGGGATGTTCTTATTATAAATTTATGAAATAAAATGTAATGGTTCATTTGTTTTTTTACTTAAAGTAAAATCTATTAAAAATACTGTTAATACTGAGAAAAACATTAATAATCCAATAGGGCCAAATAAATCATTATAATCAATCTGTATAAAAGCTAACGTTTGTTCAATAGCATTAATCCCTCCGTGTAAAGCGCCAATGACAAATAGGCTTTGTGTTCTTTTTTAAGGCAAAAGAAAAGTAGAATGACATAGCAATACATAATAAAACCATCATAAGAATCCCCCAATAAGGGTGGTTAGGATAATTATGTCCAGATATTATTATGGGTGTGTGCCATGCTCCCCAAATGATCCCGATTATTATATTTTTTTTAAAAAAAGAAAAATTTAAATTTTTCTCTAAAAAGCCTCTCCAACCAATTTCCTCCCCCAAAGCAATGAAACCATTTATAGATATTGAGGACATTAAACTTGCGATGAACATTAGTGGAACCAATAGGAATAATAAATAGTCGATTTTTAATATAGATGGTATTTTTTGTAAAATTTCTGGACTTAATTGTCGATAACTTGTAATTAGTTTTCCAAAGGGTTCAATTTCTAATACATTCCCAAATAAATACCCATAAAACATCACTAAAACCGGAAGTAACAAATTGGTTATCAGCAGATATTTAAAAGTTTGTTTCCAGTTAATATTTTTAAAATTTAATTGAAATTTTTCTGATGTTACCAAAAATTTCCTTTTTTCTACTTTAAATGCTACTAAAGCAGGAGTAATCATTAATAATAATGTGAATAGTAACTGAATGGGATTGACAGTACTTTGTGACTTCGGAATATTCCAGATAATTACCCCTATTATACCTGATATAAGATAACATATACTTATAAATGCAAGAACTTTCTTCATTTATAACAGGTTTTAATTTTCATATAAATATACTAATTTTCCTAATTTATAATACTTCTCTGATATATCATATTGGCTAATTTCATTTTAATTCTCTGGTTTTCTCTTAAAGAAAATATCTATTTTTTACTTTATCCAATCTTTACTTATTTCAATACCATCATTATTATCTAGATTGAATATTTCAATAATATGGTTTTCTAATTTACCTAAATTCTCTTTCTCTTTTTTTGCTTCTGCAAGTTTATCATAAGGCAAATCATGTTGTTTACCATCACTTTTAAACCAAAATTTCCTATGTGAAATATAACCTGTATTAATAAAATAGGTCAATTTCATTTTCGTTCTTATGAATTAAATGAAGTGTAATTACTCCTGTTTCTTTTTTAGATTTGCTTCGATAGAGAAATTAACTATTAGCCAAGGTTTTATGATTTAAAATTACGCTAATATAAAAGCAAGAATATGCATGATATTTGCAAGATTATAAAGTATTTAATTAGATTATTTTACACCTATTTAGATTTATACATTTTATATAAATATATTTAATAATAATCAAATTATAATTAATTATAGGATTCAACTCCCTTCATATGCATCAAAATAAATAGCAATTAACTAATTTAAAGTTAATTGCTTTTTTTGTTTTATAAAATTTAGTAGATTAAATCGTTTTTAATTATGTATAAAAATTTTAAATAAATTCTTTTGTAAATTATTATAAACAATTAATCAATTGCTTTTAGTGATTAGATACAAATTTAAGGCCTACTATGGAGCTAACCAGAGTAATTATAAAAAATATTCTCCAAAAGGTTGCCGGTTCTTTAAAAACAAATATTCCTAACAATACTGTGCCCACTGCTCCTACACCGGTCCATACTGCATAAGCTGTACCTAACGGAAGGGTTTGAGAAGCCTTAATCAACAATAACATGCTCGAAATCATACAAATTAAAAAACTGATATACCAATAGTATACGGCATTTCCTTGAGAATTTTTTGCTTGCCCTAAACTAAAGGTAAATCCGACTTCAAACAAACCGCCGATAATTAACAAGATCCAATTCATATTTTTCTCTAATAAGCTTTTATTTTCCACACAAAAATAAATAAAAACTTATTTTTTATTTAATATGGTTTATATCTTTATATATAATGTATTTATATATAATTAACAATCTTGAGCTGTAATACTTCTGTTAAATCAAAATTAATTTTTTATTAAAAATTATATAAAATAACTGATCTTAAATTATGCATATTTTAATTCAAAGTTTTAACAACTTATCTGAATATACTTTTATTCTATAAAAAATATTTAAATGCATTTTCAAGTAATATTTTTTAATCCTATAAAATTTCACTAAAATTGTAACCAATTGATAGTAATCGTATGAAAATAGTAAAATTTGGAGGATCATCTGTCGGTTCCGGTCAAAGTATACAAAATGTACTTAATATTCTGCAGAACAAATATGCTTCAGGCGAAAAATTTATAGTAGTATCATCTGCCATGAGCGGAGTTACCAATATTTTAACGGAACTAGCACAAATTGCCTCTGAGGGAAAGGATTTTAAAAAAGGTCTTATTGAAATTGAACAAAGACATTTTACGGTTATTAAAGAAATGATTACGGTTAAAAATCAAAATCCAGCATTTACTCAGATTAAGATTTTTATAAACGAGATCGAAGATCTTTTGCAAGGAGTCTATAGCTTGAGGGAACTCAGTTTTCAAAGCAAAGATCTTATTTTAAGTTATGGAGAAAAATGCTCCACTTTTTTATTGAGTCAAATAGCCAAACAATATTTTTCAGAGAGTATATATGTAGATACTTCAAACCTTATAAAAACAGACAACAATTTTGGAAATGCCCGAGTACATACTCCCGTTACTGAACATTTATTGCAAGAATTTTACAAAGAGCATTCACATCAAATCCTGTTTTTTACAGGTTTTATAGCCTCCAATGAAAACAATCGAATTACAACATTAGGAAGAGGAGGCAGTGATTATACGGCGGCCATAATAGCTGCCGCCTTAGATGCAGAAGAAATTGAGCTTTGGTCTGATGTAGACGGTATGCTAACCGCAGATCCTCGTGTCGTAAAAAAGGCTTTTTCATTATCTGAACTTTCCTATACGGAAGCTATGGAATTATCTTATTTTGGAGCGAAAGTTATCTATCCTCCTGCCATGATTCCGGCTTTTCGAAAAAAAATACCTATTGTATTGAAAAACACCTTTAATCCTTCTTTTAAAGGAACAAGGATTGAAGAACATACTCATAAAAATGCATACCCGATTCGGGGTATTTCTTCCATAGATGAAATCAGCCTGATCAATATTACAGGAAGCGGAATGATTGGCAAGATTGGCTTCAGCGGCAAACTTTTTTCTTTATTAGCACGCGAACATATTAATGTAATCCTTATTACCCAATCGTCTTCCGAACACAGCATTACATTTGCCATTGAGCCCAAGGATGTTCATAAAGCAAAACAGCTTTTCAACAGTGAATTTGAGTTGGAACTGGAAACCAATAAATTAAATCCGCCAATCATTGAAGAAAATTTATGTGTATTAGCCATAGTTGGTGAAAACATGAAACAAACCCCTGGGATTTCGGGCAAGCTTTTTCAGGCTTTAGGTCGTAATGGAATTAACATACATGCTATTGCACAAGGATCATCCGAATACAATATTTCGGTAATAATAAAACGGAAAAATATATCGAAAGCTCTGAATGCTGTTCATGATGCTTTTTTCACTCAACTAACCAAAACACTTCATGTATTTAGTGTAGGTACAGGAAATATCGGGGCAACCTTGCTGCGACAAATCGATGCTCAAAGTGATTTTTTACGTGAAAACAATGGTATTGAAGTAAAGATAAACGGAATAGCTAATTCCAGAAAAATGATTATTGATGAAGAAGGCATTGATCTAACCCAATGGCAAGAAAAAATAAATAAGGGAGAAACCTCTAATTTGGATGAATTCATCCAAAAAATAAAGTTGTTAAATCTTTCCAACTGTATTTTTGTGGATAATACTGCAAGTCCAATAACCGGAACGTATTATAAAGAACTTTTCGAATCTAACGTTTCGGTAGTTACCTGTAATAAAATAGCTAATTCCTCTTCATATAAAGATTATAAAGATTTAAAAGATACTGCCAGAAGAAGAGGCGTCGATTTCTTTTATGAAACGAATGTAGGAGCCGGATTGCCTATCATACGAACTTTAAAAGATCTAATGACCAGCGGGGACAGAATCATCAAAATTGAAGCTATTTTAAGCGGTACTATTTCTTATATATTCAACAATTTTAGAGGCAATACGTCCTTTTATGAGGTTGTTAAAAAAGCCCATGAATTAGGCTATACGGAGCCGGATCCTCGAGAAGATTTGAGCGGGAAAGATTTTATGCGTAAAATGATGATTCTCGCGCGTGATGCCGGATATCAAATTGAAGAAAAAGATGTTGAGTTAGGAGCTATCCTTCCTGAAAGCTGTTTCAAAGCTCCCTCGATTGATGACTTTTATGAAGAATTAAAAAAATCTGATTCTTATTTCAACGAGCTGAAAGAAAAGGCTGAAAATGAAAATAAAGTCTTACGATATATCGGAAAGTTGGAAGATGGAAAGGCTTCCGTAAATTTGGAATTCGTGGATGCTTATCATCCTTTTTACAATTTAACGGGAAGTGATAATATTATCTCATTTACAACAGAGCGATACAAATTTAATCCATTGGTAATAAAAGGTCCGGGAGCAGGTGCTGAAGTTACCGCAGCGGGGGTTTTTGCTGATCTTATTAATGTAGGAGCTAATTAATGTTTTATAAAATCTAGATATCTATTAGATTTTAGGTTGAAAACTATTTTTTTAATTTAGGTATAGGCTTATTGTAAAATAAGACATATAAAATTTTTAAAAAAAAAGTACAATTTAATCGCATCGTAATATTTAAGAAAAGTATTAAATCTTATAGAATTATAAACCTGATACACCTATAGTTTAAAAAAGTTAGTCTTTTGAAATCAAATATAATTAGCTTACATTTGTCTCACTAAAAATTGAACGTTTTCAAATTTCGATGAAAGAAAAAGATAGTGTGCATGTATTTGCTCCGGCGACTTCAGCTAATTTTATTTGTGGATATGATATTTTAGGATTAGCGTTGAATGAGCCGGGAGATGAAGTTTTTTTAAAACGCGTGGATGAACCCGGAATAAGA
The DNA here is from genome assembly GCF_019469245.1 of Apibacter sp. ESL0404. Taxonomy (NCBI): domain Bacteria; kingdom Pseudomonadati; phylum Bacteroidota; class Flavobacteriia; order Flavobacteriales; family Weeksellaceae; genus Apibacter; species Apibacter sp. ESL0404. Next base: position 1,933,951 of record NZ_CP048267.1, read on the forward strand.
ATTACTAAGATAACCGGAGATCAAGGACTTTTACCTACCCATCCGGATAAGAATACGGTGAGTGCATGTGTAAAAATGATTCTCGATTTTTTAGGTAAAAAAAATTACGGAATTGAAATAGAACTTCATAAAAAAATGCCTATCGGTAGCGGTCTGGGCTCTAGTGCTGCAAGTACAATAGCGGGTCTGTTTGCTATTAACCACCTTTTAGGAGAACCATTATCTAAAAAAGAATTGTTGCCTTTTGCCTTAAAGGGTGAAGAACTGGCTTGCGGGCATGGCCATGCCGATAATGTTACCCCTTCATTAATGGGCGGGATAACTTTAATTAGAAGCTATCAACCATTGGAAGTAATTAACCTTCCCGTGCCTACGGAACTTTGTTGTTCCATTATTTTTCCTCATGTAGAGGTTCAGACTCGCGCAGCCAGACAAATTTTAAAGAATAAAGTTGAACTAAAAGACGCCGTTTCCCAATGGGGAAATATTGCCGGATTGATAACGGGCTTATTTACAGATGATTACGACTTGTTGTCCAGAAGTTTACAAGACCAATTAATTGAACCTACCCGTTCCATTCTTATACCCGAATTTGAAGCCATGAGAAGAATTGCTATGGAATGCGGGGCCTTAGGTTTCGGTATTTCAGGTTCCGGACCTTCAGTAGTTGCTTTTACCAAAGGAATTGAAACAGCAAAAACAATTACTGCAAAGCTTAAAGAACATCTTAAAAATCACGAAATAGAAAGCAATGGTTATTCCTCTCCTATAAATTGTAAAGGAGCAACTGTACTTTCATAATTCAGCCATATAATCTACTCTATCATGAAACTATATAGCACAAATAATAAAAATCTTTCCGTTTCTTTTAAAGAAGCCGTATTTACCAGCTTTCCTTCTGATAAAGGATTGTATATGCCTTGGCATATCCCAAAATTATCGGAATGTTTTATTCAGAATATTACGGATTATTCTTTTCTGGAAATGGCTTTAGAAATTGCCTATTCTTTTATTGGAGAAGATATCCCTAAAAAAGACTTGGAAAAAATTATAAAGGAAACGATTAGTTTTGATGCCCCATTGGTATCATTAGAAGAAAATTTGGCTGTATTGGAATTATTTCACGGTCCCTCGTTAGCATTTAAAGACTTTGGAGCTCGTTTTATGAGTCGACTTATGGCTTATTTATCCGATAAAAACGATAAAACGTTGGATATTCTGGTGGCTACTTCAGGAGATACAGGAGGTGCTGTCGCTTTAGGTTTTTTAGGGGTTGAAGGTACTCGGGTAACTATATTATACCCGAAAGGTAAAATCAGTGAAATACAAAGAAAACAATTGACTACAAACGGTCAAAACATTAGAGCCTTGGAGGTAAATGGAACTTTTGATGACTGTCAGGCTTTAGTTAAAATGGCTTTTAATGATGCTGAACTTAATTCAAAATTACGATTAACTTCGGCTAATTCCATTAACATTTCAAGGTTATTGCCGCAAACTTTCTATTACCTTTATGCTTATGCTCAAGCAGTCAAAAAGAATAAGAAAGATATAGTTTTTGTAGTTCCCAGTGGAAATTTTGGTAATATTGGTGCCGGGTTACTAGCCTATAAATCAGGTCTCCCTGTAAAACATTTTGTTGCAGCTACTAATGTAAATGATACTGTTCCCGTATATTTACAAAAGGGTTCTTATGAGCCTAAACCATCCATACAAACTTTATCTAATGCCATGGATGTAGGAAATCCTAGTAATTGGGTACGAATTACCGATTTATTTAATGAAAGCTTAGATTCCTTGCGTAATCTTATATCTGCTTATTCATTTACTGATTCAGAAACGATGAACGGTATTAACGAATTATATGAAAAATACAACTATATCGCTTGTCCTCATACTGCAGTTGCTTATTTAGCTGCAAAGAAGTATAATCATCCACAAGATTTCACCATATTTTTATCTACTGCTCATCCTTGTAAATTTATGGATGTATATCCTGAAAACTTAAAAAATAAAATTATTATACCTGAACAAGTAAAAGAGTTGGATCATAAAATAAGTTCGGCTACGCCTCTTGAAAATAATTTTTCCGATTTGAAAACATTTTTAATGAATTCATAAATCGTAAAATATGTTTAATTCTTAAATGGAAGTGAGAACAGCACATTAAGGGAAAAATAAAAAGCAGTTACATTTTTTAAAAAATTCCTTATTATATTTGCATACAGAAATTTAACATAAATGATTTTATTACTATTTATAGTACTTTCTGTAACTATTTACTTTTTTTTAACTCTTCTATTTAAGTATATAGCATTACTATCCTTTTCGAATTCATTGTCAAAAAATAATAAATATACCCTAGTTAATCATGAAATATAAAAGAATACTTTTAAAGTTAAGTGGAGAAGCTTTAATGGGAAATCAACAATATGGAATAAGCTCTGAAATTCTTCAAAGTTACTCTAAACAGATAAAAGAAATTTCTGAAATGGGAGTAGAAATAGCAATTGTTATAGGAGGCGGAAACATATTCAGAGGAGTTGCGGGAGTTGCTACCGGTATTGACAGGGTTCAAGGCGACTATATGGGAATGCTTGCCACGGTTATTAATGGAATGGCTTTACAAAGTTCTTTGGAGGCAATGGGAGTACATACCCGTTTGCAAACTTCCATAAAAATGGATCAAATTGCTGAACCTTTTATTAAGAGAAGAGCCGACAGACATTTGGAAAAAGGAAGAGTTGTAATTTTTGGTGCAGGAACCGGAAACCCTTATTTTACCACTGATACAGCCGCTACATTAAAAGCTATCGAAATTAACGCAGAAGTTATCTTAAAAGGGACTCGAGTGGACGGTATTTATGATACAGACCCGGAAAAAAATAAAAATGCAGTAAAATTCAACAGTATTTCTTTTGATGAAGTTTATAAAAAAGGACTTAAAATTATGGATATGACTGCTTTTACGTTGAGTCAAGAAAATGCGCTTCCTATCATTGTATTTGATATGAACAAAGAAGGGAATTTAAGAAAAATTATTGAAGGTAAAGAAGTAGGAACTTTAGTTTCTATTTAATTAATTAATAGTTTATATTTGCAAGGCAACTTATCTGAAAATTATGGAAGAAATAAATTTAATTATAGATACGACTAAGGAAAGCATGGAATCCTCTCTAAAACATTTAGAGTCAGCTTTTAATAAAATACGAGCAGGGCGGGCTAACCCACTCATGCTTCAAAACATTTTAGTGGAATATTATGGAACTCCTACTCCTTTATCTCAAGTTGCCAATATTTCCGTTCCCGATGGAATGACTTTAAGTATACAGCCTTGGGAAAAATCTACTTTGGGCGCTATTGAAAAAGCTATTTTTCAATCCAATTTAGGCTTTACTCCAAATAATAACGGGGAAAATATTATTATTAACATTCCTCCGTTAACAGAAGAAAGAAGAAAAGACTTAGTAAAACAAGCAAAAGCAGAATGCGAAAATTCTAAGGTTGGCATTCGAAAAGCCAGACAAGAAGCAAATGCCGATATAAAAAAGATAGAGAGTGCTTCAGAAGATGAAAAGAAAAATGGTGAAGAGCAAATACAATCGTTGACTGATAAATATGTTAAATTAGCAGAAGAACATCTTTCCGTTAAAGAGAAAGAGATCATGACAGTATAAGCCGTTCTTAACATACTTTTAAAATACCCAATCGGTTTCTTTTTTTAAGAACCGATTTTTTTTATCTTTGAATCTTTATATGTCAAAAACTATAAGTGTCATCGGATTAGGTTTGATTGGAGGTTCTATAGCTCTGGATCTTAAAAAAAGCGGATTTGCTTCAAAAGTTATAGGGACCGATAAGTCTAAACTTCATGAAAAAGAAGCCTTGGAATTATCCATTGTCGATGAAATTATGCCGATGGACGAGGCAATACGTTCTTCCGAATTAACCATTCTATCCACTCCGGTCGATGTAAGCATTAAACTTCTACCTCATCTATTGGATATTCTCCCTGACGATTCGGTACTTATGGATGTGGGAAGTACTAAATCTTCTTTGATTGAAAAGGTTAAAAATCATCCAAACAGAAAATCATTTGTCCCTTCTCATCCCATGGCAGGAACGGAATATAGTGGTCCATCTGCTGCCTTTCATGGGTTATTTAAAGATCGGGCTGCTATCCTATGCAACTCCAATGAATCACATCAAAAAGCAGTTCATCTGGTTTCTCAAGTTTATTATCATTTGGGATCGCGGCTTATTCTTATGGATGCGGAATCTCATGATGAACATGTGGGGTATGTTTCACATCTTTCTCATGCTATTTCCTATGCTTTGGCCGTTTCCGTTCTTGAAAAAGAAAAAGATGATGCTGCCATATTCAATTTAGCATCCGGTGGGTTTGCTTCTACTGTTCGACTGGCTAAAAGTTCCGTTAATATGTGGCTTCCTATTTTTGAACAAAATTCCAAATATATTTTACCTATTCTTACTACTTATTTGGAAAAGTTGACTGAATTTAAATCTTATCTGGAAAATGGAGAATCTGAACATTTATATGAATTCATTAAAGAAGCTAACCGAATAAAAAATAAGTTAGAGAAAAAATAATCGTTGAATTATTAGCTTCAGTTTTTTAAATTTTATTTTTTCAAAAAACTTTTTATAAGTTAATAATTTCACAGCCAAATACTAATGAATGAAACAGTTAAATAACTAAAAATTATTAACAATTTTTTATTCCAGTCAGTAATTTTTTGAAATTTTAAATTATAATTTTTTCTTTTTGAAAATAGGAACTGTACTACAAGCTTCTCCAAACATTAAGGAAGAAGCTATAGGCTTAAGTTTTTGTATAAGTTGTAAATAAGCATTTTGTGGAACGGGTTTGCGTGAGCAGCCTTTAATAATAATTTTTTTATCATTATAATTATCCACGTCCATTTTATCTATAATTTCTGTAAATATGTCTCTTTCCAAATCCTCTAAAGTGCCGAATGATATTAACTTTGCCACACCTGTTAAATAATTAGCAATTAATAGATATGACCAGGAAGGCACAATTGCATCAGATGTACAAGTTACTGCTACATAAGCATTTTCATACATTTTCCAATCCAATTTTGAAAGATTTTCACGAAACTCTTTTTCTCTTAAAACTAAACCTTCATATAAATAGTCTTTTAAATCAAATAGCATCCTGGGTTCTTTAGGATAAAAATCTTCTAAATCTAGAGTAATGAGTCCGCTTTTTTCGACTTTATTAATTATTTCATCCATAATTTTTAATTAATAGTGGTATTAATTTTCATTTAGTAAATCGGGTCTTCTCTCTTGTGTATGTTTGTAAGACATTTCCTGTCTCCATTCATCTATCTTTGCAAAATTACCACTCAAGAGTATATCCGGAACTTTCAAATTTTTATATTCTTCCGGACGGGTATAAACCGGAGGTGCAAGTAAATTATCTTGAAATGAATCGTATAAGGCAGATGTCTCATCACTTAAAACCCCGGGTATCAGCCTGACTATGGCATCAACCAGTACACAAGCTCCTAATTCTCCTCCGCTTAGTACATAATCACCAATAGATATTTCACGGGTAATATATAAATCACGTACTCTTTGATCTACACCTTTATAATGCCCACAAAGTATAATTATATTTTCTTTTAGTGAAAGTGTATTGCAGGTTTTCTGATTTAAAGTATCGCCATCAGGAGTCATATAGATAATTTCGTCGTATGATCTTTGGGATAATAGTTGGGAAATACATTTATCAATCGGTTCAATCATTAAAACCATTCCTGCACCTCCTCCATATTGTGTATCATCAATCTGCCTATAATTTCCCTGTCCATATTCTCTTAAATCATGGAAATATAGTTGTACTAATCCTTTGTCTTGCGCCCTTTTCATAATTGATTCTTCTAAAGGACTTTTTAGTAATTTGGGCACCGCACTTATAATATCTATTCTCATACATTTTTTATTTGGCAATGATTGAAATACAAAAGTAACGTTTAATGATTAATTATATCAACCGGCGATGTTAACTAAGTCTTTATTATTTTAATTTAGCTATTAAAAAAATTCTCAGTATTTTATGGCTTTTTTATTTATTCGAATATCTGCATAGTTTAATTTCAGCCGGTTATGACCTTTGGATCATTTAAGATTTTCGTATATATACAGAAAAAAATTATATATTACAATTATAACTAATTTAAATGATTACTGAGTATTAGAACTATATAGCTATAAATCAATTGAATTTGTTATATGGGCTAAATGATAATTTCCATGCCATGTAAATAAAGCGATTACTTGCTCATTAGCTGTCTTATAGTCCACCCACCCGATCTGTAAGGCGTATCTAACTGCGTGTCTTATAGTGGAAGTACTGCTTGTTTTAATCTTTCCGGAAAAGATTTTAATTGAGTAATCCATAAAGTTATATCTTCTTTAGATATGTTTTCAGGAATTTTAAAAGTACCTATGGGATATTTTAATTTTTCGATATTTTGTATGATCTTATCATTTAGTTAAAAAATTTCCATCGAGGTATTATGGGAACTAAAGCAAAACCTATAAATAAATATAAGCCGTTAATTGCATCAAGCTCTTCAAATCCTAACGATAAATGAAATAAAATATCTACAAATAAGGTCAAACCGAAAAGAAAAACTCCCCATTTTTTAAAATAATAGGTACTGATCGATCCGATAATCATTACTATTCCTAAAATAATATTTAGAATAAAAAACCAAGCGGGAGCACCGGGAAAATAAATTTTCATAAAGCCAAGAATACCGAGAAAGATAGGTATAAAGCCCATAAAGCCCATGTAAATACATGAAAGAATAAAAGGTATTGATTTTTTTTCTTTTACTTCAAAATATTCTTTTGGGCGCTTTCCGAAAATTTCTTCATCACTACTCATATAGTATTATTTAGTAACTTAAGTAAATATACAACATTTATGATGGTATATAAAAAATACAGGAGGAATAATATTCCTCCTGTTCATCTAATTTATGAAGTATTTTTGATAATTTTAAAATAAAAAATCGTATCCTTTTAAGCTAAGTTTCTGATATTTTTCTTCATCAAATTTATACAATTTTGCTGATTTTCTTGACGAGGAATTATCCGTTAAACCTGTTTCTAAAATCAATTGAGAATTAACAATTTTTTTTCTAAAATTCCTTTTATCCATTTCTCGGTTTAATGCGGTTTCATACAACTTTTGTAATTGCGAAATGGTAAAATGTTCCGGTAATAGATAAAAACCTATGGGTCTTCTTTTAACTCTGCGTTTCAATCGTTCTTTTGCATAATCAATGATTTCATTATGATCAAATGCTAAGTCCGGGATTTTTGAGTATTCAACCCATTCTTCACCTCTTTCTTTAGTGTATTGCAATAGTTCTTCATCTAATTTTACCGTTGCGTAGTAAGCAATGTTTACTACCCTTCCTAGTGGATTTCTAAAAACTTTTGCAAAAGCTTTTAGTTGTTCAACAAATATGTGGTCTTTTTGTGTATGTAAGAATAATAATTTTTCTACATTTGAATCAATGCCCTCATGGGCTTTCACATAAACTGAGGGAAGTCGCGGAGCTCCTTGAAAAGGTCCATTTTTTGTATCATTACTTAATAAAATACGCAGCATTTCCCCATCAAACCCAAATAAAACCAAAGATACAGAAATTGCTACTTTAAAATAAATTTCTTTTTCTTCAGGAAGCATTATTTTTATTTAAACAAAGCATCCATTAATCGGTTTTGATCATTGATGCTTTCTTCTAAAGAAATCATACTTTCTGTTCTTAATACGTCATCAATATCATCTATTTTATAAATAACATTTTTTGCATCTTCAGCATCTTTTGCGCTGATTTTACAATAAATATTGTATTTACCTGAAATTACATTAGCGGTTGTTACGTTTGGTATTGCTGCTAATTTTTCTAATACACTTTGAGTTTTGCTTGATTTGGTTAATAAAATCCCAACATAAGCTATAAAACTATAACCTAAAATATTATAATCAATATTTAAACATGTTCCTTTTATAACTCCTACATCTTCCATCTTTTTAACTCTTACGTGTATTGTCCCGGCGGATACATCCATTTTTTTTGCAATCTCGGTAAAAGGCATTCTGGTATTAATAGATAAAAATTGTAAAATTTTCTTATCAGTTTCATCTATATAAAATTTCTCTTTCATGGTAAAAAACTTTATTGTTTGTTAATTTAATTTATCTTTATTTTACAAATATATAAAATTAATCTTCAACCTATACATGTTTTTATATAAATTCTTTAAAATATAAACAAATTCGCTACTAAATGAACAATTCAGGGTATTCATTTTAAGTATAATTAATTTTATTTTTATCTTTGTTATCATATTAATTAATAATAAGATAATTTTTTTACTATTAATAATTTAGTTGTGAAAAAAATTGTAAAAGAAATAAAATTATTTTTTATAGGTAAGACACCGGAATGTAAAAAAGGCACTGCCATTTGGAAGGCTGAACTTCACGACATTATTTTTGAATCTGATACGGTAAAAGGTAAAATATTTGACATCATTCTTCTCTTTTTCATCACTTTAAGCACTCTAATTATTATGTTGGAAAGTGTACCGGGCATTAGTTCAAAAATCGGATTTTGGCTTTATATACTGGATTGGTGGGTTACTATTTCTTTTACCGTAGAATATATTTTAAGAATATCCAGTACCAAAAAGGCAAAAAAATATTCGACCAGCTTTTATGGAATTATTGATTTGTTATCCATCATTCCAACCTATTTAAGTATTTTTTTCGTTCAATCGCATTATTTAGCCATCATACGTATACTAAGGCTTTTGCGAATCTTCAGGATTTTTAAAATGGGAACTTATATTGATGAAAGTAATTCTCTTTTAATTTCCTTACGACGAAGTAAACGTAAAATTTTTGTATTCTTATATTTCATTATAATTACTACGTTAATCTTAGGATCTTTAATGTATGTAATTGAAGGAGGAAGAAATCGAGAAAGTTTTTCCAGTATTCCTCAATCGATGTATTGGGCCGTAGTTACTTTGACAACTGTTGGTTATGGAGACGTAGCTCCTGTAACGGTCTTAGGGAAAATTATTGCATCGGGAATTATGATTTTAGGATATTCTATTATTTCCGTTCCGGCAGGTTTGTTATCTGCTGAATATACCAGACATAAAAAAAATCAATTAAACAGTAAAAAGTGTAATTTTTGTAATACCATAAATAATGAAGCGGATGCTATATACTGTAAACATTGCGGTCATATTTTAAATTCTTCTACTAACAATAATGATTTAAACAGCTGATTAAAAATTTTATAATTGATCATGTTTACCGATGAATACTATATGAAAATAGCCTTACAACAAGCTAAAGAAGCTATGTATAAGGATGAAGTCCCGGTGGGTGCCATTATAGTAAGTAATAACAAAATTTTAGCTAAATCGTATAATTTAACTGAACTATTAGTTGATGTTACGGCTCATGCCGAAATGCAAGCTATTACCGCTGCCAGTAATTTACTGGGTGCAAAATATCTTACTAATTGTACTTTGTATGTTACCTTAGAGCCTTGTACTATGTGCGCCGGAGCTTTATATTGGTCTCAAATAAGCAGAGTTGTTGTAGGGGCATCAGATGAAAAAAGAGGCTTTCAGTCTAAAGGCTTATCTCTTCATCCTCAAACGGAATACGTATCGGGAGTTTTAAAAGATGAATGTTCTTTATTGTTAAAAAATTTTTTTTCGTCTAAAAGATAGGATTATTAGTATTACATAAAGAGTTTAACTATAGAATAAACGATCATTGCTAATACTGCACTTACCGGAATAGTTAGAACCCATGCCCACAATAATTTAATGGTAATTCCCCAGCGTACGGCAGATACCCTTTTAACCAATCCTACTCCAATTATTGAACCTGTTATAGTATGGGTTGTACTTACCGGAATCCCCCAATGTTCACTAAGGAATAAAGTAATTGCACCGGATATCTCTGCTGTTACCCCCTCTAATGGAGTTACTTTCGTAATACGAGTTCCCATTGTTTTAATAATTTTCCATCCTCCTGACATAGTTCCTAAAGCAATTGCTATAAAACTGCTTATAGGCACCCACCAATAATCGGTTGTAAAATGCTGAAATCTTTCGGCTGTCGTTAGATTAACATATTCTGCAGAATGGGCAATATTCACTTCATAGAAGATAAAGGCTGCACCAATAATTCCCATTACTTTTTGAGCATCATTACCTCCATGACCTATACTAAAAGCTGCAGAAGACACTAATTGTAATTTTTTAAACCATTTATCTGCTTTGTAAGGATTGGCATTTCTACAAATATTCATTATTATGAGTGTAATGATGGATGAGACGATCATTCCAATTATCGGTGCTATGAAAATAAATAAAATAATTGGGATAACTACGGGATAATTGACTACTGTTTCTCCTGCTTTACTGAAACCGCCAACATGAGCAACAGCCGCTCCTATAAATCCTCCTATTAATGTATGGGATGAAGAAGAAGGAATACCCGCCCACCAAGTAAATAAATTCCATATGATTGCAGCTACCAGTCCTGAAAAGATAACTTCGAGAGTAATAAAATTCTCATGAACAGACTTAGCTATCGTATTTCCTATTTTAAATTCACCTACGATATATAATGAAACAAAATAGGCAACAAAATTAAAAAATGCTGCCCACAAAACTGCCTGGAATGGCGTTAATACTTTTGTCGATACAATCGTGGCTATTGAATTTGCCGAATCGTGAAAACCATTAATATAATCAAATATTAATGCTAATATGACGATGGTTATAAGTAGAGTCATGAAAAAAGGTTATGAATATTTAACTAAAATAGATTCTATAATATTTGCTGAATCTTCACATTTGTCTGTGACATCTTCTAAATATTCTAATACATTTTTCAGTTTTATAATATCTAATACATCTCTTTTGCTTTCAAATAAATCTCCAATTTCTTTACTAAAAAAGTCATCGGCAACATTTTCAATTCTATTGATTTCTACACATGAAGCCAATACCTCTTTGGGTTTCTTAAAGTTTCTTAGATTATAGATTGCTTTTTGCAGCTCTAATACACAGTCATGTATCAGATTTGCAAAAGTAAAATATGCCGGAATATACGGAGATTTGTACAGTAATATGTATTTACAGGATGCGAACAAGATATCAGCAATATCATCAAGTGCAGAAGTTAACTGATGTATATCTTCTCGATCAAAAGGGGTAATGAAATTTTTACCTAATTCTATAAAAATATGGTGAGACAACTTATCATTAGCATGTTCATAATCTTCCATTTTTTTATAAAATGCTTCTGTTATAGTTTCTTGTGATTTCATTCCTTCTACCATATCCTTGGACATGGCAGCCAGATTATCAACAACTTGTTCGAATAAAGTATAGAAAACCTTATCTTTTGGTTGAAATAATCTAAAAAATGCACTAATACCCATAGTTTGCTTTTTAGTTTACTTTATGTAAGCAAATATATCGAATTTTAAATTAACCTAAATATCTTTTTTTAAATTACCCGATTTTCCAGCTTATGTATTTGTTTTAGAAGCTTATCTAAAGTTATAATCTGATTAAAAATTTCTAATCTTCTTTCTTCTGATATATTCCCCGAACTTAATTCTTTAGCTAAATTTTTATTCATTTCCGCTATTCTTATCGCTTTGTATTTAAGTATTACATCTTTTGTGTTTTTTGCAAGATTTTGCTCCAATGTTGGAACATATATTTCTTTGAGTTCCCAATTATTGCTTATTGAGTATTTTTTTAATAATTTTCCAACGGCAAATTCGGTGATGTCGACTTCTTTAGATTTAACAAAATATTCTCCGGTTCTCAATTGATTGTTTTCAATACCTTCCATGATTTCCAAATAAATTCTATTGTAAAAATCTACGGTAAATTGTAAATCATCTTCTTTTAAGCGGTGAACAATTTCTTCTATTACAGTAGTTTTATAGGGTTCTTCTTCTTCCACATAGTTTATTAAAATTTCATGGTCTCCATAGGATAGCATTAATTCTAAAATATCTTCTTCAATTTTATAGGTAAAATCAATTTCTTCTTGTTGAGATGTAGTTACAGGTTGTAAAGCAACTTGTTTTCTTGTATTCCGATCTCTAGAATGTATATTTTGTTGTGTTAATTGAGCCAATTCACTAAACAGAACTTGCTCCGAGATATCCAATATTCTTGAACATTCTTTTACATAAATCTCTTTTTGAATAAGATTTTTTATTAAGGCTATACTCCCAACTATATCTCTAATTAATCCGGCCTTTTTTATGGGATCGCCGTTCGTTTCTTTTAATAAAACATCTGTTTTGAATTGAATAAAATCTTTACTGTTTTCTTTAAAAAATGCTTCTATTTCATCGGCAGAATGTTTTCTTGCAAAGCTATCCGGATCTTCTCCATCCGGAAACAGCAATACTTTAACATTCATTTCTTGCTCAAGGATCATATCTATGCTTCTGAATGAAGCTTTAATTCCTGCTTGATCCCCATCATATAAAACAGTAATGTTGTTGGTTAACCTTTTTATTAATCTAATTTGCTCAACAGTTAATGAAGTTCCTGAAGAGGCTACTACATTTTTAATACCATTTTGATAAAGGGATATTACATCCATATATCCTTCCACCAAATAACAATTATCTTCTTTAATGATAAAAGATTTCGCATGAAATAAACCATATAAAACTTGACTTTTATGATAGATTTCACTTTCAGGGGAATTAACATATTTAGCCGTTTTTGCATTATTTTGTAATATCCGACCTCCAAATCCCAATACTCTTCCCGAAAAACTATGAATGGGAAATAATACTCGCTCTCTAAATCGATCGAATCCTTTATCTGATCCTTCTTTAAAAATGCTTAAACCGGATTGCTCTAATATTTCTTTTTTATACCCTTTCTCATATGCAAAATGTGTAAATGAATCCCACTCTTTCGGTGAATACCCTAATTGGAATTGTTTAATAATGTCATCCCGTATACTTCTTTCTCTAAAATAAGATATTCCTATGGTATTACCTTCTTCAGTTTTCCAAAGTTGGTTTTGAAAATATTCATTAGCAACCTCTGATAATTGATATAGGCTTTCTTTATTTAATTGTAATTCTTTTTGACTGTCAGACAGTTCTTTACTGTCTTCTTCAATTTCAATATTATACTTTTTTGCCAGATAGCGTAAGGCCTCCGGATAGGTATAATGTTCTTGTTCCATTATAAAGGTAACCACATTACCGCCTTTACCGGATGAAAAATCTTTCCAAATCTGTTTGGATGGGGAAACCATAAATGACGGCGTTTTTTCATCTACAAAAGGACTTAAGCCTTTGTAATTACTCCCTGATTTTTTCAGATTTATAAAATCCGATATTACTTCTTCCACTCTTGCCGTAGAGAAAATCTTATCTATGGTCTCTTTAGAAATCATAAGTACAAAAATACGTTAATTTAAATTTCCATTTTTGAAAAAATCTTCACATGGTTCTTTTTAAATTTAATTATACATATATCAGTACTCAAGAATAAAATAGAATTTTTAATGGTATAATAAAAACATTACCCTGCGCAATATCTTTAGAAATCTTATGTTTTGATGATTTTATACTATCATATAAAGATTGAATTAGATTTTATAAAATAAAAAAACACCTGATTTACATCAGGTGCTTGTTTAAACTATTTTTTCAAAATTACTTTTTTCTTGATGATTTATCTTCGTCTGAAGAATTCCATATTTTAATTTGATCTTTCAGTGAAATACCTTTAACTTCAACAAATATACCGTCTGATAATCCTAGTTTTACATAAACTTTTTTGAATTTTCCATCAGGCTGTTGTACTTCAACGAAAGGTCTCTCTCCATCATATTGCATTAAAGCTTCTCTCATTGCTAAAATATTTTTTCTCTCACTTAATATTACTTCTGCATTGGCACTATATCCGGCGCGAATGGAAACCCCTTCCGGAATAATTATATCTGCTTTAATTTCATATTTAACAGCCCCGTTTTCTTCTTTACCTTGAGGAGAAATAAAGGTTAAAATACCATTTATATCTTTGTCTTGAAGCGCTCCGATTATTATTTTTAATTTCATTCCCTCATGCATTTTCCCTGCATCTGACTCGTCCACTTTACCCTCAAATATCATTTTGCTGACATCGGCAATGCTTGCAATAGTTGTTCCTGCATTAAATGTATTGGCTTCAATCACCTGATCCCCTACTTCTACGGGTACTTCCAGTGCCTGTCCATTTGCAGTAGAACGAACTTGAATACTCGCTAAATCTTCTAATCCTGAAGTAATACCTGTTTTAGCAATATCATAATCTTTCTGTGCTTGAATTAAATTTTGTTTTGCTATTTTATATTCCGTTTCAGCACTTTCATAATCCTGCTTAGAAATTACTCCTTGCTCATATAATAATTTTTGACGATCAAAAATTCTTTTTTGATTATTTAACTTAATTTCTGCTGAATTTATATTCTGCATAGCAGTATTTACTGTAGAAACGACCGGAACCACTTTAATCGTAGCCAATAATTGTCCTACTTTTACTTCATCTCCTTCTTTAATATAAATCTCCTTGATAATCCCGGAAATATTAGGTTTGATTTCTATCTTTTCTTTTGGATTAATTTTACCGGTTGCCACAGCTTTTTGCTGAATAGTCATAGTAACCGGAGACTCTGTCTCAAACTTATCATTAGATCGTGTATTGGTTATAATTACGTACCATATACAATACAATAAAAGTGCAATAAAAGCAACAGATAAAACTATTTTAAGAACCTTATTATTCATGACAACTTATTTCACTATAATTTGTATTATCTTAACAAATTTTGTTACGTTAAAATCACTTTTTTTAAGTATTTTTTTTATTACTTGTTTATCTTGCCTGTAAATATATAATTCTTTTTTAATTTATCTTACATAAAATCAACACCAAACAATTGAGTCAATTCAAATTAGGATAAATTTTTCTTTTATATATTTGTTACTTGCCAATAAAAATTCTAGTCTAAATGGACTTTTCATTACCAAATAAAATTCTTGAATCTTACTGGGGATATAAAGAATTCAGACCTCTTCAAAAAGAGATCATACTTACTATATTGGAAAGTAAAGATACTATTGCTCTTTTACCTACAGGAGCAGGAAAATCTATTTGCTATCAAGTCCCCGCTCTTTTGGTTCAAGGCACTTGTATTGTTATTTCTCCATTATTGGCTCTTATAAAGGATCAAGTGTATTCATTAAAAAGGAAATTAATTCCGGCCGAGTATATTTCTTCGGATCAAACAGCAGATCAACAACTTTCCGTATTTAATAAATTGAGAAATAATGAATTGAAATTATTATATGTATCTCCGGAACGATTGTTAAATAAAACTTTTCTAGAGATCATTAAAGATATTGAAATTTCGTTTATCGCAGTTGATGAAGCCCATTGTATTTCTGAATGGGGTAATGATTTTCGTCCATCGTATCAACAAATTATAAAGTTTAGAGAATATATCGGGATTCAAATTCCTTGCATGGCACTTACTGCAACCGCAACTGAAAAGGTCTTAATTGAAATAATAAAAAAACTCGATTTACATAATGTTCAGGTATTTAAAAGATCATTTAATAGAGAAAATCTTTCTTTACAAGTTTTAAATGCCGGAGACAAATTTGGGGAAATTGAAAGAATTTTACATAGATATAAGGGTTCGGGAATTATTTATTGTAGAACTCGAAATGAAACTAAAACTTTGTCTGAAACTTTAAAAAGAAAGGGATTTGAGGTTGAATTTTTTCATGCAGGATTATCTCCTAGTGAGAAAATGCAAAGACAAAAAAATTGGACGGAAAGTACCAACCAAATTCTAATTTCAACTAATGCTTTTGGAATGGGTATAGATAAGAAAGACGTTCGTGTGATCATTCATCTTTCTCCTCCTTATTCATTAGAAAATTATTATCAGGAAGTTGGTCGTGCAGGAAGGGACGGACTTTTATCACATACATTTTTATTATGGAATGAAGCGGAACTTTCTGACATATACTCATCACTCATACAAACTATATCTTCAAAATCTGAATATGAAAAAGTTATCCGTTATTTATATTCAATGTTTTGTATTGTTCCTAATGAGTTACCCGATACAATTTTTGATTTCGACTTGAAATTATTTCAACAACGTACAAAAATTAATAAAAGTAAGATTATACCTATTTTAGAATTTCTTCATAATAGCTCAGTTCTTCAATGGAAATATGAGCCTTCAGATAGTCTGCTTAAAATTAACTTTCCTATAGAAAGACTTGACACTAATTTTTACGGCAATGATTCCTTTTTATTTGAAAAAATTGCCAGAAAAATAACAGGTGTTTTTTCTTATCAAATAAAATTTGATGAAAAAAAATTAGCCGACAGCCTTTTAATTCCTCTTTCTGTATTACACTCTAAATTCATTAAATATAACCAATCAGGTGATATTTCTTACGTTGATGGTAATAAGCAAAAAATTTACTTTTTAGAACCACGAAACGATCAAAAACTTTTAGGAAGCTTTTGGAATGAATTTCAACTTATACAACAAAATAAATTAGTTAAATATAAAGAGTTGGAATTTTTTATCAAAAATTCAAAATATTGCCGGATGAAATTAATCCTTGGATATTTTGGTGAAAAAACCAATCAAATATGCGGTAAGTGTGATGTATGTTGTAAACCCAAATTTGAAGAAAAATCGTATCTGAAAGATATTTTATCTTATATAAAAGAACAGCCTAGAAGCAGAGAGGAAATTTATGCCGAATTTAGGAATGTTTCTTTTGAAAAAATTCATGAATGCTTACAAGATCTAATTTCAGAAAATAAAATTAAAGCATTAAATTTCAACACCTATTCGGCTTAATATTTGTCTTATTTCCAACTATTTTTATATTTATTTTTACCTTTACTGAATGAATATAAATATTGAAGAATCATGGAAAAATTTATTAAAGCCTGAATTTGAAAAGCCTTATTTTTCATCTTTAATAAATTTTGTTAAGCAAGAATATAAAGAACATACTTGCTATCCAAAAGGTAAAAATATTTTTAAGGCTTTTGAATTGACTCCCTTTGATCAAGTAAAAGTGGTTTTACTGGGTCAAGATCCATATCATGGAGAAGGACAAGCTATGGGATTATGTTTTTCCGTTCCCAATGGAATAGTATATCCGCCTTCTTTAAGGAATATTATTATTGAATTAAAAAATGATACCGGAATTGAATTAAAGTCGGGGGATTTAACTCCGTGGGCAAAACAGGGTGTTTTTTTGCTCAATGCTACTTTAACGGTACGAGCGCATCAAGCGGGTTCTCACCAAAAAAAAGGATGGGAAACGTTTACGGATTCTGTAATTCATAAAATATCTGAAGAAAAAGAACATGTTGTATTTATTTTATGGGGAAGCTATGCACAACAGAAAATTAATTTAATAGATACTCGAAAACATTTTATAATTAAATCGGTACACCCCTCTCCTTTATCCGCACATAGAGGCTTTTTCGGTTCAAGACCTTTTAGTCTTACTAATGAATATTTAACCTCAAAAAAAATTGAACCTATTCAGTGGTAGACCGAATAGGTTCATTTTTTATATTAAATTTTATATCTATTAATTTTTAAGTTCTTTTTCTAATTGCTTCATTAATTTTTTTTCATTCTTTTTATATAATTTCTTTTCCTTTCTAGACATGTCTTCATAATTTTTTTCAAACATATTAGACACATCTCCTACTTCTCCATCTATCACTTGAATTTCTTCAATTCCATCATCTCCTATAGTAGAAATTATAGTTTTATCTTCTTCCGGGGCATCTTCTTCTAAAATAATTTTTTCTTCTGATGGTACTGAAACTTCTGAATTAGCTTCTTGACTAGGAATAGATTCGATTTCTACTGTTTCTGCTTCTTCAATTTGCGGAGTTGGGGTTGAAATTTCTTCTATATTTTTTGATTCATTTTCATCTATAACTATGCTAGAAGAACTAGGTACTGTTTCCACCTCTTCTGTTGCAGATGGAGTAGGAATAGCGATAGATTCTGCTTGTTCATTCTCAGATACATCATCTGAATCTTTTTCATTTATAAATTGAGCTTTCGGTATTAGTGTTTCCTCTTCAGGTTTTTCTTCAGCTATGTCTGCCTCTTCAATTTCTATTTCTATTTCTTTTTCCGGTAAAGCATTTACTGTTTCCGGCGTTTCAATTACTTTTTCTTCAACAACTTCTATAGGAACTTCTTTAATTACTGTTTCAACCGGAACTTCATTTACTACTGCATTATTTTCTTCTTTTCTGATTACAGAAACTTCCTTAGCTGCCGCAGATTTTGATACTTCTCCCGCTAATTCTGTTTTTACAATAGTTCCATCAATCAATTTCCAATATCGATTTCCCGCAGCATCTTGAACTATTACCACATCATTGGGTGATTTAAATGTAGGAGCAGATGCTTTTCCTTTTACTTCTAATGTTCCATCTTTTCCATAAGTGAATGTATAGCTACTATTAGCTTTACCTTCCTTTGATCCCCTATAAACTAAAATCATTTCCCCATTCTGTTCAAAATAAACTCCTTTTTCAGAAGTTTCTTTTACTTTTCCTTCTTGAGCATAAACAGAAAGCGTAAGTATTAAAAGAAAAACAGTATACTTTTTTTTCATTGTTCGCTATTTTTATTAAAAATATAAATTTTGAAGCTACTAATATACATCTTTATTTAATAATTTCATATTTTATTTGTAAATAACATTTATATTATTTTTATTCAAAATAAAATTTATTTGCTATCTGTTTTTAAATCATTTGCATAGGGCAAAGTACCTGTGTTTTTTTTCAGTTTAAAATTCTTAAAGTCTTCTGAAGATTCAATTCCATGAACAGAAATATTCGTAGTTACCCCGTCTGCCCTGTAGATTTTAACGGTATCGTTTGAAAAAATTTTTCTTTCTTTCTTATTCCAAAAAATTTGATTGGTTTTTAATGTGTCTTTATCTGAATTAATAATAACTACATTTTTCCTTGCTTCATACCATCCTGAATTTTCAATTATCTTGGCATAATCTGCTTTCAAATGCCCGGGCTCTTTACCTTTTTGGTAGAAATCCATATCTAAGCCTTTAGGAAAAACTGTATACGGTGTCTCTACAAATTCATATTCTTCCATAAGTGGAGTCCTTAATCTAATAATTGCATACACTGAATCTGTTAAAGTTATATTAGCATTATAGATTCTCCTGGAAGCAAAGTTAGTTTTCTTTTCTCCTAAATTATCCCCTTTTTCATCGGAACATGAAATGGAAATAATCGCAAAAAAAATAAGATATAAATAGATTTTTATTTTTTTTATAGTCACCATCTTTCCATGGATAAAAAATGATAGTTATAAATTTTAATCGTACTGTCTCTTTCTAAACCAAAGATCATCAAAATTAAATCCAACTTTAAAATTTACGAAATTCTCTTTGATTAGACCGTTTGATTTTGAACCTCTTTGTCCTAGTTCAATTCCTAAATTTAGCATGGAAGGATCATGTTTACCGGATTTACCCAAAGGCAGGCCTAGACCGGCGGTTACCCCATATTGGTCAATGGTTTTATTGTTCACATTAAGCCCTGTATTTTCATAATACAGCCCATATCGATAAATAATTTTTTCAAAATAAGATCTGAAACCGTTTATATTAGGCAAATACCAGCCTCCTACAGCTACGCGATACTTATTTTTGTAATCAAAATTATCTTCCGGTATCTTTAGTTTAAATTGATCTGTAAATTTAAAATCTGCTCCTAATGACCATTTATGCTCTTTTCCATAGGCCACTCCTATTGAGTATGATGAAGGTAATTTTGCATCATGTGTTCCCTTAACATAGTTTAAGGTATCCATTGAAACTTTTTCATTATTATTGTTATAATAATAGGTTGAATACAAATAATTTACATCAGCATCTATAGTATGCCCTATATTATAAGTTGCTCCAATTTTAAGTAAATGATTATTAGTTAATTTTCTTCGATAGGCTACTCCTAAAGTATAATCGAAAAAACCATATTCTTGCTTATTAAATATACCGGAAATCAAATTAGCATTCTGTAAAGATGTTTCTTGATCTTTTTTCAAATCGCCCCAAACATACCCAATTTTAGCTCCTAAGGAAAACTCATTGGATATATTATATGAATACATACCACTGAAAGCGTTAAGTCCTCCCCTTCCCTTAAATAAAGATTTTTGATTTACAACATCTGAATTATCTGTATTTATATCATATCCTATGTTGGTGTAAGGTTGTAAATTTACTCCTACTCTGGACTTTGCTCCGATTGGAAAGGCTAATGATAAATTAGCTAAATAAGTAGTGGATCGATCACTGCTTACGTTAGAAGTTTTAGCATTGGTATAATCGGTATTGATCACGATGTTATAACTGGTATATCGCAAGTTTCTATTCGCTGCCGGATTTACAAAATTGGCTTCATTGGTAAAATCTGAAATATATGAAGTTCCCAATCCTCCCATAGAAGAAATTACTATATCGGAATTGGTTTTACTTTCTCCTAAGCCAAATGAAGAATAAGGAGAGGTAGAAGTTTGCTGGGCATAAGCTGCATTCAGAAATATGATAAATGATGATAATATGGAGAAAAATTTAATTTTCATTCAGTGTGTTTTATATACAAAGTACAAATATGTTAATAATGTACCGATTATAAAAATAATTATAAGTAAAAATTCTTAGTCAAATTTTATAGCCGAAAAAAAAAATCAATTTTTTTTTAAAAATATTTTGTGATTTAAAAATATGCCCTATATTTGCAATCCCAAACGAGGGTACCTTAGCTCAGTTGGTAGAGCAAAGGACTGAAAATCCTTGTGTCCTTGGTTCGATTCCAAGAGGTACCACTTCAAAAATCCATAATCAATTCAATAAGAAAAGATTGTGGATTTTTTGTTTTTTAAAGAGATATTTTCCTTAAGAATTTCTTTAAAAAAATCATTTGATTTCTTAAAATGAAATATTTTTTACTGTTGAAGTTCCTAATACTTTAGCATTTTTTCCTTTATAATATTATATAATCCCATGTAAAAAATCAGAATATTTTCTTTTTTCCTGCTGCAAAACATATACTCTCAGAAACTATGGTTGAATAAAGTCAAGGCAGTGGTTCATGAATATTTTTTCTTTTTTTATTGCTCTATAGGCATTTTTTTATCCAATAAACAACCGACAAATTTATTTAATGTGATATGGGGGCTGTTTTATTCCAAACAAAACTCTGTATATACTAAGTTAACATTTTTTAAAATCAATAAATTTTTGTAGTTAAAAATCTTGATATAAAAAGCCTCTTTTGTCTCTTATTTACCTAGTAATATGCTTACACTAATTTGCACAATCACATATTACCTCTATTTCTTAAACATTGAATATTTAATATTTTTTGTTTGATTGTTTAAATCTTGGAATAAAATTAGATTATTAAAAATGTAACACTATTAATTTCTTTTACTTAAATATATCATTTAGAAATTAAAGAGAACATTTTGATATAATTAGCATTTTTTAAATTTAATTTTAATAAATTATGAATAACGTCAGTATTTTTGTGTTTTTAGCAGGAATAGTAATTTTAAATCTAATAGCTTTCTTGCTTGGCAATTTATATTGTTTTGTACCTTCCTGGCTAAACTATACTATGGTCGGTGTTGAATTATTCTGTCTCCTGCTTAGTATCTATGCCCGTATTAAAGATTTTAAAAATATTGATGCTTCTGTAGGAGTTATACTTAATGTTTTTTTAACTATTTTGCTGGTTTGTCATATGATATTATATAAATCATCAAACTAATACCCAAATTGACTTTTTATAAAATAATTTAGAAAGTGTATTTTTGCTTTTCTATATATACCCTATGAATTATCTTTCAGTTGAAAACATCAGTAAGTCTTTTGGCATAAGAACTTTATTTTCCAATGTCTCTTTTCATATAAATGAAGGAGATCAAATTGCTTTAGTTGCTAAAAACGGTAGTGGAAAAAGTACTTTATTAAAAATCCTGTCCGGATTAGAATCTGCCGATTCCGGATCGGTTACGCTCAATAAAGACATAAAAGTAGTTATGTTTGAACAATCTGAAATATTTAATAATGATTTAACCGCTGAAGATTATATATTTACCCATTCTAACCCTGTATTGGATATCGTTCATCAATACGACACCATGGTTCAGAATGATCCTTCCAATCCTGAATTATTAGGATTAATAGAAAAAATGGATCAATGGGACGGATGGAAAGTCGAACCTGTAATTCAAGAAATTATTAATAAATTAAAAATTGATTTCCTTGATCAAAAGATAAAAAATTTATCGGGTGGACAACAAAAAAGAATTTCTCTTGCCAAATTCTTGATCGATATAAGCTTTGAAAAAGACACTGTATTATTAATTCTGGATGAACCAACTAATCATTTAGATATTGAAATGGTTGAATGGTTGGAATTTTTTCTTAACAAAGAAAACAAAACCCTTATTTTAGTTACTCATGATCGATATTTTTTAGATGCTATTTGCACTCGGATCTTAGAAATGGAAGACGGAACCTTATATTCGCATAATGGCGATTATGAGACCTATGTAACCAACAAATCTCTAAGAATTGAAAATCAAATAGCTCAAACCGATAAAGCTAAAAATTTATATCGAAAAGAGCTGGAATGGATGCGCAGGCAACCTCAGGCTAGAACATCCAAGTCAAAAAGCAGAATTGAAAGTTTTTATAAAACGGAAGAACTTGCTAAAAAAAGTATTTCTGATGCTCAAGTTCAATTGGACATGCAAATGACTCGTCTGGGAAAAAAAATCATTGAATTAGAACATGTTTCCAAACATTTTGGAAATAAAACAATCTTGGACAACTTTTCCCATACTTTTGCCAGAGGATCAAAAATCGGGATCATCGGTAAAAATGGAGTAGGTAAAACAACTTTTTTGAAGATACTTGAAAGAAAGGAAGAGTTTGATTCCGGAACTATCGAATGGGGCGAAACTTTACAAATAGGGCATTTTAAACAGGAAGGACTCGCATACAAAGAAGATCAACGAGTTATTGATTTTGTAAAAGAAATAGCAGATTATTTCCCTCTATCCAATGGAAAACAAATTTCTGCCGGACAATTCTTAGAAATGTTTCTTTTTACGCCGGAATCTCAATATACTTATATATCTAAATTAAGCGGCGGAGAGAAAAAGAGATTACAATTGCTATCTATTTTATTTAGCAATCCCAATTTTTTAATACTTGATGAGCCTACAAATGACTTAGATTTACCAACCTTAACTGTTCTTGAAAATTTTTTAAATGAATATCAAGGCTGTGTTTTGATCGTAAGCCATGACCGATACTTTATGGACAAAGTGGTTGATGAATTGATGATTTTTGAAGGCAACGGTAAAATTTCCTGGTTTATAGGTAATTATACAGATTATTATTTAAAATCAAAGGAAAAAGAAAATGAAATCATCAAAGACGTTTCTAAAAAGGAAATAAAAAATAGTAATCCAACTAACGGGAACAAATCTCCTAAACTTTCTTTCAAGGAAAAAAGAGAATTAGAAATGCTAGAAAAAGAAATTCCTCAATTAGAAGAAGAAAAAAATAAATTAACTGAACAATTATCCTCTTCGAGTTTAAGTTTTGATGAAATACAAGAAATTAGCAATAAGCTGGAAAATCTTATTCAAAGTTTAGATTACAAAGAATCTAGATGGCTGGAACTCAGCGAGCTCAACGCTTAAATTTAAAATTTATAATTTTTATGACATAACATGCCCTAGTCGGGACAATTTTTGATGATTAAGAATTTTTATTCTTCTTCCCTCCACTTCTATAAGCTCATCATTTTTAAATTCAGAAATTAATCGTATCGCACTTTCTGTTGCTGTACCGATTAAATTTGCCATTTCTTCACGAGTAAGAGTAATTTTAATGAAGCCTTCATGATCCACATCAAGTTTTTTCTCTAAAAGAAGTAAAACGGCAGCCAATCTTTCTCTCACCGTATTTTGAGCTAACCAAGTGATGGTTTTTCCTGCTTCTCCTAAGTCTTGGGATATTTTTTTTAATACATCAAAAGAAACTCTGGAACTTATTTCTAACAGTCGATGAAAAATAATTTCAGGGATATATACTGCAGTAATATCTTCTAGAACGGTACAAGAAGCACTAAAACTTTCTCCCCCTAATAAAGAACGGTATCCTACAATTTCTCCTTTTTTTACTAAACGCAGTATTTGATCTTTACCATTATATCCTTTTCTGTTAATTTTACCCGTACCGCTTATAACTCCAAATATTCCGGTAGGTTTATAACCTTCATGTATAATTTCTTGACCTCTTTCAAAACGAATTTCCTTCATTTCTTTATCCAATATGCTATGTTCTTCTTTTGTAAATTGGCTTAAAACATCCTTATTTTTTAATTCTGATATTATTAAATCTACTGAATTTTTAGGCATGATATTACTCATATTTTTAATAATTTACGGACAAAAATAATACTTTAATTTTAAATAAAAGGATATAACTTTGCAGGTTTAGTGATAGTACAAATATATGAGTGAGCATTGTTATCATTGCGGACAGATCATTGAGGACACTCCGATTGATTTTGATAATAAATTATTTTGCTGTAACGGATGTAAATCTGTATACGAAATTTTAAATCAAAATAAATTGGAAAATTACTATAATTTAAACTCCAAAGCCGGAATAAAACCTGAAAAGGGGCAAAATTATTTTGAATTTTTAGACACCCCTCAAATCTTTGATAAAATTATTGATTATTCGGAAGGGGGATTAACTCTTATAACTTTTAAAATACCCGTTATTCATTGCAGTGCTTGTATTTGGTTATTGGAAAGTTTAAAAAATATCAATACAAATATTACATATTCTACTGTTAATTTTTCTTCTAAAACAGTACAAATTGCTTACAAAAATGAATTCTATAAATTAAGTGAATTAGCTAATTTTCTAACAGATTTAGGCTATAAGCCTATGATTAATTTTGAAACTACTGAAAAAAAAACTGAAAAAGTAGATCACACCCTACTTGTAAAAATAGGGATAGCCGGATTTGCTTTCGGAAACATTATGCTTTTTGCCTTTCCGGAATTTCTCGAAACTGAAAAAGACCCTTGGCTTCAACAATACAGTTATTTTTTCAGAATTCTTATGTTTCTTTTCTCATTACCCGTAGTTTTTTATTGCGCTTCAGATTATTATAAATCCGCATGGGGATCTCTAAAACACGGAATATTAAATATTGATTTGCCCATTGTTATCGGTATATTTGCCTTATTTTTCCGTAGTTGCTTTGAAGCGTATACGGGAATGAGCAACGGTTATTTCGATTCTCTAAGCGGACTTTTATTTTTTATGCTTTTAGGTAAGTATTTTCAGCAAAGAACTTATAAAACTTTAGCTTTTGACAGAGATTACAAATCCTTTTATCCCATAGCCGTAACTAAAATTACTTCCAATAAAACTCATGAAAATGTTCTGATCTCAAATTTAAAAATTGGTGACAGAATACTAATACGCAATCAAGAAATAATTCCTGCCGATTCTATTCTCATTCATGGAGAAGCGTTTATTGATAACAGCTTTATTACCGGAGAATCCAAACTAATAGAAAAGAAAACAGGAGAAAAAATATTTGCCGGTGGAAAACAATCCGGCACTACTATAGAACTCGAGATCATTAAAGAAGTTAATCAAAGCTATCTTACCCGACTATGGAATAATGAAGCATTTAAAAAAGATACTTCAACTATTGATTCAATCACCAATAATATAAGTAAATATTTTGTGATGGTCATACTGATCATCACAATTGTAAGCGGATTATACTGGTATTTCATTGAAAAAAACACTTCGCAAATGTATCAAGTAATAACGGCTATATTGATTGTTGCCTGTCCCTGTGCATTAGCTCTTTCCGCACCTTTTACCATTGGAAATATCATGAGAATTTTTGGTAAAGAAAAATTTTACGTAAAAGATGCCCTCACAGTTGAAAAACTGGCAAAAATAGACCATATAGTTTTTGATAAAACCGGTACTTTGACGATTAATAAAGTCAACAAAATTAGTTATGAAGGAGAAAAACTTACTATTGAAGAGTTAAAAAACTTAAAAGCTATACTTCAAAATTCCAATCATCCTTTAAGCAGATCACTTTATGAATCTATTTCCATGCCCATTGATCATATACCTATTAAGGACTACGAAGAAATAATAGGTAAAGGAATAAAAGGGTTCATTAAGGGTACAGAATACAAAATAGGCTCATGCGACTTTGTAGGAAATAAAAAAAATATTAATTCTGAAACTTCAGTTTATATTTCCATCAATGGCGTATACAAAGGGTTATATAAAATTAAAAACCAATACAGAAAAGATTTAAAAGAAATTATCAGATCACTTAACCATTATAAAATATCATTATTAAGTGGAGATAATAATTCCGAAAAGCATAATTTAGAAAAAATATTTTCCACAGACACGGTTATTAAATTTAATCAGTCTCCTCAAGATAAGCTCGATTATATTAAAAATTTACAAGATCAAGGGCATAAAGTTTTAATGCTTGGCGACGGACTCAATGATGCAGGAGCCTTAAAACAATCTAATGTGGGTATTGCCATATCAGATGATATAAACAGTTTCACTCCTTCGTCAGATGCCATATTAGACGGAAACAATTTTGCTTATCTACCTAAATATTTAAAATTATCAAAAAAAGCCTTAGTTATAGTTTCCATTTGTTTCATTATTAGTTTTTGCTATAATATAATCGGATTAAGTTTTGCTGTTTCTAACAGGCTTTCCCCCTTAGTAGCAGCCATACTTATGCCTGTAAGTTCCATTTCAGTAGTACTTTTCACCACCGTGGTAAGTAAAGTTATTGGATATGAAACATTTAAAAAAAGATAAGGTAATTTTTTTATTTGAAAATCCATTAATTAACTCGATTTATACCTCAATTTAGAAATATTCTAAATTAAAGATGCAATGTAAAAATATGTTACAAATCATTATCATTCATATCAAATAAAATGTATTTTTGTTCAGTCAGTATGGAAATATTATATTTAATGATATTATGCAGTGTTTCATTAGCTGTTATATTTTTGATCCTTTTTATCTATGGAATCAAGAAAGGACAATTTGATGATGATGAATCACCTGCGGTAAGAATTTTATTTGATTCCAATGATGGCAATTCAAAAGAATCCAAAAACGATAAGAAAGAAAAATAATAAAGTAACTACATAACACCAATGGAAACACAAAAATTTTCATATGATAATAAAATTACAAAAGCGTTTGCCTATGCCACTATACTTTGGGGTATTGTTGGTTTTATAGTCGGACTTACTGTAGCCTCATTATTATTCATACCGACATTACCTGAATTTTTCTTTGGAACTGAAGGGGCCGATTTAGCCAGATCTCAAGGCTTTTTGGGATATGGAAGATTGAGAATGCTTCACACCAGTGCCGTTATTTATGCGTTTGTAGGTAATGGATTTTTTACAGGGTTTTATTATGCTACCCAGCGATTATTAAAATCTCGAACCAATGATCTGTTAAGTTGGATTCATTTTTGGGGATGGCAATTAATTATCGTTTCTGTAGTAATTACCTTCTTAATGGGAATCAATACATCCAAAGAATATGCAGAGCATGAATGGCCGATTGATATTATGGTAGCCATTATCTGGATATTATTCGGATTGAACATGTTTATTACCATTGCTAAAAGAAGAATCAGTCATATGTATGTTGCCATTTGGTTTTTTATAGCTACTTGGGGTGGAATTACCCTGTTGTGGGTATTTAATAACTTGGCAATCCCATTAGATTCAAATATTTTACGAGCAAAAAGTTATTCTATATATTCAGGAGTTCAAGATGCCATGGTACAATGGTGGTTCGGCCACAATGCGGTAGCATTCTTCTTGACTACTCCTATCTTAGGATTAATGTATTATTATTTACCTAAAGCTGCTAATAGACCGGTTTTTTCTTACAAATTATCTATTATACACTTTTGGTCCTTAATATTTGTCTACATGTGGGCCGGTCCTCACCACCTATTATATACCTCTTTACCTGCATGGGCACAAATGCTGGGAACCGCATTTTCCATCATGTTAATAGCACCTTCTTGGGGAGGTATGCTTAACGGGTTATTAACTTTACGAGGTGCATGGGACAAAGTACGAGAAGATCCTATTCTTAAAATGTTTGTTGTGGCAGTTACTTGCTACGGTATGGCTACTTTTGAAGGTCCTTTATTAGCTACTAAAACATTAAACAAAATCGGACATTTTACCGATTGGGTTATAGGACACGTACATTTAGGAGCTTTAGGATGGAACGGTTTCATCATTTTTGGAGTTATTTATTATATCATTCCAAGAATATTTAAAACTAATCTATATTCTGTAAAATTAGCCAACTGGCATTTTTGGTTAGGAACTATGGGAATCATCTTATATGTTATCCCTATGTACATGAGTGGTTTTACTCAAGGCTTAATGTGGAAACAATTTAATCCGGATGGAACTCTTGTTACAAAGAATTTCCTTGAAACCGTTACATCGCTAAGATATTTCTTTATATTTAGATTTATTGGAGGGGTACTTTATCTTTCAGGAGCTATATTATTAGTTATAAACATTATTGCAACTGTTAGAAAAGGTACATTTATAGCTAACGAAGAGGCAGAAGCTCCTGCTTTACATGTTTCTCCGGCAAAAGGCCCGAACGAAAAAACGCATTCCTGGTTAGAAAGAATGCCTCTATTTTTCTCTGTTTTAGCAATAATTGCTTTGGCAGTTGGTGGAGCCGTGGAAATTTTACCAACCATATTCGTTAAATCCAATATACCTCAAATAACAAGTGTAAAACCCTATACTCCTTTAGAATTGGAAGGAAGAGACTTATACATCCGTGAAGGTTGTAATGCCTGTCATTCTCAAATGATACGTCCTTTTAGAGATGAAGTAGTTCGATACGGAGAATATTCTAAAGCAGGAGAGTATGTATACGATAGACCTTTCCTTTGGGGATCTAAAAGAACCGGACCTGATTTACACAGAGAAGGAGGAAAAAATCCGGATTCATGGCATTTTACACACTTATTCGACCCTAGAGAAACTTCTCCCGGATCCATTATGCCTAGATATCCGTGGTTAATTTATAACGAATTAAATGTCTCCAAAACTAAAGAAAAGTTAGAATTAATGAAAAATTGGTTCAATGTTCCCTACGAACAAAAGGATATTGACAATTATAGATCTAATATGGAGGCTCAAGCAAAAGAAATTGCAGCCAGTATATTTACAGACAGACCCGACTATAAGGCCGGTTTTGATGCCTCTGCAAAGGCTGAGGGTGCTAACTTTGTTCCATTGGAAAAAAGGGAAATTGTAGCTATAATTGCTTATTTACAAAGACTTGGTGTTGATATCAAAAAAACACAGGTAGAAACGGCAAATAATTAGAAAAATGCTCAAATTTTATAATAAAATAATTGCAGGAGTAGATAATGCCATAATTTATCAAAGCTTAGCTCTTCTGCTTTTTGTCTTATTTTTTCTTGGAGTAACTTTTATGGTAATGAACAAACCAAAAAATTACTATAACGATATGAGCAATCTACCCTTAGAAGATAATGAAAAAAGAACTAATAATATAAATACTAAATGATCATATGAAACCTAGAACACCCTTTGTCATAAATGCTATCTTATCGGTATTTTTAATTACTGGTGCATTTTACATGTTCTTGCAAAACTTTGATTTCATCACAAATCCTATATTTTTAGCCACTATTGCCATTTCTTTTGTGTTATTACTTATTAACAATTCTTTAAATGCTTTAATAGATGCTGAAAAATTTAAGTTACTTTCTGACAGTGAAAAAAATGACTATTTAGAACTTTTAAAAACCCCTTATTTAACTCGACTTTGGAGAGACGCATTCAAACAAAGCAAAGCAGAAGAAACCGGTGAGATTAAATTAATAGATCATGGGTATGACAATATAAAAGAATTGGATAATCAATTGCCTAGATGGTATATAGGTTTATTTGCCGTAACTATCACTTACGGTGTTGTATATCTTTTTTCCTATGCATTTACAAGTTTTGCGCATCCGGATGTTGAATATGAAGAAGAATATAAAACTCAGATGGCTGAAATTGCCGAATATGAAAAGATAGCTCCTCAAGCCACTATAGAAACTGCTCAATTTAATCCGGATGCAGTAGCAGATGGAAAGGTAATTTATGAACAAATTTGTAAAACTTGTCATGGCGAGGGAGCTAAAGGTCTTTCCGGTCCTAACCAAACGGATGATTATTGGATTAATATTCAAGAAGAATACAATAACGCAAAAGAAGACTCTGAATTTAAAAACATTTTTTATACAGTATGGAACGGTAGTAAAAATAATCCTACCATGAGAGCGTTCGGAGCGACCGGAGAAATAAAAGGGAATGATATTGTTAAAGTGGCAAGTTACTTGTACCAACTTAATAAAAATTCTCCTAAAGATTCTGAAGGCCGTTCAATTGATAAAACCGCCAAAGAACCTCAAGGTAATTTAGCCCCTTGGTCCAAAGCATATAAAGGGGGATCCGGTACAGCTACAGCACCAAATGATACAACTCCCCCGGCTGTAACTACGCAAAACTCATCAAACTCAGAGAAGTAAAATAAAAATTATATAAAAGTCTGTTTAGTTTCAATTGAAGATTAACAGACTTTTGTTTTTAAATATAATTTTACTCTTTTTTATAAATGTATAATTTAAAGAAATAAAGTATAATTATAGATATCAAACTTAATAATTAACTAAATAAACAAAACACCATGTCTCAGGAAACGGAGGATAAAAAAATTCCTGACCTTGAACAACAAAAGGAAGAATTCAGAGAGAACCTTGCTACTGCAGACGTATCAGGAGAAAGAAAATGGGTTTATGTCCGAAAGCCACACGGCAAATTCACAAAATACAGAGATATAGTCAGTGCTTTCCTTCTCATCATTTTGTTTATATTTCCTTTTGTTAAAATCAATGGAAATCCAATATTCCTATTTGATATATTAAACAGGCAATTCTACATATTCGGAGCTTATTTTTCCCCATCCGATTTCTATCTTTTTGGTATAGGTTTAGTGACAACTACGGTTTTTATCATTGTATTTACCGTGACATATGGTAGAATTTTTTGCGGTTGGATTTGTCCGCAAACTATATTTATGGAACATGTATTCAGGAAAATTGAATTTCTTATCGATGGAGACAGAAATATGCAAATTCGCCTCGACAAACAAGAATGGAACGGACAAAAAATCAAAAAGAGAATTTTAAAATGGTCCATCTTTTTAATTGTTTCTTTACTAATATGTGCTGTATTATTTTCCTACGTTTTAGGCACCGATGAGATACAAAAAATTTTTAAAGAAGGTATTTCAAAAAATGTCACCGTATGTATAGTATATATCATATTTACCACTTTATTTTATTTTGTATTTGCTTGGTTCAGAGAACAAGCCTGTACTTTTGTTTGTCCATATGGCAGACTTCAAGGGGTACTAATTGATAAAGACACGATAAATATTGCTTATGATTTCGTGAGAGGAGAAGGTACTGCCGGGAGAGCAAGTTGGAGGAAAAATGAAGACAGAAAAGCTTTAGGAAAAGGGGATTGTATAGATTGTAAACAATGTGTTGAAGTTTGTCCAACGGGTATTGATATAAGAAACGGAAGTCAATTGGAGTGCGTGAACTGTACTGCTTGTATTGATGCTTGTGATATGGTAATGACCCGAATGAAAATGCCAACAGGTCTAATTAGGTACGCTTCGGAAAATATGATTGAAAAAAGAACGGATTTCAAATTTACTCCGAGACTAATTGCCTACACTATAGCTTTATTGGTTTTGACATCGGTTTGTATATCATTATTGTTCATTAGATCAAGTGTGGAAACCAAATTTTTAAAGATTGTAGGTACTCAGTTTACTATTGAAGAACAATTTATTGTTGATGAATATCAATTTATTTTTACTAATAAAACTACAGAAAAGAAAAAACTAAACGTAAAAATAATCAAACCCAATCATGCTAGGATAACTTTAGTAAGATATGGTACACAATTTATCATCCAACCAAAACAAACTCTCAAAGGTACAGCCACAATTAAAATTCCTCAGTCTGATTTAATTAAAACCAAAGAAGAAGTAATTATTGGTATCTTTGACGAAAATGGTAAAAAAGTAGATGAGTATAAAACTAATTTTATTGGTCCGTCTAAAATCCGATTTTAATTATGAAATTTAAATTTACTTGGGGGCACGGGGTTATATTAGCACTTGCCTGCTTTATTATATTTATTTGTACATTGATATTCACCATAGAATTTTCAAAGAATACTTTTGACCTGGTAACAGATAATTATTATGAAGAAGAAATAAATTATCAAAAAGAGATTGATGCTACCAACCATGCTGCTTTATTACAAGAAAAACCTAAAATTGAAATATTACCTGAATCCGGCATTAAAATAATCTTTCCAAAAGAATTTAATTATACTAATACCACCGGAAAATTTAAACTTTTCAGAGCCAATTCTCAAGCTTTAGATATTAACAAGAAAGAACTTGATTTATCTCCTTCTAATACCATTTTAATTCCGGCTAAAGTTTTAGTAAAAGGAAATTATACATTAAAATTATATTGGGAAAAAGAAAAAACTAACTATCAGATGGAAATACCGTTAACATGGAATTAGATATCGTTTACTTATATACAGCACTTAGTTTAGGATTATTGGGGGGATTTCATTGCATAGGCATGTGCGGCCCGATCGCTTTTTCCATCGGGTTGGATGCAACTAATAAATTTAAATTCTATACTCAGAATATTTTATATCAATTGGGAAGAATAACCACTTATTCTTTATTAGGAGGCATTTTAGGAATTGTGGGTAAAAGCTTTAATATAGCCGGATATCAAAAATACATATCTATCTTTGCCGGTATTCTATTAATTCTCATGGTACTATTACCGGGAAAAACCACTGAAATTGGAGATAATTTCAGACCGATAAATAAGTTCATGATTAAAATTAAACTATTTTTAGGTAGATTTCTTCAAAGGAAAGACAATACTTCCCGATTTCTTACCGGAGTACTTAATGGATTTCTTCCTTGTGGTGCTGTTTATGTGGCTTTAACTTCTTCGATTGCTGCTGGTGGAATTATTCAAGGTATGCTATTTATGGCCGTTTTTGGATTAGGGACATTTCCTTTCATGTTCATAACAACATTAACCGGTAAATTTATTGGAGCTAAAGTTAGATTTAAGATTCTAAAAATATTTCCTTATTTTATAGTTTTAATAGGCATTTTATTCATATTAAGAGGGTTGGGGTTAGGTATTCATCTATTGTCTCCCTCAGATAAAGCTTTAAAATTGGAACAAAGATCACATGCGAAAAGTTGTTGCCATTAAAACGGTTTCCTTTAAAAATAATCTTTCTTTTTTTAAAAATAAAAAAATAGTAACTTCGCACCATTATGGGGATGATTTCGAATATTGGAGCATATTCTTTCTTAATGGCAAGGGTTTTTAAAAAACCCCAAAAAAGAAAAATTTTCAGAAAAAACTTACTTAGAGAAATAAATGATTTAGGAGTTAATTCCGTGGGTTTGGTTGCTTTCACCTCTTTTTTTGTGGGTGCTGTCGTTGCCATTCAAATGTATAATAATTTCAAGACATCCTCTTTCCCTATTCCTGATTATTATGTGGGATATGCAACCAAAGTGGTTCTTATACTGGAATTTTGCCCTACAATAATTAGTGTTGTATTAGCCGGAAAAGTGGGTTCTTTTATTGCATCGAGCATCGGTACTATGAGAGTAACCGAACAGATTGATGCTTTGGAAATCATGGGTGTAAACAGCCCATCGTATCTAATTCTTCCTAAAGTGGTTGCTTCTTTATTTTTTAATGTAATCTTAATCATGATTAGCCTTTTGATGGGCATTCTGGGAGGTTATTTTGCGGGAAGTTTTTCAGGAAGCTGGGCCCCGGTAGATTATGTTCAAGGACTTCAAATGGCCTCACCTGATTTCTTTATTTACTATTGTTTTATAAAAACTATCGTATTTGCCTTTATCATAGCAACAGTACCTTCTTATTATGGTTATACCGTAAAAGGTGGTTCATTGGAAGTTGGGCGTAATAGTACTTCAGCTGTTGTATGGACAACAGTCCTTATCATCATCACAAATTTAATGTTAACTCAACTTTTACTAGATTAAACAATGATTTCAGCAATAAACGTTACTAAATCATTTGATGGAGTAGAAGTCCTTAAAGGGATTACTACTACTTTTAAAAAAGGAAAAACAAATTTAATTATCGGACAAAGTGGTTCCGGAAAAACTGTTTTTCTTAAATGTCTTCTTGGCTTATTTGAACCTACTTCCGGACAAATTCTATACGAAAATACAGATGCATCCAAATTATCTGTATCTGAAAGGCAAAATTTACGAAGCGAAATAGGAACCGTGTTTCAAGGGAGTGCCCTGTTTGATTCCATGACGGTTGAACAAAATGTAAAGTTTCCTCTTGAAATGTTTGCAAATATATCTGAAAAAGATATGAGGGAACGGGTAGATCAAGTATTAGAACGAGTAAATCTAACAAATGCGCGTAAGAAATTTCCATCTGAAATTTCCGGAGGAATGCAAAAAAGAGTAGCTATTGCACGTGCTATTGTTAATAATCCAAAATATTTATTTTGCGATGAGCCAAATTCAGGTTTAGACCCTCAGACTTCTCAAATAATAGATAAACTTATTCATGAAATAACCCGTGAATACGATACAACTACTATTATAAATACTCACGATATGAATTCTGTTCTTGAAATAGGTGAAAATATAGTTTACCTAAAAAACGGAGTTAAAGAATGGGAAGGAGATAAAAACTCTATCGTAACTTCTGATAACCAAGCTTTATTAGATTTCGTATTCTCTTCAAAAATATTTAAAATGGCTCGTGAAGCCATGCTATATCATCAAAATAATAAAAAGTAAGAAACGAAGAAATATTATTCTTTTGAAGATTTCTTACTTTCTTCCAATTTTTTAATATTTTCTAAATAATCCTTAATTTTTTGGTCATTATTTCGGGGACATACTAATAGTGCTTCTGAAGTATCCACAATTATAAAATCCGTTAGTCCATCAATAATATATATTTTATTCGAGAGGTCTGTTTTTATAATGGTATTACTGGTATCGTATGTATAAATATTGTTACCGTGTACTGCATTCCCTTCTTCATTTTTATTAAAGTTCTCATATAATGCACTCCATGTTCCTAAATCACTCCATCCAAAAGTAGAAGGAATTACCCAAACATTATCAGATTTCTCTAAAATGCCATAATCAATTGAAATTTTTTCAATTTTAGAATAAATTTTTTCTACAGCCTCCGGTTCTTTATCTATATTATATTCAGGGATTATAGATTCAAAAGATCGATACATATCCGGAAGATATTTTTGATAAGAACTTAGAATACTTCGGCTTGACCAGATAAAAATGCCTGAATTCCATAAAAAATTCTTACTTTTTAAGAACTCTTTAGCCGTTTCAAGATTCGGTTTTTCTTTAAAGGATTTCACTTGGTAAAGTCCCTCTTTGCCTTCTTTAACGTACTCAATATATCCGTATCCGGTGTCAGGTCTTGTAGGAGCAATCCCTAAAGTTACCAATATATTATCATGACTAGCATGTTTTAAAGCGTTTAATACATTAGTAACAAATTGATTTTCATTGATAATTAAGTGATCTGAAGGAGCAACGATAATACTTGCATCCGGATTTAATTTATGGATTTTTTCTGCCATATAAATGTTACAGGCAGCTGTATTCATCATTTTGGGTTCACCAATAATTTGGTTTTTTGAAATATCGGGTAATTGACTCAATGTAAGATCAACGTATTCTTGGTTGGTGATAACAAAAATATTTTCTTTTGAGATAATCTTACTTAATCTTTCAAATGTTTGCTGAATTAACGTTTTCCCTGTACCTAAAATATCATGAAACTGCTTTGGGAATTTTGTGGTACTTATTGGCCAAAAACGACTACCTATACCCCCGGCCATAATTACACAATAATAATTCTTATTCTTTGTCATAAAACATTTATTTCAGTAACCGGAGCATTCTCCGCAATCAAATATCTTTTACCTGTATTTTTTTCAATGCAAATATAGCGAGTTTTTGATTTCTTTAATTTATAAAAAAATTTATTATTAATTTTAAATAAAGCATTTACATGTAAATCTTTCAATAACAACGCATTCGGATCTTGCTTTCTTATAAAATATTCAGATAATTTTTTATCTGCATAAAAACTTGCTTTGGGATTCAGCATAAAAACTTTCAATATCACTTTTAATTCTTCTTCATATACATTAATACTTTCAGAAATCATTTCAGAAAATGTTTTTTTCCACTCTTTACCATGAGGTTGAATTCTTCTAGAATACAAATCAAAAGCTCTTAAATGCGCTATTTCATGGGTTAAAGTTAAAAAACATAATGATTTTAACATACCCGAATTTACTGTTATTATATGAGGATTACCTTCTTGTGGAACTCTATAATCTCCTAATTTAGTTGATCGTGGTTTTTTTATAACCAAATGAAACCAATATGGTTCCAACCATTTTTCAATATAAGCTATTGCTTCCTTAGGGATATGAGGATTTAATTTTGAATAATCTACTTTTTTAGATGTTTCCACTATATTTTTAAATATTTCTGTAAATTTTCTTCAAAAGTAAGCCTTTTATATTAAATAATGGAATATAACGACTAGATACCTTTCTCAAGAAAGGTAATTGTAAAAAATATTTTTAAGACTTATAACTTTAAAAATATCTATCTTTGTGAATTAGATTAATATCAAAATATGGAAACATGCAGTTCTTGTAGTTCGGGAGAACTACCTAAAGGATGTAAAAATAATGGAGCTTGTGGAACTGGAAATTGCAACAGTAAACTTTCTGTATTCAATTGGTTATCCGACATACACCCCCCTACTCAAAAAAATCAACCCCAATATATTGAAGTACGATTTAAAGACGATAGAAAAGATTTTTACCTAAATGATTCTCATTTACCCCTATCAATTGGCGACATAGTTGCTGTGGAAGCTAATTCAGGACATGATGTAGGGATTGTATCTTTAACCGGAGAATTAGTCAAAATCCAAATGAGAAAAAAAAAGGCTAAAATTGATGAACTGTTTAAAGTTTATAGGAAAGCATCTCAAAAAGATATTGAAATTTGGCAAAACTATAAAAACAAAGAGCACTCGGTTATGCTTGATGCGAGACAAATTGCCAGGAGTTTGGGACTTCAAATGAAAATTTGTAATGTAGAATTCCAAGGGGATGGGTCAAAAGTTACCTTATATTATACGGCAGAAGGCAGAGTAGATTTTAGACAGTTGATAAAGGAATATGCTATGTCCTTTCGCTCAAAAATTGATATGCGGCAAATTGGTTACAGGCAGGAAAGTGCCAAAGTGGGAGGAATTGGATCCTGTGGGCGAGAGTTATGTTGCTCTACTTGGCTGACAGATTTCAGATCTGTTAACACTGCGGCGGCAAGATATCAACAATTATCCATCAATCCGCAAAAATTAGCCGGACAATGTGGTAAATTGAAATGTTGTCTTAATTTTGAATTAGACACCTATGTGGATGCCTTAGCTGATTTTCCTTCCAGCCAAACTGTATTAGAAACTGAAAAGGGTAAAGCATATTGCATTAAAGTGGATGTATTTAGAAATCAAATGTGGTTTATTTATACAGATAATTCTATTTCTTGGTATCCTGTAAATATTTATGAGGTTAAAAAATTAGTTGAACTTAATAAAAAAGGTGTAACTATTAAACCATTAGATGAACTTCAGGAAAAAGAAGATTTAAAAGTTGATTTAATTGAAGAAAATAATTTGAATCGATTTGAAAAAAAATCGAAATCAAATACTAAACGGAAATCCAAAAATAAAAATCAACAGCGAACCAATTCAAAAAATACAACTGAAAAGCCTAAACCAAAAGCTAAAACTAATACTAACGTTCAATCAAATTCTAATCAACCCAAAAAAAGAACTCCTAAAAAACCTAAATAATTTTTTAGAACAATTTTAAATGAAAAAATTTCTTTTTATATCTCTTTGCTCAATGCTTCTTTTCATAAATTGTAATCATAATTATGAATACTCACAAATGAAAAGCATCAATAATTCTTGGAGTAAAAAAGATACTTTAAATTTTAATTTTACCGTTAAAAATGCTTCCGACAAAAAAAATATAAACTTTATAGTAAGGAATAATGAGGATTATCAGTTTAGTAATCTCTATTTATTTATTAAATTAAAAGAAGGAAAAAAAGTTATTAGTACCGATACGTTAAATTATATATTAGCTGATAAAACAGGAAAATGGCTTGGTTCGGGCATGGGATCCATTAAAGAAATTTATTTTCAATACAAAAAAGATTTCTCATTTACTAAAAACGGGGACTATACTCTTTCCGTTGTTCAAGGAATGAGGAAAGACACTTTAAAAGGTATTGTAGACTTTGGAGTAACTATTGAATAAACTTACCATAGAATATATATTATGGCATTAACAAATAAAAATAAGAATAAGACCAATACTATAAATAAAATAAATAAATCTAATTCCACTAAAAAATTTATAAGAAAATTTTTTATATGGTTTTGGGGATTATTTTTTGCCGGAATTTTATCATTTGCTTTACTTTTCTTATTAACGATTTATGGCTTCTTTGGAGAAATGCCCAATGTTAGAGATTTGGAAAATCCGGATATATTTGTTGCCTCTGAAATTATATCTGCAGATGGTGTTGTAATTCAAAAGTTTGAAAAAGAAAAAAGAATCCCGGTAGAATATCAAGATTTACCTCCATACCTTATTTATGCTTTAATGTCTAAAGAAGATGAACGTTTTCCTTACCATTCAGGGGTTGATAAAAAAGCTTTATTCAGGGCTGTTTTTTATGGTGGAAAAAGAGGGGGTGGTAGTACTATAACCCAACAGTTAGCTAAACTTCTTTTTACGCAAAAAGATGATGACGAGGGTAACTTTTCTTACAAAGGGGTATCGCAAAATAAATTTCAACGAGCTTTCCAAAAAATAAAGGAAATTATAATCGCGGTTCAACTCGAAAAATTATATACTAAAGATGAAATCTTAACTCTTTATTTAAATAAATTCGATTTTTTATTTAATGCTAATGGTATTGCAACCGCATCCAAGGTATATTTTAACAAAAATGTTAAAGATTTGGATCTATCACAAAGTGCCACATTGGTAGCTATGTTAGAAAATCCAGTAGTAAACAATCCTAAAATTAATCCTGAAAATGCTAAAAAAAGAAGAAATGTTGTCTTAGGCTTGATGAAGGACCAAGGTTACATTACTGAAGCAGAATTCAATTCAATTAAAGAAACTCCTATTGAGCTTAACTACAGACCGGTAAAAGAAATTGGCGAAGGATATTCCGCTTATTTTAAACATGCATTAAAAAAAGAAGTTAATGCTGTTTTAAATGATTATGAAAACCAAACAGGAAAAAAATATAATCTTTATAAAGACGGACTAAAAATATATGTAACTCTAGATTCTAGAATGCAAAAATATGCTGAAGAAGCAATTGAAAAGCATTTAAAAAATCTACAAAAATCTTTTTTCAGAGAGCAAAAACAAAGGAAATATGCTCCTTTTTACA
This sequence comes from Apibacter sp. ESL0404, assembly GCF_019469245.1. Taxonomy (NCBI): domain Bacteria; kingdom Pseudomonadati; phylum Bacteroidota; class Flavobacteriia; order Flavobacteriales; family Weeksellaceae; genus Apibacter; species Apibacter sp. ESL0404. The sequence continues at coordinate 1,974,057 of NZ_CP048267.1, forward strand.
CTTATCCGGGAGATCCTAAAATTGATTTTTTATACAACAAACTCATGACAGATGCCATGAAAAGAACCGGAAGGTATAAAAACCTGAAAAATAAGGGATTATCTGATGAGGAAATTGTAACGGAATTCAAAAAACCAATCAACTTACAAATCTTCACTTGGAAAGGCGATAAAGATACTTTATTATCTCCCTGGGATTCTATAAGATATCATAAACATATTATTCAAGCCGGACTAATGGCAATGGAGCCTCATTCGGGAAATATAAAGGCATGGGTCGGAGGTATCAATTGGAAACATTTTCAATACGACCATGTTAAACAAGCACGTAGACAGGTTGGATCCACGTTCAAACCTTTTGTATATGCCACAGCCATTAAAAACCTAAATTACACCCCTTGTACACAAGTTTCAAATGCAACTTATACCAAAGGTAAATGGACAGTTGCCGGAAACGGCGCTTCTATGCCTTTAAAAACAGCTCTTGCCTATTCCAAAAATGCGGTAACAGCAAGGTTAATTGATGCTACCGGATATGATGCAGTTATAAAAATGGCCAGAGATTTAGGAGTTGAAAGTCCTATTCCCAGAAACAATACTATTGCCTTAGGATCTGCAGACTTAACCATTTATGAAATGGTTGGAGCCTATAGCACTTTTGCAAATTTTGGAAATTACACTAAACCTGAGATGGTTTGGCGTATTGAAGACAGCAACAATAAAGTAATTAAAGAATATCAACCACAGGTAAGAGAAGTTATGAATGAAATATACGCTTACACTATGATTGAATTAATGAAAGGGGTTATTGACCAAGGTACAGGTCGAAGAGTCAGGAGTATGGGTATTGATGCTGAAATTGCAGGTAAAACAGGAACGACCAATAAAAATGCCGACGGATGGTTTATAGGAATTGCTCCTAAATTAGCTACCGGCATATGGGTTGGATGGGAAGACAGATATGCGCATTTTGAATCAACTTCCATTGGTCAAGGAGCAAGTATGGCTTTACCTATTTGGGCCTATTTTATGCAAAAAATATATGCTGATCCTAAATTGGAAATAACCCAAAAAGATAAATTTGCCAGACCGGAAACTATGAATGACAATTTTAGTTGTGATGATTTGGCTTCATACGGTGCTTACGACGGAAGTTATTCTTCAGATGAGAACGGAGGGTATTATAATTCATCGAACGAAAACCATGGTTATAATAAAACGGAAAATATAAATCGAGATAACAGAAAAAAAGATACGGTGAATTTTGATAAATAAATAATAAAAAAGTTAATTCACTCTTTATTTTACATTAAAAATAAGTAGATAAACTTTATTATTATAAAGAGCATTTTTTTTATTTTTTTCGTAATTGAGATAAAAATTAGAGATTACACTCAAATAAACATGATAAACAATCCATAAAATAATCTCATCTAACTAATATCTGTCACATTATGTTAACACAAAATTACGTACCTTGCAAATTATTATAATAATTTAATGATTTCTCTGATCACATCTGCAATTTTACTTGGGCTTATTCTCAGTCTTGTTTTAATAGGTCCCGTATTTTTTCTTCTGATTGAAACCAGTCTTACTAAAGGTATAAAACCTTCCATAGCTCTCGAAGCGGGTGTAATTTCTGCAGATATACTTTGTATTTATGTTTCGCATACAGGTAGTAAAGGTTTACTAAAGTTTATAGACACACATCCATCGGTATACATGATTGCCGGTTTTGTAATTTTTATTTACGGATTATACAATATTCTTTCAAAAGGTAATTTGCATATTAAAACAGATGCTAATATTGCGACTACCAATTATTTTAAAACCTATATGAATGGTTTTTTACTTAATTTGGTTAATATTGGTGTTATCGTATTTTGGCTGACAACAGTAGTATTAATATCCGCACAATATTCAAAACCTTCCGATTTTTACTTATACATAACCATTTTATTAATTACTATGGTGTCTGTTGATATGTTAAAAATATTTTTAGCTTCCAAGTTTAAGCACCAGCTGACCGATCAACTTGCCTACAAAATAAAAAAAATTGTAGGTATTGCCCTTATCGTATTTGGTATTATTATCTTTGGTAAAAGCTTTATAAAAACTAAAACAGAAAATCCTTTTGAATTAATCGAAAATAATAACTTCCGAAAGAAAAAGTAACACTAAAAAATAACTCTTCTTATTTACTTTACGATGTAACCTTTCAGTTTTAGCTTTGTCTATACTGAAAATAAAATTAATAAATGACCTCAAGTAAATCCATACTATCAACATTTTGTTTAGTACTATATACCTTTATATTTTCACAAAACATTGTTATAACAGGAACCATAATTACAGATAATAACCGTCCTGTACCTTACAGCAGCATTACTTTAACCAATTTAGAAGATACTTCTAAAGTATTTGGAGGATTGGCTGACGAAAAAGGTAAATTTTCTGTTAAAGTAACACCGGGAGAATATGAATTGGTGATAGATCAGGCGGGATTTGATTCATATGTCGATCAAAAATCGCTTCTTCAATCAACTTCCTTAGGAAATATAAAGATTGAACAAACGGCTAAAGAATTGGAGGGAATTGTTGTAGAAGGAAGAAAGCCATTATATAAAGTTGAGTTGGATAAAAAAATATATGACGTTTCTCAAGATTTAACTGCCAAGTCAGGAACTCTTTCAGATGTTATGCAAAATGTTCCATCGGTGACTGTAGATGTAGATGGAACAGTTAGTTTACGAGGTAATGACAATGTTAAAATTTTAGTTGACGGTAAACCTTCTGCCATGTTGGGAATTAATGATACTGCCGAAGCTTTAAAATCCATACCGGCTGATATGGTCGAAAAAATCGAAGTAGTTACCAATGCTTCTGCTCGTTATGAATCTTCAGGAACTGCCGGTATTATAAATATAATTACCAAAAAAAATAGAAAAAAAGGTGTTACCGGAAGTATTCAAATGTCCGGAGGATCTCCACAATCGTACGGTACATCCATTAATTTAGGATATGGCAAAAAAAAATGGAACTGGTTTACCAATATCGGTTTTAGGTATGGTAAAAATAAAGGTAAAGAGAAAAAAAATTACATTGGTTATGATATGAACCACCTTATGGATGAAAATTCCCTACAAGATTCTAAAAGGAATAGAGAAAGAACTTCTCTAAATGCAAGTACGGGATTTAATTTTACTTTTGACGAACAAAACTCATTATCTACCTCTATAGGATATAATTATAATACCAGCAATTATTTAAGTACCACCCACTATAATACCACATTATATCCCTCACTTATACAAAGCCTTACAGAAAGAAAAGAACGAGAAAACAGAAATAATTACGGAATCGACGGAAACCTAAATTTTACGCATAATTTTTTTAAAAAAGGAAATATACTAACCGTTGACGGATTCTACTCTTATAATCTAAAAGATTCCGATTCTAAAATCTATGACCGAATTCCCGGTTTAAATACCAATGATAATACGCAAACCAAAATAATGTTGAAATCTGATTATGTATTGCCTTTTAAAGAAGGTTCTCAATTAGAAGCCGGAATGAGAGCTGATTATTCTAAAATTAAATCAGATTTTTCTTTAAATGAATTTAAAAATAATTCGTGGGTAGTGAATCCTGATCAAACAGACAATACGGTTTATCAAGAAAACATTTTATCTTCTTATTTACAATATGGAAATAAATGGGGGGGATTTTCATTTTTAGCAGGATTAAGAGAAGAAACGTCAATTATCAAGGTTGTTTCTCGTCAAGCTAATTCAACCATTACTAAAAATTATACGGACTTATTTCCTACTCTTCACCTAAATTATGATCTAACGGAAAAAAGCCAATTGCAAATCAGTTATAGCCGAAGGATATTTCGTCCGGACAGCAGAATGCTTATCCCCTATAAAAACATTTCTGATGACAGGAATACTCGTCAAGGAAATCCGGACTTAGACCCGTCTTACATCAATTCTTTTGAATTGGGATACAACCTTCAACAAAGTAATTGGGGAATTACTCCTTCTTTGTATTATCAACGAACACAAGATCCTTTACAATTCATAACTACATCAGACCCTCTCGGAAATTTAAATACCATGCCTACCAATTTAGGACATGAAAATAGATACGGTGGAGAATTGTCTTATTCTGTAAATCCTTATAAATGGTGGAAAATTTTTGGAGATGTAAATTTATTTCAATACGAAAGCTATGGGAATTATTCGTATGAAAAAATTAACACTATAACCGGAAGTACCACCTTAGTTACCGAGAATTTAGATAAAAAAGGGTTTACATGGAGAACTCGTATGAGTATGACAGTAAAACTCCCGGAAAATTTTAATTTTCAATTACAAGGAAATTATATGGCACCTTTTAAAAATGGACAAAATAAAAGTAAAGAAATGTACGGAATGGATTTAGGAATCAGCAAAGATATATTAAAAGGTCAAGGGACATTCCTTTTCAATATTCAGGATGTTTTTGATTCTAAAAAAAGGAAATTTAAAACATACGGAGACGATTTTTACAGATATTCGGAAATGCAATGGCGTCCAAGACAATTTACCCTATCTTTTACTTATAGATTCAATAATAGTAATGATAAAAGGAGTAATAATAAAAAGAATCGCCAACAAAATAATACTGATACTAATTCCGATTTTGACTATATAAACATGTAATCCTTATTTTTTAAGTATTTAGATTACAAAAAATGCATAGGTGATTTCATAACTTCATAAAAACTATTAGTAGCCCTTTAACTTTTGTAATGCATTATATGCGTTTTCAGTAATGATTATTTATAAACTAAAAAGTTCTGAACTTTTATTTAATTACTCTATGAAATCGCCGATACTTATATAGTATAAATCTGTTTCCTACTTAAAAATTCATTATAAAACTATGTAAAGTTGCAATATCACTTAAACACATATTCTAATATCTAAACTGTACAATGAAATGACTGATATTCGAAAGTTACTTAATAAATTCCTTTTGCACTAAAATTACTTATTACTTAGGTATATTTACATAAAAATACAACATATGTTTTTAAAGGATTTAATTTGTACTAAATTAGAATTAGCAACTCAATATTATACCAGATTATCGGAATTGCTGGAAGTAAAAACATTGTTTAAAAAAGATTTTCTTATAGAAGAAGGAGAAATTTGTTCTTTTATTGGTTTTGTGAAAACAGGAGTTCTAAGATCTTATTTAGATAAAGATGGAAAAGAATTTAATATTGACTTCTATTTTTATGAATCAATAGTAACTTCATACAGAAGTTTCTTAACAAGGGAGCCAAGCATTGGCAGTATACAAGCATTGGAAAATTCAACTATTTTATGTCTTTCTAAAACTAATTATGATTTGCTTCTCAATGAATCAAAAGCATGGTTTAAAGTTGCAAAATACATTTCAGATATTTTATTCGTTAAAAAATGCCAAAAAGATATTTCTCTTTTAATGAATACTGCTTATGAAAGATATAAATTATTGCTACAAACATATCCAAATGTGGAACAATTGGTACCACAATATCATATTGCTTCTTATATAGGAATTGAACCCGAATCATTAAGCCGTTTGAAATCTCTTAACATAAGTCAATGAAAAAATAATTATATACAACTACCTTTGGATCAAATTAATTTAATAAGCACATAATTACTTAGTGTTTTTTATTTAAATATATAATCATGTTAAAAAGTAATGTTACAAGAAAAGATCTAAAGACTGTTGTATTAAAGAACCAAACCGTTTCAAGAATTGAAATGAAGGAAGTCATCATCCCTCCAAAAGGAAAAGCAGATTATCACCTTCATCCATGTCCGGTTATCGGATGTGTATTATCCGGAACCTTGTTATTCCAAATTGAAGGACATGAACCGGAAATCATTAAATCCGGAAATGTGTTTTACGAACCTAAAAATCAACCCATTAAACATTTTGACAATGCTTCTGATTCAGAAAATCTTATTTTTTTAGCATATTATTTACTGGAAGATAATGAAGATCTAATAACTATATTATAAAAATAGTAGACAATGTTTAATAAACATGTATAAATTATCATAAATACAAGAAAAAAAACACATAAAAATCACTTCTTTCCTATCATGATAATTATTAAGTTTTAAAATTCAACATTTGTAAAAATTATTACTCTCTAATTAGTTGCATTAAATCAATACTTTATATTTTCCTTAAATTATATGATTTGGGGATTTTTAAATATTTATACTATATCTTATTATTTTATCGTTACTAGTAACAATCCTTTTAAGAATATAATTTTCTTACTATAAAACATTTCATTAACTTAAATATCTGCGCAAATGATAAGATATTCCAGCAAAAGTTAAAAAATTATTGAAATGTAATTTATTACTTATTTAATAAAATTAATCTTTAAATTGCGTTAAATCAATTTTAATGAAAAAAATATTTTTTATTTGTTTCCTAACCTTAGGATTACTATCTAATTCACAAATAAATAAATACTATCAACAACAGGCAGATTATAAAATGAATATTGATGTTGATGTTAAAAATTACCAATATAAGGGCCATCAACAAATTACTTATACAAACAATTCCCAAGACACACTTTCTGTTTTCTATTTCCACTTATATTGGAATGCATTTCAACCAAATTCAATGATGGATCAGAAATTACAGGAACTAAATAAAACTGCTGACAAACGAATGATTACCGGTGAAGGGAAATCACGTATCTCATCGTTGAAATCTAATGAAATAGGGTATCAAAAAATTAAATCCTTAAAACAAGAAGGTATACCGATTACGTTTACTGTTGAAGAAACTATTTTAAAAGTACAATTGGCAAAACCCATATTACCCCATACCACCACTCATTTTGAAATGGAATGGACCTCACAGATTCCTCCGGTTATTCGAAGAGCCGGAAGAAATAATTCCGAAGGCATTGATTTAACTATGACCCAATGGTACCCGAAAGTAGTAGAATACGATTATGAAGGTTGGCATACCTTTGATTATATCGCAAGAGAATTTCAAGGAGTTTTTGGAAATTTTGATGTAACGATAGCAATTGATAAAAATTATATTATTGGAGCCGGTGGAGTTCTCCAAAACCCCAAAGACGTTAAAGGATATCTTGCAGATGCTCAACCGGTGGTTAAAAAAAATAAAACATTATGGCATTTTAAAGCAGAAAATATTCATGATTTTGCCTGGGCTGCCGATCCTGATTATACAGTTGATTCAATCTCCATAAAAAACGGACCTTTGGTTTATTTGATTTATCAGAAGTCTGAGCAAACCAATTATTGGGAAGAATCTAAACCTTATATCAAGAAATACTTTTCTCTTATGAAAGAAAACTTTGGTGCCTATCCCTATCCAACCTATTCTTTTATTCAAGGAGGAGACGGTGGCATGGAATATGGGATGTGTACTATGATCATGGGAAATGCAAAATCTTTGGAAGGACTTGCCGATTTGATGTTTCATGAAGCCTCTCATTCTTGGTTTCAGCATATACTTGCTTCCAATGAAAGTATGAGAGCTTGGATGGATGAAGGGTTTACTTCGTATGCAGAACATTTAATGATGGCTAAAATATTTCCTGACCATGTAAAAAATTATTCAAACCCTCATTATAATAGTGTTGAATTTTACACAGAATTTATAAAAACTAGACAGGAAGAAGTAATGGGTATTTTTTCCGATCATTTTTTAACTAATAATGGCTATAGTGTTGCTGCCTATATTAAAGGCGAGTTGTTTTTAGTGCAATTAGAATATATTGTTGGTAGACAAACTTTTTTCAAAATAATGAAAAATTACTTTGAAACATGGAAATTTAAACATCCTACCGACAGGGATTTTATACATATTGCTCAAAAAATATCAGGCATGGATTTAAAATGGTATTGGAACTATATGACTTATACCACTCGAACTATTGATTATGCTATCAAAAGCGTAGAAAAAGAAGGAAAAACCACTAAGGTAACACTTGAAAATCTGGGTAATTTTCCGATGCCGATAGATGTTAATGTAACATATTCAGATGGTTCAAAACAAATATATAATATTCCTTTAAATATGATGCATAATTATAAGAAACAAGAATCTGATGTTAATCAAAAAAATCTACCTTATTGGAAATGGACACAAAAGGAATATGAATTTAGTCTGAATGTATCACCTGAAAAAATTAAATCTATTGAAATAGACGCCACTTATCGAATGGCAGACATCAATAGAGAAAACAATATTTATCCTAAATAAAATATACATATGCTTTTAGTAGTAAACATCGGAAATAGCAATATACGTTTTGGAATATTTCAAGAAGAAGAGTGTATTAATTCATGGGTAATGAATACTAAACCTTATAAAAGTGAAGATGAGCTATTTTCTCAATTTAAAATGACTTATCAAAACTATGGGATTAATCCCAATGATATTACCGAAATAGCAGTAGGCTCCGTTGTACCCCATTTAACATATCCTGTAAGAAAATCGCTAACCCGTCTTCATAATATAAAAACGGTTCAAGTAACCAGAAATACCCCTACAGAGCTAACGTCTAGTACCCCGCAAATGGGTACCGATCTTTATGCCAATGCATATTATGCCTATAAAAAATATAAGGGGACAAAAATTATCGTAGATTTCGGGACTGCATTAACTTTAACTTGTGTCGATAAAACCGGAGATATAAAAGGGGTAATTATTGCCGCCGGTGTCATCACTTCTTTAAATTCTCTAATTGGAGCAACTGCACAACTTTCAGATATTGAAATGCGCACTCCTAAAAGCGTACTTGGTAAAACCACGGAAGAATCTATGCAAAGTGGAATGGTGTTTGGTTTTTTAAGTATGGTTGAAGGTTTAATTGATCGGATTAATAAAGAATTAGGGGAAGACACTTTTGTAATAGCTACCGGAGGACTCGGCCATCTATTTGCTCCCTTAACAACTAAAATTCATATTTATGATCGTTTCCATACCATAAAAGGCTTACGGGAACTATACTTAAAACAAACCTTAGAAAATAAAAATTCTAAATTTTAGTTACCAATTTTTATGTATAATTATAGTTAATAATGCATACCTTTTTCTTTTTTAAACTTTGTGATATATCATAAATCTAAAAATACACACATTATACATAAAATAGTTGTATTATCATTTTATAAAAATATTTACATAAATAAAATTAGAAGTTATCCCCTTTTTTACAACTACTATTTTTATTAATTAATTCTTAAAATATCAATAATTTTAACTCCAAGATTATTTGGTAATATAGGTAAAGCTGTATCGGCTCGAAACATAATCTTATATCCTTGACTAATTGAATTTGAATCGGAAAGTGTAGGAAAAGCTATTTGAAATTTTACACTGCTGCCGACATTAGTTCCTGCGGGAACAATAATTGCATCTGAATAAACCGTTTCTCCGGTAGCATTGGATACAATTGAGACATAAAATATACCATTAGTAATCGGTTGTCTGTTTAAAATTTGATATTCAAAATTAATACGGAAAAAATTGGCTTGATCAGCCAGTTTGTTTTCAAAAAGTAGTGTTCCTGAATCTCCATTTTTAGGACTGAGAATATCTATCGGCGAACTTGATGGTGAGGGCCAAGTACCATTTACAAATTGAGGATTTACTGCGACTGAATTATTTTGAAGTAATAATCCGTACGATTGAGTACCTGAAAGTGGAACATACCCCGATTGATTAATGCTTATTTTTACACCTACTAAATTTTTACCATCTGAAGGCGAAATACTATTGTTGTTATTACTGGAATAAAGGCGTTGCCATTCATGTCCATTAAACATATAAACTCCGGCTTCTCTAGTATAAACTTGGTTATTAATTGTTTCTGTAAATCCATCCGGATCATAAATAATTAAACCGTTTGCAGGTTTTTTAATTGTAACGGTATCTTTTATAGAAGTAATATTTACTCGAGGAGGTAAAAAACCTTTATTAGAAGATTTTATGTCTAAAATGGAAGAGCTGTCCGGAGTTTCTGTACCTATACCTACTTGTCCAAAAAGAATAATTGCATGCACAACGAAAGCGAAAATTGATAAAATTTTCTTCATAAAATTAAATTTAAAAATGTTATTTTGGGTAAAAATTGAGAACTTTAAATCTACTCAGACAGATAATTTAGATGTAGAGGCATTTAAATAATTTACAAATATCATGCCCATATAATGCTATGTATGAATTATTTACAATTTGCCAACTATACAATTTGAAGTAAAAAAACGTTTCGTTTTAGGATATATGCAATCCCGCTGATCTTTATTCGATGATGGTATATTTTTTCTAAAAGATATAACTATGAAGTTATGTAAAAACTAATTATTATTTAAGTAACATACAGATTTCATCGATTTATTGCTATTCTTTAAATTCCACAATAGCCTTAATAAATACCTCAGCATTTTCTAAAGGGACATTTGGTAAAATTCCATGACCTAAATTGGCTATATATCGTTGAACACCAAAATCACGGATCATTTGTTGTGCTTCAGAATATATTTTTTCAGGAGAAGACAGCAATTTAGCCGGATCAAAATTTCCTTGTAATGTAATTACGCCGCCCGTAAATTCTCTAGCTTTTTGAGGCGTAATAGTCCAATCTACTCCTAAAGCAGAAGCCTTAGATCGGGACATGGTTTGTAGTGCATACCAACAGCCTTTTCCAAACACTATAACCGGAACTTTGGGCGCTAAAGATTCAATAATCTGATTTATATAGTTCCATGAAAATTCATCATAATCTTTAGGAGATAGCAAGCCTCCCCAACTATCAAAAATTTGTACGGCATCTACACCATATTCAACTTTTTTTAATAAATACCGGATGGTATAATCTGTAATTTTTTGCAGTAATACATGAGCCCGTTTTGGATTTTTAAAGCAAAACGATTTAGCTTTATCAAATGTTTTAGAACCTTTTCCTTCGACTGCATAGCATAAAATCGTCCATGGGCTTCCTGAAAAACCGATTAAGGGAATTTGATTATCTAGAAGTTTTTTAGTAAGGGTTATAGCTTCCAATACATATCCTAAACTTTCTTCAATCGGAGGATTTTGCAATCTATCAATATCAGATTCAGAAGTGATAGGATTTTCCAAATAGGGGCCTACGGATTCCTTCATTTCAAAATTCAATCCCATGGCTTGAGGAACTACTAAAATGTCTGAAAATAAAATAGCCGCATCTATAGGAAACCTTTTTACAGGCATTAGAGTTATTTCTGCTGCCAATTCAGGAGTTTGACAACGGGTAAAAAAATCATACTTATCTCGTAAAGCTCTAAATTCAGGTAAAAATCTACCAGCTTGACGCATCATCCATACCGGTGGACGTTCGACATGTTTACCTTTTAAAGCATCCAGAAATAAAGTATTTTTAATCATTTATTTTCTTTTTTATTAGTTCAAGTAAGGATTCTTTTGTTGTATCTTCCGGATAATATATTTTGTATTCTCCCAGTGTACTAACCGTTTCAGCGGTGGTTTTACCGCTTGTAAATATAATAGTTTCCTGCGGAATCTCATTCATGGAACTAAAGGATCTTACTGCAGAAGGACTTGTAAAAACAATAGCATCATATTGCTTATCTATTTTATGAGGAGTTAAAAGGGTTTTATAACATTCTATTCCAACAACTTCCACTCCATTTTTACGTAAAGCGTCCGGTAAAATAGTGAGCGACAAATTTCCTTTAAAAAAAACATATTTTTTTATATCTGTTTCCAGCATTCTTTCCAACAAATCTTCAGCATAATTGGTTATAAATGCAATATCTCTGTTCTGTCCGTATAATTCTTTTGCGGTACTTTTTCCTACTACAAAAAATTTACCTTCCAGTTCTATATCCTTGATCGCTTTTGCAGAATTTTTACTGGTTACAATAAACGAATCAACATCTAAAGGAATTTGCTTAATAAATTCATAATAAGGATAGATTTCTACATATATAAAAGGAATATAATCAATTTCATATTCCTGCTCATAATCATCCGGAATTGAGAAAGAAGAAGTAAATAATATTCTTTTCATATTAAATTGATTTATACAAATATACTGTTATTAAATGCACTTAAAAAATCAACAACTAAAAATATCATCGTTTTGCAACAAAATTCATACATTTTATTATTTTTTTATCCTTATTACTGAGTATTTAAAACAATATTGCTTTTAGAATCATTATTTTTAAAGTATAATTAATAGGAAATTCAACCTACTATACTAAGTGGCTAAGCAATAACGATTATCTGGTAAATCTATAATGAGATTTTAAACTATTAGTTAATTAAATTTATTATCCAATAATTTCTGATATTCATAAAATTGTAAAAAACACCCTTTGCCAATCGGTAATGATTCATCACTAATAAACCAAAATCTTTTAAATTTTGAAATACTTTCCACGAGATAATGACTGCCCATAAAATAGCTTCTTATTACTTTTACAGGAATACCCGATTGAGAAATTATAAATTGATGTGGATAAATTAGAATTTCATCTTCTACTAAATCTTCAAACAGGTTCGGAAAATCTGATCTTTTTAAAATGCTATTTTCACCAAATAAATTGGCAACATAGGTATTTTCGGGATTTCGATATATATCATGAGGATTGCCTTGTCGTATAATTTTACCTTCTTTAACAATCATCATTTCATCTGCATATGCCAAAGCGTCTTCTATTTCATGGGTGGCTAAAATAATGGAAATATTATTTTCTTTAGCAAAATCAAAAACAGCTCTTTTTAGTATATTTTTCTTAAAAGTATCGACTTGAGAAAATGGTTCGTCTAATAACAATACTGAAGGAGTTTGAGCTAAGGCTTTCGCCAATGCCACTCTTTGTTTCTGTCCTCCGCTTAGTGAGATAGGTTTTTCATCTACATAATCCGCCATGCCCACTAAATCGAGCAAAAACATAATTCTGTTTTGCTTTTCTTTCAAATCTATATTAGAGAGAAATTTACCCACATTTTCGCCAACGGTTGCATAGGGCATAAGCCCGAAATCTTGTTCCAAATATTTAAATTCAGGTTCTCCGGGAACTAAATTTCCTTTAAATCCTGCTAATTTTTTTCCTCTATATATAACTTCTCCACTCTCCCATTCCAACAAACCATAAACTAACTTTAAAATGGTACTTTTACCGCTTCCACTTTCTCCTACTAGTGCCAGCATATTTCCTTGCTTTAAAGTGAAAGAAAGAGATTCAATAATTTTTTTATCTTTAATGTATGAAAAACATAGATTCTTAACTTCTAACATATAGACTTATTTGTAAAATTCTCTGATTATGATTCAATGCTACAAATGCTTACTGGATTAAGCATAATTTCACAAATTTAAACTATTAATGCTAAAAACATCTTTTAAACTTTTATTTATTTTACTATAAATTTAATGCGGTTTCAACTGTTCTTTGGACAAAATTTTGAATATAATTTTTATAATTAATATCAAATATTGTTTTCAAATCATAAATTATTCAAATGCTAATCCGACCTTTTTTAAAAGATCAATTACTTAGTATACTTAAAAAATTGCAATTTTGCAGGAAAAATCCTTCCATCAGTAATGATTGTATGTATAGCTGAAAAACCAAGCGTCGCTAAAGATATTGCTCAAATTGTAGGGGCAAAAGAGAGAAAAGACGGATTTTACCAGGGAAACGGTTATCAAGTTACCTGGACTTTTGGTCATTTGTGTACCTTAAAAGAGCCTCATGATTATAACCCGAACTGGAAGTATTGGTATTTGGAAGACCTTCCTATCATTCCGTCTAATTTTGGGATTAAGCTTATTTCCAACAAAGGGGTGGAAAAACAATTCAAAGTAATAGAAAGCCTGGTTGCTGAATGTGAAGAGGTAATCAATTGCGGGGATGCCGGACAGGAAGGTGAATTGATCCAACGGTGGGTATTGCTTAAAGCAAAATGTAAAGTTCCCGTAAAACGATTATGGATATCATCTCTGACAGAACAGTCTATAAAAGAGGGATTTGAAAACCTTAAAGAATCTTCCCAATATGAAAATTTATATGCTGCCGGAAGTGCCCGCGCAATCGGCGATTGGCTTTTGGGAATAAATGCTACCCGACTTTTTACTAAAAAATTTGCCATAAATAAAACCTTATTATCAATAGGTAGAGTTCAAACGCCAACGTTGGCAATGATAGTACAACGGCAAAAAGAAATTGATTCTTTTGTTGTTGAGGAATACTGGGAATTAAAAACCATATATAAGAATGTGGAATTCATTGCTGATATCGACCGATTGAAGAGCGAAGACCGAGCTAAAAAAGGATTAGAATATTTACAGAAATATCCTTTTGAAATAGTTTCTTTCGAGAAGAAAGAGGGAAAAGAAAAGAATCCTCGTTTATTTGATTTGACTTCTCTACAAGTTGAGGCAAACAAAAAGTACGGTTATTCTGCTGATAATACTTTAAAATACATTCAAAGCCTCTATGAAAAGAAATTCGTTACCTATCCTCGGGTTGATACCACTTATCTTTCGGAAGACTTATATCCTAAGATCTACGGAATTCTTTCAAGCATGAAATATTATGAAAATCTTATTGCTCCTCTTTTAGAAAATCCGATACCAAAATCGAAAGCTGTTTTCGATGACACTAAAGTTACGGATCATCATGCTATTATACCTACCGATATTTTACCCGAAGGTATCTCGACTGATGAAAAAAAGATTTATGATCTTGTTGCCCGAAGATTTATTGCTGTATTTTATCCTGAATGTAAAATTTCCAATACTTTGGTAACTTCAAAAGTTGGTGAAGTACCCTTTAAAGCAAGCGGTAAACAAATTTTGGAACCGGGATGGAGAATCATCTATGAAAAAGATAAAAAAAATGAAAAAGAGGAAAATTTAATTCCGGTTTTTGAAGTTGGAGAAAGCGGTCCTCACGATCCATTCATTCATCAAGGAAAAACTACACCTCCTAAATATTTCACCGAGGCTACTTTATTAAGAAGTATGGAAACCGCCGGTAAACAAGTAGATGATGAAGAAATGAGGGAAGTAATGAAGGATAATGGTATTGGACGTCCTTCTACTAGAGCAAATATTATTGAAACTTTACTACACAGAAAGTATATCGAGAAAAAAAGAAAAAATATTTATGCCACCTCAACGGGAATGGATCTGATCGACACGATACAAAGCGAAATTTTAAAAAGCGTGGAGCTTACAGGTCACTGGGAAAAAAAACTCAGACTCATTGAAAAAGGGGAATATTCTTCCGATCTATTTAAAAAGGAACTTATCGAAATGGTAACCGACCTGACCCAAGAAGTTAAAAACAGTCAATACAGACGAATATCCATACAAGAGAAAAAAAATACTGAAATAAACGAAAAATCTAAAAAGAAAACCAGAACCCTACGACCTGTTGAAGATTTATTCTGTCCAAAATGTAAAACTCATAAATTGATCAAAGGAAAATCTGCTTACGGCTGTTCCGATTTTAAAAATTGTAGTTTTACTATACCTTTTGAAATATTCGGCAAAAAATTAACTTTAAAACAAATATCCGATCTAATAGGTAAAGGTAAGACAACAAAAATAAAAGGATTTACAGTTCCCGAATCTCAGGAGAAAAGGGACGGTATTTTATTATTTAATGAAAATTTCGGAATAGTATTTGAAACCTAACTAAATCAGCATATATTATGTTAATTTGAAATTTAATTTATTTTTGCAATTATAATTAAAATTATTATTTATGAGTTTAATAAAAGAATTTAAAGAATTTGCCCTAAGGGGAAATGTGGTTGACATGGCTGTCGGTGTAATTATCGGGGGCGCATTTAACCAGATTATCACATCTTTAGTTGAAGATATTATCACCCCTCTTGTTCTCACTCCTGCATTAAAGATGGCTGATTTGACCGATTTGGCTAAATTAACCATTCCGGGAACAGCTATTAAATATGGTAACTTTTTATCCACTTGTCTATCATTTTTAATTATTGCTTTTTGTTTATTTATGATGATAAAAGTGATCAATAGGCTTAATAAGAAAGACGAAGAGAAAAAAGAACAAGATAACACACCTAAACCGCCTTCTCAAGAAGAATTATTAACTGAAATCAGAGATTTACTCAAAAATAAATAAAAAAAATCCTAACAGAAGTTAGGATTTTTTATTGTGAATATATTTTTAAAACCTCATACCCAAAGTTAATACAAAATTATTTTGGATATTATTAACTTTTCCTAAATACGGTTTATCTAAACTTATTGCAAGATTGGATCCACCTACCGTATAAAAGTCACCGGAAAGGGTCGTGCGATAATCTGTTTTAATATATTGATATCCTAGGTCCACAAAAAATTGACCAATATCATATCCGGCTCCAAAAGACAATTTATTTTTTTCACCTGCCAAGTAATTTTTCACAAATACAGGATCACTGTTTGTATCCCATATTCCTGATATAGAATTACTTTTTACAGGAGAAGAAGCATAAGCGTAACCGGCGCGTAATTTAAGTTCTCTAAACCTGTACTCAATACCTGCGCGGTATTCTTGGGAATTTCTTACGTAGTCATTAACAAAATTATTATTTAACCTATAGTCAACATCTCCTTTAAATTCCATGTCTTTATTAAAGTAATTAATAAAATCAAAATTAAAGGCTAAGGAATTATCATCATCCACGATATTGGAAGCAAAAGCGCCACTTAATACCAATTTTCCGGGAGATACATTTTTATAA
Organism: Apibacter sp. ESL0404; assembly: GCF_019469245.1. Classification (NCBI taxonomy): domain Bacteria; kingdom Pseudomonadati; phylum Bacteroidota; class Flavobacteriia; order Flavobacteriales; family Weeksellaceae; genus Apibacter; species Apibacter sp. ESL0404. The sequence goes on from NZ_CP048267.1 coordinate 1,990,892, forward strand.
TGATCATAATAAACATAATCTTCTACGAATTGTCCTTTATCATCGTATCCATATATCCATCGGTAATCATCCATATCAGACCACCAAATAGGAGAATGATAGGCAGCCCCTAAACGAATCTCAGGTGTAATTTTACCGATTACCCCCACATTTAATCCGAAACCGTTGGCTTCTTGACTATAAGGCGTTAATTGTTCATTGAATTTCATATATTCCCCATCTACTGTGTTTCTATGACCATATTCAGAATTGCGATCAATATTTAAATAATGCCAATCTAATCCAATACCGAAATATAATCTATCCATGTAATTGGTTGCCAAACTAAATTTCATTTTTGATTTATATCCATTGGTATACTGATCATAATTGACCATTTCATAAAGTTGATCTACATTATCTTTATTAGGATATAAATAATTTAATTTGGTATTTCTGGAAAAATTTACGTCGTTATCTACTCTTTGATAAGAAAAGTTTACTCCAACGTTTACTTTAAATACATCTGCTTCATCACCTAAAGCCAATGCAACTCCGGCACCGGGAACATTAAAATTGGTATCGGTATTGGAATTTACTCCGTTGCCCATAGTAGCTTTATTTTTGTTGGACAAAATACTCATTGAAATATTGGCTACGGAATTTCTAAAAATACCTAAACCGGCAGGGTTTGTTTCTACGGCACTAAGATCACCTCCTAAAGCTCCCATAGATCCCCCCATACCGATATATCTGGCAGTACCTGTTGTATTATTGGAATTATCACCAAAAATAGTAAAAGCATCGGATACATCATTGGGATAAAATCTATTGGTTTGTGATTTACCTATCAAAACCATGGATGAAAGGATAAAACCGTATAATAACTTCTTTTTCATAATTTGAGTTTTATTATTATATATTATCTTCTACCACCTATAACGCCACCGCGACCACCACCTAGGGAGCCTCCTCCAAAGCCGCCACGGCTGCCACTACTTATGGAACCACCTCCAAAGCCTCGATTACCTCCTCCAATTATAGATCCGCGAGAACTTTCGCGACTGCTTGAACTTGGGGTTTGATAGTTTGGTGAAGATATTCTAGAAGAACCTGATTCGTAATTTCTGGATCCTCCCATAATTCCTGTACTGTTTCTAGATCCTCTTATTGTACCTGAATTGGATGATTCTCTTCCGGTTCCGGAATTTCCAATCCCCACTTGATTTCTTGATCCTTCCAATGTACCTACACTATTTCTGGAGCCTCTAATTACGCCTGTGGATCTTGATCCTTCTGAATTAGTTATCGTATTATTTCTTGAGCCTCCAATTACAGCCCCGGAATTGTTTCTTGAATTTTCGGGAGTAACAACTGCGGCATTAGCTCTTGAACCGCCTATAATTGAACCGTTTCTTCCACTTTCATTGTTTCTTGAAATAGTGGATGTAGAACCTCTATTGATTCTTGAATTACTTATCCCATTGCTTCGGCTTCCCGAAATGATGGTATTTCTACTATTTTGTCTTTGAATGTCTTGTATTTGTCTAGAACGAGACGTTCCGTAAGATCTTGAAATGTATGAGTTTCCTCTTGAACTATTCAAATAGGAAGACCTTGATCCGTAATTGGCATAATATCTTGAACAACACCAACCATTATCCCAATAATGGTGATGAGGTCTCCAATAACCCGGATAATTCCAACCCCAAGATGGACCCCAATATGAAGGATAATCCCATCCCCAACCGGACCATCCCCAGCCCCAGCCTACTGAAACGCCCCAATTCCATCCATAATAGGGGCTCCAATAACTTCTCCATCCCCAATATGGGGCGCCCCAATAATAGGAATAATAAGGACTGTAACCTCCGTAATAATAATTATTAACTACAGTTCCGCCATCATCTCCCCAACCGTCTCTGTTATAATTATTGGAATAGGATTGATTGATATCATCACTGTAGCGATTGACAGTATTGGAAGAAGCATCACTTTTGTTATAATCATCATCGTATAATAAATCACTGGCATTAGAAGTTGGATCAATATATTTTTTACCTATTCTTACTTGACTGTCTGAATATGAATTGGATGAGCTTGTACCCTCATCATATACGTAATCATAAGACTTTTGTTTATTATTTTTTCGAGTCTTATTTGAATAATATACACTATCCTCACCGGCATATGAAGATTGGCCGACATAACATGATGTTAAAAAAACCGACACCCATAAGAGAGTACCAACTTTCATGAAAACTCGTCCTAAATTACAACTGATATTCTTCATGATATTTTTTTAGTAGTTTATATATTTATTATAATTTTGTTCTTGAATCATTTTAAATTCGCAAAAGTCGTACCAATTAAGAAATACCTATTTTGCTGCAATAGTAATGTGACAAAGTATCTTAAGAATTATGACAGTTATAATTACAGAAAAGTTTAAAAACAGTAGAAAAGCATTATGGCAACACTTACATCAAGAGAAGAAGATTACAGTAAATGGTATAACGAACTGGTAATAAAAGCCGATATGGCTGAAAATTCCGGGGTTAGAGGATGTATGGTTATAAAACCTTATGGATATGCTATTTGGGAAAAAATGCAACGTCAATTGGATCAGATGTTTAAAGATACCGGACATGAAAATGCCTATTTTCCTTTGTTTATTCCTAAATCTTATCTGTCTAAAGAATCGGATCATGTGGAAGGTTTTGCCAAAGAATGTGCTGTGGTTACTCATTATCGATTAAAAAATTCTCCTGACGGAAAGGGAGTGATTGTTGACCCGGATGCCAAATTGGAGGAAGAATTGATTGTTCGGCCAACTTCTGAAACCATAATTTGGAATACTTATAAAAACTGGATTAAATCTCATAGGGATTTACCTATTTTAATTAATCAATGGGCTAATGTAGTTCGTTGGGAAATGAGAACTCGATTGTTTTTAAGAACTGCTGAATTTTTATGGCAAGAAGGACATACCGCCCATGTATCCAAAGAAGAGGCTATTGAAGAAGCTGAAAAAATGTTAAATGTTTATACCGATTTTGTTGAAAACTTTATGGGTATTCCTGTAATTCAAGGGGTAAAATCTCCTGCGGAAAGATTTGCAGGTGCTGAAGAAACTTATTGTATTGAAGCTATGATGCAAGATGGTAAAGCGTTACAAGCCGGAACTTCTCATTTTTTAGGTCAGAATTTTGCCAAAGCATTTGATGTGAAATATCAATCAAAAGAGGGTAAACAAGAATATGTTTGGGCTACCTCTTGGGGAGTATCTACACGTCTAATCGGAGCTTTAATCATGTCTCATTCCGATGACCATGGATTAGTACTTCCTCCCAATATAGCTCCAATCCAAGTAGTTATTGTACCTATTCATAGAAATGAAGAACAATTAAATGCAATTTCTGAATTAGCAGATATACTTATCTCTCAACTTAAAAAGTTGGGAATTAGTGTTAAATTTGATGATAGAACTGAATATAAACCGGGTTGGAAATTTAATGAATATGAGTTAAAAGGCGTACCGGTTCGGGTTACCATTGGCCCTAAGGATCTTGAAAATAAACAAGTTGAAATAGCTCGAAGAGATACTTTAGAAAAGCATCAACATTCTGTAGATGGTTTAGCTGAACATATTCAAGATTTATTGAAAGAAATTCAACAAAATATTTTCAATAAAGCAAAATCACACAGAGATTCTTTAATTACCGAAGTAAATTCTTACGAAGAATTTAAAAAAGTATTGGACGAAAAAGGCGGATTTATTTCTGCTCATTGGGATGGTTCGTTAGAAGTGGAAGAAAAAATAAAAGCTGAAACGAAAGCAACCATTCGTTGCATCCCTTTAGATGATAAAGAGGAAGAGGGAGTATGTATATATTCAGGGAATCCTTCCAAAAGAAGAGTCTTATTTGCAAGAGCTTACTAACTAATCTATAGTACTTTTTATTGAACAGATATTTGTACTATTTTCAAATATTAATTTATTTTTCAACTCAAATATGAATAAAAATTGCCTTAATTGAATTAAGGCAATTCTTTTTAAACTAGTGTCTTGAAAAAAGTTAAATTTTTAAATAACAGTAACAGATAAATTTTGAATTCATTTTTATATTCTTTCGGCATTAAACTCATGGGAGCAGGAATGAAGATTGCTTCTTTATTTCATCCTAAAGCAAGACTTTGGGTACAAGGAAGGGCTCATGTCTTCACGGAAATACAAAATAAAATTTCACCAACGGATCAAGTGATTTGGATGCATGCATCATCTCTTGGTGAATATGAACAAGGACTTCCTGTGTTAACTGCTTTAAAGAAAAAATTTTCAAAACATAAATTTGCTCTTAGTTTTTTTTCTCCTTCCGGATATGAAGTGGTTAAAAATAATTGCATAGCCGATCTTATATTTTACATTCCCTTAGATACTCCATCAAATGCCAATCAGTTAATTGAACTCTTACATCCAAACTATGCTATTTTTGTAAAATATGATTTTTGGTATCATATATTGCAAGCTCTTGCGGCAAAAAAAATACCTACTTTATTTATCTCAAGTATTTTTCGTCAAGACCAGATATATTTTAAGCCTAACGGAAAATGGTTTGTATCGATTTTAAAGAAAGTAACTCATTTTTTTGTACAGGATGAAAATTCAAAAAAATTATTGAAATCCATCGGCATTCAACAAGTAACGGTTTCAGGGGATACACGTTTTGACAGAGTTAAAATGTTAAGTAAACAGAATAACCACTTAAGCTGGTTGTCTTTGTTTAAAGGAACCAACACCTTAATTGTTGCAGGAAGTACATGGAAAGAAGATGATACGCTGTTAAAAAACTTTATTAATTCTTCTTTCTTTATGAATTGTAAGATACTTATAGCTCCACATAATATGAATCATGAATATTTTCAGAAATTAAAAGCGGAGTTATTACCTAAAACGGTATTATTTTCAGAATTAAGTCACACCCATCCTGCAGACTATCAAGTCCTAATTTTAGATACGGTTGGTATATTGACGAAAGTTTATTCCTATGCCGATATTTCTTATGTGGGAGGTGCATTTGGTAAAGAAGGGGTACACAACGTATTGGAGCCGGCCGTTTTTGCTTCTCCAGTTTTATTCGGACCCATTTATGATAAATTTATCGAAGCCGTAGAATTAATCCAGTGTGGAGGAGCAAAAGTAATTCACAATCAAAATGAATTTAATGAAGAACTCGTTGAATTACTTACAGATACAAATAAAAGGTATAGAATGGGTGAAAGGGCTCGCGAATATGTTTTTAGTAAACCTGATTCGGTTCAAGTTATTGTTGATTATTTGGTTCATTTACAACAATGAACTTAAAACTTAATTTTATAGGTCATAACATTTTAATTAAAATTATAATCAATAAAAAATTGATCATATAATTTTTAATGATTCTGTTTATGGTTGGTTGTGAAAAAAATAATAACTGGAGGCAATGTAAATTCCGGCAGTTTCTGTCCTCAAACGATTCTCTCCTAAACTAACCCCTATAGAGCCTAAAGAATAAAGTTCTTCTACTTCTTTTTTAGAAAAATCTCCTTCCGGTCCAACCATTAAGGTTATTTCTTTTTCTCTGTTTAACGTTTCGTTTAAAGAGATCTTCTCATATTCTTTATAACAATGGGTAAGGTATAATTTTGTATTCGAAGATTGTATAAAATCCTTCAAAGGTGTCAATGGATGGAGTTCAGGAAAATTTATTCTCAAAGATTGTTTACAGGCGGTTTCAATTTGTTTCTTGATTTTTTCCGTATTTAAAATCTTTCTTTCTGAATTAGTACATAAAAGTGGGGTAATTTTAGATATTCCTAATTCAACTGCTTTTTCTACAAAAAACTCAAATCTGTCTATATTTTTAGTTGGAGCAATAGCAATATGTAATCCATTTTGTCCTCTATTTGAATGGGGAAGAGTTTCAATTATTTGAACCTTAACTTTCTTTCCTGTTATTTGTAATTGTCCTTTTATTAATGCTCCTTTTCCATTAGTCACATAGACCATATCTCCTTCTTTCATTCGCAACACTCTTACTATATGGTGTTCTTCTTCTTCCCTTAGTTGTACTTCATTCGGATATATCTCTCCTATAAATAATCTCATGAGATCAATCTTATATTTAACAAATGTAATTATTTACCGGTGAATTGAGATGATAGTATTTATTGAATTAAAGTTGTATAAATTTTTAAACCATTTGCTTCAATTTCAACATAATCTCAAATTTCACTTTTCTATTATCACTTAAATTTATTCAATTCCACTACTTTTTTAAATTTAGGAAAAAAGGACAGATTAATATAATTAAATCTGTCCTTTACTATCATTTACTTACTAAAGTTTAGTTACTTAGCTTTTGTCTTATAATGCTATAAAAGTCCTAAATTAAATTTAGCTTCTTCGCTCATCATATCTTTATCCCAAGTTGGTTCGAAAGTAATTTTTACATTTACTTCTTTTACTTCATCTATAGCACCGATTTTTTCTTCTACTTCCATGGGTAATGTTTCTGCCACGGGACAATTAGGGGTTGTCAAGGTCATCAATATTTCCACGTCTCCATCTGTACTAATCTGTATATCATAAATTAATCCTAGTTCATAAACATCCACGGGAATTTCAGGATCGTAAACCGTTTTTAATTTTTCTACGATTTTTTCGGAAAGGGATTGTATTTGTTCTTCGTTTAAAGACATGTTAGCAAAATTCAGCGTATGCTTGTTTTAAATTTTCAGCAATTATTTCCGGAGAATGACCTTCAATATGATGTCTTTCTAAAAAATGAACCAATTCTCCATCTTTAAAAAGTGCTATGGACGGAGATGAAGGTGGAAAAGGGGCAAGATGTTCTCTAGCGGTTTTAACTGCATCCACATCAAATCCTGCAAATGAAGTTGTTAAATGATCCGGTTTTTTTCCTTCGCCTTCTACAGATAATATTACTCCGGGACGAGCTCCTCCGGCAGCACATCCACAAACAGAATTAATTATTAATAGGGTTGTACCGGGTCTTTTTAATGCTTCTTCTACTTTTTCTGATGTGTTTAAATCTTCAAAACCTTTATTTGTTAATTGCGCTTTCATTGGCGCAACCATTTCTTCTGGATACATATTTTATATTAGTTTTTATTGTTATACAAAATTAATTAATGTTTATGATTATTACAAATGCCCTATCTTTGACAAAATATTTCTTGAAATTTTATGTAATCAAAAGTCTCAATAATATCATCTTTGGAAATGGTATTGTGATGAAATGCATATTATATGAACCAAAAGTATACGAAAGAAGAACATTTAAAAGGATATAAGCTTATAAAATATTTGTTTGAAAAAGGGACGTGGAATAAAAAATATCCTTTAGCTATGGTTTATTGTCCTTCTCCTGAATTTTTGGTAACCCATAAGGTTGGAGTGTCCGTTTCTAAAAAAATTTTTAAACATGCAGTGGATAGAAATCGGGTAAAAAGACTTTTGCGTGAATGTTTCCGCTTGCATAAAAATGAGCTAAACAACACTTTTACAACATCTCATTTACTAATGATTGTCTATAATGGTAAAGACAAAAAAATACCTGCCTATAAAGAATTGGAGAGTTGTTATTTAAAATTGCTTGAAAAAATTAAATCTTCTGATTAATTTATTTGGTTTGGGATAATTTTTTTAGTCCTTTTATTATGAATACTATTAAAATGCCTACAATAGCAAATAAAATTGAATAAAAATATTTATCGTTTGGATCGGTAGTTATCCCATAACTATAATTAATTCGCGTTGCATTAAAAATTATTAAGAGGACAAAAGCTAAAAGAGTAAGATTTAAAAAATATTTCATCTTTATATTTTTACAAATATACAAAATGAGATCTTATTTTTTAAGGAGATACTTTTTCTAACAAAGAGGTTATGTTTGCAGTAAATAACTTAATGGAAATAGCTAATAAGATAATACCGAAAACTTTTTTCATAATTGAAATTACTCCTTGTCCTAAAATTTGTTCTAATTTACCCGAATATCTTAATACTAAATATACGACTACCATATTAAGAAGTATGGCTATGATTATATTTTCCGTATGATATTCGGCTTTTAAAGCCAATACGGCGGTTAAAGCTCCTGCTCCTGCTATTAAAGGAAATGCCAAAGGAATTATGGAAGCAGAATGCGGCTCATCGATTTTATTAATTTCAATTCCCAAAATCATTTCCAGTGCAATAACAAATAAAACTAAAGCACCTGCTACAGCAAATGAATATACATCAATTCCTATAAGTTTTAGTAATTTATCACCAACGAACAAAAAGGATATCATGATTGCACAAGCAACCAATGTTGTTTTTTTAGCCTGAAGATAACCGACTTTACTTTTTATGCTTACTATTACGGGAACACTGCCAAAAATATCTATAATGGCAAATAAAACCATAAAACAACTTGCTATTTCCTGGATAGAAAAATGTAAAGGCATAGTAAAATTATATTTTTAAAGAATTTTGTTAATTAAATTTCCTAAAAAGTTTTTAGGCGCTCTATTTTTTTATATTTAATTTCTTAATTAAGTCTTTAGCTTTTGTATATACAGATTCTAGGGATTCTTGTTCTGTTACGCTTGAATATCGTTCAATTTGAGATTGAATAACCATATTCTTCCATTCTTCTGAAATTTCATCTCCTAATCTCTGAGCTAATTCATCTTCTAAGTCTGAAGTTGAAACAAAACTATCTTTTTCTAAATTTAAATATTGTTTTGCTGCTTCTATCAAAGTCTTTTCTAAAAGAATGTAAAATTCTTTTTTATCTGTTCCTTCTTGTGCTAAATGATTTAATTGTGATAATTCATTTTTAAAATCATTAGTAATGTTAGAGCTTGTATAAGGTAAATTACGTGATGTAAATTTTTTTTCTTTATTTAATGAATCAAACGATTGTTCTTCTTCTTGTTTTTTTAGCTTATTTTTTTTATTTCTTTTTATTATTAATATACAAATTACCAGAATAACTATAATTGATATAACTCCTGTAAATAATATAATTATCAATATTTTTCCTAAGCTGTTATGGTCTCTTTTCAACACTTCAGTGACCTTATTTTTAATAGCAGATTTGGGATCATATTGGTCGACATCACTCGTGTCCTTTTTGATGACCGTACCGGTTTTTTCATCATTTTTTGCTAAAGTATTAGCTAATACTTTAATAGGAATTGGCTGTACTATTAAACTTTTATATTTCTCATCTATGGGATCAAAATAGCTAATTGATTCTACATTTATATTATAAGTACCCTCTTTTTGAGGAACTAATATGGTAGACGTATTTAATTTTCCTTTTATGCCTTGTACGGTTGCCTCTGAATCAAATTTACTTTTAGGGGTATATTGTTCTATATCATCAGATAATAGAAGTCTTGGAGATTTAAGAAGCGTAAGATTTCCCTTACCATTTATTTCTACATTTACAGTTACTGCTTCTTCTGCTTGTAAATCTTTTTTGTTTGCTGAAGCTCTCATAGTAAATTGACCAACCAGCCCATGAAAATCTTTTGGAGCATTATCAGGAAGTCTTTTAACTTGTAATGTAACCGGTGCAGATTTTATATTTAAATCGTGTTCATCAAAAAATCCATCCGGAATTGTTAATGTTAAGGTAAACGGATTTATGACAAGGGTTCCCGATTGAGTTGGAAACATAACATAAGTCCCTATAACTCTTGAAAAATAGGATTCACCATTAATTATTTCCTGTTCGTAGGTATTGCTTCTTTCTTTTACCGGTTGTACAAATATTCCCTGCCAATCCGGAGAAACCAGATTGGTCATACTATTGAGTAATTCAATCCTTCGAGTATAAAATTTTAAATTAGCAACTACCCCTTCATTTTGATACGGATTCTTTTCTGATACTTTAAATTTAAGAAATACTTCACCCAATTTTGAATTAAAAGCTGTGTCATCTTCACTTCCACTAGGATTTCCTGACACAGTTATTACGGTGGGCTTGGTCTCATATTTCCTATTATTAACAGTTATTTGTGCGGCATCTATACGGATATTACCCTTTTTAACAGCTCTTAATATAATTTCAATTCCATATTCGAAAACACTGTTCCCTTCATCATCAAAGCCTTGGTTCTGAATTACCTGCCTGCCAATTACCTGCGTATTAGAAAAAGAAGGTAATTTTAAACGCCCCATATTTTTAATTTCTTCATTTTTAATGGAAAGTAAAAATTGTAGGCGTACAGGCTCATTGACTCCTACCTCATTTTTTTGGGGTATGAGTTGAAAAGAAACCTGAGCTTTTGCCCAAATTCCGCTTAAAAAGATAAGTAAAAAGAGTATTACATATTTCTTCATCACCAATCTTTGCTACTTTGTCCTTGATTTGAATTAGCTCTTTTATTAATAATCTTTTGATGCGCTCTTTTTTCTTGTTCTTCCATTGCTCCTAAAATATTTTCATAATGTTGATTAGAGGCATCTGACAGATTAGCATTATTTGTATCTGCTTGTGATTTCTGATTGTTTATTGAATTTTTTTCATTTTTATTGGGCTGTGTTTCTTTATTATTTAAAGAATTGTCTTTATCTTTTTTATTGGTTAAATTATCTGTTTTATCTTCTTTAGCATTGGATGAATTCTGCTGATCTTTTCCATTTTGCTGAGAATTATCCTTTTTATCTTTTTTATCTCCTTGGTTCTTATCTTGATCTTTGGAATTTTGCTCTTCTTGTTTTTGTTGAGCTTCTTTTACTTTTTGTTTTGACATCGTATAATTATACCTCGCCTTATCATCTTTCGGATTTAATTTCAAAGTATTTTTAAACGCTTCGGCTGCTCTTTCATATTCTCCTTTTTGAAAATAGCTGTTTCCCATATTGAATAAAGCATTGGCTTTTTCCGACTGATTTGCTGCCAATTGGAGTGATTTTTCATATTGAATCAATGCGTCATCATATTTTTTTAGTTTATACATGGCATTTCCTAAATTGTAATTAGATCTATATGAATCTTCTCCGTCTTGTATCGAATTTAAATAATTAGCTGCTGCATCTTTATAAGATTCAGCCAAATATTTATTATTACCCTCTAATAAATGCTTTCTTGATGCTTTCGTCTGAGCTTGAAAAATATTTATTAGTGAAATAAAAATTATAACTAAATATTTATTTTTTAAATACATTTTAACAAAGATACTAAGATTAAATCATAAAATCTCTCCTATAATTTGTTAAAGAAACAATAAAAATAACTAAAAATGCGGCTCCTATAAAATAATGAAAATACTGTTTTGTGTCGTAATTAATACTTACGGATTGGTTTGTTTTGTCTAAGGTGGACATGGATTTAAATAGCTTAGTAACAACATCTTTTGTATTATGACCGCCATAGAAATATTTACCTCCGGTTCCTGCTGCCAATTGTTTTAATGTACTTTCTTGCAATTTCGTTAATACAATATCCCCATTATCATCTTTTTTGTATTCTGAATATTTACCTTCATAAAATAATGGTATGGGAGCTCCTTGAGTTGTACCTACCCCTACGGAAAATATGGAAATTTTATTTTTCTTTGCCGTATTTATTGCCCGTTTAACGTCTCCTTCATGGGCTTCTCCATCAGATATTATAAAAATTACTTTGGATGTATTGGATGTTTGAGATAAAAGAGTGGAAGCTTTTAAAACGGCATCTGCTATATTTGTTCCCTGGGTTGTAATAAGATTGGTATCAATACCATTTAAGTAGAGCTGAGCAACGCTATAATCACTAGATAAAGGCATAATGGGATAGGAATTTCCTGCAAATGCGACTATTCCTACTCTATCCCCCCCTAGTTTAGATAAAAAATCACAAACAATTTTTTTGGCTTTTTCCAATCTTGAAGGAGCTATATCTTCTGCATTCATGGATTTGGAAACATCTATTACGAAAACCAAATCAATTCCTTCACTCTTTACTTCTTTTTTTTCTGTTCCTCCTAAAAAGTTAGCTAATCCTAAAATCATCAGGATATAGGCTATAATTATTCCTATATTACTTAAAATAAATTTTGAATAATTTACCTTTCCAAAAATCATTTTTTGAAAACTTGGTTCAGCAAATTGATTTATTTTGGACTTTTTCCATTTTATGAGATATAGTAATCTCCATAATAGAAAGGGTATGAATAACAATAAATAAAAATATGATATTTTCTCAAACTGCCAATTCATAATATCTTTTTAATTTATACTTCTAACTACAAAGCCTCTTAAGAATAATTCTAGTAACAAAAGTATTAATGCAGGAAATAGAAATATTCTATATTTCTCTTTATAATTATAATATTTTAAATCATTTATATCTGATTTTTCTAATTTATTTATTCTATTGTAAATATTTTGAAGACTTTCCGAGTCAGTAGCTCTAAAATAGGCTCCGCCTGTTTTTTGGGCTATTTTCTTTAATAAATCTTCATCAATTTCCACTTTTTGTTTTTCAAAATAAATTTTTCCGGTAAAGCGGTCTATTTGAGTAGGAAAAAGTGCGTAGCCATTAGTACCGATACCTATGGTATAGACTTTAATTCCTTCAGCAGCTGCAATATCTGCTGCAACAATTGGCTCTACATATCCGTCATTATTTACTCCGTCTGTCATTAAGATAACTACTTTACTTTTTGCCTTACTTTTTTTAAGATGATTGACAGCTGTAGCTAAGCCCACCCCTATAGCCGTTCCTCCTTCCAATGTCTGCGTCCTTAGATTTTCAATTTGTTGAATAAGAATTTTTCTGTCTACCGTAAGAGGAACCATAGTAAGTGCTTCCCCGGAATAAGCAATTAACCCGATTCGGTCAACATATCTTTCTAATGCAAATTTCTGCGCGACTTTTTTAAGTGCTGATAATCTATCCGGATTCAAATCCTTTGCTAACATACTTAAAGAAACATCTACAGTCAGCATGATATCTATTCCCTTATCGCTCTGGTAAACTTGCGAGGTGCCTATAACTTTAGGTCTTGCCATGGCAAATATTAAGAGCGCTAGGATAAGCAAACGTATCCAAAATAATAAAGGCCTTAAATATGTTTTATAATTTTTTTCAGATTTAAAAGCAGAGACATTCGGTATCGATACGGCCTTTGTCTTAGCTTTCGTTCTAAATTTTAAATATATAAAAATGGGTATTACCAGTAAAAGAAGTAACATCCAAGGATAACCAAACAGTATATTATGATTCATCTTGCAGCTTTATTTTAGGTGAATCTGTTTTAGTAAGATTTATGAATTTAATTGCCTTTTCCATATGTAATTTCGCTTCTTCCGGAGTTGGTTTATATTTCGCAAACTTTGCCAAGTCTGAAGTTTTGAAAATACCGCTCAGATTTTCAATTTCATTTTCATCTATCCATTTTTCTTTTTTTAAATACTCCAACAAATCATCAGATAAAAGTTTGGTTGCCGGAAAATTCCAACGAGCTTCCATATATTCTTTTATTATGGATGTTAATTCTGAATAATATTTTTTATATAAATCTTTAGCTATATAATTAGATTTCTTGAGCTTTTTCAATCTTTTAATGGCTAATACATCCGGTTCGCTTTTATAGGTTTCCGATTTTTTCTTTTTTCTTCTTATAAAATAGATGATTACACAAACTAGGATTACAAGTAATATTAGTACATACCCTAGATAAGGCTGTATATAATCCCATACATTTTTAGGAATCTGTACAATACTTTTAATATCGAATAAAGGAGTTTTTACGCTATCCGTAACAACAGGAGCTACCGTGACTTTATAGGAAGGAGTAAAATATTCTTTTGAATTGACTAAAATTCTTTGAGGCGGAACCGAAAAAGTTCCTTCTTCATAAGCTGAAAAAATTATACTGTCATTTATAAAAATAGAATTGTTTTTACTTAACGTATCTTTTTTTTGTCTTAAAACTTCAAATTTTTCACTGAGTGTATCTGTAATCGTTGGAAAAATTATGGTATCCTTTTGACCGGTTTTAACTGTTATTTTTAAAACAATAGGTTCTCCAAATTTTATATAATCTGTAGAAATTTTGGAAACAGGGATTTGTGCATGAATAAGTATTGCTGCTATAAAAAAATATACTATGAAAATTTTAAACTTCACAATTAATGATGTCCTCTAAAATAATTAAACAATATTTTTATATAATCACCTTCGGAAGGAATATTTACAAAACCGGCACCATTTTTAATAAATGCATTTTCTGTTGTAGTAGTTAATCGCTGATAATATGCTGAATATTTATCTCGAACAGTTTTTGAAGAAGTATCTACCCATTGCAATTTTCCTGTCTCTAAATCTTCAAGATAAATTAAGCCCATATCGGGAAATATTTTCTCCCAACGATCGTAAACTCGAATCCCTGTAATATCATGCTTTTTAGTCAATATCCGTAAATTTCTTTCAAAATAGGTGACATCAAAATCAGATATAAGAAAAATGGTAGATTTTCTTTTTATAGTTTTTATAATAAAATCAAAAACTACCGATAAATCTGTTTTAGTATGTTTAGGCTCTGCTTCTAAAATCGTTTTTATGATTCTTACAATATGAGCATTTCCTTTTTTGGGAGCAATAAAATAATCAATTTTATCCGAAAATAAAACCAACCCTACCTTATCATTATTTTTAATGGCAGAAAGAGCAAGAGTTGCTCCTATTTCAGCAACCAATTCTTTTTTTAATTGTTTTTGGGTTCCAAAATTCATCGAGGCGCTAATATCTATTAAAATCATAGATACCATTTCTCTTTCCTCTTCAAATATTTTTACAAAAGGTTCATTAAAACGGGCTGTTTTATTCCAATCAATTTTTCTGACATCATCACCAAATTGGTATTGACGAACTTCTGAAAATGTCATTCCTATGCCCTTAAAAGAACTGTGATATTCTCCTAAGAATATTGAATTAATTCTTCTTTTAGACTTTAGCTCAATAAGCCTTACCTTTTTTAGAAGTTCTTCTGTCGTCAATTTTTTTGTTTTTTATAATACTACGGAGCTTTTACTGAACTGAGAATTTGATCAATAATATCCTCGGAAGTTATATTTTCTGCTTCTGCCTCATAGGTTATTCCGACGCGATGACGAAGGACATCTTTGGCAACGGATTTAACATCTTCCGGTACTACAAATCCTCTTTGGTTTAGAAAAGCATTTGCTTTTGCCGCCAATGCCATACTTATGCTACCTCTAGGGGAAGAGCCGAAAAGTATGTAAGGTTTAAGATTTGGCATATTATATTTTTCAGGATAACGGGTAGCAAATATCACATTTAGGATATAACTTTCAATCTTTTCATCCATGTAAATTTCTTTCACCAACTCCCTCGCCTCAAATATTTTTTCTAAAGTGATAATTTTCTTAACCTCATGTTTTTCTCCTGAAATATTTTGTCTAAGGATTGTTCTTTCTTGTTCAAAATCAGGATAAGAAACAACACATTTTAACATAAATCTATCGACTTGAGCTTCAGGGAGTAGATAAGTACCTTCTTGATCGATAGGGTTTTGTGTTGCCAAAACCAAGAACGGTTCTTTCAATTTAAATGTTTCATCTCCAATGGTTACCTGTTTTTCTTGCATGGCTTCCAACAGAGCTGATTGAACCTTAGCCGGAGAACGATTAATTTCATCTGCCAAAATAAAGTTAGCAAAGATAGGCCCCTTTTTAATAGAAAAATCGTTTTCTTTCATATTATAAATTAAGGTTCCTAAAACATCCGCAGGTAATAAATCAGGCGTAAATTGAATTCGAGAAAATTCTCCATCAAGAGCCTCTGCAAGTGTTTTTATTGCCAATGTCTTTGCTAATCCGGGAACACCTTCCAATAAAACATGACCGTTACTTAATAAACCAATTAACAGGCGGTTAATCATGTATTTTTGACCAACGATCACCTGATTTATTTCTTTACTTAGTAAGCTAAAATCTTTGCTTTTTTCCCGTACTTTTTCAATAATAATTTTTATATCTTCGGAAGTCGATGTATACTCCATGCTTTCTAAAAATTAGCTAGCTGCAAAGTTCACTATTTTATTCTAATTGTGCTGCTAATAAATCGTTAAAATTTATATTAAAACTCCTAATTTTATGTATTTATAGCAGTATAATTATATAATTATATTTTTTTTATATTTATAGCTTAAATAATTATCCGTAATAAAGTTATTAACTTTGTACGATATAAATTTGTTTTATGGACTCGTCAACAATAACAAAACCTAAATGGATTCGGGTTAAGTTGCCTTCCGGTAAGAATTATAAAGAACTTAGGGGAATTGTAGATAAATATAAGCTTAATACGATTTGCCAAAGTGGAAGCTGTCCAAACATGGGAGAATGTTGGGGTGAAGGCACGGCTACATTTATGATTTTGGGTAATATCTGTACCAGAAGTTGTGGGTTTTGTGGTGTTAAAACAGGGCGCCCCTCTGAAATTGATTGGGAGGAACCCGAAAAAGTTGCGCGTTCTATTAAATTAATGAAAATTAAACATGCGGTATTAACTTCCGTTGATCGTGATGATCTTAAAGATATGGGATCTATTATTTGGGCGGAAACTATAAAAGCAGTACGCAGAATTAGTCCCGGCACAACCATGGAAACTTTAATACCTGATTTCCAAGGAATTCACAGGCATATAAATAGAATTTTGGAAGCTGCCCCTGAAGTCATATCCCATAATATGGAAACGGTCAGACGATTAACTCGTGAAGTACGTATACAAGCAAAATATGATCGAAGTTTGGAAGTTCTCCGATATATGAAAGAACAAGGGCAACGAAGAACAAAAACAGGAATTATGCTAGGTCTTGGAGAAAAGCCTTCTGAAGTTTATGAATCTATTAGAGAAATACATGACGCCCGAGTTGATGTAATCACAATCGGTCAATATTTACAACCTAGTAAAAAGCATCTTCCTGTAAAAGAATTTATTTCGTTGGAACAGTTTAAAGATTATGAGGATTACGCTAAAAGTTTAGGAAATTTCAGACATATTGAAAGCAGCCCGCTAGTTCGCTCATCTTATCATGCTGAAAAACATGTTAATTAAACGATCTCTTAAGATAGTGTAAGTGGAGAATGAAATGATGTTTTTTTTCTAAAATTATATTTCAGCTATAATCACGATTCACTAGAAAAATCATTTCACTTACTTCGTAAATTCAACTTTATAAATTTTAGACCATAATTTTCCAGTAATTAAGAAAGTATCTCCATCAACATAGGCAATCCCATTCAAAACAGCTTCCTCATTGGTTTGGTTCATTTTAACTAAATCCGAAAAATCTGCTTTAGCAACCACAATTCCTGTACTAGGATCTATTTTTAAAATGATCGGTTCATCAAAAACATTGGCATAAATAAATCCGTTAGCGTATTCCAATTCATTAATCCTAGAATAAATATTTTCATAACCAATCACTGAAATACTCTTTTTTAAATTAAAATCTTTATCATAAAATTTTAATTCTGAAGACCCGTCAGAAACAACCATTTCATCTCCTATGGTTGTTGCTCCCCAACCTTCATATAAAGTCCCCGGATAGTTGAATTCTTTTAAAAGTTTAAAATCTGATGCTTTATAAATGAATCCTTTTTTCTCTCTCCAAGTAAGTAAATATAATTTCTCGTTTAGCAAGGCAAAACCTTCTGCGAAAAATTTAGGGTCTATTTTAACACTTTGAGAGTAAGAAGTTGAACCTAATTTATATTTAACTAATAATGATTTTCCATAGAGTCCTGAACTTTCCGTAATCCATCCGTCTTTATAGGTAAATCCTTGTGTAAATAATTCAGGATTGTGTGGAAATTCTTGGATCAATTTATAATGTAGATCCTTTTCTTTTTCGTTTGGAAACACGGTAAAAGTTGCATCAATTTCTTTTTTATATTTTCCGTTATAATTGATTGTGAGCACTATATAATTTGTTCCCAACTTAGCATTGGACTCATCTAAAGTAAGATTTTTTTTATCGTATGTTTGATCATTCAATTTAATACTATACGAATCAATAATTCCATCTTGGGTATTAAATTCTAAAGGTAATTTATCTCCTATGTGTAAGGGTTTATCATCTAATTTATCGAAATTGGTACTAATACTAATATTCTTAGGATCTTTACAACCCACTATACTTATAACAATCAGCAAACATAGTATTAGTTTTGTTATTAGATTTTTCATTTTATATTGCTTTTGATGTATAAATCCTATTTTTTGCGGTAACTAGTATGCAAATTCCTGCAATAATAAAGGGGACACTTAACCATTGTCCGGTATTTAATCCCAGCCAATTAATATATTCTTCTCCCTGCGGTTCCTTAAAAAATTCTACGATAAACCTGATACCGAAAAGTACAATTAAAAAATATCCAAATATCCAACCCGAATATTTCTTTTTATCGGTTTTTAAATAGATAAACATAAGGGATATAAACAAAAGTAAATAGCCAAAGGCTTCGTATAATTGAGAGGGATGTCGTGGAACAATACTTCCGTACTCCTCGGTATCCTGTTGAATAAAAAGTACTGCCCATGGAAGTGAAGAAGGTTTTCCAATAATTTCCGAATTAAAAAAATTTCCAAAACGTATAAACATTCCTCCTATGGAAACCGGAATAACTATTCTGTCTAATATCCAATAAAAAGTTCGTTTTAAATATTTTCTTGTAAATAGATATAAAGAAATTAGAATTCCTATAGCAGCTCCATGACTGGCTAATCCTGAATAGCCTGTAAATTCAAAATGAGGTTTAGTTCGTATGGGTAAGAAAACTGCTAATGGATCTTGTATAAATAATTGTTTTTGATAAAAGAGTACATGCCCCAATCTAGCTCCAATTATTACGGCCAGAAACATATAGATGAACAAGGGATCTAATAATTTTTTATCTTTCTTATCTTTTTTAAAAATAAATTCCATGAGATAAAAACCTAAGCCAAAAGCAATCACATACATCAAGCTGTAGTATCTTAAGATAAAGCTGCCTATATGTATACCTAAACTCGGATCCCAGGTAATATATAAAAGTTGATTCATCTAGTTTTAATTATGTTTTTTATGTGGCACCGGATCATACCCCTCTCCTCCCCAAGGATGACAACGAAAAATACGTTTACTTCCCAACCAAAATCCATAAAACAGTCCATGAATTTTTAATGCTTCCAACATATATGCGGAACAGGTGGGAGTAAACCTGCAATTATTTCCCATCCAAGGAGATATAGCGATCTGATAAAAGCGTATTAATACAACTAATGGGAATATTGCTATTTTCCTTATCATTATATCAATTTCTTTACAAAGATACGGTTTTCTCTAAGATGATATTATGCGTTAATAAATATTTAACAGGCTAAAATTAACCGGGAAATATTGAAAGGTTTTAATCATGGTTTACCAACCTAAATAAAGGCTTCTTTTTATATAGGTTATATTTATTATTTTTGCGTAAAATTTTAATTCAGTAATGACAGAAAGTGGAAAGATAGAATTGATGTGTCCGGCAGGTAATTTTGAATCATTACAAGCAGCTTTGGATAATGGTGCAGATTCAATTTATTTTGGAGTCGAGCAATTAAATATGCGTGCGCGTTCATCTGTTAATTTTACTTTAGACGATTTGGAAGAAATTTCCAAAAGGTGTTCTCAAAAAGGGGTACGAACCTACTTGACCTTGAATACAATTATTTATGATCACGATTTATCCATAATAAAAACTGTCTTGGATCGAGCAAAATCTGCTTCTATATCAGCAGTTATTGCCATGGATCAAGCGGTTATTGCTTATGCAAGACAAATTGGAATGGAGGTTCATATTTCAACTCAAATAAACATTACCAACATTGAAACGGTAAAATTTTATTCTTTATTTGCCGATACTATGGTTTTAAGCAGAGAATTGAGCTTAAGTCAAGTTAAAAAGATCACTTCGCAAATTAATAAAGAACAAATTAAAGGACCTGGTGGAAAATTAATTGAAATTGAAATTTTTGGACATGGCGCTTTATGCATGGCTGTATCGGGAAAATGTTATTTGAGTCTACATTCTCATAATTCTTCTGCTAATCGGGGAGCTTGTAAACAAAATTGCAGAAAAAAATACACCGTTATCGATCAAGAATCCGGTTTTGAGATTGAAATCGATAATGAATATATGATGTCCCCTAAAGATTTATGTACTATTAATTTTCTTGATCAAGTTATTGACTCCGGGGTAAAAGTATTGAAAATAGAAGGTAGAGGAAGAGCACCGGAATACGTGGCTACTGTAACTAAATGCTATCGTGAAGCGATTGATTCCATTGCTTCCGGATCTTTTACTAAAGAAGCAGTAGCCGAATGGATGAAAAAGTTAGAAACTGTTTATAACCGAGGATTTTGGAGCGGTTATTATCTTGGGCAAAAATTAGGGGAATGGTCTGATAATCCGGGATCTAATGCTACACAAAAAAAGGTTTATATTGGAAAAGGTCGACATTTTTACCCTAAAACAAAAATCGGTGAATTTGAGATTGAGGCTTATAGTTTAAATGTTGGTGATAAAATATTAATTCAGGGACCTACTACAGGTTCACAAGAAGCTGAAGTTTCTTCAATGATGGTTGATGATATACCCGCTCAGGAAGCTAAAAAGGGAGATATACTTACTTTACCTATTGGTTTTAAAATACGTCCGTCCGATAAATTATATAAAGTTGTTAAAGCGTAGATTTTCGAATTTTTTAATTAAAATATGGTAATCATTACATTGCAAAGAGATAAATGCATAGGATGCAATTATTGTTCGGAGTTTAATCCTGAAAATTTTCGCATGTCTAAAAAAGATGGAAAATCTGTTTTACTTAGGTCTATTGAAAAAAAGGGTTTTTTCACTTTAAAAAATCCTGATAACAATTGTTTTGAGGCTGCAGATAAAGCGGCTAAAGCCTGTCCTGTTAAAATTATTTCTGTAAAAAAAATATGATTCATGTTAAAAAAAGAGGCTCGTAAGAATTTTTTAATGTTAAGATCTTTGCTTACGAAAAAGCAGGTAGTATCTAAATCTGAGCAAATTTTTTTACAGTGGAAAAAATCTATTTTGTCCGACTACAATTCTTACCATATTTTCTTAACTATTTCTGACAAAAAGGAAATTGATACTTCTTTTATACTAAATTATTTGTGGGCTAATCAAAAAAAGGTTTATTGCTCCAAAGTACATCATAATTCTTTATTACATTTTGAACTTACTCCTGAAACTAAACTTGAAAAAAATCTGTGGGGAATCCCTGAACCGATAGATCAAAATCCTATATTGATTAAGAATATAGATTGCATTTTTACTCCTTTACTGGCTTATGATATTTTAGGAAATCGTGTAGGATATGGTAAAGGATACTATGACAACTTCCTTAAAAATCACCTTTCCTCTACTAAAGTTGGACTTTCTTTTTTTGAACCCTTGGATG
Organism: Apibacter sp. ESL0404; assembly: GCF_019469245.1. Lineage (NCBI taxonomy): Bacteria > Pseudomonadati > Bacteroidota > Flavobacteriia > Flavobacteriales > Weeksellaceae > Apibacter > Apibacter sp. ESL0404. The sequence goes on from NZ_CP048267.1 coordinate 2,012,401, forward strand.
CAATTAACGATATTTCAAGATCGGATATACCTTTGGATTATATTATAACTCCCAATTATTGTTCGGTTTTTCCAATTGAGGTAAAGTAAAATTTAAATTCCGATTTAAATTTTTCCGGATTCTTTTTTAAAATATAATTTGCTTGGGATCTCTGAGTAGAGAAATATTTTTTCTTATTATTATAATAATGAACCTTATAATGTACTACTCCTATTGAATCATTAAGAATAGTAGTGGTATCTGATTTTTTCTTTTCAAGTTCAATTGTAACATATTTTACCTTTAAAGAATCCAAATTATTCACAATTTTACTCACATACACCGTGTCTTTTTTAGGAAAATATCCTTTTAATTGTGAAACTATAAGAGTATCAATATCTTTGTTTGATTTATTTTCGGTTGCTAAAATGGCTAAATCATAAACTTCTTGTAACTTTTGTTCTGTTATATGTGATATTACTGCCAATGAATCCATTTTTTCAGAAGCATAATAATTTTTATTGTTATATTCTTTTATTTTAATGGGATCTTTTTCTCCTTCGTAATATTTTTCCTTCTTACAAGCTACAAAACCTATTATCAGAAAAACTATAATAATTTGAATTATATGCTTATTTTTCATTTTTTTGTATTTTGAATTTTATTAAATCTATTTTTTTGTTCTTATTAATCTGGCTGTTAATTAGAATATAATTTTTGAGTGAGGTAGTAGGTGTAGTCATAAAGTCAATGTATTTTTTTTTATCCAGCACTTCAACACCAAATAATTCGTTATCGTAAACCTGATAAATAAGTGCATCATCAGCAATTAATTTATTTAACTCTTCTTTTCTTTGTTTTATTAATTGCGATTTTTTATTTTCATCTACATCATTTACACCAGTTGAATAATAATATAACATGATAGCATAATCATCAGGCCTCAATTTGAAGTTTCTATAATTCTCTTCTCCCTTATCTCTTATTTCTTTAAGTCCGACTACAAAAGATTCCCTTTTATACATAGGTGAACTTATAGTCATTTTGAGAGTATCTGTTGATGATCGATAGGTAAAACAACCATTAGAAACGGTATAATATTCAGGAGATACTCCATTTTTTTGGATAATTATTTCTAATTTGGATTTTATTAAAGAGCTTCTATCGGCATCATAAAAACAAAATTTGAAGGTATTTCTATATTCGTAATATTTATCTATTGAAAAAACTACTGTTAACAAAGTGATTAATCCTAACAGTGTATATATTAATTTTTTAATGCCAAACGAGTGATTTTTACTTTTAGATACGTTTATGCCTAAAGATTCCGTTTGTTTAGCTTCATCATCATAACCATTAGTTTTTACCTCTACATTTTCTAATGAATTTTTTTTATCATCTCCAACAGTTTTGTTTATCAATGGCTCATTCGACACATGTGAATTTAGATTGCTTTGAGATATTTTAGATTGATATTTTTCCTGAAATTCTGTCCATCCCCTCTTATATCCACAATATTGAGTTAACAAATTGAGCATATCAATTCTGGGTAATTTTTCAAATGAAGATTTAAAATAGGTATAAAACCATTTTTCGCTAACGTTTCCTCTAACTTTTTGTCTTAAATGTTCTTGAAAATATATAATGTCTAATCCTTTCCATTTTGAAATGTCAGGATTTAAGGTAGGAAAATCTTCTAAAAAGGTTTGGGTAACCTCCTTTTTTAATTGCTCAAAAAGTATTTTTTCCTGACCCTTCATTTGTAAAATAATTTTAACACACTGATAATCAGTGTATATTTTTTGTATAATTCAAAAAACAGTTTTTACAAAAATATTACAAGCATTTGAATCTTGCAACAAAGTTTAACTCTCCTATCTTTGTTTCTCTAATTTAAATTATATATAATTAAAAAAACTAAAAAATGAAAAAACTAATTTTAAACATTGCAGCTGTAACTGTTATTGCAACAACTTCTTTCATCGCATGTGATAAAAAACAAGCTAGTAGTGATGCTGCTGCTACAGCTGATTCTACAGCAACTGCTGCTCCAGCAGTTGATTCTACTGCGGTTGAAGAAGCTCCTCAAGCTCCTGCAACAGATACAGTTAAAGCTGAAGCTCCTAAAGCTGAAGAAGCTGCTGCTCCTAAAGCTGAAGAAGCAAAATAATTTGTTTAAATTAAACAAAATTCACAAAAGGTTACAACTTTTTTGTAGCCTTTTTTCCGAAAGTAAATTTTTACTTTTTTAAAACTTAACAAAAAACCTCAAGTGATGAATAAAAATTTTTTAAAATTTACTGCCATCACGTTACTTAGTATAACTAGCTCCTTCATTGCATGTGAAAATAATCATAAAAATAAAACCAATGAAATTAATTCCGTGCAAGGTCTAAATGCTCAGCCTCAGCAAGAAATTGCGCCGGCACCTCCTATAGACAGTTCTGCTAACCTTAAGAACAATAATAATCCAGCTATCCCGGGCATGAATGCTCAACCACAGCAAGAAATTGCTCCCAGCTCAGCATTAGATGAAAGCAACTAAAAAATAAATTAAATTTCAAAAAATCATTTAAAAATTTATCGTTATGAAAAAAACAATTTTAAACATCTTAACTATTGCTACTATTACTTCTATTTCTTTTATTGCTTGTGAAAAAAAACAAGTTAATCATGTAGATACGTCTAGTTCTACTGCTGATTCTCTTGCAAAAGATACAGCGACTTTAGGTGAAAAAATTGGAAATTTCACCGATTCTGCTACCGCTCATATAAAAGAAACAGCTCATGAAGCTAAAGAAAGCTTAGACAAGACTGTAGATAAAGTTAAGGACGAAGCAAACGATCAAAACCATAATATCAAAGAAACAGCTAATAACGCTAAAGAAGGCGTAAAAAATGCTGCTGAGGATTCTAAAAATGATATTAAGGAGGCCACTAAAAAATAATTTTAGGATAAATATCTAATATATTTTCATAAAAAAAGGCATTGGAAATCAATGCCTCTTTTTTTATTATTATATTCTTTAATTAATTTTATTACTCGGATTGTTTATCATTTAATTGATCGCTAACTTTTTGTGAAGCTACAAAAGAAGTGATTGTATTAGTTAACATATCACTTGCTGCACTCGGATTATTGGGTAGCAATATTAAATTAGATCGGGAACTGGCTCCTATGGAGCTTAATGTATCGTAATGTTGAGTAACAACAATTAAAGAAGAGGCTTCTTGTGAGTTTATATTTACTCCGTTTAATACTTTAACAGATTCCTCTAAACCCCGTGCGATTTCTCTCCTTTGATCGGCAATACCTTTTCCTTGTAATTGTTTACTTTCTGCTTCCGCTTTGGCTTTAGCTACAATTTTTATACGCTCTGCTTCTGCTTCATATTCTGCGGCAACCTTTTCTCTTTCAGCTGAATTTATTCGATTCATTGCTTGTTTAACCTGCTCATCGGGATCAATATCTGTAACTAAGGCTTTCACAATGCTGTGTCCATAGCTCTGCATCGCTTCTTGCAATTCACTTTTAACAGCAATTGCTATGTCATCTTTTCTTTCAAATACATCATCTAAACGTAATTTAGGAACTTCAGCCCGAACTACATCAAAAACATAAGAAGTGATTTGTTCGTATGGATTTTGTAATTTATAAAATGCATCATACACAGCTGTCTGAACTACTTGATATTGAACTGAAACTTTAAGATGGACAAATACATTATCTTTTGTTTTAGTTTCAATCATAACATCTAATTGCTGGATTTTTAAATTCACTTTTCCTGCAATCTTATCTATGAAAGGGACTTTAAAATTAATTCCTGCATTTCGTGAGGAATTAAATTTTCCGAATCTTTCAATAATTACTGATGTTTGTTGCTTTACAACAAATATAGGCGCACCTAAAAAGAATAATATAAACAGAACAAATAGTAGTATAATACCCATAATTTATTAAACATTTTTAGTTTTGTTAAAAGCAAATATAAATAATTTTATTTTATCGTATCTTATTGAGGTCTCTGTCCCATCAACATTAAATATGACTTTATAAAATCATCTATATTACCATTCATAACTGAGTCAACGTCTGAAGTTTCAGTACCTGTTCGAACATCTTTAATCAATCGATAGGGCTGCATTACATAATTTCTTATCTGACTTCCCCATTCTATCTTCATTTTACCCGCCTCTATTTCGTCGCGTTTCGCATTTCTTTTTTCAAGTTCAATTTCAAATAAGCGTGATTTTAATAATTGCAATGCTTTTTCCTTATTTTGTAGTTGGGATCTACTTTCTGTATTTTCAATGATGATTTCTTTTTCTTCTGCTGTGTCTTCATCTTTATATTTATAGCGTAGTCTAACTCCTGTTTCCACTTTATTAACATTTTGTCCTCCGGCTCCACTGGAACGAAACGTATCCCATGAAAGCGATGCTTGATTAATCTGGATCTCGATAGATTCATCTACTAAAGGATATACATACACAGAAGCAAAAGACGTATGTCTTTTTGCATTAGAATCGAACGGTGAAATTCGAACCAATCGATGCACTCCGTTTTCTCCTTTTAAATAACCAAAGGCATAGTCTCCTTCAATCTCTAATGTTACTGTTTTTACACCTGCTACATCTCCGGCTTGATAATTAAGCTCCTTCACTTTAAAATTATGTTTTTCAGCCCACATAATATACATACGCATGAGCATACTTGCCCAATCACAGCTTTCGGTACCACCTGCTCCTGCTGTTATTTGTATCACAGCGTTTAAATCGTCACCTTCAGATGATAACATATTTTTAAACTCTATATTTTCTAGCAAAGTTACTACTGCTTGGTAATGAGAATTTATTTCATCTTCGGAAACATCTCCTGATTTAAAAAAATCGTATAAAACCACTAAGTCTTCATATTGTGCGTGAATTTCCCGGTACTCTTCAACCCATTTTTTTTTGGCTCTTAATTGTTTTAATATTTTTTCTGCTTCTTTTGGATCTTCCCAAAATGAAGGATCTGCAGATTTTTCTTCTTCATTTTGTATTTCTACTTGCTTTTTTTCTATTTCCAAGTATTCATACAAATCGTTTATCCTTGTCTGTAATTCTTTTAGGTTTTCTTGAGTAATCATAAGTAGTACAAAAATACAATGTAAAATTTTATAATTAAAATACCGTATTATATAATTCAACGTATCCCGAAATTAAATTTTTTTATAATCTGATAAAATAGTTCTATTTTAAATAAAAATTGATGAATTTTGTTTGTAAATTTGCTTTCGTTTTAACGAGTTCATAATAATTATATACCTTAATGCCGAACATAACATTAATAATAAAAAATGTATTGTAAATAAGACATTTTATCCATATATATATTTAAGAGAATATGTCTTTCTTTTTTTAAATGAGTCTTAAAAATTATGTGTATATATGAAGTAAGCTAAACATTTTTTTCTAAAAAAAGTAGTAATGATCTTTCTATTTTGAGAAAAAATACCATTCCAATAGAATAAAACTAATTTACAAAGAAGATTTACGAACAAATTAAATGATATAATATAAAATGGAATTATTAAGTAAATTTTTTAAAGATTATCACCTTCAATTAATAGCAACTATAATTGTTATTATGGGGATATATTTTTTAAAACTAATTATAAATAAAATAATTTTAAAATATGGTAATCATACCCATATTAAAGAATTACGAACACGAGTAGTGATTAAATATTCAAGTATATTAATTAATATTTTGGGCTTTGTTCTTCTTATAACCATTTGGGGAGTTACTCCGGAATGGATATTTGCTACATTTGCCTCTTTTTTTGCAATTGTAGGTGTCGCTTTTTTTGCCCAATGGTCATTATTAAGCAATGTAACTGCGGGTTTTATCATCTATTTCACTGTTCCATTTAGGATAGGAGACATTATAAAGATTATTGACAAAGATAATCCAATCACCGCAACTGTTGAAGATATTAAGGCTTTCTATGTTGTGTTACGTACCGATGATGGATTACCGGTAACTTTTCCGAATAACTTAATTTTACAAAAAGCCATATTAACTTTAAACGCATCCTAATGAAATCTTTAAAAACCTTTAAATATGAAAAACTTTTTAAATCAATTAATTGTATTTACCCTTTTTATTAGCGGGGTAACATCTGCTCAAAATTTTAATAATTCCGGATTCCAAAATTTGAAAATCGGTGATATTCAAGGAGTATTACTTACCGATGGCTATTTTTACAATCCTTCTGTACAACCCGAAATGGCGCCTGTAGCAAAAGCCGATGAGGTTAATAAAATACTTTCAGACAATTATTTACCAACAGATAAATTAGAATTGCCCTTAAATGTTTTATTATTAAAAAAGGATAACCATTTAATTTTATTTGACACCGGAACGGGAGAAATTAATGGTAATGGCGGAAAATTGCTTACTGCCCTATCTGTGGTCGGTATTAAACCGGATCAAATTACAGATCTTGTTATTACTCATGCTCATTTAGATCATATTGGAGGATTGGTTGCCGATAATAAACCGGTTTTTCCGAATGCCACTATTTATTTAACTAAAAAAGAATATGATTTCTGGACAGGTAAAAAACAGGATTTTTCAAAGTCTAAACGATCAGGAAATGAAGCTGAATTAAAAGAAAGTATTAAAGCAATCAGTACTAAATTAAAATCGATAAAATCGAAAATTAATTTTATCAAGGATAAGGAAACTATTTTAAATTGCATTACATTTTCATTAGCTCCGGGACACACTCCGGGACATATTATTTCAACCATTCACTCCAACAATGAATCAATGGTCCATATTGCTGATTTAATTCATTATGGAGCATTATTATTCCCACATCCTGAATGGGGAACATCTTTTGACTGGAATTTTGATTTGGCAGTTAAAACACGTATTTCCGTTCTTGATACTTTAAGCAGGGATAAAACGCTTGTTTTTGGTTATCATCTTCCTTATCCGGGTATTGGCTATGTCAAAAAAACAAATTCCAATAGCTTTCAATGGTTAACTTATCCCTTTTTGACTCCTTTACAATAATAATAAAGAAAGGCTATCAATGGATAGCCTTTTTACTATTTATTTTTAAGATTATGCTAAAGCTTTTGTAACCTCATTTGCCGCATCTTCTAAGGTAATAGCAGATATAACTTTTAATCCACTTTCATCAATCATTTTTTTAGCTATATCTGCATTAGTTCCCTGTAATCGTACTATGATTGGTACTTTTATAAAATCGCTCATATTTTTATAGGCATCTAAAATGCCTTGCGCTACTCGATCGCAACGAACAATACCTCCAAATATATTTACGAGTATCGCTTGTACTCTATCATCAGCTAAAATTATTCTAAATGCTTTTTCTACTCTTTCAGCGTCAGCAGTTCCCCCAACATCTAAAAAATTTGCCGGGTCTCCTCCTGAAAGTTTAATAATATCCATCGTTGCCATAGCTAATCCGGCACCGTTTACCATACATCCTACATTGCCTTCTAGTTTTACAAAATTTAATCCTGCCTCTCCTGCTAGTACTTCAGTCGGATCTTCTTCTCTTATATCTCTTAGTTTCACATATTCGGGATGCCTGAAAAGAGCGTTGTTATCAATAGTAACTTTTGCATCTACTGCCGCAATTTGATTATCTGATGTTTTTAAAACAGGGTTTATCTCGAATAAGGTGGCATCGCTTTTTATATAAGCTTTATACAATGCAGTCACAAAGGTTACCATATTTTTAAATGCCTCTCCGGATAATCCGAGATTAAAAGCAATTTTTCTTGCTTGAAAATTTTGTAAACCAACCGATGGGTCAATTTCTTCATTAAATATAAGTGATGGAGTTTTTTCTGCTACCGTTTCAATGTCCATTCCTCCTTCTGTAGAATATATAATTACATTTTTTCCTTTCACTCTGTCTAATAAAACTGACATATAAAATTCTTCAATTGTATTCTCTCCGGGATAATACATATCCTCCGCAATAAATACCTGATGAACTTTCTTACCATTTTTAGGTGTTTGGGGAGTGATTAGATTCATCCCTATGATTTCAGAAGCGATTTCTTTAACATCATCCAAAGATTTTGCCAATTTAACTCCTCCTCCTTTTCCCCTTCCTCCTGCATGAATCTGAGCTTTTACCACCCACCATTTAGTACCTGTTTGATCATTCATTTCTTTAGCTGCTTCTACGGCTTTCTCCGGTGTAGTAGCAACTATTCCTCTTTGAACTCTTACTCCAAATGATGAAAGTATTTCTTTTCCTTGATATTCATGTAAATTCATGGCTTATTACTTTAGATTTATATTAATCTACTTCAATTATTTAAATGCTATAAGGACAAATATACAGATTTTTTAGATGAGATATTTATTATTTAGTAATGCAGGGGTATAAATAGAATTCAATTAGTAAGAAAAATTAAAATTGATGTTTTGGCTATCTGAATTTTTCATCAAAATTATATATAGCTATTTTAAAATAGAAAAGCGTTTCCTTTAGATTATTGGGAAACGCTTATTTATATATTAAATTTTATGAATTATTTTTTAATAAATCTATATTTTTTTATTCCGTTAGAGGTATTCATTTTTAGAACATATGATCCTGATTTCAAATGACTCACATTGATTTCATTGGATGATTGAATAGTTCTATTGATTACTTCTTTACCTGTAAAATTATATATGGTAACGGATTTTACGATTAGATCTGTATTAAATTTTATGTGTAATACATCCTCAACCGGATTTGGATAGATACTAATTTCGTCGCCATTATTTGCATTTTCTTCTAATGAACGACTTTTAACATTTGTTACAGTAATAGGAAGATAATTTACTTTAGCTCCATCCAAAGTTTGCCATTGTTGATTTTCGTTTTCGCGGGCAAAAATTCTAATTCGGTAATTTCCATTTGAAACATTATTAGGAATAGATAGATATAATGAATAGGAAGGATAGTAATATCTCGCTCCTAAGTTTATAGTTTGTTGAGAAAGAATATATTTTATCTCATCATTTTCATTAGTTAAAGTAATTGCAATTTTTCCTATAAAATCTTTACATCCACTATTTCCGAAAGAAAATTTGGTATAAATGGTATTACCAGGATTTACTTGATTTTTATCCACATAAAAAGGAGTTTTATCTAACATAGAAAGATTATGTGATTTTACGCCATTTAAAACTTCAATTATGCTGGTATTATTTACATTCGTTGCTGTTCTTATAGCACTATATTTATCTCCTTTTTTCTCAACAACTTTTAGTTGATATTTTCCAGATGGTATATTACTATCTATTGAATAATAATTATAATTAAAATTAAGTGGATGAGTACCTTCATTTAATATTGATACAATATTCCCATTTAAATCACATAGAGCCATATAGAAATTTAGATTATTTATTGTTTTTTCAATTCCTATATTATATATTTTGTGTAATTCAGTAAAACATTCTTCTTTATAAACTTTATTTTTTGAAATTGTAAAATCGTTTACAAAATATCTGGCAACTTTACTTCCACCTTCATTAGGTTTTATATTAATTCCTATCGATTGCTGATATTTATATTCTAAGGGCGCATTTGAATTATAATATCCGTTTTGATATCCTCCCCATCCAAAATTAAAATGTAATAATCCGTTTGAGTCGTATCCGTCACAAACAAATGAATGTCCACCATTTCCACTTTGTCCGGAGTAAATAATAGGTCTATTATTATTTAATTCTTGAGTTATAATCTTATTCCATTCTTCATCACTTATAATTATCTCATTTACATTAGAGTAGTATTTACCTCTTACAATATAATCTATACTTTGGTCATAATCAAAAAAGGTGTATAAAGCTTTTAATGCATCTTCAGTATATGCTCCACTTTCATTTACTCCATACTGCATTTTGGCACTAGCTCCTACATGATACATTAAAAGTGCAACAGCATTAGCTTGTTGGCTAGTATATGAACTGTTATAATTATTTAGCATATTTGCCCATTGGTAAGTATATTTTGAAAGGTCAATTTCAGGAATATTATATACCTGTTTATTATAAGAATCTGTGGTTTGATACGCAGGAATTTTACCTATACCTGATTTAGGGTGTTGGTGAAATTTCATGATCTGAGCTGTAGCTGTTGCTACACAACCGGTATAAACTTTATAAGGAATTAAGTTATTAAAAGGCGCATCTTGATTCCAATTGGTTTTAATTAGAGGTTGTAATTCTATAGATTTATTGACTTTAAAAGTTTTTTTACCACTTCTATATTCCTCCCATTCCAACTTTATTTCTTTTGATGCTTCTGTTGATTTATTAAACGCTTGTTGCATACCCATTTCTATAGATTTCATCCAAGATTTAAAATTTTCCGGAAGATGGTTTACATCATAAGATCCGGTTTTTGAATACCCGATGATGGGATAATTAATGTCGTCTGCTGAAATAATTATAAAGCCTTGATTATTTCCTATATTATACACGTAATAATACTTGTCTGTTAAACCTTTCTTATTTTTTACATCATTATTTAAACTTGTATATACTAAATTAATTTTTAATCTAGAGATCTTTTGACTTACATATACATTATTACTTAAAAAATTTTCAGCAACATGTTTTGCTTCTATTTGATCAATTTGTTTAGACCATAGCAGTAAATTACCTAATGCAAATAGTAGTAAAAAAGATATTAGTTTTTTCATAATGTATTTTTTAATTATATTCAAATATAATAAATAAATTATTAATTACCTCTTTAAAAAAAATAAAATATTTATTTTATAATATTTTAATAATAAAAAAGGTTAATGATTATTAATAAGTATTCTTTTTTTTAATTAGATTTTTATACAAAAAAGGGTGAAGAAAATTCTTCACCCACTTAAATTTTATTAAAATTTTAAGTAAAATTATTTTTTAATAAATTTATATTTCATTATTTCTTTAGACGTTTGGATTTTTATTATGTAAGCTCCCGAAATTAATGAACTCACATTTACCCCGTTAGAAGGATCTATATTACCTTGCAATACTTCTTTACCTGATAAATCATAAATTGAAATGGATTTAATTTGATGTTCTAAATCAGATTTGATGTACAAAATATTTTTAACGGGATTAGGATAGATTACAATTTCATTCGCTTCATTTTTCAGCTCTTCTATTCCCAGTTTACCATTTTCTATGGTCAGAGGAAGATAATTAACAGTTGCTCCTTCCAACAATTGCCACTCTTGCCCTTCATTTTCACGTGCAAAAATTCTGATTCGATACTCCCCACTAGCAGCATCATCTGGTATATAATCTGAAATTATATATGATCCATAGTAATAACCCTCTCTTAAATTATTTATTAAATCTTTTCCAAGAATATAGATCAATTTATCCTCCTCATTAGTCAAAGCTAAAGCTATCGTTCCATTAAAAGGTCTACATCGATTATTCCCAAATGAAAATTCTACTTGTAGGTAATCTTTAGGTTTAGCTTTTCTTATGTTGGCCGTAAGAACTTTATTATTTAATAAATTAAGGTTATGCGATTTAACACCATCCAGCAATTCAATTATACTTGTATCATCTACATTTTGAGACGTTTTAATTGGTATATACGCATCTCCTTTCTTTTCCAATACTTTCAAACGATACTTCCCTGCTTTAATAGTACTGTTTAGCGTATAATAATTATTTTTAAAATTATACGGATTTGTACTTTCATTAAGTAGCGTTACCATTTTATTGTTAAGATCATATAAAGCCATGTATTGATTTTTTAATATAATGGTATCTTCTACACATATGTTGTATAAATCATGTTTTTCAGTAAAACATTCATCTTTATATACTTTATCAGTTGAAATCGTAAGCTTATTTACAAAATATCTATTGACTTTTTCTCCTCCTTCATTGGGTTTTATATTTATACCAATACTTTGGCCATATTTATATTCTAATGGGGCATTTGAATTGTAATATCCGTCTTGATATCCTCCCCATCCAAAATTAAAATGCAAGAGACCGTTGGAATCGTACCCATCACAAACAAATGCATGTCCCGTTCTATTTTCCGTGCTTCCTGAATAATAGATAGGCCTACCTTCATTTAATTCTTTTATTATGATAGTATTCCATTCTTCATCACTGATAGGTATTTCATTTAAATTAGTAAAATATTTGCCTCGAATTATATAATCTATACTTTTGTCATAATTATAATAAGTATACAACGCCTTTAAAGCATTCCGGCTAGAAGTCCCGCTTTCTTTTACTCCATATTTCATTTGGGCACTTGCTCCTATATGATACATTAAGAGCCCTACAGCCTTTGCTTGTTCATTGGTATAATTCGGACTAGGTGAATTATAATATTCATTTAACATATTTGCCCAATCATACTCGTATTGCTTTAAATCTATCTGCGGTATATTATAGGTTACATTGTTACTGGGGTCTTTGGTCTGATAAGCCGGAATGATACCAGTTCCTTTTTTAGGGTGTTGATGAAATTTCATAATCTGTGCGGTAGCCGTTGCTACACAACCGGTAAGAACTTCATAAGGAATTTGACTATTAAAAGGTGTTCTTTGATTCCATTTTGTTTTAATAAGCGGTTCTAGTGCGGTAATTCTGGTTTGGATGCTTTTTTTTGAACTTCTATATAATTCCCATTCTTTTTCAATTTCTTTGGTAGGTCTGGTTAAATTATCAAAAGCTTGTTGCATGCCTAATTCTACGGCTTTCATCCAAGATTGAAAATTATCAGGAAGATTAGCAACATCATAATACCCTGAGTTGGAATATCCTATGATTGGATAATTTATATCATCTGCTGAAATAATTATAAAACCTTGCTTTGTTCCAATGTTGTAAACATAATAGTACTTTTGTGAATGATTTTTCTTTAATTTATTTACCTCACTCTCTGCAGTATAAACTAATCTTAATTGGCCACTTATTTCTCTATGTTGAATGGAATTAATGTTTTTTTTTATAAATTTTTCTGCAACTTGTAAAGCCTCTGCAGGACCTACTTGTTTTGACCATAATTGAATATATGTCAAAACAAAAAGAATAATAAATATATGTTTTCTCATGATAATATTTTTAATATATTAAAATTTGACAATAAAATTACATTAATATTTACAAATTATCTATATTATTAAAAAAAATATTTAAATTAAAATATATTTTTTTTAGATAAATTACATATATTATATATCACTTTATTACACACATATTCATTTGACCTTTTTTTAAAATTTTATGTATATGAAAATTTTACTCTTTTTGCATAAAATAAAAGGTTGAAGATAAAACTTCAACCTTTTAAAAAAATAATTTTTAATAGTAATTTATTGCTATTTACATTAAGTAAAATTATAAAATTATTTATCCTTTCTGCTTATGCTTACTATCTCAAAGTGTCTCTTTTAACCATTTAAAAAATTCTTTTTGCCAGATTATCCCATTTTGGGGTTGTTGAACCCAATGGCTTTCTTCCGGAAAATACAAAAGTCGACTTTTTATACCCTTCAATTGCGCTGCTTGAAAAGCTTCAAGCCCTTGAGTATAAGGAACTCGATAATCCCTACCCCCATGAATAATCAATATAGGAGTATCCCAATTAGAAACTAATTTAATAGGATTAAATTCTTTGTAAGCTTTGGGCTGAGGATTTTCCCAATAAGATCCTCCTATATCATAATTGGGAAAGAATATTTCTTCGGTTGATCCATACATGGATTCTAAGTCAAATACCCCACAATGTGAAATAAAAGTTTTAAATCTTTTCTTATGAATACCTGCTAAATAATAAACCGAATAACCGCCATAACTGGCTCCTACAGCACCTAAACGATTTTTGTCCACATAGGGTTCTTTTGAAACTTCATCAATAGCAGATAAATAATCCCTCATAGGTTGTCCACCCCAGTCACCTGATATCTCTTCGTTCCATTTCACGCCGAAAGAAGGCAATCCTCTTCGATTGGGGGCTACAACAATATAACCATTGGATGCCATAATCTGAAAGTTCCAACGGAAACTGTAAAATTGAGATACCGTACTTTGAGGCCCTCCTTGACAGTATAATAAAGTAGGGTATTTTTTATTTTTATCAAAATCGGGAGGAAATATTACCCAAACCAACATTTTTTTTCCGTCGGTTGTATTAATCCACCTTTCTTCAACTCTACAACTTTTTATCTTTTGATAGAGGTCATCATTTACTGAAGTTAACTTAGTTTCAACTCCGGTTTTAATATTTACTTTATAAATTTCAGACGCGTGATTCATGTCTTGACGCTCTCCAACCAAATAATCTCCGGTGTTACGTATACTAACATAATCATGCTGACCGTTTGTAATTTGTCTGATTTTTTTTGTTTTGATATCTAACTCAAAAAATTGTTTAGTAGCGTTGATACCGGCCAAAAAATAAATTTTCTTTCCATTTTTAGCCCAAACATAGTCTATTACCGTATTATCCCAAGTTGAAGTTAAATTTATTGTTTTTTTAGTAGCCAAATCATAAATTTTCAGATCATTCTTATCTGCCTCATATCCGTCTGTTTGCATTGATAACCACGCCAACATTCCACCTTTTGGACTAAACTTAGGGTTAGTATCGTATCCTTTATTTTCAACAGTTAAATTTTGCGTTTGTTGTGAAAATATATCATAAAGGTATATATCCGTATTGGTTGAAATTGCATCTTGAGTTCCGAAAAGTTTTTTGGATTGGTAAACTAAATATTTACAATCAGGAGAAAATGAATAATCTTCGGAATTATATTTTTCATCCTTATTGATATCCACCAAACTTCCGTTTGTACTACCAATGAATATATGTTTAAATTTTCCGTCTTTCCAGGTATCCCAATGTCTATACATTAAATGATCATACACTTTCACATCTGATTTTTCCATTATTGGATATATATCTGTGCCTAAAACTTTTTCTAATTTCACCGGTTTAGATATAGCAAAATAGTTGGAATTATTAGCATAAAGTAAACCGGAAAGAATTTCGTTTTCTTTATTTATTTTTTCTGTTTTCTTAGTTTTTAGATTATAAGAATAGATATCATCTCCCACCGAATATATAAATTCATTTTGTGAATGAAAAGATAATGCTTTTTCCTTGTCTTTACTTTCAGTAAGTCTGATAATTTGCCCATCTAAATTTAGATGATATAAATCTCTGGTACTGCTATTTTCATCAACATTATAATATTGTACTCCATAAATAATGTCTCCGGTATCATTTACAGCGTCTATAGATACCCTACCTAAACTCCAAAGTAATTCAGGAGTCAAATTTTGTTTTTGTGCCATAGTAAAAATCCCAATTAGAATTGATACAAGTAAACTACTTTTTCTCATTACTAACTCTTTCCGTTTTTTGAAATAATTTCAAAATTAACATTTTCTTAAACAATTATTTCATTACTTCTAAACTTTAATCAGATTTATAAGTAAATTAATAGTCATTATTTTTATATTGGCACAATTATTTCAAGATAATATAGTTAATATAAATATTTTGTAATCATGGCAATTTTAGTATTACTGAGACACGGTCAGAGTGTTTGGAATCTGGAAAATAAATTTACCGGTTGGGTTGATGTAGAATTATCCGACAAAGGAAAAGAAGAGGCTAAAAAAGCCGGCGATCAGCTTAAAGGTTTACATTTTGATTATGCGTATTCATCTGCTTTGAAAAGAGCTCAAGAAACATTACAAATCGCGTTAAATGAAGCCGGAATAAAAAATGTACCCACGAAATTTGATAAGGCATTAAATGAAAGAATGTATGGAGATCTACAGGGTTTAAATAAAGCTGAGACAGCTAAGAAATTCGGAGATGAGCAAGTTCATATTTGGCGAAGAAGTTACGATGTAGCTCCGCCTAAAGGAGAGAGCCTTAAAGATACTGCAGATAGAGTAATTCCTTATTTTGAAAGTGAGATAGTTCCAAAAATTAAGGATGGTAAAAATATAATCATAGCTGCACATGGAAATAGTTTACGTGCATTAGTTATGTATTTAGAAAAAATGACTCCTGACGAAATTATAAAATTTGAATTAGCTACAGGAGTACCCAGACTCTATGAATTAGATTCCAATTTACATGTTTTAAAGGTTAAAAATCTCTAATATGTGTAACTTCTTATGAAATTAACAAAATTATATTTTTTAAGCTAGCTTAAAATAAAAATATTAAAAAAAGTTCTTTTCATAGTAAGTTATTCTCTTCGAATAGCTTTTCTCAAATATTTAACTAAACATATGGTCCTGATTTCAATTGAAATCAGGACTTTTATTTTATTCTTTTATTCCTTATAAGTTTTAATTTTTAATGAAAATTTCATCAACAAACTATTCAAATTAAAAGCTTTTATATACATATTTTTAATAAAAAAAGGCAAGTTTTTATATATTCATAAAACAATTTTATATACCAATATTTATGTTTTTATACATAGTATTAATGTACATGTATTTTTATTCAATATATATTTGCAATTTACTATATCTTTTTATACATTTACAAAATATAAAAACTTTATCATACTACAATAGATTACATACTTTTGAATAACCTAATATTGTCTAATTAGGTGTCTCCAACAATTACTTAGTAAAAAACGAAAGTCCTATCTTATAACCATCTAATTCACCTCCTTATCATAGTTGAAAATTTATAAGTACTGCATTGATCCGTGTACTTTTTAGTGATTGATATGAATTGACTATGTTAGTGATTGGATTAGACATGTAAACAACTAGTTACGAATTTCAAATGACATTCTGTGTCTTTGAATAAAAATAATCATTTTATTAATGATGTAGTCAAAATTAGAGTTATCATAAATTTAATAAACATGGTTGATCATAAATTACAATTATTTTTAGAGAAAGTTTTATTATCCCAATGGGAGAATAAAATACAATTTAAACCTGAAATGAAATTATATGAAGATTTTGGATTAATTGGACATGATGCAAATGATTTTCTTACATATTTTACGAAAGAATTTAATATAAAGATTAGCAATGAATTTAAATTTAACGAAAGGTTTTATCCTGAAACTTATTCTGCTTTAGATATATTAAAAAGTATATTTAATAAAACCGTAAATATATTTCTTTATCAACGATTAATTTATGAAAAAGAATTAAAGGATCTTAGTATAAAAGAATTAGAATTAGCTATTGAAAGGGGAGTGCTATTATAATACAATTTTACCAATAACTATATAATATTAAAAAATGATATTTAGCTTCATTTAATGTTATTCTAAACTTTTTAAATAACAAAAGGTCTCTATATTAAATAGATTTGAGCATTGGAGAATTATAAGAAGTCATTAAATCGAATAGTAAATAAACATTATAAAATATTACAATTAATTTATTCATAATTTTTTCTTACTTTCTGAAATGACAATTAATTTACATAAAAAAGGCTTAAATTACTAAAAGTAATTTAAGCCTTAGATTAGTAGCCCGTAGGGGAGTCGAACCCCTCTTGCCAGAATGAAAATCTGAAGTCCTAACCGATAGACGAACGGGCCTACTATTATTTTTATTTACGCTAATGCGTTAACGTGCTTGTTTAATTTAGATTTCAAGTTAGACGCTTTATTCTTATGAATAATGTTTCTTTTTGCTAACTTATCAATCTGAGAAAAAACAGCCGGTAATTTACCTACCGCTACAGTTTTATCTGTTTCAGCTCTTAATTCTTTAATAGCTGTACGAGCTGATTTATGATAATACTTATTACGCAATCTTCTTACGTGATTCTGTCTTATTCTTTTTATTGCTGACTTATGATTTGCCATTTTAATTCTTTCTTTTCATTATCTATTTGCGGTGCAAATGTAATTATTTTTTACAATCCTACAAATATACTTTTTCATTTAATTTGTTGTAGACCCACAGGGATTCGAACCCCGACAAACGGTACCAAAAACCGGTGTGCTACCGTTACACCATGGGTCTGTACCAACAAAAAAACCTTAACTGAAAAAAATCAAGGTTTTTCTTGTTGTGGGCGATGCAGGATTCGAACCTGCGACCCCCTGCTTGTAAGGCAGGTGCTCTGAACCAGCTGAGCTAATCGCCCCTTTAAAACAAAGATATTTAAGAGCTTTTCTTTATTACTTTGTTCCGTAATTGGATTGCAAATATACGCTCATTTTTTATACTTGCAAATATTTTTTTAAAAAATTTCTGCTACCACAAAATTACTACCTCCTATAAAAATCAAATCTTCTTTGTCAGATTGGGTTTTAGCGGCATCAAATCCTTCTGCTACACTATCGAATTTTTGATAATTTTTGAAGTATAAATCTATTTTTTCGGAATATTCATTGGGATGTAGCCCTCTTTGAATAGCCGGTTTTACAAAATAATAGAGGGCATCAATCGGCAATAGTGGAAATATTTTATCTAAATCTTTACCTTTTACAAAGCCGATTACAATTCTCAGTTTTTTATAGGTTACCCGTTTAAATTGTTCGGCCAATTGTTTAAAGCCATCCTCATTATGGGCCGTATCGCAGATAATTATTGGATTCTCACTTTGCAAAATCTCCCATCTTCCTCTAAAGTTCATTGAATCTTTTACATGCAAAAGGCCCTTTTTAACCTGATCAACAGATATTGTAAATCCTTTATCATTTAAAACATCGATGATACTTACTACCGTTTTTTTATTTTTTTCTTGATATATACCTTTTAAATCTGATGGATAGTTTACCTTATTTTTTGTCGCATCTATATATTCGGCATTACGCTCTTGAGCAATATGTATTAGTAATTTTTTTACCTCTTCCTTATCTTCTCCAATAACTATAGGAATTCCTGGTTTAATAATCCCTGCTTTTTCTGTGGCTATTTTTTCAAGGGTATCTCCCAATAAATCCACATGATCCATCGATATACTGGTTATTGCACATACTTCAGGAGTAATGATATTTGTTGAATCCAACCTTCCGCCTATTCCAACCTCTATTACAGCTATATCAACTTTTTCTTTAGCAAAATAGCTAAAAGCCATAGCGGTTGTTAATTCAAAGAAGGAAGGATTAAAATCCTTAGTAAAATGATCTCTAATAGTAATTAAAAAATTATATACAAACTCTGTGGGACATTCTTTTCCGTCAACCCTAATCCGTTCAGTGAAATTTTTAAGGTGAGGAGAAGTAAATAATCCCACTTTATACCCGGCTTCTTTTAAAATGGAAGCGGTCATATTAGAAACACTTCCTTTTCCATTAGTTCCCGCAATATGTATGGATTTAAATTTTCTGTGAGGATTTCCTAAAATCTCACTCAGTTTTAATATATTTTCAAATCCGGGCTTATATGCAGAATTCCCCACATTTTGATAATTTGAAACTTGGGTATACAACCACTCTAAAATTTCTTCATATGTCTGCATGACTAAAAATAATACGATTTATATTATTAAAAATTAAAATACACTTGAAGTAATCCGTAAAATTTTAAATAACCATTTTTTTTAATAAAGAAATTATTTTTCTATACTTTTTTTACAATTCCCACATATTTTCCTTCAAATTCAACAATTATGGTTTGTAAATGCTTTTGATTTACCCAATCCATAAAAGCAGAATTATCTCCGATATCATCACTGATAAAAAAGCCGTTTTTTTCTATTCTTTCCCATAGTAAAGGATAGGCCCACATTCTACCTTTATAACTTTTATCGCTATCATAATGAGCTATCTCAAAAGTCTGTTGTTCTTTGAATATTTTAGGCAAAGATTCTTTATCTGCTTGTCTAAATAATTTCCAATAGTTTCTAAGATTATCAGGAACTACACATCCAACAAATTTATCATTATTCCTGTCCAAATAAGGCATATCTGAACTATACAAATTTCCACCTCTTTTTTGTAAAGACAATAAAGCCGCCAGAGAACTCCATCCGTAAGCTACTCCGGTTTCTATAACATTTTTAGCCTGAGTATATTCACATAATGCGTAGATAAGATCTAGTGCTCCGGCTCCGCCCATTTTAACCGGACAAGCCGCCTCAATTTTTTTTGACTCCTCCATTGGTCCTGCAAATTCTTTATATAAAGAGTATTCATTTTTTGTAATCTGGTAAATTGCATCATGCTGACTGACTGCTCTTTCTGCACACCATATTTCGGATTCTTTTTTTCCTTTTAAAGCACTTCCTCTGTCGAAAATATTTTTATAAATTTTTCTTACTAATTCCGGATATAATTGTGGTCTGGCTAAATAACCGAATAATGTTCTTAAAACTGATTGCATTTATATTTTACTTTTTATTATACTGATATGATGCAAATGTAGTTAAAATACTTATACCATTAGATTGCTAACTATTTTGGACATATAGAGTGTTATTACAGATGAAAAGGTTCGTTTTATCTTTTTTTCAATTTTATAATTAAATAATTAATAATATACCGTTAAGTTTATAAGTCAACATAAATTTAAAAATTATATTTTAGCTATATATATATTATCCTCGATAATTCAAATCTTAATAATTCAATACAGTAATTAACAATAAATGAGTATAATGCGAAAAACGATTAAAGATTTTATGAATAATGAAAAGTCCGTCGGGATACTTCTTATCTTGTGTACAATCCTTTCCATAATATTGTCAAATTCAACTTTTCACACTTTCTATCATAATTTTTGGGAAACATCGGTATCTTTCAAATTAGGAAATGAATATCTTTTTAGCTCACAGGGGAATCCATTAACTGTATCTGAGCTAATAAATGATGGGTTAATGAGTATATTTTTTTTAATGGTGGGATTGGAACTTATCCGTGAAATACATATTGGAAAACTTTCCAATCGTTCGCAAGCCCTTTTACCTGTTTTGGGAGCTATAGGCGGAATGATTATTCCTGCGGGAATATATGCATATTTAAATTTCGGAAAAGATACCATTTCAGGCGCCGGAATTCCTATGGCAACCGATATAGCATTTGCGTTGGGGGTATTGAGTTTATTAGGAAAAAAAATTCCCTTGTCTCTCCGTGTTTTTCTCACTGCCTTAGCTGTAATTGACGATTTAGGGGCTATTTTAGTTATAGCCTTTTTTTACACTAAAAAACTTTCTTGGATCTTTTTATTTTTTGCCTTATTCATATGGACGATACTATTACTTTTTAAAAAACTAAAGATCAATCATTTATATTTATATATAATAGGCGGTATAGGAATTTGGTATTGCTTACTTAATTCCGGTGTACATGCAACTCTTGCGGGTATACTACTGGCATTTGCCATACCCTTTGAAGGTGGTAATCCCCATGGCCAAGCCATGAAATTACTATCTATACTCCAATTACCTGTCAATTTTATAATACTTCCTCTTTTTGCACTTGCCAACACAGCCTTATCTATTCAATTAAATATTCAAGAGCTTTTCTCTCAATCGTACACTCTTGGAATATTTTTTGGCTTAATCGTTGGAAAACCTTTAGGAATTATTTTATTTACTTATCTGGCTTGTGCTTTGAGATTTTGCAGGCTTCCTTCGGAAACAGATTGGAAGCAAATGATAGGAATCGGTTTTTTAGGTGGAATTGGATTTACTATGTCTATTTTTATTACCTTACTGGCTTTTAATCCGGCTATACATGCCGACTATATAACTCATGCTAAAATTATGATTCTATTTTCCTCCCTATGTTCTGCTTTAATTGGATATATATACTTATATTTTATATTCCGAAAAAATAAAATCTAACAAAAATCTTTTGTATTTTCACACCTTTAAACCTAATAATAATATGAAAAAAATATTTTTATTACTTGTATTAACATTTTTTATAATGACCACGAACGCACAAATCTATAAAACTAAAACAGTAACAGATTCAAAGGGGTATACTTATGAAACGGTAACGAACGATCCCTCCAATTCAAGAATTTATACGCTGAAAAATGGTTTAAAAGTATATTTATCCCGAAATAATGATGAACCAAGAATTCAAACATACATTCCGGTACGTACCGGATCTGCTAATGATCCGTCCGAGAATACCGGCCTTGCTCATTATTTAGAGCATATGATGTTTAAGGGAACCAGTAAACTCGGAACTTCTGATTGGGACAAAGAATCTGTATTATTAAACCGTATTTCAGATTTATACGAACAACATAAAGCTGAAAAAAATCCAAAAAAGAAAAAGGAAATTTATAAAAAAATAGATGAAGTATCCCAAGAAGCATCTAAATACGCCATTGCTAACGAATACGACAAATTAATTTCAGAATTGGGCGCAACCGGAACCAATGCGCATACTTGGCTAGATGAAACGGTTTATAAAAACAACATTCCATCCAACGAATTAGAAAGATGGTTATTTGTTGAAAAAGAACGATTTTCCGAATTAGTTTTACGTCTCTTTCACACAGAATTGGAAGCTGTTTATGAAGAATTTAATCGTGCCCAAGACAACGATATGCGTTTAGTTAATTATGAATTGATGGATGCTCTATTTCCTACCCATCCTTATGGACAACAAACCACTATAGGAACATCCGAGCATTTGAAAAATCCATCCATGAAAGCAATTCATGAATATTATGAGACTTATTATGTTCCAAATAATATGGCAATTGTATTGGTGGGCGACTTAAATTTTGATGAAACCATACAATTAGTAGATACCTATTTCGGCAGTTTCAAATATAAAGAATTGCCCGTTTTGAAAAAACCCATTGAACAGCCTTTGACCTCTGTTGTTAAAAGAGTAGTAAAAAGTCCATCTTCAGAAAGAATCCAATTAGCTTTTAGGTGTAGTGGAGCCGGAAGCAAAGAGGCTCTTTACGTTAAAATGGTTAATATGATTTTGAATAATTCCGGTGCGGGGTTAATCGATATAAATATCAATCAAAAACAATTAGCTCAAGGGGCAGGATCGTATATATCTATTTTTAAAGACTATGGTCTTCATTCCTTATATGGAGCTCCAAGAGAAGGACAATCTTTGGAACAAGTACAAAAACTTTTACTAGATCAGTTAGAAATCATAAAAAAAGGAAATTTTGATGATTGGTTGATTAAAGCTATTGTCAACGATTTAAAAACGCAACGCATCAGCAGCTGGGATACAGCTAACGGGGTAGCAACTCAAATGTATAATGCTTTTATCCAAAATTTATCTTGGCAACAAATTTTAGATGAATTTAATGAGTTGGATAAAATGAATAAAGAGAGTATTGTAAAATTTGCCAATGAATTTTATAAGGATAATTATGTTGTGGTTTATAAAGAAAAAGGAACCAATGATAAACTGGTCCGCGTTGAAAATCCGGGAATAACTCCTATAACTTTAAATCGTACGGAACAATCAGATTTTTATAAAAAATTCTCGCAACTTCCCGAAAAAGAAATTCAACCTCAATTTATAGACTATAAAAAATTAATAACTTTTGATCATGTAAAAAATATTCCTCTTTCTTATATTAAAAATTCAAATAACGAATTAGGAAATTTATATTATATATTTGACTTTGGATCAGATAACAATGAAGAATTGGATCTGGCCTTAAATTATCTTTCCCTTCTGGGCACTGATAAGTATACAAAATCCAATCTTGAAAAAGAGTTCTATAAAATAGGAATCAGTTATTCTATTCAGGTTCAAAATGAACAAATATTCCTAAACCTGCAAGGTTTAGAAAAAAATATTCCAAAAGGTATAGAATTATTTGAACATTTTTTGCAAAATGCTAATCCTGATTCAGAAACATATCAAAAATATGTACAAACTATACTTAAAGCCAGAAAAAATTCTAAATTAAATAAACAGGCAATACTGAATGCTTTAGCTTTGTATGCCCGTTATGGAGAAAATAACAGGTTAAGAAATACTATTTCTGAAGCGGATTTATTAAACAAAAAACCTGCGGACTTAGTTAAGATATGTAAAAGTTTATTCGATTACAAACATGAAATATTTTACTATGGACCGAATGAATCTGTTATTAAAAAAGCCGTTCAAAAATATCATAATTTCGGAAGCGGAAAAGAGTATAATTCTCCTATAACTTATAAGGAACTTGCATCTGACGGCAGCTTGTTTTTTGCTCCTTACGACATGGTACAGGCCGAAATACTTTTCCAATCAAGAGGAAATAAATTTGATGTAGCTAAAATGCCTTATGCAAAAGTATTTGGTGAGTATTTTGGCAGAGGTTTGTCTTCCATTGTTTTTCAAGAAATTCGTGAAAGTAAATCATTAGCTTATTCTGCTTATGCCAGTTATACCATCGCTTCTGATAAGGATAAATACGATTATGTTTCTTCCTATATTGGAACTCAAGCCAATAAATTACCACAAGCAGTTGATGCAATGAAAGATTTAATGAACAATATGCCTGAAATTGCTAAACAATTTGACAATGCTAAAAAAAGTGCTTTGAAACAAATTGCTTCAGACCGTATTACTAAATCTGCAATTTATTGGTCCTATCTTGCCGCCAAAAAAAGAGGAATTGATTATGATTTAAGAAAAGATATGTATTCTCAAATACAAACATTGCAACTTAAGGATCTTAAAGATTTTTTTAATCGTGAAATCAAGGGAAAAACCTATAATGTATCTTTAATTGGAAAAAAGGAAAATCTTAATTGGAATTCGGTTAAAAAATTAGGAACAGTTCATGAATTGTCTATTGATGAATTATTTAATTATTAATACATCTTATTCTACATGAATTGTTTAAATTAATATCTTATTAAAAAAGAAAATTTTCAAATTTTTATAAGAAAAGAACCGAATAATTATATTCGGTTCTTTTTTACTTTTATGTAAACTGATTTTTTCGATTAGAAATAGTAAATGTAAATAGAGATTAAATATACAGATCTAAATCTCCTTTTCCCTGACGGAGTATTTCCGGACTCCCGGAAGTTAAATCTACAACCGTGGAAGGAGTATAACCTCCCGCACCGCTATCAATAACTATATCTACTAATTTATCATATTTCTCGGCTATTAATTCGGGATCTGTAATATATTCTAAAATCTCGTCATCATCATGTGTTGAAGTGGATGCTATGGGATTGCCTAATTTTTCAACGATAATTCTAGGAATATTATGATCGGGAATTCTAATTCCTACTGTTTTTTTATTCTTATAATAAGAGGGCAGCGTATTGGAAGCCGCTAGAATATAAGTAAAAGGCCCCGGCAAAGTTCTTTTCAGAAGTTTAAATAGATTCGTTTCAATGGGCTTAGTGTACTGAGATAAATTTCTTAAATCATTACAAACAAAGGAAAAGTTTGTTTTTTCCAGTTTAACATTTTTAATTCTGGAAAGCTTTTCCATGGCTTTGTGATTAAAAATATCACAACCCAATCCATAAACCGTATCGGTAGGATAAACAATAATTCCTCCCTTTTTTAATACCTCAACTATTTCATTAATTGCTTTTTCTGAAGGATTTTCCGGATAAATTCTTAGGATTTTGGCCATAATGTTATTTCTTACAATTGGTAAATAATGTATTATTCTTTTACAAAATCCAGTGAAGCAGAATTAACACAATATCTCAATCCGGTTTTTGTAGGGCCATCATTGAACACATGTCCTAAATGACTCCCGCAATTAGCACAAAGGATTTCCATTCGTGTCATTCCATGAGAAGTATCTAATTTTTCGATAATTCGGCCTTTGGCTATTTCATGATCAAAGCTGGGCCATCCGCAATGCGAATCAAATTTAGAATCACTATCAAACAGAACCGCACCACAAGCTTTGCAAGTATACACTCCTTTTTCAAAATGCATATTGAATTTTCCACTGTAAGGAGCCTCTGTTCCTTTTTCTCTCAAAATGTAATATTCTTCGGGAGAAAGCTGCTTTTTCCACTCTTCTTCTGATTTTGTTACCTTCATTTTTGTTTCTTTTTTTGTTACTTCTAATCTGTCTTTAGAAATGCAAGATAGTATGAGTAATCCCAAACCTATACTACCTGCCGACTGAAACAGTTTATTGAATTTATTCATGGTAAAAAACAAAATTCATTCCAATAGTAGAACTACATTTTCTTATGGATTATCGCTAAATTCGTTATTGTAAACATCTAAAAGCAGGAAAAAGCTGGATAGTAATATAGGACCGAAAATTAATCCGATAAATCCAAAAATATTCATTCCTAATATTACCCCAAAGATGGTAATTAACGGATGCACATCGTCCAGTTTTTTAAGTAATGTAAATCTCACGATATTGTCCGATGTTCCAATAATTATAATGCCGTACAATAAAATAAATACAGATTGCCAGGTTTCTCCGGAAGTGAACAATAAAATGGCAACCGGAACATAGGCCAATGCTGAACCTACGATAGGCAACATGGATGTAAAAGTTGTAACCGCAAACCAAAACCATAAATTATCCAATCCTACAATGGCATAGCCGACAGCTCCTACCATTCCTTGAACAACAGCAACTAATGGGATGCCGATGGCATTGGATTGAATCATTTTTTTCAACCTTTGTCCTAGTCTTTCGGTATTTTGTTTTTTTAAAGGAGACCATTTTAAAAAGGTGCTTTCAATTTTCCTGATGTTCATAATCATAAAATAGAATAAAACAAAGGAAAAGAAAAAAACAACTACAGAATTTACTGTTGAATTTAATATTTTAGGCACGACCCTGCCTACCCAGGTGGTCGCTTGAATGATATTGTCTTTGCTAAGTATATTTAGTCCGTATTTTGTTTGTAAATCATTTACAATACTGACCAGGGAATTATTTATTTTATCAAAATAAGTTATAGCCGTATGTACCTGAGAATAGGTCAATTCAATAATAAAATAAACCGGAATCGAAATGATCAATAAGGCAAGAAGAAAAACTATACTAATTGATATCCATTTTTTCAATCCCTTTTTTTCTGTCAGATATAAGAAAAAATCTTTGGATAAGGCATATAATGTAATTGCCCCTAAAAAGCTGGGAAGAAATATAGCCAACTGACTTATAATAAGGATAAAAAGAGATATTATTATAATCAAAAACAATATCTGATGTATTACTTTTCCACTTATTTTTTCATTCATTTATACTATCAATTACTTATTATTTATACTCGCTAGTTAAGGTTGTTTCATTTTTATTAAATATTCAATAGCTTCTTCATAACCGGGTAATCCTTTGCCTTTAATCTGATGTACACAAGCATCTTTAATGACTGAAATTTTTCTAAATTCTTCTCTTTTTTCAATATCGGAAATATGAACTTCAATAGCCGGTGCGGTTACTGATTTTATAGCATCGTGTATTGCATAGGAATAATGGGTATATGCTCCCGGATTAATTACAATACCTTCACATTTAAAACCTTTTTCATGAATCTTATCAATAATCGAGCCCTCATGGTTGGTTTGATAGTATTCTAATTCCACATCAATAAATTTTTTTTGCAAATGTTTAAAATAATCTTCAAAAGAATAATGACCGTAAATATCTGTTTCTCTTTGTCCAAGCAGGTTTAAATTAGGACCATTTATAATTAATATTTTCATAATCTTTTTTTACGAATATAAGGAAGAATGAATGAAATAAAAACATAAATTTTGGCGAAAAAGAATATTTAAGTATATTTGCACACCTGAAAAACATGCCCAGGTGGCGGAATTGGTAGACGCGCTGGACTCAAAATCCAGTGGTAGCAATATCGTGCGGGTTCGATTCCCGCCCTGGGTACATGTAAATCGCAACTTGTTTATTTATAAACAGTTGTGATTTTTTTATATAATATACCTATTTGATTTCTTTAACTTTTACCTAAACCTTTTTAGCAACCCCTAGCTTTACCGCCTGGTTTTTACTATCTTTTCGATCTCTCTGATTTTTATCGAATTTTTGTAAAAATTAGCTAATTTTATTTTTTATGACACCCGTCGCAACAGCAATATCTTTGGTTAATTTTGCTAAGGGTCTTTTAGTAAATTCTTTTTCATCATAAAAATTACCGTAAGCTAATTGATAGGCCTCTTCTAAGGTCAGATGAATATCGGGAAATGCTTGCTGTAAGGTTTCTATATATTTATCATTAAATAAAAATCTTTTCTTTATAATCTCTTGTACAATATCTCTGTGTTCATTTGCTATTTTATTATATTCAAAAACTTTGATATTTCCCTTTACTTTTTCTTGTAAACGTTGATCTTCATTTTCCTCATTTATCTTAGTGAAAACCTTTATTTCATCAGTTTTGCCAATAGCACCTAAATAGGTTTCCGGTTTGTAATCATATTTTATTAATTGGTGCTTAGGATTGGATTCATAGGGTGACAAATATTTTTCATAAGAAAAATCAACAGTTCCTTTACAGTCTCTATTGCAAACACTACATGAAGGAATCAAATTAAAAAAATTTAGTGCTAATAAAGGATGTTTACTTTTGGGCAAGAAATGATCAAGTTCGGGCCTGGTTATTTTTTTTACTCCTTTAGATAAAGTAAACGTATATTGGCGATTGCAATAGCAACATACTTGTATTCCTAATTTTTTTGTCAATTGATAAGGTCCCCATTCTTTTTCCGGTGTAATTTTCTGAAACCAGTTTTCATAATCAAAAATCTTATTTAGCAAAATTTTATAATTCCTATAATTTTCTTCATATTTTTTATATAGAACGATGTCTTCTTCATTTGAACTTAAATCCAAACCTAAAATACAACGACAATTAGTATGTAAATCATTAAGTATCTTTAAAACCTTTTTGAAATCTTTAAGTTCCTCACGGAATAAAGATTTATTTTTTAATTTTTTATATTTTTTATCAACACTTTTATTGTCTTTAAAGATTACTTTAATAAAAGAATCATATTGTGAATGATGCAACTTAATTTTTTTTATATTATTCTCAATATCATCGTCTTCTATTTTTCCTTGATGGGTTAATTGTATCGTTTCAAATAAATTTTTATAAAAATCAACTCTTTTTTTAACTTCTTCAGAAATAAATGAAATGTGTTGTTCTCTGGCAGTTAACAGATCAGATTCTGAAATACATTCTCGTATACTAATCATGAGTTTTGTTTTTAAGATTTTTAAGATAATTTAATCTTTCTTCCAATTCTTGTATTTCATTATCTATGGAAGGCCCAAAAGCCTCATTATACATTTTAATGAGCTTACTTTGGATTATATGTTCGTCAACCATACTGATTAAATTTCTAATCCTCAGTTGTTCTTCGTCTGAAATGTCAATGTGTTGATTATTGTTTTTATTTTCAATCATCTTATTCAAAACATGGATCACTTCTTCAATTTTCTTTTTAGCAAAATCTCCCACTAATCCATCTTCTAAAAAAAAGGAATCTGCCAATAAATTTGAAATATTAGCGCCAAAAGTTTTTCTTTTGTTTGTTAATACTTTTGTATATTTTTTACCTTTTCCCAAAAAAAGGATATTTTGATGAGGTATATCTGAAAGAGTTAGAGGGTCATGGGTGGTAAAAATGATTTGAAGCTTTTTATTAACAAAAATTAATGGGAGAACCTCTAAAAGCATGTTAATGTATTTCTTCTTCCACAAAGGGTGAAAGCATACATCTGCTTCATCCAGTAAAATTAAATATTCATCTGTATTGTTCTCTACATCTAATGCATTTTCAATACGAGAAACTTGTTCATTGAAAATTGAAAATTGTTCATACATCAATTTTTCACCACTGCTTAACTCTCTATCTGTAGAAAAATTAAATAAAGGCTCATCAGTAACTTTAAAATGTTTTTTAAATTCTTTTGTAAAATCCTGATAAGCATCTATAATTTCTAATGTATCTAAATTATTAGCAATGAAATCGTAATTGAGATAACCGCGATAATCGCTAAGAAAATCAAATTTATTTGATTTTTCAATTGTTGATAACAAAATATCAATTAATTTTTTTATTTCTTGTACAGGTAATTGAAATTCTATATTATTAACTTTGATATAGGCATTATCTAAATACCAAAAAAAAGCATCTTTAAGACCATAAATTTTTTTAGTTTTTAAATATTCCACGGTTTTACCTCCTCTTATAAAACCTTCACGTATGTATATGTTACCCGTTTCCTCAAAAATTAAATGTATTCTCTTTATTATAGCCTTTATAATTTTTACTTTTAAATTTTCTTTATCTTCATTATTTGAATAATCTTTTCTCTCTAATATTTTTTCTCGTTCTTTTTGTTTTCTTTCTCTATCGTCTTTAAAATATTGAAAAAAAGGCTTAAATGTATCCGGTATATTATAATAATCTTTATTGGAATGATTTATTTTTATTTTTATATTATTTATCGTAGGCAGTCCCAGTTCTAATAATTTAGTATATACTTTTTTGTTTTTAATTAAATTTAAAATTCTTTCTAACATTGCATTATTATGAATTTTCAAGAACATTGAAAATTCCGGGTCAGCATACTCTCTATCTTTTTTTAATATCGAAAACTTTGAAAGTGTTAGAACATTTTTAGTTTTTGATCTGAAATTCGGAGTATCATCATATCCAAGAATTGAATTATAATAGAATATTAATTTAGAATTATGGGGTATTTCTTCCCCATCAGTTCCTATAAATTGGCAATTACCATCTCTTATGGCTTTTAGCAAAGTGGATTTACCCGCACCGTTATTTCCTACAATAGCGGAAACTGATTGAATATTTTCTCCCCAAAAATTTGAAATGTACTTAGACTCTCTTTTTGAACCGGATGAATTTTTATTTTCAATATAATTTAAATCTGTATCCATCGCCTCGTTAACCAGATTTAGTGTTAATGCCTCATGATCTGAGCCGAAAATATAAGGCAAGGTCCCTTTAGGGATATGTATTTTAGAAATCATAATATATTAGTTTTTTCAGATAATAAAGTTAAAAATTTGTCTTGATTGAAATAAATTTTTTTAATCTTTATTTTTTTATTTGTCTACCATATATTTTACATTCTAAATACCTTAAAACTCTTTTAGATCTATAAACAGTTTTACTTAAAGTTCCGAGTATTTTTAGGGATTATATACATATATTGTAAATTGTGTATCCGTAAAGTTCCTATAAATTCTATACTTAATTAACACAGAAGGTATACCTCGGAAACAATAGGTATAACTTATCCTCCGGGCATACCCTCTTACCCCTAATTAGTTTCCGATGGCTATTTTATTACTTTTTAATTGCTTAATTGCAATTTTTTGATTTTCAAACTCATGCAAAAAAAAATAAGAGAACTTTAATAATAAAGCCTCTTATTGTTTTAATGATTAAAATTTTGTGTAAAATAGGTTCTTCTCTAAACTATTTTAATTAAAAAATCTTTTTTAGGGTGTCTAACTTTTGGATAATTAACTAACCAATCATTCTCTTCATCTCGGTAACCCAAAGGAAGCATGACAACACTTCTTAAACCCAGTTCGCGTAATTGTAAAAGTTCATCTATAGCCTGATTATCGAATCCCTCCATCGGAGTAGTATCAACTTTTAATTCTGCAGCAGCAGCAATCGATAATCCAAAAGCTATGTACGCTTGACGTGCTGCATGTTCAAAATTACTTTCAGCGGCTGAATTCAGATATACTCCTTTAATACGATCCGTATAACTCTGATAAGCATCAGAAGGCTGATTGCGTTCTCTTGTTATGTGTCCGTAAATGGTATCGATTCTTTCTTCTGTATAATTATCCCAAGCAGCAAAAACTAAAATATGTGAACAATCTTCCACTTGTTTTTGGTCCTTAGACAGGGAAACCATCTTTTGCTTTAATTTCTGATTAGTAATTTCAATAACCTTAAACGGTTGTAATCCGGAAGAAGTGGGAGCTAGCCAAGCTGCTTCAATGATTTGATCTACCAACGATTGTTCAACTTTTTTTGAGGCATCGAATTTTTTTGTTGCATACCTCCATTTAAGTGAGTCTATTAATTCCATATAATTAATTTTAAATAATATTATTTTGATTCTGATTTATTCTTGCATTTATTCTTACATTTTGTCGTAACAATAGATAATAACTTATAAAATTCTTTCTGAAGTTCTGATAATTCATTTTCCTCCATTTCCAATTCTGCCTTAAGGGTATGAGGAATTATCCATGCTTCATCTTTCATTTTCCTTCCTTGATCTGAAAGATGAATCAACATATGCCTTTCATCTCTAGTAGACCGACATCTCTTTATAAGTCCGTTTTCCTCCATCCTTTTAAGCAGAGGAGTTAAGGTTCCGCTATCTAACCACAACATTTCGCCTATATCTCTCACGCATATTTCTTCATTTTCCCATAAAACTAACATCACTAAATACTGAGGATAGGTTACCCCTAATTTTTCTAAATGTGGTCTATAAAGCGTTGTAATCAGTCGGGACAACGCATAGATGGGAAAACATAATTGATCTTTTAATTGTAAACTTTCCATATCGTTTTTAGATTGAGTAAAATTAAATTGCATACAATTAATATGCAAGTTTTTTAGTTTATTTTATTAATAAATTTATTTTCAAGAGTTCTTACTTGGTTTAATTATATACTATTTCATTTTTATAAAATTTACACCTCCAAATAAACTAATTTATTATAAACTTATAATGGTTCGCATGATTTAAAATGTTCTCCAAGCAGTAAATGTTGTAAATTAATATGAGTTTCTATATACTATTTGTACCTTTGCACAAATCCTAATCGTAAAAAGACTTTAAAAATTTAATCAATTAAATGATTGAGTTAAAAAATATTACTAAAACATTCGAACATAAAGGCAAAAAAAACATAGCCCTTTCCAATATTTCTCTTTCGGTTTCCGAAGGAAAAATAGTTGGTGTAATTGGTGAATCCGGTGCAGGAAAAAGCACATTGATAAGATGTGTTAATTTACTGGAAAGGCCTAATTCAGGAGAGGTTTGGATTGATGGTCAAAATTTGATGGAGTTATCTCCTTCCAAATTAACCTCTGCCCGTAGAAATATAGGAATGATTTTTCAGCATTTCAATCTGCTTTCCTCCCGAACTGTATTTGATAACATTGCTTTTCCCTTGGAATTAAATCATACTCCCAAGACTAAAATAAAAAATAGAGTTTATGAATTGGTTGAACTGGTAGGACTTACGGATAAATTAGACAGTTATCCGGCGAACCTTTCCGGAGGACAAAAACAGAGAGTTGCTATTGCCAGAACGTTGGCCAACAACCCTAAAGTTTTATTATCCGATGAAGCAACCAGTGCCTTAGACCCCTCCACTACTCGCTCCATTTTATCTCTACTCAAAGATTTAAATAAAGAGTTGGGAATCACTATTTTATTGATTACTCATGAAATGGATGTGGTTAAACAAATTTGTGATGATATAGCTGTCATGAACGGTGGAAAACTAATTGAGCAAGGAAGTGTTTCTGAAATTTTTTCAAATCCTAAAACGGAATTAGCTCAGCGTTTTATATCTTCATCCTTACATTTAGAAATACCGGTAGATTATCAAAAACGCATTACCCATATGCCGGAAGAAGGAAAACATCCCTTACTAAAACTACAGATATCTGGTAATACGGTCGATGAACCGGTATTATCCGAAATTTCCAGATTATTTGATATTAATAACAATATTATAAGTGCTCAAATGGATTATGCGGGGGGAGTTAAATTCGGGGTCATGCTAACGGAAATTATCGGTACGATTTCTAAAGAAATGGCTGCCATTGAGTATTTAAAAAGTAAAAACATTAAAGTAACTTTATTAGGATATGTCTAATTCAATTATTGATCTCTTAGCAAAAGGAACTTGGGAAACCATAGTCATGACTTTTGTCTCCGGCTTTTTCGGTTATTTGATAGGATTGCCTGTCGGAATCCTTCTATTTATCACCCGAAAAGGTCAATTTAAAGAAAACCTTGTTTTCAATCAAACGGTTTCCACCCTAGTAAATATATTCCGCGCCATTCCTTTTATTATTTTAATTGTTTGGATGATTCCTTTTACGCGGATGATTGTAGGAACTTCCATAGGAGTTCCTGCAGCATTAGTTCCTCTAAGTTTGGGAATTGCCCCGTTTATCGCCAGAATGGTTGAAAACAGCCTGCTGGAAGTACCGAACGGTTTAGTTGAAGCTTCCAAAGCTATGGGAGCAACTCCTTTTCAAATTATTAAAAAAGTATTGTTACCGGAAGCTTTGCCTTCATTAATTAATTGCGCTACCATTTCATTAATTACCTTAGTCGGTTATTCGGCTATGGGAGGAACTGTTGGAGCCGGAGGATTGGGGAAAATTGGATATCAAGAAGGATACGTAAATAAGAATATGGAAATTATGAATTTTGTTTTATTATTATTAGTTTTACTTGTTTTTGCAATCCAATTTGTCGGAGATTATCTTTCAAAAAAAGTGGATCATCGTTAAAAATTTAAAAAAAGTCTAAAATAATATGATAATGAGAAAACTAATAGTATTTACCTTACTTGCTTCTGTTTTTTTTCTAAGTTCTTGCAAGAATGACCGGGCAAATAATCCTAATTATATTAAGGTTGGAGTTGAATCGGGGCCGGAGTTTGTGGTTGCCCAAACCGCTCAAAAGGTTGCTAAAGAAAAATACGGCTTAGATGTTGAATTGGTAGAATTCAATGATTATATTTTACCGAATACGGCACTTAATGATGGGGATATTGATATTAATATTATTCAACATAAACCATTTTTGGATAATATCATCAAACAAAGAGGATATAAACTTGCCATAGTAGGAAATACTTTTATTTATCCATTGGCCGGATATTCTAAAAAAATAAAATCGCTTGATCAATTACAACCCGGCAGTACTATAGGAATTCCAAATGATGCCACCAACAGAGGAAGAGCATTATTGCTTCTTCAAAAAGAAGGTTTAATCAAATTAAAAGATCCTAAAAGCCTTATTTCAAGCGCTTCTGATATAATTGAAAATCCTAAAAATTTAAAGATAGTCGATATGGATCCTGCTATTTTAACTGAAATTCTAAATGATGATAAAGTAGCTGTTGCCATTATCAATAATACATTTGCAGCTAAAGACGGTTTTACATTAAAAGATGGTCTTTTTGTTGAAGACAAAGATTCCCCTTATATGAATGTAATCGTTTCAAGAGAAGATAATAAAGATGCTGAAAATGTAAAAACATTTGTTAAAGCTTATCAATCGGATGAAGTTGCAGAAACTACCGATCGAGAATTTAAGGGAGGAGCTGTTAAAGGCTGGTAATTCATCCGTTTTTAATCAATCAAATTTTAATGAAGATTTTTAGATGGATTAAATGGATTTTTATTGGTTTATGGGTACTTTCTATTGTAATGGTTTTTGTATACAAATGGTTGCCTGTTCCATACACAGAACTTATGTTAAAAAGATTTTTTGTGAATGGCTCAAGCATTGAAAAAAAATGGATTCCGATAGAACGTATGAATAATTCCATAAAACTTGCGGTAATTTCCAGTGAAGATCAAAATTATTTTAAACACGGCGGATTTGATTTTAAAGAGATTCAAAAAATAATTGAAAAACAAGGATCTCCCAAAAGAGGAGGAAGCACCATTTCACAACAAACTGCAAAAAATGTTTTTTTATGGGAGGGTAGAAATTATGTTAGAAAGGGCCTGGAAGTATATTTCACTTGCCTCATTGAGTGGATTTGGGGCAAAAAAAGAATATTGGAAGTCTATTTAAATGTAATAGAATTCGGCGATGGAATTTATGGGATAGAAGCCGCTTCTCAACATTATTTTCACAAATCGGCTTCTCAGCTCACAAAAAGCGAGGCTGCAACTTTAGCTGCTCTTTTACCCAATCCCCGAGAATATGGAAAAAAAATTAATGGAAAGTTCATTCAAAAAAGAAAACTATGGATCATGCGACAAATGTCTAATTTACAAGGCTCTGTAAATTTTCTGTAGTATGCATAACTTAAAAAAAACTAAAAATGCTTAAAAAGATTCTCTTCTTCTGCTTACTTTCTCAGCTCTGTTTTTCTCAGCAGGCTTTAGAAAAAGTGTACAGCTCATCCGTCAATGGTATACAATTATTCAATCCCGATACGAATGATGAAACTCCTTTTATCTCCATGAACAAAGGTATGTTTGTGCTTTCTTTTGACCTGTTAGATAGAGGCTACCAAAAAATTTACTATACTATTAAGCATTACGACAGAAATTGGAATGAAGACCATCTTTTTGAATCAGAATATATCGACGGATATACCTTACCTCAAATATACGATTATCAACCTTCCTTTAATACGAGACAAAATTACACTCATTATACTTTAGAATTCCCAAATAAAGACATGCAACCTAAGGTATCCGGAAATTATCTCCTAACTGTTTTTACTGATAATCACAAACCTTTATTCAGTAAGAGAATTGCGTTTTACGACGATTTTGCTCATATTAATGTCGGATATGAGAGGTATTCTACATCTAAAAACCCGAACATAACGCAGCGAGTAAAAGCACAAGCTGTCGTCTCGGGAATTAATTCAATCTCCACCCGACAACTTTCTTTATGTTTACTTCAAAATAACAATTGGCAAACTGCGATCTATAATATAGAACCACAGTTTGTAAACGGTAATTCTTTCACGTTCGGACAACTTACCAATGCTTTTGAAGGAGGTAATGAATTTTATACATTCGATACCAAAAATATTTCCATCCCGGGTTACGGAGTATTTAAATCGGAAGAAAATAACCCGCTTTATCTTACCTATTTATATTCCATTGCTCCGTATCCGCTTGACTATGCCTATAATCCTGATGTCAACGGTGCTTATTATTTCAGGAGATTTGATCTTAACCAGGAAAGGGATGCACGAACAGAAGGCGATTATACTCCGGTAACATTTTCTTTGGAACTTAAACAGCCTTTAGAAAATAAAGATTTGTATGTTGTAGGATTATTCAATAATTATGAACTTTCCGATTCTAATCGGATGATTTACGATGAAAATCAAGGTTTATACGTAAAAACAATGCTATTAAAACAAGGGTATTATAATTACACTATTGCAACCGTTGACAAAAAAAACAACCATTTTAGCATTTCAGAAATTCCCGGTTCATTTTGGCAAACAGAAAACCTATATCAAGGTTTGTTATATTATACTCCTTTTGGTGGTACTTATGACGCACTTATAGGCTACGGAGAAATTAGAGCCAACAGATTATAATTTTTATCTAGTTATACGGTATTTAAAATTTGAATAAAAATGATTAAAATACCCTTATATTTCTATAGGTTTACTATTTTTGTTACATATTAAAATGAAATAGAATCAAATTTATGTATATCCTTTTTAAAAACATACACCATTATGTAGGTATGATTACCCTCGTTTTTGTTTTATTACTTACTGTTGTATCGTTTATTTATTATTTACAGGAAAGACCTGTCAGTGGTCAGGTGAAAAGAATTTCTCTTATAACTTTGATATTCACACATACACAGATACTCCTTGGAATACTATTATTTTTCAGCTCTCCTATCTTTCAAAATGCCAGTATGAAAGATATTATGGGAATTGCTGCAATACGAAGAAATTATATAGAACATCCTTTCTCTATGGTTTTGGTTGGAGTATTAATTACAATTGTAAATGCAAAAATTAAAAAAGCACCTAAAATTTCAGTTTGGACACTTCTTATGTCTGTCGTCTCACTTGCTTTAGTACTTGGAATGATACCTAGAGCATTTTGGAACAGTTTATTACCCTAAAAGATAAATAATTAAAAATCATTAAAGTATATATTTATGAAAATTGCAATTGTTGGAGTAAGCGGAGCTGTTGGGCAAGAGCTTCTCAAAGTTTTAGACCAAAGAAATTTCCCTTTAACTGAATTAGTACTTTTCGGATCTAAGAGAAGTGCAGGACAAGTTTATAAATTCAAGGACAAGGAATATACAGTCAAGGAACTTCAACATAATGACGATTTTAAAGGGGTAGATATTGCTTTAGTTTCTGCAGGTGGAGGTACTTCGTTGAATTTTGCGGAAACCATCACTAAATATGGTGCGATCATGATTGATAATTCATCTGCGTTTAGAATGGATGATGATGTACCCTTAGTAGTACCGGAAGTAAATGCGGAAGATGCATTGAATACTCCAAAAAATATTATTGCAAATCCCAATTGTACAACTATTCAAATGGTGGTATCTTTAAAACCAATTGAACAATTATCACATATAAAAAGGGTGCATGTTTCTTCATATCAATCAGCATCCGGAGCAGGTGCTTCTGCAATGAAAGAATTGATTGAACAAGCAAAACAATCAACTGCCGGAGAGGAGGTCTTAGTTGAAAAATTTGCTCATCAATTGGCTTTTAATTTAATTCCTCATATTGATGTATTTACTGAAAACGGATATACTAAAGAAGAAATGAAAATGTATAATGAAACTCGTAAAATTATGCATTCCGATATACAGGTATCTGCAACCTGCGTTCGTGTCCCTGTTATGCGGGCACATTCTGAAAGCATATGGGTGGAAACTGAGGACGAATTAACCGTTGAACAAGTTAGAAACGCTTTTGAAAATTTCAATGGGATAATTGTTGAAGATAATCCTTCAGAAAAAAAATATCCTATGCCTTTATTTTTATCAGGAAGAGATGAAGTTTTTGTAGGAAGAATCAGAAAAGACCTTACCAATCCTAAAGGTATTGCTTTCTGGAGTGTAAGTGATCAAATACGTAAAGGTGCTGCTTTAAATGCTGTTCAAATTGCAGAATATTTGATTAAACATAAAAAAAGATAAATCGCAATCTATACCATAGATGACAAAGTGTATCCGATTGAATCCAATCAGATACACTTTTTTAGTTTATACGAAATAAAAACTACAAGTTTTGTAACTTTGCTTTTATGAGTGCCTTAAAAACTTTAAATCCATATTTTTTAAAACACAAAAAACTCCTTCTGTATGGAGTTGTATTTATAATACTTTCCAATTTTTTAACTATTTATCCTGTAAAATTTATTGGAAAGGCCATTAACATTATTGCTCAATCTCTTACCCATTCAGATTCGCTAGATAAAAAGCAATTAATGAAGCAGCTTCTTCTTTATGGAGGAATTATCGTACTGGCTCCAATCACTTCCGGAATCATGAAGTTTTATATGAGGCAAACCATAATCGTTGCTTCCAGAAGAATCGAATTTGAACTTAAAAATAATATATATAAACATTATCAAACACTTTCTTTCAGTTTTTATAAAAAATCTAAAATTGGAGACCTCATGAATCGCATCAGCGAAGATGTGGTAAATGTCCGTCAATATTTAGGCCCCGGAATTATGTATAGTGCTAACTTATTTATAATGCTTATACTGATTCTCGGGTATATGCTGGCTTCTGATCCGGTGATGACCTTTTATGCAATCCTTCCCTTACCCTTCCTTTCTTATTTTATATACAACCAAAGTACTATTATTAATAAAAAAACTAAAATTGTACAAGGCAAACAATCGGAACTTTCCTCTTTTGTACAAGACTCTTTTTCCGGGATAAGAGTTATCAAATCGTTCACTAAAGAAGACTATATCATATCAA
Organism: Apibacter sp. ESL0404; assembly: GCF_019469245.1. Taxonomy (NCBI): domain Bacteria; kingdom Pseudomonadati; phylum Bacteroidota; class Flavobacteriia; order Flavobacteriales; family Weeksellaceae; genus Apibacter; species Apibacter sp. ESL0404. The sequence continues at coordinate 2,052,029 of NZ_CP048267.1, forward strand.
AATATATAAATCAATCCAATCAATATAGAAATGAATCGCTTTCGCTTTCAACCACAGAGGCCATTTTTTCTCCTTTAATGGTTTTAATCATCGGATTAAGCAACTTATTTATACTCTATATTGGAGGCCAAAGATATATAGATGGTAAAATAAACGTCGGAACTATTACAGATTTTTTTCTTTACCTTAATGTTTTAATTTGGCCATTTACAGCTTTAGGGTGGGTTATATCTATGGTCCGAAGAGCTGAAGCCTCCATGGAAAGAATTAATGATTTCTTGAACGTTAAAGAGGAGGTTAAAAATACCAACTTTAATGTATATCCTATAAAAGGTAAAATCAGATTTGAAAATGTTTCTTACACCTATCCGAATACAGGAATACAAGCTCTTAACCGTGTATCTTTTGAAATACAACCCGGAGAAACGATTGTGTTTATGGGAAAGACCGGATCGGGAAAAACAACTATTGCTCTGTTATTGGAACGTCTTATTGAGCCGGATTCAGGAGCAATTTACATTGATGATGAACCTTTGTCCCAACATAATTTAAATGTAATTCGAGATAAAATCGGGTACGTACCTCAGGAAAGTTTTCTTTTTTCGGATACCATTTTCAATAACATTTCTTACGGGGTTGAAAATGCGACATTGGAACAAGTTGAAAAATATGCTAAAAAAGCAGAAATTCATTCCAATATTATCGAATTTAAAGATAAATATCAAACGGAAGTAGGTGAACGAGGGGTAACCCTATCGGGAGGTCAAAAACAGCGTATATCGATTTCAAGAGCATTGATTAAAGATCCTACCATATTTTTATTTGATGACAGTTTATCCGCTGTCGATACTGAAACAGAAGAAAAAATATTATCTAATATTGAAAATGACATTGATATTAAAACAACAGTAATTATTACTCACCGTGTTTCATCCGCTAAACATTCAGATAAAATCATTGTGCTGGATCAAGGACAAATAAATGAGATAGGAACTCATGCAGATCTTATTTTAAATCAAGGTTTTTATTCTGAATTATATAAAAAACAAATTACGCAAAAACTATCATAAAAACAATTGTAATATTAAGAGTATTTTTTATATTTTTGCTCTGTTTAAACAAAAAAAATTAAATTTTATTATCCCTTAAAAGATATAATTTAAGGCAATAAAAAACAAAACACATATATGATGAATGATTTTGAAAATGTAGAGAAGAAAGAAAACGAAATTTTCTCTAAAGTATTAAGAGCAGGAAAAAGAACTTATTTTTTCGATGTAAGAGAAACTAAAGCAGGTGATTATTATCTAACAATTACTGAGAGCAAAAAAAATATTTCCGAAGAAGGCGCTTTAGGTTTCAAGAAATTTAAAATCTATTTATATAAAGAAGATTTTAAAAATTTCAAAGACATCTTTGAAGAAACTACCGCTTTCATTATTAAAGAAACCGGAGAAAAAGTTATTTCCGAAAGACATAGAGACGATTTTCATCTTCAATCCGAAGAAAATAAAGACAATGCAAATTCAGCAAATATTTCAAATTATACTAACGTTGAATTCGATGACATTTAGATAGCATTTTTTAAAAATCTAAATTTATACCATATAAAAAAGCAGATATTTATCTTGAAAATATCTGTTTTTTATTGCACCTATTTCATTAACTTTTATTTAACATATTCTAAACATTGTGTTAAATATATATAAAAAAAGTTAAATTGATCGTATAAATATCTATATGATTCTTATTTTTGATCAACATAAATTAGTTGTATCATCTTTGAATATATGAAGTCTTTAATAAAAATACTCTCTGTAATTATAGTAATTTCAACTTCTGCTACCTCGTGTGTATCTAATTACGTAGCAAGTAATAACGATACCTATAAATATCCTACCACTAACGAAATGCTGGTTTATCATCCTAAAACTGTTAAACTTTACAGTACGGCATCGGTTAGTGATGAAAATTATTCTACAACATTAAGAAAAGATGCTGCTTTACTAGAAAACAGCAATATCTATGCCGAAAGCAGATTTTCAACTAGAGCTTATAATTTACTAAGTGAAGCCAGAACTTATTTAGGAACTCCTTATAAATACGGAGGAACAACAAGAAGAGGTATAGATTGCTCTTCTTTTGTTCAGCATGTGTTTGCTGCATTAAACATTTCTTTGCCTCGTACATCAATTGAACAATCTCATAGAGGAACTTTCGTTTCTAAACATAATCTAAAAAAAGGAGACCTTATTTTCTTTGCTCATACTCCTAAAAGCAGAATTTCTCATGTAGGTATTGTTGAAAGCGTAAGCCCAACCGGGGAAATATTTTTTATTCACGCGTCTTCATCCAAAGGGGTTACTATTTCTTCTCTGGATACTGCTTATTGGAACGCGAAATTTAGAACAGGTAAAAGAATTTTAGATTCTGATATAGATATTAAAAAAATACATGAAGAAGCTCAAAATGATACTAGCCTAGCTAAAGCTTCTGTATAAAAATTAATTTTAACACTACGAAGGGGTGCTGTATATAACGGCTGAGATTATACCCTAAGAACCTGGACAAGTAATGTTGTCAAGGGAAATCTTAGATAAAGATTTCAAATTTTTGAAATCTTATTTTTTTTAGTCCTGTAACATATCCCTGAAATTTATTTATTATGAAAAAAAGGGATTGGTTTTATTTATTAGTTGTCGCTCTTTTTAGTTTAAGCCTACAAGGACAGATTAAGAAAGATTCTTTAATTGAATTGAAAGAAATTATTGTTTCAGGCAATGCTCCCATTACTAAAGAACGTATTACCTCAAAACAACTGGAAGGCAAAAATTTAGGTCAAGATATCCCCTACTTGTTAAAAAATAATCTTTCGGTAGTTTCCACTTCAGATGCCGGAGCGGGAGTGGGTTATACCGGTTTAAGAATAAGAGGCAGTGACCAGACACGAATAAATGTTACTTTAAATGGAGTCCCTATCAACAATGCAGAATCTCAAGGTCCTTTTTGGGTAAATATGCCTGATATTGCCTCTTCATTATCTAACCTTACCATACAACGGGGAGTAGGTACGTCAACGGAAGGAACGGGATCTTTCGGTGCTAGTATTAATGCAAAAACTCAAACACCGTCTAAAACTCCTTATTTCCAATCAGATCAATCTGTGGGTTCGTTTAAAACCCATAAGCACACTTTTGGACTTGGTACGGGCAATTTTTTTAATGACGCACTTACTTTAGATGCCAAAGTATCTTTTATAAAGTCTGATGGATATATAGACCGTGCGTTTTCTGATCTTTTCTCTTATTATGTCCATGGTCTGTACGAAAAAAATAAGACATCTATCGGGTTAATGACATTTGGCGGACAAGAAAAAACCTATCAAGCTTGGAATGGTGTTAATGAAGAAATGATGAAGAAAAGAAGAACATTTAATTCATGCGGAGCCATTTATGATCAAGATGGAAATATTATCCGATATTATAGTAATGAAACCGATAATTATAATCAAGATCATTATCATTTATATTTTAAACAAAGGTTTACTAATTCTTGGGTATTAAATTCCACGCTTTTTTATACTCGTGGTAAAGGATATTATGAAGAGTATAAACAAGATTCCAAATTATCCAATTATAAATTAAAGGATCTTATAATAGGCAATGAAACCATTTCGCGTTCAGATTTGATTCGAAGACAATGGCTGGATAATAATTTTTACGGAATATTAAATCGTGTAACCGGAACGATTAATAATTGGAATCTTGAAATTGGAATGGGTGCAAATACCTATAAAGGATATCATTACGGAAATGTTATTTGGGCTCAATATTTTTCAAATGGTCTGAAAGATCATGAATATTACAGAAATAAAGCCAATAAAGACGAGTTTTCAGGCTTTTTTAAAGCAATAGTAACTCTTACACCCAACTTGGAATTATTTGGAGATATTCAATATCGATCCATACAATATAAAGGTCATGACCTCCCGGGTGGAGAAAGTGTTTATAAGAATGGTGGACCTATAAAATTTGATAAAAACTATAATTTTATTAATCCCAAAATCGGAACATCGTATAAAATTGATAAAGGTTCTATCTATGTAACCTATGGATTAGCTCAACGAGAACCCAGCCGAAACGACATATTGGAAAACAAAAATGTAAAAGCAGAACTTCTTCATAATGTGGAGTTAGGAATTCAACAAAATTTCCGTGAATTTTCATATTCTGCAAACTGGTACGGAATGTATTATATTAACCAATTAGTATTAAGCGGTAAAATAAATGATGTAGGAAGTTTTATACGAGAAAACAGCGGTAAAAGTTATCGAACCGGATTTGAACTTTCGGCAGCCTATCAATTTTCAACTCAATTTTCACTTTCTGCTAATTCAACCTTAAGCATTAATAAAAATATAAATTTTAAAAAGGAAACTGATTCAGATATAAAAAAACTAGGAAATACCACGATTGCTTTCTCTCCCGCTTATATTGGAAATGTTATAGCAGAATGGAAGCCTATAAAAAATTTAAATTGCAAATGGATGAACCAATACGTTAGCAGTCAATATCTGACCAATGAAGAGCCTAAAAATGGAAAATTGGACGGTTATTTTATTTCTGACATGGTATTTGAATTTTCTCCATCACTTTTTTCAATGAAATCTTTTAATTTGAAACTTGCCTTAAATAATATTTTCAATACTAAATATGAAAACAACGGATATTATTATGATAATACTCCTTTTTATTATCCTCAAGCCGGATTTAATTTTTTAACAGGCATCAGCTTTAAATTCTAACTATATGCTTTTGTGAAAACCTCGGATAAAAAGTTTATTTTAGTTGACTGATTCTATTTAAATATATATTTTTGTATTAAAGATTTAATATGAAAAATCTGTTTATTTTATTTTTTGCCTTATCGATTATAAACTTATCTGCTCAAGATAAAAAATTAATCCAGTGGAGAAATTTATCAGAAGGTGACAGCCTTCAAGTGCATGGAGATAATAGGTTGTTGTTTGTAGATATTTTTACTGACTGGTGCGGTCCTTGTAAATTTTTAGATAAGTATACATTCCAAAATCTAGAAGTAGCCTCTTATATTAATGAGAATTTTATCCCGGTTAAATTTAATGCAGAATCTAAAGAATCCATAACTTTTAAAGGAAATACGTTCGATTACATTACAAACGGACAAGCCGGAATACAATCTTGGGCTTATTATGCATTAGGGGGAAATTTAAGATATCCTTCCATGGTATTAATAAATGAAAGAGGAGAAACAGTTTCAGTAATTTCAGGATTTATGCAGCCCGAAGAGTTTTTGAATACTATAAAAAATGTAAAATCTCAATTAGACCAAAATTTAGTCAAAGACAACTAATAAAAGCTCCTTGCCTTGACGTATACCAACATTTTGAAGATTTATTGTTGTAACGCCTATGCTTATTATTGTTTCCTGTAATTATAATTGTACCGTCTGAAACTATTTCACATTCAATTAATGGATTATTTACAATCAGATAATCAACGGAATCCTTACAATTTTTTGAAGATTTATTTAATATTTGAATTTTTTTACCTTCCCATTTATAAATTTTATCTTCCTTATAAGGTCTTATTTGTATCTCATTGATTCTTTCTCCTATGCTGTAAGGATCTATAATATATCGCTTTACTAGTTCCCAATTTTCAGTTGAATCTCCTACGACTAGCAATTTCTTGCCATCCCTGAATCCCAGTAAAGAATTTTTATGATTGAATACTATAAAATTTTTCTTTCCGGATAAATGATAATCATTATATAAAATACTCAACTGAAAGAGAACTATGCACAATAAAGGCGGAATTAGATGGTTCAATTTTAATCCTGAAAGATAATTTTTTAAAAAAATCAGAGAAAATGAGATCAAAAACAATTCCCATAAACACAATGGAATATTTTTTAGCATTAGTGGTTCAACCGATGATACATAATAGGTAGAATCTACCAAAAGCTTAACTAAAAAATCATAAATAAATGAAAAATATTCCTGATACTCCCACGGTAAGAAAACCAAAAATAACTCTACTATTGATGAATAAGTAATTATAAATGTATAAGGTATTATCAAAATATTGATAGGAATCGATAACAATGAAAATTGATGAAAATAAAATAATACAAAAGGAAGCGTTCCTACCTGTGCAGCTAAAGTAACCGCTAATGGATTTACGATCCATTTATCAATTTTTTTATTCTTACTTTTCATATGATAAATCAAGATAGGGGACAACCAGACAATAAAAAATACGGCTATATAACTTAATTGAAAACCCATGGAATATATTTCATTCGGATCGCATAAAAGAATAATAAAAGCAGATAAGGCCATACTGTGATAGATAGAACCGGTACGTTTCAACAATTCAAAACAATAATAAATCGTTATCATTAAACATGATCGGAAAACAGAAGAGGTAAGTCCGACCAAACAGCCAAAAAACCATACAAACAGTAATGAAATGATAATGATGGTTTTTCTGTTTCCACTTTTCATCATTAGGGTTAATAGGTTGAAAATAATACCAAATAGCAGAGCAATATGCATTCCTGATATAGCTATTAAATGCATAATTCCGGATTTGGAATAAACATCAATAGATTCTTTTTTCATTTCCGACCGATCACCCAATAAATATGCTTTTAAAAATTCTTTTGAATCTTCTCCTAATGTTGAACTTTCAATTTTTTTAACTAAATACTGATTAAAATTTTTAATCGAATAAATTAGTGATGCATGCGGCGATTCTGAAATAATTTCATCTACTCTGCCCGTCTGCAAAATATAATTTCTTTTTAGATAATTCGAATAATCAAATTGATGGGGATTCAAAGCTCCTGTCGGATCAGTAATTGTAAGCTTCAAAATATATTCATTGCCTAGAGTTAAAACCGAATTATATTTTTGTTTATCAACAAAGAGCATAATTGATCCTTTGGTTTGAAACTGTTTGTTTTTATATATAATACTTGTAACCTCTGCAGTATATTTTCGGAAATTTTTAGTTGAATTGTTATGCTCTTTTAATACAACTGTTAGCACTTGAGCTTTTCCATATTCCTTATAATTTATATAGTGATCATCTAATAAACTGTTATTTAATTCAACCACAACCATTCCAAGTAAACTCCAGCTTACTAAAGTTAAAATTGAAAATATGCCTTTGTAATCAGCTTTATTTACAATAAACCCTAAGAGCACTATAAGTAACCCCAATAAAATTAATATATAAGGAATCGGAATGAAAATGAGATCACATAAAAAAATCCCCATTATCAAAGCCAAAAAATAATATACATAAGGATTTTTTGAAAAATTCATAGAAGTTTATTTAGCTAAAAATAAAAAATTTAAAGTTGAAAGTATATAAAATTCTGCATTTTGTTGCATTTTTTTTCAATATAGATTTTAGTATTTTATTTAATACTATTATATTTACTACTGTAAAAGAATACAAAAACAAACTAATTAAATTAATATTTATGAATCTAAAGTATAAAGCATTAGATCTATTTTGCTTTTTAAGCATTATGGCTCCTACGGCTATTGGTTTTGCACAAAACATATCTCCGGATTCAACTCAAATTTCAGAAAAAGAAATTGACGATGTTGTAGTCATTGGAAAAGGAGTTATTGATGTTGTAAAAGAAAGAGAAACCCCTATTGCTGTCTCTATTATTAAAAAACAAGAAATCAGGGACAAAGGAGGAAATCAGGAATTTCCTGCACTTATGAAAAATGCACCTTCCATTTATGTTAATGATGCCACCGGATATGGGGATTCAAAAATGATTACAAGAGGATTTAATCAATCCAATACTGCTGTTTTGATAAATGGTCAGCCTGTTAATGGTATGGAAAGCGGAAGTGTGTATTGGACCAATTGGACCGGATTAATAGACATTGCCAACACCATCCAAGTACAAAGAGGTCTTGGGTCTTCTAAACTTGCTATATCTTCCGTTGGCGGTACCATAAATATTGTAACTAAAGCCACCGACAAAAAAGCCGGTTCAACGGCTCGATTTTTAACGGGAAATGACGGTTTTTGGAGAACTACCTATGAATACAACAGCGGTTTACAGGGAAAATGGGGAGTATCTTTTTCAACCTCAACGTGGAGAGGCGACGGGTACAACAGAGGAACTAAAGGTTATGGTCAAAATTACTTTTTATCAATTGGCTTTCAACCCAATGAAAAACATAATTTCAATTTTATAATTTTTGGAGCACCTCAAAATCATGATCAAAATTATTATACAAAAATATCTGATTTTAAAAGGTATGGTTACCGATATAATGTAAATCAAGGGTGGTTACACGGAAAAGAACTTTTATTACGAACCAATTACTACCATAAATCAGTAGCCAATTTAAATTGGGACTGGAAAATCAATGAAAAAAGTACTTTGTCTACTGTGTTCTACGGCTCTTTAGGAAGAGGTGGAGGAACCGGAGGATATGGCTCTAAATACATTGAAACTCAAAACATTTCGACTCCTCAAAGTCCCAACACCATACCCGGAAGCAGAAATCAGGAAAATGGAACCATCAGTTGGGATGCAATTTTCGATTACAATTCTACACATAATACCGATGGAATAGGAACAGGGAGTGATAATTTCATCATACGATCTTCGGTAAACAATCATCAATGGTACGGACTGGTATCCAACTTTAATCATAAATTTAAAAAACATTTTGAGTTTAATGTCGGAATTGATGGGAGAGCTTATACGGGTACTCATTTTCAGCAAGCCAATAACTTTTTAGGATTATCCGGAATAACCGACAATATCTCAACCAATGTAAACGGTACCCATACTGCAACTAAAAACTATAATATTAATCCTTGGAGTTCCTTATTTAGAAATGTAAGTAGGGGGCAAAGGTTGAGTTTTGATTACGATGAAACCATTCAATATATTGGAGCATTCGGACAATTTGAATATGTTAATCCATTTATGAGCGCCTTTATACAAGGGGTAATTTCCGAACAATATAATTCAAGAAAAGATCGATTTAATTACACTCCCAACCATCAAAAATCTAAAACACTAAATAATACCGGTTACAATATCAAAGGAGGAGTAAATTTTAAAATTAATGAAAATCACAATATTTTCGGTAATGCCGGATATTATTCCAGACAGCCTTTTCAGAATAATTTATTTTTAAATTGGAAAAATGATGTGAATCCGCTGGCTGATAATGAAGAAATCATTGGTTTTGAAATCGGATATGAACTTCACTATAACTTTTTGGATTTAAGTATAAATTTATACAGAACCAGTTGGAATAACAGAGTTGAAACTATTTCAAACGAAAGCATCAATCAAATAGAAAATCGATCAGGCATCGATGAACTCCATCAGGGAATTGAAGTTGAATTTCTTGCTAAGCCTATCAGAAAATTACATTTTAAAGGGCATTTATCTTTAGGCAATTGGAAATATAATGGTAATGCGCATTCTACAACGTACGATTCCAATAATTTGTCCAATATCTTAAGTGAAAAGGATATTTTATTGGATGATGTAAAAACTTCAAACGCTCCCCAATTCAGTTATGGTGTTGGTTTAGTGTATAAAGCGTTTAAAAATTTCACTTTTGATGCTGATTTAAACAGATATGAAAAATTATATTCGGATTTTGATGTAACCCGGGCGGCTCCAAATACAAAAATCGATTTAATTGAGCTACCCGATTATTTTACGTTAGATATGGGAGCTTCATATACTATATATTTCGACAAAGCCTCATTACGTTTTAGAGCCAATGTCAACAATGCGTTAAATGATGTATTTATGACCTATTCTAAAACCAATATAAAATCCGGTGATAAAGGAGCAGAAAACGTGAAATTTAAAGGAATCGATACCGCAAATCAGGTCTATTTCGGCAACGGAAGAACTTGGAATTTCGGTGTTACCTACAATTTTTAGTTGATAAGTTAACGATAAATAATCCTACATACTCTTAAGATGTTATGTTTGATTATTTGGATCTAATTCATACGTGATTAAATTCTAAAATATTTTGGTAATTACTTGATAATTACAATAAATAGTAGAGTAAAATAGTAATTATTTTACTCTATTTTTATTATTTTTGTTTGAATAGCATTAACATTATGGATGTAATTAAAGATCAAATTATTAATAAATCAATTGAGCTGTTTACTCAAATAGGAGTTAAAGTGGTCACCATGGACATGATTAGTAAAGATTTATGCATGTCCAAAAAAACTATCTATGAACATTTTTCCAGCAAAGAAGATTTAATAAAAAATACATTCAGTAAATGCATTACCGCTGCTATTCAAGAACTTGAAAATAAAATTAAAAATTGCCCGAATATCATTCAACAAAAATTTATTATTCTTGAAGACAGCAGCCATTTTATTTTTTTTAAAGAAAACCAAACCTTATTTCAACTAAAAAATTTCTACCCGGATATATATACCGAAATGATTTCTTTACAAAACAATTCCTTAAAAACGTTAATTAAAACAAATATTATTTTAGGCATTGAGGATGGATTATACAGATCTAAAATCAATAAAAAATTAACGGTTGAATATTTTTACCTGATTGAAAAGATTATAGCCATTGATGATAAACTTTCAGAAGTTAACGTAAATGATAACGTTGTGAAAAAATATTTTATAGAGTTATTAATACGTTCAATTGCAACCAAAAAAGGTTGTAAAGAACTTGAGAAATATATTTCTAAAAATTAAGAAGGAATTACCGAAACAGTTTTAAGTCCAAAAAAAGATGAAATGGAAATGATATGCTCAAAGACCTCTGCTTGAACTTCTTCATATTCATTCAAATCCGAAGTATTGGTAAAACAATAAACCTCTAAAGGAATTCCATAAATCGTCGGATCTAACAGCCGTATCAAAATTGTATCTTTTTGAGATATGCGCAAGTTTTTTTTAAGATAAGCTTGTACATACTTTCTAAATATTCCCATATTTGTATGACTTACGCCTTCATCCAATGTAATAGTGGTAAAATATTCTTTGAGAAGGCTACTATTTTTCAGCTCTTCAAACTCTTTTTTTCCTAAAAACTCAATGGATTGGCTATTGAAAACAATTGACCTTTTTATTCTTCGAGTATGTGAAGTTTTCATGGGGTCATAGTTTCTAACTTCTGTGGATATTAAATCATAAGTGGGTATGGTAGACACGGTTTTGTCTTTATTTAAAATTTTAGTGGTAATTAAATTAATGTCCACTATGCTTCCTTCTAAATTATATTTGGAGATAGAAATGTAGTCGCCCGATTTTAATTGTTTGGAGTTAGAAATATTAATTCCTGCCACAAAACCTAATATAGGATCTTTGAATACCAGAATTATAACAGCCATGGTAGCCCCTATAAAGGTAAAAATATTAGAGCTTGTTAAATCAAATACAATTGAGATAATTATAAAGCTGGATAATACTATTATTAACATTTTAAGAAGTTCCAAAAACGTATTTAATCCAACGGTAACATAGCTTCTGTCTCTATTTTTTACTTGAGCATAAGAATTGATAACACTAATTAGAAATTTAGCAATAAACGTTATTAAAAATATACTGAATGCTAAATCTAAAATATGGAAACTCTGAGGATGAGGGTAAAAAATAATAGGCACTAATAAATAGCATATCCCCAAAGGCAAGAGACGAAAGAAACTGGTAAATACATTTTTTTTAATAAAGGTATTCATCCAAATATTTTTTGTATTCGGAACAATTTTCAATACAATTTTTAATAATACTTTACGCTGTAAAAAATCTAAAATCAAAAAAATAACGAGTATTATTAAAACTTTACTTACTATTTGAGTGATTAAAACCACTTCATCGGGAAAATGATTCGAAATATAGCGATCCAACTGATCGATTATCGTATTTTGGTTTTTTTGCCTTAATGTAGTTGCCTCATTCATTAATCCGCTAAGTTTATATCAATTTATTAGAGATAAAGAGAAAAGTTTATAAATTATTAAGTATCTTTATAGTTACTTTTAATGTATCATATTTTATGCCTGATTTAATTTGGATAATTTTAATATTTATTCTCTTACTTATTGGAATTATAGGCTCTGTTTTACCTGCATTACCGGGAACACCTATAGCATTTATAGGTTTATTAGTTTATAAGTTATGCCCTCTTGGTGAAAATCTAAGTTGGTGGTGGATTTCTTTTTGTGCGATTTTAACCATATTAGGAATGGTCATTAACTATTTTATGCCTATTCTTACTGTTAAAAAATTCGGTGGTTCCAAATACGGCGCTATCGGAGCTACTATTGGAACATTGATAGGTTTTATCGTACCCTATGGTTTTCTGTACGGACCTTTTTTAGGAGCTTTTGTTGGAGAGTTGATTTATGATTTTATGAATAAAAGAGGGGCCTTAAAAGCCTCTTTGGGTGCTTTGCTGAGTTATTTTCTTTGTATGGGCGTTAATATAATTATATGCGGAATCATGATGACCATTTTTATTATCCATCTTACCTTTACTTATTTTAGCGTTAATTGATAAATAAACTTTATATTTAAAGTATCAAATACAATACTTTATGAAATTATATCCGATTGAAACCGGAAATTTTAAACTCGATGGAGGCGCTATGTTCGGCATTGTACCTAAATCTATCTGGCAAAAAACACATCCTGCAGATTCTAATAATTTGGTCGATTTAGCTATGAGATGTCTTCTTATTGAAGATGGCAAAAGACTAATATTAATTGATACGGGTATTGGAAACAAACAAAATAAAAAATTTTTTGGATATTATTTATGGGGCGATTTTTCTTTAGAAAAATCCTTAGCTCGATATGGCTTTACCTGTGATGATATTACTGATGTTTTTCTTACTCATTTACATTTAGATCATTGCGGGGGAGCTATTAAATGGAATAAAAGCAAATCAGGTTATAAACCAACATTCAAAAATGCTATTTATTGGAGTAATGAAGATCATTGGAATTGGGCCGTCCAACCTAATTTAAGAGAAAAAGCTTCTTTTTTAAAAGAAAACATTCTTCCCATTAAAGAAAGTGGTCAATTACAATTTATATCCATTCCTAAAGATAATTTTTTGAAAGATTCACCCTTAGGCTTTGATATATATTTTGTTAATGGACATACAGATAAGCAAATGTTACCCGTAATAATTTATGAGGGAAAAACAATAATTTATGCTGCTGATTTATTACCTACTACCGGACATATCCCAATTCCTTATATTGCGGGATATGATACTCGCCCCCTACTCACTATACCCGAAAAGGAACAAATTTTAAATCTTGCCGAATCTCAAAATTATTTTTTCTTTTTTGAACATGATGCCGTTCATGAACTGTGTACAGTTAAAAAAACAGAAAAAGGAATCAGGCTTGATCAAACGTTTAGCTTTCTGGATATTTTTGGAAAATAAAAAACTCTATCAATCGTAATCAATGATAGAGTTTTTTTACTTCTTTAAATACTATTTTTTTAATTGTCGTTGGCTGCTTGGATAGCCGTAATTACAACAGTATTGTAAATATCTTCTATTTTTGCGCCTCTACTTAAGTCATTGATAGGTTTTCTCAATCCTTGAAGTACAGGCCCCAGCGCTAGTCCTCCGGATTCCCTTTGCACCGCTTTATATGTATTATTACCGGTATTTAAATCCGGGAATATCAATACATTTGCCTTACCTGCAACTAAAGACCCCGGCATTTTACTGCTACCTACACTTGGAACCACCGCCGCATCATATTGAATCGGTCCTTCAATTAATAAGTCAGGACGCAAAGATTTTACCAGCTCTGTTGCTTTTCTAACTTTATCCACATCTACTCCCGCTCCTGAATATCCGGATGAATAAGAAAGCATGGCTATTTTCGGCTCAATTCCAAATTCTTTTGCAGTTCCTGCAGCAGAAATTGCTATATCTGCCAACTGTTCGTAAGTAGGATTAGGAACAATAGCACAATCACCGTAAACTAGTACCCTATCTTGCAAGAGCATGAAAAATACGGAAGAAACGGTTTTAATTCCCGGTTTAGTTTTAACAAATTGTAATGCAGGGCGTATCGTGTGAGCTGTAGTATTTTGAGCTCCCGAAACCATTCCATCTGCATCTCCTTTATACACCATCATTGTCCCAAAATAGGAGGCATCCAACATTAAATCTTTAGCCTGAGCATGTTCCATACCCTTATCTTTTCTAAGTTCATATAAGGTATCAACATAATCATTTAACTTATCGTTTTCTGTATTATCTAAAACAGAAATCAGATCCGTATTCCAACTTAGTCCCAGTTGGTTAACTTTTTGTATAATTTCATCCGGTTTACCTAAAATTGTGATTTTTACAATTTCATCATCCGCTAACATGGAAGCGGCGCGTAAAATTCTCTCATCCCCTCCTTCCGGTAAAACTATATGTTTGTGGGCTGCTTTTGCTTCTTTCAATAAATTATACTGGAACATTCTAGGGGTAATTCCTTCAATTTTAAATGAAGAAATTCTCTTATCAAGCTCCGGCACATCCACATATTGTTCAAACAGGTCAATATTACGTTTAATTTTTGCCGTGTTTTCAGGATAAATTGTTGATTTTATATTGTCAATAGCTGTTGCTGCTTCAAATGTTCCCATATCAACAAGCATAATAGGCATGTTTACACTCGATCCGTCAATCATTTTCATGATGGAAGCATCAGGACCTATTCCGGCAGTTAGTATTATTCCTGAAATTCTTTTAAAATTAGATAAGTTGGAAAGTAAAGTTCCAACGATTAAATCGGATCGATCACCGGGAAGTATTACAACGCAATCTTCTTCAACATAGTTAATGAATTGAGATAGTAACATTCCTCCAATCATAAACTTAGTGATGGATCGATTTAAATTTTCACTTCCATGAAGTACTTTAGCTCCTAAAACATCAGCCACTTCTTTTAGTGTAGGAAAACTTAAAGGTTTATCGTTAGGAATTATAGATAATAAAACGGAATCACCAATGCGTTTCTTACTTTTAGTAATAACTTCTTCTATATCTTTATCACATTTATTAACAATTACCGCAATAACTTTATTATCCTTCTTTAAAAAATTGTTTAATTCCAGACTTATATTTTTAGCTAAATCGTGCGAATTTTTAAATGAATCTTTTACAACAAGAACGACCGGAATATTTAATGATTTAGCAATGATAACATTCAAATCATATTCTAACGAAGTACTACCTGCTGATATATCAGTACCATCGATTAGTACAAAGTCAAATCTATCTTCTAATGCTTTATACTTTTGAATAATACTATCGTATGCCTCATTTAATCTGCCACTATTTTGAAGATCAATAATTTCACTTTTAGTAAAAGCGTATGCATCTTCATAACTCTGATTAAGATTAAAATAAGAAATCATAGTTTCAATATGGTTGTCTTTTATCCCATCATCTAAATCATCAATAATAGGACGAAAATAACCAATATTCGGTGTTCTTCTCATTACCATTTGCAATATCCCCAAGCTAATCAAAGATTTTCCGCTATAAGGACATGTAGCCGCTACATATACTGATCTATTGTTCATTTAATATTATAATTGTAAGTATTGCAAAAGTACAAAATTGAGGAATATACATTTAATTAAATTTATAAATTAAAATATATCTAAATAATGCCTTTTATTTATTATAAAATATGATTTTTAGTAAAAAAATATGCATTCTTATTAAAATTCAACTTTCAATCCGTCATAAGCTAAAAAAACATGATTAGGCAATGTTTTTTCTACCTCTTCATGAAACCCTAGTTGATAGCTGATGTGTGTTAAATAAGCCTTTTTAGGTTTAACTTTCTCAATGATTTCCAATGCCTCAAACAAAGTAAAATGGGAAACATGAGCTTCCTTTCTTAAAGCATTGATAACTAATACTTCTGAAAATTTAATTTTTTCTATTTCTTCTTCAGAAATAGAGGAAGCATCAGTGATATATGATAATCCCCCTATTTTATATCCTAAAATGGGCAACTTACCGTGTAAAATATGTATGGGTTGAATAGAAACATTTTGAAAAGAGATATCACCATTCACTGAATGTAATTCAAAACCGGGAACACCCGGATATTTTACTTCTGCAAAAGCATAAGAAAATCTTCTTTTTATATCTTCTAATACCCTTTCCTTTCCAAAAATAGGAATATCTTGTCCTTTTAAAAAATTGATGGGACGCAAATCATCTAATCCTCCAATATGATCTGTGTGTTCATGCGTTATTAATACGGCATCTACATTGGATTTATTTTCTCGCAACATTTGCTGTCTGAAATCAGGACCGCAGTCAATTAATAAATCCAAACCTTTATATTGAACCAATGCAGAAGTTCGTAATCTTTTATCTTTTTCATCTTGAGACTTACATACCGGATCATTTGAACCTATAACCGGAATTCCTTGAGAAGTTCCTGTCCCTAAGAATGTTATATTACTTTTTTGTAGTACCATAATTTTTGTAAATTTACGAACAAAAGTTGAAAATATGCTCTCTCATAAACAAGTACTAACCCCTAGGCAAAAAGCTCTTCAGATTAATTTAAATAAAGATATTTATGGGACTTTTTCTGAAATAGGAGCAGGTCAGGAAACCGTACGCTATTTTTTTAGAGCGGGCGCAGCTTCTAAAACTATTGCCAAAGCAATTTCTGCCTATGATAAAGAAGTAAGTGATTCTATTTATGGAAAAGAACCGGATAATAGATATGTTTCTCAAGCACGATTGCATAAAATGCTTGACCATGAAATTGAATTAATTGAGAAACGAATCGATAGAAGCAATTGTTCAGGCAGAAAATTTTTTTCATATGCCAACACGGTTACTACCATCAATTTTAATAAAACTTTTAAAGGACATGGTTGGGTTGGAATCCGATTTCAATTACATGAATTAGAACCGTATAATGAAATTATTTTACATGTTCGTTTCCATGAAAACGACACTAAATTACAACAGGAAACCTTAGGTATTTTAGGAGTAAATTTAATTTATGGTTCTTTTTTTTACAGCGATAATCCCAAAAAAATAATTTCATCTCTTTATGATGAACTAAGTACTGATCAGATTGAAATTGATATGATTAATTTCAGCGGACCGGATTATGCTGCTGTGGACAATCGTTTAATGAGCTTACAATTAGTTAAAAACGGAATGGCAGATGCAGCTGTTTTTGAGCCAAACGGAAAAAATGTTCTTCCCGCGGATGAATTATATAATAAAAATATTTTCGCATTAAGAGGAAGTTTCCGTCCGGTTACCCATGTAAACATTGATATGTGTAATCAAGGTTTGAAAATGTTTATGAATGAAAAAAAGGTTACTAAAGAAAATACTAAGTTACTATTTGAGATTACTTTATCCAACCTGCTTGCTTCCGGAGAGATCAATGAACAAGATTTTCTAGATCGGGCGGATGTTTTAGGAAAATTAGGATATACTGTTTTAATTTCTAATTTTTCCGAATATTATCGTTTAGTAGATTATTTCAGCAGATTTACTACGGAACGAATCGGTATTTCAATGGGTGTTAATAATTTATTGGACATTTTTAAAGAAGGATATTATAACCACTTAAGCGGTGGTATTATGGAAGCTTTTGGAAAGCTGTTTAAACAGCATATGCGAATTTATCTTTATCCTTATGTTGATCAAGAAACAGGAGAGTTTCTCAATTCTGAAAATTTAAAGGTTAATGAAAGCCTTAAAGATTTATACAAATATTTCAAAAAAAATAAGAGGATTGTAGATATTAAAGATTATAATGAATCCTATCTCAGAATTTATGGAAAGCAAATTCTTACTCAGATTGCTTCCGGTAAAAACGGTTGGGAAATTAATATGCCCAATGAAGTTGCCGATATGATTAAAGAAAAGGGTATGTTCGGGTACTCAGTGGATTATGCTATTAATTAATATTTTAATGAAATGATTATATATTCAGAAAGTTTTCACGTTGAATATCCTTTAGAAAAGGAATGGATCGATTGGGTTAAAAATACTTTAATTCCTGAAATGTATGAAATTCAAATATTCACTAAGGTTATATTTTCAAAAGTTATTTCTCATCCGGATGAATCAGGATGTACCTATTCCCTCCAATATTATGCCGATAACAAAAAAGATTTAGAAGACTTTTATAAAAACCATTCCGATCGATTTTCTCAATTATTATTTCATAAGTTTGGAACCCGAGTCTTGCCTTTTAAAACTGAATTAGAGCTACTTGAAAGTTTCGAATTTTAGTTTGCCATTTCTTCTACATAAAAAGAAAATATACTATACTAAGTAATTTATTATTTTCCAATCAAAGAGAGGATATAAATTTTTTTGTATAATCTAATGTTTTTTCAATTTCAATTTCTTTAATACAATCAGAAATAAACCATGTTTCATAACCTGAGGGCGGCAAATATATTCCGTGGTTAAGTAGATAATGAAAATATTTGTTAAACATTTCATGATCAGCTTTTGTTGCATCATCAAAGTTTGAAACTTCTGATATACCAAAAAATACGGTCATCATCGATGAACATTGATTAATACATACGGGTATACCGGCGTTTTTAAAAATAGTTCTTAATTCATCGGATAGGATTTCTGTAGTTTGTGTAATTCTATGGAAAATATCTAAATCATCTTTTAGTATAGATAAGGTTGTATATCCGGCCCTCATGGCAATTGGATTTCCGGATAAAGTTCCCGCTTGATAAACCTTACCAACCGGAGATAAACAATCCATTATTTCCTTTCGAGCGGCAAATGCTCCGACGGGCATTCCACCTCCAATAATTTTACCATAAGTTACTATATCTGCCTGAATGTTAAAAAACTCTTGAGCTCCCCCCATCTTTGCTCGAAAACCTGTCATGACTTCGTCAAAAATCAGTAATGACTGATTTTCTTCACATAGTTGCTTTAACTTAACAAGAAAATCTCCTTTAGGAGGTATACATCCCATATTACCTGCTATAGGTTCAAGTATAACTGCTGCAATCTCGCCCTTATTCTTTTCGAAAACAGATTTTACAGATTCGATATCGTTATATTTAGCCAACAAAGTATCCTTTGCCGTTCCTTCCGTTACCCCCGGACTATTAGGATTTCCAAATGTAACAGCACCACTTCCGGCTTTTATAAGAAAGGAGTCGGAATGTCCATGATAGCACCCTTCAAACTTAATAAATTTATTTCTTGATGTAAAACCTCTTGCTAATCGAATCGCAGACATACAGGCTTCTGTACCTGAATTAACCATTCTTATTTTATCAATAGAAGGAACAGAAGAGGTAATCAATTTAGCAATTTCTGTTTCTAATTCCGTAGGAGTCCCAAATGAAAACCCATTTTGCATTTGCTCTTTTACTGCTTCTACTACTTGGGGATGATTATGACCTAGAATCATGGGGCCCCATGAGTTTATATAATCTATATATGTATTTCCGTCTTCATCTGTAAGATATGCACCTTTTGCCGATTTCATAAAAACCGGAACTCCTCCGACAGATTTAAATGCTCTAACGGGCGAATTTACCCCTCCGGGTATATATTGTTGTGCCTCTTGAAATAAAGCCTTACTTCTTTTAAATAACATCTAACAACCCTATTTTAACTTTTTCTCCCTTTTAGTAAAATTCTATCTCCTTGTTTAGGCTCATCTCCCGGAAACATTAAATTTCTTTTGTATAATTCAATTAAGGAAATACCATTTTCTTGGGCTATATCGTACATCTTCTCTCCTTCCTTTACAATATGTTCTTTGTTGATTCCTTTTTTCTTTTTTGGATCTAAAAAGATTTTTTGGTTAATTACTAAACTATCTTGAAAGAGTAAATCATTATAAGATTTTAATTGATTTAATGAGATGTGATAGGCTTTTGAAATATCTTCCAACGTATCTCCTTTCCTTAATATTATATATCTTACTTTCCCATTGGGATGAATTCTAATTCTAGAGCTAGGGAATTCAAAATTATTGGTCTTAACGGCTGCTATTTTCTTTACATTTTCTACTTTTTTAGCCGTTACTTTAACCGGAGTTGTTTTTTTGGGAATATCAATTTTTACTGTTTTTGTATTAGCATCTGCCAACAAAATTGATGATTCATCTACCTTTTCAATACTATTATTGGATTTATATGTATCCGGATATAACTCTGCTAACTTTTTATCTACATTATCAGAGGTTAAAGAATCAAACTGGTATAATTTATATCTTTCAATTAAATTGATTAACATATATGCGTACTTAGGATTAGTAGCATACCCTGCTTTTCTTAAACCATGTGCCCATGCTTTATAATCTTTTCTATCTAATTGAAACAGTTTTTTATAATAGGGTCTTTCTGCTAAAAACAAAGAATGGTCTCTGTAAGATTCTTTTGCGGAGGTATATTTTCTAAAACATTCTCCTCTGGCATCATCATCATGATACATTCTCCCTCCGGTCCAATCATTTTTACATTTAATTCCAAAATGATTATTTCCTACCTGTGCTAAAATACTCTGCCCGTTACCTGTTTCTAAAATTCCTTGTGCTAAGGTAATACTTGCAGGAATTTGATACATTTCCATTTCTTCTACTGCAATTTTAGCATAGGTTTGAATGTATAATTCATCTTTTTTTACAGATTCTTGAGCCAGAATGAAATTTCCTAAAACTATCGCTATTAGAAATATTCCAAATTTTTTCATGTTACAATTATAGGTTTATTTTTCTTCTTTAAGTACTTATTCATTTCTTTAATCCCTTGTAAACCTCCTGTGTGTATTGCTAAAATTTTTTTGTCCTTATGGATTTGCCCCTTTTTTATCATGTCTCTTAATCCGAACATCATTTTTCCTGTATATATGGGATCAAGGGGAATATGATTGAGATAATAAAATTCGTTAATAAAATCGATTAATTCATTCGTAATTTTAGCGTATCCTCCAAAGTGGTACTCCAAATTTACTATAAAATTTTCTTTGTTAGTATGTTTTAATAATTCTTTAACTAAAAAATGAGCGTTTTTTAATACCGGAAATCCGATTACTTGTTGGTGAGGAAGTGCTCCTACAGATAATCCCGAAACAGTTCCTCCGGTACCCATTGCAGAAGTAATTATGTCATAAGAAGAGGTTTTTTCTGATAGTATTTCTGCTGCTCCTTTTACAGCCAATGAATTTGTTCCGCCCTCAGGTACTAAATAATGATTAGGAATGGTATTAAGTATATTTTGTATATAACTCGACTGTTCTTTTAATCTATATTCATGCCTAGGTACAAAAATAAATTCCATGCCATAAGCGGAAGCTTCTGTTAATGTTAAATTATCTTTCCATTTATCAACAATTTCTTCTCCTCGAATTATACCTATAGATTGGAAACCATTCTCATTAGCTGCTGCCGCACAGGCTACAATATGGTTAGACATTGCTCCGCCAAAAGTTACCAATATTTTCTTTCCTAATTCTTTAGCTTTTTGAATATTATATTTTAATTTCCAAAATTTATTTCCTGAAATGACGGGATGAATCAGATCTTCTCTCTTTATATGAAGAACTTGATCTGTTTGTAAGCCCGGAAATTGAAAAGTTTGTATAGGTACATTCATTTTATTTTCATGAATTTGTTTTTATATGAATATATCTAATGATTTAATAAACATTCCATAAACAACTAAAGCATATTCATTTATACTAATTTAAATAAAGAATATGCTTTAGTGATATAACTTTTTAATAATTTTAATCTTATCTTACTCCATGCATCATTTTTACTAGTACTTTATTTAATGCGATCATTAATACTCCACAAATGATTACAAATAATGAAATATATAAAAATATTTTACCTGCTCCTAAGGTTTCGACTGTAGAAGCTAAAAAGCCTCCTACTATATTTGCAATAAAGGATGCCATTAGCCATACTCCCATTAATAGAGATGCTAATTTAGGAGGTGCCAATTTTGTTACTACGGAAAGCCCGACAGGCGATAAACATAATTCCCCTATAGTATGAACAAGATACGTTAAAATTAACCACCATATACTCGCTTTAATGGTAACATCGGCTATATCGCCCCCTCGTTCTGCAACTGCTCCTAACATAAAGAAAAATCCAACCCCTAAAATTATCATTCCTAATCCCATTTTTAACGGAGTCGTTAGTTTCTGCCCTAATTTAGTATTCCAAAAATATGCAAAGATTGGAGCTAAAACTACTATAAAAAATGGATTTACCGATTGGAATAATGAAGTGGGTATATTGTATTCTCCAATAAAAGGCAAATTTACATTTCTGTCGATAAATTTATCTGTATACAATGATAAAGATGAACCGGCTTGCTCAAATCCTGCAAAAAAGAAAATAGCAAAAAAGAAATAAATAAATATAACAGCAACTCTTTGTTTTTCATTTTTAGTTAGTGGAACGTTTGGATCAACCTCATTGTTTGTATCGTTTTTGGTGACTTTTCCTTGAGGTTTTAACCCTAAATCTCCTAAATATTTTTTCGCCAACGTATTATAGGTAATTTGCCCAAAAAACATTCCGA
Organism: Apibacter sp. ESL0404; assembly: GCF_019469245.1. Classification (NCBI taxonomy): domain Bacteria; kingdom Pseudomonadati; phylum Bacteroidota; class Flavobacteriia; order Flavobacteriales; family Weeksellaceae; genus Apibacter; species Apibacter sp. ESL0404. The sequence continues at coordinate 2,074,679 of NZ_CP048267.1, forward strand.
CTGCAGCTGCGAGGAAACCATATTTGTACCCATATGATATTATTTTTCCTGCGGCATCTCTTGTAGAGAAAATATCATCGGTCAATATTCCTACAATAATGGGAGCAATCAATGCTCCTAAATTTATGCCCATATAAAAAATAGAGAATGCTGAGTCTCTTTTAGGATCGCCATCTGCATATAAACCACCTACCAAAGTTGATATATTGGGTTTAAAAAATCCATTTCCTATAATTAGAAGGAATAACCCCACATACAGTCCACTTTGGGTATTTAATGAAAATAATGCCAGTTGCCCACACATCATTATAATTCCCCCTATTGTAATGGAATGCCTTTGTCCTAAATATTTATCCGCCAACCAACCTCCAATTAATGGAGTAAAATAAACAAACCCCGTAAAGAAACCATATATTAAGCTGGCTGTTTGAGCATCTATACCTAAACCTCCTTCTAAATAAGATTTTGTAAGATATAGTATTAAAATTCCTCTCATCCCATAATACGAAAATCGTTCCCACATTTCTGTTAAAAACAGTAGGTATAACCCTTTAGGATGCCCTTTTTTAACTTGAGTTTCTGTCATAATATAATTTATACTTAGTTTTACTTATTATTATTATTTAACTTCTTGCATTAATTTCCTTATCAAAGGAGAAAATAGAATTAAAGCAATACCGGTAATTAATGCATAATTGGCCAATTGTCCGAATCCTGTAGTATATGAATATAATTTAGTTACTAAAGATGCATTTTCATCCGGAGAAGACATTTCTGCCCCTAAAAGACCTGCTACATATTGTGCATAAGAACTGGCTAAGAACCACATTCCCATCATCATTCCTGATAAATTTTTGGGAGATAATTTGGTAACTATAGATAAGCCTACCGGAGATAAACAAAGTTCTGCGAACGTCATAACCAAATAGGCTATTGTAAAGATATTTAAAGATGTCATTCCGTTGGAATCGGCAAAATATCTTGTACTGTATAAAATATAAAAAGAGCCGGAAAGAAATAAAAATCCCAATCCAAATTTTATTACCGTATTGGGCTCTAATTTTATTTTTGCCAACCATAGCCATAATAATCCAAACAAAGGACTTAAGATTATTACAAATAAAGCATTGGAGCTATTATTTACAATATTGGGGTCAATATTAAAAAACAGTAATTTATGACTTAGGTTTCCTTCGGCAAAAATAGCCAGAGCTCCTCCACTTTGTTCAAAAAATGCAAAAAAAAGTATTGAAAAAATAATTAAAATCATCGCTGCAACAAGTTTTTTTCTTATTTGTGCGCTTTTTATTTTAATAAGTTCTATAATAAACAAAGCTATTGCCAACGGACCAATGGTATACATAAAATAATCGGTATATCGAGTATTATGTATCATGGCATAAATAATAGGTATGCATAATAATACTCCTAAGTACACAAACATCTCACGTGTTCTCCTGGTTGAAGATTTCATATGTATCAATGGTGAGTCTCCAATAGGACCTAAATATTTTTTGGTTGCTAAGAAGATTAAAATACCTATTAGCATTACTATCGCTGCGGCTAAAAAGCATAAATTCCAGGAATGATATTTTCCTAAATAAACACATAAAACACCACCAAACAAGGCTCCTAAATTTATACCCGAATAAAACAACCCAAATCCTGCATCTCTTCGTGGATCTTTTTCACTGTATAAATCTCCAACCATAGTAGAAATGTTAGGCTTAAAAAATCCGGTTCCAATTATTGATAATGTTATTCCAAAATAAAAAAAATCATGTGGAGAATAAGCGATAATTAAATTACCTAAAACCATGGTTAAACCTCCAATGAAAAGAGATTTTTTAAATCCTAATATTTTATCTGCCAAAATCCCCCCAATAAAAGTAAAAGCGTAAATAAATGCTTGTATAGCTCCATATTTAAGGTTAGAATCTTTATCAGTAACTCCTAATTGCCCCACCATAAAAATAGTAAGAACTCCTCTCATACCATAGAAGCAGAAACGTTCCCACATTTCAATCAAAAATAGATATATTAGCTGTTTTGGATATTTTCCGCGAAAATTATGAATTTCTTCTAGAGTAAGTTCTTTATTTTTTTGGATATTGTCATTCATATTATTATCACTGTTAGTAGTATTAATCGTTTTAAATTCATAAATGCTTAAAAATCAATTATTTAATTTTTTTAATTGATTTTTTACTATCAAAAATACTAAAAATTCCTAAAATCAAATAGAAGTAAAAGCAATAATCTCAAAAATAATATAATTTATGAATAAAAAATAAAGCATATTTATTTTATTATCTTAAATTTTTTTTACTTAATAATGAAATAATTTTAAGCTATAATTACTAACAATAAATATAAAGACGTATTTTATTATTTATTTTTTAAACTAATTGGTATAAATATTTACTACAAACTATCATGCAAAATAATTTTCTAAATAGTTTAATTTATTATTAATTTTTTAATTCATCTTATAATTACTTTTTAGTAGTTATTATATCATGAAATTTGAATTCTCTTAGCTAAAAAACCTATCAAAAAAGAGTTATAAAAGAAATAAAATCAATAAAACCTCTTTTTCTAAACTATATGATTTCAAAAACTATTTAGATTTATTATTTTTAAATAAGAAGGTCCTATCGGGATTGAGATTGTTTTTAATAATGTCGATGAATATGTATAGTAAATATCATCATAGACAGTAAAGATCTGATATAAAATTATGAGAGTTAACTTATGAGTTTAGCTAAATTAAAAGTTTATAAGTTAAAAATTCCACCTACCAAATAAACCACTCCAAAACAAAACAAAAAAAGCCTTGTATATTACCTATACAAAGCTTTCTTTTTTAAAAAACCGGCGGCTACCTACTCTCCCGCGTTTGCAGTACCATCAGCGCAAGTAGGCTTAACTTCTGTGTTCGAAATGGGAACAGGTGAGCCCTACCGCTATAACCACCCTAAATATCTTAATGGGATTTTATATAATTTTGTAAACTCTTACGGCCAATTCTATTAACTTTTATTTTTTTCTTGGACGAAATCTCCGGGTAATTAGTACTACTCGGCTATGACATCACTGCCTTTACACCTGTAGCCTATCAACGTGGTATTCTCCCACGACCCTATATCGAATTCTTATCTTGTGGCGAGTTTCGCACTTATATGCTTTCAGTGCTTATCTCTTCCAAACTTAGCTACTCAGCGGTGAACCTGGCGGCACAACTGATACACCAGAGGTTTGTTCAACTCGGTCCTCTCGTACTAGAGTCAACTCCACGCAAAATTCTACGCCCGCAATAGATAGAGACCGAACTGTCTCACGACGTTCTGAACCCAGCTCGCGTGCCACTTTAATGGGCGAACAGCCCAACCCTTGGGACCTTCTCCAGCCCCAGGATGTGACGAGCCGACATCGAGGTGCCGAACCTCCCCGTCGATGTGAGCTCTTGGGGGAGACTAGCCTGTTATCCCCGGAGTACCTTTTATCCTATGAGCGATGGCCCTTCCATACGGAACCACCGGATCACTATGTCCTGCTTTCGCACCTGCTCGACTTGTCGGTCTTGCAGTCAAGCACCCTTATGCCATTACACTCTGCGCACGGTTGCCAAGCGTGCTGAGGGTACCTTTGAAAGCCTCCGTTACTCTTTTGGAGGCGACCACCCCAGTCAAACTACCCACCACGCAATGTCCTTCTGTTCAGAAGTTAGGCTCCAGATAAATAAAGGGTGGTATTTCAACGTCAACTCCTCGACTCCTGGCGAAGCCGATTCTTAGTTTCCCACCTATCCTACACATCATTTACCCGAAGTCAATACGAAGCTATAGTAAAGGTTCACAGGGTCTTTTCGTCCCATTGCGGGTAATCGGCATCTTCACCGATACTACAATTTCACCGAGCTCATGGTTGAGACAGTGCCCAGATCGTTACACCATTCGTGCAGGTCGGAACTTACCCGACAAGGAATTTCGCTACCTTAGGACCGTTATAGTTACGGCCGCCGTTTACTGGGGCTTCAGTCAAAGGCTTCGCTTGCGCTAACCTCCTTCCTTAACCTTCCAGCACCGGGCAGGTGTCAGACCCTATACGTCATCTTGCGATTTTGCAGAGTCCTGTGTTTTTGATAAACAGTCGCCTGGGCCTTTTCACTGCGGCTCCCTTTTTACGGGGAGCGACCTTTCTCCCGAAGTTACAGGTCTATTTTGCCTAGTTCCTTAACCATGATTCACTCGAGCGCCTTAGGATACTCTCCTCATCCACCTGTGTCGGTTTTGGTACGGGCGCTGTAAACTTGCCTTAGAAGTTTTTCTTGAGAGCTCTTACCTACACTATCCATTCCACCGTAGCTTCCTGGTACTTTCACTTTCGGCATCTGCAACGCATTTTACTATTGCTGATTTACCTACATGCTTTAACGTACTATTCCGTCAGTACGCGGTAGTGTCATTACTCTGTCACTCCATCGAATTTACAGCCGGTATCGGAATATTAACCGATTTCCCATCGATTGCTCCTCTCGGATTCACCTTAGGTCCCGACTTACCCTCAGCTGATTAGCATAGCTGAGGAAACCTTGGATTTTCGGCGTGAAGGTTTCTCACCTTCATTATCGTTACTTATGCCTACATTTTCTTTTCTATACGCTCCACAATAAGTCACCTTACTGATTCTGCGCATATAGAATGCTCCCCTACCGAAATTTTCATTTCGCATAGCTTCGGTAGTATACTTATGCCCGAGTATTATCCATGCCAAACCGCTCGACTAGTGAGCTGTTACGCACTCTTTAAATGAATGGCTGCTTCCAAGCCAACATCCTAGCTGTCTGGGCAGTCTGACCTCGTTTGTTCAACTTAGTATACATTTCGGGACCTTAGCTGTTGCTCTGGGTTCTTTCCCTCTCGGACATGGACCTTAGCACCCATGCCCTCACTGCTAAGAAACATATAATAGCATTCGGAGTTTGTCAGGATTTGGTAGGCGGTGAAACCCCCGCATCCAATCAGTAGCTCTACCTCTAGTATACTCTTTCTTAACGCTGCACCTAAATGCATTTCGGGGAGTACGAGCTATCTCCCAGTTTGATTAGCCTTTCACCCCTATCCACAGGTCATCCGAAGACTTTTCAACGTCAACCGGTTCGGTCCTCCACTTTGTGTTACCAAAGCTTCAACCTGCCCATGGATAGATCACAAGGTTTCGCGTCTAATCCCACTAACTCAACGCCCTATTCAGACTCGCTTTCGCTGCGGCTCCGTAGCTGAACTACTTAACCTCGCTAGTGAAATTAACTCGTAGGCTCATTATGCAAAAGGCACGCCGTCACATCTTATGATGCTCCGACCGCTTGTAGGCGTATGGTTTCAGGGTCTCTTTCATCTTTCTTTTCGAAATACTTTTCACCTTTCCCTCACGGTACTTGTTCGCTATCGGTCTTCAAGGAGTATTTAGCCTTGGAGGATGGTCCCCCCATGTTCAGACAGGATTTCACGTGTCCCGCCCTACTCTTTTTCATACATATCCAGATTTCACTTACAGGACTTTCACCTTCTTTGGTTGTTCTTTCCAAAACATTCTGCTATCTAATTACATACTTTTGGGCTCTTCCGATTTCGCTCGCCACTACTCTCGGAATCTCGGTTGATTTCTTTTCCTCTTCCTACTTAGATGTTTCAGTTCGGAAGGTTTGCCTTCCCTTGCGGGAATACTATACTCTTGTATAGTGGGTTGCCCCATTCAGACATCTGCGGATCTATTCGTGTGTGCCAATCCCCGCAGCTTTTCGCAGCTTACCACGTCTTTCTTCGCCTCTTGAAGCCTAGGCATCCGCCATACGCCCTTAACGATTTCTTTTCCTTAGCCAATTGTATTGGCCGCTCGGTTTATTTTTTTATATAAAATCCCAATAATGTCAATGATCCGTATATAACACCGGTTCTTTTTTACTACTTCTTTCGTTTTTAGAACCTTGTGGAGAATAAGGGAGTCGAACCCTTGACCTCCTGCGTGCAAGGCAGGCGCTCTAGCCAGCTGAGCTAATTCCCCTTGTTTCCCTTTGTAGTCTCAGGCAGACTCGAACTGCCGACCTCTACATTATCAGTGTAGCGCTCTAACCGGCTGAGCTATGAGACTGATTGATTTTTATTTTCCTCGTTGCTCCTTTTACTCTTCTTCTTATGTCTTACCTTTTCCTTACAGGGGCTTTTCAGGGGTGTTATATATCTTGTGTTTTTTTCAACTTTTTACTTACTCTTTTATTTGTTTAAGTAGGAAACACCTGGAAGTTGTCAGCTTCTTTTGGGGTTTTTATTCCTTGTTTTGACTTTTTGCTCTAAAAAAGAGATGTTCCAGCCGCACCTTCCGGTACGGCTACCTTGTTACGACTTAGCCCCAGTCACTAGTTTTACCCTAGGCAGCTCCTTTTACGGTCACCGACTTCAGGTACCCCCAGCTTCCATGGCTTGACGGGCGGTGTGTACAAGGCCCGGGAACGTATTCACCGCAGCATGGCTGATCTGCGATTACTAGCGATTCCAGCTTCATAGAGTCGAGTTGCAGACTCCAATCCGAACTGAGACCGGCTTTTGAGATTCGCATCTGGTTGCCCAGTAGCTGCCCTCTGTACCGGCCATTGTAGCACGTGTGTGGCCCAGGGCGTAAGGGCCGTGATGATTTGACGTCATCCCCACCTTCCTCGCGGTTTGCACCGGCAGTCTCATTAGAGTTCCCGACTTTAATCGCTGGCAACTAATGATAAGGGTTGCGCTCGTTATAGGACTTAACCTGACACCTCACGGCACGAGCTGACGACAACCATGCAGCACCTTGAAAATTGTCCGTAGAAATACTTATTTCTAAGTACGTCAATTCCCATTTAAGCCCTGGTAAGGTTCCTCGCGTATCATCGAATTAAACCACATGCTCCACCGCTTGTGCGGGCCCCCGTCAATTCCTTTGAGTTTCAACCTTGCGGTCGTACTCCCCAGGTGGGATACTTATTACTTTCGCTTAGTCACTGAGAAGTTAATCCCCAACAACGAGTATCCATCGTTTACGGCGTGGACTACCAGGGTATCTAATCCTGTTCGCTCCCCACGCTTTCGTCCATCAGCGTCAATCGGTATTTAGTAACCTGCCTTCGCAATCGGGGTTCTGTGTAATATCTATGCATTTCACCGCTACACTACACATTCCAGCTACTTCAATACTATTCAAGATTAACAGTATCAACGGCAGTTCTACAGTTAAGCTGCAGGTTTTCACCGCTGACTTATCAACCCGCCTACGGACCCTTTAAACCCAATAAATCCGGATAACGCTCGCATCCTCCGTATTACCGCGGCTGCTGGCACGGAGTTAGCCGATGCTTATTCGTATGGTACCTTCAGAACATTACACGTAATGTGGTTTATTCCCATACAAAAGAAGTTTAAAACCCATAGGGCTGTCGTCCTTCACGCGGGATGGCTGGATCAGGCTCTCACCCATTGTCCAATATTCCTCACTGCTGCCTCCCGTAGGAGTCTGGTCCGTGTCTCAGTTCCAGTGTGGGGGTTCACCCTCTCAGGCCCCCTAAGGATCATCGTCTTGGTAAGCCGTTACCTTACCAACTAACTAATCCTACGCATGCCTATCTGTATCCGATTAATCTTTTAATATCTGCCAATGCTGACTGATATGTTATCCGGTATTAATCCGGGTTTCCCCGGGCTATCCCGGTGATACAGGTAAGTTGCATACGCGTTACGCACCCGTACGCCGGTCTCTCTTGAAGCAAGCTCCAAAATACCCCTCGGCTTGCATGTGTTAGGCCTCCCGCTAGCGTTCATCCTGAGCCAGGATCAAACTCTCCATTGTAATTTCTTTGTTATTATCAATTTCAAGGCTTTTCCCTAACTCAAAAGAATCTCTTTTCTTCCAGGTTGTGTTTTGCTACTTTTTATCTTTCGTAAGCTTTGTTTAAAAAACTTTTTATTTCAACGATCTTTTGCGCTTCTCAGGTCCCTCTTCTTCTGTTTTTCTCTTTCGTTGTTCCTGACTTGCGGGTGCAAAGATAGCTACTTTTTCTTTCCCCGCAAGTTTTTTTTTAATCTTTTTTTAATCTTTTTTGCTAAATAATCATTAATGTCCTGAATACCACCTATTTAACCTCCAAAAAAATTTTTAATTTTTTTTTATTTACTCCCGCTTCTCTCCTCATCATTTGTATTGGACCTTATGGGCTCGTTCTTATTCTTTTCTATTTTATCATCTTTATAGGTTGTATTCTCTATATTTATATTGCTAGTTTTTATATTCGTATTCTCTAATGTTTTTATTCTGTTACTTATTTTATATATATAGGTTGATAGTACACTTTACTATTAATACTTTTTAATGTATCTTTTATTTAACATTATTGTTCTTTACGGAGTTTTTCCAGTTCTGCAGCCACTAAATGATGTGATATTGTTTTTTCTTTAAATATATTGAGTATCTCCTTCTTTTCTTTTTCCGTTGCTCCTAATTGATTTATTATATTGGTAAGATGCATTTTCATATGTCCTTTTTGAATTCCTGTTGTAATTAATGATCGTATTGCAGCAAAATTTTGAGCCAGTCCAGCAACTGCTACAATTTGCATAAGTTTTTCTGCTGAGGGATTATTTAATATTTGTAAGGATGCTATTACTAATGGATGAAGTTTCGTTAAGCCTCCAACTATTCCTAAGGATATAGGCAGATCAAGCCAAAAACGAAATTGATCGTTTTTAATTTCACAATGAGTTAAACTGGTGTATTTCCCTTTATGTGAGGCATAGGTATGTGCACATGCCTCAACTGCTCTAAAATCATTTCCTGTGGCTATTACTACAGAATCAACTCCATTCATAATTCCTTTATTGTGAGTAGCTGCTCTATAAGGTTCTACTTCTGCTATTTCAACTGCTTGTTTAAACTTCCAGGCAAATTCCTCCGGAGGCATTCCGCTGTCGTCCTTTAAGTCTTTTATTTTACAGCTCACTTCTGCTCTCGCCATACAATCGGGGGTATAATTGGAAAGTATAGACATAATTATCTGCAGGTTGTTCTTTTCTTCTTCATTAAATATATTGGATTTTTGAAATTCTGTTTTAAATGTTTTTGAAAATTGTTCAAGGCATGAATTTATAAAGTTTGCTCCCATACTATCTTGTGTATTAAAAGAACCTTTTATCTGATAGTAGTTTTCAAGCTCTTTGGATTTATCTATTAACTCTATATTCACAATTCCTCCTCCTCTCATCTGCATATTCTTAGTGAGATCCTTCGAATGTTTAATAAGTTCTTCTTTTAAATGGGTGTTAAACCATTGTAATAATTTACTTCCTTCTCCTTTATATATGAAGTGTATATGTCCTAATTTAGTGTTTCCTAAAAGTTTCGTTTTAAAACCTCCTTTATCTAACCAAAATTTAGCCGATTTGGAGGCAGCCGCTACTACTGAGCTTTCTTCTATAGCCATGGGCAACGCATATATTTCATCATTTATTAAAAAATTGGGAGCTATACCATAGGGAAGATAAAAATTGCTTATAGTGTTTTCTGTAAATTCGTCATGTAGTTTTTGCAAATCAGCGTTATGATTCCAATACTGTTCTAATATATTTTTTAAATCTCCTGAACCTCCTCCGTATTGTTGATTTAGCCAGTTAATTTTTTGTTCTTTGTTTAGTTTTGAAAACCCTTCAATAATTTTACTTTTCATCTTATTACTTGATTAAGTCTTTAACAAAAGTAAAATATATAATTATATATCGTAATTATTTACATTTATTGTTCATGACATTTTGTTTTTTTAATACTATAGTTTAGTAACATTCTTTAGAGGTACAATCTTTTATATATAGTATAAGTAATTAAATTATATTTTTTTGAATATTTTTTTATACATTTTACTCTTTTTAAATTATTTTTTAATTTTAGAATTAAAATCCTCTATTTTGTTTACTTTTTTATATTTATTTTTTTAAACTTTTAGTATATATTTGTATTAAAACCTAAAAGTAAATGGAAAACCCATCCACTGCAGTCAATATTGAACAGAAATTAGCTTTTGATTTAGCCAACTATACTAACAAAAACATTTTTATAACCGGAAAGGCGGGTACGGGTAAAACCACTTTTTTAAAGGAATTGAAAAATTCTACTAGAAAAAACACTATTATCGTAGCTCCCACGGGAGTTGCAGCTATTAATGCGGGAGGGGTTACTATACATTCTTTATTCGGGTTTCCTCTTACAAGTTTTATTCCTGTTAATGACGGATGGATTGATCGGAATATTGCTATCACTAAATTAGAACTTCATCAACATTTTAGGTATAATAAAGATAAGAGAAAATTATTTTCGGAGGTTGAATTATTAATTATCGATGAAGTTTCCATGTTGCGTGCGGATATTCTTGATGCTATTAACTGGTCTTTGCAATACACAAGAAAAAATGCAGCTCCTTTTGGAGGTGTACAAATACTTATGATTGGAGACATGTATCAATTGCCTCCTGTAATAAAAGAGGAACAATGGAATCTTTTAAAGAATTATTATAAAAGCCTTTTTTTCTTTGATGCATTAGTTTTGCAAAATAATCCTCCGGTATGTATTGAATTCAAAAAAGTATACAGGCAAGATGATCCTGTTTTTATAAATTTATTGAATGCTATTCGATACCAGGATTTTGATACTATTGATTTTGAATTACTTCATGAAAGATATGATCCTGATTTTATTCCGAAGGAACCCGGTTATATAACTTTGACAACTCATAATTCTATTGCTACTTCCATTAATGAGAATGAATTAAGAAAACTCAATAAACCTATTAAGTTTTTTGAGGCTATTGTAGATGGTGTATTTCCTGAAACCTCTTATCCTACTGATATGGAATTGGTATTAAAAGAGGGCACTCAAATCATGTTCATTCGAAATGACAGCTCCGGCAACAGAAGGTATTTTAACGGAAAAATCGGTATTATTGAAAAAATTGAGGATTTTGAAATTTATGTTCGATTTGAAAATCAAAAAGAATCCTTTTTATTGGAACATGAAGTTTGGAAAAATATAAAATATAGTGTTGATCCTGAAACGGGCAAGATTACGGAAGAAGTTTTGGGATCATTTTCTCAATTTCCCATTCGACTTGCTTGGGCTGTAACTATCCATAAAAGTCAAGGGCTAACTTTTGATAAAGTAATTGTTGATGCAGGAAAATCTTTTGCTTCCGGCCAGGTTTATGTTGCCTTAAGCAGGTGCCGAACTTTAGAAGGAATTATTTTAAAATCTATTATAAAAAATCATAATATTATTCAAGATTCTAAGATAAATGAATTTCAAAATCAAATGTGGAATGTGCATGAGTTAGAAAATACTCTTAATGAAGAGAAATATAATTTTGGACTTGAAACTCTTTTTAAATCTTTATCGGTTCTTTCTTTAACTCATAGGATTCAGGATTGGCGAAAATTGACTATTGAAAAATCTATTCCTGAAAAACAACAGGTTTTGGATTTAATTACTTCTATTGATGAATGCTTACATTCTCTTTTGTTAATCAATCAAAAATTTCAACGAAATATTCTTTCTCGTTTTAATTCATCAACAATTATCAATAAAGAGGAAATATGGCAAACTATTGAAATGAGGGCTAAAGATGCTGTGGAATATTTTGCAGATGAGCTTTTTCTTAAAGTTTGGAAACCTTTGCAAACTCATTATCTTGATTATAAAAATAAATCAAGAATTTCTCAATATCTAAAATTCATTTGTGAATTTGAAAATGATAGTAAAGTGAAAATAAAATATATACTTTCCACGAATCTTATTGATCAACGGATTACATATAAAGAATATGTTTTTACTTCTGATTCCGAAACTTTTTCAAAAGCCAATAAAAAAGAAGACACTGTTGAATTAACTTTACAGCTTTTGCAAGAAGGAAAAAATCTTACAGAAGTAGCCAAAGTTAGAAATTTGACGGTTTCTACAATTAGCAATCATGTGGCTAAATTGATTTCTAAAAATAAAGTATCTGTATATGATTTTATCTCTGAGGAAAAGTATGTTTTGATTGAAAAAAAATTAGCTGAGTTAAATACTAAAGAATTAAAACTTATTAAGGAATCATTGGGAGATGAGGTTTCTTACGACGAAATTAAATTTGTACGAAGTGACTTGGGGATATAAATAAACAATACTGTGAGTAACTGAATTTTATTTTTCAAGTACGCGTATTTCTACTCTTCTGTTTTGTGCTTTACATTCAGGTGTATCATTAGCTTCACAAACCGGATGCTGTGATCCATATCCTTCAGATGATATTCTTTCTGTTTGTACTCCTGATTTGATTAATTCTTCTTGAACGGTTTTTGCTCTATCTTCTGAAACTTTTTTATTAGTTTCTTCTGATCCGGTAGTATCGGTATATCCTCCAATTTTAACTTTAGCTTTAGGAAATGCTTTTAAAATTTGTGCTAAATTTTTTATTTGTTTTCCTGATTCTGTAGTTAAAGTGGTTTTACCTGTATCAAAATATACTCGATCTAATGTAATCCAGCCTTTGGTTTTATCTTCATTTACATTTAGAGTTGAATCTTTTAGAAAATTAAACAATTTAGCCTCGGTTGAATTGTTTCCTACTTCGAAAATTTCTTCTCCGTTCGGAAGTTTTATGGTAAATATATCCCCGGTTTCATATATAAAATTTCCTGTTGCAGGATCTAAAGTACCTTGAATGACTGTACCAATTTTATCTACTTCAACCGATTGTTCTTTTTCTAATTTTTCTTTTTCTGCCTGTTGTTTTTCAAGTTCTTCTTTTTTATCTCTGGCACATTCACAACTTGTTATAGTACAAACAATTGTTAAAGCTCCTAAAAATTTTACAAGGGGTTTATATAATTTTTTATTCATATTAATAATTTAATGTAAAAAAATTAACTCACAGTATTATTTATTAAGAAGGTAAATTTACATTAATATTTTAATTAAGATAATCTAAGAAATGAATATTTTTTTTTCAAGTTATTCTTAAATATTTTTAGGCTACATATACTATTTAATTTAGCTTAAATTTAAGTAATTTGTTACTTTCAAATACATTTATAAAAAATACGATAAAGTATAGATAAATTTTTAAATTTTAAAAACTAAATTTGTCGTAAATTACATTACTTGTTTGAAAAGATCCCTAATAATAGGGATAATATATTTCGTAAGTCTAATATTTATGGGGAATACATTCTAGTTTCCAGTGATTAACCATAAATTACTCTAATTTCATTAAAAAAATTATTTTACCTAAAAAGTTTTAATCTTGAATATCAGAAATTCTGATAAATATTATATTAATTTATTTTTTAGTATATCTAAATCTTTAATTTCATATTCAGGCTCTTCATTCCACTCTTTTCCTAGTAAAATTCTACCATTAGCTTTTTTACTTCTTCTTATTCCATCTTCCCCCCAAGTACCCCATTGTTTAAAAAAGAAAGCAACATTTTTATTATCACATTGATTCTGAATATCAATAGCCCATATAGGCTTCATGGGTCTAGCTTTTACCCCACTTTCTCCTCCAACAATAACCCAATGAATTCCAGTCAAATCTAAATCTCCCATCGCCCCAATCAATGGTTCTATTGATAAAAATCTAATTTTTGCATCAATTTTTCTTAGAACATCTATTCTATGTTTAGTCTTAGCGTATTCAATTGTAACTCCAAGCCAAACATTATCAGGTACTTTTTTATCCTTAAAATATTCCTCTAATCTCTTTTCTCTTTTAGTTAGAATCTGATATTGATGTTGAGGCGTTTCATCAATTACTTTAAAAACTTTATCCAAAAATTCTATGGTTATTTTTTCATGAAATAAATCTCTTATAGAATTTATAAAAAATTTAGTAGGCTTTTTTATATTTTTGGGTACTTCCAGCCTTTCAGGCATTAATGTAAATTTAAAACCATCTTCATAACCTGGTGTTCCCATAGCTTGTAACCTTTTTACCATTACCTCAGCGTAGCAGAATTTACAACCTGCTGTTATTTTATTACATCCCGTTGAAGGATTCCAAGTGGCATCTGTCCATTCTATTTTTGACTGTTTCATTTTATTTTGTTTTGATTTCTATCGGTTTTTTTACTAATTTATGTATGCCATCACTAACAGTCTTAACCGGTTCAATTTTATTGTCTTTTACTAGTTTTTTTAATATTTCATTACAATGTTTAGTCCGACAGCCAAATTCTAAAGTTTTAAATATATTTTATGTAATGATTTTTCTTTATTATCAAAAATTTCTTTTTTTATTTCTTTTTCTAATAATCCTAATTTTTTTATTGTATTATCTTCCTCAAACATTGAAAATTGTCCATCTATTATTTTTTCTTCGTCTATATTAAAATTAGCATCTCCAGTATTAGGATTAATCTTCCATGCGACCTTTAAAAATTTTTCAATGCCATATGAATGATTAGAACCAAAAATTAATCAATAAATATTTTTTCCTTTTTTTATTGAAAAGTATGAAGTTTTTTTGCGTTCTAATGGAGGTACCGACAGTGGTATATCTGCAAAAATGAGAACTATAAAAGCTTTATATAATGATGCAATATCTAAAGGATATGCAAAAAAAGAAAATTATCCTTTTGATAATTACAAAATTTCTAAGCTAAAAGGATGTAGTTATAAACGTGCTTTATCTCTGGATAACATTAAGAAAATAACGGAAATGGATATTACCAAATATCCCAATTTAGTAGATACTAAAAATTATTTATTATTTAGTTATTATACACGAGGAATGAATTTTTATGATATGATGAATTTACAATGGAATAATGTAAAGGAAGATAGAATTGTATATATCCGGAGAAAGACAAAAGGTAATTTTACAATCAAAATATTACCCCCAGTAAGAAATATATTAGATTATTACAAAGCTCAAAACAGGAAAACAAAATATGTATTTCCTATTCTATTGAAAGAAGGATTAACTCCTGTACAAATAGAATATAGAAAAGATAAAACTTTAAAGAAATACAATAAGGATTTAAAACTAATAGCAGAAGCTTGTGAAATTACTGAAATTATAACTTCTTACATTGCCAGACACAGCTTCGCAACCTATTTAAAAAAAAGGAGTCTCTACAGATGTAATTTCAGAAGCTTTAGGACATCAAAATTTAGCTATTACCCAAGCTTATCTTAAAGAACTGGAAAATGATATTATTGATGGAGCTATGGAAAAACTTTTATAAAAGTGCCAAAGTGCTATTTTTTATCTAAAATATAATCCAATACACTCAATTAATAAATCCCTGAATACATAAATATTCAGGGATTCCTGTTTTTATTCATTTTAAAATAAAACAATTCACAATAAAATTAACCCTTAAATATTAAAAACTATACAACTCAGACCCTCAGAAAGAAAAAAAGCTAAGATTAAAATGGCTTTACAAGGAAGTTCAGGTTCAGGAAAGACTTATTTCAAGCCTGCTTCTTGCACAAGGATTAACCAATGGAGACTTTTCCAAAGTAGCCATTATAGATACAGAGAATGGAAGTGCTGATTTATATGCACATTTAGGCTCTTACAATGTACTTTCTTTAACCCCACCCTTTACACCAGAAAAATATATAGAAGCTATTGAAGTTTGTGAAAAGGCAACAATGGAAGTTATTATCATTGATTCTATTTCCCATGCTTGGGATGAATTATTGGACTTTCATTCCAGACTAACAGGTAACTCTTTTAACAATTGGGCTAAAGTAACTCCCAGACAAAAAGCCTTTACTAATAAGATTTTACAATGCAATGCTCATGTAATAGCTACTATGAGAACCTAGCAGGATTATGTATTAAACCAGAAAGATGGTAAAAGTAGGATTAAAAGCAGTACAAAGGGATGGATTGGATTATGAATTTACCTTAGTCTTTGATGTGGATATAAAACATTTTGCAGTTTCCTCTAAGGACAGGACAGGCTTATTTATGGGTAAACCTGAATTTGTTATTAATACCTACACAGGAAAACGAATTCTGGAATGGTGTAATCAAGGCTCTTTACCAGTAGCATCTTCTTCTCATACTAAGTTATCAGAAAATAAACTATACCAAAAAATAGAATCCTGCACCAGCCTTTCAGATTTATCTGTACTGTATAAAGAATACCCGGAATATCATAATAATTTAAACCATGTATTTATGGAAAAGAAAAAACTGTTATCCCTATTAACCAACCCTCAAAACTTTTCAACTAATGGACATTCTCAAAATAACTAAACCAGTTTCACCAGAAGAAGCTTTTGACCTTAGACCAGTAAATAAAACTTCAGAGAATTCTCCTTCTCTGTTTGATTCAAAAATAGAAAATAATAAAAGTAGTATATATCAAGCTACTGGTACTATGCGAAATGATGTACTACCAGTAGCTTCTTCTATATCTAAAAATCATCAATCCAAACCTTTTATAGAAGCTAATACAGAAGAGGTAAACCTCTATCATTTGAAAAATGACTGCATTATTCCTGTATTCTCAAAAGATAATGAAAAAACCATAGCTCATCAGGAATTTATTGAAATAGCACAAGAGTGTGCAAGTAAAGCTTTCCTATATCAAAGTATGGAGACTCCAGAAATACGGGTATCTCACCAGATTAAAGGAAGAACTCCTGATGCTATACATAAGAATGTTAAAGACCTTTTAGACCTTGAGAAAACCATCTATTATGAAAGAATGGCTTTTATTATCAGGATAACTGGTATTTCTGATGTTATTAATGGAAATGAACTTTCTTTAACCATAGAAGGAGTAAGAGCCTATAATCAGGAAAATCTGTATAATAAAAAGAGTTTTGAAAAATTTAAGTTTTTTATTGGATTCTAGAATCTGGTCTGTTATAATATGTGTGTTTCTTCTGATGGCTTTGTTTCAGAAATGAGGGTAAGCTCTTATCAGGAACTGCAAACCAAAATTTTGGAAGTTATCCGAAATTATCAGGCAAAAAACCATTTAAAACAGATGAAAGATTTTATCCAATATTCCATTACTGAACATCAGTTTGCTACTTTGGTAGGTAGAGCAAGGTTATACCAGCATTTACCTAAAAAACTTAAAGCAGAAATCCCTGAATTAACTTTTAATGATGGGCAATTTAACACCATAGCCAAAGATTATTATAGTGATGAAAGTTTCAGTAGGAAACAAGGTACTGGTGATATATCTTTGTGGTCAGTTTACAATCTGTTTACCCAGGCTAATAAGAGCAGTTATATTGATACTTTTTTAGAAAGGAATTTAAATGCTTTTGAGTTTAACAAAGGTATTGTTAAGGCAATCAATGGTAATTCTAAGTATCATTGGTTTTTGAGTTGAGAAGAACTCCAGTCTTTAATTAAAGACTGGAGTTTATTTTACTTGAGAAATCTAACATCAAGTGATATAATATAATTTTCTTATTACTGGTAATTGTTGTATGTTCAGATATATAAGATAAGTCAAAATTATCTATAAATTGATAATCTTTTAGAATAGTTATTCTTCTTGTATTTTCTTTAATATCAATCTTATTAACCACAAAACCAAGCATACCATTTGCTTCCAAATGTGTTGGATATTTTTCAGTAATAAACCTATTTATACCATCATTTACATATTTATTGTTCAGACTGGTTTGATAATGAGAATTCAGACCATCTATCCTTTTGCATTCAATCAAATAATAAGGTTTATACTCTCCTTTCATCGTCTTAATCATATCTAAAACACGAATATCCACCCTACCATCTATTGTCTGTATTTCCTTATCAAATTTATATTGTCCAATTCCTAATTTCTCTTTTATGTAATGATTATCAAGATATTCATCAGAAATAAATAAATTTCTTATGTCATTCTCATCATTGTTGATAATTATATTTGATTGTAATATTTCCAAATAACAATCATATATACAAGATAAAATATACTTTAAGTCTCTATCTTGATATTTTTTTACAAAAATATTATCTTGAGGAATATTCATATTTTTAAAGCTGATTAGAATTAAAATTATGAAAGGTTTCTATAAATTCAGAAAGGTCTAAATAAGCCAAAGCAGGATGCCAAGATTTATATTGATTTGGTTTTGCTACATAAAAGTAATCTTTTTCAACCCCTTTAATATCTTTTTGTAAAAATAAATTATCACTTAATCCTTCAATTCCTAATTTTGTAATGTTTGCAAAAAGTTGTTTATCTTCAATTTCAGACCAATAAATGCATTTTTTTTCTTTAGAATATTCAGGAATTATTTTAAATTTTGTCATAATAACATATTTTGACCACAAAATTTCTACTTCAAAATAATGCCTATCATAATTAAATCGTTTACCAAAATGGTCTACGAAAACTTTTGAATATTCTTCTAATATCTCATCTCCATAACTAACCCTATCAATAACTTTATTTTTTTCTTCTTTTATTCCTTTCAAAAGAGGAATTATAATGGTATTCGTATAATCTATTAGACTTTTCTCTTGATAGGACAACTCAAATAATTCAATTACTTCTGAATTCAGACTTTTTATCATGTTATCTAACTGATTTTTCAGAAAATCATTTTTCATATTTACACTATAATAGTCTTTTGAAAGAGCCTCTACAGATTCATAAAGATTTATTAAGTTTTGATTTTCATGATAGGGAACATTCCATTTTTCTTCATCGTGAGTTTCCTCTCTTTCAATTCCAGTTGATGAACCAGTAGCAATAATGTAGTAACTAAAAAAAGAAGAATTTAAAATAGCTGAAAAAGTTTTTAAATAGTTTAAATATTCATTATCTAATGCTTTTATTGCTGTTAAAGAACTTTTAAATAATGAATTGTTGTACAACACAGAACTTACAGCTTTAAAATCCTTACTTGTACCACCTGTAATTAAAAGGCTTGGAGCTTCAAAAATCTTTTTATTTTCTGGAAAATAGCCGACCTCTCTGCAATCCCAATCTACAAAACTTTCATTAACTATGTAGTAAGGTTTTAGATAATTGCTATAATTAGTTTGTTCATCAACCAATTCACCTTTTTTATTCAACTTCTTTTTTAAAGAACCTATAAATTTATAGTCTGAATATTTTGTAGTGTCTATTTTTATGTCAGCATCTTTAAACTTTAATCCTTGCCCAAAAATGAATTTTGATTCATCAGAAATTATTTTGCCTATTGTTGGGTAATTACTTTTTAATCTTTTAATGAAATAATAATCTAAAATGTTTCCATATACCAGAACTTTCCAAATCCAATCCTCCTCTATAAAAAACTTTTGAGATATTTCTTTAACATCATATTTCTCAATAATCATTAGTTTAAAAATCTCAAAAAAGATGTTAGGTTTAAGAGATATGTGTTTGATGACGTTTTCTCTCAATTTTTCTACTTCTTCTTCTTTTCTATAAAATAGAATAGTTGCTGGTGCTACAGCAATATCATTGGATTTATTAAATATCTGATACCTTACAGAAGATAACTCTACTATTTGTCTGATAAGAAATTTATTTAAAAAATACTTCCTAAATATTCCGTTTTTTTCAAGTTTGTATAATATCTTACTTACAACTATAAAAGCTGTTTCATCAAAATTAAAATCGGAAACTCTAACTAAAAATGCCTCTGCAATTTCTCTATGTACTATTTCTAATGTTGAATTTTCTGTTACTTTTCTATTTTCAATATATCTTTCAAATAGTTGTTTATCTTTAGGATGTCCTTTAGTTTTCCAAGGGGGATTTCCCAAAATAAACTGAAAATGTTGATTCCTTAGAATAGTATTAAATTCATCATCTATGTCAAAAAAATCTTTATTAAAGAAATTAGAACCCTCTAATTCTGGAAATTTAAAACCAACTATACTTTTAGGCTTTAGGTTATCAAGTAAAGTTATATAAAGAGAAAATATAGCAACTGTAATTGCATTTTCATCTTTATCTATACCAAAAATATTGTTTTTTAGTAATGATTTTAACTTCTCTTTATATTTGTTATACTCTATTTCGTCTTCTACATTTACAGGGTTTAATTTGTGATATTGATAAATGATTTGTCTTAATGTTTCAACTAAAAATATTCCTGAACCACAAGCAGGGTCTAAAACTCTACAATTGTATTCTGTTGGATTTTCTTTAAAATATTTAGATACAGTTTCTTTTTGAATATAATCCACTAAAAATAAAGGTGTGTAATATGCACCACTATCTGCCTGTTTATCAAGTCCAATAAACTTTTCATACACATTACTTACAAACTCAATGGGAATTATTGAAAAATCGTAAATATCAAATAGAGAAGCTTCTATATTACTATCACTATGTATTTTATCTCCTTTTAATAAACTAATAATTATGGATAAGTGATTCTCATCAACTTTATCTTTTTCAAATATTTTTTGCTGATCTATTTCATATTCTAATGGAAAAAGATTTCCATTAAAATCGTCTTTTACTTGCTGAAAGAATTTATATGTTTCTTCCTGTTTAGAGAGTATCTTGTAAAAATCTTCTTTTTGAGTAATTCCATATTTATTTAACACAACTTTCCTATCAATCAAATATCTAATGAAAATAACTCTACCTATTAAAGAATTTGCTATTTTAGGATGTAGTCTACCAGTTTTTATTAGTACACCCCTCGCATCTTCAATATTTTTAAGCAGATAAGAATCTACTCTGTTTTTCTGTTCAAAATCCTTTTTGTATTTCTCCCAACTTTTCCCTGTAATTAACTCAAAATATTCAAAATCAGAAATTTTTTTATTGGGGGTTAAAGCCTCTAATCTCTCAGTAGACTTTAAAAATTTGAACCCGTTCTTTATCAACCACTGATTTCCCTCTTTTATAAATATTGCAGGAGATTGATTAAGATTCCATATTTGCTTTTCTAACCTCTTTAAATCTCTCTTTTTTTCAAAAAATAAAATTAACGGTTCATTGTTTACGCAGAAAAAAGCATCAGGCTTAACACTTTCAGAAAATACTTCTTTTAACCTAATTGAAAGAAAATCAGCTTTTTTATTTTGTAAATCATCATAGAAAAATAGCCCATCTTTATCTGATAGATTTAGTTTCTCTAATAATTGATTTAACTTCATAAGAAATACTTTCCAAAGTACAAAGCTACTTAATAAAAAACTAAAATCCCAGTTGTAAAATAATTTCTTAAAAAAATACTTTTAAAATTTTTAAAAAGTTAATGAATGAGCAAATCTCTCTTAAAGAAAGATATTTCTTCCTCTTTTAAACAATTTTCAAAATACATAAAATTTTCAAAATATTTGGTTTGGGAATATGTATATAATATCTTGTATTCCATAACACACATGCCATATTTGGCAATATTTTTATCTTTTTCTTGCTGGGATTTTATTTTATCCTATCTTTGTCAGAATCAGATAAGGGATAAATATGAATCATAAAACCTATAAAATCCAAAAAGGAGATACATTAGAAAATATATCTAAGAGATTGGATAGTACTCCTTATGAGCTTAGGAATTTTCATAATACCCATTGTGAACTAAATGACCTTATTGCAAATAAACTACCTTCCCATCTTAAAGAAATCCTTTATCTCCCTGCTTCAGAAATTACCAGCCAGAATTTAACAGAGTTAAACAAAGAGAATTCCCTTTCCCTTATTTTGAATCCTTCCTTACAAAAAACTACCTATCATGTATCAGTTACTTCTTATGAAGGCAGTAAAGAAAATTCTTTAAGTTATACCACCTATATACAATGGCTGAAAAGAAACCTGGTTTTACTGACTAAAGAAGATTTTTTAATCAATCATAAAGAACCCGGTTTAATGGCAGAAGTTTTGGCAGAAAAGCTAAATTCTGTACTCTATCCCTTAGAATTATTATTGGATGGTACTGGTAAGATTTTAGGGATTAATAACTATTCTGAAATCAAAAGCAGATTGAAACTTTTAAAAAAAGAAATCAGAGACTATTTTGCAGGAAAAGAATTGGAAAAATTCATACAGCTCAATGAATCTGTTATCTCTAAGGAAACAGATTTAGTAGAGCAGGTAAAAAAAGACTGGTTCTTACATTCCTTCTTTAATGGAATTTACCAGGACTATAAAGTAGAGGGAAATCCTGTTTCAGAAAAATATTTCCCACTAATTCCTTCCATACCTTTTATAAAATATTCTGTTGAAATCAGAATAGAACACCAGCAGGAAAAGCAGAAGATTAAGCTCTCTTTTACAGGAGCTGTTTCTGATACAAGAACCCCTACTGATTTGGAGAAAGAACATCATTATCCTTCCTTTTCAGAAGAAACTTTAACTAATTCTTTGGAAGGTATATATAACTCCTGGTATGTATTGGATTATAATCATTATAAAATAGATTCTTTATTTCTGGAATGTAGTCTACTATTAGAAAAAGAACAGAAAGTGCAAATCAGGGCTTTTCAGATACATGAACCTAAAACAGAAGTAAGTCCCAGTTCTGAACCGGATACAAACAGGAAATCATTTCTATTCGACTAATTAAAAATAAAGAGAAGATGGCAGAAAAATATATTATAGTGCAAGGGGCAACCTGTACATGCCTGTTTGGAAATACACCAGATACTTTATTAGTGAAAACCCATGCTCATGATTTTGCCAATGATGCGGAAGGGAAAGAAAAAGCTATTGCTACTACTAAAGAAATTGGTTCTTCTACTTTACGGAATAATTCCTTTGGAAGCTGTACTAAATTAGGAAGTCCCCCTCCACCCTGTAAAGTAAACATTATAGAATGGATAGGGTTTTATGAAAAGGTTACATTAAGCAATCAGAGAAAAGTATTACTGGAAGACAGCAAAGCTGTTTGTGCTATAGCTGGAACTCCTTGCATATCTATTACCCATCATGGACAAAAAGAAGAACCCTCTTTTCAGAACTTTAAAAATGCCGACAGGAAAATCCAGAACCAGTTAAATCCTCTCATAGATATTCAGGATATGGAAGAAACAGAGGAATATCAGCAAAAACTTAAAACTTTTATAACCTTAGAATAAAACTATGATTTTACTCTATAAAAAAAGTTCAGAGCCTAAAAGTGCCTATAAGAAAGTAAGTGGAGACACCAAATTCTCAATTTCTGTTTTATTTCTTAAAGCAGGAATCTCGTATGACTTTATTACTCAGGGTAAGGAAGGAATCTATTGGAGCTTGTTTGACCAGAAAAACAAACCTGTATATCAGAATGTATATAAAAAAGGTGCTCACGTAAAAGTAACCACCTCTTCCCAGTTTGCAGGAAAAACCACGGTATATCTTACTGTCAGAAGTACTGTAACCATACAGGGAGTACTCATTGCTTCGCAGTCAGAGAAACTGATCCGGGAATCTTCCTGGAGGAAAAATGCTGAGGAAGAGAACATCAAGAATAAGCCTGACGCAGCAGCTTATGGGAATATACTCACCCTTCATATGGTAACCTGGGAATTGAATGGAGAAGAGGTAACTGTGGAAATACGGGAATATGTAGATGATAAAAGTTATAATCATGTAAAAGAATATAATACACAGGTAATTAATGGAGAAATAACCTTACCTATTTTGGATTCTTCCTTTTGGTATGGAAAAAGGAAAACAGGGAGTTATTATGCTATGGTAAAACTCAAAGGAAAGAAGGAATATATTTTGGATTCCGGTTACCGAAATTATCATGCCAATTACCTGCATCTGGAAGATAAAGTAGTATTTCTTACTCCCAAGATAGAAATCCCTAAAAACAAGACTGCTACTACTGTTTCTGTTCCTGACAAAAAGAATTTTCCAGGAAAAAAGAAATATGTTTTTTATTACAAAGGCACTAAAAAATGGGGAAAACTGCAAAAACAGGATGAAAAAGGAAATCTGGATTTTTCAGCTATAAATACCAAAGTAACAGAAGAAGAACTGAAAGCCAATCTGAATGCCACAGGAAGGCAGAATGTAGAAATATTGAAAGGATATGGGAAGAAATGGATAAAATGGTTTTATGAATATGCAGCAGGAACACGCCAGGTACTTTCTGATGATGATGATATAGAAAACAAGGTGGTAGATAATTTTTATACAGACAGATTGTCTAAGCTCAGTTTTGATGAAAACAGCAAGCTGTCTCAAAAATTACATTCGTACCCTTATTTTCAGGAATATTTTAAAAGTTATCTGGAAGTAATTAAATATATGCTGAAAGAAAAATCCATAGAAACTAAGGATGGAGATGAAATAAGAAATATTTTCTTAAATGAATTAAATTTTTCAGAATTTAGACCTAATTTCAGTATTATATCTGATATTTATAGTTATGATTATTATGGATTAATGGGAGGAACTCAGACCATAAAGGTAGACCTGGAAATAGAAGAACAGTTTCCCAACACCTATAAAGTGAAAACCAAGATGTACATTGGAGATTGGTATGGAGCAGACTGGGGAGATATTAATGGAGGAAGTTTACAGGATTTTATAAACCAGTGTGATATAGACTGGCCAAGTCCTGTGGAATCCATAAAAAGAATTAAAGATTTTGGCAAGAATTATTTTAAAAAACATATTAAGGGAGATACTCCAAATTTAAATGCTTTTTTCTGGTTACAGCATTACTATGGTTGCCACCCTTTTGAAAGTGAAATTATTTATCAGGACACTAATTATATTACCTTATGAGAAAGTATTTTTATATAATTTTAGCTTGTTTTTTACTCTTCATAAATTGTAAAAATAATCATACAATAGATGTTAAAAATGAGAGAAATACTACCCCTAAAATTGAATTTTTAAAAGAAAGTAATGATTCAGATAGATTTTATGTAATTGATAACTTTGAGGATAATGAGAAAAATACAAAATATTTATTTCATTTTGAGGAAAATATAAAGAGATGGATATGGATTTTAACAGATAAAAATAGGGTGGAATTTGAAGGGAATATATTTAATTTTTTAGATACAAGATTGCAAAGATTTAGTTTTTTTAGAGAAAAAGAGAGTTTTAAAAATAAATCAATAAAAGTTAATTTTTTAGAAAATACACCATTTCAATTCACTACAAAAAAAACGGATAATCAAACCTATTTAACTACAGATTTTGGGACTTTAACAGTAAATACAGTACAGAATTTTCTGGATTATGTAAAGGAAGATGACGCTAAAAAAGAAAAGGAAACCTATTCTTATATTTTATCCAATAAAAATAATCAGGAGAAAATGAAGCTGATATACCATGAATATGGAGAATGGTTTGAGGTAGAAGTTTTGTAACAGTCAAAGACTTCATTGATTAATATAAAACAATAGTTTTGAAAGTATAGGGTAATTTAGTATGTTTAAAGAACTACAAGAATTTAGAATTAAAAATTCAATTCTTAAAATAATTATAGGCGAGAAAAAGTTAAACAATGATAATAAAAATACCCTTTTATTTTTATTACCAGTATTAATAATTTTTATAATAATTATACTCTTAGTCATATACTTAGAGTTTGAAAATTATATGTTGACAATGGTAACTACCTTTATATTTTCACTATATTTTTTCATATATAACTATATACATAACAACAGCAGAATAAAATATATTAAAAATAAGAGAAAAATTGCAAAGTATAAACCCAACATATTTTTAAAAATAAATCTAACAGCTATTTCAGGCATAGATTGGGATAATGCAATATTAAAACAATATTGGTTTGATGAGCTATACGAGAAATTTAAAAATACACCTGCTGAGAAAATACAATACTTCCTTTCTGTTATTGAATATGAGATTAAAGATAAACCTAAAATCAACTATTCCAATTTAATAGGAAGTACTTCGCTTGTTGTATCAATTATATTTCCTTTACTAATGTTTATTATACAGGGTTTAATTCCTAAAGAAGATGAAAGCCGAAAGCTTGAAAATTTAAATTTTATGCTCAGTATTATCTATGGTATTTTGGTTTTATTTTTTATGATTGTTGGCTTGATATTAATATATATGAGACAAAATCATAGAGATAGAATAGATAGATATAAAGATTCAATTAGGTGGCATCAGGCATTTCAATACATTTTACATAAAAGAAAAATTGAAGAAAAACCTGTAGAAGATCAAAAATCTCCATTAAGTAAATTAGCTTGTAACATATTAGAAAGGATCATAAAGTAAATCTTTTTTCATCTTACCAATATATACCTACCAACATATTCAAAATAATTGTTGACATATTTTTAAAATAATCTAAAAATTTACTCTAAAATAAATTTTTCCTAAAAATTTTTCTGACTTTAAAATTTTTAAAAGGTTCGTGAATTCAAGACTCCCCCTGTATGAAAGACCCCCGCTAATTTTCAGGGACAAACTCCCCACTACCAGTTTAATAATCAACAAATTTTCCCAGTCTGTAAATTAAATTCAAGGTGATAACTGTAATTTTTCAGTAGGAATACTTTATTTCTGGCAGTAATTTTTAACTCAAAAACTCAAAATCAATGGTAACAATTATCAATTTTAAAGAAAGAAACAAAGAAGATTGGACTTCCTTCTTTGTATTGGCAATTTCTGGTGGAATAGAAATGCTCTTAAGCCAGAAAACAGGAAATTATTATGCAACCATTAAAAAGGCTTATTTGTCCTGCACTTTTGATGAATTAACTTGTCAATCCTTAATTGGTTCAGAAATACCAGGAATGATAGAAAAACAGGAGTGTACTCCTTATGAATATACGGTAAAAGATACTGGAGAAGTTTTATTCCTTACTCATCGATATACCTATGTTCCTGAAAGCAATTCACCAGTACCGCAAAATAAGTCTATAATCCAACAGAGAAATTCTTCTTATTCTCAGAGAGAAGTAGCAAAAAATAATGCTTTTTCCCTAAATGAAGAAGTACTTGTTTAACAATTTAATACATCCATTTTTTGTATTTGACAGTATCATAGAATACTGAACAGGAAATGATTGTGTTTTTTTATTTGTAATTGAATATGAAAGTATCAGAAATCAAAGTATCTTATACTAATAAGAACCCGGAGAAAATAAAAATAGAAAACAGTAACCAACTTTATGAATTAGCTATATCTATATGGAACAACAAAAATATTGAATTACAGGAAGAAGTAAAAGTACTGTATTTGAATAGAAACAATATAGTATTAGGATATTACAGTTTAGCTAAAGGAGGAATTTCTGCCTGTTTAGTAGATATAAGAATTATATTGAGTGTAGCTCTAAAAGCGAATGCTTCTGCTATTGTGGTTATACATAATCATCTGAGTTCTAATCCAAATCCTTCTAAAAGTGATTGGGATTTGACAGAAAGAATACAACAGGCTTGTAAGCTATTAGATTTAATTTTTGTAGACCATTTGGTAATAACCAAAGAAACTTATTTCAGCTTTGCAGATAAGGGATTTTTCTTGTAAAAGAATCAGAAATCTACTGTAGAGTCATTATTAAGAAAAATTGTAATTTTCAAATACTATATATAAGTAAAAAAGGATTTTCCTACCTATTATTTATTACCAGTAAGGTTGGAAAATATACTATTATACAAATTTTACTGTGATATATATAATATAACAAAGTAGAATTCGGATACTATTATTTAAAAAGTCCTGCTCAATTTTTCCTTTTTTATATAATAGAAATTGGAAAATCTGAGTAATGGAATTAAAGAATAAGTTTTTAACATCTCTTTGGATAGAAACAATAAAAAAGTGGAGAAATAATATATTCTACGCCAGTACTGGTAATAAATAATTATAGAATAAAATATTGTCTTTTATAGATAAAAATATTTTAATAATTACATATGAACAGGAAAAGAGTTCACATCCTAATTTATAACTAAATCAAAAACTTTAAAAAATTACAGATTATAATTAATAGCTCTTTTAGTTCAATTCTTCTATATCCAATAATTCTTT
The DNA here is from genome assembly GCF_019469245.1 of Apibacter sp. ESL0404. Taxonomy (NCBI): domain Bacteria; kingdom Pseudomonadati; phylum Bacteroidota; class Flavobacteriia; order Flavobacteriales; family Weeksellaceae; genus Apibacter; species Apibacter sp. ESL0404. The sequence continues at coordinate 2,102,651 of NZ_CP048267.1, forward strand.
TAATGAAACTTCCAAAGCAATAGCTATTCTATATAAAGTGAAAATAGTAGGATTAGTTCTTCCTGACTCTATTCTGGAAATATTAGTAGTATCGATTTCGCCTTCTATTTTTCCTACTAAATCTACTTGGGTTAATCCTTTGGATTCCCTTATTTCTTTAATTTTTCTACCTACAGTTTTAAGTAATTCCAGTTTTTCCATACTTGACATATTTGACAAGTCAAGTAAATCTTTATCTTTGTAAAAATTAATGCCATATATGGCAATATTAAATAATAATCTAAAAATATTTAGTTATGAAAAAATTAATTATAGTATTAATAGCGATTTTTTGTGTTTTATCTGTAAATGCACAATCAGATTTTTCAAGAGGTTATAATATTGGTTATGGTGAAGGTTATTGTTATGACAAAGGAATTGGTTGTATAAAACCTATATCTCCCATACCACCAATTCCAAAAATTGAGGAAAGTTTAGATAATTATCAAGATGGTCATAAAAGAGGATTTACTGATGGTTTAGCCAAACAGAAGTCAGAATCTCAAAATAAGCAAAGTAATCATGATAGAAAAAGATATGAAACAACAGAGCCTAAATTTTTAGATGATTTTATTTATCAACCAAATTATGATTTAATACTAAAGATATTAGCTCTTAAACAACAACAAATTGAGAATGAAAAATATATCAATGTAAACAGTGAAATATCCAAAAAAGAAACAAAAGTAAATTCTGAAGGATATAAACCTAAAGAAGTTAAATATAAAGAATATCCTTCTTATTCAAAAAATTTTACAGGGATTCAAAAAGTTTATTCCTTCAGCCCAATAAATGATAAACCTTCAATGGGAGAAGGAGAAAAAATAATAGGACAGACAATAAATAATTCAGTAATTATATTAGAAAAATATAATAATAAATTTTATAAAGTGAAATCTAGAGATATAATAGGTTATTTATGGGCGGGTTGGTTTGTTTCCTTTTAAAACAATAAACATTTAATTATAACCACCTAAAAGTAGGTGGTTTTTTTATACCCAAAAATTAATAATATGAAAACAGATACACCTTTTCAGTTAGGAATGGAATATGAAAACTGGGAATTTGATTTAGAGCCAATTAATGACAGGATAAGAGGGTATGATAGTTATATTTATACTAATAAAATAGTAGTTTTTGATGTTAAACCTATTGGTATAGAACTTATATTCTATTGGGATATTTTAATTGCTGTAATTTTGGAGTTTAAAGAATCAGATATATTAAAAATAGATAAGATATTCTTATCTGATTATATTAAAATCAATCAATACTTCTATAAGTCAGAATCTAAAATTAATTATCAGATTTATCATTCTCTATTGCCTATTGTAAATAAAAAGCGGCTCTAAAATCTGAGCCGCTAAAATTAGTTTCCAAAAAAAATGGCACTTTGGCACTTATTTAATAAATCACGTAATCTACTTTATAATTATTTTATATTCACAACATTATGAAAAATAACATAGGCTTTTCCGTCACTTTTTTGATGTTCTGTTGTAATGTTCTAATTCTCGGCATAAATATCAATCCATTTTTTAGATTTGTTAGGAGAAATCAATTCTTCCTTTTCGAGGTTCTCATCCTTGAATTTTTGAAGAATAATACTTTTGTTGAATCTTAACATAGTGTCTTTAGACTCTCCTTCATAGTCCTTCGAGTTTTCCAAAATAGTATCCATAAAATATACAAAATCGGTATCGGTTTCCTTTATTAATCTGTTTTTACTCTCATTTATTGAAGGAGCTTCAATAAGATTATAAGTTAAAAATTGTTGTACACAGAACATCATATAATTATCAAATTTCAACCATTCTTCTCTATCCCAATCATCAAAAAACCTATGCCCAAATTCTTCTATAATTGAAGGATTTCTCCTATAATAAGAATTTACTTCAAACACTACCTTTCTTCTGGCTTCTGAATTACCTCCAGTACCACTCACTACATAATTTGAAGTAATCATTACCTTAGGAACATCTTTAAAATCAATTACTACAGGATTTTTATATTTCTTTTCAATAGGCATATCCCCTGTAATCATAGAATATTAAGATTCAAAATCAAAATCCCTCATCACATCATCAAACACAACTAACTTATCTTGAGGGTCTACATCCGAGAAAAAAAATCTATCATTTGTTTTTAACAGTTTTTCATTCTTTCTCAGAGTGGGTATAATTTCCCCTATAGATCCAGCAATTAAACTTTTTCCTGTTCCTCCTTCTGATTTATTATTTTCCAAATCAATAATCTCATCTATCAAAATAATAGCTTTAGTAAAGGCAGGGTCTTTATCAGTATGCAATAAATACCATATTATAGTCTCTAATGGTATAATTCTATCTTCTTTTTGACCCGCAACATTCCAGCAAAATTGTTTAAATTCACAATCCTCAAATCCTTGGGAAATAAAATCTCTTTTCAATATTTGATCTTCCCATACATATCCTTTATAATCTGCATAGGGAATTATATGGATATTATTAGCTGTTACATTCAATACACCATTATTATAAAAGAAAACAGCTATATCTCGTGTTCCATAATCAAAATCGATTGTTATACTGTCTATACCTTCAATAAATTTTTTTGATAAATAATCTGACCGTAAAAACTCTTCCCAGACAATCTGTTTATCTATTTCATACAAATGTTTCTTTACCTCCTCCCTTATGGTGTGCTCTTTTACAATTGCTATAATTGAACTTTCAGTAATTTTAATCAATTGAAAATCTTTGTTTTGAACCAATTTTCTATAGTTTCGTTTTTCTAAAAATTCAATAAATTTTGATTTTTCAATAATAATAGTTATGTTTCCCTTTTCATCTTCTATCTCAATCCAAAATTGAACATCCTCCACTTTATTTTCCATTCCTACCTCTTTTTAAAGAATTAAATATGTCATTTTCTACTTCTTGATTATACATCTGCTTATTGTTCAGAATCCAATTCACTAAATCCTACCTTTTGAAATAAATCAGTTTTCCCGAAGGCTTATAAAAAGGGATCTCCTTCTTAAATGTAAGTTTGTAGAGATAAGACTTGCTTACTTGCAAGTAGATAACTGCCTCCTCCAAAGTTAAAATCTCTTTTGTGGAGAGACTTAAAGACTCTATTTGGTCTTTCAGTTCTTTAATTTCCCGGAATATTTTTTCTTCCATCATTAAAATAAATTTAATTTTTTAAGAGAATAGATTAGCCCTATTCTTTCTGGGACAAATTTCCAGGGAGTTATGAAAGTAGAAAAAGGGTGATTAAGGGAGGATTAGGGGTGATAATAAAAAAAAGTAGTGATACTTATTTCTCTCTTTTATTTCTCACTTCTTTTTTAATGATTTCAGGAATAAATTTTACTCCATAAATAGTAACTTTATCTGTAGAAGCAAATTTTTTGAAGAGAGTATCTATTTTTCCTGCTTCAAATTCTTTAAATAGATTCTTTAGAAAACATACAAATTCATTTTTAGGAAAAGTAGGACATATTTTTTGATGAAGAACGTAAAAAGTAAAACATAGTAAATTTTTAGAAATATTAAGAGGTTCTATTTTTACAGGAATTTCGGGTATCTGATTAGTTTTAATATAGGATTGTACATGGGTAATTATTAAGTCATACTGTCCATTAGACATTATTTTCTCCTTCTTATCATTTTCTCCTTGTAAATAACCTAAAATATCAAACATAGTATTAGTATTAGGGACTGCTTGTCTATTATTTGTTGAGAATTCTAAATGAGGAATATTAATAATTAACTTATTCCCTTTTAAATATTTATTATTACAATAATCTATAATACCCTTAAGTGGTTTTAATATAACAGTAAATTTTTCTATTTGTTTTTTTCCTCTATCTAAAATATATTGGATAGACTTCTGAATTAATAGAAAGTAATTTGATTCTTTATCTGGCTCTAAAGCAAAATTAAATTGTACAGCTGCTCTATTAATAAGAAGTTTAGACTGAATAAACTCTTTATGTAAAATAGTTTCTAATTCTCTGCTTTAACTGTAAGATTGCTCAATAGTATTTCCCTTTTTATCTACATCTAAAAAAGTGATTACCCCCACACTATTGTCTATCCCTGTAAAATAATATCCTGAATTAGATAAAATATCCTGAATATAGTTTTCTTTGAAAAGTTCTAATCCTCCATTTAAAATAAAAGATTCAAAAAACACTACTGGTTGTTCTATGGTACTTTCCATATACCCAAAGTTAAGAAAAAGACAGAATAGGAAAGTATAGAAAAGAAAAATAGTTTTTATAAAATTGTTGTACCTATGCTTTACTTTGTAGAAAATAAAAAAGACTTTCAAAAAATTGAAAGTCTTTATAGTTATATTGTGATCGCGAAAGGATTCGAACCTTTGACCGTCTGCTTAGAAGGCAGATGCTCTATCCAGCTGAGCTACGCGACCCCTTTCTGATTTATCAAGTCGGGGTGACAGGACTCGAACCTGCGACCCTCTGGTCCCAAACCAGATGCGCTACCACCTGCGCTACACCCCGAATATACCTTGTGTGTTAATGCGGAGAGTGTGGGATTCGAACCCACGCGACAGTTTCCTGTCGACAGTTTAGCAAACTGCTCCGTTAACCACTCCGGCAACTCTCCAAATTTAGTCTGAATTCCAACTAATTTGGAGTGCAAAAGTAAATGTAAGATTTTACATATGCAAGTATTTTTTTAAAATTTTTGACTTATAATTATTTTACTGTTTTTTAACTTTGTTATTATATAATAAAATAAATGATACAAATAATAAAATTCAACATTTTGTGCTGTACACTCTTCTTCTTAGTAAGCTGTGGATCACAAAAAAAGATTATCGTTGATAGCAAGGTTATTAGAGATACTGTATATATAACCCATGCTAATCCTAAATATCATATTATTACCCAAGCCAACCTTCCGGAATATGTTATTTCTCAAAAAAATTTCCCTTCCGTCGCATTTAATGAAAGAATTAAATTTTTAGTCTTACACTATACAGTTTCAGATTATCCAACCTCTGTTAAGATATTGGCTAAAAAAGGGCAAGTCAGCGCTCATTATTTAATCACAGACCAGCCGAACGATACCATTGATATCTTAGTTAGTGAGGACAAAAGAGCCTGGCATGCGGGAGTGAGCTCATGGAACGGTACAGAAAATTTAAATGATACTTCCGTAGGTATTGAAATCGTAAATAAAGGATATACCAAAATAAAAGATTCTTTGGTATTTACTTATTTTCCAAAATATCAGATTAAGAAAGTTGCGACTTTATCCAAGAACATTATTAATCGTTACGAGATTGACCCTGTGAATGTTGTGGGGCACAGTGACATAGCCCCGTTAAGAAAACAAGATCCCGGGCCTATGTTTCCTTGGAAAGAGTTATATACTCAGTATGGAATTGGAGCTTGGTATGAGGAGTATGACAAAGAGTATTATTTGACACAATATATTCCGGATACCTACCCTTACAGTTCTCCATTGGAATTTCAGAAAGCACTTAAAAAATACGGTTATAAAATAGATTTAACCGGAGAATGGGACAAAAATACATTTCTAACTATCCGTGCATTTCAATGGCATTTCAGACCTGAAAAGGCTGATGGCAATGTAGATGCTGAAACTTGGGCTATTTTACAAGCCTTGAATAAAAAATATCGTTCCAATACTAAATAACTTTATAATTTTATCAAAAAATTAATTTCATGTCACACCAATCAGGATTTGTCAGCATTGTAGGTAAACCCAATGTAGGAAAATCCACTTTGATAAATCAATTAATAGGAGAAAAGCTATCTATTGTAACTCCAAAAGTACAAACTACCCGTCATCGAGTATATGGAATTTGGAACGATGAAAATACACAAATTATATTTTCCGACACCCCCGGAATCATACAAAATCCTGCTTATGAGTTGCAGGAAAAAATGAATGATTTTGTAAAAGAGTCTTTTGAAGATGCTGATTTGATTTTATTTATCACAGAATTTGGCGAAGAAAAAAATCCTTCTGAATTTTTAGTTAAAAAATTAAATTCGGCAAAAATACCTGTTATTGTATTACTAAATAAAGTTGATAAAGCTAAAGATGCTTCAACTATTTCAGAAAGCGTTGCATTTTGGCATAACCAATTACCAAATGCAGAAATTCTTCCTATATCTGCCTTACATTCTCTCAATACCGAATTAATTCTTCCAAAAATTAAAAGCTTATTGCCGGAAATGCCTCCTTATTATGATAAAGAACAATTTACCACCTTATCGGAACGTTTTTTTGTGAATGAGACCGTTCGGGAAAAAATATTGCTCAATTATCAAAAAGAGATTCCTTATTCTGTAGAAGTCGTTACCGAAAGCTTTAAAGAAGAAGATCATATTATCCGTATTGAATCGACTATTTATGTAGAAAGAAATACACAAAAAGGCATTCTTATCGGTCATAAAGGACAAAAAATTCAAAAGGTAGGGACGGAAGCTCGGCTAGACTTAGAAAAATTTTTTAATAAAAAGATTTTCCTCAACCTTTATGTCAAAGTAAAAAAAGATTGGAGATCCAATGATCGGGATTTAAAAAATTTCGGATATACAAATAAATAAGATTAAATAACTGGTTGATAGGTTAACTTATTTTTTTGTGCTATTTTCATTAAAAGTACTTTTCACCTTCTTATTAATCCTTATTTTTTCAACACTTATTGTTACCTTTGTCGAAATTTGAAGACTTTACCATGAATAAATATATAAAACTTGTTATTGCAGCCCTCATAATCGGATTGGGCATTTATCTGATGTTTAATCGTCAAATAGGATTAGGAATTCTATTGGTTATTCTTTCTGCCGTGCCTATTTTATTATTTTTCAGAAACGAATATATTTTATTGGCTTTTTGGAAACTGAGAAAACAAGATCTTGTAGGTGCTCGTTCCTGGTTGGACAAAATTACTAATGTGAAAAGTCAATTAGTAAGAAAACAATACGGATATTATAACTATCTTATGGGGATTACTGAGGCTCAAGGCAATGCTGCTAAGGCCGAATCGTATATGAAAACAGCTTTGGATTACGGTTTAAGCTTTAAACACGATCGCGCATTGGCTACACTAAATTTGGCGGCAGGAGCTATGATGAGAGGCAATAAAAATGAGGCAGAACGTTTTTTAAGTGAAGCTAAAAAATTAGATACTTCCAACATGCTGGGAGATCAAATTAAAATGATGAAAGAACAAATGAAAAGAGTAAATGTTTCGAGAAGCAATATGATCAACCCTCAAATGAGAAGTCGTTCTAAATTTATGAAATAATTAATTTTAGCTTATATTTGTTATATAAAAAACTTTTTCAAATTTCAAATATAACTATCCTAGTTTTAGATTTTTATTAATAAAAAAGGCTGTTAAATTAACAGCCTTTTTATCTTCTATATTTTATATTTTTTATTAGCTATTTTTATTGATTCATCGTTAATAAGAATTCTTCATTGGAAAGAGATCGGTCTAATCTCATTTTTAAGAACTCCATAGCTTCCAATGGGTTCATATCTGCTAAATGATTCCTTAATATCCACATTCTTTGTTGAGAAACCGGATCTAATAATAAATCGTCACGACGGGTAGAAGACGAAACCAAATCAATAGCCGGATAAATACGTTTATTAGCAATTTTTCTATCCAGTTGAAGCTCCATATTACCGGTACCTTTAAATTCTTCAAAAATTACCTCATCCATTTTAGATCCGGTATCTATTAATGCCGTTGCAATAATGGTAAGAGAACCTCCTCCTTCAATATTTCTTGCTGCTCCAAAGAAACGTTTAGGTTTATGAAGTGCATTGGCATCCACCCCTCCGGAAAGTACTTTACCGGATGCCGGTGAAACCGTATTATAAGCACGTGCCAAACGGGTAATGGAATCTAACAATATTACTACATCGTGTCCACATTCCACCATTCTTTGTGCTTTAGACAGAACAATATTGGCAACTTTTACATGTTTTTCGGCTGATTCATCAAAAGTTGAAGCAATTACTTCTCCTTTGACGCTTCTTTGCATGTCGGTTACCTCTTCCGGACGCTCGTCAATCAATAATACAATCATGTAAACTTCCGGATGATTTATGGAAATTACATTGGCAATATCTTTCAGTAAAATTGTTTTACCTGTTTTAGGTTGAGCAACGATCATCCCTCTTTGTCCTTTTCCAATAGGTGAGAATAAATCTACCACACGAGTTGACAAAGTAGCTCCTTTACCTGCTAATTTAAATTTTTCTTCAGGAAATAAGGGAGTTAAATGCTCGAATGATACTCGATCTCTAACAAATAAAGGATCTCTCCCGTTTATTTCGATAATCTTAACTAAAGGGAAAAATTTTTCACCTTCTTTCGGTGGACGAACTTCTCCGGTAACAGTATCTCCGGTCTTAAGTCCGAAAAGCTTAATTTGGGAAGGAGAAACATATACATCATCGGGAGATGAGAGGTAATTAAAATCAGAAGAACGTAAAAAACCATATCCGTCCTGAGTGATCTCTAAAACTCCTTCTGTTTTTATAATACCCTCAAATTCATAATCGGAGGAACGATATTTATTACCATTGGTATGCGGCCTGTTAGCATATTCCTTAGTATTGTTTTTCTTCGGGCTTTGATAATTGGTTTTAGGCTCTTCATCAAAAAGCTTTTTATCATCCTTAGAAACTGTAGTTTTTTGAAAATGAGTGCTATCTGCACTTTTTCTTAATATAACTTGCGGCTTTCTGTAAACCGGGATATCAATTTTAAAATCTTCATCATTTTCCGAAACTTCTTTTTGAACGTCATCATCTATTAGTGAGTCATCATCTTGGGAACTTTTATTTTCAACCACTTCTTCTTTAGAAAATAAAGTATCTCTCTGCTGTTGTTTAGCAGGTATTCTTTTTCTTTGTCTTTTTTCCGTTACTATAGGCTCTTCATCGGTTGATTTTCCCGACTCATTGTGGTGTGTTTGTTTGTTTTGATGAGCTAAAATTAATTCAATTAATTCTGATTTTTTTAATCCTGAACTTTTAATTTTTAATTCATTAGCAATAGACTGCAAATCAGCCACTTTCATTGCTTTAAGCTTTTGTTCCTCAAACATAAGTTATGTTTAGTATGATTTTAAAATTACTCGAAAATTACGTAAAATATTGATTTTGATTATTTTATAAAAGAATAAAGTGGTAACTTTATGAAAAATAATGCACTAATCTTTAGTAGATTATTCAGCAATATTACAAAATATTTTATTAAAACGCTAATTTTTTATACATTTGCTGTTCAAAAAAGCGAAATTTTGATCCAAAGAATTCAAAGTATTTATCTATCATTAGCCGGTATACTAGGATTTGCTGTCGGTTATATAACCGATTTCATTCCTAATGATTTAACAGATATGTTCCTTTTGTTCCTCATCGGATTGTTAGCTTTTATTTCCCTATTCTGCTTTAAAAGCAGAAATGTTCAAAAAAAAATTAATTATATAAATATAATTATAAACGTATTGTTGATCGGTTTTATGGTTTATGATTTGCTAAATTCATCTGGAGGAAGCACTACACTTCCTGAGAAAGGTGTTGAGCTACTCGTCCCGGTCCTGCTGATTATTCTGCTTGCCATGGCAAATAAGTACATCAATAAGGATGAAAAGCTCATAAAATCTGTAGATAGATTCCGTTAAAACTCATAACAACTTTTAATGAGTGCAAGAGTCGTTTTATAAAATAAAACGACTCTTATTTTTTGCAACCATATAATAATTATGGGTAAGGCAGAACAAGCTTCCATCCAAAAACGGGTGTAAAAAAATTGATGTGTTTTTCCCATAAATACTACCATACCCATACTGATTATACACACCACTTCCCATGCTGTCACATAGATTAAATCGCTTTGCTTATAAAAAGTCAAAGCAAAAACTAGTGCAGATAGAAATAAACATATACAAGCAATACCTTTGCTTTTTCGTATTCCTAAATAGTTGGGTATTGTACAAATAACATCTTTTTTCATGTCGCAAATATCAAAAGGCAGGGTTATACCTATGATAAAAAAATACAGAATTAAAAATTCTGAGAGAGTATTACGATTACCCGTATTTCCTATATATAGAATCGCATAGGCCCATGCAAATGATATAATAAAAATTTTTAATAAAGGAATGTTTCTAAATGGAATCTTTATAAAGTCCGAATTATACATGATTACAATACTTCCAATAAATGCAATATGAAAAAATTGTAGTAAATCTTTTTCCTTACATATTATAAAAGCCACAAGTATTAAACTGATGATTGAAATATGAAAAGAAAGTTTTTTTAAGATATTTCGCGACCAAGTATTTTGAAAGCAAATAAAATTATAAGCAGCTAAGGCAGAAAAAAAAATTATTGCAATTCTGTTGTAATTTACGGAGTGGTTTAAACTTCCAAAAAATAGACATAATAAAGAAATCATGAAAGAAACCCACAATTGAGTTTTAATTAAAAACCTTTCAATCGATTTTTTCATTTCACGGCCTTATCAACTGCCCACTCTTTTTGGATTATTTTTTACAAAGGAATCCCACCCCGAATATGATTTTGAAGTATTTGCCGATGAGGGAGTTCTACTGTTTAAAAAGTGGCATACTGCCAGAGCCAGTCCATCGGAAGCATCCAAATATTGAGTAGGAAAATCTTTTAAATTCAATAAAGTTTTTAACATTCCTGCAACTTGTTCTTTGGATGCATTACCGTTTCCTGTTATTGACATTTTAACTTTTTTAGGAAAATATTCTGTAATAGGAATTTCTCTTAGTAAGCCGGCAGCCATAGCCACACCTTGCGCTCTGCCTAATTTTAACATAGACTGAACATTTTTAGCGTAAAAGGGTTCTTCAATTGCCAATTCATCCGGATGATAGGTATCAATCAGCGACAAGGTTTTATCAAATATTTTTTTAAGCTTTAATGCATGGGATTCAACCTTTTTAAGAATTAGCTCATCAATGCACAAAAGCTTCATTTTATTACCCACTACACTAATAATCCCAAATCCCATAACATTCGTTCCGGGATCGATTCCTATTATAATTCTTTCCGTCAAAATTTTTTAATAATGTAATCTTAACAATTCTTTAAATATGCTTTCCAGCCTTCTTCTTTATATTTCTTGGCAGCTTCTTCCGGATTCTTAGCTCCGTAAATGCCTCTGCCGACAATAATAAAATCTGTATGATAGTCGGAGAATACTTTTTCAGGGGTATTGAATTGCTGACCTTTGGAATCTCCTGATTCAGTTAAATTCACCCCCGGAGTGAATAACAATAAAGCAGAAGGTAGTTTGGATTGGGCAACACATCCTATTACATTGGATACTTTACTTGAAATTTCGATAGCTTTCGACTTATAATTTTCATCTGTTAAAGTTCCTTTTGACGACATTTCTGCAATAGTCACTACTCCGGTTTTTTCACCAAATACTTGTAAGCTTTCTTCTCCGGCTATAACATGAGAGGTTATTAAATCTGCCCATTCTGAAATTTTATAAATTCCTCCGGTAAACTGCATATGTTGTGTATTACCTATATCTCCGAATTTTCTGTCCTCGAATAATAAAAAGTTTTTAGCTGCAGCAATCTCTTTCAATTCGTGTATAAAATTTTCAGTAAAGTCTGAAATTATGTCTGAATGTAATTTAACAGCCACAATGGAATCCCCTATTTGATGGGCTAATTTTAAAATTTCTGCAGATTTATGGGTATCTAAGGAAGCTATTAAATTGGTTTTTTTTGATAATGCAATTTCGATCAGCTTCTTAGAAACCGAATGATTCTGTAATTTTAATTTTTCCTCATAGGTTAATCGAGGAGCACTTAATTGTACCGTTGGTTTTTCTTTAAGAAAGTCTTTAATTTTAACAACTTGTGATTGATTTAAAAATTCATGATTGTACAGAATATCAATTACATTTTCAATACTGAATAAAGTGTGAACATGATATCCTTTGCTTTCCAATAATTCTTTACCCCCTTGTTGCCTATCTAACACTACAACAATATCTTTTACTTTTAGTCCTTCTTTTTCTACCTCTTCTATCGTTTCAAGCAAACTTTTCCCACTTGTTATTACATCTTCCACGAGTACGCAACGTTGTCCTTCTTTAAAGATCCCTTCCAACATTTTTTTCGTCCCGTAATTTTTACTCTCTTTTCTTTTTATAATTAATGGCACTTTAGATTCTAAAGACATCGCCGTAGCCATAGGTAAAGCCGCATAGGGAACACCGCAAATAAGTTCGTGCCTACAATCTTTTAGCATAGCCAATAAAAGTTGTGACAATTCGCTTAGTAATTCCGGACTGGAGGCTAATGGTCGTAAATCAACGTAAAAAGGAGAAAGAATCCCACTTTTTAAAGTGAATTCACCAAATTTTATTATTCCCAGTTCATAAGATTTGAGTAAAAATTTTTCTTTGTTAATCATCTTTCTTTTGATTTAAGCAAAGGTAATAAATTAATAAATTTAAGTGTTTGTAAAAAACTAAGAGAAATTAAATTCCTTAACTATTTAACACTTTGGTAACAATAATAAAATTTATCCATATTTATCTTTTATTTGATGATGAATCTTTTAGCTCAAACCCTCTTTTGTTGGCAAATGATTTTTGGGCTTCTACAATTTTACCGTCAATTTCATTTAATTTAACTTCATTTACATCCATGTCTTCCAGAGCTTTTTCAAATTGATCTTTTGTTAATTTTTCTTTTGAAGTAAATCCTTTTATCGACGTAATCATATTATGGATATACTCTTCACATAAGTTTTTTAAATCTTCCCCATCTTTGGGTACTTCATAGCCGTTAATTTTGTTGATCAATTTTTCTAATTCTTCAGAAGCAACTTTTCCTTTTTTGGTGACGGAAACAAAGTCACCGGTATCAGGGTGCTGTTCAACCAAAGCATAAAAGGTGGTATATTCCCTGTCTGCTCTATTTAAATTTTCCATTAAATTGTCATTAAATTTTCCGGGTCCCGGATTACAAGAGTATAAGCTAAACAGCCATACATAAAAGAATAAAATTCTTAATTTTTCCATTATATTTTATTTTTAATCAAATATATAAAAACATTCAATCTTTTTTTAGCCAATCTTCTATAATTATAAAAGATAAAATCAAAGTACTCATATTTACTAAAATTATATACATTTGTAAACTATGCGAAATCGTTGGTTAATTTTACCTCAACCTGATCCAAATAAAGCCCAAAAACTAGCTGAAGAACTGGGATTCCCTGTGGAAATTACCAGCCTTCTTTTAAAACGAGGTGTTTCTACATTTGATGAAACTAAAACTTTTTTTAAACCTTCGCTTGATCAACTTCATGACCCTTTTCTTCTAAAAGACATGAACATTGCTGTAGAAAGAATCGAAAAAGCCATAAATACTAATGAAAAAATACTTATTTATGGAGATTACGATGTGGATGGTACTACTTCTGTGGCAATGATGTATCTATTTCTTAATTCTTTTTATAAACATATCGATTATTATATACCGGATAGATATGAAGAAGGGTATGGCATCTCTTATCAGGGCATCGATTTTGCCGCTGCTAATGGTTTTTCCTTAATAATTGCATTAGATTGCGGAATTAAAGAAAAAGATAAGATTTCTTATGCAAAAGATAAAAACATTGATTTTATCGTATGCGATCATCATTTTCCGGATGAAGTTCTTCCGGAAGCGGTTGCTATTTTAGATCCGCAAAGATCAGATTGCAAGTATCCCTATAAATTTTTAAGTGGATGTGGAGTTGGCTTTAAACTTATACAAGCTTTGTCCTCCCAAAAACAAATTCCACAGGAAGATATATTTCCCTACTTAGACTTAGTAGCTATCAGTATCGCTGCCGATATTGTACCGATAACCGGTGAAAATCGAATTTTAGCTGCATTTGGTTTGAAACAATTGTTGGAAAAACCCAGAGTAGGTTTAAAGGTTTTTTTACCCAAAGAAACTCGTGAAGCTTTTTCAATTAATAATATTGTATTTGGAATAGCTCCTAAAATAAATGCTGCAGGAAGAATCAGCCATGCAAGCAATGCTGTAAAGCTACTTATTACAACTAATGACATTGAAGCTCGAAAGATCTATACTCAAATTAATGAGCTTAATAACGAACGTCGAGAGCTTGATGCCTATATCACTTCCGAAGCCATTCAAGAAATTATAAAAACAGGTCAAACCAGCACTTATTCCACCATTGTTTTTAATCGCAAATGGCACAAAGGGGTCATTGGAATTGTAGCTTCCCGATTAATTGAAGAATATTACAGGCCTACTTTAGTCTTTACAGAAGGAAAAAATAAAGACCTGGTTGCTTCTGCTCGAAGTGTTACCGGTTTTGATATTTATAAAACTTTGGAAAAAACCTCTGAGTATTTGGAACAATTTGGAGGTCATATGTATGCTGCAGGGCTCTCGATAAAAAAAGAGAATTTTTTACCCTTTAAAGAAAAATTTGAATCTGTTGTTAAAGAAACGATTAAGGAAAGCCAAAGGACGCCTACTATTGAAATAGACGAAGAAATATCTCTATCCGTAATAAATAAACGTTTTTTCAAACTTATCAGTTATTTTGCTCCATTTGGTCCGGCTAATTTGCGCCCGGTATTTTTAGCCAGAAATGTTTATTTTGGAGGCGATTATACGCTTATGGGTAAAGATCGTTCCCATTTAAAAATTATTGTTTTCCAAGATTCCATTAAAAATTCATTTGAAGCTATCGCCTTTAAAATGGGTCATCTTTTGCCTAAATTTGAAAAATATCCTTTTGATATGGTTTTCACTTTATATGAAAATTATTGGCAAGGCAAAACTTTTTATCAACTTCAAATTAAAGATGTTAAATTTTATGAGGATTTGTAACTTTGTTGAATGAAAGTTGGTTTATTTTTCGGATCATTTAATCCTATTCATATAGGACATTTAATCATTGCTAATTATATCATTGAAAATTCAGGCCTTACTCAAATCTGGTTTGTTGTAACTCCGCAAAACCCTTTCAAAAATAAATCTACTCTGTTAAAAGATCATCACAGATTGGAAATGGTAAACCTTGCCATTGAAAAATACCCTCATTTCAGATCTTCTTCAGTTGAATTTGCTTTACCCAAACCTTCCTATACCATTGATACGTTGGTTGTACTAAAAGAAAAATATCCATCCTATGATTTTGTTTTACTAATGGGAGAAGATAATTTGAATTCATTTCATAAATGGAAAAATTATGAACAAATTTTAAAATATCATTCCTTATTTGTTTATCCTCGAATTAACAGTATTCAGAAGGAACAAACTATGGACCATCCTCGTATTCATAAAATTTCCGCTCCCATCATTGAAATTTCTTCTACCTTAATACGCTCCATGATTAAAGAACATAAAAATGTTCGTCCCATGCTTCCTCCGGAAGTCTTCAATTATATTGATGGAAGCAATCTTTATAAATAATTACTTTTTTGTAATTTTGCAAGTTGTTTTTTGCTAAAAAATTATAAATAAATGGAAGATAGTATAACTATGGATTTAGAATCCGGTCTATCATTACCTATTATGGAGCATTTTTACACCATTCAAGGAGAAGGTAGATATACCGGTACGGCTGCATATTTTATAAGAATAGGCGGTTGTGATGTAGGATGTCATTGGTGTGATGTAAAAGAAAGTTGGAATCCTTCTATTCATCCGGTTAGTTTTGTAGATAAAATTGCCGAAACAGCTGCTTCCCAATCGAAAACCATTGTTTTAACCGGAGGGGAACCTTTAATGTGGAATTTAGAGCCCTTAACGTCCAGACTAAAAAATTTGGGCTGCCGAATACATATCGAAACTTCGGGAGCTTATCCTCTATCGGGACATATTGATTGGATCTGTCTGTCTCCTAAAAAAACAGCCCTTCCTCTCGAAAGTGTGTACGCAAAAGCAAATGAATTAAAAGTAATTGTTTATAATAATCATGACTTTATTTTTGCGGAAGAACAGGCTTCTAAAGTAAATGATAATGCCATTTTATATTTACAACCTGAATGGAGTAATAGGAATAAAGTTACTCCAAAAATCATTGATTATGTGATGAAAAACCCTAAATGGCAAGTTTCTTTACAAACTCATAAATATTTAAACATTCCTTAATAACAGCAATTGATAAAGTCTAATCCTATATCATTAAAAAACCCTTCTGCACTTCATTTTTTAGATTTTAATGCCTTTAATCTTTATTTGAATTAGCAGAATCATGCCTTTATAAACGATTACTATCAGATTTCAATATCTTTTAATAATTCATCCTTTTGAGTTTATATCATTTAATAGGATAAATTATTTTTTTTTACTATCTTAATAAAAAATTCGGGAAGTTATCGTGAAATTTTTTTATGTATATAGTTTTTTTTTATTCTTCAATAAAAAAGAATTATGCTTACACAACGTAGGGACTTTGTTTTATTGACTAATTTTGAAATGTAAAAAATGAAATAATATTTTGATAAACAAAACAATAAAATTATGTCAATAGTAGGTAAAAAATTTCCAAACATTTCAATAGATGCCATGGATCACATGGGGGATGATTTAAAGATCAATATTTTTGAGGAGGCAACTAAAAAAAATAAAAAGGTTTTATTATTTTGGTATCCTAAAGATTTTACTTTCGTTTGTCCCACGGAACTTCATGCTTTTCAACAAGCACTACCTGAATTTGAAAAAAGAAATACTATAGTTTTAGGAGCTTCATGTGATACTAACGAAGTACACTTTGCCTGGTTAAATACCCCTAAAGACAATGGCGGTATAGAAGGAGTTACTTATCCAATCTTAGCAGATACAACACGTAATCTTTCTAATATTTTAGGAATTTTAGATATTGAATCTTCCGAATATGATGAAGATTATGAAACTGTGGTATTAAAAGGATCCAATGTTGCATACAGAGCAACTTTTTTAATCGATGAAGAGGGAAAAGTTTTCCATGAAAGTATTAATGACATGCCATTAGGAAGAAATGTTCAAGAATATTTACGCCTTATAGATGCCTATACTCATGTTCAAAAATTCGGTGAAGTATGTCCTGCTAACTGGGAAGAAGGAAAAGATGCGATGAATGCCAATCGTAAAGGAGTATCGGAATATTTATCTTCTCATTAATCATAATTTAAAAAAACAAAAAAATGGTACAAGAATTACAAGAAGATAATTTAAGCGAAATTATCAAAGAATCTCCGATTGTTCTCGTTCAGTATGCTGCTTCATGGTGTGGAAACTGTAAAATTATGAAGCCGAAATTTAAAAAAATTGGCGAAGAAAACAGCACCATTCCTTTTTTAATTGTCGATGCAGAAAAATTTCCTGAATCCAGAAAATTAGCAAATGTGACCAACTTGCCGACTTTTGCTTCTTTTAAAGACGGAAAGCTGGTTAATCAAATACAAACAAATAAAATAGAACCTTTACAAGAATTAGTAAATGAAGTTACCCATAATTAAACATTTAACTCAATTCATTGAAAATAATGATGAAGATTATATCAATGAAACGATTGAAACCTTAGAGAACTTAACGGAAGCTCCGGGTTTTAAAGATGAAGAATTAGATGTTTTAGGAGAAGTGCTTTCTAATATGTACGGAGCTATTGAAGTTAATAAGCTAATGAGAGAGGGTATGGATGAAAAAAATGCTTTAAATGCATTTATGAAACGTGTCCTCGGATCAATTGATAAATAGTCTATACTTTTAAATTTAATTTTTAAAAGCCTTGCAAGATTTTTCTTGTGAGGTTTTTTTATTTTTAAAAATGACTATTAAGGTAAATATTATTTTCATATTTCATGTCGAAACCGTAATTTCGTAAATTAAAATAAATTAAATTACGAATAAATGGCTATTCTTGGACAAATAAGAAAAAGAAACGGGTTATTAATAGGTTTTGTTGCTGTAGCATTATTATTATTTTTATTAGGTGGAATTGATTGGAGCAGAATTGGCAAGAAAGATCCCAATGTTTTGGGAAAAGTAAACAAAGAAGCGATCTCACGCCAGGAATATTATAGTCAACTTAGTCTTCTTTCTTCTCAGTACCAAGGGCAATATCCGGAAAATTTACTTGAAGGACAAGTTTGGAATTCGTTAATTGAACAAAAATTAATTGAGCAAAAATTTAATGCCTCAGGATTAATTTTAACTGATAAAATGATTTGGAATATGGCCAAATCCTCTCCTTTATTTAACAATCCTCAATTCAAAGATAAAAGTGGAAATATTAATACCAAATTGATTCAGGATGAATTTCAAAAAATGGAAGAAAGCCAAAATGCCTCTCCGCAATACAGAGAATATTTCCAAACTATGATGACTTTAAAAAAGAATTTTGGTTATCAAGCAATGGGTAAACAATATTTAGGGACTTATGGTTCCGGAATGTTAACCAATAACAAGGAAATTGAACTTTTAGCACAAAATCAATCCAATATTGCAGATATTGAATACGTTAAAATCGATTATAATACATATCAGAAATCAAACCCTGTTAAAGTCACAGATGAAGATTTAAAAGCTTATATTGAAAAACATAAATCTTTATTTAAAATTGATGAAAACAGAACGCTAGATTTTGTATATTTCTCTGCAAAACCTACTCCTTCCGATGAAAATCACACATTACACTCTTTAAATGCCTTATTGTCTCAATCCATTATTGAAGGGGATACCATTCAAGCATTTGGTTCCGTTAAAAATGATTCACTATATATCAGCGAATTAAATACCGCACAAATTGCAGATAAACCTTTTATCTCTCAATACAGAAGCGAAAAGCAATTACCTCAAAACATACAAAATTGGGTAAAAAATGCTTCTATCGGACAAATTTCTAATGCTTATAAAGATAATGGTTACTATGTATTATCTAAATTAATAGCTAAAAAAAATACGGATTCTGTAACTGCTAAAAATATATTAATAAGTTACACCGGAGCTCAGCAAATACAGCCTAAAACTGCCAGAAACAAGGATCAGGCAAAAAAACAAGCGGATGAACTTGCGGCAAAATTAAATGCTAATCCTAGTGATTTTGCAAAATTAGCTTCTCAATATTCAGACGATCCGACGGCTTCCTCGAATAATGGTGAAATGAAGTTAACAACTGCTCAAGATTTTCCTGCTCCTTATAAAAAATTACAACGTTTTTTAGAAACTTCTCCTACAAATAAAGCAGAAGTTATTGAAACTCCTCAGGGATATTTGGTATTAATGATATCTCAAAGGAAACCGGATGAAATTGTTTATAAACTAGCAGATCTTGCGAAAGAAATTAAACCTTCTGAGGAAACTATCGAGACTGCCCGTAAACAATCAACCAATTTCATACAATCCATTCAAGGAAAGTCATCAAGAGAATTTATTGATTTCGCTAAAAAATCTAACTATAAACCACAACAGCAACGAGGTATAGTACGTTTTGGTTCTATGTTGAACGGATTACACACAGATAAAGATTCTGATATTATTGCTTGGGCTTTTGATTCTAAAAGAAAACTTGGTGATACTGAAGTATTCACTACGGGTGACCAAAGTTATATTGTAGCCAGAGTTTCATCTTTATTTAGTAAAGGGTTAGCAGATCCTTCTTTAGTTAGAGATGAAATTGAAACTGAGGTAAGGAATGAAAAGCTGGGTAAGGTAATTGCTGAAAAAGTAAATTCAGGAAACAAATCACTTGACAACTTAGCAACTGAATTTAAAACTACAAAAAGCAATGCTTCAATAAGTTTTGATAATCCATCAGTGAACGGAGAATTTGAGCCTAAGGTGGGTGGTGCTGCATTTGGGTTAAAACAAGGAATTACCTCAAAAGCAATTGAAGGAAAAAGCGGAGTTTATGTAATTGTAACTAAATCGATTACTAAAGGACAAGTTGGAGACAAAAAACAGCTTAAAACCTCTTTAATGAGTCAATATGCTCAACAAATGCCTTCTTTACTTTTAAGATCATTAGTTCAAGAGTCAGATATTACCGATTATAGAGGTATCTTGTTAAATCAACAACAAAAATAATTTAGACAATAAATATTAAAAAAAGCATACTTATAACTAAGTATGCTTTTTTGTTTTTAGTGATACTTCCTCTAACAATTTTCGAATTAATTATTTTATTATTGTAAATAAAAAACCTCTCTTATCGAAATAAAAGAGGCTTCTTATAAAATATTTATTACTTACAATTTATCGATTCAATAGTTTAGCAGCTTCTTTAGCAAAATAGGTAGAAATAAGACCGGCACCTGCTCTTTTTATACATGTTAAGCTTTCAATAATAATTTTATCATTATCTAACCATCCATTTTTTGCAGCCGCTTTAATCATGGCATATTCACCACTAACCTGAAATACCGAAATAGGCACATCTACTATTTCATTTAATTTAGAGACTATATCTAAATAAGGAAGACCCGGCTTTACCATAACAATATCTGCGCCTTCTTCAATATCTTTCAATGCTTCATTGATGGCTTCTTTA
Source organism: Apibacter sp. ESL0404 (assembly GCF_019469245.1). Taxonomy (NCBI): domain Bacteria; kingdom Pseudomonadati; phylum Bacteroidota; class Flavobacteriia; order Flavobacteriales; family Weeksellaceae; genus Apibacter; species Apibacter sp. ESL0404. The sequence goes on from NZ_CP048267.1 coordinate 2,123,266, forward strand.
CTGTTACCGTAATCCATTTGGTAGGTTTTTTTATCTCCAAATCCGGGAGCACTGTCCAGAGCATCTCTAAAAGGACCGTAATACGAACTGGCATATTTCGCTGCATAACTCATAATACCTACTTCATCAAATCCATTTTCTTCTAATGCTTCTCTAATTGCTGCAACTCTTCCATCCATCATATCGCTTGGAGCAATAAAATCTGCTCCTGCTTCTGCATGGCTTAAACTCATTTTTACCAAAGCATCCACGGTTGCATCATTTACAATTTTACCGTTTTCAACAATTCCGTCATGTCCGTAAATTGAATAAGGATCAAGAGCGACGTCCGGCATAATTACCATTTCGGGTACAGCATCTTTAATAGCTTTGATTGATTTTTGCATTAAGCCGTTTTTATTCCATGCTTCTTTGCCTGTATTATCTTTTAAATTTTCATTGATTTTTACATAAATATTCACCGCTTTAACTCCTAAAGACCATAATTCTTTAACCTCTTTAATTGTTAAATCCAATGATTGTCGATATATTCCCGGCATAGAAGAAATTTCTTCTTTTATATTTTCTCCTTCTGCAATAAATATCGGCATGATAAAATCATCGGTAGTTAAAATCGTTTCTCTTACTAAATCTCTTACGGCTTGAGTTGATCTTAATCTTCTATTTCTATTATATAGTATCATTTTTTGTTATTTCGTGTTAATAGTTGACCTTAAAAGGTATAATTTAAAAGAATTTGGTAAAAACCAATAAGATAAATAAAATCTTATTCAGTTTAAAAATAATATTACATTTTTATACCACTCCTATCTGCAAAATATTCTGCAAATTTTCTTATTTCTTCTGCTATTTCTTCCTCATCTGTGGCTCTCTGATAAGAATCTCCTAAAGAATGCAATACTTGATGAAAGAACCGCTTCATATCATCAACAGGCATTTCTTTGGTCCACAAATCAATCCTTAAAGCTTCTTTAACTTTATCATCCCAAACGGATAATAAAATGGCTTTACTTTCTGCTCCAATTACTCCTCCGTCTGGGGCTGCCCATACAATTTTTTCGGGTATATGGTTTTCATCTAATTGTACATTAAAATTTATTTCAGTTTCTTTCATTAGCTCCTATTAAAATATTACGTTGTTTTGTATCTTTAAATATTAGTGTGAATCTATCTCAGGATGGGGCTTATATTTGGACTTGGCAAATATTTGCTCGTGGTTAGGATTTTTAATAAAGTCTTGTAGGCTTACTTGAGGATTTTCAAGTAAGTACTTTCTACAAATTTGCCATCCGGTCCAACAACCTATTCTTCCCGGACTTTGAGAGTCTACCTCCGTATAAAATTTAGAAAAAGGCGCTAACGATAAAAACCGATCAGATAAAGAAATATCATCACTAAACACATAATTACTTTCAATAAAGAAATTCCATATTTCATATTCGTTAGTTTTCGCCCAATTTATCTGGTCTTGGGTATATCCTATTTTATAACAATCTTTTACTTCAGGCAGAAAGGCATCTTCCAAAACCAAAATTTTACCTTGATAAATCATTTGTGAAACAAAAGATTGGCTGTTCGTCTCTCGCGGAACTATTGCCATTCCTTTAATTATTTCTTTTGCCGTTTTTGATGAAAAATATTCCATGCTCATTGTTCTCTGGATATATTTATCTATATTCATCATATTATAGTATTTATTACCAAAGCCTAAAAAGCAATCTGTAGCAATAAGTAAAAAATTATTTTGTGGAATATAAGTAATCGGATTCAAATAATCTGAGGTAAATGATGAATATAAATATACTTCGGGAGATTTAAATTCCGGATAATAATACTTGATATGCTTAAATAGGTTCTCTAATTCTGTTTTAATTCTATCGTTAGAAACTTTTTTCTTTATTTCAGAATAAATATTGAGTTCTGTACTATCCCTTCGATCTTTTTCAAATCGGGAATCCGGGGTATTTTGACTTAAATAAAAAGGATATTTTTTTCTAAAATCCGGTATTGAAATATCTAAATTGTAAAAATCTTTTGCTATATCATGAATTTCAATAGGTTCTTGTATCTCGCTAACCTCTACTTTCCACCTCTTATTCAAATCATCTTTACTGCTTTTATGAGTGCAGCTTATTACTAGTAACAATACTGTAAGATATTTAATAATCTTCATTATCTTTACACTTGATTTTTAAATATATAATATTACGCGCAAAGATACAATATTATGAAAACAACCAGAGTAATTTCCTATATTGTTAATTGGTTAAACGATTATCTCAAAAATAGTGGGGCAAAAGGATTTGTTGTAGGAGTATCCGGAGGAATAGATTCCGCTGTAGTTTCTACATTAGCTGCACAAACCGGTAAACCCGTTTTAGTTTTAGAAATGCCTATTCATCAACCGGAAGATCAAGTTACGCGAGCCAGAGAACATATAAAATATCTCACTGAACACTATACAAATGTTACCGGAAAAACTATAAATCTCACCAACACTTTTGAGGCTTTAAAATCTGATTTAGAAGCGGATGAATCTCATGAAAAAAACAATTTATCTTTAGCCAATACTCGGTCTCGTCTTCGTATGACTGCCTTATATTATTATGCAGGACTCAACAATTTCTTGGTTTGTGGAACAGGTAATAAAATAGAGGATTTTGGTATCGGCTTTTTTACTAAATATGGAGATGGTGGAGTTGATATAAGCCCTATTGCCGACCTTTTAAAAAGCCAGGTATTTGAAATAGCCAAAGAATTACATGTTTCCGAGTCTATACAGAAGGCGAAACCTACCGATGGTCTTTGGACTGATGACCGATCTGATGAAGACCAAATTGGAGCTTCCTATCCGGAATTGGAGTGGGCAATGAATGTTCATGAAAATCATAAGGCTTCTGATTTTACAGGAAGAGAACGTGAAGTTTTCGAAATTTATGATCGATTAAACAGACTTGCTCAACATAAAATTAATCCTATTCCAGTTTGTCAAATTCCTAAAGAATTACTTGATTAACCTTTGTAAAGGATACTATTTTACTACAAGTTTACTATACTATTGATTGTTCTTAGTTTTATCTATGCATTAGTTGTAAAAAGAGAACAAACCATCAAATAGTTAAACATGTAAAAAAGATTTAAAAATTAATATTTTATTTTTCTAAAACTCATTCAATTATTATTTTTGTTTTAGAAATTAAACTTGATTATGGGACGCGCATTTGAATATAGAAAAGCTTCAAAATTAGCCAGATGGGACAAAATGGCAAAACAGTTCAGCCGTATTGGTAAAGAAATTGCAATAGCTGTTAAAGCCGGTGGTCCTAACCCTGAATCTAACCCGGCACTTCGTCGTTGTTTACTTAATGCTAAAGGTGTAAACATGCCAAAAGACAATGTAGAAAGAGCGATTAAAAAGGCTTCAGGGGCAGATGCAGAACAATACGATGAAATAACCTATGAAGGATATGGACCGGGAGGAATTGCCATTTTTTTAGAATGTACTACTAATAATCCTACCCGGACTGTAGCCAATGTTCGTGCTATATTTAACAAATTTGAAGGAAATCTGGGAAAAAATGGAGAACTTACATTTATTTTTGATCGAAAGGGGATTTTTACCTTAGATAAGTCAAATCTTACTATGGATTGGGACAGTTTTGAATTAGAAATGATTGACGCAGGAGCCGAAGAAATTGAAGAAGATGAAAATGAAGTGATTATAACCTCTTCTTTTGAAGATTTTGGTTCTATAAACCACAAATTTGAAGAATTGGGTATAGAGCCTAAGAGTGCGGAATTACAAAGGTTGCCAAACAATACAAAAGCTCTTCCGTTAGAACAGTCACAAACTATTTTGAAAATGCTTGAAAAATTTGAAGACGATGATGATGTTCAACAAGTATTTCATAATATGGAAATTACTGAAGAATTGCAAAAAGCTGTAAATTAGAATTTTTTACATATATAAAAAATAGAAAGTTTCTTATGCTTATAAGAAGCTTTTTATTTTTTTATATCTATTGTATTCCTGTTAAATCATTGATAATAATTTAAACAATTTTAAATTATTAGTTGATTTCTACAACCGGAAATCTAAAATTGGTTAATTTATGTTCGATTGATCTTAGCTAATTTTTTTTCGACCCATAGCGTTGCGAACGGGAAAAAGGCTGACATTAATACAAATACAAAATCTTCATCATCCCATTTATAATGCTTTCTAACTAAAATTGCCAATATAATATATGCGGTAAAAAATAAACCGTGTATCATACCCGTCGGAATCATAAATAAGGTATAATGAAAAAAATATTTTAAGGGCATGGCTACTAAAAAAAGTAAGAAACAACTTATGCATTCTGCATAACAAGCTAAATTAAAATATTTTTCTACCTTTTTTTTATTCATTTGCTTACCTTTACTTGTACAAAAATAATCAATTATCAAGATAATTTTCGCATTTACATAAATGGTTCGTATTATCTTTTTATTTAGATACCACTGTATGTGAATACATCTTTAGATCAATTTCATCTTTTTTTATTATATAAAATCAGAATATATATCTTATTGTATATCAATTATTGAATATTATATAGCAATAGCAAGACACTTAACACCTAATTTATATCATGTCTATGTTAATATATAATAAATAATTTGTACCTTATGAGAAAAAAAAATAATATGATGAAAAAAAGATTTGTATTATATGCATTAGCCGGTTTTTGCGCATTTAACCTTAGTAAGGCGCAAACCTATCCTCAAATCGTTGTTAATAATCAAAGATTTTCTGATTGGAACAAAGATGGAAAACTACAACCTTATGAAGATACTCGACTGTCGGATTATGAAAGAATTAATGATTTAATTTCTCGTTTATCTGTTGATGATAAAATACATTTACTCTTGGGTACGGGAATGGTTGGATTTGAAATGTTGAAAGGGTTTGAAGCTATAGACCCTAAAGGAGTCACAATACCAAGCTACCTTATTCCCGGGTCAGCAGGTTCAACTACACCCATTGACAAATGGGGCGTTCCTGCAGTAATATTTACCGATGGTCCTGCAGGTGTCCGCATTTCTTATAAAAGAAAAGGAGAAACAAGAACTTATTATGCCACAGGTTTTCCTGTAGGGGCCCTTATTTCGACCACTTGGGATACAGAATTAGCTAAAGAAGTAGGAAATGCTATTGGAGATGAAGCCTTAAAATATGGCTCGGATATTCAATTGGCTCCGGCGTTAAACATCATTCGCAACCCTTTGTGTGGGCGTAATTTCGAGTATTTCTCAGAAGATCCTTTAATAGCAGGTAAATTCGCTTCAGCGATCACACAAGGAATTCAAAAAAACGGTGTGGGTGTTTCTTTAAAACATTTTGCCGCAAACAATAGTGAAAACAATCGAATGGACTTAGATGTTCATCTATCTCAAAGAGCGTTACGAGAAATTTACCTACGCGGATTTGAAATTGCTGTTAAAGAATCTAATCCAGCAACCATTATGTCTTCTTACAATAAAATTAACGGGACTTACACTTCGGCAAGTTATGACTTATTAACTACCATTTTACGTCACGAATGGGGCTTCAAAGGAGCAGTAATTACAGACTGGTTTGGCGGATATGCCGATGTATCAGCTATAAGTGATACCAGCCATGATGGAATAAGTAAAGATTCTTATGATGAAGATATATTTGCAAAGCAATTACATGCAGGAAATGATTTATTAATGCCGGGTACACAAGTACAATTTGAAACCCTTAAAAAATACATTGAAACTAAACGTCTTTCTATAGAAGATGTAAATAATTGCTTGAGAAATGTATTGGAAATGATCTATAAATCTCCACGGGTAGCCGGTTATGTACCAACTAATAATCCGGATTTGAAATCCCATGCACTTTTAAGCAGAAAAGCAGCTTCAGAAGGTATGGTTTTATTAAAAAATGAGCAAGGGGCTTTACCTTTAAATAAAGGAAGTAAAATAGCCTTATTTGGAAGTGGTTCATATAATATTATAGCAGGAGGAACAGGAAGTGGAAATGTAAATAAAGCGTATGTAATTTCTTTACCTAAAGGATTGGAAGATAACGGTTATGTGATTGATAAAAATTTAAATCAAACCTATTCTCAATTTGTTAAGGAGGAATTAGCTAAAACTGAGGAATTAAAGAAAAAATTACTCGCTATCTTACCAACTTTAACTCAGCCGACCATTAAGGAAAAAGCGATCCAAAACAGTGCTAAAGAAAATGATATTGCAATCATTACTATTGGAAGAGAAGCGGGTGAATCCGGAGACAGAAAAATTCCTGATGATTTTGATCTTTCCGAAAAAGAACAAAATTTAATTTCTGAAGTATCAAAAGCATTTCATCAACAAAATAAAAAAGTGGTTGTGATTATAAATTCAGGAAGTGCTATTGAAACTTCCAGTTGGAAAGATAAAGTAGATGCTATAGTTTGGGCAAGTCTTCCCGGTCAGGAAGGTGGCTATGCTATAACCGATGTACTTTCAGGAGCTGTGAATCCATCCGGAAAATTAACTCAAACCCTACCTGTTAAATATACAGATGTTTCTTCTTCTTCTAATTTTGACGGAGTTCCGGCAGAAAAACCAACTGACGTATCCTATAAGGAAGGCATATATGTGGGATACAGATATTTTAACACCTTTAATGTTATTCCATCTTATGAATTTGGGTATGGCCTTTCTTATACAAAGTTCGACTATTCTGAACCTGTATTGAGTTCCGCTGAATTTAATCAAAAACTTTTGATCTCTCTTAAAGTTAAAAATACCGGAAGTGTTGAAGGTAAAGAAGTTGTTCAATTGTATCTTTCAACTCCTAAAGGGAATATAGATAAACCATCAAAAGAATTAAAGGGATTTGCTAAAACCAGAGTATTGAAACCGGGAGAAACTCAAGTGGTATTTTTTGAACTTCAACCCAAAGACTTAGCTTCTTTTAATCCTCTGGCTTCTGCATGGATTGCCGATGCAGGAATCTATAAAATTGAGTTTAACTCGTCTCTTACTAACACTAAGCAAGTATCTAATTTTACATTACCAAATAAGTTAATTGTTGAAAAAGTAAACAATGTGTTAAATAATGATCTTAATTTTCAAGATTTAAAATCAAATAGATAAATCAAAATCCATTATTTTTAAAGTCATATTAATTTAACAGAGCGGAAAATAAAATATTTTCCGCTCTTTTTTATATACTATATTTCTCCCATTATTTTATCAAAAAATTTATTAGTACTTTTAACCTTTGTAAAAATACATTTTCAACCCATGTCTATAAAAGATTCATTACAAACAACTTTAGAAACTTTACCCTCTAATGTTCAATTAATAGCCGTTTCAAAAACTCATCCTGCAAAGGAAATTGAAGAAATGTATCAGTGTGGACAAATCGATTTCGGTGAGAATAAAGTTCAAGAATTGGTTGAAAAATATAATCAATTGCCTAAAAATATTCGCTGGCATCAAATTGGGCATTTACAAAAGAATAAAGTAAAATATATTGCTCCTTTTGTTCATCTGATACATTCTGTGGATCGTTTGGAATTGCTTGATACTATTGAAAAAGAGGCGGTAAAAAACAATCGCCCGATTTCTGTTTTATTACAAATAAAAATAGCTCAAGAAGAATCTAAATATGGATTAACTTTCGAGTCGGCTCTTGAAATACTTAAGCTTAAAAAGGATGGAATGTTTCCACATGTTACTATTCTTGGTCTTATGGGTATGGCTTCATTTACTGATAACACAGCTCAAATTGAAAAAGAATTTTCTTCTCTTCATGATTTTTATATAACTCATCAAAATGAATATAATCTATCGATTTTATCCATGGGCATGTCGGATGATTATCTAATTGCCATAAAGTGCGGAAGTAATATGGTTAGAATTGGATCTAAATTATTTGGAAAGCGAAATTATACGGTGTAATTTTTTACGGGAATTGTTTGATAAGCTATTTCTTTTAACGTATTATCTTGGGTAAAGAGAAAATCAATTCTGCCTAATAATAAACCGGCCCATCCCACTTGATTGAGCAATACTACTTTGCCTTCTTTGTTTAGATATTTTTCCGGTTCTTTAAAAAAGGTATGAGTATGGCCTCCAAGTATTAAATCTATATTCGTTGTTTGCTGACACAATTTTACATCGCAAATTTTATCGGGAAAATTAGGATATTTATATCCTATGTGGGAAAGGCAAATTACTAAATCGCACCTTTTTTCTTTTTTTAGCATTCTTGCTCGATCTTGTGCAATTTCTATAGGATCCAGATATTTAGTTTCTAAATAATTCTTTTTTTCTACCAATCCGGCTAATTCAACGCCTAATCCAAATAATCCTATTTTAATGCCTCCTTTTTTTATGATTTTATAATCTTTGGTTAATCCTTCCAACAGCGTATTGCTAAAATCATAGTTTGAACAAAGAAAGTCAAATTTAGCGTGTGGCAGTTGTTTTTTAAATCCCTCTAATCCATTATCAAATTCATGATTTCCCATAGTTGAAGCTTCATATCCCATGGTTGACATTAATTTAAACTCCAATTCACCTCCAAAAAAATTGAAATAAGGAGTTCCTTGAAAAACATCACCCGAATCTAATAATAATACATGTGATTCCTGTTTTCGTATAGCATCTATTAAAGTTGCTCTTCTGGCAAAACCTCCTTGATTGGGATTTTTGGTATAAGTCGCCGGAAAAGGGTCTATTCTACTGTGTTGATCATTGGTGTGTACTATGGTTATTTTTTTGTCTGAATGTAATATACGGGAAGCAAATGATAGGGAGGGAAAACTTAAAGCTCCTCCGGCTAAAGTAGCTGTTTTGATAAAATCTCTTCTTTTCATTTGAATTTTTTTTAATCTTCAAATACTAATCTTTGATCTTTAATGTCCGGCAATACTTTGTAATTTTTTACCTGCTCTAGTAGAATGTCTCGTAATTTTAAATGAGTGATTTCTTGGGCATCAGATTTCATAAAAAAATTCATTCTATCTCCGCCATTCATTAGATAATCTATGGTAACTACCCAATATTTTTTTGTCGGATCAAAATCTTTACCTTCAATTTGTGCAGAAATCAATTTATCTTTCTTATATACTAATTTTATTCCTGCCAATGGATGTCCTTTTTTTTCAATTCTTAAATAATCAAACATTTCTTTCATTTGAAATTCATCCAATTGTAAAAGAACCATTTCATTTTCAAAGGGCGATACTTCAAATATGTTTTCAACAGTAACTACTCCTTTAGGGATTATGGTTCTGATTCCACCGCTGTTTAACAAACAAAAATCGGGTTTAGGTTTATTGTTTGTTTTAGCATACTTTTTAGCATATTCCAACACTAAGTCTGCTAATAGATTTCCTTCGTTGCTGGAGTATCCTGCTTTGGTGAAGTCTACATTGGCATAACTAATGGGTTGATTCATTATTGAATCTAATTGTTTTTTATATGGATAAATGAAATTTATAATTTGTGAATCCGATTTAATTGAATCAGTAATCTTTTTATTAAGATGTATTTGGTATACTTCTTTTACCTTATTTGTTTTACAATGTATCAATAACAATAAAAGGAAATTTAAAAAAATCACCTTACAAATTAATTTCATAATATTATAATCTATTGATTTAAAATTATATAAAATCCATTAGATGCACAATTTTTTAATAGAAATTATTTTTAGACCAAAAGGATTCATATAAATTTGAATTTTTATTTAATTCTGCTTCTAAGCTATCTTTCCCCATTATTTCTATTAGAGTTTTCTGATCATTATAAAGTGATCTTCCAAACCCTAGACCTTTAGCTTTTATTTCTCCTCCTATACTTTCAATAATTGTTGGAAACCAATCATAGGTTGTAAATTTTCTATTCTTAGATTGAATAGGTTTTTTTCTCGAATTAATAATACAATTATAGGGGTATCTTGGACATTTAATTTTATTAAAAAATTTTTCATCCATAGACAAGTGGTCTCCTAACAAGACTATAGTGGTATTTTCATAAAAGGGCTGTGCTTGAATCCACTTTATAAAATCATATATTTGTTTGCTTGAATAAGATATTACATTGGCATATTGTTCTTTATATAAAATCTTAGCTTCTGACTCTAAATACCCATTTGAAAAATGGGTGTTTAGGGTGTTAATAATAACACTAAATGGCTTTTTTTTCTGAGATAATCGATTTATTTCATGTTTTGAGAACTCAAATAATTTTGAATCTTCTATTCCCCACCATACAAAATAATCTTTCGGAATCATTTGTTTTTCTTTAAAATAGATATAGTCTACTATTTTAAAATTTCCATGAAATTGAAAAAATTTTTTCATGCCTGAATAATTCGAATCTGATCCTTGAATTAATAATTGAGTATATCCATTCTTTTCAAGTATATCTCCTAAGGTAATTACTCCTGGCAAAAAAGATTCATATGTAGATATATCATTGCCCTTCAATGGAATTTTTAAAGGGAGACCTGAATTTGATGAAACCATAGCGGCTATAGTCCATCCAGTAAAACTAACTTGAATACCTCCCCCAACGTTTTTTGTTGCACTAAAATTTAGGTTTTCGTTAGCCAACTTGGTTAATTCGGGTATTAAATTTGTATCAAAACAACCGCCTTCTTTTTTTGATTGCATTGTTGATTCGATTGATTCTAAATAAATGAGGATTAAATTATTGGAATTTTTAGGAATTTTAATGTCTACATTTTTAGGATTAATGTATTCTTCATTATAAAAATCTGTTTCTTTAAAAAAATAATTATAAATGTTATTTACCTTTATATGTGTAGCAAAAAACCATATAGATATCGTTAGTGTTATAAAAGAAAAAATAGATACATTCCTATAGTTTTTTAAAAAAACAATAGGATATAATTGAAACTTATTTTTCAATTTAAAAATTCTTATATATAAAAATAATTTATTAGGTTTATAAAAATTTGTAGATAGAATTATTAATAATATAACTACAATTGATGAAAAAATTAAAGACTTTGTAATTAATTTTAATATATATTCATGATTGGGATTATAATCACGGACATTTATATGAAACCATAGTTGTTCAAAAACAACCCCATTAAAATTATTAATAATCCAATTTGCTGTACTAAATATAAGTATAGAAATAAATATGGTGATATATGAAAATATTTGTACTAGCTTTTTAAATGTTTTAAACATTATTTTCCTCTAAAAACTAAAATTGTCTTAACTTTTTTAATTATTACATAAGCTATTACTGAATTTAATATTGCAAATATTAATGCTAATAATAAATATTTTATACAAAAACCTATTGTATATAAACTTTTATCTTCTAAAGACAAATCTATATTGGTTAAAAAATAAAAGCTTCCAATAACCATAAAATTTATTACGTTAATAAAAATAATAGCTCTTTTAATATATATATAAAAATTAGTTGATTTGTTTAATAAATATTCAAGAAAGGATACAGATATAAAAGCAGGTAAAATGAACAATATTATTTGTATCATATTTTAATATAATTTCAAAAATTTCATCTTCTCCCCAAATATAGTTAATTTTTTTAACCAACTAAACATTGGTATAAATAATTTAGTATTTATGTATTTAAAATATACAAAATACATTATATAAGATTTTTTATTTAAAAAAATTTTTTAAAAATTTTTTTGTCTATAATATAATTTATTATATTACACAACATAATATAAGGAACTTTTAATATTTACTATGTTTATCATAGAATAAATCACTTTATAGAGAATATTCATTTCAACATACTATTTTTAATTAAATTTAATTAAATCAATATTATTTATATTTGTAAAGATTATAATTATCTTAAGTAGATGAAAATCCTTATAACTGGAATAGCAGGGTTTATTGGGTACCATTTAGCTGAGTATTTAGCCAAAAGAGGAGATGAGATAATTGGAATTGATAGTATTAATGATTATTATGATGTTAATTTAAAATATGGAAGACTTGTTGAATTAGGTTTTAACAATTCGGAATTTGAATATAATAAAATCATTGTAAGCGCTAAACATCCCAATCTTTCTTTTATAAAACTCAATTTAGAAGACAAAATTAAATTAGAACATTTATTTGCTGAAAAAAAATTTGATTACGTTATTAATTTAGCAGCTCAAGCAGGAGTTAGGTATTCATTAATAAATCCTAATGCTTATATTGATTCTAATATAGTTGGTTTTATTAATATTTTAGAATGCTGTCGAAATTATCCCGTAAAACATTTGACTTTCGCCAGTAGTTCAAGTGTATATGGATTAAATTCCAAACAACCTTTTTCTACTAAAGATAATGTTGATCATCCTGTTAGTTTATATGCTGCTAGTAAGAAAAGTAATGAGTTAATGGCCCATACCTATAGCCATCTATTTGGTATTCCCACAACTGGATTACGTTTTTTTACTGTATATGGTCCTTGGGGGAGACCTGATATGGCGTTTTTTATTTTTACCAAGGCCATTTTAGAAAATAAACCAATAAATATTTATAATTATGGTAACATGAAGCGGGACTTTACTTATATATCTGATATTATTCAAGGTATCGTAAAAGTAAATGACAATCCGCCCAAAGAAAATAAAAATTGGAACACAATGGATCCTGATCCATCTTCTTCTCAAGCTCCATATAAGATCTATAATATAGGTAATAGTAAGCCTGTAGAACTCATGACTTTTGTTAAAACTATTGAAGATAAATTAAATAAAAAAGCTATCATAAATTTACTCCCTATACAACCCGGTGATGTCCCATCTACATATGCTGATGTTACTGACTTAATTGAAACATTAGATTATAAACCTGAGGTTTCCGTCAATGATGGAATTAAAAATTTTATTACATGGTATAGAAATTATTATTCTATATAATTGAAATAATCATGCTGTCTTACTTTAAAGATATTAAGATATGTATAATCGGTCTTGGATATGTTGGGCTACCTTTGGCTATTGAATTTGCTAAAAAATATAAGGTTATAGGTTATGATATATCATCTGAAAGAATTTCTCAATTAATGAATTTTAAGGATATAACATTAGAAATAGCATCAGAAGAAATATCAAAAGTATTAGTGAATTCTACAAACAGCTTTAAAAATAATATCGGATTTTATCCTACAACAAATTTACAAGACATAAGTGATTCCAACATATATATCGTTACAGTACCTACTCCAGTCGATTCATCTAACAAGCCAGATTTGAGCTTTTTAAATTCAGCAAATATAACTATAGGTAAGGTAATTGAAAAAGGAAATATAGTTATCTATGAATCTACATTTTACCCAGGCTGTACTGAAGAAGAATGTATTCCTATTATTGAAAAAATATCTGGATTAAAATATAATTTAGATTTTTTCGCAGGATATTCTCCGGAAAGAATTAATCCTGGAGATAAAATTAATACTTTATCTAAAATAAAAAAAATTACATCTGGTTCAACTCCATATATTGCTGACATTGTAAATAACTTGTATGCATCAATTATTACTGCTGGCACGTATAAAACAAGTAGTATTATAGTGGCAGAGTCTGCTAAGATAATTGAAAATGCTCAACGAGATATAAATATCGCTTTTGTTAATGAGCTGGCAAAAATATTTAATTTATTAGAAATAGATACTACAGAAGTTTTAGAAGCTGCCGGAACTAAATGGAATTTTATACCATTTAAACCAGGGCTAGTCGGAGGCCATTGCATTGGAGTAGATTCCTACTATTTAGCCCAAAAGGCTATGAAAATTGGTTATCATTCAGAAATTATACTTGCAGGGAGAAAATTAAATGATTCCATGCCTCATTATATTGCTTCTGAAGTTATTAAGTTAATGGCTAAAAAGAATATTACAATAAACAATTCTAAAGTATTAATTTTAGGAATAACTTTTAAAGAAAATTGTAACGATATTAGGAATAGTAAAATTATAGATATTGTTTATCAACTTAATGAATACGGTATTTCCGTTTGGGTTTATGATCCAATTGCTATTTCTGAGAACGTTGAAAAAGAATTTGGGTTAAAAAACATAAACACTATACCAGATCAAGTATATGATGGAATTATTTTAGCTGTTTCTCATAATATTTTTAAAAAATTTAATTTAAAAAAATATTTGAAAAAAAATTCCTTCATTTATGATTGTAAATCATTCTTTGGCAAAGAAATGGTTGATAAACGTCTTTAAAAATTTGTACCATGAAAAATCCTTTAATAACTATTTCTATCCCAGTTTATAAATGCGAAAAATATATAGAACGTTGCATTAATTCTGTACTTAATCAAACATATCCTAATATTGAAATTTTGATAGTTGATGACAGGGGGAAAGATAATAGCATACAAATTATTAAGAACATTCAAAATGTATTTCCTGATAAAATACGAATTATTGAGCATAATGAGAATAGCGGTGCTGCTGCTGCAAGAAATACGTGTATTGACAATGCTAAGGGAGAATATATTTTTTTTATGGATGGAGATGATGAAATTACGAGCGATTGCATTGAAATATTATATTTAAAAGCCTATGAAACAAATGCAACTATGACCATTGGACAAATAACTGCTATTGATACTTTTTCTAATTCTGAATATCCAATTTTCAAATTCAATGATAGTCTGAATTTTCTTACTAGTAATGATACCATTTTAAAATATTTTTGTGAGGGAGAATGGGCAGTTTCTGCTTGGAATAAACTTATTAAATTAAATTTTTTAAAACAAAATTATATTTACTTTGCTAACGGCTTATATGCAGAAGATGAATTATGGTCTTTTCATACAGCTCTTAGATTGGATAGTATAGCATTTGTTAACAAAATAACTTATAAATATAATCTTCACAGAGATTCTATTATTTTTAATAAGAAAAAGGTATACTTTGAAAACATTCATACGATTTTAGAACGTATGGCTGAAGAATATTACAAAGAATCTTCTTTAAGAAAGAAATATATATTAAACCATATTATTAAATTTAAAGAATTAGCTCTTACTATGCAATATAAAGTAATGAGAAAAGATATAGACTATTGGAAACATAATTACTCACGTTTAAAAAAATCACCAAGTTTAAAAATTCTTGATTATTTTTCTTCTTTGTTTACTATAGATGTAAAGAAAAAAAATATTTTTCAAAATTTACCTGTAAATTATGGGTATAAATTATTTAAATGGCGATATGAAAGAAAATAAAAAGTAAACCAAATTATAATTTAGTGTTTTAAAAAAAATAAGCACTTTGTTATATATTTAAGTTGATATAAAAAATTCATTTTAGTGCTTTCAATATCAGGATAAACCGTCAGATACTGATAAAGAATTTTCCAAGATAACTCTTTTTGAGCTAGAAAATAACCGGCCACACTTTTTTTATAAGTTTTCTCTAAAAATTTCGAACTAAATGGACTCCCTTTTTTTTCATTATATTCTATAAGTCTTTTTGCCCAATTTATAAATGGCTTTAAATCTGCAAACTCACGTAAGACTTGATGAGCCAATAAAGCATCAACCCATTTTATATTGTATAATTCAGACTTTTCATTTATTAACTTATTTAATACTTTATAATGGATTTTTTTTGAAACTTCCCATTGCTCCTTGTTGCGTATCATTTTTCCCTTATCCATAACAAAAGAAGCTTGATTTCCAGAAATTCTATAATATACTAAGGGTTCAGGAATGGAAATGAATTGTATATTCAATTCCAACATTCTTACAAATAATTCATAATCTTGTGCTAACCTAAAATTTTCATTGTAATATAAATCATATTTTCTTAGAATTGAAGTTCTAAACATAGTTGCGGGTTGAGCTACAGGGCAGCCCAATAATTGATTATCTTTAATATCTGAATGATTAACACTAAATTCAATTATATTATTTTGCAAACCAAAACATTGTAAAAAAGAAGAACAAACACCTATATCTGGATTTGCTTCCATTAATTGAACCTGTTTTTTAATTTTATCTTTGACATAATAATCATCGGCATCTAACAAAGCAATATATTTTCCTTTAGCTTGTTGTATGCCTATATTACGAGTAAAAGATGAACCTAAATTCTTTTTATTTTCAAATATTTTTATCTTATTATTTTTCGAATACTTGTTTTTTATAATTTTTAGAGTATCGTCTGTAGAGAAATCATCAACAATAATTATTTCTAAATTAGTATAGGTTTGATATAATAAGCTATCAATTGCATTTTCAATGTAATCTGCAACATTATAAGTAGGCACGATAATGGTTACTAAAGGCAAAAATGACATATGAGTAGTTAGATTAGTTGTTGAATTTTTATACATATGTTTGTTAAACTTATTTATAAAAAACAAGTTTATTCATTATCTATTTTAATAGTTTTAATAGTGTTAATTTAAATTATACTAATCAAAAAATTTATTTGAAAATTTTAAATTCGGCCTTATAATACCCGGTAATGTATTACTATTTGATCCTATAGTTTCATTTAAAATTTCAAATTGTATTACTTCATTTTGACTATAAAGCTTATATCTTTGGTTTTCAGAAAAAATTAAATTAAATGTATATGTTCCAGCATTAAGTAAGTTTTCTTCGATTTGTCCTTTAACTTTATAGATACCTCTTCTAGAATTTTTATTTGTTGTTATTAATTCTCCTGTATGAAATATTGTTATTTCATCTGAATTTTTTAATTCAAATATTACATCTAAATTAATTTCTGCTTTATAGTTATAAAATGTTAATTCAAATTCTATACCAGAAGAGATTGTTAAATAATTACCTTTAATTGGTTGAGTGTTAAATTTTAGTATTTTAATATTTTGATTTCCTGGTGCAGATTCTATATCTCCCTTATGATCTATACTTGATATAATATTTGTTAATTTCTGATAATATTCAACTGCATCTAAGGTATTTCCAGAATATGAAACAGTACCGTTTTGTAAAACAACACCTTGAGTGCAAAGAGTTTTAATTGCTGCAATATTATGGCTTACAAACAATACTGTTCGACCGTCGTTTACACTTACATCTTTCATTTTACCTAAACATTTTTTTTGAAATTCTGCATCTCCTACTGCTAATACCTCATCCACTATCAAAATATCAGGCTCCAAGTGTGCTGCTACAGCGAATGCTAAACGCACATACATTCCAGAAGAATATCTTTTAACTGGTGTATCGATATATCTTTCAACTCCTGAAAAATTTACTATTTCATCAAATTTTGAGCGTATTTCTTTCTTAGTCATACCTAATATCGCTCCATTCAAAAAAATATTTTCTTTACCGGTTAATTCAGGATGAAATCCTGTTCCCACTTCAAGTAAGGATGCAATTCTACCATTTACTTTAATTATACCTGAAGTTGGTGATGTCGTTTTAGATAATATTTTTAATAGGGTCGATTTTCCTGCTCCATTTCTTCCTATTATTCCTAATACTTCGCCCTGTTTTACATCAAAATTTATATCTTTTAAAGCCCATACATAATCTGACTTCCCTTTAGATGTTCTATCATTAACTTCACCTACTTTAAAAAAAGGATCTCCTTTTCCCATTGTTTTCCACCACCATTTTTTGATATCTTGTTGTAAAGATCCAGTACCCACTTGACCCAATCTATATAGTTTTGATATATTTTCAATTTTGATCGCTAAATCCATATTTATGTTGACAAATATTTTTTTAATTACTTAATAATATCCTATTACAATTATTTTAGTCTTTTTTTGTACTAATCATATTATACAATTTTATTAATGTACATAGACCCAATTTTTATATACATTTTTCTTTGTATTTAATTTATATATAAAATTAACAGTTTTAATATAGTAGACATTTATAGTATTATGTAAACTATAGGTAAATGAAAGGATTATTCACATCGTTTCTTAGATAAATATTTTAATAAAAACATGTTTTCAAACTAGAGTCTTTTATTGTTATTCACAGAAGTTATTCTAAATAATAATAAATAGATTTATTTTAGAGATATTAATACTAAACAGTATCCATAAAACTCCTTTCCACCTTATTAAATATTATTATTCCAATAAATATGCTAAAAAATGTAAATATGGTACTATATAATAAACCACCCCAACTCAAGATTCCTTCTCCTAAAAAACCATGCTTAAAAGCTTCAATGATAGGTGAAATAGGATTAATCATTGCTAAAAAGTGAAATTTTTCAGGAAGCTTTTTATATATTATAGATATGGGATAGATAATTGGAGTTGCATACATAAGTAATGAAACACCAAAAGATAATAAATAAGATAAATCTCTATATTTTGTAGTCATAGAGCAAATAATTAGACCAAAGCCTAAACTTAAACCAGCCATTAATATTAATAGAAATGGAAGTAATAAAGCATAACCATTGATATTTATCTGAACACCCTTTATTAAAAAATAAATTAAAAAAATTATGAACAATAAAAATTGAATTCCAAATCTAAGCAAATTTCCTATAATAATAGATAAAGGCATAACTAATCTAGGGAAATAAACTTTTCCAAAAATACTCGCATTATCTCTAAAAACATAAGATGTTCCTGTTAAACAGTCTTGAAAATAATTCCATAATGTTAATCCAGATAAATAAAATAATATTCCTGGTATTCCATCAGTTGATATTCCTGCAATGTTACCAAAAACTACATTAAACATTAAAGAAGTAAAAATTGGATTTATAAAAAACCAAAGCGGACCTAAAACTGTTTGTTTATAATTTGCAACAAAGTTTCTTCTTATCATAAGAGCTAATAAATCCCTGTATTTCCAAACCTCTCCTAATTTAAAATCAAACAGGGAATGATTTGCGCTTATTTCTTCTGTCCATTTTTGCATTTTTTCCATTTAACTAAAAAATACTAACGTTTATAATAAGTTATGTTTTTAAGATACTCTCCGTATCCACTTTTTCCATATTTGTTTGCAATTTCATATAATTTTTCTCTTGAAATAAACCCCCTTTTGTAAGCGGTTTCCTCTATACATCCGATTTTAATACCTTGTCTTTTTTCTATCACTCGAATATATTCAGTGGCATCATGCAAAGAATCAAAAGTTCCCGTATCCAACCAGGCGGTACCTCTATCCATTACGCCCACTTCTAACTCTCCATTTTCTAAATACATCTTATTCACATCTGTTATCTCATACTCTCCTCTGGCTGATGGCTTTAATTTTTTAGCTATTTCTACTACTTTATTATCATAAAAATATAATCCCGGAACTGCATAATTAGATTTTGGATTCAATGGCTTTTCTTCTATGGAAATAGCTTTCATATCTTCATTAAATTCAACAACTCCATATCTTTCCGGATCATTAACATGATAGGCAAAAACAATGGCTCCTTTTGGATTAGTTTTAGATCTCAATAACTGACTTAAACCTGCTCCATAAAAAATATTATCCCCTAATATCAATGCCACCGAATCATCACCAATAAATTTTTCACCTATCACAAAGGCTTGGGCTAAACCATTAGGTTTATGTTGTATTTCGTAAGTTAACTTACATCCAAAATCTGATCCATCTCCTAATAATTTTTTAAATATTTCTTGATCGTTAGGAGTGGTAATAATTAAAATATCTTTAATTTCTGCATCCATTAAAACAGATAATGGGTAATAGATCATGGGCTTATCATAAACGGGCATAAGTTGCTTACTTACAGCTATAGTTAGCGGATATAACCTGGTTCCAGATCCTCCTGCTAATATAATTCCTTTCATATAATTATTTTATTATAAATGTATTAAACATAACATTAAAATCCGACCTATCGTTTTTATTTTTATCTTCAACTATCTGTAAAATAATTGTTTTATCTTCATAGTGTGTAACCCCTATTTCTCCGTAGACCTTGTTTTTAGTATCATCGGCTTCATAATTGGCAGTTATCCAATCAAATTTACCAATATGGGTTGATTTATTTTTGCTTATAACTTTAAAGCCTACTTTTTGATAAAAATATTTAAGTTGATTGATCTGATCACTTAGTAATGAGTCGGCAGATAATTTTTTATTAAAAATGCTAATTGCAATGGTACTTTCTACTTTGTAATTGGTGTACTTGTCTATTTCTACATACCTGTTACCCTCTTTGAAATAGTCGTTTTTCACTTTCCAATATAAAGGTAAATTAATTGATATTCCTTCTTTTTGATAGGTATTCGTTGTTTGTTTATTACTTTCCTTACTTTGCGTACATGAACATACTAAAATTATCAACGAAAAGATAAATACACTTATTTTAGTCATAACAGATTTTAATTTAAATCATATTGTTCTTCATAATATTTTCTGTATAACCCGCTTGTGACATGATTTAACCAATCTTGATTTTCCATATACCAATCTATAGTTTTAATTAGTCCTTCTTCGAAATTAACGGAAGGCTTCCATCCTAGTTCTTTGTTTATTTTAGTGGCATCAATAGCATAACGTAGATCATGCCCTGGACGATCTTTAACAAAAGATATTAATTTAGCACTTTCTCCTTCTTTTCTTCCTAGTTTCTTATCCATTAATTTACATAATAAGTGAACTAAATCAATGTTTTTCCATTCATTAAATCCTCCTATATTATAATTTTCTTTGTTTTTTCCCTTATGAAAAACCAGATCGATAGCTGTGGCATGATCGACTACATATAGCCAATCTCTCGTATAATTGCCATCGCCATAAACCGGCAAAGGTTTTTTATTAATGATATTATTGATTAATAATGGAATAAACTTTTCAGGAAAATGATTAGGCCCATAATTATTTGAACAATTTGTTATAATTACAGGTAAATTATACGTATCTGCATATGCTCTTACAAAATGATCTGAAGATGCTTTTGATGCTGAATATGGTGAATGAGGATTATATTTAGTTTCTTCTGTAAAAAAACCCGCTTCATTCAATGAACCGTAAACCTCATCAGTAGATACATGATGAAATCTTTTACCTTCAAAATTATTATTCCAAATTCTTTTTGCCGCATCTAAAAGGATTACTGTTCCAATAACATTTGACTTTACAAATTCTAAAGGTGTAGTTATAGATCTGTCTACATGAGATTCAGCGGCTAAATGTATTACTCCATCTGGTTGGAATTCTGCAAATATTTCTTTTATTTGTTCTTCGTTAGTTATATCAGCTTTTAAAAATTGATAATTAGGCTTATTTTCTATATCTTTTAAATTTTCTAAATTACCGGCATAAGTTAATGCATCTAAATTTAAAATTTTATATTCCGGATACTGAGTTACAAATCTTCTGACTACATGAGATCCAATAAATCCGGCACCTCCTGTAATTATTAATTTTTTCATTTATTTAAAAATTATCTATCCATTTATTAATTTTCTTCCAATACTTTTGTAGTAAAAGCCATGAATTTGTAATTCATCTAGATTATAAAGGTTTCTTCCATCAAAAATAGCTTTATTATTCATCTTTTTTTCCAAAATATCAAAATGAGGATTTCTAAATTCACCCCACTCTGTTACAATAATTAATGCATCTGCACCTTCAACACAATCATACATATTGTTGGCATACTCTATTTTATTGCCTAATATTTTTTTTACATTATTGACGGCAATCGAATCGTATGCTTTAACTTTTGCTCCTTTTTCCAGAAGCATATCGATTATTTCAAGTGAGGAAGCTTCCCGAATATCATCCGTATTTTCTTTGAAAGCTAACCCCCAAATTGCTATTTGTTTATTTTTTAAATCTCCTAAATATTTTTCGACTTCGGGTACTAATATGGTTTTTTGTCTTTGATTTACCTCTTCTACAGATTCTAAAATTTCGAAAGTATATCCAACTTCTTTTCCGCTTTTAATTAAAGCTTTTACATCCTTGGGAAAACAACTCCCTCCATATCCTACACCCGGAAATAAAAATCGATTTCCGATCCTTTCATCCGACCCCATACCTAATCTTACTTTATCAACATCTGCTCCTACTTTTTCGCAGTAATTAGCTACTTCATTCATAAAGGTGATTTTAGTGGCTAAAAAAGAGTTTGAAGCATATTTTGTTAACTCAGAAGATTTTTCATCCATCTTTATCATTTTAGCACCGGCATTAGTTAAGGACAAATAAATTTTATCCATTATTTCAAATGCTTTCTGTGAACCGGCTCCCACAATTACTCTTTCAGGATTCATAAAATCTTCCACAGCGTATCCTTCTCGTAAAAATTCCGGATTTGAAACCACATCGAAAGGTACTTGAGTTTTTGATTTTATCAGGTTTTTGACTTTTTCTGCTGTACCTACCGGAACCGTACTTTTATTTACAATTAAGGTATATTCAGTCATTAGATATCCTATTTGACCGGCAACTTCCAGTACGTAAGATAGATCCGCTGAGCCATCTTCTCCCGGTGGAGTTGGC
Organism: Apibacter sp. ESL0404; assembly: GCF_019469245.1. Taxonomy (NCBI): domain Bacteria; kingdom Pseudomonadati; phylum Bacteroidota; class Flavobacteriia; order Flavobacteriales; family Weeksellaceae; genus Apibacter; species Apibacter sp. ESL0404. Next base: position 2,145,750 of record NZ_CP048267.1, read on the forward strand.
AAGGCTAAAAATATTACATTTGAAACTCGCATTGCTTCACTCAAATCTGTGGTGAAAAACAAACGGCCTCCTTTTATATTTCTCAGAAATACTTCTTCTAATTGTGGCTCATAAATAGGTACTTGCCCATTTTTCATCAAGGTAACTTTTTCTTCATTTATATCAACACAATGTACACTATGTCCCAAATCTGCAAGGCATGTTCCTGAAACCAGTCCTACATATCCTGTACCAACAATTGTAATATTCATATATTTAAATATTTTACAAAAATATAATTTATATTTTATTAATTATTTTATCTATTAGTAATACTATAGGTTTTCAATAGGATTAAAATAATTTATAGGATATTCCCCAGAAAAGAGATATATTTGCCGATCCTTTATCTTTCCCATACCCGGGAATAACTAAATTATCAACATTTTTCTGTTTGCTGGAAAACAATAGAAATTTCGGACGAACCATGAAATCAATATAAAAAGGTGAGTTTCCAATTTGAACTTTAGCTCCAGCTACTGCTTCTATCCAGCCGGAACTTACATTTGCTTCTGGTAAAGAACCTTCTCCAATTATTTGTATTTGTCCTTCGGGATTCATTCCCTTAAGAGGATATTTTTTTACATTTTGCTTGAAGGGGGAATAGCCAAATCTTCCTCCTATATAAAACCCTTCGCCTGATTTTTCATAGTTGTTAGTTAAAATATAATTTATTCCTATTTCTCCAAAAACTCCTTTTGCATCTATATTCCAGTTATTTTTATTATAAATATTTTTTTCATATCCTACTTCGGCAACAGCCAACCACCTATTTTTAATTTTATAAGCAATAAAACTACTATAATTTTTTTTATCTGCAAAAAAACCAGCAACCGGATTTAATAAATCCACTCCTATAAATAGTTGATGCTTTGGGTTTTTTACCGGGATAGAATCGTTGCTTTTAGTTTGGGAATGAGCATATATCCCCAGAAATACACTAATAAGCAATACGTAAATTCGTAGTGGATTCATTATAAATTTGATTAGTTTGACCTGTTATGGATTTTATAGTTGTAAGCGCAGTTGCATCATAAGTCACCTCATTAAATGTTACCTTGAATCCACATGCCTTTGAAACAAATTGCTGATCAGTCAAGTATTTTATTGTAATAATATTTTTACTTGAATCCGGAGTATGCAGTGTATCGTATAAATAAAAAACAGTTTCATCGGATAAAGAATTTAAAGGTAATTGAATACTGTCTTTCCCAAGAAAGACACCTTCAGAATGTACAGAACCATCCGGCATTTTCCTGTCAACATATAATCGGGGTTTCTTATATTTACTACCTAGACTATCCAATTGTATAGTCAATCTCGGTGTAGTAACTTTGTCGCAAACATCATCATCTACACAGGAAAAAACGAGTAACCCTATAAAGAATAGGACGAATAGTATATTTATTTTTTTTTGAAACATTTTTATTTTAGTTTAAGAAGCGCAACGCTTTCTACATGATAAGTCTGTGGAAACATATCTACAGCTTGAACTTTTACAACCTCGTATTTTTCTTTCATCAACTCCAGATCCCTAGCTTGTGTTGCTGAATTACAACTTACATAAACTATTTTTTGAGGGGCTATGCGTAATATAGTGTCTACTACATTTTTATGCATTCCTTCTCTCGGCGGATCGGTAACGATAATATCCGGATGACCGTTTTCATGAATAAATTCTTCCGTGAATATATCTTTCATATCTCCACAGTAAAAACGACAATTTTTAATATTATTATATTCAGCATTTTCTTTCGCAGCTTTTATTGCCTCGGGTACCGCTTCTACACCGACCACCGTTTTTGTTTTACGAGAAATAAATTGCGCTATGGTCCCTGTTCCTGTATAAAGATCATACACTACTTCATCGCCTTTTAAATCTGCAAAATCTCTTGCTATTTCGTATAATTTAACGGCTTGTTTATAATTAGTTTGAAAAAATGATTTGGGTCCAATTTTAAATTTTAGTCCTTCTATCTCTTCCGTTAAAAAACCATTTCCATGGAATATTTTAACATCCAAATCATATAAGCTGTCATTTCCTTTAGAATTTATTGCATAAAGAATCGTTTTTACTTCAATAAATTCTTCGCGAATATAGTTCAACATTTTGCTAATATTTTGCTCATCCTCTCTAAAAAACTGTAACAAAACCATTAGATCATTTTTAGAGTTAGAACGAATCATTAATGTTCTAAGAAATCCGCTTTGTTCTTTAAAATCATAAAATTCCATCTTATGCTTTAAAGCAAATGCTTTAATTGAATTTCTGATTTTATTTGAAGGTTCTTGTTGTAAAAAACATTCTTTAATGTCTAACACTTTATTCCATTGTTGAGGTATGTGAAAACCCAACGCATTTTTATCCTCAATATCTATATCGGATTGTATTTCCTCAGATGTCAACCATCGAGCATTCGAAAAGGAAAATTCCATTTTATTTCTGTAGAAATACTTATCCGTCGAAGGGACAATGGTTAATTCTTGAAAATTATCAATTTTTCCAATTCTTTTTATATTATTGTAAACCTCTTTCTCTTTATATTCTAATTGTTTTTCATAAGAAAGATTTTGCCATTTACAACCTCCGCATATTCCAAAATGCATACATTCGGGATCCACTCGATCAGAAGAATAGTTAATAAAATCTAAAACTTTAGCTTCGTAATAATTTTTTTTAGACTTAATAACTTGGGCATTAACTACATCTCCCGGTACAGCATATCCTACAAATACTGTTTTTCCTTCTTCAGTTTTTCCTATCGCAACCCCTTTAGCTCCGGCAGTAGTAAGTTCTAAATTGGGGATTTGTATATTTTTTTTTCTTCTCAAACTACAGAATATAAAATAAGATTACAAAAATACACAAAAAATGTATTCTATAAAAAGAGTTTATATTTACTGATTTTGAACTGAATACCCTGCATATTTTTATCTTATAAAACTATTTTAATCTAAAAAAATACTGTATTTTTGAGTTTTGAAAAACAATACAAAATTAATTAGTCCACAATGAATTTATTATCCGATCGCGTTAATCGTCTTAGCTATTCTCAAACCTTTGTAATGTCTAACAAAGCTCGAGAATTAAAAGCTCAAGGAATCAATGTTATTAGTTTAACTTTGGGAGAGCCTGATTTTGAAATTCCTGAATTTGTAAGGGAATCTGCCATCAAAGCGATTAATGATGGTGTTAAATCCTACACCCCCGTTCCCGGATATCTTGAATTAAGGAAAGCTATTGCTAATAAATTTAAAAGAGACAATAATTTAGAATATAAACCTGATCAAATAGTTGTTTCCACCGGAGGAAAACAGTCTATTATTAATGTGTTGCTTTCGATCATTAATGATGGAGATGAAGTAATTGTTCCTGCCCCTTATTGGGTAAGTTATTATGAAATGGTTAAACTTGCCGGAGGGGAAAATATTGTGGTAACTACTACCATTGACACTGATTTTAAAATCACTTCCGAACAGCTTGAGAATGCTATAACTCCAAAAACCAAAGCGTTTTTATTCAGTTCTCCATGTAATCCTTCGGGAACTGTCTATACTAAAGAGGAATTATATGCCTTAGCTAAGGTATTGGAAAAGCACCCTAACGTAATTATTATTTCTGATGAAATATATGAATATATAAATTATGAAGGAAAACACGAAAGTATAGCTCAATTTCCTGAAGTTTTTGATCAGACTGTAACAATTAACGGAGTTTCCAAATCATATGCTATGACAGGTTGGAGAATTGGATATTTAGGAGGCCCAAAATGGCTTACTGATGCTTGTGATAAAATTCAAGGACAAATGACCTCAGGGGCAAATTGTATTGCTCAAAAAGCCTCTATAACAGCTATAGAAGCTGATCCTTCGGTTATTAATTATATGATTGACGGTTTTAAAAAGAGACGGGAGCTCGTATACAATTTGCTGCATGAAATCCCGGGATTTAAAGTTAATAAACCGGCCGGAGCATTTTATTTCTTTCCTGATGTATCTATTTATTTTGGGAAAACTATTCAAGGACATAATATTACAAATTCCGATGATTTTGCTTTATTATTATTAGAAAAAGCACATGTAGCTACAGTGGGTGGTGTATGTTTTGGAGACAGTAATTGCATAAGGTTATCATATGCGGCTTCTGAAGAAGATCTTATTGAAGCTTTAAAAAGAATTAAAAATATCTTATCGTAAAATAATTATTTCTTATTTATAAAAAATAAAAGCTGTGAAAATTCACAGCTTTTATTTTTAGTAAATATTCAAACCTAATTTATTAGGCTTCAGTTAATTTATCTATTTAGATAAATCAACGGTTTCTGCTGTCGGGGCATTGTTCATTACTGATTTTACACCATTTTTAGCATTAGTTTCATTGTCATAAAGCTCACTGGTTCCTACTATTTGTCCGTTACCGGCCTTTAAGTTAAAAAACCACTTTTTGTTAGTGGACTGTTTCAATTCAAAACGATCTTCGTTTTTAGAATTTCTCTTTACAGAACTAACGCCTTTTTGACAATTTGTTTTTTGGGTATATCCTTCACTTGCCAGGATAATCTGCCCGTTTTTCGCTTTCAGTCTAAATCGAAAAGCACCTGATTTGTCTTTAAAAATTTCAAACATAGTTGTACAAATTTTAGTCTTACTTTATTAAGCTTTTTAGTGTTATTTATCCAACTAATTACAGTATTCTTGTTTTTTCAACAAATAATAGAGTAATAATGTTCTCCTTTTCTAAATAATTTCATACAAAGATATAAGTTCTAATTAATAAAGAACAAGAATAATATATTTTTATGACATAATACACATAAAGTTTGTAAATATTATTTCCATAAGTGCTAGTTTGACATAATTCTTTGCCTTTCCACTTCATAGCAAACTATTGCAACTGCATTGCTTACATTTAATGAATCTATTTGTCCTTTCATAGGTATTAATATATTTTCTTTCATTTTATCTTTCCAAAAATATGAAATACCTGAATGCTCGGTTCCAAATATAACTGCAGCTGATTGGGTAAAATCAACATTTTGTATAATTTTAGAAGATTCATTCATATAAGTAGCATAAATCGGTATATTTTTTTTTATAAGAAAATCATATATATTTGTGTTTTTAGCTGATATAATAGGAATATTAAAAAAACTTCCTACTGATGAACGTATTACATTGGGATTATATAGATCTGCTTTTTCTTCACATACTACAACCATATCTACACCAAACGCATCTGCTGACCTGCATATTGCCCCAAGATTACCCGGTTTTTCAATTGATTCAATAATCAGGATTAATGGGTGATCCGGCAATTTTATTTGGTCTAATTCATAGTTCTTATATTCATAAACCCCTAGTATGCCTTCTGATATTTTCCTATAAGCTATCTTATCATAAACAGATTGTGATACTTCATATTTGATAGCGGAAGAAGGAAGTGTTATAGAATCTTGAAAAATATGTGGTTGTACGTAAAATTCAATAGGAACAAAACCATTTTTTAAGGCAAAAAAATTTTCGTTTTTGCCTTCAACAATGAATTTCCTTTGACTTTTCCTTTCTTTACTTTTTTCTAATAATTTTACTAAATTCTTTATTTTTGGATTTTTATTACTTTCTATATACATGATATAAAAGAAATTTGGCAAAAGTAAAAAAACTTATTCATTATTTAGATAATTTTATTACTTATATTTGAATTATTAGCATGAAAATTAAAAAACAATCCTTTTTTTATAGTCTTTTCTTTAGTGTTTTAGTAATAATTTCCTTAATCCTTAGTTATAACCTTTCAACTAAAAAATTAAATCTTGAACAATTTAATATAGAACAGTTAAGTTCTGAAGATATTGTTATAAATTATATAAAAATACACCATTCCTTACCAAATTATTATATTAAAAGATTAGATGCGCGTAAAGCCGGTTGGAAACCTGAAAAAGGTAATTTATGTCAAATTCTTCCGGGAAAAATAATTGGTGGGGATTTATTTAAAAATAGAGAAAATAAAATTCCGTTCAAAAAGGGAAGAAAATGGACGGAAGCCGATTTGAATTATAAATGCGGAATGAGAGGAACTGACCGTATTATTTTTTCGAATGATGGACTAATTTTTGTAACTTATGACCATTATAAGACTTTTCAACAAAGATGAAAACAGTTTCTTTTGATTTTGTCTCTATTTCTTCTTTACCTAAATTTTACCGAGTTTTTCAAAAAAAATTTGGTCTTGATTCTCATACGGCTAATAACTTGGACGGACTTTGGGATACGCTTACCGGTATTATTGAATTGCCTGTAAAAATTATTTTTCAAAACTTAGATTTAGATAAACTCCAAAAGTTTAAACAATTAATTGCCTTATTTGAAGAAGCTGAAAAAGAAACTGATAGAGAACTCGTGTTTTCTTATTTTTTATCCAACTAACTTATAATTTTGGATTACCTTTGTTGCTAGTGTTGCTAGAAACATAAATTTACTTTATTAAAAACAATATACTGTGTCCGATAAAAAACTAGTCATAATTCCTACATACAATGAAATTGAAAACATTGAAGATATTATTTCATGTGTGTTTAGCCTGGAAGAGGATTTCGATATATTGATTGTAGATGATTCTTCTCCTGATGGCACTGGAGAGAAGGTTGCCGACTTAATTCCAACATATTCCAATCGTCTTTTTTTAGAAGTTCGAAGTACTAAAAATGGCTTGGGAAGAGCCTATATCCATGGTTTTAAATGGGCATTGCAAAAGGGATATGACTATATTTTTGAAATGGATGCTGATTTTTCACATAATCCGAATGATTTAATTAAACTGTATCGGGCTTGTAAAAATGGAGCAGATTTAGCTGTTGGTTCTCGTTATTGCCAGGGAGTTAATGTAGTTAATTGGCCGATGAATCGGGTGCTACTTTCTTTTTTTGCCTCTAAATATGTGCGTTTGATTACCGGATTGCCCATTAACGATTCTACTGCCGGTTTTGTATGTTTCACTAGAAAAGTATTGGAGGAATTACCTCTAGATCAAGTGGAATTAGTAGGATATGGCTTTCAAATTGAAATGAAATTTCGCGCGTATTGCAAAAAATTTAAAATTGTTGAAATTCCTATTATATTTACAGACCGAACTAAAGGAAAATCGAAAATGAGTGGAGCCATCATCAGTGAAGCTGTTTTCGGAGTAATTAAAATGAAATTTATGTCTTTATTAGGAAGATTATGAGGCTTTATTTATATATATTTATTAGTCTGTCTTTAATGTTTTTTTCATGCCAACATCCGCTTGAAAAACCTGATCATCTGCTCTCTAAAAAGGATATGATTGCTATTTTAAGTGACATATATTTATATAAACAAACTCCTACCAATCTTCCATTGGATCAAGAAACTGCTTTTGATACATACGTTTCTATATTTAAGGCTCATCATACCACTAAAGAAATTTTTCAAAACAGTTACATATATTACTATACAGATGTAAATGCTTTACAGCATATATATGATAAAGTTATTGATAATCTTAAAAGTAAATTATCTAAAGATCAGCAACAACAATTAAAAGAAGAAGAATCACCCGAAAACCCTTGATAAAATGAAAATCAAATTTTTAGTTCTATGTATATTTTTTGTCTCAATGGTATTTTCACAAGATAAAAAAATATATAATCCTGATGATCATGCTCAACAAAAAATTGATTCTTGTATTAGTGAAGCTAAAAAAGAAAAAAAATTTATTTTGCTTCAAATCGGTGGGAATTGGTGTATCTGGTGTATTCGATTCAATACTCTAACTCAAAATAACGAGGCTATAAAGAATATTTTAACGGAAAATTATATTGTATATCATTTAAATTATTCAAAAGAAAATAAAAATGAGTCTATTTTAGCCAAGTTAGGATATCCTCAACGTTTTGGTTTTCCAGTATTTGTAATCTTAAATGAAAAAGGTGAAAGAATTCATACGCAGCAGTCTGATTTTTTAGAAGACAACAATTCAGGATATGATGTTAAAAAAGTTGAAAAATTTTTAAATGATTGGTCTCCTAAAGCCCTTGATCCCAATTTCAATAATTAATTGAAGGTATTTTCGTTTGTTATTAAAAGCGTAGGTTAGCTAATAAAAGCTATTATTTATTATTCTAAATTTTAAAAATGATCTTTATGAGATTTGATAAAAGTATATTGTTATCTATAATTTTATGCATATTCGTAGTAAATATTAATGCTCAAAAAATAACATTAGAAGAAATATGGAGCGGTAAATTTTATCCAAAAACCATTTCAGGAATAAAATCTTTAAAAAATGGTAAAGAATATACTATTCTAACTAAAAATGGTATTGAAAAATATTCCTATGAAACCTTTGATAAAATAAATACGATCATTTCGGGCACTTATTCCGATTATTTATTTAATAACGATGAAAATTATTTACTTTTAGAAAATAAATCGTTTCCAATATATCGACGCTCAAAATCGGTAATTTATACTCTGTATAACATAAAAACCCAATCATTTTTTGAGGTTTTTAACAAAAAGCCCATACAAGAACCTATTTTTTCTCCTGATGGTTCTAAAATAGCATTTGTTTATGAAAATAATATCTATTATCAAGAATTTCCCTCATTGCAAATAACACAAGTTACGCATGATGGAAAAAAGAATAAAATCATAAATGGAATTTCAGATTGGGTTTATGAAGAAGAGTTTGCTCATGTCAGAAATTTTGAATGGTCGCCGGACGGAAAAAATATTGCCTTTATACATTTTGATGAATCTCATGTTAAAGAAGTTGATTTTCCATTATATGAAAACTTTTTGTATCCCGATCATTTCATTTATAAATATCCAAAAGCTGGAGAAGACAATTCTATTGTTACCTTAAAGTTATATAATTTAGATAAAAAAGAAATTAATACGGTTTCTTTATCTAACTACGAAAACTATTATATTATAAATAGTAAATTCTCACCCAATGGAGATTTATTCGCAATAACTTCCAATCGTTTTCAAAATAAAATTACTGTTTTAAAAATAAACCCGGCAAATCTTAACACTCAATTATTAGTAACGGAAACATCCACTACTTGGATTGACACTGACAAACTTTATATTAATTTATTAGCCGATGGAAATTTTGTTTTAAACTCCGAAAAAAGCGGCTACAATCACTTATATCTTTATAATGCTAAAGGACAATTAATAAAACCTATAACCAAAGGGAATTGGGACGTAATTCGGATTTATGGAATGGATAATAAAAATTCCCTCATATACTTTCAATCCAATGAAAAAGGATCTAACAATAGGATAGTTGCCTCCGTTAACATTAAAACCGGTAAACAGAAAATTTTAACAGATGAAATAGGAACCCATAATGCCTCTTTTAGTACTGATTTTTCTTATTTCATCGATCAATTTAGTACAGCAAATACACCTCCTGTATTTACATTGAGGAACAATAACGGATCTATATTAAAAACTCTGGAAGATAATTCGTCCTTAGTATCTTATGCCAATATGAAAGAAATTCAAAAATTAGAATTTATTGAAATTCCTACTAAAAATGGGATTAAGTTGAAATCATACATGATTAAACCTATAAATTTCAATCCTGATAAAAAATATCCTGTTTTAATGTATGTATATGGAGGGCCCGGATCTCAAACGGTAACCAATTCTTGGGATTCATTCAATTATTGGTGGCACCAAATGCTTGCGCAAGAAGGGTATATAATTGTTTCCGTTGATGGTAGAGGAACCGGTGGAAGAGGGGAAAACTTTAAAAAATCAACATATAAACAGCTAGGTAAACTTGAACTTGAAGATCAAATTGCTGCTGCAAAGTGGTTGCAAGCCCAATCCTTTATCGATTCTAACAGAATTGGAATATGGGGTTGGAGCTTTGGAGGTTATTTAACTTCTCTATGTATGACAAAGTCTAATGGATTATTTAAAATGGGAATAGCTGTTGCGCCGGTAACCAATTGGAGATTCTATGATACTATTTATACCGAACGATTTTTACAAACTCCACAAGAAAATCCAACAGGATATGACGAAAATTCACCTATAAACTTTGCAAAAGATTTACAGGGTAAATTTTTAATTATTCATGGAACGGCAGATGACAATGTACATTTTCAAAATTCTGCAGCAATGATCAAAGCTCTTATTGAAAATGGAAAACCATTTGATACAGCTATTTACCCTGATAAAGATCATGGAATTTATGGCGGAAATACTCGATATCATTTATATCAAAAAATGACTGATTACATTAAATCAAATTTATAAGAATTTTTTAAATTGACATATATTGTTGATACATATATGTTTTTAGTATTTCTTTAAATTGTATTGAATAAAATTCTTTGTAATTAATAAAATATACTTTATTTACTATAAATAAAGAAAATACTATTATTCAGTAATTAAATATATTTAAAATCGACAAAAATCTACATTAACAGAGTAATATAGACTTTTTTATGACGTGATAATATAATATATAAATTTTTATAAAAACATAAAAAAGAAATTCAAGTTAATATTTTGGCTTTATTTTTGAGAAAGTATAGTATTAATAATATTTTATATAATTAAAATATTAATTTTTTTTATATTAATAATATAATATTTCTTTTATAATTTTTTTTATTTAAACAAAATAATAATATGATTCAAATTTATTTTCTAATTCAGTGTTTATTTTAATACTATTATACTAATAATACCTTTTTTTTAAATATTTTATTTGGATTTATATTAAAAATATATTGATTGTCTTATAATTCAAGGCTAATAAATGTATAATTCTTTATTTTGAATAAAAGAAAATATTATCTTTGCTAAAATTTTAAGGATGACAATATATAAAGCCAGAGAATCGACAGATGTAATTGAAAGATTATATATTACCATGCGTCATCTTTTTAACCGAGGCGGTTTTAAACCAACTGGAACGTCTGGTCTTGAGCTCAGAAACTATCTTTTAAAATTAAATCCAGAAATATACGGATCAATAGCAGATCCGGATAAAGTAGAACTTAATGGGCTCAACTATGTATTAGATAGACTCCCCCAAGGGATTGAAGAATGCTCATTTATATTTTTAACCTCCAATGAAGGGTTAGACAAATCATCTTTTACTCCGATTTATCCTAAAAAAAGAAGGAGAACTTGTTATCGGGTGGATGAGCACCAAATGAACATTGAAGTATTATTAGGAAGATCTGAAATTTATGATATACTAACCCACCTTACGTTTTTATACAATGAAGCCGATAAAATTAGAAAAAGAACCCATGATTTTAACGGAAAAGTAGGAAGAATCTGGATATCTGTTGAAAATGCAGCCTTAAGCTCTGAACCTTTAAAAAGAAAAGAAAGAGAGGTAATTTTAGCTCATATAGCCACCATGTTGGGCAGAAGCTTTGATGAAGTAATTACTGCTTATAAAAACTTTCAAGAAACAAATGATCCTGACCGTTTTATAAAGATTATTTACAATTTAGGAAGAGTAAGCAAAGAAGACGAATTAGGAATTCGAAGAAGAGAAATATTCTTCAGTTCCATTTTGAAGGAAAGAGTGGGTCATCATTTATTTGGTGAAAAATGGGCGGAAAATGTTAAAAAAACTTTAGTTAAAAATAAGCTAATAAATAAAAAAATTCACATTATAAGCTCCAATATGCATAGTGTGAAAAACATGTTATATGCCTTTGATTCTTTAAATAAGACTTTTCACGTAGATGAAGAATTAAAAATGTATGAAGATTTAAGCAAAAATTTAGATTTAGTTGATTCTGTAAGAAATTATGCTCAAAAAAATGGCATGATATATATAAAAGATACCAGCGGATCTAATATAGACGTTCAAATCTTTGATCTATCTAAAATAAATTTTAAAAACACCCCCTTTAAAAATATTAAAAACGTAAACAAAGAAGACATTTTAATTGTTTACGATTATGCTTTCGGAGAACAGGCTTTTGAGATAATGGACGAATTATTGAGGCCAATAAATAATGCGAAAGAAAAATTAAATCTAAATGTTGACTCAATATCTATCTTAGGTAAAGCCGGAATTTTAGTTGGAAATAAAGGCGATATTATGATTCCAGCTGCCCATATTTTTGAAGGGACAGCAGATAACTATCCTTTTCATAATCAACTTTCTTTAAAAGATTTTGAAGGATATAATATTAATGCTTATAAAGGAGCTATGATTACTGTATTAGGCACTTCCTTACAAAATAAAAATGTTTTAACTTATTTTATGCAAACATCTTGGAAAGCCATCGGATTAGAAATGGAAGGAGCTCACTATCAAAAAGCTATTCAAGTGGCATCTAAAATACGAAAACATATTGGCGAAAATGTAAAATTAAGATATGCCTATTATGCCTCAGATAATCCTTTAGAAACCGGAAGCACTTTAGCATCAGGAGGATTGGGCTTAACCGGTGTAAAACCTACTTATTTGATCACTCAAAAGATACTTGAGCAAATTTTAAATTATAAAAATTAATTCACACTTAATATATGGATAAACAAAATCAAAATTTAAATCAAGAAACCACCGTTTTAGATTTTTTAAATTTTATAAAAAATATAATAAAAAAAATACTATTCTTTACAGGTGAAATATTTAAATATATTTTTAATACTATTTTAAGTTTTTTTATCCTAATAAAAAGAAATATTATATTTATTGTTATAACTGTTATTATTTTTGGAATAGTAGGATATTTTGATAAAGAAATCTTACCAGCTTCTTATGATTATGAAATGATTGTAGAACCTAACTATAATAGTACGAATTCATTATATCAATTAATTAACTCGTATAATGAACAAGCAAAAAGTAATGAAGCTACTTTTTTTAAAGGTATTAAAAAAATTAATGTATATCCTATAAAATCGTTTACTAATGATTTAGCTGTTTTTTATAGTACAGTTAAAAAATTCAGCAATAATTCAGAAAATGTCAATATAATTGATACTATTTTTACTAAAGAGTTAATTGAAAATTTTAGGAAGAATATTAATAATACAGATTATCCTTATCAAAAAATATATATAAATTCTTCAGTTGAGCTTTCATCTAAGGAACTTAAAGATAAAATTTTAGTTCCAATTGAGAATGATCCATATTTCAAACAATGTAGAAATGCTAAAATCACATCTATAGATTATAAAATTGAACAATCTAAGAAAGAATTAAAACTAATTGATACCCTATTATTATCTATAGCTAAAAGAAATATTTCAAATATTCCTACCTCTTCTTCATTATCTTTTAGTGCGGAAAATAAAAATAATGTTGAAACAGATCTCTTAAATAAATCAACGGATTTTATAAAAAAATTAGCCGATTTAGAACTAGAACGAGTGAAGTTATCTCAAGTAATTACATTAATTTCTGAGCCACAAAAAGTAATAAATAAAACATTAATTACAGAAGGAAGAATCTCTTCTTATTCTTTATATGGATTATTATTTGCTATATCAATTCTATTATTTATTCAATTTGTAAAATATTTAAACAAATTTGAAAAAAGAAATTCTTAATACTGTAATAATTGGTCTTGGTAATATAGGAAAAATACACTTTGAAAATATATCACATAATGAAAATTTAAATGTAGTTGCTTTTATAGATACGGATAATTTTGTTTTGGAAAATATAAATATCCCTATTTTTCAAAGTATATCAGAATGCCATAGTATTTTCCCTGATATTGATTTGTATATAATTGCTACACCCAACGGTTACCATTATAAACAAACGAAAGAAATCCTGGAATTATCTAAAAATGTGTTGGTGGAAAAGCCCATTACATTTCATAAATTCCAAATTGAAGAATTAATTACTATTGCAAAGAATAATAATGTTCGATTATTCACCTCTCTGCAACTACGTTTTTCACATATAATAAACCACGTCAAAAATTTAATTGACAATCATTATTTAGGTGAAATTTTTCTTATAAATATTGAATGTTTTTGGAACAGAAATGACCGCTATTATAAAAAAGATTCATGGCGTGGAACAAAACAGTTAGATGGAGGAATACTGTTTACGCAATTTTCCCATTTCATAGACATAATACATTATTTGTTGGGAAAAATTGAATTAATAAACAATTTAACTACCAATTATACGCATCAAAACGTAATTGAATTCCCCGATAGTGGAATTTTACAATTTAAATCGAGAAAGACCCTGGGAAGTATGTGTTACACCATCTCTACCTACGAAAAAAACTTTGAATCATCAATAACTATTATTGCAGAAAAAGGAACAATAAAAATTGGTGGCCAATATTTGGATCAATTAGTACATTATAATGTAAAAGAGAGCTTGCTTGAAGGTATTGATTTGCATCAGGAACCGCTTCATAAATTGTTATATAAAGAAATAGTACACTCGTTAAAAAATTCAACCTCATCTCGTTTAGATGCTGAAAATTCGATTGAAACTATTGATTTTATTGATAAAGCGTCTAGCTATTTAGCTTAAACAAATAGGCTTATTTATAAATTAGTGATGGAAGAATTATTTCCAATATATAAAATATTTAATTGTAATTTTATCAAAATACAAATCAAAATCTAAATTTTTACTTATAAATTATTTTTTTCATTAAATATCTTATGAAAAATAATATTTGATTTGTATTTAATATAGTAATTTTGCTATATGAAATTAATTTCACAATTAGGAATTATATTACTGTTGTATTTTATTGGTGAATTACTAGTTTTCATCCTGCAAATTAAGATACCGGGAAGCATAATAGGCATGCTGTTATTACTTGTGTCTTTACAATTGAATATCATAAAAGTGGAAGATATAAAAGAAGTGGCTACTTTCTTTTTAAATAATATGCTGATTTTATTTATACCTTTAGGGGTTGGATTAGCTTCCCAATGGGACCTAATATCTAAGGAATGGTTAGCAATTTTAATATCCATTATACTTAGTACCTTTATCGTGTTATTAACTGTAAGTTTACTTATTAGAAAGAAAAAAGAATGAAGGAATTTTTAGATACTCCTCTTTTTCATATAACGTTAACCTTACTGGTTTTTTGGTTATGTAATTTGTTGTTTACTAAATTTAAATATAAAATACTTCATCCGGGTATAACCTCTATAATCTTATTGATTGTCTATTTAAAAGTGACACATACTTCGTATGAAGATTATAACAATAATACCTCTTTAATTTCTTTTTGGCTGGGACCATCCGTGGTAACTTTGGGTCTACCGCTATATTTGTATATAAAACATTTAAAAGGCAGTTATATACGAGTTTTTATCGCTATGATAGCGGGAAGTCTTGCGGGAATTATTTCCGTGGTTGTTATAGCAAAAATTCTAGGCGCTTCAGACATTATAGCTTATTCTTTATCTCCAAAATCTGTAACAACGCCTATTGCAATGGAGGTATCTAAAGGACTGGGAGGTATTCCGTCTCTTACTATTGCGATTGTTTTCATTACCGGATTTGTCGGTGCCCTTTTCGGATGGGGATTCCTAACTAAATTAGGAATTAAAGATCACAAAGCAATCGGAATAGCTGTGGGTTCTGCTTCTCATGCTATAGGTACGGCGGAAATTGTTAAAAATGGCGAAAAATTTGGCGCTTACGGAGCACTTGGAATGGCTTTAAATGGTGTATTAACTGCTATATTTGCTCCTATACTAACTCCGTATTTAATCCAACTATTAAATTCGATTGGATAAATATTCGTTGTGGTTAACTTTTTGTAACAATAAATAATTACTTATTACTATAAATTTATCTGATAAGTTTTTATGAAATAGGCGAATATTTAAATAAATTTTAAAATATATTATGACTAAGAAAAAGAGAATAATTTCTACTAAACATAAAGAGAAACTACGAAATTTAAAAAGAAATATACTTAACATCTTTATAAAAAACCCGAATAAACAATACAATTATAAACAAATATCCACAATATTGGATTACAAAAATCCCAGACAAAGGGAATTTGTAATACAAGGACTTTTAAGTTTGGTTTCTGAAAAACAACTGACAGAAATAAAAACCGGAAAATATCAAATCAATTCCATAAAAGAATCCGTTACCGGAAAAATTGATTTCAGTCAGAATGGTAATGCCTATTTAATTGTTGACGGTCTTGAAAAAGATATTTTTATACCGAAAGGAAAAACAGGAAAAGCTTTACAAAATGACATGGTAAAAGCTATAGTCCATCAATTTAAAAACAGAAAACCGGAAGGAGAAGTTATTGAAATCCTGGAACGTTACAAAACAAAATTTGTTGCAAAATTTGAATATTCTCCGAACAAAAACTTTGGATTTGCAGTAGTTAATAAACCTTCCGTTCACACTGATTTTTTTATACCAAAAGATAAATTCAACGGCGCAAAAAACGGTCAACTGGTAGTGGTTCAACTCCTCGATTGGCAAGATAAAGAAGACAGTCCTACGGGATCTATTGTTGAAGTATTAGGATATCCGGGAGAAAATGAAACCGAAATTCATGCTATTTTAAGTGAATATGGGTTACCTTATACATTTCCTTATGAAGTTGAAAAAGAAGCGGAAAAACTTGATATACGCATATCAGAGGATGAAATATCTAAAAGAAGAGATATGCGTACTGTCACTACATTTACCATTGACCCTGTTGATGCTAAGGATTTTGATGATGCACTCTCTATCGAAAAGTTAGACAACGGCAACTGGGAAATCGGAATTCATATCGCAGATGTTTCCCATTATGTAAAAACGGGAACCCTATTAGATAAAGAAGCCTATTTAAGAGGAACTTCCGTGTATTTAGTCGATAGAGTCGTTCCAATGCTTCCTGAAGTTTTAAGCAATAATGTTTGTTCCTTACGTCCTAAAGAAGATAAATATACTTTTTCCGCCGTATTTGAATTGGATGAGAAAGCACAAGTAAAAAAACAGTGGTTTGGACGAACGGTTATCCATTCAGACAGAAGATTCACTTATGAAGAAGCTCAAGAGATTATCGAGGGAAAAAAGGGCGATTTTGAAGAAGAAATACACACCCTTAATAATTTGGCAAAGCAACTTAGAGAAGATCGAATGAACAAAGGAGCAATCTCTTTTGACAAAATAGAGGTAAAATTTAATTTAGATGAAAATAAAAATCCCGTAGGAGTTTATTTTAAAATTGGAAAAGACAGCAATCATTTAATTGAAGAATTTATGCTCCTGGCCAATAAAAAAGTTTCCGAATATGTTAGTACCAATAAAAAAGGAAATCCAACCGATCGAACATTTATTTATAGAATTCATGACGACCCGGATCCGATAAAATTACTTTCTCTTAAACAATTTGTGAATACTTTGGGTTATGATATAAATATAACTAATAAAAATAAAACCTATCAATCCATTAATAAATTACTTGCCGACGTAAAAGGGAAAGGCGAAGAAAATATGATTGAAACGCTAACCATCCGTACTATGTCTAAAGCAAAATATTCAACCGAAAATGTCGGTCACTATGGTTTAGCTTTCGATTATTACAGTCATTTTACCTCTCCCATACGCCGATATCCAGATGTAATTGCCCATCGTCTCTTACAAGATTTTATAGACAAAAAACCGTCTGCAAACAAAGAAATCATCGAGAATATGGCAAAACATTGCAGCAATATGGAAAAATTAGCCGCCGATGCTGAAAGAGACAGTATTAAATATATGCAGGTTAAATTTATGGAAAAACACTTAGGTGAATCTTTTGAGGGAGTAATCACCGGAGTAACCGAATATGGTATTTATGTAGAAATTAAAGAATTTGGAACCGAAGGAATGATTAAAACAAGAGATATACGGGATGATGATTATCGCTATGATGAAAAGACCTATTCTATTATAGGACAAAGAACCGGCAATCAATATCAGTTGGGAGATACTGTATTTATTAAAGTTATAAAAGCTAATCTTGAAAAGAAACAATTAGATTTTGAGCTTATTGAGAATTGATAAAAATAAATTACTAACCAATTATACTATATAGTCTGTTTTTTTGCTAATATCAAAACAATTTTAATTGTAACGAACCTTTTGCTTCTAACTCTAATAATTTTTTCTTTCTCCACAGTCCTCCTCCATAACCTGTTAAAGATCCATCCGAACCAATGACCCTATGACAAGGAACCAATATAGAAATCATATTCATACCATTAGCATTTGCAACCGCTCGAACAGAAGAGGGCTTACCGATACGTTTTGCTTGAATGGCATAAGTTGAAGTCTTTCCGTAAGGTATTTGAAGAAGGACCTTCCATACCTCTTTTTGAAAATCAGAACCAACCCAGTCTAAAGGAACTGTAAATTCTTTTAAAGTACCTTCAAAGTGTGAGTCTAATTGTTGCCTTAATTGTTTAAATAAACTATTTTCACTTGGCACAATTGAAGCATTAAAAAGCTTTCATATTAATTGTAGTTCTCTTTCTAACATTTTACTATCCGAAAATTCCAATAAACATATGCCTTTATCTGAGGCACAAGCAATCATAGTACCTAAAGGGGTTGCCAAGCGGGTAAGATTAATTAATTGTTTTTCTTTACTCATTCTAGGTGTAATTCCTGTTATTTTTTTAAAAGTTTCATTAAATCCGCTCAACGATTCAAATCCTGAGTCATAGGCAATTTGTGTGATATTATTACCTTCTTTACATTTTTTAAATGCCTCATTTATTCTATACATTCTTTGATACATATGAAAAGTAATTCCATGATTTTTAAGAAACCACCTTCTAACTTTTATTGGCTCAATTCCAAAATTCCTTATATCAAAGTCTTTTAATTTAATATTGGAGTTGTCTTCCAAATGTTGTAATAATTTATGAATATATTCCGGCGTCTCACCATTCCTTTCCATAGGATGACATATTTTACATGCTCTATATCCTTTATTTAAAGCTTCTTTAGTTGAAGAAAAAAATTCAACATTCTCAAATTTAGGTTTTCGTGCTGAACAGGTAAGACGGCAAAATATACCGGTAGTTTTAACACCAACAATAAAAGTTTCTTCAAATGAACTATCCCTTTCTAATAAGGCTTTGTAAAATATTTTTTTTTGATCCATGGAAAAAGTATTTTTTAATCTACCCGCTTTCTCTATAAATCCCTTTATTATAAGGATAAACAGAAATAGACTGACTAGTTAAAAATATATTTTAAAATAATTTTTCGTTAAAATTAGTTCAGGCGAAGATTGTACTGCAACCGAAAAATGAACATATATTTTTTCCATGAAAAGATAAAGAGTATTAACCAAAAACTTAAAAACTAAAAAACCCATCAAGTTTTTAAAGTGTTTTTTAATTCTTGAACCGCTTTTTCTATTGAATTATTATCTTTTAACAAGGTAATGAACTTACTTCCAATGATAGCGCCGTTAGCATAAGATTGTGCGACTTCTAAAGTAGCTTTATTAGAAATACCAAACCCTATTAAACGAGGATTACGCAATTTCATCGAATTAATTTTTTGAAAATATTCTACTTTTTTATCATCAAAACTTTTTTGCGCTCCCGTTGTTGAGGCAGATGAAACCATATATATAAATCCATCCGTATTTTCATCAATCAAGCGAATTCTTTCTTCTGATGTTTCGGGAGTTATAAGCATTATAACTTTTATATCATAAGTTTCAAAAATCGATTTATATTTTGTACTATAATCATTAAAAGGCAAATCAGGTATAATTGCTCCATCTACACCGACTTCTTTACATTTTTTACAAAAATTTTCAATTCCGTATTGCATAATAGGATTTAGATATCCCATTAATAGTAACGGCAATTCAACTTCTTTTCTCACTTCTTTAATTTGTTCGAAAAGCAATTTTAAATTCATTCCATTCTTCAAGGCCAACGTGCCGCTTTCCTGAATGGTCGGTCCATCTGCCATTGGGTCTGAAAAGGGTATACCCACTTCTATTAAATCTATGCCGTTTTTTTCAAGCTCTTTTATGATCTTACCTGTATCGGCAAGATTCGGATATCCGGCCGTAAAATAAATGGAAAGAATGTCTTTCTGTTTTTTATTAAATAATTGCTTTATTCTATTCATAGTTTATTTCTTCTATAAATTCTTTTATTAATTCAATATTTTTTCTTCCCGGTTCTAGTTCAAACTTACTGTTTAAGTCCAAACCATATAATTTCGGATGCTTTATTTCTTTAATTTTACCTACATCTTCCATTGAAATACCTCCACTTAAAAAAAAAGGAAGTTCACCTGTATAAAAATCCATCAACGACCAATCGAACTTTTTCCCTGAGCCTCCATATTGCGTGCTTTTAGTATCAAACAGAAAGAAGTCACAAACTGAGTTATATTCTTTTGTACTGTGCAAATCATTAGGGGATGATACATTAAAAGCCTTAATTATTTTTATATTAGGAAAACTTTTTATGAGATCTGAACAATATTTTGGATGTTCCGATCCATGAAGTTGGATAACATCCAACTTATATTTTTCAATCCTATGGAAAATCAATTCTATTTTTTCATTAACAAAGACCCCAACCCTCAAAATATCTTTAGTTTGTGAAAGAATGGTTTCGGGGAGTATCTTATCTATATAACGTAAGGATTTCGGGTAAAATATAAATCCCATATAATCTATAGGTACTAGAGAAAGATGCTCAATATTATCAGGATATTTCATCCCACAAACTTTAATTTTCATCTATTAATTGGTATGATTATGTAAGTTCTTCAATAAAATCTTGTAAAGCTTTACCGGGATTATTCGTTTTCATAAAATTTTCACCCATTAAAAATCCTTTATATCCGACTAGCATTAGGTCTTTTACGGTTTGAGAAGAAGATATTCCACTTTCAGAAATTTTCAAAAACTCCGAGGGTATTTTATTAACCATATCAAATGAAACTTGTACATCCGTAACAAAGGTTTTTAAATTACGATTATTAATTCCTACTACATCTACCCATTCGTTAATATAATCTAATTCCTTTTCATGATGCAATTCCAACAACACATTCAATCCAAGATTTTTAGCTTGTTTTGCCAATTCTTTAGTTTTTTCAACAGTTAAAGCAGCGGCTATCAACAATATTGCACTTGCACCGTAAGCCTTAGCTTCAAAAAGTTGATATTCATCAATCATAAAATCTTTACGAAGAAGGGGAGTTTGTGTAATGGCTTCTGCATTAACCAAATCCTGCAAATTACCTCCAAAAAAATCAGTATCGGTGAGAATGGATATAGCACTTGCTCCGTTTTCAGAATAAAGAGGTATAATTTGTTCTATTTTTGCATTTTTAAATATCCAATCTTTCGAGGGAGATCGACGTTTAAATTCTGCAATTATACCGGTTGAAGATCTTTGTATGGATTCTTTAAACGATTGTCTTTTCTTTACATTTTGTATTTTATTTTCCAGATCTTTAATTGAAATTTTCCTTTTTGATTTTTCAATTTCAATCCTTTTACAATCAATAATTTTATCTAAAATAGTAGGCATATTTTTCTTTTATGGTTCAATGAATGAGTTACTATCCTCATCAACTACTTTTTTTTCTACAAATTCATCATCTAAATCAACAGAATCTCCGTTTATTTGTCCTCTTCTAAACTGAACTTGTTGTTGATCAGGAAAATAATAAAAATAGGTATCAATTGTTTTACTAGTAAAATGAAGTTCATAATAATTACCTTTTTCCGTCCACCATTCCCCTTTATCTACAATTGCTCTTTCTTCAGTTCCTCCCAACAATTGAATTTTCAACAAAAGAAAAGTTCCGTCAATATTCCGTTGCTTAATCCAATAGTTACGTATTCCTCCTTCTCGAGTTCCTTTTTCTATACCTTGCCAAAATCCAATTAAGTTTTGATCTCTTTCTTTTATTTGAGAATAGGATACAAGATTCCACAAGATAAATGTTATAAGTATTAATTTTTTCATCTTTTTTATTCTTATTAAACCTAATTATTCAGGCTTAAAAACTTTTGAAAAGTTTGTTTCGCTTTTCCGCTTTCCAAAGATTCTCTCGCTTGATTGATGCATTCTTCAATAGTTAATTTGGGATTTATATTGTGTATGGCAAATGCCGAATTAGCTATCACAGCATTTTTTTGGGCTTTGGTTGCTTGATTATTTAATACGCTATCAAAAATTTTTGAAGCTTCTTCTGGTGTTTTTCCTCCGTCCAATTCCGGTTGCGTACATCTTTCCAAACCGATATCTTCGGGAGAATAGATATGTTCCCCTAAATGGGTAGCCACTTTAAAATTATCGGTCAAGGATATTTCATCATATCCGTCTAAACTATGTACGACCGTATAATTACAATCGGTATTTTGATAGATATAATAATATAAACGAGACATTTTAAGGTTAAAGACTCCTAATACATTCCTTTTAGGCTTTATTGGATTTACTACAGGTCCCAGCATATTAAAGAATGTACGAACTCCTAATGCTTTTCTTATGGGTGTTACCACCTTCATGGCATCATTGAATAAAGGAGCATGTAAAAAGGCCAGGTTGGATTGATCTAATGATCGTTCAAGTTTACTGATATCTGCAGTAAATTTAACTCCGTGTTGTTCCATCACATTGGAAGCTCCACTAACAGAAGTTGCACCATAATTTCCATGCTTTGCAACTTTATATCCGGCACCGGCTACCACAAAACAAGAAAGAGTAGAAATATTAAACGTATTTTTATTATCCCCTCCCGTACCTACGATATCTATAGGATCATATGCGGCTAATGATGAAACATCCGTACATAAATCCATAAGGGCATCCCTAAAACCGAAAAATTCATCGATGCTAATATTTCTCATAAGAAAAACGCTTATAAAAGCGGCAATCTGAGATTCATTATATTCTTTCGCGGCCATTTTAGTCAATACTTCTTTCGCTTCTTCTCGGTTTAAATATTGATGCTCAAAGAGTCTGTTTAATAGTTGTTTCATATCAACTTAATTTTCTAAAAAATTTTTTAAAATGTTTTTGCCCTTCGGGGTAAGTATGGATTCAGGATGAAACTGAACTCCGTGGACATCATAATGCTTATGTTTTATAGCCATAATTTGATTATCATGATCAACGGCCGTAATCTGAAGTTCATCCGGAAAATTTTGGTTATCTACAATCCACGAATGGTATCTCCCAACTTCCATTTCTTCAGAAATACCTTTGAATATATAGTCTTCATCTATTATTCTTATTTTCGTTGCAACTCCATGATACACATCTTCCAAATTGGTCAATTTAGCACCAAAAGCTTCTCCTATAGCTTGTTCTCCTAAGCACACCCCCAGAATGGAATGAGTGGGAGCATATTGTTTGATTAATGAGAGCAATATTCCTGATTCGGAAGGTATTCCCGGGCCCGGTGATAATATTATTTTATCATAGTCTGCTACTTCCGATACCGTGATTTGATCGTTTCTAAATACATTTACTTCCGTATAATTCAATTCTTTGATTAAGTGAACCAAATTATAGGTAAATGAATCATAATTATCTAAAACCAATAGTTTCATTGTATATTTACTTAGAACATGAATTTAAGAATTGGTTAGCCGTTTGTACATCGGCATAGTAATAACTTAAGGCTGCTAAAAATGAATTTTGAACTTCTTTAGCTTGTATTTTTTCTCCCTTAATTTCAAGATCTCGGGTTGCACAAGCATCGCCTATCAAAGTACAAGTATAACCTAAGTCTTTTGCTGCTCTTGTAGTTGCATCCACACACATATGGGTCATCATTCCGCAATTTACAAGTTCATCAACTTTAAGTTTCTTTAAAGTATCTTGAAGATCTGTATTTATAAAGCTATTTGGAAAATTCTTGATGATGACTTTTTCTTCGTCTTTCGGCTTAACATGGGAATGTATTTCTACCCCTTGAGTATGAGGAAGGAAAAAAGTAGCATCCGACCTTGAAGATACATGTTGTATATGGACTATCGGCCATTGTTCTTTTCTGAACTTTTCTAAAATGTTTTTTGCTTGTTCACAAGCTTGTATAGAATTATTTAGAGGATTTTTTCCTCCTTCAAAATAGTCATTTTGAATATCGATAATAAGTAAAGCTTTCATATATAATTAATTTTTTAAAATTTCTGCCAGATCAATTGCTTTTTTAAGCGCTCCTAACTTGTTATTTACTTCTTTTAACTCTTCTTCGGGATTTGACTTGGATACAACGCCCGCCCCTGCTTGATAATACAATACATTATTTTTGCTTAAAAATGACCGGATGGTAATTGCTTGATTTAAATTTCCGTCTAAACCAATATACCCGATGCATCCTCCATATATTCCCCGCATATGTTTTTCTATATCGTGCAGCAATTGCATGGCTCTAACTTTGGGAGCTCCGGATAAGGTTCCTGCAGGAAATGTATCTGCAAATACGGAAATACTGTTTTTATTCTCATCCACAATTCCACTCACACGAGAAACTAAATGTATCACATGTGAAAAATACTGTACTCGTTTAAAAAATTCTAATTGGACCTCATGGCAATTTCGGCTCAGATCATTTCTTGCTAAATCTACCAACATAACATGTTCTGCATTTTCTTTTTCATCTTGTAAGAGTTTTTCTGAAAGTTTTCTGTCTTTTTCATCATCTCCGGTTCTTTTATAAGTTCCGGCTATAGGATCAATATATGCTCGTCCTTTATATATTTTACAATGCGTTTCGGGGGATGATCCGAATATTCGAAAAGAACCAAAATCGAAATAAAAAAGATAGGGAGACGGATTAATGGATCGTAATGCTCGATATACTTTAAAATCATCGCCAGTAAATGCTTGTGAATAACACCGTGAAGGTACAATCTGAAAGACATCTCCTCTTTTACAATGCGCAATTCCTTTTTTTACAGACTCAATATATTCTTCATCGGAAATAAAACTTTTTTCTTCTCCTTTGATCTTAAAATTATAGGAAGCAAAATTATTATTTTGCAATAAGGCTTCTAGTTGATGAATATCTGATTTTCCCCCTTCGGGAATATTTTCAACTATGGTTAATTCATTCTTTAAATGATTAATAACTAATATAAATCGGTAAAAAATGTAAAATATTTCAGGAATATCCGCATTTTCATATTTTTTATTTTTAGGATCAACCGATTCAAAATACTGAATACTATCATAGGAAGTATATCCAAAAAAACCATTAATTTTAGCAGGATTCTCTCCCTGTAATTGAAAGCTTTTAATAAAATCATCCAATTCGTTGACTAAAGGTTGTTCTAAATTTTTGATTTTAGTTTGCCCGTTTATTTCCGTTGTAATTTCATAGTCTTTAACTTTAAATTTAGCTAAAGGATCCATCGCAATAAAAGACGAGCTGTCTTCTCCACCATGAAAATCAGAACTTTCGAGTAAAGCAGATTCGGGAAAAGCATCCCTTATTTTTAAATATATTCCTACCGGAGTTTGTAGGTCTGCTAATAATTTCTTTGTTTTTACCTGTATTTTCATATCTTATTCGTTTCGTTTTTTCTGAACTTTTATGTATGTTTCCATATCTTTATCTCCTCTTCCCGATAGACAGATCACAATAATATCTTCTTTTTTAAATTTCTTTTTCTTCAATACCCCTAAGGCATGTGCCGACTCAATGGCGGGAATTATACCTTCCAATCTTGTTAATTCAAAGGCTGCATCTAAAGCTTCTTCATCTGTGATTGCCAGAACTTCCGAACGTTTGGTTTTAGACAAATGGGCATGAAGGGGACCAACTCCCGGATAATCCAATCCGGCCGATATAGAATACGGTTCTTCTATTTGTCCATCTTCTGATTGCATGAGTAATGTTTTGCTTCCGTGAATGATTCCTAATCTTCCTAAATGGATCGTCGCAGCAGATTCTCCGGAGTTTAATCCTTTTCCGGCTGCTTCAGCTAAGACAATTTTTACCGAAGGTTCATTTAAAAAATGATAGATGGTTCCGGCAGCATTGCTTCCTCCTCCTACACATGCTATCAAATAGTCGGGGGTTTCTCTTTGTTCTTTTTCTAACAGTTGTTTGCGAATTTCTTCACTGATGACTGATTGTAAACGAGCAACCATATCCGGATAAGGATGAGGTCCTACGGTGGAACCTATAATATAATACGTATCTTTCGGATTAGAACACCAATCGCGAATTGCTTCATTAGTAGCATCTTTTAAGGTCATATTTCCACTCGTCACGGGTAGTACTTCTGCTCCTAACATTTGCATTTTTTCAACATTCAACTTTTGTCTTTCCACATCCACTTTTCCCATGTAAATTACGCATTTCATATTCATTAGAGCACAAACTGTAGCCGTGGCAACTCCATGTTGACCCGCTCCGGTTTCAGCTATGATTCGGGTCTTACCCATTCTTTGCGCCAATAATATTTGACCTATTGTATTGTTGATTTTGTGCGCTCCGGTATGATTTAAATCTTCTCTTTTTAAGTAGATATTACAGCCGTATTTGTGAGACAGTCTTTTTGCTAAATATAAAGGTGAGGGCCTTCCAACATAATCTCTTAGTAAATCGTGGTAATCTTTTTGAAATTTTGGGTCATTTAATACTTTTAAATAATTGTTTTTTAGAATCTCCACATTTTCATAAAGGATTTCAGGAATATAAGCTCCTCCAAATTCTCCATAGTAACCTTCTTGGTCTACACTATATGTATGCTTCATTTTTTTCATTTTACGTAATTAATCATTTTAAAAAACAAAAAAACCTACCGTGAACACGGTAGGTTTTCTTATTCTTTTACTATTTTATTTAAAATAATATACCTTACTGCCCACGGCTATTGAAGCTGAGAGCACCACCACCAAGATATATTATTTAAAAATATTGTTTTCACTTTACTTAATTATTTTAACAAAAATACTAATTATCTTTTAATAATACAAAATATTTCAACCGATTTTATGTTTTTCTTTAATTTATATTTAGATTATTATTTAATTATGAGCGTGATTAAATAGTGTGCTTTACTTTATATATTCTGTTCTTGCAATGCATTTAAATTGACTATTTAACTATGCGCTGAGCTTACAGATACTAGATATTATTCTTAAATTACAAGAACTAAATAAAAAGAAAAAACCCATTCATATATATAAAATAAAGAATGGGTTACGAATAGAATTCTTAAGGTTTTACTTTTATTTCTTAGATTTTTACTTATTTATCCTATTGCTACAGTTATATAATAGTTTTTTTAAATTAATTGTCTAAATTTTATTTTTCAAAACGTAAAGAAATTCTTCTGTCTTTAGCTCTTTCTTCATCGGAAGCGTTTGCATCAACTGTAGCAAATTTGGAACCATATCCTTCAGCACCATCAACTCGGTCTCCAAATCCATTTTTAATAAAAATTTCCTTTACAGTATTTGCTCTTTCTTGTGACAATTTTAAATTATCTTGGTCATTTCCTTTTTTATCGGTATAAGCTCCAATTTTAACTTTTGCATCAGGAAATTCTTTAAGTATAATTCCAATATTTTTTGCTTGTGTTTCAGATTCAGGCGTTAATTTTGTTCCGCTTCCAAATTCAAAATTGATGGCATCGAAATCAAACCATTTATTTTTTAAATCGTCATTGGTAGCATTTTTATATTCATCGGATTGCAAAAAATTGACCATTTTGTCTTCAATTCCTCCGGGAAAAGCATTGATAACTGTTCCGCTTGGCAACGTAATCGGAAGTAATTCTTTTATTTTATGATCTGTTGGATTAGTACTATTAGCTGAAACTGTGTCTCTATTATTTGAATTAGGCTCTACTTTTTGGATGGAATCGTTTACCGGAGCTGTTGTACCTTTCCCTTTAGAACATCCATTTTTAGAAAATAACCAAATGATTAGAATACCCACAATTAACAACATTATTAACCATTTTAACCATCCTAAATTTGAATGATTATCCATTTTATCTTTATATTCATGATAAGTGTCTTCAACCTTATCTTTTATATTTTCTGCAGTTTCTTTAGTTTGAGATGAAACTTTATTGAAAAAAGAATCTCCTAACCCTGAAATTGAAGAAACTCCTAAAATTCCGGCTAAACCTGAAGGTATTGAAGATAAAAAACCATTTTTTTCTGAATTTATCTGTCCTAATAAGCCTTTGAAATTTCCTCCTGCTAATAACTTTTGCCCTAAAAATCCTGCTACTAATGGTGATATAACTCCCATTAGTTTGGTGGTACTTTCACTTTTTAAGCCGGATGAAGAAGATATCAGAGAAGAAAAATTTCCTAATTTATCCCCAAAAAGATTATTTAAAAAGCCTGAACTTAATTTTTGTGTTTCAGCATCTGCTTGTCCAGAAAACAATCCTTTTACATTAGAAATGGAAGGAATATTTCCCGCTTGTTTCAATATATTTTCTAACTTATTATCATTACCTTTTTCTAGAACTGCACCGAATAAACTGGAAACGGCTGTTTTTATTGCTGATGTAACTTTTCCTGTATCTTCTCCCAATTCAGAAGATAAATTAGAAACAGCTTCGGGTGTAATAATTTTCTTTAATGAATCTAATAGATTTTCCATAACAAAATTTTTCCGTGTTAAATGTATTATTATTTAATTATAACATATTTTATCTTTTGTTTATGACAATAATTATTCCAAATAATTTAAATTATTAATAAATACTTTTTTTATATACCTGTATTTCCCTTTTTAATAACTGTTAAAAAAATAAAAAAGTATCAATAAATTAGTTAAGTCTTTTAGTAAAAAATGTATTTTTAGCTTATGAAAACAAAATACGATATTGCTTATTTACGCATGGCTCAAGAATGGGGTAAATTATCTTATTGTGAAAGAAAGAAGGTAGGAGCTTTAATTGTTAAAAACCGTATGATTATTTCTGACGGATATAATGGTACTCCTACAGGTTTTGAAAATATATGCGAAGACGAAACGGGAACTACTAAATGGTATGTTTTGCATGCTGAAGCTAATGCCATCCTTAAAGTGGCTGCATCTACACAATCCTGCATAGGAGCTACTCTTTATGTTACACTTTCTCCTTGTCGCGAATGCAGCAAATTGATTCATCAGGCAGGTATTAGGCGTTTGGTATATATCAATGAATATTCTGATACGAGTGGCATTGATTTTTTAAAGGAGGCAGGAATCGAAATTGAACAGATTAAGGAGGAAGAACTTTAAATTTTTCTTCGTTGTAGCTTTAATTGCTTTAAAATATCGTCTAGTAAAAATCCTCTTTCCTGCAACAATATCAGATAATAATAAAAAACATCTGCGGCTTCATCTTTAAATAATTTATCGTTTTCCTTAGCTGCTTCAATTACCAACTCTACTGCTTCTTCTCCAAATTTTTGCGCAATTTTGGATTTACCTTTCTTTAAAACAGTAGTAATATGTGTATTTTGCTTTTCTCCTTTAATGCTTTTTCCTATTTTTTTTTCTAAAATACTTAAATAGGAATAGGAATTTCTATTTTCTTCCAAGAAATCAGTTGTTGGTAAATATTTATCTGAATCTTTGTTGGTTTTAACTTTGATTAATATTACAGTCTTATCTTTGTTCCATAAAAATTCTTCTGCTGTGTATAAATCATCAAAAGAATCACCAACTAAATAAATTTTTTTTTCTGCCTGAGTTTTTTTTAGCAACGCATAGGTGCATTGACCGGATGTTAAAACCTTACCTGTTTTATTATCCTGAATGACAGCTATAAATTCTTTTCCTTTACTAGTGTTAGTATCTCTCATTCATTTTAAGAATTAACAACGCGAAGATACCATTTTACTTCAAATCTTATATGATTATATTTAAGAAAAGACTAACAATAATTCCTACCTTTGCACAAATAATTTAAAAAACTTTTATACAAAAAAGGATTTATATGAATGATTCTTTAAAGACCGCAGAAAAAATACTTGCACAAAGTGGAGAAATTAATGAAAAACAATTTTCCCTTTTAGAAATGTTTACACATGGAGGGCCTATAGGTATATTTGTAATGATCTGCCTTTTCTTACTTTTCATGCTTTCTCTTTATATTTTCGTTGAACGTTTCCTAACCTTAAAAAAGTTTTCCAATAAAAATTCTTCCATTCTTAATGATATTAAAGATCTTATTCATCAGGGTAATATCAACGCAGCCTTAGATCTATGCAAAAGAACTCATACTCCTGAAGGAAGAATGCTTTATAAAGGATTAATGAGAATTGGTAAACCTACTCGGGATATTAGTGATGCTATAGAGAACACAGCTCAGTTGGAAATCTTTGAATTGGAAAAAAATGTAGGTGTTTTAGGTACTATTTCAGGAGCCGCTCCCATGCTAGGTTTTTTGGGTACGGTAATCGGAATGATCATTGCTTTCTTTGCTACCAGCGCACAAGATCAAGCCAGCGCTCAAATGTTAGCCGGTGGTATTTATTCTGCCATGGCAAATACTGCTGCGGGATTAATTGTTGGTTTATTGGCATATTTATTCTATAACATTTTGGTTATTCGTATTGATAGAAGTGTACATGCATTACAGCTTACCGCTATTGATTTTCTGGATATATTAAACAAACCTGTTACTCATTAATTTATGAAATTACGAAGTAGAAATAGAGTTACTCCGGAATTCAGCATGGCATCCATAACAGATGTAATATTTTTATTGCTTACATTTTTTATGCTTACTGCATCTGCAAATCAGTCTGCTTTAAATATAAAATTGCCAACTGCCAAAGGTCAGGAAATGCCTGCTGAAAGAGTTTATATAGGGGTTTCTATGGATGGAAAATATTTTTTAAATAAAAAATTAATAGCTAAAAACGAAATCGAGCCCACCTTAAAAACTATATTTAACGCCAATCCATCTCCTACTTTTGTTATTGCAGCAGATGAAGAGGCTTTACACAAAGATGTTGTTTTTTTAATGGATATTGCCAATAGAAATAAATACAAAGTTTTAATTGCGACGAATCCGCATACCCAAGAGGAAAAATAAGCTATGATTGATAGTTATAAAATTAAGTATTATGATAATAAAAAGGAGAAGTTAATTAGCGGTATTATTACTCTAATAATTTCAGTCGTCATATTATCATTTATTTTAACTTATAAAACCGTTTTTTTAACTATGACTCCCCCTGCTTATATTGATATTGACTTTGATATGGATGATATGGGTGCTAATTTTGGAACTGATGAAGTGGGTTTAGGGGATGAAGAGCCTATTGATCAAGATGTTTTATCGGGTGAAGGTGGAGAAGTACAATCAGTAACAAATCTTGAAGATAAATCTTCCCAAGATTCAAAACAAGAAGAAGAAAACAAACCTATTTTAGCCAATCAGAACGAAACAAAAGATATTGTTCCCGAACCTGCTAAAAAAACGGTAATTAAGAAAAAGGATAAAACCAAACCTGTAACTAAAATTAACTCAAAAACTATCCCAAATAAAACTAAATCCAAAACAGTAGCAGGTGTAGGAAATAAGAGTTCTGCAGGAGGTAATCCCAAAGGAAATGCCGCTCTAGGAAATTTAATAAAAGGTAAAGGAACAGGGACATTTTCCACCGGTGAAGGGAACGGAGGAAGACCGGGTCAAAACCAAGGAGTAGAAACAGGAGGCAACGGAAGCGGTGGCGAGGGTATTGGAAACGGAAGAAAATTAGTCAGCTTCATTCCGGGTACTATGGGAAGAGGCGGAAAAGTTCCCGAACATAATTGCAATGGTTCCGGAACTATTATTTTTTCCTATACTCTTGATAAAAATGGAAACGTTATTTCAGTTAGTCGAAAATCAGGGATAAATAACACTTGTTTATTGAATACAGGCATTAAATGGATTAAACAGTACGTAAAAGGTAATGCAGGTACTCGATCGGTAACCGGCACGTATAAAATCAATTTTTAAAAATAGTTGAAAAAATAACCAAATAAAAAAAACTTTCTATGGTATAGAAAGTTTTTTTTACTGAACAATATATTTATCCAAAGCTTTTATCCAACACTACCTTCTAACGAAATTTCCAGTAATTTTTTTGCTTCTACTGCAAATTCCATAGGAAGCTTATCAAGTACTTCTCTACTAAATCCATTAACAATTAAAGCTATTGCAGTTTCCGTATCAATACCTCGCTGGTTGCAATAAAAAATCTGATCTTCACCTATTTTGGAGGTTGTGGCTTCATGTTCCATTTGGGCAGATTTATTTTTTATTTCAATATAGGGAAAAGTATGAGCTCCACAATTATTACCCATCAGCAAAGAATCACATTGAGAGAAATTTCTTGCATTATCTGCTTGAGGTAAAACTTTAACTAATCCTCGATAGCTGTTTTGTGATTTACCTG
Source organism: Apibacter sp. ESL0404 (assembly GCF_019469245.1). Classification (NCBI taxonomy): domain Bacteria; kingdom Pseudomonadati; phylum Bacteroidota; class Flavobacteriia; order Flavobacteriales; family Weeksellaceae; genus Apibacter; species Apibacter sp. ESL0404. The sequence continues at coordinate 2,178,177 of NZ_CP048267.1, forward strand.
CAGAAATTCCTTTTGATATAATTGTTGATCGTGTATTTTTTCCAATATGGATCATTTTTGTTCCTGTATCTGCCTGTTGAAAATTATTAGTTACTGCTATTGAATAAAATTCTCCAATTGAATTATCTCCTTTTAAAATACAGGATGGATATTTCCATGTTACAGCAGAACCCGTTTCAACTTGTGTCCAAGAAATTTTAGCGTTTTTTTCGCAAAGAGCTCTTTTGGTTACGAAGTTATAAATACCTCCTTTACCATCCTTATCTCCCGGATACCAATTTTGTACGGTTGAATATTTTATTTCTGCTCCGTCTAAAGCGATTAATTCAACCACGGCTGCATGTAATTGATTTTCGTCTCTTTGAGGTGCTGTACATCCTTCCAAGTAGGAAACATAGCTTCCTTCATCGGCTATTAGAAGTGTTCTTTCAAATTGACCGGTTCCGGATTGATTAATTCTAAAATAGGTAGAAAGTTCCATCGGACATTTCACTCCTTTTGGTATATAGCAAAACGAACCATCTGAAAAAACTGCCGAATTTAAAGCAGAATAAAAATTATCGCTTTTAGGCACTACTTTTCCTAAATATTTTCTAACTAAATCCGGATGATTTTGAATGGCTTCGCTAATAGAACAAAAAATAATTCCTTTTTCAGCCAATGTTTCTGTGAAGGTTGTTTTAACTGAAACACTATCTATTACCGCATCTACTGCTACTCCTGTTAATCTTTTTTGTTCTTCTAACGGAATGCCTAGTTTGTCAAAAGTATTCAATAATTCCGGGTCTACTTCTTCTAAACTCGTTAATTCTTTTTTCTGTTTAGGTGCCGCATAATATTTTATACTATTGAAATCAGGCTCTTTAAAAGTAACATTAGCCCAATGAGGAGCCTTCATTTCTTTCCATAATTTAAAAGAGTCTAATCTCCATTCCAACATCCATTCCGGTTCATTCTTTCTTTTGGAAATTTCACGAACTATATCATCATTTAATCCGGTAGGGAAATCTTCATATTCCAAATCCGTGGTCCAACCATATTCATAATCTTTTTGTTCAAGGTCTAACCGTAATTCTTCTTCTGTATATTTTGCTCTGCTCATTTTATCAATTGATTTGATTAGAAGACAGCTCAGCTATCTTTATTAAACTTAGATTGGTTCTATGTGCAAAAATACTGAGTTTATCAAACATTATAAATACACATTGATAGATTTTTTAAATAATGGAATTTCAATTTTTGTTTTAGTAAATATTATTAATTGAATAAAGTTTAGTGTTATCTTTCTTTCATGAATTAAAATAATTATTATATATAGTTATATAGATAATTTATTTTAAAATTATAAATTAGCTAAATTCTATATTAAATTAGATATTACAATATAAATATTTTTATTAAATACAACTACAAAACATAAAAAACTTATAAAATATCTTCATATAATTTTTAAATCATTTTTTTTATACATTAGCTTAAAATAAATTTTTATATGAAGAAAATAGTTTTACCCTTTATTATTTTTAATTTAATTACTTTACAATCTTGTAAAAACAATCAAAAAACCTCAATTACTCAAGAAGTTACTCAGCCAAACACTCCAGCATTGAATGAAGATTTAGAAATAAAAGTCCCAGAAGATAAAGCTAGGGAAATTTTAAATCAAGATATTCCAAAGTTTTCTGATGCTATTATTCAAAATTTTTTAATTGAATATAAATCTTATATAGATCAATATATTAATGCTGCTGATGTGAAAGATTTGAACAAACTCACAGAACTTACCAAGAAAAATCAAAAATTAATTATTACTAGAAAAATTATAACTGAAGAATTGTCTTCAAACCCTAAAGAATTAAATAAATTTAATGATTATGTAAGAAAGCTTGATAGTATGGCTGCTGAAGTAATGAATAAATAAGTGTAAGTAATTAATAGTTTTATAAAAAACCCTTCTTTAAAAAAGAAGGGTTTTTTAATACTTTTTTTAATCTTTTAAACAGCAAAACTTTCTCCGCACCCACAGGTTCTTTGAGCATTGGGATTGTTAAAAACAAAACCTTTTCCATTTAAACCTCCGGAATATTCTAAGGTGGTTCCTACTAAATAAAGAAAGGATTTTTTATCAACCAATATTTTAATTCCTTTATCTTCAAAGACTTTATCTTCAGGGTTTTGATTGTGATCGAAATTCAGCTTATATGACAATCCCGAACACCCCCCGCTTGCTACTCCTACTCTTACGAAATCTTTAGTACTGTCAAAACCACTTTCTTTCATTAATTCAATGATTTTCTTTTCTGCTTCTTGCGATACCTTTATCATACTATTAAACAAATAAATAGGTTTACACTAATACAAAATTACAAATAATAATTCTTACTCATTTTACACTATATATAAGTTATTGTAATAATGATATCAATTAAAATTTTGATTTAACCAGAATTCCATAATTTCTAAGCATTCTTCAGGTGCCTCTAATGCTCCCATATGTCCAGTAGAAATCTCAAATATAGAAAGATGTTCTGTACCTTCTAATTTATTTATTAGTTCGGAATTTTTAATTGCAGTATCATATTTACCTAAAATGAGTAAGATGGGTTTGTCTAAATTCCTTAAAACATCCGTCCTATCTTTACGTAACCTCATGCCTTTTAAAGCTGCTGATATCCCTGTTAAAGAAGCATGTTTAGCCCAAGAAATTGCTATTTTTATTTCTGATTGCATAAGGGGCACATTTTCAGGAGCAAATAAATTAGGAATTGATAAACGGAAAAATTCTTTAGGATTTTTAACCACTACTTCGGCAGCTTTTAATCTTTGTTCCTTTTTTATTTCATCATCCGGTAATGTGGTAGAATAAAATAATCCCAATCCGGAAACTTTATACTTATATAAATCTGCAAAGGCTAATGCTACATATCCTCCCATCGAATGGCCTATAATTATTACATCATCTATTTTCAAATGCTCCAAAACATTGTTTACTTTTTTGGCCATATCTTCCATTCTGTTGACTTCATTTGTTTTTTTAGAAGATCTTCCATGGCCCGGTAAATCAATGGTTATAACTCTGTATTTATTGGATAAATTATTTTGAAAAAACCTCCACATTCTTGAATTTTCTAAGAAACCGTGTAAAAAAACTATAACTTTACCTTTTCCTTTATCTCTGTAGTATAGCATACTGTTATAAGCAATTAATTAATACAAAAGTACAATTTTTTACAAAGCGACTTAAGAATCCTTTGTTTTCAATTTTTATATCAGTTTTTATACCATTTTTAATTTTAATTTACTATTTTTACCATTAAAATTTATCTGAGTAGGTTACTGACTTACTTTTAACTGATGGTTTAAACTGATTTTTAAATAAAATATATATAATATAAAAAATATGAAAATTATTAAATTAGCATTGCTATCTTCAGTTGGCTTTTTAGCAATGTCTTGTGTAAGTAGAAAAGAATTTGAACAGGCAAAAGCTAATTATGAATCTTGTCTTGAAAGAAATGTTGAAAAAGATCGTTCGATCACTTCTTTAAAAGAGAGAAACAAATCACTGGAAGAACAAATGAATTTGATACGTAAACAAAATGACGTATTACAACAAAATTTAGCCGACTGTATGGCTACCGGAAAAGCCGGAACTGTTAATATAGACAAATTAATTAGTCAAATTAATGAATCTAATGCGTATATTAAACGTTTGACAGAAGCTCGTGCAAAAAATGATTCTTTAAATCTTGCTTTATCTAATAAATTAAAACGTTCTTTAGATAATTTAAACGACAGCGATGTAGACGTTCAAGTTCAGAAAGGAGTGGTATTCATCTCATTATCAGATAAAATGCTTTATAAATCCGGTAGTTATGATGTGCTTCCAACTGCAGAAAATGTTTTGGAAAAGGTAGCTAAAATTATCAATGATTACAAAGATTATGATGTTCAAGTTCAGGGATATACTGACAATGATCAATTTAAAAATTCTGCTGCAGGTTGTATAAGAGATAATTGGGATTTGAGCGCCATGAGAGCAACCTCAGTTGTTAAAATGTTACAAACTCAATTCGGAGTGGATCCTGCCAGATTACTTGCCGGAGGTCACGGAGAATATCAACCAAAAGTTCCTAATACTAATCCTGAAAATAAAGCAGTTAACAGAAGAACTGAAATTGTAATTCTTCCTAAACTAGATCAATTTATGCAATTAATGGATCAAAAAGTAAAATAAAATACTTTTCTTTGATTTACAATATACGAGGATCCCTTTTGGGATCCTTTTCTTTTTATTAAAAACCCGGTAATATCTTTTTTTTTCGCTGAAAATTATTTTTTAATTTTGTATTCTAAACTAAAAACAGTAGATATGGAAATAGCAGGAAGAATAAAATTAATATCTGATATTCAAACATTTGATAGCGGATTCAGAAAAAGAGAAGTAGTGTTAACTACGGAAGAACAATATCCTCAGCATATTTTAATTGAGCTTTTAGGAGATCGGGTAGATATCATTAATTCTTTTAATGTAGGAGATGATGTAAGAGTATCAATTAATATCAGAGGTCGTGAATGGGTTAATCCACAAGGTGAAACTAAATATTTCAACAGTATAACCGGCTGGAGAATTGAAAAATTAATGCCTGTTTCTTCCGGAATGGGACAAGATAACCCTATGGTTCCTCCTTCCGCACATATATCTCCTGCACCGTCTGCTCCAAGTATGCAAGAAGAAGAGGATGATGATTTACCGTTTTAATAAAATACTCATATATTTAAAAATTATTCAAGCACCGCTAAAAAAGGTGCTTTTTTTATACGTATGTACCGGTTAACACAAAAATTAGAATTTCCCGATATCTCTTTGGCTGATGAAAGCGGACTTCTTGCCATAGGTGGAGATTTAACACCGGAAAGATTACTTCTGGCATACAAATCGGGGATTTTTCCTTGGTATAATCCTAAGGAAATTATACAATGGTGGTCTCCGGATCCCAGATTTGTACTCTATCCAAAAAATTTAAAAATTTCTAAATCAACTAAGAAATTACTGAATCAAGAGTATTTTGAATTTACGGAAAACCAATGTTTTCCGGAAGTAATTAAACAATGTGCTTCCATTAAAAGAACAGGTCAAGCAGGAACTTGGATTACCGAAGAAATGTTCCATGCTTATTGTAACTTGCATGAAAGGGGATTGGCAAAAAGTGTTGAGGTTTGGAAAAACCATAATTTGGTGGGAGGATTTTACGGTATAGATTTACATACCGTATTTTGCGGAGAAAGTATGTTTTCAAAAATCAGTAATGCTTCAAAATGCGGATTTACCTATTTCACCCAAAAATATTCTCATCAATATAAAATTATTGATTGTCAAATTTATTCTTCTTATCTGGAACAACTTGGAGCCGTTGAAATCTCACGGGAAAAATTCAAAACCTACTTAGAATGCGAGGCCATTAAAAATTTGGATTTCAATTTATAAATGCCTATTTTAGCGCACTAAAAACATATTCAGACACATGTCAAAACATAAAGGAAAGCACAATTACGCAACTAAAGAAATTTTAGATTCTTTAAATACTTCTGCCTTAGATGGTGAAAAATTCTTACAAAAGTATGCAAAACCGATAGGTATTTTTTTTGCTATTGTAATTATTGCAGTTTTAGGATATGTTATTTATGATAATTATGTAGTAACCCCAAAAAATATTGAGGCCTCCGATTTACTGGTAGACGCTCAAAATTTATATGATGAAGGAAAATCAGATCAGGCATTAGGTGGAAAATCCAGCGGAGTTTCCGGTTTTATTGACATCGCTGAAGAATATGGATCTACAAAAGCAGGAAAATTTGCTCATTTATATGCCGGAATAGCCGAATTTAAAAAAGGAAACTATCAAAATGCATTGGACCATTTTAACCAATTTGATACTTCTGACAAAGATTTAAAAGCCGTTAAATATGGCGCTATTGCTGATACTTATGCCGAACTTAATAACACAGATGAAGCACTAAATTATATGACTAAAGCTGCTAATGAAAGTTCAAATGCAGCCACTGTTTATCAATTCAGTAAAAAAGCCGGTATATTGGCTATGTCTTTAAACCAAAACGAAAAAGCCTTAGAATTTTTTCAAAATATTAAAGATAAATTTCCGGATGTAGATGCTTCAGGAGAAGTAGACGCATATATCGAAAGACTTAAATACGCAACAGGAAAACAATAATGGCAACAACAAACTTATCTATCTATAATAAAGAAAATTTACCCAATGCCGGAGCCTATCGTTTCGGTATTGTTATTTCAGATTGGAATTCTGAAGTTACTTATAACTTACACCAAGGAGCTGTTGATACTTTACTTGATTTAGGTGCTAAAGAATCTGATATTGATTCTATATTCGTACCCGGATCTGTTGAATTAGTATACGGGGCAACCAAACTATGTAACACAAAGCTTTATGATGCAGTTATTGTAATAGGATGCGTTATAAGAGGCGAAACGGCTCATTTTGATTATGTATGTAAAACTGTTACGGATGGTGTTACGTATTTAAATACACACATGGATACACCGGTGGTATTTTGCGTACTTACGGATGATCATGTACAACAGTCTTTAGATCGTAGTGGTGGAAAATTAGGAAATAAAGGGGTAGAAGCCGGGGTAGTTGCAGTACGAATGGCAGAATTAAAGAATAAGTAATTTTATTACTTATTCTCTATAGGCTTTAATTTCGTTTATTATCTCTTCAGCGCCCATTTTTTTAGCTTTTAAGGCAAGTATTCTTCCTTTTTCATATGATTCTGAAATTGGAAAACTTTCATCTAGAAGTACTTTTTTAGTTCCGTCTAAAGAAACTATTCCAGCCTTAAAAAATACTTGATTATTTTTAATTTTGGCTAAAGCTCCTATGGGCGCGGTACAGCCTCCTTCAATGCTATTTAAAAAATCCCTTTCAATATCTATACAGATTTGAGTGTCCTTATGATTAATTTTTCTTACCAATTCTGTTAATTCTCTGTTTTTTTCCAAAGAGGTAATGCCAACTACACCTTGTGCCGGAGCCGGAATAATAAAATCCAATACTTCATAATCCAAAGGTAAACCCAGTCTCTTTATTCCTGCAAGTGAAAAAATAGTTCCATCAAAACCTTCTGAATCTAATTTTGATAATCTGGTTTGTACATTTCCGCGTATATTTCCAAATGTTACTTCTGGATATTTTGCTTTCCAAAAGGCTCTCCTTCTTAAACTGCCTGTTCCTAAATATAAATTTTCATAAGAACTTAGTTTGTCTATTTTATTCGGATTTCTAACTAATACATCTGCTTCATAATCCCTTTCTAGAACCGCTGATAAATGTATTCCTTCTGGTAATAAGGTGGGTACATCCTTGAGACTGTGTACAGCAACATCTATCTTATCATTTAAAAGTGCAATATCCAAATCTCTTGTAAAAACACCTATAATATCCATTTGATACAAAGGTTGTGTGAGATCCTTATCTCCATGTGAGGTAATGGGTACAATTACAGCTTGGAAACCTAATTCCTTAATTTCCTTTTGCACTTTTAACGCTTGCCACATTGCTAATGGGCTGTTTCGTGTTCCAATACGAATAGGGCTCATAAATATTTTATACTTTATATTCTTGCAGTTGAAACATTTCCGTAAACAAATTTATGGTGTCATCTGCTTTTTCAGGGTTAGTAATAAGATAGTTAGCTAGTCTGTTGGTAATTTTTTGTACTATGCGATTTGATAATTCTGTTTCTTCTTCAGAAATTACCATCTGATCTTTTTTTAATGTTTTCAATTGATGTTCTTTAATTCTCTCTAAATCTGATTTGAAAGCGTGAATGATCGGCGCATATTTTCTATTTTCAGACCAAATTATAAATTCATTTATCATTTCGTCTATAATCCCTTCAGCTATAGGAATTTCTTTATTTCTTAGTTCCAGTGTTTCGTTGATTTTTTGGGACAAATCATCAACATTTAGTAAAGTTATATGATTATATTCTTTTACAGATAAACAAACATTGGAAGGGATGGATAAATCAATTAAAGTTATGGGTTGATTAGAGTGTAAATCTTTTTTTGTAATTATAGGTTTCGATGCCCCGGTTGCTACAATAACAATATCTGAATTAATAACCTGTTCTTGCATTTGCTCATAGTTTACCACCTTTAGATTGAATGTTTGGGCTACTTCTTGCGCTTTAGAAAAGGTTCTGTTAAGTACTGTTATGTTAGGATTATTGATATGTTTTATTAAATTTTCACAAGTATTTTTACCAATTTTTCCTGTACCAATCAAGGTAATTTTTTTATCTGATAGTTGCGTGAAATGAGTTAAAATATAATGCACTGCTGCATAAGACATAGACGTAACTCCTGTACTTATTGAAGTTGTATATTTAATTTTTTTTGAGATTTGAATGCCTGTATTTAGTAATCTTTCCAAAAAAGCATTTGTGCAATTATGTTTTTTAAATCTTTTAAACCATGTTTTTATTTGAGATATGATTTCAAAATCACCTATAATTTGACTTTCTAAACCGGCTGAAACTCTTAAAAAATGTTTAATGGCTTCTTCTCTTCTATAAACGGTTATATACTTTCTAAATTCAGCAGAATCTACTTTTATTTGCTTACAAAATATATCAATTACATAATCCGGGTTTTCTGTTTGAAAATATAATTCTGTACGGTTACATGTGGATAGTATGAAAATATGAGTATCCGACAGGGAGTTAATTTTGTTGGAAAACTCTTCCACAAATTCAGGAAAAAAACTAAATTTTCCTCTAATTTCTGTATCTGCCTTTACAAAGCTCAAACTTATTGCATAAAAGTTTTTAATATTATTAGGCTGAAGCTTTTTCATATATTTTGTTGAAGCAAATTTATGAGTCCATGTATGGAGAAAATACCTATATTTATAAAAAAATACCTATAAAAGTAAATTTTTACAATTTTAGAACTAATCTAAATAGTTAATTAACATGATAAATATCATGATTTTGTGGTTGTAAATTGATAGATAAAGAATTTGGTAATGGATTTAAAAAATACCTTTAAAAGTAGAATTAGAGAAAACAAAATTGGATCGGATATTTATATGGCTCAGATAGATAATTATACTATTCTGACTGATACTATTTCCAAACCTGTTGGCAAACGGTTTGTGCAATTTTATCTTTGTACTAAAGGAAGAGCCTCTTTTCATTTTAAAAATCAATCTTTACGTGTTATGAATGAAGGGAATTCCTTACTTCTTTTTCATCCTGAAATAGATATTCCTATTAATATCAGTTTATCGAAAAAATCAAAACTGGTCATTTTCGTAATAGCTATTCAAAAACTGGAAGATATTTTTTCCAAACATAAAGATAAACTTCCTTTACTCATTCAAAACAATTACACTAAATTTTATCATGAAAAGCCTTTAAGCATCCAAGAAAAGTTAATTATTTCACAACTTGAAGATTTTACTTTAGATCAAGAATTTGAAAATCATTATTTGACATTGAAATTACATGAATTCTTACTTTATTATTTTTCTTCAAATTCCTCTACTTCTTCATACCATTTACCTATAAAAGATGAAAAATTCATTCGTAAGATTTATGAAATTAAAGAGGTCTTAATGGAGAATATAGCTTCTCCACCTACTTTAAAAGAACTTTCTGAAACTACTAATTTAAGTGAGTATAAAATTAAAGAAGGTTTTAAAAAAATATACGGAAAATCTATTTCTCATTTTATACTGGATACAAAATTAGAAATTGGTAAAGAAAAATTAAACTTGAAAGTTAAACAGGTGCAGGAAATCGCTTATGATTTAGGATATGAAAATCCCAGTCATTTTATAGAGGCTTTTAAGAAAAAATATGGAATTACTCCCAAGCAATGGATGATGAAATAATAATATTTTCATAATTGATACATCCGTTTATTTTAAATTTTTTTTGTCTTTATTGGGATATAAATATCTTCTTCCGAATCGGGATCATTATTTTTATACTTTTTTCCTAATACCTCAAAATGAGGTCGGGTATTATCAACATTATACTCTGAATGAGGAAGCCACTTTGTGAATATATATCTAAAAATAGTATCGTCTTCACTAAAACCTTTATAATGAAAAATTGCATATAGCCCTCCTGAAAGAATTAAACTTTCCATATCTTTTGGAATATTCTCAATCTGTGATACTTCAACAACAGCCCATTTTTTGAATTTAATTGTAGGATTAAAATCAAATGAAACGGGATATAGTTGCATGGAAATTAATTCATCAGTATGAATATTTTTTATTTCTTTTTTTCTTAGGATAAAATCTTTCCATAATTCATTGGTTAAATTATTAGACAAAGACATATACTTACAAATGCCTATTAATTTTTTTTCTGCTATTTCTTTAATATTCGGTATAACATCCATATAGTAAAGATAAAATATTTTAATATAAGTACGAAAATTTAATTCTATCATAACTAATTTAATCCAAATACATAATAAATTACTATATACTTATAAGACTTATTTTTATTTGCATTTTCAAAACAAATAGAAATTTTATTTCTCTATAACATCAACCTAATTTAAAATTTAGTATTTTTAGATTATAATTTATATGCTTTAATGAAACAAAAGGAAAAAGTAGAGTACATAATAACGGAGTTAAACAAGCTCTATCCAAACCCTATTGCTCCGTTAGTCTATCAAGATGTATTTACTTTATTAATTTCCGTATTACTTTCTGCTCAAACAACGGATAAGAAGGTTAATGAAGTTACACCTGCTCTCTACAAAGTTGCTCCCAATGCTTTTAAAATGGCTGAATTGCCTGAGTGGGAAATCAAAGAATATATAAAAGAAATAGGCTTATCGAACACTAAATCCAAAAATATCCATAAACTTTCTACTATTTTGGTAGAAAAATATAACGGTGAAGTTCCGGAAAGTTTTGAGGAATTAGAAGCCTTACCCGGCGTGGGTCATAAAACGGCTTCCGTTGTCATGAGCCAAGGTTTTGGACACCCGGCATTTCCTGTTGATACACACATTCACAGACTTATGAAATTATGGAAATTAACCAACGGAAAAAATGTTGAACAAACAGAAAAAGATGCTAAACGATTATTTCCTAAAGAATTATGGAATATCTTACACATTCAAATTATTTTTTACGGTCGGGAATACTCACCGGCTAGAGGCTGGAATCTAGAAAAAGATTATATAACCAAATATTTATTAGAAAATTAGTTAATTAAAATTATGAAAAATATTGTTCTTGTTGCAGGGGCTTTTTATGGGTTAATTTCCATTATTTTAGGAGCATTCGGTGCTCATGCTTTTAAAAAAATGCTTTCAGCTGAAAAATTAGTAAGCTTTGAAACAGGTGTTAAATATCAAATGTATCATGCATTGGCTCTTTTAATTATTGGATTTTCTCTATCGTTTAGCTCGGGTTTGGAAAAATGGGCCGGATGGGGAATGATTATAGGTACATTTCTATTTTCTTTCAGTATTTATCTATTAGCTTTTTCTGATTATTGGAATATCAATTTACGTTTTTTAGGCCCTGTAACTCCTATTGGTGGAACATTTATGATCATAGGGTGGGCTTGTTTATTATTTTATTTTATTAAAAGTAATTAAATGCTCTTTTAAGAACGTTCTAACTTTTACTATTACAAATTCATATGACAACATCAAGTAAAATTTAGACGAATCATTTTTTAATTCATTTTGATAAAAGTCTTCGTATAGCCTGGGAGAAAAGTCGTGTAAATGGACACTTTGGTGTAAGTTAGTATTTTCATAACAGGCAATATCTTTTCTACTGATATAAGGAGGATAAATGGTGAAAGTAGGTTTTTGCAGAGCTTTTGCCGTAATTACAAATCTACTGCTATTTCCAATAAATAAAGTGCAATTTTGCATAAAAGCGGCATACTCACGTATCGTTTTTCCTACCGGCTGAACAAATACTTTGGTATTGGAATTTAGTAAAGATAGCAGTTCGTTTACTTGTTTATACTGCGAAGGCAAATAGGTAAATAATAAATCGGCTCTATAATTTGCCCATATAAAATCTATAAGTTTTGCCATATTACCCATCGTCCAAGTATTATGTATGTTTGAACCCAAAACACCCAACATAATAACCGGTCGTTTAAAATGTATGCCCGCATTTATCATTTTTTCTTTAGCGTCCTCAATTTCATCTTCAGCTAGATATATTTTAGCTAATGGATCGATAGGTATAGGGTTATCTTTTAGAAATTCTTGTAAGATTACTAAACGATCTTCCAATAAGGTACACGTTTGAGTAATTGGTTCTTCTACTTTAGAGACGGTTTTATCATAAAATTTATCCAATAAAGGATTGGAAAAACTGTATTTTTTCTTTGCTTTTGAAAATAAGGTTAGCAAGATACTGTTAAAATTCTGCGACATATCAATAAGTATGTCGTATTTTTCACTTCTTACTAACTGGATATATTTATATACGAAAAGTACGGAACGTATATGCTCCGTATCTATAGCTATTATACGGTCAATATTAGGATTTCTCTGTATAACTCCAATATATTTTTTATAACAAAGAAAATCTATCTTAATATCCGGATAGATTTTCTTTAGATTATTAGGAATTACACTCGAGAGTAATACTTCTCCCACATTGTTATATTGTATTAATAGCGCTTTCACTATATGATTAATATCTAAACAGATACGTTATGCTCTCTAAGAGCATCATTTAACGATGTTTTCTTGTCTGTACTTTCTTTTCTAGTTCCTATAATTAAGGCACAATTTACGTTATATTCTCCTGCAGGGAATTTTTTAGTTATAGACCCGGGAATTACTACTGAACGTGGAGGCACATATCCTCTGTATTCTTTAGGTTCGCTTCCTGAAACATCAATTATTTTAGTAGAAGAAGTTAAGGTAACGTTTGCTCCTAAAACCGCTTCATCATCAACATGTACACCCTCTACAACAATACAACGTGAACCAATAAAGCAATTATTTCCAATAATAACCGGTGCCGCTTGTAAAGGTTCTAAAACACCGCCAATACCAACACCTCCGCTTAAATGTACATTTTTACCAATCTGTGCACAACTTCCTACGGTTGCCCAAGTATCTACCATAGTACCTTCATCTACATAAGCACCTATATTAACATAAGAAGGCATTAAGATCGCTCCGCTGGAAATATATGCTCCTTTTCTTGCAACTGCATGAGGTACTACACGAACTCCTTTTTCAGCATATCCTGTTTTTAAAGGAATTTTATCATGATACTCAAAAATACCTACTTCATAGGTTTCCATTTTTTGTATAGGGAAATATAATACTACCGCTTTTTTAACCCACTCATTTACTTGCCATTTTCCATCTTCTAACGGCTGTGCTACTCTTAATTTTCCTGAGTCTAACAATTCAATTACTTCTCGAATTGCTTTTTGATATTCTTTATCCGATAATAATGCACGGTCATTCCAAACTTTTTCAATAGTTTGTTGTAAATCTTTCATATTTTTTGTTTATACAACAAATTTAACAATTTTTATAATTGTTTTTTACGTTTATTTACATGTATACACACATATTTTAGAAATATAATAAGAATAAAATTTATTATTAGATAAATTTTTATTCATTTTTATTAAAACAAATAGTAATGTATAAACATAATTAGCCGGTAAATATTAAAAATTTATAATGGGTATTAATTTTAAGTTTGGGAAAATTGGGCTTCGTAAAGTTTTCTATAGTACCCTTTTTGTTGTAACAAGGAATTATGGTTTCCCATTTCAACTATTTCTCCATGATCTAATACGATAATTTTGTCCGCATTCTGTATGGTAGCTAAACGATGAGCAATAATAATGGAAGTTCGATTTTTAGTAATCTTATCGGTAGCTTTTTGTATTAATTCCTCTGATTTAGTGTCTATAGAAGAAGTTGCTTCATCTAACACCAGAATAGAAGGGTTATATAAATAAGCCCGTAAAAAGGAAATCAATTGTCGTTGACCTAAAGAGATGGAAGCTCCCCGTTCACTTACTTCATAGCCGTAACCATTGGGAAGGCTCATTATAAAATCATCTATTTGAATTTCTTTTGCAGCTTTCCGTACTTCTTCTAAGGTTATATCTTTATTTCCAAAAGTGATATTTTCTAAAATGGTATCATTAAACAAAAATACATCTTGTAATACTACAGCGATGTGCGACCGTAAATTGTGTAATTCATACGATTTTATATCCGTTCCGTCTATATATATATGCCCTCCCGAAATTTCATAAAAACGGCTTAATAAATTTATAATAGTTGATTTTCCTGCTCCGGTAGCTCCAACAATTGCTACTTTTTCTCCACTGGAAACCGTAAATGATAGATCTTTAAGAACACTTTCTCCTTTAACGTATGAAAATGACACATGGTCAAAAATAATATCTCCTTTAATGATGTCTTTTTTTACAGTTCCTTTATTTGATATTTCATGATTGGAATCCAAAACGGTAAAAACTCGTTCCGCTCCAACAATACCTCTTTGAATGGTATTAAAGCGATCTGCTATTTGCCTCATGGGCCTCACCAGCATGTTCACATAGGAAGTAGTAAAAGCTATAACTACACCCGGTGATATATTGTGTGCCGTTAATGCGTTATAACCTGCATACCATATCATGACACCAATGGCAATACCGGTAATAATATCTACAGCAGGAAAAAAAAGTGAAAAATAGAAAACTGTTTTAAGATAGGCTTTTTCTAATTTTTGATTAATTTGAAAAAACTTTTTATATTCTTTTTTCTGTTGATTAAATACTTGAACGATGGTCATTCCTGACAGCCTTTCTTGAACAAAGCTGTTTTGATTGGCTGTTTGATTTCTTTCTTCAGAAAAAGCTTTTTTTATGGCTTTTTGAAATATTCGGGTTATAATAGTCATTATCGGGAAGATGAACAATGCTATGGTTGCTAATTCCCAATTAATCCAATACATCGTTACTACCACAAAAATTATACGAAGAATATCTCCTAAAACCATTAAAATTCCATCGGTATAAATAGTTGAAATAGTTTCGATATCGGATACAGAACGAGTGACTAACACTCCTAAAGGCGTTTTATCGAAAAAAGAAGATTTAAAATAAATGAGCTTTTTGTATAATTTTATACGTAAGCTACGAATTACATTTTGGGCAACAAAGTTAGAAGCATAAACTAAAAAAAATTGTAAAACAACTTCAGTCAACATTAATAAAAAAATAAGCAAAAGGGAATGATATAAATTTGAAAAATTTTTATTTTTAATAATATCAACATCTATTGCATGACTAATTACAACCGGACGGAAAGAGGAAACATATGCTAACGCCAATGCTATAAAAATTGTAGAATAAAACCATACAGGATATTTACTTCCCAATTCCATTAATCGAGAAAGTGCTTGACCTGCTTTTACGTTTTTTTCTTTTTTATGTTTCATAATATATATCCTGAGGATAGTTAACTTTCACTAAAGTAAGACCTTTAGCAGGTGCTGAAGTGGAAGCAAATTTACGGTCTTTTTTTTCAATTATGTTTCTAAATTCCTTTTCGTCAATTTTTCCTCTGCCAACATCCATGAGAGTTCCTGCAATTGCTCTAACCATATTTCTCAAAAATCTATTAGCAGCGATGGTAAATACTAATTCATCTTCATATTGTTTCCATTCTGCTTGGTAAATATAGCAATCATTCGTTTTATTATCCGAATGTAGTTTTGAAAAACTGGTAAAGTCTTTATATTCAAATAATACTTTCGCAGCTTTGTTCATTTTATCTACATCAAACTGATAGAAAAGAAATTGAGCATGGAATTGCTGTTTAAAAGGATTTTTCAGGGTAGAAATTCTATACTTATAAATTCTTTCCGTTGCATCGAAACGTGCATGTGCGGAGTCTTTAACTCGGAATATTGCTTTTATGGAAATATCCGAAGGCAATAAAGAATTTAATTTTCTAACCAATTGATCCGGCAATTCTTCTTCCCAATCAAAATGAGCATACATTTCAGCTGCATGAACTCCCGTATCGGTTCTTCCTGCACCTATTGTTTTTATTTCTTTTCTAAGTAATCGACTTAATACCGATTCTAATTTTTCTTGTACTGATATATGTTTTGGCTGTCTCTGATACCCGTAATATTGAGTACCATCGTATGAAAATTGAATGAAATAACGCAATTTTATTGTAAATTTACTACAAAAATAGTGAGAAAAATATTATTGCTTTCCGATACCCATTCTTATATTGATGATCGTATATTGGAATATGCTTCCCAAGCAGACGAGGTTTGGCATGCAGGTGATATTGGTGATATAAAGGTTTCCGAAACTTTAAAAAAAACGGTTCCGGTATTTAAAGCGGTCTATGGAAATATTGATGGAACAGAAATTCGTAAAGAATTCCCTCTTAATCTACGTTTTATTTGTGAAAAAGTGGATGTATGGATGACCCATATTGGCGGTTATCCGGGTAAATATGCACCAATCATACGCGAAGAAATAAAATTGAATCCTCCTAAACTTTTTATTTGTGGTCATTCACATATTTTAAAAGTTATGAATGATAAAAAACTTCATTTACTTCATATGAATCCGGGTGCTATAGGAATCTATGGATTTCATAAGGTGAGGACTATGTTACGATTTGAAATAAATCAGGAAACTATACAGAATTTAGAAGTTATTGAATTTATTAGATGATTTTTTTTTATGTTTTCCTTTAAGTACTAATTTATCGACTTAGCGTCCCTTTTAAACAGTAAAATTCAAAAAATTTTAAAATTTAATCTTTAGCAATTCCAATAATACTCGCCTGGATATTTCTTCAATTTAATTTATTTTTTTCCTAAATAATTATTAAATTTATAAATATTAACTAATATTAATATTATTATTTAAATCATAATATATTAATGATACTCTATATACTGATTTAAAATAACGAATTTTGTTATTACATTTAGGCAAATTTTTTGATTATGATTAAATATTTTACAGTATTTAACGTAACATAATTAATATCAAATGATACTAATGTTTAAAAATTATTCTGCCAAATTCAGTTTATGATAAGATCTGTTATTCGTTTATCTTTAATAATGCTCCCTTTATTAGGTGTTGCTCAATCAAAAGTTGTTGTAGCTTTTAAAGTTATAGATAAAGAAAAAAATTCCTGTGTTGATGTTAACGTAAAGAAAAATTTTACATTCCAATATGAAAATAGTTCCGGTTATAAAGACCTAAAAAGTTTAGTTTCTACAAAGTGTTTTAATAGTTATGCAATAACTAAAATTTCTGGTAATTTTCGAATTTATATTTCAGTACCTGAATATGAATCACAATATCTTGATTTCACTATTACTAAACAAAGTAAAGATACCCTATATTTAGGTGAGGTTTATCTAACACGTATGTATCCCGAAATTAGTGAAGAAATTCAGAAACCTTCCAAATCTGTTGAAAAAGAAATTGAGGGGGTAACAGTGACCGGAGCACGTAAGAAATTTATTAAATTAGAAGCTAACAAGACAACTTATACGATAAAGGATAATGATTTACTTTCCGGCGGAAGTGCACAAGAAACTTTAACAAAACTTCCGGGGGTAATCAAGGGATATGGTGGAAATCTTACCGTAAATGGTAAGTCCATGACTATTTATATTGATGATATCCCGACAGGTCTATCGGGTGGAGACTTAGAAAATTTATTACAAAGTTTACCATCAAATGCTATTGAAAAAATTGAAATTATATCTAACCCGGGAGCTTCTTACGATGCTAAAACAGGGGGTGGTATTATAAATATTATTACTAATGGTCGTGCATTGCGAGGAATAAACGGGTCTGCTTCTTTAAATTACCAATTTAACAAAAACAACCGCGTATCTCCTTCTATTAGTTTAAATAGTCGTTTAAAAAGTGTATCCTTACAATTAAATAGTGGTTATAATTATAGGGAAAACGATAAAACTACCTATTATAAAAGGGAATTTACTTCTTTCACTCCTTCCATTATTTTTGATCAAAAGAATATTGAAAATAAATATAATCGTTTTTATTATTTTAGACCTTCTTCAAATATTCGCCTTAACAAAAAAAGTAATTTATTGATCAATTATAACTTAAGTTATACTGATAACAGTAATCATTATACAGGTGAATCTTTAAGCTCTAACGATATTGAACCAATTAATCTTTTAAATAATTCAAAATATTCGGAAGATAACACCAATCATGAATTAACTACAAAGTATAAGGTTAAATTAGATACGTTAGGAAACTTGTTTGATATAACGGCATCTTATAAACACTTTAACAAAAATTCAACAAATAACAGTATTCAAAATAATGAGGGTGTTTATAAATATTCTGTAAACGATATTGATTATAAATCCGATTATTTTCAAGTGAATCCTAATTTTGAATTTTCTTTTAATAAGGTAGGAATAAAAATGAATACCGGTGGAAAGTATTCTCATACTAAATATACCAGTAACGGAAAATATAATCTTTTAAACACTTCTTCTTCTATACTGGAAAATCCGGATTATAATTCATTCAGGGATTTTATATACGATGAAAATCAATATGCTTTATATGGAGAATTAAGCAAAAAATTTGAAAAGTTGGATTTGACTGCAGGGGTTCGTTATGAAAATTTAGAATTTAAAAATAAAGTAAAAACTACGGATCAAAGTATTAAATATACGTTTGAAAAGTTTTTCCCATCTTTTAGTTTACTATATAAATTTAATCCTACGCTGGATTTTAATGCTACCTATAGAAAGAGTATGATGCCTCCTTCCTATTCTAATATGGATCCGAATTTAACCAACTATTTTGACGAATTCAATACTTCGGAAGGAAACTTACATCTTAAACCGGATTATTACGATAACTATGAAGTTTCTTTAAGTGCATGGAGATATTTGAAAATCTCTTTCAACTATACGTATTCTAAAAATATAAATATGCTGTATTACGAGACTGAAGACAATTCATTAACCGTAAATCAAACTACTCGTACATTTCACGGCATGAAAAACTATAACGTATGGGTTGGTATTCCTATTCCATTTAAATTGGTTACCATGGGTAAAAAATTCTTTGACGAGCCTATGAATATGGATAAAATGAATTTCATTTACCTTTACGGGATGTATAATTACTACAAAGTAAACGATTATCCATATTTAGATAAAGTAAAACCTATGTGGTTTTATGTAATATATGCTCAATTAATCCTTCCAAAAGATTTTAAATTAACCACTTTCTTTTTATCTAGTACAGATAAGGGATATTTTGAAATTTACAAATCCTATAAACCTTTCCGTTATTCTAATATAGAACTTTCAAGATCCTTTAGTAACAAAACTATTAAGGCTTCTTTAGGTATTCAAAATATATTGGGTCCTACTAAGTTTAATTCTGATATTAATAACTTTAATTTAAGAACCAATTATTATAGTAGAGACAGCGATCAATTGTTCTACATTAAACTATCTTACAGTTTTGATAAAAACCGTAATATTAAAAAGGAAAATACAATTATTGAAGATGATACTAATTCAAATTCTAACAAATTGTTACCTTCCGGTCCGTTAAAATAAATACTCAATTTTATATAAATCAATAAAGGCTGATAATTTAAATATTATCAGCCTTTAATTTTTACTTTTTTTATATGAATATTAGTCTTCTTTCTTTACCATCTCAATATGCTCAATATGATCTTCAAAATAAATTTCTCCTTCAGTTTCAAAACCAAATTTTTTATAAAATGGAACTGCATAATATTGAGCACCGATTCTTATCGGTTGTTTACCATGAAGTGTAAATAAAGACTCTATGGATTTTTCCATTAAAATTTTTCCTAAACCGGTAGAACGATATTCCTTACAAACTATAATTCTTCCAATGGAAGCTTCATTAAAGGAAATTTTTTCAGGAAAAATCCTGGAATAAGCAACTAATTGTTCCCCTTTATACAGTAATAAATGATGCGCTTTATAATCTTTATAGTCCAAATCCTGGTATGAACATTTTTGCTCGACTATAAATACTTCATTTCTTAATCGTAATAAGTTATACAATTCGTCTAAAGTAAGTTGATTAAATTTTTTTAAAACATAATCATAGGGATGAGTGCTACTCTTGGGCATCTTTCATAAATTTTTCTACTTTTTCAACCATTTTTTTTGATCCACAAACAAATGGTGTTCTTTCATGCAATTCAACAGGATTTAAATCCAATATTCGTGTAAAACCATCACTGGCACTTCCTCCTGCTTGTTCCGCAAGGAATGCCATAGGATTACATTCATATAACAATCGTAATTTGCCTTTAGGGGCTTGTGAATAGGAAGGATATAGGTAAATGCCTCCTTTCAACATATTTCTATGAAAATCGGAAACTAAAGATCCGATATAACGGGAAGTATACGGTCTATTTTCTTTTTCTTCTTGACAGTATTTTATATAATTCTTAATTCCTTGAGGAAATTTAAGATAATTTCCTTCATTTACGGAATATATTTTCCCATCTTCAGGTATTTTAATATTAGGATGTGAAAGATAAAACACTCCCAAAGCCGGATCTAAAGTAAAACCATTTACACCGTTACCTGTTGTATATACTAACATTGTTGATGAACCGTACACTATATATCCGGCTGCTACCTGTTTATTTCCCGGTTGTAAAAAATCTTCCAATGTTACCGGTCCATCTTCCGATATTCTTCTATAAATAGAAAAAATAGTTCCTACATTAACATTTACATCGATATTGGAAGATCCGTCTAATGGATCAATTAATACCACATATTTACTGTTATGTGAATTATCTTTAGAATTTATACTGATGAAGTCTTCATTTTCTTCGGAAGCAATTCCACAAACTACCTCTCTATTTTTTAAGGCTCCTATAAA
Source organism: Apibacter sp. ESL0404 (assembly GCF_019469245.1). Taxonomy (NCBI): domain Bacteria; kingdom Pseudomonadati; phylum Bacteroidota; class Flavobacteriia; order Flavobacteriales; family Weeksellaceae; genus Apibacter; species Apibacter sp. ESL0404. The sequence continues at coordinate 2,199,198 of NZ_CP048267.1, forward strand.
TACATCATTGGCAAACACATCTAATTTTTGTTGCTCTTCACCTTGTATATTCTGATTTCCAATTGCTCCAATAATATCAACGAGCCCAGCTTTATTAACTTGCTGATTAACAACTTTACTGGCTAATCTTATTGCTCCTAAAAGGCGTGACAACTCTCCTGAAGAATATTTAAAATCTGCCTGTTTATCAATTATAAATTCGCCTAAAGTCTGTGAGCTCTTCGATTTCATATTTTATATATTTAGTTTTTTGAATGTTCCAAATATATTGATTTTTGGTTGTACTTTATAAGTAATATGCAGATTTGTCATATATTTGCTGAAGGTCTTTTAATATTTAAAATACTTATTGTACTGTTTATCATTATAATATAAATTTTAAGTCTATTAATACGTGAATTCCCGATGTGTAAAAATTCTTTTTTCACAAGATTTATTTATGGGAAAATGTGTTTTTTATATATTGAAAATATATAACTATCATTTATGAAAGTTTATAAATTTGGAGGTGCTTCAGTACAAAATGAAAAAAATGTACGTGCTATTTTAAAAGTTTTAAACCAAACCGGATACAAATCAACCATTATTGTTGTCTCGGCCATGGGTAAAACGACTAACGCATTAGAAGATGTTATTCAAGCATACTTTCAAAACAATGATACTTATAAAATATTAATAGACAGAATAGAGGAGGGGCATTTAGAAATAGTTAAAAAATTATTTTCTAATTATACGGAAGTTTATAACGATATTAAGAATATTTTTAAAAATTTGCGATCTTTACTAATTAACAATACATCTGATAATTTTAATTTCTTATACGATCAAACGGTAAGTTTTGGTGAAATTATTTCATCCAGAATTTTAAGCTCTTTTTTAAATTATTCAGGAATTACCAATACTTGGATTGATAGTAGAAATTATTTAAAAACTGATAATAATTATAGAGAAGGGACTATAGATTGGGAACGTACGCAAAAACAATTTGAAAATTTTGATACTTCTCAAACTTATGTTTCTCAAGGTTTTATAGCTTCGAATTCCGACAATTTTACTGTAACTCTGGGGAGGGAAGGTTCAGATTATTCTGCTGCCATAATTGCCTATTGTTTACATGCAGAAGGTGTTACCATTTGGAAAGATGTTCCGGGAATTATGACCGGAGATCCTGACTACTATGAAAATGCTCAATTATTAAAATCTCTTTCCTATGAAGAGGCTATGGATATGTCATTTTTTGGAGCATCCATCCTTCATCCGAAAACCATTTTTCCTTTGTATAAAGGTGAGATTCCATTGAACATTCGTTCTTTTTTAGAACTTGAAAATCATGGAACTTATATTACGAAAGGAGTTAAGGGAGATCCCAGCGTCTCTTGTTTCATACGAAAATTAAATGTACATTTGCTTACTATTTCTTCCATTTATTTTACTTATAATCTGGAAGATACTCTTTGTATACTCTTTAAACAACTTACTGAACTGAATATTAAAACTAACATGATCAAGGTTTCTGCTTGTTCAGTTTCACTGGTTATTGAAGACAAATTTAATTCAATTAACATTTTACTGAATATACTCGCAAATTCTTTTAATGTAACATTAGAAGAAAATGTGCGTCTATTTACGATAACGAATAGTTCACAAAAAATACGAAATAATTTTAAAAAAGGAAAAACAGTTTTATTAGAACAATTGGTAAAACAAACTTACCAAGCAATTGTAAAAGAATAACAATATGAGTTTAGTCACCTTAGAGGATATACAAAATACTTTAAACCTAAAGAAATTTGGTTTTATTGGAAAGGGTATAGCATGGACCCTTATGAATGTTTCAAAACTTGGTCATATAAATAAATTCTGTACTGAAAATAAAGATTTACCTACCAATGAATTTCTTACTGCAGTTTTAAAACATTTAAAAATTAACTACGAAATTCATGAAGAAGATTTAAAAAGAATTCCTGAAAAAGGACCTTTTATAATCGTTTCCAATCACCCTCTAGGAGGATTAGATGGCATAATTTTAATGAAAATTGTTTCAGAAATTCGTCCGGATTTTAAAATAATGACTAATTTTTTATTGCAAAAAATTGAACCTTTAAAAAAAGTTATTATTCCTGTTAATCCTTTTGAAACCAGAAAAGATACTTTTGACAGTAAAAAAGGTTTTATTGAAACCTTGCGTATCTTGAAAGATAATCATTGTGTTATCATTTTCCCGGCCGGTGAAGTTTCTCATTATTACCCGGATACCAAAGAATATCAAGACAGAGAATGGGTAGAAAGTGCCTTAAAACTTTTGAAAAAAGCTAAAGTACCCGTAATTCCTGTATATTTTCATGCGAGAAACAGTAAGTTGTTTTATAAAATGTCTAATATTCATCCGGATTTACAGACTGCGATGCTGCCTAGAGAATTGGTTAGAAAAAGAAAAGCGCCTATTAAAATACGAATCGGTAAACCTATTTCAGTTAAACAGCAAGATGAATATACAGATATCAAGTCTTACGGTAATTTTTTAAGGAATAAGGTATATATGCTTAAATCATTCTATACTACGGTTAAGAATCCATTTAAAAATATAAAGTTCCTTTCAGTATCAGCAATGACTAAGTCTGCTAATTCCAATGAAGTTAAGCCTATTATTAAAGAGACACCTCATGAATTAATCTTAAAAGAAGTTGAGCTTTTAAAAGAAATTGATTGTGAACTATTTTCCAATTCTCAATATGAAGTCTATTTAGCTAAACCTGAAAAAATACCTAATATCTTACGTGAAATTGGCCGATTAAGAGAAATTTGTTTTCGCGAAGTGGGAGAGGGAACCAATGAACCTTTTGATCTGGATGAATTTGACCAAATTTATCATCACTTATTTTTATGGGATAAAGAAAATAAACTTATCGCGGGTGCTTATCGAATGGGAATGGGAAAAGAGATTTATGAAAAATACGGAATTAAAGGTTTTTATACTGCTTCTCTTTTCGAATATGATTCGGAAGTACATCCTTTCTTTAAAAAAATCATTGAAATGGGTAGGGCATTTATTTCCAGTGAATATCAAAAAAAACCTATGCCTTTATTACTTTTATGGAGAGGGATTGTACATGTTTGCTTAAGAAATCCCCATTATAAATACCTGGTGGGAGGTGTAAGTATAAGCAATCAATTTTCCAACTTTTCAAAATCGATAATGGTTGAATTTATGCGTTCTCATTATTTTGATTCTTATGTTGCTCAATATGTACATTCAAAAAATGAATTTAAAGTTCATCTGAAATCCAATGAAAAAGATTTATTCTTTGATGCTGCGGATAATGATCTTAATAAATTTGACAAGTTAATAGATGAACTTGAACCCGATTTAAGACTTCCCGTATTGATCAAAAAATATTTAAAACAAAACGCACGTGTTATTGCTTTTAACGTCGATCCTAAGTTTAATGATGCCATTGACGGATTGATGTATATTAGAATAAGTGATATTCCGGATAGTACTATTAATCCGGTATTAGAGGAGTTAGATTCTATGGACAAAAAAAACCAAAAGGAAGAAAAATAAACAATTGTTAACAAGTTTATAACTATTCAATTGAAACAAGATTACTAATTGCTTTTATTAAAGTACTCTATACTTAGATTTTCAACACCTTACTAATGTTGAACTTTTTATAAAAATTTAATCTACTATTTTAAAAAGGTAAATAGCTATTATTTACCTTTTTTTATTTCTATACTTGGATCATTTCACATTCTTCCATCCTTTACTAATATTGAGCCTATCTACAAGCTTATTTAAAGGCTTTTTCTATGTTTTCTTTTATAATAATTATCCCAATAGATAACTGTTCATAAATTAAAAAATACAATAAATTAAAATTAGAATAGTTATATCTTATTATCATAAAATAATAATTAATTGTATGCATAATTATGCATTAGTAATGTAAAAATTTATATTTTGATTTTATTTAAATAAATAAATATAATTAATGTTATAGATAGTTATACTTTATAATTTTAAAATATGTTTTTGTAAGTACAGAAATCTTTTAAACTTCTAAACTATACCTATAAATTTTAACCTAATATAATATATTAACTATCAATATTTTACAAAATAATACATATATATGTAATTAATTATGAATTAATTAATAAATATGTTAATAACTTAATTTATTTCAAAAATTCCTTCAATTATATAATTGACTGTAAATCAATAAAATTATATAATTATTATTAAAAATTATTTTTATTAACTCATAAATTTTCAATAAGTTAAAACAATATTAACAATTTAAATAAATTATTGTTAACATTTTTAAACAAAAAATTTTGCTTCAAGAGTTACAATTTCCATTTATAAAGATTTAAGATTTTTCCAAATATTTATAAAACTTTTTAAAAATGAATTTTACCTTCCTTTTGATAAGTTTAATAACAGTTACTTTTTAAACAGTCACTTTATTAATAACTTCTAAAAATTGTTGATAAGTGATTTAGTTTATTGATTTATACTTATTTATTTTCAATAAATTTTGTTAATATCATATTTAGAAATATTAATAACTCACTATTTCAAAGTTATTAACATATTAACAGGTCTATTATTACTATTACTTTAAATTTTATTTAATTAATTAAAAAAAGATATATAAATAATAATTAATTGTTGAAAAAATTCAGGTTTCAAAATTTCTCTTTTCGTTTTTATGAAGGTATATTTGTAAGAAAAATAAGTAAAAATTATGAAGACAGTTAATGATTTCAATTTCAATGGAAAAAAAGCATTAATTAGAGTTGATTTTAATGTTCCTCAAGATGAAAATCTTAAGGTTACTGATAATACAAGAATTGTTTCTGCTAAGCCAACTATAGATAAAATATTGAAAGATGGAGGTTCTGTAATATTAATGACGCATTTAGGCAGACCTAAAGGTCAGGTTACAGATAAATATTCTTTAAAACACATTGTTGATGAGGTATCCAAAGTTTTAGGTGTTCCTGTTAAGTTCGTTGATGAATGTGTAGGGCCTAAAGCCGAAAAAGCTGCAACAGATTTAAAACCCGGTGAAGTTTTATTGTTAGAAAATTTACGTTTTCACAATGAAGAGGAGAAAGGAGATGAAGGATTTGCTAAAGAATTAGCTAAGTTAGGTGATATTTATGTAAACGATGCATTCGGAACTGCACATCGCGCTCATGCATCTACTGCTATTATTGCTAAATTCTTCCCTTCTAACAAATGTTTTGGTCTTTTGATGGCCAAAGAGCTTGATGCTATTCAAAAAGTCCTTAAAACCGGCGAAAAACCTGTTACGGCTATATTAGGAGGTTCTAAAGTTTCTTCTAAAATTACTATTATAGAAAACATCCTTCCGGTGGTTGATAACTTAATAATCGGAGGAGGAATGACCTATACTTTTATTAAAGCTCAAGGAGGTAAGATTGGAAACTCTATCTGTGAAGATGATAAACAAGAATTAGCACTAGATATACTTAAAAAAGCAAAAGAAAAAGGTGTAAAAGTATATCTTCCGGAAGATTCTGTTATAGGTGATGACTTTTCAAATGATGCAAATAGAAAAGTAGTCGATACTAATGATATTCCTGACGGATGGGAAGGTTTGGATGTTGGACCTAAAACTATTAAAACATTTTCTGATGTTATTTTAGCTTCAAAAACCATATTATGGAACGGACCTTTAGGAGTATTTGAAATGCCAAATTTTGCCGTTGGTACCAAAGCTATTGGAGATGCTATTGGTGAAGCCACTAAGAATGGAGCTTTCTCCTTAGTTGGAGGAGGTGACAGTGTAGCATTTGTTAAACAAAATAATTATACTGACAAAGTTAGTTACGTTTCAACCGGGGGAGGAGCAATGCTTGAATCATTAGAAGGTAGAGAATTACCCGGAGTAGCAGCTATTTTAAATGATTAATATTAAAATCTAGCATTATACAATATAAAAAAAGAAGCTTGATATTTCAAGCTTCTTTTTTTATATGTTAATAACTATTCAAAGTAACTTTAATTATATTTATTGTTCTAATAAAATAAAAAAAAAACTATATATTTTGTATAAATAAATTTATATCTTTGGTAATATAAAATATAATATACATTATTTTATATCAAAAATATTATTTTTATAGATTTATTTAATAAATATTTAAAGTTTTAAACATCTACTATTACAAATTATCCTCTTTTAAATTTTCTTACTTATTGATTTGAAAATAAAAATTTTGTGAAAATTTTATTTTTTTAAAATGTAAATAACAGATGAATAATTACCATCATTCATTCCTTTTAAGTTTGATAAGGCAGCAATGAATGGAAATCTAAAAATTCCTAAAGGATTATTCATATAATTTTCACTGATCAAAGAAATATAAAAACTATCAAAGGGTAGGGGATACGTGTGAATTACTTCAAACTTTTGATTGTTAAAAAAATCGATGGCACCTTTTTTAGAATAATGAAATATATGTCTAGGTACATCCCAGGCTGCCCAATATTCTCTATAAAATTTAGCATCAAAAGATTTGTAGTTTGGAACTGCTATTACTATATATCCATTATTTTTTAATTTTAATCTTAGTTTTGACAGGATTTCTTCCGGATTAGGGATGTGTTCTAATACATGCCAAAGTGTAATGACATCTAAAGAATTATTTTCAACAGAATCTAGTGAAGTTGTTATACGATTCTCACCAATTTTAGATTTAGCAGTTTCTGCAGCTTTTATATTTGGTTCGAAACCTATTATTGAGAAGTTTTTATCTTTTATGAATTTTAGGAACGTTCCATCTCCACAACCATAATCTAATAATGTTCCGGACGTTTTGTATTTATTAATAATCTTTAATTTATATTTTTCATTCAGTTTTTGAATTAATAAATATATTTTTGATTTTAAGGACTGATCTTTTGAATGAGATAAATATTTTTCACTTTCATAATATTTTGAAAGATCTCTAGGTATTTGGGTAGTTTTTAAAATATCGGTATATTCAGATTTTTGAATTTCAAAAATTTCATTAGATAAGAAGTGATCTTTAATTTTCATTTTCAATTTTGTATATATATAATATCATATAGTAAAATATTTAGGATTATAAATAAATGTTCCACGTGGAACATTTATTTATAACTTTATATTACCTACCCATGTAAATTAATAAAACATTTATATCGGATGGAGATACGCCACTTATTCTACTGGCTTGACCTATAGTCTCAGGTTTGAATTTCATTAATTTTTGTTTAGCTTCAGTAGAAATACTATTTAATTTTGAGTAGTCAAAATTTGAAGGAATTTTTATATTTTCTAATCTATTTAATTTTTCAACATTTTCAAGTTCTTTATCAATGTAACCTTTATATTTAATTTTAATTTCTACTTGTTCAAGAACCTCATCCGAAAAATGATTTGATTTGATATAATCATTTATAGAGGATATGTTTTCCAAGTCTTTTAAGTATATATTAGGTCTAACCAATATACTGTCAGCTTTTACAGTTTGAGAAATAGGTGTTGAATTTTTTTGTAGTAAAATTGGATTAGTTTCTTCTTTGGTTATGGAGGTAGATTTTATAAAATCTATACAATTATTCGTTTGCTTGATTTTCTTTTCTAAATTTTGCATTCTTTCAGATGATGCTAAACCAAGTGTAAAACTTAACGGCGTTAATCGTTCATCGGCATTATCCTGTCTTAAACTCATTCTATATTCTGCACGTGAGGTAAACATTCGATAAGGTTCTTCGGTTCCTTTGGTAATAAGATCATCAATTAATACTCCAATATACGCTTCATTTCTCTTAAGAACCAACGGCTCTTTATTTTGAATTTTAAGTGAAGCATTAATACCGGCCATCAATCCTTGAGCTGCTGCCTCTTCATAACCCGTTGTACCATTAATTTGTCCCGCAAAATATAAATGATTAATATTTTTTGTTTCTAATGTATTTTTTAATTGAGTAGGAGGGAAGTAATCATATTCAATAGCGTAACCCGGTCTGAAAAATTTAGCTTTTTCAAATCCGGGGATTAGTTGTAAAGCTTTAATTTGAATATCATCCGGTAAAGATGTACTAAATCCGTTGATGTAAAATTCAACAGTTTGCCAACCTTCCGGTTCAGCAAATATTTGATGTCTTTCTCTATCTGCAAATCTGTTAATTTTGTCTTCAATCGAAGGACAATATCTTGGACCTGTACTTTTAATTGTTCCATTAAATAAAGGAGATCTTTCAAATCCTTCACGTAAAACTTCATGAACTTTTACATTAGTATAGGTAATATAACAACTTCTTTGTTTGTCGAGTTTAGGTGTATTAGTATAGGAAAATTTTTGTGGATTACTATCTCCTTTTTGTTCTTCCATTTTTGAGAAATCTATGCTTCTACCATCTACCCTGGGAGGTGTTCCTGTTTTCATTCTACCGGCCTCAAATCCTAATTTAACTAGATTTTCAGTGATTCCAAATGCTGCTTTTTCACCCATTCTACCTCCGCCGAACTGTTTGTTTCCAATATGGATTAAACCATTTAGAAATGTTCCATTAGTTAATATTACAGCTTTTGAATAAATAACAGCTCCAATATAGGTTTTAACACCAATAATTTGATCATTCTCTGTTAATAACTCAACAACCATGTCTTGAAAGAAATCAAGATTTGGGATGCTTTCTAATTGTAATCGCCATTCTTCCGAAAATCTCATTCGATCGGATTGTGCTCTTGGACTCCACATGGCTGGTCCTTTAGATAAATTAAGCATCTTAAATTGAATCATAGTTTTATCAGTAACGATACCTGATAATCCGCCCAAAGCATCGATTTCTCTAACTATTTGTCCTTTTGCAATACCTCCCATAGCCGGATTGCAAGACATTTGACCAATAGTCTGAAGATTCATGGTAATTAGTAGTGTTTTTGAACCTAAATTGGCAGCAGCAGCGGCAGCTTCTGAACCTGCATGTCCACCACCTACAACAATAACATCGTATTTTTCTAATATCATTTTAACAGATGTTTCACGTGAAACAAAATTTTTTTATAATTAATTTTTAATAATTTTTATATAAGTCTATATAAGTGTTTTCCTTTTTTCTCATAAGTTCAATATCCTTTTCCAATTTATCTTTGTACCCGATGATATGCAGAACTCCATGAACTAAAACACGGTTTAATTCATGATCAAAATCTTCATTATTAATTACTGCATTATCTTTAACTCTGTCTGTGGAAATGAATATATCACCCGAAATTAATTGGTTTTCTTTATAATCAAACGTAATTATATCCGTGTAATAATCATGATTTAAATATTGAATATTAATCTCTAATAATTGTTCATCAGAGCAAAAAATATAATTTATATCTCCTACACGGCAGGCTTCTTGTTGAATAACTTCTTTTAACCATTTTTTTCTTTTTAATTTATTTTTTAAAATAAAATCATTATTTGAAAAATAATTTATCATTTTTTGTTAATTTCTACTTAGCTAAATTAATATTTAAATTCTGAAATTTTAATATAATAAAATTCTTCATACTATTTACTAATACTATTAAATTTTATAATAACTTTTACATTTAATACCAAGTATACTTTCTGTATAAATTAAGAGAAAATGTTTATAATGAATAAAAATTCTTTGAATAAAGTAATTTTACATAAATAGGATTGAAAAAAATGATAGGTAGCTATTTTGTTAAAACCAATATCCTAAACCAACACTAAATACACCTTTGTTTTGATTGGTAGAAAATGTGTATAATAAGTTAATAGGTCCAAAAGGACTGTCATATCCATATCCAACTCCATAACTAAAATATTTGTATTTAAAATATCTTATATCGTTAAATTCATCTTCAACATTAGCCATGTCTGCATAAATTTTCACATAATGATTTTTTAAGATTTTATAGTTTAAAGAAGAATATAATGAGAATAGTTGATCCCCGGATTTATAGGCAAATGGTAATCCTAAAAATTTACTGAAATTTAAAAAATCTTGTTCAAAATAACCACCGTTAAAATATTTGTATTGTAAAGAAGGCGTATTAAAAGATACTCCTAAAAAATGTTGATTTTCTAAAGCTAATCGATGTCCGAAAGGGATTGAATAACTTAATTGTGTTTTAATTGTGGAAAATTTTTCAAAATTAGGAGCATTAGAATAAAATATATATTTAGCAGAGGCATCTAGTTTAAAACCTTTAAAAGGAAAGTTAGAGTTATCTCTCGTATCGGCCTTTATATAAAAATAAGGATTATAAAAAAAACTCTCGTCCTTATTAAAATTTTTGTGATCTACATCGTTAATTCGATCGTAGGAAAAGGGTGAGATGCGCATATAACTATATTCTATACCGGTACCAACGGCATATTTTTCATTTAAGGTAGACTGTAGATAAAGTTGTTGATTAAAGTATCGAATGCGATTAAATGAATATTCACTTCTTTTTATATCGGAATAATTAAAATTAAAAGAATTAAAAGTCGTATTAGATCCAATACTTGGTAATATTCCATTGTCTATATAATAATTTATATTAGTTCTGAAATTATTTCCAAAAATTACATCAATGGATAAATTGGAATTATTTAATATAAGTTTATTTAAAGTAACATTAGCTAAAAGAGAAGTTTTATACACATCATCGTAATGGATTCCAAATTTTATAGAATTGTTATCTTTTTTATCTAGATATAGGTTAACTTGTTGATTTTCATCAAAATTTTCGGAAGAAAGCTCATAAAAAACCCGATTATAATTTCCCGTAGAATATAAAGCAGAAATTCCTTTATCTAATTTGGTAATAGAGGTATTTTGAGGTAATTTCAAACCTAATTTTCTCTTTATATAAACAGAATCTTTAGAAGAATTGCCAATAATGGAAAGTTTGGTAATAAATAAATTTCTTTCGGAAGGTAGTTCCTGTATTCTCGGTCTATTGATAGTATCAAACCCTTGTAATTTTGCAATTTTTAATAGTTCAGGAAACGCCTTTTCTCCGGCTAGTTTTCCTTTATACAAAATGGAATCCTTTTTATCAAAATCGGTTACCTCATAATCCTTTACATCAGGTCGAATTAATAAATCTACATAACTTCGTTCGAAATCCGTTTTAATATTGATACGATAGCTTATAATTTGACTAATAATATTTAATATAGATTTAATTTCATTCGCTTTTTGTAAACCATTACCTAAATCAACTCCAATGATGATATCCATTCCTTTATCTCGTAACGCTCGGGAAGGAAAATTATTAACAATTCCACCGTCAATTAAGGTTTTATCATCAATTTTAACCGGTTCTATAAGAGAAGGATAAGCACCACTGGCCAAAACACTGAGAGGAAGAAAACCTTTTTCCATTTGTTCTTCGTCACCGGTTTCTAAATTAGTTGCTATGCATAAGAAAGGTATCGGTAGTTTAGAATAATCATGAATATCATGAACATTGTACAATAAATTAGTTAAAAGCATTAAAGGTCCTTGTCCCTTACTTAAAGCTGATGGAAAAACTACTTTAAAATTGGAAATAGGTAAAGTTAAAATATATTTTTCTCTGTAAGATTTATCAAAAAAAGGAATAAAATTTCGATTTCTGTCCTGTAAAAAGAGTTCGTTAAAATCAATGCTTTTAATGATATTTCTCATTTCTTTAGGAGAATACCCTGCAGCATATAATGATCCTACTATGGCACCCATACTGGTTCCGCTTATGTAGTCAATTTTAATTCCTGCTTTTTCAATAGCCTCGATAACTTCAACATGTGCGAACCCTTTAGCACCTCCGCCACTAAGAACTAAACCTACTTTGGGTCTACGATTTATAGAATCCTGAATTGATATAAAAGTTGAATCTCTATTTATACCGAAAAATAAATTTCCTATTAGTAAAATAAAAAATAATAAGTATTTTTTACAAAATTTCATAATAGCAAATATATTAAAAACATGTAATTTATATAAGTAATAATAAAATAGAAAGAATTGGTAAGTTTTTTTTAGATTTACTTAAAAATATAGCTTAGTATTACATTTATTTTTAAAATCAATTTTAGAAGGAAAGATGGTACTATTTATAAATAATGAATTTAAAATTTATTACTATTAATTTGATATAGCGATTAAAATAAATAATTAAAAAATATTAAAAATAGATTTAACTATATATTATATTTTACTTATATAAATGGAAGAAGTAAAGAAAATTAAAATTCTTTTTAGAATCCGATCCATGGAAACCGGAGGTGTTCAAAAAGTCTTACTAAATATTTTAAATCATTTAGATAAGAATATTTTTGATGTTACTTTATTGTTGAATCTATATCAAGGAGAACTAATTAAAGAAATACCGGAATCCATTAAAGTTCAATATATAGGAAAAGGAAGAGAATTTATGAATTCAAATTCTTTTATAAAAAAATTTCAATTAATCACTAGGGCTGCAAAATTAAAATTGTATTCAAAATTTCCTCGATTATTATATAAAAACCTAAAACTCTATGATCAAGATGTTGAAATAGCTTTTTTCCATTATAATTACGATGATGTTTTAAACAGTCCTAATCGAAAATCCAAAAAAATAGGTTGGATGCATGGTGATATAAAAAATATTACCATAAATGGAAATAAAGAGAAATTTGTAGCTAAATTTTTGAGATTTAATACCATGGTTTATGTTTCACAACAAACTATGGAAAGTGCAAAAAGTTTTAATGATCAGATAGCTGCAAATGCTAAAATTATTTATAATCCAATAGAGGTTGATGATATCATAGCTAAATCCAAGCTGAAACCAAATATAAAAATCAGTTCACACAAAAATGATTCAATACAATCATTTATATCAGTTGGAAGAATAAAACCGGGCAAAGGTCATCAACTTTTAATTGAAGCTCATAAAAAGCTTATTGATGATGGATTATATCATAAAATATATCTCGTTGGAGAGGGAGAATATAAAGAAGAATTACTAAAAAAAGTAAAAGAATATCGTATAGAAGAAACATTTATATTTTTGGGAGAACATAATAATCCCTACCCGTTGATTAAAGAAGCAGATTATTTTATCCTTCCTTCCTTTTCAGAAGCGTATCCTTTAGTTATTGCGGAAAGCCTTATATTGGAAAAGCCGATTATAACCACCGATGTTGGAGGAATTAGAGAAATGATGGTTGACCAAGAAAACGGTATATTCATTCCAAGTAAGAATGAACATGCCCTATATGAAGCAATAAAAACCTTGTTGTCTGACCCAAAAAAAGTGCAATTCTTTATCGAAAATAATAAAAAATGTAAAGAAATTTTTTCACCAGTTACTATATATAAAGAAATAGAAAAGCTGTTAACAAAGTAAAAAAATCAATGAATGGAAAAAAATTCCGTAATAACAGTAATAACACCCACTTATAATAGGGCTCATACGCTCGATAGAGTCTATGAATCACTAAAAAAACAATCATTTAAACAATTTGTGTGGATAATTATGGATGATGGTTCTACGGATTCGACCAGTCAGTTGGTGCAAAAATATATAGATGAAAATAGTATTCCTATTGAATACTATAAAGGAAAAAATCGTCATAAATTTATTACCGTATTTGAAGGAATTAAGAAGGTAAAAACGCCTTATTTTGTAATTATTGATTCAGATGATAGTTGGCCTGAAAATTCATTTGAAATATTGTATGATGAAGTTTGCAGCATTAAAAACCAAGATCAATATATTGGAGTAATTGGACATTCAGCAGATACGGAAGGAAATTTAGTAGGAAGTTATTTCCCCGAAAACGGATTTATAGGTTCTATTTTAGAAATGAGGTATAAGTACAAAGTAAAGGGAGATAAAAATGGTATTTTTATAACAAAGAGTTATCAAAGAGAATTGGATAAATTTGATTATTTAATTTATGAAAATAAAGGCTATATTCCTCAAAGTGTTTTCTTTAGCATTTACGATGCAAAAGGGTTAAAAACAAAATTCATTAATAAGATAATTCGTACTTATCATAAAGACGATAGCGATTCAGAATCGGTTTCCAATACTCGTTGGAAGGGTAAAAATATTTTCGGATTAAGAGAGGGATATAAAGCCATGCTAAACAATTATAGCTATCAGTTACTTTCATATCCTAAAACTTTGCTTAGAAATTTAATCGGATTTCAATTTTATTCCTTTTTAAATAAAAGATCAGTAACTTCAAATCTGTCAACTTTAAAAAATCCATTAATTAAATCAATTAGTATATTTACACTACCAATTAGTTATATTTATTACTTAATAAAAAAAGCGGATAAAAGTTAATTATGAAAAGATTATTATTTATAACATATTCGCTAGGTAAGAAGGGAGGCGTTCAATCTGTTTTAACTAATTTAATGAACGAATTGTGTATTAGATTTGATATAACTGTCTTATGTCTTGACGGTAATGAAAAATTTATTTTTCATTTAGATCCAAAGATTAAATCAGTAGTTTTAAATTCTTTCGGAAATATTAAATCGTTTCGAGCAATGGTATTTATGGACAAATACTTTTCTTGGCTTCCAAAAAAAGAAAACTTTAAAAATTACATTTATCAATATGGCGTTTACTGTTTACTTAAAAAATGGTTGAAAAACAATCAACAGAATTATGATACTATAATAACATGCAGATATACCCTTTCGAGCATGCTGTCAACCATGAAAGGTATAAATAATAAAACACTAGCTTGGGAACATATAAATTATAAAATAGGCGGTTTTTTTTGGTTTACAATCATGCGTCCTTATTATAAAAATTTAAAAGGCATAGTTTATATAAATAAGGAATCAAAAGAACATTATAAAAAAATAAATCCTAATAGTATATTGATAACTAATATTATAGGAGAACCGTATGAAAGTATGCCTTATGTTAGTTTAGAGAAAAAAGACAATTCAATTTTATTTGTAGGCAGATTACATCCTGAAAAAAATATAAAGCAAATAGTTGAAATATATTCAAATTTATCTCATTCAGGTTCATGGAAATTAGTAATAGTAGGAGAAGGAGTTGAAAAAAAATTTTTAGAAAATTATATAAAAGACCATCCTAATTGTAATATAGAGATTACAGGAAACAAAACAAAAGATGAAGTTTGCGAGTATATGAAAAATAGTAAAATACAAATATTAGCATCGGAGACTGAGGCATTTGGTTTAGTATTAGTTGAATCTATGTTTTGTAGTAATGCTTTAATTTCATATGACTGTGAATTTGGTCCGGCCTCCATAATTAATGAAAATAATGGATTTTTAATTAAACCACATGATAAAAAAGATTTTACGGAAAAGTTGCAATTATTAATAGATAATGAAAATTTATTAAAAAAATTAAATATTTCTTCGTATCAAGAATCTCAAAAATGGAAAAAAGATAATATTTTAAACTTATGGGAAAAATTGTTAAACAAGTAAATAAAAAAAAGAAAATACTCATAAGAATAGGTTCATTAAGACATGGTGGAGCTGAAAAAGTTTTAGTAACCTTTTTAAAAAATTTACCCAAAGATAAATATGATATAGATCTGCTTTTAAATCTTAAATCAGGAAAATATTTAAAAGATGTCCCTTCATGGATTCCCATATACCATCTACATAAAGGAGAAATGATAATTACTAATAAGCCTTGGGAAATACCCATAAAAGCTTATAGAAGATCTTATGAAGAAATATTAAAGTTATTTCCAAAACTTCTTTATAAATTCATTTTAAAAAAACAAGATTATGATATTGAATTAATAGCCAATCATAGACTTTTAGAAGAAGTTCTGAAAAGTCCTATTAAATCTTCTAAAAAAGTTGTCTGGGTTCATAATGATTTATTTAGTATATCTGATTATACACCGAAACGATTAAAAAACTTTTTCAAAGCAAATGAAATTTGGGTAATATCAGATAAAATAAAGTCTGGATTTGAAAAATTAGCTTCAACAAAAGAAGATCTTGATAAAATAAATAAAATTTATAATCCCATAGACGCAGAAGAAATTATAAATAAATCAAAAGAACAAATTAACTATAATTTCAAAAAAGAAGAAGGAGAAAAAATATTTGTTGCCGTAGGAACGGTAACTCCACAAAAAGGCTTTGACAGGCTTATTAAAGTGCATAAAAAAATTCTTAATGAAGGTTTTAAACATAAAATTTATATAGTTGGAGATGGATACTTTAAAGATTTAATAAGCCTCATTAAATCTTTGAAAGTTGAAGAAACTGTAACTTTAGTCGGTTATCAAGAAAACCCGTATCCTTTTTTTAAAAATTCAGATTATTTTATCTTATCATCCCGTTATGAGGGATATCCAACCGTTTTATTTGAAGCGCTAACCTTAAAAAAGCCTATAATAGCTACCGATGTTTCCGGTGTTAATGAAATATTAGAAAATGGAAAATTAGGGAAAATCGTTGAAAATTCTGAAGAAGGTATTTACAAAGGAATGAAAGAATTCTTAACAAATTCAAATATTACCAGTAAATATATCGAAGAAATGAACAATAATGATTTGCCCTTTATGCTTATAAATGCTGTTAATCATTTAAGCAATAGTTTAGATAATTTATAAATAAGACAATATTATTTAAATTAATTATAAAAGGAATAAATTATCAATAAAACATTTCACCTAAAATTATTTAAAATTTCATAGTAAAATATTATTAAAATCCTTACAAAGAGATATATAGGATAATTATATTCGATTAAATCATAAATGAAAACCATACTATTTATACTTCCGGATTTAAATATGGGCGGGGCGGAAAGAATAATTACTTTGCTTATAAATAATTTGGATAAAAATAAATTTACTCCAAAGCTCCTTTTAATGAGAAAAGAAGGATATTATCTTGAGCTTTTAGATAAAAATATTGAAATTATAGATATAAAAACATCTCGAATAAGAAATGCATTTTTTCCCATAATTAAAGTACTTAGAACATTAAAACCCGATATTGTTTTTGGCGGTTGGGGTGAAGTATCGGCCTATTTAGCCCCCATAATACCCTTTTTTCCTAAAATACGTTTTATAGCAAGAGAAACCAATATAGTTTCTCAACATGTAACCCGACCGGAAATAAGATTTTTTTATCGTTTTTATAATAATTTTGATACAATCATTGCACAGAGTGATGATATGAAAAATGATCTCATAAACAACCTAAAAATACGTGAGAAAAAGATTATAAAAATCAATAATCCGGTGGATGTAGATGCAGTTGAAGCAAAATCACTCGAACTTATGAATTTTCCATTTTTCGAAGGCTATAAAAATGTAGTGGCTATCGGCAATCTTTCTTATCGTAAAGGCTTTGACAATCTATTAAAAGTTTTTTCATACCTAAAAAATGAAAATATATTTTTATATATCATAGGAGAGGGTGACGATAAAGAAAAATTGATAGAATTAAAAGATTCTTTACAAATTAAGAATGTAAAATTTTTAGGAAAAATAACTAATCCCTATCCATATTTAAAAAATGCAGATTTATTTATCCTCTCTTCCAGATATGAAGGTTTTCCCAATGTATTGTTAGAAGCAGGAGCTACCGGAACATTTTCATTAGCAAATAATTGTAAAGGAGGAATTAATGAAATAATTGAAGAAAATGTCAACGGAAGAATTATTTCCATTGAAGATCATAAAAATTTTGCAGAGGAGATAAAAATAACATTAAGTAAAAAATACGATAAAAATCGTATAAAAAATTCCATAAAAAATAGATTTTCAAAAGATAAGATCATTTACCAATATGAAAAAATTTTCGAAGCTAATAAAAACTAACTTAGGCGAATAAAGCCCGTTAACATAAAGTAAAACTCCTTAAAAATAAATTTTCTGTAAATTTGAACTAACTTTGATTTTTTTTAATCAATTAACTAGATGAAATATTATGCAGCTCAACATAAAAAATGAAACATCAAAGCTGAAAGTGGTTGTTCTGGGTCAACCCTGTTCTATGGGAAAAACACCGGAACTAAATGAAACTTATGATGCAAAGTCTTATGAAAACGTAAAAAACAACAGTTACCCTATAGAAGAAGACGTAATACATGAAATGAAGGAATTTAAAAAAGCCCTTCAAAAATATGATGTTACGGTTTTATCTCCCGAAATTTTAAAAGATTATAACCAAGTATTTGCAAGAGATGTAGCCTTTGTTATAGAAGATAAGATCATTATATCTAATATGATTGCAGATCGAGCAGAAGAACTCTATGCTTATAAAGAAATATTCAAATCCATATATTTTCAGAATATTTATAATCTTCCTAAAAAAGCAAAAGTTGAAGGAGGGGATATTATACCTCACAACGATGTTGTTTTTTGCGGAGCTTATGAAGGAAAAGACTTTGCGAATATTAAAACAGCGAGAACAAACCAATATGCTATAGATTACTTAAAAGATTTATTTCCTAATAAAACCTTTATAAATTTACCGTTAAAAAAAGATGATAAAAATCCGAGAAACGGAATTTTACATCTCGATTGCACCTTTATGCCTGTTGGAAAAGATAAAGCTATTCTTTACAAAGGAGGTTTTGCAAATGAAAAAGACTATCATTTCTTACTTGATTTTTTTGGCACAAATAATGTCTTTGAAGTAACTGACGAAGAATTGTATTACATGAATACTAATGTATTTTCCATTTCACCGGAAGTGGTTATTTCGGAAAATAAATTTGAAAGGCTTAATAATTTTCTGGAAAACGAATGGAATATAAAAGTAGAAAAAGTTCCATACCATGAAATATCAAAAATGGGAGGCCTTCTAAGATGTTCCACTTTACCTTTAATACGTACAAATGAGTAATAAGCAGATAACAAATACCGTATTGATGATAGAACCCGTTTCCTTTGGGTATAATTATCAAACAGCAAAAAATAATTTCTTCCAACAAAATGATTCGGTTTCTGTAGAATCTATTCAAGAAAAAGCAAAGGAAGAATTCAGAAATATGGTTGATAAACTTAGAAAATTCGGAATAAATGTTTTGGTTGTTAAAGATACGGAGCAACCGCATACACCGGATTCCATTTTTCCAAATAACTGGATTTCTTTCCATTCAGACGGTAAAGTAGTGCTTTATCCTATGTATGCTGAAAATAGAAGAGTAGAAAGAAGAGAAGATATATTAAATAGTATAGAGAAGGAAGGATTTATAATTAATGAAATAATAGATTACAGCCGGGCTGAAGAGGAAGATATTTTTTTAGAAGGAACCGGAAGCATGGTATTGGATCGTACTAATGAAATCGCCTATGCTGCCATTTCAGAAAGAACCAACGAAGAACTTTTTATAGAGTTTTGTGAAGATTTGGAATTCTCACCTGTAGTTTTTCATTCTACACAAGAAAAAAATGGTAAAAGATACCCGGTGTATCATACCAATGTAATGATGAGCGTAGCAGAAGATTTCGCCATAATTTGTAAAGAATCCATCCAAGATGTAAAAGAAAGAAAACTAGTAATAGACTTTTTACAAACTACGAAAAAGGAGGTAATTATCATTTCAGAAGAACAAATGAATCATTTTTTAGGAAATACCTTACAACTGGAAAACGATAAAAAAGAAAGATTTTTAGTAATGTCCAATACAGCCTATCAATCCTTGAATCCAGGTCAAATAAATGCCATAAATAAATACAGTCAAATATTGGTATTTGATATTCCCACAATTGAAAAATACGGCGGCGGTGGCGTACGATGTATGTTAGCAGAAATATTTTTACCTAAAGCAGAAAGTTAAAAATCGGCTTTTACTATTAAATAATTTTGTAAATTAATGAAATCCCGTTATATTTGCACCTCCAATTAATTGGCGAGGTAGCTCAGGTGGTTAGAGCGTTGGATTCATAACCCAAAGGTCGGCAGTTCAAGTCTGCTCCTCGCTACAAAATTATAACCCTCATATAGAATTATGAGGGTTTTTTATATAAGAGACATTCCTATTATCCTTTATTTTCATTCATTATTGAAATCTAAATAAGCTCTGTAAATAAAATCCCATTATAGTAAATTTTCCTTTATTTTAAATAGAATTATTTACTTCCCATAAATTTGTTATTATAGTTACTCTTTGGATATCCTATGACTATAGTCTATTCCACAACGAAGAAATTGAGTCGTTAAATCTGTAGGACAAAGAATATAGGATGCAAAAAACATAAAAAATTTTTACTTCTTAATGAGGATTTTTTTATTATTAATGAAATTTTAATCATTTAATAATGCTAAAGAAGATATATCATGATAATATATTTTTATTCTCCCTTTATCATCTTTTTTTAATTTAAAAATTTCAGTTGCTGAATCTTTCTCATATATTACCGTATAAACAAATCCATACTCTGAATAAGATTGGGTTCCGCTTACAACTCTGGTTTCCCATTTATCTAATTTATAATCAATCAAATTTCCCAATTTATTTTTCAATGAGTTGTGGATTTTATGCAGTTTATCTTTCGAAATTTTTGTATAAAAATCAATACTATATAAGCTGTCATTAGATGTAACAGATTCGTAAGCAAGGTTATAAAAATATACTTTTAATATTTTTTCTGCTTCCTTTTTATCCATATTATTATTAGTATGGACAAATGTACATGAAGTAACCAAAAACAATAAATATATTAGACTTAAATATTTCATCATTTATAAACTTTACCTTCACATTCCCAAGGAAAACTTAAAATAGTATCTTTCTTGTGAATATAAAAAACTAATTCCCATTTTCGTTTAATTATAGTATCTCCCACAGACATTTAATCGCTATATTGTGTCCACCAATTATCATCATCTCTACATTTACAATATTCTCCAGTTTTCAAATGAATACCTTCTGCATTAAGATATCTAGTATCGAAAAACGGCATTTTTTTAATAATCAATAAACATTCTTTTTTTCTGTCATAATTTGCCAATTTTTCACAGTCAGGGCTTAAGCAAGAACTTAATAGACTAATTCCCAATAATAAAATAATTATCTTTTTCATTAAACAATAATTACTATCACTTTATTTTTTCATAAAAATATAAAGTATCGCTTTGCTTAAGACTAGGAACTTGCCCTATGGCTGTTGATCTTAAGATAGGAGATCCTTTTTTAGGATTTAACAAAATATACCCTTCAATACTACTATTATTATAGTATTTAGGATCGATGAACCATTTATTCTTAGAAATCGATGTAACTTTATTTTCACCAATAAATAAATATCTTGCATCATAGCAACAAGAATGTAGGTTTAAATAAATTTTACCCGCTTCTTTTGATATTTTTATATAATTACTTTGAGATAAATCAATACTTTCGTCATGTTTATAGCTTATAATTTGCGTAAGTAACAAACTACCGGAAGTGGTCAAATAAAAATAATAGAATTGAGATAATTTACCTTTATCAAAAATAATCCAGGTATCAATTGGTAAAAAATCCTCACTTTTTCTTTTTTTTCCTAAATCTAATAAAGTTCCCATGGAATGTAAACTAAGATTGTTCTTATTATAAAATTTAGATAAAAAAATATGATTTCCTTTATCCTCAAGTACAGATATAAAAGGGTCATCTTTAAAAATAGTACTATCTTTTTTATTTAATAAATAAGTAGTAAAATCAACAGAATCATTTTTATAATTTTCTATTTTATAAACATTTCCTTTATTATCAAAATACTGAATCTGTTTATTATCCTTATTAATTACTAATATATTCTTTTCTTTTGTACAATTAAATAGTAAGAAAATACAAATTAATACTATAAATTTGTTTAAAATCATTTTTAATTCATCATAAAAAGCGCATAAAAAACCCTTTTAAAATAGAAGCAATAAAATTTATTGATACACTTTACCCTCACATTCCCAAGGAAAACTTAAAATAGTATCTTTTTTATGAATATAAAAAACTAATTCCCCTTTTCGTTTAATTATAGTATCTCCCACAGACATATAATCGCTATATTGTGTCCACCAATTATCATCATCTCTACATTTACAATATTCTCCAGTTTTCAAATGTATACCTTCTGCATTAAGATATCTAGTATCGAAAACCGGCATTTTTTTAATAATCAATAAACATTCTTTTTTTCTGTCATAATTTGCCAATTTTTCACAGTCAGGGCTTAAGCAAGAACTTAATAGACTAATTCCCAATAATAAAATAATTATCTTTTTCATTATCTTTTTATTTATTGTTAAACCAATTACTTAACTGGCGAATACCATTGCTTAATCTAAAAGTTTCGGATTTAGAAACCGCAACACCCGCTCCAAACCCCAATCCGGCATTTATTCCCATTGTTTTTACACCTGATTTAGCAGGTGTTAAAGAGTCTGTTGCAGACGTTGAATACATACCTCCCACCAAAAAGGAGCCTTCCCAGCTAACATCCGTTCCGGCAATACCTTTTAAAACATCTTTATTATCCCCATAGTTATCATGAAAAGCAAATTGAGCCCCGGTTTTTACCCCCGGTATGCTCGGTTTTATTCCCAGGCTACCTCCTGTTCCCACAACTAAAGCCGCATCGCCGTTGGCCACCGCAATTCCAATACTGAAGCTTGCTTCTCCAAAGATTCCTTGAAAAGAAAAGCCATAGCTGAAGCTAAATGCATCCGGCTTATAAGGGCTATATCTTCCATATTGACCACTTGCTACTGCATGGTTGTATGCACCGGATATATAATCCGGTAAAAAAGAATTATTACCCACCACTTCAATAGGTTCAAGGTCGTTATAATTAATTTGGTTTCCTCCATAATCCACATCATAATTGGTACCGTTTACCCCTTGCCAATAGCCTCCGCCATTATCTCCGGGGATCCAATTCCAAGAACCCATAGCATCAGTCCAATTGCCCGAATCTAAAATTTTATCATCAGCATTAGGTGGGGGATCGTCAAATTTAGCCGCCTCCATACCATTCGGATCAATAAAGGTTATAGGATTATTCAAAGCATAGCAATATAATGAAGATTCATAAAATTTCTCGGCCATCGGATCCGGGGTAGACCATCTTCCGATCGCCGGGTCGTAATTACGCGCGCCGTAATCGTATACATTTATGTCCATTTCATCTTGCAGCTCCCTTCCGTTATATTTAAATTTATATTCCCTTTGGTCATTTCTACTGTTATAACCCCTGTGCTTAAGACCGAAAGGATAATAATTGCTTTCTTCCAAAATTTGTGGCTTTCCTGTACTTATATTTTTTGTATAGCTGATCCTCACATTCCCTAAATGATCCGTATAATTATATACATACGAATATGTTCTTCGTTTGTTTTTTTCTGTATTCAAAACATAGCCTTCCGCATGGGAGAAAAATAATAATCGTCTGTTCGTTGGAAAACGTGAACAAGAATTATGTTTTTCATTGTATTGGAAACCGTTCAGATAATCAGTGATTTCAAAAGTACTGCAATTAGAAGGAGTAGTTACTCTTTTTTGCATTTTTATCCCTCCGGCATCGTAAAGATACTCAATTTCTCCAGTATTAGTTATAATTTTTTCGGGCAAATTTAAATGATTATAACTTATGGAAATAATACCTTTATTTTTATCCGAAGTTAAATTCCCGTTAGAATCGTAAGTATAATCATTTCCCCGGTTGTTTCTGTCCGTAAAACCTCCGGGATGTGAGGAATCATCTCGGACCGAAAGCAATTTATTGCTTCCTGCTTGGTAGGTAAAGAAGATTTGATCGATAAGCACAAGATTCAGGTCGTTATCCCCATATCTTTTAATTCGCTGTATATTTCCGTTCTTGTCGTACGTTATAAATCGGGTATTATAGTTTCCGGGAAAAGGAACGGTACTCTCCGGTTTATTGTAAAAGGCATCCGTTAATCGGTTCATGTCATCATAAACATAAGAATATTCCCTCAAAATATTATCTGTAGATGTTCGCCAGTAAGTTTCTGCAATAGAACCGTTATACATGGGCTTAATCTGGTTATATATATTACTAAATAAATGTTCATAATTATTTTTTAGGGCAAACAAGCTGTTGTTTCCATAGGAATTAAGATTATTGACATTATTAATATCAGTTAACCAACCTCGAATATTATAGGAATAATTTATTTTTTGTAAAGGATTTACTTTATCGTTGTTTCCTACTTTTTTGGTTATTAATTGTCCCAATTCATCATAAGAATTTTGAGCTAAGAATTCTTTATCTCCTCTATTGATTTGATGGGTATGAGTCAATAATCTTTCCTGAGCATCATAACTATATTCTTCTTTTATACTTATATCCGGATCATTACTGCTGCTATCCTTATGCGTGGTTATACTATATTGGATTAATCCGCGGAATGGATCTAATTTATAATCCTTTTGAGTGTATCCACCCAAGTAATTTTTAGATAATAAGCGCACCACTCGGTTTTTACGGTCGTAAAATGTGTAATTTTTATTCCATGATTGGGCTTTCAATATTTTCGAATATGAAGCAGTTATGCATCCCTTAAGTCTTTTATTGGCATCATCTGTTAAAATGGGTTGGCCTTCCACCATAGTAGTGTGGGGTGCTGAAATTCCTTCATAACTGTCGTAGTAATTTACAGTTAAAATTTCTTCCCCTGGGTTTCTTAGGATAGGAAAAGCATGATTGCTGTAACCTAAGTATTTAGTATTTTTAAGGTCTCTTTCTTCATTATTCTCTTTGAAGCTGTAAACCAGATTTTGTAATTGAACCCGTGTATAACCTGCAGCATAATAATATCCGGTATAAACCACTCTGCCAAATTTATCGCATTTGGTATACAGCCATTGACCGTTCTTTCGTTGTTCGGAATCTTGCACGGCTACTAACCTATCTTGCTTGTCATATACAAGGTATTCCCAGCCTTTACCCGGTAATTTTTTTTCCACCTGTCGATTTCTTTCATCGTATCGATATTGATATCCCAGCTCATTGAGAGCTTCTTGGTGTATTATATCGTGATCTGAAAGAAGGGGAGGAAGCACATAGGAAAGATTGCCATAAAGATCATATATATAATATGTATCGTGATTTTGGGATTTATTGTACGTTCTCTTTACTATCAATTTTCCTTCCTTATCTTTGAACTCTTCGGTTGTATGATTTTGCCCGTCAGCCGGTTTCCAGTTTTCATCTTGAATAACCGTCTTATATAAAGATCCGGCAGGATAGTAGCCATTCATATGTAAAGAAGGGATTAATTGAGCATCCAATTGAGTTCGGAAAAATTTTACTTCATTAGCACGGTTGGTTTGATATTTAAATTTGATTTCATGGCCGCTTCCCATCTTCCAGACATCTCCCGGAGCCGCCTGTTTTAACACCCGATTTAAAGGAGATTTTTCCAATTCCTTTTCCGAATAATAATAATGTGTATGGTAGCTATTTGGATTGCCATAATAAGAATTATACACGCTTAGAGGGTCTGCAACTAAGTTTCCCGAAGAACCCGAAGTGGGTACAGGAAGAAAATCCTTAACGCTTCTTCCGAATTCATCGTATTCGTAATGTACGATAATATCTTTACCTAAAGGAGAGGCTCCTACCTGAACCGTTTGTTTTTCTCTTCCTAACCCATCATAATAAACAATAACGGTTTTCTTAGCTCCCGATTCTCCTTTTTCTGATAAATATTCTGTGTTTTTAATATAATTTTCTCCTACAGTTTGTGCCTGTATCGGTAAAGAAATGGAAAATCCTACTAATAAAGACAAAATCGAAAAAAGTTCATGTACTTTTTTTTGGTTTGATAAAAGATCAATTTGATTTTTCATAGTTTTTTTATTTTTTTACTTCATACGAATCTTCCACACATTTTTAATTTTTTCTAAAATGATATTCATAGCTTTTAAGAAGCTTACCATCTTGATCTCTAATTTCTTTAAGTCGGCCCATGGCATCATAAGTATAATACTCTCTAAGCCCGTTGGGTAATCCCATGGAAGTCATGCCTATTAAAGGTTTATGCGTATAAGTGGTGACCATGGCATCTTTCATTGCTTCATTAATTCTTAGCTGTTCCAGCAGACTTATAATGGTATTTTGATCTTCAGGATACTGGGTACTCTTACTTTGTAAAGTGGTTATGATGTCCTTAATGGCAGCGTTTCCGGATATAAGGGATCCATACCCGACTCCTTCAATTTTAGCTAATGGATATTGATCGTTATATCCCCAGATAATGGATACTGGAAGACCATTTTCCGGTGTATATTGTATAAGATTACCCGATTTATCATATCGGTCATAAGTAATCTTTTTTTCTTCAGAATAGCCTCCTTTGGCAGAATATACGTATTTAGGAAGAATCAATTTTTGGGTGCTCTTATCTTGGGTATACTCCGTACGGGTTTGAAATACAGGCCTTTCCTTTCCATCTTCTTTACGAAACACTTTAGTAATTACTGGAGTAGAAATACGGTTTTCCCAAGTTAATTGGGCCATTATTGAATTAGAGTCAGTAAAATCGAAAGGATATTTATAATAAGAAATAACTTCATTTATTGGATCTTTTTTAATTTCTTTTTTTAATAAAGGATAGCGTTTGTCATATTCATATTCAATAGTAGATTGTATTAATCCATGATCAACATATTCTTTGCTTTCTTTTTTAGTGACTAAATTACGTTCGTTTCTAAGAGTTATCCTAAAAATATCTTCTAAACTTCCAACGCTGCTCTGAGTGGGTTGTTTCGACATAATAAATGATTTACGAAAATCAAAAGAATTTTCATCAAATAATTTATAAGTGTAAGTATATTCATTTTTTTGTAAAATCTGATTCTTTTGATTGTAAGTAATTTCTTTTAATAGTTTTCCTCTTCTTATATCGTTATCAGTATAGGCAATACCCGGATATTGACTATTCCTGGCTAAGATTTCATTTGTTTTATTCAGCAGTTTTTCTTTCTCATTGGGATAATTTGAGGGAGAAGAGTAATAATATTCTTTAAATCCGTTACCTTCTTCTCTTTCAATAATTTTGGAATATCCAACAAAACTACCTTTTGTTAGTTCAATTTCAGATTTGCTTCTGTCATAAAAATAAAAAAACAATTCTTTTTGTGCCGGATAGCATTTTTCTGTGCATCCGTCCATTGGATCATATTCATAACATTCATCACACCAGGCTTCCGAATTTAAATAACTTCGGATATCTCCATATTTTGGAATATTATTTATATAACCGGAAGAAATATTATTTTGATTTTTATATTCATAAGAAAAGATTCTATACTTTCCCTTATCGTCTTTTATCTTTTGCTTTTTAATTCTTGCTCCTCCTGCTATAATTTCATTTCCTAGTAAATTAAATTTGTGATTTTCATATTCAAATTCTACGCTGCCTCCGGTAGGATAGGTTATTTTTTTTAACATACCCAATAATGAGTACGAATTAGCAGCTAATGATTGATCTCCTTTAATTTGCAAACAAGAACTGTTAGGCAGAGAAAAGGGTAAAATTGAATATTGATATTTTCCCGGGCAAAAATACATAGTTGATTTAGAAGGATAATTATGTTCAATTCCCCAATTATCTTTAATGGTAATTATTTTAGCCCCATTTTTGTTATAAAAACCTAAATAATCCTTTTCTAAAGATTCAACTTTAGGAAGAGGTTCAGATTCATCATATTCAAAAGTATATTTTTGCTCAATTTTGGAAGTATTTACATTTAATAAGTTTAAGCCAATAAGTTTTAATCGTTTACATTTTGGTGTATTGCATAATTCTTTAGAGACGAAATACGAATATTCAAATTGATAATGTTTGATACGATTTCCTTTCAGATCACTAATAATTATATCGGTTAAAGCATTTTCATCCTTTTTATCTAACCGCTTTTTATTGTATAAAAATTTAACTTTGCCTTTATCCCAACTTATTTCTTTTATTTTTTTTTGTTGAATTAATTTATTAAAAATAACTTCCGGGCATTCTATCCATTTGTAAACGGCTTCAAAATCCGGTGATATGTCTTCTGTTTGTATAATATGATTTTGGGCACTACCAAGTTCCATATTTAAAGAACTCAAAGAATTTTGATGTATTCTACTTTTAAATTTATACATATACTTGGAATAAACCTCATTGGATACTAGAGTATTATAAGTAAAACTAATTTGCTTATTGGTGGAAGGATCATATATTGAATTTAAATGCCATACAGATTTTTTTAAAGAATGATTAAAACGAGCAAAGTCTTTTGCTGTATTGAAGAATGTAATATATGGATTGGGCATTTCTTCAGCTCCGATATACAAGGGTATAGTCTCAATTAAGTCATAGTCATTAAAATGATGAACTAATCCCTTATTATCAGTAATTTTAAAATCAGTATAATCCTTAGGCTTGTTATATTTCCAACTTTCATTTTTAGTATAATTGGTCATCTCATCATTTCGTTCACGAGAATTTAAACCGAAAACAGTTTCTCCATCAAACCCGATATAATTTTTAACATTTTCATAAGAAAATTCATTATAGTTAACATTTTCAATTTTAATTCCGCTTCCATCAATTACTTTAGGCTTATATTTTGTATATGAATTACCTTTTTCAAAATGAAATTTCGAAGATAAAGAAGGAGAATTAACTAAAAATAAATCAGGTAAAGCGTCTTCGGAAGCATAATACCTATTAAATGGGGAAATAAAATTAGTTATTTGTTTAAGGTCAGAATATTCTTTTAAATACCCTTTATGGGTTAAGTAGTTACCAATAGGCTTTAAATAAGTATCTCCTTCTCCATACCAATCAAATTTATAATCGATGTTAAATTTCATCGTATGGTCATCTAAATCCTTAACAATACGTAAGATATTGCCTCCGGCATTTATTACCCAATTCATTCCGACGTTTGCTGCTTCATCATCAATTTTAATTCCTTCTGCATTATAAGATAGTGTTATGGGAACGGTAATATTGCCTGATTTTATTTCATATAACGGTATTTCAACTTTGATTTTTCCGGTATATAAATCAGCAGGTAAAAAATTTATTTTTTGGAAAGTCATTACCTCTGGAGTAGTATAAATTTTATCTTCTTGTAATATATTATTAACGTTCAAACTTTCAAACGAGGAATAGCCAACATCCTGACCCTTTATAATAAAACAAAGAAAAAGGAAACTTAGTACTAAAGTTATTTTCATGGTATTTAGACATTAAATTAGTTTAAATTTTTAAAATTTTTAGGGTGTGGGTTCTTTCATTGGAAAGTGTAATAGAAAGTATGTAAACCCCGGGGGTATACTCTCCTAAGTCAATAGGAGTAGTGCCGGATTTAATTTTATTTTGTTGAAGTAATTTTCCGGTAATGTCATGTACATATATAGTTTCTGTTCCGGAAAGTTCTTTATAAATAATCACATTTACAAATCGCTCTGTAGGGTTCGGATAAGCGTCCATTTCTTTTATTTCAAAAGTTTTGAAATGATCATCTTCATTTTGTAATTTAACTATCCAAAAATCTGTCTGACCATTGGTTTCAACAGTTTTATCATTCCCCTTAGGGGAATCGGATGTTCCGGCTAAAAGTAAATATCCGTCCGTAGTTTCAACTGTATTTTGCAGCCAATCTCTTTTGGGACCTCCTAATTGTTTTCTCCAGATTTCATCTCCGGATTCGCTTATTTTTATAACGAGATAATCGCTTTGTATCTCTCCGTTAGTATTACTTTGAATAGTATTTCCTGAAATTAAAATATTTCCTTTTTTGGTTTCTTTTATTTTATTCGGAGTGTCAATCCTACCGATATCAAAGCTTTTTTGCCAAAGTATTTCGCCCTGTCTATTTGTTTTAACCAACCATATATCTGAACCGTTTCCCTGTAAGGCAGTTTTATTTCCTTCTTGAGGTGAATTAGAGCTCCCTGCAAGTAAATAATTTCCATCAGACGTTATAATTAAGTCCATAAGTTCATCATCTAAATGTCCTCCTATTGTCTTGTCCCAAAGTTTATAACCATTATGATCTAACTTAACTAACCAGAAATCTCCTTGCCCCATCGTATTCTCAGATTTTTCTCCACTTTTTGGAGAATTGGAATAACCGGCTAGAATATATCCGTCTGATGTAGCTTTGATTCTTCTTAAAAGATCGTATCCGCTCCCCCCTAATGTTTTTTGCCATTCAATCTGACCTTTGGAATCTAGTTTACAAATCCAAAAATCCATAGCCCCACGGGAATCTTCCAATTTTTCATAGGAGGGGGGAGAATCGGAAGATCCCCCAACTATATAACCACCATCCCATGTCTGTTCTATAGATAAAAGCTTATCAGAACCTGTCCCTCCTAATGTTTTTTGCCATTCTTCATTACCGTAAGCGTTTAATTTTATGATCCAATAATCGTCTTCTCCACGACATGAATCTTTTTTATCTCTAAAAAATGAGGAATAAGAGCTGCCTCCTAAAATATAACCTCCATCGCGAGTTAGATTAACACTATATAAATAATCCGAGCGATCTCCCCCTAATTTTTTCTGCCATTCTAATATACCGGAACGGTTCATTTTCCAGAGGAAGTAATCTAAACTGGAATTTTTATTTTTAAAATGAGAATCGGTAAGATCAGATGATTTGGATAAAGAACTACCAGCTAATAAAAAACCATGATCCGGCGTTGATATTATGTCAAAAAGATAATCACCTTGTTTTCCACCAATACTTTGTTGCCACTATATTTTTTGAGAAAAGATAGGAGTTGAGGGAAAAAGAAATAAAAAAAAATAAACAACAAATGGTGTTGATCTTATATAAAAATAAATATAATTCATAGTATGATTAGTTTTAAATTTAATGTAAAAATATATATTTTATTAATATAAAATAAACATTTTTTAGATTTTTATTTGTTTAAGTGTTTTTTATCATTACTTTTCACTCATAAATATTATATGAATTGCATTAACATTTTATATGTATATTTGACCAATTTTTATAAAATATAGAAGCTTTTAACCTTTGGAAATGCTGGTAAATAAAGTAAATATTTATCTATATGAAGTTGGAGATTTTTATAAATTTTAAGAATATTTAAATTTATAATTAACAGTCGGATCTATATGTTTATAAACAGATCATTATATTTTAAATTAAATTTATTATACAAATAGTTTATTATTAAATAATTTTATTTTTTTATGGAAAGGAATAAATCTTTAGATTCCGCTAAGTTCATTTTAATATTTTTTGTTGTATTAGCACATACTTGTGAATATGATTTATTTACATCTAAAATCAAACTTTTGATTTACATTTTTTCTTCAACCTTTACAATACCCTTGTTTATAATCATTTCAGGTTATTTCTCAAAAAATTTAACATGGGATAAGTTTAAAAAATTCTTCTTAGGCTTTGTTTTAGTATATTATTTATTTCAGCTTTTTTATTCAATCCCCTCTATGGCTGCCGGACATTTCAATATAGTACGATATATACTATTACCCATAGGTCCGCTCTGGTATCTTGCGGGATTAATACTTTGGAGATATTTTATAATACTAATAAAAAAGTTTCATATACCGGCATGGGCAAGCTTACTAATTTCAACTGCTATTTCGTTATCGGTTGGATTTATAAAGATAGATCCTATTTTACATCCTGATTATGTTTCTGCATTAAGAATCTTGGTTTTTATACCTCATTTTTTTGTAGGATATTATGCTCCACAGGATATATGGTTTAGAATAAAAAATATTAAAAAAATATATTCCGTATTATTTTTTACAATTTTTGGTATTTGGGTTTGTTTATATGGTACAACCTATCATGCATTCACAACATTTGGTGGATATTCCTATAGTGTATTTCCTACCATTACCGATGGATTAGTTCAAAGGATTATTTTTCTTGTTTTTGCCATATTTAGTTCAGCAGCATTTTTTAATATCATTCCGGATACATTCTATAAATTTGGTTCCGCTAGTTTGGGTATCCTTTTACTACATATTATGATTGTATATCCTGTATATTGGGGGATAGTTACTAAACATTTTAGTCATATATCACTTATAGTAGATATATTAGCAACTATAACAATTACTTTAATATGTCTGTTTTTAACTAAGCTAAAAATTATTCAATTAATAATGAATCCTTTGAAATTAATTGAAATGATTTTTTCAAAATATAAAAAGGTAATTAATAAATAAAATAAAAGTTCATAAAAAACAATCATATAAAACTATATGATTGTTTTTTACTAAATAATATTAAACTAACAAAAACGAATTGAAAAATTATTTATTAAAAAATTAAAATGTTTAATTTCACTTTGTTTATAACTCAATTAAAGTATATGAAGATAAATCAAATATAATCAGTTAAATAATTTATTATATCATAAGACTTTCAATTTGCTTAACATATCATTTATTCATTTTTCTTCTTAATATGAACCAGTTTATTAAATAATAATTGATTAAGATTAGTTTGTTTAACTGATCTGGTTTTAAAAATTAACAAAGGAAAAACAACACCAAATGCAAGTGATAATAAAGTAAACCCTGTACGAGTAGCTTTTTCAAGCATTTCTACTAAATAATTAAATTGCAGAGGTTCCCCTTCTTTTAAAGTCATAACCTCGATCAAAGAAATCATAAACTCATAACCCATTTTACCGGGAATAATATTAATGACAGCGGGAATCGTAAATACAATAGGAGGGGTGTGTACTCTATGAGCGAAATATACGCCGGATATACCTACTAAGCTGGCAGCGGCAAAACTTGAAAATACAATTTGATTTTCAAAATAATGTAATAAAACAGCTCGGCAGCTAAACCCCATAGCTCCTAACAAAGCCACCACCCACATCGAACGGTAAGGCGTTCTAAATATAACGGCAAAGCCTATGGATACCCACATAGACCAAAATACTTTTTCCCAAATAGTTACATTCTCACAAACGGTAAAAAAATTAATTAAATCCATATCCAAATAAAAATAATGATAAAAATAGGCCCATAGCGATAACAAAAATTAACATTGATCCGTGTATTCCCCTGGCAATGCCTTGTGTAACATATCCTTCTAAAATATCTATGAAAGAATTAATTAAAGGCACACCCGGTATTAAAAATAAAACACTGGCAGCAAAAGCACTTTTAAGATCAAGACCGGTGATTAATCTAAAAATATTCACCACAGATACGGCAGTAAAAGAAGCAATAGTAAAAATTATAAAAATGTTGAATTTTTTTTGAGTTAAAAATTGTCTGGAAAGGATTCCCAAAACAGTCGCAAGGAAAGTTATAAAAAACTCAATCCAACTACCATTAAGAATCCTGCA
The DNA here is from genome assembly GCF_019469245.1 of Apibacter sp. ESL0404. NCBI lineage: Bacteria > Pseudomonadati > Bacteroidota > Flavobacteriia > Flavobacteriales > Weeksellaceae > Apibacter > Apibacter sp. ESL0404. The sequence continues at coordinate 2,232,555 of NZ_CP048267.1, forward strand.
TAAACTAGCTCCGGCAAGACCTACAAAAAACCAAATGGCGGGTTTTGGGTAATGATTAATTGTCTTTATAGAATTAAATTGTTCATTAACGGCATTCACATCCATTTGTTCATGAATCACTCTCCATGATAATATGCTGATCTCGGAAACAATTTCAAAATTTACTCCAATATGAGGTATAGCACGAACTATAGTATGCATAACATGAGTTTTCTTATCTCTCACACTAAGTACAACGCCTGATAACGAAAAAAATAAATCAGCTTCATAACCAAGAGCCCCGGCTATTCTTTGCGTATTTTTTAATGTTCGCGAAGTATTAGCACCATTCATGATAAGGCTTATAGCAATATCAGAAATAACTTCACTTACAAATTTTATTTCGATTGAAGTATCAGTCATAAAGAAGTATTAATTAACAGGTGTAAAATTATAACAAGGAAGTAGAGTTTTGAGATAAAATAACGTAAACCTGATAACAATCACATAAAAGGTACATAATTTAGATAGGCAAGTAAAATATGACTAAAATATTAGTAAATTTGTTACTTATGTTGAATGTAAATTATATAAATATATGAAATCACATTGGCTGTTATTTATTTTACTAATTACATTGGTTTCATGTCAAACCAATAATCTATCAGTAGATTATGATTCAGGATATAATTTTTCTACAGTAAAAACCTATAATTATTATGCAGATAATAAAGTAAAACTTAATAATAAAATAGACAGTACAAATTTTATGAAAAACCTGGATGCGGTGTTGCTTTCCAAAGGTTTAATAAAAGATGTTGATAACCCCGATGTTTATGTAGCCGTGGAAGTTTATACCCAACTTACACACCCTGCCAACAGTTCGGTCAATTTAGGAATTGGAGGAGGAAGTGGTTGGTTTGGATTAGGTACTAATGTAGATATTCCCATAAATAATAATAATAATAATAAAATTGTTGATTATTCGTTTAAAATCGATTTTGATGATGCAAAAACCAAGAATTTAGTTTGGACATCAAAAGTTGTAGATTCTAAACCTTTTAATACCTCTACCGCTTCTAGAGCTTCCTTTTATAATTCATCAATTAATTTGTTGTTTAAGAAATATCCGCCTAAGAAAATTACAAAATCCAAACCAAGCAAAACGAACTATTACAATTAGTTTAAATTTAATGATATATACCCCTATATTAATATAGGATATTAGTACAAAGAATTATTAGGTTAAGATTATATAGCTTTCTTAAGTAAGTTTGTATGATGTTTTTAACATATAAGAATTATAAAGCATATTTAAATCTATAGCAAATGTTTAAACGTTTAAACAATATATTCAGAAAGATAAAAGATTTATATTTTTTAAACTAAATATCTTTTTAAAATTAAAGAATCATTTTTTCAACCTAACAATATTTAAATTTAAGAATTCATTTTCGTTTACATTTAATAAAATTATTTTTGAATCATTTGAAAAAATAAGAGGTATAATTATGTATTATCAATCTCCACACCTATAAAAATATTATCATTCTTTAATATGATATAACTCATTTCAAATAAAATCATTTAATCGGTTAAATGATATAATTTTACTGCATGAAACCACAAACATAAATGTAATATGAATACAAAATATCTATATTGGATTACTTTCGTTGCAGTAAACGGAGGTCTATTATTTGGTTTAAATATGGCAGGAATTGCCGGAGCCAATGATCTCATAAAGCAAGATTTCAGTTTAAGCGATAGCGGATTAGGTACGGTTGCCAGTTTTTTAATGATTGGTTGTTTAATTGGAGCTTTTTTTACCGGTAGTATAGCTGAAAAATACGGTCGTAAAAATGTTATGATCATTACAGCAATTATATATATAATTTCTTCTTTAGGTTGTGCTTTTGCAACCAGCTTTATAGGATTAACTATTTTTAGGGTTCTTTCCGGTTTCGCTGTAGGAGCTACTTCAGTAGTAGGCCCCATGTATATTTCAGAAATCTCTCCGGCCAATAAAAGAGGAACGTTGGTATCATTCAATCAATTTGCAATAACCATCGGTATCTTTTTAGCCTATGTTTTTGATTATTTCTTGATTAATTTAGGTCAAGAAAGTTGGAGGTTTATGTTGGGAGTTCCAGCCCTGTTCGGAATTATTTTTTTACTATATTTAGTATTCTCATTTCCGGAAAGTCCGCGCTGGCTCTTAGCTAAGGGAAAAAAAGACGAAGCCGTAGAAATTCTTAATAAAATAGGAGGAGATAGTTATGTTAAAAACGAACTTCCTGAAATGGAAAAATCCATAAATGCTGAAAAGAACAAAGAAAAAGCCAGCAGTAAAGAATTATTTAACGGAAAGACTGGCAAAATAGTTGCAATAGGAACCCTTATAGCAGCATTCCAGCAGATTACCGGTATAAATGCTGTATTAATATTTGCACCGGATATTTTCCGTTCTGCCGGAGTAGGTGGAGATACAGCTTTACTTCAATCCATGATCGTGGGAATTGTAAATGTATTAATGACTATAGTTGCCTTGAAATTAGTGGATTCTAAAGGTCGTAAAACTCTTTTATTATGGGGAGCTTTTGGAATGGCTGTTTCTTTAGGATATTTGACATATGCTTTCTTACAACCTGAAAAAAATAGTATGGGAGTTTTAATAGCCTTATTAGGATATATCTCCTTTTTTGCTGCATCCTTTGCTCCGGTAATGTGGGTAATTATATCCGAAATTTATCCTAATAGAATTAAAGGATTAGCAATGTCTTTTTCAACTGCTGTTAGCTGGGGTTGTACATTTTTAACTGTATATTTTGCACCAATTATACGAGCAAATTTAGGAGACAGTGCATTATTTGGAATTTTTGGAATATTTACTGTAATTGCCTTTATTTTTGTTAAATTTTGGATTCCGGAAACCAAAGGAAAATCTTTAGAACAAATTGAAAAAGAATTAGGGCTTATTGACTAAGCTATAAAATACAATTACTATGAAAAGAGTTTCAATTAAAGATGTTGCTTTAAAAGCAGGGGTTTCGACTGCGTTGGTTTCATATGTTTTGAACGGTCGTCATACCGATAGAATAAGTAAACTAACAGCAGAAAAAATAAAAAATGCAGCTAAAGAACTGAATTACCGACCCAATAGCATAGCGCGAAGTCTCAAAGCCAAAAAAACTCATACCATTGCCTTGTTGGTTGCAGATATTGCCAACCCGTTTGCTTCTCAAATAGCAAGGATTATTGAAGATGAGATAAGCAGCAAAGGATATGTAATATTAATTGGAAGTTCCGATGAAAACGCAGAAAAATTGCAGCAATTAATAGATATTTTTCTTACCAGACAGGTAGATGGTTTTATAATTCTACCGGTAGAAGGCTCAGAAAAGTATATATTGGATTTAGCTAAAACCAATGCTCCGATAGTTTTAATAGACAGATATTTTAATAATAATATGGAAATACCCGTAATTACTACTAATAATTACGGAGCATCCTATCAAGCCACAGAACATTTAATAAAAAAAGGAAAAAAGAACATAGGCATACTATCATTTCAAACGGAATTAATTCATATAAATGAAAGAGTAAATGGTTATAAAAGAGCTGTGTTGGATAGAGGTTTAACTATTAAATCAGAAAATATAAAATACATTAATGAAGCGGAAATAGATATAGAAGTTTCCCATGCTATAGATGAATTACTTTCAAAAGAAGAACCCATTGATGCCTTATTTTTTGCAACAAATAAATTAGCGTTGGCAGGACTTAAAAAACTAATGACGTTAAACATAAGAATACCCGACGAATTAGCACTAATTACTTTTGATGAATCAGAAGCCTTTGACATTTTTAAAGTACCGGTAAGTCATATAAAACAACCTTTGTATGAAATATCCAAAGAAGCTGTAGAAATAATTACCGGCATGATTGAAGATAAAAATTTAAAATTCAAACCGAGAGTGTACAACTCCAAATTAATAATAAAACAATCTTCTTAATAAGATATATAATGAAAAATAATATGAATACGAAGCCCATCATTTGTTTTGGAGAAATATTATGGGATATATTCCCATCAGGAAAGAAAATAGGAGGAGCTCCATTTAATGTTGCATATCATCTTAATAAAATGGGTGTTGATGGAAGAATGATTAGTTGTGTTGGAAATGATGAATTAGGCAGAGAATTGCTTAACAAAGTACAAGAAGCAGCGATTCCGACAGAAGAATGCCAGATAAGCGATAAATACAACACAGGGACTGTAATAGCAGAAATAGATAAAAATAACGAAGCTCATTATACCATTGTAGAACCCGTAGCTTGGGACTTTATAGAGTGGAAAGATGAATATGAAAATTTAGTAAAGAATTCACAAGGATTTGTATTTGGAAGTTTAGGAAGCAGAAATAATTTATCCAAAAACACTTTGTCAAAATTAATTGAAGTTGCGCCATATAAAGTTTTTGACATCAATCTACGACCCCCATATATTTCTCAAGAATCGATTATCGATTTTATGAAAAAAGCCGATTTAGTAAAGATGAATAAGGCAGAATTAAGGCTTTTGTTAGAATGGGTGGGGAAAGAATATACATCCGAAGAAGATGCCGTTAAATATGTTCGTAAAACATTCTCTTTAGATGGACTAATTGTAACCAAAGGAAGTAAGGGAGCAGTATATTGTGATCAATATCAATATATATATTCAGAAGCTATACAAGTTGAAATTAAAGATACAGTCGGTAGTGGTGATTCTTTTCTGGCTGGATTTTTAGCTAAACGAGCTCAAGGATTCTCAAATTTAGATGCTATGAAAGAAGCAATAGCTTTGGGTGCGTTTATAACCAATCACATAGGAGCATGTCCGGTATATGATTTAGAAGAATTTCAAAAATTCAAACAGGACAAATCGATAAACAGTAACACATTTATAGAAGATCAAACAATCAATTAGCATACACTAATCTTATATCTATATAGATAAAAAGCAGCTTATATTATTAAGCTGCTTTTTAAATATAAAGATAAAATTAATTAGCAGTTACACGAAGTATTTTTTATCTGTTGAAAAAAATCATTACCCTTGTCATCCACGAGAATAAAAGCAGGAAAGTTCTCAACCTCTATTTTCCAAATAGCTTCCATTCCCAGTTCGGGATACTCCAAACATTCTAAATGTTTAATATTAGTTTGTGCAAGAATTGCAGCAGGTCCCCCTATACTTCCTAAATAAAAACCGCCGTATTTATGGCAAGCGTCTGTAACCTGTTGGCTTCTGTTTCCTTTTGCAATCATAATTAAGCTGCCTCCATGGGATTGGAAAGAATCCACATAAGAATCCATTCTTCCGGCAGTAGTAGGCCCCATAGATCCTGAAGCATACCCGGCAGGTGTTTTAGCCGGTCCGGCATAATAAATAGGATGATCTTTTATATATTGCGGTAACTCTTCTCCATTATCCAATTTTTCTTGCAGTTTCGCATGAGCGATATCCCGTCCTACAATAATAGTTCCGGTTAAAGATAATCGAGTAGAAACAGGATATTGAGACAATTCGGAAAGAATCTCTTTCATCGGTCGATTTAAATCAATCGCAACACCTCCGGCTTCTCCTGCCTTTTGATATTGTTCAGGAATTAATCGGGCAGGATTATCTTCCAATTTTTCAATCCAAATACCGTCTTTATTTATTTTTGCTTTAATATTTCGATCGGCAGAACAAGAAACACCCATTCCAACCGGACAAGATGCTCCGTGTCTTGGTAGTCGTATAACCCTGATATCATGAGCAAAAAATTTACCTCCGAATTGTGCACCTAACCCTAATTCACGAGCGGCATTCAATAGTTTTTTTTCCATTTCAAGATCCCGAAAAGCACGTCCGCCTTCATTTCCTGATGTTGCCAAGTTATCATAATATTTAGTTGAAGCAAGCTTAACTGTTTTCAAGTTAGTTTCAGCCGATGTTCCTCCAATTACAAAAGCAATATGATAAGGAGGACAAGCAGCAGTACCCAACGATTTCATTTTTTCTACTAAAAAAGGAAATAATTTATCGGGATTTAATAATGCTTTAGTCTCTTGATATAAATAAGTTTTATTTGCTGAACCTCCACCCTTTGCAACAAATAAAAATTTATATTCCTGTCCGTTTACAGCATATAAATCTATTTGAGCGGGAAGATTGGTTCCTGTATTCACCTCTTTATATAAGTCTAAAGGAGCATTTTGAGAATAACGCAGATTATCAGTTGTAAAAGTATTATATACTCCCTTAGATAAAGCTTCTTCATCATTTCCTCCGGTCCATACCTGTTGTCCCTTTTTTCCCATTATAATGGCTGTTCCGGTATCTTGACAAAAAGGAAGAATTCCTTTAGCTGCGATTTCAGAATTTCGTAAAAAAGTAAGAGCTACGAACTTGTCGTTTTCACTGGCGCTCGGATCTGATAGTATACTTGCTACTTGTTTTTGATGTTCCGGACGAAGTAAAAATTCAACATTATGAAATGCATGTTGAGCCAGAAGAGTTAAACCTTCCGGTTCAATTTTAAGAATTTCTTTTCCTTCAAATGTAGAGGTTGATATATAATCTTTAGTTAATAAATAGTATTCTGTAAAATCTTTTCCTTGTTCAAAAGTTTCTTGATACTTAAAATCCGGTGTTGCCATATAGTAAGCCTAGTTTTATAAATTTAACAGCGCTAAAATTATATATTAATAGATTTATAAAACATGATATTTACCGCTTTTAAAGACTATTATGAAATTTATAATCATTATAAATAAAGGAAAAAAGTTTTTTTAAATAGAGGTTTATATTTACAATTTTATAAGAGAAATATTTAGAAAAAGATTAAAAAAAGAGGGTTGATAATTCATCAACCCTCTCTATAATAAATATCTATTGAAAATTAAATCAATTTCGCCTATCTTAACGTAAAAAGTAATTCTCTATATTTTGTTAATGGCCACATTTCGTTGTCTATTAGCATTTCCAACGCATCAGAATGTTCTCTGATTTTATCAAATAAAGGTTTAACTTTATTACAAAAAGTTTCAGCTTGTTTAGCAGGATCTGAAATAGCGATAGCCTTGTCTCTTTCTTTAAACAATTTATCAACCCCGCTTTTAATTTCTGTAATATGAGAAGAGATATTTTTAATAAGATCCAATTGCTCTTTACACATGGACTTCATTTCATTTTCACCAAAAATATCTTTTAAGCCTTTTGCATTTTCAATCAATTTAGTTTGATAATCAACAGCCACAGGGACAATGTGATTACGAGCCATATCTCCTAATACCTTTGCTTCAATAGAGATCATTTTAGAATATTTTTCCAATTTGATTTCATTTCTGGCTTCAATTTCCTTATGAGATAAAATATTTAGCTTTTCAAATGGCTCAATATATTTTTTGTTTAATTCAAATTTTAATGCCTCAGGAGTAGTTTTTTTATTTTCCAATCCTCTTTTTTCCGCTTCTTTAACCCAATCTTCACTATAACCGTCTCCTTCAAATAATATAGATCTTGATTCAGTAATATAGTCACGAAGAATATTAAATATTGCTTCATCTTTTTTAAGTCCTTTAGCAATCAATTCATCAACCTCTTTTTTGAATTTTTGTAATTGATAAGCCATTATAGTGTTTAAAACGGTCATAGGCTCACCACAATTAGCTTGAGATCCGACAGCTCTGAATTCGAATTTATTTCCGGTAAATGCAAAAGGAGAAGTTCTGTTACGGTCTGTATTGTCAAGTAATAGTTCAGGGATTTTTCCGACAATATTTAATTTTAAATCAGTCTTTTCATCCGGAGAAAGTTTTCCTTTAGTAACTTTTTCCAATTCATCTAAAACAGCGGTTAACTGAGATCCAATAAATATTGAAATAATAGCAGGAGGAGCTTCATTAGCACCTAACCTGTGATCATTACCTGCCGATGCAATCGAAGAACGTAATAAGTCACCATAGTCATGAACAGCCTTAATAGTATTGATGAAAAAAGTAAGGAACTGGAGATTTTTCTTAGGATTCTTTCCGGGACTCAATAAGTTTTCTCCGGTATCTGTTGAAAGCGACCAGTTATTATGTTTTCCGCTTCCGTTAACACCATCAAACGGCTTTTCATGAAATAAAATGCTTAAACCGTGTCTGCGGCTTACTTTTTTCATGACATCCATTAATAATGAATTGTGATCTACCGCTAAGTTAGCTTCTTCAAATAATGGAGCTAATTCAAATTGATTCGGAGCAACTTCATTATGTCTGGTTGTTACAGGTATACCCAATCTCATACAGTCAATTTCCAACTCTTTCATAAAATTTCTTACGCGAGTTGGAATAGAGCCGAAATAATGGTCTTCGAGTTGCTGTCCTTTAGCAGGGGCGTGACCTAGAAGAGTTCTTCCCGTTAAAACCAAATCCGGACGGGTTTGAAAAAGAGAAGAATCCACTAAAAAATATTCTTGTTCCCAACCCAAAGTAGAATAAACTTTGCTAACATTTTTATCAAAATAGGCTTGACACACTTCAGTAGCGGCTTCATCTACCGATTGTAATGCTCGTAATAGTGGAGTTTTATAATCTAAAGTCTCACCGGTATAAGAAACAAAAATAGAAGGAATACATAAGGTTGTATCAATAATGAAAGCAGGTGAAGTCGGATCCCAGGCGGTATAACCTCTTGCTTCGAATGTATTACGTATTCCACCATTAGGGAAGCTGGAAGCATCCGGTTCTTGCTGAATTAATAACGAACCGCTGAATCTTTCAATGGCCCGACCTTCTCCAATAGGATTAAAAAAAGAATCATGCTTTTCAGCTGTCTCTCCCGTTAAAGGTTGAAACCAATGAGTATAATGGGTAGCACCTTTAGACATAGCCCATTCTTTCATGGAAACAGCAACCTGATCTGCAATTTCTCTTGTGATTTTCTTTCCATATTTTATCGCATCTAAAATGCTTTGATAAGCTTCTTTAGTCAGATATTCACGCATGGTGGATTCTGAAAAGACATTTTCACAATATAGTTCAGATAATTTTTTTGGAATTTCTATATGTTTAGGCTGTAAATAAGGAAGCCTTTTTAAAGCATAAAAACGTAATGTTGACATAAAAGGTATTTTTTTTAGAGGGTAAATATAATTATAATATTAAAATAAATCAAATGACCCTCATTTTTTATACATTATTAATGAAATTTTCTAATAAATCACTCATTGAATTCTTAACATATTATCAAAAAAAAACTTCAATTTTAATAAATAAAATAAAATAAACAAGTAATAAGTATTTTAATATGAGAATGTCATAAAAGCAGAATGTATAAAAAAAATAAATTATTTTATATTCATTTATTATTTATCGGGCTTTATTAAGAAAAAAAATAGATAACTTATTAATAAATAGTTAACTTGTAATACGTTACGAATGGATAAATTTTTCTCTGTATAGTAGGTAAAATATTTTAATACGGTTTTTATATGAAATAAAATGTGAGAAACAGAATTCAAAAAGATAGAATATTTAAAATAATTACAAAAACTGGATAATTGTAAAATTTTTGTTTATAAAATCTTGCGTTGGTATAATATTTTCATTAATAATTTTAAATAAATCTCATAAAAGATAAGATTAAAAAGATAAAAATAACAACAATAATTAAAATTAATCAAAAACCTAAAAAACATGGAACATAGAAAAATAGGCGATTCAGATTTATCTTTATCGGTAATAACTTTTGGAGCTTGGGCTGCCGGAGGTTGGATGTGGGGAGGAACAGAAAGAAAAGTTGCCGTTGAAGCAATCAAATCAGCTCACGATGCAGGAATAACATCTATCGATACGGCTCCTATATACGGACAGGGAACCAGTGAATCTATAGTAGGAGAAGCTATTAAAGGAATTCCTAGAGATAAAGTTCAAATTTTAACTAAATTTGGAATGCGTTGGGATTTAGCTAAAGGAGATTTAGCCATGCACAGTAAAGACAATTCAGGAAAAGATATCAATATATATAAATATGCTGGAAAGGAAAGTGTTATCTATGAATGTGAACAAAGTTTAAAACGTTTAGGAACCGATTATATAGATCTATATCAACTGCACTGGCCGGAAACCGTTACACCCATAGAAGAAACGTTTGAAGCAGTTGCAAAATTAATCAAGCAAGGTAAAGTACGTCATGCATCCGTTTGTAATTGCTCCACTTCACAAATTGAAGCAGCAAATAAAGCATGCAAAATACTTTCCGATCAGGTTCCTTATAGCATGTTAAATCGTAAAATAGAAAAAGATATAGTTCCTTACTGTATTAAAAATAAAAAGTCTATCTTAGCTTATAGTCCAATGGAAAGAGGATTATTAACCGGTAAAATTAAACCGGATCATAAATTTGAAGAAGGTGATGCCCGAAGGGATATGAAGATGTACCAACCGGATAGTATTAAAAGAATTGATGATTTCTTGGCTAAAATTAAACATATTGCAGATGATCAAGGAGCAACACTGGCTCAGTTAGTACTAAAATGGACTGCTGAACAACCGGGTATTACCATAGCCTTGGCCGGAGCAAGAAATGCAGAACAAGCAAAACAAAATGCAAAAGCTGCTGAAGTAAAAATCAGCAAAGAACAAATGGATTTTATCGATTCGGAATTAGCAAAATTATAAAATCATATAAAGAATTATTATGGAAAAACTGACAGGTAAAAAAGCAATAGTTACAGGTGGAAACAGAGGATTAGGAAAAGCAGTGGCTTTAGCTCTGGCTGCTGAAGGAGTAGATGTAGCTATTACAGGAAGAGATGAAAAAACAGTTAAGGAAACTGTAAAGGAATTAGAAGGAAAAGGAATACAAGCTGCATATTCAATTTTTGATGTTTCCAATCAAAAAGAAGTTGAAAGGGAAATGGAAAAATTACAAAACAGTTTCGGATCCTTTGATATTTTGATCAACAATGCGGGAATTTCAGCATTTCAAAGTTTTTTGGATATGCCTGTTGATCAGTGGCAAAATATTGTACAAACCAATCTTTTCGGACCTTATTTCATGTCAAGAGCAGTTTTGCCTGCAATGATTGAAAAAAAAGGAGGAGATATCATTAATGTTTCATCCACGGCTGGATTAAAAGGGGGCGCAAACACTTCAGCCTATAGTGTTTCAAAAGCCGGTTTAATATCCTTGTCGGAATCATTGATGTATGAGATGAGGAAGCACAACATAAGAGTTACAACTCTTACACCAAGTACCATTGCATCAGACATGTCTGTAAAATTATTAAAAATTACGGATGGAAATCCGGAAAAAGTTTTACAGCCGGAAGATTTTGCAGAATTAGTGGTTGATATTCTTAAGTTAAATAAACGAGCCTTGTTGGCAAATGCATCTTTATGGTCAACCAATCCTTAAAATTATAAACCCATAGATAAAGTCCGGCTAATAGTACCGGACTTTATTATTTTAACATTTAAAATATATGAAAGTATTTATATCCGGCAAAATACCGGAAGTAGGAGTAGACATGCTGAAAAAGGCAGGTTATGAGGTCGAAATGTGGACAAATTCGGAACCTATTACCCTTGCAGAATTAATAGATAAATGTAAACAATCCGACGCATATATAAATGTGATGTCTCCTGTGCCGGAAAGTTTTTTTAAAGAAGTTACAAATTTGAAAGTTATTTCCACATTTTCAGTTGGTTATAATCATATCGATATCCAAGCAGCCACACGTTTGGGCATACCAGTGGGAAATACCCCGGATGTTCTCAGTAATGCAACGGCAGACATTGCTTTCTTGTTACTGTTGAATGTTTCCAGAAAAGCTTTTTTTAATTATCGAAGGATAATCGAAGGAAATTGGAAGCCCGGTTTTTTATCAGTAGAATATTTAGGGCAAGAATTAAATGGAAAGACCTTAGGCATATTTGGTATGGGACGTATAGGAATCAAAATGGCTCAAAAATGTAAAAATGCATATGGGATGAATATACTTTATAATAATCGGCATAAACAAGAAGATGCCGAAAAAGAATTAGGAGCGCATTATGTTTCTTTTGAAGAATTATTGGAACAATCGGATGTAATAAGTTTACATGCGCCTTTAACAGATGAAAATAAAGGTATTTTTAATGCCTCAGCATTTAAAAAAATGAAGAAAACATCTATTTTAATAAATACGGCCAGAGGTCCCATGGTTAATGAAAAAGATTTAATACAGGCGATCCAAGAAGGTCAAATCTGGGGAGCCGGTATAGATGTAACAGATCCCGAACCCATGAAAGCAGATAACCCTTTATTACGTATGGAAAATGTTGCGGTTACGCCTCATATCGGATCAGCAACTATAGAAGCACGAAATGCTATGTCGGCTTTGTGTGCTAAAAATATTATTGCCGGTTTAAAAGGAGAAAAATTACCTTGCGTCGTTAATCCCGAAGTATATAAATAATTAAAATATTATATTGATTTATAGTAATGTATGAGCTTGTAAAATCAATATGTATTTATTTGAAAATTTATAATTCCATAGTTAACTTGATAGACATATTTTGATCTAAATTTCCAACTTTATAAGCACCTAAACGAGCATATACGCCAACACCTACCAGACCTAATAATAGCTTATTTGCTTCAAAACCAACTTCCTGGTAATAATCTTTAGGAACATCGAATTCAAAAAGCGAATGAACGTCTTTATTCGGCATCCATCCTATAAGACCATTGTATAATACGGCAAAATGTAGAGATTTAAATTCATTTACGCGTAAAGGACGGAAATGGTGGGTAAATTGAAAAGAAATAAATCTATCTGAAAAAAAGGAGGAAGGTCTCATAGTTTCAAAACTTTGAAAGCCTTTAAAAGCAAATCTACCCCAAATACTGTTTCCGTGTTTCGCTACCCCGTTGCCCTCGAAAGAATTCATAATAGGAGTATCTCCGAATGTGGCTCCTATATTCCCGATAATTTCAGTTTTACCTAATTTGGACAAAAAAGTATATAAAGCCGAGAGGTATAAACGATGAATACCTGTACTGTTTTCAAATAATTTCCAAGATTTAGCGTAAGTAAAATAATAATAAGGAGGCTTATCTTGTAATGTATATTTTCCGTTATTCGATTCGATATATTTTACATTGGGAGCATATCGTAAACGTATGGCCGTATTTACATAGTTAAACCAAGTACTTTCATCGTAATCTTTAAATTTATAATGAAAATTCACCCGTTGTCTTTGGAAATCAACCGCAAAAGTAATATCAATATTTTTTAAAAAATCTTGTTGATACGATAATTCTACTTTCCTATAGCTAAAATAATCACCGTTGTAAATATTATTGGTTTTAGCCGTAAGCTCATCTTTTGGAGTTAAATATTTATTTTTGGTTCTTCCCACCGGCAGCACATCGGTTTCTGCTTTTATGGATAATTCTCCCCCTTGGTGCTTATTAACAAAAAATGTTACATCTGCTCCTCCTTTAACTTCCTCATCTCGAGTTCCTTTAGCTATATACCCTCCAATACGAGTATTTTTACTGAATTTATGGTTAGTATGTCCTCCTAGTTGATAACGGAAAGACTCATACAGGTTATGACTGAATATACTGTATACATCAAAATTAAAAAATCCCAGTTCAAGATCCCCCTCAGTAAGTTTTCTTAAAAATCGTAATTTAGGTTCCAGTTTGTATTCTTTTGATATTCGATATAATTCATTATAAGTTGTAGCTTCACGATGAGTTAATGAATCATCTCGCAGTGCTGAAATTTTTTCATCTGCATTGTGGGAAACTTCTTTTGAGATAACATATTCATATCCTTTAAAGTCATTAGCAGTATAAGAAACATCGTTAGTGAAATTAGTTACATGAGAATCTATGGTTGCCGTAGTAGTTAATCGAGTTATAGAATGCAATCCCTTAGGCAGTAGTTTATTTATTTTTTTGATGAAATTACTGCTTAAAATTTCCGTCTTCATATATTCATCTTCTGTATACCAAATTCCTTCATAGGGAGCATAAGTTATTTCGTAGTATATATTGGATATTTTCGAATTATTGCCAATTAATTTTACGAGCGCATACGATTCAGAATCTACAAATACAGTTAGATTTTTGTAAAATTGAGCTTCACTTTTTCCATGAGAATAGGTATAGATAACATATGTTTTTCTGTTGTTAATATAGACACTATCTACCAATCGGGATATAGTTCCCTGCGTTTCCCTGGGCTTTAGCATTTCAGGATAATCATTGACCATTGATTTTGCAATGGAAAAATTAAAAAATTGCGGATTACTAAATCCTCCTGCTTTATAAGCTGTTACAATGGCTTTTTTACCATATTTTTTATCATATTCATAAAGCATAGTTCTTTCACCAATGAAAACCATGCTTTTTTCTAAAAATCCTTTTAATTTATTGTTTAAAGTATCCAGTTTTCTTTTAGGATGATTAATATAAGTAACGGAATCAGAAGGCATGTCTAAAGTAAATTTTACATACGAATCAAACTTATACGCATTGAGATGATCAACGTTATTTTTACTACTGTTTTCCCATACTTTTTTTAGTATAGATACAGCCTTAGGATCATTCTTTTTTTTAATTTTTTTAAATAAATAAATAGTTTTATCCAGTTTGCCGATCATTTCTATTTTAGGCAAGTAACCATCAACACGAATGATTATTTTGTTTATATTACTATCTAAAGCAATCATTCCTTCTGCATTGGTAAACCCTAACAGGCGATTTGATTCATTGTAAATAAAAGCTTTTTCAACAGGTAGATTGGTTTCAATATTTACAATTCTAATGTGTATTTGACAGAAAAGATGTAGAGAAAAAAAGAGAAAAAATAATAGAACTAAGTTGCTTCTTATAGATGTTTGCATTTATAGAAATAATCTTTTTTGCTTCAATTGATTAAAAAATCCAAATATTTAGCTTGTACTGAAATCGTAAATTTATAAAATTATTTTTTATACGAAAATGGTTTAAAGTATTTTAATAACTAAAAAAGCCGATTTATTATAAACCGACTTTTTTTATATCTGAATTAAAAATATTTATTAGAATAAAGAAGTGGCGATTTGGACTCTTGCTTCTTTGCGTGAAGGATTCCACATGGCGGTGGCAGAAACAGGTAATTTATATCCGAGAACTGTTACATCTTTAGAAGCTGTAATTCCGGCATTAACAATGTCGAAATCGTGTTTTTCATTACCATAGAAGTTAGATTTACCTGCAAGACCAAAAGCAGCACCGCAGAATATATCTAGATCCACCACTTTCCCTTTTATAATAGGATAATTTAGTCCGGTATAGGTAGACCATCTTTGATCTCCTTTTTCATTTCTGTCTGCCCCGTAAAAAGAGGTTCCATAATCTAGTTTTAAAGGAAAGCTGTCACAGAAAACAAAATATCCTCTGAAGTCAAATCGATGTCCGGATGTTTTATGATCATAATTCCAAATGTCATTATCCTTAGCATCTTTTAATCTTCCGGTAGAATTGAATACATCCCATACACCGACACCCCATTTTCCCGTACTATAGTGTAAATAATAATTAATTTCATGATAGTGTTGTCCGTTTGTATCCCCGAGACCTATACCGCCCCAAACTCCCAATTTGAGATATTTTTTATGGTCTAAAGCATAATTAATGTCAACGTCGGCCATAGCACCGTCTGTAACAGTTATACCTCTCCAAAAGTGGTTGGATCGTAAACTTAGATTGAAATCTAATCTTTCTATTTCTTGACTATATAATGAAATAGAAGAAATAAGAACTGTAAGTAAAATAAGAGTTTTTTTCATATTAATGGATTTTAGTTTTTTTTTATTTTAAACCAGCATTGAAATTTGAATGTAAAAATATAAATATTCTATCGGAATAAATAATTTCTTACTAATTATTCGGAAATATATTTAAATTTTTGTATCAATTAGATTAAAAAAATAGGATATTTAGTACAAATATTTTAGAGATTATTATAAAGCTGATAATTATCTTGTCTAAATTTTATAATATATTTTTTAGATAGATTTACAGATGCCGAATTCTCCAGAAATTTGAAATTTAGGTTCAGAATTAGCATCAGTAAAACCATCTATATTCTATGGGTACGATTAATCAATCCATAGAAACTATATTGTTAGTTACTGTTTCTATTTGTAATTAGTTTTACAAAAAATCACAAAAACCAACGCTAAGAACTTTTAGAAGCATTTAATTTAATTACTTCTTTTAATTGCTTTTATAATTTTATAGTAAATGAAAGCCTTTGTGTGAAAACTTTATTTGTCTTCATCATCAACCCAATTAAGTACTCTGCTTACCGCTCTTTTCCAACCTTTTAAATAATGTTCGGCTTTATCTTTATCCATTTCAGGTGTAAATACACGGTCTACGGATCGTTGAGCTTGAAGTTCATCAATGCTTTTCCAATAACCAACAGCTAATCCAGCCAAATAAGCAGCACCTAGAGCGGTTGTTTCCAATGTTTTAGGTCTAATTACATTAAATCCGAAAATATCAGATTGGAATTGCATCATTAAATTGTTAGCACAAGCACCCCCGTCAACTCGAAGTTCAATTTCATGAACGCCGGAGTCAGCTTCCATAGCTTTTATTAAATCATACACTTGGTAAGCAATTCCTTCTAAGGTTGCTCTGGCAATGTGTCCATCAGTAGTACCTCTGGTAATTCCTAAAATTCCTCCGCGAGCATAAGGATCCCAGTACGGAGCACCTAAACCGGTTAATGCAGGAACAAAATATACCCCTCCATTATCAGGAACAGTTTTAGCTAAATTTTCAGTGTCAGCAGAGGTTTTAACAATTTTAGCTCCGTCTCTTAACCACTGAACTACCGCTCCACCAACGAAAACACTACCTTCAAGCGCATAATAAGTTTTACCATTAATTTTCCACGCAATGGTAGTTAATAAATTATTTTTAGATAAAACCGGTTTTTCACCTGTATTCATTAATAAGAAACACCCTGTACCGTATGTATTCTTGGCCATTCCTTTATTTGTACATAACTGGCCGAATAAAGCAGCTTGTTGATCTCCGGCAATACCTGAAATAGGAATTTTTGTTGAGAATAGAGTAGTGGAGGTTTCACCATACACTTCACTGCTTTGTTTTACTTCAGGAAGCATAGATTTAGGAATGTTGAATAATTTTAATAAATCTTCATCCCATTCCAAAGTATGAATATTAAACAATAAGGTACGAGAAGCATTAGAAACGTCGGTAACATGCATTTTTCCTCTGGTAAGTTTCCAGACCAACCAAGTATCAACTGTACCAAAACAAAGTTTTCCTTGCTCAGCCTTTTCTCTTGCACCCGGAACGTTGTCCAATATCCATTTTAATTTAGTTCCTGAGAAATAAGCATCCAGTATTAAACCGGTTTTTTCTCGGATCATATCAGTTAAACCTTGTTCTTTAAGTTCATCACAATATTTGGAAGTTCTTCTGTCTTGCCAAACGATAGCATTGTAAATGGTTTCACTGGTTTCTCTGTCCCATACAATTGTGGTTTCCCTTTGGTTGGTAATACCAATCGCAGCTATATCCAATCCGGATATACCTTTTTTAGCTATTGCTTCGGCAGCAACAGACATTTGCGAAGACCAAATTTCTTCAGGGTGATGTTCCACTAATCCCGGTTTTGGAAAGTATTGGGTATAATCTTTTTGTGCAACCGATACTATTTCTCCTCCATGATTAAATAAAATAGCTCTGGAAGATGTAGTTCCCTGATCTAAAGCTAAAATGAATTTTTCTTTCATCTTTATTGATTTTAGTTATTTAATTTGTCCGTATAAAATAAAACAAAAAATACATTTAAAATAGGATGATTAGTAATTTAATGATCTTTTTTTAAATGTATTTTAAATTTTATATGTTTTTTATTATGTTAAAAAACTCCTTTCGTATTATTGTATAATACGATTTGGTAACTCAATCCGAACCAATCATTAGCAATGCTTGGTCCACCGGTTTCCGCTCTATGCTGATAGAACGCTGTTATTTTTGCCATTCTTGGACTGTTAGGGTATAAATAAAAATTCACCCCGGCAGTATATAAGTAAAGCTTTTCATAGTCAAATCCGGAAATATCTTTATTTCCTTGATTGAAATATTCAAATCTTGCAACAGGTTCAATTTTTGGAGTAACATTAAATCCTGCTAATAAAGAGTAACCTAACTTATTAACCTTAACAAAATCATGTTTAGTATAATCCATATTGTTAGGGGTTACAAATATAGTATTTCCATTTTCATCAACGCTTGTAAATCGTACATTTTTATAAGTACCGTAATCAAATTTAAATTTGTATTTGTTAGGATTTATATAATATAAAAACCCTGAATAAGCCCAAGCTTGTTTAAAGCCCATTCCCGGAAGATTAACAGCACCCATATGACCACCGAATTCAACATTTTTTACAGGGAAAAAACGTAGGGATGCATCCCAGCTTTTAAATTCTAAACCGTGGTTTCCTTGTCCTTCCGATGGACCATCGTTGAATGAAGACCAATATCTGTCTCGATTGCTGTCGCTATTATGCAAAAAGAAGGCATATCGTACAAAATTATTAACGTTACCTGAAACGTTAATACCATAATGTCTTAAATCAGGAGCTCCTTGAGCAGCACTTTGATTTTCAGATGTATAAGTAAAGTCGGCTAGATCTAAGTCATAAGCAGATGTTTCATTAGCAGCTCTGTTTCCGGCTCCTTTAAAACGTCCTAACTGTAAATTAAGCAACGGATGGAAATTATATTTAATAAAAGCATCAGAAATTTTGCTTGCGTGTAGGTTCCAAGTTATGCTAGCGCTCAATTTAGGAGATATAGCCATATCTGTATGTAAGAATCCTATTTTGAATGCAGCCGGTTGAAAATTATAGCTTGAATTTGCTTCTTTATGAGGTCCTTTTTCACTAGGAACTTGTTGGTAAATAGTTTCCAGAACCATACCGATTCCGTATTTCAGAGTAGGAGTAAAGCTATTTTCATCTCCTCCCATTAATTCTTTAATAAAATTTAGCTTAATACCTTGAGAAAGTTGGGAGCTATCGCTGTTCATACGTTCCACAAGTGAAGGTCTTTTTTTAATAGAATCGCTGTCTTGTTGGAATTTATCCAGGGAGGCTTTTTGGCCATAGCCTAAAATAAATGCTGCCGTAAAGAAAAGAGATAAACTGCGTTTAAATTTCATGTTAGTTGTTTTTTGTTTAGTAATTAATTGGTTTCGTAATGTAGTTGTTGAAATAAGGCAAAGATTTGGTATTTAATGCTTTGCCTTATCTTTTTCTGTTAATAAGTGGAACGAAAGAGAATTATTTTTTAGTTTTTTCAAAAATATACAGTTCGTGAATTTCTCTGTCATAGCCTGGGTAGAATCCGGACGGCATACCCATTTTAATGATTGCTCCTCTATTATTAAGGATAACAAGGTCATTGGTTACAGGATCAATTGAAAGACCTTCAATTTCTCCGGCTCTTTTAAATTCAGGAATTGATCTAAATAATGAAACTTCCGCACGAGTTTGGTTCGGATCGCTTACGTCAGCAATATAAACATTATCTGCTTCCGGAATATCGGAATCTCCGTCATCAGAAGTTATTAAAAGTTTTCCATCAATATGATAAACCCCTTGTTGCCATTGCGGAGAGGGTTGTAAATGAACTTTACCAATATATTTTCTGGTTTTTAAATCATATTTGTATACATACCATCCGGAAGTCCAATCAGACATCCAAGCAATGTTGTTCTTTCTGTCAATAGTAATACCACTAACTTCCGGTTGTTCAATTTCTCCAAAATCTATAGAATATTTATAATCTAAAGTTTCAGCATCGTAAACGGCAATTTGAATGTTGCGTACAACTCCTGAATCAAAAAATTCTACTCCGGTATATACTTCTCCATTATAAATATCGATATCTCCGAAATGATTTACTTGTTTTTCAAATTTGGTAAATGGTTTATCGTTTTTTGTAATTAGATTCCCATTTTTATCGTATTTGAATAAAGCGGTGCTGCTTGATACATAGTAGTAATCTTTGTCTATAGCAATACCTTGTCTTCCTTCAACAGGAATAACTTTTTTTAGTTTGTAGCTACTCCCTGATTTTGCTAATTTTTGAGCATTCATGGAAGTGAATCCAACTACTAATAGTGCAAGTATTAGTTTTTTCATGATCTTTTTTTTGTAATGTTAATATTTATTTTATTTTTTATTTTGATTCATTTATTTATTTAATGACTAGATTTTTTATTTCGTATTTTTTATAAGATTATTTTTTATTAGTAGGATCTGATTAAAAAATGAAATGTGATAATAAACAATTGACGCGTATCTAATTTTTAAATTTTAATTAGGCGAAATTTTGATAAGTAGTTTTTTACTGTTTGATGAAAGGGTTATTTTCAATTTTGTTAAACTTCTTAAGAAAACAACATTTAAACTATATCGAAGTAATAAAATTGAAAATAACCTATAATTTTTTTGTTTAGTAGCCTAAATCTGCCAATATGGTTTTAGCATCTTGATAAGCCGGTCCTCCTTCTCTGAGTTGCTTTTCATGATAGAAACGAATTGTTAGATCCGATTGATTGGTAAACATTCCATCATAAAAAGAAAAATATTTAATCATTTGTCCCTCATTATCGAAAGAATAAGGATGTATTTTCATGCCTGATTGGTGTATTAATTCTGCTTGCCAAGGATTTAATAATTCCGGCCAATTGTCGGGTGGAGTTCCTCCGGCAATAGAAGGACCAATAAACTGTGCTAAATTTTCAATTCCGAAATTAATATGTTTTATATAAGTGGCTTGTTGGTCATCATGTATATCATCCGGCCCGGTACCTTTCCAAAATAATAAAGCGGTTGGAATTTTTCCTTTAAATAAATCTTTTAAAATCAGTAAGCTATTATGAGAAAAAGTCTGTAATACAACTTTTCCATTGGTATTTCCGACATTTACTTTACCGTTTTTGAAATGGGCGGTTTCTGTAGCCGGTTTTTCAATAATGTTCCATCCATGTCGATTCAATTCCTTTACTAAAGCATGCTCTATTCCGGGATTTAAGCTTGGCTCTTTAGTTTCAATATAAATTCCGGGTCTGTTTCCATTATCTGCCGGGTCATCTTCATATTCAAAAGTATATTTTCCGTTTATTTTTTTCCAAATTCTTTCTCCGTTAGAATCTCTTTTTAAACGTTTTCCTTGTGCAAACATTAGTAAGTCTTCCAAGGTGCTGATATATTGTTTTTGAGAGGAGAAGCTAGGTCTGGCTCTGTCGGGTGATGTATTTTTATCATGGTTAAACCAAGTACCGGCATCCAACTTTAATAATTCTTCATAAGTAAAGGTAGAGGCAGGTTGAGTTGCTCTGTCCGGATAGATATCTTTTATGTTGGACGTTCGGGTCAGTACATTGTCATGCACTACTAAAATTACGCTGTCTTTGGTAATTTGAAGATCAGCTTCCAAATAATCGGCTCCCATATTTCGCGCCCATCTATATGCGGACTCTGTAGACTCCGGTGCCCAATAAGAAGTTCCTCTGTGACCTATTACGGAATTTTCGGGAACATAATCCCTTACTTTTTGCATTTCAGGAGATAAATGAAGAACTTCTTCTTTACTGTTTGTGGATGCGTTATCATCGCTACTACATGATAATGCTATCATACTTAAACATGCTAATGTAACCAGCTTATTATTTCTCATATAACTATTATAAAAAAGTGAATTTAGTTTGAATTTAATTTTTGAGATATCTTGCTACTTGATGGTATTTCTTTTCAATGCTAATAGGTTTTGATTGTGAAAAATTTTATTGGTGGCTCTATTTACATCATATTTAAAAACAGGATTTTTAACTCTTATTTTATAACTCATGTTTTATCTTTTATCAATCATTATTTTTTCAAATAATTTTCAATTAAATCAGAGCTTTTATTCAGTAATGGATTTATACATCCATTTGTAATTCATTCCAAAAAATTTTATCACAATCAAAACTTATTAAAAACAGAAAAAGAATGTATTTTTATATTGTTATTTATTTTTATCCAATTCTTGTTCTTTTTTGTAAGTGAAAGCCATAAATATAATGGATAAAATGCCGCTGCCAATTAACAATTGGAAGCTTGCCGACCATCCAAGGGATTCAACAACTTTTCCCATAACTATATTTGCAAGTAATGAAGTACCGATAAAATAACCGAAGAAACCGGTAAGACCTGCAGCAGTTCCTGCAGCATTTTTAGGAGCTAAATCTAATGCTTGAACACCTATTAACATCACCGGACCATAGATAAAGAATCCAATTGAAGTTAATGCTATTAAATCAACTAATTTACTGTCCGGATTTTGCCAATACACAACTATTGATACAATTACCAATAACATAAATATAATGGTAGTCATGGCTCTTTTCCCTTTAAATATCTTATCACTAACCCAACCACATAATAAGGTTCCCGGTATAGCAGCCAATTCATAATAGGTATAGGCATTGCTGATATCACTTTGGGAATATCCTTTTACTTCTGAAAGATAAGTTGGAGCCCAGTCTTGTACTCCGTATCGGATAAAGTAAACAAAGGCGTTAGCGAATGCAACGAACCATAGCATTTTGTTATTTAAAACGTATTTGAAAAATATTTCTTTAGTTGATAATACTTTTTCGGAATCTTTAGAATAATTAGGAGGGAAATCATTTTTATATTCTTCAATGCTCGGCAAGCCGCATGCTTGAGGATTGTCACGAATAAGAATATAAGAAATTATGGCGATTAGGATGGCAATTCCTGCAGGAAACCAAAACATTCCTACTTTCCAGCTTAGAACACTCATACTAAGAGATGAAGCGAAAAGAATTCCCCATTTGGTTACCTGACCTAATAATCCACCACCAACATTGTGAGCTAAATTCCATATAGCCATTTTTGTTCCCCTTTCTTTAACAGAAAACCAATGAGTCATCACTCGTCCACAGGGAGGCCAACCCATACCCCCGAACCAACCCACTAAAAATTGGAAAACGGCCATTACGGTAATATTATACATTCCTATGGAAGTTCCTGCTATAATGGTTGAAACCGCAGCTAAAATTAATCCTAAAGGAAGGAATTTTCTTGCATTACTTCTATCTGAAATACCACCCATGATGAACTTAGATAAACCATACGCAGTAGCATTGAATGAAAAGGCAATTCCGAGGTCTGATTTAGAAAATCCCATTTCAACTAAATAAGGCATAGCCAATGAAAAGTTTTTTCTAACAAGATAATAGGCGGCATATCCTATAAATATTCCTATGAAGACCTGAAGCCTCAATTGCGTATAGGAAGATTTAACTTCCGATTCAGGCTTACGTTCAATAGGCTTAGGTGGAGCTAAAAAATTTGACATTTTTTTAATTTTATAATAGAGTTAATTATTTTTTTAATGAAAAAATGATAGACAACTTATTTTAGTAATTAACTAATAAATATCCTTTGGCTAAATCTTGGAACTCTTTAGTTTCTTTAGCAACCCAATTGTCATCATATCCTAATTCGTTAGCTATAATTTTTGCTACCGATTCAGCTGCATCTATAGCAGCGCGCGCATCAACAAATAATAGTCGAACTCTTCGGGCTAATATATCTTCAACTTTTTGCGCCATCTCTTGTCTAACAGCCCATACAATTTCAGCTTTTGTATAGTCATGGTTTGGATGGATTTTTTCTGCATATTCAGGATTTTCTTGCTGAAGTTTTTTGATAGCCGGTATATCGGAACCATAAACATATAAATGATTGGTTCTGTCTACTTGATTTGCCGGCATATTCCCGTGAATGGAAAGATTAACTGTTTTACAAGGTTTACGGTCAATTTTTCCGGTCTCTATGGCTTTATCTATAAAGTCTTCTGCCATTTGTCGGAAGGTTGTCCATTTTCCACCGATAATACTTAATAATCCGGTTTCTGACACTAAAATTTTATGATTTCTAGATACTTCTTTAGTGCTTCCTCCTTCTTTGTCAGGAGCCGCTAATGGTCTTTGTCCCGCAAAAATGGATAATACGTCTTTTCGAGTAGGTTTTTTAACAAGATATTGAGATGCTGTATTAAGTACAAATTCAATTTCTTGTTCCAAAGCTCTAGGCTCTAAGCTTGGGTGATCAACTAATACATCTGTGGTACCTACCACTAGTCTGTTATGCCATGGAACGGCAAATAATACCCTTCCGTCGCTGGTTTTAGGAATCATCAAAGCATTATCTCCCGGTAAGAATGATTTGTCTAATACTAAGTGGATCCCCTGGCTTGGAACAACTGTTTTTTTATGATTAGGATCATTCATATTAAGAATATCATTAGTAAATACACCGGTGGCATTTAATACTACCTTTCCTTTTACTTCGTATTCGGTACCGTTAATTTCGTCTTTAACTTTTACACCTGTAATTTGGTTTTTATCATCTTTGATTAAACCGGTTACTTTCATATAGTTTAAGATGGCTCCTCCATTTTCTACTGCAGTTTGGGCAAGATTTACAGCCATACGAGAATCGTCAAACTGTCCATCGTAATATATTACTCCTCCATGTAGACCGTTAGGTTCTACAGTAGGTAGCATTTCCAGTGCTTTGCTTTTACTGATATGCTCGGATTTTCCTAAGCTAAGTTTTTTCGAAAGCATATCATATATTTTTAGCCCAATGGTGTAAAAAGGACCATCAATCCATTTATAGTTAGGTATAACAAAAACTTGTTTTTTTGCAAGGTGACTGGCATTTCTTTCCAAAAGACCTCTTTCTCTTAGTGCCTCTTTTACTAAGGCAATATCTCCTTGTGCTAAATATCGAACACCTCCATGAAGTAATTTTGTAGAACGACTTGATGTTGCTTTTGCAAAATCATGAGCTTCAAATAAAACGGTTTTATATCCTCTTGTAGCTGCATCTACAGCTGCTCCCAAACCACTTGAACCGCCACCAATTATAATTACATCCCATTCAGAATTTGTATTTAGTTTTGATAATTGATCACTTCGTTTCATTTTGTTTTAATTTAATTGTTTTTTGCTTCTTTTCTGTTGTCGGTAAAATTACAAAAAAAACAATACGAAACAGTATGAAATTTTTTAATATACAATTTTCTGTTGAAATTCCTATAAATTTTAGTTAAAAATTTGATAAAATAAAGGTACAGGCTGTTAATTAATGGAATAAAAATAAAATAATTTATTGACTGTATAGTTGTTAATGATAATTTAATTGACATATTGATAAAATGCAATAAAGATTTAGATTTTATTCTTAACTTTAAACTTTCAAAAATTCCTGATCATGATTAAGCTTAATAGAAGGCAGCAACTTATTATCGATGAATTAGATGAGCATAATTTCACTAAAGTAAATGAGCTTTGTGAAAAATTAAATGTTTCGGCGGTTACTATCAGAAAGGATCTTCAATATTTGGAAAATACCGGTCTTTTATATAGAACACATGGTGGAGCAAGTAAGCAACCTCTCTATGCTTTCGAAAAAAATATTAACGAAAAAGAATTTGTGCAAGTAATGCAAAAACAAAAAATAGCGAAAGCTGCACTTAAGTTCGTTAACGATCAGGATTTTATTATTTTAGCTTCAGGAACTACTGTATATTATTTAGCAAAAATCATTTCAGGATATGAAAAATTAACGATCATTACCTCTTCGTTAAGTGTATCTATGGAGTTGAGTAAGGATTCTTTTATTGATGTAATTCAGCTGGGAGGAAATCTTAGGAAAAGCTCCATTTCCGTAATAGGATCTTTAGCAGAATCCGAATTAAAAAAATTTTCATGTAATAAATTGTTTTTGGGAATAGATGGCATAGACCTGGACTTTGGTCTTTCAACCTCCAATTCAACAGAAGCCCATCTTAATAAAGTAATGATAGAGCAATCGGAGAAAGTCATTGTTTTGGCAGATTCAACTAAAATAAATAAAAGAGGGTTTGGTCAGATTTGTTCTCTGGATAAAGTAGATGTTTTAATTACAGATAATGATATTACGGAAAAAGATCTTACCACTTTAGAAGATAACGGAATAGAAGTAATTGTAGCCAAATAAATTTTGATTTGTTTATAAAAAAACCCTTATGATTTTTCATAAGGGTTTTTTACTGAAAATATAATATCAATCCTCTAATGCATTGGCAATTATACTAAGGGGATGTTCACATTTTTTAGTGGTAAACATTTCAATTTGCCATTTACAAGTTTCGCAATCGGTTGCAACAAGATCGAAACCTCCCGTTTCAATTTGATTAAATAATGGATCACCAATTTTTTTAGAAACTTCGTGATTTTCTTTTTTAAATCCAAAAGTTCCGGCAATTCCGCAACAATTAGATTCTAAAACGGTTACTTCTACATTTGGTATAAGTTTTAACAATTCAACGGAATAATACGTCCATCCTAATTTTGCCATGTGACAAGGGGTATGATACGCAATTTTTAAAGGTTTATTTTTAAACTTAAGTTTAGTGTCAGAAGAACTCAGTAATCGGTAAATGTATCGAGTAGCTAATTCTACTTGATCTTTAACGGAACTATTATCTACTCCCAAAAGATGAGAATGTTCATCACGTACAGTAAACGTACAGGAAGAAGAAGTAGTGATTACCGGAAGTTTTTTGTCTATTACGGATTTGCGAATTTCAGCTTCATCGATAGTCGCGTTTTTCTTAGCTTTATCTATAAAACCGTTTGATATTAAAGCAATACCGCAACATCTTTCTTTTTCAAGAAGTTGAATCCCTATGTTCAATGAGTTAAGAACTTTGATCATATCCTTTCCAAGCTGCGGATTATTATAATTTACATAACAACCGTGAAAATAAGATACTTGTGTTGGATATTTTTTTTGTTCTTCAGCTACATTCTTGTACCAACTTCTGAACGTACCGAATGAATATTTGGGAAGGCTTCTTCTCTTATCTATTTTTAAGATAGGTTCAATTAAGCTTTTAACCGGTTTAAAAGAAGTCATTGCATTCACAATAGGAGCAAATGGAGTAGCCAGTGTACCCATAAAGTCCGTGTGAGCAAGAATTACATCTCTTAAAATAGGTTTTTTCTTGCTGTATTTAATGCGAGCCATCTGGATTATATCACCAATCTTAACGTTAGATGGACAAGCAACTTCACATCTTTTGCAGTTAATACAATATTTTAAAGATTCGTCATAAAATTCAGGGTCTTTTAAACGTAATCTTTCTCCATCAGGGCCGGAATGTTTTGGTCCCGGATAATCGGGATTTACTTTGGATACGGGACAATACACCGTACAGATCGTACATTTAATGCATTGTTCGAAATTATTTTCACTTTTATTGAGCAATAGGTTCATAGGTCTTTTCTTTGATTAAAATTTCTTCAGCTACATATAATGCGGATAAAAAGGAAACACCTGCACCGCATCCTTCTTTTAATGGATTGAATCCACTAAGAATGGCACCTGCCACATATAAATTATCGATAGGTATATCGTTTTTTATACCGTGAAAATTTTCGTCAGTTTTAACACCAAACTGTTGATAATTTTGCTTTTCAAATAAATTACTATTATACCAATCTGCTCGATCTTGTAAATAATCCGTATCAAGGTCAAATACAGGTTCATAAACTTGTTTACTATCAGCTAATAATCCTTGACTAAAAAAGCTTCCGGAAGAAAGTATTACGTTTTTGGCAGAAATTGGAATATTTCCGTGGTTGAGTGTATATAATTCGGTAACTTGATTTCCTTCAATGTTGGTATGGGTTACGCTGTCTCCCAGCATAAAAATACCGCCCAATTTTGTGAAATAATCTTTTAGATATAATTGAGTACTAACACCTACTAGGGAAGGAGGGAAGGTCGGTATTAAATATATAGGTTTTCCTACCTTTTGAATGAGTTTAGGTAATACATCCGCATTTCTAAAGCCAATACAATCAGGAAAAATAATAGCATCGCATCCTTGACTTTTTTCAGTGAGAATTTTAGCCAAAAGATCTTGGTTAGCTTCTTTGTCAAATACAAAGGACAGGTTAGTAGATCTAAATTCGCTCGGATTTTTTCTGATTGTATTTAATTCCGGTAAGTTGAAATAGTTGATGGTAGTTTCCACACCTATTTTTTCAAATGCTTCGGAAATAAAATCAGGATTAAAATCTAAAAATCCCTCAACATTTATAATTGCTGCTTTTTTAATCGGAAATTTTCCATCTTCAAAAAAAGCAAAATTTGGCATGGTTAACCAAGTGGGTTTTATCATACCCATAGGGGTAATTCGATAATGATTTTTAGTTGAAGACCCTTGGATTTTTATTCCAATTCCATTTAGAAAATTTTTAGCTTCTTGGGCTAATTCTTTAAATTTAGATTCGCCCATTTTGGTATATGGATGATTCGGCGCTTGTTTAGAAAGTTCTGATAGGGAAGCTTCCGGGTTATTAACAGGCGTTCCGTCCGGAAGATTATTTAACAAATCGAAAGAACCTGAAAAAAAATGTAAAGCACTTTGTCCGGAAGAGATAATAGCACATTTTTGCCCTTTCTGCATTAATCTAATTCCACAAACCAATCCGGATAAACCACCTCCTACTATTACTGTATCAAATTTCATCTTTTGCTTTTTTAATTTGTTCTTGTGTCATATCTAATCCGCATACTCCTTCATAAACCCAACTGGTAAATTCACTTTCTCTTAAAGTATCGCCCCAGGCAATAGGACGTATTCCTTTCCATCTTTCATTAAGGAAAATGGTTAAATCTTCTTTAGATTTATCCGGGCTTAAAACTTGATAATGGTTCATTAATCCGGCTGCTCTACAGGCACAAAGTTCTCCTTGACAGGTTCCCATGCCAACACGAGTTCTTCTACGAAGATCAATTAGATTGTTGACATGTAATTCATTAATAGCATATTCGACTTCTCCGACTGATACTTCCTCACATTCACAAACTAAACTATTTTCCGTAACCTTGTTTGCTTTTAAATTCTCTGCCATATCTCCCAATCTGTAAATGGCAGATTTACGTATGGTAGTTGGTACTGAAGTCATTTTTTGATTTATTTCTTCAGTACTTTGTTGAGATCCCGGAAGATTGGATTCAGCGGTTGTACAAGGAGTTGTATTATTTAATTTTTTACATACTAAATCTGTAGCCCATTCAGCCATTAATCGGTACGTCATTAATTTACCACCGGTAATGGTGATAAAACCTTCCAGACCATCTCTTGTAGCATGGTCTAATAAAACGATACCTCGGCTAACATTACGTCCTGAAGGATCATCATCGGAAGCTACTAATGGTCGCACCCCTGCATACCCACGTAATATTCGGGTTTGAAGCAGGGTAGGGGATAGTTTTCCACCTTCACGGATTAAGATGTCTACTTCTTCAGGAGTAACATACATATTGTCAATTTCTTCGTAAGGGACATGGGTGGAAGTTGTACCTATTAAACAAATGGTGTCTCCGGGTACGAGGATATCAGAATCTGCAGGTTTACGACAACGGTTTAATACCATATTGTTAACTCTGTGTCCAAAAATAAGAAGCGATCCCTTCGCAGGAAACATTTTTATTTTTAAATCAGCATATTCCGCAATTTTTTGCCCCCATATCCCTCCGGCATTTACTACCACAGAAGCATATAAATTTTTTTCTTGTTTGGTTATATGATCATAAACTTTTACTCCGATGACTCTGTTTTGTTCTTTAATTAATCCTAAAACTTCATGGTAGGTTTCAATAGTTGCTCCATGTTGTTTAGCATCTACTATATTAGAAAGAGTTAAACGGAACGGATCTACAGTTCCATCCGGTACAACTACTGCACCGATTATGGAAGGATTCGCAGAGGGCTCTAAATGTAATGCCTCTTTAGGGTCGATGGCCTTAGCATCAATTCCTGCAGTATGACAAGCCTCTATAAATTTAGATTGAAAAGCAATATCGTCTTCTGGTAAGGTTAAAAAAAGACCGTCTGTTTTTTCAACACAATGGCTGGCGATACGTTTTAAGATCATATTTTCTTTGATACATTCTTCAGCGGATTCTCTATCAGTAACCGCATAACGGCTGCCGCTATGTAGTAATCCGTGATTTCTTCCCGTAGCTCCTGTAGCTATATCGTGACGCTCTAACATAAGCGTACGCAATCCTCTCCTTGCACAATCTCGGGCAGTTCCGGCACCGGTCGCACCTCCTCCGATAACAATTACATCCCAAGTGTTAGTTTTACTAGAATTAGATAATTCTGTTTTCACAAATGTTTGGTTTTATTTTAGTAGCAAAATTACGAAAGAAAACGAAACAATATGGAGTTACTATTCTGATATTAATCATTTTTTTAAAAAACAGATAAGATAATTTTTTCTTATCAATATATGATTGATGAATTAGATTAATTATTACTTAATTAATTGTAAAAGTTTTAATTAATTAAAATTTATTTACAAATTATTATGATGAAAATTTTTAGAAAAATTTTCTAATAGGGCCTACTATTACTTTTGTTTTTATCTGAAAAAGCGGTTTTAAAACGTAAGTAATGATAAAATATTATAAGGGAGAAATAGTGATATTTAACGATGGAAAATAAATATAGATTTAATGACCTGTATTTTTTTGTATACTATCTTTACCAATTATAAATTATAAAATGAAAGATAAGAGTATATAGAACTAAGAGACTTGATAATCAATGAAATTATTTCATCATTTATAATAAGGTTGCTAATAGTTAAAAATTATTGTTGTAGTTTTAAAATGATATTGTTTTGTATGAACGATATAAAACGAAGTATTTTCATATTCAAATAAAAAAAGTTCCTTAATCAAGGAACTTTTTTAATATTATTAAGGAAATTTAGGGAATTTTTTAAAATCGGGTTTACGTTTTTCCAAGAAAGCTTTTTTACCTTCTTGGGCTTCATCCATTAAATAATACATAAGGGTAGCATCTCCGGCTAATTGCATTAGACCATGCTGCCCATCGAGTTCAGCATTTAAACA
The DNA here is from genome assembly GCF_019469245.1 of Apibacter sp. ESL0404. Classification (NCBI taxonomy): domain Bacteria; kingdom Pseudomonadati; phylum Bacteroidota; class Flavobacteriia; order Flavobacteriales; family Weeksellaceae; genus Apibacter; species Apibacter sp. ESL0404. The sequence continues at coordinate 2,263,653 of NZ_CP048267.1, forward strand.
ACGTTTTATCATACGTAATGCCATTGGACTTCGTTGCTGCATAATTTCACACCATTCTATGGTGGCATCTTCAAGTTGTTCCTTTGGAACAACTTTATTTACCATTCCCATTTCTCTAGCTTCTTCAGCGGTATATTGTTGACATAGGAACCAAATTTCTCTTGTCTTTTTTTGACCAATACTTCTGGCAAGGTACGATGAACCAAAACCACCGTCAAAGCTTCCAACTTTCGGACCGGTTTGTCCAAATTTAGCATTTTCGGAAGCTATTGTTAAATCACAGACGACATGAAGCACATGTCCTCCTCCGATAGCATATCCGTTTACCATAGCAATTACCGGTTTAGGAATTTCCCTTATTTTTTTATGTAATTCCAATACATTTAATCTAGGTACTCCATCTTCTCCTACGTAGCCGCCAACACCTTTCACATTTTGATCACCTCCGCTGCAAAAGGCTTTATCTCCCGCTCCGGTTAGAATAATTACATCAATTTCGGGATGCTCTCGACAATATTCCATTGCTTCAATCATTTGAAAATTGGTTTCCGGTCGGAAAGCATTATAGACTTCCGGTCGATTAATAGTTATTTTTGCAATTCCATTCCAGTATTCAAATAAAATATCAGAGTATTCTTTTATAGTTTCCCAATTTCTAGCCATATTGTATTAGATTTATTTTCATTGATAATTTTCAAATTTAGGTATTTAATACCTATTATAAAAGTAAGAGTAGTATGCCTTCTTGTGTTTTACCGAATTTTAGGGATAACGGACAAAGCTTTTTAAATTAACTCTGTAAACAATTTAAAATCTTAAATGATTAGTAAAGATCACTTTTTGTTTTTAGAAAATCTTTTTACTTGATAAAAGGTATAAAATTCTAAAAATGTGCTTTCCACTGGTTTTTTATTTGTTTTGGAATTATTGAGTAGCAAATTCCCAATAATACAAACCATAAAGGAGTAAAAATGAGAGCCTGTCTTGTGTCTTCTTTAAACCAAAAAGCTACAATGAGAAATAAGAAAAACAATAAGGATAAATAAATGGATAAAAGACCTCCGGGAACTTTATAATTTGATTTTCGGTGAAGTTCGGGTTTTCTCTTTCGGAATGAAATATAGGATATGAGGATCATAGACCAAATAAAAATAAAAAGTACGGTAGCTACTGTAGTTACCAATGTAAAGGCATACATTATATTTTCGTTTCCATAGCAAAGGATTAGTACGGCAGGGAGCAAACAGATGCAGGAGAACGTTAACCCATAGGAAGGAACAGAAGCTTTGGAAAGTTTTCGGAAATAAACAGGTGCTTTTTTACTTAACGAAAGACCGTATAACATTCTACTGGTTGAAAATATTCCGCTGTTAGCAGAAGAAGCAGCGGAAGTAAGTACTACAAAATAAGTTATACTGAATGCAGCAGTTATTCCGGCAAAAGAAAATAAAACAACAAAAGGACTTTTGTCGGGGTCTATAGTTCTCCAAGGCATTACCGACATGATTACGGCTAAAGAAAGTACATAAAATAGAATAACTCGAACAGGAATGGCATTAATGGCTCTGGGAAGAGTTTTTTCCGGATCTTTAGTCTCAGCAGCTGTCGTTCCTACCAATTCTACTCCAACAAATGCAAAAGCGGCGATTTGAAATCCCGCAACAAATCCGGTAAAACCGGTAGGGAAAAATCCGCCATCGTTCCATATATTGGAAAGCGAGGTAGTTACTCCGGATGGAGATTTGAAATGATTAATTATGAATAGTATACCGATTGCAATAAGGGAAATTATGGCAATAATTTTAATTATGGCAAACCAAAATTCTGCTTCTCCAAAAAGCTTAACAGTTAATAGATTTAAACATAAGAATAATATTATACAAGCTAAGGCCGGAATCCAGGGCGCAACCATATTCGGAAAAAGATATTCTACGTATCCGGAAATAGCGATTAAATCAGCACTTCCGGTAACTATCCAGCAAAACCAATAAGTCCATCCCATAAAAAAACCTGCCATAGGGCCTAATAAATCGGTAGTAAAATCGACAAAAGATTTATAGTTAAGATTGGAAAGGAGCAATTCGCCCATGGCTCTCATGACAAAGAACAAAATAAAACCTATAATGGTATACACCAATAAAATTGATGGACCGGCCAAGTTTATGGTTTTTCCCGATCCCATAAATAATCCCGTTCCGATAGCTCCTCCAATTGCAATGAGCTGTATGTGTCTGTTAGTTAAACTCCTTTTTAACTGATTGTTGGAATTATTCATGTATTCAATTTTTTTCTTGGTTATGTAATAATTGATTGTTTTGTTGATAAAATATAGTATAAAATTACATTTTTTTATGAAGTTTCACATATAAATTAAATCCTATTTGTGTTTCTATTTAAAAAATAAGTATATTTAAGAATATCCATATTTTTGTAAAAAAGATAATTCAATGGAAAATCGTGTCTTAAATTCAAAAATATTTTATAATCCCGGAAAAATGCCCTTATTGATTTTTCACGGTTTATTTGGAATGTTGGACAATTGGGGGACTTTAGGAAAAAAATTTTCTGAAACCAATGAAGTACATCTTATCGATTTACGAAATCACGGAAGGAGTTTTCATTCGGATGAGATGAGCTACACAACCATGTCTGATGATATTGTTAATTATATGAAACATTATTCATTAGATAAAGCCATTTTACTAGGGCATTCTTTAGGGGGAAAGGCTGTCATGGAATGCGCTGTTAAACACCCTGATCTTGTTGAAAAATTAATAGTTGTTGATATGGCTCCTAAAGCGTATCCTCCACATCATCAACAAATTTTCAAGGCATTGGAAAGCGTTGATTTTTCAAAGGTAAATGAAAAAAAAGATGTTGAAAACATGTTATCTCAGCATATAAGTGATGCCGGAATACTGATGTTTTTAATGAAAAATGTTTACAGAACGGAAGATAACCGTTTCGACTTTCGTTTTAATTTAAAAACCTTAAAAGAAAAATACAATCAGTTAATTAATAATACAATTTCTTTTGGAAAATATGAAGGTCCTACTTTATTTATTGCCGGAGAAAAGTCTAATTATATTTTGAAGGAAGATGAGTTTTCGATACGTCAACAATTTCCAAATGAAAAAACAGTAGTTATCCCCCATGCAGGGCATTGGGTTCAAGTAGATAATCCTACAGTTTTTTATGAAACTGTAAGCACTTTTCTTCAGTCTTAATTTATAAAGATTTTATCCGCGTTTAAGTTATAAGAAGAAATTTTTTACACGTACATTCTAATCAAAGGATTTTAAAAATTAGTATAAGAGAAATTTAAAATACGTTGGAGACAGATTGATTATTGTAAAGGGGAAGAACGTATCTTTACAAGAGTAAGCAGGAAGGTTCGAACATTTTCTACCTTAAATTTTAAATAAAATATGAAATACTACATAATTGCGGGAGAGGCCTCAGGAGATTTACATGGTTCTAACCTCATGAAAGAAATTAAAAAAGAGGATCAAAACGCAGAATTTCGTTTCTGGGGAGGAGACTTAATGCAAGCCCAAGGGGGAATAATGGTTAAACATTATAAGGATTTATCTTTTATGGGCTTTCTTGAAGTAGTGGCTAATTTAGGTACTATACTGGGTAATATTAACTTGTGTAAAAAAGATATAACAGCATATAAACCGGATTGTGTGATCTTTATTGATTATCCCGGATTCAATCTTCGCATTTGTAAAAGTGTGAAAAAATTAGGGATAAAAACATTTTATTATATATCTCCTCAATTATGGGCCTGGAAATCCGGGAGGGTAAAGATTATTAAAAAATATATTGATCGAATGTTTGTAATTCTTCCTTTTGAGAAAGATTTTTATGCTAAATATAATTATCCGGTGGATTTTGTGGGGCATCCTTTATTAGATGCTTTAAATTCATTACCGGAACTAGATCAAAATAAGTTCAGAAAAGAGCAAGGTCTCTCGGATAAGCCCATAATAGCATTACTACCGGGTAGTAGAAAACAAGAGATTAAAAAAATGTTATCTCAAATGTTATCGGTGGAAAAAGATTTTTTATCTTATGAGTTTGTCATTGCAGGTGCACCCTCTATTGAAATAGAGTTTTATCAACAATTTTTGAATTCACATGTAAAGATTGTTTTCAATCAAACATATAATTTATTAAGGATATCTCAAGCTGCTTTAGTTACCTCCGGAACAGCTACCCTGGAAACTGCTTTACTGAACGTGCCTGAAGTGGTTTGTTATAAAGGCAGTAGAATTTCTTATGAAATAGCCAAAAGATTAATAAAGCATATACAGTATATTTCTTTAGTTAATTTAATCATGGATCGAAAAGTAGTAACCGAGCTTATCCAAGATGATTTAAATTACAATAATTTAAAGAGTGAATTAACTAAAATATTGGAGTCGGAAAATGCAGTAAACATTAAAAAGAATTATTTAGAGCTTAGGCATAAGCTGGGAGACTCCGGAGCTTCCTCTCGAACGGCAAAACTGATAGTTGAAGAATTAAAAAAGGATTCCTAATTTAGGAATCCTTTTTTTGTAGTTATTTGAAAATTATTTTACTCTTTAACGATTTTAAATACTTTGTTTTTATATTTTATAATATAAACACCGGAATAATAACCGTTAAAATCGACTTCTTTAATTTTTTCTCCCGGAGCAATGGTGGTTTCCATAATTAATCTACCCATTAGATCATAAATGCTTATTACTTCTTTTTTAGTCAGTGGTTTTGAGAAAACTATTTTTAAAGTAGTTGAAACCGGATTCGGTGCTATTTTGATTTCTTCATCTTCAATTGTAATATCATCTACTCTCAGGGAATTCTTATTTATAACTAGTTTTACATTTTTAGAAGAAGATAAATAATTTGAACTTTCATTAGCGGTAATGGTAATATCATAAGAACCTTCTTCAATATATCCTTGTTGAGGGGAATAAATTAAATTAGTTTCTTTATGATTTAAATTGGCTTGGACATTTTTCACCGAACCATCATAAATGAAAGTTTGTATGTCATCAGCAGAAATAACAGACTTAGCCTTTTCAATTATTAAAAATATTTGCTTAGATACTTCCAAATAATTTTGAGTTTCAGGAGCGCTTACAATTACTTTATGTATACCTGCATTAATAAAGCTCTGTGGCGTATAAATTAAATTAGTTTCCGTATGATTCAAGGTCGCTGTTACATTTTTAGCAGAACCGTCATAAGTAAATTTTTGAGTTTCATCAGCAGAAATGTTTGCCACTGCCTTTTTAATTATTAGAGTTATTTGTTTAGATGCCTCTTTGTAATTTTTGGACCCCGGAGCAAAAACGGTAATAACATATTCTCCTGCATTTCTAATTTCTTGTGGACTATAAATTAAATTTGATTCTGTATGGTTTAGGGTAGCTGTCACATTTTTTACAGAACCATCATAAGTTAATGTTTGCGTATCAGAACCGGAAATAATGGACGGAGCTTTATCGATGGTGAGAGTAGCCGTATATTCCGCAGAACCATAATTAGGGTGATTTAATTTAGCTTTAACTAAGTAAGAACCGGCATTTGTATGACCATTGTTTTCATAAGAAACTTGAGTTGATTCCGGTATACCTGTAACCGATAAACTATGTGGTTTGCCATCATATATAAACGATTTACTTTTCAATAAGACAGAAGCCGGGAATGAATTAGTTGCGACAATTTTTAATTTAATATCTTTTGAAACTTTATTGTAATTAGTTGTTTCAGGAGCACTGGCCGTAATTAAATAAATTCCTATATCTGTATATCCTTGTTGAGGTGCATAGGAAATTACCGCTTCGTCATGATTAAGTCTTGCAGTGATTTTTTTCACGGATCCATCATAATCATATGTTTGGAATTCAGGAGCCATAATTTCAGCATCAGCCTTATTAATTTTTAATGTTACAGTTTTGGATGCTGCCTTATAATTTTGGGTGGCTGGAGCTTCAATGGTTATTTTATAAGTTCCTGCATTGATATAGCCGCCTTCATTTGGGACAAAATTGATTGCTGTTTTGTTGTGATTTAGGTAAGCATTAACTTTTTTAACAGTTCCATCATAGGTGGAAATTTGTATCTCTTCGGCTGAAATTATTGTAGTAGCTTTTTCAATTTTTAAAGTAATTATTCTAGAAACTTCCTTATAATTATCAGATTCAGGCGCACTCACTGTTATAGTATATTCCCCGGCATTAATATAACCTTGTGAATAAATTAAATCAGTTTCCGTATGATTAAGGGTAGCTGTCACATTCTTAACTAAACCATCATAGATAAATGATTGTACATCATCAGCGGAGATACTTGCCTTAGCCTTATCAATGGTTAAGGTAGCGGTATACTCTGCTTTACCATAATTAGGATGAGTTAATATCGCTGTAATTAAGTATGAGCCCGCCTTTACATGTTCATTATTTTTATAAGTAACTTGGGTAGATTCCGGTATTCCGGAAATTACTAATCTATGAGGTTCTCCGTTGTATGTGAAAGATTTATTTTCAAACTTCACAGAAGCCGGGAATTTATTAGGATAATTAATTTTCAGTGTAATTTCCTTAGAAACTTTTTTATAATTAGATGTTTCAGGAGCATTAGCTGTAATAGCATAGGATCCTACCTCAGTATATCCTTGTTTAGGACTATATGTTACATGAGCTTCTTTATGATTTAAAATAGCCTTTACATTTTTAACAGAACCATCATATGTAAATATTTGCGTATCATCAGCAATAATGGAAGCCTCTGCTTTTTCAATTCTTAAAATTACAGTTTTAGTAACAGATTTATAATTATTAGTTGCTTTAGCGGAAATGGTAATTGTATATTCTCCGGCATTTGTAAATCCGTTTACCGGTGAAAAGGTTAATTCGGTTTCATTATGATTAAGTGTAGCTGATATCTTTTTTAAATTTCCATCATAAGTAAATGTTTGTACTTCATCGGCCGAAATTTCAGCATTAGCTTTTTCAATGTTTAAAACGATTTGTTTTGAAGAATGTTTATAATTATTAGACTCTGCAGCTTTAGCGGTAATTGTATATTTACCCGCCTGACTGTATCCTTGTTGTGGAAAATAAGATAAGGATGTCTCATTATGATTTAGAGAAGCCGTTACCACTTTTTCATTACCATCATAAGTGAAATTTTGTAAATCTTCAGCGGATATAATTGAAGGAGCTTTATTAATAATTAATTGAGATAATAATTGAGTGTCTTTATAATTTTTATGTATTAAAGTGGCGGTAACTGTATATGTTCCACTTTTAATTTTATCATTATTTTCATAATTAATTTGTGTGCCTTCTGGATAACCTTCAACAAATAAACTATGTGGATTACCATCATAAGTAAATGTTTTACTTTCTAATTTAATCGTTGACGGATAAGAAACAGCTTTATTAATATTTAAAGTAATGGATTTTGTAACAGCTTCATAATTAGAGGTAGAAGGAGCACTAACAATAATTTTATAGGAACCTACATCTGTATATCCTCTTTGTGGAGAATAGGTTAGTATGGCTTCGTCATGGTTTAATTGAGCAACTACATTTTTTACTGTTCCATCAAAAGTATATGTTTGAATTTCGTTAGCGGTGATTAAAGCCTCCGCTTTTTTAATTATAAGTTTAACTTTCTTTGAAACGGATTCATAATTTGTTGAAGCGGGTGCATTTATAACAATATCATAAGAACCTGATTCAGTAAAGCCTTTTTGAGGGCTAAAGGTTAAATCTACCTCGTTATGGTTTAAAGTTGCAGAAATGTTTCTTTGTTTACCATTATAGAAAAAGGTTTGTATATCCTCGGCAGAAATTATGGATTGTGCTTTTTCAATAATTAATTTTACATCTAATGATGCTGCTTCATAATTTTTGGTTTGTTTTGTTTTTAATGTTATTGAATATTCTCCGGCATTAATATATCCTTTTTGGGGATGAGAATCAATGGTGGTTTCCTTATGATTAATAGAACCGGTAACAGTTTTTTCCTTGCCGTCATATGTATATATTTGTATGCTTTGGGCTGTAATTACAGTTTTTGCCCTTTTAATTTTTAATATTACTTTCTTGCTGGCCTTTTGGTAATTATCTGATTCCGGAGCTTCAATGTTTATTTCATAGTCTCCTGCATTAATGTATTTATTTTTAGGTAAATATTGAAGTTGGCTTTCCGAATGATTAAGAGTGGCACTTATATTTTTTTCATTACCATCATAAATAAAACTTTGTTCGTCTTCAGCTTTAATAATTGCTTCAGCTTTGTTTATTATAAGGTTGTTGTTTAGAATCAGTGTATTATAATTACTGTTTGTTATAGTGGCTGTCACCTGGTATGTACCGGAATTGATCGGTTCTTCTGTATTTTTAGGATATGAAGTATGTTTAACTCCTTCGTATTCATATTTTATTTCGGTATTGTTGGGAAGTTTATCTGAAACAGTGATAACATTATTATGTTTATCACCATTGTAAGTAGTTACTTTCTCATTAAGTTTAATACCGTTAAAATTTGCCTTATTAATTAGTAATTTACCTTGTATCAACAGGGTATTATAATTAGGGTTACTTACTGTTGCCGTTACAAGGTAAGTACCACTATTTACAGGTTTATTTTTTTGTTTAGGGTAGGATGTTGCATTAATGCCTTCGTATTCATACACTATATCGGTTTCTGCCGGTACAGTTCCGGTAACCTCCATAGATTTTTCTAAACCATCATAAGTAACACTCATTTCAGGTAATGATATATTAGTAAAGTTTGCCTTTTCTATAACTAATATAATATCTTTTTTTGCGGCAAGGTAATTTTTTGTTTCAGCAGATTTTGCTGTTATGGTATACCCTCCGACATTTACATATTCTTGTTGAGGTTCATAGGTAATTGAAGAATCAGTATGATTATGGGAAGCGAATACTTTCTTTTCTTTTCCATCGTAAGTGTAGGTATATAAATCATCCGAGACAATTTCAGTTATAGCTTTTTTAATTGTCAAATTTGCTGTAAGAGTTATTTCGCAATCGGTTGATTCAGAATTATTTTTTAATTGAACGATCACTAAATAAGTTCCGGCATCAATAGGTGCGTCAGAACTTTCATTATAAGAAGTATTTCCGATACCTTTATATTTGATTTCTGCACTTATATGACTTGGAAGTTCATTTAAAAAAAATTCTTTAGTTTTTCCATCATAAGTTACTTCTGTGTCATTAATGGTAATATCTTTAAAGCTGTTACATGAAGCTTCATTTTGATATTCATAAGCACCTATATCTACGGTTTTGTTAACAATTCGAGGGCTGTTGTCTAAGTCTTTATTCGTCGATATTATATATTCATTATTACCCTTATTTATAACCGGGCTGTTTGGATTTAATTTATATCCGTCTTCGAATAAAGGATCAGTTTGACCGCTTAAATTAAAATTATCAGTGGAAAAATTATACTGAATTAAGCTATAGTTAAAAATAGGTTTTAGACCTTCTTCATTAGAGGTTGTATTGGGTTTGTTACCCCAAATTATACTATTGTAAATTGTAGGGTTTGCATCATTACAATATAAACCACTGCCTTTATTAGCCGAAACTTCATTATCTGAAATGGTAACATTTGTAAATTCAGATTCATTTGAACGTTCGATATAAATACCTCCTCCTTCGCCGGATTTATTTCTAACGACTAGAGAATTTGTTAACAGTAAGTTTGAGTTTTCAATATAAATACCGCCTCCTTTACCAATCGCATTTTTATATTTATAATTAATAATAGCATTATCGGAAATTATTACATTATTTAATCTAGGTTTTTCTGAATTTAAATTATATACTCCGGCACCTTTTGCTTTAACATTTGTAGTTTCTATATTGTTATTAGTAATGGATACATCCTGTAAAAAAGGAGATGACTTAAGAGTATAGACACCGCTTCCCCCTATGGCATTATTACCAATTAATTTATTATTTGTAATAGTTATATTGTTTAAGAAAGAGTTAGATACGTCAATTGTTATACCTGCTCCGGCATCTACGGCATTATTATCCGATATTATCAAGTTTTTTAATTTGGGCGATGAATTAGAAAGATAAATACCTCCACCATATCCAGTATAAATCCAACTATTATTAACTGTTATGTGACAAGGAACTTTATATTTTCTTATACAATTATTGCTACGTACACTTGCATTTCCTCCTTTAATAGTAAAACCATCAAGAACTGTTTTTCCGGCATCTCCTGATGAAATTACAACATGGTATACATTATCACCTTGGAGTATAGTACTATTATTTTTCCAATCTCTTTGATTAACAGATGTTTCTGTTCCTGCAAATCCACCATAAATTTCTACATTTTTCGGTAGTACAAAAGAACGATCATTAGCATTACCACCATCACCTGCAATATATAAAGGAGAATAAGAACCATTAGCAACCCGTATTTGCTTAATTAGTATCTCATTATCTATATTTTGTTCTTCAGCAATTTTTAAAGCATCAGCTAATTCCCCCAAAGCGTTTTCCCATGAACTCCCGTCTCCATTACTACCTTTTTTAACATATAAAATGTCATGTTTGGGTCTGAAACCGGGCATAAGGATTGAAGTTTTATTAGCATCCAGAGTATAACTGAAAGCTACACTAAAATTATATAACGGATAAGGTTTGCCATGTAAAAAACTTCCGTCCTTGTCTTTAGGTTCATTGTCCGGTCTTAGGGTTTTTTCTGATTTTTCTCTTGGATAGATATATTCACCATCCTTTTTAGCATCCAAATCTACATAAGTAAAAAAAGCAGGATAGTTATCACTATCCCTTAGATTTCCGGCTTTAATCAATAATTTTTTATTAAGATATATATTTTGCTGTCCGTATATGACCTCTACATTTCCGGTAATAGCATTTGTACAAGAAATAATTATCGTATTATTATTCGAATCGATTTTTACCTCAGATATATTTTGTTCCACCCCGTTATTCTTTATTTTAAATCCATAATTGGGAAGTGCTTGCACAAGATTGGTATCAAAAACAAGAGGGGGTTGAGGTACATGAAATATAATCCCCACTGAATTCGACGATATACGATAGATTTGTTTAGGCTGTAAAGGTTTAAAATCTTCGCCTAGTACTTGGGTTTTATAATACACTTTTGCCAACATTTCACCATACCATCTGTATCCGTTGGCATCCATATGAATTCCTCTATGCGGCAAATGATAAATTGGGCCGGCATTTATAATGTCATCATATGTATTTGATAATTCTAATTGAGCAAGTCCAATATTGAGATTATCATCATTTCGTAATGATCCTACTTGATAGGTAATAAAAACCGGTTTTTTAGTTTGCCCATAAGCATTCATGATATCTTTCTGCATATCATTTTTTAGTTCAACCATAAGCTTTTTATAGACATTTTTGTCAAGAGTAGCACCTCTAGTATTATCATCATGAAGAGTAAAATAATTGTATTCTCCCTGAAGCCAAAAAATTGCCGGAGTGACCATTTTGTAACCATTTGATCGGGCAATATTTGCAGCAGATTCAATTGATTTTAAAAAATAATCATTATAATAATTTTTTTGTAAAACCCCTTTTTTAGATAAAGCTTCAATGCTTTTTCCATTTTCTCCATCGGAAGAAGCCAGGTATTTAATCCCTGATTTAGGCTGTTTTAATTGTAAATGGTTTACCAGGCCAACTAAAGGAGTTTCCGCCAACGTGATGGATGCTCTGTTTTTAGGATAATTTTGGTACATTATGGCAGTGGAAGCTTTCAACGGATTAAATTCTGTGAAATGGGTATTTCCCTGCTCGATCCAGACTTGATCTCCTATCATATAGTTTCCCTCAATATTTTCGGTAGATAGAGCGGGATACGATTGAGCTCCTGTCGACAAACTTTGTCCATACATAATTAAATGTTGGTAGGTTCTGTCTTTAAGTGTTTGAGAAGATTCTGTAAGTATTGGATTTTTTTCTTGTGAATAAAGGAATCCAATGCCTATAGTTTGCAATAAAATAAGAACAAAATATAGATGTTTCATATATCAACTTTTGATCAAAAAATTAAATAATTAATTAAATTATCAAAGTGAATGAAGTAATCTGATTAATAAAGAATATTTAAATAGAATTTAAAAATAAATATAATAAATTGATAATAAGAACTATTTAAATAACATAAACTAAAACTAATTACACACACACAACTATACAAAAATACAAATATTATGTATTAATATTAGGAAATTTATTAGAAATTTAATATAAAAACTTGTTTTAAATAATTAATTTAATTAAAATTAAGTGTATTATTGTTAATGATAGTAAATTAAGTATATAGTAATTATTATAATAATTACTATACTTTAAAAAAAATATTATAAAAAAATAATTTGTAATGCTATTGTAGAAATTATTTTATAAATAAAAAAACATTTTATAAATATCGGGCTACATTAGTATAGAGTAAATGTAATTAGATAAGTTATTGCTATCAACTTGACTTGAAAAGTATAAAGATTTAGTTTGGACTGTTAATTTGAGAAAACTATTTCCAATCTTTTAAATACAGAGGGTCGAAATAGGCAACATCTTCAAATGTGGTTTGTTGGAATTTTTTATAGGAGAGATCAACCATATTTTTTGCTTGAGGATAAGCATTAATAAAGGTAGCGTTTTCCAAAGGGAATGAAGTTTCTTTCAAGAAATTTTCAGTTTTTTCAACAGCATCTCCAACAAAGAGTACTTTCTTTGAACTTATTTGTTCAAAAGATTTTTCATTTAAAATATGAGCATGAGTCTCAATTAGATATTCTCCTTTTTTATTTAAGACAGACGTGTAAATTTCCATTCTTCTCGCGTCAATAACAGGGATAATATAATCGTACTCGGAATTTAAATAGGGAACGGCTAAAATATATAAAGAGTTTATGGAGATTAGAGGGATATCATTTCCAAAACAAAATCCTTTGGCTGATGCTAATCCTATACGTAAACCCGTATAAGATCCGGGTCCTTTTCCTACAGAGACGGCGTGGATATCAGAAAGTGCTAATTCTGCGCCTTCAAGAGCCCATTGAATAAATAAATGAAGATTTTCGCTATGTTTATAATCTTGGGATATTTCTTCACAATATGAATTTATTTTACCGTCAGTTCCAATCGCTACCGAACAGTTTTTTGAAGAGGTTTCTATATGAAGAATATTGATTGCCATTACTGTTTTTTCTTTTTGTTACGGTAATTTACAACTAATTGAATGATAATGGCAACTATTCCAATGCAAAAATAAACGATCGCAAAAAAATTATTTTGTGAGGGATCACCTTGCGAGCGGTTATACCAGAAAAACGAACGGATAATAAAATAAATACCAATTATAAATGCTATAAAATTTGCAATCTTTTTTTTCATCGTAATAGTAGTTTAACTTATTTATGCGTATGCGCGTTTTACATACAAGACTAAAGTAATTATACCAAAAATAATATTAGGGAGCCATACTGCAAACCAAGAAGGTAAAATTCCTTTGGAAGAGAATACTTGTAAGGCTTGGAAAGAAAATATATATAAAAAAGCACAGGATATACCAATCGCCAAATTTATTCCTAATCCGCCTCTTTTTTTGGTTGAAGAAAGAGATAGGGCAAGGAAGGTAAGAATAACTACAGCTACAGATGAGCTGGTTCTTTGATGAAGCTCATTAAGATAGATATTTACATTATTAGCACCTCTCATCTTTTCTTTTTTTATAAACTCTCTTAATTCAGGAGTATTCATAGTTTCTGCTACAAATGCTTCAGGCAGTAATTCATCAGGAGTAAAATTAAAATGTTTTTTTAACGTACTTCCGTTTTTTAAAGATACTATATTTCCATTAGAAGACATCTCCTTTTCGTAATAGTTGCCTAAGACATAGGTATTGTCTTCTTCAGACCAATAAATTTCAGCAGAACGTAATTCATGCAGCAATATTCTTTTTTCATTAAATTTCTGATATAAAAATCCCGTTCCTCTCTTCATTTGACGATTATAGCTGTTAACGAAAATATATTCTGTAGGAGAAATTTGTGCAGATATATTTTGATTGGCCATATAAGCATCTTTTTTGTTTCCGGTAAGAATTTTTACATTAAACTCATTCTTTTTAATGTTTGCCCAAGGAAGAAGAAAATGATTGGTCATGAAAGAACCTAACGCTATCATGATTCCCACGATAAAATAGGGTCGTGAAAATCTGAAAAAACTGGTCCCTGAGCTGGTTATGGCAACAATTTCCGTATTATTTGCCATTCGAGACGTAAAATAAATTACAGAAATAAAAACCAGTATGGATGCAAAAACATTTACTGCCCAAATAACATAAAACGGATAATATAATTTTAAGGTATCCAATACGGAAAATCCGTTTTCGCTGAATTCCTGATAATGACTTTGAATATCAATAATTACAAAAACAGCAATTAAAAGAAGCAGCATGAAAAACAAGGTTCCCAGAAAGTTTCGAATAATATACCGGTCTAAAATAGTAATCATAATCTGTTTCTTAGCTGCGGAATGACCGATTTTTTCCAACTTGTAAAATCACCTTCTATAATATGTTTACGAGCGGTTTTAACCAAGTCTAAATAAAACGCAAGATTATGTACAGAAGCAATTTGTTTTCCTAAAAATTCATTAGCAGAAAACAAATGCCTTAGATAGGCTTTGGAGTAATCATGGTCAACAAAAGCAGTACCTTTAGGGTCCAGTTCGGAAAAATCATCCGCCCATTTTTTGTTTTTAATATTAATAACGCCATCCCAGGTAAATAGCATACCGTTTCGGGCATTTCGAGTAGGCATTACACAGTCCATCATATCAATACCTAAAGAAATGGATTCCAAAATATTCCATGGAGTACCCACACCCATTAAATATCTCGGTTTTTCAAGAGGCAAAATATCAGTTACCAAATCGGTGATACGATACATTTCTTCTTCCGGTTCTCCAACGCTTAACCCCCCAATAGCATTACCATCCGCATTGACAGAGGAAATAAATTCTGCAGAAAATTTGCGTAAATCATCGAAGGTACTTCCTTGTACAATAGGGAATAAATGTTGTTTGTAATTATAAAATTCCGGATTTTCATCACACCATTTCACACAACGTTTAAGCCATTTATGTGTAATTTCCAATGAATTTTTAGCATAGGAATAATCGCAAGGATAGGGGGTACATTCATCAAACGCCATAAAGATATCCCCTCCGATATATCGTTGGATTTCCATAGATTTTTCAGGTGTAAAAAAATGATACGATCCATCAATGTGCGATTTAAATTTTACTCCCTCTTCTTGGATTTTCCGAGTTTGAGAAAGAGAAAATACTTGATAACCGCCACTATCTGTAAGGATAGGACGATCCCAATGGATAAATTTATGTAACCCACCGGCCTTGTATAATATATCGGTGCCCGGTCTTAAATATAGATGATAAGTATTTCCTAAAATGATTTGGGCATTAATATCTTCTTTAAGTTCTCTTTGATGTACTGATTTTACTGTTCCAACCGTTCCAACCGGCATAAAAATAGGGGTTTCTATTTTTCCGTGATCGGTTTGCAAAATACCTGCTCTTGCTTTAGAATTTTTATCCTTAACGTTACTACTAAAAAACATAAATGCAAATATATAAACTGATTTAAAAAATATTCTAAAAAAGGATGTTTTTTAACATTTAAGGTAACCCATTAATTTCGACTATTTTGCTTTTTAAATGTTGGGTTTGATATTTAATTAAATAGAGTATTCTTGGATAAAGAATGGTAATTTTTATATATTTGCAAAATTGTAATCATTTTGTCTTTAAAAGAGTGATGATGTCATGCTGATAATGCTTTTTTAATATGATGTTTTAGTGATCATTCACAACTTTAATTATTACGATGAAGTATACTTAGTGTTGTGAATTGCTTCAAATTTTATTAGATATACCGAGTTTTCATAATAACAACTAGTGAACAACTTGATGTAAGGATGTTGTGAATCGCTTTTAGGTAATTTAAATCATAATGGTATAAATCAAATCACAAGTGCCCATAAGGGTTGGAAAATATGTAATGTTGTGAATTGATTTCAAATTTTATTAGATATAGAAATATAGTATTGACTTTTAAATGGGTATTTTATTTTTTTGTTTTGTATTGTTTTCAAAACTGATTGAATAGTACCCTAATTTAACTTTCAATTAAGCTATTAATCCATCCATCAGATTCGGTTTACATTTATGTTAAAGGAGTCAATCCTGTTTTTTTTTATTGTTTAACTTATTTTAGTAGTTTCAAATCAATAAAATTATTTTTTTCATTTTGGAACTCATTTAAAAACTTTGCAAGCCCAGTATGAACTATTTAAAGTATAATGACAATTTCCGCAGCATAATTTAAACTTTCACCTTCTAAGGCTCCTTTTAAATCTAAGCCCGATTCTTCGCGAGATTGTGCAAAAAAATGTGCTTTTCGAGCACAAGTGTCTAAGTTAAAGTTGTCTTTATTTTAAATTTTATTTAAAAAGGGATTATTATTTTATTGGTTCTGCAATACGCCTGTAATCATAAGGGTTTGGATCATCTTCCATTCCTTCTCCTCCATTAAAATAATCTTTTTCTTTCTTCGCTGCCTCATACCATTCTTTAAATTTAGGTAAACCGTAATAATTATTCTTTTTAAATTCTTTTTCGTAAGCCTCTCTTTCAAAATGATAGTAATAGAATCGGGTCATAAACATTTGATTATAATCATAATGTTTATCGTATTTATATTGCTCTCCCCAATACAATAAATAAGCAGCAATTTTTGCTTTTTGTTCTATTGTCAAATTTTCTTCTTTAATTGCAAAGGATGCCATATAATTTGATAAATACTCTGCTACATACAGAATATATAAATCGTCATGTGGGGTAGATAATTCTTTGAGTAAATCCAAGGTATTTTGATGTACTCGTATTTCTCCATTACAATCCTTGGTCCATAATAGTTTTCCCAATTCTTTCAAATGTTTTGTTTCGGCAAACTTTGAAAATAGTGGTAAATCCGTATTTTCAATCACCCATTTCAATAGTTTTTTATCCTCAGTATAACCAAATTCAGTTACCAAACTGCGCATAAAAAATTCATCATGCATAACCAGCCATGGAAACTGACTTTTATCGTCATTAAATAAGTATTTGTTTCGGGAAATTAATAATTGTTGATTTATAAACCTTCTTTTTGCTAAGTCTTTTTCATTTTTCCAAAGATTCAATTTTACATTGTTACCATCTTTAACTATATGAATTTTAATTGAATCTTCAATTTTAGCTAAATTTGGATATTCTTTTTGATAATTTATTAATTCTGGTAGTGCATACAAATCTGTTATAAAATTTATATTCTTTATTATATAATATGATGGTAGATTTGCACTAGCAGTATTTTTATTTCTATAAAAATTGATTACTCTTTCACATTTATCTATTGGAGATAAATATAAATATTTTGAATCTGAGTTAGAATTTATTATTCTTCCAAATAATACTTTAATTCTCGAATTAAAATCTTCATTATTAAGAAATCTAAATCCTGAAATTTCTAATTTTTCCTTTAATATAGGAATTGTCACTTCTAAATCTTTATTTTTATAATTATATGTTTCTCCATCAGCTGTTTCCTCATATAAGCCTGATGAGCCTGACTCTAATTGATCTTTCAAAATATTTTCTACAGTTAACATATTTTTTTGAGTTTTTAAATTTTCGGATATTCTTTCGCTTAATTTACTATCTTGACCTTTACAGTTTGGCAATATGATTAGAGATAGAATAATTGTTATTTTTTTCATATATAATATTTAACGAGTACTTGTATAATCTAATGTATAAGCAGAAACATTTAGTTTTGGCAATTGTTTATCTTCATTTGTCGGAGTATAGTTTTTAGGCTTAGATAACCAAAATTCACTATTCATTTTAGACTTGGAAATTTTGCCGATGCAAATTGTTCTTTTTCCAGGACCATCATCAGCAGTTTTATCAGATTGATTTCCACCCAAATAATAAATTAATTTTTCATCTTCTGACTGTCCTAATACAAAAGCTACGTGGCTATAACTAAAAATAATTATAGCACCAACAAATATATCTTTTATGTTAAGGATTGCTTCAACATCATTAGATCTTTTACTATGTATCCCTTTATTTGTTTTATGCTCTGATGAAAGCCAATTAAACGCCGTTACTGAATCATATGAATCAAACACATAATTATAATCTGTTGTTTGTGCAAAACACCATCTAACAAATGCTCCGCACCAATACCCTTTTTCATTATCCCAGGTATCTTTAGAAGTTCTAAAATATTCAATTACTCTTTCTTTTAAAGGAGTTCTATTTTGTCTTATACCTCCATACTTTTTAAGTTCTTCTTCAGCAAATAACATCCATGGCGCCCTATTTCCTGTATCTAGTTTCAACTCTTTCTCTCCTTTGCAAACAGCTTTGTCGTACTTAAACCATGCTTTTAACTTTATAAGCCCTTCTTTACGCTTTTCCCAACCATGCGGATCGGGTTTATCTTTATGATCTGGCGAATATCCGTTAAGTATTTTAGATTGCAACCAAAAATAATTTTCCTCTTCTCCGCTTTCTTCCATAACCAAAGCCAATCGGTTTAAACTTTGATCTAATCCTTTACTAAAACGCTCCCTTTTCCATGCCTTAACTTCTCTTATTTTAGCCGAATCATAGTCTTTATCTTCCCATTTTGAAACCCTTTTAAAAACCTCCCATTCCCAACCGGCAATGTCTATGGCATAATGTAGATCTTTGGATATCAAATCAGGATTGGTGATAAATATTCCTTCCTTTCCTTTTTCCAGATAACCATGGTCTGCTAAATATTTTCCATAATCTTCATAAGGTCCGGGATCATCGTAAGCAGTTCCATCCTTATTTAAATTACCGGTAAGTTGTATCAATCCTCTCCCTTTATAAAAGGAAGTACCGGATTTATATTTACTCTGTTTTTCTTGCGATAATTTAAAAAATCCCGTCTCTGCATTTACTTGAGCCAAAAAAGTAATCTTTTTGAATACCAATATTTATATTATATCTGAACCTTTACGTGTACCTTGCTTAAATTATTCCGGAGTCTCCTTATCAGTAAATTCTTCTGCATATTCTACCATTTCTTCTAAATGGGGTAAATTATAGTAGTTGTTTTCTATAAAGGTGTTTTTTAAATCATACCAAGGTTCCAAATCATCTATTAATGAGGCGTGATATGCACCTAAGATATTTCCGTTTCCCCACCTTACAGTTCTTGATAAATGATATTTCCTAAATAGCGGATCACAGGTATTGGCTAAATACCCTATTTTTTTATAACTATATCCTTTTTGCGCTTTTGTTAAATCACTTTTATCTAATTCTCTTAATAGATATAATGTGCTGTCAATTAATTCTATCGCATAGGTGCCTTCATTCTCATTAGTTATATGTTCTATCGTTTTTAATATTCCTTCTCTGATATATAATTTATCATCCGTTTTAAAATTATCTACAAAAATTAAACTTCTAACCTCTTGCCCAAACTCATAACTTCTTGGATTACATCGATTATACAAACTATCTAAAACACTTTTATTAATTTTATCTTCCTTATCATAATTGAAATTTAATAATAAGTCATGGGCCAATTCTTTTTCCCTTGAAAGTAAATATATCAAACCGGCTTTATCTCCATACATTAAGTATTTATTTAAGGTTATTACTTTCAAGTTTTGTTTAATCGCATACTCTTTTTTATCGATACTATTTATTTTTATTAAATCCTCCAAAAAAACCATGGGGGTTATTATTTTTCTTTCTTTATCAATAAATAAGTTCCATTCATAGTATGCAAACGTGTATTTATACTGATCAAAAGTCATGGTTTTACTGACATTACCTTTTATCTCCTCATCCGTATAAGCTACCCCCCTATGATTGGCAAAACGAAGTGGATATAAGGTAACTATCGTTTCTTTACTTTTATCCAGATCGATTCCAAAAAGATATTTTACACGTTCTTTGAATTCGGCATACTCCGGAAATTTATATCCGCTGTTTAACAGCATTTTTTCAATTAAGGGTTGTTGCAAGTCTAAATCTTCCCGGGTGGCAACATACTCATTATCCGGAATATGATCCATGACAAAAACCCGTTTTTGTAGTTCAATATGCTCGGCTATTTTTTTTAAATCTATATCATTATTCATAACGGGCTTATTTTCTGTCGATTTTTCAATAGGTTTTGTTGTTGCTTCTTTATTTTCATTATTAAGTTGTATTGCCGTTTTATTTTCTTGGCCTTGACAAGAAAATAAAACCAATACTTGTATACATGAGATTAATATCTTTCTCATAATTCTTTATTTTTTTATTATTTTTTATTTATTTCAAAGGTGTACCCTTGATCTTTCCACCGTATTTTTTTATCTGCCTTACTAAAATGAACTTTAGGAGTATAAAAACGGCAAGGTGAGACCTCATGCCCTTTACCATTTTTTAGAGGATGACCGATTAAATGGTAAGAATTTCTTAACCATTTGAGTTTAATAACTCCCTTCATATCTAAAGTTTTATCCATCCCATAGGGTGTTTTAGAAGAACTGATCGCCTCAATGGTGGTAACTATTTCCAGGGTTTCTTCAACATCTTTTCCTTCTTCATTTTTCTTTTTTATCTTTTTTTCTTCGTAATCGATAATTACTCCGGTATGACCCATTCCTCCGCTTTTATTTTTCCATATAAATATATCTCCCTTTTGAGGTTTGTAATTTATATCATCATGTTTCAGTAAATATTCCGAATAGGTTTCCCCAAAGTCGTGCAGTATCCTTGTATTTCCTGCCATTACCTTTTTACTCCATTCTATTTTTTGTAAATATCGGCACACTAATTCCGAACAATCCATCGTATTTTCTCCCGATTCTTCTACTCGGTTTTGATCGTTGGCATATCTTACTTTATACGGTTTTCCTGCTTTTGCTTCTTCCTGGCTTATGGCTTTGGTTAATAACCAGTCTATTCCCTGTTGTATCTTTAAATCGCCATCAATATAGTCTAACGGCTTGTCTACCCTTTCACATTCTGCTACCTTAAATAGGACTTTAGTTGAGTTTTCAACGGCTACGGATAATTTCCCTTCTTTTCCTCCTCTGTACCATACTTTTCTTTTAGGACGTGAGTCTGTATTATTATTTAATATATTTATTATCAGATCCACTACCTTATCATCGGAAAGATTCCCAGTTTCATCTGCCTGCAAATACATTTTATCTTTATACCAGTCGGCCATTCCCGTTAGGGCTGCCTGATACGGGGTATAGCCTTTTTCATTAATTGCGGAGGTAAATACATTAAAACCACTATCGGGCGCTTGTTGATCTATTTGCTTTTGAATTTTACCGTAATTTTCTCTTCCGGTTATCTGAAGCAATCCCCGACCTTTAAATCTCCAGCCGTCTTCTCCTCCTTTATTTCCTAATTCCTTACGATTGCCGTAAGCTATTTCTGCTATTTTTCTTTGATTGGCCGGGTGCTGAGCCGTCCTTCCATATTGATAGGCTAATTCATTAGGAGGCCCCTCTAATTTTCCTGTGCTGCTGAAGTTAATGAAATGTTTGGGTAAATCTTGCGCAGCATAATTTAAACTTTCTCCTTCTAGGGCTCCTTTTAAATCTAAGCCCGATTCTTCCCGAGATTGTGCAAAAAAATGTGCTTTTCGAGCACAAGTGTCTTAGTTAAAGTTGTCTTTATTTTAAATTTTATTTAAAAAATAATTATTTTATTGGTCTCGCTTTAAATTCATAATCTAATGGTTGTGGTTCATCATTTAAATAATCTTCATAACCTTCAAATATATTTTCTTCTTTTTTCGCTGCTTCATACCACTCTTTAAATTTGGGTAAACCGTAATAATTATTCTTTTTAAATTCCTTTTCATAAGTGCCATTATCAATAATATGCCAGAAATGCCCCATAAACATTTGATTATAATCGTAATGTTTATCGTATTTATATTGCTCTCCCCAATACAACAATTGAGCAGCTATTTTGGCTTTTTGTTCTATTGTCAATTTTTCTTCTTTAATTGCTGAGGATACCAAATAATTTGATAAATATTCTGCTACATACATGATATATAAATTTTCATTTGGGGTGGACATTTCTTTTAGAATATCTAAGGTATTTTGATGAACTCGTATTTCTCCATTACAATCTTTAGTCCATAATAATTTTCCCAATTCTTGTAAATCATTTTTTTTTGCATAAGTATAAAAAAATGGAAGATGGGTGTTTTCAATCACCCATTGTAATAGTTTTTTATCTTCCGTATAACCAAAGTCTGTTACTAAACTGCGCATAAAAAATTCATCTTGCGTAACCAGCCATGGAAACTGGCTTTTATCGTCATTAAGGATGTATTTGTTACGAGAAATTACATATTGAGGTATTTTTACTTTATATGAAGCACTATCTATTGGAAATTCTACAACCCTAACTGGTGATATCAGAAAGCTCATATAACTATTTTTCAACATTAAAACAATATTACCTGTATAATCTGAAGGAAAATATTCAGATCTTGAGATACCTTTATTTTCTCCACTTTTTTCATCTTTCATATATTGACTGCCATATAAAAAGATAAATTCATCTCCTATTTTATTCATTCTGCAAGGTTGATTTATCTTCATATTTACTCCGAATACTTTTTGAATCTTTGCCTGAAATTCTTCTCTGGTCGGCATTTTATATCCGTTGCTAAGTAAAGACTTTAAAATTTCTGAATTAATCCAATTAACATGGCTATCATATATTGGTGTTTCTGTGTCTATACAATAATAAGCTTCATTGAGCATCTTTTTCATCGAAGTCATATCTAAGTTTTGCATTGTATCTATTATTTGCATTTGCTTTTCTTCTTTTTCTTCTTTGTTTTCTTGGTCTATTATTTGTTTTTGTTCTTGGTTTACTTGTTTTTTTTCCTGACAACTTGCCAAAAAGGTAAATAGACAAAATTGTAATATTAATATTTGTTTGATCATTTTTAGGTTTTTATAATTTTTTTGTATAATTTTTAGGTCTGAAATATCCAATCCATCCTTCATGATTTACCAGGGCTTTACTGGTGCGCTTATAAACGGATGTACGCGTTTGCTTATTTCCGGGAAATCCTCCATTAGCAACTGTATTTTGTGATTCATCTGCACTTCCAAACTTTCCTATAGCCTCTAAAATTGTAACTAAATCTTTTTGTGGATCATATTTATAGACTATTCCTGTATGACCTCCTTTGGAGGGACTTCTCCATACAAATATATCTCCCCTTTGTGGCTTAAAACTTTCTTCTTTGCCTACTAAGTCTATATTATTGTTACCTAACAGCTTCCTAAATTCTTTTTCACTGGTCATTCCTGATGTGGTCATATAGATTGGTTCATTTTTAGCTTTATTTATGCCTATTTCTAATTCATACAGATATCTGCTTACTAACTCTGAACAATCCATAAATTTCAACCCGGCTTCACTGACTTCTGTTCTGTATTGGTCTGTTTCTTGTTTATATTCATAATGATTGTCAACTAGTCTTTTCATCTTAGCTAATACTCCTTCTTCTTCCAGCTCCAACTCTTTGCCCCCTCTACAAACAGCTTTGTCGTACTTAAACCATGTTTTTAACTTTCTAAGTCCTTCTTTACGCTTTTCCCAACCATGCGGATCGGGTTTATCTTTATGACCTGGCGAGTAACCGTTAAGTATTTTAGATTGTAACCAAAAATAATTTTCCTCCTCTCCGCTTTCTTCCATAACCAAAGCCAATCGATTTAAACTTTGATCTAATCCCTTACTAAAACGCTCCCTTTTCCATGCCTTAACTTCTTTTATTTTAGCCGAATCATAGTCTTTATCTTCCCATTTTGAAACCCTTTTAAAAACCTCCCATTCCCAACCGGCACTGTCTATGGCATAATGTAAATCTTTGGATATCAAATCAGGATCGCTGATAAATATTCCTTCCTCTTCTTTTTTCAGATAACCATTGTCTGCTAAATATTTTCCATACTTTTTATAAGGTCCGGGATCATCGTAAGCAGTTCCATCCTTATTTAAATTACCGGTAAGTTGAATCAATCCTCTCCCTTTATAAAAGGAAGTACTGGATTTATATTTACTCGGTTTTTCTTGCGATAATTTAAAAAATCCCGTCTCTGCATTTACTTGAGCCAAAAAAGTAATTTTTTGTATGCAAGTATTAATACCATATCTGCGAAACATTTGGTTTAATTCCCTAGTTAAACTTTTTACGCTGTTGTCATTAATCAATCCGTCGGTCCACAGTTTCGTATTCCCGTTCATATGGATCAGCAATTGTTCCATTTCTTCTTCGGTAAAATCTCGATGACAATAACAATTACGTTTTTTCATCAAATTCTTCCCCCTGGCCACAGTAACCAAAGAAACAGAAGATAAATCTTCAAGATTTCCCAGATCAGAAACATAGAGCGGATTAAAAAAACGGAAAAAACCAGATTCCACCTTTTTTAATTGTTCCGCGGTAGGAGTTTGCCCTTCCTCCAAAGTGGGCATGGCAATGCCCACCTGCGAATACTCCTCATTAAAAACCTTTTCATACGAATCCCTGTTTACCGTCTTCAGCTGAGATTCCAATTCCACCCAAACCGTTGCATCGTTCGCATCCTTTTCCTCCTTAAAAACGGCGATATAGAACACCTGAGGGCTCGGAACGTTCGGGTCCCTCTCCGGGGTAAAATCCAGCGACAGTAAGCCGTCGGTCCCCACCACTTCTGCCTCATATCTCTTTGCCTGTGTTGCCACCATAAAGGACTTTTGCTTTTCGTTATAAGAATCCGCCCAATCATCCGCCCCCAATTTTTTATACACAATCACCGTCAGTTTTTCCTTAGCCATACCCACGGTATGTACCCAAACCGTATGCTTTATGCCGTACTCAGTAGTCTTTATCTGAACATCATCCGCTGCCTCATTAGAAAAACACAAAGAAGTAATGCGCGCAGGAGCAGGGACTTTCAAATATTCTCTGCGATCCAATACCAAATATAACGTTTTCCCGTCTATATGCACCGTTTCCACCTCTTGACCGTCTGCCGTATGAATCAAGGATATGCGAGAAAGATCCAACGGTTCTTTTGAGGTAAATTCCACCGTAAAAAAAAGTTGGGTCTGTACTTTAGGGTCGGGATTGATGGTTTGTATCTTTTCTTTACTTTCCCGGTCCACAATAAAGGAAAGTTGACAACTTCCTTTTTCATCCAAGGCGGCATCCAGTTCTTTTATCAAACATTCTTGTCGGCGGAAGGTTTCCAACGGTTCAAAGTTGGGATGTTCTGCCCAAATCGTTACTTTGATTCCAACGCTGTCCAATCCTTTTAAACTAAGGTAGAAATAATTTTCTTCCTCCCAGCCCGTCTCGGTCCTTCTGGTTCCGTTTTTGTAACACCACAAGGCTCTTTCCAGAAAAACCTCTTCCGCTTGTACGGTTTTTTCTGCCGAACGGCGACTTACTTCCTCTCCCTGCAGTTGGGCCGAAAAAGTAACTTTATCTTTCCTGTCCATTCGTAAAACCGCTTGTTGACGGTCGGAGGACAGACTCCATTTCAACTCGACAGAATGCGGACAGGTCCATTGCGGCGTTTCTCCCGCTTGCAGAGGCATCAAGGCTTGGATCTTATAGACAGCTTCTGCTCCCACGGGTATTTTTTCAGGACCGCTGATGCTTTCCAAACGGTTCTTGCCCACTTCAATCCATGCCGTATCCGGACCTTTTCCCAAAACAGCTGCCGAGTCTTTATCTTCCCCGAAGGCTCGAAATTTATAAATCCCGTAAAGGTCGGTTACAGGCTGCCCTTGTTTTTTGAATTCTTCGATAAGCGCTGCAACACTGATCTTTAACTCTTCTTTAAGTCCTAACCGTATGACTTTCCCCCCGTCTTTTTGAACAATCCAAAAAACCCGATTCCCTAATCCGATCATTCCTTCGTAATTATACTTGATTTTCGAGACTTTCAGATGAAAAATGCCGTCTTTTCGTATCTTGTCGCTTCCCAGGTTTACTATATTTTCTGCCGATCGGTTTTTTATTTTTACGGTCAACATGCGCCGATTAGGCAACATTCCCATCGGAACATAATTATGGTCTTCCAACTCTATAACATAAGAGCCGCTGTTGCGAAAAGAAGCCATCAGGCTTCCCGAGAGAATTTGCGCTCCCAAAGGGCTGTTTTTATGAGCGGCAGAAAATCCCGGAGCATTGGTATATAAGATCGTTCCGTTCAAATCTTTGATGCGCCATCGCATGCCTTGCAACATAAAAAACTTGGTTTTTTCCGAATCGGGAAAGGTATAGCGAGGGGTAAAATAGGCGGGGGTATTTTTGGGAAGTTCCACGATTTTCTCTTTGGAAACCTGCTTTGCGTTGACAACAATTTCCTCGAGTTTGTTTGCTTTGCGATGGATGATTATTTTGGTAGAATCTCCTATGGGAACCTTTCCGTATCCGAAGATGGTGGTCTTGCCTTCAGGTAGCTCTTCCAGGTTTACTTGGTGTGTGCTTCCGTATTCCAGATAGGTTTTTATTCGGTCTTTTTGAGTATCTCCTTTGTAGTAGGCCCAATTGACCAGACTTGCATCGTCTTTTTCCCTTACCGAGGCCTGAAGGGTTATTGTTTTAACCGCTCCGCCTATTTCAAAGCACACTTCTCGGTGGGGGGGAATCGTTTGCTTGGGAACGCTAGAAGAAACCAAATCTATTTTGCTTACCGAGGGAATGGTATTTCCTAATGAAGCCGCAACCTTCGGACTTATCATAAAGAGATCATACGATTCCCTGAGGTGTTTTTTAAAAATTTTAGCCGAGAGTTTGACCTTTTGGCCGTGGTTTTTAATGGTGATTTTCCCCTTATACTTACACTCCCCGTAGGAAGCTTCCGTCAGTGGTTTTTGTTTGCCGAATTCGGCGTTTTGATAATAATCTTTCCATGAAATTTGCGGGGTGCAGGCCGGCTGGGGGCTGCTTCGGTTACACAATCCAAAATTCATGTGGTCTTGGTCATCTTCCAGCCAAGTGGCTATTTTCTTTTGGTTGGCCAGGTATTTGTCATCATCCTTATGCTTTACTTTTAAAATACATTCGGGAAGGCTTCCTCGGTTGCAGCTTACGCAAGCTCCTTCTACTACTAAGGCTAAATGATCGGGTTTTTTATCGGGCATGGAGTTAGTTTTTTTTAAGGTTGAGTTAGTGGGAGTAAAGGAATTAAAAAAAATTCTCTTTACTTTTTTATTTTTACGGGTTTACAAGCGGAAAAATTCCATAGGAATGAGTTTCCGATTTACACTAAATAAACTATACACGAAACAACGAGACGTTATATTCATAAGTTAGGCTTTGTGAAAATTATTCGGCTAAGATAAAGATTTTTTTATCAGAATTTATAACTTCTACGGTTATTTTTACTTTAACTTGTTGATCATCACAAAGATGCTGTTGGGTTGTCTGAACAAAGTTATGGGTTGGTTTCAGGGTTTCTTTGAAAATAACTACAGGCTATCTGTTTGTGGTTTATGGAATTACAGTGTTGGGGTGTTGTTTTTATTCACCGATATGAACAATTTTCCCCATATGATTCAAACGAACTTTAACGATATTTCTAACCCCACTAGGTCTTTCCCTCCTCCAGATTATTCTTTTTAAATTTGCATCATTAAATTCAATGCCGGTTTCCAAATGATGTCTAAAATAATAGTCTTTAGAAGCTAATTTTTGGACTCTGAATAGATGTTGGGAAATTAGATTTAAGTTTTTTTCATCGTTGATATCTAGATCATTCGGATTGAAATCTTCTGAAGGAAATAAAAACATCTCGTTTTGTTTTATGGTAAAAAGAAATTTCCAACCCAGGTTTTCATTATAGAATTTATCAATTACGGGAAGTCCTTGATTTACTTTTTCGACCGCTTCAAAAAAACTGACTATTTTTTCCTGTAGGTTTCCTTCTGCATCTTCATAAATAGCTACATGATGGTTATTTCCCGTACTCACAAAGTCTACCGGAATAGGTTTGCCGTTTAAATCTAAAAGTTCGTTTCCGAAATGGTCTTTTTTAGTATGTAGCGATTCCACATTACTAACTCCGATTATAGTTGCTGTTTTAATGCAGATTCCTTTTTCTTGGTTTAGCCAGATGGGTTTTTTTTCCAAATCTGAAAAGGCTTCTTTAGCATTTCCATGGGCTTCTTTTAATCGATTTCTTAGTATGTTTTGGGTAGTGGGATCCAATACTTTTTCAATAGTTTTTTCATTTTTAAAATTTTCGGGGGTAATAGCTTTTCTTATAGTATAAACTTTTTCAAACCATTGGATGGTAACTTTTTCAGGAATGGTATCGGTTGAATAAGCATTCAAAAAAATTGGTTTTTTAATTACGGAATTTTTACCGGAAAAAGCTTTTTTAGGATCATTGAAATGATCATTCAATCGTTTTAATAAAGCATTTTTGTATATAGGATTTTGAACCATTGATACCGTCTCATAGTTACATTTTGAAGAAATCATTATTTCTTTAGTCCGGGAAATTTTTGACATCCCATAAATGGTTTCTTTATGTAAAGGGCCTCTTGGCGTAAGTTCAAGCTTGGGCGAATATCCCCCTTTTTTCTTAGGTTTATTTAAGTTTACAGTGGTTACCGTATTTTTAGTTTTGTATGAAACCAATATTTCTTTTAATTGCTTTTCGACTTCTTGTCGAAAATTTTGAGTTGGAAAAGTAAATCGAGAGGAGCTGCTTCCATTTTCATTGATTTTATCATATTTGATCTTCTTTTCAATAGCAAGAATAACTGCATGTCGTTTATGTTTTTCATCGTCCCGAGCATTCATATGATTTAAATATTGAATATGATTTCGGGATGTAAAAGCAACAAGTAAAGCATCGAGAGCTTGATGACGATGGTCATTTCCTTTGTCCCAATCGATGATCATTTCTTTTTTTTCACCTCTTGAATTTTCAACCAACTTTGTAAGTCCGGCGTTACGGAATTTTTCAATATTCAATTCTTTCATAAGATCAGTTAAGTTCCAATCTTTACGTAATTTAGAAGTAATATCACTGCAAGTAGTAACCACATCGGGAGCAATTTCAAAAAGGAGTTCCTTAATTTTTCCGGCAATATATGGTGTATCTTGCAACTCTCTGTTGATAAAACTTTCTCCTATTTCGGAGCCTTTTTTACGTAAGTTTTTATATTTGGTTTCGGAAATAGCTCCTTTCTTATATAATTCTGAAATTACATATTGAAAGTGTTCTTCTTTCTCTTTTCCTTGATTAGATAGGTAATCGAAAGCAGTTAAATTACTTTTTTCAAGGTTTGCTTGTCTGGGTACCAGTACTTTATTGGAAAAGCTGTCATCAAATACTTTGGATTGCGGGATGATATGATCAACATCATAGTTGTTTGTAAAAAGATAATCTTTATTTATAGGAGTGTCAGTATATAAATCGTTAAAACCGTTCGCTTCCAATTCTAAATATAATCGATAGCGAGTTATATCGTTCTTTGAGGGGTTCGAAATATTAAATTCTTTTTTTAGTATTTCTGAATATTTTTGATATCGAATTTTAGCAGCATCCCTATTTTTTGAAATTTTTTCTCGCTCTTTAGCATTTTTTTTGAGCTCTTTTGCTAGTTCAAGGCGTACTTCATCAAATGCACCATACTCATCCATTAATGAATTTACCAGATTAATTAATTGGTTTATGACTTTTTCCACTACAGGGCTTCTCAAAGAATTTTTAGGTAAAATTTCGAGTTGATCTCTTAATTTGCGATTATTACTCTCTTCACGGGGCAGGGAATGTTTAGAATGTTTATATCCCGCCAATAGGCATGCCTCACTAAAAGTATTTTCTTTACAATAGGGGTAAATTTTTCGCATTGCCTTACTACTTAAATTACCATATTCTGAATCATATGAGATAGAAGCAAAGAGTTGTGCATACTCCTTTTTAAATCCGAATTTAGTAGTTAACAGTTCCAACAATTTATCATTTCCCGAAGTAGAATTGTCTCCTTCATAAGAATATACTAAATGCCAGAGCTGATATGCGCTTTGATTTTCAAATTCAGGATTCGGAAGCAACGGGTCAAAATCTAATATAGAAGTAGAAATAGAACATGTTTCAAAGACAGATTTTACTATTTCTTTGATTTCGGCGGCAGGGATTTTACTGTCTCCCGGTTTTAACTCTTCTTGGTCTTCCGGTATGTCCAAAAGTTCAAAAACATTATATCCTTCTATATCTAAAATTTTAAGATAAATTCGGTAAAGCTGTTCTTGAGTTCGATTTCCTTCCAGGATTGTAAAATTGATTTTAGTTTCTTTAGAGGGCAATTCTAATAGGGATAAAGCCTTTGGTCCGGATAGGTTTCCTTTAATATTCAGTTCTGTAAATAGTAATTCTTTTTCTTTTAACGTCAACGGACGATCATTTCCTTCCCTTTTGATAAGTACATTACCAAGGCTTTGCCATATTTTGAACTGTTGGAAAAGAGGGGAGGACTTAGGGGCAACCTTTAAACCGATTTTTTTCTTTTTCTTTTTTCCGTTTTTCTTTATTTCAATTTCTTTGTTTTCAAATTCACAAAGATTAATTAATCTTTTTTGGGAACGAAGTTTACGTTGGTAAAAGATAACGGAATCTCGAATCTTTTTTTTTAGCTCAGGAGTAAGTTGAGGGTGGAATTGCGCTTGAGTTTCCCATATTTGCTCAAACTCATCAAGATAGTCTTGTCTCAAAAATACTTGATTTTTTAATTTGGTGTGAATATTTTTTGCTACTTGGGAAAAAAGATTTTCGCCTATTGTCTGTTGATTAAAATATAGCTCTTTACTGCGATCACTAATTGCGCCTAAATATCCGCTGGAATTAGCAATATGGTTATTTATTTCAGCCAAAACATAGGCTATTTCTTCAAGAGTTATTTTTTCCGAGACTGCTTGGTCTCTCCATTTAAAGGCTTGTAACTTTTTTTCATCTCTTTTCCCTTTATTTATGGCGATTCTGATTCCATATTTTTTTAGAAATAAAGCGGCAGTTGCTCTTTGTCCTTTTCCTTCCAGTTCTTTTTTAAAATCTTCGGTCAAAATATCGGGATAATATTTTTTTTGAAAATCCCATAATGCGGACCATTCCTTTTCTAAATCGGAACGGTAAAAGTCAGGAATTTGCTTTTTCCCTTTTTTTATAAGTTGGTAAATATATTGCCCGGGAGTTAACTTTTTTTCATATAAAAGCTTAGCAATCTCCATTCCGTCTATTGTCTTCCCATCTTCATTGTTTTTTACTTTTCGACTGCTTTTATATCCTCTCTTTTTGTTTATATGAAGTAAAACCCTGGCTAATTCTTCCAGTTCTATTCTTTCTTTTGTTGCTTTTGCTCGATTTTTTAAGGTTTCGAAAGAGGTAAATTTACCTTTTTCTGTCAAGGAAGAGTTGGATGAAATAATTTGGTTTTGAAGTAGTAATGCGATTAAGTTATTTCTTCTCAGCTTAAAACGTTGAAGGTTTCTTCTAGCGCTTCTTACTGAAGATCTTTCTGCATTGGGTGTAACAGACAATCCTTTCTCAAAATTATTCTTTTCATCTTTGGTTATAGGAATTACCCGCACCCCTAATTTGGAAATAGTATTTAAATTTGGATTTTCTTCATTTTCACGGACAACAGCCCAGCCAATTGAAGATACTCCTACGTTCAGGCCAAGAATTTTCTTAAAAGACATAATGATCTATTTGGTTTTAGTAATTATTCAATAAAAGTATAAACTAATTAGAAATAAAAAAAATGTATATTTATGATGAATTAGTTTGATTTATTGATTATCTTTGAAGCAAATAAAATTTGAAAGCAATTCACAATAAGGATTATTCCGTTGTGAAAACATTAAAGGCGGGAATTATCTCGCTTTTTTTATTGGTATGTTGGTAAGTTTAAGCTGTTATAGTAGATGGTATTTTATAAGGATAATTTATATTAAATTACACTCATTTAATTTCTTTAATAAGAATAGTATAAACCGGAAAATGGTCACTATATCCCCCCGTATAATTATTATTAGAAAAAGTACGGTAGGGATAGCCTTTGTAAGGACCTTCTTGTGTAATTAAATAAAAAGGCGCAAACACATTCATTCTATAAAAGTGATAACCTTCCTGATCTGTAACAAGGGCAGGAGACATAATTTGTTGATCGAAAAAGCTAAATGAATCTTGATAGGCAATAGTTCCTAATCCTTTTTTAAATAAGTTCTCTGCGGGATTATAATAAGAACCGGTTGTCACGTTTTCTTTTTTAGATACCGTATTTAACCCTTTTTTAATGCTGGGGCTGGTACAATCATCATTAAAATCACCCATAGCTACTATTTTTGCCTTTGAGTTGATGCTTATGAGGCTGTCCATTGCTTGTTTTAAGACTTTGGCAGCCGCCATCCTTTTGGGAAGACTTCTTTGTTCACCTCCTCGTCGGGAAGGCCAATGGTTGACGAAGAAATACATTTTTTCACCTTCTAACAGACCTTCTACCAGTAGTATATCGCGTGTATAATTTTTATAACCTTCTTGTCTGGGTAAATTTATTAACAGCTTTTGTTTATTTTGGGGGATAAACCTTGTTTTGTTATATAATAAGCCAACGTCAATGCCTCTTTCATCGAAAGAATTGAGATGAATAAATTCATAATTTCCTCCTCTTTTATTGATGGCTTCGCATAGATCATTCAATACATGCTCATTTTCAATTTCACATAAACCAATGATTACCGGCATAGATTGAGTTTCGGTTTTTCCGGTTTCGGATATAACTCGGCTGATGTTATTGATTTTTTCTTTATATTTTTTTGTATCCCAGCGTTTGGAACCTTTGTAATGGAATTCATCGGTTAAAATATGCTTTCTGACTACCTTTTTTCCTTTTAGTTTATTGAAGGATAGTTCACCTCGGTACACCTCATATCCGGATTGTAAAGCTTCATCTTCGGATACGCTTATTTGATACTTTGGATCATTAGGATCCAGGGTGCCGTTAATAAGATCAGCAGATGGAATGGTGTCATAGAGATTTTCTACGTTATAAAACATGACAGTTGCTGATTTATATCGTATTTGTGCTTCACAAGGGGTATAAATCATTAATAAAAAAATAAAAACAAATATATTTTTTAATAATATACGCATAGATCCGTTTTTTTATATTAACAAAACTAAAAATAAATAATTAT